>NZ_MDJD01000043.1 GCF_001747085.1 Flavivirga aquatica
CATTCCGAACAGAGAAGTTAAGCCCATTAGCGCCGATGGTACTGCATTTGTGGGAGAGTAGGTCGTTGCCTTTTTTGATACTGATATTAACTCAGTGTTTAATTAATCCTCAACATTTCTTTGTTGAGGATTTTTTTTGTCATTGTTTTAAAATAATTATACAAATTTTGGATAAAGGAATATTTTTAGGAGTCAAAAATGTAGAATTCTTCCTTTTTAGACTTACCAGAATATTTGCATAAACACAACAATTGGGCTTGATCCCTTTTTATTGTCTATTAAACAATCTTGAGTACCAAGGTTTTTTGAGACTTGTTTGATCATATCCGTAGTTGTATCCATAATTATAGTTATATCCATATAACCTACTTGGTATTACTCCATTTAATAGATAACTAACATTTCCTAATTTATTAGACTCTATAAGTTCATTAGTATATGTTAATAATTTTTTATCAGTGTAGCGTGATCTAACTACGTAAATAATTGTATCTGCAAATGGAGCAATTAGTAGAGTATCTGTGACTAAAATTGTTGGTGCAGTATCAACAATAATATAATCATATTCTTTTTTTAATTTTTGTAAAAGTTGTTCAAAGCGTCCATTAGATAATAATTCAGCTGGACTTGGGGGGATATTACCTGATAATAATATTTTTAAATTAGAATTATCTGAAAAGTTATGGTTAACAATTAAATTCTCATACTCAATTTGAGTATCATTTAAAAAATTAGATAGACCTTTAGCCATTTTTGTTACATTAAAATAAGAATGGACTTGTGGGTTTCTAAAATCTGCACCTATTAGGATTATTTTTTTGTTTAAAGCCAAATAAGATACCGCTAAATTAATTGATGTAAAGGTTTTTCCTTCTCCTTTTATTGTAGATGTAACATATATAACTTTTCCTGTATTTTCAATAAAATCAGATTGGTTACTTAATTGATGATCAATGTTTGTTCTTAAAAGTCTAAAGGATTCAGATAATACTGAATTATCTGAAGTTCCTTTTAAAATTTTACGATCTTTAAAGAAAGGAATTTCTCCACTAACAGGCGTTTTTTTATTTTTTAACACGATATCTTCCTTGTTATGGATTTTTGAATCAATAAAGAATAAAATATAGAAAAAAATAAAGGGTAAGATAAAGCCAAGACTTAAGGCAATAAAATAAATGTTTACTTTTTTGGGATATATAGGAATTGAGCTAGTTATCGCATAATCTACTACTTTTATAGAAGGAGATGTTATGGCTAAATTTATTGCAGCTTCTTCCCTTTTTTCTAGCAATAGTATGTACAAAGTTTCTTTTATATGCTGTTGCCGTTCTATAGATCTTAATATCTTTTCTTTTTTCGGAATCCCAGAAAATAATCCATTTGTTTTATGATTTACCTTATTAGCTTTTTTTAGTGCTGTTTTTGTTTGTTTTTCATAAGCAATTACAGATTTTAAAATGTTTGATTTTAACTTAATTAATTTATTCTCTAGACTTAAGATAATAGGATTGTTTATACCTGCACTTTTAATTATCTTATTTCGATGATTTATCTCAAGATTAAAATCGTTTATTAATCCATTAATTCCAACATTTTCTAGACCTATATTAGCGGGTAATAAGTTGAATATATCTTGATTATCTAGTGTTTCTCCTAAAAGTTTTGCGATTTCTAGTTGTGTTTCTAATTGTAAAACTTCATCAAAAGTATTTGCTTTTCTAACAATAGTATATTCTGTATCTAAGCTAATGTCGCTTAGGTTATTATTCTGTTTAAATCCTTTTTTATTATTTTCTATGGAGTCTAGTTCCTTGGTAAGAAAAACAAAACGGCCATCAACAAAATCTATAGTTCTTTGTGATAGTAGTTGCCTATCTAAAATACCGTCTATATCAAATTGATTAATTATTTCATTTATAATAGTCTCCGATTTTAAATTTGATTCGCCAATAGTAGATAATGATAAAATATCGCTAGACTTGCCGACATGGTTCACTTTTAATTTAGAAGATAATTTCATGGTGGCTTGTCTAATACTACTAAATACAACTTTATACTTTTTCCCTAGATGCTTTTTTATTGTAGAATCGGAGGTGTTTTTAATTAAAAAAGGTAAATCGGAATAAACACTATCTAATCTATGTGTATCAATTTTCCATTCTTTAGTTTCAGATTTAGAAATATTATATCCATTAGAGTTTATTTCTATTATGAAATATTGATTTTCAGGAAGTTTTTGAATGGAATCTATTTGGGATATTTTGAATGGAGTAATCCAAACCTCTTTACTTTTAATTGTGCCTTCTTCAAAATATGTAACATTTAGATTTAGTTTTTTTACTACATTTTCTAATAAGCGATGCGATTTTATTACTTCTATTTCATTTTCTAAATTTACTTTAGAACTTTCAAATAAAGAATATATGCCATTAGGCAATTCTAAAGACTTTGATGAATCATCTAGAATTTTAATTTTCCCAACAGTTTTATAATTTACAGAGGTGTATTTTAAATAGAAAAAAGCAATAGAAATAAATAAAAACATTGTTATTATAAACCAAGGCCAATTACGAATATACTTAACAGCTTCTTCTTTTATATTGAAAGTATCTTTGTCATTAGATAAATAGTAAGGAGTTTTTGCCATTTTTAAATTATCTAGTCAATATAATAACAGTGCTTAACAAAATTGATGCTATTGTTAATACTGTACCTGCATTGCCAATATACCCTGAACTTTTAATTTTTGTATTATTGGGACTTATTATAATAACATCATTTTGTTTTAGAAAATAAAAAGGACTTTCAAACCAATCGGTTTGAGTTAAGTCAATATGCTTGATATGTTGAATACCATTAATATCTCTAATGACTAGAACATCTTTTCTATTCCCATTTATTTTTAAATCTCCAGCATAACCAATGGCTTGTAATAAAGTAACATTTTGTTCTGTAATAGTGTACGTCCCTGGCGCAACAACTTCTCCCAAAATGGTGATTTTTGAGTTAAGAATTCGAACGCTTACTATGGCATTTTTTAAATAACCACCAGATTCAAGAATAGATTTAATATGAAGTTCTAATTCTGTAGTAGATTTTTTTAAAACTTTAACAGATCCTATAACTGGTAGTATAATGTTACCTTCAGGTGATACTAGATTTCCTTGTAATTTAAGGGTTTCAATAAAACTTGAATTTGTAGATAGACTATTATCAAAATTATATGGAATTGCTGCTTCAGGATAAAGAGAACTTATTTTAATAGCTAACACATCATTAATTTGAATTTTGTTAGATACATAATTAATTTTTCTACCTTCTTTATTATCGATATCTTGTAAATAGAGTATATCCTTTTTTGAAGCACAAGATGAAAATATGAGGAAAGTAATTATTAATAAAACTGCATATATATTTGCGGTTTCTAGTTTTAACATTTTAGTTGTGTTAATTAATGTCTATAAAGATATTAAAAATAACAAGTATTTTACTACAATGAAAGGTAAATAATTACTGTTAAAAAAATATTTAATATAGAATTATATACTTTTTCTAATTTGAGAGAATAGTATGGTTTTTTATTAATGTTAGCTAATGAACTAATAGTCTCAGAGTTTATAGAATTAAACTTAGATTCATTGATTTGTAACATTTTTAAAATTAAAAATGGAGTAATAGAAAAAATAAAGCTAAGAACCATAAGAACAAAAAGTAATAGATGTGGGTTTATGTCATTAAATTTATAAGCTAGAGCAGCCATTATTACAATAAAAACTGATGCAATTAATGAGATTTCCCAGTGTTTAAAGCCTAAAGAAAGAAGATTGTGATGGATATGATTTTTATCAGCTGAAAAAGGATTTCTTTTGTTAATCAATCTAATTATAAATACTCTTAATGTATCCATTAAAGGAAAACTAAGAATGGCAATTACCAATACTGGAGGATTGGTAAGTGATGAGAACAGCTCTACATTGTGATATACTCTTAAAAAACTAACACTTTGATATGTTATTAAAAAACCTACAATCATTGAACCTGTGTCTCCCATGAATACTTTTTTTGTTTTTGAAAAGTTAAAGATTAAAAATGTTGCTAAGGCTCCAATTAGACTTAGAGATATGAAGAGGATTGAATCATTACCGTTAAAAAAGAAAAACACACCAAATAGTATACTTGATATTATACCTAGACACCCAGCAAGTCCATCAACTCCATCAATTAAATTAAAGGCATTTATTACTAAAATAAATACAAATAATGTAAAAATAATTGAAAAAGTATAAGGTAATAAATCTATCCCAAAGATTCCAAAGAAGCTATGAATTCTAATATCTGTTATAATTATTATACATAGAGAAGCTATTATTTGTCCAAATAATTTATTAATTGGTGACAATTCAACTAAATCATCTTTTAATCCTGTAAAAAACAATAATATTAAAGCTCCTATAAGGCATAACAAGTTATTGTAAGACATTATACTACCTAAAAAAGTAAGTACAGTTACAATTCCTAAAAAAATCCCAATTCCACCTAAGTTTGGAGTTTTACGAATGTGTGAACTTCTATTTCCAGGTTCTTGCATTAATTCTTTTATTTTCGAAATTTTAATTATAATTGGATAAGAATAATAAGATACTATCGCAGATAGACATAATGAAGCTATAATCCATTCTATGCTATTGTTATATAGATGTATAGGTGTATTTGTTATAATATTCATGGTGTTTATTTTAATAGTTGGGAATTGCTAATCTACAAAAAAATACTACAAAAAATAATTTTTTGTAAGAAAATAAATCTTATTAAGATGATAGCAATTGTTTTTACTGGATGTTTGTATTAAACATGTTGTAAATTAACTTTATAGGTAGTATAAACTTAACTTATAAGAGTTATAACCAGATTCAAGAATAATTTGGGTAAAATTTATAAAAGGGAAGCTATATTTGATTAGATAATATGTATATATTATTAATTATTTAATGTGAAACAGCATTTATTGAAAAGAATTTTTGTTTTTTATGTAAGCTAACTACTAAAAACGATAAGCTTAATTCAAATTAAGTTTAGATTTACTTAAATACCATATGAATAGTGGTGTTGAAATAAGGTTTCTACGCCATAGCCGTCTAGGTTCTTTAATAAATCTAGGTAACCATTCTAAACCAAAATTTATCCAAAAAGGACTAGATCGCTTTACGGTTCTTGCATAAAAGTCAAAAACGGCACCTATAGAAGTAATAACTGTAGCATCTATATCCGATTTATATGTTTCTACCCATTTTTCTTGTTTTGGAGCTGTCATTCCAACAAATAAAATGTCTGGATTAAAAGTATTAACAGCATTAACCATTATTGTAGAGTCTTCTTTAGTAAATTCCTTTTTATATGGAGGTGAATAGCTTGAGACTATAATATTTGGATATTCTACTTTTAATCTATTAGTAATTAAACTTAAGGTATTTTGAGCTGATCCTAAATAAAATACTTTTTTGTGGTTTGAATTAGCATATTCTAATAAGTGTTTGTGAATATCTGCACCAGCTATTTTCTTTATGGTCTTACCACATAACATTTTTGTAGCTAATACTATTCCTATGCCGTCTGGTAAAAGGATATCACTATTTAGTAAGGTTTTTTGAAAAGTTATATCATTTTTTGCAACACAGTAAGAGTGTGGGTTTATTGTATTTATAATGCACCTTTTATTTAGATTTATTTCATTTAAATTTGAAGAGAATACATGTTTATCTACAATGTTTTTTAAATCCATGATACGTATTATTAAAAGTTAATTTTGAATGAAATTATATGCAGATTCTAATAAACTGTAATAAGAATCAGTATTGTATTTTTCTTTCATTTTTTTAAACCCGTTTGTTCCTAAACGTTTTAGTTTGATTTCATCATGCCAAATATTGGAAATCACTTTTGTAAGATCTAAGCTATTTTGAGGTTCAAATAAAAGACCATTGACATCATTTTCGGCTATTTCTGGGTAGCCAGCCATTTTAGGTGCTATTATAGGAAGTTTAAATGCCATTGCTTCAGGGAATACCATTGGAAACCCTTCATAACAGATGCTTGTATGTAGATATAGCCTTGCTTTGGAATAAAATGTTTTCATTTCATTTGTATTAAGCATACCTTTTAAAATAACGTTTCTGGGTATCTTTAATTCTTTTTCATATCCTTCTCGCATCTCACCAGCAACTTGAAAATTGATTTGTGGTAATCTTTTAGCAGCTTCTAATAAAAGAGGAATCCCTTTTTCTGGACTTATCCTGCCTGCAAAAGCAACATAATGGCGGTTGTTAATATTGTATTCTATATCCCTAATGCCTTTATTGTATATATTGGGGATTACGAAACATTTATTTTTTTCAAAACCGTTTGTAATAAGTTTTTCCTTTTGGAAATTAGTTAGGCATAGATATGCATCAACATTATTAATGTAATGTTTATTGGTTCTCGCCCATAAATTTCTTAATGCATAACCCGTACTTTTAAAAATTGAACTTTCACAGTTATTACTTATACAATTAAGCTCCTTACCAAAGCCAGTACATTTTTCACAAACATTTCCATTGGTAAAAAATAATCCGTTTGGGCAAAGTAATCTATAGTTATGTATTGTCATTGCTATAGGAATTCCAGCTTTTTTAATTTCAGGTAGGATAGCTGGAGATATAATGGGGTATAAATTATGAATATGAACAATATCTGGTTTTTCTTTACAGATTAATGTTTTGATATCATCTATGACTTTAGAATTATGGAATGCTGTAAAAAAAGCTCTTATTTTACCATTTGTTATATTTTCTAACTCTTTACTACTTCTAAAATAGGTAATAACTTGATGACCTTTAGATTTTAAAAGGTTTACTTGAGTATTAACAACGGCTTCTTCTCCGCTATGTTTACCATATTTATTATGAATAATTAGTAGTTTCATCTAATAGCTTTGAATAAATAGTATTTAATTTTTCAATTTTTTTATTCCATGTAAAATCCTTAACTCTTTTTAATGCACCTACAGATAATTGTTTTCTTAATTTTTCATCTGTATATAGTAGCTCTATGGCTTCTTTGAAATTATTATGAATGGTATTTATATTAGTAACTTTAACCTTGATACCACATTTGTTATTAACTACATGAGTAAAACCACAATGATCTAAACAAATAATAGGCAAGCCAAGGGAAATAGCTTCAAGTGTAACTGTTGCTGTTAAATCTTTGAGGCTAGTTATACATAATATGTGTCCATTTTTCATAATATGTAAAGCGTCGTCTTTAGGAATCCAGCCATGCCATTTACAACGATTAGAAAGGTGTAATTTATTTGCTAAAGATTTCCAACGTTTAGTTTCTGCACCAATTCCTAAAATATCTAATTCCCAATTTGTTTTTGAATCTAGTTGAGCTAAACTTTTTAATAAAATATTTAATGCTTTACCTGAAGTATGTTGGCCAGACCATACAATTTTTAAAGTCCCATTGGTTTGCCTCTTAAAAGGCGTAATTTCTAAAAAGGTATTAGTACCGACTTCTGTTATAATTTCTGATGGTTGATTCCATAATTTAAAAATATCTTTTTGAATATCTGGAGTAGCAGCAATTAATGTTGATAAAGGTCTTTTAGCAGCTAAGCGTGGGCGCTTTAAAAAATGTTTTTGAAGAGTATTGACAATATTCCTCCCTCCATAAAATAATTTACCGTAGGTATTAAATGCTGGAAATAAACGCCATGGTATATTTTGAGTGCCTCCTATGGGACCCCAAACGAATGGTTTATCTATTTTCCATAGATATCCTGGTTCTCTATAACCAACCATATTAAGTTGATGGATGAGATCAAAATTTTCTTTTATATCCAGTTGTTTGGCTAAGTAATAAGCCTTTTTTTGCCATGCTTTATAAAACCAATAATAGGATGGCGGCCATATTTTTCGAAGTTTTTTATTTCTTTTTTTCTTAATAAAATAGAAGTGAATGTTTGTTATGTTTTCTTCTTTAATAGATTTTTTAATGTCTTTTTCCCACTTTTCTTTTTCTGTAATAACATGCACTTCATGATGCTTACTTAATGTTTTAATAAAATTCCAGCCCATTCCTGGCTCGGAACCTCTATAAGGGCTACAAGCGTAACAAGATACGAGTATTTTAAGTTGTTTATTCACAAATAAAGTTTAGCATATTATCATGAAATTGATGAGATTCATTTGTTCTTTCTAGGGTAATGATTTCTTTTATTAGAAACAGTGCTACCAAAGATTCTATATTTTTAGTTTTTATTTTATTAAAGATATAGTTGGAAAGGGGAACGGGGGATTTTTTTTTAAGAAGCCTGCCAACTTGAAAATGATATTTTATTAAATCGAAATATTCTATACCGTTTTTAATAAAAAACTCAAAATCAAAAGGAACAAGACCTTTATGAGTTTTGATTATATTCCAAGGGGCAAAATCGCCATGTTCAAAGGCTTCATAATAATATTCAGCTGAATTTGCTAAAATTAGATCCATTTGTAATCTGTACGATTCTAATTGTAACTTCTCTAGGTCATAATACAAGCCTTTAATTCTTGGATGGTCTATTAATTTGTGTTTTGATTCTTTTTTTAATTGAGAAACCAAATTTTCAATATCATTTTCTGCTGGAATTCCTATTTTACCTTTTAGCTGTGGTGTTATTAAAAAGGGGATATTTCCATAAGTTGCGGACAATATGAATGGTTCTACAATTTCTTTTTTTGATAATAATTTAATAGCATCTTTCTCAATGTTTAAATTTATAACGCCTAATTTGTTTATTGGAAATTTTAGATAACCAAAAATAGAATTGTTGGATTGTAATTGTAAAACTACTTTGTCTTTTTCTGTAGAATAATATACTGAAACAGTAAATTGAGTGTTAAATCTATTTTCTAGATATTCAATGAATTCTGATTTTTTATGCGATTTGGTTACAATCAAAAAACGTATTAGGGCATTAAAGTTTATGAATAGAAATTGACTAATTATTTTTAAACTTTTTGCTTTATAAGAAAAAGGATTATATAATTTAAAAGCATTTTTCGCAACTGTTCTATTGCCAACCGCTAATATTACTTTGGGGTGTTTCATACTTGGTAAATACAAGTAATTATCTTCAGAAAAAAAACTAATATCTTTCATGCATTTTTTTCATTAGGATTGAATATACTTCATTAACAATGGATTCGGGAGACTTGTTTGCATCGATATAATGATATTGTTTTCCATTAACTAATGTTTTATAATCTTCAATTTGAGTTTGTAATTCATAGTAATCTACTTCTTGTTTTCTACTATAAATAATATTTGCATCTGCGGTAAGAATAAAATAGAGCTCAGGTTTAGGAATAAAGTGACGCGTTAGTTTTGCGATATTTTTTGAGCCTCCATATCTATAGCGTTTATAATCTACTATTAAGTCATCATAATATCTATCAAAAATAATTAAGGTCGATTTTATTCTTAATGAACTTATATTTTTAATCCAGCCTAGGTTATATTGATATATAAAAAAGAGTAATTTAAAATAGGATTTCGATTTTGAATATGGTTTATATTTATGAGGGGCTTTAGTTACTTTTGATGAATTTGTAGTATTATTTATAATTGGTTTTAAATGAAAGTAAGCTGTTTTTCTATAAGGCAGAGTCTTATTGATTAAACCATCAATTATAGTGGACTTGCCAGAACCGTCAGGTCCTAAAAAAGAAATGGCAATTCCCGTTGGTTTTATAATACGTTTAAGAATTCTTAATTTGTTTTTAGCATTATGAGTGATAGATGATTTGGTTTTTATGTCTGTTTTTAATGCTTCAATAAAATCCAAGAGTATTTTTTTGTTTTTAGTTTGAAATGCTTTAATAATAGTACTTGAAAGACTTTTAAAGTTTTGTTGAAGTACTTTTTGGCACAGTTCTTCTTCTTTTAGAAATAGAGATCGTAGATAGTTGAATGATACATCTGTAATATCATTTTTATCTATTTTTTTTAGTAAATAATGAAAGAATTCATGGTGAGTTGTTAGTGTTTTTATTCCTTTATATGAAAACAGATTATTAAAAATTTCGGTTTCACTAAAGAACGTTGTGTTTTTTCTTTGAAGTTTACCATAACTATCTAGGTTTAACAATTTATTTGTTTTAGGATTAAAAAGGAAAATGTTTTTTGAATAAACGTCTTGATGGTAAATTTGAACGATTTTAAAATTTTCTAAGAGACAAAATGTTTTTAGAATATCTTCTATTTTTAAAAAATCCTTATTTTTAAATAATATATCTACATCACTGTTATTTAAAGATATATCAAACAATGATTTGTAACCATTAATGATACAGTAATCTATAGATTCTTTATGCAAATATTTTATTAGTTTGTGAATCATAATTTAGGTTTTCATCTTATAATAGTTTTTAGCTGTTACATTTGATGGTGTGGCTGCTGTTAAATTTTCATAAAGTTTATTATAATCATCAACAAATCGTTTTACTGAAAATTCTTTTTCAGCATATTGTTTAGCATTAGAGGCTAGTTTTTTAGCATAATCTGGTTGTTCAATAAGTTTTATAATTGCGTTTGCCCATTGCTCGGCATCGAATGGATTAACTAAGAGTCCTGTGTTTTTATCTTTAATAAGTTCGGGTAATGCTCCAGTATTAGAAACAATAATTGGTTTTCCTTCAAGCATAGCTTCTGCAACAGCAATACCAAAACCTTCAATATAACAGGGATGCACAAAAATATTTGTTGTTTTGTGTAAATCGCCAATGTTTTTTTTGTGACCTAAAAGGGTAAAATTGTTAGTTAAGCCTTTTTCGTGAATTTGTTTTTCTAATTCTTTTCTTTCTGGTCCGTCACCTGCAATTAAGAACTCTATATTGGTGTATTTTTTCTTTAAAAGTATGATTAAACAATCTATTAAGATTTGTATGTTTTTTATTTTTAATAGAGATGAAACACATAAAATAGAGATAGTATTTTTATTTTTTTCTATAACTTTATTTGTAGATATTGGCTTAATGGTGCCATTATAAATTATAACGCCTTTAGTGTTCTTTAACTTTGAATGGGCTTTTATTTTTTCTTCTTGAACATATTTAGAAATGTAAACAAAGGCATCTACTTTATTGTATATTAAGTTTAGAATTTGCTTTTTATATCCTGTAGGAGATAAAGAACCAACAAAAGCAATAACTAGTTTTATTTTTGGTCTTAATGTTTTTAATATTCCTGCCAATAACTCTCCAAAAAAGAATTGAGATTGAATAATTTTTATATCGTGCTTATCAATAATTTTTAGTAAACTATTAATATGTTTAAAAATATTTCTTTTATAATTCCCTTCAAAAATATTGGCTCCAGAGCTAATAAATTCTTCCTTAAATTCTTTAGAATAAGCATTTCCCCAAACATATAGATAACATGTGTTTGATGAGTGCTTAATTAGATCCATAGTTTTTTTTGGAGTGCCTCCAAACTTATTAAAGGAAGATAATATGTAAAGAATTTTTGTTGACATTAGTTATTATCTAATTCGTTTATATTACTCGTTAATGAAAGATGAAATGCTAGTACGCCAGGAATAATACCATGAGCAAATGTGAAAACAGACCAAGTATAATTAATAAAGAGATATTGCATCAAATAAATTGACATAGCTAATGATAAAGGGTTTTTATATGTGTTAAAAAATCCTTGAGAATAGTATAGAACAAGTATTATAATAATAATTGTAGTTCCTATAGTTCCAAATTTAATAAGGAGATCAACATACCCCGAGTCTATAACAGTAAAGCGTTCCATAAATCTATTATTTCCAGATATTTTAATATTTTTCATGAAGTTTGAAGATTGGTGTATAAAGCCGTAGCCAGACTCCTTTTGTTTTTCAATAGCTTTCCATCTAAATTCGTTATAAATATCTCTAGAGTTTAAAGCATTATCTTCTCCACTAATAATAGCATTAACATCATGTGTTACTTTTTCATATAAGTCTGTTATAGCTAAAAGTGTTAGAGAGACTCCAAAAAATGTAATGAAAATGAAACGACTAATGAAGAATATGTTAAGGCGAAGTTTTTTGTCATAAATGTATTTGTATAATAAAAAGCCAGCTAAAGTCATGATGGTTAAGCTTAGGTGGGCTGCTAAAAAAAGACCTAGAAAGAGTATTAAAATTAGGATTCTATCTTTTATATTTTTAATAATACTATACTTTATTCTAATTGCATATATAAATACAGCTAAACTTATGTATGTGGGGAAAAATGTTCTAACAAAAGTTTCATTATTGTATACTGGAGGGACAAGTTGTAGAGAAATTTTTCCAATTATATATACAAGACTTAAGTATATACCTATAAGCTTAAGAGTATTTAAAAGTAGTTTATTATTTATGCTATAACGATAGACTACGAGATATAAAAAAAGGAAGTAAAACCATGTTTCTTTACTTGCTACGAATGCATGAAAAATTGAAGAGTTATTATCTAAAAAAGGTTTAATAATTCCATAAGCTAACATGAGTAATATTAAATAAATAAACCACTGTGTTTTTTTAGGTATTAGAAACCATTTTTTTTGAAAAAACACACTAATAATAGCAATAGTATTGAGCCCAAAATATCCTATTTCTATGCTTCCGATAATAAAAGAAGCTGGATCTATAAAACCTAAAAACTTGGTTGTAGCTAATATATAAAATACCAGAAAATAGCTAGGATAACCAAGAGCTAATATTAAAGCTAGACTAAAAAAAAGGATTAAGACAAAAATCATATTTTAATAGAAATTTTATTCTTGTTATAAATCATAAAACTTAAAGCAATTGCAATAGCACTAATGATTAAACCTGTTCCATAAGCATAAATAAATCTATATATAAGGTCAATACCTTTAAAAACAAAAAAGAGCATAAGACCTATAATAGGTACAATTAATTTTAATAAAAAAGCTTTTATTAATTGATTATTAGCTAGAAAGTACCTATAGAATATCTCAACTAAGGCTACGCTACCTAAAGAAATTATTAGTAAAAATGTAATGTTATATAAAAGGTCAAGGTTTTTAGAGCTTATATTCAAAAATGTTAAAAAGTAACTGCCAAAAAGATAATATGCTAGAGTAGTTGTTAAATAAAGAGCTGTAGATATGTAAAATATTCTATAAGATACTTGGATCATTTTTCTTGAATTTTCTTGAATTTCTTTTGAAAAAACAGCAAACATTGGTGTTGCCAATGAGAGGATAAAGCTGTTGGCGAGCATAGCTATTTTAAATGATAAATCAAATATTGCATAAAGTCCAACATCGGCAACAAGAATTACAAATGCATATCGCATTATAGGCATTATCATGCTATTAATAAGACCTATGTTTAAAAAAGCTAATGATTTTTTTATAACATGTTTAAGATCCTTTTTAGTTACTTTTATTATTTTAATAGTTGTGTGTTGTTTTATATAAATAATATTAAAAAGTAGCATTAATAGTGTTAAAACAAATGGTGTTAAAATGTAGGTGATGCATTGTTCTGTAAAAAAGCTAAGCACGAAAATAATAGTATAAAGTGTTGGAGTATATATGGCTAAAGTTAAGTTGACTATGTGTACTTTATATTTGGACTCTAATATAGCTTTGCATAAATTATTTAAGAGCATTAATGTTAAGAGTAAGAAACCGGTATTTAATATTAGAAACTTATTTGTTTTGTCGATATTTAGATGACTCCCAAGTAAGTCTACAGATAATAATTGTAATAAGATAAAAGGAATAGTTAATATGCTTATTATTATTAAATTAATGTACAATGCGGAGGATATTATTTTGTTTTCTGATGTTTTATTGCTTAACAAAATGACAGCTTTCGATAAGCCTAAATCGATCAAGGAAGATGTTCCACTAAAAAGTAAAGTAAGACTAATAATGCCGTATAGTTTTAAACCTAATCGTTCAATTATTAGAGGTAATAGAAGCAATGTAACTAAAGATGTCACTACTGTTTTACTAGAAGAAACTAAAAAGTTTTTCTTTAAATATTTAGTTATATTATTCAATTAGTTTGTGTATTTAATATTTTCTGCCGTTATTATACCAATCGGCATGTCTTCTTTCTCTTCCCAAATAAAAATGGATTCCAACAGTAAAATTTATAAAGCCTCCTTGTATCTTTTTTCTATTTTTATATAATAGTTCGCCATTATAAGCATACTGTTGCTGCGAATTAAGTACATAAACTGCGTCTAGTGTTATTGCTAAGTCATTTGAATACCTAAACATAGGTTTTAAACCCAATATAATATTCCCAATTCTTTCATATCTTTTAGTTCCGTATGGTGTTAAATCAAAAGTAAATTTACCTCCATTTTCGAATCGTTTTATGGTTTCTGGATATGCATGCGTAATACCTATTCCAGCATGAAATAAGAGATTAAAATTGTTATTAAATAGATTAAGTCTATTACTTAAATTATATACAGCTTCAAAACCTAATCTATGGTAGCCATTCCCAATTTTTTTATCACTTTTATTTCTAAATCTATCGTTAGCATAATGAGCTTTTAAACCAAAATATTCGTCAAACATATATCTTATTCCAATATCGAGATGATTAGGTAAAATATAATCAGGTATTAAAATATTATTTCGTGGTATAGCAGGAATATTAAATCCATATGATATTTCTACTGAAAAATGATTATACCTTCTTTGAGAAAACACATTTTTTCCAATGAATAATATTAGAATAATATAAAATGATTTACTCAACATGAATTAAATAGTAATATTTTTTTTACAATTTACTTAATGTATTTTAATTTGTAATATATTTCTTCTTTTTTTTGATGT
This sequence comes from Flavivirga aquatica, assembly GCF_001747085.1. GTDB lineage: Bacteria > Bacteroidota > Bacteroidia > Flavobacteriales > Flavobacteriaceae > Algibacter_C > Algibacter_C aquatica. The sequence continues at coordinate 14,890 of NZ_MDJD01000043.1, forward strand.
AAAAAAAATACATTTTATCATATAAAAACTTATAGATAGATTTAGTTCATGGGGAAGTTTAAAAACTCTATGATTATAAATGATAGAGTACAATTTGTAAAGAGCTGTATATCTAGAATGCTTTAACCTTATTCTAGAAAGTTATTTCAGAATAATATAGTTGTATTATAAAGCCTATGTAACAAAACTAGTTTGTTACATAGGCTTTAGGGATTATATTTATTAATAATTAAAATACCAAGCACAATAAATAAGCACTTGGTCATTTAATTTTTATAGATAGTATTCAAAAATTATTTAAAGTGCTTATTCCCTTCAAAGGTTTTTTCCTTTTTCTTTTTTCCTTTCATATTTAAGGTATAATTAATGCCTAGTTCTACAATTGGACCATTGCGCGTATATTCTGTTTCTTGATAGAATATTTGTTCTTGCGAGCCATTAAAAGCATTAGTATCTAAGCCTTGTAAGTTTGTACTAAAGATATCCAATCCTCTAAGTGAAAAATCCCAGCCTTTTAAATTTTTAGGTTTATAATTTAAAGCAATGTTAGCCATTGAAAAACTATCGTTAGATCCTTGAGATGTTACTGTTCTAGATTTGATGTTATAATCAAAATTAAATTTAAAGGTTTGAGATAAGTTTAAATTTAAGTTTCCTTTAAGTGTCCAGTTAGTACTAGAGTTATCAACGTTGTAACCAAAAACATCACCCTTTATATTAAAATTATATAACGAACCTCCTAAAAATAGTTTAGCAAAAGAAGTTACTACAATATTTGCATTTAATTCTGCTCCTAGAGCAGTTGAATTACCAGCATTAGTATAACTTCGTATTAAAACATTTTCTTGTAAAATATCAAATACATCTGGATTTTCAACATTGGTAGTTGTGGTATTCACTCTAAAAACAGCGTTATCTGTACCTCTGTAAAACCCAGTTAGGCTAAAGGTGTTTTTTCCAATTTTAGTATCATATGTTAGTTCTACATTATTTAAATATTCAGCCTCAAGTTCTGGATCTCCAACCACATAGACTTCAAAATGACGACGATATAAAAATGGGGCTAAATTAGTTACAGAAGGACGATTAATACGTCTACTAGATGCTAATATTAATTTATCTTTTTCAGATATTGAATAACTTAAATGAGCAGAAGGAAAAAGATCAAATTCTTTATCTTCATAATTAGATCTTCCAGTATTATTAAATAGGGTTAAATAATCTGTATTGGTTACATCCATATTTTGATCTCCATACTCAGTTCTTAAACCAACGATATAATCTAGTTTCCCAACATTACCAGAATAATCTGCATATGCAGCATATACTGTACGAGATAAATCTATAGAATTATCTAAGTCTTTGGTCACTAAGTTATTTTCAAAATTAAAATCACCAGCTATATTTGCATAATTTGTTTGAAATCCAAATCCTAAAACATCTGTTTCATTGATATTTTTTGAATAATCAATTGAGAACCTGAATCCTTTTAACGGCGTACTATCTGATAGTGAATAGCCTTGATCTATTGTAGAACTTGCAGTATCTGTAGTTGGATTATAATCGTAATTTTGATTGGTAAGCTCTCTACTTAAATCTGAGTTTTCATAAGATGTTGCTATTTTTAAATTAGAAGATTCATTAAAATCAATAGAATAATCTGCATTTATGGTATGGTATTCTCCAAATCTATTATCTATATTAGGGTTGTAAACCCATGTTTCTGAAGTTAAATTTTTATTTGACTTGTCTGCTTCTGCAAAAAAGTTATTGTAAATATAATAAGCGGCTCTACCAGCAGTTCTATTACCATAAAAATAAGATAAAGATAATTGGTCTTTATTGCTTAATTTAAAATCGACGCCAGCATTAGCAGAATAGTACTCATACCATTCTGGACGCTCACCAGCTGCTACCATATGAAAGTATTCTCCTAAAGGATCTTTTACTAAAACTCGAGCATCTCCAGAACGTTTTCCATTCACATTCTTTTTATTATAGTTAAAACCTCCATATAGAGACATGTTATTTTTATTGTAAACGAGATTAAGTCCACCTCCATAGCGATCATCATTTAGTTTGTAATTACTATATTTATCTGTAATATTAGCCCATGGAGCACCACCAATTAAACCATTAGCAGAGATAGATAAACCTTCAATCCCTTTAGTTTTTGTTGAAATATTTATAATACCTCCTTTACCTTGCGCATCATAGCGTGCAGTTGGTACTGTAATAACATCAATTTTATTGATTGCATTAGCCGAAATTTGAGAAAGTAGAGTGCTGGCATCAACTTGTGTTGGTTTTCCGTTTAAGTAAACCATAAAATCAGATGTGCCTCTTACAGAAACATTTCCATTTGGATCTACAGTAACCGATGGGAGCTTATTTAAAACATCTGCAGCATTTCCTCCTTTAGCAGTTTCAAAATCTGTTGTACTATAGGTTTTTCTATCAATTTTAGTAGAGGCTGTTTTTTTTATAGCTTTAATGGTTACCTCGTTTAAAGATTCCGATTGAGGTTTTAACATAACCGTTTTCATATTTACTTCTGGAGAAGTTTTTGAAAGTGTAATATTATTTAACGTAATAGTTTGATAACCTATAAAGGAAATTTGAAGACTATAAGTACCATAATTAATATTATTGATATTAAACTTACCTTCATCTGTGGAAATTGCTCCTTTTACGGTTTGCGATGAAGAATCAATAACAGCTATTGTTGCGAAGGGAACAGCTTCGTTTGAGTCGTTGTCAAATATAGTACCACTAATACTACCGTTTTGAGCAAAAACTACTGTTGTAAATAAAAAGAGAAGTGTTAATAAAGAGAATTTAGTATTCATTTATATGTTTAGTTTAATCATATAGGCATTGAAATAAATTCATGCCAAATTATTTTAGTTTATTAGGATACAAACCTATGTTATTATTGTCTAATTAAATGGTCTTTTTGAAAAGTTTATGGTTTTTAATTCAGGTTATTGTTTTTTATAATTGCTAGGTGTATAACCTGTTAGTCTTTTGAAGTATTTAGTAAAATGAGAATTATCTTTAAAGAATAAAGAGTATGCTATTTCAAAGATATTTTTATCTGAATATAATAATAAGCGCTTTGCTTCACTTAAAATAAAATCGGATAGCATTTCTGATGCAGATTTATTACATTCATTTTGGGAATTTATGTTTAAATTTTGAGGACTCATATTTAACAATTTAGCATAATGATTAACACTATTCGAAAGCTTGTCTTGATTTGAAAGTAATTCAATAAATTTTTGATAGATAATATAAGTTAGTTGATTCTTTTTTTGAATTGTAATAATTTACCAAGTAAACCTTTAATAACAGTATTTTTTGTTGATATTCAATAATATTATCATTTATAGGTGTCAAATGAGTAAAAGCACTTATTTTAATTATTTGCTGCTTTATTTTTGTATCCAAGCAGTTATCTATAAAATATTTTTTGATGATAATAACATAACCTTTTGGTTTAGCTACAATATTCCAAAAATGGATTTGATCTTTTCTTACAACGAAAAAAATAGGAGCCTCTATTTTTAGATTATCTTTTACGTGGTAACCGCTAGCTTCAGTAAAATATATAAATTCAAGATATTTATTGTGTTTATGTGATAAAGTCTTTCTAATGTTCTTTTTAAAACGTTCTATTTTAATGGTGTCAATATAATCCGTTTTGTCTTTTATTTTAAATTTAATAACTTCCTTTTGCTCTTACCACAAATTAAATAATAAAAATAATTTTTACAAAAATTAATACTTAAAGGACTAAATAAAATACAAAAGGTTTAACCTCAAAGAATAAAACAATTTTCATGAAGTTTGCTTTAATAGTATAGTGTTTAAAGAAGGCAAAAGAATACTTTTTTGTTATAACTTATTTTTAAGTAAACATTTTACAAAAACTAATTTTGTAAATTGCATTACTTATAAATTATCTATATGGTTACTTTAAAACAACTAGCAAAAGAGTTAAATGTTTCTATTTCTACGGTTTCTAAAGCTTTAAATAATAGTGAAGAGATTGGGGAAGAAACGGTTAGACGTGTTAAGGAACTAGCAGAGTTATACAATTATAAGCCTAATAAAGTAGCTTTAAGTTTAAAACAAAACAAGACAAAAACTATAGGAGTTATTATACCTAATATTCTTAATAGATTTTTAGCTAAAGTATTATTTGGAATAGAAAGAGAAGCTACTAAGCAAGGATATAATATTATTACATGCATATCTAATGAATCTTTAGAGAAAGAAAAGGATAGTTTACAGTTATTAGCAAATGGGAGTGTTGATGGTTTTATTTTATCGGTAGCAGAAGAAACTCAAGTTAATAATGAGATTGATCATTTTAAAAAAACAATAAGTCAGGGTCTTCCAATTGTTATGTTTGATAGAGTTGCACACGATGTTATGTGTGATAAAGTTATTGTAGATGATTTTGATGCAACATATAACGCTACTAAAAGCTTAATGCAGGAAAAAAGAAAGCAGATTGTTTTTATTAGTAATATCAATGATTTAAGTGTTGGGAAATTAAGAAAACACGGTTATAATAAAGCTATATTGGAAAGTGGTATGGAGCCTTTAGTTTTAAAGATTAAAAAGAAAGACGACCATCAAAAAAAAATAAAATCTTTTTTTAAGAAAAATAAAAATATTGATGCTGTAATTGCTGCAGATAGCTCTTCTGGAGTAATAGCTCTTAATACTGCTGTTAATTTGGGATTAAAAGTACCAAAAGATATTTCTCTTATTGCATTTGCTAGTAAATCAGATTCAAATCATACACTTCCAAGATTGACAACTATACGTCAACATGCAAAAATTATTGGAGCTAATGCAGCACAATTATTAATTAAAAGAATACAAAATTCATTATCTGAAGAAGATGTGAAAACTAAAATAGTAAAAACAAGTATCGTCAAAAATAAATCTACGCTTAGCTGAATTTTGTCGATTTTTCCCTAATCGGCGAAAAAAATAAAGGTTTTGTCGAGTAAATTTCTGAGCGTGAAAGGCTTTAGGGTAATTTAGCTTGTCTTAATAGGCCTGTTTAGATTTCCCTTAGTTCTATTAATAAAATTAATCCATTTTCGACTTTTTCTAGTCGTAATATCCCTCATAAACAGTTAGTTATATCGATATGTTGTATGCGTATCTATCTATAAACTAGTTGTCCATTTTTCCCTTAATTCAAAGCTTGTGTGTTTATTACGCAAGCGTTAAAGGTATGGGTTTTTTTAAAATAAGCATAGAAAATTAATATAAACTTTTAATATAAAACATTATGAAAACTTTAAAAATTACTCTAATCGTAGTCCTTATTTTTTCATCATTAGTGGCTTGTACAAAACAAGATTTAGATGAAGAAGATATATTAACTCCAGAAACGGAACATTTTCTTGGTACAGACGGAGATATGGAACAACGATAATACTTTTAAGTATTATGCAATCAGGGTTTTGTCGAAAGATGAAGTCTTAATATTTTAATTCAATTATAAATACTATAAAATAAACTGAATATGAAAACCTTAAAAATCACTTTAATTACAGCTCTAATATTTTCATCATTAACCTCATGTACCAAACAAGATTTAAATGAAGATGAAGTATTAACGACTCCAGAAATAGAAGAAAGCATTCCATATACAGATGGAGATATGGAGCAACGATAATACTCCTAAAAAATCAAAACCTTATTAATTCAATTATAAATACTATAAAATAAACTGAATATGAAAACCTTAAAAATCACTTTAATTACAGCTCTAATATTTTCATCATTAACCTCATGTACCAAACAAGATTTAAATGAAGATGATGTGTTAACTACCCCAGAGACTGAACACATTTTATATACAGATGGAGATATGGAGCAACGATAATATTTCTAAAAAATCAAAATCTTATTAATTCAATTATAAATACTATAAAATAAACTGAATATGAAAACCTTAAAAATCACTTTAATCGCAGCTCTAATATTTTCATCATTAACCTCATGTACCAAACAAGATTTAAATGAAGATGAAGTATTAACGACTCCAGAAATAGAAGAAAGCATTCCATATACAGATGGAGATATGGAGCAACGATAATATACTCCTAAAAAATCAAAGACCAGTAATTTAATTATAAATACTATAAAATCATTATGAAAACTCTAAAAAACATTTTAATAGCTACTCTTATTTTTTTATCATTAACAGCTTATTCTAAAGAGGAATTAAAGGAAGATGATATAATAATTATACTAGAAACTGAAAATACCGTATATAACGGTAACGATATTGAACAACGATAATATTATCTAAGTTTTATCAAAAGATAAAGGTTTAGTATTTTAAGTTAATTGGAAAATTATAAATACATTTGAGAAAGTATTTACACTATTGAATCTAAAATTTTTTGTCTTAGGCGTTTTTTTTTCATTCTTATCTTATTCTCAGAAAGAAAATAAGGTGACGGATAGTATTGGATTTTATTTAAAAAAATCGAAATACAATGCTATTGATAATTATGAAATTAGACTTGATTATGCATTAAAGGCAAAAAAACTATCTGAAAAACAAGGAGTAGATTCTTTGATATTAAAAAGTATAATTAATTTATCAAAAATAAATTCAAGAAGTAAAAATAATTACAAAGATTTTTTGAAGTACAGCCACAGAGCTTTGCGGTTGGCAAAAAAAATGAACGATTCTAGTGCATTAGCTTTAATTAATAAAGAACTTGGTTATTATTATTTTGATAAAGAAGTAGACAGTGCTTATTATTACGATAATAAAGCTGAAAAGTTATATAGAGGATTAAAAGATAATTTTAATACAGCTGTAGTACTTCTGGATATTGCCCTACTTCAAAGAAACGATAAAGATTATACAGGAAGTGAACTAATCTCTGTAGAAGCCCTGTCTTTATTAAGTGAGCTTAATGAGTCTAATAATGTAAGGAAATACAAATCATTTTTTTACAATAATTTAGCTTTGGTTTTTAAGAACCTTGAACAATTTGAAGAATCAATCAAGTATAATATTAAAGCGTTAGATTTACAAAAGAAGTTAGACGGAAATAATAGGCAAACTATTGAAAACCAAAAAAATAATTTAGCTAATTCATATAAGGGTTTTGGAGAGTATTCAATAGCACTAGAATATTATAGTCAGATTTTAGAAAATAAAAACTTAGTTAATGAGCGTCCTGCTTTTTATGCATTAGTTCTTGATAGTTATGCGCATACGTTGTATTTATCAAAAAACTATGAGCAAATACCTAAACTATATTTTAAAGCATTAAGGGTTTGTAATAATATTAATGAGAAATATAAATCAATAGCAATAAACAAACATCTTGCAGAATATCATTATAATAATAAGAATAAAGATTCTGCATTGCATTATGCATATAAAGCGAAGGATATTGCAGAAGAGTATTATAATTATGATTTATTGAAATCTCTTTTATTACTTTCAGAAATTGAGGAAGGAGAAAAAGCCGTAGAGCACTTAAACGCTTATGTAAAATTGAGTGATAGTTTGCAAAAATCTGAACGTACAATTAGAAATAAATTTGCGCGAATCAAGTATGAAACCAACCAAATAGAAAAAGAAAATATTCAAATAGCAAAAGAGCGTATGTGGCTTATAATTATATCCATAGTATTAATTATAGCCTCTTTTTTACTTTACATTGTAATTAATCAAAGAAATAAAAATAAAGAATTACAATTTATCCAAAAACAACAAGAAACAAACGAAGAAATTTATAACCTCATGTTATCTCAAAACGAAAGTATTGAAGAAGCAAGAACATTGGAGAAGAAACGAATTTCTGAAGAATTACATGATGGTGTTTTAGGGCGTTTGTTTGGCACGCGTTTAAGTTTAGATAGCTTGAATATGAATTCTAGTGTAGAAGCTATAAAAACCAGAGGACAATATATTAATGAACTAAAGGTTATAGAACAAGATATTAGAAAAGTGTCTCATGAGTTAAATACCGATTTTGTTTCTGGCTTTGGATTTATAGATATTATTAAAACATTAGTTGAAACTCAAACATTAGCTTATCATATTGATTATGAATTAAGACCTGATGATGCCATAGATTGGGATGAAGTTTCAAATAAGAATAAAATTCATATTTATAGAATTATTCAAGAAGTACTTCATAATATATACAAGCATGCTAAGGCGACTAAAGTAAATATTAGTTTTAAACTAAAAAATAATGTAATTTTATTAGCAATGCGTGATGATGGTTCTGGATTTGATGTTAATAGAGTTAAATCTGGTATTGGCTTAAAAAACATGAACTCTAGGATTAATGATATAAATGGAAAAATAACTATAACTTCTAAAAAGGATGTAGGAACAACAGTAACCGTAGAAGCTCCCATTACTTAAACTATGACAGAAAATATTAAAATACTAATGATTGATGATCACCCTATGATTATTGAAGGGTATCAAAACACACTACTTTTTACCAAAAAAGATGAACAAGAATTAAAGATAGACATCGCTAACAATTGTGATGAAGCTATTACGTACATGAATAAATCAGTTCAAAATAAAATCCCTTACGATGTATTGTTTGTAGACATTAGTCTACCTCCATCAGCAGATGGAGTAATGAGTTCTGGAGAAGATTTAGCAGAATATGCTCGTAAAGTTTTACCAGAAGCAAAAATTATTATTTTAACGATGTTTAATGAATCTTTTAGAATTCATAATATCATAAAAACTATAGACCCTGAAGGTTTTTTAATTAAAAGTGATTTAACATCTAGTGAACTAGCCAGTGCATTTCAAGCAGTACTTTATAATCCTCCGTTTTATAGTGGTACTGTTAATAATCATATAAGAAAAGTGATTACAAGTGACATATTTGTTGATGATAAAAACAGGAAAATACTTCATTTATTATCGCAAGGCGTGAAAACTAAAAATTTAGCTTCTCACTTAGATATTTCCTTAAGTGCAATAGAAAAAAGAAAAAAACATCTAAGAGATATTTTTGAGGTCTACGATGGCCAAGATGAAACACTATTGAATGAGGCAAGAAAGAAAGGATTTGTGTAGTACTAATATTGCTATAATGTTAAAAAGCAGGTTTTGAAAAAAAATCCTACTTTTTTAAATACCCTTAAAACCTTGATATATAACGCTAGTACCTTTTGCCCGTAAAGGTGTTGTGGGTTTCCCGCAGCTTGAAAAGGAAAGTAATAGTTATATTTGTGCATCAACACTTCATAAAATTAATTAATCCCTCAATTTTTTTGTTGATAATAGCAATTTACAAAGCCCTGTGGAGGTGAGAGACCCACAGGGTTTCTTCTTTTTTTAAATTGAACTATAGTCATAATCTTACAACAACTCTATAAAAAAAGCTAAATAGATAATAGAGACAATAAATTTTATAAATGTAGATGTTAGAAAACCTATAAAAGATCCAAAGGTAGCTTTAGTTGCTGTTTTAATATCATTTTTATTTAAAAGTTCACCAATTAAAGCCCCAAGAAATGGCCCAATAATAATGCCAGCTGGAATAGGTGTAATCAATCCAACAATAAGACCAACAGTTGTTCCAACCATACCATATTTTGTACCACCAAATCGTTTTGTTCCAATTGCAGGAATAATATAATCTAGTAACCAAATAAGCATTGTTGCAATTATTGTTAAAATAATATCCATATTGTATTTAAGTTATCTATAGTTTAGACGCGTAAAGGGTTGAAATGTTACGCTTTATAATTAGGAGGCTTGGTTTAAAATGAAGAAACTTAAGAAGCTGTTAAGTATAACTAAAATTATTTTAGTGAATAAGATAGAAAAGTTATTGAGTCTTGTTTGTTACTTGTATTTTTAGTATAGTAAAGGTTTTTTTAATATTGTATTGAAAACGAAGTTTTTAGCTTTGGTTTTTCGTTTTTTAAGGATAAAAAATCTAAAAAAATTGTACTTTTCGGATTCAGTTCTAATCTATGAAGAAAATTTGTTTTTTTTTGTTTCTTTTAATACTAACATCTTGTGAGTATTTTAATGTGAAAAAAACATCTTCAGAAATCATTTTAAAAGAAGAGTTAGAGTCTTTTAACTGGAATGATGTAGATGAATACCCTAGTTTTCCATTCTGTGATTCTTCCACAACTAAAGAAGAACGAAAAGTATGTTTTCAAGAAACTTTAACAATGCATATTACAGGATTTTTAGAACAAGAAGTTATAGTTGTTACTCAGGATATTAATGATACTATCTCGTTATATTTTGAGGCTTCTAAGGAAGGTGAGTTGTCTTTGCTAAAATCTAAAATAGACTCCCTTACAATTAATGAAATTCCAAATATTGAAACTCTATTTAGCGAAAGCTTAAAAACTTTACCTAAAATATTTCCAGCTATTAAAAGGGGACAGCAAGTTACCACAGTATTTGAGTTACCTATAGTTATTCAAGTTGTTGATTAGTTTAAATATTAAGTGATTCCTTATTTTTTAAAGACTCTTCCTTTCCATTTATAAGTAATAAACATCGATATAAAAGCAACATAAACACTAAAAAAAGGATAAATTAGAAATCCAAAAATAAAACTTCTTAAAATACCTTTTTGATTAAAAAATAAAGCCGATTTATAAATTAAAAAGAAGTCTATGTTGAATTTAATTATTAAAATATATAACCAGATTTTAAAGTTGAAAACATTAATAATAGAAAGGACTAAATAAGAAATTATTAAAGCATTCATTAGTAAAACGACAAGTCCTGTAAATTTTCCAAACCAATTATTGTAAGTACTTGTTTTTGCAACCCATCTAATGCGTTGGGCTATTAAGTTTTTATAAGTTGGTTGAGCTGTTGTAGTAACTATAGCCTTTTCACATTTTAAATAGTGAAGTGATTTAGGATTAGTTTTTGCTATTTTTTCAAGTAAAAAAATGTCATCTCCACTAGCAATATGTGTGTTCCCTTCAAATCCATTTATTTTAGAAAATAAAGTTTTTTTATATGCGAAATTAGCACCATTGCACAAAAATGGTTTTTTAATGCCAAAACCGCCAATAGTTGCTCCTTGTAAACTAAGGATATCTAGTAGTTGAAACCGATTAAAAAAATCATTGTTTAAATGGTAGGTAACAGGTCCAGCTATACATGATACATTTGTTTTTTGAATGTATTCATCAAAACTATCTAGCCAATATTCAGGTAAGATACAATCGGCATCTGTGGCTATAATCCATTCGTGTTTTGCATGATTTATAGCTGAGGTAATGGCATCTTTTTTTGGCGAATTTGTTTTTCTTTCATTTTTTATAATACTAAAGTTCCCTCGAGAAGAATTGATGCTTTTTTTGCTTATAAATTCTTTTATAATATCGACAGAATCATCTTCAGAATCATCATCAATAAAAATGACTTCAAATAACTGTTTAGAATATTTTAATGAAGCCATAGATTTTAATAAATCTGGTAAATTTTTAGCTTCATTTCTAAAAGGAATAAGTATTGAAAATTTAGTTTTAGAAGGCATGTCTTCTAAAGTAAAAATCTTTATTTTATCAAACCCAAAAGTAAAACTTCCTATTAAAAACAAATAGATAATGGATATAATAATACTAATTAAAATCATGTTTAAAAATTTTATTTTGGTAATTTGAAGTTAAGAACATAATAACTTCCAAGAATACTTGGTATCACAAAATTAAGAATCCACATAAGCATAATAACGCATAAAACAGTAAGCTCATTTATGCCAACTAAAGAAAATAAATACACTGCAACACCTCCTTTTACAATAACATCAAAAATAAAGATAGAAGGGATCAATGATGTTATTAAATACATGGAAGTAATTAGTATCATGGCGTTTAAATATGTAATGTCAATTTTGAAAATATATAATAAAAAATAGAATTGAAATGAAAATATAGCATAGCGAAAAAAAGAAAATAAAGCCCCTGAAGCAAGCTTATTTTTAGGATAATCTATAATGAAATGCTTAATTTTTTCTAAAGAGAATCCTTTAATCGTGAATTTAGTTTTATAGAAAACAAAGCTTATTAATAAAATAGATGCAAGACTAATTATTAATATTTTAATGATTTTGTAATAATTAATATTTACATCATATTGAGATATTAAAAAACTAAAACCTATAACCCCTAAAACACTAGTGATAGTCATTTGTAAAGAATTACTAAGTATATTAACAAGAACAATATGCTTTCTGTTGTGGGGTAAGAAATAGATAGCTTTAACACCATATTCGCCAATTCTATTAGGTGTAAATAAAGATGCTGTTAAAGCGCCTAAACTTTGTTCAACAGCATGATTAAAACTAATTTGTTGAATAGGACTAATTAATGTTTTCCATTTTAAAATTTCAAAAAACCAATTAAATATACTTAAGATACTTAAAAAAAATACGTTTTCTATTGAAAAAGCGTTATTCCTTGATAGAAAATTAGTGAAAACAGAAAAATTTAACTGGTTATTATTAGTTAACTTTATATATATAAAGTAAAAAGCAGCAACTACTATGCCCAATTTAATGAGTACAAAAAAGAATTGTTTAATTTTGTGCGGAAGTTTGTATTTCATTTTTAATACATGCAAATTAAACCAATAATACGGTATGTTTTCAATATTTAAGATTTATAAGAATATTTATTTAGCTATATGCTTTGTTGCCTATTCGTTTTTTGGGTTTTCTCAAGGGAATACAAGTACAATAAAAGCGCAGCTTGCACTAGGTATTAACAACCCATCTTCTGGTGGCTTTGTTCGTGATTTTGAATCTAAACCTGTAAATTCCCCATCTATAAACCTAGGAGTACAATATATGTTCAAACCTAAGTTAGGAGCAAAATTAGATTTTGGATATAATAGATTTTCAAATTTAAACAATACACCAGAGTTTAAAGTTAATTACACAAGATTAAATCTTCAATTGGTTTTTGATGCCAATGAAGTATTTAATTTTTCATCACAGAGATTAGGAGCATATCCCCATATAGGACCTGGACTTTCAATGATTAAACCTTTAGGAGATTATACTCAAAATAACTTGTCGTTTTTAAATGGCATGGCAGGAATAGAATTCCATTATGGAATGTCCGAAACCCTTTCTTTATTTGTTGACACCTCATATATTGTTGGGTTTGGAAAAGAATTTAACCCAGTGTCTGAAGGTTATGGATCATTTAATGGAAATTTATTGACCATAAATTTTGGGTTATCTATATCGTTAAGCGGTTGTTACTTTTGTGAACAATGAAAAAAGAAAGAATCATTCTAGGTATAGATCCAGGAACCACTATCATGGGGTTTGGACTTATAAAAGTAGTAGGTAAAACGATGCAGTTTTTACAGCTTAATGAATTAGATTTAAAAAAATATGATGACCATTATTTAAAACTTAAAATCATTTTTGAGCGAACAATTGAGCTTATAGATACTCATAACCCAGATGAGATTGCCATTGAAGCTCCTTTTTTTGGTAAAAATGTGCAAAGTATGTTAAAGCTAGGTCGTGCACAAGGTGTAGCTATGGCAGCAGGGTTAAGTAGGGAAATCCCAATTACAGAATACCTACCTAAAAAAATAAAAATGGCAATTACAGGAAATGGAAATGCTAGCAAAGAACAAGTAGCAAAAATGCTGCAAAATCTACTAGGGTTAAAAACATTACCTAAAAATTTAGACTCTACAGACGGCTTAGCAGCAGCAGTTTGTCATTTTTATAATTCAGGAAGAGTAAGTGTAGGAAAAAGTTATTCAGGGTGGGATGCTTTTGTAAAACAGAATCCTAAAAAAATAGGTTAATAGTTAACAACCTTAGTATATAGTTATACTTTATCAAAAAAATGAATTATTAGTAGTTACTTATGAATAATCTATTCCTTAAAATATCAATAAGATTTTTAATCTGCAATCAACAGCCATTAGAGACTGTAAAATAAATGGCAGGTATCTATATACATATTCCGTTTTGCAAGCAAGCTTGCTTTTATTGCGATTTTCATTTTTCAACATCATTAAAAAAGAAAGATGAGTTAGTTCAAGCCTTAGTAATAGAGTTAGAAATTAGAAAAAAGGAACTTAAAAACAGTATTATTGAAACCATTTATTTTGGCGGAGGTACTCCATCGTTATTAACAGTTAAGGAACTAAAATTATTAATAGACGCGATTTATAAAAATTATAAAGTAGCACAAAACCCAGAAATTACTTTAGAAGCAAATCCAGACGATTTAATTCAAGCTCAAAATAGTAACTCCAATGCTATATTTAGTACAGAAGAAGAGCAAACAAAAACCCTTTTTAAAGATTATAAAAACATTGGAATTAATAGATTATCTATAGGCATTCAATCCTTTTTTGAAGACGATTTAAAAAATATGAATCGTGCGCATAACGCTAAAGAAGCAAAAATATGTTTAGAAGAAGCAACGCGTTATTTTGATAATATAACAATAGATCTCATTTATGGTATCCCCAATATGAGTCTCGAAAAATGGAATAAAAATTTAGAGATTGCTTTTAGCTTTGGGATTAATCATATTTCAAGTTATGCCTTAACGGTAGAACCTAAAACGGCACTGGATAGTTTTGTTAAAAAAGGAACTTACCCACCAATAGACGAAAACTTAGCATTACAACATTTCAATCATTTAATTGAAAGAACAGTAAGGCAAGGTTTTGTTCAGTATGAAATTTCTAACTTCGGTAAACCAAACTATTTTTCAAAACATAACACAAGCTATTGGCAAGGGAAATTATATTTAGGTATAGGACCATCTGCACATTCATTTTATGGTAATCAACGTAGTTGGAATGTTGCGAATAATGCAAAGTATATTCAAACTATTCATAAAAAAGAGCTACCCAATACTATTGAAAATCTTTCAGAAAAAGATCAATACAACGAGTATGTTATGACAGGTTTAAGAACCGTTTGGGGTATTTCATTAAACAAAATAGAGCAAGACTACGGTAATAAATATCTTAAACATTTAGAATCTTCAGCAGAAAAATTTATAAATAAAGAGTTATTAATCTTTGAGAATAAAATAGAACAACCCGTTCAATCAAATAAGACGATTTCATTAAAAACTTCAAATAATAATATCTTAAAAGTTACCCAAAAAGGAAAATTTTTAGTTGACGGAATTGCCTCAGAATTATTTATGATTTGATTATATTTGAATATGATCGCAACAGTTCAATATAACTCCAGAAAACTCCAAATAGATTTAAAAAAACCTATAGACCTCTCTATTCCATTAAGTGCATCAAAAACAAATGTAAATGCATGGTATTTAGAAGCACCAGTAATTGAGCCCGTAAAAAACGGAAAAGCAATTACTAGTGTAAAAGAAGGCGCTTGTATAAATTTTAATAATATATTTTTTAACCCGCATGCGCATGGTACGCATACCGAGTGTGTAGGACATATTACTGAAGAAGTACATTCCGTAAATCAAAATTTAAAACAATTTTTCTTTTTAACAGAAGTCATAACAGTAGCTCCAGAACGATTAAATGGCGATTCAGTAATATCTAAAAAGCAATTACAATTTGCTATAGGAAATAAAAAAAGAGAAGCTATTGTTATTAGAACCATTCCTAACACCAAGGAGAAGTTGTCGATGCAGTATTCTAATACCAATCCAACTTATTTATTAGAAGAAGCTGCTATTTATTTGAGAGAAAAAGGAGTAAAGCATTTATTAATAGATTTGCCAAGTGTCGATAAAGAAAAAGATGAATGTCAATTACTGGCTCATAATGCATTTTGGAACACTAAAGGGCAATTAAGATTAGATGCAACCATCACAGAGTTCATTTTTGTACCAAATACAGTAGATGACGGTGTTTATTTTTTAAACCTCCAAATAGCACCTTTTGAAAATGATGCAACTCCAAGTAAACCTATTTTATATAAAATTATTGAATAAATGGAAGCTTTTTTAGGAATTATAATTGGTGGTTTGTCTAGTTTAGGTGTTGTTACCTATTTTAAATCTATAAAAAAGAAGGAATTAGTAAATGCTCAATCCACTATACTTTTAGATAAAATAAAAACCGTTTGTAAATTTATAACAGTAGAAGGCGATTTTGCAGAAATATACCATTATGAAGATGTTAAAGAACGTTTTTTAAAACTGATTTCAAGTAAAAAGAAAGCACTAGTGGTAATAAATGCAAAAGCCCACGTTGGTTACGATTTATCAAAAATAATATTGAAAGCAGAAAACGATAAAAAGGAAATCACCCTTCAACATTTCCCGCAGCCAGAGATACTATCAATAGAAACCAATTTAAATTATTACGATAAGTCTGATGGCTTGTTTAATAAATTTGAAGCGACAGATTTAACAGATTTGCATAACGAAGCAAAGTTGCATATTCAAGATAAAATTCCAGAAAGCGGTTTAATAGAAGTAGCTAAAAAAGAAGCCTTAGAAACAATCTCACTTATGGAAAGCATAGTCGAAACTATTGGATGGAAATTAGATTATACAGCTTTGGAAATTGAAGATTCTAAAACAGAAAAGCTTCAATGATGATAGAGATTTCGACAGATAAAACTAGATTGCAAATAAATACAATTCAGAACTTTTTAACAACATCATACTGGGCAAAAGGAAGAACTATAGATGAGGTTAGAAAAACGATAGAAAACAGTTTCTGTTTTGGAGCATATTTAGGAGAAAAGCAGATAGGGTTTGCAAGAGTAGTAACAGATTATACAGTCTTTGCATACCTTATGGATGTATTTATATTACCAGAATATAGAAGTCAAGGCTACTCCAAACAATTCATAAAAACTATAAATACAACCTCAGAATTACAATCTTGTAAAATTTGGATGCTTAAAACAGCAGACGCACATGGTTTATATAAGCAGTTTGGTTATACAGAGTTAGAGTGTCCAGAAAAAGTTATGGAAAGATTAATTAAATAAAAGTTGCTTCTTAAAAAGACTAAGAAAGACATGAATATAGAACAAATTCGAGAATACTGTTTAAATAAAAAAGGAACC
This sequence comes from Flavivirga aquatica, assembly GCF_001747085.1. Taxonomy (GTDB): domain Bacteria; phylum Bacteroidota; class Bacteroidia; order Flavobacteriales; family Flavobacteriaceae; genus Algibacter_C; species Algibacter_C aquatica. Next base: position 31,965 of record NZ_MDJD01000043.1, read on the forward strand.
ACAGAAGATTTTCCTTTCGATGCAGATACATTAGTCTTTAAAGTCTTAGGAAAAATGTTTGCATTAGTATCATTAAAACGGTGGGAACAAGGAGAAGCTGCAATAAATTTAAAAGCAGATCCAGACTATTCTCAAGAACTTCGTGCAGAATATAATAGTATCAAACCAGGGTATCACATGAGTAAAAAACACTGGAACACACTTTATCTACATGAAAACGAATTGCAACCCCAATTCGTAAAAGAATTAATAGATCATTCTTATACTATGGTAATAAAAGGGATGACAAAAAAACAAAAAGAAAGCTTGCTCTAAAAGAAAAACTAGAACGATCCTTAAATAAAACCCTCTTTTTTTTGTATATTTAGATACTCTCAATTCCCCCAATTTATTTTATTGCTAGTACAAAAAGGTATTCTTAGACCTTGTTTGTAGTGTGCCCTCTAATCTTAAGTAGAATTTAATTGTAGTTAATTACTAACCATTTAATTTTAACAGATTATGAAAACAACAAACCAATTTTTTAAAGCTTTAGCAGTAATATTACTGCTTAGTATTATCACAACAAATGTTTATGCTCAAGAAGAAAAAGAAACAAAAAGACCCGAGTACATTGCAGTAACAACGATGCATTGGAATATGGATATGGAAGATTTTAGTTTAGACGATTGGAAAGCTGTAGAAAAAGAATACCTAAACAAAGTAACCAAGAAAAATGAATACATATTTAGTGCTTCCGTTTATCTACATGAGTTTACTGCTGATAATACAGAGTTAATTTTTGTTCAAACATTTGCATCCTGGGAAGACATGGACAAGTTTGCAAAAAGAAGCGGGGAGTTAGAAAAAGAGGCATGGCCAGAAGAAGAGGCAAGAAAAGCATACTTTAAAAAAAGAAATGCATATTACGCAAACGAACATTCCGACGAAATTTATACGCCATTACCCAATCCAAAATTAATGGCAGAAAAACCTACTAAAGATTTGATAACCTATGTTAGAAAAAGTCATTTTTCTTTCCCAGAAGATGGAAGCAAAGAAGATTTTATGAAACTAAAAAAGGAGGGACAAGAAGCCATTATAAACAAAAATGAGAATATCAAAGCATATTACTCACATGTACATGCATGGGGTGCTAATAAAACAGATTTTCTAGAAGTGTTTTTCTTAGACTCTTGGGCAGATTTAGATAAAATGTACGATAGGAATTCCGAACTTATGAAAGAAGCATGGCCAGACGAAGCAGCAAGAAAAGCAAAAGGTAAAGAATGGAGACGTTATTTTACTGGAGTTCATGGAGATTATCTTTATAAGTTCATGCATGAGCTATCAAAATAAAAATTTATTAAATATCTATAAGGACGCTTTTTAGCGTCCTTTTTGTTTTCCCTTTACTCTAAAGTTGTAGAACCTGCTATTAAACTGTATTATTGCAAAATCAAAATAAGACTCATGAGCGTATTACAAACATTACAAGATAGAAGCAATAACACTTGCGAATTATGTACTTCGGCAGAAGGTTTAAAGCAATACACTATTCCGCCGTCACTAAACGAAAATGTTGGTAATGATGTTTTAGTTTGTAAAACCTGTTTAGATCAAATAGAAGAAAACACAGATATGGATCCAAACCATTGGCGTTGTTTAAATGATAGTATGTGGAGTGAGTACGTTGCAGTACAAATCATGGCTTGGAGAATGTTACAAAGACTCCGTAATGAAGGTTGGCCAAAAGACTTGTTAGATATGATGTATCTAGACGATGAAGCTTTAGCCTTAGCACGAGCAACAGGAGAGCATGAAGATGCAGCAAACAAAATAATACATAGAGATGTAAATGGTGTTATTTTAGAAGTAGGAGATGCCGTAGTATTAATTAAAGATTTAAAAGTAAAAGGATCTAGTATGGTAGCTAAACAAGGAACAGCTGTTAGAAACATTCGTTTAGACCGTGAAAACGCAAAATATATTGAAGGTAAAGTAGGTGCGCAGCAAATAGTAATTATTACAGACTACGTTAAAAAACTTTAATATTTGGGCGTTACCTAAAGGTCGGGCTTTTCGTTATATCTTTTTCTCGTACCTCAAAAAAGGATGTCACTTCAATCCCTAACGCAAATAAATATGTTAGAAATAAGACCAACATGCGAGAATTGTAACAAGTCATTGCCATTCAATTCAAAAGAAGCTTCGAATGTACCTTTTGTAAAGATTGTGTAGAAACCGTTTTGGAACAAACTTGTCCAAACTGCGGAGTTGGTTTTGAGAAACGCCCAATCCGTCCAGAACATTTACTAGAAAAATATCCAGTATCTACAAAGGTGGTTTATAAGCCTGTTAAATCTTGAAACTAAAATTATTCAGGATAAGCAATTTGTATAGTTATTAGTCATAGACTAGCAGTGACATCGGGGGAAAACATTTGATTTTAGTGTTAATACGGATTTTTAGTTATGGATGATTTTTTATTTAATTTAAGAAAAGGAGTGGTGTTTGTGGTTAATGTTCCGTTAAACCCTCGCTAGCTAACCACGTATTGCTACTGGCTAAGCTTTGCTTAGTAGCGGTAAGAGTAAGAAATAAGAAGAAAAGCTTTCTCTTACCTTCCAATCTTTAACGCTACTAGCAAAATGTTAGCAGTAGCCCTTAGTTTAGTAGTGTCTTGTTCTGAAATAGATTTACACAAAAGTGTAACAAAATGGAAAGATATATTTATAAGCCTGTTATATTTTAAAGTCAGGAGATAATCCTCGATCTTCTGTAAAGACTGTAACTTAGAATATAGTTATAAATCCATATGCTCTATATCTAAACGCATATTAATCATGTGTTTTTTAAAGCCCACTTTTTCATAAGCTTTAATAGTAGGAATGTTATTTGGGTAAACATCTAATCTAATTTCAAAAACATTTTGGGTTTTACACCATTTTAACAAGGTATCAATAATAAGTTTATTTAATTGTTTGCCTCTATATTCTTTATCTACAAACATAAAACCTAGATAACCTTGGTAATTATGCTTTAAATAATGCCTGTCCGTTTTAATTTTCGCATAACCGCAGGCTACAATAATATTATTAATTTCAGCTACAAAAACATCAGAACAGGAACTTGTAATTAATTCCGAAATATTATAATAGTTTATTTTTCCATCTTTTATTGTTGAATCAAAAGGGCGTTCAGCTTGAATAACCCCTTGCTCGAACATTAATAAAGTAGATAAATCTTTTAAAGTGGCTTTTCTAACAATTGGAGACATATTTAAGAAGATGTATCGGCAATGATTTTCCATTCACCATTTATTTTTTTGAAAACGAGCATAAAAATACCATCGGCGTTACCAACTTCACGCTTTAAGTGGTATTCTCCTAAAACATAATAAGCATCTTCGCTTATTTTTGTAATGTCGTTTATTCTAAAACTTAACGTACCAGTATGGTCTTCTGTTGGGTAAGCTTTTTTATAACGCTCTAAAGTATTATCCCATCCATAAGTAATACCGTTATTACCATAAAATTTAAGTGAGTCACTTTTCCAGTAGCCTTCCATGTACTTTTCTATATTATGATTAGACCAAGCAATGCGCTGTTTTTTTAAAACTTTGTTTATGGCTTTTATATCTGCTTCTTCATTTTTTTGAGCATAGCTACTAAAAAAGCATACAAGGCAAAGTAATAAAACTAGTTTTTTCATGTGTTATATTTATAATATTAGGAATAATAAAGATAAAAGTAATTAAATCTGGTATTAAAACGGTTACTCATCGATGAAATTGACATAGATTTTTTTTTCGTCTAAGGATCAAATCGATTGATCGAAAAAATAGTGAAACAACTTTTTTGTTTTCTACTTTTACTCTGTAATCAAATAAAAACTCTCCCTCAAGTTTATTGTTAATATTTAAAAATCAGCAAATTATGGAATTGAAAATCACAAATTGTAATAATTTTTTTAAAATAAAAGGAGCCCTAAATAGAAGTAGTTTAGATATTTTTAAAAAAGAATTCTCTAATATTTTCGAAAAGGTTAATAGTCTTACTATTAGTATTCAAGATATAAATAGTATGGATAAATATGGTGTTGATGCCATTGCTAAACTTCATAAAGAAGCTTTAGTTAAAAATAAAACATTAGCTATTATCGGTTTAGGTTGTAAAGACCTATATGATCATTTTAAAACGGGGACAGCAGCCTAATTATAACACGTTTTTTTGATGCTCATAAAAAGCATCAGATTGCAATTGCATAAGTTCTCTCGCTTTTTTGCGCTTGTAAGTGTATAATTCCTCTTCGTTTTCTATATCGCTGTAAATTCGGTCGTTAATTGTGTAGTCGGCTTTTAATATAGCTTCTCTTAGGTTTTTGTTTTGAAGCACATTCGTTTTTACAGCGGTTTCTTGATCATCTAATTTAAAATCGTAAACACCTTTTGGAGCTAATAATTTAGCTAAAATAGGAGACGTTTCTATAGCTAGGAATAATAAGAATATAAAGAATGAAGGTATCCAAGGTAATTTCCCTAAAGCATTAATACGTGCCATTAAGCCATCAAAATTGTTAATAATAGGTTGTGTGTTTAGTATTTGAGTTTCATAATTCCCTTTTAGTTGAGCAATCTGAGTTTCGGTAGCTAATATTTTTGCTTTATTTTCTGCTTTTAGTTGTTGTAATTCAGCTAATAGCGCATCATGTTTTTTGAGCTTTTCTTTATAAACTGGCCCCTTTCCCAGTTTTTTTGTACCTGAAGTTCCCTCGGCTTCAGTTATATATATGTTGTATAGCGTATTTACTTCTATCTCTTTATTATTTATGTCATTTTGTAAACTAGTAATTTTATTTTGAAGAGCAGAGATGGTAGGTGTAAATTGTTCTGCAATTTGATTTTTATTTGCTAGAGTTAATTCATTTTTTTGCTCTAAAAGCACTTGATTAATTTCCTTTTCGAAAATTTTAAGTTCTAAAGGTTTAGAAATTACAATGGCAATAATTATGGCTAGAATAATTCTTGGAGAAGCCTGTATAAGTTCATCTGTAAAGTTTTTTGTTTTTTTTATAGTAGACACAATATAACGGTCTAGATTAAAAATAAGGAGTCCCCATATTAAACCAAATAAAATTGAAGTATAAAGATTATCGAAAACTGTATATAGGGAGTAACTACCTGTAATAAAAGCCATAATGGCAGTAAAAAAACGGTAGCGCCTACGCCTGCGTATTTGTTTTGTTCTCCAGAGGAGCAGGTTTTTAAAATATCGGTATCGGCTCCAGAGCAGATGATGAAAAATGATTTAAGCATAACATGATTGATTTTGATTGATGAATTTATATATAAAAACACGCCTCAAAACAAATCAATTAAGATCTTGAATTATATTAAAGCGCATTTGCTATTAGAACGTAAAGACAATCAATTTGTTACACTTTTTTAATGAAATATTGAGAACTACTTTTTTTTAGATCTTATACTTTCAACAATAACAGTAGCTATAATTAGAGAACCTCCAAAAAAAGTATTTAAAGTAGGTATTTCATTTAAGAATATATAAGCAATTATAATTCCGAAAATGGGTTGTGTACTTCCAATGATGCTTGCTGTACTTACAGAGAAATGTTTTAAACTCCTAATAAATAATGAATGTCCAATAGCTGTTGTTACTAATGACAGTATAATAATAAAAGGAAATTGGGTTGTTATGTTACTGGTGTCTTGTATAAACATAACAGGAATTAAAACGATGGCCAAGAAAAATGTTTGGTACATCATAAGTACTGTGCCATTATATTTTGATGCTTGTTTTTTTAGCATTAAATTTCTTAGTGCGTAAAAAATGGCGGATAGTACGCCAAATAAAATACCTTTTACATGAGAGCTTTCAAAATTAAAATCTGGAGCAAGAATGTAAATACCTAGTAAAACCATTAAGCCTAAAACAATATGCATAGGGTTAAACTTTGATTTTGTAAACAAGGGTTCTAATAAAGCTGTAATAACAGGGAAGATAAAAAGAGATAACATACCTAGAGCAACATTAGATAATTTTAACGCATAAAAATAGGTTATCCAGTGGGTACCTAAAAACAAGGCTCCTAAAAATAGAGTGATGATATCTTTTTTTGATTGTATTTTAATACTAAATTTTTTAGATCTACAAAAAATGAATAAAAACAATGCACCTAAAGCAGATCGCCACCAAATAATAACGGGAGTTGGCATATCAATAAATCTACCCAATGCTCCAGAGGTGCTAATTAACAAGGTTGCAAGAGTAAGTAAGAGTAGGTGGTTGGTATGTTGGTTTTTCATTTTTAGGTATTAATGCTATATGTGTTAGCGATTGCAGTGGAAAGCCCACAGTGAGGTACGAACGAGGACTTGTAACGAAAAGCGCGACCTTCTTTTACTTCTTAAAAAGTAAAAGAAGGGAACACCCATATTATTTATATAATTCGGTAAAATATTTATAAAATAAAGGAATAGTTTCTATGCCTTTTAAGTAGTTCCAAACTCCAAAATGTTCGTTTGGTGAGTGTATGGCGTCACTATCTAAACCAAAGCCCATTAAAATAGTTTTGCTTTTTAATTCTTGTTCGAAAAGTGATACTATAGGAATACTTCCTCCACTACGTTGAGGTATAGGTGTTTTTCCAAAGGTGTCTTGGTAAGCTTTGCTTGCTGCTTTATAACCAATACTATCTATTGGTGTTACATAGCCTTGACCACCATGGTGCGGTGTTACTTTTATTTTAACGCCTTTAGGAGCAATACTTTCGAAGTGGTTTGTGAACAGGGTAGTTATGTCTTCCCAATCTTGATGAGGTACTAGTCTCATAGATATTTTAGCATAGGCCTTACTTGCGATAACTGTTTTTGCTCCTTCTCCTATATAGCCTCCCCAAATACCATTAACATCTAAAGTAGGTCTTATGGAGTTTCTCTCGTTAGTTGTGTAGCCTGTTTCACCGTAGACTGCATCGATATCTAAAGCTTTTTTATAGTTTTCAAGTGAAAAAGGGGCTTTTCCCATTTCTTCACGTTCCTCTTTAGATAGTTCTTCTACTTTATCGTAAAAACCTGGAATGGTAATATGATTATCTTCATCATGAAGTGATGCTATCATTTTGGTTAGAATGTTTATAGGGTTTGCAACAGCTCCACCGTATAGACCTGAATGTAAATCTCTATTTGGACCAGTAACTTCTACCTCGACATAGCTTAAACCACGTAATCCAGTAGTTATTGAGGGAACATTGTTAGCAATCATTCCTGTGTCTGAAATTAAGATAACATCATTTTTTAATTTCTCTTGATTACTTTTCACAAAAGTAGCAAGGTTAGAGCTACCAATTTCTTCTTCACCTTCAATCATGAATTTAACATTGCAGGGGAGTTGATTGGTGGATGTCATAAATTCCATGGCTTTAACATGCATATACATTTGTCCTTTATCGTCGCAAGCACCACGTGCATAAATGGCACCATCTGGATGCGCCTCTGTTTTTTTAATTACTGGTTCGAATGGGGGCGAGTGCCATAAGTCTATTGGATCTGGTGGTTGTACATCGTAATGTCCATAAACCAGTATAGTAGGGAGATTTTTGCCAATTATTTTTTCTCCATAAATAATAGGATAACCATTTGTTTCACATATTTCAACAAAATCGCACCCAGCTTTTTCTAAGCTAATTTTTATCAGGTCTGCAGTTTTTAATACATCCTTTTTATAAGTTGAATCAGCGCTAATTGACGGTATTTTAAGTAGTTTGATTAGCTCGTTAAGAAATCGATTCTTATGTTCATTAATGTAAGATTGGATATGATTCATGAAAAGTGTTTGTAAAATGTGTATTCAAATGTATAAAAAAGAATGTTTTTTTACTCTATAACTTTGTAATTTAAAAATGTTGTTTATATTTGCAGTCCTTTAGCGGGCGTGGTGGAATTGGTAGACACGCTAGACTTAGGATCTAGTGCCGCGAGGTGTGGGAGTTCGAGTCTCCCCGCCCGCACAGTAAAACAAAACCTTATAGATATTTATAAGGTTTTTGTTTTTTATACAAGTTATTAAAGTATTTACTATTCTTAATGGAGCAATTATTCCTAATTTTTGCCTTTTTAATGTTAATTAAGTTTTAAGTTATTAAAAACTTATAATTTCGATGCAACTTTTTAATTTTTTACATGTCTATTATAATATGAATAAAGTTTTTGTAGTCTTAGTTATTCTTTTTTTAAGATGAAATTTCTGGTTATAGAAAGGCTTTGGCATTAAAATTGATTGTTTTTTTAATTTAAATAGAAATTAATAAAAGGTATTATGGAAAATCATTTAAGAAAAAAAGAGGAAACCAAAGAAGGTATATTTCCTTCTGTTAAACTTGTATTTGTAAAAAGTAATCAAGTATATCTTAAAAAGGAAATAGATGCTAAATTAGAAGAAAGTGTTGATGAATGGCAGCCTGTAAACTTTAATTGGTCTCCTGTAGTTAAATAATACTTATGTATCTCTTTCTGTAAACCTAACTTTACCTAGAATAAGTTTAATGTTATAACGTGAAGTAAAATAACATTATTTTCAACAATTAGATTGTGTGTAGATTGTTTTATATTTAATTTTAGAAGAAATAGCCATAGTTTTTATACATTACAATAATATTATAATGAACTGTAATTTATCGACTAGCCTAGACGAATTATTTATTACTAATCTGTTGGTTCTATTTTCTAAAGCTCATTTAATGAGGTTGGATTCTTAATATATTAAATTCTTTTTCATTTAAGCATATGATTTAAGTAGTGTTTGAATAAAGAAGAAACGATTATCTCTTACTTTTATGTTGATAAGAACTTTATCTAGGAGTCAAATCATTCTCAATTTATTTGATGCCTATTATTTTTTCGAATCCTATATTTTAAAACATTTTTTATTAATTTCAATTTAAAGTCAAAATTGATGCTTAGAGATAACAGAATAGTAATGAATATTAAAAAAATGAGTATATAAAATTTAAACTTACCTAGTTTATATACTTTAATAATATAAAAGCATTTAGTTTTTTCGTGTTCTCAAAGTATAATTTATTTAAGTAAGAAATGTATTTATAAAAAGTAAGAATTTTCTTGTTATTTAAAAATAAAAGCTTAAATTGTAGAACGTAAAGTATATGTTAAAATATTGTTTTTTAACACATTATAACAGGTTTTTTCTTTCTTTTTAAATTTATAATGCTTTTAGTCGTATTTTAACGTGTTTTAATCGATATTTTTTATTTGTTTTTAAGAAGAAACATTGATTTATCTACTTTCGATTTATAATATCAACCATAATAATTTTTAAATGACTAAATTCTACCTGCTTAAGAAAGCAAGAAAGGTGCGCCTTTTTGCCTATCTAACTACTGCCTTATTATTTGGAATTAACACATTAACAGCTCAATCATGTACAATAAATGCTGGTTTAAACCGAACCATTTGCACAAATGATGTATTTCAGTTAGATGGTAGTACTCCAGATACTTATGACGAACAACCAATATGGAGGCAAGTTTCCGGTCCGTCAGTAATAATAAGTGATCCTTTAATAGACGATCCAATAATTGTGGGATTTGTAGGAGGAAACACGTATGTTTTTGAGCTTTCTGCGGTTTGTTTTAATGGAGATAGACCAACACAAACTGTTTCAATAACAGTAGAGCCAATTACAATTGCAAATGCAGGAAGTGATTTTGGATCTTGTCCAGATAATTCAGGGGCATTAACAATAAATGCTAATGCACCTGCTAATCCAGGAGAAGTAGGTCAATGGTCTATTATTGGAGGCAATTCAGCAGGGGTAACTATAAATCAACCTAATTCAGCAATATCTACAATAGATTTAGCAGAGACTAGTGCTGGATCTACAACTTTACGTTGGACAATTACAGGAGCTGATTACGCACCAGGACAAAATTGTGAGACATCTGCAGATATTGTTGTTACCAATTATGGAGGGCAATCACCTGTTTTTGCCAATGATGAGACATTAATGAATTGTTATACAGTTAGCCAAAGTACAAGTTTAAGTGCCAGTTTTGGAGGTAATAATATAAATGGGCAAAATGGAACTTGGTCATTTGTTACAGGTCCTTCAAACCCTAGTATTGCTAATGTAAACAGTAATAATACTAATGTAAGTGGATTAATTGAGGGAGTATATGTATTTAGGTGGGATGTTTCAGGACCATGTGTTTCTGGTAGTGCTACGGCAACTATTACAGTTCCGCCTGCTACTCAAGATGTAACACAAGCCTCAATATCAGACAATAATCAACGTTTTTGTGATACTTCAATAACGCAGACAACCTTGGTTGGTTCTTTACCCGATTATACTAACGAAACAGTACTATGGGAACAAATTTCTGGACCAGCAGCTACAATTGTAGACCCTACAAGTAGTACAACACAGGTGACAGGCTTATCTTCTTCAGGTTCATATTTGTTTAGATATACAATAGAAAATACAGTAACTGGTTGTTCTACTTCAGCGACAATGCGGGTAAGGTATAATATTGATCCTATAAGCATAAGTGTTAATGGGGGTAATGATATTGTAGGAGCGTGTGGAGACACTTCAATTCCTGTACCTTATACTTCACTTAGTGGAACTAGAACAGAATATAGTATAGTTAATGGACCAAGTGATTCTGGTTTAACATTTCCAACAACATATATTAATTTAGGTGGTGGAAATAATGGAACTGTTACTATTAACAGTTTTGATGTTGCAGGAATATATACTGTAAATTTTAGAAGACGAAGAATAGGTAACCTTCTACAGGGGTGTGATGAAGCTAACGATGCTATTAACATACATATATCCACAATTTCACCTGGTGCTAATGCAGGTTCTCCTCAACAATTTGTGTGTGGGCAAGTAAATGGAACTTTAGCAGGGAGTGCAATAACATTAGGTGAAGCATCTGTATGGTCTTTAATTAGTGGACCTGCAGGTATGACGAATGCTATTATAAATGACAGATTTGCGCAAACAACTGGTTTAACAGGGCTTATTCCTGGGGAATATGTTTTTAGATATACCGTTTCAGCAGGTCCTAACTGTCCAGCTGTTACATCAGATACAACAATAACAGTAACACCAGTTAGTAATCTTCCAATTGGAGCAGGTTTAGATCAAACTGTTTGTTTTAATGCGCCCGTTCAATTAGCAGCAGATCCATTGTTGGCTAGTCAGGTAGGTACATGGTCTGCAGCAGATCCAGGAATAACATTTTCTGATGTTAACGATCCTAATGCTATAGCTTATGGGTTTTCAACTCCTGACGCTACTGTAGCAAACGGGAATCCATATATTTTAACTTGGACAGTAGATGAAGGTCCTGGTTATCCAGATTGTGGTGCGGAAGAAACAGATACTATTATAGTTGAAACATTGTTAACAGGTTCTGCTACAATTGCAGATGCAGGGAATGATATTTGTTTAGGTGCAGGCAGTACTACTATTCCTAATTTAAGTGCTAATGCTCCAGGTGTAGGAGAAATAGGTACTTGGACTCAGCTTTCAGGGTCACCAGTAACTTTTACAGATATAAATAGTCCAACTACAGAAGTAACTGGTCTTGTTGATGGACAATATGAATTTACTTGGACAATTGATTATATTGTGTCTAACGGTTGTCCTCCACTTTCAGATAATGTTGAGGTAATAGTAGCAAATACAGGTGCTAGCATTAGTGCTGGTACAGATCAATCGTTATGTTTAGATCCAGTATTGTTATCATTTACGATGAATGCTACAGATCCAGCTCCTTTAGGAGGAGTAGGAACTTGGAATTTGGTTTCTGGTTTAACAGGGTTTACAGTAGATGATATAAATAGTCCAACAGCAACATTTTCTAATCTTTTAAATGGTACTTATGTTTTTGAATGGGTTATTTCTTATGGAAATTGTATAGCTTCAGGAACTCCAAGTCAAGTAACAATAGAAGTAGGTGTTCCATCTACTCCTGCTGCTATACCTGCTGGAGACCAAGTAGTATGTGCAGACAACACGACAATATTAGCAAATCCTTTATTAAACCCAACAACAGAAACAGGAGCTTGGACATTAGTTTCTGGTCCTAATACACCTGTAATAAGTGATCCAGGAAATAACTCGATAAGTATTACAGGTTTAACAACAGGAAGTTATACGCTTAGATGGACAACTGTTAGTGAGTCTCCTCTTTGTCCAAGTTCTTCTGCAACTGTTAATTTAGATGTTTTTGCACCTTCTAGTGCGGGATCAGATCAAAACCTTTGTGAGGTAAGTAGTGTTTTTCTTGAAGCAACAGAAGGAACAACAGGAACATGGAGCTTGGTTTCTATTAATACTCTAGTCCCAACTCCAGCAGAAATTGTTGCTCATACACCAACACAATTTCCAAGTAATAGCAATGTTGCTAATGGATATGTAATTCCAGGAAATGTGTACGTTTTTGATTTTACAACAGATTATCCGTCTTGTGCTAATAGTTCAAGTCAAGTAACTATAACAGTAAGTGATGGACCTAGTGAAGATGCAGATGCAGGAACAGATCAAAATATATGTATTGCAGATACTAATACAGCAATTCTAACTGCTGGAAATGTAGCAATACCAGGTGATGTAACATCAGAGTGGAGATTGCTTTCTCAACCAGGAGGAGCAACAGTCGGGTTTACTACACCTAATAATAGTACAACAACAGATGTTACTGGATTAACAGTGCCAGGTTTATATATTGTAGAACTTAATTTTGAAGCTAACTTTTGTACAGATAATGCAGATATAGTTAGAATTGAAGTATTTGAAGCGCCAGATCCAGTCGAAGCTGGGCCAGATCAACTTAATGCTTGTCAATTAGATTTTCTTACTGCAGCTATACCACCTACATCAGGAATTGGAATTTGGACAATAACGAATGCCCCAATAGGTTCTTTAACAACTATTGAAAACCCAAATAACCCAGTAACAACTTTATTAAATATAGAAGTTGGAACTTATGAATTAACATGGACAGTCTCTAATGGACCATTTGCTGTAGGAGGATGTGCTCCACAATCGGATATAGTTAATGTTATTTTTACAGATGTTCCACCTTCAGCAGCTTATGCAGGACCAGATCAAGAATTGTGTGATAACACAGAAACATTTTTATCTGCGACACCTTTAGCTATTGGTACAGGAACTTGGACACAGACAGCAGGAACTCCAGTAACTATAGCTAATCCTAATAATCCAAACAGTTTAGTGTTAGGGTTGTCGTCAGGAGTATACCAATTTACTTGGACGGCTACTAATGGAGGTTGTACGAATTCAGACTCAATGGGAGTAACTATTTTTGCAGATCCTATTAGTGCAGAAGCAGGTGATAACCAAATTATATCTGAGTTTTCTTCATTAACTTTAGGAGCAACTCCAGTAACGAGTGGCATAGGTACATGGACTCAGGTGTCAGGACCTTCAACAGTTACTTTTATAGATGAAAATGATCCAATTACTGAGGTTGCAGGAAAAGTAGTAGGTACTTATGAGTTTAGATGGACTGTATCTAATGGAACATGTAGTAATGCTTCAGATCTAGTAACTATTGTAATACTTCCTATTTCAGATTTAGAATTAACAAAAAATGTATCTACACCTAATGTAAATGTAGGCGATGTAGTAACGTTTACTATTTCTGTTTTCAATAATGACGCAAGCACAATAAATTCTGATGCAACAGGAGTTAATGTTGAAGATGTATTACCATTAGGATATTCTTTAGTTCCAGGAACAGTATCTAATGCAGGAGCTTTTAATTTAGGAACCCAAACTATAAGTTGGTCTAATTTAAATATAGCAAGTGGAGCAACATTAAATTTAACTTTCGATGCTACAGTAAAAGCTTCAGGAAGTTATACTAATTCAGCTCAAATTACAGGTAGTGATAATTTAGATCCAGACAGTGACCCCACAACAGACTCAAGTGTAGACGATAAAGGTGATGGTATTGCCGATGATGATGAAGATACAGAAGTAGTAACTATTCAATCGGCAGATTTATCACTTCAAAAAATAGTAGCCCCAACAACAGTTAGTGTTGGTGATACTGTTACTTTTACATTAACAGTAGCTAATGCAGGAGCAGACACGGCAACAAATGTTCAAGTTTTAGATTTATTACCTAGTAGCTATACATATCAAAGTGATGATTCTGGAGGAGCATATAATGCATTAACAGGAATATGGACAGTAGGTTCTGTTACAACCGGTGCGCCTATTGTATTAAATATAGTAGCATTAGTGAATACGCCAACAGGAACAGCTAATGAGTATTTAAATATAGCAGAAATTATAGCTAGTGATCAAGCAGATCCTGATAGTACACCAAATAATGATGATGGAGACCAAAGTGAAGATGATGAAGATAATGCAGAAATTACATTAGAAATAGCCGACCTTCAAATAACAAAATCTGTTTTGCCTACTTCAGGTTCAGTAGGAGATAGAGTAACATTTACTGTTTTATTAGAAAATTTTGGAACAGGTGATGCTACAGGAATAGATGTTGAAGACTTGTTACCTACAGGTTTTGATATTGTTTCAGGAACGATATCAAATTCAGGAATATATATTGTTGGAAACAAATCTATTGTTTGGAATGATTTATCCCTAGATAACGGATTGTCAAGAACGCTTACATACGATGCTATTGTTAATGACTCAGGAAATTATACAAATAGTGTTCAAATAACAGCTAGTGATCTTCCAGATCCAGATAGTGATCCAAGTACCGATGCTACTGTTGATGAAGATGGTGATTTAGATCCAGATGATGATGATGAAGATACTGCTACATTTGTTATTCAGTCTGCCGACCTAAGTTTAGTAAAAGGCATATCTGTAGCTAGTAGTGCAACACCAAATGTAGGGGACACATTAAGCTTCGAAGTTATTGTAACCAACAATGGTCCAGATGCAGCTACAGGGATATCGGTATCCGATATAATCCCATCAGGCTATACCTTAACAGGCGGAACAATAAGCAATGGCGGAACTTTAATAGGCAATGAAATAAACTGGACAAGTTTAAACCTAGCCAATGGAAACAGTATCACATTAAGCTACGATGTAGTTGTTAATGCCCCAACAGGAGTGGCAGACGAATACAAAAACATAGCCGAAGTAACAGGAAGTGATCAATACGATCCAGACAGTACACCAGATAACGATGATGGCGATCAAGACGAAGATGACGAAGATAACTTTACAGTTACCCCACAGACATCCGATCTATCAATCAACAAAGCCGTAAGCAACAGCACACCAAATGTAGGAGACGTAGTTACTTTTACTATAACAGTAAGTAACGCAGGAAGTGTATCAGCAACAGGCGTTAATGTACAAGATATAGTACCTGTAGGATATTCAGGAATCACTAATATTAGTGGCGGTGGTATAGCAATAGGAAATCAAATCGATTGGACAGGCTTATCTGTAGCATTAGGAACAGATACCGTAAGCTTAACATTTGATGCTACCGTAGATGCCCCAACAGGAACCTTAAACGAATACATTAATGGTGTAGAAATTATAGCATCAGATCAATACGATCCAGACAGTGATCCAACAACAGGATCAAGTGTAGACGATAAAGGAGACGGTATTACCGATGATGATGAAGCCACAGTAGGAGTAACAATCCAACAATCCGATTTAAGCTTAGCTAAAAGTATCGATAACACAAGTCCAAATGTAGGAGACACAGTAACCTTTACATTAACAATTACCAATGCAGGACCAGATGTAGCCACCAATGTATCTGTAGAAGACATACTACCAAACGGTTATACCTTAGTAACGGTAAATAACGGAGGGACTTCATTAGGAAACACCTCAACATGGACAGGCTTAACAGTAGCAGCCAATAACGGAACAGCGGTATTAACATATACAGCCACAGTAAATGCACCAGGTGTAGGTATAAGCTATACCAATGCTGCACAAATAACAAGAAGCGATCAATACGATCCAGATAGTGATCCAACAACAGATGCTGCTGTTGATGAAGATGGTGATTTAAATGGAGACGATGATGATGAAGACACCATTACAATCGTACCAGCACAAGCCGATTTAAGTATTGTAAAAGGATTAGTATCAGGAAGCGCAACACCAAATATAGGAGACACCTTAGAGTTCGAGTTGACAATTACCAATGCAGGACCAAATGATGCCACAGGTGTTAGCGTAGAAGATGTATTACCAAACGGTTATACCTTAGGCACAGTAAACAATGCAGGAGTAGCATTAGGAAATACAGCAAATTGGACAGGATTATTTGTTCCAGCAAGTGGAAGTATTACAGTAACCTATCAAGCTAATGTCAATGCACCAACAGGAGCAATAGATGAATATCTTAACATAGCACAAATAACAGGAAGCGATCAATACGATCCAGATAGTGACCCAACAACAGATGCTACTGTTGATGAAGATGGCGATTTAAATGGTGATGATGATGACGAAGACACCTTTGTAATCACACCACAAACCTCAGATTTATCATTAGACAAAACAGTAGTAGATGTTAATGGCGGAACAATTAATGTTGGAGATATATTAACTTTTACCGTAGCTATTAGTAATGCAGGAACAACAACAGCAACCAATGTAAGTATAGATGATATCTTACCAGTAGGTTACAGTTTAGTAGCAGGAAGTATAGATAACGGCGGTATTTTTAATGCAGGAGACACAACCATTACTTGGAGTGGATTAAATATTCCATTAACAGGAGCAAGCGTTACTTATCAAGTAACTATAAATGCCCCAACAGGAGCATTAAACGAATACAGAAATATAGCAGAAATCACAAGCAGTGATCAATACGATCCAGACAGTACACCAGATAATGATGATGGAGATCAAAGTGAAGATGATGAAGATAATGAAACAGTAGTACCAACCCAAGCCGACCTAAGTTTAGTAAAAGGCATATCTGTAGCTAGTAGTGCAACACCAAATGTAGGGGACACATTAAGCTTCGAAGTTATTGTAACCAACAATGGTCCAGATGCAGCTACAGGGATATCGGTATCCGATATAATCCCATCAGGCTATACCTTAACAGGCGGAACAATAAGCAATGGCGGAACTTTAATAGGCAATGAAATAAACTGGACAAGTTTAAACCTAGCCAATGGAAACAGTATCACATTAAGCTACGATGTAGTTGTTAATGCCCCAACAGGAGTGGCAGACGAATACAAAAACATAGCCGAAGTAACAGGAAGTGATCAATACGATCCAGACAGTACACCAGATAACGATGATGGCGATCAAGACGAAGATGACGAAGATAATTTTACAGTTACCCCACAGACATCCGATCTATCAATCAACAAAGCCGTAAGCAACAGCACACCAAATGTAGGAGACGTAGTTACTTTTACTATAACAGTAAGTAACGCAGGAAGTGTAGCAGCAACAGGCGTTAATGTACAAGATATAGTACCTGTAGGATATTCAGGAATCACTAATATTAGTGGCGGTGGTATAGCAATAGGAAATCAAATCGATTGGACAGGCTTATCTGTAGCATTAGGAACAGATACCGTAAGCTTAACATTTGATGCTACCGTAGATGCCCCAACAGGGACCTTAAACGAATACATTAATGGTGTAGAAATTATAGCATCAGATCAATACGATCCAGACAGTGATCCAACAACAGGATCAAGTGTAGACGATAAAGGAGACGGTATTACCGATGATGATGAAGCCACAGTAGGAGTAACAATCCAACAATCCGATTTAAGCTTAGCTAAAAGTATCGATAACACAAGTCCAAATGTAGGAGACACAGTAACCTTTACATTAACAATTACCAATGCAGGACCAGATGTAGCCACCAATGTATCTGTAGAAGACATACTACCAAACGGTTATACCTTAGTAACGGTAAACAACGGAGGGACTTCATTAGGAAACACCTCAACATGGACAGGCTTAACAGTAGCAGCCAATAACGGAACAGCGGTATTAACATATACAGCCACAGTAAATGCACCAGGTGTAGGTATAAGCTATACCAATGTTGCACAAATAACAGGAAGCGATCAATACGATCCAGATAGTGATCCAACAACAGATGCTACCGTTGATGAAGATGGTGATTTAAATGGAGACGATGATGATGAAGACACAATCACGATTGTACCAGCGCAAGCCGATTTATCATTAACAAAAACAGTTGTCGATGGAGATACTACACCATTAGTTGACTCTGAAATCACGTTCGAAATACGAGTGACTAATAATGGTCCAGATGCCGCAACAGGTGTAGAGGTAGTAGATTTATTACCATCAGGTTACGATTTTGTATTGTATAGTTCTACATCGGGAGTATATAATGAAACGACAGGTTTATGGACATTAGGAACTATATTATCTGGAGAATCAGAAACATTATTAATAGATGTATTAGTTAATGGAGCAGGAGATTATTTAAATATTGCAGAAGTTACAGCTTCAGATGTGTTTGATATAGATTCTAGTCCAAATAATGATGATGGCGATCAAAGTGAAGATGACGAAGACAATGCTATTGTAGCTCCAGTGGCTTCAGTTGCCGATTTATCGTTAACTAAAGATGTTGTTGATGGAGATACAAGTCCTTTAATAGGATCTGAAATTACATTTATACTAACAGTAACTAATGATGGCCCGCAAGATGCTACGGGAGTAGAAGTAACAGATTTATTGCCGTCTGGGTATGATTTTGTGTTGTATAGTTCTACATCTGGAGTATATGATGAGACAACAGGTATTTGGACAATTGGAAATATTGATAATGGTGCAACAGAAACATTATTAATAGATGTATTAGTTAATGGAGCAGGAGATTATTTAAATATTGCAGAAGTTACAGCATCAGATATATTAGATAACGATTCTGTTCCAAATAATGATGATGGAGATCAAAGTGAGGACGATGAAGCGAATGTCCTAATAACTCCAATAGCAGCAATGGCAGATTTATCTGTAGTTAAAACAGTTGTCGATAATGATATTACTCCAAATGTAGGTGATGAGATTACATTCCAAATAACGGTAAGTAATGATGGACCAGATGCAGCAACAGCTGTAGAAGTTGTCGATTTACTACCTCAAGGATTCGATTTTATTCTTTATAGTTCTACATCGGGACTTTATGATGAAGCATCAGGATTATGGACTGTTGGAACTATTCAAAGTGGAAGCTCTCAAACCTTGTTTGTTGATGTTTTAGTTAATGCACCAACAGGAGCTGCTGGAGAATACTATAATGTAGCGCAGATAACAGCAACTGATGTTGTCGATCCAGATAGTACACCAAATAACGATGATGGCGATCAAAGTGAAGATGATGAAGATGGTGTATTTGTTATGACAGAAACAGCAAACTTGAGTTTAAATAAATCTGTAAATAATATTGATGCTAATGTTGGAGAGATTATAACATTTACACTTCAAATAGATAATGGAGGTGAAAATACAGCAACAGGTGTTGCTATAGAAGATATTTTACCAATAGGTTACAGTAGTATTACAAATATTACTAATGGAGGAATATTAACTGGGAATACTATTAATTGGGATAATTTAAATGTGCCATTAGGAGGATTAACAATTACTTATCAAGCAACTGTAAATCCACCAACATTACAAGTAGATGAATATTTAAATATTGCTCAAGTAATAGCAAGTGATCAATTTGACCCAAACAGTAGTCCTAATAATGATGATGGTGATCAAAGTGAAGACGATGAAGATGTAACATTTATTAATACGCCAACAACGGATATAGCAGTTACTAAAACAGTAAATAATGATAACCCATTAATAGATGAGTCTACAGTATTTACAATTACAGCTAATAATCTAGGGAATTTAGATGCTACGTCTGTAGAGATATTAGATGTGTTACCAAGTGGATATGAGTTTACATCGTTTATAGCTACATCTGGAAGTTATGATGAAAGTACAGGTTTATGGGAAATACCATTAGTAGCTGTGGGTGTAACAGAGACATTAGAAATTACTGTAAAAGTATTAGATAATAGTGATTATGTAAATACAGCGTCGCTTGAATACCTTGATCAAATAGATTCTAATGATAGTAACGATTCTGACACAACAGGAGTTATTCCAGTATGTCTTACCATTTATAACGAGTTTTCTCCAAATAACGATGGTGTAAACGAAGTGTTTTACATTGATTGTATAAACAACTACCCAGATAATTCATTAGAGATTTATAATAGATGGGGTAATGTAGTATATACTAAAAAAGGATATGATAATACTTTCGATGGAACATCTAATGGTAGAGCAGTACTTTATAAAGAAGATAAATTACCTGTAGGAACTTACTATTATGTGTTAGATCTAGGAGATGGTTCTAAGAAAAAATCAGGTTGGTTATACATAAACAGATAAATAAAAATACAATTTAAAAAGGCAAATGCTTAAAAATATTTGCCTTTAAATTAAATCACATTTCAAAATGAATTTAAAAACAAAAAGTATAATAGGGTTATTCTTGACAATGACAGCTTATCTAGGTTATGCACAACAAGACCCTCAATTTACAAACTATATGTATAATCCAATGAGTGTTAACTCGGCATATACAGGTTCAAGAGGGCATTTAACTGTTTTTGGTCTTCATAGAACACAATGGGTAGGTATAGATGGAGCTCCAACGACACAATCGTTTAGTATAGATTCACCAGTTGGCAAAAATGTGGGCTTAGGTTTTTCTGTTGTAAACGATAGATTAGGACCTTCAGATGAGTTTTATATAGACGCTAATTTCTCTTATACATTAAATATTTCAGATACCAAAAAACTTTCGTTTGGTGTAAAAGGAGGAGGAAGGTTGTTTAGTGTAGATTGGACAAAAGGATTATTTAGGAGACAAGATGCTACTTTTCAACAGTCTATAAATAATAGATTTTTACCAACAATAGGTGTTGGTGTTTATTATCATACAGGTAAAAGCTATTTAGGTTTATCGGTTCCAAATTTTTTCACAGATGAGCATTATGATGATGTTCAAGAATCTGTTGCGGCAGAGCGTTTACACTTTTTCCTTATAGGAGGTACTGTATTTGACTTAAACCAGAGAATAAAATTTAAACCAGCTTTTTTAGTAAAGCATGTTGTAGGAGCGCCTTTAATATTTGATCTATCTGCAAATTTTATGTTTAATGATAATTTTAGGCTGGGGGCAGCCTATCGTTGGGACGATTCTGTAAGTGGACTTGCAGGTTTACAAATAACGCCAAAACTACTTGTAGGCTATTCGTACGATTTTACCACAACAGAACTTAGAAAGTATAATTCGGGAACACATGAAATATTTTTACGTTTCGAATTAAGATCGAAAGAAAAACAACTAAAATCGCCACGTTTCTTCTAAATATAAGCTATATGAAAAACACAATTACACTATTACTATTATTTACAATTAGTATATCTTTTGCGCAGAATTCAACAAAAAGAGCAGATAAGTTATTTGATATCATGTGGTATAAAGATGCAGCTGCCTTATATGAGTTAGAGCTTAATAAGATAGAAAGAAGAAGCTCAAAGTCTAATGATTCTACATATGTTAAACTTTTAAAAAGAGCAGGAGACTCCTATTTTTTTAATACAGATATGGAGAATGCTTATAAATGGTATGATAAATTAATTTCTAATTTTTACTCTAATGTAGACTCAGAATATATATTTAGGTACGCCCATTCTCTAGAAGGTATTGGGAAATATAGAGAAGCAAAGCGTTGGATGAAAGAGTTTTCTAAGAGAACAGAAAATAAAGATAACAGATCACCTAAGTTAGATCAAAAAATGATAACAGTAGAAGATGTTTTAGATCTTGAGCCAAGGTTTATCTTAAAGAATGTTTCTATTAATACAAAGTATTCAGATTTTGGCCCCATGTATTATAAAGATCAACTAGTATATTCTTCAGCTATTGACACTTCAAATTTTCACACAAGAATATACCATTGGAATGAGCAACCTTTTCTAAATATGTATTTAGGGCAGTTGAATGAAATTCAATCCGATATAAAACCTATTAACGAATTTTCAAAAAACTTAAACACACGTTATCATGAAGCGACTTTAGCTTTCTCTCCAGATGAAACTAAAGTGTATTTTACAAGAAATAATTACGATGGAGATTTACATAGAGATAAGAAAGGTACAAATCATTTAAAACTATATAGTGCAGAATTATTAAGAGATGAAGATGATGTGTTAACATGGCAAAATGTAAAAGAACTTCCATTTAATAGCGAAGATTATTCAGTTGGTCATCCAACAGTTAGTAGCGATGGTAAGTTATTATATTTTGTGTCAGATATGCCTGGTTCAATAGGTGGAACCGATATTTTTGTTGTAGATATTTTAGAAACAGAAACACACAATGAAGCCGAAGGAAGTATAGAATACACAGGTTATTCGAAACCACGAAACTTAGGAGATAAAGTAAATACAGCAGGTAGAGAAATGTTTCCTTTCATTACAAATAAGGCACTTTACTTTGCTTCAGATGGACATTTAGGTCTTGGAGGGCTAGATGTTTATGAGAGTAGTATCGTAGATTCAGATTTTCAAAAACCAATAAATTTAGGAGGACCTCTAAATAGTGAATTGGATGATTTCGGATTTATAATAAATGAAGAAAAAAACAAAGGATTTGTATGCTCTAATAGATTAACAGGAAAAGGCGATGATGATATTTATTCATTCATTCGTTTAGCAGAAGAAGCTTTATGTGAACAAATAATACGCGGTAATGTGGCTAATTCAATTACAGGAGAGCGCATTGCAGATGTGAAAATGACATTGTTTTCAGAAGACGGTAAGGAATTAGAGACTACAACAACAA
Source organism: Flavivirga aquatica (assembly GCF_001747085.1). Classification (GTDB taxonomy): domain Bacteria; phylum Bacteroidota; class Bacteroidia; order Flavobacteriales; family Flavobacteriaceae; genus Algibacter_C; species Algibacter_C aquatica. Next base: position 54,909 of record NZ_MDJD01000043.1, read on the forward strand.
ATTTGAATGGTGAATATAAATTTAAAACCACTTTAAATTGTGATACTAAGTTTAATATCGCTACCTCTAAAACAGGATACGAAAATAGAGAGAAACCAGTTGTTACGTTAAAAGAAAACGGAGAAACAATTGTACCTCTAGGTATAGAAACACTTAATGGATTGATTGTCGAAGAAGACGGTGTATTAAAAATTAAAATAGGCATTATTTATTTTGATTTAGATAAATCATTTGTTAGAAATGATGCATCTATAGAATTGAATAAAATTGTTATGCTAATGGCACAGTATCCAAATATGGTTATTAAAATAGAATCGCATACAGATTCTAGAAATAGCGACGATTATAACTTGAAATTATCAGATAGAAGAGCTAAGTCAACACGAGATTATATTATTAGTCAAGGCATCGAATCAAGCAGAATAGAAAGTGCTATAGGTTTTGGAGAATCTCAACTAATTAATAATTGTAAGGATAATGTTAAATGTTCCGAAACAGAACATCAGCTAAATAGAAGATCCGAGTTTATAATTATTAAAATGTAGTATTTAAAATAAAACAGGATTATAATTAAAGAAGCGAGTATTTACACTCGCTTCTTTTTTTAGATTATTTTTTTGGCGTTCGAGCGGGTTATTCGTTACAATTCCTCGCACTTCCTTACGTCAGGCTGTGGGATTTACACTGCTATCCCTAACGCGTAAATCGCTTCCTTGATAACTACCTTTTTTTTGTCTAGAAACCAGTAACTTTTCTTAAATATTCCCTAGCCATTTTAGCATATACCAAAGGCGTAGCATTAGCAGGATTTTGTTCAGCCTCTACAATTAACCAACCTTCAAAATCATTATCAGCCAGAGTTTGTAAAATAGAATCAAAATCAATAAAACCTTCAGGATCCCCAGGTACAGTAAATATCCCAGCTTCTATAGATTGTTTGAATGAAAATTGCCCAGCATCAGAAGCCTCCATAACTGGTCTTCTGATATTTTTAAGGTGTACATGTTTAATTCTGTCAGCATAATCTATAGCAAGTTGTAAAGGATCATCCCCTGCAAATGCTATATGTCCAGTATCAAACAATAAATGAACCAGATCTGGATCTGTAGATTCCATAAGCCTATCTACATCCGCTCGAGTTTCGATTCCAGTACCCATATGATGGTGGTAACATAGGCGCATCCCCTCATCTTTAGCAATCTGACCTATATGATTAAGACCACTTATAACATCCTCCCATTGTTGCTCCGTAAAAATAGGACGATTGGCTTTAAGGGCAATAGGCTGTTGGTGAGAAGATCCCCCCAATTCTGCCACCACAATGTCTGTACCACCCATAGTTTTTATAAAATCCAATGATTTTCTAAAATCGGCAACTGTTTTGTCAAACATGTCTTTTATGGTAAAATAAGTACTTGTCCAAGGCTCAGAAACCCTTAACCCTCTTAATTCAAGAGCTTCTCTAAGGACATCTGTGTCTGTAGGGAATTTATGTCCCACGCTACAGCCCTCAAATCCAGCTAAAGCCATTTCACTAACACATTGTTCAAAAGGAATACCTATATCAATATCTAGAAAATCATCATTCCACCATGAAGTAGGAGTAATACCAAAAAATACGTTGTCTTTGTTAAATTGTTTAGTGCTCATATAAGATTGTTTATTATTTAATTTGAAATAAGAGTTCGGCAACAAGTCCCGTCCACCCTGTTTGATGAGATGCACCTAAACCTGCACCATTATCCCCATGAAAATACTCGAAAAAGAGAATTAAATCCTGCCAAGTAGGATTGTTTTGCATTGTTTGATTGCCTCCATATACAGGTCTATTACCATTAGAGTCTTTTTCAAAAATTTGAACTAATCGTTTTGATAATTGATCCGAAACTTCTTTTAAAGACATGTAATTTCCTGAATAACTAGGATACTCGACTTTAAAATCTTCCTCAAGAAATTCATCATATTTTTTAAGAGTACTTATAAGTAAAAAATTGATGGGAAACCATACAGGACCTCTCCAGTTAGAGTTACCACCAAAAGACCCATCGGCAGACTCTGCAGGTTCATACCTCTCTTCAAGATAGGCACCATCAATACTTAAGGCATATGGAGTATCTTGATATTGTTTAGAGATTCCTCTAATACCATGAGGTCCTAAAAATTCAGCCTCATCCAATACCCGTTCAAGTATTCTTGTAAGTCGTTCGGGTTTTACAAAAGAAAGCATAATCTCGTCTTCTGCCCCAGAAGATTTAAGAGTCTGTACCTGCCCTAATAACTCTGGGTGACGATTTAAGAACCAATCCATGCGCTCTTTTAATTCTTCGGCAACCATAGGTTCCATTAGATTTAAATCAATTCGAGCTACAGGGAATAAAGGAATAATTCCCACTAAAGATCTTAGTTTTATAGAAACATTTTGAGTAGGATTAGAGTATATTTTTAAGAAGTCATAATAGAATCCATCCGTTTCATCCCAGAGTTTTACCTCTCCGTTTGAAGCATGATTGATGCTATTCATAGAATCAGCAATAAACACAAAATGTTGGAAAAATTTGCTCACAAAATGTGAGTATTGTTTTTGATTATCTTGAGCCAGTATCAATGCTAATTGCATCATGTTAAGACAATACATGCCCATCCAACTAGTCCCGTCAGACTGTTTTAGGGTTATTGAATGACCTATTTGATTTTCAAATTCGCTTAAATTACTTCGGTTAATTACCGATATATTATCCAGACCAAGAAAACCACCTTCAAATAAATTAGTACTGTCACCATCTTGCTGATTAGTCCACCAGGTAAAATTCATAAGACAATGTTGAAATATGTCTTCAATAAATTTAACATCTCCAGCACCTTTCATTTCCTTTTCGATCTCAAAAATGGTTAAAGCTGCCCATGCGTGTAAAGGAGGATTAACATCACTAAAAGCCCATTCGTAAGCTGGTATTGCACCATCGGGAGCCATATACCATTCATGAGCTAATGACAGTAATTGGTTTTTTGCAAATTGCAGATCAAGTCGTGCAAATACTACAGATTGAAAGCATAGATCCCAAGCAGCAAACCAAGGGTATTCCCAAGCATCTGGCATTGAAATGATAGTGCTAGCGTACATGTGTTTCCATTCGCTATTACGTCCGCGACCAGCTGGTGGTTTTGGACCTACAGGATCCCCATCTAGCCAATCTGCAACAACATAATTGTAATATTGTTTTCCCCATAACATCCCAGCATATGCTTGTCTTTGAATCATTTTTTGCTCACTAGTAAGACTGTCTGGAGATAAGGACTCATAGAATTTATCGGCTTCATCTATACGATTTGTAAAAACAGTGTCAAAATCGGTATTAAATGGATCAGAAATAGCCAAATCTGCCGATAGGCGTAATCGAATTTCTTTAGTTTCTTTAGGAGCGAGTGTTAATGCATAAACAGCGCTGGATTTTGTTCCAGTTAGTTCAGGATTTGTTGTGTTTTTTTGTGCAATAATGTAATCATTGATCCCATCTTTTGGATAAGGCGTATTGTTTGCCGTTCCCCAAAGTTTTTCATTATTGGTTTCATTTTCTACAAAAAGCAATTCATCAGGTTGCTCGCAGTATAACATCATATCTCCAGTATCACTTTCCGATACAGAAGCCGCCTTAATTGTTGCGAAATTTTTATCACCTTTGTTATTAGTACCTTCTAAAATAGGTTTTTCAACATCCAAAAACCAAGACCATGTATTCCTAAACCAAAGCGTAGGTAATAGGTGTATAGATGCCGTATCTGGACCATGGTTGGTTATTTTTATTTTAATTAAAATATCTTGAGTAGAAGATTTAGCATACTCTACTTGTACATCAAAATAGCGGTCTTCATTAAAAGCACCTGTATCCATGAGTTCATATTCGAAAGAATGTGGATCGGATTTTCTTTGTCTGTTTTTGTCTACCAAGTCAGCATAAGGAAACTCTTGTTGTGGATACTTATACAACCATTTCATGTAACTATGCGTGGGTGTATTATCTATATAATAGTAGTATTCTTTAACATCTTCACCATGATTTCCTTCACCATTAGTTAATCCAAATAAGCGCTCTTTGAGAATAGGATCTTGTCCATTCCATAAAGCAATCGAAAAACATAACCGTTGTTCTGGATCCGAAATTCCACCTAAACCATCTTCGCCCCATCTATAGGCTCTAGATCGTGCTTGATCATGAGAAAAATAATCCCAAGCATTTCCTCCTGCGCTATAATCTTCACGAACTGTTCCCCATTGACGTTCCGATAGGTAAGGTCCCCAATGCAACCATTCCTCATGAGTATTGGAGTCTTTAGAGTATTGACTCGTCATTCGAAGTGTTTCTTTATTATTGCTCATATTATAGCTAGTTTAGGAGTTAATTCAGTGTTTTGTATAATTTCAAGGTTTTCAATTTCATCATACACTTGAAGAATTTGTCCAACACTCCAGGCTTGTGCTACACATCCTTTAGGTGTAAAAGGAGCATCTCCATCAAATATTTCACTTATAGTACCTAAACCATCTCCCTGCAAATGATCTTTGAAAGGTTTTAAAAACCGTTGAGCACTATATGTGTTTTTGTATATTTTGAGATGAGCATGAATAAAAGGGCCTATTAACCAGCCCCAAACTGTTCCTTGATGGTATGCGCTATCTCTTTGATATTGGTTTCCTGTATAAATACCAATATATTCTTGCTCAAAATTGGCAAGAGATCGTAAACCGTGCGAAGTCAATAATGTTTCAGAACAAATATCTACGATTTGTTTTTGTTGTTTTGTAGATAGTGGACTTTCTGGAAGTGAAACTACAAACAATTGATTGGGGCGTAATAAAGCTTCATTACCATTAGGACCATCAAGTACATCAAAACAATAACCTTTTTCTTCGTTCCAAAATCGTTCAAAACCTTTTTTTGTAGATGCAGCCATGGTTTTGTATTGATTAGACGGTTTTTCCAGTATGTCAGCAAATAAAACCATTGCCTTAAGCGCATTATACCATAAGGCATTCACTTCAATAGGTTTTCCTATTCTTGGCGTAATGACTTTATCACCAACTTTAGCATCCATCCATGTGAGCTGTATCCCATCTTGTCCACCTCTTAATAGATTGTCATTAGGGTCAACCTGTATCCCATATCGTGTTCCTTTAATATGCCAATCAATTATTTCTTGTAATTTTGGATATAATCTGCCTAAGAGTTCCTTGTCTTCGGTAGTTTCAAAATAGGTTCTAATAGCTTGAAAAAACCATAGGGTAGCATCTATGGTATTGTATTCTGGAGTATCTGCAGCATTAGGAAATCGATTAGGTAGCATACCTTCATTAATGTAATGAGAAAAGGTCTCCAAAATAGGTCCAGCGTCTTCATGTCTACCAGTCGATAAGGTAAGCCCAGGTAAACTTATCATGGTGTCTCTACCCCAATCTCCAAACCAATGATATCCTGCAATAATGCTTTTTCCTGCAGTAGAGTTTGGCTCTGTAGATCTGTTTACAACAAATTGGTCTGCTGCCAATACTAATTGTTTTACCCAGTTTGGCTGTTCTTTTTTCTGGCTTTTACGAAGTTGTTGCCATTGATCCAGTATGGCAGTCTCTTGTTGTTTTTTGTTGTCATAGGCTGTCAAATCAAAATCAGTGTCCTCTTCTGCTGTGCCTAAAAAGAGTACGGTTTGACCTTGTTGTATAGTGACTTCAAAATCTGCGGCATGTACATGAGTGTCATTACTGTTAAGACCTCTGGTTACTTCTACAGGGAGGTAGAAGTTTTTATATAATTCATTTTTTGGCGATACTGTAGCTCCTTGCATTTTTATAGTCAAGGGTAATGCATCATTGTCATGAGTTGTAATCTTAACACCATCAGAAATGCTATCTACTTCTATTGGCCATGGAACTTGTCCGGTATTATGAAATGTTCTATTATTAACCAGCGCAGAAACTTTTAGAGACACAGGCTCTTCGGCACTGACCAAGGTATAAGATACATAGGTTGTGTTTTTACCATGCACCATCCAAAGTCTTTTTTCAAAAACAGCATCAGCGCAAGCATACCTCCAACAAGGTATGCTTCTTTCTAATGTAAAACTCTCAATGTTTCTATATCCTTTGGGAGATACAGACCCAGAATCCCATCGATTTGTCGTTAAATCGTATGCTGTATTCCTATAGATTAGTACTTCATCTAATTTGGTTAACATTAATTTTCTATCGATTGGAGGATGAAGTGAGGCTACCATTAAACCATGATATCCTCGAGTTATTGAACCAGCGATAGAACCAGAACCGTAACCACCTATTCCATTTGTGATGATCCATTCTTTTTTTTCTGCAATAGATAAATCACCTGTTGTTTCTCTTCCAAAATGTACACTCATAATTTTATTATTTTAAGTCTGCAAAAGCGTTATGAAATACATTTACCTGCGAATTATCGCATAAATAATATCCTGGAGTATAATATCCTGTAGTAGCAAAATCTAACCTGCCGTCTCCATTAAAATCACCAATAACAATTCGAGCAGCAGATGCAGAGGATACTCTCCAGCGTTCAAAAAGTCCGTTTTCTACATCAATAGCTTTATAGTAATACACACCTTGATGAGGTAAAGGACCTTTGAGTGCTACTAGAAATTCATCATCACCATCACCATCAAAATCACCTGTAATAATATGGTGACCCGGTCCTTGTGTTTCTGAATCAAAATCACCAAAAGTATCTAGGATTGTTCTTTTCCAAGGATGATCTGTAAGGTTTGTTCCTGGTTTTCTGGTGTATACCGTGACTAAGTTTCCATGAAATGGATCAATAGTTGCAATATATGCATAGGGATCGTCACCTATTCGACCATAAGCTACATTGCCGCTACCTTTAAATTGACCAGCTTGACCTGTTTGGTCGCCTTCTCCAATTGGTACAATTTTCCATTCTCCATTTTCAGTATCAAAGTAAAACCAATTAATTCCCTCTTCACTAGCAAGAAGTACAGATTGGTTATCGGGTCCAGAGTATCCTCCAAATTTGTTTTTTACAACGCCGTGAATAACTCTAAAATTGGCATTGTTAATAATTTCGCCGTCCCATTTATCTAGCGAAGTTGGGTTTTCAGGAATATCAAATAAAGTCATAGCTACAGGGTCATGAACACCTTCTCCATATGGTTTGCAACCTACTACAGGGAGTGCCATGAGTTGTAGTTTGTCTGTTTTTGTAAAATGTCCTACTTGCAGGCGGTGTGCTGCCATTAAGTCGGTTATAAAATGTGATTTCCAGTGTTCATCATCTTCATAAGTTCCAGGGTTTTCTAACCATGAAATTTTACCATCTTCTGGTCTGCACCAAAACATACAATTTCCATAGTTATGTGAAATTACTAAATCTTGAGTTCCATTTCCTGTAACATCTCCAACTTCTATGGCTACAGGTAATGGGAAGTCGGCTATTTCTCGTTTTTCCCAAGATGGATTTTCGTACCATACGACTTTGCCTACTGCTAATCCAGAAGTTACAATGTCTAATTTTCCGTTCCCATTAATGTCTACAGCTTCTATCCAATAACCATCATCTTGCTTATCTGCAAGAGTTACTTTTGTAAAAAAAGGTATTTTGATTTCGCCATCATTTAAATAACTTAATACGTCTTTTGGCTCGTTACTCATAGTGTTGTTGTATTGTTTAATTGTGTTAAACTCTTTTATACTTTTGAAATTTGAGGGGCATCTATCCATGTAGCGTAGCCTGGAGCTTTTGCTCCTGGGGGATGAGAGCCAATAGTTGGCCATAGAAGACCTTCTGTATAAGCTATTGCGGATACCACGAAAGTTTCGTCCTTTTCATACGCTCCGTAGGTCTCTCTCCAGATATTGGGAAGTTGATACCAATTACCAATGAACCACATTTTAATAATATTTCTGGTAATTGGCCCTAATTTATCATTACTTAATAATTGAATTCGTATTTGTTTTTCGAGCTCGGTTTCATTGCCATTAGCATTTGTTTTTGCTAAAGTAAAAGCATCTAAAACTTCAACCATATTAGATTCTCCAATAACATCGATAATTGTACTATAATAGGCTTCTAATTGGCCTGTTCCTTGTAATTCGTAGGAAGAAAAATCGGTAAGTACAACAGATAAGTCTAAAAAAACATTTAAATTTTCTTGATAAGTTTCCATAATAATTAAGCCTTTTTGTGATTATGATATTGCATCAATTTCAAAAGTTGGTGCGCCAGTGTTTTCATTGTCGTCTGAAATAGGATTTCTCATTAATTGATAAGACATTTCTTTAATACGAAACATACCTCCAACAGCACTAATGAGTTGATCAGGTTGACCATTTAATGCTATTGTTAATTGTTCCAGAAAGTTTTTATAGAAGATATTGAAGTCCATAGCAGCAGTTTTTAATTCTGAACCTTCTGGATAATCTGTAATACGTGGATTACTTTGTATAGGATATACAGAATCCCAATCTATGGCAAGTGGTCCTCCACTTGGAGCATTTGGCTCGTCCCCTTCGTGGTAATATTGACCAAGTTTTATTTGTTGAAATCTATAATAATGAGAAAGTTCTCCTTCGTAATCAAAAATACCACCGTCGTGACCTTCTCCTTGTTCAGAAATTAATCGAATTGCAGCTAATGCATCTTCTTCGTTATATATAGGAATGATTTCGCCTCCGCCAGAATAATAATATTCTGGTGTTATTTGTTTGCTAGGGTCACCAGTAAATACGTTTTCTTCTCCCAATTCTTGGGTTAGTTTTGTGATACCATCACCAATTGCTCTATAAAATTCTCCAATACTATAAAAATGTAGCTCATCGCCATCTGCAGATTTAAAAGCTGGAATTAATAATTTTCTAGACCTTTTTGTGTTGGTAAGTCCAAAGCTGTGTTTTGAACCTCCTTTTAGGGAATCGGTGGGTAGAGGAGGGCGTTCAATATTTAAAAAAGTATCAATGGTTTCTTCTGAAAATTTACCTAAACCTACTTTAAAATCGGTTTCTCCATTGGGTAAATATGTAGGGTATGATGGAACAAAGCCTTCTCCTGTAAGGTCAGGAATTCCTCCTATAGCATTCATAAGGTTTGCAGCTAAGGTTAAATGGAGCATCTCTTCTACAACAACAACTCGTATTAAATCATAGACATCTTTGTTAGTACCTGGATGTATAGAATACATAGCTGTAAGATATGGGGGGATAGTTGCATGTTCTAGTTGTATAGCGGTATATAGATAAAATTTTAGATCATCTACTGTTTCTATTGGATGTAAATGTTCTGTTTCTACTTGGTGTAATTGCATTTTATTGTAATGTTTTAAAGTTGTTTACTTGTTTGTTTTGAGGCTTGTAATTCTTTCAAATCATTAACCATGGCATCAATACTTTTAAAACAAAGAGCTGCCATTGTTAATGTTGTGTTAGATGAGCCTATAGTAGGCATGCTTCCTGCTCCTACAAGGTATAAGTTTGAGTGATCCCAAGATTTTTGATTAGCATCTACCACGGAATTACTGGGGTCTGTTCCCATGACATGGGTTCCTGCTAGATGGTTTCCTCCTCTAATGGCATAACCTTCTCCTTTATATTCTACATATCCATAATCTTCGGTGCTGTATGTTGAATAATCTTCGGCTCCTAACCTTTGAAAAATTTGTCTTGACATTTGGCGAGCGAAAGCTATTCCTTTCATGGTGTATTCTGGAAGATGCATAGTGACTATTGGTCTTGGATTGCCTAGTCTATCAACGTATTTGGGGTCTACAGTTATCCTATTACTAGGTTCTGGCATCATTTCGACCATATTAGCTAGCAAGAGTTGTTTAGAGATTTGGTGGACTAATTCATTACGTAGTTCTTTACCGAATTTGTTTTTATTATCTACTATATCTTCGAGATTTGTATTTGGAGAGCCTGTTGCCCAACCCCAACCGTCATTATGTATGTCAACAGCGAAAGCAGCTTGTTCTTTTCTGAAATCTCCATTTCTAATATCACTGATTCCTGAGGTACAGATAGTGCCTCTTGTTGTTCCTGCTACTTCTGGTAAGAGCGCCCAAGTTAATATATATGGATGATCCATAAGATTCCGTCCCATAAGATCACTACTACCATTAAGACCAGAAGCTAGCATGAGTCTTGCATTCTCTACAGCATTTGCAGCAAGGATAAATAAGTTTGCAGTTATGGTACCTGTTGTGTGCTTTTCAGAATTTATATCTTCATAGGATTTATAGACAATAGCAGATACCTTTTGAGTAACTGGGTCGATAACAACTCTAGATGCAACAGTTTGTGGTAGAATATCTACCCCTCCATTTTCTAATGCTTTGGCTAGTGTTTTACGAGCATCGTATTTTGCTTGTACAGGACAAATTGGTGTGCAATTGTTATTCCCTTGGCAGCGTTCTCCTTCTTCTGCTTGGTGTTCACTAACGGCACCAACAGGTTTAAAAAGCTCTCCATTATTGAATTTTTTATAGTCATTATTGGGTATACCATTTCTTCCTTGTGGAAAAGTGCGTATTTTTAATGTTTTGGTTTCTCCTGCAACATTAATTTCTGTTCCGTCAAGATCTTTGGCAACGCATTGATCTAAATATGAAGGAGGCATTTCTAGCATAGGGAATACGTAATCATCTTCATATGCTTTTTCATTAGAAAAAGTTTGAGAAGATACATCACCAGAAACTCCCATTTCAAATTCTGCTTTTCTGTAATAGGGCATTAAGTCTTCATATTCCATGGGCCAATCCAGACCATGACCATATCTGGTAAGAATATTGAAATCCTCAGGAAGCATTCTAGGTGTTTTTGATTCGAAATGCATAGTCGTTCCGCCTACTACTCTGGAGTAAGTAAAATCACTTATAAAAGGGCCGTTTTGAACCAAATAACTGTCTGTATTTGGTTTTCCTGGTTCAAGTTTTTTTACATCAACGCTTCTTGGCATTGGAGCGTTAGGATTTCTTTTGTAAGGAGCATTGTTGTCTTTGGATACGGCAGAGTAAAATTGATTTATGTACTTTTCGTAACCCGAGATAGTAAGATCTTTACCTGGACCTGCTTCAAGAATAAGGACACTATATCCTTTTTGACTTAATTCTTTTGCAACTATGGATCCACTGATCCCTGAACCTACAATAACAGCATCATATTCTTTGTTTAATGCGGTTTTGTGGTCTACAACTTTTTGTTTGTGACGCATATTGTATATATGTTGGTTATTAGCTTCATTAAAATTAGTAAGAATTTTCTTCATAACAAGAAGAAAATTCTTTTTAATGTATTGAATTCTTCTTAATTAGTGAATAATTAAAATTGGGTATTTATAAATGAATATTTGACGGGGTTTTTGATAAATTTTTGAAAAAAATTAAAAGGAGAGGGGTATGTCTTAATTTCAGAAGATGAAATTAAGAGCTGGCTAGACTTTACTTTTAAAAATGAAATTTTAAGGACATCGTCTGTTTTTATTAGGACAGATTACTGATAAAGAATTTTGATGTTTACCTAGTAATATTAATAATTTGAAAGTAAGTACTTTACTACATTAATTTGTGCTGTGGGTACATTTACAGGAAATGTTTTTGAGTTGAGAGGTTTAGTAAGTATATGGAATACTGAAAAATTCGCTAATATTTATTTTTACTCTAATACTTTATATAAATATTGAAGTATGATTTTTCCTAGAGGATATAAGGTGAAATGTTGTTCCTTAACAAAAAAGCTTTTTTATTTTTAAATTCTGTGATTGATAGGCTTTGCTGTATCATATTAAATTCATAATCTACTTATAAACCGTTCTTAGATAATAGTTTTTTCAAAACCTTTTTAGCCTTGCTATAATTATAGTTTTTTTCATCTTTGAGAATTAACATTAATTGTTCTTTAGCTTTCGGGGTATTCGATTTTTTAATATATAATAGAGCTTTATACCAATACGCTCTAGAATAATCAATAGTGCTACTTTGTTCTAATTGGTCAAAATATTTTAATGCCTCTTGATAATTTCCTAGTTCTAAATGTGAAATTCCCGTGTAAGAAACAACATATGGGTGAGTTTTAAAATTGCCAAGATTTTTTTGTTGCTCTAAAAATTGGATAAAGATGGAAATAGCATCATCATATTTTTGATCTTCAAATAATAATTCTCCTTTAGACAATAATAGGTTTGTATGGCCTTGTACAATTAAAGAAGGAAGTGCATCCCAATCCTTATAATCATTATATAAATTCTGAGGTTCTTGGTTTCCTGTAAATCTAATAGTTAAAAAAATAAGCAGTACGGCAGCGACTATACTTGCATAGTAAACTAGCTTATTTTTTATCGTCTTTTGTTTTGGGTCTGTTCTTTCAAAATATTGTTTGGCAGATTCTTCAATGGTTTTTTTAGCTTCAATAAATTCTGAACTATTGCGATATAATTTAATTTTAGAAACCTCTTCTTTTTCATATATATCAGGATTTATTTCTCTTTCTATATCATTGCTTATAGCTGATTTGAGTAACTTATTAATAGCGACTTCTTTTTTTAGCAAATCATTTGATTTCATCTTTTCTTCAAAAAGGAGTATATCATTTTTACCCATTACTCCTCGTAGATAATCATCTATCTGGTTATATGTTTCTTCGTTAAATTCCATCATTATTCGTCTTTATCTTATTAAATCGTGCATCGGATTTTATTATTTTTAAAAGTTTCCTTCTGCATTTAAAAATTCTTTGTCTGGCGGTATTTATATTGGCATATAATAACTCTTTTATTATGTCTTCATAGGAAACATCATTAAAAAAAAGAGAAAGAATCTCTTTGCAATTTTCAGACAAGAGATTAAACTTTTCCCTATATAATTCCATTTGTTCTTGCTCTAACATAAATATTGCAAAATTTACTTCTTTATCTACTAGTGTTTCTACTCGCTGATTCATTACCCTTTTTTTTTGTAGTTCTAGCTCTCTTCTCCACATATTTCTACTAATTGTAAATAAATAGGCTTCAAAACAGATGATTTTTAATCTTCTTTGTCGAACTCCTACTATAATATATAATAATGATTCTTGAAAAATGTCTTTAGCCTGATCTAGAGTCCCTTGATTTTGACTAACAAACTTCAATGTTTTCGGAAAAAAACGTTCATATATTTCAGAAATAATCTTATTATCTTGTTCTAACAAAGCACTTATAAATTGCTCACTCGTATTCATTGATTTTTCGATGGTGTTATAATACACATGTGTATATATGCTTACAAATCTAAAAAAATATAAGTGCGAAAAATATAAATAATAAGACAGTTTTTTCTTTAGTTCGTAAAATTGACATATAGAATTTGGGTAATAAATAATTAATTTATATACCATTATATAAATAATATTAAAACCTGTTTATATGAAAAGTATTAAATTCTTTGTTAAACTTATTACGTTATTCTTTTTTATTATAAGTTGTAGTGAGGGTGAAGATGATCAAATTTTTTTAAAAAAAGAGGTATCTTCTTCAAAAGCTGTTTATGCAAAGGGAAAGAGTATAAAGTATCCAGAAAAATTAGATAATGAGCTAATTATAGCATATAAAAAAGATATAGCAGAAGCGTATAAAAAATCTTTAAGAGTAAAATACGAGATAACTAGTTACAAAACATGTAATTGTAATAATACGCGTATAGAAAAATGGGTGTTCCCATCTGGAATTGATGTTGAAGGAAGAAAAGATGATATTGTGCAAGAAGGTGGTGTAGAAGGGGTAGATTATCAGTTTATTTATCCTAATCAAAATACAACACCATCTAATACTATCATTAATCAATCAAATCGATTTATAGCTTCTTTTATCAAGCCTATTGGAGAGAGACTTGTGACGGTAGCAATAATAGATACAGGGATTAATCTTACATCATTAGGGCAAATACAACCTTTTTTATACAACAATACTCCTAATATGTCTTCATGTATTAAAGAGGTATCAGGATGGGATTTTGTAAATCATGATAATAATATATTTGATGATAATGGTCATGGAACTATTGTGACTAATATTATTATGAATAAACTAAAAAATGAAGGTATTGATAATTATCAAATACTCCCTGTAAAAGCGTTTAACAAATTTGGAGTGGGGACCACCTTTGATATTCTATGTAGTTATTTATATGTGATTAGCAAACCTGAAGTTTCTATTATTAATATGAGTTTTGGTTGGTACAAACACCCTAGTGACTTGCTTTCTATATTTATTTTAGAAAATTCACAAATCTTGCATCTTACTTCTGCAGGAAATGATGATAATAATAATGATGATTTGGAGCATTTTCCGTCATCAATTATTCATGAAAATATACTCTCTATAGGAAGTTATTATAAGAGTAATAATGATATAGTTAAATCTAAATTCTCTAATTATGGTAAATGTAGTGTTGATTTTTTATCGAATGGAGATCGTATTCCTTTTTATAACCATGCTACTAATACTACTTATTTTGTAAGTGGGACATCTTATGCAACTCCATATGTGACAGCTTATGCTATGAAGTATTTTTTAAAGGGGCATAAAACCCCATCACAGATACTTAATCAATTAGCTATTAATACTCGGGTTTTTAATTCGACGAATTTATTTCCAGTGGTATATAAAAATAGAATTATAAAATAGTTTGTATGCATATGTTTTTAAGAAAAGTTATTTTAAACGATCTATGAATAGCTTTTTTAACTCCTATTAAAAGTTATACTTTTAGGTGGTCTCTAAGAATCATTTATAATGAACAAAAGTTTAAACCTACAGCCAAAATTCTATTTTATTTTTGGTTTTTATTGTCTATTATTTTATTCCGGAAATGCACAAACCTTTAAATATTCTATAAAGGAGCGTTACGAGAAAATAGAAAAATCTATTGAATTATACTCGACTAAAATTAAAGAAATTAACAAACTTCTGGAATTAGAAAAATCAAGTATTGATAGTGTCCAGCTAAGTCATATCTATAGTTCTTATAGCAAACTAAATTATAAAAATAAAGATTATAAAAATGCTATTATTAATGGTTGTAAAGCCATTGAAATCCAAAAAGAATTTATTGATTCTTTGCCTCAATTAGTTAATAATACTTACCACAATCTTGCGTATTACTACGCCTCTTCTGGAGATAAAACCAATGCTATTAAATCTTTTGAAACCTTGATAAATCAACCTTTTAAGGGTAAATTTACGGTTAAAGCCTATACGGAAGGTTTGGCTCAGTTGTTTATCGAAAGAGGAGATTATTACAAGTTGTTGGATTATTTGCGAGAAGCAGAATACATGATCATTAAACGAAATAATATAAGGCTCAATAAAGAACTGTACCGTGTCTATTTAAGTATTTCTGGAGTATATTCTAAAATTAATGAAACGGAAGACTACTATAAAGCTATCGAGTATCTAAAAAAAACTGAAAAAATAATAACCCATCTATCTGGTCAAGAATTAATAAAAACTAAAATCATTATTTACAACCGGTATGGTAGTATTTATGACGAATTAAAGGACTTTGATAAAGCCATCTGTCATTATAATAAAGCCTTGTATTTAAGCTTGAATTTAGAAAAAAGTGATTCTTTAAACATTGCAAAAATATACAATAATTTAGGGTACATACACATGCATGGCTACAAGCCTGAAATTGCATATAAATATTATCAAAAAGCGTTAGAATATGCTCCTTTTCATGCATCAGTATTTGATAATCTGGGAGATTATTTTTTACAGCAAAAAAAATATGTTCAAGCTTTAACGCACTATCAAAAAGCTATTAATTATAATATAGATTCAGACGCAAGTATTGACTACAAAAAACTGCCGTCCATTGAAGTTTTTCTCTCTTCAATAAATAAAATTGATTTAGTTAATGATTTAAAAGATAAAGCCAATGCTTGGTTACAGTTCTATCTCAAAACTAAAAACAAAGAATATTTAAAACATGCACTAGCTACGACACAAAGAGCAGACGAACTAATCGATATTATTCGCTTTGAAAGCTATGAACAACAATCTAAGTTTTTTTGGCGTAAAAAGGGAGTCGATTTATATATTTTGGCTACAGCTATTTGCTATCATCTTAATGAATCTGAAAAAGCTTTTTATTTTATGGAAAAAAGCAAATCCTTATCATTACTCGAAAATCTGAATCATGAAGAAGCTAAAAAACTAGGCGGATTATCAGATACATTACAAGAACAAGAATATTCGATAAAGCATGATGTATTATTTGCTAGTCAAAAAATACTAACTGACACTTTTACAAAAGAAGACAGGCGATCATTAATTTTTAGAAAAAAAAGGAAGTACGAGGAGTTCTTGAAATCTCTAGAAAAGGATTATCCTAGTTATTACAATTATAAAAAAGAAGTTAATCTAATCTCTTATAAAGAAGCTCAACAAAAAATTAAAGAAAGTAATATCTCTATGGTTCAATATATCCTCTCTGAAAACGAAGGATATGGCATGTACATGTCATTTAACACAAGCCACTTATTCCGAGTCCCTAATGTTGCAATTTTACAAAAAGAAATACGAACTCTAAATAAACTTTTACATGAGCCCTTATTCTCTATCGAAGATCAGAATACATATAAAATAGTATCATTTAGTATATTTAAAAAATTATTCCCTTTTATAGAAGATCCTAAGGTGTATAAGAACAACAAAATGGTTATTATTCCAGATCATAAACTCCAGTATGTCCCGTTTGAAACTTTAGTGACTAGTCTTGATTCTATGACTCTTGAAGATAATAACCTTATTAATTATTTAGAAATTAGTTACCTTTATTCAATGTCATTATCCAAGAACATTGATGAGGTAGATCGATTTCCTTCTAAAAATTTTATTGGTTTTGCTCCCATACATTTCAAGAAACATGAGCTTGTTGATTTAAAATTGAGCGAAAAAAAAATGATGAAAATCCGATCTTTATTTAATGGCAATATGCTTACAGAAAAAAAGGCCTCCAAAAGCAATTTTATAAAAATATCAAGCGCCTACAAGACAATCCATTTATCTACACATGCTAATTCCATGAGTGATCAAGATCCTTGGATCGCTTTTTATGATGAAAAATTATATCTCAATGAATTATACTTTATCAAAAACCAAGCAGAATTAGTCGTTTTGGATGCTTGTAAAACGGGGATTGGGGTATTACGGGCAGGAGAAGGAATTATGAGTATTAATAGAGGTTTTTTTCATGCAGGCACCAAAAGTGTAGTTTCTTCACTATGGAATACCAATGAGAAATCCAGCAATGAAATTATCCTTAATTTTTATAGTTATTTAAAAAAAGGGATATCTAAATCTTCGGCATTACGTAGAGCTAAGCTTGACTATATGCGAAATCATCAAGGTTCGGAAACATCACCTTTTTTTTGGGGAGCTTTAGTGTTACATGGTAATACAGATTCAATACAGCTATCTGTCAATACTCAAACGTCTTTATGGATATACATTCTTGTTGTTGGATTATTACTATTGGGAATAGCGTATATGAAAAAGAAACTTTGAATAAGGTGTGCTTTTCTTGGGTGTACAGCAAATTTCTCTTAAATAAGGTTTGGGCGTGACCACAAGGGTCAGGCTATCCGTTACAATTCCTCGCACTTCGCTTAAAAAAAAGCTCAGGCTGTGGGATTTTCACTGCTATCCTTCACGCTGAAACGATACATGAAAAAATGGGATAAAAAGAGAAAGTTGTCGTTTCTTCTGTAAGTGTTTTTGTTAGAAATAAAAAAAGCCTATCCTTTTTATATCTAGGATAAGCTTTATTTTTACTCGGAGATATTATCCGTTCTAAAAAAATATTTTCTGTATTTTTTGTTGAGTTCCATTAGATATTTTAACAAAATATAACCCTTTTGGGTATTTTGATAAATCAAGTTCAGATTGGTCGCTATTTATAGTTTTATTATCAATAAATTTTCCGTGATTATTGTACACCTGAATCTTTTTGTTACCTTCTATACCTGTTACGTTTATATTGAATATACCCGTATTACTTGGGTTAGGGAATATGTCCACATTAAGTAAATCTGTTTTGGATTTACTTATCTCTTTTAGTGAATTACTAATATTATTGATGAAATTACATGGACCATAAGAAACATTAATCGAGGGAGTAGAGATTGGATTGGACCATGGGGCACATCCATTTCGGATCTGTAATGAGACTCTAATGCTTTTAACAGTGCTTGTTCCATAAAGATTTCCTGAGCCAAAATCTGGACGAACTTCATTCATTTCAAAACCTGTTTCCGAAGTTCGGTTACCATAAGATGAATTAAAATAGTAGCGTTCAATGGTCCATTTATACTCTGCTCCAGAGAAAAGGGGAGCCTTAAATACGTTAGATTTACCAGGGCAATATTTCGTTGGTTCTGTTATGTTTAGATTACTTATGTTAGGTGTAGATGCTGATGCAGGAGTTATCACTTTAGAATATGTAAGCCCATTTCCGCAAAGGTTATTAACTGGTGTAACAAAAATAGTTATAGGATCTGTACCAGAATACGCTTGTGGTACCTCAATCCATCCTGTGTTTATGGTTGAAGGCAGTGGTGTTGGAGAGGGTATTCCTCCAAAACTAATGTTCCAAATATAGCTGCTATGAGTACTAGAACCATGTAATGCTGTAAATTTTACTAATTCTGTCTTGCAAAAAGATCCTATAGATGTAATAGCGGTAATTGGAATAGCGCCGCGAATGACTTTAAAATCCCGTACACTCCAAGATCCTCTTTGTCTAATAGTACCAAGCTTAGGTGAATAACTACAATTATAAATAACTGCTATTTTAAATTTAACCGCTTTAAATTCATTTATTGTGAACGTTTTGTATGATTGTGCAGCCTGTGTAATCTTTCCTTGCCCCATTATGTTTCCTTGTGCATCTAGTAATAGCCATTGGTAAGCGTAAAATTTGTAAGAATTATTAGGAGTCCAACTAAATGTAAATGTATTTTGGTTACTTAAACACATTATGCTCGATCCAGATAAACCATTTATACCAGGAGGGTTACAAGCGAGTATATTGTTCTCAATGTTCATTTTTAATGGAGGTTCGATATTTTTACTCAAGACTGTAAAAGAAATACAGGTAAAAAGAATTGTAAAAAGTAGTTTGTTTGTTTTCATAATTAATTTGTTTTAAGAATACCTACTCTATTAAAAGGCTTTTCGGTTTCCGCCTCTTTAGTAGCTTTATACTAAAGGGGGGTGAAATTTTTTTTATTACCCAGTTTTTTTAATAGAATAAGTAATAGTGTCAATTATGAACTTTTTCAGGACTAGAGATGTTTTTTTTTTTTTTTTTGAGGATATTTTATTTTTTTAATAATAATATTAATGAATAGTAATTGTTTGACCTTTGTTTTTGGTAATTATGTATAGGTTTGGGGTAATTTAGAATATGAATAGAAATTTAAAAAAAAATACCTTTAAATAAAACTAATATTCTAATAAACATATAATTATGAGAAAAACTTACTTTACTTTAATGATGGTGTTTGCTTTTGCTATAACTGCAAGTGCTCAGTTTTATTCAACAGATTTTAACAGTACAGATTTTCCGGCAGGAGACCCTGTAGGTAATAATGCAGATTGGAATAGTGACCCTTCTTGGGTAGGGAACGCTAATAACCAAATAAGACATGACAGAGCTAATTGGAAAAGAGCAGTATTAGATAGGGCTATTACAGCAAGTGATGGAGACTTTATATCCGCAAAAATGACGGTTGTATTTGGAAGAGATGGTCAAAATTTAGGTACTACAGCTGTAAATAATGGTTTAGTCTTTTTTGGATTTAAAAGTAATAATAATTTAACTAATTTTCATGATAGAGAAGGTATTAGAGTAGTATATGATGGATCTGATTTTGTTATCAGTTCTCAATCTGATACAACTACACAGCCTAATAATGCAAATGGAAATGGAGCGAATGGTAGTGCGCCATTTTCTACTCCTATAACAGTTGCAGCAAACGTAAATACAGAGTATGAGTTTACCATTGAAATTGCAGTTAAATCAAGTGCAGCAACTTCTACTTTAAGTGCTAAAATAGATGGGAGTGCTGTTTCTACAACTACTGGTATTGATCCTGAATTGTATGCAGGAATAACAGGGAGTGGAATATATTTCTGGACTTGGGGTTATCAAATGTTATCCCATGGAGATATTGACGCGATATTTATAAATAGTCTTACTGTAGATAATAGTGCTACTACACTATCAACAAGAAAAGCCAATGCTTTTGAATTTGGTATGTATCCTAACCCAACAAGTAATGTATTAAATATTAATACTAAAGAAGTTTTAGAAAAGGTAGAAATAATTGATTTATTAGGAAAAACGGTATTGTCAGTTAGAAATGTTAAAGATCAATTAAATGTATCTTCTATAAATAAAGGGCTTTATATTATAAAGTTAAGATCTCCAAAAGGAATCTCAACTAAGAAGTTTGTTAAAGAATAAGTTAAATATAAATAAAATTAAAAGAGACTATTTCAAGAGATGGTCTTTTTTTTTGCAACTAAAAACGCCTTTTGTTAATAAAACAAAAGGCGTTTTTGCTTTCAATAAAATTGTAGTAATATTTAGGTCTTGCGAAAAATTGAAAGAATTATATTATAAAGACATCTCATGTCTTTTATAGAAGACAATACTTAATTATTAAATTATTTGAATTTTAGTAAGCCCTAACAAGTTAAAGATTATATATTT
The DNA here is from genome assembly GCF_001747085.1 of Flavivirga aquatica. Classification (GTDB taxonomy): domain Bacteria; phylum Bacteroidota; class Bacteroidia; order Flavobacteriales; family Flavobacteriaceae; genus Algibacter_C; species Algibacter_C aquatica. The sequence continues at coordinate 75,687 of NZ_MDJD01000043.1, forward strand.
GCAAAAAATATTTTTCTAGATTCTTTAAAAGAATTTTTAGCTAAAAAAGCTTAAGTGATTCAGGCATATTTATTTAGAAATACATCATACATTAAAAAGGAGTTAAATATTAACCATAATTAAAAAATGAATAAAAAAATTGATCAGCAGTCGGCAGATAATATCAGAGCATTAGCTGTTGCCATGGTAGAAAAAGCAAATTCAGGTCACCCAGGTGGTCCTATGGGAGGTGCAGATTTTATGCACATCTTATACTCAGAGTTTTTTAATTATGATCCATCGGATATGACATGGCCTTTTAGAGACCGTTTTTTTATGGATGCAGGTCATTTATCTACTTTAATGTATGCTCAATATTACCTTTTAGGGAATTATGAGAAAAAAGATGTTGAAAACTTTAGACAATGGGGATCTATAACTCCAGGTCATCCAGAAGTAGATGTTGCTAGAGGTATAGAAAATACATCTGGACCTTTAGGTCAAGGCCATACAATGGGTGTTGGAGCCGCAATTGCTACTAAATTTTTAGAAGCTAGATTTGGAGATTGGGTTAACCATAAAGTATATGGTTTTATTTCAGATGGAGGTATTCAAGAAGAGATTTCTCAAGGAGCAGGTAGAATAGCAGGTCACTTAGGGTTGAGTAATTTTATAATGTTTTTCGATTCTAATGATATTCAGTTATCTACATCAACAGATGAGGTGACTAGTGAAGATACAGCTGCGAAATATGAAGCATGGGGATGGAAAGTAGTTACTATTGATGCACACAACCATAATGAAATTAGACAAGCACTAACAGATGCAAACAATGAGACTGAAAAACCAACATTAATAATAGGTAAAACTATTATGGGTAAAGGTTGTGTAGCAGCAGATGGAAGTATGTTTGAAGGATACTGTGAGTTGCACGGTCAGCCTATTGGAGCTACAGGTGCAGATTACGAAAAAACCTTGTTAAATTTAGGAGCTAGCATTGAAAATCCATTTGATATTTATGAAGATGTAAGCGATTTTTATAAAAATTTAATAGAAGAGAAAATAGCAAAAGCAGCTGAAAAGAAAGCAATAATAGATGTTTGGAAAAAAGAAAATAAAGCACTTTCAGATAAATTAGATTTCTTCTTATCTGGAGAGCTTCCAGAATTAGATTTTGAATCTATTCAACATAAACTAGGTTTAGCAACAAGAGTTGCTTCATCTAACGTATTAGCGTATTTAGCTGAAAATGTAGAGAACATGATTGTGTCTTCTGCAGATTTATCAAATAGTGATAAAACAGATGGATTCTTAAAAAAATCATCAGCATTACAAAAAGGTGATTTTAGCGGATCATTTTTACAAGCAGGAGTTGCAGAATTAACAATGGCTTGTATCGCAAATGGTATTGCTTTACATGGAGGTATTATTCCAGTTGTAGCAACGTTCTTTGTCTTTTCAGATTATATGAAACCAGCTATCCGTTTAAGTGGTATACAAGAGTTGCCAGTTAAATATGTGTGGACACACGATGCCTTTAGAGTAGGAGAAGATGGACCAACACACCAACCAATAGAACAAGAAGCACAAATACGTTTATTAGAGAAACTTAAAAACCACAGTGGTAAAAATAGTTTCTTAGCAATGCGTCCTGCTGATTCTGCTGAAACTAGCGTGGCTTGGAAAATGGCATTAGAGAACACAAATACACCATCTGGATTAATTTTATCTAGACAAGGTATTAAAGATGTTCCTGCTCAAGGAGAATCAAGATATAAGGAAGCTTTAGCTGCCGAAAAAGGAGGGTATTTAGTAAAAGAAGTTGAAAATCCAGATGTGGTATTAGTAGCGAATGGATCTGAGGTATCAACATTAATAGAAGCAGCTAAATTACTTGAAGAAAAAGAAAACTTAAAAGTAAATATAGCATCCATAATTTCAGAAGGTGTATTTAGACTTCAATCTAAAGCATACCAAGATAGTGTTATTCCTAAAAATAAACCTTTATACGGTTTAACAGCAGGGTTACCAGTAAATTTAGAAGGACTTGTTGGTGATAACGGAAAAGTATTTGGAGTAGATCATTTTGGATATTCTGCACCTGCAGGAGTACTAGACGATAAGTTTGGTTTTACAGGAGAAAAAGTATGCCAAAACGTATTGGAATATTTAAAAGAACAAAACGCTTAATAAAAATAAACAAATGAAATTTTTTATAGATACAGCAAACCTAGATGACATAGCGGAGGCTCAAGCATTAGGTGTTTTAGATGGTGTAACAACAAACCCATCATTAATGGCAAAAGAAGGTATTACTGGAACAGATAATATTTTAGCGCATTATAAGAAAATTTGTGATTTAGTAGAAGGAGATGTTAGTGCAGAAGTTATCTCTACAGATTTTGAAGGTATGGTTGGAGAAGGTGAAAAATTAGCCGCTTTGCATCCTCAAATTGTTGTAAAATTACCACTTATTGCTGATGGTATTAAAGCGTGTAAATATTTTTCAGATAAAGGTATTAGAACAAATGTAACTCTAGTATTTTCTGCAGGTCAAGCTTTATTGGCAGCAAAAGCAGGAGCAACATATGTGTCTCCATTTATAGGAAGATTAGATGATATTTCTACTGATGGTTTAAATCTAATTGCTGAAATTAGACAGATTTATGATAATTATGCTTTTGATACTCAAATTTTAGCAGCATCTGTTCGTCATACAATGCATGTTATTGATTGTGCTAAATTAGGGTCGGATGTGATGACAGGACCATTATCATCAATAAAAGGATTATTAAAACACCCTTTAACAGATATAGGCTTAGCAAAGTTTTTAGAAGATTATAAAAAAGGAAATCAATAGTCTTTTTTAATCTCATAAATAATAAAAAAAGCTTCTCTGTTTTAGAGAAGCTTTTTTGTTTAGTTAAAGTTTTAAAGTGATTGTTATAATAATAAGGAAAAAAAATAACTTTCTTCAATGTAACAATTTCGTTGTTAGATAGTCTAGTTTATATCGACTTAATCAATAATTTGTAACTTTGTTATTCTAAGAAATTTAATGTCATGGATATTAATGAGAATTTTGAATCGCCCTTTAAACTTAAAATTGGTTTTAATAAGTTGCTCAAACATTATGAGGAATTGTCTAAGGGTGGAGATGAATTCATATCTGCTAAAGCTAACCTTGTATTAAAAATAGCTTCTGAATATCCAGAGTTAAGAGAAGGTTTTAGTGATGTTTCTATATTAAAAGAAAGAGAAAAGGAAATACATGCTATTCTCCAAGATTCATTTAGTCCTATATTAACTAAAAATGAAATAAAAACTGCTTCTGTGCCTTTTCGTGATTTGAATTTTAATTGTTCGGAGCGCTTTAAAAATATAATTAGAATAGCAGGAGATGATTTTCAATTGAATATAAAAAACATGCCTGAAGATGATGGCTATATTATTGCATGTACTGTTATTTTAAGTTTTTGCTATGGTTATAATATAAACCTTAATAGACCCTTTTATTATGAAATACCAGATGCTAATGGGATAATGCGCTTTTATAAAATATTATACAATGCAGATTTTTGTGAAATTATTCCAAATAAAAATGCTCCAAAAATAACACAGAAAGATTATAATGAGTTATTGGATAATTTTGAAAATGTAGACCTTTGGAAAAAAAAATTTCCACCTCATAGCTATACATTTAATGGTTTTGTAGTTTCAAATATTTTTGATGTTACAGATGATCAATCTATATCTAATATTAAGTCTAACCTAATTGGAGAAGATAAGCGAAAGGATGAGAATTTTATGGATGGCTTTCATGAAGTTTTTAGATCTCTTTTTGGGATTAACGATTTAAGAGTCGGATTTTCCATATATAATGAAGAAGATGGTACTTTTGAGCGTGTTTATGGTGTTGGAATGAATAGTTTTCTTCTAGGTGATTTAGAAAAAGCAGATTGCAGGGATTCTTTATGTTGTTGGTCTTATGATAGATTACTAAAAGAACATAAGTTCTTTTCTATTTCAGATGTAGATAGCGCACTTAAAGAATCAAAAGAACAAGCACCACATATTACTAATTTACATAAGCAAGGAATTAAAAGTGCTATTTTTGCGCCCATTGCAAATGATGATGGGGTAATGGGAGTTATAGAAATAGTATCCAATAAAATGCAAGTGCTTAATAGTATCAATGCTAATAAGTTGGTAGATGTTATGCCTTTTATTGTATCAGCAGTAGAGCGATCTAAAAATGAAGAGGAAAATTTAATAGAAGCCATCATTCAAAAAGAATGTACTTCCATTCACCCAAGTGTAAAATGGCGATTTGAAAAAGAAGCTAGGAAATATATTAAAGCAGAATTTAATGGAGAAAAAGCAGTTTTCAAAAAAATAGATTTTGAAAACATTTATCCTTTATATGGGCAAATAGATATTAAAGGATCTTCCGAAGCTAGAAATAAAGCAACTCAATTAGATTTAACGCTTCAATTAAAAGCAGTTAAAAGTATTTTTGAAAAAGCTTCAGAAGTAGAGGTTTTACCAATTTATGAACAATATATATATCAAATTAAGAATTATTTAAAAGATTTAAAAACCAATTTTCAAGTAGATAGCGAGCAGCATATAGCTGAATTTTTTAAGCAAGATATAGAGCCCGTACTTAAACATCTTTACTCTACAGATAGCTTAAGGCCTCATATTGATTCTTATTTTAGTAGTATTGATGATAAAGTAAATATTTTGTACAATCATAGAAAACAGTACGATGATACTATTGTTATGATTAACAAAGAAATGGCTTCGCTTTTAGATAAAAAGCAGCTAGAGGCTCAGGCTATGTATCCACATTATTTTGAGCGTTTTAAAACTGATGGTGTAGAACACAATATGTACATAGGTGAATCTATTACAAAAGAAGAGTCATTCAATCCTATTTATCTTTATAATTTAAGACTATGGCAATTACAAGTGATGTGCGAAATGGAAAATGCTTATTATCAAATGCAGCATAATTTTCCTGTAGCTTTAGATGTGGCTTCAATGGTTTTAGTTTTTAATCAACCATTATCTATAAGTTTTAGAATGGATGAAAAACAATTTGATGTAGATGGCACTTACAATGCTAGATATGAAATTGTAAAGAAACGCGTAGATAAGGCTTACATAAAGGGGACAAAAAAACGTATTACAGAAAAGGGTAAAATAACGATTGTATATTCTCAAAAACAAGATGAACGTGAATATTTAAGGTATATTAAGTTTCTGCAATCTAAGCATTATTTAGATACAGATGTAGAGATTTTAGAGTTACAGGATTTACAAGCGGTAACTGGTCTTAAAGCTTTAAGAGTAAGTGTTTTATATCATAAAAATGAAAAAGATAAAGCATTTTATACTTACGATGATTTAATGAAAGAGATTAAGGCGTAGTTATGAAAGGGTTTTTAAAAGAAAAAGATGAAAATGAAGTGAAATTTGTTTGTTCGAATTGTGGAATGAATAAATATTATTCAGAAACTCTAGCCGATAAATTTCAAATGGAAAAAAGTTTAAAAACATATAAAACACGAAATTTAATAGTTGGAGGTAATTTTAAAGACTTTATAAAAAGATGCTATTAGTGGAAATGAACGCTAATATATTCAACTTCCCAAATACTGAAAAGCACCAGTAATAAAATTCGTAATAATACTTCTCATAAAAAGAGAGTAAATTAATTCTTTGTTTTTTTATCTAAAACTAATCTTAGAAAATATGAGTCCTTTTTCGTAGAAGAATAAAGATGTTTTCTGTATAGCATGATTTCTTATGTGCTTACACATTTTTTAGTTATAAATGATACTATTCAGTTTAATTGCATCTCTTTTTTTATTTAAAAATAATATTGAATCTAGTGCGTTATATTTATTCGAAAATTGGATAAGAAGGTTGTTTTATGGTAATTAAATCCTCTATTATAGGATTTATCTTAAAATATTTAGTAGAAAAAAGACTTTTTTATATATTTTTTCGTATTTTAACGTAAATAATAAGCGTTTTGTCGAATAATCAAGTGTTTGGAACTTGAGTTTTGTTAAGTGTAATTTAATATATGGTTATATCGGCATAAAATTTATAAGCTATAAATTGAACTTAGTTTTTAAATTAATAAATGCTTATTATTCATATATAGTTAAGTACATAAACAGTTAAAGTAATTGTTTATGGCACAGATGTTGTTTACTTACAGAAGTAAGTGGCTATAATAAAAATTAATTTTTAATAATAACATATTTCTATGAAAGAGATAACTAAAATAATAGGACTGTTAATGTTAATGTTTGGTACGGTTAGTGCGCAACAAAGGGGTATAGAAGGTGATAATTGGCTTAATAACTGGACACAGTTTAATCCTAAAACTGTAGATTATGGAGAAAGTAGTCATATATTAACAGGCAATATAACAGAAGATACTAAGCTGTTAAAAAAGAATGTTTACCAGCTGTTAGGAGATGTTTTTGTTACGAATAATGCGAAACTTAGTATTGAGCCAGGAACAGTAATTATGGCAGATGCAGAAACGAGAGCATCTTTGACTATTACTAAGGGAGCAAAGATAGTAGCAGAAGGTTTGTTAACAGATCCAATAGTTTTTACATCTAATAAAAGTTACAAAAAAGCAGGAGATTGGCGAGGTATAATATTATTAGGTGATGCCCCTACAAATAAATTAGGGAATACAAGTTCTATATCTTCTTTTTATTCAAATATGAAACCAGAGAACTATGAAAACACAAATTTTGGAGGCTCAAATCCAAAAAGTAACTCAGGTATTTTAAAATATGTAAGAATAGAATATGCAGGAGCGGTGAAGAAGGTGAAAAATCCAGACGCTTCAAATGCTATATTATTAGCAGGCATAGGAAACGAAACTATAATAAATAATGTTATGGTAAGTTATTCTGCAGGTAACTCTTTTAATGTAATAGGGGGAGAAGTTAATTTAGAGAAAATAGTTTCTTTCAAATCGGCAGGTACTGACTATAAATTTAATTATGGAGCGCAATGTAATTTAAGTAATGGATTAGCTATTAGGTCTCCGTATACCTCAAATGGAGTAGATTCTAGGTGTATGAAGGTTGTTTCATATGATAAGAAGGGAGATGTAGATTTCTCTAAAAAAGGAACAGCAATAATAGCAAATAATGTAACATTCTTGACAGATACAGAAACCTTAGATTCAGACATTAAGCTAGGATTGGTAAAGGAGTCTATTTATATAGGAGAAAATACATTGTTCGAAATTGGTAAAAGTGTAATATCTGGTTTTAGCCCTGCAGTACTACTTAATGAGAATATATTAATTAATGGAGAGAATTTAGCGAAACTTCAGTTTAGTAAGATGTATTTTAATAATTGTAACGGAAATATTTTTAGAGATTATAATAGTAATAATGAAGATTTAGAAAATTGGTACGGGAATGATGCTTTTTTTAATGTTTACTCTAAAAGTGAGCATTCAGAAATATTTGTTGATATAAAAAATAGAAAAAAACCAGATTATAGATTACGTATAAATGAAATAGTTGCGATGAATAATCTTGGTGGAAATTAAAAATAAATGAACAAATAGAGCCATGAAATGTTGTTTCATGGCTTTATTTGTTAAAGAACATTTGCTCCCGAATACTGAAAAGCAATAGCAAAAGCAATAACACTTACGATAATGCCTGCCATAAAAACAGAGTAAGTAAGTCTTAGTATTTTGTATTTTTTATCTAAAACTAGACCAAGAAAATATAAATCTTTTTTCATAGAAGAATAAAGGTATTCTCTGTCCTGCATCATTTCTCCCATGGCCCATTCAAAATCTTTGAGTTCCATTTTATGAAAGTTTCCAAAGAATAGTAAATTCACTTTCTTGTTCGCAACATCTTCTTTTGTAAACTTGCCGCTAGTCACATTTGGACGTGTCGCTAAAACAGATAAAATAATGGAGGCTACTGTAACCGTTACAAAAATAACAGTTGGGTAAATAAGGTAAGCATTAGAGGGATTATCTAGTTTAGGGATTAAATTAGCTAAGACTAAAGAGACTATAATTGCATTTACAGAAAGCAAAATGTTTGCTTTAGTATCGGCAATGTTACTTAAGGTAATATGATTTTTTAAAGTAACACGGAACATGGTTTCAATACCGCGTTCTGGCAGTTCAACCTTATTTTTTTTAAAATTTAATTCTTCTTTTTTCTGTTTAAGTTTTTTACTTTCAATATCAAGCTTTTTTTTAGCCTTAAGTAATTCAGATAAATTTTTACCTTTTCTTTTTTCCCAATTAAGAGCAGCTTCATTAGTGTGAAAACGATGCTGTGTGGATAAGAAGTTTATGTTTTCATCTAACCATTCGCTTTCAGAGAATACTTGGTTACAAACAAGTTCCCATTCTTTTCTTAATAGTTCGGAAACTTCAAAGTAATTTTTACTGCCAATGTGTGAGCAATCTGCATCTCTTATTATTTTTTCTAATTTGTTTTTTGGCTTATGTCCAATTTTGGTGGCCAAAATTAAATGACATACTGTATCAATATCTTTTTCAGCATAATTCTCAGAATTCAAAAACTCTTTAGCTATAACAATACTTTCATCTTCATGGTTTTTAGCATCTTTGGTAAAACCAGTATCATGAAGCCAGGCGGTTAATGTTAAAATGGTTTTTTCAGAATCTGTTAAGCCACATTGTTCGGTTAGTTCTTTTACTTTTTCAACAACACGTTGCGTATGGGTTAAATTATGATATAAAAAAGCAGTATCTAACTTTTCGTTTAAAAGATTAGTTGTGAAAATTTCAGCTTTTGTTATTATATTATCCATAGATATTCAATAGTTTGTTTAGTAAAAATACTAAACTTTATTTAACAAGACTTTAAGGCGGTAAAACGTAATTATTTGTCGTAAATTATATTAATACCTTTTGTTGATTAAAATTTATTTCAAAATAGAAAAGAAAAAAGGAGCTTTATCATGATCAATTTAATAGGTGAATGATATTCATATTTTCAAATCTTTCAAAAAGATAAGCATAGTAAGTTCCTGAATAAAATTTCGACTATCTTTATGTTGAAAAAGCATATCATAATTGAACTTGTTTAAATGAGTTCACTAACTAAAAAAAGAAAGGAAATCTATTATGCTAACTTGGAAAGAAGTTATAAGCTTTTCCGTAAAAGGGAATCCAACTCCAGACAAACGAGTTGAAAAGACAGAAGTAGAATGGCGTACTCAATTAACTTCAGAGCAATTTAGAATTACAAGACAAAAAGGAACAGAACGACCACATAGTGGAGCGCTTTGTAGAACCCACGATGAAGGAAAGTATAATTGTGTATGTTGTGATGCGGCATTGTTCGACTCTACAATTAAATTTAGTTCAGGTACAGGATGGCCCAGTTTTACGCAACCTATTAAAGAAAATGCAATTAAGTACGAAAGAGACACAGCTTTTGGTATGGTACGTGTTGAGGTAATGTGTAATACATGTGATGCCCATTTAGGACATGTATTTCCAGATGGACCAAAACCAAGCGGATTACGGTATTGTATTAACTCAGAATCTATGGTTATAGAAAGAGGTGCAGATGAATAATGAAAATTTACAATTAGCCACTTTTGGAGGCGGCTGTTTTTGGTGTACAGAAGCTGTATTCCAAGAAGTAAAAGGGGTCGAAAAAATAGTATCTGGATACTCTGGAGGAACTGTTCCTGGACATCCAACCTATAGAGAGATATGTTCTGGATTAACAGGACATGCAGAGGTTGTACAGGTGACTTTTGATTCAAGTGTGATTTCGTATCAAGATATTTTAATCATTTTTATGACAACGCATGATCCTACAACTTTAAACAAGCAAGGCGCAGATCGAGGTACGCAATACCGCTCGGTAATATATTATCACGATACTGCTCAAAAAGAAATAGCAGAAGTGGTGTTAAAAGAAGTCGCTCCATATTATGAAAACGCTATAGTTACTGAAATTACAGCGTTAGATGTTTTTTATAAAGCAGAAGAAGAACATCAGGATTATTACAGGAATAACGAAACACAAGGCTATTGCAGTTTTGTTATAACACCTAAATTGGTTAAACTACGTGAGCTCCATGCGGATAAGTTAAAGTAGTATCAAATGAAAATTAAATTTAAAGATAGAAATAGCTATATGTCAAACCAATTGGAACATATAAATGTATTTAATGCGCCAGAGTTTAATGTAAATCAATGGATTGATGCAGAGGGGAATAAAACAGAATCAATAAAACTATCAGATTTTAAAGGGAAGTTTAAGGTGGTGTATTGTTTTCAAAGTTGGTGTCCAGGGTGTCATAGTAAAGGCTTACCAGATTTAAAAAAAATGGTAGAAGCATTAAAAGGCAACGATAATGTTGAGTTTTTAGCCATACAAACTGTTTTTGAAGGTCATGAAGAGAATACTTATGAGAAAATAATAGAGACTCAAAAGCAATACGACTTAAAAATACCTTTTGGACATGATGCAGGAGACGATGGAAAATCGATATCGAATGTTATGAGAAATTATCAAACAGGCGGGACACCATGGTTTCTATTTATTGATAAAAAAGATAATGTTGTGTTTTCAGATTTTCATTTAAATCCAGATGCAGCCATTGAATTATTAAAAACGATGTAGTTTATGAAACCAAAGGTTAACATAAAGCTTTATGGAGCCGAAAGATGTCATAAAACACAATACTATAAAACATTTTTAGAAACACGTGATTTAGATTACGTGTTTTTGGATGTTGAAGTTAATGATGATTATGCTGAAAAATTAAGGCAGCTTTATGATAATGGAAAACTAAACTTTCCAACAATAACCATTGGAGGTAAACGATTAAGAAATCCGTCTGATAAAGATTTAGGGAAATGGTTAAGCAAATTAACAACAAGCTGATTGTTGTTTAAGAAATGTAATATATGAAACTAAACATAAAAGATAAATTCACAAAAGCATTACCAGCAGATCCTGTACAGGGAAGTGCTAGACGACAAGTTTCGGGAGCCTGTTTTTCTTATGTATCACCTAAAAAAACAACAAATCCAGAATTGATACATGTGTCTCCAGAAATGCTTAATGATTTAGGTTTGTTTGAAAGTGATAGTAAAAGCGATGTGTTTTTAAACGTTTTTACAGGAAACGACGTGTTACCCAATACCAAGCCTTATGCTATGTGCTATGGAGGGCATCAATTTGGAAATTGGGCAGGACAATTGGGAGACGGTAGAGCTATTAATTTATTTGAAATTGAACATAAAAATAAGAGTTGGGTTTTACAACTAAAAGGAGCTGGAGAAACCCCATATTCTAGAACAGCAGATGGTTTAGCTGTATTACGTTCCTCTATTCGCGAATATTTATGCAGCGAAGCTATGCATCATTTAGGCGTACCTACAACACGCGCATTGTCTTTAGCATTGTCTGGAGATAAAGTGCTTAGAGATGTGATGTACGATGGCAATCCCGCTTATGAAAAAGGCGCTATAGTTTGCCGAACAGCACCATCCTTTTTACGTTTTGGGAACTATCAAATTTTCGCATCAAGACAAGACAATAAAAACCTAAAAGCCTTGGTGGATTATACTATAAAACATCATTTTTCGCATTTAGGTAAGCCTTCAAAAGAAACCTATATTCAGTTTTTTAAAGCAGTATCAGAACACACTTTAAAAATGATTATCCATTGGCAACGCGTAGGGTTTGTACATGGTGTAATGAATACAGATAACATGTCTATTTTGGGACTAACCATAGATTATGGTCCTTATGGTTGGTTAGAAGGTTTCGATTTTGGCTGGACACCAAACACAACAGATAGGCAAAATAAACGATACCGTTATGGAAATCAGCCCAATATTGGATTATGGAATTTGCTTCAATTAGCAAATGCTATTTTTCCTTTAATTGAAGATGCACCAGCATTAGAAGCAATACTAAATCAATATAAAACCGATTTTGACGATCAATCTTTAAAAATGATGCGGGTTAAATTAGGCTTACAATCTGAAATTGAAAACGATAAGTTATTAATTCAAGATTTAGAAGATGCTCTGCAAATGACGGAAACAGATATGACTATTTTCTTTAGAAATTTAAGTCACTTTGAAAAAGAAAACCATTCAGAAGGATTAGAAGTTGTAAGAGACGCATTTTACATTTCAGAAGAAATAACAGGAAGCATTAAAGAACAATGGAATAATTGGTTTGAGCGCTATGCATCTCGATTGAAAGAAGAAACACTTTTAGATAAAGAAAGGAAAGAAAAAATGAATGCCATGAACCCTAAATATGTGCTGCGAAATTATATGGCACAGTTAGCAATTGATGATGGAGATAAAGGAAACTATAATTTAATAGATGAATTATTTCAACTTTTAAAACAACCCTATAGCGAACAACCAGAATACGAAAAATGGTTTGCAAAACGACCAGATTGGGCAAGAGACAAAGTAGGCTGTTCTATGTTGTCCTGTAGTTCGTAATTATAAAATGTCTCAAAAAATAGCATTAGGAGGAGGATGCCATTGGTGTACAGAAGCCGTATACCAATCATTAAAAGGTGTCACAAAAGTAGAACAAGGTTATGTCGCATCAGTAAATGATAACAATACGTTTTCAGAAGCCGTTATTGTACATTTTAATGTTAAAGAAATATCATTAAAAACACTTATAAAAGTTCATTTATATACGCATAAAAGTACAAGCAGTCATTCTATGCGAGATAAATATCGATCGGCCATATATACGTTTTCAGAAAAACAAAAAGAAGATGTTAGTATTATTTTAGAAGGATTTCAAAATTTATTTGAAAATAAATTAATAATTAAAGTGTTGCTATTTAATACGTTTAAAGCCTCGCGAGAACAAATTGCAAACTATTATTATAAAAACCCTAATAAACCATTTTGTAAAACCTTTATCAATCCAAAATTAAAATTAGTATTAAATAGGTTTTCAAAACATGCAGATAAAGCAAAACTAAATCATTTAATAGAATGAAAAGTTCAAAATTATATATAGAAAACAATAAAGGATTAAAACTTCAAGCATATTTGGAATTGCCAGCAAATCAAAAACCAAATAATTACGCTGTTTTTGCACATTGTTTTACATGTTCAAGTGCATTAGGAGCCGTTAAAAATATTAGTAGGGTATTAACTCAATACGGTTTTGGAGTAGTGCGGTTTGATTTTACAGGACTAGGACGTAGCGAAGGCGAATTTGCTAACAGTCATTTTTCAGCGAATGTTGAAGATTTAATTGCTGTAAGTCAATATATGGAAGCTAATTACGAAGCACCATCATTATTAGTAGGACATTCTCTTGGTGGAGCAGCAGTATTATCGGCAGCCTATCAATTAAAAAACATTAAAGCTGTAGCTACAGTTGGAGCTCCCGCAACAGTAAGCCATGTTACTCATTTATTTTCGCATGGTATAGAAGAAGTAAAACAAAAAGGCGAAGTAGAAGTCAATATAGGAGGACGTCCTTTTAAAATTAATAATGAATTTGTTGAAGATTTTGGAAAAACAGATTTACCAACTATCGTAAAAAAATTACGAAAGCCTTTACTCATTTTACATGCTCCAAGCGATACCGTTGTAGGTATAGAAAATGCTGAAAAATTATACCATAACGCAAAGCACCCTAAAAGCTTTATAACATTAGATAATGCAGACCATTTATTAACGAGTCCTAGAGATAGTAAATATGTAGGCAATGTTATTGGAGCGTGGGTACAACGTTATTTCGAACCCCAAGACAATGACATGTTGGAAACCAATGGCGAGCAATTAGTAGGGCATTTAAATTTGGTAGAAGATAACTTTACTACAACCATTCAAACCAAAAAGCATACAATAGTTGCAGATGAACCAGAGTCTATTGGAGGAGACGATTTTGGGCCATCTCCATACGAATACCTTAATGCAGGACTAGTAGCATGTACGGCAATGACTTTAAAAATGTATGCGCAACGTAAAAACTGGGATTTACAAGAAGTATTTGTATATGTTACACATTCCAGAAAGCATAGTGACGATTTGGGACTTGAAGTTGAAACACCATTATATTTGGATCATATTAATAAAAAATTGAAGTTTGTTGGGAATTTGGATGATAAACAAATTAAAAGATTAAAAGAAATAGCTTCTAAATGTCCAGTACACAAAACATTACAAAGTGAAGTGATTATTGAAACTGAAATTATAAGTTAATGACTCTAAATAGGGTAGGTTTAATATGAGTACCAATAAAACAATAACTAAAATAGGATTAGGGCTTGCTGCTTTGGGTAGGCCAGAATATATTAATATTAGATCTGGTAGCATTGTAGATAAATCTGAAGAAGCTTTTAAAAGTAACGCATTATCTGTACTGGATGAAGCCTATAATTTTGGTGTTCGATATTTTGATTCAGCGCCATCATATGGTAAGGGTGAAGCTTTTTTAGAAGCTTGGAATACAGCAAGAAAACATAAGGATGTTATTTTGGGAACAAAATGGGGCTATACCTATTTGGCTAATTGGAAGTTAGGTTTTAAAGGGCAGCATGAAGTAAAAGAACATTCGTTAACTAAATTGTTAGAGCAGTGGGGAACATCTAAAAATATGTTTCCAGAGCTAAAAATCTATCAAGTGCATTCAGCTACTTTTGAAAGTGGTATATTAGAAAATAAGGAAGTACTAAAACGACTTTATAGTATTAAAAAAGAAATAGGTTTACAAATTGGTATTACGACTAGTGGAGCAAATCAAAAAGAGGTTATTGAAACAGCATTAAAAGTTCAAGTTGATGGAGAACTACTGTTTGATAGTTTTCAAGTAACTTATAATATTTTTGAGCAATCTACTTTATTAGTATTAAAAAAAGTACTTCAGCAAGGTAAATCAGTTATTATTAAAGAAGCTTTAGCAAATGGACGTGTCTTTAAAAATGAAAACTTTCAGCACTACGGAGTATTTTATAAAAAACTGAGTGAATTATCCCAGAAGTATCAAGTTGGAGAAGATGCTATTGCATTGCGATTTATAATAGATAGTTTGCAACCAACCTATGTGTTAAGCGGTGCTTCAAATACAAACCAGTTAAAATTGAATTTAAAGGCTTTAGACTTTAATCTAACAGAGCAGGAATTAGATTTTTTTAAATCAATAAAAGAATCTCCTAAAAAATATTGGGAGGAGCGGAGCTTGTTGAGCTGGAATTAAATAATTTTACATAAATTTAAACTTAAATTCTATATTAAGATTTTGTAATGAAGCTTGAGTTTATAATAAAGTATAGAAAATCGTTATGTTTTACAATAATTTCAAGCTGGAATAGATTTTATAATATAGAAGAAGAGACAACTAATCCATTATAAACAATATGAAAGTAAGCACTAAAATTAGTTCTGCTTTTTTTGTTATTTTATTATTGAATGCCTGTGCAACTTATAACCCTCATTATAAGGAAGCAAATATCAATAGTGACTTTCCAGAAAAGGAGATTGTACATTCTTTTTACTTAATAGGTGATGCGGGAAATTCGCCATTAAGAACACCTTCTAATGCATTAAAAGCATTTAAAAAAGAACTTAATAAAGCTTCAAAACACAGTACTGTACTTTTTTTAGGCGATAATATTTATCCAAAAGGGCTTCCTAATAAAAGTGACGAAGGACGTGCTTTTGCAGAACATCAACTTAACGAACAAGTAGGAGTTGTAAAAGATTTTAAAGGCAAAACCATATTTATTCCTGGTAATCATGATTGGTACAATGGTGGTTTAAAAGGTTTAAAAAGGCAAGAGAAATATGTTGAAAATAAGTTAGGAAAAAATACTTTTCTACCAGAAAACGGTTGCCCTATTGAAAGGGTGAAAATTTCCGATGATATTGTTTTGATTGTTATAGACTCAGAATGGTATTTAACAGACTGGAATAAACATCCAACCATAAATGATGATTGTGAAATTAAAACAAGAACCAAGTTTTTTGATGAATTAGAGGGCGAAATTAAAAAAGCTAGAGGCAAGACAACGTTAATAGCCATTCATCATCCTATGTTTTCTAATGGATCTCATGGTGGTCAATACTCATTTGAAAGTCATATGAAGCCTTTACCTGTTTTAGGAACATTAAAAAATGTAATTCGTAAAGCAGGAGGTGTAACCATAGTAGATATTCAGAATAAATTATATAATACCTTTAGAAAACGTATTATTACACTTGCTCAAGAAAATGATAAAACTATTTTTGTATCTGGTCATGATCATAATCTTCAATACATCGTTCAGGATAATTTACCACAAATAGTAAGTGGAGCAGGCTCAAAAGAAACACCAACTCGTAATGTTGGAGGCGGTCAATTTTCTTATGGAGCATCAGGTTATGCACGTTTAGATATTTTTAAGGATGGCTCATCTTATGTTCGGTTTTATTCAAATAATGAAGTTATTTTTCAAACAGAAGTTCTTTCGAAGGATAAAAAAGAGATTCCTGGAAATTATAAATCAACATTTCCAGACACTCAAGTAGCATCTATTTATGCCCAAGAAGAAATAACTAAAAGCGGGTTTTATAAATCGCTTTGGGGAAATCGTTACAGAGAAGATTTTGGAACACAAGTTAAAGCGCCAACAGTAAATTTAGATACTTTGTTGGGCGGTTTAAAACCTATGAGAAAAGGAGGTGGACACCAATCGAAATCATTACGATTAAAAGATAAGCAAGGGCGCCAATATGTTATGCGAGCGCTACGTAAAAATGCCATTCAATATTTACAAGCTGTAGGGTTTAAAGATCAATACATAGAAGGACAATTTAACGATACTTTTACCGAAGACTTATTGCTTGATGTGTTTACAGGATCCCATCCATATGCACCATTTACTATAGGTAAACTATCGGACGCTGTAGGTGTTTATCATACCAATCCTGTATTGTATTATGTGCCAAAACAAAAGGCATTAGGGCAATATAATAACGAATTTGGTAACGAGCTGTATATGATAGAGGAGCGTACAGACTCTGGACATGGAGATAAAGCAAGTTTTGGGTTTTCTAATACATTAATAAGTACAGACGATGTTTTAAAAAAACTGAATAAAGATGAAGACTTTCTTCTTGATGAAGCCGCTTATATAAGAGCCCGTTTATTCGATATGCTTATTGGAGATTGGGATAGACATGAAGACCAATGGCGTTGGGCAGTATTTAAAGAAAAAGGAAAAACGGTATATCGCCCTGTACCAAGAGACCGGGATCAGGCATTTTCAATTATGGCAGATGGAGCTTTATTAAATGTAACCACTACCATTGTACCTGCTTTACGATTAATGAGAAGTTTTGATGAAGAATTAAAGAGCCCAAAATGGTTTAATTTAGAACCCTATCCTTTAGATATGGCTTTAATTAATCAGTCAGGGAAATCAGTTTGGGATGCACAAGTCACGCGTATTGTAAATAATTTAACCGATGCTGTTATTTATGAAGCTTTTAAAAGCTTTCCACCAGAAGTTAATCAAAGTACAATTAAAACCATCAGAGAAAAACTAATAGGAAGACGTGCTAATCTTCAGAAAATATCAGATAGCTATTATAAGCATATTAATAAATACGCTGTTATAAAAGGAACTAATAAAGACGATTGGTTTGATATTGAGCGTTTACCAGAGGGACAAACTAAAGTAACGGCATATAGAATAAAGAAAGGTAAAAAAGATGGTATGTTCCATCAGCGTACATATACTTCAACAGATACCAGAGAAATTTGGATTTATGGATTAGATGATGATGACAGGTTTGAGGTTTTTGGAACAGGTAACCAACTTATTAGAGTAAAATTAATAGGAGGTCAAAATAAAGATGTTTACAATATAACTAATGGAAAGAAACTTAAAGTTTACGATCATAAAACTAAAAACAATGAGTTTTTAACCAGTAATGGTGCTAAAAAGTTAACAGACGATTATGAAACGAATGTTTACGATTATAAGAAGTTAAAGAATAATTCAAATCAATTTATACCTTCATTAGGAGCAAATCCAGATGATGGTTTTAGAGTTGGGTTTGTAAATACTGTTACACGTTATGGGTTTGAGCGTAATCCATTTACAGTGCAACATATTATTTCTGGAGGATATTATTTTGCAACCCAAGGTTTCGATTTTGGTTATAAAGGTGAATTTGCAAATGTTATAGGGCATATGAATTTAGAAATAGACGCTAAGTTTACAAGCCCGAATTATTCAATGAATTTTTTTGGTTTTGGTAACAGTACACCAAACCCAGAAGCAGATGAAAATGATGGACTAGATGTCGATTTAGATTATAATCGAGTTAAGTTAAGCACCTTAAAGTTTGCACCATCTTTAATATGGAGAGGTCGTATAGGCGCAAGTTTTGAAATAGGGTTATCTTATGAATCTATTGAAGTAGAAGAAACTGAAGGGCGTTTTATTAACGATCAATTTATTGGTGACGATGTTGAGGTTAATGATGATTTTTATGGAATTCATGCAAAATATCAATTTAAAAACTCAAATAATGAAGCATTTCCAACACTAGGGATGTTATTTGCTATTGAGACTGGATATAAAAATAATACAGATGAATCTAGAGGGTTTGGGTATTTAATTCCAGAACTTGGGATTGATTATAAATTGGTGTCAAGTGGACAATTAGTTTTAGCAACAAAACTTAAAGGACATATTAATTTTGGAGATGATTTTGAGTTTTATCAAGCTGCAAACATTGGTGCAAACAATGGCCTGCGTGGTTTTAGAAACGAACGATTTACAGGGAAGAACGCTTTTGTGCAAAGTACAGATTTACGTTTAAATTTACATAAGATGAAAACCAGTTTATTGCCATTAAATATAGGGCTTTACGGTGGTATGGATTATGGACGAGTATGGGTAGACAATGCCTTATTATTAGATGCTAATCATAATTCTAATGGTTGGAATACATCAATAGGTGGTGGTGTTTATGCCAATGCAGCAGATATGATGACATTTAATCTGTCTGCATTTTCTAGTGATGACGGCGTACGTTTAGCGTTTAGATTAGGATTTGGGTTTTAATATTAAGATTAGTATGGTTAAAGAATTGTATAAACATAGGTTTGAGATTTTCTTTTTAACACAGCTTTTTATTTTGTTTGGATCATTACTTTTTCCAAACGATTTTTTTGAAGACATATTAACGCCAACGTTGTTTTTAATTAATACTATGGCAGGCATATTGTTGATTTCAAAAAAGAAAAAACTAATGTGGTTTTTAATAGGTCTTTTTGCGGTTTCATTACTTGTTTTTGGAAGTAGTATGTTGAAGAAAGATACCGATTTTCAAGAGAATTTTTTAATCCGTTTAAGTGTTTATTTTATTTTTTACATCTTCGTTACACATCAAATAATATTGCAAATATGGAGAGCTAAACGTGTTAATAATACTGTGGTTATTGGTTTAATGTGTGGTTATATATCATTAGGTTTTATTGCGTTTTTCTTATTTACAACGATAGCTCTTTTAGAGCCAAACTCGTTTAAAGGTGTTATTATACAAAGTAGTAATATTGATATGGGCTTAGATAGTATTATGTATTATTCATACATAACCTTAATGACTATTGGTTATGGAGATATTGTTCCAGTAACGCCTTTAGCTCAAAAGGCAGCTATTATTACAGGGCTTATGGGACAATTCTATTTAGTAATTGTAACCGCTATTATTGTTGGTAAATATATTCAGCATAATACAAGTTTGGATTAACGATAAAATACATCTGAGATAATCAAAATATGCAAATAATTAATTTACCAGAAGATTTAAAAACTGGAGGCTCTAGTGTTTTCAAGGTTTTTGATTATCAAACATCTAAAGAAAGTTTGAAACAAATGGTATCTCTAGGGCAGAATACATTTAGTTTTTTAATGGAAGGTCATAAAGAAGTGTTTGCTGATAAGACCTCTGTTTCTATAGAAAATTCAAACTTCTTATTGATGAAATCTGGCCATTGTTTGATGACTGAAAAACTTTCTAATACCATTGATAATTATAGGAGTATTTTATTTTTCTTTACAGATGAATCTCTTCTAAAATTTATTCAAAAACATAAAATATCCATTAAAAAGTATAGTAATCGAGCATCTGTTCATACTTTTAAATACGACGATTATTTAAAGGTATTTGTTAATGGACTTATAGATATAAGTAAATTTAAATTAGAACTTCAAACAAAGTTATTAGAGTTAAAATTTGAAGAGCTTATGTTGTATTTAATAGAGACTAAAGGTGTAGAATTCATTTTTTCTTTAATACCGCATGTAGGCAGTCAACTTCAACATTTTATAGAGATTGTAGAGTCTAATAAATTAAACAAATTATCGTTAAAAGAGCTTGCTTTTTTATCGAATATGAGTGTGTCTACATTTAAACGAGAATTTGAAAAACATTTTCATAATTCACCAAGTAAGTGGTTTCAAGAAAAAAGACTGGAACATGCCGCTTTTTTATTAAAAGAAAAGTTAGAAAGACCATCAGATATATTTGAAGATATGGGGTATGAAAACTTATCTAACTTTATACAAGCGTTTAAAACAAAGTATGGCGTTACTCCAAAACAATACCAATTAAATTGAGCTTTTAGCAATACTTTTTGAGCGGAATCAAATACATCATATTCTTATTTGACTCATAAATTTGTATTTATAATTAAATACGAATATTATGAAGAGAACAAATTTTATTTTAGGAATATTATTAATGGTGTCAAGTGCGTTATTTGCTCAAAACACGTTTACATTGTCTAGCAGTAGCTTAGGTGGAGAGTCTACAATTAATGAAGAGTTTAATGGTTTTGGTTGTACAGGAAAAAATCAATCTCCTCAGTTATCTTGGAAGAACGCTCCGAAGGGTACTAAAAGTTTTGCAGTAACAATGTACGACCCAGATGCGCCAACTGGTAGCGGATGGTGGCATTGGCTTGTGTTTGATATTCCGTCTAAGGTAAACGAATTGGTAGCTAATGCAGGTAATGTCAAACTTAATTTAACACCAAAAGGAACTATTCAAAGTATAACAGATTATGGAGCAAATGGATATGGAGGTCCTTGTCCACCAGAAGGACATGGCTTACATCAATATATTATTACAGTTTATGCCTTGAAAACAGATAAACTTGGGTTAAATGAAACGACTAATCCAGCTGTGGTAGGTTATTATCTTTGGAATAATACGTTGGCAAAAGCGAGCATAGTAACATATTATAAGAGAGAAGAGAAATAAGTATTTATACAATGTTAAAAAAGGGTGTATGGTTTTAATCCATACACCCTTTTGTTGTTTTTTGAATAGTATATTAATTGTTATTTTGTTTGAAAGAATTTATTTTAGCAGAATAAAGATTTTATTTCAAATTGTTGAGCAACCATTTTATAAAACATGTATCTTAATGTCAGTATTGTATATACTTATAAATAAAAAATGATAAAAAACTATATTCTAAATAATCATGTCAAGTATAGTGTTGTTAGAAAGTTCCTAATAATATCACCAACTATATAATAGAAATTAGCAAAAAATATTAAGACTTGACAGAGTAATGAAATATTATAAACATCAGTTCATGTCTTTTTTAAGAATTAATAGGTTGGTAGTCATTATGTTTTGATGAGTTTAATAATGAATAAATTAAAAATATATTTCAATAAGATTTCCTACTTAATTTTAATTAAATACCCCCAGTATTATGTCAAAACTAGTAATCATTATTTCATTATCCCTTTTAGTTTTCTTTAGTTGTAATTTTTCAACAAATTCTAAAAATACAATACGAATTAAACGACCAGAAGCCCTTATTGTTTTACTTGAAACAATAAACAGTGATCCTTCAAATATTAAATATGCTCAACATAAGGTTTTAGGTAGGCTATTGTATCGTTTAATGGAATATAAATTTGATTCTAGTTGTAATAGCACTGCCATACATAGTGATTTAGAAAAATCAGCATTAGTTGTTTTAGATAATGGAATTAAGAAACCTAGAGATTATTATGAAATACTTTCATATATGCTTCAAATAGAAAATGCTAATATATGCTGTGAACTTTATAAAGATGAAAAAACAGGATTATACAAAACTAGAGATATAGCAATGAACCCAAACTATATAATAGATAATGAAATTAAGTTGCGAGAATGGTTAATTTCAGATGAGAAAAATCAAATTCGTTTAAATCAAATTTTATCTAATAAAAACATAAATAATCGAGAAGATTGGTATGAAACGGAATCTATATAGTTTATGTTTTAAATGAATCTTTAATATTTTTTTGTATCTATATGATTAAATAATAAAAATAGGATTGACTTAGTGGATTATAGCCCAAATTCATACAAATTTCCGCCATCACCATGTGCTTTTTCATCAGTAATGTATACTGTTTTAGCATTTTTAAAACAAATACCTTCTTTTTGTGTGTCAGAATGAAAATTGTAGGTTTTAACCGTTCCGTTAAAGAAATTGTCTGAAACAAAATTGGTAAAAACAAATATGGACTTTTGAGTAAGTAGAGCTACTTGTTTACCGTCGTTACTAATATCTGCTGATGTTACCCAACATTGTAAATCGCTACAGGAGTTAAATGAACCTATAAATTTTGCAATGTGCTTGCCTTTTTTAGCAGGAATTTTATATAAATATGTTTTTCCATAATTGTTTTTTACACGACTTTTAGTAAACAGATATAAGTTATTGTTAAAATGAAAAAAAGCTTCGCAGTCGAAGTGCATATTTTTCTTTTTGGGAGGGAATTTTTTTTGATTTGGATATTTAAAAGAAATACGTTTAATGTCAACTTTATCAGAACTATATAAATCATCATTATTAACTTTTAATATAGCTAGATTTTTTCTTTTATTGGTGTTATTGCCAAAATCCCCAATGTAGAGATTGCCTTTTTTATCTGAAGTTAAATCTTCCCAATCGTTGTTTTTGGCGTCAATTTTTAGTTTTTGAATGATTTCTCCTTGGTTGTTTAATCCGAATAGTTTAGGAGCATTGCCACTATCATTCAGCATCCAAATAAAATCAGAATTTATTGTAGTTTCTATACCAGAAACTTCATTTAAAGCTTTTGGAAGATCTGCAATAATGTTTGAATTCGTAGTTTGACAACTAAAAATTAATAATAAAGTTAATAAGAGTAATTTATTCATTTGACCAAAATAATAAATATTAAATTTACATTTTTTGAATTTAAAATTAAATGAATAGAAACTGTTTGTCTATAGGGCACAGAGGAGCCAAAGGACATATTACAGAAAACACTTTAGAGTCTATACAGTGGGCTTTAGATTTTGGAGTTGATGGTATTGAAATAGATGTACATTTATGTGCTTCTGGTGAGTTAGTGGTATTTCATGATTTCACATTAGATAGAATTACAAATGGTACAGGTGAAATTTCAAAAAAGACACTTACTGAATTAAAAAAAATTAAAGTAGAGGATAAATATAGTATACCTACGCTAGAAGAGGTCTTAAATGTTGTTAATAGAAAATGTTTTATAAATATTGAGCTAAAGGGGGAGGAGACTTTTAAAGAGATCTGTAGAATAATTGATCGTTATGTCGCAGAAAAAGGTTGGAAGTATCAAGATTTTATAGTGTCTAGTTTTCAAGAAGCTTTACTTTTGTCTGTATACAATATTAATAAAAAAGTACCTTTAGGAGTACTTACAGATATAAATTTAGAACAGTCGGCTGTTTTTGGTAAGACTATAAATGCGATCGCGATTCATCCAGACTATACGATGCTAACTAAAGAAAATATAGCAAAATTAAAGCAAGGTTATAAAGTGTTTACTTGGACGGTAAATAATAAACAAACCATAGAAAGAGTAAAGAGCTATGGTGTAGATGGTATCATTTCAGATTTCCCAGATAGTATATGATTGAAAAAGACGTAATAATTGTAGGAGGTGGAGCGGCAGGTTTTTTTGCAGCCATTAATATTGCGGAGCAAAATCCGAAATTAAAAGTAGCTATTTTAGAACGTGGAAAAGAAGGGCTCCAAAAGGTGAAAGTTTCAGGAGGAGGTAGATGTAATGTCACACATGCAGAATTTATCCCTTCAGAATTGGTACAGAGTTATCCACGTGGTGAAAAAGAACTTTTAGGACCATTTCATCAATTCATGACGGGCGATACTATAGAATGGTTTGAAAAAAGAGGTGTTGAACTTAAGATAGAAGATGATGGACGCATGTTTCCTGTAACTAATAGTTCGCAAACGATTATAGATTGTTTTTTAAGTGAAGCCAAAAAACATAAGGTTGATATATTATACAATCATTCAGTACAATCTATAAAAAAACATAATGACAGGTTTTCTCTAGAAACTTCCCAAGGTGAATTTTCATCAGAAAAATTATTAATTGCAACAGGAAGTAATACTAAAATATGGAAGCTTATAGAAGGCTTTGGGCATACTGTTTCTCAGCCTGTTCCCTCATTATTTACGTTTAATATAAAAGACGAACGTATAACCGATGTTCCTGGAGTGGTCGCTTTACATGTAGAGGTGAAAGTTATAAATACAGATTTATGGAGTGAAGGCCCTTTGTTGATTACGCATTGGGGAATGAGTGCTCCAGCAATTTTAAAACTATCTGCTTTTGGAGCTTTGGAACTTGCTAAACGTGATTATAAATTTCAAATAGAAATTAATTTTATAAGACAGTCTTTTAACGATTGTTTGGAGGTTTTAAAAATTTTAAAACAAGACTTAGCAAAAAAAACAGTGTATAAATCGACGCAATTTGATTTGCCTAAACGCCTTTGGCATAAGTTAGTTTTAGCATCAAATATGAATGAAGAAACCCGATGGGCAGATTTAAATAAATCACAATTAGAAAATTTATCAAGCCAATTAACAACAGCTATTTTTAATGTTGATGGAAAAAGTACGTTTAAGGAAGAATTTGTAACTGCAGGAGGAATCAATTTAAAAGAAGTTAATTTTAAGACCTTTGAAAGTAAATTACATAAAAATTTATATTTTGCTGGAGAAGTGATAAATGTAGATGCAATTACTGGTGGGTTTAACTTTCAAAATGCTTGGACTGGTGGTTATATTGTTGCTAAATCAATTTCAAAATGATGAAAAAATACATAGCATTACTAAGGGGGATAAATGTTAGCGGATGTAAAAAAGTTCCTATGGCAGAATTACGAGAATTACTTTCTAAGGTAGGGTTTAGAAACGTTCAAACCTATATTCAAAGTGGGAATGTGGTATTTCAATCTTCAGAAGGTAATAAACAGGCCTTAGAAGAAATAATTCAAAATGAAATCCAACAGTGTTTTGGATTTGAAGTTCCTGTTTTAGTGCTAACTTCATCAGAAATAAAAGAAATCTTTGATAGTTGTCCTTTTTCAGAAGAAAAAAAAGAAAAAAGTTATTTTACATTATTACATACAACTCCAAGTCAAGAATTGGTTATTTCTACATTAAAAGAGGATTATCCAAACGAAACATTTTATATTAAAGATCAATGCGTCTATTTCTATTCTTTAAACGGATATGGAAAGGCAAAGTGCAACAATAATTTTTTTGAACGAAAATTAAAAGTTTCAGCAACAACAAGAAATTATAAAACTATGGTAAAGTTGATAGCAATGTCATGAGTTATCGAGTAAGACCATTAGATATTTCCTATTTTTGCCAAAAATTAATCATTGATTTCTGATATTTAATATATGACAGAGCAACAATTTATCCCGCAACCTTACACGAATTCAGTTGAAAACGGAAGTTTTACTTGGTCGTCTCCAAGTAATATTGCTTTGGTGAAATATTGGGGAAAAAAGAAAGATCAAATCCCAGAAAACCCATCTATTAGTTTTACTCTAGATCATTGTAAAACCACAACAATATTAAGCTTTTCTAAAAAAGAAAATCAAGATAGTTTTTCTTTTGAAGTCTTTTTAGATGGAGAAAAGAAAGATGATTTTAAACCTAAAATCGAGACGTTTTTTAAACGAATTGAGGTGTATTTGCCTTTTTTAAAAACGTATCATTTTAAAATAGAAACATCTAACACATTTCCGCATAGTTCTGGTATAGCCTCATCGGCATCTGGTATGAGTGCTTTGGCATTATGTTTAATGAGTATGGAAAAAGAGCTTGTGTTAAACAGTGCTCTAAGCAAAGTTGAAGGGGGTAAAGAAAATTTTGAAGATTTTTTTACTCAAAAAGCATCCTTTTTAGCAAGATTAGGTTCGGGAAGTGCATGTAGAAGTCTTGAAGGTGATTTGGTTGTCTGGGGAGAACATGAAAATGTTGTAGGAAGTTCAGATTTATTTGGAGTTAAGTATCCGTTTGAGGTACATCAAAATTTTAAAAATTATCATGATACAATTTTATTAGTAGATAAAGGTGAAAAGCAAGTAAGTAGTACTGTTGGGCATAATTTAATGCATGGTCATGCATTTGCGGGAGAACGTTTTAAACAGGCTCGCACTAACTTATCTCACCTAATTAATGTTTTAAAAGAAGGTGATTTAGATGCTTTTATAGCTCTAGTTGAAAGTGAAGCATTAACGCTTCATGCGATGATGATGACGAGCATGCCATATTTTATTTTAATGAAACCAAATACTTTGGAAATTATAAATAAGATTTGGGCGTATAGACAAGAGTCTGGTTCTAAAGTATGCTTTACTTTAGATGCAGGAGCAAATGTACATGTGTTGTATCCAGAAAAAGAATCGGGAAAAGTACTCGAATTTATTAAGAACGAGTTAGTTGGATATTGTCAAAATGGTCATTATATTAGTGATAAAATTGGTTTTGGAGCAAAATTAATTAATAATTAAATAGATAATAGTGAATAATTAAAATGTATGTTTATCGCTGATTTTAATTCAAATTATTATGAAACAAAATGTTATTAAAGATAAAAGCTTTAGTTTTGCAGTAGATATTATAAATTTATATAAGGAATTGGCATACAATAAGAAAGAATATGTAATGTCAAGACAATTATTAAAATCAGGAACATTAATAGGTGCAAATATGAGAGAAACAGAATTTGCCCAAAGTAAACCGGATTTTGTAAGTAAGGTCAATAAGTCTTAAAGAAACAAATGAAAACCGATTATTGGTTAGATTTACTTGATGAAACTAAATTTATTGATGAAGATGAATTTAAAGTATTTAAACCCAAATCAATCGAGATGTTGAGATTATTAGTGAATATAGTTAAATCATCTAAGCATTGATTATTAATTTTACATTATTAATTTTTAATTAATTTTATGAAAGGACCGCTTTTTTACTCGAAAATATTACTCTTTGGAGAATATGGAATTATTAAAGATTCTAAAGGTTTATCTATCCCCTATAGTTTTTATAATGGCGCTTTAAAGGCAGATGAAAATCTTTCTGAAAATGAAAGTGCTAAAACATCTAACGAAAGTTTAAAGCGATATATTGATTATTTAGAAAAGATTAATCCTGAATTAGTTCTTTTTGATATTGAGCTATTAAAGCGTCATGTAAATACAGGCATGTATTTCGATTCGTCTATACCTCAGGGTTATGGAGTAGGGAGTAGTGGCGCCCTTGTAGCTGCTATTTACGATAAATACGCTCAAGATAAGATTACGGTTCTAGAAAATTTAACAAGAGAAAAGCTTTTAAAGCTTAAAGCTATTTTTTCTGAAATGGAATCATTTTTTCATGGTAAATCTTCAGGGTTAGACCCTTTAAATAGCTATTTAAGCATTCCAATACTTATAAATTCTAAAGATAATATTGAAGCAACAGGAATTCCTTCTCAAAAAACAGAAGGTAAGAATGCTGTATTCTTATTAGATAGTGGTATTATAGGAGAAACAGCACCTATGGTAAGTTTGTTTATGGAAAACATGAAGCAAGAAGGTTTCCGTAGTATGCTTAAAAATCAATTTATTAAACATACAGATGCTTGTGTTGACGATTTTTTAAATGGAGATATAAAGTCTTTATTTAGAAATACAAAACAATTATCGAAAGTGGTTTTAAGTCATTTTAAGCCTATGATTCCACAGCAATTTCACGAATTGTGGAAAAAGGGTATAGAAACAAATGAATATTACCTAAAGCTTTGTGGTTCTGGTGGTGGTGGATATATTCTAGGATTTACTGAGGATATAGATAAAGCAAAACAATCTCTTGCAGCTTATAAATTGGAAGTTGTTTATAATTTCTAAGTGTTTGTCATCGTTAATGTTATAGTTGATGAACTCTTAATTAAATTACTTCTTTTATGTTAACCCGAAGACAGAAACACATTTTACTTAAGTTTTTTAGTATGTTTTCTGTAGTTAGAGGCTATAATATATTAGTTATAGTAGTTGCTCAATATTTAACTTCTATTTACATTTTAGCACACGATAAAGCTTTAAAGGAAGTTGTTTTTGATGTTAATTTACTCATATTGGTTTTAGCTTCGGCGGCAACTATAGCTGGAGGTTATATTATTAATAATTTTTATGATTCTGAAAAAGATTTAATAAACAGACCTATTAAATCTAGGTTAGATAGATTGGTAAGTCAAAATACAAAACTGTCTTTTTATTTTGTGCTTAACTTTCTAGCGGTTGTAATGGTAAGCTATGTGTCTTTTAGTGCCGTAATTTTCTTTGCTGTTTATATTTTTGCTATTTGGTTTTATTCACACAAATTAAAGAAAATGCCTTTTGTAGGTAATATAACTTCTGCAATTTTAACTATAACACCATTTTTTGCCATTTTTATATATTATAAAAACTTTGAAACAGTCATTTTTGTTCATGCGATGTTTTTATTTTTAATAATTTCGATGCGAGAATTAACTAAAGATTTAGAAAATATAAAAGGTGATTTAGCTCATAATTATAAAACGATTCCTGTAGTTTATGGGGAGAAAGCCTCAAAAACAATGCTGACTATATTGTTTTTATTAGCATTAGTTCCTGTATATTTTTTGCTTTATAAGTATGAAGTAGGACATATGTATTTCTTTTTTTATCTGAGTGTTTTATTATTGTTAGTGTTTCTTTTATTACTTTGGAAATCTAAAACAAAAACACAATATTTAGTGCTTCATAATATTTTGAAATTTATAGTTCTTGCAGGTGTTTTTAGCATCTTATTAATTGATGTTAGTGTTATTTTAAATCGAATTTAGTATGATGAATAATTTATTAAAAGTTGTGCTTGCACAAATTTCACCAGTATGGTTAAATAAAAAAGAGACTTTAAAGAAAGTTGAAAATTCTATTATTGAAGCCTCAAAAGAAGCTTGTGAATTAATTATTTTTGGAGAAGGGTTAATTCCTGGATATCCTTTTTGGTTAGCATTAACGGGAGGAGCAGAATGGGATAAAAAGGTAAATAAAGAGATACATGCGCATTACGTTAGAAACTCAATTACTATTGAAAATGGTGATTTGGATACTGTTTGTAAGCTGGCTAAAGAGCATAATATAGCAATTTATTTAGGTGTTATTGAACGTCCTCTAGATAGAGGAGGACATAGTGTATATGCATCTTTAGTGTATGTTAATCAAGAAGGTGAGATTCAATCTGTTCATAGAAAATTACAGCCTACTTACGATGAGCGTTTAACTTGGGCTCCTGGTGATGGGAATGGTTTGCAAGTTCATCCCTTAAAAGATTTTACGGTAGGTGGTTTAAATTGCTGGGAAAATTGGATGCCGCTACCTAGGGCAGCATTATATGGTTTGGGAGAAAATTTACATATTGCCGTATGGCCAGGTAGTGAATATAATACCAAAGATATTACACGTTTTATAGCGAGGGAGTCTCGTTCGTTTGTAATTTCGGTATCTAGTTTAATGAATAAAAATGATTTTCCAAAAGATACACCTCATTTAGGTGAAATTCTAGAAAATGCCCCAGACGTTTTAGCTAATGGCGGAAGTTGTATCGCAGGACCAGATGGCGAATGGGTTACAGAGCCTGTTTTACATAAAGAAGGTTTAATTATTGAAACTATTGACTTTAATCGTGTATTGGAAGAACGTCAAAACTTTGATCCTGTTGGACATTATTCAAGACCAGATGTAACAAAACTTAATGTTAATAGAGAACGTCAATCTACTGTTGAATTTAAATGATTATAAACTAGTAAAGGTTATTTAGCTTTTGATGTTTGAAAGCCAATGTCTTTACTTACCTTTGCAAAAAATTAAAATTATGAGTAAGCAACGTAATAACAAGAGTAAGGGGAAACCATCTGGTAGAGGGCATGAGACAAGTAGGAATACAAGTTATGCTCGAGGTAATGCACCTATAAAACCAAATAAAGGAGGTTCTAAACCTTCTACTCCTGCAAAAAAATCGAATCCAGATGAGATTAGATTGAATAAATACGTTGCTAATGCAGGAATATGTTCGCGTAGAGATGCAGATGTACATATTGCTACAGGTCTTGTTTCTGTAAACGGTAAAGTAATTACAGAAATGGGATATAAGGTAAAGATTGGTGATGAGGTAAGATATGATGGAGCTCGAATTAATCCAGAGAAAAAAGCTTATGTATTGCTTAACAAGCCAAAAGGTTTTGCTACAACTACTAGTGAAGGTAAAGGTAGAACAGTTATGGATTTAGTTGCTAATGCTACAAATTCAAGAATAAAACCTATAGGGCGCTTAGGGCGTAACTCGAAGGGCTTACTTTTGTTTACTAATGATGAAAGTATTGTAAGTAAATTTACTAATTCTAAACACGGGATAGCGCGTTTATTCCATATAGAATTAGATAGAAACTTAAAACTAGAAGATTTAAAAAAGATCCAAGAAGGCTTTAAGATAGAAGGTAAACTTTTTAGTGTTGAAGAGATTAGTTATATAGATAGCGCTTCAAAAAAAGAGATTGGTTTAAAAATTAAAAATACAGGGAATATACTAATACGAACTATTTTTGATTATTTAAAATACGAGATCGTAAATTTAGATTGTGTTGCTATTGGGCATCTTACTAAAAAGGATATTCCACGTGGTAGCTGGAAACACTTAACCGAGCAAGAATTGAATACGCTTAAGATGCTATAAAACAGATATTCTCTTCATTACTAATTTATTAATTTGCCATGTTAAAGATTATGAGCCATGGTATTACTTTTGTTATTTCTTAATATAAAATAGCTTAGGCCTTTGTGCTTGCTATAGTTTTTGCGTAAGGGATAGTAGTGAAAATCCTTTTTGTGAGGAACGAGCAAAAAGATTGTAACGTATAGCCCGACCTTTAGGTTACGCCCTAATAAATTTTTAAAGTTTCCGAAAAATTTTTCTTTCAAAAAAGTTAATATTTCAAATTTTTATATTTCATTTGTAATATTATTAGCTGAACAGATTGAAACATGTTTCTTTGTTCGGGCTTTTGGAAATTAGGAAGTCATATTCAAAAGCAGCTTATGGGATAAGTAACCGAATTTTAAAGCTAACTTCCGTTTTATCCATTAATGCTAACCAGCATAGTTATAACTTTGTACCTACTACACGAAGACAAATTCGTATTTGATATCATTTATTTTTCATTGGCTTAACTCTAAGTTAACCTGTCGTTTACATCTTTAACTTTTTTTTGAAAAATAAATGAATACTAAATATATTGATTTAATCAATCAAACTTTTGATTTCCCACAAGAGGAATTTAAATTAAAAAATAGGGCATTGGAATTTCATGGAGTCAACCTTATGGATTTGGTTGAAACTTATGGTGCACCCTTAAAATTTACATATTTACCGCAAATATCTAATAATATTAATAAAGCTAAGCAATGGTTTGCAGATGCAATTAAAAAGAACAATTACAAGGCTAATTATAGCTATTGTTATTGTACAAAAAGTTCTCATTTTAAGCATGTGCTGAATGAGGCATTAAAGAATGATATTCATATAGAAACATCATCTGCTTTTGATATTGATATTGTTGAAAACCTGAAAGTTCAAGGGAAAATAACAGATGAAACATTTGTAATATGTAATGGTTTTAAACGAGCACAATACATTACTAATATTTCAAGATTGATAAATGAGGGACATAAAAATTGCATTCCTATTATTGATAATTATGAGGAGATAGATTTACTGTCTCAGGAAATTGATGGTGAATTTAATGTAGGTATTCGTATAGCGTCTGAAGAAGAACCTAAATTTGAATTTTATACTTCCAGATTAGGAATAGGCTATAAAAATATAGTGCCTTTTTATGAGAGTCAATTGAAAGAAAACAATAAGATTAATCTTAAAATGCTTCATTTTTTTATTAATACGGGTATTCGTGATAATGCTTATTATTGGAATGAATTAGCGAAGTGTTTAAAGGTGTATACGCGCTTAAAAAAGATTTGTCCATCTTTAGATAGTTTGAATATTGGAGGTGGGTTTCCTATTAAAAACTCATTAGCTTTTGATTTTGATTATGCATATATGGTTGATGAAATTATCAATCAAATAAAAGCAGTTTGCGAGGAAGAAGATGTAGATGTGCCAAATATATTTACCGAGTTTGGAAGCTTTACGGTAGGAGAGAGTGGAGGTGGAATATATGAGGTGTTGTACCAGAAACAACAAAATGACCGCGAAAAGTGGAATATGATTAATTCGTCATTTATAACCACTTTACCAGATACTTGGGCTATAAATAAACGTTTTGTTATGTTGCCAATAAATAGGTGGGATGATAGCTATGAGCGTGTTTTACTTGGTGGTTTAACATGCGATAGCGATGATTATTACAATAGTGAGCAGCATATGAATGCGATATACTTACCAAAATACAATAAAAAGAAACCATTATATATTGGATTTTTTAATACAGGAGCTTACCAAGAAACCATAGGTGGTTATGGAGGTTTGCAACATTGTTTAATACCGTCGCCCAAACATATTTTAATAGATAAAGATGAAGATGGAAATACTACAACACAATTATTTAGCGAACAACAAAAAAGTGAAGACTTACTTAAAATTTTAGGTTATGCAAACTAAAACTTATGCTGGAATTCCAGAAGAATATGCGAAATTAGAAAGTGCAAAAATTGTTTTAATACCTGTGCCTTATGATGGTACAAGTACATGGCAAAAAGGTGCCGATAAAGGTCCAGATGCATTTTTAGATGCATCGGAAAATATGGAACTTTATGATATTGAAACAGATACTGAGGTATATAAACAAGGCGTGCATTTAGTAGATGCTGTTACAGAAGCTACATCTCCAGAGGCTATGGTGGATGCAGTACACCATATTACAAAAAAACATATTAAAAAAAATAAATTCGTTACCATTTTTGGAGGAGAGCATTCCGTGTCTATAGGAACCATTCGTGCTTTTAATGAAATGTATCCAAACCTAACTGTTTT
The DNA here is from genome assembly GCF_001747085.1 of Flavivirga aquatica. Lineage (GTDB taxonomy): Bacteria > Bacteroidota > Bacteroidia > Flavobacteriales > Flavobacteriaceae > Algibacter_C > Algibacter_C aquatica. The sequence goes on from NZ_MDJD01000043.1 coordinate 109,127, forward strand.
ACATATTGATGCGCATGCAGATTTACGAGCAGAATATGAAGGTTCTACATGTAATCACGCTTGTGCCGTTTATGAAGCGAGTCAAACTACAAATTTAATTCAGGTAGGAATTCGTTCTATGGATATTATTGAAAAAACAATAATGGACGAAGAAAAAACCTATTTTGCTCATGAAATGGCTGTTGATGATACTTGGATGGATTCGGCAATAGATCAAATGACAGATAATGTATTTATTACTTTTGATTTAGATGCGTTAGACCCTTCAATTATGCCAAGCACAGGTACTCCAGAACCAGGAGGTTTGTTTTGGTACGAAACTTTAGGATTTTTAAAACAAGTATTTTCTGAAAAAAATGTTGTTGGATTTGATATTGTAGAGCTTTGTCCTAATGAGAAAGAAAAATCTTCAGATTTTTTAGCTGCAAAATTGTATTATAAGATGTTAAGTTATAAATTTATAGGTGAAGTTTCTGGAGATTATTATTATGATAATAATACTTACGATAATATAAAACAAAAGAGTAATATTTCTAAATTTAGTGATGATGATGAATACTAAAGGGCCTATTTCTCAATTTATAGAAAAACATTATTTGCATTTCAATGCTGCAGCCTTAGTAGATGCCGCAAAAGGCTATGAAGACCAATTGAATTCTGGTGCAAAAATGTTAGTTTCTCTGGCAGGAGCAATGAGTACAGCAGAATTAGGTAAAAGTTTTGCGGAAATGATTAGACAAGATAAAGTACAAATTATTTCTTGTACTGGTGCTAATTTAGAAGAAGATATTATGAATTTGGTAGCACATTCTCACTATAAACGTGTGCCAAATTATCGAGATTTAACTCCGAAGGAAGAATGGGATTTGTTGGAAAAAGGGTTAAATAGAGTTACAGATACTTGTATTCCAGAAGAAGAAGCATTTAGACGTTTGCAGGAACATATTTTTAAAATATGGAAAGAAGCTGATGATAAAGGTGGGCGTTATTTACCACATGAATTTATGTATGAAATGTTATTGTCTGGCGTGCTTGAGCAATATTATGAAATAGATTTAAAAGATTCATGGATGTACGCTGCAGCAGAAAAAAACTTACCCATAGTTGTCCCTGGTTGGGAAGATAGTACTATGGGGAATATTTTTGCTAGTTATGTTTTAAAAGGAGAACTAAAAGCAAGTACGGTAAAATCTGGGATAGAATATATGACCTTTTTAGCAGACTGGTATACCGAAAATTCTAAAAATGGTATTGGCTTTTTTCAAATTGGAGGAGGTATAGCTGGAGATTTTCCTATATGTGTGGTTCCAATGTTGTATCAGGATATGGAACGTACAGGTACGCCGTTTTGGAGTTATTTTTGTCAGATAAGTGATTCCACAACTAGCTATGGATCGTATTCCGGAGCAGTACCGAATGAGAAAATTACTTGGGGAAAATTGGATATTGAAACCCCAAAATATATTATAGAAAGTGATGCTACTATTGTAGCTCCATTAATTTTTGCATACTTATTAGACCTATAAAACCAAATAATATGTTACGTAAAATTGTAGATTACAAAAAATTAAATGAAGATATATTAAACCTTCTTGTTGAAAAATTTCCAGATGGATACGATGACGACGATATTGTTTCTTTTAGAAATATTAAGAATGAAGTTATTGAAGCTGTCGAGGTAAAGACCGAAGATACTATTTATTTAGTTAAAGTTGGTAAAAGACTTGTTCAAGCAATGGCAGATTTTGGTGATGACATTGAAACATCTGATGATGTAGATTTTGAAAAGGAGTAATGAACCTACTAATTATATAAATTTGTATGCTGTAATCTCTTTTTTGTAAGTGTGCTAGTTTCTTTTAATTAACAGCTAGATAGTTGCGTAACTTAATATAAATACTATTTGATAAAATATTTAAGCCATGCCCATAAATAATGATACATGTTTATGGACATGGTGTCTTTAATAGAAGTAGTGTTGACTACAAATACAAGTACCAAAAAATACTTCCTACTTAAAGAAAGCACTTAATTTATATATATTTTAATGTGATTGATTAAATGTTTAATATACCGTTTTCCGATGCTGCATAATCGTTCCATGTATAAGCATCTGCCTCTGCATCGTTAACATAAACACCATCAACAATATACTTAAATTCGTAAGACTTATCCTTGTCTAAGTCTAATGTTCCTTTAAACGTTCCATTTTTTAGCTTCTTTAAAGGAGTTACATTAGTATTCCATTCATTAAAAGTACCTACAACAGCTACTTCGTTAGCCTCTTCAGCAGGCAATGAGAATGTTACTTTACAGATAGGTTTACTTTTTAAATATTGTTTTGTGATAGCCATAATTATTTATTTGTGTTATTTGTACTACAAATATACAAAAGAAATTTATACATTGCATTGTTATAAAGGTATTTAGGTTAAGAATTATCAATTTGTTAATATGAGTTTACATAAAATTAAAGTATGATAAAAAATGATGATACATTTATGTTATTTCTAAAAGGTTTAATATATTAAACCTAATTTTAAAAGGCTTTTAAGGAAAAGATTAAGCATTTGTTGCTTTTTAGATGAAACAGTAACTCAGTAAAATGTTTTAACTTTACAGTAATTATTTATAGCATATATGTTTAGTAAAAAGAAACCTACACCACAAATAGATAAAGATCAGTTAGAATTAATTGAAAATGCTCAAAATCGTATCAAACAAAAAAAACGTTTATATATTCATTTTGTTTTCTTTTTAATAGGTGCAGTTTTTTTAATAGTAGCAAATACAGTTTTAGGCATAGGGAAAGATTTTAAAATATTAGGTAAAGAATGGTTTTTGTTTGCAATTTTAGCGTGGCTATTCCTTTTTGTTTATCATTTATTTAATGTTTTTGTTACTTATAAATTTATGGGTAAAGCATGGGAAAAAAAACAGTTAGATAAACTAGTTGCTAAACAACAGTTGCGTATTGAAAAATTAAAAAAAGGATTTGTAAAAGAAGAAACCTTAATAGCTCAAAGTGAGGTTTATAATGAGCCAAAACCTCAAAAAGAAAAGACGAATAGTCCAAAACAGGAACTTACTATTATTGTTGCAGCTGCAGAGAATGATGCTATTGGTAAGGATAATAAATTGATTTGGCATTTAAGTGACGATTTAAAACGATTTAAAAATTTAACGAATGGGCATCATATCATTATGGGGCGAAAAACGTTTGAAAGTTTTCCTAAGCCATTGCCAAATAGAACTCACGTTGTTATAACAAGACAAGATAACTATAAGGTACCAGAAGGTGTTATTGTTGTTAATAGTTTAGAAGATGCTATTGATGCCTCGAAAAAAGATTTGAATCCATTTATTATTGGTGGTGGAGAAATTTATAAGCAAGCGTTGTTAGTGGCTAATAAAATTGAATTAACACGAGTACATGACAGTTTTGAAGCTGATACATTTTTCCCTAAAATTGATGCTTCCATATGGGAAGAAACTTCAAATGTTTCACACTCAAGAGACGAAAAACATGATTATGATTTTTCATTTTTAACTTATATAAGGAAATAGTTTTTGTGAAATAAACAGTGTGGATTTATAAAATAAACAGAAATCTATTCCATAAGATTTAAGTTATAGTCTGCACAAAATTAGATAACTACGATTTTAAAAGTAATATTAAAAGTCAGGCTAAAATAAAGCACCAAAAAAATTGGCTTTTAGCAAGTTGTTTTTGTAGAGAAGTTGTAGGAGTTATAGGGCTTTTAAAACTAATAAATGGCCAAAAAAAATATCAGACACACTAGCCAGTTGTATATAAACAAAAATAACTATTTTGTTTGTATATGTTATTTATATAATTGATTTTAAGTATTATAAGTCGGGTTTTATGCGTATAAAATTTATTTATTTATAAAAACTTACATTTGGTGTTTAAAAGTAAAAAATACTTCTATGACAGGATTTTTATTTGTTGTACTTATTGTGTTTCTATTTATTGTAAATAATAATATAAATACAAAATTCAAGAAATTAGGTAATACCATTGATGGTTTAAATGAAAGAATAAAACATCTACAAAATAAAATAGTTTCTCAAGAGCGAATTATCGAAAAGAAAAAAGAAACTAGTGTAGAACAACCTAAAATATCTAAACCATTAGAAGATATTATAAAGCCTGTTGTAGAAAAGCCTCAAGTTATTATGCCTAAAGAGGAAAAAATAAGAAAACCTATTCCAGATAGTACTACGAAAATCTACTCTCCTGTAAAGGAAAAATCAATACAAAGTAGACCGAAAGTAAAACAGAGACCTAAAAAATCGTGGATAGAAACCTTTAAGGAGAAGAATCCTGATTTAGAAAAATTTATAGGTGAAAACCTAATAAATAAAATAGGAATCCTAATATTAGTATTAGGGATAAGTTTTTTTGTAAAATATGCTATCGATAAAGACTGGATAAATGAACCAGCAAGAGTGGGTATTGGTATTTTATGTGGTGCATTGGTTATGGGAATAGCCCATAAACTAAAGAAAAACTATGCGGCATTTAGTTCTGTTTTAGTGGCTGGAGCTATTAGTATATTTTATTTTACCATTTATATAGCGTTTCATGAATACCAGTTGTTTAGTCAAACGGTAGCTTTTATTATTATGGCTATTATTACTGCATTTAGTGCATTGGTCTCTGTCTCTTATAGCCGTCAAGAGCTTGCTGTTTTATCATTAATAGGTGGTTTTGCAGCGCCTTTTATGTTAAGTACAGGTGAAGGAAACTATGTGGTGTTATTCTCATATATAGCTATTCTAAATATAGGTATGTTAGCTATCTCTTATTTTAAGAAATGGAAAATAGCAACGATACTAGCATTTGTTTTTACCATGGTATTATTTAATAGCTGGTGTTTAATAGAAATTGGAAAATCTATATTTTCTTATGCAGGAGCGTTAACTTTCGCAACCTTATTCTACTTTATATTTAGTATCACCATTGTTTTAAACAACCTTAGAAATAAAGGTGTGTTTTCAACTATTGAGTATTTTATTTTGGTAGCAAACACCTTCTTTTTCTTTGGTATAGGAATGACTATTCTTAAAAGTTGGGATTCCAATTTTACAGGATTGTTTACGCTATTATTGGCGGTTTACAATATTGTATATGCAGCTATTCTTTATAAGAAATTTGGATTAGATAAAAATGCGATATACCTTTTAATAGGTTTAGCGTTAACTTTTGTTACACTTACAATTCCTATCCAGTTTGAAGGCAATCAAATTACTTTATTTTGGGCAGCAGAAGCTGTATTATTACTTTGGTTGTCTCAAAAATCGAAGATTAGTGCTTTTAAATTAGGTGCTGTTATTGTGCAAGTATTGACGCTTGTTAGTTTGGTATTAGATTGGAGAGTATATAATGCTAGTGAAGCACTTTCTATAATCTTAAATCCTGTATATATTGCTGGGTTAATTGTTAGTATTTCTTTATTTATTACCTATTGGTTGTTAAAAAAGGAAGGAAATATTAAAACGAAGTTTTTTACATTAGGTATCAACCTTTATAAGGTTGCTGTTTTAATAAGTGCTATTATTATAACATATGTTACAGGAATCTTAGAGGTGAACTATCAAGCCTTCCAGTTTTTAGAAAATCATATTTCTGCTTTATCTTTTTCTGTAACTTATCATTTTATATTTATTGCTATTTTATTGTTTTTATCTTCAAGATTTAAGTATGCTTTTATTACCAAGGGTTTATTACTAATTAGCAGTATTTCAATATTACTATATATTATTAAATTCTACGCATTTCCAAATAATGAAATGATAGAGAATTTTGTAAATAGTACAACTACCAAATATGCTTTTTATTTTCATTATATTATTTTAGGTTGCTTAATTTATTTTGGATATCAATTATTCCGTAATGCAAGTTTGTTATTCAAAACAAATCAAAATAAATGGTTAGCCTGGGTTTTCGCTTTTGCTATTGTGTATGTATTAAGTAATGAAATCATGGTACATGGTTTACATTTTACAAATGCCTCTATAAATATAGCAGAACTAGGAGAAAAGTTCCCAAGTTCAGATAAGGACTCATATTCTAAAACTTACTTTATAGAAGGAGAAGTCGATAATATGCAAGCTCAAATTTCAAAAATAGGGTATCCTATACTTTGGGGCATATTTTCATTTGTATTCCTAATTATAGGTATAAAAAAACAATGGAAAGACCTTAGAGTTATTGCGCTCTCATTATTAGGACTAACCATAGTAAAATTATTTGTGTACGATATTAAAAATGTTTCTGAAACAGGAAAGATTATAGCCTTCATTCTTCTTGGTGTTTTAATACTGGTTATTTCCTTTGTATACCAAAAAATTAAAAAATTAATCATTGATGAAACACCCGAAAATGAAAATGACCATGAAAATATATAATCTTTTAATTGTTTTATTTACAGTTTCAGCTAGTTTTAGTCAAAATTATAAAGGAACAATAAGCGTCATAGAACAAGATGGTTTACATAAAATCATGCTTACACCAGAAGTGCGTTCTGCAAGTCATGACAATTTCAACTTTTTAAGAGTTAATACTTTTGATAAAAGAGAAGTGCCTTATGTTTTATTTTATAATACGGATAAAACGTTTTCAACATTTTCACCTATTGAAATTGCATCAAAAAAAGTTATTAAAGATTCTGTAAGTTCTTTTATCATAGAAAATATAAAAGGACAAAAGCAAGATCATATAACATTACAGATAGTTAATACAAAGGTTAGTAAAAGTTACGATGTTTATGGTAGCGATAATGGGAATGATTGGTTTGGATTAGCCGCTAATAAAAGGTTAACCTCTATAAATTCACCAAACAAGACAACTGTAGAGAAAACAATTTATTTTCCTCTAAACGCTTATAAGTTTTTACGGATTAATTTTAACGATAAAAATTCGTTACCTATCAATGTTCTTGGAGCTGGTACTTATAAAAGTAAGTTCTTTATTCAAGATGCTATTGAGATAGAATTCTTTAAACAAGAGGTTGTTTTTTTAAAAGAAAAAAAAGTAACACAAATTAGGTTTACAGCTCCTAATACTCATAAAATCAATGCGATTTCATTTAAAGTTAATACTCAGTTTTTTCTACGTGATGCCAAAATCGTTGTAGAAAAAACACGTAAAATCAAAAAACGAATAGAGACTTATAACCAGGTGTTAACATCTTTTCAATTAAATTCAAAAAATAAAAACAGCTTTGTATTTAATAATTTAAATGAAAAAGAATTCATTATTGAAATTGATAATCAAGATAACCCGCCTTTAGATATAGATAATATCGCTTTATTACAAAAACCGGTATATCTTGTTTCTAATCTAAAAAAGGAAGAAGCCTACAAGATTTTAATAGACTCAACATTATCTAAACCCTCTTACGATTTAGGTAATTTTATTTCTAACAAAACGGCTAATATAGAAGAGGCTTCTATTTCTAATTTTTTAAAGGTTAAAAAGGAAATAGTAGTTTCAAAAGGCAAAATATTTTGGCAAACGCCTCTTTTTATGTGGATTTGTATTGCTTTAGGTGGAATTATTGTGGTTTATTTTGCTATTGGATTGCTAAGGGATATTGGAAATCAAGAGAAAAATCTTTGATGTATTGTGATTAACCTTCTTAAAATTCTTTTTTCAAATCTCTTGCTACATTTTCAGTAATTTTGCGTTATGATAAAAGAGATACAACTTCGAGTTACACTTAAAGAGGAAGAACGTAGTGATATATTAGTTTTAAAATCGGCAATAGCTTTAGACATAGATAAAGAAGATATTACTGGTGTTAAGGTACTTCGTAAATCTATTGATGCCAGGAAACCTAAAATTATATTAAACTATAAGGTTGCTGTTTATATACGAGAAGTTTTACCTAAAAACTCAGAATACCAATTTGATTATAAAGACGTTTCAAAAGCCAAACCGATCCATATTATAGGTTTTGGCCCTGCAGGTATGTATGCTGCATTACGTTGTATAGAACTTGGTTTTAAACCTATCGTTTTGGAACGCGGAAAAAATGTACAAGACCGTAGACGCGATTTAAAAGCCATTAATCAAGATCATTTTGTTAATGAAGATTCTAACTATTGTTTTGGTGAAGGCGGAGCAGGTACTTATAGTGATGGTAAACTATATACTCGTAGTTTAAAACGTGGTGATGTACGTAGAATATTTGAAAACCTTGTTTTCCATGGAGCTACAGATCAAATTTTAGTTGATGCGCATCCACATATTGGGACAAACAAACTGCCTAAAGTTGTACAAAACATTCGTGAAACTATTCTAAATTATGGTGGTGAAATTCATTTTGAAACACGGGTTACAGATTTTAGTATAAAGGATAATAAAATACAAGCCATTCAATTACAAAACGGTAATGAAATGATTGCTGAAAAAGTCATTTTAGCAACAGGTCATTCTGCTAGAGATTTATTTTATTTGTTACATAAAAAGAATATTGCTTTAGAAGCTAAATCTTTTGCAATGGGTGTGCGTGTAGAACACCCACAATATATTATTGATTCAATACAATATCATTGTAGTGGTGAACGCCATGAATTACTTCCTGCTGCTTCTTATGGTTTAGTACAGCAAGTAAAAGAACGTGGTGTATATTCATTTTGTATGTGCCCAGGCGGGTTTATTGTGCCTGCGGCAACAGCAAATGATGAAGTGGTTGTAAATGGCATGTCGCCTTCAAAAAGGAATAACTTATTTGCTAATTCGGGTATTGTAGTAGAGATTAATGTAGATACCGATTTACATAAATATGAGAAATTTGGTGTTTTAAAAGGTTTGGAATATCAGAAAAGCCTTGAACGTTTAGCATTCACTGCTGGAGGAAGAAGTCAAGTAGCTCCTGCGCAGCGATTAACCGATTTTGTAGAAGGAAAGCTGTCTGCAGATTTAAATCCTAGTTCTTATCAGCCAGGGTTGAAATCGGCACCATTGCATTCCTTATTACCTAAGTTTATAGGAGGAAGATTACGAAAAGGATTTGAAGCTTTCGGAAAAAAAATGAATGGCTATTATACCGAAGAAGCTAATATCGTTGGTGTAGAATCTAGAACGTCTTCACCAGTATCTATTCCTAGAAATGAACAATTAGAACACCCACAAATATCAAACTTATATCCTTGTGGAGAAGGTGGTGGTTATGCTGGAGGAATTATTTCGGCAGCTATGGATGGAGAACGATGTGCAGAAGCGGCAATTGTTGGATTATAAATGGAAGATTAAAGAAAATTATTCTACAATGTTTTTTAAAGTTTGATCCCTTAAACCTAAGTAATCCACCTTCTAAAAAATATTCCTATTTTTGCTCCACTAAAAACTAATCAACATGAACGCATATATATTTCCTGGCCAGGGGGCTCAATTTTCAGGAATGGGTTTAGATCTTTATGAAAACTCACCTCTAGCTCAAGAACTATTTGAAAAAGCTAATAGTATTCTTGGGTTTAACATTACAGATACAATGTTTGAAGGTTCTGCAGAAGACCTCAAAGAAACCAAAGTTACGCAACCTGCTATATTTTTACATTCTGTAATTTTAGCTAAAACTTTAGGGGATACATTTAAATCTGATATGGTTGCAGGACACTCGCTTGGGGAGTTTTCGGCATTAGTAGCAAATGGTGCTTTAAATTTTGAAGACGGTTTAAAATTAGTATCTCAACGTGCTTTAGCTATGCAAAAAGCATGCGAAATACAGCCAAGTACTATGGCTGCTGTTTTAGGCTTAGATGATAACATTGTTGAAAAAGTATGCGCTAAAATACAAGGTGTTGTGGTTGCTGCAAATTATAACTGTCCTAGTCAATTAGTGATTTCTGGAGAAGTTGAAGCTATAAACAAAGCTTGTGAAGCTTTAAAAGAAGCAGGTGCTCGTCGTGCCTTAGTATTGCCAGTTGGAGGTGCATTCCATTCGCCTTTAATGGAGCCTGCTCGTGAAGAATTAGCAGCAGCTATTGAAAACACGATATTTAGCAAACCTAATTGCCCTATTTATCAAAATGTAACAGCTAATGCAGTGATTGATGAAAGCGCTATAAAAGCAAATTTAATTTCTCAATTAACAGCACCAGTACGTTGGACACAATCTGTACAACAAATGATTACAGATGGTGCCACTTTATTCACAGAAGTTGGTCCAGGAAAAGTACTTCAAGGTTTAGTAAAGAAAATTAATAGAGAAGCACAAACTGCTTCTGCAACTTTATAAGTCTAATTATGAAATCATTAAAAAGAACTATTTATATTATACTAGTTATTGTTTTAACAATTGCTGTCGATCAAATTTCAAAAGTACTTGTTAGAGCAAATATAAACGGTAGAACGGATATTAGTCCAAGTGAACGCATTCCTATAATTGGTGATTTTTTTACTATGATGAATGTAGAGAATACAGGTGCTTTTCTTGGTATGGGTAATGATTTAAATCCTACTTTAAGAATTATCTTGTTACTTATTTTACCTATTGTAGTTCTTGGGTTGGTATTGCGTCATATATTAAAAGATAAAACCCTAGATAATTTATCACTTTTTGCTTTTGCTAGTATTATAGGTGGAGGTATAGCTAATGTTTATGATAGAATAGTATATGGCTCTGTAACAGATTTTTTATTTATAGATTTAGGAGGCGTTTTTAAAACAGGTATTTTTAACATGGCAGATTTGTCTGTTACCATTGGAATGATAATACTAGTTATTATGAGTTTTAAAAAAAGAAAACAGTAGTATAAAACATTAAAAAAAACAGAGAAAATCAAGCTTCTCTGTTTTTTTAATATTCACTTATTATTGATTTAAGCTTTCATCCATATTTGGGTTAGCATCAATTTCAGATTGTGGTATATTTAAATAAAATAATTCACTATCTGCTGGAACACTAATAGGAACTCTATGTTCTGGATCTCTATTAATTGACCTTCTTAATCTTTTAGAATCAAACCATTCTATTCCAGTTTCTCCGTACAATTCTTTTCTTCGTTCTAATAAAATTTCGTCCATTAGAGCATTTCCTGTATTTGTAGATAATACTGCATTGGGATCTCTTTCTTTTTGTAATGTGAAGAGTAAGTCTTTAGCTTCTGTTTCATTCCCTAAGTTGTATTGTGCTTCAGCATCAATAAGTACCATTTCAGACTTTCTCATTAATGGAGCGTCTGAAGCAAATGTAAACTCAAATTTGGTTGTTACAAATTCTCTATATGGTGTTGTAGAATTATAAATATTAGAGAATAACTTTCTAACATCTGTATCGGAAAACGTATCTCTAAAATTAGTGTTTATATAGGTGGCTTGAAATGATAATGTTAAATGATCTATAAAAACATGTGGCGCCATCCAAAAGAAATTGGTTTCGTTGGAGCCATCTTGAAACATAGCCCATAACCAATCTTGATCTGTTAAGTCTGAAAATCCTTCTCCCCAATTTGATGATACAACCGCAGATGAAGCATTACCGCCATAAGCAGCTTTTGCTGAAGATGAAGCTAAATCCCAATCATCCTGAGTAACTAATAAAACCCTAGCTAGCATACCATTGGCAACCGATTTGTTAATATAACTCTTACCTAGTCTTTCTTCTGGTAAATCTAGAATCGCAGATTTGAGATCTGAAAGTATTAAAGCATAAACATCGTTTAATGAACTAGGCGGGTTCCCTTCTGATACAGCTGTAGCAGGTTCTGTGTAAATAGGGATTCTAGTACTGTTCTTATCGCTATTATAATTAGGAGCAAATTCTAAAGCTATTTGAAAATAATGAAATGCTCTTATAGCTTTACCTACAGCTGTAAATTCTTTTTTTGTTGCATCATCGAGATCACTTTTGGCTAAACCGTTAATTAAAGTATTGGCATAGTTTATTATTTCATAATTAAAAGTCCATGTAAAATTTGTTCTTCTAAATGAAGGACCTCTATTATCGTGAGCATAATCAAATCTGTAAAATGTTGGGGCTTGAATTAAATCATTTCCTTTAATGGTTCTGGCAAAATACATAGCGTATAATCCACCTGTATCTGGATCCGAATTATTTTCACCATCTGCTATATCATTGTCCCATTGCCCTTTATATCTATTATATATTCCAGTTATAAAAGCTTGTACTATGTCTCTATCTGTAAAAACGAATGATTCTGATATACCTCCAGTATTTTTAGGTTCGTCTAAGAACTCTTTAGAGCAGCTAGACAAAATAACGACTGCTATAATTAACAGAAAGCTTTTGTTTAATATATTATATGTTTTCATCTTCTTATATGTTTTAAAATTCTAAAAGGACTCCTGAAGTAATAGTTTTAGATAATGGTGACCTATTATTAGAGACGCCATTAAACGCTTGTTCTGGATCTATCCCTTTATGAGATTGCCATGTTAAAATATTATCGGCCTGCAGAAATATGCGAAATTTATTTAAACCTATTTTTTCAATTGTAGATTGTGGTAAGTTATAACCAAGGGTTAAACTTTTTAATCTAACATAATCGTTTTTAAATAAGAAACGTGTCGATCTAGATGCATGATCATTATTACTAGCAAGTAATAAAGGGACATCTGTAACATCTCCTGGGTTTTTCCATGCATTAAAATTATCTGGGTGAGCGCTTGCTCCTGGGTTTTCAAAAGGGTTTATAAGTGATGAATAATCGGTATCTAATAAATAAGCACCAAAGCTAAAATTGAATAGTAAATTTAAATCAAATTGTTTATACTTAACAAAAGATGTAAAACCGCCTTCAATGTCTGGTAAAGATGATTTTCCTATATCATACCTTGTAGCTTCTGCATAATTTTTTGTTGTTGCCTTATCACTAATGTTACCATCAGTATCAATTACATCCATATACCACATGCCACGACCATCTGTAGAATCTACTCCAGCCCATTCTCTTATAAAGAAATCGAAAATAGAACCACCAACAATATAACGCTTAGATCCTACTAAGGTTTCTTCTTGAGGTAGCTTAGTCCATTTATTTTTATTTAGAGAAAAATTGATGCCTGTAGTCCAGGTAAAATCATTAGTATTAAAGTTAATAGATCTTAAAGAAGTTTCCCAACCGTAATTTCTAATAGATCCAATGTTGGTAAGAACTTTATTTACGCCTAAAGAACTAGGCTTTGGTTTTTCTAAAATTAAATCAACAGATTCTTTATTATAATATTCTACTGTACCCGAAATAACACCATCAAATAATTCAAAATCAGTACCAATATTAAGAGATTCTACTTTTTCCCATCTTAAGTCGGCATCAGATATACCTTCTAGTAGTACCCCTGGATTTTCTTGGTTAACAAAACCAGTTTGAAATATAGACTGAAAAGGAAAGCGGCTTGTTGTTCTATTATTACCTAGTTCTCCATAAGAAGCTCTAAGCTTTAAGAATGTTAAAGTATTATTTTTACTTAAAAAAACCTCTTTGGATACAACCCAACTGGCTCCTCCTGCTAAAAAATCACCCCATCTTTTATTTTTATTAAAACGAGTGGATCCATCTCTTCTCCATGATAATTCGCCATAATATTTTTGATTAAAGTTATAGCCAACCCTACCTAAATAACTATTAATTCTAGAAGTAATTACGTTTCCTCCAATAGTTTCTGGTACTGTGCTGCCGTTTAAATCTTGAATACCAGGTAAAAACCCAGAGCCTTGGGATAGTAAATCATCCTGAGTATTAGTATATGCTTCTGTAATGGCATCTATAGAAATATTATGATTGCCAAAACTATTTGTATAATTTAATGTTTGAGTGGCATTTAATGTGGTTGTTAAATCTCTATTTTGAGAAACACGCCCTTGTACCCCTGATGCAGAACCAATTTTATCATCCTCAAAACTAAAAGAATCAAGAAGGTAGTTTTCAAAACTAAAACGTGTTTTAAATGTTAATCCATCAAAAAGTTTTATTTCGGCAAAAGCATTAGCTAAGTAGTTTGTTCTAACTCTTCTTTCTTTCCCTAATATTATAGTAGCTAAAAGATTTTCGCCACTAAAAACAGGTCTTGTGTTATTTACGGCTTGTCCAGTTACTAAACCATTACCTAAATCAAAAATCTGATTCCCTGAGGCATCCCTAATTAATTCGCCATTGGCATTTCGAGCATAAATGGGATAAATACTAGATAGTCCATAAATCCATGAAATTACTTGTGTTGTACTGCCACTTGTTTGGTCTGGATTACTTGAGTTAGAGCGCGAAAAACTTGAGTTAAGACCTACTTTAAGCCAATCATTTACTTGTGTTTCTAAATTTAGTCTTGACGATACTCTTTCAAAGTTTGAGGTGGTAACTGGACCATCTTCATTCAAATAATCGAAAGACATAAAATATCTGGTTTTTTCGCTACCTCCAGACATGCTAATATTATGATTTATTCTCAAATAATCTTCTCTAATAATTTCTTCCTCCCAATTTGAATTCCATAATAAGTTAGAGCCAGAGACCAAATTTCCATTTGTATCAATTGGATTGGTTGTATTGTATGGATTATAGCCTAAATAGTCAACTAATTGATTTGAAGCACTTGAAGCGGCTTCAGTTTCTGATTGTCCGTTTTCATACTGATTGGTGTTTTTTAAGGCTTGCCATGTTAATTTTAAATAGTCCTCTGGAGCATTTAAATCGTGAATTCCAACGGTTGGGTTAGACAGCCCTATTTGTGACTTGAACGTGATTCTTGGAGAGCCGTTTTTATGTCCTTTTTTTGTTGTAATTAATATAACTCCTCCAGACGCTCTTGATCCATATAATGCTGATGAAGAAGCATCTTTTAATACTGAAATTGATTCAATTTGGTCTTGACTTATAGTGCTAAGATTGGCATTAAAAGGCGCTCCATCTACTACAATTAAAGGACCTCTTTCTAAAATTTCGCTAGATATTCCTCTAATTCTAATAGTTGGATTATTTCCAGGTTGACCTCCTGCTGTTATTAAGCTTACTCCTGGAACAGCGCCCTGTAATGCTCTTAAGGGGGAAGTGACTTGTTGTGTTTCAATGTTCTTACTTGAAACAACGCCTACAGATCCCACTATAGATTCTCTTGTTTGCGATCCATAAGCTACAACGATAACTTCCTCAAGTGTTGTTGTGTCCTCATGCATTATAACATTAATTGTATTTGATGATTGAACAGTAATTTCTTGATTTGTATATCCCACAAAACTAAATACAAGTATTGCTCCTTGATTTACTTTGATTGAATATTTTCCATCAAAATCTGTTGAAGTTCCAATGTTTGAATTTTTAATTAGAACTGTTGCTCCCGGTAGTGGCAAGTTGTCTTTGTCTACAATCTTACCATAAATAGTTTTGTCTTGTGCAGACAATGATATTATGCAAAATACTATAAATACTAGAGTTAAATAGTAGTTTTTTACTTTCATAAGTAGATGTTTTTGAATTAGTCAATGCAGATTGAAAAAAGGTAGGAGGCGTATTTTTTAAGTGACTAATTCAAAAAAATCATACTTTATAAAAAGAAATTAAAGTTTAGTGGAATTTAAAACATTACATATAAAGTTTTATCCGTCCTACCTTTTACAATTGCAGAGATAAAAGAAAGGATAAAGAGGTGGTTTAGGGGTAATCCCCATAATACTTTACCTATTTTGGTATAGATTATTTGTTATTTATTCGTAGGTAATACTTTGGTTATGAGATTCTATATACTCAGAAGGTGTAAGAGAAATTTCTTTTTTAAAAGCTTTATTAAAAGTAACTTTATTATTGTATCCTACCTCGTAAGCAACATCAATAATATTTAAATTACCACAAACATCTTCTTTAAGTAAATGAGCA
This sequence comes from Flavivirga aquatica, assembly GCF_001747085.1. Classification (GTDB taxonomy): domain Bacteria; phylum Bacteroidota; class Bacteroidia; order Flavobacteriales; family Flavobacteriaceae; genus Algibacter_C; species Algibacter_C aquatica. The sequence continues at coordinate 124,988 of NZ_MDJD01000043.1, forward strand.
GCCTCTTTAATTCTGAATTTGTTGATTAGCTCAAAAAAGTTCATGTTAAAATGTTCATTTATTATTTGTGAAGTATTGTGTCTTGTTGTGTTTAATTTTTTTGATAGAATCTCAAGATTGATATTATTTTCCTTATATATTTTTTCTTCTACAAGTAATGTTATTAGGTTTTCTTTAAGCTCTTTTGATAAAGCCTCAGTTAGTCCTGATTTTTTATATTTTTCCAGAAATAATTTATTTTTAAAGGGAATGGTTTCACTTTTAAGCATTTGAGGTTGTACATATGCTAAATATGCTATGTAGATAACCATAATAGACATTATTCCTATTTGTATATGATAAACTAAACTAGAAATAAAGCCTAAAGCCCCATATGCAAATAAGCCATAAATTAAATAAGAAATAACATATGAAATGTGTATTCTATATATAGTTTTTTTCCATAAAGTAATGTTGTTGCTAGAAGTATTGTTTTTTTCTTTTACTAAGAATAGCTTGCCAATAAAATATGCGTAAATAATTAAAGATGTTATTTTGGAAATGAAAATCACTAAATCATAATTTTTATAATCTGTGTTTATTTCTAGCATCATTTTAATTTTCTCTGAAGGGGATAATAAGTAAATAGGTGATAGAAATGCTAATAAGATTAAGGTAGGTAGAAAGTGTAATAAGTATACATTTTTAAATTTAAAATCTTGAGTAATACTCTTAAAATAAAAATATAATAAAGGCCCATATAATAGTGCAATTATAGATGATATTCTATAGGTATATGGTAATTCATATTGTATATTAGACATGTACAGTACAAATTCAAGAATGAAAAGAGAATGCGCACCAACAAAAGCTCCAATAAATACTTTTGCATATTTATTTGCTTGCTTAGTGAAATTAATAACTAATGCGAAGAAAAAGCCAATTAACGAAGCATAAAGATATAAGAATGTTAATGGTGTAATGTGTATTAAATATTTGTCATTTAGGCTTTTGTATTCTTCAGTTTTATTAATGTTATTATAAGCTCCATTATTTAAAATTGAAAAGTCTAATGTATTATTTATGTATTTTTCAGTAAAAAGGAAGGCGTCTTTAGGTTGGTTTAAATTGGCGTTTAATATGGCTAGTTTTTTAAATATTTTAATTGAATCTGAGTGTTTTTTTGTCAATGCATCATTGTAAAGTACCAATAGTTCAAGTTGAGCCATATCATTATTAATATTTTTTTCTTGAATTAAACTATCAATTTGAATTAATGATAAATTTGGAATAGCTAATAGTTTATTTGATATACTAAATAAGCATAAGGCAATAAATAATATTTTTGAATTATTTGGCATTCGTTATTTAATTGACAATGGTTAGTTAAAGCTCTTAATAGGGTAATAGAAAACTAACTTACCATGAAATTATAAATAAAGGAGATTGATATTCTTAAAAAATTCTTAAAAAGGTAATTCCCGATAATAATATACCCTTTGTAATATAGTAATTTTTTTCTGTTTGTGTAAAAATTTTAAGTCGCATTGTTTTGATAATCAGTATTTTGTTTGGTTCTTGTTTTGCTTAAAAAATTGAAGTGAATAATGTTTCTCACAAAAAAGGTTGCCTATTATAGCAACCTTTTCTATATTATAATTTAGCAAATTTTTATTTATTTTCTCTAACTACTTGTTCCCATTTCCATGCAGAACGCATAGCATCATCAAGTGTTAATTCTGTTTTCCAGCCTAATTCATCATTTGCTTTATTGGTATCTGCATAAGCAGAAATAATATCACCTTCTCTTCTGTCAACAATTTTGTAATTTAATTTTTTGCCAGAAACACGTTCAAAAGATTGAACAACCTCTAATACCGAACTCCCTTTTCCTGTTCCTAAATTAAAAGTTTCATAATTTACTTTGTTTTTATCTTGAAGCAAGCGGCCTAGAGCTACAACATGTGCTTTTGCTAAATCTACAACATGAATATAATCACGTATACATGTTCCATCTGGTGTTGGATAATCTTCTCCAAAAACAGATAACTCTTCACGTAAACCTATGGCAGTTTGAGTAATAAAAGGCACTAAGTTTTGAGGAACACCAATTGGTAATTCTCCTATTTTAGCTGTTTCATGCGCTCCAACTGGATTAAAGTAACGTAAAGCAATAGCTTTTAAAGTTGAAACAACTTTACATGTGTCTCTAATAATTTCTTCACCTATTTGTTTTGTGTTTCCGTAAGGAGATTCAGCTTGTTTTACTGGTGCATTTTCTGTGATAGGTAATTCATCTGCTTGTCCGTAAACAGTACAAGAAGAGCTAAATATGAAACTAGCAGCTGGTAGTTTTTTTAATTCTTTAAGAATGTAAACTAAGGTTCCTATATTATTTTCATAATATAATAAAGGTTCTTTAACACTTTCTCCAACTGCTTTACTTGCCGCAAAATGAATAACACCTTTTACATCATTATGTTTTTTGAAGAATGCAGAAACCCCATCCTTATCTTTTAAATCTAATTTTTCAAAAACAGGAGTTTTTCCAGTTATGGCAGTAATACCATCCAAAACTTTTATTGAAGAGTTTGATAAATCATCAATAATAACAACCTCGTAGCCTTCATTTTGTAGTTCTACAACTGTATGAGATCCAATAAATCCTAATCCGCCAGTAACTAATATCTTATCCATTTATAAATTTTATGATAGTTGATGTAATAAATTCTATTTGTTCGTCATCTAATTCCGTATGCATTGGTAATGAAATGACATTTTTAACTAACTTATTTGTAATTTCAAAATCAGCTTCATTGTATCTTGCATCTAAATATGCTTTTTGTTTGTGAAGAGGAATAGGGTAGTAGACACCACAAGGAATTCCTTGACTATTTAAGTGTTTTGCTAAAGCATCTCTATCTATACCGCTTATTCTTAATGTGTATTGGTGAAAGACATGACAATTACAAGTGTCACATATTTCTAAACAACCATTAGATACTTTTGGTGTTATTATCTGCTCTATATCTTCAAAAGCTTTATTATATTTTTTTGCAGCAATTTGTCTTGCTTTATTATATTTATCTAAATGCGGTAGTTTGGCATCTAAAACAGCAGCTTGTATACTATCTAAACGAGAATTAACACCAACGACATCATGGTGATAGCGCTCATACATACCATGATTTACAATACCTCGTATAGTATGTGCTAAATTATCATCGTTTGTAAAAATGGCACCACCGTCTCCATAACAACCTAAGTTTTTAGAAGGAAAAAAGGAAGTAGATCCTACATGACCAATGGTTCCTGCTTTGGCTTTAGCACCATCTTTGTATGTGTAATTAGCACCAATAGCTTGAGCATTATCTTCAATAACAAATAAATTATGCTCTTTAGCAATTTCCATTATAGCTTCCATATTGGCACATTGACCAAATAAATGAACAGGTACTATGGCTTTTGTTTTTGGAGTAATAGCCTTTTTTATAGCATTAATATTGATATTAAAATCATCTTCGTTAACATCTACTAAAACAGGAGTTAATTGTAATAAAGCAATCACCTCAACAGTTGCAGCAAATGTGAAATCTGCTGTAATAACTTCATCTCCGGGTTTTAATCCCAAGCCCATCATAGCTATTTGTAAAGCATCTGTTCCGTTAGCACATGGTATTACATGTTTTACGCCTAAATATGTTTCTAAATGCTTTTGAAAATCATGAACCTTAGGTCCATTTATAAATGTAGTTGTTTCAATAACTTCTTGAATAGAAGGATTAACAATATCTTTTATATCGTTATACTGACCTTTAAGGTCAACCATTTGAATTTTCTTCATCTAAAAAAAATTGTAGTCTATATATTAATTTAAGAGAATAAAGACTAATTTTTATGAATCCCTTTGTGGGGTAACATATAGCAAAATTACAAAAAACCTTTACGCAAACCAATGAAACACTTATCAATAATATTAATTATTAATTAAGTGTTTATTGAACAAAATATATCTCTGTAATTAAAGAATTTAAATTTAAAGATGAATTTATTTCAAAGAAATGTATTTTAGCATTAAAGAAAAAATATTGAGTTTTATTTATAACTTAGGAATACACCTTACGCATTTTACTTTGAAATGTATTGCGTTGTTTAACGAAAAAATAAAAAAAGGTGTTATTGGAAGACAAAATACTTTTGAGGTTTTAAAAAGTAATTTAAGCGAAAATGATAAAACCTTATGGTTTCATTGTGCTTCTTTAGGCGAGTACGAACAAGGACTTCCTGTATTTAAAGAACTTAGGAAATACTACAAGAGTCATAAAATTGTACTCAGTTTTTTTTCGCCCTCGGGTTATGAAATTCGTAAAAATTCACCCATTTCAGATATTGTTGTATATCTTCCATTAGATACTCAAAAAAATGCAAAACAGTTTTTAGATATTGTTAATCCAGAGCTAACAATTTTTGTTAAATATGATATTTGGCCAAATTTTTTAAATGAATTAAAGCATAGAAAATTACAAGCTATATTGATTTCCGCAGCATTTAGGAAAAATCAATCTTATTTTAAATTTTACGGGAGAGAATTAAAGAACGCTTTATTTGCTTTTGATTATATTTTCACACAAAATGAAATTACGAAAGCTTTACTTAGTTCAATAGGATATAACAATGTAAGTATTAGTGGAGATACTCGTTTTGATCGTGTATTTAGTCAATTAGATTTAGATAATAATTTAAGTTTTATTGAGTCTTTTAAAGACGATAAATTATGCGTAGTTGCAGGAAGTACATGGCCAGAAGATGAAAAACTATTAGTGAATTATATTAACTCTAAAGCAAAAAAAGATATTAAATTTATTATTGCTCCTCATAATATAAAGACTACGCAAATAAAAAATCTACAAGAAAGTTTGAAAGTTAGTACTGTATTGTATTCCCAAAAAGATGATGTGTCAATAAATGAGGCTCAAGTCTTTATTATTGATACTATAGGAATTCTTACAAAAATTTACAGTTATGCAGATATTGCTTATGTAGGAGGAGCAATGGGGAGTACAGGGTTGCATAATACTTTGGAGCCTGCTGTATTTGGAATACCAGTAATAATAGGGGGAAATTATAAAAAATTTCCAGAAGCTAAGGCTATGATTAGAAATGGAGGTATGTTCTCTATATCAAACCAGAAAGAGCTCGATACTATGTTGACTCAACTAGTTGATAATGATAGTTTAAGGTTGGATTCTGGAAATAAAAACAAGGTGTTTATAGGTGAAAATAAAGGTGCAGTAATCCAAATTATCGATTATCTACGTATATAAGTGTGTTAATGTTAAAAACTCTTAATAAATTCTTAATTTTTAAGAAAAAGTCATTAAATTGACACTGACTAAAATAATTAACACTAAAACAAAAACTGATGAAAAAATTATTATTAAGTACTGCATTGCTATTAGCTTTAAGTATTAGTTTCACATCTTGTAGAGATACAAAAAACGCAGAATCTGTAGAAGATGCTGTTGAGAATGCTGAAAAAGAAGTAGATGGAGCTGTTGAGAATATTAAAGAAGGAGCAGAGCATACTATTGATGCAGCTGAAAAAACTGTAGAAGAAGCAGGAGAAGCTGTTGGTAATACTGTTGATGAAGCAGGAAAAGCAATAGAAGGAGCAGTAAATACTGCTGAAAAAACAGTGGATAAAGCTGCAACTGATGCTGCTAATGCTGTAGACAAAGCTGAAGATGCTCTTAAAAAAGAAGCAAATAAGCTTAAAACAAGTCACTAATTTATAGAGACTTTATAACACAAAAAAACCACCATAAAGGTGGTTTTTTTGTGTTATAAATTATTTTATTAGATCAATTTAATAATTGCCTTATTAAAGACGTTTTTGGTTTAAATGTAAAACAAATGTTGCGTTAAATCCGAATACAAAATTTCCATCTTTAAAATTGAAATTATTAGGTGTTTGGGTAATAAATATATCTTCTACCATATTTCTTGTATTTGTTAATTGAAATTGCAATAATAAATCACTCATTTCCCAATTTACACCTAATACAAATGGCGAATAAGTGTCTTTCGATTTTATTGGATTAGCAACATAATAATACTCTGAAACTAGAGCAACATGACCTCCTACTTTATACCTACCACCAATTCCAATAGCAAAATGATTATGAGGATCGTTATTAATAGCAGAGGTACCTCTATGTATAAATGTTGGAGATACCTGTAGCGAGAAATTTGGAGTGAATTTACGGGCTATCAATATTTGACTTGTAAATGAGGTTTGTAATTTATTAGCATTTTGAAAGGCTTTATAGCGTTTGGTTTGGCGAGAAAGATTTTGAAAAAGAGTTACGCTAAATGGAGACGTATTACTATCTCTCCTTTGGTTTATGAGTTTGTACTTTAAAAAACCATCAAAAACACCATCTAAGGTGGAGCCACCTGCTCCAAAAGTTAACCTGTCTGAAATACTATATTCTAGAGCTATTCTGGCAGTCCAAATATCTGTAACAAAACTTTGACTTGGGCGGTTTGGAATATTCCAAAATAAATTCATCGCTTTAATTTCTAAAACACCTTTTTTTCTGTTCTCAATAGAATGTCCTAGAGAAATACGAGTGCCTTTAAAGGTCGCTATTTCATATTGTGGTGTATTTGGATGTTCCTTTTCTAAAGTGTCAAGTAAGTCTTGTGCATTTAAAGAAGAGGATATAAAGCCAATAACTGTAAACAGCCAAAAATATATATTACTTTTCATAAGGTTCATATTCGAATCTAAATTTAACGGCTATCATTTTAGCTATATTTGGTGCTAAAAGGGGAGGTATCTTAATTTCAAAATCTTTAACACTAAGGTCAAAATTTCCTGCTATTGAGTATTTACCATTAATATTTTGGATTTCTGTTTTTACTTCTATTTCTTTTGAAATGTTTCTTATTACCACGATACCTTTTACAATTCTGGTTTGAACTTTCAGAGAAGGATCAAAATCTATAATATGACCTTTAAAAGTAGCTTTAGGGTGTAAATCAGACTCAATATAGCTTTCATTAAAATGCTCATGCATTAAAGATTTTTTAAACTCAAATGCATTCATTAACATGCTTATAGCGATTTCCTTTTTAGAAAGATCAATAATGCTTAACACTTGATTGTTTTTTGCTTCAATGTTTTCTACCGAAGTATAAGAAAAAAAGGAGACCTGACCTTGACGTGCAATAATTTGGTTTGAAGCTTCATTGAAACTTATTAGTTTATTAAAAAGTAATAACAGAATAATAATTTTATTCATTTTTATTTATTAACCAATACACAATTTAATATGATAACATCTTTTAAAAATCCTTTGCATATACCTTTTAAGTTTATTTTATCACCTAATTCTAATTTGTCAAATTCTTTTTTATTAACATTTTGTATATCACATATTATATTTGAATATGTATTATAGCCTTGTAATATTAGTGTATTTCGATTGTTTAAAAAATTAATCTTCTTTATAATCCCTTTTATTTCAAGAACTTTACCCTTATACATGGAATCTGATTTCTTCTCATCCTCTAAATAATGCTCTGAGATTTCTGCAGCACTTATTTTTAATACTGGAGAAACCTCTTTCATATTAATGAACGATGATCTGGAAAGCAGGAAGTATGCATATAGACCTGTCATCAAAAATAAAGAAAATAGAATTATTATTAACTTGTTTTTTTTATTCATTTACAACGCAAAATAATAGATATTTATATAATAAGAAGTAATTATTGCTTTATATTTAATATGTATCCATAAAATGTATATTTAAAGATATTTATCCATTATAAAAATCAAGTTCTTTAATTGTTTTTGTTAAATGGCAATAAAATATATTATTTTGCATACTTAGAATTAATAAAAAACAACTATTCACTTAATATTGATGGTGAATTCTCTTATTTAATATAGGGGCGTTATAACCAATGAGAAAAGATAAACTATACTTTTTAACATTTATATCTATATCGGTAATTTTCTTAATTATTGCTTCTTTTAGCTTAAGATATTTTATAAAAGCTAGTGCTAGTCAATTACTAGAGATACAATTAGAGTCAAATAAAAGAGAGGCTAACGAAGTATCAAAACTAATACATTATCAAATAGCAGCAGGACTTAGCCAGACTAAAGTTTTAGAGCATGTCCAAAATACTATAGAGAATACCCATAAAGATGCCTCATTTATTAGTGTGTTTAATTGGTCTGGAATTGAGATGGCTCATTCAGATATAACACAGGTTGGTGTAAAAATTAATTCTAATCAATCACTTCAAGAAGCTCTTAACGAAGAGGATAATTCTAATGATATATATGATTTATTTACCGATCAAATAGAAAAAAGTATAGCCAATGGTAATATTGTAAAGACAGAAGTAACTTATATATCTGCTGTAAAAGATTCTGATTTAATAGTTGCAGCTCATATAAATTTAGTTAAAATAGCAACTCAAATAAAAGATCTTAAAACAAGTTTTTATATCATATTCATGCTTATGGGAGGACTTATTATTCTTTCATCATTTTTTGCTGTTCGTATGATAGGTAGTTATTATGAAAAGCAACTAGAATTAAAAAACACAACCCTAGAGAGTGAACTTTTAAACCTTTCTAAATTAAATACAGATCTTTTAGCGTATCAGCAAAAAGTAATAGAAGATGTTAAAGAAGAAACTGAAGGAGTTTTAGAGACGTCTACAGAATTTAATCAGGAGTTTAATAAAACAAGAATTCTAACTTATGTTCGAAATGAACTGGTTTCCGTTCCTACAGATAAAATAGCATATATCTATACTGAAAACACAATTACATATGTGGTTCGTTTCGATGAAAAAAAATCTACGACTAATATGAGTTTAGATGATCTGTTTACAAATCTGTCCCCTTCATTATTCTTTAGAGCGAACAGACAATTTATAATTAGTATAACAGCAATCGCTAAAATAATTAAGTATGGAAATAGCCAACTTAAAATATTAATTCATGATGCTGATGTAGAAATTATTATTAGTAAAAATAAAGCTGCTGAATTTAGACAATGGCTCAATATGTAATAAATAAAATAGGCATATCGTTTCGTTTTTTTAGACTTTAAAACACGATTGTATTTAATATGATATTTTATAGTTTAGTTGGAATTGTTTTTTATTTATAAAATTCTACTAAAGGCATACAAATTTTTTATTCTTCATTGTTAATACTTATTTGGATATTAATCAAGCTAAATATTATAGAAGAAAAAGAAGCTTCATTTTCGATATACGTTTTATATTAAGTCGAGGTAATAGCTCAAAATTTCAATGGTTTTTTTTCCCTTTTCACAGTCTTTTTTTCCCTTTCACATATATTGTTTTGTGTAGAACCTCTGTGTTTATGGTTATTTGCAGCATAATCATTAAAAAAAACAAAATGAGAAAATCAATTTTATTATTATTCATTTCAGCAGTATTATTTAACAGTTGTAGTAGTGACGATTCAAATCAAGAATCAGGAAATCCAACAGAAAATAACAATTCTATAAGGTTAGCAAATAATACAACATTAGGTAATATTTTAACAGATGAAAATGGGATGTCTCTTTATTTCTTTTCTAAAGATTCTAATGGGGAATCTGCTTGTGTTGATGGATGTGTTGCTGCATGGCCAATATTTTATTCTGAAAGTCTAACTTTAGATGAAGGTTTAAGTGCTTCAGATTTTGCTCAAATTACTAGAGCAGATGGTGAAAAGCAAACAACATATAAAGGATGGCCATTATATTATTTCGCAAATGATAATGCTGTTGGAGATACCAATGGTGATAAATTTGGGAATAACTGGTTTGTTGCTAAGCCAGACTATTCACTTATGTATGTTCAGGCACAATTAGTAGGACGTGATCAAGACGGGAATGATAAGAATTTTAAAGGTGATTATACTCCTGGAAACGAGCTTACATTTTATATAACAGACGATAGAGGACGAACATTATATGCTTATAAGTTCGATGATGAGGGTAAAAATAATTATACAGCACAAGATTTTTCTAATAATGCTATATGGCCTGTATTTCATGTAGATATAGATAAGCTTCCTAGTATTTTAAATCCAAATGATTTTGGAGTTATAAATGTTTTTGGAGAATCACAATTAACTTTTAAAGGTAGACCATTATATTATTTTGGTCAGGACGTTGAGAGAGGGGATAATTATGGGATTAGTGTCCCAACTCCAGGTATTTGGCCAATTGTTAATTAATTATAGAATTTATCTTACCTCTATAAAAAAGGGAAGTTTCTTACTTCCCTTTTTTCTAAAAACTCTTAAATATGAACATAACAGTAAAAATTAAATACGCCCTATTGCTATTATGCATAGTTGTTACTTCTTGCGAATATAATGTAGAAGAAGAATTACAGACAGAAGGAACCGAAGAAGAAGTTGTGGAATTATGTAACCCAGATGTTTCTTTTGTTGCTAAGATTAAACCGATTATAGATAATAATTGTATTAGATGTCATAATGGTAGTCAATTTCCAGATTTAAGAACATATACAGGTGTTAGTAATAGTGCCCAAAGAGTACAAATACGTGTTGTGAATAGAACCATGCCTATAGGAGGAGCTTTAACTAACGATGAAATAGAATTGATTCGTTGTTGGGTAGAAAATGGCGCATTAAATAATTAAAACCTCTTTATATGTATAAAAGAATAATTTTAATAATAATTGTTGTCTTAACGATGGTATTCGTATATGTGTCTATATATAATAAGCCTCATATTAATATTGAAAAATCGACAGCAAATATTTCAATAAAATCAAGTGATTTACTAAACGATTTTACTGTTGATGAAACAAAGGCAAATGAAAAATATCTAGATAAAATAATTCAAGTTGAAGGCATTATATCGGAAATAAGTTTAGATAAAGAAGGTCGTAGGATAATTGCTTTGGAAGGTGAAGATTTATTAGGAAATGTTACATGCTATTTATCTAACGAAAAAAACAAAACTAATGAGCGGCTAAAAAGAGGACAATCTATAATAATAAAAGGGATCTGTACAGGTTACCTAATGGACGTTGTTCTAGTTAGGTGCATAATCATTAACACTTAAAATTTTAAATTATGAAATCATTAAAAATATTATTAACCTGTATGCTGTTATCAATGTTCTCTTATAGTCAAGGGAAATTCTTAACCAAACAAGGTTACACATCTTTCTTTTCAAGCTCTCCTGTAGAAGATATTACAGCAGATAACAATCAAGTTTTAAGTATTATCGATACAGCTTCAAGTAAAATTGCTATTTCGATGTTAATGAAATCGTTCATGTTCGAGAAATCATTAATGCAAGAACATTTTAATGAAAATTATGTAGAGTCCGACATTTATCCTAAGGCTATTTTTAAAGGTGAAATTTTAAAATTTAGTGAGTTAGATGGAAACAATAAAAAAGCAACAATTGTTGGAGATATTACTATACATGGTGTTACTAAAAAAATAGAAATACACAGTACGATTTCTAAAACAGAAAATAGTATCAAACTTTCAGGTAGTTTTTCGATAAGAGTAGCAGATTTTAATATTGAAATACCCAAAGTTGTTGTAAATAACATTTCTGAAACTATAAAAGTAACATTCGAACTTGATCATAAACCTTATAGAAAATAATATGAAAAAAATTATAACAGTTTTTGCTCTTCTGGCATTTAGTTCACATATATTTTCTCAAGACCTTTTAGATGTTTTAGAGAATGAGGCTCCACAAACAAAAACATATACTACTGCAACTTTTAAAGGTACTAGAGTCCTTAATGGTCATTCAGTAGAGAATAGAAAAAAAGGCGTTTTAGAATTTATGATTTCTCATCGTTTTGGTAGAGTAAATCTGGGTATAGATGAGTTGTATGGGCTAGATCAATCAAATATTAGGTTTGCCTTCGAGTATGGACTAACAGACGATATTATGATTGGACTTGGTAGAAGTAGTTTTGATAAAACTTACGATGGATTTATAAAGTATAAACTACTAAAACAAAGTTCGGGAAATAATGCCTTTCCATTTACGGCTTCTTTATTTAGTAGTGTTGCCTATAGAACCTTAAAAGATTTTGATCCAGAGAATGAGCCTAGTACAAACGATAAATTAGCTTACGTCTCTCAAGTTTTACTTGCTAGAAAATTTAGTCCTTCATTTTCGTTACAAATCACGCCTACGTTTATACATAAAAATTCTGTGAAAATAGACGAAGATCCGCATGATGTTTTTGCTGTTGGTTTTGGTAGTAGAATAAAGCTTAGTAAAAGAGTTTCATTGAATGCAGAATATTTTTATACAGCAAATAAGCCAAAGTCAATCGATGCATCGAATTCACTTGCATTAGGAATAGATATTGAAACAGGAGGACATGTTTTTCAAATCGTTTTATCTAATTCTATAACAATGATCGAAAGAGGTTTTATTACAGAATCTACAGATAATTTCTTTGAAGGCGACATACATCTAGGATTTAATATATCGAGAGCATTTCAGTTTGGAAAACATAAAAAGAGAAAATAATTAAACCAGTAATTATTTAAATTATTAACTAATAAATTTTATAAAACAATGTTTAGGCAAAAGTATAAAGTTCAAGGTGAAGATGTAGATGATTTTATGGTTATGGAAAACACAGCATATTTTAATTATTCAACCTCTATATTTAATATTTTTTTATCAGAGAAAGGATATTCTAAACGTAAAAGAGATGCTTTAAAAATCATTTTACAAGAATCAAAAGAATGTTTTATACGTAGAAAAGATTTAATGTTTACTCAAGAATTTTTTGTAAACTTAGAACTTTTCGACATTGATAATGCAAAACAAAAATTGAATATTAGGAGTCGCTTTTTTAATGCAAATAATGAGTTGTGTGCTATAACTATTGGTGAATTATATTGGAACGATAGTACGTTGCTAAAAAACGTTATTGCTCGCTGTTGAGAAGAATATTAAAAAAATAAAAACAGCTTAGGAAGCTCCCTAAGCTGTTTCTATTAATTTGAACAGAGTTATAAGATGTTGTTCATTATTTTTTTTTGAACACCTTATCTAAAAATCCTCTTTTAGTCTTTTTTGTTTTATTAATAGAATCTAATCTTTTTTTAGCAGATTTATCTAATTTTATTTTAACTCTTTTTATAGAGTCATTTCGTTTTTTTAATAATCTATCAGACTTTGTTTTTATTCTTTTAATAGAGTCATTTTTTCTTTCAGTGGCTCTTATTAACTTGATTTGGATTTTTTCAAGAGAATCTTTTTTTCTGAATACACGTTTTATAAGATTTCTTGGTTTTTCATTGAATACTTCCTTTTTCCTATGGTAAGTTGTATCCTTTTTTATAAAATCAATCCAATAACCATTTTTTAGATTATTATTGTAGCTTCCTGTTGATGTTTGGTTTCCTAAAGAATCAAAAGCAATAAATTCACCGTTTTTATAACCTTGTTTCCATTCTTCTATAAATTTAAGTTTTCCATTGTTATGCCAAGTTTTCCATGTTCCTGTTTTTAAACCATAATTAAACTCGCCTTGTTCTGCTAGTTGATTAGATCTATAATATTTGGAATATTTTTTATGTAAAACAAAACCTCCTGCAGCCGATAAAGATTGGTGAATTTCTCCAGATTTAAACCAATAATACATTTTGTTATTATTAAAATTAGAGCGTTTTTTAGGAGAGACATAGCACTCTATGTTGAAACCATCATATCTAAGGATTTTCTTTTGTAGATCAGAAGAAAAAGCAATACATATTGCAGAAAATAAAATAAGGCTTAAAGCTTTTTTCATAAAAATTATAATGAATACTTAAAAAGCCAAATTACGTTTAATAAATAAAAAGACGTTAGGGTTTTTCCTTATTAATAATAAGGTAATTTGGGTAAGAAGTATGAGGTGACGTTTTATTGAAAAGTTAAGAGCTAATATGTTTAACGTTTAATAGCGTCTGCTTTTTTTAAGAATACTTCCCAAATAAATACACCATAAACAATAATATATTCTAAGGCTATAACCCATAAATTTTCAGATTTATCTGCTTTGTTAAGGTTAATATAGGCTAGATAGCTTAATATAATAACAAAACTCCATACTAAGGGGAATTTATACTTGGTGAATATGGATAATATTAAAAGTGTTGCTACATACCAAGGGTGTACTGTTGTGGCTGTAAAATAGTAAAAAGATAAAGCTAATAACATTGCAGTTATAAGCTCAATTGTTGTTTTGTTTTTTCTAAAAAAGGTTATTGTTAAAACAAATAAAATAACCAGTAAAGGTGTTATTTTTCCAATAATGGCGATTTCATTATAACCTCTAAATAAATATCCAATTTCCCTTGCAATGTAATAAATACTAGCATTGAACTCGAAATGTTGAAACCATAAACCAACAGTTTTTGAATAGTTACTTATAAATTGTGAAGAGTAAAATGGTGTAAAAAGCAAGAGTGTTGTAATTCCAATAATTCCATAAAAACCAATAAGTTTTTTAATACTCTTTATAAGATTTTTACCAGTCGTGAATGACGAATTAACATTGGTTTGCTCCAAGTTGCTAGCAGTATTACGTTTGATAAACCATTGAAAAAATAAAGGCAGAAATATTAAAGGAATCAATTTAACAGATATTGATAAAGCTAAAACTATGGCAGCCCACTGCCATTTTTTAATATGGAGTAAATATAAACTCCAAACTAAAAAGAAAATCATAACACCTTCAAAATGAAGATTACCTGTTAGTTCAATTATAATAAAAGGGTTAAGTATGTACCAGAAAATATTATGAGCATGTAAATTTAATCTATTCAGTAATTTTTTTCCAAAATGAAGTGTTCCAAAATCGGCAGCAATAATAAGTAAACGCATCACTATGGCTGAACCTAAAATGCTTTTATCGGCAAATAGTCCAGCGATTGTAAAACAAATTTGATTAATGGGTGGGTAGTTTGTAAAATGACTCGCATTTAAAGTGCCCATACCTGCATATAATTCTTGCGTTTGTGCTACAGGGAATTCATTTTTAGTAATAAAAGATTCTACAGTGAAGAGGTAGGGGTTAATGCCTTCTAAAATCATTCTTCCATCCCAAATAAAACGATAAAAATCTTGAGATAAGTTTGGTATAGTTAAAATAAAAACAGCTCTAAAAGCAAAGGCAAAATAAGTTAATGCTTTAGTATTGTTTTTTAATAGTGTTATGAGTTTATAAAATGAAATAAACAATGCCGTGTAAAGAATAATGAGCTTTATATAATCTGTACGTACGAGATTGTAAGCAAAAGTTATATAAAAAAACACACTAGCAATTGCTAATAAAAAGGGTGTTTTACTTAGTTTTAAAAATGAAGGGTTTAAAAGCATGTGTCAAATATAGTATTATTTGTTGGTCGGTTTTAAAATGAATTAGCTTACGTTTGAGTGTTATAAAATATTAAAAGAGACTAACCGTTATTAAATAAAAATAACTAACCTATTTTATGAAAATTTCTACCTTTTATTTGGCTCCTCTTTGCGTAGCCTTGAGTTTCATTGTTTCGTGTTCATCTGATAGTTCTGATGGTGAAATAGATAAGCCTATACTAACAGGAGATATTGGTGATATTGAAAACATTCAAATTTTTCCTATTAACCACCCTTTAAATAAAGATATATCGAATAGTCCTGTAGATGCTAATTCTAATTTAATACTTAGTAATATTGGCTTAAATAAGGGGCTTTTTCCTGATTTTGGAAGTGGTGAATATCAAGGAGCGCCTATTGGAATTCCTTATGTAAGTGTTGATGGAAGTCAATTAAAAGTACCAATAACTTTTGGAGCCAATAGTTATGGAGATGAAAGTGATAAAGGACCTTTCCCAATTCCATTAGATGCGCCTATTGAAGGTAATGGAGTAGGAGATAGCCATGTGATTTCGGTTGATGTGGAAAATGGCATGTTGTATGAACTATATAATACATCTCAAGTTGGAAGTGGTTTTGAAGTCTCTTCGGCAGCAGTGTTTGATTTAAATAAAGTAGAATTTAGACCAGATGGTTGGACATCTGCAGATGCAGCTGGTTTGCCTATACTTCCGTTATTGGTACGATATCCAGAGGTTGAAAAAGGAGAAATAGATCATCCTATTCGTTTTACGATTAATAGAAGTAAAATATATGAAGGTTATGTGCATCCTGCGAGGCATTTGGTTTCTGGAAACACAGGTGATGAGTTATTGCCTTTTGGTGGTAGATTGAGACTAAAAGCAGATTATGATATAAGTGGCTTTTCTAAAACAAACCAAATTATTCTTACTGCAATGAAAAAATATGGGCTTATGCTTGCAGATGTAGGTTCTGATATGTTTATAACTGGTGCTCCTCATGAAAAATGGGATAATGATGATCTTAAAAAATTATTACAGGTAACTTTAGATAATTTTGAAGTTATTGAATTGGGAGATATTTCTTTAAGAAATTAGTGTGTATAATTTGCTTATACTAAATTTTAAGTAAAGACACTATAAAAATAACACACTAACAAATACTGGTAAAAAGCACTTGACTTAGTTTTAAAAAATACAGCAACTAAATAATGTATTATTTTTTGCTGTATTTTAACATGAATACTTATTTCATTTATAAGGAAAACAATAGCTTTGTTAGACAATTAAAGACATAAAAAAATATGACTGTAGATATTGTTGGAGCAGGAATTGGCGGATTAACTACAGCTATAGCACTTGAGCAGAAGGGGTTTAAAATAAGAATTTTTGAACAAGCAAAAGAAATAAAATCTGTAGGAGCTGGAATAATTTTGGCTAATAATGCTATGCAGGTTTATGAGAGATTAGGATTAAGAAAAATAATTGAAGACAATGGTAATTCAATTTCATCATTAAATATTACAAAGCCAAACCTTCAAGCGTTATCTAAAGTTGATTTAACTTATTTTGAGGAAAAACATCGGGTAAAGAATATAGCAATTCACAGAGGTGTTTTACAACAAATTTTACTTGATAAATTAAAGTCTACACAGGTTCATTTGAATTATAAGTTAGATGATGTCACTAAAATTTTTAACGGCTATTCGTTAGAATTCCAGAATGGAGAAACGCAGGAATCTAAAGTGCTTTTAGGGGCAGATGGATTACATTCCATGGTTAGGGAAAGTTTATTTCCAAATACAAGTATTAGAAAAGCAAACCAAATATGTTGGAGAGGGATTGCTAATTATAATTTACCACTAAATTTTAAGAATGAATTAAATGAAGCTTGGGGAAAAGAAGCGCGTTTTGGTTTTGTACAAATTGAAGAAAACAAAGTGTATTGGTATGCTTTAAAAACTATTAATAAGAATAAGACTGATTTTTTAATTAATGATATTGAAGATGATTTTAGTGCATATAATTCTATTATTAAAGAGCTAATTTCTTTAACTCCAAAAGAACAATTACATGTTGCTGAAATATTAGATTTAAAACCTACAAAAACTTGGCATAAAGATCGTGTTTGTTTAATTGGTGATGCTGCACACGCTACAACTCCAAATATGGGACAGGGTGCTTGTCAAGCTATTGAGGATGCTTATGTACTCTCAGAATGTTTATATAAATATGAGATAAATGAAGCTTTTAAGAATTTTCAAGAATTAAGGTTGCCAAAAGCACATCAAGTTGTTAAAGCGAGTTGGACTATTGGTAAAATGGCACATGTATCGAATCCTATATTGATTTTGATAAGAAATCAAATAATGAAATTAATGCCTTCTTTTATTAATAGAAAACAATCTAAAAAAATATTTCAATTGAATACTATATAGATAAATTATAGTATAATTTGCGCTTTTTTCTGCGTTAGCGATTGCAGTGGAAATCCTTTTGTTTTTTTACAAAAGATTGAAACAGAAAGCGCGACCCTTGTGGTAACGCCCAAAATTATTTTAAACTTTAGATGTTAATGATTTAATGAAAACATAACCAAAACCTAAAAATAACATAAGATGAAAAGGGAAAAGTCCAAAATCGCCTCCTTGATTACCTACAATAAAAGCACTATACATACCAAATGCAAAATAAAGCATGAGTAATCCTTCAAAAATAACATGAATTGAGACCGTTTTTTTTATGTATTTATTATTTTTCCAACTGTCTTTTAATGTGTTTATATTGAATTTAGGTGTACGGACAAATTCGCTCTTTTTACCCAAATGGCCTTCTAAAACAGCAATAGAATTATGTAATGAGAATCCCATTGCTATAGAGAAAAAGACAAAGAACATACCTATGTATCTTATAAAGTTTTTAAAGCCACTACCGTATATGTTTTTGTACATATGCCAATAGCATACAAAAAATATAACAGTGCTTATAACAAAGAAACTCATAACATAAAAGTAGGGTCTTAAATGGGCATATTCATTTTTTATATATAGCATAGGTATGCTAAGCACACCAACAATAAGTACATTTAAAAACATAGTACTGTTTAATAAATGTAATAAACCATGAACTTTGGTTTTTGTTGATATATTTTCGTTTTTTAAAACACGCCAAAGCATTTTTCTGAAATTTTCTGCACCACCTTTATTCCATCTAAATTGTTGTGATCGAGCAGCGCTTATAACGACTGGTAATTCAGCAGGAGTTTCTACTTCTTCTAAGTATTTGAATTTCCAGTTTTTTAATTGTGCACGGTAGCTTAAATCTAAATCTTCGGTAAGTGTATCTCCTTCCCAATTACCTGCATCTATAATACATGCCTTTCTCCATAGACCTGCTGTCCCATTGAAATTAATAAAATGGCCTTTGCTATTTCTGCCTACTTGTTCTAAAGTAAAATGAGCATCTAAAGCAAATGCTTGAATTTTTGTTAATATAGAATAGTTCCTATTGATGTGTCCCCAACGGGTTTGAACAACTCCAATAGATTCATCCTTAAAATAAGGAACCGTACGTTTTAACCAATCTTTTTTAGGTAGAAAATCAGAATCAAAAATAGCTATAATTTCACCTTTTGCGACTTTTAATCCTTCTTTAAGAGCTCCTGCTTTAAAACCCGAACGGTCTGTTCTTGTTATGTGTTGAATATCTAATCCTGTAGATTGTAAACTTTCTATTTGTTTACGTGTAGTATCAACAGTTTCGTCTGTAGAGTCGTCTAAAACTTGAATTTCTAATTTGCTTTTTGGATAGTCAATTAAGGCAATATTATCTAATAAACGTTCCATAACATACATTTCGTTATAAACAGGAAGTTGTATGGTTATATATGGAATCTCATCTGGGTTTGATAAATCAAATTGAGAACATTTATTTTTTGCTTTTTTTGAGGATAGATAATTAAATAGCAGGTTTAGCTGCGCTAATGAATAAACAAAAATTAGCAAAAGAGCTATTGTGTATATAATTATGATTGTTGTTTGTAAAATCATTTTTTAATACTATATTTAAAAATCCAACCTAATATTTTAACGCCTGCAAATATAGCACCTTTTACTGTACCAGACACTTTTGAAACACCAATTCTGTTTCTATAGTTAACTGGTATTTCGGTATATGATAATTTCTGCTTCAATACTTTCAATTGCATTTCGACAGTCCATCCATATGTTTTGTCTTCCATATTAAGAGCCAATAGTTTGTTGTATTTAATAGCTCTAAATGGGCCGAGGTCTGTGAATTTTGCGCGAAAAAATAAATTCATTAGTTTGGTAGCTAGCCAATTACCAAATATTTGCGGAAATGTCATAGAGCCTGCTTCGCGTAATTCTTTTACTCTAGAACCCACTACAAAATCTAAATTATTTTCAATTATTGGGGCTACAATTTTGGTTAAATCTTCTGGGAAATCACTGTAATCTCCATCTAAAAAAACAATAATATTTGGTTTAACCGTTTGTCTAGAAACGTAATCTATTCCTTTCAAACAGGCGTATCCATAACCTTTATTCGTTTCTTTTAAAACAGTTGCTCCAGCTTTTCTAGCTTTATTTTCTGTCTCATCTGTTGAATTGTTGCTTACGACAATGATTTCTGAAACAATACTGGGAATATCATTAATTACGTGCGCAATAGAATCGGCTTCATTATAAGCAGGTATGATGACTTTTATGTTGGTCATTGAAGATCGGATAGGTTATTTTCCTTTTTGAATGACTTAAAATCTGTCCATTCATTAATTTTTTTATTAGCTTTATACTTTACTGCAGAAACTAATTCTTCGTTTTTGTACATTAAACAATATCCATTTTTCTGATTATCTTTAAGTTGGCATTTATGATTTATTTTTTCCATATCATCATAGAATAACCACCAATTATTTTTTTTTCCATTCACGAAGTGACCTTCGCTTTCCTTATTCCCATTTTCGCGGTAAAATTGCCAATAATTTGTGGTTTTACCATCCTTATACTCACCGTTTTTTTTAAGTACCCCGTTTTTGTGATAAAAAACCCAATAACCTTCTTCTTTTCCTTTATAAAAAAGACCTTCTTTAGCTAATTTTCCATTGTTATAATATGATTTCCAATATTTAGTACGTTTTCCGTTTTCGTAAGAGCCTTCCTTTTCTAGGGAGCTATCATTATAATAATATTTCCAATATTTATCTTTTTGTCCTAATTTATATAAACCTTGAGCTTTTAAGGTTCCATTATCATAATAAAAATACCAATATTTATTTTCTTTATTGTTTTGGAATTCTCCTTTTTTCTCTAGATTTCCATTGGAATGATAAAATAACCAATATCCAGTTTTTATATTATTATCTAACCAACCTTCAGTTTTTATATGACCATTGTCATAATACGTTTTTTTATAGTTTTTTTGAGCAAGAGCATTAAAACCTATAAATAGTACTATTGCGATTAAAAAGTGTTTCATTTGATTTTCTGAAAAAGCAGAAATTATTTTAATTAAAGAATGCTTTGATTGTTTTGGTAGTATTCCATTTGAATAAAAAGGGAATACTACCATTAAAATATATATTGAAAACTTATTTTTTATTAACTAAATCCATTAAATCTACATCGTTTCCTAATAATATTTCAGTCGGATTAATTCTTCCTTCCATACTGTCGTTTTCTAATTTAAGTACCCCACGAGGGCAAACGGCACTACAAACACCACAACCAACGCAACTCGATCGTACAATATTTTCTCCTTTTTGAGCATATGCACGAACATCTATTCCCATTTCACAGCTGTTAGAACAGTTTCCACAAGAAATACATTGTCCACCATTTGTTGTAATTCTAAATTTAGAGAATAAACGTTGTTGAAACCCTAATATAGAAGCCATTGGACAACCAAAGCGACACCATGCTCTATTTCCTAAAATAGGATAGAAACCTGTACCAATAACACCAGAGAATATGGAACCAATATATAAGCCGTAAGCAGATCTTAAGGTTCCAGATTTTATCAAAAATACCTCGTCTATTGTTCCTGTAAAATGCATTGTTATTAATAAAAGAATAGCAATAAAGAATCCTATAGCTCCATATCTAGCATCTTTTCCTAGCTCATTACGTTTAAAAATCATGACTAGAACAAATACTACAGTTAAAAATATAGCAACCAATATTAAGAACAAGCCTTTTGTTAACCAATATTTACTAGGGTCGTAACCTAAATAGGTATATATAACGCCCGTTGTCATAACTACAGAGAATACAAGTACCGTATGTATTAACCAACGTTCTAGTTTCCATGCAGACATTTTTTTAGAGGATAATTGTCTAAAAGAATCTCCAGCGGTTTCTGCTAAACCACCGCAACCGCAAACCCAAGAGCAATACCAACGTTTTCCATATTTATAAGTTAAATAAGGTGATACCACAAATATGGATAATACGCCAAAAACTAATAAAGCCATACCTATAGTGCCATTGTTTATAAAACTATCTATTCTATATTGATCAAAATTATAATAGTTTAATGGCCACATATTTTTAAGATCGTAGTATGGTAAATCTGAATTCATAACATACATGAATTCTGGAATTAAAAAGGCGAAGCCTAGTTGGAAAAACATAACAGAAACGGTACGCAATTGTTGGTATTTATTGTGTCTGTATTTTAATATGAACTTGTATCCGAAAATTATGATTGCTACCGTGTACAATGTTCCGTAAACGAACCATTGACTAGCTGGTCTTCCGCTTAATAGTTTACTTAAAGGATCGAAAAGAGATATTAAACCTGTATTTGGAGCACCATCTACACCTTGTCCTAATAATGTAGGGAAAAAATAAAGTACAATATAGAATGCGGTTAAAATAACGCCAATAATCCAGCCCCAAGTACCTCGAGAGGATATGGATTTAAACCAGACACCATCATTTTTTATACCTTCTAATTTTGTTAGATATGCATCTCTTGAATATACAATGGTTCCAACAGATATTAATCCTAAAGCTAAAGTTAAAAAGACGGATTTGTTAGGGAAGTTTGTATTAAATAGGGCTAACACCAGTATAAATAACCCAATAATACCTATTGCTAATGCAATTTTTTGTTTTTTCGAAATGTCTTGTGCATCTGGTTTTGCTAAAGACATGCTATGATTTATTTTATTGCTCATTATATTTTTTTATACTGTTTGTAATGTCTTTTTATATGCTAATAAGATTTCAGTCTCGAAAGTTTTATAGAATTCTGGATCGAAATTAGCTTCGGTTAAATGTTCCATGATATAATCTACATCACGTTTTTCTGTTAACCATTTATCGAATATATCATGTCTCATTCTAATCCCGAAAGTGTTTATACCTAAAAATGTATTGTCAATAGTGTTATAGCATACCGTGATACATTTCGTATTGTCTTCATGTTTCCAATGAAAATGTGCTTCATGTTCTCTAGGTTTAGAGAATACCCAACCATAAGTTTGATATTCTATATCTAAAAACTTAGCAGAGTTAAACCAATGTCCTGGCTTATATTCAATTCTATTGCCACAAATGGTTTGAGCTAAAGTTTCTCCCATCATTCTGCCTGTATACCATACAGCTTCAATGGGTCTACGTTGCCCTATGCTTTCGTGTTGTTCTGCACAATCCCCAATAGCATAAATATCAGGAATATTAGTTTCTAAAAATTGATTTACTTTTACACCACGACCAATTTCTATATTAGAATCTTTAATAAAATCGATGTTAGGAGACACTCCAGCTGTTAATCCAACTACATTGCAAGGAATTTCTTCGCCTGTTTCTTGAATAATTATAGATTTTACTTTCCCGTTTTCATCTGAGACAATTTCTTTTAAATTATTTCCTAAGCGTAAATCTATATGATGGTTTTTAATGTGTCTGTTAATCATTTCGCTTTCACCTTCAGGTAAAACACCATTCCAAAAACTATTTTCTCTCACTAAAAAGGTAACGGGTATATTTCTACTATTAAGCATTTCGGCAAGTTCTATACCTATTAATCCACCACCAACTATCACGGCTCTTTTACATATTTTATTATTTGGAGCATATCTTTCAAGATTTTCTAAGTCTTGTTTATGGTACATACCCATAACACCATCTAAATCTTGTCCTGGCCATCCAAACTTATTAGGTTTACTACCAGTTGCAATGACTAGTTTGTCATATTTAAGACTGTCACCTTCCGCAAAAAGCAGTTTTTTAGTTTCAGTATCTATACTTTTCACAAAACCTTTTTTTAGGTCAATTCTATTTTTCTCCCAAAACCAATTTTCGTAAGGCTGTGTATGTTCAAATTTCATATGCCCCATGTATACATACATAAGAGCTGTACGAGAGAAAAAATAATCAGCTTCAGCAGAAACAATAGTAATTTTTTTATCGGAAAGCTTTCTAATGTGTCTAGCTGTAGTAACGCCAGAAATTCCATTTCCTATTATGACAATGTGTTCCATATGTTGATAGTTGTTTGATTTTTAAAATTACATGTAATTCGAAATATAGATTTTAGAAAGTATTCTAATACTAAATAACGCATTATCATATTTTGGTAATTATGTAGTATTAGGTCGCAGTTAAAGATAATAACTTATCTTAAGGTTATTAATTTAGAATAGATTTAAATTGAGTTTTGAGTGTAAGTATTTTGAGTTTTTTAAGACGCGAAAATTCTTTTTTATATATGTAAGTTAACTAATGTTTAGTGCGACTGATGGGGTGTTACTTTGCAAATAATAAAATTTAAGAGTGATTAAATAAATTAGATATTTTGAAACCATTTAAAATGTCTTTAATACAGATTAGATCTGAACATAAAAAAATAATAAATAACAGATGAAAAAAAGATTAATAATATTAGTAGTAATTTTAATTACAGGTCAAGGGTTTTCACAGGGTTTGAATTCATTTTTCACAAAAGCTGATGCTTTTTTTAAAACAAATGTAGCTAATGGAAAAGTAGCATATTCAAAGATTCATTCAAATCCAGAAACACTAAATGAAGTTTTAAACATTGCAGATGGAATTTCTGTTTTAAAAGATGATGCTAAAAATTATCAAGCATTTTGGATTAATGCTTATAATTTATCGGTAATAAAAGGAATAGTAGATAATTACCCAACTAACTCTCCATTAGATAATAAAGGTTTCTTTGATAAAACAACTCATAATTTAGGGGGTAAAAAAATTACTCTAAATGATATTGAACATAAACTTTTAAGAGGACAATTTAAAGATCCACGTTTTCATTTTGTATTGGTTTGTGGTGCTGTCGGTTGCCCTCCTTTAATAGCTCAAGCATATTTACCAAGCACATTAGATGCTCAATTAGAAAAGCAAACTAAAATAGCATTGAATGGAACTTTTTTAAAGGTGAATGCTAAAAAGAAACGTGTTCAAGCATCACAAATTATGGAATGGTATAAAGGTGATTTTACGATGAATGGTAAAACAGAAATAGATTTTATAAATAAGTATAGAGCTGAAAAATTAGAAGGAAAATTTAAGTTAAGTTATTTTCCTTATGATTGGAAAGTAAATAAGCAATAATAAATTCTTGAGAAAGTAAGAATTTTTATGAATAATTAATATTAATTAAAAATCTTTCTTATACAAGGAGATAAAAACTAAATACCAATGAAGAAAATAATAGCAGTATTAGCATTTGCAGTAATTTCATTTACTGGGTTTTCACAAGAAGATCAAGAAACACCAAAAAGTAATGTGCAAACTTTTACACCATCTAAATTATTAAAACAAGGACAATGGGATATTAAATTTTTTAATAGCATATATACACAAACTGAACAAACAGATGAGAGATCTAGTTCGGTGACAATACCAAGACAAACGTTTTTTACTAATACAACTGAAATTTTTACAGGAATAAGTAAGAACTCAAGAATTAACGTAGGTTTCATTTTTCAAGTAAGATCTAATACATTAGCAGGTCAAGGCGCTTTAGATGTTTTGAGTTTTGAAAATAAAGGCAACGAGAGTAGATCAGGGGTATCAACAATAGCTCCTTCAATTAGAATTCAACCTTTTAGAAGTATACCTAATTTCTCATTAACAAGTTCATTTTATATACCTGTATTTGAAGATCAACCAGATGGCTTTTTAGACCAAAGAAGTTTTGCTTGGGAAACTAAATTTTTCTTCGATAAAACTTTTGGAGGTAATAAATGGCAAGTATTTACAGAGGCTGATTTCAAATTTAATTTTGGAGATGATAGAGAGGATGTTGCTGCAGATGAGAATTCAGGAGAAAGATTTGCAGGAAATAGTTTATTTTTACCATTAAGTACTTTTTTAAGTTATTTTCCATCATCGAAATCAACCATTTTTGTTAATGCACAACAAGCTTTTTTAATAGGTATTGATAATCCTCAGTTTGCTGGAGGTGATAATTTTTCACAAAACTCTACTACTTTAGGTTTTGGAGGTAAATATCAATTAACACAAGTGTTAAATCTTGAGGCTTCTTTTGGGAAAATAGTTAGAGGTAATAATTTTCAAGGTTTAGGTCAAACTTTTAGCGTAGGTTTAAGAGCATTGTTTTAATATAAGAAACTAAATAAATAGTAACTTAGGAGTTTGAAAATCTATTTAAATGAAAAGATTCAAACTCCTTTTTTTATTATTAGCATTAAGCATTCAATCATGCATAACACAAACTAACAAAATTAACGGTGTAAGTTTTGTGGCTTCTGGCGAGGCTATTAATGATAATCATGTTAAACCTGTTATTAATCTTAATGCTAATTATGCAGCTATTATGCCTTTTGGCTATATTAAGGAATTGTCTAACCCAGATATTGTATTTAATACAGATAGGCAGTGGTTTGGCGAATCTAAAAAAGGAGCAAAACAGTATATTGCAACACTTAAGGCTAAGCATATTAAAATTATGTTGAAACCTCAAATTTGGGTTTGGCGGGGTGAATTTACAGGTAATATAGAAATGGATAGTGAAGCAGATTGGAAAACTTTAGAAGCTTCTTATTCAAAGTTTATTTTGGAATATACAGAATTGGCTCAAGAGATGAAAGTTGATATATTATGTATAGGAACGGAGCTAGAGAAATTTATAGATAATAGACCAGATTATTGGTTTTCTTTAATAGAGAAGATAAAAAGTAAGTACAAAGGAAAACTAACGTATGCTGCTAACTGGGATGAATTTAAGAGAACTCCTTTTTGGAGTAAGTTAGATTATATTGGAGTAGATGCTTATTTTCCTGTTAGTAATAGTAAGACACCAACAGTATCCGAATGTTTAGAGGGGTGGAAAGCACACAAACCTGTTGTTTTTGAAATATCTAAAAAACATGATAAACCTATTTTGTTTACAGAGTTTGGTTATAGAAGTGTTGATTATTCTGGGAAAGAACCATGGAAGAGTGATAGAAGTATGAATCAAGTAAATCTTGAAGCGCAAACAAATACGACACAAGCTTTATTTGAAACTTTTTGGAAAGAAGATTGGTTTGCAGGTGGTTTTATTTGGAAATGGTTTCATAATTATGAGAAATCTGGAGGGGAAAATAATTCAAGGTTCACACCACAAAATAAACCTGTTGAAACTTTAATAAGAAAACAGTATAGTTTGAAATGAATAAAGTAAAGTATATAATTATTAGTTTTTTGACATTAGTTTCTTGTTCAGATTCTAGTGATGATGTTGCTTTGTCCTCAATAACTTTAGAAAGTTATATTAAAGGAAGAACTATTGAAACAGGAGCCGTTATTGCATGTGCAGCTAGTGATAAAGATTCAGGAGAGATTCTTACGTTTTACTATCCAAAGTTTGGCGCTTTAAATGTTAGATATTATGAAACAGATAAAGTTGAGTTAGATAATAATGATTTTTCAAATTATACAAGAAGATTACTTAATAGTACTCCTTTTTTTAATGGATATCTAGGTAAGTTTATACAGGAATCTGTTAATGAAAAATGGATTATTATCACTTACGAATTGGATAATGAAATTAAAATGTCAAATCCAATACGTACAAAACAAATTTCAAAGCCTACTGTTTGGAATGAGGATGTAATTATAGATCAATCTCAATCTAGAATGCCTAATTTTTCATGGCAAGATAATGCCTTTGGAGATAATGCGATTTATTTTCAAGTTGTTTCTGATGCTCAAAATAATTTGTTATCGGGAACTTATACTTTAGATAATCATTTTCAATATTACGATACATCAAATTTAGTGTTAAATATAACCACAAAAACGCCACCAAATTTAATTTTGAACAATACTTATAACTTTACCTTAATGGACGTAAGTATAGACAATTGGGTAAATGGAGTTATTTTAAAAACTTTTAAGATAGAATGAAAAAACACTTTTCAATATTCTTTTTTGCATTCTTACTTTGTTTCATCGCATTTGCGCAAAGTAATACAGTTGCAGACCTGAAAATTCAAGGGAATAAAAAATTAAAAGCATCATTTATAAAAAAAATATCGGCAATTAAATCTGGAAAACCTCTAGATTCCTTGGTAATAGCTCAAGATATAATTAGGTTAAAACGATTACCGTCTGTATCTCATGCTTATTTTCAAGTATTTCATTCTCATGATAATCAGTACAACGTGTTTTATAATATTGAAGAGAACTTTACTATTATTCCATCTGTAAATGTATATACTTCTAGTGATGATGAATTTGCGTATAGATTAGGATTATATGAGTTCAATTTATTTGGACAAAATATTACTTTTGGAGGTTTTTATCAAAAAGATATTTATAGTTCATATGCGTTAAATTTGAGAGCACCTTATTTGTTTTCTAATAAATTAGGTTTAGCATTAACGTATCAAGATTTAACAACTCAAGAGCCTGTTTTTTTTGATAATACGGAAGGGGTTAATTATAGGTATAATAATACTTCTTTTGAAGCTTTAGGTTTATATGAGCTAAATTTTAATAATAGATTTGAAATAGGAGTTAACGCCTTTACCGAGGATTATTTATTTAAATCTGCAGTATCAGGAATTCAGAACATACCATTAGATAAGTTTGCTTTAATAGCAAAAAAGTTCTTATATAAATTTATATATGAATATAATAATCTGGATTATCATTATCAATACGTATCTGGTTTTAAAAGCATGTTTAATTTTCAATATGTAACTTCTAAAAATAATGAATTACCAGATTTTTTAATAGGTTGGAATGATTTTTTCTATTTTAAAAGATTAGGAAAAAAAGGGAATTGGGCTAATAGATTGCGTTTAGGTCTTTCGTCAAATAATGATTCTCCTTTCGCTCCATTTTCAGTAGATAATAACTTAAATGTAAGAGGAGCTGGTAACGTTATAGATAGAGGTACTGGTGCTATTGTACTTAATACAGAGTATAGACGAACACTATACGAGAAAGGTTGGTTTGTATTACAAGGGAATGCTTTTGTAGATGCAGGCTCATGGAGAAACCCAGGAGGTAGTTTTGGTGATTTTAGTGATTCGCAAAATATTAGAGTATATCCAGGTTTAGGTTTGCGTTTTGTTCACAAAAATATATATAATGCCATTTTTAGAATTGATTACGGGTATGGTATAACAAAAGATGCAGCCCAAGGTTTAGTATTTGGTATTGGGCAGTATTTTTAGATGTTGATTTTGTTTAACTTTCCTGAAATTGGTTAAAAATCAGTTTTACCTTCATGTTATTTTAAGCTTAAGCATTTATTAAAGTTTTTGATTTAAATTACTGATATATAGCTTTATATGTGTTATTTTTATGTTAAAAAATAAGGTGTTGTAAATTAATTTTTTAAAAAAAAATCAACATCAAGGGTAGGACTTTTATTATTTAACTTGTTATATGATTATAATAAAAAATTTAAAATCATGAAAAAAGTTCAATTAACAGCAAAATCACTATTATTTATTCTATTACTTGTATTTGCATCTTGTAGTGACTCTTCTGAAACACTTGACGATAATTTAAATGAAAACCTAAATAAGGTTGAGAGTTCTAAAAATGGTCAATTTAGCAATGAAGAAAACCCTGAGCCAAATAACCCAATTAATATTTGTAGCAGCTTTAAAGGGATTAACCCCAACGAGAGGTTTAAAATTGTAAATGTTTCAGTATTTGCCATTCAAGATCTCGATATAAGTTCTGTGGTATGGACTATAAATGGTAAGGTAGTAGAACCTACTATATTATATAGTGTATTAAGACTTGAAAACCATGTAACCGAACCTGGACTATTGGATATATGTTTTAAAGCTTCATCTCCTAGTTGTGGAGAGTTAGAAGATTGTATAACGTTTGATTTTAAAGAATAAGTTGTATAATTTTTTATATTAAGCATAAACCTTTGTCATTGAATTCGATGACAAAGGTTTTTTTATAAAGAAAATGACTTTAAGCAAATTCAAATATTAAAAGGTTTAATATAATTTTTCAAGAATTTAATATGGGTTTAACTAAAACTTAATTAAACACTAGAATTAGTAGTTATAAATTAATTAGTTTTGCTAAAAAAATAGTTTATGAGAGTTTTAGCAATAGGAGATATTCACGGAGGTTTAAAAGCTTTAATACAAGTTTTAAATAAGATAGAGGTTAAAGCAAGTGATAAACTCATTTTTATGGGTGATTATGTAGATGGATGGAGTGAATCTGCACAGGTAATTCAGTTTTTAATGGAATTATCTCAAAAAATAAATTGTGTTTTTATAAAAGGAAATCATGATGTTTGGTGTGAGGAGTGGTTAAAAACTGGTGAAGTTAATCCTACTTGGTATATACATGGGGGCAAGGAGACTATGGATAGTTATGCAGATTTTTCAGATGAAGAAAAAAGCAATCACCTAAGTTTTTTCGAAAATATGCCACTTTATCATATTGATGAAGACAATAGATTATTTCTTCATGCAGGTTTTACATCAATGCACGGTGTTGAAAAAGAAGTTTTTAAAACGACTTTTTATTTTGATAGAACGCTTTGGGAAATGGCTTTAACTATGGATAAGAGTATTGAAAAAGATTCTTTATTATATCCAAACCGTTTAAAGCATTATAAAGAAATATACATTGGGCATACTCCAACAACTAATTTTGAGTCAGACGTACCTATGAATGCCGCTAATGTTTGGAATATTGATACTGGTGCAGCATTTAAAGGTAAAATATCTGGGATAGATGTAAACTCTAAAGACCTTTTTCAAAGCGATAATTTACCGTCTTTATATCCAAATGAAAAAGGGAGAAATAAATAAGCAGCTTAGACTTTTAAAAACATTATAGATTATTCAATGCTTTTAAAGTCTTTGATAGCCTGATTAGGTTCAATAACATTATAACCTTTCCAGAACTCAGGATCGTATTTTGGTAAATAAATAGGCTCAACTTTTGGTTTTTCTATAAAATTGTCAAAGTTGGCTTTAGTAATACTTTCGTTTTCAAAAACTATCAATTCATTTTTTATAGTACTAGAAATAATAAAATGTATATCCGATGATAATTCGTTTTGTTTTCTACGTCCTCTAGTGTGTTTGTTTTTTTCAATAATTTTTAAAGGTCTTTTTATTCCAAATTTATTACCTTCCTTAACATCAGCATATTTAAGGGTGTATTTATTGGTTGCGTTTTTTGTATAAATTAGAGTGCCTTTTTTTAAATAATAATTATACGAAATACCTAAAAGATTAAAGGTCTTTAAAGGCTTTACATTTTCGTAATCTACCCTTACAATAGCAAAGTCGTTGGTGTTAATATAAATAAAGCCTTTATAGTCGGCATTCCTTTTTGGAAAGAAACTTATTTTATAAACAAAGTAGTCGTTTATAAAACTATAATCTTCTATTTTAAAATTATATCTATTATGTTTTTCTAGAAAGTTTAATTTGCTGTTTTCAAATATAAAGCTGTTATGTCTTATATTATGAATGCTATTTTTTCTGTAGTTTAAAAAGTTCTTTTTTCTTTTTTCTTCTTTTTTCTTTTGAGCGTCTAAAAATGCTTTCGTTTTATCGGTTTCATCATTACTATATGTTTCGAAAAATGAAGAATCAATTTCTTCCTTTGTTCCAAAAAAACCTGATTTTATTTTAAAGTAAGAATCACGTTTTATATGTTTTTTAATAATTTTATTAAATTTTTCTTCAAAGCTTTTAAAACTAACCTCTTTGCTTTTGTCATATAATTTTGATGATTTAATAATATCTAACTTTTGTAAATCCTTATCTCCGGTTTTACCATATATATTGGCTAAAATTTCGGTGTAATTGTCGGCGTTTTTGGGAATAACCTTTAAAACACTATCAATAAAACGTTGATTAAACTCAGGTATGGTTGTTTTCTTTATTTTAATATCGCTTTTTAAAATATTCGAAAAAAATGATGATCTATAAAATAGTTTACTTTTTGTAAAACTGAATTCATAATTATTTTCAATATTCTCTTTTGTTTTTTCAATAATCTCCTCTACAGTATAATTTTTATTAGAAACCATAACTTCATTTAATTCTATGGTCTTAGGGTTTAAAAATATAATACTGTCTTTTAAATTTTTAAGAAGCAAACGTTTGTTTTGGTAGCCTAAACAACGAATAAATATAGAGTCTGTAAGCTTTGTTTTTTTTCTAAAGTACAGTTGGAACTTGCCTGTTTCATTACTAATAACTCCAGATGTTTCGTTTAAAGCTATAGTAGCAAAAGGAATTGGTTTTTGCGATATAGAATCTAAGAGTTTAGCACTTAAGGATTCCTGCGCTTGATTTGTAATTATAGAGAGAATAAAAAGAATACATGTATTATAAAATGATTTCATAAATCGTAAATTAATATAAAAGTATGACGATTATAAAAGAAAATTGTAACATTTAGAATTTTATTAAGTATCAATTCTTAACACTTATATGTTTTAAATAATAGTTTTTTAAACCTTCGGGAGAAGCTCCAAACCATTTTTTAACATAAATAGTCCAAAAAAAGTATTGTAATTTCCAAACACCATGTTTTCTGTATAACCTTGCAGATGTATAGAGTTTTTTATTAATTACAACAAACTCCTTTCTTGCGTATAATGCATTTATTAAAACGTTATCTTCATAAATAACATAACGTTCGTCAAAACCACCAATATTATTGAATAATGTTTTAGTTATAAATTGACTTTGGTCTCCACCTCGACAAGCTCTCCAGCTAAACCTAGTAAGCCAACTAGCTAATTTTAACCACCAATGGTTACTATCAAATTGCATTCTAAAACATCCAGCTTGATTGCCATTTTGTACTTCATTAATAATGCATTGATCAAAATTTTTAGGAGGAAAAGAATCAGCATGTAAAAAATATAAAATACTACCTGTAGCATGTTTAGTACCAGAATTCATTTGTTTAGCACGTCCTTTTTGCGAGTTAATAAGTTTTAAATAAGGAAAAAGAGAGTTAACGTTTTTTTCTTTAAATTCTTTGATCGTATTCGAAATAAAGCAAGAAATAATATCTTGAGACCCATCAGTGCTGCCTCCATCAACACAAATTATTTCTGAAATATTATCTTTTGAAGAATGATTTAAAAGATAATCTAGCAGATTAGAAATATTATCTGCTTCATTCAGCATTGGAATAATAATAGATATTTGGTGTTTCATGCTTTGTCTATTCTTGTGAGGCAAGAATTAGTTTTAATTGGCTTTATATGATTTTTATTTATTCAAGATTAAGAAAATAATTCACTCATTCAAACTCCAATCATAATCTTTAAAATGTTTTTTTGCTTTATCCGAAATTTGAACAGATGTATATTTATTCAAAAACTGGATTAAAGATTGATTTTTGGTGAAATCTGAAGAAAACCATTTGAATATTTTTGACAGTTCTAGTGTGTTATTAGAAATGTTATTTCTCTTAGTGTCATTTAAAAACTGTTTGGTACTAGTTGTTAGTTGCTCTTCTAGATTTAATGCACTAAAGGCTTTGTTTTGTAATTTAGGACAAGAAAAAGAAGCACATACAATAGCAAAATGAATACGGGGTTCATTCATTTTTCGCAAAATTTCGTGTTCTATTTCGTTTAAATTATACCATTTGTCTCCTAGTTTCCAAAAACGTTGATCCCAAGGTTTTTTTATGTTTTTAATACTCTTTAATGGGTAATAACGCAAGATTAAATCAATAGTCATGGCATTATATGCGTTAATCCAATATGCTAATTTGTCTTCTTTAGCCCAAGAAGTATTTGGCATGTTTTGGCTCAAAGTGGTTATATAGGTTGATAGCAATTTTCTATCGTTTTTAAATGCTTTGTAGTTTACATTACCTTGGTTAGAAACGTGTTTTTGTAATAAAGTATTCCAAATATTGTGGCTAAATAAGTTTGATTCGTTGTTGTTTATAGTGGTGTCTTTTTTTAGTGATTTTCGAGGTTGAGGCGGTTCTTGAGGCTCTGGAGTATTGGCTTCAATAGCGCTGCTGTCTATAACAATTGAATTTTTAATAGGGGTAGGAGGTGTGTTAGAAACTATATGCTTTGTACTCGAACATGCGGTTATAAAAAAGATAATAAAGAATTGTAGATATTTCATTTAAAAGTTTTAAGTTCTATTTACGCTTTCTAGAGAATATAGGATACATTTCTTGGGTTATAAAATCTTCAGGAAAAGTTTCATCATCTGTAAACCCTAATTCAATGTCTTTTCCACTATTTGGGATATAGTCAGTTTTAAAAATGTAATCCCAAATGCTAAGTGTTAGTCCATAATTAACACCAAACCTAACATGTTTTGGCAATTGTTTTGCATGATGCCAAATATGCATTTTAGGATTGTTAAAGATGTATTTAAAAATACCATAATCCCACCCTAAGTTTGCATGGTTTAAATGGCCAATAATAATTGCGAAAAAATAAACAATAGAGACGTCCTTTGCGTTGTAATTTCCAATGATTGAGATAGGAATGTAAAGTAAAGATTTGTAAACAACAGGTTCCATCCAATGGTAGCGTAAATGCGCAGCAAACCCCATTTCTTTTACAGAGTGATGTATTTTGTGGAAATTCCATAGAAAGGGTATACGGTGTAGTAATCTATGCGTATTCCATTGCACAAAATCTGAAACTAAAAAAAATATTAATAAACCTAGCCATTTTGGTAAATCATCAACATCAAAAAGCTGGAAGCTATAAATAGATAAGCCAATACTAGTTAATAGGTCATTAAAAATTTGGGCAACAGTATTTGATAAAGCAATTAAAATAATAAGATTTAGTAGAAAGAAATTAAAGAACATATAGAAAATGTCTAACCAAAAATCTTTTCTAAAAATAGATTGTTTTTTTCGCCAAGGAAATACTATTTCAAGCGCCCATACTAATAAAGAAATAACAATTAAACCATAAAAATAGTTATCCCATTGATTTTGAAAAAAGAGCTCTTGTTTGAGGTAATTCCAGTAACCCGAATAGGAATTTTTTATAAGATTTATATAGTTGTTCATGCTTATATTCATTAAGGCAGAATAGTAAAAATACTATATTTTAATGGTACATTTAGGTTAATATGTTATTTCATAATAA
This sequence comes from Flavivirga aquatica, assembly GCF_001747085.1. Classification (GTDB taxonomy): domain Bacteria; phylum Bacteroidota; class Bacteroidia; order Flavobacteriales; family Flavobacteriaceae; genus Algibacter_C; species Algibacter_C aquatica. The sequence continues at coordinate 159,999 of NZ_MDJD01000043.1, forward strand.
AATTTGATTACTTGTTGCAATATTAATTTAAAAGATGAAAACAATGCGAAAAATAGAAATTTTACTAAGTGAATATGGAGAAAGTCATCAAACACCATTTAATAAAAAAGTTCATTATTTTTGTGTGCCAGCTATTTTTTTTAGTCTTATAGGTTTGCTAGCTTGTATTCCACTAAGCGGATTACTTAATGGTATAATGCCTGTTTGGATTACCTCTTATATGCATATTGGATCATTGGCAATTGTTTTGGGACTTATGTATTATTTGCGTTTATCTTTTGTACTTTTTATGGGAATGTTAGTGTTTTCTTTATTAGCACTTGTAGGAATTAATAAAATTGCAAGTCTAGATCTCGCACCGCTTTGGGCTATTATGCTTGTTATTTTTGCTGTAGCTTGGATAATGCAATTTATTGGGCATAATCATGAAGGGAAAAAACCATCATTTTTAAAAGATGTACAATTTTTAATGATTGGTCCTGCATGGACTATGAGTCATCTTTTTAAAAGCCTTAAAATTAAATTTTAAAATAAAAAAGAGTGCTAGAAAAAGCACTCTTGGTATAATTAATTGTTAAGCATTTTTTATTTAGCAACATCCGCCACCGTCATAATGATAAGTAGATTTACTAATGTAAATATCATCTCTATTTAGGTCTGCTATAGCTCCTGCTGTTTTATCACAAATAGCTAAAGGTTGATTTTTTAATAAAATATGTCCTTTTTTATCATCAAAGTAATCTTCATCACCGTAATAAATAGCAGCTTTACCAGTAAAAATACAAGGACCGTCTTCAGGCATTGGGTCTTTAATAGCAGCAACTTCGATAGATTCTATATAAATTAACTCATCAGTTGGGTAATTTTTAGGGTCTAAAACTCTATAAGGCTTACGAGCACGAATTTCAATAGTTCCAAAACCAGCATCAGTTAATGCTTTTACATATTCAGCTATTGGCAAGCTTCCACTTAAGCATAATGCGCGCAACCTATCATCATTACGTAACTCATCATTCATGGGTTGTTCGCATGTAGGATCACTCATAACTAAACGACCGTGTGGTTTTAAAACACGATGCATTTCTTCTATAGCTTTCTTTAAATCTTCAGCCTTAAAAATGTTGAATAAACAGTTTTGTGCAGCAACATCTATGCTATTATCTTCAACAGGAAGATTCATAGCATCCCCTTTTTTAAGATCTACAAACTCACTTTTAAACCAGTCGTTTTGCGCTTCTGCTTCTAGAAAGTTTTTTCTAGAGGCTTCTAGCATTTCATCAACAACATCAACACCAACTATACCACCTTTTTGACGATTAAAATATGAGAATTGTAATAACTCCATACCACCACCAACGCCTACATATAGCATTTTTGGGTTATTAGTTAAATCACGAGCGTGTACAGTACTACCACATCCGTAATTCATCTCTTGCATTATTTTAGGGATTTTTAATCCTGGTAATTCCCAAATTGGGTTTGTCGTACAGCATAAACCAACATCTGGTGTAAGTGCAGCTTCTTTATACACATCATGTGTAGCATCTAAATAACTCATCTTTTTATTAGTATTCAGCTTTATATACAGTTTATAATTATATTCAGTTGTAAAATAGAGAGTACTGTATTTTATACTGTTTTAATTAATTCTTTAAAGAGTGTTATCATGTTAGGCTCTGCTTTAGATGCCATAGCAATAATTTCACTTATATCAACAGGTTTTAAATTGTCTGGATCACACTCATCTGTTAAAACAGATACTGCTGCTGCCTTTAATTTTAAATGGTTTGCTACTATTATTTCTGGAACAGTACTCATGCCTACAGCATCTGCTCCAATTATTTTAAGCATTCTATATTCTGCTCTGGTTTCTAATTGCGGACCAAAAACACTAGCGTAAACACCTTTGTGTAATGTTATATTATTAGCCTTAGCAATGCTTTTAAATTTAGAATTAATTTCTGCATTATAAGGTGCACTCATATCTGTAAAACGCTCTCCTAATTTTTCAACATCTTTAAAAGCTAAAGGGGAATTTCCTTGAAGGTTTATATGATCATCAATAAGCATTAATTCACCTTTTTTAAAGTTGAGGTTAATAGCTCCCGAAGCATTAGAAACTAGTAAGGTTTTAATACCTAATTTTTCCATAATACGAACAGGATAGGTGACGTCTTGGAGTGTATAGCCTTCATAAAGATGAAAACGCCCTTGCATGACGATAACTTTTCGTCCTTCTAGAATACCATAAATAAGTTTGCCTTTATGAAATTCGACTGTAGCTGTTGGGAAATTAGGAATATGGTTGTAACTAACTTCTTTTAAAACCTCTATTTCGTTTATAAATTGACCTAAGCCTGTACCTAAAATAATTCCTATTTCAGGGGTATCAAAACCTTTGTTTTTTAAAAAATCGGTAGTTTCGTTTATAAATTTTAGCATATAATTTTTTACGTTATTAGCGTTTAATCAATTTTTTAATGATACTTTGATTTGCGCTTTTAATTTCCACTAAATATACACCAGAATTTAAATTAGATAAAGAAAATGATTGTTTTTTTAATGATGTTTTTTCTACAGATTTAACCTGATTTCCTAGTATGTTGTATATATTTATAGATAAGGGTGCTTGCGTATCGTTACGTACTTCAAACGCATCAATTGTTGGGTTAGGGTATAGGGTAATATTTTCGCTAAGGGTATTGCTCTCTATATTTAAAAGAGTACAGTTTGAAGGATTAAATGGTGTAAATTTCCCAAAATCCCAAAATTGATTAAATTGTAAACAATAAAATAAAATACGATCGTAGTCTTCAATTTTATCTCCTCCAGAAATATTAACAGTAAAAGACTTTGCGCCATTTTGAGGTATAACTGGTACACATCTGGTGCAACCTACTAAACCAAATTCTATATGTTCTAAAGTTGAAATTTGAGCAGATCTCAAGTCGGCATCAGACATTCCTTTAGATTTTACTAAATACGCTCTAATATCTGGGCCAGAAGCTGTTTTAAAGTTTGCGCCTAAATTTAAGCGAATGGTATTGTTGTTTTCTAAAGTAATATCTACATCTCCAGTAATATTATAAGAAGAAATATTTTGATTGTTACCAAAACTGTTAGCAGGAACGGTACATTGTGAAAATCCGTATTGGATTAAAAGTAAAAAATTTAAGAATAGTAATGCTTTTTTCATTTTCATAGTAGTTTTTAGGTTAAAAAATTTTTGACAAAAAAGGGAATGTCTTTTATATCTTCCCAAGTATCTATGTCGTTTTTTTTATCTAAAAATTTCACTGAAGTTGTATTTAAATCTGTTAAAGTTTTTTCTAATACAGAAGAAGTGCCCCAAGCTTTGTTTTTAAAAGCTTCTGGATGTAATACATTCATGCCTAGTAAATAATAACCACCATCTTCGGCAGGGCCAATGACTACATCATGAGATTCTAGTTGTTTATATGCTTCTTCAATGGTTTGCGCATTTAAATCATATAAGTCGCTGCCAATAATTACTACCTTATTATAATTTGCATTTAATAATTCTGTAAATGCATGTTGCATGCGTTCTCCTAAATCTTCGCCTTTTTGAAGTTTTTTGTTGAAGAATTTAGTATCCCATATATCATTATCGATAATGTTTTCAGAATAGAATACAAATCTATTAGTGTCTACTGCTTTAGAAATATCTGCGGTATGTTGTAAAAGAAATTTATATATATCTAATGCAGTTTGATCTCCAACGGTTTTTGCTAAACGTGTTTTACACTTACCTAGTTCAGGGTTTCTTGTAAATACAATTAATGCATTTTCACTCATTTATATTGTTTTTGGGATATACTTTTTTACCGGCTTTTAGCCATTTGCTCCATTCGTACGAAAAGGTATGAATACTGTCTGTTGCTTTTTCTTTTTCATTGTAAACAGAAAAGCCATTATTTTTCCATTCAAAAATACCACCATACAAGTTTTTAACATTTGTATATCCAGCTTTTTTAAGTTTGTGTGAAATCGTTTCCGACCTAATCCCTAGAGAACAATAGACAACAATTAAAGTATCTTTTTTTTGAATTTGTTTCTTAATGTTTTTCACTTTAAAATGATCGTATCCTACAAAAACAGCATCTTTAAGGTGACTTACTTTATACTCATTAGCTTCTCTAGCATCTAAAAGTATTGCCTTAATTTTTGGTGTTGCTAATTCTTGAGCAGTGATATAAGGTATTTTGTTGTTATTGTATTTATTTAATAAATCATCTAAAGTTTCTTGAGCTTGAAGCTGAGTAAATAATAGGACTGATGTAAAAAATAATAATAATTTCATAATGTTATAGTTGAATTCCAAATCCTTGTAAACCACTTTCTATTGCTGGTAGAATTTCGGTGTTATCCCAAATACCAGTAACAATAGTTCTTGCATATTCTTTGGGAAGGATGTCATTTTGCATAAGCTTGTTGGTCAATTTATAGTTATACTTTAAGGAGTGATGTTTAAAGTTAAATGTTTCATTTTTGTCATTTAAAATAGTATACCAAACATTTGGGTTACCATCATTAGCAGGCATGCCAATAACTCCAGGGTTAATCCACAGTTTGTTTTCTTTTTCATGATAAAAAGGGAGGCCACAATGTCCGCCTATAATAACATCACTTTTTGTAACATCAAAATTAGATTTTTTAGTGTTCCATGGCGTCGATTTAAAAATAAATTCGGAAGTATTAAAGTATGAACCATGTACAATGGTTACTTTTTTTCCAGCATAATTAAATTCTATATGGTCTGGTAAAGGTTTTAAAAACTCTAAAGAGCTTTTAGAAAGTTTACTTTGCGCATAAGGATACCATTGTTGAGAAAACCCATCGCACCTTGAGCCTTTTTTAAAATCGCAACCACAATCTTCGGCTTCATTACTTAATTGTATTTCTACATTACCAGCAATGCTTTTTGCATGCCAAAGTTTAAAGAGTTGTACGGTTTCTTCGGGTTGCGAGCAATAACCAACAATGTCTCCTGTACAAATACAGTTTTCGGGTAATATGTTTTCCGATTCTGCAACACGCTTTAAAGCTTCTAAAGCTTGCAGGTTACTGTAAACGCCTCCAAAAAGTAATACCTTTCCAGATAATTTTCCTAGATGTTCTATTTTTTTATCCATTTTGATAATTTAATAGGTAATAAATATATTATGATACAACTTAACACGCCCCAAACATTAACCCAAAGTAAGCTGGCGTATTTTCCTTGTGTAAATATGAATGATTTTGGAAATACTCCAAACACTAAAGTAAATCCAAAAAGTAGTCCGCAAATAACACTTAAATAGAAACTAATTTTGGGAACCTTTATATTCCAAAATAAAAAGGCTGGTGTTAACCCAATAACCATAGTTCCAGAAATTGTTGTTGCAGATAAAATTTCAGCATTAAAAAAAATGGGCAGTGTTCCTAGAATAGCAACAGTAGCCATTGATGCTCTACCAAAGGTTAGCGTGTTACCTAAATTTAAATCTATAGCTAATAATTTTGAAAATGATGAAAACGTAGAATCTAAAGTAGATGCAGCAGAGGTAATCATAATAAAATTAATAATTAAAAGAATAACAACACCAAAGGCTTTACCAACTTCTACAGCTGCTTGACCTTGCATGCCTTGTATTTTAGCAAATACTCCAACAAGGCTAAATAAAACAATGCATAAACCGCCAAAAACACTTGCAAAAAGAAAGCTTTTTAAAGTGGTTTTTGGAGTACTTATAAAAGCTCTATCTGTTAATACAGGATCATGAAATGGATAGCTAAACGATTGAATAATGGCTGCAAAAAATAAATTTAGACCTAACTCGAAGCTCCAAGTTCCTGAGGTAACAATGTTTTTAGCTGTGAAATTTTCAACAGAAAAAATGTTCCATAAAATAACGATTAATAGCACTGAAAATAGTCCCATTTGGATAACATCTGTAAATATAGAACTACTTAAACCGCCTTTTATAGCATAAGCTAAAGTTAGAAGTGTAAATACAATTATAGACCAGTAGTAAGGAGAACTGCCTTGTGCTCCAAAATAACTACCAATAACCATAGTGTTACTCCATATTTCATTAAATAACCTTATGGCTATTAATATTGAAAACAATGCCATGGCGCCTTTGCCAAATTTTGTGGTTAAAAATTGGTGTATACTTTTAAAATTACCTTTGGTACGTAATTGATAAAGTAATACACCAGCAACTGCAAACGATAAGTAATAACCTGCATAGGCAACTCCACCAACAATACCAAAACTTAAGCCTAGATTAGCTGCATTGGTGATGCTTTTTGCAAAAATCCATGAAATAATTAAACTACCTGTTAACACAAAAGTATTAGGTGGCTTTAGTTTTTTTGTAGCTCTAAAAAATTGATTTTTAGATTTTGCTAAAGGAGACATTAAAAACAATATCAAACTCGATACGATAATTAATAGCCATTGCCAGTTAATTGTTTCCATAATTAATTATTCATTCCACCAAACAGGAACGTTAATACTGTTATTATCTGTTGTAGCTGCTGCCTTAGCATAATTTTCGGCATTTAAAGCTTCCTCTTCTGCTGGATAAGGCATTCTTGTTGGAATTAAGTTGTTATTTAAACTTGCAGAAATGGTTTTTAATTCTGGAAAGCCAGTTCTTCTATATTCCACCCAACTTTCGTAACCATTAATAAGGTTAGCAATCCATTTTTGTGTAATAATTTGCTGTAAAGGTGTTGTTCCTGTAGCATTGTAATTGGCATTTCCAGAAAGGTAATTTGCTGGTAATTCAGTATTCCAATATTCAAAAGCTAATAGTACTCCAGTTTCATATAATGTTTGAGCATCTGCTGTAATAAAATTTTTGGCGGCAGCTTCTGCTAATGCAAAGTGAACTTCCCATGCTGTAATAAAATTAGCGTCTAAAGTAGAGGTGTCTTCTCTAAATGCTGTGCCAGCTAATGAATAATCGGCTAAAGTAATAGATGTTGAGGTTGCATCTATACCGTTTAATAATCCATTAAATTCTCCAGAAGCTGCATTTGGTGCAGGTTTAAATAGTGTGTTAATTCTTGTATCGTTTAAACCAGTTAAAATGTTTTCCATGGTTTTAGATAGAACAAAATTATTAAAATCGCCTACACGTAATTGTGCTAATCTAAAACTATTTGGGTCTGAATTTGTAAAGTTGAAAATAGCATTTTGAGCATTGGTTTTTATATAATTATCGTTATTGAAAATAGATTGTAATTCTGCCGAAACATCTATTTTATTTGAAATTCTTAAAAGATGTTTAATTTTTAAGGCATTTGCAAATTGAATCCATGATTGTAAATCACCATTAAATAAAATATCGCCTTGTAATGAAATGGCATCGGTATAATTTTCTATAGCAATAATGCCTTTGTTTAAATTATCTAGAATGCCTCCTTCATTCATATAAATACTTTCTTGCGTGTCATATTTAGGAGTTACTGTTCCGTTAAAAGCTTCAAAATATGGAACGTCTCCAAATAAATCTGTTAAACCAGCAGCTATATAAGCTTTTAATATTAGAGCAGGACCTTCATAAACTTTAAAGGCATCTATTGTTCTAGATTGATTTAAAATAATTTCATTGTCACGTAAATTGGTGTAGAATATAGACCAAGGGTTTCCGCCTAATTGTGGAGATTTAAGTGCATGACGGTCAAATAAGTTGAAATCTAAAGCAGTTCTGTGTTGTGCTAATAAATCGCCAGCAACAAAACCTTCGTAACTCATTTCTTCGCCATAGTTGTAAATAACTTGAGTAAGTAATAAACTAGGTTGTACCGAAACGGGCGCATTGGGATTTGTATTAATGGCTTCAAAGTCTTTTGTACAACTAGTAGTTGCTAGAAGGCTTAAAATTGTGAATATATATATAATGTTTTTCATGTTTTTTCTTTTAAAAGTTTAATCCTGCTTTAAATCCGAAACTTCTAGTTGTTGCATAACTTAAGTCTTCTACACCGCTAACAAAACCGTTACCTTGTACAGCAATTTGTTCTGGATCGAAGTGTGGGTTTTCGGTAATAGCAAAAAGATTATTTCCTGTAATAGATAAACTTAAGTCAGCGCCTTTTTTTAGACCTAAGAAGCCATTTTTTAATTTAAAATCGTATCCAATTGAAAATTGGCGTAGTTTTAAGAAAGAAGCATCGTATACATTATTTTCTTCATGATTTCTATCGTAAAATTGGCGGTAGTAACTTTCTGCAGATACAGAAACAGTATTAGGTTGCCCTGTTGTTTGTTTTACACCTTGGGCTACAATACCAGAAGTTGGTCTAAAAGCTGTTTCGGCTAGTTGCCCGCCCACATTACCTAAAGCACGTGTTCTAGATACAATTTCGCCACCTTGTCTCCAATCAAATAAAAAGTTTAAGTTCCAGTTTTTATAATTAAAATTATTATTCCAACCTAGTGTGAAATCTGGATTGTAATTACCTAATTTTTTTAAGTTACTATCTGCTATATATCTACCATTATCGTCAATAATAAACTCGCCATTATCATTTTTTAAATAGCCTGTTCCATAAAAATCTCCAATACGTCCGCCTTCTTCTACTTGAAACCAAACGGTTTGGTTAGCACTATCGTAAATTCTGCTGTAAGCTAAAGTTAAGCGACCTGCTTCTTGAGGTAAATTTTTAATAGTTGAACGGTTGGTTGCAAAATTAAAAGTGGTATTCCATTTAAAATTTTCATTTTTAATAGGTGTTACTCCAAGAATAATTTCAACACCTTGTGTGTTTACTTTTCCACCATTAACAACTTGTTGGTTGTAACCCGATGATATGGTTATGGGTAATGATATAATTTGATCTTTAGTTGTGGCATTATAATATGTAAAGTCAAAACTTAAAAGGTCTTTAAAAAAGCGTAAATCGGCACCTACTTCATAACTTGTTGTTTGTTCTGGTTTTAAATTAGCGTTTGGAATAAAATCTTGATCGCTAAATGTTGGTTGTCCGTTAAAAGGTGTTTGAGATACAAAAGCACCAGAAGTTTGGTATGGACTAGTATCATTTCCAACTTGAGCTACACTGGCACGTAATTTTGCAAATGAAAATATACTTGGTAGTTCTGTTGCATTTGATAAAACAAAACTGGTTGAAACTGAAGGGTAAAAGAAAGAAGTACCACTAACAGAAAAAGGAGTAGCTAAAGCACTAGACCAATCGTTTCTACCTGTAATATCTAAAAATAAGAAGTTTTTATAACCAAATTTTGCAATACCGTATATTGAGTTGATTCGTTTTTTACTTTCAAATTGAAAGGCTTCGATAGGGGAAGCTGCATTGTTTAGATTAAAGATTCCTGGTTGTGCTAAATTTACAGTTTGTAATTGTTTTGTGGATGCAGTTTGGTCTAAACGATTTCCACCTAGTGAGACATCAAAAGAAATGTTGTTAAACGTATTGTTGTAATTAATTAAGAAATCTGTATTTACTTCTCTGTATTTTACATCATGTTCTGCATAACCTCCATTTTTAAAACGGTTACTGCTAAAGTTTCTTCTAAATTGGCGTGTTTCGCTACTGTAATCCATTCCAGATCTTAAAGAAACACTTAAATGGTTTGTAAGTTGTTGTTTTAAAGAAATGTTTCCAAATATACGATCACGCTCAAATGAGTTTCTGTTTTCTAATAAAATAAAATATGGATTATCAAAAAAGGTATAGTTAAATGAATATTGTTGTATGCCTTCTAATCCTGGTTGCCAGTAATTCCTTAAACTGTTTGTGTTTAATGAACGTGATCCCCAAGCTACTAATGAATAATTAACGTTTTCACTACCATAACCGTTTGACGGTCTGTTATCGCTATTTGAATTTACATAACTAAAAGATGTTGCAATATTTGTTTTTTCTGAAGGTTTAAAATTAAGTTTAGCAGAAATGGTTTGTCTGGCTAAGTTTACGCCAGGAATAATAGATTCACTTCTTAAATCTGTAAATGATAATCTGTAATTTCCAGAGTTAAACCCGTTAGAAATAGCAACATTGTTAGTGGTGGTAACTCCCGTTTTATAAAAATCTTTTAGATTGTTAGGGTTCGAGTTAAAAGGAGTTGCTGTGATAGGTAAACCATTGTAAAGAGCTGTATCACCTCCACGAACAGTGTTCCCATTAGGCAATTGTACAGGGCTATCAAATTGAGGGATTAAAATACCAGCATCTAAACGTGGTCCCCAAGAGTAGGTAATGTTATCGCTAATTCCTGCACCAAGCCCATCTATAAATTCAAATTTTCCAGATTGACCTTGTCCATATTCGTTTTGAAATTCGGGTAATTTAAAAGCTGAGTCTATAGAAATTGAGGTATTTATGTTAACACTAAAGCCTTTCTTTTTACTACCATCTTTAGTTTTAATAACAATTACACCGTTTGAAGCTCTGGTACCATAAAGTGCTGCGGCACTTGGACCTTTTAAAACAGTAACAGATTCAATATCGTCTGGGTTTACTTCCATAGCGCCATTACCAAAGTCAATTTCTTGAAATCCAGCGGCTGCTTCGTTAGTTGTATTAAATATGGTTTCGTTATTAATAGGAATACCGTCTACTACAAAAAGTGGGTTGTTGTTAGAGAAAGAAGATTCTCCTCGAATGGTTATTTTAGATGAAGATCCAACACCTGTTGCTCCTTGTGTAACTGTAACTCCTGCTAGTTTTCCTTGTAAGTTATCAAGAAAATTAACTGTTTTTACTTTTGTTAAGCTTTCAGATTTTATGTTTTGTACTACATAACCAAGTTCTTTGGTTTCTCTTTCTAGTCCTAATGCGGTAACAACTATTTGGTCTAAACTTGTAATGTCTTCTTTTAAGGCAATATTAATTACGGAAGCATTTCCAATTGTTATAATTTGTGTTTCGTAACCTAGATATGAGAATTTTAATGGACTTGATTTAGAGGATACTTGAATAGTGTATTTTCCGTTTTCATTAGAGATTGTTCCATTGTTATTGTTGGTTATATTAACAAAAGGTAATGGAGTGCCGTTGGATGCATCTGTTATTGTTCCTGTAATAGTTATTTGAGCATGAGCTATACCTGCAAAGGCAAGCATCATGTAAAATATTATGTGCTTCATTTAATGTAATTAAAAAATTGAAAAGATATATCTGAAAATAAAATTCAGATTGAGAGTATTTTAGATATGATTTGTAATAGGAGAGCCTTTATTAAATTGAAGGTTTAATATGGGGTTTTTAATAGAAATATAAAAAGTTGAAATAATTCTTTTTTCTAGAAAAAGATATAATTTAAGAAGCTTTTTTATGGTTTTTGAAAGCGTTCTAAAATTATTGATAATTGTTTTAACATCTGCTGCAGAATCAATATCTGTTAATGTTTCTAAATAGCAAATGTTTATTTTTTTTGAAGCATTTAATTTAGAAATACTTCTATTTAATTGAGAGGTTTGCCAGGGTAATTTTAAAAATATATCTGCATTAAATTGAGATTTTTTAAGTCCCATAAGGTAAAAACCACCATCTGTAGATGGCCCTAAAACAAGGTTGTGCTTTTGTAATAGGTGAGCTGTTTTAAGAATATGTTTTGTAGTTAAGTGTGGGGTATCGTTCCCTATGGTTATAACTGTATTATATCCTTTGTTGTATGTTGTTTGTATGGCGTTGGTAAAACGTTCTCCAAAAGAATTGCCAACTTGTTGATTTTCGGAAAAAATAAAATAAGGTAGCCCAGTTTTTTTTATAATACTTAATGTACGAGCATTAAGTGCTGCAAATACATCTTTAGAATATTGAAATGGTTTTGAAACCGCTTCTTTTTCGGCAGAATTCGCAAAAATTAATATGGCTACTTTACCTTCTTTCATAATTATGCAACAACACCTTGACAGCTACTTCCTGCTCCAGCTGTACAGCCATAACAGTGTTGAGAAATAACAATGTTTCGGCCTTCTAATAGTTCTTCATTATATTCTGAAATGTGTTTTGCTTTGCTATTTACTGGCAGACCTAGCATTTGATTAAAGTCGCAGTCGAATAAATAGCCATCCCAACTTATTGATAAGGTGTTTGTGCACATTACGTTTTCTACTGCGGCTGGGTTGTAGGCTTCAACTAAAGCATACATGTAATCTTCGTAATTTTCTGAGGCTATTAAATAATCTAAAAATCTGGAGATTGGTAAATTAGTAATGGCAAATAAATTATGAAATTGAATGCTAAAATCTTCCATTAACCCTTTTTTAAAATCTTTTTCCATGGCCATTTGGTCTCCTGGTAAAAAGGCTCCAGATGGGTTGTAAACTAAATCTAAACGTAAGTCGCTATCTGGCATACCGTAACCTACGGCGTTTAATTCTTGAAGGGCTTTTATGGATTTATCGAAAACACCATCGCCACGTTGTTTATCTGTTTTACCTCGAGTCCAATGTGGCATTGAGCTAACTACGTGTACATTGTGTTTTTTAAAGAATTCTGGTAAATCGTAATATTTTTTATTGGCTCTAATTATGGTTAGGTTAGAGCGTACAATAAAATCTTTAATACCGGCTTTAGCGGCTTCTTCTACAAACCATCTAAAATCTGGATTCATTTCTGGTGCGCCTCCTGTTAAATCTAAGGTATGCGCTCCTGTGTTTTTTATAACTTCCAGGCATTGTTGCATGGTTTCGCGGGTCATGATTTCTTTTCTATCTGGACCGGCATCGACATGGCAATGCTCGCAAACTTGGTTACACATGTAGCCAACGTTTATTTGAAGTATTTCTAACTTTTTAGCTTTTAATGGAAACTGATTAGTTTCGGCTATTTTATCTTTAAATGTTGGTAATTCGCCATTTTGGAAAATACCGTTTGATAAAATTTGCAGTTGTCTATTGCTATTTGCTAAATCGCTTTCGCGTTTTTTTAAGGACTTTGTTGCCATTAATTAGTTTTTGTCTTTTTTGTTCGTGTAAAAAAATATAGTTTCTGGCTTTGCGTTAGGGATTGAAGCGGCATCCTTTTTAAATTAAACTAAAAATTAATTTGGTTTTAGCTTTAAGTAGTTGGTAGATAACCATGTTGTTGGATGCTTACAATAATGTTTTAAAAAGATAAAGCGGAAAGCCCGACCCTTGGGTAACGCCCTTATACTAGCCGTCTAATTTATTTACTTTATTCATCATTTGTACGCCATGTACTAGGGTTGCTCCACTTTTTATGGCTGCTCCTACATGTATGGCTTCCATCATTTCTTCTTTAGTAACGCCGCGTTGTAAGCCGTCTTTAGTGTAGGCGTCTATGCAATAAGGGCATTGTTCTGTGTGGGCAACGGCTAAGGCAATTAACGATTTTTCTCTGGCCGTAAGTGCGCCTTCTTCGAAAACTTTACCGTAGTACTCGAAAAACTTGTTGCCTAATTCTTCATTCCATTCTGTGATTTTTCCAAATTTTCTTAGGTCTGATGGATCGTAATATGTTTTTTGCATGTTGTAAATTTTGGACTAAAGATATAAATCTAATTTGTTAAGTCGAGAAGTTTAAAGTGACTTAACAAAAAATGCTGAAAATATTTTATTAAATATTATTCAGCATTTTTAAATGTTAAAAAGGGTTGGTTACTATAATAGTCCTTTTTGAGGCAACAAAAGTAATACTTTAATCCTTTAAAACATTTCTAGATATTACAATTTTTTGAATTTCTGAAGTTCCTTCGTAAATTTGTGTGATTTTAGCATCACGCATTAAGCGTTCTACATGATATTCTTTTACAAAACCATTACCTCCATGTATTTGTACAGCTTCGACAGTGTGTTCCATAGCTGTTTTAGAGGCATATAATTTTGCCATAGCGCTAGAGAAATCATAACTATTGCCTTGGTCTTTGTCCCATGCTGCTTTCATTACCAAGTGTCTTGAAGCTTCAATGTCTGTAATCATATCTGCTAGTTTGAAAGCTATGGCTTGATGGTTGCAAATTTCTGTACCAAAGGCTTTTCGTTCTTTTGAGTATTTTAAAGCTAATTCGTAAGCGCCCGATGCTATGCCTAAGGCTTGAGCTGCTATACCTATACGACCTCCAGAAAGAGTTTTCATAGCAAATTTAAAGCCAAAGCCATCTTCTCCAATCCTATTTTCTTTTGGTACTTTTACATCGTTAAATTGAAGTGTGTGTGTGTCGCTTCCTCGGATTCCTAATTTATCTTCTTTAGGACCTATGTGAAATCCTTCTGCACCTTTTTCAATAATAAAGGCATTTATGCCACGGTGTCCTTTATCTCTATCTGTTTGGGCAATGACTAAATATACGTCTGCTCGACCACCGTTGGTTATCCAGTTTTTTGTGCCATTAATAATGTAGTGATCGCCTTTATCTATGGCTGTTGTTTTTTGTGAAGTGGCATCGCTACCAGCTTCGGGTTCACTTAAACAAAAGGCTCCAATAAATTCGCCTGTAGCTAATTTTGTTAAATATTTTTGTTTTTGTTCTTCAGAGCCATAAGCTTCTATACCATAACAAACTAATGAGTTATTTACAGATACTATTACAGATGCAGAGGCGTCTATTTTTGATAGTTCTTCCATAATTAAAACATAAGAAATAGTATCCATACCACTTCCACCATATTTTGGGTCTACCATAATGCCAAGAAAACCTAAGTCTCCCATTTTTTTTACCAATTCATTAGGAAAGTGTTGTTTTTCATCACGTTCAATAACACCTGGTAGTAATTCTGTTTGTGCAAAATCGCGAGCAGCATCGCGAATCATAATGTGTTCTTCTGAAAGGTTAAAATCCATAATTCTTAAATATAATGTTGATTTGATGAATGAATATTCGCAAATATAGCTTTTTAGTGTAAATTTTTCAATTAGGATTGCTATTTTTGCTACGAAATGAAAAAAAAAGAATACAGTGTTATAGGGGTGATGTCTGGAACGTCTTTAGACGGAATAGATTTAGTAGAAGTTAAATTTTATATAGATAATACATGGCATTTTGAGGTTATTTGTGCAGAGACTGTGAGCTATACTCAAAAATGGTATGATACTTTAAAAGGTTTAGTGTCTTGTTCTTTTGAAGAATTACAAAAGATAGACGAAGCTTATACAGATTATCTGGCAATTATTATTAAAAATTTCATCGTTAAAAATAATATAGATAGTATTGATTTAGTCTGTTCGCATGGACATACAGCGTTACACCAGCCAGAAAAAAAAATAACTTATCAAATAGGAAATAGACCTAAGCTTGCTAAATTATTAAATGAGCAGTTGGTTTGCGATTTTAGAGTGCAAGATGTTGAGTATGGTGGTCAAGGTGCGCCATTAGTGCCTATTGGAGATGAATTGTTGTTTTCTAAATATGATTTTTGTTTAAACTTAGGTGGTTTTGCAAATATTTCTACTAAAATTAATACGTCTCGAATAGCTTATGATATTTGTCCGGTAAATATTGTATTGAATCATTATGTAAAAACTTTAGAGGTTAATTATGATGATAAAGGAGGTATTGCCTCAACTGGTATTTTAAATGATGAATTACTAGAGGCTTTAAATGCTTTAGATTTTTATGAAGAAGTATATCCTAAATCGCTAGGCTTAGAATGGGTTAATACATTTATTTTTCCTTTAATAGATCGTTTTCAATTAGAAATAAAAGATATTCTAAAAACTTGTGTTGAACATATTGCTATTCAAATTGCTTCAGAAATAAATAAAAAAAATAGAGCTACGGTATTAATTACTGGGGGAGGTGTTTATAATGAGTATCTTATAAATAGACTTAAAGCACACTCAAAAAAAGCACTTATTATACCAACAAATGAAATTGTAGAGTTTAAAGAGGCTATAATTTTTGGGTTTCTTGGAGTTTTAAAATTAAGAAATGAGGTTAATTGTTTGAAAACAGTTACAGGTGCTATTCAAGACCATAGTTCTGGTAAGATATTCCTTCCTTAAAAATAATAAAAAATTAATCTTAATGGTTTTTTAGTTTTTTATATTTGTGACATTAATAATTTAAAATACTTTTTAGAATGACTCAACTATAGCTACGCTTAAATATACCTTCCAGATATATATTTATAGAATATGTTAAAAAAGAATCAAAAAAAAAGTATAAAAAATGAAAGAATTATTAAAAAAATACGAGAATAAATCACCCGAAATTGTTTTTAATTGGAAGGATTCTGAAACTGAAGCAGAAGGATGGGTTGTTATCAATTCATTGCGTGGTGGTGCTGCAGGAGGAGGAACAAGAATGCGTAAAGGACTTGATATGAATGAAGTTTTATCGTTAGCTAAAACTATGGAAATTAAATTTACAGTTTCTGGCCCTGCTATTGGAGGTGCAAAATCGGGTATTAATTTTGATCCTAACGATTCAAGAAAAAAAGGCGTGTTAGAACGTTGGTATAAAGTCGTGTCTCCTTTGCTTAAGAGCTATTATGGTACTGGTGGTGATTTAAATGTAGATGAAATTCATGAAGTTATTCCGATTACAGAAGCAAGTGGTGTTTGGCACCCTCAAGAAGGGGTTTTTAATGGGCATTTTATGCCTACTGAAGCTGATAAAATAAACAGAATTGGACAATTACGTCAAGGTGTTATTAAAGTTATTGAAAACCCAGATTATTCCCCTAGTGTATCAAAAAAGTATACTGTAGCAGATATGATTACTGGTTTTGGTGTAGCCGAAGCTGTAAAACAGTATTATAATATTTATGGAGGCTCTGTAGAAGGTAAACGTGTTGTAATACAAGGGTTTGGAAATGTAGGGGCAGCGGCAGCTTTTTATTTATCACAAATGGGAGCTAAAATAGTAGGTATTATTGATATTGCTGGTGGGGTAATTAATGAAGATGGTTTTTCTTTTGGGGATATCAAAAAATTATTTCTTGCTAAAAATGGTAATACTTTAAATGCAGAAACTTTAATTCCTTTTGAAAAAATAAATAAGGAAATCTGGTCTATAAAAACAGAAATTTTTGCACCATGCGCAGCATCTAGATTAATTACAAGAAAACAAATAGAGGAAATGATTAATAGTGGTTTAGAAGTTATTTCTTGCGGTGCTAATGTGCCATTTGCCGATAAAGAAATTTTCTTTGGCTCTATTATGGAGCACACAGACCAAAAGGTGAGTTTAATACCAGATTTTATTTCAAATTGTGGTATGGCTCGTGTTTTTGCTTATTTCATGGAACGCAAAGTGCAAATGACAGATGAAGCCATATTTAATGATACCTCAAATAGAATTAAAGAGGCTTTAGAAAACGTGTATAATAAAAATCAATATAAAACAGGAATTAGTGCAACAGCTTTTGAGCTTGCACTAAGTCAATTAATATAATAATTAATTAAATTTATGGAAGTAGCAATTATTTTAGTATTCGTAATGGGGTATTTAGCCATTACTCTAGAGCATAGTATAAAAATAGACAAATTAATACCTGCATTGGTCATGATGGCTATTTGTTGGGCATTAGTAGCTTTAGGGATTGAAAGCTTTCCGCAATGGTTTGATTCTTCTAAACATGCCTTATTAGAAGGTTTTGGAGGACTTCCTTCGGAAGAAAAAATGCACCTTATGGAAGAAACGCTTCTTCATCATTTAGGGAAAACATCAGAAATACTGGTGTTCTTGTTAGGAGCTATGACTATTGTAGAAATTATTGATTACTTCGATGGGTTTTCAACTATAAAAGATTTTATAAAAACGAAGAAGAAGTCCAAAATCTTATGGATTTTTGCTATTCTAGCTTTTATCTTATCTGCAATTATAGATAACCTTACAGCAACTATTGTATTAATTTCTATACTACAGAAAATAGTAAAAGATAAAAATGTTCGTATTTGGTTTGCTGGTTTAATAATTATAGCTGCAAATGCAGGAGGAGCTTGGTCTCCAATTGGAGATGTTACAACTACCATGTTATGGATTGGTAAAAAAGTAACAACAGGGCATTTGGTAGGATACTTATTGTTACCATCATTTTTGTGTATGGCAGTACCAACATTTATTGCATCGTTCTTACCAGCTTTTAAAGGTGATTTAGATTTAGAAGAAGAAGTGGAAAAGAAAAAGAAATCAAAATTTAGTGCAACTATGCTTTATTTAGGTTTAGGTGCTATTGTGTTTGTACCTATATTTAAAATGATTACACATTTACCTCCATATGTAGGTATGATGCTATCTTTAGGCATTGTTGCTATTTTTGCAGAGGTATACAGTAGTTCTAAATTTAGTATGAGCGAGATTGACTCGGAAGAAAGTGATGCGCATGCACATCATAGTCCTGTACACCATTCATTATCTAAAATTGAATTACCAAGTATCTTATTTTTCTTAGGAATATTAATGGCGGTTGCGGCATTAGAATCTTTAGGGATATTATTTGGTTTTGCACAATCATTACAAGATACGATGCCGCAATTAGGAACAGAATTGCATTCTGGAGGCGTATCAGATTTAGTGGTTTTATTATTAGGTGTAGGATCTGCAGTGATAGATAATGTACCATTAGTTGCAGCTAGTTTAGGTATGTTTTCAGAACCTTTAGATCATGAATTATGGCATTTTATAGCTTTTTCTGCAGGAACAGGAGGTAGTATGTTAATTATTGGTTCTGCGGCAGGAGTTGTGGCTATGGGGATGGAAAAAATAGATTTTTTCTGGTACTTAAAAAAGATCGCTTGGTTAGCTTTTGTAGGCTTCATTGTCGGTTCAATTGCATTTATGTTTACAAGAACTTTATTTTAATCGAAAAAAAGCTTCTTTCTATTGAGGTTAAAAATAAAATTGGTATTCTTACAGAAATTTAAGAATCGAGTCTAAAAGTATTTTGCTATACTTTAACAAAAAAAGAAACGTTATAAAATTGCAGTAAATTTTTTTTTCATGCTAAATACATTATTACAAAACACACAAGAAGGAGCAGAAGTGCTTACAGAAGAAGAATCTGTTGAAAAAACACTTTCAATTATAGAATTAATTAGTAGCGGCGGTTTTGCAGGACAGCTTATAATTGCTATTCTGTTTTTATTATTAGTAGGCGCTATTTATATTTATTTTGAACGCATATTTGCTATAAAAGCAGCTTCAAAAGTTGATTCTAATTTTATGAATCAAATTAAAGACCATGTTAGTAATGGGAAAGTTGATTCTGCTCAAATGTTATGTGCGCAAGTTAACACACCTGTATCTCGATTGATAGGAAAGGGAATTTCTAGAATAGGGAAACCATTAGCAGATATTAATACAGCTATTGAAAACGCAGGACGTTTAGAAATATATGGTTTAGAGAAGAACGTAAGTATTTTAGCAACTATCTCTGGAGCTGCTCCTATGATAGGTTTTCTTGGTACGGTAGTTGGGATGATATTAGCAATATATGAGCTCGCAAATGCTGGAGGTAGTATACAAATGGATGTTTTGGCAAGTGGTTTATATACTGCCATGACAACAACTGTTGCAGGTTTAATTGTAGGTATTGTTGGTTATATAGCATATAACCATCTAGTAGTAAAAACAGATAAGGTGGTATACCAAATGGAAGCCAATTCATTAGAGTTTTTAGATCACTTAAACGAGCCAACATAATATGAACTTTAGAGGAAGAAATAAAGTAACACCAGAATTCAATATGTCGTCTATGACGGATATTGTATTCTTACTGCTTATATTTTTTATGATTGCTTCTACATTGGTTAGTACCAACGCTATTGATATTGTGTTGCCTAAAGCAAGTGGGAAAACAGAGAATAAAAAATCTGTTGCAGTGAGTATAAAAAAGAACTTAACGTATTACGTAGATCAAAAACGAGTTGGAGAAAGTGTCTTAGAAAATGAGTTGTTAGCAGCTTTATCTTCACAAGATAAACCAACTATAGTTTTAAGAGCTGAAAAGTCTGTACCTGTTGAAAATGTTGTAAAGGTTATGGATATTGCAAATAGAAATAAATTTAAAGTCATATTGGCAGTAAAACCTTAATAATTAATGTGTCATTTCGAGTGGTTTCGATTCGAAAAATCGAAATTGTATCGAGAAGCTTTTGAGTAATGAAGTATTTAAAAACCAAACACGAAAAAAATTCAGCAAAATTAACGACCTTAATAACGGTTATTATTTTACTATTGTTGTTTGTTGTAAGTACACCAGAGGTTGAGACTCCAGAAGAATATGGTATTGCAGTAAATTTTGGAAACACAAATTTTGGAAAAGGAAAAGTACAACCATTAAAACCAGTAAAGTCCGAACCTAGAAAAGTTGAGGAGCCTCCTCAGCCAGATGCTTCGCAAGCTGAACCTGAGGTAACAAAGCCTTCTGAGGTTAAGGATAATGTGTTGACTCAAGATAATGCGGAGGCTATTGCTATTAAAAAGCAAAAAGAAGCTGCAGAAGCAAAAGCAATAGCAGAAGCTGAAGCCAAAAAAGCTAAAGCAGAAGCTGATAGGAAAGCTAAAGAAAAGAGAGAGAAAGAAGAAAAGAAGAAGAAGTTAGATGCTTTAATAGGTGGGGTAAGTAAATCTGAAGGAAAAGAAACTGGTAGTGAAGGAAACGATAATAAGGCAGGAGATAAAGGACAGTTAGATGGTAACCCTTATGCTCCAAGTTATTTTGGAGGAAAAGGAACTGGGAGTGGTGGTGTTGGTCATGGATTAAATGGAAGAGGGCGCGCATCTTTTAAAAAGGAAAAACAAATATGCAATGAATCAGGTATGGTTATTGTTAAGATTATAGTGAATCGAAGTGGAAATGTTATTGAAGCTGTTCCAGGTGTTAAAGGCACGACCAATACTTCTAGATGCTTATTGGATCCAGCAAAAAAAATAGCTATGTCCCACAAATGGCCTGCAGACTCTAAAGCACCAGCAAAACAAATAGGTTTTGTGAAAGTTAATTTTAGTTTAGGACAATAAGAAATGACATATCAGGATACAATTAATTGGATGTTCTCGCAACTACCAATGTATCAAAAACAAGGTAAAACGGCTTTAAAAAAAGATTTATCAAATACTTTAAAATTAGCTGAATATTTAGAGTTTCCAGAACGTAATTTTAAATCTATTCATATAGCAGGAACCAATGGAAAAGGTTCTACTAGCCATATGTTAGCATCTATTCTACAAGAAGCGGGTTATAAAGTAGGTTTATATACATCCCCTCATTTAAAAGACTTTAAAGAACGTATTAAAATTAACGGACAAGTTGTAGGTGAACAATTTATAATTGATTTTATAAAACAAAATAAAGGCTTTTTAGAAACGAATCAACTATCTTTTTTTGAGATGACTGTTGGTATGGCTTTCGATTATTTTTCGAAGCAGAAGGTGGATATCGCTATTATCGAAGTTGGTTTAGGTGGCCGATTAGACTCTACAAACATCATTACTCCAGAAGTATCTGTAATTACGAATATAGGATTAGACCATACACAGTTTTTAGGGAATACACTTGAAGCTATAGCTTTTGAAAAGGCGGGTATTATAAAACCTAGTATTCCAGTGGTTATAGGTGAAACTCAAAAAGAAACAGAGCCAGTATTTAATAGTATTGCAAAGGCGAATAATTCTAAAATTATATTTGCAGATCAAGATGTTAAAACCGTTTATAAATCTGATTTAATAGGAAGTTATCAAACTAAAAATATTAAAACAGCAATTGAAACAATTAATGAAATTCGGTTAAAAGGATTTAAGATTTCTGATAAACACATAAAAGACGGTCTGTTGCGTGTTGTAAATAACACAAGTTTATTAGGACGCTGGCAGGTTTTAAATGAGCAGCCTAAAGTGGTTTGTGATACAGGTCATAATAGTGAAGGTTTAACTTATGTGATGAATCAAATTTCTAATGAAAATCATGAGGCTTTACATATCGTTTTTGGGGTTGTAAGTGATAAAGATTTATCATCGATTGCTCATTTATTACCAAGGCAAGCGACATATTATTTTTGTAAACCTGATATTCCTCGAGGGATGGATGCAGAGCAACTTAAGAAGACTTTAAAAGGTTATGGGGTGTTTGGTGAAGTATATGGTTCTGTTAATGAGGCGTATAAAGTTGCTTTAAGAAATTCTACATCTAACGATTTTATTTTTATAGGAGGAAGTACTTTTGTAGTGGCAGAAATAATTTAATTTTTTTACAAAAAAGCTTTTGGTAATTAAAAAACAAGAGTATATTTGCACCTCCTAATAATAAGGGCGCGTAGCTCAGTTGGTTCAGAGCACTTGGTTTACACCCAAGGGGTCAGGGGTTCGAATCCCTTCGCGCCCACAGAATTTATAAAAACCTGTAAATTAAATATTTACAGGTTTTTTGTTTTTGATGGTTATTGTAACTTGTTGTTTGTCAATACAATGGGAGTTCAAACTTTTTTAAGATATCCAAATATCTCCACAATTAATTTTTTTTAACAATAGGATTAACAGGTTTTCTTTAACTGTTCCAAAAGAATTGTATCCTCATTCCAATACTTCAGTAGTTTTTCGTATTCTTTTTGTGTTTTAGTAATTTTTAAAGTATATGGTCTTCCTTTTGTTATGGTTTCAGTTTTTAAATCTATAGTAACACTTTTAATTACATTTTCTACTTCCTGTCTTAGTTGTTGATTTGCCCCTATATTCATAAACAAAATCTATCGGAGAATTTAAAAAAGGAGATAACATTTCCCAAATCTTAGGATTACGTTTTGAATTAGGAACTTTTCTAGTCCAATTAATAGGAGGTTGCGGTTTTTCATTCGTTTTATGTGATAATTCTTGTATGCAAACCTCTTTGACGTTATAAAATAATGGAGTTTTGTTTTTTGAATTTAATAAAGCCTTAAATAGAACCTTATTAAGATATTTTCTAGATAAATACTTAGTGATCTTCTTTGTTGTAATCTCAGTCCAAGTAGTATCTTTATTCTTAAAAGTACTAAGTCGCAAAATATCTTGTACAAGACGAGTTGCCACTTCCATTCTTCCAATAGTATTCTTTTCATAATACAAATAAGAATCTTTTACATTATGGATATCATTAGTACTAATATAGTTTGGGATATATTCTATTTGTTCTTTAAGTAAGGGGTTAAGTGCTGTTCTCTCTTGTGCCATCTTTCTCAAAATATGTATAAGATGCCCTATTTTATATAGGTTATTAGAGTTTTCTACTGCTACAAAGACTTTTTTAAACAAGGTAAAGCTATACTGTTTTATTAAAGAACACCAGCTTTCTGTACTGATATTATCAAATATCTTACTTAGATTATTATTTAATTTACCCGCTATTATTTTATCATTAATATAGCATAAGGCTATGGCAAGAATACTAAAATCCAAAGTATCTCTTCTCCGAATATCAAAATTAGGCTCAGAAAACCCTAGTAAGATTTCTCTTATGGCATGGGTATATTCAGAATTAGGAACATGACTTTTCTTCATATAATAATCCAACCACTTCAATTGATCTTCAATAGGTCTGTTTTTTAGTATTGAAATATGTCGGCTTTTAGGCCATAAAACAACAGCTCCATAATGATACCAGTATTCGATGGTCATTCCTGCATTACCAGTAAAACCTTCTTCTTCTTTTTCTGTTGGTTCTCCTTCTCCCAGATCGAGGTCAGCGATTACATCTTTCTTTTCGATACTTAAATATCCCAATCCGGGATTGTTGCCATTCCAATGTTCTATATAGGTGTATTCGTCATAAATTTCTCCCATAGTTCCATCTTCTTCCGGTTCGTCGTCATATCTGCGATAACTATTGTAATAATCATAATCAGCTTCTAATTGACCGTTTTGATAATGTGTTATTAATGCCAATTGTGCATAATATCCAGCTTTTTCTGCGGCATGCAATAGTGCTTCTGCTCTTGGTTTATCATGTCCTTTTAAATTCATTAAGGAGAAGTTTGCTGGTGTATATTCATGACCTAAGAAAATGGCTTTAGGTAATTCTTTAAATTCTTCTTTAGAGGAGGTTAGGATTTCCGATATTTTATTTTGCTGGATACTAAATTTGGGGCTATTGATTTGCGAATTGGAATTAGCGTTTACTAAATTATATACAAGGCAGATTCTATAGCCAGATGTGATAGGTTTAATTTCGTGTTCGCAATCTGCAAAAAAGGCTGTGTAGGGTAGTTTGTAAGTAGTATAAGCTTCTGAAAAGTCAACTATTTGAGTTCTGTTGTTAAAGCTTATTTTCAATTCTCCTCCAGTATGTTTGCTAGGTAATCCAATCACTAAGGTACCAAACATTCCCTGAATCTTTATGTGACAGGAAAAAACTGCCTGATTCATAGATCAGAAGCTTGTATAAATTGACTTCTACAACATTTTGTTTTTCAAAGCCAAGTCCTTTTTTAGTTTGATTTACTATTGTTTTTAAAAAAGGAAGCCATTCTGGATTATGAAAAGAAATGGGTTCAGCATCTATTTCCCATACATTACGAACCGAATCATCATAGATGGTTTTACTACCTTTTCCAAAAGGAGCTTTATGAGACACATTGATTATTGATTGAATCTGGTTGATTTCTATAGGGAAACTGACTTCTCCAAATCCATCTATTCGAAGACCGGGTATCATCAAATTCTTTGTTCCAGCAACTACAAACGTACCATTGCCTTTGATGTCGTGTAGTAAGTTTATTATATCCTGTAAGTTCTCTTGCATATCACAAACATACTCGTTTTTGTGAAATTATATTTAACATTAATCGTAAGAATATGTTGAATTTAAGCTATGCAGGTTCGAACTTTTGAAAATATATTATTTTTCACTAAAAAGGAGTTTTTCAATTTAAAGAATCTCAGTATTTTGGTCTAAAAAAACACGAAATCCTGATAAAACATTATGGCGCAACAATTCGGTAAAACTTGGTGGGGAGAACAATTTTTAAAGGCTTTATCACAAATTGATTATTCTAACCGCTTACCACGAGGAAAAACCTATGCTCGAAAAGGTACTGTAAAGGATATTAGGATTACTAAAAATATTATTGAGGCAAAAGTTAAAGGTAGTAGGCCTAGGCCTTATACTATTAAGATTACCATTCCAGCATTTAGCTCTTCACAGAAAAAGAAACTTATGGATGCTATAATTGGTGATCCATTGTCGTTATCTCATTTATTAAATCGTGAATTACCACAAGAACTAAATGAGATTGCAAAACAGAATGGAATACAAGTTTTTCCTAACCAATGGTCAGATTTTGAAATGCAATGTTCTTGTCCAGATTGGGCTGTGCCATGCAAACATTTAGCAGCTGTCATTTATGTTTTCTCAGCAGAGATTGACCGAAATCCGTTTTTATTATTCCAATTGCACGATTTGGATATTCTTAGCGCGTTAACCCAAGCAGGAATGCAGTTAGAAGGAAGTGTAAAAGCTTTGAATTTCGAAAATTTACTTTATGATAAACCAATTTCTATTGAATTTCAAAATAGTTCTGAGGAAGCTGTTTTTGATTTGTCTAAAATTATTCCTCAAGCCGAAAATGTATTGCCTCTATTAGAAGATAAAGCGCTTTTTTATACAAAACCATTTGCCTCGATACTTAAAAAACATTATAAACTAGGAACTTCGTTTGCCAAAAATATAGTGGCAAAAGAAATTGTCGCGCTAGAACTCAATACATTTGAGAAGATTGAATGTGTAGAAATTCAAATCCATAAGAAAGAAATAAATTTCCAAGGGATTACCTTCTTTTCTAGAGGGGAGCCTATAGATACTTCAACTTTTACTAAAGACTTAGATTCATTAATTGATTTTTTAGAAAGAATCCCTAGGAAATTTGAAAATCGTCTCTCAGTTGATTTGCAATGCCTGTGCCGGGCTTATCATTTAAGTGTTTATTTAATGCTTAATGGGGCGTATGTTCCTCAAATTGTAGAATTGGAAGAAGTACATTATAAGGTTCGTTGGATACCTGCTATGGCTAGTGAGGAAGTAAACTATTTAGTGGAATCTTTGGAGAAAAATATTTCACAGCGGTTTGTTGCCATAAATGCCGCTTCTAAAAAGCAACAATATTTAACGCCAAAAGATCAAATCATTTGTTTGTTGTCTGCTTTTTTAACACATTATATGCTTAAAAAAGGATCATGTACTACTGGCACAAAAACGCCTTTGGATTTTAAAATTGATGAACTTTTTTTTAGTAATAAAAAGCAATCTTTCCCTGACTTTGAAGAGCAGCAAGTTCCTAATTCTATACATCAATATTTACAGCGATTACACATCAGTAGCCAAGTTTATACACCATTGATTAAGATAGAAGATAATCCTTTGGAAAGTATTTTTGAAATAGAACTATGGATTGAAAATAAGCAGGATGCTGTTCAAAAACCTGTTTCTTTAGAGAAGTTTGTCAAAGGAGGAAAGTATGCTTCTTATAAAGCTTCTGTTTTTCAATCGTTATCGAGTTTATCTAAAGATTTTGTAGACATAAAACCATTGATTTCTTCTTTAGGTAAAGAACAACTCTTTTTAGATAGCGATGGCTTTGCTGCCATTTTACTTAAAGTATTGCCTATTATCAAATTACTAGGTATTCGAATACTATTGCCCAATTCTTTAAAGCAGTTGGCGAAGCCTCAAGTCTCCATAAAATTAGATAGTAATAGTTCAAAAACAGACAGTAAAACCTATTTAAACTTGAATGAAATGTTAGATTTTCAATGGCAGGTAGCTATAGGAAATCAAACGATATCCGTTGCTGAATTTAAAAAATTGGTTAAAAACACCTCTGGAGTAGTCAATATTAAAGGAGAATATGTGCTTATTGATCCTAAGCAAATTCAAACCTTATTAAACAATTTAGAAAAAGACAGAGAACTTTCTCATATTGATATATTACAATCTTTGTTAACTGAAGAATATCAAGAAGCCAAAATATCCCTTTCGAACTCGGCTCGTGAAATTATAGAAAGTTTGTTGAAAAGTGAAGCTAAACCAATCCCCCAAAGTTTAAAAGCCACTTTACGGCCTTATCAGGAAAGAGGTTTTCAATGGTTGTATAATAATAGCAAGGTAGGTTTTGGAAGTATTATTGCTGATGATATGGGACTCGGTAAGACTATTCAGGTGATTACCTTATTACTTCAATTTAAAGCTGAAGGAAGGCTGGATAAAAAGAAAGGACTCATTGTGGTACCAACTACGCTTTTGACCAACTGGCAGAAAGAAATAGAAAAGTTTGCTCCAGATTTAAGTACTCATATTTATCATGGAGCAAAACGTACTTTTGTTGCAGCCGGTTTTGACGTTTTTATAACCACCTATGGTTTATTGCGTTCCGATGTATCCAAATTTCAAAAAATAAAATGGGAGATATTAGTTATTGATGAAGCTCAAGCAATCAAAAATGCGGGAACAGAACAGACCAAAGCTATAAAGAAAATTAAAGCTACTGTAAAAGTTGCTATGAGTGGTACACCTGTAGAAAATCGCTTAAGTGAATATTGGAGCTTATTCGATTTTACGAACAAAGGGTATTTAGGTTCTATGAAATATTTTACACAACATTTTTCTTCTCCTATTGAACGAAAGAATGATCAGCTAGCATTACATCGTTTCAAAAAAGTTACAGATCCTTTCATACTACGTCGCTTAAAAACGGACAAATCTATTATTACTGATCTTCCTGAAAAAATAGAGCAAGATTGCTTTGTTGCTCTAGGAAAGGAACAAATTGCGTTATATCAAAATGTGGTTGATAAAATGATAAAAGCTCTAAATGAAGTTGAGGAAAAATCTATTGAACGAAAAGGATTAGTCCTTAAAATGATAACAGCTTTAAAGCAAGTTTGTAACCATCCCTCTCAATTTTTGAAGAAAGAAGATTATCGTCCACAATTGTCAGGGAAATCAGAACGACTACTAGAGATATTGAGTGCTATTTATGAGAATAATGAAAAAGTGTTGATCTTCACCCAATACAAAGAAATGGGGCAGATTCTTTCGGAAATGCTATCCAAAGTTTTTGGTACAAAACCCTTATTCTTACATGGGGGAGTTTCTCGTAAAAAAAGAGATGAGATGGTAGAAGACTTTCAAGAGAAAAAACATCTCAAAACTTTTATTCTCTCTATAAAAGCAGGAGGAACAGGATTGAATCTAACCGCTGCCAATCATGTAATCCATTATGACCTTTGGTGGAATCCTGCTGTTGAAGCTCAAGCTACTGATCGAGCTTTCCGTATCGGTCAACAAAAAAATGTATTAGTACATCGTCTGATTTCTAAAGGAACTTTCGAAGAAAAAATCAATCAAATGTTACAAGATAAAAAACAGTTAGCTAATATGGCAGTTTCTACAGGTGAAAAATGGATTGGTGATTTGTCTAATGATGAATTGAGGGACTTAGTTTCTTAACTTTAGTCTCAAGCAACTTTTTTCTATTGCAGTAAAAACAATGCGGCTTAAGCCTTTGGCAAATGACTATGTTCATATGTAATCGTAAGAATATGCTGAATTGATTTCTGATTCTTTATATGCTTTTAAATATAAAATTTTTTGAAAAACATTTTTTATATGTAAATGCATATATTTTGTTATATTTGCATTAAATTATATCTAAAAACATATAATTATGAACTTAGCAACATTTGTCAAAGAACGAAGAAAGTCGGTATACTTAACCCAATCACAATTTGCTGAACGTGCAGGTGTAGCTTTAACAGTGATAAGAAAAATAGAACAGGGTAAAACCAATTTGAACATGGAAAAGGTAAATCTTGTTTTGAGGATGTTTGGACATGAGCTAGTTCCTGTTCCTAGTTCATCATTGGAAAAAAGCGATGATAATGAGAAAAGCTAACATCTTTTACAATGATATATTGTCTGGTGTATTGATAGAAACGGATGATGGTGAATACCTTTTCCAATACGATCAGAAATATATAAAAGAATATTCAGATCAATTTATAACGTTTACCATGCCTGTGAGACAAGAAGTGTATCTAGATAAAAGATTATTTCCTTTTTTTGAGGGCTTAATACCAGAAGGATGGTTATTAGATATTGCCTCAAGGAATTGGAAGATAAACAGAAACGACAGAATGGGACTTTTGTTAGCCTGTTGCCAAAATTGCATCGGAGCAGTAAGTGTACAATCTACTAATTCAGATAATGATGAATAAGTGTTTATACTGTTATCAAGAATTGAAAGGTACTAATGATTTTCATGGGCATTGTGCAATGGCATTTTTTGGAACAAAAGAAACACCTATACTTAATTATACTTTAGATCAAATGTCCTTATTAGCTAAGAATGTGGTGGAAAGAAGTATATCAGTACCGGGTGTACAGGCAAAACTATCGATGTCTTTGGTAAACGAAGTAACAAATGATCACTATAATAGGCTTACTGTAGTTGGAGCATTGGGTGGAGATTATATTTTTAAACCTCCTAATGCCAATTATCCAGAAATGCCAGAGAATGAGCATGTGACTATGCGTATAGCTGAGGCATTTGGAATAAATACAGTTCCATCTACATTAATTCGCTTAAAATCTGGTGAATTATCATATCTAACTAAGCGTATTGACAGAAAATTAGATGGAACAAAAATTCATATGCTGGATATGTTTCAAATCACAGAGGCATTTGATAAGTACCGAAGTTCTATGGAGCGTATAGGAAAAGCTTTGGATATGTATACTAGTAATACCTTATTAGATAAATTGTATTTTTTCGAAATTACTCTTTTTTCTTTTTTGACAGGGAATAACGATATGCATCTAAAGAATTTTTCGATGATCAAAACAGCTATTGGGTGGTCTTTGGCTCCTGCTTATGATTTATTAAATGTAACTATTGTTAATCCTGAGGATACTGAAGAATTGGCACTAACTATTGCTGGTAAAAAGAAAAAGTTTACAAAAACTCATTTTGAAGAATTCGGGAAAGGTCTGGGGTTGACATTTAAGCAGATTGCAGGTGTATTTAAACGCTTCGAAAAAAGTGAAAAAAAAGTAGTCAATTGGATTGAAAATTCATTTTTGTCAGATACTATGAAATTACAATATTTGGAGGTTTTAGAAGAGCGTTATAACAGAATTTATGTGAATGTATGATCGTGTTTATAGATGTTGTAAATACTTTAATTTCGAAATAATTAAGCTAATATCCTCAACCAAAAAGTTCGAACTCTGTCGCTTTAAGCCCACAAAGGTTCTCATAAATGAGAACCTTTTTTGATTTTAAGACTTTTAAATCAAAAACTATATAGAAAAATAGAGACCCTACTTAAAAGTTGTATTTAAGTAAAAATCCCGTTTTTTAGTTTAGCATATTGGCATAGTTAGGGAGAATATAATGCGCTATAGCCAGCCAGAGTAATAAGCTTTCAAGATGGACTTATAAATTGGTTAAAAAAGTGGGATTAATGAGTCAAGCTAAAAATGGTGGTATGCCTGCTATTATAAACTCTTCAGAAAATCAAATTAAATAAATCTTTGAAGATACACAATTTACAACAATTGATATTGAGAATTAATCCTGTCCTAAATAAGTTTATAGAATAAGCGTTTAGGAAGCTATTTTTAATTTATTATTAAATTTTTTAAGACTAGTTGAAAAAAAACTTTCAGTTATTAATAAAGTATACTATATTTGCACCTCCTAATAATAAGGGCGCGTAGCTCAGTTGGTTCAGAGCACTTGGTTTACACCCAAGGGGTCAGGGGTTCGAATCCCTTCGCGCCCACAAAAATCCTGAAGTTTTACTTTAGGATTTTTTTATTTTATAATATGAAGTTATAGGTGTATCTTTATTAAGTTTTGATTGAACTAAATTTAAGATTAGATAATGACTATTAATAAATCTTTAGGAATAACTGCCTATCTATTAATATCTCAGTACCTCACCCAAACTGTGATATTCATAGCTTGGGTTGATACTTCAACACTTTAGCCTTGAGAGAAAGGCAATTAATCACCTGCGATTAAAATATTTGGTTTTATTTAAGTGAATTCTTATTGTTGTAAGGGTTTTGCTTTAACTGTTTGAATTTATGTTAACAGTCTTTACTAATCTTTGTTTTAACTATTGTTATAGAAATATTATGTTATTGTTTTTTATTGTTTTTTAAATCAGTTGTTTGTAAGTTTTTCTTTAAGCGGTTTGATATGTCTTTATATACTTTTGCTATTTCTATAATAGCGTTAAAAACCAAAATATTCTTACTTATACCTCCTTTAGTATTTCTAACGGTTTGTGAATCAACTGTAATATTGTCATTAGCTAATTTAAGTATGACTTTAGATGTATATTCCTTAGGAAGGTGATTAATTAGTAAATCTTTTAGCACTTCTTGTTCTTTCTGTAAATGCACGTCATATAATGTGTATAATTTGTTTAAATTTGTCATAACTTGAGTTTTCTCGAGTGAATTTACACACAAATATATACAAATAATTAAATTAATTATTAAAAATTTATTTATTTGTATAATTTATAATTGTTCTAAATTATGAAGTTTGAAGATAAACTGAGGCAATTAATAAAGACTAAGTATAATAGGTTAAGTGATTTGGCTGAGAAATTTGATATGAATTATTCTCAACTTTCGCAGTATATGAATGGCAAAAAGATATCTATTGAGTTTTTAACAAAAGTAATACATGAATTCCCAGAGGTTGACCTTAATTGGTTACTAAGGGATGATAAAGAGAATGTTGTACAAGAAGATCCTGTATCTTACAAAGCAATATTAGATAATGACCAAATTATAGATAAGATCGAAAAGTTGCTAATTGACTTAAAAAGTCAGTTAGCAAAAAAATGATTTTTTAGGATAGAATTTTTGCGAAATTATTTAATTAAACTTAGAAGCCGTTCTAAAGCCATGCCTCTTGAACCTTTAATTAATAAAGTTGTATTTTCTATTTTTGAAATTTTGAAGTGATTTTTGAAATCTTCAAATGTTTTGTATTGACTAGCTTTATCTGAATTAATTAGGGTATGATAAAAGTTTTCTCCAATAAAAAGTATTTTATCAATTTTTAAAGAAATAGCTAAATCTGATATGTTTTGATGTTCTAGCTTAGCTTCATTACCTAGTTCAAACATGTCTCCAAGTATAGCTATTTTATGTCCAGATTGTTTTTCAAAATTTAATAAAGCAGCACTCATACTTGTAGGATTGGCGTTGTAGGCATCTAAAATGATTCTATTTGAGTCTTTTTTTATAATTTGAGATCTATTATTCGTTGGGGTGTAGTTTTCAATTGCGGCCTTTATATGTTCTTTAGGGATCTTAAAATAATTTCCAATAGCTATAGCTGCAGCTATATTATTAAAATTATAGTCTCCTATAAGTTGGCTTTTTATCTTTAAGCTGTTAAAAGATGAGTATACGAAAGGATTAGAATTTATATAGTCAATTTGTATATCGGCTAATTTTGCAGAGTGATTACCAAAAGAGAAATTATTTACACTTTTAGTTTTTTCAATTTGTATAGTATCATTTGCATTAACAAAAATCATTTTGTTATTAGTAATTAAATAATCATACATTTCACTTTTTCCTTTAATAACACCTTTAATACCTCCAAAGCCTTCTAAATGAGCTTTTCCAAAGTTAGTTATATATCCATAATCAGGCTGGGCTATATTACATAAAAATTCTATTTCTTTTTGATGATTAGCACCCATTTCGACAATACCAATTTCTGTAGTTCTTGTCATAGATAATAGAGTTAGTGGTACTCCAATATGATTGTTTAAATTACCAATGGTAGCTATAGTGTTGTATTTTTGAGATAACACAGCGTTAATAAGTTCTTTAGTAGTTGTTTTACCATTACTGCCAGTAAGAGCTATTATTGTTGTGTTTAAGTATATTCTATGAAAAGAAGCTAATTTTTGAAGTGTTTCAAGAACATTATCTACTAAAATAGTTTGTGCAGAAGTGTCGTATTCTTGTTCATCTATTATAGCATATTTGGCTCCGTTATTTAAAGCTAGTTGTGCATAAGTATTTCCATTAAAATTACTGCCCTTCAGGGCAAAAAACATATCGTTTTCTTGTATTTTTCTAGTATCGGTGCTTATTAAATTACATTGTAAAAAAAGCTGATGTAATTGTTCTATTTTCAATTGTTAAGTTCTTTAAATTAAAAATTGAAAGTATAAAAAAAAGTCCTAACTAACGTTAGGACTTTTAATATTATTCAAATAGAAAAGAATATTGTTAATTTTTTCTTTTACCTCTTTCTTTACTTTTTGATCCTACTCTTGACATAGCACATCTAAAGCCGATGTAATCTGTTGCCATATCTTGAGGGAAATAACGTCTTTGTGCAGGGTCTAACCAATACTCTCTGTCTTTCCAAGATCCTCCTTTATAAACTCTAACTTCATCATTAATTAAAGAAGTTCTTGTGTTTGCTTTATCATATTCTCTAATCACATTACCTGAAGAGTCTCTACTAACTTTATGTTTTGGAGAGTTATACATTTTTCCTGTGGCAGATTTTTTGTTATCACTACCATCTTCAAATTCATTATCATCATTATCATTGAAACTTTCAAAGTAACGAGAAGAACGTTTATCTCCATCTCTAAAGTTTATTTCATCACTTTTATCAAAATTAGTTCTTAAATAAGTTTCATTTTCATCAACAGGAACTTGTACAATTTCACCAGGCAAATCTCTAGCTATTAATTTTCCATTAGGTAAGGTGTCATAAATGATATCTTGAGGAGTTACTACTTTTACTGTTCCGTCTTCATTTAAAGCATTTTTAGTATATACATTACCACGGTAGTAGTTAAAGTCATTAAATCCATCATCTATAATAGGTCTGTATACATCAGCAACCCATTCAGCAACATTACCAGCCATATCATAAAGACCATGATCATTTGGATCATATGATTTAACTTTATTTGTAATATCTGCACCATCATCAGACCAACCAGCAATTCCACCGTAATCACCTTTTCCTTGTTTAAAGTTAGCTAATTGATCACCACGAACTTTACGTTTTCCAGCACGTGTATATTGTCCATCCCATGGGTATTTTTTTCGTCCACGGTATAAATTATAACTTCTTATTTCGCTTAACCCTAAGGCAGCATATTCCCATTCAGTTTCAGTTGGTAGTCTATACTTAGGTGAAATAATACCAGTTTCACGAGTGGCATAGATATTAGATTCATTGCCCTCAGCATCAACTCTTACATTTCTTCTGCTACGGCGTTCATTATTAATAATCTCTTCATTACCACCATAAGTAAGTGTTGGAGCATTTATATAAGTGTCTGTGTTGAAATTAGATTCAGCATTAACATCGGTTATTTTTGAATCACGCTTTAAATAACCAGCTCTTTCTAAGTTGTACTCATTAACACGATCTGATCTCCAATTAGCAAATTCTACAGCTTGTATCCAACTTACACCAACAACAGGATATTCTCCATATCCAGGGTGACGTAAATAGTTTTCCGTCATAACTTCATTAAAACCTAAACGATTTCTCCAAACCAAAGTGTCTGGTAAAGCGCCATTGTAAATAGCTCTAAAATTGTCATCAGATGGAGGGTAAACACGTTTAATCCAATCTAAATATTCCATATACATAGCATTGGTAACTTCTGTTTCATCCATGTAAAAAGATTGAACGTGTTGCTGATTTGGGCTATTATTCCAATCATGCATAACATCGTCTTGAACACGTCCTTTCGTAAAAGTTCCACCTTCTACAAAAACCAATCCAGGAGAAGTTTCTTGCTCTTGAAAATTTGTGTTGTACTGAAATCCACCTTCTCGAGAGTTGATTTGCCATCCTGTAGCTCTGGAGCTATTTTTTGAACTCGAAGATTTTTTACAACTGGTTGTAGCTAAAATAAGAGCTAAAACCGATAAAATCTTGAATGCTACTACTTTTTTCATATTCATACTTTTTTAAGTAAGCTAATAAAATTTTTGGTGCCGCAATATAAGAATTAAACCTAATAACGCAAGCTGTTTTCTGCATTTTAACCAAAAAACAATGTATTTCATCCTGTTTTTTCTGTATTACAACGATGATTTGTTTTGTTTTTATGATTGTTTTGTCTTGTATTAACGTGATTTTTACAAAATTATTATTGTATTTTTGATGCAGTTTTTAAAATTGCTGTTTTCTTAAATAATAATACGGTATAAATCACGTTATTTTAGCGATGAAAGAGAATTTTTTATTTTTATTCCTAATAGCTTCAACAATTGTATTTGGACAACAAAAAAAATATAATATTGTTTGGGGAGATCCTCAAGTACTTTCTAACGAAAGTTTTTCGGTAGAAATACCTTCCTTTAACAAAGACTATTTTGTTTATAGTCTTGATCAAGGTTTATTATTTGTAGATCAATGGGAGACTAAAGGATTCATTAATGAATCTTCAATTTCTGTGAATAATATTGTTTACCAAACAATATCTAAATCTAATTTAAAAGATTTAGAAATCAATAATATACCAGATAAATTAGAGTTTAGTTTAGCAAATTCTATTGCAAGAGATAAAAAATATGTTATTTTCCAACTTTCTCCAATTGTAAAGGATAATAAAGGGAATTATAAAAAGGTTATTTCTTTTCAAATAAACTATAAAGGAGGAGCAAGTACAAACAAAACATCTTTGTTAAACAAACGTTTTAATGCTTCAAAAGTTGTTGCAAATTCAGTCTTGAATTCTGGCAAGTGGTACCGTTTTTATATAGATACTACGGGGGTTTTTAAACTATCTAAAAGTTTTTTAAATCGTTTGGGTTTAAATGTTGATAATATTGATCCTAGATCAATAAAGTTATACGGTCATGGTGGACACATGATCCCTTATTCTAATGCTGAACCGTATCCCTTTGATGTTCCAGAAAATGCTATAAAATTTGTAGGAGAGGAAGATGGTGTATTTAATAATGAAGATTATATATTATTTTATGGACAAGGGCCAAAAGGATATAATGAAGAGAGTAATACTAATCTTAATTGTTATACAGATAAAACATATTATTACATAAATGTTGGATCAGGAACAGGTAAGCGTATTAAATCATTTACTCAACCTACTGGACCTATAGATTTGATTATTGATACTTTTGAAGATTATCAGTTTCATGAGGAGGACACTTATAATTTAGTGTCTTTAGGAAGACGTTGGTTTGGGAATCGATTTGATATAGACAATAATAAAACTTTTGAGTTTAACTTTCCCGGTTTGGTAGTATCAGAGCCTATAAAGTTAACAACTATTGTTGCTGGAGCTTCTAATTCAACTACTACGATGGGACTTAGCGTTAATAACGTTGATCTCGCTACATTATCAATTTCAGGGACAAGCACACCAACTTTTGCCAGTGATGCAACTTATAGGAACGATGTTAGTGTTACTAATGAAAAAGTAACAGTAGGTCTTAATTTTAATAATCAAGGAAATCCAAGTCTAGTTGCTTATTTAGATTATATCTCTATTGAAGCTATACGAGCGTTGAATTTTACTAATACTCAGTTTCAATTTAAAAATAGTGTAGTAGCATCAGCATCAGGTATTGGGCAATATACTATAACCAATGCTTCTGGAATTTCAGAAATATGGGATGTAACAGATATATATAATGTGTCTAATTATTCAAATACAGGTGAAGATTCAAATTTAAGTTTTACATCAGTATTGGGTAGTTTAAAAACTTATGTTGCAGTTACACCTTTAGATTATTTCACACCAAAATTTGATGGAAATACAGTTGTGAATAATCAAAATATTAAGGGAACTATTTTTAAAAATAACCAGGGTGAATTTCAAGATATAGATTATCTTATAGTAGCTCCAAATAATATGCTCGCTCAAGCAGAACGTTTAGCTGAGATTAATAAAGGACAGTATGGACTGAATGTTAAAGTTGTAGGGTTAGATGAGATTTATAATGAATTTAGTTCTGGAAATCAAGATATAGGAGCTATTAGGAATTTGGTTAAGTATGTTTATGATAATGCTAGTCTTCCAGAGAATAGAATAAAGTATTTATGTTTATTTGGTGACGGGTCTTTTGATTATAAAGACAGAATTCCAAATAATACTAATATAGTACCTTCTTGGCATTCATATAGAAGTTTTAGTCTTGCGAGTTCATTTATCTCAGATGATTTTTATGGTATGATGGATGATAATGAAGGGACCATGTCAGGTAATGATAAATTAGATTTAGCCGTAGGAAGAATGTTAGCGGATACTCCACAGCGAGCTAAAGAGCTTGTAGATAAAGTGGAGTCATATTATGAGAAAGAATCTTTTGGGAGTTGGAGGAATAATTTTGTAGTTATTTCTGATGATGTTGATAAAAATTGGGAAGGGACACTGCAACAAACAACTGATGAAATAGGTGATTTAGTAACAACTGAAAAACCATTTATAAATGTTGTGAAAATTCATTCTGATGCTTTTCAGCAAGAATCTTCAGCAGGAGGAGATGCATATCCAACAGTAACTACTGAAATTGTAAATGCAATTGATAATGGAGCTTTAGTAGTGAATTATTTTGGGCATGGAGGAGAAGAAGGTTTGGCTGAAGAACGTATTTTGTTAAAGCCAGATATTAATGGTTTTCGAAATTTTGGTAAACTTAATTGTTTTGTTACTGTAACATGTGAGTTTACTAGATTTGATAATCCGTTTAGAGAAACAGCAGGAGAACTTACATATTGGAATAAGGATGCAGGAGCTATAGGTTTAATTACAACAACAAGACAAATTTTTGTAAGTAATGCCATTACGTTTAATAGGATATTAGGGCAGTATTTGTTTTCGTATAGTGATAATGATACTTTTAATGACTATGAGTATCCTACTATGGCAGAAGCTTTGAGATTAGCAAAAAGTGATCCTCTTGTTTCAGGGAATGAAAGTCGCTTAATATTTTTTATTGGAGACCCTGCCATGAAATTAGCATTTCCTAAACCAAATATAAGATTAACTAAAATTAATGATGTACCCATAACTCAAAGCATAGATACGTTAAAAGCATTAAGTTATGTAAAGTTAGCGGGAGAGGTTGTAGGAACTTCGGGTGATTTATTGACTAATTATAATGGTACACTTTCAACAACTATATATGATAAATTAATAGATAGACAAACGCTTGCTAATGATGGGACGAGATTGAGAAATGGAGATATTATAAAATTAGATTTCCAAACGTTAGGAGAAATTATATTTAGAGGACAGGCTTCGGTAAAGAATGGCCAATTCGAGTTTGATTTTGTGGTTCCTAAAGATATTGGTATTCCTGTTGGTTTTGGAAAAGTGAGTTTTTATTCTAAAAATCAAGAGTTGTCTCAAGATCAAGCTGGATCAAGTATAAATACAGTTAAGATTGGTGGAGTAAATGAAAATGCAGAAGAAGACAATATAGGACCAATTATCACATTATTTATGAATGATGAAAATTTTGTCTCTGGAGGTATAACAAATGAATCGCCTACTTTATTGGTGAAATTGGAAGATTCTAATGGAATAAATACGGCTAGTGGTATTGGGCATGATATTGTAGGTATTATTGATGGTGATGAAACGAATCCTGTAATTTTAAATGATTATTATCAAACAGAAGTTGATGATTATACTAAGGGCGTAGTAACTTTTCCGTTTAGAGATTTAGAACCAGGGCTTCATACATTAACGGTTAAAGCTTGGGATGTATATAATAATTCATCAATTTCTGAAATTCAATTTATTGTATTTGATAAAGATGAAGGATTAGTTATAAATAATGTGTTAAATTATCCAAATCCTTTTGTTAATTATACAGAATTTTGGTTTAATCACAATAGTTCGGAGCCTTTAGACGTTTCTATACAGATATTCACTGTTTCTGGAAAATTAGTAAGAACATTAAATGGACAAACAGTTAGTGGTAATATAACTACAAGCTCACTGTCAAGAGATATCATTTGGGATGGTAGAGACGATTTTGGAGATAGAATAGGTAAAGGTGTTTATATTTATAAACTTAAAGCACATTCAAATCTTTTAAATAAGACTGTAGAAAAAATTGAGAAGCTTGTTATACTGTAAGAAAAATTTATATTTGTCAAATAAAAACCAATTCATGAAGAATAGAATATTAATAGTGTTAGCTTTTGCATTTGCACTAAAACTAACAGCTCAAGAAACGATTACTTTTCCTAATCAAGATAGAAGAGTTATAACCACAGGAATTCCCTTTTTGTTAATAGCTCCAGATGCACGTGCTGCGGGTATG
This sequence comes from Flavivirga aquatica, assembly GCF_001747085.1. Lineage (GTDB taxonomy): Bacteria > Bacteroidota > Bacteroidia > Flavobacteriales > Flavobacteriaceae > Algibacter_C > Algibacter_C aquatica. The sequence goes on from NZ_MDJD01000043.1 coordinate 199,238, forward strand.
GGAGATATGGGAGTTGCAACATCTGTTGATGCTTTTTCACAACAATGGAACTCTTCTAAATATGTGTTTTCTGAAACAAAGTCAGGAATAGGTGTAAGTTATACACCTTATTTAAGTAAATTGGTAAATGATATTTTTTTAGGTAACGTTACTTATTTTAATCGTTTAGACGAGCGTAGCGCTTTTGCTGCTAGTTTAAGGTATTTCTCTTTAGGGGATATTGAATTTGTTGAAGATGCATTTCAAACGCCTAGAGTACAAAAACCAAGTGAACTTTCTATAGATGCATCTTATGCTTTAAGATTGTCAGATGAGTTTGCGATGTCTGTGGCTATGCGTTATTTAAGATCAGATTTAAGAATACAAGGAGTCGATGGAGACGCATCAGCAGCAAATACTTTTGGTGTAGATATTTCTGGATATTACCAAAGTGAAGAAGAAGCTTATAGTGATTTTAATGGTCGTTGGAGAGGTGGATTTGCAATTCAAAATATTGGACCTAGATTTAAGTATGATGAAGGTGGTCTAGAGAATTTTCAGCCTACTAATTTACGTTTAGGTGGTGGTTTTGACTTTATATTTGATGATTTTAATAAAGTAGCTGTTACAGCTGAAGTTACTAAATTATTAGTGCCAACACCTCCTGTTTATGGGTTTGTAGATACAGATGGAGACGGTAACTATGATATTAATTCAGAAGAAAGAGTTATAGTTGAAGGTCAAGATCCAGATGTAAGTTTCTTGTCTGGTATATTTCAATCATTTGGTGATGCGCCAGATGGTTTTAGCGAAGAGTTAAAAGAATTTACATGGGCGCTTGGTGCGGAATATACATATCAAGATTCTTTTGCATTTAGAGCTGGTTATTTTAATGAAAGTGAAGAGAAAGGCGCTAGAAAGTTTTTAGCAATAGGAGCTGGTTTTAAAGCCAATGTTGTTAATGTAGATTTATCATATTTGTTTTCTGCTTCAAAAGTACAAAGCCCTTTAGAAAACACATTGCGTTTTTCTGTAACCTTTAATATCGGTGCAGGAGAGTATAATGAATATTAAAGATAACTAATTATAAAAAAATACAACAAAAAACTATTGCTATTAGCAATAGTTTTTTGGTTAACAACAGTTCCATTATTTATGAAAGAAATAAAAATAGAATCTACATTATATGTTTTTGAAAACTTAGAAGAACTTCCATCAGAAGTTTTCTCTTTAATGAAAAAAGCTATAGAAATAAGAGATAAAGCTTATGCTCCATATTCTAATTTTAATGTAGGTGCAGCTATGCTTTTAGATAATGGAGTAGTTATTACGGGAAATAATCAAGAAAATGCATCTTACCCGTCAGGTTTATGTGCAGAGCGTACAGCTATATATTATGCAGGGTCTCAATATCCTAATGCTAAAATTATTCAAATGGCTATTTCTGCGGGGTCTAAAAACAAAGAAACAATAAAACCCATTCCTCCATGTGGAGCATGTAGACAAGCTATCGTAGAATATGAAATAAAACAAAATGCACCAATTGAGATTTACTTTATGGGGAAAGTAGGAAATGTTATTAAATCTGATTCTCTAGCAAACTTATTACCGTTGGGGTTTGATAAATCTGTACTTTAATACTTTGTTTAAGATCATATTATATGTATTTATTTAGCATTGAAATTTTAAATACTAAAAAATTCAATATAAAAAATTGTTAAATAATCAATCTAATTCGATTAGAGCGTTTTTTTTAATATTTTTTTTACTTTAATGAACTTGCGTTTTTGCAATACAGTACAAAGTATTACTTTTGTATTTCGCTTAAGTAGAACCTAATATTAGTAGATGCAAAAAATCACTAAAGAAACATACCTTAAATGGTATGAAGATATGCTGTTTTGGAGAAAGTTTGAAGACAAACTTGCAGCTGTTTATATACAACAAAAAGTAAGAGGATTTCTTCATTTATATAATGGTCAAGAGGCTGTTTTAGCAGGGGCTTTACATGCTATGGATTTGACTAAAGATAAGATGATTACAGCTTATCGTAATCACGTACAACCCATAGGTATGGGAGTTGATCCTAAACGTGTTATGGCAGAGTTATATGGAAAAGTTACCGGGACATCTCATGGTATGGGTGGTTCTATGCATATTTTTTCTAAAGAATTTAGATTTTATGGCGGACATGGTATTGTTGGAGGTCAAATTCCTTTGGGGGCAGGTATTGCTTTTGGTGATAAATATCATGGTGTTAATGGAGTGACTATATGTTGTTTTGGAGATGGAGCAGCAAGACAAGGTTCTTTACATGAAACATTTAATTTAGCCATGCTTTGGAAGTTACCAGTAGTATTTGTTTGTGAGAACAATGGGTACGCTATGGGGACGTCGGTGGAAAGAACAGCAAATCATACCGAGATATGGAAACTAGGTAAAGGTTACGAAATGCCATGTGGACCTGTTGATGGGATGAATCCTATAAAAGTAGCAGAAGCATTTGATGAAGCTATTCAACGTGCACGTCGTGGAGATGGACCAACATTTTTAGAATTAAAAACTTACAGATATAGAGGGCATTCAATGAGTGATGCACAGCATTATAGAACAAAAGACGAAGTAGAAGAATACAAGAAAATAGATCCTATTACACAAGTTAAGGATATTATTCTTGAAAAGGAATATGCTACCGAGGACGATATAAAAGCAATTGATAAGCAAGTAAAAGAAAGAGTTGCAGAATGTGAGAAATTTGCAGAAGAATCTCCTTTTCCAGAAAAGCAACAATTATACGATATGGTTTATGAGCAAGAAGATTATCCATTTATTCAACATAAATTATAAGCTATGGCAATAGTAGTAAATATGCCGCGTTTAAGCGATACCATGGAAGAGGGAACCGTTGCGGCTTGGTTAAAAAAAGTAGGAGATAAAATTGAAGAAGGTGATATTTTAGCTGAAATAGAAACCGATAAAGCAACTATGGAGTTTGAGTCTTTCAACGAAGGGACTTTACTTCATATAGGAGTTCAAGAAGGAGAAACAACTAAAGTAGATGAGCTTTTAGCTATAATAGGAGATGCAGGAGAAGATATTTCTGGGCTATTAAATGGAGGTAGTGCTTCTGTAGAGGTTAAAGAAGAGCCTAAGAAAGACGAAGTTGTTGAAGAAGCAACTGCTTCTAGTGTAGAATTACCAGAAGGTGTTATAGTTGTTACTATGCCACGTTTAAGTGATACTATGGAAGAAGGTACAGTGGCAACATGGCTTAAGAAAGTTGGAGATGTAGTAGAAGAAGGTGATATATTGGCAGAAATAGAAACCGATAAAGCAACTATGGAATTTGAATCATTCCAATCAGGAACTTTATTAGAAATAGGATTACAAGAAGGAGAATCGGCAAAAGTAGATGCTTTATTAGCAATTATTGGCCCTGCAGGAACAGATATTTCTGGGGTAGCAGCTAATTTTTCAGTAGTAGTATCTTCAGATAAAAAAGAAGCTCCAAAAGTTGAGGCTAAGAAAGAAGTGGTTAAATTAGAACCTGTTGCAGCTTCATCTAAAAAAGCACCAATTCCAACCCCTGTTACTGAAAATGGGAGAATTTATGTTTCTCCATTGGCTAAAAAGTTAGCAGAGGAAAAAGGAATTAACTTAACTAAAGTTCAAGGTACAGGAGAAAATGGGCGTGTTGTTAAACGTGATATAGAGAATTACGAACCAGCGGCTGGAGCTGCTGCAGTTGGTAAATTTGTACCAGCTGGCCAGGAAGATTTCGAAGAAGTACCAAATTCGCAAATGCGTAAAGCGATTGCAAAAGCATTGACAAACTCTAAGTTTTCTGCACCTCATTACTATTTAAACGTTGAGTTCGATATGGAAAATGCTATTGCATTCCGTAAACAATTCAACTCTATTCCAGATACTAAAATATCGTATAATGATATGGTTGTTAAAGCTTGTGCTTTAGCATTAAAACAACATCCACAAGTAAATTCACAATGGTTTGCAGATAAAATGCGTTTAAATAACCATGTACATGTAGGTGTAGCTGTTGCTGTTCCAGACGGATTAGTAGTGCCTGTAGTTAAATTTGCAAATGAGCAAACATTACCTCAAATAGGTGCGGCTGTTAAAGATCTTGCAGGAAAAGCAAGAAACAAAAAATTAACGCCTGCCGAAATGGATGGAAGTACATTTACGGTATCTAACTTAGGAATGTTTGGTATAGATACGTTTACATCAATTATCAATCAACCAAATTCAGCAATTCTTTCAGTTGGAAATATAGTTGAAAAACCAGTAGTTAAGGATGGTCAAATTGTAGTTGGAAATACTATGAAATTGTCTTTAGCATGTGATCATAGAACAATAGATGGGGCAACTGGAGCTCAATTTCTTCAAACTTTAAAAGGATATATTGAAAACCCAGTAACTATGTTAGTGTAACATATTGTTTTCGAAAAGCGAATAATTTAAATATATAAAAACCTGTTTCATGAAAATTGAAGCAGGTTTTTTTATCTTTAAGACTAATTAGTATTTGAAATTACTATAAATAAAAGAAAATAATAGTTTGTTTGTATGTAATAACTGTATTAAAATATAAAAGACGCTTTTATGATAATTTTAAATAGAATTCATCTTGACTTTTTGTTTTTAACCTAAAATAAGTCAAAATGAGTTCATAATGTAAATTTAAAAATCTATATATGAAAATAATATTAAGCTGTATGTTAGTGATAGCCTTTATTAGCTGCGGTACTCCAAAAAATGCAATAGAAGTTAATACCGAGAATAAAAAGGTTTCAGAAGAGAAAATTAAAAAAAACGAAACTCTTAATACATATATTAATCAGAGCGATATAAAATCCAGTTTAGAGTATTTAGCGTCCGATGAACTAGAAGGAAGAAATACAGGAAGTATAGGTATAGAAAAAGCAGCCGTTTTTATTGAAGACTTTTTAAAAAATAATAATATAAAACCTTACTTTAAAACCTATAGAGATACTTTTAATATTGGTGACATTGTGGGGTATAATGTTGTTGGTTATATAGAAGGAAATAATCCTGAATTAAAGAATGAATTTGTTATCCTAGGGGCTCATTACGATCATATAGGCGATGCAAAACAAGTTAATGGAGATGTTATAGCTAATGGAGCTAATGATGATGCTTCGGGAACTGTAGCTGTTTTAGAATGGGCAAAATATTTTTCGAAAACAAAAAACAATAAAAGAAGCATATTATTTACGCTTTATGCTGCCGAAGAAATGGGGCTAAAAGGTTCTGGACATTTAGCTGAACGATTAAAGAAAGAAAATTTAAATCTATACACGATGATTAATTTTGAAATGATTGGTGTTCCTAGAGCAGAAAATGAGATAATAGCTTACATAACAGGATATAAAAAATCTAATATGGCAGAAAAGCTTAATCAATATACTAAAGAAGACATTATTGGTTTTTTGCCAAAAGCAAAATCTTATAATTTGTTTATGCGATCAGATAATTACCCGTTCTATAAAGCGTTTGGAATACCAGCACAAGCTATATCTACTTTCGATTTTACTAACTTTGATTATTATCACCATGTAGACGATGAAGTTGATAAAATAGATTTTAAACACATCACAAATTTTATAAATAAAATGATTCCAGCATTAACAAGTATGGTAAATACGTCAACTAAAGAAATACAGATGAACTAATGAGTAGAAAAGTTATTATAACAGGAACAAGTAGAGGTATAGGGTTTGAAATGGTACAACTTTTTGCCAAGGCAGGACATCAAGTTTTAGCATTATCAAGAAATGAACAACCTGTAAAATCGCTTAATCTAGAGAATGTAACTTCATTTTCATTTGACTTAAGTGATGATAAAGCTTATAAAAAGGTAGAAGAATTTATTAATAATGAGTGGCAACATGTAGATGTTTTAATTAATAACGCAGGAACTTTATTAAATAAACCGTTTTCAGATATTTCTATGAGTGATTTTGAAGCTGTTTATAAAACAAATGTATTTGGAGTAGCCGAATTAACGCGTGTTGTTATCCCATATATGAAAAAAGAAAGTCACGTAGTAACCATTAGTTCTATGGGAGGTGTGCAAGGGAGTATGAAATTTCCAGGCCTTGCAGCTTACAGTTCAAGTAAAGCAGCAGTGATAACATTAACAGAGTTGTTAGCCGAAGAATATAAAGAAGCAGGACCAAGTTTTAATGTATTAGCATTAGGAGCAGTACAAACAGAAATGTTAGAAGAAGCTTTTCCTGGGTATCAAGCACCAACAACGGCTTTAGAAATGGCGCAATATATTTATGATTTTTCTCTTAATGGAAATAAGTACTATAATGGTAAAATGTTACAGGTTTCTAATTCTACTCCATAAATAAGTATTGTTTTAATCATTTTTTTTGTAACCCTTTTATTTTCAGACGATTTTTAGCATTTTACTGTAAAATAACATGCTAAATAATCATTTTAAATTTTGGATATATTTTTCTTGCCAGAAATTTTAATTTTCAAATATTGAAAAATATTACATATATAGTTTTTGTTATACTCCTATCTGTAATAACAAAAAACCAGGCACAATGTAATGAAGTTGTGACTATAGAAATCTGTGACATGACTATTATTGATAAAGACAATAATGGAATGCCAGATGGAATAATTAATTTGTACGACAGTTATAATGCAATTCCTGGTTCTATGGCTCCACTATCGTTATTAACAGGAACTTGGTTTGATCCTAATTTTAATTTTGCATTAGATGAAACTACAGGTGATTTATATTTGTGGGATTTGGGTAATTCTTCAGAAGCAATAACAAATCATCAATTTCATTTTTTAAATTCTGCGTCTGGATGTCCCGATCATATTGTAATAACTCTTAACGTTATAGTAGGACCATTTTCTGGTGTTGCAGTACCAGCAACAGGAGGAAATAATGTAAATGTTCAGATTTGTAATGCAGGATCAGATCCTTGTAGCGTTTCCACTAATTTTGATTTGTTTCAAACATTTCTATCTACACCAACGGCTCATAAAAATGGGATTTGGAGTTATGAAGGGTCAAGCCCTAATTTTGTAGATATTGAAGATAATAAATTTTTACAAGTTATTATTCCATATTAACCTGGAGTTTAGTTAGTTAATGAGAATATTTTTGAATTAATCTATACTGTTCCTGGAATTACACCATGTTCACCTAGCGAAGAAACTCGTGTTAGAATTTCTGCTGTTAGAGAAGTTTTTTCAGGATCACCAAATCATTATAATATTTGTGAAACAGAATTAATTTCAGGGAATTTTAATGTTCCAATAAATTTAAGAGATGATGAATTCTTAGTAAATGAAGATATTGAAGGTGCATGGCTTATTGATCTTACAGACCCAACAAGTCAAATTACAACGAAAGATGATTCTCAAATGTTTTTGATGTGAATGAGACATTAAAAATAAAACCATCAACCGTTGTAAAGTATGTAGGAGGCGCACCTTTGTCTTTTGATGTGTCTACAAATATATTATATCAAGAAAAATTTGAATTAGGTGCATCATATAGGTATCTGGATGCAGTATCAGGATTAGCTGGATTTAATATTACAAGGAATTTAAAAATTGGTTATGCCTATGATTTTAATACTAGTAAATTAAACGATTTTAATGATGCGAGTCATGAATTTATATTACTTTATAGATTTGATATATTAGGCTTAAGTAAAAAATATTCATCTCCAAGATTCTATTAATATGATAAAGAAAATAAGTTTACTTTTTATAGCCTTTTTTGTATTTCAGTTGTCTTTTGGGCAAAAAAGAAGTAGAGCAGATCGCTTTTTTGAAAAAGGAGATTATATAAATGCAGCCAAGTATTATGAAGAAGCTATAACCAAAGAACGTCACAAAAAGCATATAGAAAATATTGCAGTGTGTTATTATAATACGTTCCAATATAAATTAGCATCAAGATATTTAAAATTACTAATTAGAGGTAAGTATGTAGAAAAGGATAAGACTTACGATAATCATTATAATTTTAAGTTATATCAAATTTTATCAGTTTTAGGAGATTATGAAACAGGCATAGATTACTTCAAATTATATAAAGAAAATATGTCTGCCTCAATTGATAAAATAGAATTGATAGAAACAATTGAAGCCTTTAAATTAAAGAGTCCAGATTATATAGTTAAAAAAACACAATTTAATTCTGATGCCTCAGACTTTGGAGCAATAAAACATGGAGATAGTGTCTATTTTACATCAGATAGAGATAATAAAAAGTTATTAGGAAAAACTTATAAATGGACACATCAACCTTTTTTAGATATTTATACTGTAAAAGTTAGTGATAAAAATGATACAATAGGAACTCCAATTCCATTAGAAAAAACTATAAATTCAAAATTCCACGAAGGTAATTTCTGTTTTAGTAAAGATGGAAATATGTTGTATGTTTCGCGTAACAACTTTAATGATGGGAAAAAGGAATTTAATGAAAAAGGAAATAATAATATTCATTTATACAAATCTACACGTATAGAGGGTAAATGGTCAGCTTTAGAAAAACTATCTTTCAATAAAAACGGATTTTCATATCAACATCCAGCGTTGAGTCCAGATGGAAAAAAGCTTTATTTTTCTTCAAATATGGAAGGCGGATATGGAAGTTTCGATTTATACTATGTTAATATTGCTGTAGACGACGAAATGAGCGCTCCTATTAATTTGGGCGAAACGATAAATACAGAAAACCGTGAGCATTTTCCATACATATCGGAAAAAGGAAATTTATTTTTTACGTCCAATGGTCATTTAGGTTTAGGAATGTTGGATAACTATGTATCTGAATTAGTAGATGACAAATTTACAATGCCAATAAATTTAGGCGTTCCAATTAATTCACAATACGATGATTTTAATTTAAATTATTATAATGAAAAAGAAGGGTTCTTTGCTTCTAATAGAAAAAAAAGGAATGATGATATTTTTAAATTTAATCAAATAGGAGAAATTTTCATAAGAGAATATATAAATATATTTGAGATTAGAGATGCAGAAACAAAAGAGTATATACCTAATTCTAATGTTGTGTTAATAGATAAAAATAAAGTTGAATTATATAGTAATACTTTAGATTCTATAGCTGCTTTTAATATTAATTTGTTGGCTAACAATTATGAATTGAAAGCAGATAATGAAGTTTATTACCCAGGTACATTACAAGTAAAAGTTTTAGAAGAACAAGATCAAAAACATATATTATATTTAAAGAAAATTCCACCACCACCTCCAGTTGTTATAGATCCTATAGAAGAAATTATAGCAGAAAAGAAGATTGATAAGAAGTTGAAAGAGGATGATCCAAAACGTTTTGAAATGTTGACAGATATTGAAGGACCTCCAATTATTGAAAAAGAAGGGAAATTGTTCTTTCAATTAGAGCCTATCTATTTTGATTTTGATATGTGGAGTATTAGAGCAGATTCTAAAAAAGTATTAGATGGGTTAGCAGCAAAACTTGAGCGTTATCCAGATATCCATTTAAAAATAAGTTCGCACACAGATAGTCGAGGAACAGTACGCTATAATCAAATATTATCTGAAAGGCGAGCAGAATCTACAAGGAACTATTTGGCCTTAGAAGCTTATATAAATGCGAGACGTATGAAATTTCAAGGTTATGGAGAGTTAGAGCCAATAGTCCCATGTCCTATGTTAAATTGCACAGACGAAGAGCATCAGTTAAATAGGCGAAGTGAATTTGAAATTATCGAATATTAGTTGTTTTTTTGTAAGCTATGAGTAAATATAAATGTATTATTTTTGATTGCGATGGTGTACTAATAGATAGTGAAACCATAGCTATTAGAGTATTAGTAGAAATGGCTAATAATTTAGGAGCAAATATTGATATAAATAAATCTGTGAGTCAGTTTAAAGGTAAGTCACTTAACCTTTGTTTTGAGGTTATTTCTGAATTGATTTCAAGTCCATTACCAGATAGTTTTGAAGCTGAATATAGAGAAAAAACATTTCAAGCATTTAAAGAAGAAATTGAACCTATAGATGGAATCAAAGAAGTCTTAAAAAACTTAAAACTTCCTTTTTGCGTAGCTTCAAGCGGACCAGAAAATAAAATTAGACTTAATTTAGAACTTACAGGATTATTGTCTTTCTTTGAAGATAAAATTTTTAGTTGTTATGCTATCCAAAAATGGAAGCCAGAACCAGATATTTTTCTATGGGCAGCAGAGACTATGGGGTATAAACCTAGCGAATGCCTAGTTGTTGAGGATAGCTTGTCTGGAGTGCAAGCAGCAAAAAAAGGTGGTTTTGATGTGTTTGGGTATACAGAACATGATTTTGATAACCAACTAGAAGGTGTTGCAACAAAAACATTTAGTAAAATGAATATTTTTTTAACCATGATTTAATCTTAAATAATTCTATTATTTTTGTTTTAATGCAAGAGCATATTAAAGATTATATTCCGAAAGAAGCTATATCTAAAGTTTTACAACTTTTAGAGCAAGATAATTTGGTGGTTAAAATTAAGAATGAACGGAAAACGCGTCATGGAGATTATATGCGTTTGCCAAATGGAAAGCATCAAATAACCATTAATTCCAACTTAAATGAATATCGTTTTTTAATAACTTTAGTACACGAAATTGCGCATTTAGAGGCTTATAAAACCTATGGTAGATTTATAAAGCCGCATGGGTTAGAATGGAAAAGAACATTTCAGCATTTAATGCTGCCATTTTTAACTCCAGAAATTTTTCCAATTAATTTATTACCTCTTTTAGCAAAACATTTTAAAAACCCAAAGGCAAGTAGTGATACAGATGTTGATTTAGCATTAGCATTGAAACAATTTGATGAACCTAATGATAAAACTTATATTTTTGAAGTACCCTTAGAAAGTACTTTTAAATTATATAATGGAAAAGTATTTAAAATGGGTAGAAAAAGAGTAAAACGTTTTGAATGTACAGAACTTGAAACAGGAAAATTATATTTATTTAACCCAAATGCAGAAGTTGAACTGATAAACTAAAAAAATGAATAAAAACTATTATGCCATATTAATGGCAGGAGGAGTAGGATCTAGATTTTGGCCTGTAAGTACACAGGATTTTCCAAAGCAGTTTCACGATATGTTAGGTACAGGAGATACATTAATACAAAAAACATTTCATCGTTTAGCAGATTTAATTCCAAAAGAAAATATCTTCATTTTAACAAATGAACGTTATAATGATTTGGTTTTAGAACAATTACCAGAAGTTACTAAAAGACAAGTTGTTTTAGAACCAGCTATGCGAAATACAGCACCATGTATTTTATATGCCTCATTAAAAATTCAAAAAGAAAATCCAGATGCTGTAATGATTGTAGCGCCAAGTGATCATTGGATTGAAGATGAGCAAACTTTTACTAAAAATGTAGAACAAGCATTTAGTTTTTGTTCAAAAAATAAGGCTTTAATGACATTAGGAATTCAACCTACATTTCCAAATACAGGATACGGTTATATAGAGTTTGATAAAACGTCGCAAGAAGAGATAAAATCGGTTAATCAATTTAGAGAAAAACCAGATTACGAAACAGCCAAAGAATTTATTGCTCAAGGTAATTTTTTATGGAATGCAGGTATCTTCATGTGGAGTGTGAAAAGTGTAGTAGAAGCATTTGAGAATAATCAACCAGAATTATTCGAATTATTTAAATCAGGAATCCCTGTGTATAATACAGAATTTGAAGATGATTTTATAAAAGATAATTATCCAAAAGCAGAAAATATTTCGGTTGATTATGCTATCATGGAAAAATCTAAAAATGTATTTGTAATAGCAGCAGAGTTTGATTGGAATGATTTGGGAACCTGGGGTAGTTTATACGATAAATTAGATAAAGATGAAGCAGGTAATGCCGTTGTTAATGCAAAAACGTTAACAGAAGATGCATCAGGAAATATGATACGCACAAAAGGAGATAAGGTTGTTGTTGTAGATGGATTAAAGGATTACATTGTAGTAGATAAGGAAGATGTATTATTAATTTATCCTAAATCGAAAGAACAAGATATAAAAAAGGTACTTCAAAAAGTAAAAACAACGTATGGTGACCATTTAGGTTAAAAAGAGTCTTAACTTGTAAAGATTAGGTGAAAACGGATTGAATTAGTCCATTTTTATATTAAACTTTATAGGATCTCATTAGTATATAGTAAGTAAAAAGGAATACAAATGGAAGAAAGTAAATTTAATTTTTCTGAAGAAGAAGCTAAAAAAGAGAAAACTGTAGAGCAATCTAAACAAGCTATTAAGGATGATGCGAAAGGACTTTTTGAAAGTGGTAAACAGTTTATAAAAGAAATTTTCGATTTTAGAGATGACACAGATCGTGATGCTACTATTATTGCCATTAAAAATGATATTCCTTTAAAAGGTGCAACAGCTTGGATTTTAATATTTGCTATTTTTGTCGCCTCTATTGGATTAAACCTAAGTTCTACAGCTGTAGTTATTGGTGCGATGTTAATTTCACCATTAATGGGACCCATTTTAGGAGTAGGAATGTCTCTTGCTATTAATGATATAGATACGCTTAAAAGTTCTTTTATAAATTTATTTGTAATGGTTTTTTTAAGTGTATTAACAGCATACTTATACTTTAGTATGTCTCCTTTAACAGAATTAACCCCAGAATTAGAAGCAAGAACTTCTCCAAATATCTTAGACGTATTTATAGCCATATTTGGAGGTTTAGCCCTTATTGTTGCTCGAACTAAAAAAGGAACTATAGCATCGGTTATTTTTGGAGTTGCTATTGCAACAGCTTTAATGCCTCCATTGTGTACAGCTGGTTATGGTTTAGCAGTATGGAATATTGAATACTTTTTTGGAGCAATGTATTTATTTACCATTAATACTGTTTTTATAGCTCTTGCCACTTTTGTTGTTTTAAAAGTGTTGCGTTTTCCAATGCAAAAATATGTTAATTCTAAAAAAAGAAAACGTATAGCGCAATTAGCCGCATTTGCAGCTGTTATAGCAATGATACCAGCAATAATGACTTTTATAACCCTATTAAAAGAAACAGGAATTAATGGTGACTATAAAAATTTTGTAAAAAAAGAAATTGAAGCAAATGATAACTTATGGCTTCAAAGAAATAAAATAGACATTGCAGAAAATAAAATAAGCTTATTCTTTAATGGAGAAATAGATAAAGCGACTAGAACAGACTTAATAAACGAGCTAAAAGGATATGAAAATATTAAAGATTTCGAACTAACTATTAATGCTAACGAAAGTAGAAGTACAGATGAACTATCCAAATCTTTAAATAGAGCTTTTGATGATTTAGATAAAAAGGATAATATTATTTCTGGATTACAAAAAGAAATAGAAAATTTAAAAGAGGAGATAAACAGTATTCAAAAAGGGAAAGGTAATGTAAACTTTCCGTCATTAGCAAAAGACGCAAAAATTAGATTTAAGGGACTTGAATCTTTCAGTTATGCTACAATGCTAGAATCAAAAGATTTTATAAAAATTGATACGATTAACGTTGTAACTATAAGATGGAATGGAAAGGAAAAAAATAGCTCCTTAGTGACTAATGAAAAAAAATTGAGTGATTGGTTGAAACAGGAATTAAAATTGAAAACTATTTTAATTAAACGAGTAGTAGACAAGTAATTTTTATTAGAGACATTTTATAGTATAAAAAGAATAAGCTTCTATGCTTATAATAAATATAAGATAATTATAAGACGGAAGTTGATGAATAAAAGGTTCCTAATTTATAAATTAGGAACCTTTTATAAAAAAATTTTTGAATATCCGTTTTTACTCATAATCCAGTAATTCCAGCTATTACTAGTCTATCGAATAGTTTTTCCTCAAAATATCTTCGATTGAGTTTGTAAACAAATTCGTTTAGGTAGAGTTGTAGGTATTTGCCTTTAATTTTGTGATAATTTCCAAGTAAGTTTCGTTTGGCATTGCTTATGGTAATATGTACCCATTTCAAGGTCTCTTTAGTAGTTTGTTTATCTGATTTTTCACTAATATGTAGTTCTACAAAATCAGCAATATCAACATATGAAGTACTTTTATCAGTAAAAACAATGCTTTGTTCGTCTAAAGACTCTTTAACAGTATCATTTACACCATCAGCCTTATGATCTGTCAGCACTTTGGCTTTAAAGTAGCGACATTGGCGATCCTTCTTGTTGGTTTTCGGGTCTTCTAAGGGAGTGGATTCTGCCATTATCATTACGTTTTGCTTTCCTACTGCACCACGACCTCTTTTTCCTTTTTGTTGCTCTATTTCAGAAGATTCGACCGTAAAATAACCTTCATCCATTTCAATCATACCTTCTAAAGTATAGCGAGCATCTCTGTTACCCATTGCTTTACGAAGTTTATGAACCATCGCCCAGACAGGTTCATACCTTTTTAAACCAAGCTGTTTCTGGATTTCTTTAGAAGAAAATCCTTTCTTGGTAGTAGTCATCAAAAACATTGTCTTATACCATATCATAAAAGATAGATTAGAATTTTGCATAATAGTACCACTTCTCAAAGATGTACGGGCTCTACAAGATTTGCACTCATAGCTCCAAACAGCCTTTATCCAATAGTGATGAGTATGACCACAACGCTGGCATTTAACTCCTATCTTATCTCTTTCTTGCTTAAAATGAGTACGACAAGCTTCTTCACTATCAAAATGGGCGGTAAAACTAAAAATATTCATGACTTGTTTTTTTAACAAAATAAGCATTTTTAATCAATTATTAGTAATTACGGATATTCAAAAAAAATATTAATGTTTTATTACTTCACTATAAATGATTTGCTGAAAGAGAACTGTCCAACAGTTAATTTCATGATATAGTAACCTTTGGATATATTAGAATTTAATAGCATACTAACTTTTCTGTTAGATTTTTTAGTAAGATTCTGTTCTATTTGAACAGGACGACCTAAATTATCATAAATTACTGCATCTACAGCTCCTAATAAGTTTTCATTAAACTTTACAGATAGTTGAGGTCCTATTACAGGATTAGGGTATAGGTGTCCTGATAAGTTTTGTTTCAATTCAACATCTTCAATAGATAATGTTGTGTAGCCATCAAAAGTAGTGTCTTGCCATGAAATCGTATTAGCAGGATTAGTACTACTATGATTATTGAACCAAGTATCGGCTGCTCCAGTACTATCAAAAAATTCAGGTTCAATATGTGTTAATGCCCACTGGTAGGCATCACTAATCATTTCATTTAAAACAGTTTGATAAGCAGGATTAGTACTTAAATCATCCGCATTGTTTTCTGCTAATCCACCAGGAGTACTAACATCAAATAAATACCATCTATTATTTCCAAAAGTATAAGCTTTTAAGTTGTCACGTCTAACACCAACTCTATTAGTTGCTGCATGCCTAATAGAATATATCGATTCGTTAGCGCGAGCATCTGTTTCATTAATTACATTAGCCATAATATCTTTACCATCTATCTCTTTTCCTGCAGGAATTGAGGCTCCAGCTAAATTTACAAAAGTAGGGTAGAGATCTAGGGCAGATACATTGTAATCATATTTTTTACCTGCAGGAACAGTACCAGGCCAATACATAAACATAGGGACACGGAAACCACCTTCGTAAGTGTCTCCTTTATCTCCTCTTAAAGGTCCGTTGTTTGCTCCCCCGTATTGAGCATGGCTTTCTGATTTCCCACCATTATCACTCATAAATACAATTAAAGTATTATTTAATTCGCCATTGGCAGTTAAAGCATCAACGAGTTTTTTAACGCCTCTATCTACAGAATACACCATAGCAGCATAATTTTCACGACTAGTATCACCTAAGTAATCAAAAGAATAAGGAGGAGCAGCCAAAATTGCTTTATCTGAAGCTAATGCTTGAAGTGGTGTATGTGGTGCATTATAAGACATGAAAAGGAAAAATGGATCATTGTCATTAGTTTCTGCATCATTTATAAAATCAACACCTTTGTCTGAAAATAAGTCAGTAAGATAAAGCCCATTAGGTTCACCTGCAAGACCTTCATTTTCCCTTAAAGGACTTCGGTATTGAGTTGATCCACCACCCCCACCTGTAAAGTAGACGTGACCACCATATAACATACCATAAAAATAATCAAAACCTCTTTGATTAGGTCTATAACCAGTAGGCTGACCTAAATGCCATTTACCAATAACACCTGTATTGTATCCTGCATTTTGCAAAACTGTACTAAAAAAAGTTTCAGAAAGAGAAACACCTTGAGTTGTATTAGAATCCGATAAATTATATTGGGCTCCAAATTCATGAGGATATCTTCCTGTCATTAAACCAGCACGACTTGGTCCACAAAAAGGATGTACAGCATAGGCAGATGTAAAAACAGTTCCAGCAGCAGCTAAAGCATCTAAGTTAGGTGTTGCAATATCTGAAGCATGTCCTTCGTTAAAACCAACATCACCGTACCCATGGTCATCAGTTAAAATAAAGATAATATTTGGAGACTGAGCAAACGTTTTAAAGTTTGAAAAAATGACTACACCTAAAAAAAAGAGTAGTTGTTTAATTGTAATTTGGGTTTTCATAGGTTTATATTTAAAATTAGCTAAAGCAAATCTATAGGATTTATTTTAAATAAAAAGATAGTTATTTACCCTTAATCTGTGGTTTTTTATCTGTTTAAGGAACTTATTTGTAGTCTTTTAGATACATTTCTCGTACTTTTTTAAATAAATTGGAAGAATATACAAAGTCAGTTACCACTTCGTTATCCGTTTTAAAAATAGTTTTATTAGAGCCTTCCCAAGCTTTTAATCCATCTTTTAGGAATACAATTTTTTCACCAATTTCCATAACAGAATTCATGTCATGAGAATTTATAACTGTAGTTATTTGGTATTCGTCTGTAATTTCTTGAATAAGGTTATCAATAACTATAGCAGTTTTTGGATCTAACCCTGAGTTTGGCTCATCGCAAAATAAATATTTAGGATTGTTAACAATAGCTCTAGCTATAGCGACACGTTTTTGCATACCACCAGACGCTTCACTAGGCATTTTATTGTGGGCGCCTTCAAGGTTTACTCGTTGTAAAGCAAAATCCACACGATCCTGCATTTCGCTTTTACTATGTTTAGTAAACATACGTAAAGGAAACATAACATTTTCTGCAATAGTCATGGAGTCAAATAAAGCACTTCCTTGGAATACCATGCCTATTTTGGCACGTAAGTTTCGTTTTTCATCATCAGATAATTTGGAAAATATTTTTCCATCATATTCTATGGCTCCCTTTTCGTAATCAAATAAGCCTAGTAAGCATTTTAAAAATACGGTTTTACCAGAACCACTTTGTCCTATAATAAGATTTGTTTTTCCTTTTTCGAAAGATGTTGTAATGCCTTTTAAAATATGAGCTTCTCCAAATGATTTATGTAAATCTTTAACTTCAATCATGTGCTTAATAACATTTGGGTTAGAAAATAATTTAAAAGTATAATGACAACACTAGTCCATACAAATGATGTTGTACTTGCTTTACCAACTTCTAAAGCGCCTCCTTTCATGTAATACCCATGAAAAGATGGAATAGTTGCTAAAATAAAAGCAAATACAAAGGTTTTTATAAAAGCATAAACAATATGGAATGGTATAAATTCAGTTTGAATACCAATAATATAATCTTCAAGAGAGCTAAAACCACCATAAACACATGCAGCCATACCTCCAATTATTCCTAAAAACATAGCAATAGAAATAACAAAAGGATAAAGCATTAGTGAAATAAATTTTGGAAACACCAAATAGTTTAATGAGTTAATACCCATAACTTCTAAAGCGTCAATTTGTTCTGTTACACGCATAGTACCAATACTTGATGTAATAAATGAACCAACTTTACCTGCCATAATAATAGATATAAAAGTAGGAGCAAACTCTAAAACAATAGATTGTCTAGTTGCAAAACCAACTAAATATTTGGGAATTAATGGGTTGGTGATGTTTAAGGCTGTTTGGATGGTGACAACACCTCCAACAAAAAAGGCTATAAATGCTACAATACCAAGTGAGCCAATTATTAAATCATCTATGTCCTTTAGTATTAATTGCTTCATCACAGTCCACTTGGTTGGCTTGCGAAACATTTCGGCAATCATTAAAAAATAGGATCCTATATTATGAAGGTATGTCATATGCTAATTTGTAAGCGCTAAAGTAAAAAAAAGTTATAGGTATTTAACCCTAATTTTAAATTATGATGTTTTAAAAAGTGTATTTTTGAATCAGAATTTATAGCTATGTCAAAAAAAATAATTTTAATTTTATTAGGAATTACATTGTGTTTTTCTGGTAATGCCCAAAAAAAAGGTGCTTTAAGTAATCATAAAAATAATTATAATAGTCCTAAATTAGTGCTAGGCATTGTGGTAGATCAAATGCGCTACGATTATTTAACACGTTTTTATAATAAATATGACGAAGGCGGTTTTAAGCGTATGATAAATGCGGGGTTTAATTGTAAAAATAATCATTTTAATTATGTGCCAACTTATACAGGGCCTGGACACACATCTGTTTATACTGGTACTACTCCTAAATATCATGGTGTTATAGCAAATAATTGGTATGATAAGGAATCTAAGAAGATGGTGTATTGTGCAGGTGATAAAAATGTAGAATCAATAGGTACTAAGGCTTTATCTGGGAAAATGTCTCCTCATAGAATGGGAACAACCACGTTTGCAGATGAGAATAGATTATTTACACAAATGAAAGGAAAAACCATAGGTGTTTCTATAAAAGATCGAGGAGCTATTTTACCAGCAGGACATACGGCAAATGCAGCTTACTGGTTTCATGGTAAAGGAGAAGGTGTTTGGGTGACGAGTTCGTTTTATATGGAAAAGTTACCAAAATGGGTTAGTGATTTTAATGCATCGAAAAAAACAGAATCTTATTTAAGAGAATGGAATACATTGTATCCTATTGAAACTTATACAGAAAGTGGAAGTGATTTAAATATTTTTGAAGGCGGTTTTAAGGGGAAAAAAACAGCAACATTTCCATACAAATTAGATAAATTAAAAAAGAAAAATGGTGTGTTTGATATTTTAAAAGCAACACCTTATGGAAATAGTTTAACTACAGATTTTGTTTTAGCATCTATAGAAGGAGAGCAATTAGGACAA
Organism: Flavivirga aquatica; assembly: GCF_001747085.1. Taxonomy (GTDB): domain Bacteria; phylum Bacteroidota; class Bacteroidia; order Flavobacteriales; family Flavobacteriaceae; genus Algibacter_C; species Algibacter_C aquatica. The sequence goes on from NZ_MDJD01000043.1 coordinate 218,473, forward strand.
GATAATATTACAGATATTTTAACAGTTAGTTATTCATCAACAGATTATGTAGGGCATAATTTTGGTGTAAACTCTAAAGAAATTGAAGATACTTATATTAGATTAGATAAAGATTTAAAGCGCTTATTTGAATATTTAGATTTAAAAGTAGGGAAAGGCGAATATGCTGTATTTTTAACAGCAGATCACGGAGCTGTTGATGTTCCGGCATATTTGAAATCGGTAAAAGTTCCCGCAGGTTATGTAAACAATTCTGAGCGTAAAGAAAAACTTAAAAAGTTTTTAGAAGAAACTTATGGAGCTGCTAATCTTTTAGAGAATATTAGTAATAATCAAATATTCTTAAATAGAGAAAAAATAAAAGAATTAGATTTAAATTTGAGAGATGTTCAAGAGGCTATTGTAAATGAACAAATAAATTATAAACATATTTCAAAAGCATACACAGGTACTACTATGAGTTCTGTTGAATTTACAGAGGGGATTGAAGCATTGTTACAAAAAGGATTTAATCAAAAACGATCGGGAGATGTTATTTTAGTAAATGATCCCGCATATATATCATATGGTAAAACAGGCTCAACACATGGTAGTGGTTTAAATTATGATACGCATGTACCGTTATTGTTTTACGGTAAAGGAATTAAACAAGGGGAAACTTTAAAGAGAACTGAAATAACAGATATTGCTCCAACCATGTCTGCACTTTTAGGTATTAGTTTTCCAAGTGGAGCTATAGGAGAACCTTTAGAATTTGTTTTAGATTAATGACGAAACGTACGTTTTATTCTGTGATAGCAATACTTGTTGTTTTAAGTGTATATAGTTATGAATATTTTTTAGGAGAAGAAGAAAAAACTGAACTTATTTCAAAAGGAAAAGAGACTAAAGAAAATACGAATGAATATTTTTTACCTACAAGTACTACAGGACAAATTGTTCATCATAATGGTTATTCTTTGTCTTACAGTGAAGTGCATGAGCAAGCTGAGTGGGTTGCATATGAATTAAAGAAATCACACCTTTCAAAGACCAATTTCAAACGACCTTATTTTGAAATAGATAAAGCAGTTAAAACAGGAGCAGCTCATTGGAGAAATTATAAGAAGTCTGGGTATGATAGAGGTCATTTATGTCCTGCAGGAGATAGAAGATATAGTCAATCTGCTCATAATGAAACTTTTTTAACAAGTAATATAAGCCCGCAAGAACATAAGTTTAATTCTGGTATTTGGAATTCTTTAGAGCAAAAAGTTCGTTATTGGGCAAGAAAATATAATGGCATTTTTGTTATAACAGGAGGTGTTTTAAAAGGAGAAATGAAAACTATAGGAGACGAAGATGTCTCAGTTCCAAATCAATTTTATAAAATATTGATTGATAATAATACAGGCAAAACAAAAATGATAGCTTTTTTAATACCTCATAAAAACTCTAATGAGTCACTTTATAAATTTGTAGTTTCAGTTGATAAGGTTGAGATTCTAACAGGAATAGATTTTTTTTCAGAATTAGAAGATGATTTAGAGAATAGGTTAGAGACTTCTAGCTCTTTTAAAGAATGGGATTTTGATTAGTGAAATCCTTACTAAAACTTGTTAGCTTACTTGAAGTTTAGTTAATGTAAGCTTGTTTAGGTATTTTATTTTTAAGGATATCATTTTAATTTATTAAGCATACCTTTCCAACGTAAATCTCTAATAAACTCGCCTTCTTTTTTAGATACTAAATATTCTATTTTTTGTTTTCGAGCTTTAAAAAAGCCGACTAAATAGTCTTTAAATAAAGCAATATTATTCTTTTTATAAGCTAATTTTAATGCTGAAATAAAAGTTATTGTAAAGCCATAACGCATTTTATACATGGCTTCGCCTTGTAAATGCTTAGAGGCTTTATTGTAACTTGTCCCTGTTGGTTTTAAGTGTTTAACTTTAAGTGTTTCATCGGTTAATACTTCCCAATTATAATATTGAGCAAGTAATTCGTCAATAGTATCCCAACCCATTGATGGCCTTAATTTACCTATTTCAAGAAAACAGTTTTTTTTATAAGCTTTTAGGGCACCACGAATATGGTCCTTGCTGGTTAAGTTTTCTAGAACCCATTCATTATTTTTTTCAATGTAACAAAACCCAGAAACCATTCCTAGTCTATCATTTTTTTTAAAATGATTTGAAAGTTGCTCTAAGTAATTATTTGGGAAAATTAAATCGGCATCAAATTTACAAATAACATCATAGTTGTCGTCTAAGGTTTCATAGCCTTTATAAAAGGCATTAATGATTTTTGAACCTGGTAGGTGTTTATTTGATGATAAATTATTTTTTAAAGAAATACAACTATGTTTTTCGGCATAAGCTTCAACAATATCTTGAGTTTTATCAGTTGAGTTATCATTAACTACTACTAGGCGTTTAGGAGGTAGTGTTTGGTGTATCAATGAGTTTAGAGTAAGTCCAATAGAACTTTGTTCATTATGCGCAGGAATTATGATGTAAAAATTCAAGGTCTTAAGGTTTAAGATTCAAATTTAAACTCTTTCTGCGTAAACAATGTAATATCTCGGAGTAAAAGACCTTAAAATAGGACGAATGCCAATTTTCTTACTTGGGTTAGTCCATTTTTCGCAATCTATAATTTTCCATCCTGTTTTTTCTAATAACCAATCAAATTGCCAATCTTCAAATTCGTGATAATGTCTGTCCAACATATCAGTTTTACTCTTATAAGCAGAAGAAAACCATAATTTAAGAGGTACGCTAGCTATTAATTTATCAGCTTTTATTGATTGTAAAACTGTAAATGGAGATAATAAGTGTTCAAAAATTTCGAAAGCGGTTACAACATCAGCTTTAGAGTTTTTAATAGTAGAAATATCAAAATCTAAATCTTCACCTTTCGTGTTTTCTACGTTGTATCCATGTGATTTCATAATATCAGTAAATGGATTTACAACACCCAAATCTAAAATGGTTTCAGAATTAGAAGTGTGTTTTTGTAAAAATTGAATGGTATGCTTAAAGCGTTTGTTTGGGTAAATTTCCTCGTACATTATTAGTGTTTGTAAACTATAGCATTAATATTCATACCTGCACCTACGCTAGCAAATATAATAATATCTCCTTTGTTTATTTCTTGATTTTGAAGCTTGTCTTTTAAAATTCTGTCATATAAAGTAGGAACTGTTGCTACACTAGAGTTTCCTAACTCTCCTATAGTCATGGGCATAATACCTTTTGGCATTTCCATATTATATAGTTGATAAAAACGTTTTACAATAGCTTCATCCATTTTTTCATTAGCTTGATGGATAAGAATTTTTTTAATATCATGAATACTAACTCCGCTATTATCAAGACAGGATTTCATAGCTAGAGGAACATTAGTTAGAGCAAATTCATAAATTTTTCTACCATGCATTTTTATATACCTACGATCTTCATCTATATCTTGGTTATTGGATTCTCCAAAATATATAAAATGGGCTTCATCTAAAGTAAAAGTTGCAGTTTCATGAGTAATAATACCTCCTTCATCATCAGTAGCTTCTAATATGGTAGCTCCAGCACCATCACTATAAATCATAGAATCTCTATCGTGTCTATCAATTATGCGAGATAATGTTTCAGCACCTATTATCAAACATTTTTTTGCAATTCCTGCTTTTATAAAAGCATTGGCTTGAATTATACCTTCAATCCATCCAGGACAACCAAAAAGAATATCATACCCAACACATTTTGGGTTTTTTATTTTTAAAAGGTGTTTTACTCTAGAGGCAATGCTGGGGACAGTGTCACTTTGTCTATTACCATCTTTTAGATCTCCATAGTTATGAGCTACTATTATATAATCTATGTCTTCACGATTAATTTTAGCATTTTCAATGGCTTTTTTTGCTGCAAAAAAAGCTAGGTCTGAAGTGTTTAAATCATTTTTAGCATAACGCCGTTCTTCAATACCTGTGATAGCTTTGAATTTTTTTACAATAACTTCAGTAGGAGCGTTTATTGTAGAGCCATCTCTGTTTAAAAATTTATGATTAAGGAAGTCTTCATTCTTTTCAATATTATGTGGGATATAGCTTCCAGTGCCAGTAATTTTAATATTCATAAACAGAAAATAACCTTTAATTATTAGTAGTTAGCAATATAAATACTTTTAATTAAAGGTCGATTTATTTTTGTTGTATTTTACGATGTTCAAAAGGGTTTTTATACTTCTACGTAGGCTTCAACAGGAATACAAGAGCAAATTAAATTTCTATCTCCATAGGCATCATCAACACGTCTTACACTTGGCCAAAATTTATTATCTTTCACATAATTTAAAGGAAAAGCAGCTTCTTCACGAGAATAAGGGAAGTGCCATTCGTCTTTGGTTACCATGTCTAAAGTATGTGGCGCATTTTTTAGAACATTATTATTATCATCTTTTGAAGTTTTATCAATCTCCTTTTTAATAGAAATCATAGCATCACAGAATCGGTCTATTTCAGCTTTACTTTCACTTTCTGTAGGTTCAATCATTAACGTTCCAGCTACAGGGAAAGACACTGTTGGTGCATGGAAACCATAGTCCATTAAACGTTTTGCAATGTCAGTAACTTCAATGCCATTAGCTTTAAAAGGTCGGCAGTCTACAATCATTTCATGTGCAGCACGGCCGCGTTCACCAGAATATAAAGTATCAAAATTACCTTCTAAGCGATTTTTTATATAATTGGCATTTAAAATAGCAATTTTAGTAGATTCTGTTAAGCCTTCTGCTCCTAACATTTTTATATATCCATAAGAAATTAAACATGCTAAAGCTGAGCCAAAAGGTGCGGCAGAAATAGCAGTGATAGCTTCTTTACCACCTGTTTTTACAATTGGATTTCCTGGTAAAAATGGAACAAGTTGTTTGGCAACACAAATAGGACCTACCCCTGGACCACCACCACCATGAGGGATCGCAAAAGTTTTATGTAAATTTAAATGACATACGTCTGCTCCAATATTTCCAGGGTTTGTTAAGCCTACTTGGGCATTCATATTAGCTCCATCCATATACACTTGACCGCCGTTGTCATGAATTAGTTTAGTAATTTCTTTAATAGCAGACTCGTAAACTCCATGTGTTGATGGGTAAGTTACCATTAAGCATGAAAGATTGTTTTTATGTAAAATGGCTTTCTCTCGTAAATCTTCTACATCAATATTACCTTCAGCAGTAGATTTTGTAACAACTACTTTCATACCCGCCATAACTGCACTTGCTGGGTTTGTACCATGTGCAGATGATGGGATTAAGCAGATATTTCTATGGTGTTCACCTCGTGATTCATGGTAGGCTTTAATAACCATGAGTCCTGCAAATTCACCTTGAGCTCCAGAATTTGGTTGCAGTGATGTCGCTGCAAAACCTGTAATTTCTGTTAGCTGATCTTCTAATTTTTTTAAGATTTTTAAATACCCTTTAGCTTGTTTTAATGGAACAAAGGGATGAATGTTTCCCCATTTAAACCAGCTTAAAGGAAGCATTTCCGAAGCTGCATTTAATTTCATTGTACATGACCCTAATGAAATCATAGAGTGATTTAATGATAAATCTTTACGTTCTAAAGATTTTATATAGCGCATTAACTCTGTTTCTGAGTGATAGGTATTAAAAACATCAAGTGTTAGAAAGCTAGATGTTCTCTGTATAGACTTCTGTATGTTATTTACATCTTCAATGGCAGAAATAACAATAGTTTCTTTTTTTGCGGCTTTAGCAAAAATGGAAATAAGGTAATTAATGTCTTTAATAGATGTTGTTTCATTTATAGAAATAGTTACCGTTTTAGAGTCTGGATAATATAAATTTATCTTTTTGTCCTTAGCTATCTTTCTTATTTTTTTAGCATCTGTTTTTATTTGAAGTGTATCAAAAAATGATGTGTTTATTTGTTCGAAACCTAATTCTTTTAATACTTCAGCTAGTTTTGATGCTTTATTATGAACTTTATTTGCTATAAATTTTAAACCTTTAGAGCCATGATATACAGCATACATACTAGCCATAACAGCTAATAAGACTTGAGCGGTACAAATATTAGAGGTTGCTTTATCTCGTTTTATATGTTGCTCACGAGTTTGTAGTGCCATACGTAGGGCTCTATTACCATTTGCATCTTTAGTAACCCCTATAATACGCCCAGGTAAATCCCGTTTGTAAGCTTGTTTAGTTGCAAAAAAGGCTGCATGAGGGCCACCATATCCCATAGGTATACCAAAACGTTGAGTTGTACCTATTACAACATCTGCTCCAAATTTTCCAGGAGCTTCTAATTTTACCAAACTTAAAAGATCTGCAGCTACAGCTACTTTAATTTGGGAGTCATTAGCTTTATTAATAAATGATTTTATATCTGTTATTTGACCGTTTTTACCAGGGTACTGTAAAATAGCTCCAAAGAAGTCTGAAGAAAAATCAAATGTATTTTCATTACCAACAACTAAAGCAATACCAATAGGAGTAGCTCTTGTTTCTAATAAAGAAAGCGTTTGAGGTAATATGTTTTCTGAAACGAAAAACTTATTTACTCCAGTTTTTTTCTGATTACGATCACGAACTGCAAATAATAAACTCATAGCTTCCGCAGCAGCAGTACTTTCATCAAGTAATGATGCGTTGGCAATTTCCATACCAGTAAGGTCTATTACCATGGTTTGGAAATTCAAAAGAGCTTCTAGTCTTCCTTGAGCAATTTCTGCTTGATATGGTGTGTATGCTGTGTACCAACCTGGGTTTTCAAGAATATTTCTTTGAATAACTGCTGGTAAAATAGTAGGGTGATAACCTAGACCTATATAAGTTGTGTATGCTTTGTTCTTTTTAGATAGTTCATGAATATGATGTAAATATTCATGCTCAGTCATAGGTTCATCTAAATGTAGCCCATTTTTTAATCGAATATCGTCAGGGATTGTTTCGTAAATTAACTGGTCTAGAGAGTCAACACCTAGAGTTTTTAACATAGAGTTTTGGTCTTCTTCTCTTGGGCCAATATGACGCAATGCAAAAGCGTTTGTATTCATTAAAGTCAAATTAATTATATAATTCGCAAAAATACATAATATTCCATGCGTTTTATTGCATGAAATCGAAAGTTTTTAATCGTTAGAGCATTTTGTAGGCACTGTTAGGAAAAATGCTTTGAATTTACTGTAATGTAAGTTGTATTTTTTTTAATTTTAATGTTAAAGAAATCTTAATCACATCATTTATCCTTTCAAATAATCGTTAAAAATGCCCTTTTTTATTATTTAATTCGATATTAAGAGAAACTGCAATTATTTTCAATTTCAATGGGTGAAAGTTATATGTTTTGTTTTGAGTTTGCATATCTCTATTAAATAAATTAATGAGTTATTAATCTGTAATCTCTTTTTGATATAAAGTGAAAAGCAATCCTGTTTCGTTAATGGAAGTTTGTCTTGCAGTAATTTTAAATAAAAATTGATATAGTTTATTTTGATCAATTTCTTAAAAATATTAGGGTGTGTTTGTTTATAGTATTGTTAATTAGTAGTTTGTGTTATTTTTCCTATGAGTTTTTGCTTGCTTTTTAATATGATTTCACAGATAGATAACTTAATTACGAACTAAAAATATAATAAAGATGAAAGCTAAATTTACAAAAATAGCAGTATTATGTCTATTTTTATTACTATTCAATTTTTAAAGTAAAAAATCAATGTATTGGAATTTTAAAATAAGCTAAAAGAGAATACTAAATAATAGGGTTATAAGTTGTGTAATGGTTTTTTACAATTGATTACTTTTGTTTTATGAGGTTTATGAAACAACTTTTTAATTTTTACATCAATAGTAGTATTCATGTAGCATTATCAGTGTTTTCACTTTCATGGATTACACTTCTAGAGTTTAATATCTCGTATGACGAAAATATATTGTATTTTAATTTTTATGCAACAATTACTGGGTATAATTTTGTAAAGTATTTTGGAATAGCCAAGTTTCATCATAGACGTTTAGCAGCTTGGTTAAAATCTATACAAATATTTTCTTTAGCCTGTTTTGTTTTAATGCTTTATTATGTATTTCAATTAGAGCAAAGAACGTTGGTGTATGTATTAGGGTTTGGTTTGGTTACATTTTTATATGCGATTCCTTTTTTACCTAAGCGTTTTTTTTTAGATAGTCAACATAATTTGCGTAGTATAAGTGGATTAAAAATTTATTTAATTGGACTTATTTGGTCTGGTGTTACCGTTTTTTTACCACTAATAAATAATGATTTTGTTTTAGATGCCAATGTATTAATTACAAGCATACAACGATTTCTATTTATTATGGCCTTAATGTTGCCTTTTGAAATTAGAGACTTACAGTACGATAGTGTGAAATTGTCTACGATACCGCAAAGAATTGGAATTGCTAAAACAAAGCTAATAGGTGTTTTGTTATTATTGGTCTTTACTTTTGTGCAATTTCTTAAAAAAGAGATGGGGCTTATTTATAGTATAATTTTGTTTACTACAACATTGGTAACGATTTTACTTTTATTAGTATCTAAAAAAGAACAAACAAAGTATTATAGTTCGTTTATCGTGGAGGGAGTTCCAATATTATGGCTAATTTTAATGTTATTTTTTATTTAAAGCGTACTTTCTTTTAATGCTTGTTTTAAGTTTTCTTTCATAGCCTTTTTTGCTTCAATTGTCATGCACTCTACTTTAGACTCTTTAATTTTTTTTGTGAGCATACTGTTATTTTTTGTATATTTTCTACAGGCTCTACAATAAATTAAATGTGCACTAAGTTTGATTTTTTCCCATAGTGTAGCTTCTTTGTATTGTGTTTTATCACAAACATGATTGGCTTCTTCACAAGGGATAAAAATTTTAAGTTTTTGTTGTTTATTACTCATAATTAAAACCAGTTTTCTTCAAGGCAACTAGCCATAGCTGTTCTTGCTCTGTGAATTATTACCCAAAGATTAGACGCAGTAATATTTAGTTCATTACAAATTACTTCAGTTTCATAGCTTAGTATAGTTTTCATTCTAAAAACTTCAGCTTGTTTTTCTGGTAGTTTACTTAAGCAAATATTTATAGCATCTCCAAGTTCATTGTTTTGTAATTTATCTTCAGCAGTTTTATCAAAAGGGTCTGCAACACGTTCTTCTAGCCAATCTCCTTCTGTTTCCGAATCGTTGTTGTAGCTTATTCGTACTTCTGCTTTTCCTTTATTCGAATTTATTTTTCTATAGTGATCAATGATTTTTCTTTTTAAAATAGAAATAAGCCATGTGCGTTCACTAGCTTCACCTTTAAAGTTTTTCATTGATTTTAAACCGGCTAAAAACGTGTCTTGAACCAAATCTTGAGCAATCTCTCTATCACTAACACGCGAAATAGTGTAGTTAAATAAGTAATCTGAATATAGATCGATCCACTTATTGGGATTAATTTGATGGTTAGACATTTGTTTGGCAATTATTTTAAATCGCAGCTAAAATAAGGTAAAAAAATGAATTTTTTTAATTGTTTATTAAATGACTATTAATTAATATTAAGGTCTTATTTTGAATAGTTGTTATTTAGCAGCAGAAATAATATAATAACCAAAACTTTTTATATGTAATCCAGAAAGTAATGCATAAAAAGAACCTTTAAGATTATGTAAGCTTTCACGTTTTAAAGTTTTATCATTAAATAGTTTTTTTAGAGTAAACCCAATAATAGCAAATGGTACGTGTAATACAGAAGAGGCTACTCTAAATGACGCGTTTTCAACTTTAATTTTAGTGAAACCTTGAGCTTTTAGTTTTAATACCATATTATTTATAGACTCCAATTTTTCTAAACTCCAATGATTGCAAAGTTGTTCATAGGCATAATTACTACCTAAGCATAACTCTGATTCTTGCTTTTTTAAGAACGCATCGGCAATAACTAGTTTACCTTTTGGTTTTAAAATTCTATAAGCTTCTTTTAATGACTTTTTGCTATGTCCAGAATGACAAAAACTTTCTATGGCCAAAGCTGCATCGAATAGGTTTGTTTGAAAAGACGTGTTATTGTAATTTTCTTTTAAAATAGTACCCTTATCTCCCTTTAATAATACATTACCTTTTTGTACTTGAAAATCTGATAGTTTAATGCCAAAAGCAGATAGATTTTTTTTCTTTTTTAATATATAACGCATGGTGCCTCCCACACCACAGCCTAAATCTGCTAATAACGTTTTGCTGTTTTTTAACTTTAATCGCTTTAATACTTGGTTATTCATTTCATTTAGCATGGTGTCTCGTTTAAAAAAATTTGTTTTAAATGGGGTATAGTAACCAAAATGCATATTAAAATGGTTGCTTCAATGTTTATAATCTTCTGTAGCTTCGTTATAGAAATCGATCATTTCTATGTAATTGCTTTCTAATCTTTCTATTGTAGATTTCATAGGTTTTGTTTTGAGGATATGGCAAATAATATATTAAGCTTGTGCTTTTTGAGTTTAAAGTTAAAGACGAATTTGTTGGTTTTTAGAAAGCTATTATTAAAAAAATACTGCTGAAATAAAACCATAATAAGGAGAATGAAATATGTATTATAGTTTCAAATTGTTTTCCTTTCCAAAGCTTTGAGGGAAAAATAAAAAACTGAGCAAATAACCGTATTACCCAGAACAAGCCTAGACCAAGTGCTATTTTTTTACCTAAAAGAGTTTCAATAAGTTCAGATGAAGAGGTAAGACATAGTAGACCCATTAAAAAAACTGTTAAAGCAATAAAAAATGTATGAACAAACATTATCTGCCTATTTATAGGGCTTAATGATTTTAGTTCTTTTTTCCAGTTAAAATATTTTGGAAAAATGATATGAATTAAAGCTAGGCTAATTAAAAGTATGCCAATGATATGTAGATGAATATACATGAAAATAATATTAAGGTTGATAATTAAAAATGGACATAAATGACGTAAATTTTGTTTCTGTAAAGGATGAAAATCCCGCGTCTTTAAATGCTTTTTTCCAAACATGATTTGAAAAAAAATGAGTAAAACCTATTGAAAAAGCTAAAAAATTTGGTAAATCTCTTAAATGCTCGACCATAATAACTTTACCTTCGGATTTGCATACTCTATGGCATTCTTTTAGAAAGCTAACTTTTTCTTTGGGAGATCGTATTTCATGGATAGCAGAAAGCAGAAAAATGACATCAACCGATTTGTCTTTTAAAGGAATGAAATTCGATTCTATATTCTGTGTATTTGGGTATGTTAAGCTTACTTTTCTAGCTCTAATTATAGCAGGTTCTGTGTGCTTTTTTGCATTATAAAAATCGAATATGCTTAAATTAGATTTTGGGAAAACATTTCTAATGATAAAACTAGTTTCATCAAAACCTGCATTAATATTTATAATTTTTTTAGTAGAGGTATGATCTATTTGGCAAGTGTCTAGCCAATTAAAATTATAATACCCTGAAAAATCATAAACGTAAGCAGATACTAATAATGGCATTATAAGTCCATAAACAAATAGAGCAATTATTATCCAATATAATAAGTTAGACCAATCAAATACTATATAACCTATGGTTATTAAGAGTAAAATACATAAGCCAATAACGTAAAAGTGTCTATTAAAGCTTAAAATATTTAAGACGCCTTGAAATTTTCTTCTTTTTTCCATGATTCAATTTTTCCTTTTTTCCAGTAGTATGGAATGTTGTTAATAATAAAAGCATTAGCTAAAATGGCACCATCAAGTTTTAATAACTTTAAAAACTCAAAATTGTAGTCTACAATACTTAGTGGTTTAGGTTTCCAGTTTTGTCTCACTCCTTCAATAATTAAAATGTTTTTAGTAGTATCATTATATGTGAAAGTGAATGGTAGAGGTCCTGCAAAACGTCTTGCTTCCTTCCAATTATTAAATGGAGACGCTTTTGGTAAGTCAGCCTGATCATTGTTTTTATCTATTGCTATTTTAAATTTTGATTTTATAGAAAATATTTCATCTGTATATCTGTTTTTAGTTTTAATAATATCCGTTGTTTTGTAGTTATAATGTGTGAAAATATTACCGATGAAAGCCATTTTCTTTTTATCTGTTTCAGATTTTAAAATATACAACCCACGCAATTTTTTTTCTTGATTATTTTTGTAGCGTACAAAAACACGATAACCAATTAAAAAGAAATCGTTACCCGAAAATTTAGGAAACCCTTTTGGTCTTAAGTCTTTTGTTTGTACTAATGCTACAGCAATAAAAGCCCATTTTTTTTGATGCGTATCTAATTGTAAACATTCGGGAATTAGGTGTTCAAGTTTTTTTTTATCGACAGCAAAAGTTAAAACTGTAGAGGTTTCAAAAAAAGCTTCAACAGCAAATGGATGATTCTTTAAAAATGAAAGCATAATATCTATAGGGTGTTTTTATTTAAAATAAATTCATTGTAATACACTATAAAGATGAAAATAACGGCAAATAATGAATTGAACTTACCCCAGAGTAATAAATCTTGAGCGAAGAATAATTCAAGACTATTCATTACGGCTACAATTATAATTTGAGTAATTGTATTTAGTTTAGTCTTATATCGACTTAAAACCCAAATAGCCATAAAGATTTCGGATACTCCTATTGCAATTGTTAGAGATTCAGAATAAGAATCTCCTAAAATCCTGGAAACAATATCTTGATGTCTAGGAACGAGGTTTAATATTTTACAAATAACTCCATTTGTAATCCATACAATTGCAATAATATAGGTTAGCACTGTATGTGCTTTGTTGTCTTTCATTTTATTATTTTCTAGTCTTTTTGTGATTTGATCTATTAATTATATATGTAATATTTAAGTGTAGAAATGCTAAAAGAATATAAATTGGTATACAAATGAAGATTTTCAATCCGTTTGATATAGTTGATATAACTATATACGTTATAATACAATAGATTATAAATTGTGTTTTCCCTCTATTGTTTAGGTTAAAAAAATTAAATCCTATTATTACAGCCATTAATACTTGAATACTTCCTAGTACTATTAGAGATAGAAATCCAATATACGGTTCAATAAAGAGCAACATGTTTATTGTTATAAGCGTCAAGTTTATATGAAGAAGGTATTTCATTTCTCTTAATTTTTAAACTTTCAATAACTTTTGAAACTTTATTTTAAATTTTTTACTTAATCAGTTTTAATAAAGATTTTGTAATCCAATTTTGTTCTTGGTTTACAATTTTGTTCATTAAAGTATCTGCTGTTTCGGCTAAATTATGGAGCGCTTTAGTTTGTTTTATAAGCTCCTTGGTTTTAGCTGAGCCATCATCTTTAATGGAGCTAACTTCTTTTAATACTTTAATAACTGGTTTTATTTCCTTTCGGCTGCGTTTTTTTGCAATATGTCTCGCTAGTTCTTGTACATCCTTTTCTGTGGTAAAAAACTCTTTCCGTTCTCCAGGAATAAGTTCTTTAGTTACGATGTCCCAATCCATAAGTTGGCGTAAATTCATGCTGGTATTACCACGGGAAATTTTAAGTTCTTCCATGATTTCTTCCATAGAAAGCGGTTTTGTAGAGATAAAAAGAAGTGATTGTATTTGTGCCATAGCCTTGTTTATGCCCCATAATGTACCTAAACTTCCCCATGTGTTTATAAACTTTTCTTTTGCTTCTTGATATTCCATGGTGTAAATATATAAAAGTTTTCTAAACTTTCAGTAATTATTGAAAGTTTGTTTTGTGAATGATTAGAATAGATGAAATTTTGTTTATTTATGTAGAAATGATTCTATTTAACAAATGGATATACTCGTGATGTTTAATTTGTACTAGGATAAAATGGAATAAAGCGAATGTTTCTGTATTGTAATTTTAAGATTTAAAAAGAAAAACCCAAGTTTTGCTTAAAACTTGGGTTTTATTAAGTATAAAATTATTTTACTTATTTATAAATTTAAATATTTGTACATCACCTTTGTTTTGTACAACTTTAAGAATATAAACCTGAGAAGCTAATGTTTTTGCATTAATGGTAAGTTTGTGGCCTCCAGAAAACTCTTTTTCAATAATTTTGTTTCCTATTAAATCATATACATATAATTTAGTATTAGCTGCAAATTCACTATTCTGTGTTAAATTAAGTGTTTTATTTTTTATGCTTACAAATAAGTCCTTATTTGAATGAATCCTATTTACAGATTTAGAAGTTAATGTTTGGTCAACCCCATGAGCTAATATTCTTTTTCTTGCAGCTTTACTACCATTTTTAGATGTGTTTAAAGCATTTCTTAAAACGTTTAAAACTCTGCGATTTAATTCATTATCATTAACAGATTTTAAGTTGCCTCCAGAAAATTGCATTAAATTGTTAAACTCATTTGGGTCTACATCATGATTGTATAATTCTTGATGGTAACCGCCGTTTTTAGAAATATATCTGAAACGTTGGTTTCTTACCGTATGATTGTCTTTGTCTCGAGATGTTAAGGCAATTCTATTCCAAGTTCTTGTAGGTTTTTCCATTAAAGGTTTTAAGCTTACACCATCTAAACTGCTATAGATATTGTTTTTTGGTAAACCAGCTAAATCAACTAAAGTAGGATATAAATCTACAGTAGATACAACTCGATTTACATTTATTTTTTTTCCTTGTATGCCATTTATACTAGGATCATAAATCATCATTGGTACTCTAGATATTTCTTCCCAAAGGGTAGGTTTAGTCCAATACTCTTTTTCTCCTAAACTAAACCCATGATCGCTAACAAAAACTACAATTGTATTATTTTTAACAAAAGTATTATTATCTAAAGCATCTAATAAATTACCAATACATGCATCTACATAAGAAATATTAGCCATATAAGCGCGTACAAAATCCTTCCATTTACTTATACCAGATTTTCCGTTTTTAGAATCTAGTATAGCTTTATGAAGAGCAGACCAATTTTTACTAACTTTAACATCGTTTAAATCGTTGGCAATTACATGAGGTAATTCAATATCTACGTTTTTGTATAAATCATAAAACTCCTTAGGGCAATACAAAGGTGTATGAGGTCGGAAAGTTCCACATGCTGCGAAAAATGGTCTTCTATCTTGTGTGTTTCTTTCGTTACGAATAAATTTAGCAACAAAATCTAAAGACAGATAGTCTTCAGTTTTTTCTAATGTTTGAGTATTACCTCTAATGTCTTTAACAGTTGCAGCCCAATCAAATTGGTCTTTAAATCCTTGTACAATATTATTAGATCTAAGATCTACACCAGTTCGATTAAATTTTTCGGTTAAATTAGTTCTAACTACGCCTTGTGGTAATAGGGTTCCCATATCTCCTTTACGATGTAAGTTTCCATTTAAATCATTAAAAGAGTAAGGGTAATCACTTTCTACATTATTTCTATTATTGTAACCTCTTGGAACATGAAATACTTTACCAGCAGATACAGTACGGTAGTTTCCAAATCTATTGAAATATTGTGGCATAGTAACTATATTTTTCATTCCAGGATATTCTCTAAAATGATGTCCATTTTGGTAAACTGTAGTAGTTAAAGGGTATTGTCCTGTAAAAATACTAGCTCTAGAAGGGCCGCAAATAGGAGCAGAGCAATAAGCACTTTGAAAAACAACAGACCTGTTTACTAGCCTGCTAATATTAGGAGTTTTAACTTGGTTGTTTCCTCCAAAACCTTGGACCCAATCATTTAGGTCGTCTACCATAATTATTAACACGTTTTTTTTTGTGTTATAATTAGATTGTGCATTAAGATTAAAAAAAGAAGCTTGACATAATAATAGGGTACATAGGTACTTCATCCAGTTTTTTTTAATAAAATTTGTTTTCATGGGTTGATTTTTTGTGTAAGTTTTTTTTCTGGTTAAGTATGTTTTTACATGTACAATAATAGTTTTTTTTATTCGTTTTTTGTTGCAGATAGATAGGAAATAGATGTCATTTTGTAGGAAATATCAAGTTGATAAATCAAGGGGCTAGTAGTTGTTATATATTTGAATTTATCTTGATAAAAGTCTCTTTTTTTTTGATATGCGTAATGAAAAATGCATTTTCTTTTTTTTGTAATTTTAAATGCAAGAAGAAGTGTTTTTTTACTTTAAGATATTTTGAAGAATAATAAAAACCTTAACATTTACTTTAACAATTAGTTAGGTAGAATAAAGGTGTAAATATTCTATTTATAACCTTGGTTAGATGTCGGATTATAAACTAGAGAAAGGAATAAGGGTAAATATGATTTAGGTATCTAAGGCACTCTTAAAAACGCTATAGACACCTAAATAAAAAAAAGATTTAGCTTATTTTAATAAGCCAGCACGTTTTAATAAGGCTTCGGGTTTAGGTTCTTGACCTCTAAAACGTTTGTATAGTTTCATTGGGTTTTCTGTTCCTCCTTGAGACAATACATGGTCTTTAAATTTTAAAGCGACTTCTTTATTAAAAATACCAGCTTCTTTAAAATACTCAAAAGCATCTGCATCTAAAACCTCTGCCCATTTGTAGCTGTAATAGCCAGAAGAATAGCCACCTTGAAAAATATGTGAGAACGCGGTACTCATACAATTCTCTATTACATCTGGATAAAGAGTTGTGTTTTTAAAAGTTTCAGATTCATGAGCTTTTACAGATTTAATATTTTCTGGAGATTCGCTACCATGCCAACTCATATCTAATAAGCCGAAACTTAATTGACGTAGTGTTTGCATACCTTCATGAAAGGTAGCCGATTCTTTTATTTTTTCAACCAAATCCATTGGAATGACTTCTCCAGTTTCGTAATGCGTTGCAAATAGCTCTAAAGCTTCTTTTTCGTAACACCAGTTTTCTAAAACCTGACTAGGTAATTCAACAAAGTCCCAATATACACTAGTTCCTGAAATACTAGGGTAAGTTGTGTTAGCTAACATACCGTGTAAGGCATGGCCAAACTCATGAAATAAGGTTGTAACTTCGTTAAAGGTTAGTAGGGAAGGTTTGCTTTTTGTAGGTTTTGTAAAGTTACATACTATAGATACGTGTGGTCTACTATTGTTACCTTCTTTTATAAATTGAGGTTTAAAAGAAGTCATCCAAGCACCATTACGTTTTCCTGGTCTTGGGAAAAAATCGGCATAAAAGATGGAGATTAAATCACCTTTTGAATCTGTTACTTTATAAGTTAGAACATCTTCATGATATTTATCTATGGTATCAATTTCTTGAAAATGTAAATCAAATAATTTATTAGCTATAGTAAATGCACCGTTAATAACATGCTCTAATTTAAAATAAGGCTTTAATAATTCATCATCAAGACTAAAAAGTTTTTGTTTTAGTTTTTCCGAATAATAAGCACTATCCCATTTCTCTAGTCTATCAATATTATCTAATTCTTTAGCAAATTGTTCTAGATTTTTAAATTCTTTTTGAGCGGCAGGTTTTGCTTTTTCTAATAAGTCGTTCAAGAAGCTATTAACGTTTTCAGGTGTTTCTGCCATACGTTCTTCTAAAACAAAATGTGCATGCGTTTTATATCCTAAAAGGTTAGCACGTTCATGTCTTAATTTTACAATGTTAAGAACATTCTCTTGATTATCTAATTTATCACCTTTAAATGCTTTTGAACCTGCAGAAATAGCTAATTTTTTTCGCAATTCACGATTATCTGCATAGGTCATAAATGGAATATAGCTAGGGTAATCTAAAGTAAACAACCAGCCTTCTTTGTTTTTAGATTCTGCTAACTGTTTAGCAGCTTCTTTAGCTCCATCTGGTAAACCAGATAAATCAGCTTCATTAGTAATTAGCATTTCAAACGCATTGGTTTCTGCTAATACGTTTTCACCAAACTTAAGCTTTAGTTGGCTTAGTTTTTTATCAATCTCTCTAAGTTTTTCTTTTTTGTCATCAGCTAAATTAGCACCGTTTCTTGAAAACCCTTTATATCTTTTGTCTAAAAGTGTTAATTGTTCATTAGTTAGATCTAATTCATCTTTTGAATCGTATACAGATTTTACACGTTTAAATAGGGCTTCATTTAGAGTGATATCATTACTAAAATCCGATAGGAGAGGAGATATTTCTTGAGCTATTTTTTGAATAGTTTCATTTGTTTCAGCAGAGTTTAAATTAAAAAATATGCTAGAAACTCTATCTAATTGTTCTCCAGAAAAATCTAAAGCTTCAATGGTATTTTCAAAAGTTGGTGATTCATTATTATTAACAATGGCATCAATTTCAGCTTTAGCTTCTTCAATGTTTTTTTTTAAAGCAGGAAGAAAATGTTCCGTTTTAATTTCTGAAAAAGGAGCAGTATTATATGTTGAGTTAAATGTATTTAAAAGAGGATTCATGTATTTATTTTTTTATTCAAAATTTTTACGAAAGAAAATACACTTGTAATCAGGTGTTTTCTTTTGTATTGACAAGTAATGTGATAAATTTAAGCTTGTTATGCATGCATAACAAATATTTATCTATATTTGCAGCGATAAATATTAGAGTGACTAACTCATAGAATTATTTGTTAATATCTATAAAAGCCTTGATTTTTTAAAATCAAGGCTTTTATTATTTTAAATCTTTAGCAGATTCGTTTACTTTCTGTTTTAAACCTTCTTTGTAAACTATTATTTTATCTAATACGCAAGTATCACTAGAACCTATAATTTGAGCAGCTAAAATACCAGCATTCTTTGCTCCATTAAGAGCAACGGTAGCAACAGGAACTCCACCTGGCATTTGAAGGATAGATAAAATAGAATCCCAACCATCAATAGAGTTACTGCTTTTTACAGGAACACCTATTACTGGAAGAGGAGATAAAGAAGCTATCATTCCAGGTAAATGTGCAGCACCACCAGCTCCAGCTACAATAACAGCAAAACCTCTAGTGTGTGCATGTTTACCATAATTAAATAATTTTTCTGGTGTTCTATGTGCCGAAACAATATCAACCTCAACTTCAATGTCAAAACCTTTTAAGATGTCTATAGCATCTTGCATTACAGGGAGGTCACTTTTACTTCCCATGATTACGCCTACTTTATTCATAAATTTATTATTTGTCTGGTTATACACAAATGAATTTATATTATTTAAAATTCCTTAATTGCGTTCAGGTAAACATTATTTGCTAATTACTTTAATCGTATTTTTTACTTGTTCTGCAACTTTTCTAGCATCACCTAAATTTTCATTTACAATAGTTACATGTCCCATTTTTCTAAATGGTCTAGTTTGTTTTTTACCATAAATATGAGGAGTTACTCCGTTCATATTCATAATAATTTCAATATTTTGATATACTACATCTCCAGAAAATCCTTCAGCGCCTACTAAATTAACCATGACACCATCAACCTTACTATCTGTACGACCTAATGGTAAGTCTAATATAGCTCTAATATGCTGTTCAAATTGAGAAGTATAACTAGCTTCAATGGTTTGATGCCCAGAATTATGAGGTCTTGGTGCTACTTCATTTATCAAAATTTCGTCGTTTTGTGTTTGAAACATTTCAACAGCTAACAATCCAACATGATTAAAAGCGTTCGATACATTTAAAGCAATTTCTTGTGCTTTTTTTGCTAAACTGCTATCAATCCTTGCAGGACAAATAACATATTCTACTTGGTTAGCTTCAGGGTGAAATTCCATTTCTACAACAGGAAATGTTTTAGTTTCACCAGATACACTACGAACAACAATAACAGCTAATTCATTTTTAAATGGTACTAAGGTTTCTGTAATACATTCAACATTAGGTAAACCTTCTAAATCTTCAAGTGATTTTACAATTTTAACACCTGTTCCATCATACCCAAATTGAGCACATTTCCATACAAAAGGAAGGTTTAATCCTCCATTTTTAATAGCTTCATTAATTTCAGAAGTATATGCAAAACGAGAAAAAGGCGCAGTTGGTAAATGATTATCAACATAAAACAATTTTTGAGTTGCTTTGTTTTGTATGGTACGTAATGTTTTTGATGATGGATATACTTTTATACCTTCTTTTTCAAGAGCTTCTAAAGCATCCACATTTACATTTTCAATTTCAATAGTTAGTACATCGACTTGTTTTCCAAAATTATAGACATCATCATAGTTCATTAAATCACCTAAATGAAATTCATTACTTGCAATTTTACAAGGCGCTTCATTACTATCATCTAAAATACACGTATAAATATCAAATTTTCTAGTATCGTTAAGTAACATTTTACCTAATTGACCGCCACCAAGAATACCAAGTTTAAAATTTGAAGAAAAGTAGTTCATTGAGTTAGTTTTAAATAGAACTATCTCGATTAGTTTCGAGAATCGAAATGCAAAAATACATTTATACTAAATCAATCACAAAATTAGGCTAATAATTCATTTGTTTTTATGCAGTTTCTTTAGATCTTGTTTAAACTTTAAGAATTGGCTAAAAAATAACGTGTCTGTTTTAGGATTTTTTACCTTTTGTAGTTATGGTTTTTAATTTAAAGAGTTTTAGCTTAAAATAGAATTGAGAATTTTTGTTTCAACTATAAAAAGTTAAGGCTGTTCTTAAATTTTATGCTTTAATAACAAGTAAAATTAATTAGTCCTTAAATCGTAAATCAAAAAATCGTTATTCGATAATCTATTGATTATCTTTGCTCCTTTAAAAATTAGAACCCGTGATAAAGCTACACGATAAATATTTTAAACCATTTATTTCTGCAAAACAAATTGATGATGTTATGCAACGTTTAGCTATAGAGATTTCTGAAGACGTAGGTGACGAAATACCAGTGTTTGTAGGTATTTTAAATGGCTCATTTATGGTAGTAAGTGATTTTGTGAAAAAGTATCCAAAACCATGTGAGGTTACTTTTATAAAGTTAGCATCTTATGAAGGAGTTAAATCTACCGAAGATATACAAAGATTAATTGGCTTAACTCAAGATTTAACAGGACGTACTGTAGTGATCTTAGAAGATATTATTGATACAGGAAAGACATTGGCAGAGGTTCATAGAATTTTTAAAAATGAAAAGGTGAAATCGTTAAAAATAGCAACGCTATTTTATAAACCAGAAGCCTATAAAAAAGACTATAAATTACATTATGTTGGTATCGAAATTCCTAATAAATTCATTGTAGGTTATGGATTAGACTACGACGGATTAGGAAGAAATTTACCAGAAATATATCAAATAAAAGAAACGCAACACATGACAAACTTAGTGCTATTTGGCCCTCCTGGAGCAGGGAAAGGAACGCAGGCAAATTTTTTAAAAGAGAAATATAACCTAGTACATATTTCTACAGGAGATGTTTTTAGGTTTAATATTAAAAACGAAACCGCTTTAGGGATGCTTGCAAAATCTTATATAGATAAAGGAGAGTTAGTTCCAGACCAAGTAACTATTGATATGTTAAATGCAGAAGTTGAAAAAAATGCAGATGCTAATGGGTTTATTTTTGATGGTTTTCCTAGAACAAATCCTCAAGCAGAAACCCTTGATAAATTAATGGAGAGTAAAGATTCACAAATAGATGCGATGATTGCTTTAGAAGTAGATGATGAGGTTTTAGTACAACGTTTACTTGAAAGAGGAAAAACTAGTGGTAGAGCAGATGATGCCGATGAGTCTATTATTAGAAATCGAGTAAAAGAATATTACGATAAAACAGCTATATTAAAAGATTACTATGCAGATCAAAATAAATATTTTGGAGTCGATGGTATTGGAAGTATAGAAGATATTACAGTACGTTTGAGCACGGTAATTGATGCGTTGTAATTACTGTTCAATATAAAATTTTAATAAATACAAAAATATCTTTTCAACTTGAAAAGATATTTTTGTATTACTATACCAATTTAAGATTTAAAAGAAAAGAGCGAAAACTTTTAAATCATAACTTTTAACTTGACTTATGACTGAAGGAAATTTTGTAGATTATGTAAAGATGTATGTTAGCTCTGGTAAAGGAGGCAAAGGGTCGGTGCATTTACATCGCGAGAAATACATAACCAAAGGAGGTCCAGATGGTGGAGATGGTGGTCGTGGCGGTCATGTTATTTTAAGAGGAAGATCTAATCTTTGGACATTACTGCACTTAAAATTTAAAAAACATATAAGGGCAGGTCACGGAGAAAATGGCGGTAAAAGCCGAAGTTTTGGAGCCGATGGAGAAGATATGTACATAGATGTACCATTAGGAACCGTAGTACGAGATACAGAAACAAACGATATCATTTTTGAAATCACAGAAGATGGAGAAGAAAAGATTATCGCTCAAGGAGGGAAAGGAGGTTTGGGAAACTGGCATTTTAAGACATCAACAAACCAAACACCGCGTTATGCGCAACCAGGTTTACCAATGGAAGAAAAGTACCTAACCATGGAGTTAAAAGTACTTGCAGATGTAGGTTTAGTAGGGTTTCCAAACGCAGGGAAATCAACATTATTATCTGTTGTAAGTTCAGCAAAACCTAAGATTGCAGATTATGAATTTACCACCTTAAAACCTAATTTAGGAATTGTAGAATATCGTGATTTTCAAACTTTTGTTATGGCAGATATTCCTGGAATTATTGAAGGAGCAGCAGAAGGTAAAGGATTAGGGCATTACTTTTTACGTCATATAGAACGTAACTCTATTTTACTTTTTATGATTCCAGCAGATGCGCCAGACATTAAAAAGCAATACGATATTTTATTGGACGAATTACGTCGTTACAATCCAGAAATGCTAGATAAGGATCGTATTATAGCCATTACTAAATGCGATATGCTAGATACAGAGTTGCAAGCAGAATTAAAAATTGAATTAGATAATGAGTTACCTATTCCATACACCTTTATTTCGTCTGTGGCACAACAAGGTATTACAGAACTTAAAGATATGCTGTGGAAAATGTTGAATAATTAGGGCGTTACCACAAGGGTCGGGCTTTACATTACAATCTTTTCTTCGTACCTCAAAAAAGGATTTTCATTTCAATCCCTAACGCAACTAATAGTTGTTTAGTTATTTAGATTTTAATAGGTTATTTGTTTTGTTATTTGATCGTAATAAGGATCTGTGCGTATAATAATTTCATTAAACTTGATTAATTCAAGAAAAATTTTGTTTTTGATGCCCACAGTGCTTTCGTAGTTAATAACCGTATGAATGATTAAAAATATACAAACAGAAAATACCTAATCTCAAGTTTTCCTTAATTATTTTAAGCTTAAATATTACATTTAATTCGTATATAATTATGTGTTATTTATAGTTAAAAGAAGATGAGAAATCAAAATAGTAGTTTTCTGAATAAGAATTCTTAATAAAATTTAATAATGAAAGTTTATTGATAAAAGAGTTAAGTTGTATTTAAGAGAGTTTGTTTCATTATTAATAATTACTAGAAACGGGAAAGCCTTATAAATTTTTTTTTTTTTTGTATAAATAACTGATTAGTATTTGTTTATGTTTTATAGAGGTGCTATGATCCAAAAAAGGTTAAAAAAGGTGTTGAATAAACAAAAAAGGGTTGTAGGTTTGCATCCGCTAAAAACGGCATTAGTTGTTGAAGGCATACGTTCATAAGAAGTTTTACTAATCGGTTTTAGAAGTTAAAAAAAAACTTTAAAAAAAGGTTAAAAAAGTTTTGTGAGAATAAAAAAGGGTTTTATATTTGCACCCGCTTATCAAGGAAACGCGATAAGAAAAGCAAGAAAACAAGTTCATAAACATATTGAATTGACAGCGTAAGATTTTAATTGGAAACGGTTAAGATTAGACAAAGAGAATAAACCATTTTGAGTACTAGAGATTCTGATTAATTGTTAAGATATTAAAAAAATAACGATGAAGAGTTTGATCCTGGCTCAGGATGAACGCTAGCGGCAGGCTTAACACATGCAAGTCGAGGGGTAACATTGTAGCTTGCTACAGATGACGACCGGCGCACGGGTGCGTAACGCGTATACAATCTACCTTATACTGAGGGATAGCCCAGAGAAATTTGGATTAATACCTCATAGTATGTTTAATTGGCATCAATTAGACATTAAAGGTTACGGTATAAGATGAGTATGCGTTCTATTAGCTAGATGGAGTGGTAACGGCACACCATGGCAACGATAGATAGGGGCCCTGAGAGGGGGATCCCCCACACTGGTACTGAGACACGGACCAGACTCCTACGGGAGGCAGCAGTGAGGAATATTGGACAATGGAGGGAACTCTGATCCAGCCATGCCGCGTGCAGGATGACTGCCCTATGGGTTGTAAACTGCTTTTATACAGGAAGAAACTGCTCTACGTGTAGAGATTTGACGGTACTGTAAGAATAAGGATCGGCTAACTCCGTGCCAGCAGCCGCGGTAATACGGAGGATCCAAGCGTTATCCGGAATCATTGGGTTTAAAGGGTCCGTAGGTGGATAATTAAGTCAGGGGTGAAAGTCTGCAGCTCAACTGTAGAATTGCCCTTGATACTGTTTATCTTGAGTTATTATGAAGTAGTTAGAATATGTAGTGTAGCGGTGAAATGCATAGATATTACATAGAATACCAATTGCGAAGGCAGATTACTAATAATATACTGACACTGATGGACGAAAGCGTGGGGAGCGAACGGGATTAGATACCCCGGTAGTCCACGCCGTAAACGATGGATACTAGCTGTTCGGTTTCGACTGAGTGGCTAAGCGAAAGTGATAAGTATCCCACCTGGGGAGTACGTTCGCAAGAATGAAACTCAAAGGAATTGACGGGGGCCCGCACAAGCGGTGGAGCATGTGGTTTAATTCGATGATACGCGAGGAACCTTACCAGGGCTTAAATGTAGATTGACATGTTTAGAGATAGACCTTTCTTCGGACAATTTACAAGGTGCTGCATGGTTGTCGTCAGCTCGTGCCGTGAGGTGTCAGGTTAAGTCCTATAACGAGCGCAACCCCTGTTGTTAGTTGCCAGCATTTCAAGATGGGAACTCTAACAAGACTGCCAGTGCAAACTGTGAGGAAGGTGGGGATGACGTCAAATCATCACGGCCCTTACGTCCTGGGCTACACACGTGCTACAATGGTAGGGACAGAGAGCAGCCACTTGGCGACAAGGAGCGAATCTATAAACCCTATCACAGTTCGGATCGGAGTCTGCAACTCGACTCCGTGAAGCTGGAATCGCTAGTAATCGCATATCAGCCATGATGCGGTGAATACGTTCCCGGGCCTTGTACACACCGCCCGTCAAGCCATGGAAGCTGGGAGTGCCTGAAGTCCGTCACCGAGAGGAGCGGCCTAGGGTAAAATCGGTAACTAGGGCTAAGTCGTAACAAGGTAGCCGTACCGGAAGGTGCGGCTGGAACACCTCCTTTCTAGAGAAAGACAATTAAGAAGTATTATAACTATAATAATAAATAGTTTATTCTCGCAGCTGTTAATTTAAGAATATAAAATAGTAGAGTCTCATAGCTCAGCTGGTTAGAGCGCTACACTGATAATGTAGAGGTCGGCAGTTCGAGTCTGCCTGAGACTACTAAAAAAAAAGAGGAAATTCTAGAACTGAGAATTCTAAATTCACATTAAGGATTCTAAACGAAGAATTACAATGGGGGATTAGCTCAGCTGGCTAGAGCGCCTGCCTTGCACGCAGGAGGTCATCGGTTCGACTCCGATATTCTCCACGATTCCATATAAGGAAAGAAGTTCATTGACATATTGAAAAAAGATACATAAAAATTTAAGATTAGATTGATCTAATAATAAATAATATAAAGGATTAATTAGAATCACGAGCGATTTCTAATTAATCACAGATAGTTTATATAAGATTTTTATATAAATTATAGTAACTCATTAAAAAAGCAAAAAGTACAATAAGCTAAATAAGGGCGTATGGGGAATGCCTAGGCTCTCAGAGGCGAAGAAGGACGTGATAAGCTGCGAAAAGCTGCGGGGATCAGCACACATGATTAGATCCGCAGATATCCGAATGGGGCAACCCGGCATATTGAAGATATGTCACCTAGTAATAGGAGCAAACCCGGAGAACTGAAACATCTAAGTACCCGGAGGAGAAGAAAACAAAAGTGATTCCGTTAGTAGTGGCGAGCGAACGCGGATTAGCCCAAACCATTATTGTTACGGCAATAGTGGGGTTGTAGGACCACGATATTTGAAGCACAATGAATTAGAATACTTTGGAAAAAGTAACAATATAGGGTGATAGTCCCGTATAAGTAAAGCGTGTGAATCTAGTGTAATCCTGAGTAGTGCGGGACACGAGTAATCCTGTATGAAACAGTCGGGACCATCCGATAAGGCTAAATACTCCTGAGAGACCGATAGTGAACTAGTACCGTGAGGGAAAGGTGAAAAGAACCCTGAATAAGGGAGTGAAATAGAACCTGAAACCATACGCTTACAAGCGGTCGGAGCGGACTAGATCTGTGACGGCGTGCCTTTTGCATAATGAGCCTACGAGTTACCGTTGCTAGCAAGGTTAAGTGATTAAGTCACGGATCCGTAGCGAAAGCGAGTCTGAATAGGGCGCTTAGTTAGTAGTGGTAGACGCGAAACCGTGTGATCTACCCATGGGCAGGTTGAAGCTGTAGTAACATACAGTGGAGGACCGAACGGATATACGTTGAAAAGTGTTCCGATGACCTGTGGGTAGGGGTGAAAGGCCAATCAAACTCGGAAATAGCTCGTACTCCCCGAAATGCATTTAGGTGCAGCGTTGATTAATAGTTTTATAGAGGTAGAGCTACTGATTGGATGCGGGGGCTTCACCGCCTACCAATTCCTGACAAACTCCGAATGCTATAAAATGTTTATCAGCAGTGAGGGCATGGGTGCTAAGGTCCATGTCCGAGAGGGAAAGAACCCAGACCATCAGCTAAGGTCCCCAAATATATGTTAAGTTGAAATAACGCGGTTGAACTGCTTTGACAGCTAGGATGTTGGCTTGGAAGCAGCCATTCATTTAAAGAGTGCGTAACAGCTCACTAGTCGAGCGGTTCGGCATGGATAATAATCGGGCATAAACATATTACCGAAGCTATGGACAATTAATTGTGGTAGGGGAGCATTGTAGTGTCGTCGAAGGATTACTGTGAGGTATTCTGGAGAATCTACAAAAGAAAATGTAGGCATAAGTAACGATAATGCGGGCGAGAAACCCGCACACCGAAAGACTAAGGTTTCCTCAGCTATGCTAATCAGCTGAGGGTTAGTCGGGACCTAACGCGAACCCGAAAGGGGTAGTGGATGGCCAACAGGTTAATATTCCTGTACCTGCTCACACTAAAAGTGACGGAGGCGTAAATTTGGTGCGTACTGACGGAATAGTACGTTGAAGGGAGTAGTAATACCCCGATAGTACACTGCGACTTCGGTCAAGGTGATAATCCAGAGAAGCGACTTCCAAGAAAAGCGAGTGAAGCAGCCCGTACCCTAAACCGACACAGGTAGTTGGGATGAGAATTCTAAGGTGCTCGAGAGATTCATGGCTAAGGAATTAGGCAAAATAGACTCGTAACTTCGGGAGAAGAGTCGCCACCCTTTGGGGTGGCCGCAGTGAAAAGGTCCAGGCGACTGTTTATCAAAAACACAGGGCTATGCTAAATTGAAAGATGACGTATATGGCCTGACACCTGCCCGGTGCTGGAAGGTTAAGTGGAGGGTTTAGCTTTTAGCGAAGATCTGAAATGAAGCCCCAGTAAACGGCGGCCGTAACTATAACGGTCCTAAGGTAGCGAAATTCCTTGTCGGGTAAGTTCCGACCTGCACGAATGGTGCAACGATCTGGACACTGTCTCAGCCATGAGCTCGGTGAAATTGTAGTATCGGTGAAGATGCCGATTACCCGCTGTGGGACGAAAAGACCCCGTGCACCTTTACTATAGCTTAGTATTGGTTTTGGATAAGTAATGTGTAGGATAGGTGGGAGACTTTGAAGTGGCGTCGCTAGGCGTTGTGGAGTCATTGTTGAAATACCACCCTTTGCTTATCTAGAGTCTAACCTTCAAATGAAGGGACAGTGCTTGGTGGGTAGTTTGACTGGGGTGGTCGCCTCCAAAAGAGTAACGGAGGCTTCTAAAGGTTCCCTCAGCACGGTTGGTAATCGTGCGTAGAGTGCAATGGCATAAGGGAGCTTGACTGAGAGACCTACAAGTCGATCAGGTACGAAAGTAGAGCATAGTGATCCGGTGGTTCCGCATGGAAGGGCCATCGCTCAAAGGATAAAAGGTACGCCGGGGATAACAGGCTGATCTCCCCCAAGAGCTCATATCGACGGGGGGGTTTGGCACCTCGATGTCGGCTCGTCACATCCTGGGGCTGGAGAAGGTCCCAAGGGTTGGGCTGTTCGCCCATTAAAGTGGCACGCGAGCTGGGTTCAGAACGTCGTGAGACAGTTCGGTCTCTATCTACAGTGGGCGTTAGAAATTTGAGTGGATCTGACTCTAGTACGAGAGGACCGAGTTGGACTAACCTCTGGTGTATCTGTTGTTGCGCCAGCAGCATTGCAGAGTAGCTACGTTGGGAAGGGATAAGCGCTGAAAGCATATAAGCGCGAAACCCACCACAAGATGAGATTTCTTTAAAGGGTCGTGGGAGATTACCACGTTGATAGGCTATAGGTGTAAAGGCAGTAATGTCATAGCCGAGTAGTACTAATAACCCATAGGCTTATTGTACGCCTGTTTTTTTAAAAGTTTACAAAAAGTTATATTATAAAATTTTTAAGTATGTCACCTACGGGTGTTTTTCAATATGTTAAGATATTTGTTCATCGTAAAGATGAACGCTGTAGTGATAAGTTAATCACTTATTACCATAGCTATAACTTAAGGTGGTTATAGCGATGGGGCTCACCTCTTACCATTCCGAACAGAGAAGTTAAGCCCATTAGCGCCGATGGTACTGCATTTGTGGGAGAGTAGGTCGTTGCCTTTTTTGATACTGATATTAACTCAGTGTTTAATTAATCCTCAACATTTCTTTGTTGAGGATTTTTTTTTGTCATTGTTTTAAAATAATTATACAAATTTTTTATTTTAATTTTCTCAAAAAAAATTATATCTTTATATTATGGCAAAAAAAAATGATATTCAGATTTCTGAGAGTGAATTAAAGTTGAAACAACTTTACAATAAGGAAACAAGTAGGTTAAAACGTAGTAGGTTAAAAGCATTGCTATTGATAAAGCAAGGAAAATGTAAATACACCAAAGAAGTTGCTAAAAAAGTAAAATATGACCGTCGTAGCATATACAATTGGTTAAAAATGTATGAAGAAGGCGGTCTGGATAATTTATGTACCGTTTCAAGTGGCGGTAACAATACAAAATTACTTAAAGAATCAACAATTAAAGAGATAGACAGATTATTAAATAACCCTAATAGTACTATTACCAGTTATGTAGAGTTATTGTCTATTCTGACTGAAACCACCCAAAAGGACATAACCTATTCAGCACTATATCAACATTGTAAGTCAAAGCACTATTCTAAATTAAAAGTAGCAAGAAAATCACATCATAAAAAAGATGAGCAGGCTGTAGAGGCTTTTAAAAAAACTCCCCAACCTATTAACTAATATTAGAATGCGTCTTAATAAAGATAAGTATGATAGTATTGATATAATGTTTCAAGATGAGGCTAGATTTGGGTTGATGACTCATCAGAAAAGAACCCTCACCGCTAGAGGAGTTCAAGCAAAAGTACACTACCAACATAGCTATAAATATGTATGGCTTTGGGGTAGTTTTTCACCAATAACGGGACATGCCTTTTACTGGGAAACACCAATTGTAAACAATGCTATATTTGAGAGCTATTTAAAAGAACTTAGCCAACAAAACCCAAGAGAGTATAAAATTTTAGTAATAGACAATGCTGGTTTTCATGCTTGTAAAAATATAGAAATACCAGAAAACATTTATCTTTTAAATATACCTCCTTATTCTCCAGAGCTAAATCCAGCAGAAAAAGTATGGCAATGGATGAAGGATAGAATAGCTATGAAGTTTTTTGAATCCATAGAGGATTTACAAAATAGGATAACAGAGACTATACAATTGATGGACGCAAAAATAATTAAATCAATTACAGGATACGAGTTATACACTAAACCTTTTATTGAGAAAATTAAAACATAAAATTGTAGTATATCCAGAGAAGCATCAGCATACATTTGCTTGAGCTTAAGATTTTCTTCTTCAAGTTCCTTTAGTCTTTTTTAATGACTGGTTTCCATACCTCCATATTTCTTGCGCCAATAATAAATAGTGCTTTTATCTATTCCTAATTCACATGCTAATTCAGGAACGCTCCTTACTTACTTTCTCTCCTCGTTTTTTGGGTTTTCTATCTAAATGGCGATTTCCTTTCTCAGAATAAGCAAAAAATAAATCATCACTCTCTAGAATCCCTTGAAAATCCTCTACCGAAACACTAGAAAATGAAGTCAATAATTTATGACGCCAATCAAAATAGGTTTGTATGGACATACCTATTTCTTTTGTACTTTTTCTAATACTATAAGCCAGATAACAAACAGTATAAATATTTATTTAGCTTCTCTTTCTTTTTTATGTTACACCAAAATTCACCAGTAGTCTCACTAAAATTTTTCTTATACCCATTACAAATATAGCGCTGAACTCCTCTTAGCTTACCATTTGCTCGTGTTCGATTATCTTGACAATGAGGGCAAGTCACTGCTTTACTGTCTTTGTTCTCTTTCACGTTACTCTCTTGCAAGGAAAAAGGCAAGAGAGAAGACACAATCTCTTGCTTAGTTAAGGAATCACTACTAATAAAAAAATCTCTAAATCCGAAGGAATCATATAATCTTATTTTTATCAAAGATAATGCATATCTAACTTAGAACTTAGCTCAAAACAATTATCGAAACTTAATCAAATCTGTATATATGATACTATAATAAGCAAAAAACGAGCATACGATTAAACAGGCTCGTTTATAATTTGTTTAATGAAGTTCTTAAGAATTATCTTTCACACTAGCATCTGGAGCATTATTCTTAACTGAAGCAATACCATTTTCCATAGCGTCTGTACTAGAATACATTTCACTAGTTCCAATTATTTGACCATTGGTTGCTTTTAAGTTGAAATATGGACTATTATCTTTAGCTGTTAATCTTTCATACTTAGAATTATCTTGTGAATTCGTTCTAACAGATTCTATACCATTTTCACACGATGATTTAGCTTTATATGCTTCGCTACTTAAAATAACTTGACCATTACCAGCTTTAAGATTGAATCTATATTGTTCAGATTTATCTTTTTTGATTTCGAATTTTCCCATTTTACTATATATTTTTTAATTTAAGATTTAGTTTTAAAGATATAATATTTTTTAGAAAAAATACTACATAAAAAACGAGTATAAAATATATACCCGTTTTGTATCATTAATATTTACTTTGCTTATATCAATTATAATTTAAAACAAGCTTAATAATTTTTATATAAAATTCAGATTTTACAATGTTGATTATATTATTGTTGTTAATTTGTGTTTTTACAGTTTGATTTAACCAATGTTTAAGATCTTTGATATTTTCAAATGTTCTGTTTTTAAATCGTTCTTTTAAATATTGCCATACTTTTCGCAAGGATTTAATTCCGGGGTATATGGCGGTATTCTAATAAGCTTAATATTGTCTGAGATATTTATATTTTTAGTAGAATGAAAACTTGCATTGTCAATGATCAGAACCTTTAATTCTTCGGGTCTAAAAAGAGATAGCGCTTTAAGATAAGCTTCAAAAATTAGGGAATCAACGCCTTCTACTTCCTAGGTAAAATGACTCCCATCAATTGGAGAATAGCTTCCGTACAAATATGTATTTTTAAAAGCTTGCTGGTAACTCACTATAGGTTTTGCGCCTTTAGCGGTAAGAGCAGTACCTACATGAGTCATCAGTCCAAACCTAGCCTCATCTTGAAACATTATATCAATATAATCACACTTATCTTTATTAAGACTCATTCTAATATTAGTCAATAGGTTGGGGAGTTTTTTTAAAGACCTTTATAGCTTGCTCATCTTTTTTATGATGTGATTTTGTTGCTACTTTTAATTTAGAATAGTGCTTTGACTTACAATGTTGATAAAGTGTATCACGTACAAAATATAAATAATCTAGATGTGAGGTTGAGAAAATTTATGGATTCTTTCAATGGAGTAGCAACAAAATATTTGCAAAATTATTTAAACTGGTTCTTAGTACTCGAAAAGATTAGGAACTCAACCAGAAAATGATGACAGTAACAGCCATTGCATTTGCTTCAAATAGTGCCTGGTTTGAATATAAACTACAACTATTCAATATGCTAATTAGAACTTAGTCTATAAAATTTGAATAAAAATATTATTTTAGTCGAATAGTACTATATATTATCACGTTAAGAAATGAGAAAATTAATTATAGAATTATTAGTTATTAGTCTTATTGTTTATAGCTGCAAAAAAAATACTAATGATGAAGTTTCTAAGAATAATCCTGTATCCAATCCTATACATGTAATCAAAGATGAAGGAAAAAAATGGAATATTTTAGGTATGAAAATTATAGGAAAAATTTTAAGTAATGAAACAAATGGAAAATATTCTGTTATTGTAACCGAAACACAGCCAAAAGGTGGTCCACCTATGCATATCCACACAAATGAAGATGAATTATTCTATATTTTAAAAGGTAATTATGAATTTTATTTCGGAGATAAAAGCATAAAAGCAAAACAAGGCGATTTAATCCATCTTCCTAAAGGCATTCCTCATAGTTTTAAAAACACAGACTCTATTCTAGGCATTACCATGAATACAATAACTCCAGGAGGTTTTGAAGGCTTTTTTGATGATATTGCTAATCTTTCAAAAAGAAGTAAACCAACGAAGCTTAAAATAGATTCTATTGCAAGTATTTATGGCGTTAAGTTTGTTAAAAAGAAAATGAATAACTAAAACCTTAGTTAGGTGTATAAATATAAAGTATTGTAACCTTAGAAAACTATTTTTATTTTCACATAAATTAAGGAGTATTAAAACCCTATTCAAAATAGAGTGTTAAATCTCTTGTTATTTTAATTTACTATAAACATCCCAAATAACTACGCCACAACTTACCGAAATATTCAATGAGTGTTTCGTTCCAAATTGAGGAATTTCAATAACGGTATCGCTAACACTAACAACATCTTGAGAAACACCTTTAACTTCGTTACCAAAAACTAAAGCATATTTTGTATTAGTTTTAGGCGTGAAGTCATTAAGCATGGTTGCATTTTCAGTCTGTTCGATAGCACAGATTTTTATATTTTCAGTTTTTAATTTTTCAACTAAATTCATAGTGCTTTCTACATATTCCCATGCAACAGTATCTGTACTTCCTAACGCTGTTTTATGAATATCTTTATGTGGGGGTGTTGCTGTAATACCACACAGATAAATTTTTTCAATTAAAAACGCATCACTTGTTCTAAATACCGATCCAATATTATTTAAACTTCTAATATTATCAAGAACAATAATTATAGGTGTTTTTTTTACATTTTTAAAAGCATCGATGCTTAATCTACCTAATTCGCTGTTTTTTAATTTACGCATTATATAAAGAGTAATTTTTTATTTGTAAATAACTTCTAATATTTCAATTTCTAAAAAAATCAAAATAATGCTACATTAGCAATCTTATAAGATTCGCAAAAATAATACTAATAAATTACTTTACCATTGGCAAAAAAAGCAAAAAAAGAGACTCCTTTAATGAAGCAGTACAATACGATTAAGGCAAAGTATCCAGATGCTCTGCTATTATTTCGTGTGGGTGATTTTTATGAAACCTTTGGTGAAGATGCTATTAAAACAGCAGGGATTTTAGGTATTATATTAACTAAACGTGGAGCTGGTAGTGAAAGTGAAATAGAATTGGCAGGTTTTCCGCATCATTCTTTAAATACCTATTTACCCAAATTGGTAAAAGCAGGCGAGCGTGTAGCTATTTGTGATCAATTAGAAGATCCAAAGCAAACTAAAAACATTGT
Source organism: Flavivirga aquatica (assembly GCF_001747085.1). Lineage (GTDB taxonomy): Bacteria > Bacteroidota > Bacteroidia > Flavobacteriales > Flavobacteriaceae > Algibacter_C > Algibacter_C aquatica. Next base: position 252,535 of record NZ_MDJD01000043.1, read on the forward strand.
AAAACGTGGGGTTACAGAATTAGTAACTCCAGGAGTCGCTTTAAACGATGAAGTTTTAGTATCTAAATCTAATAACTTTTTATGTTCTGTGTATTTTGATAAAAAATATATAGGCATTTCGTTTTTAGATATTTCTACAGGTGAGTTTTTAACCTCTCAAGGAAATGCAGAATATATAGATAAATTATTGCAAAACTTTAGTCCCAGCGAGGTACTAGTCTCTAAACAAAAAAGAAAGGCTTTTAATGACACTTTTGGAGACGACCACCATACCTTTTATTTAGAAGATTGGGTATACCAAACAGATTATACTTATGAAACTTTAATTAAACATTTTGATACAAAAACATTAAAAGGCTTTGGTATTGAAGATTTAAATGAAGGGATTATAGCTTCTGGATCTATATTGCATTATTTAGGAGAAACGCAGCATAATAAACTTGAGCATATTACATCTATTTCTAGAATAGCAGAAGATGATTATGTGTGGATGGATCGATTTACCATTAGGAATTTAGAGCTTTACAATTCTACAAATAACAATGCGGTAACACTTTTACATGTTATAGATAAAACCATTTCGCCTATGGGCGGAAGACTTTTAAAACGCTGGTTGGCATTACCTCTAAAAAACGTTGAAAAAATTAAGCAACGTCACGAAGTGGTTAGTTTTTTAACCCAAGAAAAGGAGGTACATCAAAACATTCAAAATCAGATTAAACAAATAGGTGATTTAGAGCGTTTAATTTCAAAAGTAGCTACAACAAAAGTAAATCCGCGAGAGGTTATTCAACTTAAAAACTCATTAGAAGCTATTGTGCCTATAAAAGTTTTAGCTTCAAACTGCGATAATGAATCGCTTAAAATTATTGGAGATACATTACAAAGTTGTGAAGTGCTTCGAGAAAAAGTTAAAGAAACGCTAAGAGAAGATGCACCTGTAAACGTATTGAAAGGAAATAGTATTGCTAATGGATTTTCTGCTGAACTTGATGAATTAAGAGATTTGTCTAAATCGGGCAAAGATTACCTTGATAATATGTTGGCGCGAGAAAGTGAACGTACGGGTATTACATCGCTTAAAATAGCATCAAATAATGTCTTTGGATATTATATAGAAGTACGTAATACGCATAAAGATAAAGTGCCAGAAGATTGGATAAGAAAGCAAACCTTAGTTAATGCAGAACGCTATATTACCGAAGAATTAAAAGAATACGAAGCTAAAATTCTTGGTGCCGAAGATAAAATTCAAGCGATAGAACAACAATTGTTTGCAGAACTAGTAGCTTGGATGAATCAATACATAAAAGCAGTACAACAAAACGCTTATTTAATAGGCCAGCTTGATTGTTTATGTGGATTTGCTCAATTAGCGAAAGATAATAATTATGTATATCCAATCATTGATGATTCTTTTGATTTAGATATAAAAGAGGGGCGACACCCGGTTATAGAAAAACAATTAGCTATAGGAGAAGCTTATATTGCTAATAATGTGTTCTTAGACAGAACAACCCAACAAATCATCATGATTACAGGGCCAAATATGTCTGGTAAATCTGCTATATTACGTCAAACAGCACTTATTGTATTACTAGCTCAAATAGGAAGCTTTGTTCCAGCAGAGTCTGCTAGAATAGGTTTAGTAGATAAAATTTTTACTCGTGTAGGTGCTAGTGATAATATTTCTATGGGAGAATCTACTTTTATGGTAGAAATGAATGAAACAGCATCTATTTTGAATAATATAAGTGATAGAAGTTTAGTTTTGTTAGATGAAATTGGTCGTGGTACGAGTACCTACGATGGTATTTCTATAGCTTGGGCGATTAGTGAATACCTTCATGAACATTCAGGGAAACCAAAAACCTTATTTGCGACACACTACCATGAGTTAAATGAAATGACAGAAACCTTTGGTAGAATAAAGAACTTTAATGTCTCTGTAAAAGAATTAAAGGATAATGTACTTTTTTTAAGAAAGCTAGTTGAAGGAGGTAGTGCTCATAGTTTTGGTATTCATGTGGCGAAAATGGCAGGAATGCCTCAACAAGTTTTACATCGTGCTAATACTATTTTAAAGAAATTAGAAAAATCTCACTCTAATGAAGAACTCACAGATAAGGTGAAATCAATAAAAGATGAAATGCAGCTAAGTTTTTTTAATTTAGACGATCCATTACTTGAAAATATTAAAGATGAAATATTAGAAACTGATATAGATACACTTACACCTGTAGAAGCACTCATGAAACTAAATGAGATTAAGCGAATGCTTGTGAAGAAAAAGCACGCTTGAAAAAAAAATAATATTTTTTTCAAAAAAGCTTTGTGATTCGAAGAAAAGTTTTAAATTTGCAACCGCAATAGCGATATTGCTCGTTCATTTAAAGACTGCGAAAGTAGCTCAGGGGTAGAGCATCACCTTGCCAAGGTGGGGGTCGCGGGTTCAAATCCCGTCTTTCGCTCTGAGACTTTCTTGAAAATATACCAATGCTGAAGTGGTGGAATTGGTAGACACGTTGGACTTAAAATCCAATGTCCATTAGGACGTACGGGTTCAAGTCCCGTCTTCAGTACTAAGCCTTTACAAGATTTCTTGTAAAGGCTTTTTTTATTCAGGTACAATATAGGTACAACATTTGATGTTTTTAATATGTTTAATAGGATTTATGTCTATTTGATATTAAATAGATTGTTTTGAAGAAAGAGGAACTATCCAAAATCTCATTTTTACAGCATTTTTTAGGCTCAAAAAGCCCCTTTAAATTTAGAGACACCGAATTAGCCTCTTTTTAACAAAACTTTAAGGGTTTAGTCATTTTGTATTCTGTTGCTATTAAATAATACTCAAAATAAGTGGTTTTATATATTTAAATAGAAACTATTTACAATTTTGGTGTATTCTCATACTTCAATCCTTCAAAAGCTCGATAATCGTCATAGTGATTTAAAAACGACATTGAACTATCAGGCAAAAAATATAGAGGGCTATCATGCTAGTGGTAACAATTATCCATTAGATTCGTTTAGTTAATATAAAGATAAAATGAGTTTACGATAACCAAAAAAAATCTATCTTGACAATTATGAAATAGTAGCTGTAAATTATGGCTAGTCAGCATAGTTCCCAAAACATGCTTTTGTGAGCAGCTAAATAAAAAAAGGACACCATGGAATTAAAGGAGAAAATAAGAGCGATAGTAAGTTGTGCAAATATATTGAATGAAAAAGAGATTAATCTTATCGTTGAAAAAACAATTGTCAAACAATTCAAAAAAGCTGATGTTTTATTGAGAGAAGGTCAAATTCCGAGTAAGTGTTATATGGTTGTAGAAGGCTGTATAAGAGAATATTTGATTAAAGATGGGGTAGAAAAATCAACCGCTTTTTTTACTGAAGGAGATACATTTTCCCCTTTTGCTCATGACGGAAAGGGTGTGCCTTCTACACATTATTGGGAATGTAGTGAAGATTGTGTACTGACTATAAGTGATCAATCTTTTGAAAAAGAATTAAGAGCAGCACTTCCCAGACTGGATGCTGTTTTTCAACAAATTGCAGTAGAAAAATTGAATAAAGCAAAAGCAGAATGGAGTCATTTTATTTCTTCTTCACCAGAAGAAAGATACCTAAATTTATTAGAAACTAGACCCACTCTCTTTAGCCGTGTTCCTCATCACCAAATTGCAAGCTACCTTGGTATGGAGCCTCAGTCACTTAGCAGAATTCGTAAGAGAATATATAATAATCATTCAACTTCACTTAACTAAACTCTTTTCTTTAGCATTCTTACCGAAGTCAATACTGTAAAAGTATTTACGAACAAATCATAACTGATATTACTTTCCTTTGCTTTTAACTTCATTAATATCCTAATGCTTCCGTGTTATTAGAGTAACAAAGTCTTTTTCATTAATATGTAATGAATTTGATTCATTAAAACTGCAAAATAAAACTAAAGCACATTCACTTTAGTTAATAATAATAAATTAATAGCAGCTAATTTTGCATGGTACTTAACTAATAAACGCATTATGCGTTTTTGCAAAAAAATAACATGAAAAATACAAACTCGTTAAATTTAATTATTTGCACTATTTTATTCACGGCTTTTTTGTCTTGTAATAATGATGATGACGCCCCTTCAAGCACAATAGATCAAATTTCAGATATTGCTGAATTCTATGGCAATTTAGAAGGAGACATTGTCGTTATTCATTCTCAGGGAGGTTCTGGACTTGAACTTGATGACGCTGAAACTTCTAATCAAATAGTAGCTGAACTTGGAATTCAATCAGCAATGTACGTCATGGTGCATCAGGTACAGACAAAAACCCCGATGCTATTCACAGATTCGGATATTACTTTTGAACAAGCAAAAGAGTATAATTTACAGAGTGTCTCTAATATAAAACGTGTTGTTGATTTCTTCAATAATCAACAAGGAAAAACAGTCTATTTACTTGGGATTTCCTATGGCTGTTTAATTGTCCAAGAATTAATAGCTACATATGGAGTTGATGTTGCTGATGGCTATCTTATCCTCGGTAATCGCCTAGATATGGATGACGCAGCTTGGCAAGCTCTTAGCGAAGGTAATTTTCCATATTATACCTATGATAATGATGGCAATTATACTATTGAAGTAGAAAATGATCCTGAATTTGACATTATAGAAGAAAGAAACATGGGAAGATTACTAGCAGGATTAGCTTTTAACCGATATACTGATAGACTCAGCAATGTTTCAAGCCTTTCAAAAGTAACCTATGTCTATGGAGATAGGGATGAAGTAGCTGGACCACTTTCTGCTCAAGAAATTCAATTTTTAAATGATAAAGGTGCAAATGTAATTTTATCTGAAGGCTCAGGGCATGATGATGCAATAGGCGAAGGTGCAGGTCTATTAAAAGAAGTCTTTGGAATAGAATAATACCCTTTAAAGGATAACCAAAAAATAATCTATTCCTAAAATTTATTACTATAAAAGCTCATGACTAAAACAATTCTTTCTTTAGTTTTTCTATTATCAATTTCAAATGTCTTCGCTCAATCAGATTCAATATCTAAAAAAAACAGTTTAGAATTTTCAACGGGTTACACAAATGGCTATTTAAAAAATTTATCATTTGCTCCTGTTGCGCGCTATGATTATAGAGGGTTAAATTATCAATTTAAATATAATCGTATTACCAAAAGAGATAAGCTATTTGAAGTGCAACTAGATTATCTAAATTCGGAATTAGAAACTAATATAATTCCAGAGCCTAATCCCCAATATTCAAAAATAGTACTGAACATTTCTTCATTGAAACAAGTTTATAAAAATGAAAAGCTTAAAATACACTTAGGCTTACAGACTCAATCAAACGTATCTTCTTTTTACGATTGGAAACAATATGATTTTCAACAAAAACTCGGAATCGCCGGTCGCTCTACTTATCAGATAGATGACAAACAATCATTATCATCTAAATTAACAATACCCTTCGTTATGTGGAGAACTTCCACTTTTGAAGAAAGTTTTTATTCATTAGGGAAATACCAAAGTGTGTTATGGAGTACCGACTATAGGTACAAACTTTCTAATAATTTTGATGTAAAAGTAGGCTATAATTTTAATTACGACAGGCTTCAAATTTCTAATGCGTTTAGAGAATTACAACATCAAATTAACTTGGGAATTAACTATAAATTTTAATTATGAAACATCTAAAAATAGTAACATATATCTTATTCATTTTAGTGATAACATCTTGCACAGATACTTTAATGGGTGATGAAGGAAAACTAGACGAAGACATCTATCTAAATTACCAAGCCAAAACAGATTTAGAATTGCCTTTTGAAAGCGAATGGTTTGTGGTTAATGGTGGAAAAACACATTTTGGAGGAGCTCATCATTTTACTAGTCGCGGTGGAGGTGAACGATATGCAATTGATTTTCTTATCGTAGAGGATACGATATTACCCGATGTAACCGTAAGAAAGAAAAATTATACAGGAGATTTTAGACAAAAAGAAAACCATTATTGTTTTGGTAAACGCTTAAATGCACCGGCTGCCGGAAAAATAATAGAAGTTGTAAATACTATTGAAGATAATCAAGTTGGCACTACTAATAACGATGAGCCAGGTGGCAATTATATAGTAATAGACCATTTAAATGGCGAAACCTCGATATTGGCGCACTTAAAAAAAGGGTCTATTATAGTTACCCAAGGTGATACTGTAGTTAAGGGTCAAGAATTGGGACAAACTGGGAATAGTGGTGCTTCTGATATGCCACACTTACATTATCAATTACAAGGGACATCAGGTCAATTAGGGGGATTAGGACTTCCTGCCCAGTTTATGAACTACTATGAAGATGATACTTTTGTAGAACGAGGAGAGCCAGTAAGAAGCCAAGAAGTTAGAAGAAACTAAAAAAAATCGCAGAAAGGGATTGCTTCATATTTGCGAATAGACCCTATAAACCTTCAGTAAATTAATTAACGCCGTTAAAATTTAGGAAACCTTGGTTTTTACAAAGAATAGAACCTTTAACCTGTTGCAACTTTGTCTCATATAATTAAAAAGACCTTATTTAACTTGCATCCATACATTTCAGAGTGGTCGGTAGTTACCGAAGATGTGGACAATGTATTTCGTGTTGTTTCTTTAAACTTAATAGAGAAAGATGTCATTCAATAATGCAAAGTAAGGGTTTTGTATGTGAAGCTTTACCAAACTAATGATTGAAATGAAAACTAAAAGTCTTCGCTTTTAAAAGTGATTAGACTCGTGTTAGCATTTTAATTTTTTGATAAATATAAAGTTATAAAAATGATGAAGAAATTGGAAGAGGCTTATATAAGTAGACGAAATAATGCGTTTATGGTTGAGAAAAAGACATGTGCTCTAGATACTAACAATTCCAGGGCTCATTCCCCTTTTCAATGGGTATTCAAGATTGAAAACAGTAAAGAAATGAGAGGCTTCCTGAGCTCTCTCAAAGATTCTCTACAGTTTTTAGTGGATAACTCCAAAGTTCATCTAAAAAAGCTTTTGCAATTTCAGAAAAGCTTGAGCTATTTGAGTCTTTGTATAATTTGTCCTTAATACGATTTGATGATAAATCTTGTTTTTTCAGCTTGTAAGTCCATAAGCATCTTATTCGCTTCAGATAATTTTTTCACCAACAGATTATTAAGATTCGCTGCATTTGGATGTGATTTTCTAACACGAATATTTTTCTCATCCCAATATTCTAATTCTATATAATGACCGATGTAATGATAGTTGGAATGCCTATTTTTTGAGATTCTAATTGCCAAAGGGTATAGACCATTTTTATTTGGCTTTTTTCGAAGAACAATTTTTGCGTTTGAAGTCATTTTTTTAATACATTAGACTTTAAAGATAATCATTTTAGGTACAACATAGGTACAACAAATATTGATTTTGCTTGATTTTAAATGATATCATAAAAAATTAAATTACTTATAATCAATTGAATATGAATTAGTTTGGTGTTATTTGAGTTAAATATGATTGGACTTAAAATCCAATGTTCATTAGGACGTACGGGTTCAAGTCCCGTCTTCAGTACTAAGCCTTTACATTTTTTGTAAAGGCTTTTTGTTTATCTAAATTTTATTATAATATATTTGGTAAATGGGGTTAAGATAATTCATTTCAGGGTTATGCTGTATAGCAGAAATGGCACACATATTAATAATAGCTTTAAGTTTTTTATCAGAAGTAACAAGATTATAGTTTTTTCTAAGCTCAATGTCATCATCTATAATGGTTTGCATAGCTCTATTAATTTTATCTATTTCTTTAGATAAAGTTATAATCCTCTTTTGTTGAACTTTAAATATGATTTTATATTCTTTAGCTTTATATATTGTTTTCTGTTCTTTTAAAGTAGCCTTAAATCCAGCTCTTTGTTTGTTGAGTTTTGTTCTTAAAGACAAAAGGCTTTTTAGTTTTAAGGTGCTGTTTTTAGGGAGTTTATAAGGTTTTAATTCTTCTCTAAGTCGATAATTATACAAAGCAATACGTTTAGCATTAATTTGATCATCTTTACCACGAACTACCCCTATAGATTTTTTAATTTCTAAACCAGACGCTATAAAAAAGAATAATTTCTGACCAGTTAAGAATACAGATAATAAATGAGAATACATACCTGTGTGTTCAAAAACAAATATTATTCCTTTACTTGAAAATAAAGCATTTTTCGGTAGTGTTAATGTCCCAGTAAGCTTAATATTTTCTGCTTTAACATTTGTAAAATAAATGTCTTCTGAAATATAATTTAAAGGTGTTTTTGGAATCCTGAAGTCTCTGGGTGTTCTGTGCTATAGAAGATAATACAAATAACAACGATGGAATAATTAATTTAAAAATTAGTCTTACTATAATCAATTTGTTTTAAATATGTAACAAATCTATATACTAACGATTTGTGAAAAGTTGAAATTATCATAAACATTTTTGAAATACATTAAGTAGTTTTGCTAATAGAGCATAACGCAAAATTTATTGAGTAATCCATTAAGATTTAATACCTGTAAACCAAGAATCCTAAAAGTTAAAAATATATTATAATAAAAAAAACCAGAGAAGTCATTTATCTCTGGTTTTCTACATTGAATTGATTTAATTATCCCTAATAACATGTATTACGCCAGTAATAGTATGTGTTGTATTTGTACTAGAGTCTACATAAGTTCCGCTAAAAGTCATGTCTATATAATCGCCTACAGGACCAAAATTACTTAAGTTAAATGAAACGGTATTCGTTGTTTGTATATCAATACTATTAAAATCACCACTTTCCATAAGGAATGCCGAAGTCGTATAAATTCCAGGAATATTAGTGTTTCCACTCAAAGAGAAACTTTTTGATTGTGTTCCATTCTCTTTAAGGTTTATAAAGAGTCTTTCAGTTGAGTAATTTGCATCTATATTTCCTATTAAATAATTTACAGGATCATTATCTATTTGGTACGAAATATATTCATTAACACTAGTACATGTAATTAAATTTCCAATATTAGTTACAGGCGTTGTAAACGTATAATTAATGATACCAGATGTTTGTAAGTTCGTATAATCGTAGCCTTCTAATGTAAACGAATTGTTACCACTACAAACTAAAGTATTAAAATCGAAGCTTCCATTAGTAACTGTAGCAACTAAGGTTTGATTTCCGTATTCTAATAATACATAACCATCGATTATATTAGAATTATCACATTGTACCAACGTACCAATGACAGTAGTTTGTTGCACCATTCCCGTAGTTAAAACAACGTTAGGTAAAACGGTATCAGACGAAAAAGGACCAATTTGAGACGTATCCACTATGTTTCCACAATTATCTTTAATATTCATAGTAATGGTTTGATTGGCTGGAATTAAACCGCAAATTTCACCGTCACTATTACTAATACCCGTTCTAGGGTAAGTTTGATCATTCAGAGCCAATTCTACTGTAACATTTGCAATAGGTTGATTACTTGGGTTTACAACAGTTAAACATAAGCTAACTGTTGGAAATTGAGCATCACAATTCCACCATGAGAAATGAGAAACATTACCCACATATTTATCACCTATTTTTGTTGCTGTTCCTTCTTCCACCCAGTATCCTTTTTCTTCATCAAAATGCCATAAAGGAATAGTATTAGGAGATGTAGCAGCTTGAGAAGCAGTTATAGGCAATTCAATCGATGCTGTACCAGATAATTGTAATTTTTCTCCACCACTACCTACTAATTCGACATTTAACATACCAAAAGTCTCTAATACTTTAGCATTACCATTAATATCTGAAGCCAATAGAGAACCAGGCATTTTGGCATCTATATTTGTATCAGAAGGGTCTAAATGATGCATAATTACGCTCACTGCCCCTGAATATTCAGAACCATCGATGTTTTTAAAATTACCATCAAAATCCACTTTTGTGCCATTAGGAAGTGTAATGTTTTCTGGAGTGCCAGAGTTAACGATACCCACTACAGTCGCACTTAATAACATAATTTTAATAGTATTTTCTCCAGATGTTGGAACTACTGTTCGAGAACCATTTAAGTAACCTGTTTTTGCTACTGTTACATAAGCAAATTTGGATTTTACAGAAGCATTTTTAATAATAAAAAGACCATTAGCATCCGTTTCAGCCGAAGAAGAACCTATGTTAACCATAGCATTTTGAATAGGATTTTCGTTTTCATCGACAATCTGACCTATAAAATCTTTTGATGCTGTAGAGCCAAAATTATAATTGATAGTTGTATCATTTGGTTTTTCATCTGGAATAGAATTATCATCGTTAGTTTCACAACTTGTCATAAGAAATGAAGCAAAGATGAATAAAGTTAAAAGGAATTTTAAGTTTTTCATGATAAATGTTTTTATAAGTTTATTATATATACATTCATCATTTGTTTTGTTACCCTATTTTTTTATTATAATTTTAAAATTATATAAAAAGAGTGTATAAAAAAACTTATACAAGATTTGGACGTGACCACAAGGGGCAGGCTATCTGTTACAATTCCTTGCATTTCGCTTAAAAAAAAACTAAAGCTGTGGGATTTTCACTGCTATCCTTTACGTGAAAACAAGTCTACACAAAAAAATGAATAAAAAGGGGATTCGTTGTAGACTCCATTAAAATTATCGTGTCCTAATTTTATTAAGTTTTTTTATTCATGGGAACACGTACATCATTAAAAAGAAGATTGGAATAATTTTTGCTTAAACTTGTATAAAAAATTAGAATCATGAAATCATTATTATATATCACACTTATTTTATTTACAGTGTCTTGTGCGCCAATACGGGTAAATTACGATTTTGATAAAACCACCAATTTTAATAACTATAAAACCTATAATTATTATTCTAATATGAAAACGGGTTTAAGTGAATTAGATACTAAACGGTTTTTAGGTGCCTTAGATAAAAAAATGAAGGTAAAAGGCTTTACTTTATCTGATACTCCAGACTTTTTTATTGATATTAAGAATGTTGAATATCAAGAAACTCAAAGGGAAACTGTTGGCATTGGTTTAGGTGGAGGCGGACGAAATATTGGTGGAGGTATTTCTATAGGTCTACCAATTGGTCAAGCTAATATAAATCGTCAAATTACTATTGATTTTGTAGACGAAAATAAAAAACAGCTTTTTTGGCAAGCAGTAAGTGAATCTAGTTTTAACCCTAAATCAGCACCAGAAAAACGTGAAGAACGTTTAAAAGCTATTGTTGATAAGGTATTAATAGAATATCCTCCTGTGAATAATAGTTATTAACTAATCTTAAATCATCCATACTATAAATTAATAAGGATGTGTAAGAATAAATTGTCAAAATATTCGTTTGTATATTTTTTATAGTTAATATCTCTTATTTCGATAGTCGAAAACGTTTGCAATTTAAGTATTTTACTTGCAAGTAATTAAACTGTTAAGAATGTGATATTTTTTATGCTAGGCATAAGTTTTAAGAGGCTTTGACTAAAATTATAGGTATATTAGCTATAGTTTTTAATATTATATTTTTTAATAAATGAACATAGATTTTTCAGAAATCCCAGAACCATATAAAATCAAATATCTTTTACATCAAGACACATATTTAGTTGGTGGTGAATTAAAAAAATGGAAAGGAGATACTGCAGAAGTACATTCTACAATATCCTCTACTAAAGATTATAAGCCTACGCTTTTAGGAACGATTCCTCAACTAGGTGAAGTTGAAGCAATGGATGCTTTAAATGCTGCTATTAATGCTTATGATAAAGGTCAAGGATTGTGGCCAACAATGAAAGTGGTAGATAGAATTGCTTGCATGGAAAAATTTGTTAAGCAAATGAAAACCAAACGCGATGAGATTGTAAAGTTACTGATGTGGGAAATTGGTAAAAACCTTCCAGATTCAGAGAAGGAATTTGATAGAACCATAGATTATATTTACGATACCATTGAAGATTATAAACAAATAGATAGAGACTCCGCAAAATTTGAAAAAAATGATGGCGTCTATGCGCATATTCGTAGAGGACCACTTGGAGTTGTATTATGTTTAGGACCCTATAATTATCCGTTAAATGAAACGTTTACATTACTAATCCCAGCTTTAATAATGGGGAATACTGTGATTTTTAAGCCAGCTAAATTAGGGGTTTTATTAATTTCACCACTGTTAGAAGCCTTTCAAGATAGTTTTCCAAAAGGAGCTGTAAATATTATTTTTGGACGTGGTCGTGTGCTAGCAGCACCAATTATGAAGTCAGGAAAAGTTGATGTGTTAGCATTAATAGGTAATAGTAAATCTGCAAATGCACTTCAAGCACAGCACCCTAAAGGGAATAGATTACGTTTAGTGTTAGGGCTAGAAGCTAAAAATCCAGCAATTGTATTACCAGATGCAGATTTAGATTTAACTGTAGATGAATGTATTGCAGGTGCATTATCATTTAATGGGCAACGTTGTACGGCACTTAAAGTATTATATGTGCATGAGTCTGTTGTAGAGGAGTTTAATAAACGTTTTTCAAACAAAGTAGATCAACTTAAATATGGAAATCCGTGGGAATCCGATGTTAAATTAACACCTTTACCAGAAGTTGATAAACCATCTTTTATACAAGAGTTAATACAGGATGCTAAAGATAAAGGAGCCAAAGTTTTAAATAAAAAAGGAGGGCAGACCTCAGAGAATTTTATATTTCCCGCTGTATTATATCCCGTAAATAAAGATATGCGCGTATTTGAAGAGGAACAGTTTGGTCCAGTAGTTCCAATAGTTCCTTTTGAAGATATTGAGGAACCTTTAGATGATATGGCTGAGTCCAATTATGGACAACAGGTAAGTTTGTTTGGTAAAAATGTACATACATTATCTCCTTTAATTGATACTTTGGTTAATTTGGTGTGTCGCGTAAATTTAAACAGTTCTTGTCAACGTGGTCCAGATGTATATCCTTTTACAGGTAGAAAAGATTCTGCCTTTAGTACATTAAGTGTTCATGATGCTTTACGTTCATTTTCAATAAGAACTTTTGTAGCTTCAAAAGATAATGACTATAATAATGCTATTATAAAAGAATTGTTAGAAAAGAAAACATCTAATTTTATAAGTACAGATTATATTTTATAACACCATTTTTAAATGAGAAATGGTATAATATAGTTTTATCAAAATTTTATTATTTTTACGATTAACAATATTAAGAAAAGCATGAAAATATCTAAGTATTTAGTTTTATCATTTTGTTCAATAGTATTAGTAACCAGTTGTGATAATAAAGAAGAAAAGAAAAAAGGTTTTACTTATGAGAAACAAGAAACTAAATCTAAGAAAACAAATGAATCTAAAGTAGCTGTTTTAACAGATGGAGAAGTACAGCCACTATTAGCTAAAAATACTTGTATAGCTTGTCATAAAAAAGATGAAAAAGCAGTTGGTCCTTCTTATGGAGAGATAGCAAAACGTAATTATTCAAACCAAAGAATAGTAGAACTTATTTATAAGCCAGAACCTGAAAATTGGCCAGAATATAAGGTGCCTATGATAGCTTTACCTCATGTATCAAAAGGAGAAGCTCTTAAAATAGCAGTCTGGATTAATTCTTTGAAAGAGTAATGGAACATAGTTAAATTTAGAATACTATAAAACGGTAGATTTTTAGAAACGTATATTTAGAAATCTACCGTTATTTTTATAAAGATTTTAAGTGTTGAGTCTTAGAAAAACAAATAAGTTATTAGAGTTTTATATTGTTTAATGCTAGTTTAATTCTAAAATCTCAATGTTTTTAAATTCCATAGGCGTACTTTCACTTTGTAGAGATATATAGCCATCTTTAAGAGGTGTTCCCATTTTAGATTTCCAAAATTCGTCTTTATTAGGCATGCCTCCATCAACAATAGGTTTGCTATAAGTTAAAACATGTTTTCCATTAACAAAATGTTTTATAATAGAGTCGTTTCTAACTTCAGCTTCAAAAGTAACCCATTGATCTCCGTGAAAGGTTTTTGAAGACGATTGAAAACAAGGGCGAGTAATAAGGCTATCGTTAACTAAAACAGCACTACCAGGAGTGCACAAATTACCAGTAGCTCTTTCTTCTTGACCTAATCCACCTAAAAGCTGAGCTTCTATACAAACAGGGAATTTTTGATTTATTTCCATACTTTTCGGGTCTTCACAATGAATCATAACGCCGCTATTATTAATAGCCCAATCTGGAGCACGTTTTAGTTGTTCTCCTGTAAAACGATATTGAAGTCTAATTCTATAATTTGAAAATATTTTATTGTAAAATATGTGTCCAAAAGCATTATCGAAAGCTTCATATTCATTGTAGTTAACTTTTAAAACACCATCTTCAACAATAAAAGTGTTCTTGTAATTTTCTCCTGCAGGATGTCCTTTAATTTTAATAACCCAATTGTTAAGATCTTTCCCGTTAAAAAGTTGTACCCACTTCTCTTTAATTTCAGGTTTTTTTTTATTGTTGTCTTTACAGCTTAAAAAGGATATTAATAATATAATTAACGCTAATAATTTAAATTCTTTTATTAATGTTTTATTCATAAATTTGAGAGGTTTAAGAATAAGTACTTATTCTCAATATTAAAGTTTAGAGATGCAAAAATGGTCATTTTTAATTTAAATCAAGAAAAGAATTTTGAATATCCGTTTTTACTCATAATCCAGTAATTCCAGCTATTACTAGTCTATCGAATAGTTTTTCCTCAAAATATCTTCGATTGAGTTTGTAAACAAATTCGTTTAGGTAGAGTTGTAGGTATTTGCCTTTAATTTTGTGATAATTTCCAAGTAAGTTTCGTTTGGCATTGCTTATGGTAATATGTACCCATTTCAAGGTCTCTTTAGTAGTTTGTTTATCTGATTTTTCACTAATATGTAGTTCTACAAAATCAGCAATATCAACATATGAAGTACTTTTATCAGTAAAAACAATGCTTTGTTCGTCTAAAGACTCTTTAACAGTATCATTTACACCATCAGCCTTATGATCTGTCAGCACTTTGGCTTTAAAGTAGCGACATTGGCGATCCTTCTTGTTGGTTTTCGGGTCTTCTAAGGGAGTGGATTCTGCCATTATCATTACGTTTTGCTTTCCTACTGCACCACGACCTCTTTTTCCTTTTTGTTGCTCTATTTCAGAAGATTCGACCGTAAAATAACCTTCATCCATTTCAATCATACCTTCTAAAGTATAGCGGGCATCTCTGTTACCCATTGCTTTACGAAGTTTATGAACCATCGCCCAGACAGGTTCATACCTTTTTAAACCAAGCTGTTTCTGGATTTCTTTAGAAGAAAATCCTTTCTTGGTAGTAGTCATCAAAAACATTGTCTTATACCATATCATAAAAGATAGATTAGAATTTTGCATAATAGTACCACTTCTCAAAGATGTACGGGCTCTACAAGATTTGCACTCATAGCTCCAAACAGCCTTTATCCAATAGTGATGAGTATGACCACAACGCTGGCATTTAACTCCTATCTTATCTCTTTCTTGCTTAAAATGAGTACGACAAGCTTCTTCACTATCAAAATGGGCGGTAAAACTAAAAATATTCATGACTTGTTTTTTTAACAAAATAAGCATTTTTAATCAATTATTAGTAATTACGGATATTCAAAAAAGAATTTATCAATAAATATGAGTATTAAATGGATGAGATTGAATTTTTTAAAATAAAAACAAGAAAAAAAAGAGATTTTAACAATTTTTAACAAAAAGAGAAAGAACAGTAAGGGTTTTTTAAAAATAAGCTTTAGTTTTACACCATGAAAAATTTAGAAAATAAAATACGTTGTACTACTTCTGGGTTGCCCGCGCGCAACCGCCGCCGCTGTTTCTAATATTTAAGCAAGCAAAACTCGTAACGTAATTTTAATTTTTTTCATAGTGTCCAATATAATTTTCATAGCATTTCAAAATACAGTTAATTACTTAATTAACAATTATTCTATGCGCCGCCGTATGTTTGCTCGTCGCCCGTAAGGGTATGTTTCTATTTTATGAACTAGGTGAGTCCAGTTCAGCTTCCAAGAAAAAAATAAAAGATAATTGACATTCAATACAGATTAGGAAATGAAGGTTGTTATAGCCGATAAGTCACATATTAAATACGCAGAAGATATTTGCGAAACCATTGCAGAATCTGCCCAAGTAAGAGGTACAGGTATAGCCAGACGTACTCCAGAGTATATTGCAGCTAAAATGGAAAACGGTAATGCAGTTATTGCTTTAGATGGTAATAGATTTGCAGGATTCTGTTATATAGAAAAATGGGGACACGGAAAATTTGTTGCTAATTCGGGGCTAATAGTGCACCCAAATTATAGAGGCAAAGGACTTGCTAAAAAAATAAAGCATAAGGTTTTCGAACATTCAAGAAACAAATTTCCAGATGCTAAAGTATTTAGTATTACCACGGGATTAGCAGTTATGAAAATGAATAGTGACTTAGGGTATAAACCTGTAACATTTTCGGAGTTAACAGACGATCAAACGTTTTGGGACGGTTGTCAAACGTGTAAAAACTATGATGTACTTACGCGAACAAATAGAAAAATGTGTTTGTGTACAGGAATGTTGTACGATTCTAAAGCAAAAAATTTAGAAGAGGAAAATAAAGGAAAAAAAGAAGATAAAAAGATAAAAGAAAAGGTGTTTAGACGATTGAAACATATCAAAGAAACCATGTTCTTAAAGAAAAGTAAAAAGTAATCAGGTTTTCGTTTTCACGGAAATAAAAAAGTAATATTCAATGAAAAAATTAGTCATAGCATATAGTGGAGGATTAGACACATCGTATTGTGCAGTAAGTTTATCAAAAGCATACGATGTACACGCGGTAAGTGTAAACACAGGAGGTTTTACTAAAGATGAAATTGCTCATATAGAAAGTAATGCCTATAAAATGGGCGTGTCTACTTATAAGAATATTGATGCGGTAGCGACGTTTTATCAAAAAGTAGTGAAGTATTTAATATATGGTAATGTATTAAAAAATAGTACATATCCACTTTCTGTAAGTGCAGAGCGTATTATACAAGCTATAGAAATTGTTGAATACGCGAAAAGTATAGGAGCAGAATATATTGCTCATGGTAGTACAGGTGCAGGAAACGATCAAGTTAGATTTGATATGATTTTTCAAACATTGGCTCCGGGCATTAAAATTATTACTCCAATTAGAGACGAAAAATTAACAAGACAAGAAGAAATAGAATATTTAAAATCTGAAGGGATTGATATGCCTTGGGAAAAATCAAAATATTCTGTAAATAAAGGACTTTGGGGAACAAGTGTTGGAGGTGTTGAAACTTTAGAATCTGAAAAACCATTACCAAGTGAAGCATACCCATCTCAATTAGAAAAAGAAGGTGAAGAAAAAGTAACACTTACTTTTAAAAATGGTGAGTTTACAGCTTTAAATGGCGAAGAAAACGATCCTCAAATAAATATTGAAAAGTTAAATGATATAGCTTCTCAATATGCTATTGGTAGAGATATTCATGTAGGAGATACTATTGTTGGTACAAAAGGAAGAGTTGGTTTTGAGGCTGCTGCTGCTTTAATAATAGTAAAAGCACATCATTTACTAGAAAAACATACATTAACAAAATGGCAATTACAACATAAAGAATATTTGTCTAGTTTCTACGGTATGCATTTACATGAAGGGCAGTATTTAGATCCAGTAATGAGAGATACCGAAGCTTTTTTACAGAGTTCTCAAAAAATGGTTTCTGGAAATGTAGTTGTTACTTTAAAACCATATCATTTTTCTTTAGATGGAATTGTTTCTAATCACGATTTAATGTCTAGTAAGTTTAGTACTTATGGAGAAGAAAATAAAGCTTGGACTGCAGACGATGCTAAAGGGTTTATTAAAATTATAGGAAATCAGAATAAAATATATCAACAAGTAAATTCAAAATAATGATACAAGTTGGAATTATTGGAGGTGCAGGTTACACCGCAGGAGAATTAATTAGACTATTAATTTCTCACCCAAAAGCAGAGCTTAACTTTGTGTTTAGCACCAGTAATGCTGGAAACAAAATTAGTAAGGTACACCAAGATATGGTGGGCTCTTTAGATTTAGAATTTACAGATACCGTTAACCCAAATGTAGATGTATTGTTTTTGTGTTTAGGACATGGGAATTCGGTTAAATTTTTAGAAGCAAATACCTTTTCTGATAACACAAAAATTATTGATTTAGGTAACGATTTTAGGCTTGAAAAAGATAAAGTTTTTAATGGAAAAACCTTTGTATATGCGTTGCCAGAATTACAAAGAGACGTTATAAAATCTGCCAATTATATAGCAAATCCAGGTTGTTTTGCAACAGCCATTCAATTAGGGTTATTACCATTGGCAGAACAAGGTTTATTAAATAACGATGTGCATATTAATGCCGTTACAGGAGCAACTGGAGCAGGAACATCATTATCTGCAACCACACATTATACTTGGAGAGATAATAATTTTTCGTATTACAAACCGTTTACACATCAGCATTTAGGAGAGATAAATCAGTCGGTTAGTCAATTGCAGGACGATTTCGATTCAGAAATTATTTTTATGCCAAATAGAGGGAATTTCTCAAGAGGGATATTCGCGACGCTTTATACCGATTTTGAGGGTACTGTAGAAGAGGCAAAAGACATTTACAAAGCCTTTTATAAGGATGCTGAATTTACATTTGTTTCAGACGAAAATTTACATTTAAAACAGGTAGTAAATACTAATAAATGTTTAATACATTTACATAAGCATAATGGTAAGATATTAATTACAAGTATTATTGATAATTTATTAAAAGGGGCTTCGGGGCAAGCCATTCAGAACATGAATTTAATGTTTGGTTTAGAAGAAACAACAGGCTTGCAATTAAAGGCGACTTATTTTTAAGAGTACAGTGAGGCGTTAGCGATTGAAGCGGCATCCTTTTTTTGCTGCCATAAATGGCAAAAAAAGATATAGCAAAAAGCGCGACCCTTGTGGTAACGCCAAAAAGAATAAAAAGACTTTCGCTTTCGCGGAAATAAAAAATAGATAACAAAATATGAAAGTAGCAATTATAGGAGCAGGAAGTTTAGGGCAATCTATTGCCAAAGGTTTGTTGAGTTCTGAAGCTTTAACAACCTTGTTTTTAACGAAAAGAAACTTAGATTCTATAAAGGGATTTGATACTGATGAGCGAGTGACTTTAACATCGGATAATACATTGGCTGTTGAAAATTCAGATATATTAATTTTTGCAATTCAGCCCAGACATTTTGAAGGGATTTTAAATGCTGTTAAACCCTATTTAAAACCAAGTCAGGTATTAATTTCTGTAATTACTGGATTTGCTATTTCAAGAATTGAAGATATTGTTGGGAAAGCTAGTTATGTTATTCGTTCTATGCCAAATACGGCAGCTTCGGTAGGACAATCGATGACTTGTATTTCTACCAACGAAAAAGGTAAGGAAAAAGTAGAACTGGCTAAAACTATTTTTAATAGTATGGGGCGTTCTATGGTTATTCCAGAAGAACAATTGCAGGCTGCAACCGTTATTTGTGCTAGTGGTATTGCGTTTTGGATGCGTTTAATTCGCGCTACAACTCAAGGTGCTGTACAATTAGGTTTTGAGGCGCATGAGGCACATGAATTAGCGATGCAAACTTGTTTTGGAGCAGCAACATTATTAAAAGAATCTGGAAAACACCCAGAGGAAGAGATCGACCGTGTTACTACGCCAAGTGGTTGTACTATAGAAGGTTTGAATGAAATGGAGCACCAAGGTTTAAGTTCGTCTCTTATTAGAGGGATTAACGCATCGTTCGAAAAAATTAACCAAATTAAAAAGAATTAAAATGCCATTATTTGACGTTTATCCATTATATAATGTAACCCCAGTTTCGGGAAAAGGTATTCATGTTTACGATGATAAGGGTACCGAATATTTAGATCTTTATGGCGGGCATGCAGTGATTTCAATTGGTCATGCGCACCCTAATTATGTTAAAGCCATTACAGAACAAGTAAATGCTTTAGGGTTTTATTCTAACGCCATTCAGAATCCGTTACAAAAACAATTAGCAGATAAAATTGAAGCGCTTTCTGGGTGTAAGGATTATGAGTTGTTTTTATGTAATTCTGGAGCCGAGGCGAATGAAAACGCTTTAAAATTGGCATCTTTTAAAACAGGAAAAAAACGTGTTGTTGCTTTTAGTAAAGGATTTCACGGGCGTACATCGGCAGCCGTAGCAGCAACCGATAATAAAAACATTATAGCGCCAATAAATGCGCAGCAAGCTGTTACTATTTTACCTTTAGATGATATTGATGGTGTTAAAGCTGAATTGGAAAAAGGGGATGTTTGTGCTGTTATTGTTGAATTTATTCAAGGTATTGGCGGATTAGATCAAGGAACTGCCGAATTTTTTGAAGAAGTAGATAAGTTGTGTAAAGCCAATAATACCATGTTTGTTGCAGACGAAATACAATGTGGTTATGCGCGTTCGGGTAAATTCTTTGCATTTCAACATTATAACGTAACTCCAGATATTATTTCTTTAGCCAAAGGTATGGGGAATGGGTTTCCAATTGGAGGGATATTAATTCACCCAAGTATAGAATCTAAATATGGTATGTTAGGGACTACTTTTGGAGGAAACCATTTAGCATGTGCTGCTGGTTTAGCAGTTTTAAATACAATTGAAGAAGAGAATTTAATTGATAACACCAATGCGATGTCGGAGTATTTTATTTCGGTGGCTAAAACCATTCCGCAGATAAAAAAGATAAAAGGTAGAGGCTTAATGTTAGGTTTGGAGTTCGATTTTGAAGTAGGCGACCTTAGAAAGCAACTTATTTATGATGAGCACATGTTTACAGGTGGTGCAGCTAATAAAAAGCTATTAAGAATACTGCCGCCTCTAAATATTAAGAAAGTACATATTGATCAGTTTTTTGAGGCTTTGAAAAGGGTTTTGAAATAATAAACTAATATTAACAGTTGAGTCATTTCGACAAAAGGAGAAATCGCACAAGAACTAACGAAAGTAACTAAACTGAAAACTGTGAGTGCGACTGAAAACTAAAATAAAAATGAACACATTATTATCCATAGAAAAAAGAAACGCTGTTTTACTAAAAATGGCTGTGCTTTTAGAGCAAGAACGCCAAGCGATAATTGCTATTAATAAAACAGATTTAGAGGCTTATAATGGCGATGATATTTCGATGTTTGATCGTTTAAAAGTAGACGATTCTAAAGTAGACGAAATGATTAAATCGGTAACACATTTAGCATCTCAAGAAGACCCTGTAGGTGTGGAGCGTTTTAGTTTTAAGCATGATAATGGCATGCAAGTTTATAATAAAACCGCATCATTTGGTACGGTTTTAATTATTTATGAATCTAGACCAGATGTAACAGTTGAAGCTGCTGGTATTGCTTTTAAATCTGGTAATAAAATATTATTAAAAGGCGGAAAAGAGTCGTTACGTTCTAACTTGAAAATTGTTGAGCTATGGCATCAAGCCTTAAAGGAAGATGATGCTTCAACAGATTGGGTGGAGTATTTACAATTTAACAGAACAGAAACTCAAGCCTTTTTAGAAAAACCAACGCAAAAAGTCGATTTAATTGTACCACGTGGTGGCGAACGTTTAATTGCTTTTGTAAAGCAACATGCTACCTGTCCTGTGATTATTAGCGGACGTGGTAATAACTTTGTGTATGTACATAAAGAAGCCGATTTAGATATTGCTTTAGATGTTATTCTTAACGGAAAATCAAAAATATCGGCCTGTAATGCGGTAGATAAAGTGTTAATAGATGAAAATTTACCTAATAAAGACGCATTTATAAAAAACTTGATTTCTAAATTGAAAGCGTCTAAGATCGCCATTTTAGGCGATGAGGCTACTTGCAAATTTGATGAGGTTACCCTTTTTGAGTCGGATGATATTTGGTACGAAGAGTTTTTAGATTATAAGATTGTTGTTGGCGAAATAGCATCTAACGCAGATACTATAGCTAAAATAAATAAATATTCTGGCGGACATTCATCTGTAATTGTAACAGGCAATGAAGCTGAAGCAAAGTTGTTTATGGAAAATGTAGATACGGCAGCAGTATACCATAATGCATCTACACGTTTTACAGATGGCGGTCAATTAGGGTTAGGAGGCGAATTAGCCATAAGTACAGATAAATTACACCAACGTGGTCCAATAGGATTACAGCATCTAGTTACTAATAAGTGGTATGTTCATGGTAACGGACAAATAAGATAACCCATAATGGGCATTTAAGGAATAAGCTCGTACTTGTCAATAGTCAATATAAAAATGAAAAAGAAACGCATATTACTAAAAATAGGATCTAATACACTTACCAAAGAAACCGATAATATTTCTAGAGGTAAAATAGAAGATCTTGCTAATCAAATAGCAAAGCTTCAAGATACCTGCGAGTTTATTATTGTAAGCTCTGGTGCTATAGCAGTGGCGAAACAGTTTGTGAAATTGGAAAGCAAGCAAAAAGATGTTTTTGTAAAGCAAGCCTTGGCATCTATTGGTCAGCCTCACTTAATTAGAATTTATCAAGAGATTTTTAGAGAATATGGGTTGCTAACATCGCAGTGTTTATTGTCTTATTCAGATTTTGAAAAACAAGAAAGTAAAACCAATATAGTAAACACTATAAACGTATTAGTTAATAATAATTACATTCCTATTATTAATGAAAACGATACCGTTGCAACCGATGAAATTAAATTTGGAGACAATGATAAATTAGGTGCGCTTACCGCATCGCTTTTAGAGGTAGATTTGTTTATAATAGCAACCAATACCAACGGTATTTATACCAAAACTTCTATGGAAAATGGTACGCCAGAAACAATAGAATTAGTTGAAGATTTAAGTAAATTAACCAAGCAAGTAGTAGACTCGAAATCGTCTCACGGTAGTGGCGGTATGCAGTCTAAAATTGAAGCGGCATTAGTAACAAAACAATCAAACATTGAAACTTGGATTGTAAACGGCTTAGAAGATCACTTTATAACCAATGCTTTTGATGATAAAATACCGTTTACTAAAATAAAATAAGAACAACACATGAAACATTACACATCCATACACGATATAGATAATATAAAGGCTTGGGTTGAAGATGCAAAAGCATTAAAGCAGGATCCTTTAAAGCATATAGAATTAGGAAAAAATAAAACCATTGGGTTGTTATTTTTTAATTCAAGTTTACGTACCCGTTTAAGTACACAAAAAGCAGCGTTAAATTTAGGAATGAATCCTATTGTGATGAATGTTTCGGGTGATGCTTGGGGAATCGAGTTTGGGGATGGTACAGTGATGAACGGTAATACGGCAGAGCATATTAAAGAAGCATCAGCAGTTGTGTCTCAATATTGCGATATTATTGCGGTGAGAGCATTTCCAACCTTAACCGATAAAGTGAAAGATGAAAGTGAGCATGTCATGAATTCTTTTAAAAAATATGCATCGGTGCCTATTGTAAGTATGGAAAGTGCTACAGGACATCCGTTACAAGGATTAACAGATGCTATTACTATAGCAGAACATACTAAAGTAACAAAACCAAAGGTTGTTTTAAGTTGGGCGCCACACATTAAAGCATTACCACATGCGGTAGCGAATAGTTTTGTACAAGCCATGCAAAAAATGGATGTGGAGTTTGTAATAGCAAACCCAGAAGGTTATAATTTAAGTCCAGAAATTACAGGAGATACACCAATAATACATAATCAAGAAGAAGCTTTTGCTAATGCAGATTTTGTATACACCAAGAATTGGAGTTCTTATAATGATTATGGTAAAGTATTAAATACAGACTCAAGTTGGACGATTACCAAAGATAAGTTAGGTGAAGCTAAATTTATGCATTGCTTACCAGTAAGACGAAATGTTGTGGTAGAAGATGCTGTTTTAGATAGCGATAGTTCATTAGTCATTGAGCAAGCCAATAATAGAACGTTTGCGGCTCAATTGGTATTGAAGAAAATATTAGAAAATAATAAGTAAAAAGTTAACGTCATTGCGAAAGAGGTACGATTGAAGCAATCTCTTTAATAGAAATAGATTACTTCGTCCTAAAAAAGACTTCTCGTAATGACAAACGACAATATTATATTATCAAGTAGAGCTGTCACACTGAGCACAGTCGAAGTGAATTAGAAGTACAGTATAAACTTAAGCTAAGATAAATGAAAGAAAAACTATCCATAGTAAAAATAGGAGGAAACATTATTGAAGACGAAACATCTTTACATGCATTTCTAAAATTATTTTCTAATTTAGAAGGTAAGAAAATTTTAGTGCACGGTGGAGGTAAGCGTGCTACGCATATAGCTTCTAAACTGGGCATAGAATCTAAGATGATTAATGGAAGACGTATTACAGATGCCGAAACATTAGAAGTCATTACTATGGTTTATGGTGGTTTAGTCAATAAAAATGTGGTAGCAAAATTACAAGCCTTAAATACCAATGCTATAGGTTTAACAGGTGCAGATATAAATAGTATTCAATCTGATAAAAGACCTGTAAAAGAGATCGATTTCGGATTTGTAGGCGATGTTAAAAAAGTAGCGCACGAGTCTATCGATAAATTAATTCAAGCCGATTTCACACCTGTTTTTTGTGCCATTACACACGATGGTAATGGGCAGTTATTAAACACCAATGCAGATACCATTACCTCGCAAGTCGCTGTTGGTATGAGTGCGTTATACGAAACATCGATTTATTATTGTTTTGAATTGAATGGTGTTTTAGAAGATGTAAACGATAAAAACTCGGTAGTAAAGCATATCGATTCAGAAAAATACCAAGACTTATTAAAGCAAGGTATAATTGCAGATGGCATGCTTCCAAAATTAGAAAACTGTTTTGATGCCTTACAAAACGGTGTAAATACTATAAATATGGGGAACACTTCAATGTTAACCCAAGAAAACGATAATTTTACAACCATAACCTTATAACATGACGCAACAAGAATTAACACAAGATGCGATATCACTTTTAAAAAAGCTGATAGAAACACAATCTTTTTCATCGGAAGAAGATGTAACCGCATCACATATTGAAGATTGGTTTAAACGTTATGATATAGATTTTAAACGCACACTTAATAACGTTTGGGCTGTTAATAAATATTTTGATGATAGTAAGCCAACGCTGTTGCTTAATTCACATCACGATACCGTAAAGCCAAATAATGCTTATACAAGAGATCCATTAAAAGCAGGTGTCGAAGATGGAAAGTTATATGGTTTAGGAAGTAATGATGCTGGAGGTTGTTTAGTTTCGTTAATAGCAACATTTACGCATTTTTACAATCAAAAAGATTTAAAATATAACTTGGTTATTGTCGCTTCCGCGGAAGAAGAAAGTAGTGGGCCAAACGGATTAAATAGTATGTTGCCTATTATTCCAAAAGTAGATGTTGCTATTGTTGGAGAACCTACATTAATGAATTTAGCAGTTGCCGAAAAAGGTTTGGTGGTTTTTGATGCTGTTATTGAAGGTACACCAAGCCATGCAGCACATCCAAACGATAATAATGCCATTTATAATACCATTGAAGCTTTGCAATGGTTTAAAGACTTAAAATTTGAAAAAAGCTCTGAAGCTTTAGGAGATGTGAAGTTAACAGTCACTCAAATTAATGCAGGTAAGCAACATAATGTGGTACCAGCAGATGTTAAATTAGTGATTGATGTTCGTGTTAATGATGCATACAGCAATGCAGAAATTGCAGAGTTTTTACAAGAAAATGCACCATGTAAAAGTATTACACCACGTAGTTTACGTTTAAATTCGTCATCCATTCCAGTAGATCACGATTTGGTAAAAGCAGGTATTGCTATGGGGAGAACCACTTATGGGTCGCCAACATTATCAGATCAAGCAGTATTATCATGTCCAAGTTTAAAATTAGGACCAGGAGATAGTACACGCTCACATTCAGCCGATGAATTTATTTATGTAAGTGAAATAGAAGAAGGGGTGGGGATTTATATTGAATTGTTGAATCGGGTGATTGTATAATACATTGATTACTGTTAAGAAGATAGTAATCTATTAAAATATATAATGAATTGTTAGATCTAGTAATAGACTAAACAATTCAACAAATAAACAAATAAACATTTTTAAGAAATGAAACTCTGGGACAAAGGTATATCAATAGATAAAAAAATAGAACAATTTACAGTTGGAAACGACAGGGAAATAGATATTCATATAGCAAAGTACGATGTAATAGCTTCTAGAGCACATGCTAAGATGCTTCAAAAAATCGGAATTATTTCTGTTGAAGAATTAATTGATTTATTAGGAGGTTTAAAAGTTTTAGAAACACAAATTGAAAACGGAACATTTGTTATAGATGAGCAATTTGAAGATGTACATTCTAAAATAGAATTCGAACTTACAAAGTCTTTAGGAGAAGTTGGTAAAAAAATCCATACAGCACGTTCTAGAAACGATCAAGTTTTAGTAGCACTTAATTTATATTATAAAGATCATTTAAGTATTGTAAAAGAAAAAACGCAAACACTTTTTGATACGCTTTTAAGCTTAGCCGATAAGTATAAAGATAAAGTGTTGCCAGGATATACACATTTACAAGTAGCTATGCCATCATCTTTTGGTTTATGGTTTTCTGCCTATGCAGAACTTATGATTGATGATGTGTATTTATTAAATGCAGCCATAAAAACGGTAGATCAAAATCCGTTAGGATCGGCAGCGGGTTATGGAAGTTCTTTTCCAATAGATCGGGAATTGACTACTAAAGAAATGGAATTTGCAACCTTAAAATATAATGTGGTAGCAGCACAAATGGGTAGAGGTAAAAACGAGCGTACTATTGCGGCAGCGCTTGGAGGTTTAAGTAATACTATGGCGCGTTTTGCTATGGATGTATGTTTGTATATGAGTCAGAATTTTGGTTTTATATCTTTTCCAGACGAGTTAACTACAGGGAGTAGTATTATGCCTCATAAAAAGAATCCAGATGTGTTCGAATTAATTCGAGGGAAGTGTAACAAAATACAAGCTTTACAAAGCGAAATGATTTTAATTACTAATAATTTACCAAGTGGTTACCATAGAGATTTTCAGTTGTTAAAAGAAAATATCATAGCTGCTTTTGAAGAAATAAAAGATATTCTAGATATTTTTAATTATTCAATTCAGCAAATTATTGTAAAAGACGTCGATATAAACAGTGATTTATATAAATACTTATTTACTGTAGATAATATTAATACACTAGT
This sequence comes from Flavivirga aquatica, assembly GCF_001747085.1. Taxonomy (GTDB): domain Bacteria; phylum Bacteroidota; class Bacteroidia; order Flavobacteriales; family Flavobacteriaceae; genus Algibacter_C; species Algibacter_C aquatica. The sequence continues at coordinate 279,931 of NZ_MDJD01000043.1, forward strand.
TGTAGAAGGGCAGAGTTTTAGAGAAGCTTATCAAAAAATTGGTGGTCAAGTACAGGATGGTACTTATGTTCCAGATACCTCTAAAAAACATACACATGTAGGGAGTATTCATAATTTGTGTTTGGATAAGATTAGGGATAAGTTTCCAGAATAAGTTCTTTTGTTGGTATAGATATTAATGGCTATATGCTATTTAAAAAACCCCTTATTTAAGATCTGATCTTAAATAAGGGGTTTTTACATATAAAATTCATTCTAATTTTATATGTAAAATCCTATTTAATCCTTGAGTGATGAGCTTTGTATGAGACGAGTAGAGTCTTCATAATAATTTATTAATTTCTTTTTTATGGAGTAAGTATAATTGTTTCTTAAACCTTGTTTTGACAATATGCTCCCTTTATCGTTAGTCTTATTAATTTGATTTTATAATAAAAAGCGCTTAATTTGTTTGTTATCAATTAAAAACTGCAAACCAAATCAAGCTATGGCCTTAAAAAATCTTTTATCAATCGTTCTTATTATAACACTCTTTAGCTGCAAACAAGATCATTCGAAGAAACCAGAAATAAACAACATAGATTCTAACGAAATTACTCGATTAAATCAGTGGTTTGATACTGTTTTCGAACGTAATTTGATGGATTCACCTCAAATGTTATCTCGATTAGGAAGGAAGGATAGACAGAGTGAATTGAATGATATTTCAGAAGCTTTTCGATTAAAAAATATAGAAACAGCAAAATCAGATTTGGCAGATTTGCTAAAATTTGATACCACTAAATTAGATCAGTCAACACACCTGTCGTACAGATTATTCAAACAAAATTTAGAGCGACAAATAGCTTACGCGAAATATAATCATTATACATATCCTGTAAATCAAATGCGAGGTTTACAATCCAGCATTCCTGCTTTTATGATAAATATGCATAAAGTAGAAAACAAAGAAGACGCTTTAGCTTATGTTAACAGATTACGAGCTGTTAAACCTTTATTTAAAGAACTAATTATTAATTTAAAAATAAGAGCAGATAAAGGTATTATAGCACCTAAGTTTGTGTTTGCTCATGTTTTTAACGATTGCCAGAATGTTATAGGAGATTCTAATATTAGTAACAGTCTTTTTGTAAAAGATCTAACAAGTAAGTTGGAGAATATTGATTTGAGAGAAGATGAAAAAGCGCAAATCATAGCAGATGCAGAATTAGCAGTGAAAGATAATGTTGTAGTAGCTTATAAAAACTTGATTAGCTATTTAAAGGAATTAGAGCAAAAAGCAACAACCGATGCGGGAGTATGGAAATTTAAAGATGGCGCAAATTTTTACAAATATAGATTAGAAGAAATTACAACAACAAAGTTAACAAGCGACGAGATTTTTAACTTAGGAATAACAGAAGTAGCAAGAATTCATGATGAAATGAAATCCATTATGAAGACCGTAAATTTTAAAGGGTCTTTACAAGATTTTTTTAAGTTTATGAAAAACGATAAGCAGTTCTATTATGAAGATGGTCAAGAAGGAAAAAATAAAATGCTTGAAGGATATCAAACTATTGTAGATAGTATGGAATCTAGGTTAGATGAGGTGTTTTTTACAAAACCTAAAGCTAGAATGCAGGTAAAGGCTGTTGAAGAATGGCGAGAACAATCTGCTGGAAAGGCATTTTATCAAAGAGGAACACCAGATGGTAAACGTAAAGGCACATTTTATGCGAACTTATATAAAATGGCAGATATGCCTATTTACGAAATGGAAGCCTTAGCATACCATGAAGGTATTCCAGGACACCATATGCAAGGCAGTATTTCTCAGGAACTAACCGATTTGCCAAAATTTAGAAAATATTCGCATTATACAGCTTATAGTGAAGGTTGGGGTTTATATTGTGAATTATTACCTAAAGAAATGGGGTTTTATGCAGATCCATATTCCGATTTTGGAAGACTAGCGATGGAAGTATGGAGAGCTTGCCGTTTAGTAGTAGACACTGGAATTCATGAGAAAAAATGGACAAGAGAACAAGCCATTCAATATTTAATGGATAATACACCAAGTTCTAAAAATGGATGTACTAAAGCTATAGAGCGTTATATTGTTATGCCAGGTCAAGCGACAGCTTATAAAGTGGGTATGTTACATATTTTAAAAATGAGAGAAAAGGCAAGAAAAGCATTAAAAGAGCAGTTTGATATACGAGAGTTTCATGATATATTTCTTCGTTCTGGAGCTGTACCGCTTAATATTTTTGAAGAAAATATTAATAACTGGATTTTATCCAAAACAGAAATTAGAAAATGAAATCATCCAATATCTATTAATTGGTTAATGAAGGAGCAGAGTTTAATAACTTTTTTGATAGAAAAATACGAGGACTAAAAGATAAATGGAATCATGTTGTAACTGATGATTTAGCAATAATTAGAATAAAGTTATAGTATGAATTTGTGATTTTTGTAAATTGACTATTAAATAAAACCATGTTTTTAGCGTAAGGGGTTGAAATGAAAACCCTTTTTTTGAGGTACGAGAAAAAATATAATACTATAGTTTGACCCTTTGGGTTACGCCCAAATTATTAAGCATTAAAAAGCGCATTGTTTACAATGCGCTTTTATGGACTCTTCCAAAAGTTTCGTTTAATTTGTTGGTGACTAACTCAAATAATTAAATAATCGTGGATTGTCCTAGATGTATATTGGTAAAATTTAAGTTGGTTTCATCTGGATTATGAATAAAATCTTCAATGAAATCGCCTACTTTTGTAGTACTTATATTATCGTATTTTGTATTTAAATCTGGTGTTGTTATGTGTAGCTTTAAGGATTTATCTACACCTTCTCTTATACGTGCAGCTTCGTCGTATAAGCCAAAATGGTCTAATAACATAGCGGCAGATAAAATGGAAGCAATAGGGTTTGCTATACCTTTATTTGCAGATTTTGTATAAGCGCCATGAATGGGTTCGAACATGGCATGTTTTTCTCCAATTGAGGTCGATGCTAATAGACCTATTGAGCCTACTATAACACTTGCTTCTTCTGATAAAATATCTCCAAACATGTTTTCTGTTAAAATAACATCAAATTGTCTAGGGTTAATAATAAGCTCCATAGCAGCATTATCTATAAATAAATAATCTAGCGTTACTTTAGGGTATTGTGGTTCTAGTTCTTGAACCACTCTACGCCAAAGTCTTGAGCTTTCTAGAACATTAGCTTTATCTACTAATGTTAGTTTGCCTTTTCTAGCTTCTGCTGCTTGAAAAGCTGCATGTGCTACACGTTCTATTTCATGACGTGAATACTGGCATATATCTGAAGCGGTATTGCCATCTTCACTTAGTTTCTTTTCACCAAAATAAATACCTCCAGTTAATTCTCTATAAATAAGAATATTGGTGTCTTTTATTTGTTTTATTTTTAATGAGGATTTGGTAAGTAAATCATCATAAGCAATAATAGGTCTAATATTTGTGTGTAAATCAAGTTTTTTACGAATACCTAAGAGACCTTGTTCTGGTCTTATTTTAGCATTAGGATCTATGTCGTATTTGGTGTCTCCTATAGCTCCAAATAAAATAGCATCTGCTTTTTTACAGATATTAATAGTTTCTTCTGGTAACGGGTTATCTGTTTTGTCTATAGCTATTGCTCCAACTAATCCGTTTTGGAAAGTAAATACATGGTTAAACTCCATAGCTATAGCTTTCAAGGCTTTAACGGCTTGAGCTGTAACTTCTGGACCTATACCATCGCCTGGTAAAACGGCAATATTTAATTTCATTTATTGTTTTAATTAAAACCTATAACCTAAGTTATAGGTAATTTATTTAAGCAGAAGTAATTTCGTTATATACTTTGCTGTTTTCTATTATATAATGAATATCTGAATCGATAATCTCTTTCTTTTTGTCGGCAAAATCTAAGAAATTCACATAAATTTCGTCCAACTGAAGTTTTGTTAATTCGTATCCAATATTTTTTGCTCTATATGCTAATGCTGCTCTACCACTTCTTGCAGTAAGTACAATAGCAGATTCGGTAACACCTACATCTTTTGGGTCTATAATTTCGTAAGTTTCACGATTTTTAATGACACCATCTTGATGAATTCCAGAACTATGCGCAAATGCGTTTGCACCTACAATAGCTTTGTTTGGTTGCGTGTAAATGCCCATGCTATCTGATACTAGTTGGCTTAAGCCATAAAGCATTTCTGTTTTAATTCCAGTATCTAAATTTAAATATGGGTGTTGTTTTAAAATCATAACAACTTCTTCTAAAGCTGTATTTCCTGCACGTTCACCAATACCATTTATAGTACATTCAATTTGTCTTGCACCATTTATTACACCTTCAATAGAGTTAGCTGTAGCTAAACCTAAATCATTATGACAATGACAAGATAGAATAGCTTTGTCAATACCTTTTACATTTTCTTTTAAGTACTTAATTTTGGCACCGTATTCACTTGGTAAGCAATATCCAGTAGTATCTGGAATATTTAAAACAGTTGCACCTGCTTTAATAACAGCTTCACAAACACGCGCTAAATATTCGTTGTCTGTTCTACCTGCATCTTCGGCATAAAACTCAACGTCTTCAACAAATGACTTAGAATAACTTACAGCTTTAACTGCACGTTCGATAATGTCTTCTTGATTAGACTTAAATTTAAACTTTATATGAGATTCTGAAGTTCCAATACCTGTATGTATTCTTGGTTTTTTTGCATATTTTAATGCTTCACCTGCTACTTTTATATCATTTTCAACAGAGCGCGTTAAACCACAAACTGTCGCATTTTTTACAATTTTAGAAATAGCTTGAACAGATTGGAAATCACCAGGACTTGAAACAGGAAAACCAGCTTCAATAATATCAACACCTAAATAATCGAGCTGTTCAGCAATGATTAATTTTTGCTCGGTATTTAACTTGCAACCTGGAACTTGCTCTCCATCTCGAAGAGTAGTGTCAAAAATTTGGACGTGATTATCAGACATTTCTTTAGAATAAATTTTTGTATTGTTATACGAATTTATATTTTGGTTTCGTAATTGGAGAATTAATCATGCTCTTTTTACGATGTTTAACTTCATGATTAAGTATTTAAGGCATTGATAATCAAAAAAATAACACTGTTTCTGTAACTATGACAAGAGAGCAAAAAGATAATTTGTTTGTGCTAATAAAGTCACTATCCAAATCTGAAAAGAGGCAATTTAAGCTTTATGTAGGACGATTGGGGGTAAATGAAGATTCTAAATTTTTGATGCTTTTTAATATTCTTGATAAGCTTGGAGTGTATGATGAAGCAGTGATTTTAAAAAAGGGTATTGTGAAAAAACAACAGCTCTCAAATTTAAAAGCACACTTGTATAAACAAATTCTTATTAGTTTACGATTAAATCCATCGCACCAAAATGTTAGAATTCAAATTCGAGAACAATTAGATTTTGCTTCTATACTATATCATAAAGGACTTTATAAACAAAGTTTAAAAATTCTTGATAAAGCCAAAAGTTTAGCTATAGCTAATGAAGAAAAAAATGTAGCTTATGAAATTGTTGAGTTTGAAAAAATAATAGAATCTCAATATATAACGCGTAGCCTTAATAATAGAGCAGATGAGCTTTCTGTACAAGCAAAAGAATTAAGTCAACAAAATGTATTAGCAAGTAAACTTTCAAATTTATCATTACAATTATATGGTTTGTTTTTGAAAACAGGTTATGTGAAGAATGATGCTGAAAATAAGCGTGTCACCGAATATTTTAATGCCAGATTACCAAAGTATAATATAAACACATTAGGCTTTCGTGAAAAATTATGGTTATACAAAGCACATTTATGGTATAGTTTTTTAACTCAAGATTTTTTATCATGCTATAAATATGCTTCGAAGTGGGTGGATTTATTTTATAAAAATAAAGACATGATTATTTTAAACCCTGTATTCTTTTTAAGAGGGAATCATTATTTATTAGAAGCGTTGTTTTATTTAAAGCAGTATAAGAAATTTAAAGAAACATTGGAGAAGCTAGAAACCATTGAGAAAGAAGATTGGTTTCCTAAAGACGACAATATTGACGGCTTAGCATTCTTGTATATTTACAATAATAAATTTAACCTTCATTTTATTGAAGGTAGTTTTGATGAAGGTTTGCCTCTAATAGATGAGGTTTTAGAGCGTTTAAAAAATTATAAAGATCGTATAGATGAACATCATATTATGTTATTTTATTATAAGATAGCAAGTATGTATTTTGGTGCAGGAGAAAATAAAAAATGTATTAATTTCTTAGAAAAAATAATTAGCAATAAATCATTACAAATGCGTGAAGATTTATTATGTTTTTCAAGAATATTGAATTTAGTAGCGCATTATGAAGCTGGTTTAGATTATAATCTTGATGTTTTAATTAGAAGTACCTATAAATTTTTAATTAAAATGGAAGATTTGTATGAGGTGCAGAAGGAATTTATTAAATTTTTAAGAGGCTTAGGAGATATTTATCCACATGAAGTTAAGAATGAATTCATTAAACTCCATAAGAAATTAAAAGAGTTTGAAAACGATCCATATCAAAGTAGAGCTTTTTTATATTTAGATATTATTTCGTGGTTAGAGTCTAAAATTCAAGATAGACCCATAGGGCTTGTTATTAGAAATAAATTTCATGCTAATTTAGTTGGTAAATAATTTTTTGTGAAATTTTAGTTAAAAAATTTGGATATTAACTTTTTCTAACTGAATATTTGCATTCACAAAGTTCAAAAACTTACTGAAATGTTATCAAGAAAGGTGGAGGGATTAGACCCGATGAAGCCTTAGCAACCCTTTAAACTTATTAAAGAAGGTGCTAAATTCTACTTGAATTACCGATTCATTTATCGGTGTTTGGATAGATAACCTAAAAAATTACTTTCTGTAATTTAAAGATTTCTTTATAACATTTTTCTAATAAGTACACTGTAGAAGTGCATTTTGACTTTTGAATTAATGTATTTTTATTAACTCAAAAAACTAGAAAAATGAGTACAAAAAAATTAGCAACAGACGCATTACATGCAGGGCATGATTTTAAAGTAAATGGAGGTACTAGAGCAGTTCCTATTTATCAAACAACATCTTATGTTTTTAATGATTCGGATCATGCAGCAAACTTATTTTCGTTAAAAGAACTAGGTTTTATTTATACAAGGTTGAACAATCCTACAAATGATATTCTGCAACAGCGTTTAGCAACTTTAGAGGGAGGTGTAGGTGCTGTAGTTTTTGCATCAGGGACTTCGGCTATTTCAACAGGTTTACTAACTTTGTTAAAAGCAGGGGATCATATTGTAGCTTCTAGTAGTTTGTATGGGGGTACTTATAATTTATTGAAAGTAACTTTACCGAGATTAGGTATTACAACGACATTTGTAGATGCTTCTAATCCAGAAAGCTTCGCAGCAGCAGTACAAGACAATACACGTGCATTTTTTGTTGAATCTTTAGGGAATCCAAAATTAGACGTTTTAGATCTTGAAGCTATTGCTGAGCATTCAAAAGCTGCAGATGTACCATTTATTGTAGATAATACGGTAGCTACTCCAGCATTATTAAACCCGATTAAACATGGAGCAAATATTGTTATCCACTCATTAACTAAATATATTGGTGGCCATGGAAGCTCACTAGGAGGCGCTATAATTGATGCGGGTACTTTTAATTGGGCTAATGGAAAATTTCCCGAGTTTACAGAACCATCGGCAGGATATCATGGTTTAGTATATCATGAAACGTTAGGTGCTGCTGCTTATACTTTTAAATTAATTTTAGAAGGATTAAGAGATTTTGGTGGCGCTTTGAGTCCATTTAATGCCTTTCAAATTATTCAAGGGTTAGAAACCTTGCCAGTTAGAATTAAGCAACACAGTGAAAATGCTTTAGAATTGGCAAAATGGTTAGAAACTCAAGATGAGGTTGCTTGGGTAAATTATCCAGGGTTAGAAAGTAGTAAATATAAGGCTTTGGCCGATAAGTATTTATCAAAAGGACAAAGTGGAATTGTTACCTTTGGTACAAAAGGAGGGTATGATGCAGGAAAAGCTATAGCAAATAATACAAAGTTGTTTTCATTGTTAGCTAATATAGGGGATACAAAATCGCTTATTATTCACCCTGCAAGTACAACACACCAACAATTGAATGCTGCAGAACAAGAATCTGCAGGTGTGACAGCAGATTTAATTAGATTGTCTGTTGGCATTGAAGATATAGAAGATTTAAAGGCCGATTTAAAAGCGGCTTTTGCTACTATTTAATATTATTATATCTAGTAACGTATTCAGAAAAAAATAAATAATTGGAACATCCATTACAACATATCATTATCAAAGACTTTACCACAGAGAGTAAAGTTATTAATTCTGAAATAAAACTAAGTTATCAGCTTTTTGGAAAAGCTTTAGGTAGTGCTCCTTTAGTCTTGGTTAATCACGCGCTTACGGGAAATAGTGAAGTTGCAGGAGAAAATGGCTGGTGGAAAGATTTAATAGGAGAAGACAAGGTTATAGGTACAAATCTATACACCGTTTTAGCATTTAATATTCCAGGTAATGGTTATGATGGTTTTGTTATTAATAACTACAAAGATTTCGTGGCTAGAGATATTGCAAGTCTTTTTTTAATAGGCTTAGAGCAATTAAATATAGAAAGTGTTTTTGCTACAGTTGGCGGTTCTTTAGGAGGAGGTATTGCTTGGGAAATGGCAGTTTTAAAACCTAATTTTACAGAGCATTTGGTAGTTGTTGCAACCGATTGGAAATCTACCGATTGGTTAATTGCTAATTGCCAAATTCAAGAGCAATTCTTGTTAAATTCTAAAAACCCAGTGCACGATGCTAGAATGCATGCTATGTTATGTTATCGCACACCAGAGTCTTTTAAAGAACGTTTCCATAGATCTAAAAATGAAGATTTAGAAATTTTTAATGTTGAAAGTTGGTTGTTGCATCATGGAAATAAATTGCAAGAACGTTTTCAATTGTCTGCTTATAAATTAATGAATCAATTACTCAAGACCATTGATGTAACTAAAGGCAGGGAAGAAGATTTTAATGTATTAGATAATATTCAGGCAAACATTCATATTGTGGGTGTCGATTCCGATATGTTTTTTACAGCAGAAGAAAATAGAGAAACACATAAACAGCTCGCATTAACGCATCATAATGTCACTTATAATGAGATACATTCTGTACATGGGCATGATGCTTTTTTAATAGAATACGAGCAACTAGAAAAAATAATTGAAGGGATTTTTGTACCCAGTTCAAAAAGAAAACGCATGAAAGTATTAAAGTTTGGAGGTAAATCTCTGGCAAATGGAAAAGGATTAAATACAGTCCTTTCAATTATAGAAAATAAAGTAAAAGCAGGAGAGCGTGTAAGTGTAGTGGTGTCTGCAAGAGGTTCTGCAACAGACGATCTGGAAGTTATTTTAGGTAAGGCTATAAAAGGGGAACCGTATCAAGAAGCTTTAGAAGCCTTTAAAACATATCAAGCAGAACCACTAAAAACAATAGATTTTTCTGAAGAGTTTACAACCTTAGATAAGCTGTTTGAAGGTGTTAGTTTATTAAGAGATTATAGTAAGAAAACAAAAGATAATATTTTAGCACAAGGCGAATTATTATCTATTAAATTGATTTCAAGCTTACTTAATGAGCGAGGTATAGAAGCAAAAGCTACAGATGCTAGAGTATTAATAAAAACAGACGAAGCTTTTGGTAATGCACAACCGTTATCAAAATTATCTAAAGAAAATACTAAAGCATACTTTAAAGAAAATGAGGGTGTTGTAAATGTAGTTACGGGGTTTATAGCTTCTAATTTAAAAAACGAAACCACAACACTAGGTAGAAACGGAAGTAACTATACCGCAGCTTTAATTGCTAACTATTTAGATGCTGAAGAACTACAAAATTATACACATGTAAATGGTATTTATACAGCAAATCCAGATTTGGTTGTAGATGCTCAAAAAATTAGAGAGTTGTCATTTAGTGAAGCTAATGAGTTAGCTAATTTTGGAACTTCAGTTTTGCATGCAAAAACCATTATTCCGTTAGTAGAAAAAAATATAAACTTACGAATATTAAATACGTTTAATGCAGAAGACGAAGGTACATTAATAACCGCTAAACCAAGTACCAAAGAAGTAACCTCGTTATCCATATTAGATAATGTGGCACTATTGAATTTAGAAGGGCGAGGTTTATTAGGTAAAATTGGTGTAGATGCTAGAATATTTAAAGCCCTAAGTAATTACGGAATTAGTGTTAGTATTGTATCCCAAGGCTCTTCAGAGCGAGGCATAGGTTTAATTATAGATGCAGATCAAGCAACACAAGCAGTTATAGCGCTTGAGCGTGAATTTGAAAGTGATTTTTATTCGCAAGACGTAAATAAAATAGATGTTGTAGACGATGTAGCAGTAATTTCTATTGTAGGTATCGAATTAAGTTCATTTCATAAACCATTTAATGCTTTAATTAAAAACCAAATAACACCATTATTATTCAATAATACAGTAACAGGAAAGAATGTAAGTTTAGTAGTTAAAAAAGATCAATTACATAAAGCAGTAAATGTTATTCACGGTGAAGTGTTTGGGATTTCTAAGAAAATAAACATAGCTATTTTTGGCCATGGAGGTGTTGGAGGCGCGTTAATTAATCAGATTTTAAAATCTAAAGACGATATAGAAAAGCGTAAAGGCATCAATTTAAATGTTTTTGCCATCGCTAATTCAAGAAAATTACTTTTAAATAAAAATGGTGTAGAAACTAATTGGGAAGACGCTATAAAATCTACATCTCAAACAAGTTCAATACAAGATATTATTGCTTTTGCTAAAGAAAATCATTTAGAGAATTTAATAGCAGTAGATAATACAGCAAGTGCTACATTTTATCAAGATTATATAGCGTTGGTTGAAGCTGGTTTCGACTTAGTATCGTCTAATAAAATAGCAAATACTATTTCTCATGAATTCTATAAGAATTTAAGAGTACAGTTAAAAGAACATAATAAACAGTATTTATACGAAACCACAGTTGGTGCAGGTTTACCGCTAATTGATACGATTAAATTATTACACGAATCTGGAGAAAATATAACAAGAATTCGAGGCGTGTTTTCTGGAACCCTAAGCTATTTGTTTAATAATTTTTCTGTTGAAGATAAACCGTTTAGTGAAATTGTTCAAGAAACTGTTGATAAAGGTTTTACAGAGCCAGATCCTAGGGAGGATTTTTCAGGAAACGATGTTGCTAGAAAATTACTAATTTTAGCAAGAGAATTAGATTTGCAAAATGAGTTTGAAGATGTAGAAGTTCAGAATTTAATTCCAGAAGCCTATCAAAACATATCTGTAGATTCGTTTTTAAAACAATTAAATGTTTTAGATGATGAATTTCAGAAAATAAAAGAAGGACAAGAAGAAGGACATGTGTTGAGGTATGTTGGAGATTTATCTGGAGATTTATCTCAAGACAAAGGAAATTTAGAAGTTAAATTAGTATCTGTACCTAATGATAGTACTTTAGGGCAAATAAAAGGATCTGATGCTATTTTTGAAATATTCACAGAATCTTACGGAGAACAACCTATAGTTATTCAAGGCGCTGGTGCAGGAGCAGAAGTAACAGCAAGAGGTGTATTTGGAGATATATTAAGGCTCTCTAAGCATATTAATTAATAAAATATTTAATAAAAAAATAAGACTATATTATAGACAATAAATATTTCGTTTTTAGAAGAGGAATACGACCTAAGAAATCTTTTAAATAGATTAATAATTTAAACAAATTGTTAAATCTTAAAAAAAGATCTTTATAATAATGTTTTTTATAGTCTTAAAAAAATAAAAGATAATGAGCAAAAAACAATTTGAAACAGAAGCCATTCGTACGCAATCTGAGACTACACAGTTTTCAGAACATTCTGTACCCTTATATTTAACATCAGGTTTTGTGTTTGATGATGCTGAAGAGATGAGAGCTTCTTTTGCTGAAGAAAAACAAAGGGATTTATATAGTCGTTATAGTAATCCTAATGTTAATGAGTTTGTAAATAAAGTGTGCTTAATGGAAGGTGCAGAAGCCGGTTTTGCTTTTGCTAGTGGTATGGCTGCGGTGTTTTCAACATTTGCAACCTTGCTAGATGCAGGAGATCATGTGGTATCTTGTAGCTCTGTATTTGGCGCAACTCATGGTTTGTTTACCAAATATTTTCCAAAATGGAATATTGAATGTTCTTATTTTAATATAAATGATGTTGAAAGTATTGAAGGTTTAATTCAACCAAACACTAAATTTATTTATGCAGAAACACCAACTAATCCTGGAGTTGATGTATTAGATTTAGAATATTTAAGTGCTATTTGTAAAAAACATGATTTATTGTTGGTTGTAGATAATTGCTTCGCAACACCATATTTACAAAACCCAATTAAACATGGAGCAGATTTAGTTATTCATTCTGCTACGAAATTAATGGATGGACAAGGACGTGTTTTAGGAGGGGTTACAGTTGGTAGTAAGGAATTAATTAGAGAAATTTATTTATTTTCAAGACTTACTGGTCCTGCAATGAGTTCTTTTAATGCTTGGGTGTTATCAAAATCTTTAGAAACTTTGGCTGTTAGAGTAGAAAAGCATTGCGAGAATGCTTTGAAATTGGCAAGTTATTTAGAAGCGCATTCAAAAGTGAAATGGGTAAAATATCCTTTTCTTAAATCACATCCAAAATATGATATTGCAAAAAAACAGATGAGATTGGGAGGGAATATTGTTGCTTTTGAAGTTGAAGGAGGAATACAAGGCGGTCGTGCGTTTTTTGATGCCATTAAAATGTGTTCGCTATCTGCTAATTTGGGAGATACAAGAACTATAGTAACCCATCCAGCAAGTACAACACATGCTAAAGTTGAAGCAGAAGTGAAGTTAGCGGCTGGTATTACAGATGGTATGGTGCGATGTTCTGTTGGTTTAGAACATGTAGATGATATTATTGCAGATTTAGAACAAGCATTGAATAGTTTATCATGAGGATTTTTACAGTAGATGCATTTACAGATATTCCATTTAAAGGAAATCCTGCAGGAGTTTGTGTTTTAGAACATAAACTCACAGATAAGGAGTATATAGATATTGCTCAAGAAATAAACTTGGCAGAAACAGCTTTTGTTTATTTAGAAAATGATGTTTATCAATTAAGATGGTTTACGCCAACAGTAGAAGTAGATCTTTGTGGGCATGCGACGCTTGCAACTGCAAAAATTTTATTTGAAAAGTATGTTATAAAAACTGATACTATTGAGTTTGCTACTAAGAGTGGTATATTAACGGTAAGTCGAGTTGGAGATAGATTAGAAATGAATTTTCCTGTGGGTAAATTATCTGCTTTTGAAGGAGATGATGAGCTTTTAGAGGCATTTTTAAAAGAAAAACCTTTAACTATTAATACAGATAAAGATTGGTGTGTTATTGAATTGAGTAATGAAGCGTCAATTGTAAATTTTAAGCCAGATTTAAATTTATTATTATCGCACGCTAAAAAATCGTTTGTAATCACAGCAAAATCTTTAAACGATCAGTATGATTTTATTTCAAGATTTTTTGGTCCTGCAATAGGAATTGATGAAGATCCTGTAACAGGTTCGGCACATTGTTATTTAGCTAATTATTGGAGTGAAAAATTAGCTAAAAATACATTGGTAGGTTATCAGGCATCTAAAAGAGGGGGTGTTGTTGAGTGCGAACTTATTGAAAATGATAGAGTTTTGCTAAGAGGTAATTGTGTTATCATGTCTGAATTATTAGTGGAGTGGGATAAATAGTTTATCTAAAAAATAAAAAAAGAAGTCATGTTTTCACAAAACATGACTTCTTTGTATTTATAAACTATTATTAATTTGTTTTAAATAAATACAAATCAGTGAAATAATAGATTAATTTTTCACAAAACGCTTTGTTGATATTTTGTTTCCTTGAAAAATCTTAGCAATATAAATACCTCTACTTAGGCTACTAACATTTAAGAAATCACTATCAATTTTAGTTAAAGCTTTTTGTCCTAAAATATTGTAAATCTCAATTTTAGAAACTGCAGTAGGTACTTTTATTGTTAATTCATCTCGTACCGGGTTAGGTAAAACACTTACAGAAGCATCATCTTTAGTAACATCGTTTAAAGATAATGTGAATGGGGTACCTGAAAAACTAATTTCATCAATTAGAATAGGGTCTGCTCCTATAGATGTGTCAGTTCCATTTTTGAATTGAAATTGTAGATTTGTAACTGTACCCGTCCATTCATTAGGAGGTGTTGTTGTTATGGCAGCAGAAATGTCATTAACGATGTAAGTTTTGAAATCAGTGTCATTAGATGAGATGTCGGCAATTGTGATCCAGTTATTTTGACCACCTCCAGGGTTTTCTGGGCTGGCTACTCTTAATCTAAGCATTTCTGCACCACCCGTATTTTTTAGAACTATTTTTAAGTTGTTTATAATGCTAGCGTCAATACTTACCATTCTATCTAATCTTGGGAATTGCATATTGCCAGAAGGAGTAGCGTTTAAAACACCATCAGTCCCAGTTTCAGCTGCTTGAGCTATGTTAACTTGAGCTCCACCTGTCCAGCTTTCTACATCTGCTGTAAAAGTATATGATGGTTGAGCTATTAATTGATTTGAAGAAAAAGCTATAATAGCTAATAATGATAATAGAATTTTGTGTAATGTTTTTTTCATAATTTAATTTATTTAAAGTTATTTATCGTGTCTAATTTAAGTATTTAAACTGATAAATAGTCATTTTTTTAACAAATTAAAGGATAATTTGATTACAAATAAGTTATTATTTTATCAATATATATAAAATATTTACAAAATTATAAATAATAATGAAAATTCTTTCAAGTAAAAATTGATGATTTAAGTTGTATTGAGTAAATGTATGTTACTGCTGGATTTAATAAATACATTTCGAAAAATCACTTATTTTTATTAGGATAATATTTAATTAGGTACTTGTACATTTCAGAACTGGCTGCTAAAAAAGCACCGCTGCCGTAAACCTCAGTGTAATCTTTATAGCTGTCGCCAGGGGCAGCGCCAACAGGTTGTACATAACCTAACATGCCTTCTTTATTAACACATTTGCTAAGTCTTTCCCATGCTTTAAACAAAACAGGTTCGTAGCTTGTTTTATCCAAAATACCATTTGAAATACCCCATGCAATCCCGTAGATAAAAAATGAAGTACCACTAGTTTCTATATTCGGATAGTCTTTCTCATCACCTAATAAGCCTCCAGACCAAGTGCCGTCTTCTCTTTGGATATGTTTTAAGGTGTTAGCAATGTTTTTAAATAAATGAATATAAAAAGATTTGCCTTCCCAATTTTGAGGTAATTCTGGAATGATTAAAGCAAGGCCTCCAAATACCCAACCATTACCACGAGACCAAAATATGTGTTTTCCATTTTTTTCTGTTTTATCAAAATATGATTTATCTCTAAAGAATAGTTGGGCTTCTTTGTCCCATAGTTTGTTGTAAGTTTTATGGTATTGTCTGTCCATGAATTCTAAATACTTACTATTTTTAGTTATGTTAGCAAGTCTAGCCCATACAGGAGGAGACATGAATAAAGCGTCAGACCAATGCCATAAGAATTTTTGACCTTTTTCGCTATTTATTATGGAGTCAAAACGATTTTGTGTAGGATGTATCATGGTTTCGTTTTTTGAATCTTTGTAAAGGTTCAGGTAAAACTGTCCAACAGCATGATCATCTGCATGGTAAACTCTTTTAAATAATTTCCAATCATTTCTATTACCAATATCTAAAAGCCATTTCGTGTATTTTTTATCATCAGAAATTTTACTAAACTCGTACATTCCAGTATATAGTGTTGCGGTAGTCCAATCAAGATCATGATACCTGTTTCTGTGATGCCATTTTTTTCTTTTTTCAAGAGGAGGTAAAGCTCGATATTTACCCATGTCTTCGAAAGTTTCGATTTGCCAATTTGCTACTTTTTCAGCTATAGCTTTTATATCTTTAGCTAGAGGAGTATGAGGGATTTTATTTGCTGCACAATTATAAAATAGAGAAATGAGTATTAAGCTTAAAAGTGTGAATTTACTTTTTATCATTTGTGATTATTTGTATTTAGCTATAATTCTGAAAGACGAATTTTTAGAGTTGTATTTCCTGTTTTTATTTTTTCAGCAGGAATTTGTATTTCAATTCGCTTTAATCCCTTTATTTGACTGTCTAATTCTAATGGAGCTGGATATAGAGAAATAATAGTGACAGGAAAATCTGGATGCGATAAATTTTCTAATTTTAATTTTTTTCCATTTTTAGAAAGTATAGCGCCAGTCTTGTTTATAGAAATATTAGCAGTGGTTATCATTTGCCAAGTTATAGTTTTAGTTTTTTCAGAAGTTTCTAGGGTGTCTTCAATTAATAATGAACTTGGACTATCTTTAATAAAACTACGGATAGTTTTTTTTATGTTTTCACCATACATAGAAGTGAGATCAAAACTAACTTTAGGTTGGTCGTTTTCTTTAAAGTCTATTAAAGGAGCAAACGCATTACTTTTAAATTTTTCATTATTTATGGTAATTGTACTATGACCATAATTGTTTTTTGAGAGTAATTTCCAGCGGTCAGCATTTTGACCATTAGACCATAGGTTAAAGCCTGTTTTTTCAATTTTGTGGTAATCTTGCTGTGCGATGTCTAATGACCAGCGTACGCCATTTAAATCGAAAACAAACGAGCCAGCATCCATGTTCCCATGGCTAAGTCCTGCTTTTCCACCTTTACATCCTAAAAAGTATTTGTGTTTATCTGTTTTTCTTGATTTAAATATAGCAATAGGGTTAACACCATCTCCTTTCCAAACTGTTGGGATTTCAATATTAGATTTTTCTTTGTAGGCACTTATCCATGACATGGCAATGCCTGAAAACCTGGAAAGCTTATCCATATCTTTTAAGGGTAGTAAAAAGCGTTCTCTTTCAAAGAAATTATCAATTCCAGATTTCATAGCAAACCAAGCTAAAATAATATCACCATTTTTATTTCTTGTAGGTCGGCAATCAAAATAATTATATATTAAGTCTGAATGTGAATTAGATAGGGATCTAAATAAAGCACTCTCTTTAAAACCAGGCGTATCATAATGTCCAAAATCTGTACAAAAAGCACTCTTGAACATCTCAATAGTTGTTACAGAATAACTTGTAGCATATTGCCAATAAGTAGATCCTTCTGGATATGCGCCGTCTGGAGCATAGGCTTTTAGACCATTAGGTAAACCATCTAAGGCGCGATGTATTGTTTTTGCTGCTAATTCAGGATCATCGTCTGCAATAGCAATAGCTGCTGCAATTAGTCCGCCTTGACAGACTTGATTCCAATTGGTGTGGATTTTAGATATTCCCCATGTTTTTTTATTTTTTAACCAAGTAATTTTTAATGCCTTTTCAATTAATGCTTTTTTTGTTAATGTTATGGTGGATTTAGGAAGATTACCTTGAGTCCAATCTAGCGCTAAAGCAACACCTAAAGCCATTTCTCCTACATCTAGAAAATGTTTTGCATTCCAATTAGTAAAATTACAGACAGCTACTAATTCATTATTAATCCTTTGTAAGGCTTTTTCGTCTTCTTCCATTAGATAAATAAAGCCCAGTATATTAATGCGGTATAATAGTTCTCTTGAAACATCTAACATTCTACGTCCTATAATTTCTCTTTTAAGAGTAGGTTGAGTGTATATATTATTAGCATTTAATTTGATTGCAGTGTACAGATTTTGTAAAACGGGATCTTTTTTTAGTTTAGATTTAACCTTTTTTACAATTTTTTTTGTGTAGACTAGCCTAGGTAATGATTTTTTAATGTTTTTTTGTAGATATTCTGTAGTAATAGGGTTTTTTAAGGGAGATATATCATTTTGCGCTTTAGTAAAACATATGCTTAAAAATATTGTAATTATTAAGAGGAGTTTTTGCTTCATTTTATTACTAATAAATAATAGCTTAGTTTGAATATTTCAATAATTCTAAATAATTTTTAAACTAAGTGTGTTTTATAAAAAGTAAATAACGTATGTTAAGATGTGAATTATGTATTTATGAATTTATTTGTTGTCTTTTTTAGTAAATATTCAGTGTTTACAGGTGATTTCGCTATTTTTGTTTATTTTATTTGTTATGAAATTAAGAATATTTTAGCAAGCATTTTTTTATTCTAATTTTATCCAATTTAAATTCGCAATTTTGTCGACATTCCATTCAGATTTAAAGACAATAATAATATCATGAATTCCTGTTGTTTTTTCTAGTAGATTAGTCTCTATGGTTTTCCATGTATTCCACCCTCCAGTATATTCCACCGGAAACTCAGCTATTTTTTGCCCTTTCAATTTGTCAATATAAATTTCAAAGCTAGCAATTCGCTGTCCACATGCTATACGCGCTTTAATTTTTGTTGCTTCACCTTTTCCAAAATTAACACGATTAAAACGTACAGATGATTTCATTTTGGTATTACTCACCATCCAACCAGTAGGTTCATTTCCTCCTACAAAGTCTACTTTAGCGTTAACTATGTCGCTATGCCTATCCATATGTATGGTGTCTCCAATTATTGCTGTACCTATGCCTCTTAATGTTGGTTTTACTTTTTTGATTGTTCCATCTTTCATGAACGTTACATAATCGGCGCGTATAGAACGTAATTTGTTGTAGCCACTAATATCCCACCAGTGATAAAATAAAATCCAATCACCTTTATAATTAACTATGGAATGATGATTGGTGCCATTACTAATATTGTCCATTATTTTGCCTCTATATGTAAATGGACCCTTAGGATTGTCGCTAGTTGCATAGCCTATGGTGTAACCTTCTTGAGGGAATACATGAGCAAATGTGAAATAGTAAATACCGTCTTTTTTAAATGTAAAAGAACCTTCTTTGTAGCCAGAAGGAAGACCTTGGATTTTTATAGGTTTTGAGGCTATTTCTTTCATATTGTCTTTTAATTGACTAACAAATAAATCTTGTCCACCACCAAAGTATAGGTAGGTTTTATTATCATCATCTATAAATAATCCTGGATCTATGCCGCTAATACCTTTAATATAATTTTTCTCCCATTTAAAAGGACCTGTTGGGCTTTTAGAAACGCCTACGCCTATTCTTCTAAAAGAAGATTCATCTTTGGGCGGAGCAGGATAGTAGTAATAATACATGTTTTCTTTTTTTATGCAATCTGGAGCCCACATACCATAGGTGTTTTTCTTTCCCCAGGGCACTTCATTTTGGTCTAAAATAGGTCCGTGATCTTTTAAAGTGATGCCTTCTTCCAAAGAAAAAATATGATAATCGGGCATACAAAATCGAGGTGCTTTTACATTTTTAGGAGGAACAATATCATGAGAAGGATATATGTATAATTTTCCATCAAAAACACGTGCAGTGGGATCTGCAGTAAACATATGTGTTACTAATGGATTTTGAGCTAATAAAGTTTTTGTGCTAATAAGGAGTAATAAAAGTAAAAGTAATTTTTGTCTTAACATTTTAATAGTTTATTAAAGGGTGATAATTTTAAAGGTTTAAAATTACATGTTTTACTACTTATGATAGAGCAGATATTGATTTTAGTCTATAACATATGTGTTATAATTAAAAATACGATTGTCGAATGTTTAGAAATAATTATTTAGTTAATTTATCTTTTAGTTTGTTTTGAGGAGTAAGTTTTGAGAGTTAATTGCTTGCGAGGTATTAAAAGAATATTTATATCATTTAGCTTACTTATAATGCTAAGAAATCGCAAGATTGGTATAATAGTCAGTCGTACGGATTGATTGTATATTGCTTTACTCAGTTTACAAAATCCCAAACCAAACGAGAAAAAACAACGCCCAAAAGATAGAAGTATTCTATAAATTGTACCAACGATAAAAATTACTAAAGCTCTTAATACTATTTCATCATTTAGTTTTTGTAGATTCATTTTAGGTTTAAGTTTTCTAACAATGGAATAGTTTAGTATAATATATGTTGATTTACTAAAGCTAAAGGCTTTTTAATAAGCTTAAAATTATTTATAGAAACATACTGTTTGCGGTTTAGGTGTTGGTATGAACTAAAAGAGTTGGATTAAATAAGGTCTTTATTTAACAAAAAAAGTATTTATTTTAGAAAAGTACCATAAATTATACATTTTACCAAGACTATAAAACGACAATAACCAAAATTCACATTAAAAGAATTTAAAGAATTCGCTAAAAAAAGTATCTTAGCGCCATGCTATCTAAAAAAACAAAATACGGATTAAAAGCCCTCACTTATATTGCTAGAAGTGAAGGAGACTCACCAGTACAAGTAGGCGAGATAGCAAAAAGTGAACAAATTCCACAAAAATTTTTAGAAAGTATTCTTCTTACATTAAGAAAATCTGGTATTCTTGGATCTAAAAAAGGAAAACATGGTGGTTATTATCTCCGTGAAGCACCTTCAGAAATTAAGATGACAGATGTTATGCGTGTTCTTGAGGGGCCAATTGCTATGGTGCCATGTGTGAGTTTAAACTATTATGAAAAGTGTGAAGACTGTCCAGATGAGCATAAATGTAGTGTACATAAACTCATGATAGAGGTACGTGATAAAACTCTAAGTGTATTCAAAAACACCACCTTAGCTGATTTATCGGGTTCTTAGTAAGTGAAGATTTCTTAAAAAGAAGTATATTTCTCTATTTATTTTCTTCTGTTTACCTTTAAAATAATTTATTATTCTAAAAAATGGATTATTAACATTGTTATGTGAAAAAAAGTTTTACTTTTGTAATTCCTATTAAATTGATAGGATTAATATAATATAACGACAAATGATTAGTCAAATGTTATTAAAGAGCAAAGAAAAATCGACTTATAAAGAGGATAGCGTAAACGAAAAACCTTTAAGGAGTATCGTGAAATCGTTAAGTTGGAGAACTATAGGGACATTAGATACTATTTTAATTTCATGGTTAATAACAGGGGAATTAACCTTAGCATTTTCAATAGGATCTGTAGAATTAGTAACAAAAATGGTGTTATACTTTTTTCATGAAAGAGTTTGGAATTCAATAAAATGGGGAAAATAATGATAGATCAAAATAAAATAGACGAATTAAATCAACAATATAAAGAAGCATCACCTGCTGAAATTATAAAAAAGGCTTTTGATCTTAATAATGAAGCCGTAGTAACTACTAATTTTAGACCCTATGAAGCAGCTATTTTACATGCTGTTAGTGTAATAGAATCTAAAATACCAGTAGTATGGTGTGATACAGGGTATAATACACCGCAAACATACAAGCATGCAGAACAAGTTATTAAAGATTTAGATTTGAATGTGTCTTTGTATGTGCCAAAACAAACATCATCTCATAGAGATGTAGTTATGGGTATTCCTAGTATAGATGCTCCAGAGCACGCTTTGTTTACAGAACAGGTAAAGTTAGAACCATTTAAAAGAGCGATGGAGGAGCATAAGCCAAAAGTGTGGTTTACTAACCTACGTCAAGGGCAAACAGCATTTAGAAATAGTATTGGGATTTTTAGCGTTAGTAAAGATGGCGTTTTAAAAGTAAGTCCATTCTATTATTGGTCTGATGAAAAATTAGATACATATTTAGAAGAAAATAACTTACCTAATGAGTTTAAATATTTCGACCCAACAAAAGCTTTAGAAAATAGAGAGTGTGGATTACACGCTTAAATGAAATAGTTAAAAATAAAAAGAAAATCATTTGTGTGTTTATAGCGGATGATAAAAATAAGATTATGAGCAAAGATACATCACATATAAATTCGCTAGAAAACGAGGCTATATATATCATGAGAGAAGTAGCAGCACAATTTGAAAAACCTGTATTGTTATTCTCTGGAGGAAAAGATTCTATTACTTTGGTAAGATTAGCTGTTAAGGCATTTTACCCAGCAAAAGTACCTTTTCCTTTAATGCATATAGATACAGGGCATAATTTTCCAGAAACTATTGAATTTAGAGATCGTTTGGTAAAAGAATTAGGCTTAGAGTTGATAGTTAGAAATGTACAAGATTCTATAGACGAAGGAAAAGTAAAAGAAGAGTCTGGGCGTTACGCAAGTAGAAATATGTTGCAAACAACCACACTTTTAGATGCTATCGAAGAATTTAAATTTGATGCTTGTATAGGTGGTGCACGTCGTGATGAAGAAAAAGCAAGAGCGAAAGAACGTATTTTTTCTGTACGTGACGATTTTGGTCAATGGGATGAGAAAAACCAACGTCCAGAATTATTCGATATGTTAAATGGAGATATTGAGCATGGACAAAATGTTCGTGTATTCCCAATTTCTAACTGGACAGAATTAGATGTTTGGTCTTATATAGAAAGAGAGAATATTGAAATTCCATCAATATATTTTGCTCATAAACGTAAAGTGTTTTTAAGAGATGGTATGATATGGTCTGCAGAAGATGGTATTGTATATAGAGATGATAATGAAGAAGTATTAGAAAAAATGGTTCGTTTTAGAACGGTAGGAGATATGAGTTGTACAGCAGCAGTATTATCAGATGCTGTATCTATTTCTAAAGTTGTAGAAGAAATTAGAGATTCTACTATTTCAGAACGTGGCGCACGTATAGATGATAAACGTTCTGAGGCAGCGATGGAGAAACGTAAACAACAAGGGTATTTTTAGAAATACAATGTTATCATTTCCGTGAGTACGGAAATCTTTTAAAACGAATACAAATTAGGCTTGAAGCAGATAGAAGAAAGCCAACATTACAATAAAAATGGAAGTATTAAAAATAGCAACCGCAGGAAGTGTAGATGATGGAAAAAGTACGTTAATAGGAAGAATTCTATACGATACAAAATCATTAACTACAGATAAGTTAGAAGCTATCGAAAAAACCAGTAAACAAAGAGGATACGATTATTTAGATTTCTCTTTAGCAACAGATGGTTTAGTGGCAGAAAGAGAACAAGGTATCACCATTGATGTGGCTCACATATATTTTTCAACAAAAAAGAAAAGTTACATTATAGCAGATACTCCAGGTCACGTAGAATATACACGTAACATGGTTACAGGAGCCTCGACATCTCAAGCATCAATTATTTTAATAGATGCAAGAAAAGGGGTTATAGAGCAAACTAATCGTCATTTCTTTATCAATAATTTACTAAGAATTAAAGATGTTGTTGTAGCGGTTAATAAAATGGACTTAGTTGATTATTCAGAAGATGTTTATAATAAAATTAAAGCAGATTTTGAATCGCTAATGAGTAAAAGAGATTATCAAGATCAAAAAATCACATTCATTCCAGTAAGTGCCTTAAAAGGTGATAATGTAGTGAATAAGTCAGATAAAATGTCTTGGTATAAAGGAGAAGCTTTATTAGAACATTTAGAGCAATTAGATAAATCTGATATATTCAATGTAGGAACACCACGTTTTCCAGTACAGTATGTAATCCGCCCAAAAACCGAAGATTTTCATGATTTTAGAGGCTATGCAGGTAAAGTATATGGAGGTAATTTAAGTGTTGGAGACGATATAGTGGTATTACCATCACAAACTAAGTCAAAGATTAAAGAAATTTATTTCTATGACGAGAAATACGAAACCGCATCAAGACGCTCATCGGTAACAATCACCTTAGAAAATGATATCAATGTAAGTCGAGGAGATATGATTGTTAAAGCAGATGATTTGCCAACTATAGATAAGCAATTTACAGCTAATGTATGTTGGATGGATGCTAGCCAATTAACAACAGGAGGAAAATATGTAGTACAACATGGAGTTAATAAAGTTTTAGCAAAAGTTGCAACTATTAATCATAAAATAAATCCAGATTATTCAGGAATTGAAAAAGATGTTACAGGATTAGGAGTGAATGATATTGCTTCGGTAACATTTAAATTAAATAAGCCAATTTTTTACGATCAATTTAAAGATCATAGAACAAATGGATCATTTATTTTAATAGACCCACAATCAAACAATACCGTTGGAGCTGGCTTCATTCAATAAATAAAAAGGACATGCAAAGTTTTAGAACAGAAATAGAAAATCCGATTGTAGAAAAGGATATCATAGAATTAGCAAATAAAATAGAGCTATTTCATAATGGTAAAATTGATGAAGAAAAATTTAGAAGTCTTCGTTTAGCTCGTGGTGTTTATGGTCAACGTCAAGAAGGAGTTCAAATGATTCGAATTAAAATACCTTATGGTAAATTAATGAGTAATCAATTGCGTAGAATTTCTGAAGTGTCTGATGAATATTCAAGAGGACGTTTACATATTACTACCCGTCAAGATATTCAAATTCACTATGTAGATTTAGATAGAACACCAGAACTATGGTCTGAACTAGAGAAGGATGATGTAACATTGCGTGAAGCTTGTGGTAATGTAGTAAGAAATGTAACAGCTTCTGAAACAGCAGGAATAGATGTAAACGAACCTTTCGATGTATCTCCCTATGCAGATGCTTTGTATAAATTCTTTTTACGTAACCCAATTTGTCAGGAAATGGGGCGTAAATTTAAAGTCTCTTTTTCGTCTACAGATGAAGATACAGGATTGTCATACTTACATGATATAGGGTATATCGCAAAAACAGAAAATGGTGTTCGTGGTTTTAAAGTATTAGTAGCTGGAGGATTAGGTTCTCAACCACGTCATGCAGAAGTGTTGTATGATTTTGTTGAAACCGATAAAATTATTCCAATAATGGAAGGCGTTTTAAGAGTTTTCGATCGTTATGGTGAGCGTAAGAGTAGAGCCAAAGCAAGAATGAAATTCTTATTAAAAGATATAGGATTAGAGGCTTTTAAAGAATTAATAGCTCAAGAGCAAAAAGCAATTGAGTTTAAAAGTGTTGTTATTGATGCAGATGCTTATGTCGCTTCAAAGCCAGTTGAAGTTGAGGTGCCAGAAGTAACTATAAAAGATCAAAAAGCATTCGAGTTGTGGAAATCGACAAACCTTATTCCTCAAAAGCAAGAAGGCTATGTTGCTATAGGTGTAAAAGTACTTTTAGGAGATTTTTATACAGATAAAGCACGTTTGTTAGCAGATTTAGTAGATAATTATGCAGCAGGAGAAGTACGTTTAACATTACGTCAAAATATAGTTATTCCTTTTGTTAAGAGTGAATTGGTGCCATTATTTTATACAGAATTAGAAAAATTAGGATTTGTAGAAGCTGGTTATAATAAAGCAGTCGATATTACAGCATGTCCAGGAACAGATACCTGTAATTTAGGTATAGCAAGTAGTACTGGTATAGCAGAAGAATTAGAACGTGTTATCACGGCAGAATACCCACAGTATTTAAAAAATGAAGATCTTGTTATTAAGATTAGCGGTTGTATGAATGCTTGTGGACAACACAATATGGCAAATATAGGTTTTCAAGGGATGACCGTAAGAACACCAGATAAATTAGTAGCACCAGCATTACAAGTGTTATTAGGAGGAGGAAATTTAGGAGATGGAAACGGCGCTTTTGCAGATAAAGTAGTAAAAGTACCAAGTAAAAGAGGACCAGAAGCTTTAAGACGTATTTTAAATGATTTTGAAGCCAATGCAAACGGAAAACAATTTGTTGAATATTATAAGGAAAAAGGAGAAAAGTATTTCTATGATTTCTTAAACGATTTACAAGATGTTACTAATTTAACTCAAGAAGATTTTATCGATTGGGGTGAAGAAGAAAAATATGTAAAAGAGATAGGTATTGGTGAATGTGCAGGTGTTGTAATCGATTTAATTGCAACATTATTTTTAGAAAGTGAAGAAAAAATAGAAAATGCTAAAATATCTTTTGATGATAAAGTATATTCAAGTGCAATCTATTACGCTTATACATCTTTGGTGAATTCAGCGAAAGCGCTATTGTTAGCCGAAAACAAAAAAACAAACACACATGCTGGAATTATAAGTCAGTTTGATGAGCTATTTGTTTCTAGTGGAAAAATAGATTTAGGGGTTACTTTCTCTGATTTGATTTATCAAATTAATAAATTTGCACCAACTCAGGATTTTGCATCAAAATATATTGAAAATGCAAATGAGTTTTTACAAAAAGTAAGAACGTATAGAGAAACACAAACCAACGTGCTAGATAAAAAAGCCGTTTAATACTAAGCAATGAGTTTAAAAATCCCAAAATTAACAGTAGTAGGAGCAGGACCAGGAGATGAAGATTTAATCACATTAAAAGCGATTAAAGCGATTGAGTCTGCAGATGTTATACTTTATGATGCGCTTATAAATGAAGCCTTATTAAAGTATGCTTCAAAAGAAGCCGAAATTGTTTTTGTGGGTAAGCGTAAAGGCTGTTATGCTTTTCAGCAAGAGCAAATTAATGAACTTATAGTTGCAAAGGCCAAAGAAAAAGGACATGTAGTACGTTTAAAAGGTGGAGACCCTTTTATTTTTGGAAGAGGCGCAGAAGAGATTGATTATGTGCGACCATTTGGTTTAGAAACCTATATGGTTCCAGGTATATCTTCATCAATAGCAGTTCCAGCATATCAAGGTATTCCGTTAACAAAGCGTGGTGCATCAGAAAGTTTTTGGGTCATTACTGGAACTACTAAAAAACATCAATTATCTGGAGATGTAGCTTTAGCTGCTAAGTCCACAGCGACTGTTGTTATTTTGATGGGAATGAGTAAATTGGGTGAAATAGTTCGTGTTTTTTCAAAAGAAAATAAACAAGATATGCCTATAGGAATTATTCAGAATGGAACTAGAGATAATGAAAATGTAGGTATAGGAACTATAAGTACAATTGAGAAGATAGTTGAAGAGAAAAAATTAACAAATCCTGCAATTATTGTAATTGGTGATGTTGTTAAAGAACGTGCCGTTTTAAACTCAATAAATAAAGAAGTAATTACTAAAGAATAGGTTATGGAGAGAAATAACTTGTATCCTATTTTTTTAAAAACAAAAAGTATTAATGTGCTTATAGTAGGAGGCGGTTTTGTTGCCGAAGAAAAGTTGACTTTTTTATTAAAGTCTAGTCCAGATGCGCACGTTACTATGGTGTCTCCAATGTTTAGGGCGGGTACTATAGAATTAGCGAAGAAGGGCGATGTAACTTTAGTAACAGATAGATACAATAAACGTTATTTAAAAGGAAAGCATATTGTAGTTGCTACGACAGATGTTCCAGATGTAAATGTAAAGGTTTACAAACATTGTAAAAAGCGTAGTATTTTAGTGAATGTAGCCGATAATCCTCCATACTGTGATTTTTATATGGGAGGTATTGTAACAAAAGGCAATGTTAAAGTTGCGATTTCAACAAATGGAAAATCGCCAACTACAGCCAAACGTTTGCGCCAATTTTTTGAAGATGTTATTCCAGAAAATGTAGACGATTTGGTTAATAATTTAAATGAATATAGAAAAACTATAAAAGGTGATTTTGAACAAAAAGTGGAAACGCTAAACAAGTTCACTAAGGGATTAATTGAAAAAAAAGATCATAATGATTAAAACAGACATACTTATAATTGGCGCGGGACCAACTGGATTATTTACTGTATTTGAAGCAGGATTATTAAAGCTTAAATGTCATTTAATTGACGCATTACCACAACCAGGTGGACAATGTTCAGAAATATATCCTAAAAAGCCTATTTATGATATTCCTGGTTTTCCAGAAATATTAGCAGGCGATTTAACTAGAAACCTAGTAGAACAAGGAAAACAATTTGAACCAGGTTTTACATTAGGTGAACGTGCTGAAACTATAGAGAAACAAGAAGATGGTTCTTTTATTGTAACAACAAATAAAGGAACAAAACACCATGCTCCTGTAGTTGCAATTGCAGGAGGATTAGGATCTTTCGAACCTAGAAAACCTGCAATTGAAGGAATTGCTGATTATGAGGACAAAGGGGTTGAGTATATTATTAAAGATCCAGAGTTCTACAGAGATAAAAAAGTGGTGATTTCTGGAGGTGGAGATTCTGCTTTAGACTGGAGTATCTTTTTAGCAGATGTAGCTTCAGACGTTACTTTAATTCATAGAAGAAATGAGTTTAGAGGCGCATTAGATTCTGTAGAAAAAGTTGGAGAATTAAGAGAACAAGGGAAAATTAAATTAATTACACCAGCAGAGGTTAAGGAATTACATGGAGATGGAAAAATTGAAGCCGTTACTGTAGTTAAAGACGGTGAAGCTACAAAAATTGAAACTGATCACTTTATTCCATTATTTGGTTTATCTCCTAAACTAGGACCTATAGGAAACTGGGGGTTAGATATTGAGAAGAATGCTATTAAAGTAGATAACTCTTTAAATTATCAAACTAATATACCAGGTATTTTTGCTATTGGAGATGTAAACACATACCCAGAGAAATTAAAATTAATTCTTTGTGGTTTCCACGAAGCCACATTAATGTGTCAGGCAGCTTATAGAATTATTAATCCAGGTAAAAAGTATGTTTTAAAATATACAACAGTAAGTGGGATTGATGGTTTTGACGGTACACGTAAAGAAGCGCCTAAAGCAGTTGTTCAAGCTATTAAATAAGTATAATTTATATAAATAGATTAAGATCCTGCAAGGTTTAAAAAAATTAAACTTTGTGGGATTTAATTTTAGTACAAATATCAATAAAAAGGGATATTAGTTTTATTTTTATAAACTAAAACCTATAAAGAAACCTTACCAAATGAATACAACAAATGAAAAGTTATAATGTTTGTTTAAAAGATACGGTTAAAACGTTTACCAAAAGATTATTTTATTCCTTATTTGATTGTGAGCAAGAGAAAGCTCATGGTGATTATTTAGAAAAAACCTTTTCAAAAATACTTTTAAAACTAGAAATAGAAAATGGAGCGCATATTTGGCAAGAATTTAAATCTAAACTTATAGAAATAAGAAAAACATTAGATTTAGATGCTATAGCTTTCGAAAATAACGATCCAGCATCGCATAGTTTAGAAGAAATTTATATGGCATATCCTGGATTTCATGCTATTTCTATTTATAGATTAAGTCATGCGCTTTATAAATTGAATGTGCATATTTTACCAAGAATGATGAGTGAATATATTCATGGAATCACAGGAATAGATATTCATCCAGGAGCAACTATCGATGAATCGTTTTATATAGACCATGGTACAGGAATTGTAATTGGCGAAACGTCAATTATTGGTAAAAATGTAAAAATTTATCAAGGTGTTACACTAGGAGGTATACAAGTTTCTAAAGATTTGGCTTTAACTAAAAGACATCCAACTATAGAGGAAAATGTAACCATTTATGCTAATGCAACTATTTTAGGTGGAGATATTGTTATTGGAGCAAATAGTATTATAGGAGCTAATGTATGGATAACAGAATCTGTTCCAGAAAATTCATTAGTAACTTATCAAACAGAAATAAAAATTAGACCCAAAAAAAATGGCATACGGTAAAAGTATTTTAGACCAAATAGGAAATACACCTATAGTAGAAGCAAGTCATATTATATCTAAAAAAGGCGTAAGGCTGTTTTTTAAGTTAGAAGGAAATAACCCTGGTGGAAGTGTAAAAGATCGTGCTGCTTTTAATATGATTAATGAAGCGATTAAACGTGGAGATATTAAGAAAGGAGGCACTTTGGTTGAAGCTACTAGTGGAAATACTGGAATTGCTTTAGCTTTTATAGCGCAGTTATTAGGTTTGAATATGGTATTAATAATGCCTGAGAATTCTACTGAAGAGCGTGTTAAAACCATGCGAGCTTATGGTGCGGAGGTTATTTTAACACCTGCAGATATTGGTATTGAAGGATCTCGTGATGTCGCTTTTAAATTGAGAGATGAAAAAGGCTATGTGCTTTTGAATCAATTTGAAAATGACGATAATTGGAAAGCGCATTACAAAACTACAGGTCCAGAGATTTGGAGAGATACAGAAGGTGAAGTCACTCATTTTGTATCTGCTATGGGAACCACAGGAACCATTATGGGAACGTCGACATTTTTAAAAGAAAAAAATAAAAATATAACTATAGTTGGTGCGCAACCTGCAGACGGCTCTAGAATACCAGGGATTAGAAAATGGTCTCCAGATTATGTGCCTAAATTTTTTGATCGTTCGAAAGTAGATCAGGTTATCGATGTATCAGATGTAGAAGCAAAAGCTATGACGCAACGTTTAGCAAAAGAAGAAGGTGTTTTTGCAGGGATGAGTAGTGGCGGTTCTGTACATTGTGCTGTTAAATTAGCCGAATCTATAGATGAAGGCATTATTGTAGCAATTATTTGTGATAGAGGAGATCGTTATTTATCATCATCTTTATTTGAATAGACCTTTGTAAAAATTAATATTTTAGTGTGAATAAAAGAATATTGTTAGTACTTTTGTTCACTAAAATATTTATTTAAATATTTTGCTGTAGGTGAGATAGAAAAATAAATATTAATTGTTCATTAACGTATTAATAATGTTATCAAGAAAGGTAGAGGGATTAGACCCAATGAAGCCTTGGCAACCCTTTACATGTCCCCGATGCCTATTGGGGCATTAAAGAAGGTGCTACGTTCTACTAGAATCAAAAAGATACTAGAAAGATAACGAAAAGTGTTTTTTACTTTTCTTGATGACATTGTAGATAAAAAAATATCAAAATGTCGAACATACAACAAGCTTTAAAAGAACGAATTTTGGTTTTAGATGGCGCCATGGGAACCATGCTACAAGCCTATAAATTCACCGAAGAAGATTTTAGAGGAGAACGTTTTAAAGATTATCCAACACCATTGCAAGGGAATAATGATTTGTTGTCTATTACCCAGCCAGAGGCTATAAAAACCATTCACGGAAAATACTTTGAAGCTGGAGCAGATATTGTAGAAACCAACACCTTTTCTGGAACTACAATAGCCATGGCAGATTATCAAATGGAAGATTTGGTATATGAGTTAAATTATGAATCGGCTAAAATAGCAAAAGAGGTAGCAGAAGCGTTTACAGCTAAAGAGCCACATAAACCACGTTTTGTAGCAGGATCAATAGGTCCAACAAATCGTACTGCTAGTATGTCTCCAGATGTAAACGATCCAGGATATAGAGCCGTAACCTTCGATGAGTTACGTGTAGCTTATAAACAACAAGTAGAAGCTTTATTAGATGGAGGGGCAGATTTATTGTTGGTAGAAACGGTATTTGATACATTAAACGCAAAAGCCGCTTTGTTTGCTATTGAAGAAGTGAAAGAAGAACGTAATATAGAAGTTCCTGTTATGTTAAGTGGAACGATTACTGATGCCTCAGGAAGAACATTATCTGGGCAAACAGCAGAAGCTTTTTTAATATCGGTATCACATATTCCATTATTATCGGTAGGTTTTAATTGTGCTTTAGGCGCTAATTTATTGCAACCGCATTTAGAAGCAATTGCTGGTAAAACAGATTTTGCAATTTCGGCACATCCTAATGCAGGATTACCAAATGCTTTTGGTGAATATGATGAATCTCCAGAAGAAATGGGAGCACAAATTGAAGAATATTTAAAAAGAGATTTAATAAATATTATTGGCGGTTGTTGTGGTACATCTCCAGAACATATTAGAGTTATTGCAGATTTAGCTGCTAAATATAAGCCGAGAGTGGTTATTAGTTAATGGTTTATAGTTGTTAGTGCTTTATATTAATGGGAGAAATATGAATTATACAGAATTAGATGTTTGGAAACATTCAAGAGAATTAGTGAAGTTAGTTTATACACTAACAAGATCTTTTCCAAGAGAGGAACTGTATAGTTTAACAAATCAATTAAGGAGATGTGTTATTTCTGTTCCGTCTAATATTGCAGAAGGAGTTGGACGTCAATCTAATAAAGAGACAATACATTTTTTGTATATAGCAAAAGGATCTTTACAAGAAGTGGAGACACAATTGTATTTATCTTTTGACTTGGATTATATTGTAGAAGAAGAACTGAAAAATATTTTAGTCAAAGTGATTTCAAATAAAAAATTGTTAAATGGTTTTATTAATTATTATAAGAAATTAAGGGATGAGTATGAGTAAGGCAAATAACAATCAACCAAAACCTAAAAACCAAGAAACTATTCTAGAAGTAGCCATATTAAGCATAAAAAAAGGGCTTTCTAAAGACTTTGAAAGAAGTTTTGAAAAAGCACAAAATATCATTTCGTCAATGAAAGGTTATGTATCTCATGATCTAAAAAAATGTATTGAGCAAGAAGGTAAATATATTTTATTAGTAAATTGGTAAACTATTGAAGATCATGAAGTTGGGTTTATAACATCAGAAGAATATCAACAATGGAAAGCGTTATTACATCATTATTATGAACCTTTTCCAGTAGTAGAACATTATAAATAATGAGTAATCAAAGAAAATACATGCGTTTATCGGGATTAGAACCTCTAATCTTGAATGAAAACAGCAATTTTATAAATGTTGGTGAGCGAACTAATGTAGCAGGGTCACGTAAATTTTTACGTTTAATAAAAGAAGAGAAGTTTGATGAGGCTTTAGCAATTGCACGTCATCAAGTAGATGGTGGTGCACAGATTATAGACATTAATATGGACGATGGTCTTATTGATGGAAAAGAAGCAATGGTTCGTTTCTTAAATTTAATTGCAGCAGAGCCAGATATTTGTCGTGTACCTATTATGATTGATAGCTCTAAATGGGAAATCATAAATGCCGGATTACAAGTTGTACAAGGTAAATGTGTAGTAAATTCTATTTCTTTAAAAGAAGGTGAAGAGAAATTTATCTGGGAAGCTAAGCAAATAAAACGTTACGGTGCAGCGGTTATAGTAATGGCTTTTGATGAGGTTGGGCAAGCCGATAATTATGAAAGACGTATAGAGATAGCAGAACGCTCATATCGTGTTTTAGTTGATAAAGTAGGTTTTCCGTCTGAAGATATTATTTTCGACTTAAATATATTTCCTGTAGCAACAGGAATGGATGAACATAGAAGAAATGCCATTGAATTTATTGAAGCTACACGTTGGGTGCGTGAAAATTTACCCAATGTAAGCGTTAGTGGAGGGGTAAGTAATGTATCGTTTTCATTTAGAGGAAATGATGGGGTTCGTGAAGCGATGCACTCGGTATTTTTATACTACGCTATTCAGGCTGGTATGAATATGGGAATTGTTAATCCAGCTCTTTTAGAAGTGTATGACGATATTCCTAAAGATTTATTAGAGCATGTTGAAGATGTTATTTTAGATAGAAGAGAAGATGCAACAGAACGATTATTAGACTTTGCTGAAACTGTAAAAGGATCTAAAAAAGAAAAAACTCTGGATTTATCTTGGCGAGAAGGTGAACTTCAAGATCGTATAACGCACGCATTAGTAAAAGGTATTGATGTCTATATTATAGAAGATGTAGAGCAAGCAAGGCAAGAAGCAGAAAAACCTATCGAAGTTATAGAAGGTAATTTAATGATAGGGATGAATGTTGTTGGAGACTTATTTGGAGCAGGTAAAATGTTCTTGCCACAGGTAGTAAAATCTGCGCGTGTTATGAAAAAAGCCGTAGGATACCTTAATCCGTTTATTGAAGCTGAAAAAGGAGAAGAACAACAAGCACTAGGTAAAGTATTAATGGCTACAGTAAAAGGAGATGTTCATGATATTGGTAAAAATATAGTGAGTGTTGTTTTAGGCTGTAATAATTATGAGATAGTCGATTTGGGAGTTATGGTACCACCTGAAAAAATTATTGAAGCGGCTAAAAAAGAAAATGTTGATGCGATTGGTTTATCTGGGTTAATTACACCGTCTTTAGATGAAATGGTGTATTTAGCTAAAGAAATGGAGCGTGAAAACATGAATATTCCATTGCTTATTGGTGGAGCAACAACTTCTAAAGCGCATACTGCTGTAAAAATAGATACGCAATATAAAAATGCTGTAGTACATGTAAATGATGCTTCTAGAGCAGTAACAG
Source organism: Flavivirga aquatica (assembly GCF_001747085.1). Lineage (GTDB taxonomy): Bacteria > Bacteroidota > Bacteroidia > Flavobacteriales > Flavobacteriaceae > Algibacter_C > Algibacter_C aquatica. Next base: position 314,052 of record NZ_MDJD01000043.1, read on the forward strand.
TTGTTGGAGATTTGTTAAACAAAAAAACATCTAACGAATATGTTGCTAAGCTGAAAAAGGATTATGATGAGTTTCGTGAAAAATTCTTAAAACGAGGAAAAGAAAAATCATATATATCAATAAGTGAAGCACGTAATAGAAAATATAGTATTGACTGGAAAACGACAGAAATAACAAAACCTAGAGAATTAGGAGTTCAAGTATTAAAACAATTAAGTTTAAAGGAGCTATTACCTTTTATAGATTGGAAACCATTCTTTATATCTTGGGATTTACATGGTAAGTTTCCTGAGATTTTATCAGATGAGGTTGTTGGAGAACAGGCTACCGTATTATATGAAGAAGCTCAGGTTATGATTAAGAAAATTGTAGCAAAACAACTATTAAAGCCAAAAGCGGTTTTTGGATTATTTGAAGCTAATACAATTAATGATGATGATATTTCTATTCAGAAAAAAGGAGAAGAAATAGCTGTTTTTAGGACGTTACGACAACAATTAAAGAAACGAGAAGGTGTACCTAATCATGCATTAGCAGATTTTGTAGCTCCAAAGGATTCTGGTTTAACAGATTATATGGGGGCTTTTTGTGTAGGTATTTTTGGAGCGCAAGAATTAGCAGAAAGTTATAGAGCAAAAGAGGATGATTATAATGCTATTATGGCACAGGCTATAGCAGATCGATTTGCTGAGGCTTTTGCCGAATATTTACATAAACAGGTACGTACTAAACATTGGGGGTATGCTGCAAACGAAGATTTAACTAATGAGGATCTTATAAAGGAAACTTATAAGGGGATTCGTCCAGCACCAGGTTATCCGGCATGTCCAGATCATTTAGAAAAAGAAACTATTTGGGACTTGTTAGATGTTGAAAAATTAATAGGTGTTACGCTTACAGAAAGTTTAGCCATGTGGCCAGCTGCAGCGGTATCTGGATATTATTTTGGAAATCCAGAAGCCAAGTATTTTGGCTTAGGAAAAATTACAGATGACCAAGTGACCGACTATTCCGAACGTAAAGGGATTAAAAAAGAAAAGGCTAGAAAGTGGTTGCATCCTAACATTGCGGATCAATAGTGTTTGTTAAACGTTAGGGATTGTAGAGGAAAGCCCACAGCGAGGTATGAGCGAGGACTTGTAACGTAAAGCCCGACCCTTGTGGTAACGCCATAAAAAATAATAATGTAATACTAAAAAAAGGATTCGTAAATTCGAAGCTTCAAGCATAGATATTAATAATAAGATTCCTATATATGTAGGAAATAGAAATGAAAGTAACAGATCACATAAAAAAAGCAAAAGGAAAAACATTATTTTCTTTTGAAGTTATACCTCCAAAAAAAGGGAAAAATATTCAAGATTTATATAATAATATAGATCCGTTAATGGAGTTTAATCCGCCATTTATAGATGTAACCACATCTCGAGAAGAATATGTTTATATTGATAAGGGTAATGGTCTTTTAGATAAAAGAATTACACGTATGCGTCCAGGAACAGTTGGTATTTGTGCTTCAATAATGCATAAATATGGTGTTGATGCTATTCCACATTTATTATGTGGAGGATTTACCAAAGAAGAGACCGAATATGTGTTGGTAGATTGTCATTATTTAGGACTTGATAATGTAATGGCATTACGTGGCGATTCTATGAAAGACGAAGCGTATTTTAAACCAGTAAAAGGAGGGAATGCGTTTGCCAGTGATCTGGTTGAGCAAATAGCCAATTTAAATAAAGGACAGTATTTACATGATGATGTAGATGTAGAGCACAATTCTGATTTTTGTATTGGTGTTGCTGGATATCCTGAAAAACATATGGAGGCTCCATCTTTACAAACTGATTTAAAAAGATTGAAAGAGAAAGTTGATGCTGGTGCAGATTATGTAGTAACTCAAATGTTTTTTGATAATAATAAATATTTTGAGTTTGTAGACAAGGCAAGGGCTATGGGAATTAATATTCCTATTATTCCAGGAATAAAACCTATTGCTGTAAAAAGGCATTTGCAGTTATTACCTCAAGTATTTAAAATAGATTTACCGCAAGATCTTATAGATAATGTGGAGGCTTGTAAGGATAATAAAGCTGTAAGACAAGTAGGAATTGAGTTTGCTATACAACAGTCTAAAGAATTGAAGGCAGCTGGTGTTCCTGTATTACATTATTACTCTATGGGAAAGAGTGATAATGTTAAAGCAATAGCATCGGAATTATTTTAATTGTTTTATGAAGCACCCCAACTAATGAAACGGTTAATTATTTGTGTTTTTTGTTTAGTTTGTAGTCTTTCTTTTTCTCAAGAAAAGACACATACGTCTTATTTTGATATAAACTATTTTAAAGGAAATATTGCGTTGCATAACCCCGATATTCTCCATTTAATAAAAGGGCATCCAAAGGGTATTGTTCTAAGTTGGAATAGAAAAACTTATGGATTTAAAGATTGGGAACAGCGTTATAACTATCCTGATTATGGTGTGTCTTTTATTTATCAAAATTTTAAAAATGATGTTTTAGGAAATAATTATGCGCTTAGTGCACATTATAATTTTTATTTTTTAAAACGAAATTTAATGATGCGTATAGGTCAGGGATTTGCTTATAACACAAATCCTTTTAATAGAGAAAAGAATTTAAAGAATATTGCTTTTGGTTCTAGAATATTAAGTACTAATTCTTTAATGCTAGCTTACAAGAAGGAACGTATTATAGATAAGTTTGGTTTGCAAGCTGGAATTTCTTTAATACATTATTCTAATGCTAGCGTAAAGGCTCCTAATACAAGTACTAATTCCCTAATTTTTAATGTTGGAGTTACTTATAATTTAGAAAAAGAAGAACTAGATTATCAATATACAATTGATAAAAAAGTAGATAAAAATTATGCTGAACCTATTAGGTATAATGCGGTATTTAGAGCAGGAGTTAATGAAAGTGACGTTGTTGGAAGTGGTCAATATCCTTTTTATGTTATTTCTGCGTATGTAGATAAACGTATTAATAGAAAAAGTGCATTTCAATTAGGAGCAGATATTTTCTTTTCTAAATTTTTAGAAGAACTTATTTATTATAAAAGTGTATCATTTCCAGAAGAAAATGTTTCTGGCAATGAAGATTATAAGCGCGTAGGTGTTTTTGCTGGTCACGAGTTATTTATAAATAAAACATCTGTGATAGCTCAATTGGGATATTATGCATACTATCCTTTTGATTTTGAGGGAAGAGTGTATACTAGAGTTGGTTTAAAACGTTATTTTGGTAAAAAATGGTTTGGAGCTTTAACGCTTAAGTCTCATGCAGCTAAAGCAGAGGCAGTTGAGTTAGGTGTTGGTGTTAGGTTATAAAAGGTATTGTTTTGATAAGGCCAAGATAAAATGTTTAAATTGAAACTTTAAATAATGGATTTCTGATTTTATAGGAATTACTGAGTATGAAAAAAATACTATACATATTATCATTTTTTTTAATTATTGCTTGTGATAGCGAAAGTGCTAACGATTGTTTTCAAAAAACGGGTGATATTATTAAGCAAGAAGTTATTGTTTCTAATTTTAATAAGATTCTGGTGAACCGTGATGTTGAGTTGATTCTTAAGGATGGAGTAAACCAAAGTGTGGTTATTGAAACTGGGGAAAATTTAATTAACGATGTTACTGCTATTGTTGTTGATGGAGAATTAGCTTTATCGGATAATAATTCTTGTAATTATATTCGTAATTATGGCATTACTAAGGTGTATATAACATCGCCTAATATTACTGAGATTAGAAGTTCTACGCAGTATGATATAAGTTCGGATGGGGTTTTAACTTATCCTAATTTAACGATTTTATCTGAAGATTTTGGAGCTCAAGATTCATTTACTGTGGGCGATTTTAGATTACAAATTGATAATGAAAGTTTTAAATTGACATTTAATAACTTATCAAGTTGTTATGTTTCTGGAAAAACTAATAATTTAAATGTTGCCTTTTTTTCTGGGAATTCACGTTTTGAAGGAGAGAGTTTAGTAGCTCAAAACGTTCAGGTTAGGAATAGGAGTTCTAACGATATGATTGTAAACCCACAGCAGGAGATAAAAGGTAAGATACTTGGAGTAGGTAATGTAATTTCTATAAATAGACCTCCAGTTGTTGAGGTGGAAGAGGTTTATAGAGGACGATTACTTTTTAGATAATTTTTTCTATTTATATATAATCGAGGTTTTCGAAGTTTCTACCTAAGTTATAGAGGAACCAAGATATAGAATTTGATGGAGAGGTACTTAAAATGAAAAGCGTTTATACTGTAAGTTATAGATAAACAAATAAAAGGTTACTTGATAACCTCTTATTTGTTTAGTGAGTCTTCAAAATGAAGGTTTAATCTTTGAATAACTCTAAAGATTGCTTAGCAATTTCTAATTCTTCGTTAGTAGGAATAACTAAGATATTAACCTTTGAGGTGTTAGTGTTTATAGCTCTAAGAGTTTTTAATCTTTCTTTGTTTTTTTCTAAGTCTAATTGAATACCTAAAAAGTCTAAATCTTTACAAATTAATTCTCGCATTAAGCTTGAGTTTTCACCTATACCAGCAGTAAATACAATAGCGTCCAATCCGTTTAAAATAGCAGCATAACTACCAATGTATTTTTTTATACGATATGCATTCATTAGTAATGCTAAACGGCATATTTTATTACCTTTTTCGGCTTCACTTTCGATATCTCTTAAATCGCTATAACCAGTTAATCCTAGCATACCACTTTTCTTTTGTAAAAGGGTATTTACTTCTTCTAAACTGTAGTTGAGTTTTTCTGCTAAATAAAAAATAACTGATGGGTCAATGTCTCCTGAGCGTGTTCCCATAATTAAACCACTTACAGGTGAAAAGCCTAAGGAATGATCGATGCTTTTGCCGTCTTTAATAGCACTGATGCTACAGCCATTACCTAAGTGAATAGTTATAATTTTTGAGTCTTTTTTTTTTAGAAGACTAACAGCTTTTTCTGAAACGTATTTATGACTTGTGCCATGAAATCCATACAGGCGTATGTTATGCTGTTCTGAAAATTCATTAGGAATTGCATATTTATATGCGTGTTCGGGAACAGATTGGTGAAAAGCCGTATCGAAAACAGCTACTTGTTTAGCTTTAGTAAAAATAGCTTCGGCAACTTCGATACCTTCTAAGTTAGCAGGGTTGTGTAAAGGCGCTAATGTTGTTAGTGAGCGTATTTTGTCTTTTACAGTTTTGTTTATTTCTGTGGTATTACTAAAGTGTTTACCTCCATGTACAACACGATGCCCAACAATATTAATATCATCGGGAGATTTAATTACTCCAGTATCGTTATTTAAAAGTTGTTGTGTTAGTAACTCTAAACCTATCTTATGATTTGGAATAGCTGTGACAACTTCAATAGAATCTTGAGATGTATTATATGTAAATTTTGCATCATCTAAACCAATACGTTCTATTAATCCAGAACATAGAATGGTTTCTTGCGGCATTGAAAATAATTGAAATTTTAGGGAAGAACTTCCTGAGTTTAAAACTAATACTTGCATAAATTAAAATTCTTGAGCTTGAATGGCTGTTATAATTACGGTGCTGTAAATATCGTCTGCAGTACAGCCTCTACTTAAATCATTTACGGGTTTATTAAGGCCTTGTAGCATTGGACCAATAGCTAATGCGCCGGTTTCACGTTGTACCGCTTTATAGGTATTGTTTCCTGTATTTAAATCTGGGAAAATTAATACGCTGGCTTGTCCTGCAACTTCAGAATTTGGCAACTTACTTTTTCCAATACGCATGTCTACAGCAGCATCGTATTGAATAGGACCTTCAATTTTAAGGTCTGGTACTTCTTCTTTAGCTATTTCTGTAGCTGTTCTTACTTTTTCAACATCTAGACCTTTGCCTGAAGCTCCCGAGGAGTATGATAGCATTGCTACTTTTGGTTCTATACCAAAATCTTGAGCTGTTTTTGCTGAAGAAATAGCTATTTCTGCTAATTGTTCTGCATTTGGGTTTGGATTAATTGCGCAATCACCAAAAATAGAAATACGATCTTCTAAACACATAAAGAATACTGATGATACAATATTAACTCCTGGTTTGGTTTTTATGAATTGTAAAGCAGGACGTAGTGTGTGCTGTGTTGTATGCACAGCTCCAGAAACCATGCCATCTGCATGTCCTTTGTAAATCATCATGGTAGCAAAATAAGATACATCGGACATAGTATCTTTTGCTATGTCTAAGTTTACATTTTTATGTTTTCTAAGTTTATAAAATGTATTAACATAATCTTCGTAATGAGGCGATTTAATTGGAGAAACAATGTTAATTTGTTCTAAGTTTAAAGGAATATCTAACTTTGCTATTTGTTCGCTTATTTTTTCTTTTTCACCTATTAAAGTTAATTCGACAACTTGGTTGTTAATTAATTTTGCAGCTGCACGTAAAACACGTTCATCGTTTCCTTCTGGCAAAACAATATGTTTTTTGTTTTTAAGAGCGCGTTGTAATAAATTATATTGAAACATTCTAGGAGTGAAAATATCCGATTTGAACGTAATTAAATCGTTCGTTAGTTTATTCACATCTACATGTTTTTCGAATGTGGCAATAGAGGTTGTTATTTTATCTGTGTTTTCGGCATAAATTTTAGATTTTATTTTACCAATTTTATTAGTAGTATAAAATGTACCACCTTTAACGCTAATAATAGGAACGATACTAGATAAACCTTCTATTAATTTTAAAATAGGTTCTTCTGGAATAATACCTCCAGTTAAAATAATCCCAGAAATTTTTGGATAGTTTTTAGAAAGATTGGCTTGAAGCGCTCCTAAAATAATATCGGCTCTATCTCCAGGAACAATTACTAAGGTGTTTTCTTTTAAATGGGTTAGGTAGTTACGTAATTGCATGGCTCCAACACCATAATTTTCTACTTGGTTGTTTAATAAATCTTTTCCAAAAAGTAGGTTGCCTCCAATAGTTTTAGATATTTCTTTTAAAGTAGGACTTCCTAAGCTTCTTATTTCAGGAATTATTGAAATTTCTGTATTGTTTTTAAACTGTTTTTTTAATTCTATATCTAATAGATCTATATCGTCTATATTAACTTTATTAGCTATTACAGATAATACATCTACATCTATTTTAAAGGTATCGTATGCTAATTTAGCATTATCTACAATTTCTTTTACATTTTTACCATCGCCATGCAAAACAATAATGGCGGGTAAACCTAGGTTTTTAGATATAAGTATGTTAATATCTAATTCTATTATAGAAGTTTCGTCTGAGAAATCTGTACCCTCAACTAAAACAAAATCGTATCGTTCTTCTAGGTATTTATACTTTTTTATAATTTCGTCAATTACAAATCCAGATTTACCTTCATTAAATAAATTTAAAACTTCACTTCGAGTGAAAGCATATGTTTTTTTGTAGTTGATATCTATTTCGAAATGAGAAACAACAGTATTTATATGACTGTCCATTTCACCAACTTCTAAATCTTCTATTATTGGTCTAAAATAACCAACCTTAGCGGTCTTACCAAGTAATGTTCTCATTAAACCAAGAACTACTATAGATTTACCACTGTTAGGCTCTATGGTAGCAATGTATATTCCTTTACTCATTTAAGTGTTTTTGTAGTTTACAAAGATATATTATAGCTTACTTTTAAGCGAAATATCCATGTTGATTTATCGTTAAAAAATGAATAACGAAATTAATATCTTAATATGTTAGTAAGGGTGATATTTATCATACTTATTAAGTTAAGTATAATAAAATCAATAAATGGAATTATTTTTTATATAAATAGCAGAATGGAATGGTTATTTAGAGGTTAATTCTGTAAATAAATTTTCTAAACTTGTATTCTTCTGATTAAGTTGTAGTATTTTTAGTTGATTGTCGTGAGCAAAATCAAAAACATGAGAACGCATGTCTTGATCTGTTTTAAAAGTTATTTCATAAATGAAACCTTGAGTATTTATAACGTTTTTTACTTTAGGGAGTTTTAATAAAAAAGCATCCTCAATACGATAATCAAATTCAACGATAACGACTTGCTCTTTACCTTCGTTTAGCTCTCTTAGTTTTTTATTGGTAACGATTTCTCCTTTATTAATAATAATAACTCGGTCACACATAGCCTCAACTTCTTGCATAATGTGAGTAGAAAGAAAAACAGTTTTTGTTTTTCCAATAGTTTTTATGAGGTTTCTAATGTCTATTAATTGATTTGGGTCTAATCCTGTTGTAGGTTCATCTAGTATTAAAACATCAGGATCATGTAATAAAGCGTTTGCTAAACCAATACGTTGGCGATATCCTTTAGATAGTTGCCCTATTTTTTTATGAGCTTCTGGAGTTAACCCAGTAAGTTCAATAACGTCTTCAATTCGTTGTTTATTAACTTTGTATATACTGGCGTTAAAAGCTAAATATTCTTTTATGTACATATCCAAATATAATGGATTATGTTCTGGTAAATAGCCAACACTTTGCTGTACAAGTTGAGAATCTTTATTAATGTCATATCCATTTACTTTAGCAGTGCCTTCATTGGGAGTAATGTATGTTGTTAAGATTTTCATCATGGTTGATTTTCCTGCTCCATTTGGCCCTAAAAAACCAACAATTTCAGGTTTTTCTACTTTAAAAGATATATTGTTTAAGGCTTTCTGACTACCATAAAGTTTTGAAATTCCAGTTACTTCAATAGACATAATTAAAATTTTTTGTTCAAAAATAATGATTAGGTATTAAAACTATATTAGTATACGATTTTTTTATAAGCTTTAGTAATTTAATTAGTAAATTAAAATTAATGAATGGCAATAGAGTGATTTTAAGATGTAATAGGTTTTCTAATATATAATTTGAGATTGTATAATGTAAAGTAAGATTTGCTATAAAATCTTTAAATCTTATAATAATTATGGAAAAAAGGTTTTATACTGTTTTGATTTCTTAAATAATTAATTACTTTAGCCTCGTAATTATGACAACAACAGTATTTTATACATATTTTAATTTCTATTTCTTTTTTAGCAAGAGGAACGAGACGTTGTATGTATAGTTTATAACAATAAATTAAAATATGAGTCTCGATGAAAATCGAGACTTTTTTTTGTTAAACAATTAATTAAAGTAATAATAAAGATAAGTTCTGGTTTAAGATTGGAATTTTAAATACAAAATAATTAGAATTTGATTAAAACGGTAGCCATACAAGGAGCCAAAGGCTCAAATCATCATAAAGTTGCTCGCGACTTTTATGGGAATAATATTGCGTTAAAAGAATGTATGTCTTTTGATGTTTTGGTCGATAGTTTGTTGTATGGTGCTTCTAATCAAGCTGTTATGGCGATAGAGAATACTATAGCAGGTTCTATTATTCCTAATTATGCTTTAATAGATAAGAATGATTTACATATTTGTGGAGAACGTTATTTAAATATTCATCACCATTTAATGGCGTTGCCAAATCAGAGTATTTATGATATAAAAGAAGTATGTTCGCACCCAATGGCATTGTTGCAGTGTAAAGAGTTTTTTAAACAGTACCCGCATATTAAATTAGTAGAAGATGTAGATACTGCCGAAGTTGCTAAAAGAATAGCAAACGACCAACTAAAAGGAGTCGCTGCTATAGCTCCAAAAATAGCTGCAGAGATTTTTAATTTAGAGGTGATTGAAGATGAAATTCAAACGATAAAAGATAATTCGACGCGATTTGTAATTATTCAAACTAAAAAGCCAAATAATGGTATTGATGAAATTAATAAAGCATCTATAAAGTTTCAATTAGATCATAAAAGAGGAAGTTTAGCTGCTATTTTAAATGTGTTAAGCGATTGTAAAATGAATTTAACTAAAATTCAATCTTTACCAATTATAGAAACACCATGGAAGTATGCTTTTTTTGTAGATGTGACTTTTGATACTTATAAAGAATTTGAAAAAGCAAAAGCAATAATAGAAATAATGGCACTAGATTTTAAAGTGCTAGGAGAATATAAAAATGCAAAGATATGATTGAAGTAGCTAACAGGTTACAAACCGTTGAAGAATACTACTTTTCTAAAAAATTAAGAGAAGTAGGTCTGCTTATAGCAAGCGGTAAACCTATTATTAACTTAGGTATTGGTAGTCCCGATATGAAGCCGCCGCAAAAAGTTTTAGAAGCTATTTCTAATAGTTTTCAGGATGCTAATGTTCATAAATATCAAAGCTATCAAGGGCTTCCTGAACTTAGAGAAGCTATCTGTGGATTTTATAAAGAGCACTTTTCTGTAAATTTAAGTCCATCTACAGAGGTTTTACCATTAATGGGGAGTAAGGAAGGGATTATGCACATTTCTATGGCATATCTAAATGAAGGAGATGTTGTTTTAATACCAAACCCAGGATATCCAACCTATCAATCTGTTACAAAATTAGTAGGAGCAACACCTGTATTTTATGAGTTAGATGCTGCTAATAATTGGTTACCTGATTTTGATGCTTTAGAAAAAACAAACTTAAGTAAAGTTAAATTAATGTGGGTTAATTATCCTCACATGCCAACTGGTGCTCAACCAAGTGAAACTTTATTTGAAGAGTTAGTAGCGTTTGCTAAACGTCATAACATTTTAATTGTTAATGACAATCCATATAGTTTTATATTGAATGATTCGCCTAAAAGTATTTTAAATGTAGAAGGCGCAAAGGATGTTTGTTTAGAACTTAATTCTTTAAGTAAAACATTTAATATGGCAGGTTGGCGTGTTGGAATGGTTGTGGGAGATAGTACACATATAAGTAACATTTTAAAGGTAAAAAGTAATATGGATTCTGGGATGTTTTATGGCATTCAAAAAGGAGCTATAGAAGCTTTAAAATGTTCAAAAATGTGGTTTGCTACATTAAATAATGTTTATAAAAAACGTAGAGATTTAGTTTGGCAACTAGCAGATGCTTTTAATTGTACATACGATAAAGAAGCAACAGGGCTTTTTGTTTGGGCAAAATTACCAGATCATATAAAATCTGAAGAGTTTATAGATTTGATATTAAAAGAAAACCATTTATTCATTACACCAGGAACTATTTTTGGTACAAAAGGTGAAGGTTATATTAGGTTTTCTTTATGTGCATCGACTGAAGTTTTACAAGAAGCTATAGATAGAGTAAAATGAAGCAGATATACGTTGTAGGAATAGGGTTAATTGGAGGTAGTTTAGCTTTAGATATAAAAAAGTTAGATAAGACTGTTACCGTTTATGGAATAGATAAGAATGAAGTGCATTTAGATGAAGCTATTTCTTTAGGGATTATCGATGAAAAAGCTGAATTAAAAGCTATTGAAAAAGCAGATTTGGTTATTCTTTCAATACCTGTTGATGCTTGTGTTAATATACTTTCTAATGTTTTAGATTTAATATCGGATCATACTTTAGTTGTCGATGTAGGGTCTACAAAAGAAGCTATTTGTGAAGTTATTAAAGAGCATCCTAAAAGAAGAAATTTTTTAGCAATGCATCCTATTGCTGGAACCGAATTTTCTGGACCAAAAGCAGCAATATTAGGTTTGTTTCAAAATAAAACGAATATTATTTGCGAAGTAGAAAAAACAGCATTTAAGCTTCAGGAAAAAGCATTAAAATTATTTGCTAATATAGGTATGCGTATTCGTTACATGAATCCTAAAGCTCACGATAAGCATATTGCTTATGTATCGCATTTGTCTCATATAAGTTCTTTTATGCTAGGGAAAACTGTTATTGAAAAAGAAAAAAATGAGCGTGATATCTTTGATATGGCTGGTAGTGGGTTTGCTTCAACAGTGCGTTTAGCAAAAAGTTCACCAGATATGTGGACACCTATATTTAAACAAAATAAAGATAACGTTATAGAAACATTAGAAGAGTATATTGCAAATCTAACTCATTTTAAAGAGATGATAAAAGAAGATGATTTCTTAGCTGTTTTTAATGAGATGAAAAACACGAATCATATAAAAGATATTTTAAACGGAATAAATTAAAAATAAATCCCAACAATAGAATCTCAAATACCAATTTGTAACAAGTAACTAAAGTTTGGATTTTGGAATTTGATTTTTTGAAATTTTATTAGAAATTATGGAAAACAAAAAAGAAATGAGAACATGGTTAGATGATTTAAAATTAGATCATCCATTAGTAATTGCAGGGCCATGTAGTGCAGAAACAGAAGAGCAAGTTTTAAAAATTGCTCATGAGTTGAAAGATACTGATGTTAGTTACTTTAGAGCTGGTATTTGGAAACCAAGAACGCGTCCAGGAATGTTTGAAGGTGTTGGAGCATTAGGTTTAAAATGGTTACAGAAGGTAAAAGCCGAAACTGGTATGAAAGTGTGTACAGAGGTTGCAAATGCAGCACATGTAAAACTAGCATTAGAACATGATATAGATTTACTTTGGATTGGAGCACGTTCTACTGTGAGTCCTTTTATTATGCAAGAAATTGCAGATGCTTTAGAAGGTACAGATAAACCTGTATTAATAAAGAATCCAGTAAATCCAGATTTAGCTTTATGGTTAGGTGGTATAGAAAGAATATACAAAGCAGGCGTTAAAAATATTGGAGCAATTCATAGAGGGTTTTCAACTTATGAAAAATCTAAATATAGAAATAACCCAGAATGGCAATTAGCTATTGAGTTTCAGAATAAATATCCAGATATTGCTTTAATTAATGATCCTTCACATATTACAGGTAAAAGAGATATGATTTTTGATGTATCTCAAACTGCTTTAGATTTAAATTTTGATGGATTAATGATTGAAACTCATTATGATCCAGAAAATGCATGGAGTGATGCTGCACAACAAGTAACACCTGCAAGTTTGGTTCAAATCATGAAAGATTTAAAAGTAAGAAAAGAAGCTGATGCAGAGTCTGAATATAATAACTCATTAGATAACTTAAGAGCTCAAATAGATGTTGTAGATAATCAAATTATAGGACTTTTAGGTAAGCGTATGAAAGCTTCAGACGGTATTGGAGCACTTAAAAAACAAAAAAACGTAGCTGTTTTACAATCTAAGCGTTGGAACGAAATTTTAGGTCGTATGGTATTAGAAGGACAAGAACATGGTTTAAGTGAAGAATTCATTTTAAAAATGTTTAAAGCTGTTCATCAAGAATCAATTAATCATCAAGAAAAAGTGATTAATGGTTAAACATTAAATTAAATATAAGTACAAAAATGCCTCGCAATTGTGAGGCATTTTTTTCTTAAAAAGAATGTTATTGTTTGTTTCTCTTAAAAATATAACGAGTAATAAAAATACCTTTTCCATCATCTTTTCCAGCTTCACTTTCAACGGCACTAGTTACAAAAGCTAATTCCCATCCTTCTTTAGCCATAGTATTAATTTTTGAAGTCATAAGTGCATCATTTGCAGCAATATTTTGGAATCTAATACCGCTCAAATTGTAAAAATTTAAAAGTTTAGTTTCATCAAAATCTTTAACTCTTATTTCATCACGTTTCGATTTATTGCGACTCCTGTCTTCTTTGGTTTGTGTAGATGTAAAATCCTTGTAATTTTTTTCTTCATTAGCGCTAATCATTCTTGATCGGCCTAGTCCACTAGGAACAATAGATTCTACACTTGTTACAATTTTGTATTCGACTTGAGCATTAGTTTCTAAAAAAGAGAATAAAACAATAGCTAGAGAAATAAAAAGGTTTTTCATGTTGTTAAGTTTTTTTAAATTTAAAGAAATTAATATATGATTAAAGCTGTAAAATTTTAAAAGAAAATAAACTTACTCACTCAAAATAGGTATTCTTAATTTTATAACCAAGCTTATTAATATAGGTTTGATATGTAATATAGCAAATGAAGAACTTAATAGTAACTAAAAAAGCAACAAAAGGTTAAATCATTCAATTTAAAAATTGTTATTTTGTACTATAATTAAATGAATGACAGGACACGTATATAAATCTACAGGAAGTTGGTACACCGTAAAAACCGATTTAGGGTATACCTATGAATGCCGTATAAAAGGTAAATTCCGTATAAAAGGTATTAAAAGCACTAATCCCATTGCAGTTGGAGATGTGGTAGATTTTGAATTGGAAACAGATAATAATCAAGAATCAGGTATTATTTATAATATTCATGATAGAACTAATTATATTGTTAGGAAGTCTGTAAACTTATCTAAGCAAACACATATTATTGCAGCTAACTTAGATCAAGTGTTTTTAATGGTTACGATCAATAATCCACCTACATTACCTAGTTTTATTGATCGATTTTTAGTTACAGCAGAGGCTTATTCTATAAAAACAGTATTATTATTTAATAAAATAGATACCTATGATGAGGAAGCACTTAATGAGGTTAAATATTTAGCGCACATATATAGAAAGATCGGTTATGAATGTATTGGAGTTTCAGCTAAAACAGGCAAGAATGTAGATAAGGTCAAGGCTTTAATGGAGAATAAAACGAGTATGTTTTCTGGGCATTCAGGAGTTGGTAAATCTACACTAGTAAACTCTATTGAACCATCTTTAAATATTAAAACAAAAGAAATTTCAACACAACACATGCAAGGGCAACATACTACAACATTTGCAGAAATGTTTGATTTAGGTTTTAATGCAAAAATTATTGATACTCCAGGGATAAAAGGATTTGGTGTAGTCGATATGGATAAAGAAGAAATAGGAGACTATTTTCCAGAAATATTTAAACTAAAACAAGACTGTAAATTTAATAATTGTTTACATATTCAAGAGCCTAAATGTGCAGTAAAAAGTGCTTTAGATGATAATGAACTAGCATTTTCGCGTTACCGTAGTTATTTACAAATAGTAGAAGGTGAAGACGAGCACTATAGAACAGATACTTGGGATAAAGAATGAAAACAGTAATTCAAAGAGTTTCAAAAGCTAGTGTAACAATCGAAGGAGAAAAGGTAGCTTCTATAGAAAAAGGGCTTTTAATTCTTTTAGGAGTAGTAAATGAAGATACTCAAGAAGACATAAAGTGGCTGTCTAATAAAATAGGTAACCTTAGAGTGTTTAGTGATGAAAATGGCGTGATGAATAGATCACTAAAAGATATTGATGGTAATGCTATTGTAGTAAGCCAATTTACTTTACATGCTTCAACTAAAAAAGGAAACCGCCCAAGTTATATAAAGGCAGCAAAACCAGACATCGCAATACCAGTTTACGAGAATTTTGTTAAACAATTAGAAATAGATTTAGGTAAAAAGGTTCAAACGGGACAGTTTGGTGCAGATATGAAAGTAGAATTACTTAATGATGGGCCAGTTACTATTATGATAGATACTAAAAATAAAGAATAATGGCATCTATTTTTGGTCATAGTATAGTTGGATTTACATTATCTAAAGTCATTGATAAAAACAATGGTAAGCTATTATTGATTTTAGCCATATTTTCAACTATTTTACCAGATTTTGATGTTATTGGGTTCAAATTAGGAATACCATATGATCATGTTTTAGGGCATCGTGGACTCACACATTCTATACTTTTCTCTATACTTTGGGCACTTATATTGATGTTTACGGTAGGAAGAAAAAATAAGCTTATTTGGTTTTTAGTTATTTTTCTATCAACAATATCACACGGTATTTTAGATGCGATGACATCTGGAGGTAAAGGCGTGGGCTTTTTAATTCCTTTTAATGATAGTAGGTTTTTCTTTCCGTTTAGAGAAATAAAAGTATCACCCATTGGAATAAAAAATTTTTTTTCAAAATGGGGAGTCATGGTTTTATTAAGTGAATTAAAGTATATATTTCTACCGTGTTTTTTTATATTTGGAGTAAAGGTTTTTATGAAATCAAATAATCGTTTCATCTAAAGTATACATAAATATAACCCTTCTATTATATTACGAGACTTTAAAATTATATTTTACACAATTAAGTAAAAAAGAAACAGGACAAATTGTAATAACAAAAGCATAATGAATATAGAAAACGCACAAAAAGAAGTAGATAATTGGATTAATGAACACGGTGTTCGTTATTTTAATGAATTAACTAATATGGCGCAACTTACGGAAGAAGTAGGTGAAGTAGCTAGAATTATAGCCAGACGCTATGGAGAGCAAAGCGAAAAAGAAAGTGATAAAGACAAAGATTTAGGCGAAGAATTAGCAGATGTCTTATTTGTGGTATTATGTTTAGCAAACCAAACAGGAGTAGATTTGCAAAAAGCTTTTGATAAAAGAATGGATAAGAAAGGAAAACGAGACCACGATAGGCATCATAATAACGAAAAATTAAAGTAAATTTGCCACTTCTTTTAAATGGTAACTTAAGAATATGCACTTTACACTTCAAAAATCTAAAATAGCAAAGCAATCATCAATACAAATAACAGGTTCTAAAAGTGAATCTAACCGTTTGTTGTTACTTCAAGCATTATATCCAGAGTTTAAACTTGAAAATGTCTCAAATTCAGACGATAGTAATTTAATGACGAATGCATTAAGTTCTCAATCAGAACTTGTAGATATTCATCACGCAGGCACCGCAATGCGTTTCTTAACAGCCTATTTCTCTATACAAGAAGGAAGAGAAACCGTGCTTACAGGATCTAAACGTATGAAAGAGCGACCAATTAAAATATTGGTAGAAGCCCTTCAAGAATTAGGAGCAGAAATAAGCTATGTAGAAAATGAAGGCTATCCACCTATAAAAATTAAAGGAAAGAAGTTAATAAAAAGCAATGTATCATTAAAGGCTAATGTAAGTAGTCAATATATATCTGCATTATTATTGATTGCTTCAAAACTTGAAAACGGATTAGAATTAACACTTGAGGGAGAAATAACGTCTATTCCATATATCAAAATGACATTAAGCCTGTTAGACGAAATAGGAGTAGAAACGTCATTTATAGATCAAGTAATTACAGTAAAACCTAATACTAAAAATTTAGAACCAAAAACACTAGTCGTAGAATCAGATTGGTCATCGGCATCTTATTATTTTAGTATAGCAGCAATAAGTGAAGTAGGAACAGAAATAACAATAGCGTCATATAAAGAAAATTCATTACAAGGCGATTCAGTTTTAGTAGATATATATAAACACTTTGGAGTAACATCTACTTACCAAGGAAACTCTATTACTCTAAAAAAGGAAACATCAAATATTACACCATTAACCTTAGATTTAAAGAATGCACCAGATATAGCGCAAACCATAGCAGTAACATGTTTTGCCTTAGGGATACCATGTGATTTAACAGGGTTACATACTTTAAAAATTAAAGAAACAGATAGGTTAGTAGCTTTAAAAACAGAAATAGAAAAATTAGGAGGTCAAGTAGAAATTACAGATAAATCTTTGCATTTGTTAGCATCTAATAATATTAAAGAACTAGTGTCTATAGCAACATATAATGACCATAGAATGGCTATGGCATTTGCTCCATTAGCACTTAAAGAAGCCATTATTATAGAAGATGCAGCTGTAGTTTCAAAATCGTATCCAACATTCTGGGACGATTTAAAATCTATTGGATTTCAAATAACTAAATAATAATCACTCATTTACTTGACAACCCCTATTCTCAGATTGTATATTTGCAGCTTTCTTATAAATAAGTAAAACTAAAAAATATAATGTTTATAGAGAATATCAGCTATAGATGTTACATCTTACAACTAAAAAATAAATAAAAACGTATGAAATTATCACACTTCGGCTTTGATTTACCAGACGAATTATTAGCAGAATATCCAGCAGAAAATAGAGATGAGTCGCGTTTAATGGTTTTAAACAGAAAAGAGCAAACCATCGAGCATAAAATGTTTAAAGACCTTATCGACTATTTTAAAGAAGACGATGTTCTAATACTTAACAATACTAAAGTATTTCCTGCTAGATTATACGGTAATAAAGAAAAAACAGGAGCTAGAATAGAAGTGTTTTTATTAAGAGAGTTAAACGAAGAACAACGTCTTTGGGATGTGTTGGTAGATCCTGCTCGTAAAATAAGAATTGGTAACAAATTATATTTTGGAGACGATGATACCCTAGTTGCAGAGGTTATAGATAATACAACATCAAGAGGACGTACATTACGTTTCTTATATGATGGATCATACAAAGAATTCCGTAGAAAATTAAATGAACTAGGGGAAACGCCATTACCAAAATATATAAAAAGAGAAGTAGAACCAGAAGACGAAGCACGTTATCAAACTATTTTTGCTAAAAATGAAGGAGCAGTAGCAGCTCCAACAGCAGGACTTCATTTTTCGAAACATTTATTAAAACGTTTAGAAATTAAAGGTGTTGATTTTGCGGAAGTAACTCTACATGTTGGTTTAGGAACTTTTAATCCAGTAGAAGTTGAAGATTTATCTAAGCATAAAATGGATAGTGAAGAGTTAAAGATAGATGAAAAAGCGGTAAAAGTTGTTAACGAAGCTATAGAAAATAAGAGACGTGTTTGTGCAGTAGGTACCACCGCAATGCGAGCTATAGAAAGTGCAGTATCATCAAACGGAAGATTAAATGAAATAGATGGATGGACTAATAAATTTATTTTTCCACCATACGATTTTAGTATAGCAAACTGTATGATAACTAATTTTCATACACCAAAATCAACCCTATTAATGATGGTTTCAGCATTTGCTGGTCACGATTTTATTAAAAAGGCGTACGATGAAGCCGTAAAAGAGAAATATAAATTTTACAGTTACGGTGATGCGATGTTAATCATATAAATTTTAAAAGCCTTGTATTTTACAAGGCTTTTTTTATGGCATTATCCAAAGGGTCGGGCTTTCGGCAGTCGCTCTCTGCGAGGAGCTCCAACAATGCCTCAATCCCTAATGCAAGTTATAGTTTCAATTTATAATTCAATAAAAACAAACCCTTTTATTATTTTTGCAGGATACCGTTTAATATTTATGGCAACAGAGAAAAAAGACATTCGCGCATTAACCAAAGAACAATTACGAGATTTTTTTGTAAAGCAAGGCGATAAAGCCTTTCGAGGAAACCAAGTCTATGAGTGGTTGTGGCAAAAAGCGGCGTATACGTTCGAGGATATGACAAATGTTTCGAAGGAAACACGCCAAATGTTAGAAGATAACTTCGTAATCAACCATATTCAGGTAGATACCATGCAGCGAAGTAGTGATGGGACAGTTAAAAATGCAGTACGTTTGCATGATGGATTAATAGTGGAATCTGTATTAATACCAACAGCAACAAGAACAACAGCATGTGTATCAAGTCAAGTAGGATGTAGTTTAGATTGTAAATTTTGTGCAACAGCACGATTAAAACGTATGCGTAATTTAAATCCAGACGAAATTTACGATCAAGTGGTCGCTATAGATAGTGAAAGTAGATTATATCACAACCGCCCTTTAAGCAACATTGTATTTATGGGTATGGGAGAGCCTCTAATGAATTATAACAATGTTATAAAGGCAATTGATAAGATTACATCATCAGAAGGATTAGGTATGTCTCCAAAACGCATCACGTTATCTACATCTGGCGTTCCAAAGATGATTAAGAAAATGGCAGACGATGACGTTAAATTTAATTTAGCAGTATCATTACATTCAGCCATAGAAGAAGTACGAACATCTATTATGCCATTTAATGAAACATTTCCATTAGAAGATTTACGTGAAGCATTAGAGTATTGGTATGAAAAAACAAAACGAAAAATAAGTTACGAATATGTAGTTTGGAGAGGAATTAATGATAGCCAAAAAGATATAGATGCTTTTGTAAAGTTTTGTAAATATGTACCCTGTAAAGTTAATATTATAGAATACAATCCTATTGACGATGGCGAATTTCAACAAGCTACAAATGAAGCTCTAGAAAATTATATTGCAAGTTTAGAAAAAAATAGAATAGTCGTTAATGTGCGTCGTAGTAGAGGTAAAGATATTGATGCTGCATGTGGGCAGTTAGCTAATAAAAGCTAAAAAAGAGCTACAATTTGCAGCTCTTTTTTAGGACTAGTCATATAAACTATTCTTTTATTATTTTTTTACTAGTCATCCCGTTTTTGGAATAAATATTCATCAAATAAATACCTTTATTAAATTCAGATATATTTATTTCTTTTTCAGAAATATTTTTAATAGGAATAGATTTAATTAACCGACCATGAATATCTACAATTTCTAATTTGGTAAGGTTTAAATTATTTTTTGCAGAAAGATTTATAACGTTCCTAGCAGGATTTGGATATAGTTTTATAGATTTAGATAAGTTATTATCTATATCATTAATTCCTAGCAAATTTTCAGTATTTGTAGCTCTAATTCTTAAATCATCAAATTTGGCAACTGTAGAAACAGTATTATCAGTTCCGGCAATAACTATAAAATCATTTTCAAAAGGATCTATTCCAGTTGCTTCACTATCAGTAAAACCTAGGTAAAACCCAGGGCCTTTAAAAGTAATATCTCCAGTTGTTTTATCAAAGGCAAGGCCTATTCTGTACCAGCTGTTAGGTAGTAATATTATTTCGGTACCTTGACTTCCTAAATTTATAGGGAAAGTGTCGATTGTATTACCATCGTCAGCGTAAATAAGACCTAATAGTAATTTAGTTTCAGGAACAAATAGAAACCCAGCAATTGTTATGCTATAGTCTGAGTTATATAATTGTGTGCTAATTAAGCTTTTACTTGTAGTTGCAGCCCCTGTAAAAATATTGTATTCAATTTCTATGATGTCATTTCCAGTTGTACGCGATGCCCAAGCTGTATCTAGTCCACTTGTCCATAGCAATTTTGAGTCAGTTGCATTATTAGAACCTGTAATTTGGAGAACTTTCCCTAGTTGACCACCTTCATTTGTAATTTGGAAATCAGAATTTGCCCCAACTGTTGTTTGTGTAAACAAGCCTCCTTGGCCTGAAGTACTTCCAGTTATATCGGTTCCGACATTTCCTACGGTAAGAGAGTCAAAATTTTCAGCTTGTAAGTTTTGGGCTATTGTTATATTAAAAGAAGCAATAAATATTATTAAAAAAAACGATAAAGTAACTTTTTTCATAAGGATAAGGGTTATGTTAATAATTTATTTACAATATAAAAATAATTGCTGTTTTTTCATACAAATTTAGAAGCTAATAGTTAATCTAATTATTTTTATTTAATAATGAGGCTACTATGATTTTTTAAAATAATAACTATTAATGTGTTTCTGTTAGATCCAAAGATTGTTTTTTTTTGATTGTAGTATATTTCTATTTCTTTCTTAAGAATAAAGAAGCTAGTTTCTTTCAGTTTTAAGCAAAAAAAACTGCTGTAAAAGCAGTCTTTTTTAAGATTGTTTTTAATTATTTTTTAATAAACTTAATAGTCTGTATTTTATTTTCAGATTGAATAGTTACAAAGTATAAACCTTTAATTAACTCAGATATATTAATTTCTTTTTTAGAAACATTCTCTAAGGCAATAGATTTAATAAGTCTACCATTAATATCTGTAATTTCTAATTTTGTGAAATTTAAATTATTCTTAGATGATAAATTTATAATATCAATAGAAGGGTTAGGGGACAAAGCAACAAAATCACTTTTCTCAAATTTGCTAGAGCTTAATCGATCTCGATCAAATGAAATTTCATCAATAAGAATATTTCCAGAGGCAGAAGATTGTTGTGTTGTACTATTAACAAAACTAATGCCAATACTACTTACTAAGGACTTCCATTCAGGTATTGCTGATAAATCTATAGAATAAGTCTTATAACCAGTATCAGATGTCGTGATAGATTGAACAGTAAATGTCGAACTAAATTCAGCTGTTACTCTTATTTCATCAATACTAGAATTGTTATTTCTTAAAGTGATATTAAGAAACTTTCTATTACTTCCATTTGTAGGTACTACGTAATATGTAGAAGTTGTTAGAAGTGTAGAAACAGCACCATCTTGTGGTTCAAAAGTAAGAATTCCTCCCATTGGCCCTTGCAATTGCGCATTTTCTGGTTCCCATTGATCAGTGTCATAATCTAAATTAAAATCAAAATTGGTTTTTGAAACTTCATCACCACCAGAACCATCGAAAAAGGAAATATTGTCAATTTCAATAACAGCTCCATTATCTGTAAAATCTGCACCACTAGCAGTTCCGTCATTGTTTTTAAACTCTAAAGATAAATTACTAATACTTCCTGGTCCAGTAGATTCAGTAAAATCGACATAATAAGTAACAAAACCAGGAGTGTTATTTGTAACAGGTCTATTGATGTAAGAAAAATTAGTAGGATTAGAATTTTTAGCATAACCAAATCTAACAAGAGTAGGCCCAGCTCCTGCAATTCTTAAAGTAATAGATGCAAAATAGTAACCATTAGCAGATGAAGTAGGTATATTTGCGGCTGCTCTATCGAATTTTGGGTTTGAGCCACTAGTCGTTAACTGTAATGCATTTGCTCCAGTAACTTCTGTTAAGTTAGTCGAAGTCCATCCGTCATTACTTGCATCAAAATTCCAAGTTATTGGTTGCGCTGATGTTAAAAAGGTGAAAGCAATAAATAATAGTAATAGGGTAATTTTTTTCATGGTATTTATTTAAATTTATAAATAGGGTAAAAGTTTTTTATTATAAAATAATTGAATATCCGTTTTTAGTCATAAACCTGTAATGTTAGCAATTACAAGCCTATCAAAGAGTTTACCTCCAAAATATCTTCTATTGAGTTTGTGTGTAAATTCATATAGGTGTAGTAGAAGGTGCTTATCTTTAATTTTATGGTAATTTACTAATAAATTCCGTTTGGCACTACCAATTGTTATGTGTAGCCACTTTATGATTTCTTTGGTAGATTTTTCAGTAATGTGTAATTCTATAAAATCGGCAATATCTAGATAAGACGTGCTTTTATCTGTAAATACAATACTTTTTTTATCAATAGAGCTTTCTAGGGTTTGATTGATTTCTTTTGCGCTGTAAGTACTTAGGACATTAGCTTTAAAATATCTAGGCTGTCGTTCTATCTTACCTATTTGAAGATCTTCTAAAGGGATAGATTCTGCCATAATAACTACATTTTGTTTTCCTGCTGCCCCACGACCTCTTGCTCCATTGGATTGCTCTAACGCTAAGGGTGCTACAGTAAAATAGCCCTCTTCTAGTTCTATCATACCTTCCAAGGTATATCTGTTATCTCTATATTGTTTTTGAATCTCTTTACTTGAAAATCCTTTTTTTGTAGCACTAAGCAAAATGGTCTTATACCAAATCAAAAAAGATAAATTAGAGTTCTGCGTAATAGTGCCACTCTTTAAAGTCATACGCTTTCTACATTTTATACTCATAGCTTAAGCGACTCTTTATCCAATAATGCTCTGTCTCTGTATGACCAGACTTACAGACCACACCTAAATTGTCTCGCTGTGACTTAAAATGATTAACACATACTTTTTCATTATCAAAATTTGCTGTAAAACTGAAAATGTTCATGATCTTTTTTATCACAATTTAAACATTATTTTTATTTGTGAAGTATCACGGAAAAATATAACACTTTTAAGAGATTACCAAATGCAGTCTCTTAAAAGTGCTAGTAAAATTATTTTTTAATAATTTTAAGAGTTGAACTATTGTTACCAGCCTTAAGAGTTACAAAATACAAGCCTGTATTTAGCTTAGATAAATCTAAAGTATTTTTTAAGATATCATGACTTCTAATAATATCTATTTGCTGCCCTAATTGATTAAAAACAGTAGCAGAATCTATATCAAAACGAGTATCTATAGTTAGTTTATCTATTACAGGACTAGGGTAGGATTTAGAGATTTCTAGGTCATTATCTTTAATTGATAAAGCTGTTTCTGTAAATTCAATTTTGTCAATTAAGATGTCTCCAGATACAGAGGTAACACCAGAGGTTTCATTAAGAAAATATAATTCAAAGTCAAAAAAATCACTGCCAACAAAACCAGGTAATTGTGTTAAATCAATTGAGTAGGTTTTGAAATTAGAATCTGAAGTTGTTATGTTAGTACTAACAGCATCTGTTTTAGTGAATAATCTAATTTGCATTAGATTGTTGCCAGTAGATTCATTTTTTAGTGTTACATGTATAGTTTTTACATTATTGGTGTTAACAGAAAACGGATCTTGATCTGGGTAAATAGCTCCTAGGGCTTCGTCTCCTCCATCAAGGACTGTATTTAGTGTAATAACTCCTCCTACAGGATCATTTTCTAGTATACCACCCTGACCTAACCAACCTTCAAGGTCAGTATCAAAGTTATAAACCACATTTTGTGAAAAACTAGTTAAAGAAATTAAAAAAGTAAATAATAAAGTGAAAGTAAATCTTTTCATGACAAGTGAGTTTTTTATTAAAAAAAATATTATTAAATAATATAATCTTAATTTTTATAGTTAGGTATTATTATAAAGTTAATTCCCAACAAAAAGGATTATATCTTAATAATAAGACAACTAAATATTGATGAACCCTTATTCTATTATAATTAATTTCATAATTCATATAATTTTTTATTAGGTTTGTTACGATGAAATTAATCCTTTAGTTTGAAAATAGTAGAACAAATAAAGCACCCTATAGCTTTTGAAATGGATCTTTTTGAGCAAAAGTTCCAATTATCTATGTCTAGTAAAGTCGCTTTACTTAATAGAATAACACATTATATAGTTAACCGTAAAGGAAAACAAATGAGGCCAATGTTCGTGTTTTTGGTGGCTAAAATGGTGTCAAACGGAGAGGTAAATGAACGTACTTATAGAGGTGCTTCGGTTATAGAACTTATTCATACAGCAACATTGGTACATGATGATGTGGTGGATGATAGTAATAGACGACGTGGTTTTTTCTCTGTTAATGCGCTTTGGAAAAATAAAATTGCTGTTTTAATTGGTGATTTTTTACTTTCTAAAGGCTTGTTATTGTCTATTGATAATAATGATTTCGATTTACTTAAAATAATATCTATTGCAGTTAGGGAGATGAGTGAAGGCGAGTTACTTCAAATAGAAAAAGCCCGAAAACTTGATATAACAGAAGATATCTACTATGAAATTATAAGACAAAAAACAGCAACCTTAATTGCTGCATGCTGTAGTTTAGGAGCGGCTTCGGTAAAACCAGAATCTTTACATGTAGAGTCTATGCGTAAGTTTGGTGAGTTAATAGGAATGGCATTTCAAATTAAAGATGATTTGTTTGATTATGGAGATGCTCAAATAGGTAAGCCTACAGGGATTGATATTAAAGAACAGAAAATGACTTTACCTTTAATTTATGTGTTAAATCATGCTTCAAAGAAAGAAAAAAAATGGCTCATTAACTCCATAAAAAATCATAATAAGGATGTTAAGCGTGTTAAAGAAGTTATAGCTTTTGTAAAAGAAAAGGAAGGTTTAGAATTTGCAATCACTAAAATGAAGCAATTTCAAAACGAAGCTTTACAAATACTACAAGATTTCCCTGAATCAGATTATAAAAATTCACTTGAACTTATGGTGAATTATGTTATAGATAGAAAAAAATAATACTAGTACTCATTTAAATTTTTGAGAAACTAAAAGAGTCCTTTTTATAATTATTTAAAAAATATTATAACCTAGGCAACCATTTGCGTAAAATTTGCGTCTAGTTAAGTAGAAAGCAAAATGAAAGCATTTTTGAAAGTTATTCAACTCCATAAAAACGAACCTGTTCTTATAAAAAAGGCGATTAAAAATAATCGCGAAGCACAACATGTATTATTTGAATTGTACGCACCTAAAATGCTAAGTGTTTGTAGGTGTTACATTAAAGATTTACAGCAAGCAGAAGAAGCTATGCTTAATGGTTTTTTTAAAATATTTGCTAACTTAAAAAGTTATAAAGCAAATGGTAGTTTTGAAGGTTGGATTAGACGTATCATGGTAAGAGAATCTATCTCGTTTTTGCGGCAAAAAAAACATATTGAATTTCCAGATGAAAACATAGAGTATAAGGCTAACTATGTTAATAATATTAAGATAGATATAGATGTGGCTAAAATACAGCAGCTCATTGATCTACTTCCTGAGGGTTATAAAATGGTGTTTGTTATGTATGCCATAGAAGGATATAAGCATCGAGAAATATCTAAGATTTTAAATATTAGTGAAGGGACATCAAAATCACAGTTATTTAAGGCTCGAAAAATACTTCAAGAAAAAATAAAGAAATTAGATAAAGTAAATTATGGAACCCATTAATTTTGAAGAAAACATAAAAAAAGAGTTTGAAAAAAGGTCTTTGCAGCCATCAAATGATGCCTGGGATAAACTATCAAAACAATTAGACGTTCAAGAAGCTAAAACTAAAACTAATAATAAGAGGTTTTTATGGTTAGGTATCGCTGCTAGTATTATAGGTGTTTTATTTGTTATGCATCAGTTTAATAAAACTGAAGTTGTAGAGGAAATTCAAGAGATTGTAATAATTCCAAAAGTTGTAAATAAAAATGATGTTTCAGAAGAAAAATTAACAAAAGAGTTATTGGAAGGCGTTAAGTCAAAAGTAAAATCTACTAAATCTATTAAGTATTCAATACAGCTAAAAAAGGGAGATATAAATAAAGAAGAGGTTGTTTTATCTAATAAAAAAGTAATTCACGAACAAGAAAGAGGTGTTTTAGAATCGGTTAAAATCTCTCAGAAGGATTTAACATTTGAAGAACAGAAAGTGCAAGATGTTGTAGCTCAGATTAAAGCATTAAAAGAAAGTAAAGGAGATATAACAGAAGCTAACATAGAGCTATTGCTAAAGCAAGCACAAAAAGAGATTGCTCTAAAAAGGTTAATAAAAGATAGAACGAGGACTGTTGATGCAAATTTATTACTTCAAGATGTAGAAACAGAAATAGATCAATCGTTTAGAAGTAAGGTTTTTGAAACTTTAAAATCTAGTTTTAATTCTGTAAAAACAACAGTTGCTCAGCGTAACGATTAATTGTTATTGCTGTTAAATAAAAGATATTTAAAAACATAAAAACACAATTAATAAATACAATCATCAATCAACATTAATACACATGCTGAAAAGAAATTCAGCATAATAAAACGAACAGTTATGCAAATAATTACGAAGTGTTTAGTACTCATCATACTAAGTTTAAGCGTGCAATTAATCAATGCACAGGATACAATTCCTAAAACAAAAAATAACGAGAGAATAGTTAAATTAAAAGAATTAAAAGAGCAAATTAAAAAAGAAGAGAGAACGTATTTAAAAATTGAAGTAGAAGTAATTAATGAGCGTTTGGAGAAAGGAGATATAACAAAAGAAGAAGCAGAAACGTTAAAAATGGAAATGGCTAAAAAGCGTGCTTTAAACATTGAAAATCGTATAGCAATAATAGATAATAAAATAGCCCTTTTGCAACGGAATGATGAAGGCTATGGTGGAAATAATTTAGACATAGGTCTTGGTGTAGGGAATAAAAAAGAAGGTTTTGCTGGTGTTATAATTAAAAAGAAGAATAAGCCTAAACAATATGATAGACGAACAACTAATGACTTTGTTTTAGCATTTGGTTTAAATAATGCAATTATTAAAGGAGAAAGCATTGATAACTCACCGTATAAGTTTGGAGGTTCACGTTTTTTTGAAATAGGTTGGGCTCATAAAACAAGAGTATTTAAAAACACCAATTTTTTACGCTTAAAATATGGGTATTCTATTCAAATTAATGCATTAAAGCCTGATGATAATAAATATTTTGTCAAACAAGGTAATCAAACAGTTTTAGAAGAATTCCCTCAAGATCTAAAAAAATCAAAATTATCAATTACTAATTTAGTATTTCCTGTTCATTTTGAATTTGGTCCTTCTAAAAAAATTGAAAAAGATACCTATTTTAGATATTCTACTAAAAATAAATTCAAAATTGGTTTAGGTGGATATGCTGGTTTTAATATTGGTACAAGGCAAAAATTAAAATATAAATTAGATGGAGTAAGCGTAAAAGGTAAACAAAAAGGAGGGTTTAATACTGGCGATTTAGTTTATGGTCTTAGTGGGTATGTGGCTATTGATGAAATAGCATTATATGTTAAATATGATCTATCTCCAATTTTTAAGGATCAGATTATAAAACAAAATAATATATCCATTGGTGTTAGATTTGATATGGATTAGTTGATGATTCTTCATGACTAGGATTTCTTTTGGTATTTTGTTTAAAAGCTTTTTTCGACAAGGTAAAATTTCAAAACTTCTTTAATTTCTAGAATCAATAGTTTGTATTACATTTACATTTAATAAAAACTATAATATTGATATCACCAGAATCCA
The DNA here is from genome assembly GCF_001747085.1 of Flavivirga aquatica. Classification (GTDB taxonomy): domain Bacteria; phylum Bacteroidota; class Bacteroidia; order Flavobacteriales; family Flavobacteriaceae; genus Algibacter_C; species Algibacter_C aquatica. Next base: position 342,408 of record NZ_MDJD01000043.1, read on the forward strand.
TAGAACAAGTATTTGAAGCCGCTAGAGTAGAAGAGGTTATCGGTGATTTTGTTCAGTTAAAAAAAGCAGGAAGTAACTTTAAAGGATTAAGTCCATTTAGTGATGAACGCTCTCCTAGTTTTATGGTATCTCCTGTTAAACAAATATGGAAAGATTTTTCAACAGGTAAAGGAGGGAATGCTGTTTCGTTTTTAATGGAACATGAGCATTTTACTTACCCTGAAGCCATAAAATATTTAGCAAAAAAATATAATATTGAGGTAGAAGAAACCGAACAATCTAACGAGCAGAAAGAAAAGGCTAACGAAAAAGAAAGTTTGTATTTAGTAAGTGAATTTGCAAACACATATTTTCAAAAAATACTTCATAAAACAGATCAAGGAAAATCTATAGGTTTAAGTTATTTTAAAGAACGCGGTTTTACTGAAGAAACCATTAAGAAATTTGACTTAGGGTATTCTCTTAATGAGTGGCAAGCTTTTACAGATGAAGCCTTAAAGCAAGGTTATAACATTGATTACTTAGGTAAAACGGGACTTACTATAGTAAAGGAGGATAAACGTTTTGATAGGTTTAAGGGGCGTGTTATGTTTCCTATAAAGAGTATGAGTGGGCGTGTGTTAGGATTTGGAGGTCGTATACTTATTCTAGATAAAAAAGCAGCTAAATATTTAAATTCACCAGAAAGTGATATTTACTATAAAAGTAAAGTTTTATATGGTATCTATCATGCTAAGAAGGATATAGCAAAAGAAGATAATTGTTATTTAGTTGAAGGTTATACAGATGTTATTCAATTTCACCAAACAGGAATAAAAAATGTGGTATCCTCTTCGGGTACAGCATTAACATCAGATCAAATAAGGCTTATAAACAGACTCACTAAAAACATTACAGTTCTTTTTGATGGTGATGCCGCAGGTATGAGAGCATCACTTAGAGGTATAGATTTAATATTAGAACAAGGTATGAATGTTAGGGTATGCACTTTTCCAGAAGGAGAAGACCCTGATAGTTTTGCAAAGCAAAATACACTTGAAGAGTTATCTTTGTATTTAAAAGATAATGCTAAAGATTTTATTCAGTTTAAAGCCTCTATTTTATTTGAAGAATCGAAAAACGATCCTATAAAAAAAGCTGATACGGTTAGAGATATAGTAAATAGTATTTCTAAAATTCCTGATAGAATTAAAAAAGAAATTTATATTCAGGAATGTGCTAGAATCATGGATATTAGTGAAGAGGTTCTCTTTACTACTTTAGCTCAAATGGATGAAAAAGAATTTCAAGAAGAGGCTAAAAAAAATAAAACAGAGCAAAAGGCTTTTGAAGTTATAAAGCATGAACAGCCAATAAAAAAAGTTGATGTTCAATATCTTTTAGAACGAAAAATTATTGAAATTCTATTGTTGTATGGAAACAAAATAGAAGATTTTGAAGATTTAGTTTTAAAAGAAAATAAAAAAGGAGAATTAGATTTAGAACCAGTGATTCATCAGGCAAAAGTATTTGAAAAGGTGTTTTTAGACCTTCAGGATGATGAAATGGAGTTTACAAACCCGCAATTTAAAACCCTATATTATACTGTTATAGATGCTTTAAATCAGAATCCAGATTTCGAATTAAAAACCTTCATAAATTCGGTAGATCCAGCAATGACTGCCGATATTACAACTATTTTGATGGAAGATGAGCGCTATGCATTAGATGATTGGAAGCGTATGAATATATTTCCAAAAGAAAAAATGCATAGCGTTGCTCAACTAGTTAGTGAAACTATTTTAAGTCTTCGTTGCTTTTTAATAGACCAGAAGGTTAAAGAGTTTCAACAAGAAACACTACAAAATAAAACCAATGTTAATAGAAATATACTTGAAGAAGTAAAAGACTATTCTGGTTTAAAAATGTTGTTGTCAAGAAAGCTTAACCGAGTATTATAACTCGGCAGTAACTTTTGCTTGGTTAACTAAATCTACTAAATTAGTAACTTTTAGTTTACGCATTAATCTCGCTTTGTAAGTACTAACGGTTTTTTCGTTAATATCTAACTCTTTAGAGATTTCTTTGTTTTTTCTACCAACAGTTAGTAGTTTTAAAACTTCTGCTTCTCTGGTAGATAGTTTTTTGTAATAAGCTCCACCTTTATTAACACGAGTACCGAACGCTAATTGTTGCGTTAGCTCATTACTTAGGTAGATACCTCCATCGTGTACTTTAGAAACAGCTTCCGTAATGGTTATAACATTAACAGATTTGTTTAAGTACCCAGATGCACCAGCTTTAATGGTGTTTATGGCATAAACCTCTTCAGGTTGGTTGCTAAAAATAATAGTTTTAATGTCTGGATAGTCATTTTTTAAATAACGTAACACGGTTAAACCATTAAGTTTAGGAAAATCGGCTTCAGTTAAAATAATGTCTACCGGATTTTTCTTTACAAATTCTAAGATGGCTTCGCCATCGTCTAAACTTCCTACAATTTCTACGTTAGGAGAAGCTGAAAAAAGAACTTCTAGCCCTTTTCTTGTAATCGGGTGATTGTCTGCAATTAATAATTTTATCATAATTAGATAGCTTTTTAATATAACTTTTTGAGATATAGTTATAAATGAGAGAATAAGCTGGCACAAATGTAATGCTTTTTTAATTAATCTGCAAAGGTTATATGAAAATATTAGGGATTTCGCAAATAGGAATAGGAATCATTTTGTGATTGTTAGCGGTGTTAAAGCGTTTATATATTTTGAAAACTTCTCGTTCTCTATCAGAAAAATCATCAATATTTTTGCCTTGATAATCCATGTTCATAGCCCATTCAAGCTCAGGATAAGAGGCTCCAATTTGGTCTTCATCACTTCTAGTATCTCCAAAAAGGCCATCGCTAGGGTCTGCTTTCATAATAGATTCTGGTACTTCTAAAAATTCACCTAATTTGTAAACTTGCGATTTCATTAAGTCGGCAATAGGACTTAAATCTACACCACCATCACCGTATTTTGTGTAAAAACCAACTCCAAAATCTTCAACTTTATTCCCTGTTCCAGCTACTAAAAGCTTGTAGAGACCAGCATAATAGTAAAGTGTAGTCATGCGTAAACGTGCTCTAGTATTTGCTAAGGCCATATCTACAGTAGCTTGGTCGCTATCAAAAAAGACCTCGGTTTTGAATTCTTCAAAAACAGGAGTTAAATCTGTACGCGTATCACTAACATTATCAAAACGTTCGCTTAATTGTTTAATATGCTCTTGCGCTCTAGTGACATGACTTTGAGCTTGATGTATAGGCATTTCTATACACAAAACATTTAATCCTGTTTTAGCACATAAGGTAGAAGTTACAGCAGAATCAATTCCTCCTGAAATACCAATAACAAAACCATTAACACCTGCTTTTGTAGCATAATCTTTTAACCAATTTACAATATGATCAACAACTTTTTCTGTTTGCATTTTAAATGAATTTAATTCTAAGAATAGTACCTTTGCAAACAAAAGTAAACGAAACACTCAATTTATGAAAATATATGTCGTTTAAGTTTTATATGAATAAAATATTATTGCTTTTAATAGTTGTATTATCCGTTTTTTCTTGTAAGAGAGAAAGTGAACTAGAAAATATAATAGCTAATATAAATACAGATATAAGTATAGAGCGTTTTGATAAGTTATTTGCAGATGTGTCGGGAGATGATTTACCTAAACTTAGAAAAGCATATCCTTTTATGTTTTCTGAAAAATATCCTGATTCATTTTGGATGGCTAAAAAAACAGACACCTTACAATTACAGTTGTTTAATGAGGTTGATAAAGCTTTTGTTAATTTTGATGATACTGAAAGTAATATCGAGTCTTTATTTAATCATTTAAAATATTATTTCCCAGAGTTTCATCCACCTAGAATTATTACCACCACAAATGATGTAGATTATAGAAATAAAGTTATTGTAACAGACACAATCGCAGTTATAGCATTAGATACTTATTTGGGTAATGATCATGAATTTTATCTAGGTATTCCAAAATATTTAAGAGAAAACCTAAAGAAGGAACAAATTATTGTTGATTTAGCAGGAGAATATGCTAAAAAGTATATTTACCAGAGTCAAAATAAAACGTTGTTAGATGAAATGATATATTTTGGAAAGCAGTTGTTTTTTAAAGATGCCGTTATTCCATTTAAAACAGATGCAGAACGTATTGGCTATTCTCAAGAGCAAATAGATTGGGCTGTAGCTAATGAGAGTTACATTTGGCGTTATTTTGTAGAACGCGAACTCCTTTTTAGCACAGATTCTAAATTACTAGGTCGATTTATAAATCCAGCACCTTTTTCTAAGTTTTATTTAGAAGAAGTTGATGCTAATTCACCAGGGCGTTTAGGGCAATATATAGGTTGGCAAATTGTAAGAGCATATATGAATCAAAATGATGTTCCTTTAAAAGAGATGCTAATAAAAAGTACAGAAGATATTTTTAATAATTCAAAGTTTAAACCACGAAAATAATGGCAAATAAGATTACTTCCAAAATAGAACTTAATGTTGAATTGGATGCTAATAAAGTACCTGAAAAACTCCATTGGACAGCAGAAGACGGTGGTATTAGCAACGAAGAGGCTAAAGCTATGATGTTAGCTGTTTGGGACGCAAAAACACAAGAAACATTGCGTATTGATTTATGGACAAAAGATATGCCTGTTGATGAAATGAAAGTATTTTTTCATCAAACACTTGTAGCTATGAGTGACACTTTTTATAGAGCAACACAGGATGAAAAAATGAGTGCCACGATGAAAGATTTTTGTGATTATTTTGCTGAAAAATTGGAAATTAAAAAATAGTTTACAAATAGCTAAAAACAGATTTGCAATTCGTACTATTTTTAATTCAAGATTTACGCTTATAATCTAAATATTTTTCTGCTATTATTGACTTGTATAAACGTATTGATTTTTAGAAAAAAAATACATTTAACTAAAATTAGATAATACTATTAAAAAAAAAGAGTGTTTGATAATTCAAAACACTCTTTTTGATAAATAATAGAATGAACAAGTTTTTTAATTCAACTAGGTGATAACATACTCTAGTTCACAACTGCATAACCGAAATTTACGGAAAATGCAGAACACCAGATGATTACATGGTTGTATTTTGCTATGTTTACACCTTCTGGAATAGAATAAACAGAATTTCCTTCAAGATCCTTTTCTTCTAAAGCACCTAAAGAAATATATTCTGTAGCATTACTATCAGTCGCCAAATATATTTCTAAACTAGGCCCATTATCAGTTTTAAAATTTACAAGTCTTAATTTTGTTATAGCCTTGTTTACTATAGCTTTTCCAGAGGTTGGGTGAGCAACAGAAATAAATTTACCTTTAAAATTATTTTTACCGGATTTTGCAGATAAACCTCTATCTGTGTTTTCAATTAAAGATTCTTCTAAAGAATTTTCATCATTAGATGAACAAGAAGAAATTACTAATGTTAATGCAAGTACTGTTAATAATTTAATTTTTTTCATTTGGGGATATAATTTAAAGTAAGTAATTTTTTACAAACCTACATTTATTTCTTATAATGTGATTGTTTTTTTTGTTAAAAAATAAAATTTGGTGATAAAGGTATTGATTTTTAACTGATTATCGTTTATAAATTAGCGTGCTTATTACGTAAGAAAAGTAAACTCACATTTAAAAGGAGGTATGATTGTAGACTATCCCTTTTTAGGACACCTCAAAATTCGACAGAAATTTGTTATTATTACCTGTTTGCTGCTAAATGAATTTGGTTTATGTGGCTTCTAGAAAAAGCATAGTAAGCTAGTATTCTCTATGTTTTGAATATTCTAAGAAAGTTTTAGTGAGTAAAAATTACAGTACATGAATATGACAAATGGATGCTTAGTATAAAGCTATAAAAATTAGATTTATCAGAATTACAATAAATCTTATTTCCAAAGTTTTTTAGAGAAGTGAGAGGAATTGTAACAGAAAGCTTGACACTTTTAGTCGAGTCCAAAATATTAAAAACTTACTCTTAAGCTTATATTTGGCGTAAAACCAAGAGATTTATTTTCAATTTTATTTATTGTGTTTTCACTATCTAAGACGTAGTAAGTATTTAGAATGTTTTTTTTATTAAATATATTCCAAACCGATGCACCTATAGAGGCTTTTGTTTTATAAGTAAAATTAAAGGAATACGTGATAGAGCAGTCTGTACGTAAATAATCATCTAATTGAGCGCTGTTTGGGCTAGAGTAAGTTATTGTGCTGTCATCAATAGTATTATTTGTATCAGGTATGGTAGTGGGTTTTCCTGAATGCCAATTTAACCCTAGCGCAAATTTGATATTTTTACCAGTGTAAGCGCCAGCGAAAGTGAAAGCATGTTTTATATCTAGATTATTAGGGAATTTTTCACCGTTATTTAATTCATCAAAGGTGTAGTTATTTGTGCTATAAGAGTAAGAAACCCAACTACTAAGTGTATTGTTAAATTGTTTGTTTAATAAAATATCTAGCCCTTTAATTTCGTAGCTCCCTATACTGTTAATAAATTGGTATTGGTTTTGAAACCCTTGACTTCTTGTAGTAATACCATCCACTTTTTTTATGTAAGCTTCGGCACTTATTAGGAGTCTGTTTTTGTTATAATGAATTCCTGCAGAAACTTGCTTGCTTTTTAAAATTGGAACGGGGTGTATTGCCTTATTGTTATTAAATGTAACCTCTTTATTGTTATTAGCTAATACCCACCTGCGATTTTCAATACCTAAAAAATCATTTTGTAAATCGATTATTTGTGAAGTTGTTTGGCTTTTAAGTTCTCCTAAAATTTCAAATCTGAAATTATTAAAAAACCGTTGACTAAAACTAAGTCTAGGTTCAGCAAAAAGCATATCAAATTTTGATATATAATTTAAACGCATGCCTAGTTTTAAGTTTGTTTTAATATTATTAGATAGAAAAGCTGTTTCAGCATAAATTGAATGACTTCTAATAACCTTTTTTATATAACTTCTAAAAATAGGATTATTAACATCTTCTAAATTACTAATACCAACTTCTGTAAATTGATAACCGCCATTTATTTTTAACCTATTGTTTGGTTTATAGTTAATATCCATTTTTGCAGATCCATCATAAACTTCGTTTTCTTGAATTAGACGTTGATTATTAAGTAAATCAAAATTAGTGGCGTCCAAATCATAATTTGATACATAGATTTGCGATGTTGTAGATAGTTTTTTGTTCCAATCTTTAGAGTAAGTTACCCCTAAAGCAAGGTTTTGTTGAGACAGTTTACTCTTTAAAGTTTCATTTCTATCGTTATTAGTAGATTGCTCATCATAATTTAAATTGTTATTTACATTTAAAAAATGAAATCTTATTTTATCTTTTTTAGAAATATCATATAAGAATTTAGCAGTTATATCATAAAAATAGAAGGATTCATTTTGAGAAATAGAATTGTTGTTTGATTTAGCATTCTCAAAATCTGAATCTTGAAAAACACGAGTTATATATTGATCGTATGTAGGTGTTAAAATAAAATCTGTTACAGAACGGCGCGTAGATAATTGTAATTCGGTTTTTTTCGACAAAGGGATTTTCGCATTAGCGTCAGCATTTATTAAGTTAAAACCTAAGCCAGCTTTAAATTTGTTGTCAATATTATCAGGTAGTTGCATATCAATAATACTTGAAATACCATCACCATATTTGGCACGGGTTCCATTTTTATAAACGTTAACACGTTTTGTTGTATATGGGTTAAATGCAGAAATAAGCCCAAAGAAATGCCCAGATTGATACATTTTTATACCATCCCAAAGTAATAGGTTTTGATCATGAGTACCGCCACGAACATTTATACTAGATATAGTTTCATCAGCACTTAAAACTCCCGGAATAGCTTGAATAGCTTGTAAAACGTCTGGTTCTATTAATCCAGGAAGTATACCAAAATTTTCAGGTTTAATAGTTGTAGACCCATCATTTAATTTAGAAATACCTGAGGTTAAAAATTTAGTAACAACAATCTCTTCAAGGTTCTGTATGTTGTAATCTGAGTTACTATTGTCTTTTTTAGGAATTTTAATAATAACAAAGGTGCTATCTAATAACTGAAAGTCTAGTTTTGTTTCTTTTTTAAGAAACTCTAAAATATTTTCTAAAGATGCATCTTTAGAAGGCAACATCGCTTTTATATTCTTAATAGTATCATCTACATAAGAAAAACGAATGTTATACTTCGATTCAAGTCGTTTTAAAACAGTGATAAGAGATTGCTTTTCTTTTCGAATTATTTGCGCTTGTAACGCTGTAATATTCATAAAAAAAAATAACAAAACAATAGAACGTATTCTTTTTTTACTCACGCTTTAATGTAATACTATTGTTAGATTTACTATATGTTACGTGTAAAGGTAAGGTAATAGATTGTATTGCTATATCTATATTATCATGTGCAAAACTACCTGTAAATAATTGTTCTGGGTCAATATCTATTAGAGTGATACCAACATTGTATTGTCTTTCAAATTCTGCAATCACCATTTTATACGGTAAGCTTTTAAAAACACTTGAGTTATTTAGCCACGAAGGTATTGACTGCTTTTCTTTTTCTTTAGCAATTATTTCCCCATTAATAATTAAAAAACTGTTTCCAGCTTTTAATTTTATTTCTCGAGAATTATAAGAGATGCCAACTAAGCCTTCGTAGCAAATAACTTCAAAATAGTTATTTCTTTGTTTTACATTGAATTGAGTTCCATAAACAGTTACAATTCCTGTTTTTGTTTTTACTTTAAATGATGATCCTTTAGCAACTTTAAAAAAAGCTTCTCCGCTAAGCTCTACTTCTCGTTCATGTTTCCAGTCTTTTTTATTGAATATCAATGAAGATTTTGAATTAAGAGCAACACTAGAAGCATCCGGTAATTCTATAGTTGTTTTTTGTGCAAATTTAGTAGAGATAGTGGTGTCTAAAGTTGTTGTATAATAGAATATGCTAAAACAAATAGCAAGTATGGCTGCAATACGCATTAGAGGGTTTAACCAATGTTTTGGTTGTTTTTTTGTGCCTTTAATAGTCGATAAAACGTTTTCTAATTCTGAGGATACATCATAATTATCAGCTTTAAAAGATTGTAAGCTAGAATTTAAATTCACTAACTCATTATAATCTTCAAGAGTTTTAAACGCTTCAAGTTCCTTATCATTGAGATTGTTATTTAGCCATTTTAATATTAAAACTTCTTTATCCATAATTCTATACAACTATATATATAACAGTTAACTTTTATTTTTTCCTAGCTTAATTTTGAATTTTTTTAATTCAAAATTGATTATTAATTAAACTAAAATTCTGAACGCATAATTTTTTAATATTATAGCTCCTTTATATCTTTCCTTAATTTTTCTAGAGCTCCATATATGCGTTTTTCAACAGCTTTAGTCGAAATACCTAAAAGCTCAGCAATTTCTTTAAAGCGTTTTCCTTCAACTCTATTCATCATAAAAGCTGTACGTTGTGCTTCGGTTAAATTAGCGAGTGCATTTTGTAACTTATCCATGTATTCACTTTCCTGCATTAAAAATTCAGGAGTTTCATTAGTATATGTTTTAGGTATTATTTTTCGATGCTTTAAAACTATTTTTTGATGAGTAGCTTCATTAAGCATTAAATTATTGGCAGTAGTAAAAAGAAAACTTTTAGCTTTGTTGGGAGGGATTTTTGTACAGTTTTGCCAGAGTTTAATAAAAGCTTCTTGTACTTTATCTTTAGGGTTCAGTAATTCACCAAACTTATAATATAAAAAGTTATGTAAATCCTTTGAGTGTTTATTAAATATGGAAGAAAATAAATGTTCCTCACAAATATTTTCATGTAGTGGTTTCTCCATTATTGTTATTAATTGGGGGTACTAAAATATAAAAAAAGAAAAGATAAGGTAGGGATTTTTTAAGTTATCCTGTTTTATAATAAAAAGTTAAGTTGAACTAAGAAAAATTATTTGCTATGAAAGTTAAAATGAAATTGTTATTACTAATGCCACTTTTTACACTTTTATTATTTACATCTTGTCAAGATGAAGTAACAGAAATTACCGAGCCTAATGAAAATGAAACCCTTGTTGCTAATTCCGAGTTAACAAGTTTAATGTTGTCTACATCTAAAATGGATGGATCTGTAGATAATATTATAGATAAAGCAAGTTGTCTTTCTGTTGATTTACCAGTAACAGTAAAAGTAAATGGTCTTGAAATTAAAATTAATTCTAGAGAAGATTTTAGAGCAATCGAACTTATTTTTAATGAGTTTGAAGGAGATGAAGATACGTTAGATATTATCTTTCCTGTTACCATTGTTTTAGCAGATTATACAGAGGTTGTAATTCAAAACTCTGATGCTTTAGGTGAGTTAATAAAAGACTGTAAAGGTGAAAATGAAGAAGATGATGATATTGAATGCATCGATTTTCAATATCCAATATCTTTTTCAGTATTTGATAAAGAATTTCAGATTGTTGATGTTGCAAATATAGAGAGTGATAGAGCGTTGCACCGTTTTATAAAACGTGTAAAAAATGCCGAAGTTGTAGCAAGTCTTAATTTTCCAGTAACTATGGTTTTAGCAGATGAAACGACTATTGAAGTTAATAATAATATAGAACTAGGAAGAACCATAAAAGAAGTAAAAGATACTTGCGATGAAGATGATGATAATGATTATGGTGATGATGATTTTACTGAAGAACGTTTAGATAATTTATTAAAAACCTGTCCTTGGGTTGTTTATGAGTTTGAAAGAAATCAAAATAATTTAAATGATAGTTATCGTGATTATGTTATGGTCTTTAAAGAGGATAATGTTGTTAAAGTTCATGCTAGAAATGAAGATATATTAACAGGAACATGGATAACACGTATTACAGATAGAGGTGCTTTAATAAAATTAGAGTTCGATACATTAGTAGATTTTACTTTAGAATGGGTTGTATACGATTTAGAGCCAGGTAGAATTAAATTTTATGAGAATGGAGGGAATAAAATTATTTTAAAGAAAAACTGTGATATAGTTATTGATGTCGAGAATCAAAATAAAGAAATTAAAGGGTATCTAAGTAATTGTTTATGGCGTGTAAAAACATTAAATATTTCAGGAAGTGCTAAAGAAGAAGATTATATAGGGAATACATTGCACTTCTTTAGTGATAATAGTTTTTCTATAGATCCTAGTAGACTTGAGTATGGCTCATACACAGTTTTTAATGAGGAAAATAAAGAGACTATATTAAAAATTACTTTAGATAATCAAAATACAAGAACAGGGTTAGAGATTAAGTGGACAGTTGTTTCTGCTAGTTCTAATGAAATAATATTTAAATCTGGAACTAATGAAATGGTTTTAGTTAACCACTGTAAAAAAGATAATAATGATATTAATTATATAATAAATGATGGAGAATGGGTAATTACTTTATATGAAGATGGAACTATAAATAAAACGGATGATTACTCAAATTATATTATGGATTTTTTGCCTACAGGGAGAGTTTCTTTTTTATATGATAATAGAATTCAAGGAGCATGGTTTGCTTACAATGAAGCCGAGTTATATTTTGATTTTAATGCAGGAACAGAAGAAGCACCACTTGGAGTATTAAAACATAGATGGAGAATTGAATACATAACTCAAGACAGAATAGAGTTAAAGGATTTTAATTCTAACGGTCTTGTAGAAAGAGTGTTAATTCTTGAAAAAACTATATAATATGTTTTTGATTGTAAAGGAATATCTTATGTTTTCGGTTTGTTAGGTTAGTTGTTAACTTTTAGTTTCCTTTACAAAAGCTGTCAAATTTAAATTTGACAGCTTTTTTATTTATAATATTTAAAACAATCTAAGTTTTTTGAGTAGAAGTTTTTTAGTATAATTACGAATTAGGCTAAGTTTTTAAGTTAAATTTTGATTTACTTAAGGTTAGTCGTTAAGTAAGAGAGAAAACAGCATAGTAACTAAAGAAAAAAACAAAATATTTCTTTACTTTTGCATCTCAATTTTTAATAAAATAGTAAGCAGTTAATAGCAGTTTACTTACAGAAGACTTAAAAACTATGTTTAATAATTTAAGTGATAAATTAGATAAAGCCTTTCATATTCTTAAAGGTCATGGTAGTATTACAGAAGTAAATATTGCCGAAACTTTAAAAGAAGTAAGACGTGCTTTATTAGATGCCGATGTTAACTTTAAAATAGCTAAAGATTTTACTACTAGAGTAAAAGAAAAAGCCTTAGGCCAAGACGTATTAACAACGTTACAACCTGGGCAATTAATGGTTAAAATAGTAAAAGATGAGTTAACAGAACTCATGGGAGGCGATGCCCAAGGAGTTAATTTATCTGCTAAGCCAAGTGTTATTTTAATGTCTGGTTTACAAGGTTCGGGTAAAACAACCTTTTCTGGTAAGTTGGCTAATTATCTTAAAACTAAAAAAACTAAAAAGCCTTTATTGGTAGCCTGTGATGTATATCGTCCTGCGGCGATAGATCAATTACATGTTGTAGGAGATCAAATAGGAGTAGAAGTTTTTAGCGATAGAGGAAATAATGATCCTGTTGCTATTTCTAAAGCAGGTATTGCTCATGCAAAAGCTAATGGACATAATGTTGTTATTATAGATACCGCAGGTCGTTTAGCTGTAGATGAAGCGATGATGAGCGAAATCTCAAATATTCATAAAGCTATACAGCCTCAAGAAACATTATTTGTTGTAGATTCTATGACAGGTCAGGATGCTGTTAATACCGCAAAAGCTTTTAATGATGTATTGAATTTTGATGGTGTTATCCTTACTAAATTAGATGGGGATACTCGTGGTGGAGCAGCAATTTCTATTAAGACTGTAGTTAATAAACCAATTAAATTTATTGGTACAGGGGAGAAAATGGAAGCTATCGATGTATTCTACCCGTCTCGTATGGCAGATCGTATTCTTGGAATGGGAGATGTTGTCTCTTTAGTGGAAAGAGCACAAGAACAGTTTGATGAAGAAGAAGCTCGTAAACTTCAAAAGAAAATAGCAAAAAATCAATTTGGGTTTGATGATTTTTTAAAGCAAATTCAGCAGATAAAGAAAATGGGGAACATGAAAGACCTTATGGGTATGATTCCTGGTGCTGGAAAAATGTTAAAAGATGTTGATATTGATGATGATGCCTTTAAAGGTATAGAAGCTATTATTCATTCTATGACACCAAGTGAAAGAACGAATCCTGCAATAATTAATGCGAGTAGAAAAAAACGTATTGGAAGTGGTTCTGGTACTTCAGTACAACAAGTAAATCAGCTTTTAAAGCAATTTAACCAAATGAGTAAGATGATGAAGATGATGCAAGGTGGTGGCGGTAAAAAGATGATGCAAATGATGAAGAATATGCGCTAATTTTTTAGTTTACAGTCTCAGTCTGCAGTTAAAGAAATATGGATTTTAAACAATTAGTAGCTTACAAAAAGGCATTTGATTTATCAATGATTATTTTTAATCTGTCGAAGTCTTTTCCAAAACAGGAAACCTATTCTTTAACAGATCAAATAAGAAGAAGTTTACGGTTGGTATGCGCAAATATTTCAGAAGCTTATATAAAAAGAAGGTATCATAAAAGCATTTTATAAGTAAACTTATAGGTGCTGATGGTGAGAATTTTGAAATAAATACATGGTCAGATTTTGCTTTAGCTTGTGAGTATTATATCATTGGTAGATTATTTAAGATGTTCAGAGCAAGGTAAAGAGATTGGAAAACTAATAAATTATATGATTAATAATCCAGAGAAATTTGGAGTAAAAGTTGAATAGAGATAGCAACATTATTTAAAAAAACGTAATGGTTTGTGATACAGATTCGGCAGAGTAAGAACTGTAACTGTGATTGCAACTGAAAACTAATGAGTATGACAATTTTAGACGGAAAAAAGGTTAGCAACGATATTAAAGATGAGATCGCTGTTGAGGTAAAAAAAATGAAAGCTAAAGGTGAGAAAGTACCTCATTTAGCAGCAATTATTGTTGGAAATGATGGTGCAAGTTTAACCTATGTTGGAAGTAAAGTAAAAGCTTGTGAACGCGTTGGTTTTGAATCTACTTTAGTTCAAATGTCTAATACAACTAGTGAGGTTGAACTTTTAGATAAGATTAAAGAACTTAATGAAAACCCAGAAATAGATGGTTTTATAGTTCAGTTACCATTACCTCCTCAAATTAATGAGCAGAAAGTATTATTAGCAGTTAATCCAGATAAAGATGTAGATGGGTTTCATCCTGCTAACTTTGGTAAAATGGCTTTAGATATGTCTACATTTATACCAGCTACCCCGTTTGGTATTTTAGAACTTTTAGATCGTTATGGTGTAGAAACAAAAGGAAAACATACTGTAGTTATTGGGCGTTCTCATATTGTTGGAAGACCAATGAGTATTTTAATGGGGCGTAAAGGTTTTCCAGGAAATTCAACTGTAACATTAACACACAGTCATACTAAAAATATTACTCAAATAACATCGCAAGCAGATATTATTATTTCAGCATTAGGTGTTCCTAATTTCTTAAAAGCAGAAATGATTAAGGATGATGCTGTTATTGTCGATGTAGGTATTACAAGAGTAACAGACGAAACAAAACCAAGAGGCTATAAAATAGTTGGTGATGTTGATTTTGCAAATGTTAGTAAAAAAGCAAGCTATATAACGCCTGTTCCTGGTGGTGTAGGACCAATGACGATTGCTATGTTGCTTAAAAACACATTACTTGCCAGAGAAAGACATAATCAATAAAAAAACTTAGGTGTAAAATAGAAAAAATGCATTACAAGTTTTAACTTGTAATGCATTTTGATTTGTAATATTAACGTATAGGGACTAATGTGTTTGACCCTTCTGGCATATGGCAATACACTTTCATGTTAGAAATGACCTCAAACTTATCTCCAGTTCTTCTATCTGTTACTGTAGCATCAAAACGTATTGCAGATTCTCCTTTATCTGTAGTACTCTCTAAGGCCACTACTTTTCCACCGCCATAAATTTTAACTTCATAGTTTTCTAAAGGATAAAATTTTACAGAAGGGTCTTCTAAGACAAAATCGAAACCTTTTACAGAAAATTTATTAAATAGTTCTTGCTTATAATATTTAGACTGTGTTTTTTCAAATTCCGATTGATAAAACATACCATAAAGCGTTTCTCTATCTTTTTGTTTTAAAATATCAATAATATTTTGGTAAGTGGATACTATTTTTTTTTCTAATAACTCAGGTTTTAATTTAGTGAGGTCTTGGCTTTCTGTCCAGCCAGTAAAATGATAAGGCACTTCGGCATCAAAAGTAAATTGATCTTCAAAAACCATAAGCCCCGTTCCTGCAAAATCTTGATAATCGGGATTATCTCTATTAGTTATTGTAGGCGTTTCATAAATAGTATGTCTTTTTCCTAATGAAAATTCTTGACCAATTTTTAAGGTCATGATATCCATTGAACTTGAAAAATCAACTCGAAAGGGCATTCCGCTTTCCGAAATATATTTTATACGCACGGTTTGGGTACCACTTTGTAATATATAATCGTTTATAGGGTGCATTACAGCGCTATTATCGCCATTATAATATTTTTTAAAAGGGATGTTGTTGATATAAATTTCCATAGCTTCAAAATGAGAACGGTTACTGCTTAAATAATAAGCATAACCATCATTTTTTTTATATGTAATAATAGTATTTGGTATGTCTTTAAATTTTTTCTCATTAGGGCCCATATGTTGTTTGGCTTGAGACTGGCATGCCAAGTTTAGAACACTAATAAAAATCAATACGATATATTTTAAGTAGGGCATTTTGTTATTAAGAGTTAACGTATAGGGACTAATGTACTTGAGTCTTTAGGTTTATGGAATAATATACGTATATCAGAAATTCCTTCAAATTTTTTCCCTGTTCGTTTATTTGTAAATACTGCTTCAAAGCGCATTGGAGATTCTCCTTTATCTGTTGTACTTTCCAAAGTAACTATTTTCCCCTGACCATAAATTTTAACCTCATAATTTTCTAAAGGGTAAAATTTAACCGAAGGATTTTCTAATACAAAATCATGGCCTTCTACTGAAAATTTATAAAATAATTTGTCATCAAAATATTTAGACTGTGTTTTTTCAAATTCTAATTGATAAAGTAAATCAAAAAGTGTTTCTCTATCTTTATTTTTAAAAATGTTTATTACATTTTGATAAGCTTCAACGATTTCTTTTTCTAATTGTTTGGGTTTTAATTTAGTCAAGTCTTGGCTTTCTGTCCAGCCAGTAAAATGATAAGGCACTTTGGCCTCAAAAGTAAATTGATCTTCAAAAACCATAAGCCCCGTTCCTGCAAAATCTTGATAATCGGGATTATCTCTATTAGTTATTGTAGGCGTTTCATAAATAGTATGTCTTTTTCCTAATGAAAATTCCTGACCAATTTTTAAGGTCATGATATCCATAGCGCTTGAAAAATCGACTCGAAAAGGCATTCCGCTTTCCGAAATATATTTTATACGCACGGTTTGGGTACCACTTTGTAATATATAATCGTTTATAGGGTGCATTACAGCGCTATTATCTCCATTATAATATTTTTTAAAAGGGATGTCGTTAATATAAATTTCCATAGCTTCAAAATGAGAGCGACTACTACTTAAATAATAAGCATAACCATCATTTTTTTTATATGTAATAATAGTGTTGGGGATGTCTTTAAATTTTTTCTCATTAGGGCCCATATGTTGTTTGGCTTGAGATTCGCAAGCCAAGTTTAGAACACTAATAAAAATCAATACGATATATTTTAAGTAGGGCATTTTGTTTTTTTAATTAACGTATAGGAACTAATGTGTTTGAACCTTTAGGTTTGTGAAATAAAATTTTAAAATACGATGTTATATCCACTTTTTTCCCTGTTCGTCTGTCTGTTCCTGTATTGTCAAAACGAATTGCGTAATCCCCTTTGTTTTTGGTACTCTCTAAAGCAACCACTTTTCCGTGCCCATAAATTTTAACCTCATAATTTTCTAAAGGGTAAAATTTTACAGAAGGATCTTCTAAAACAAAACTATAACCTCCTGTAAATTTATCGAATAGTTCTTTATCAAAATATTTAGACTGTGTTTTTTCAAATTCCGATTGATAAAACATACCAAAAAGGGTTTCTCTATCTTTTTGTTTACAAATATCAATAATGTTTTGATGGGCAGCTACTACTTCTTTTTCTAATTGTTCAGGTTTTAATTTGGTGAGGTCTTGGCTTTCTGTCCAGCTAGTAAAATGATAAGGGACTTCGGCCTCAAAAGTAAACTGATCTTCAAAAACCATAAGGCCTGCTCCTGCAAAATCTTGATAATCGGGATTATCTCTATTAGTTATTGTAGGCGTTTCATAGACAAGTTCACTTTCAGCTGATGAAAACTCTTGACCAATTTTCAGTGTTTTTAAATCGATTGAACTCGTAAAATCGACTCGAAAAGGATTTCCACTTTCCGAAATATATTTTATACGCACGGTTTGGGTGCCACTTTTTAGAATATAATCGTTTATAGAAAATAAAGCAGCATCGTTATCGCTATTATAATATTTTTTAAAAGGGATGTCGTTAATATAAATTTCCATAGCTTCAAAATGAGAGCGACTACTACTTAAATAATAAGCATAACCATCATTTTTTTTATATGTAATAATAGTATTTGGTATGTCTTTAAATTTTTTCTCATTAGGGCCCATATGTTGTTTGGCTTGAGACTCGCAAGTCAAATTTATAACACCAATAAAAAACAATAGGATATATTTTAAATAATGCATTTTGTTTTTTAATATTAACGTATAGGTATTAGTGTATTTGAACCTTCTGGTTTGTGTAATAATATACGCATATTAGAGATGACTTCAAACTCATCTCCAGTTCTTCTATCTGTTACTGTAGCATCAAAACGTATTGCAGATTCTCCTTTATCTGTAGTGCTTTCTAGAGTGACTACTTTTCCATGACCATAAATTTTTACTTCATAGTTTTCTAAAGGATGAAATTTCACAGAAGGATCTTCTAGCACAAAATTGAAACCTTCTACAGAAAGTTTATTAAATAGTTCTTCACTGTAATATTTAGATTGTGTTTTTTCAAATTCCGATTGATAAAACATACCATAGAGTGTTTCTTTATCTTTTTGTTTTAAAATATCAATAATGTTTTGGTGAGCTGTTACCACTTCTTTTTCTAATAGCTCAGGTTTTAATTTAGTCAAGTCTTGGCTTTTTGTCCAGCTAGTAAAATGATAAGGTACTTCGGCTTCAAAAGTAAACTGATCCTCAAAAATCATAAGACCTGCTCCAGCAAAATCTCCAATTAAAGGATCATCGTCGTTAAAAATTTTAGGAACTTCGTATATGGTACGACTTTTTCCTAATGAAAATTCTTGACCAATTTTTAACGCCATAAGATCTATTGAACTTGAAAAATCGACTCGAAAAGGATTTCCGCTTTCCGAAATGTATTTTATACGCACGGTTTGGGTACCGCTTTGTAATATATAATCGTTTATAGGGTGCATTACAGCACTATTATCGCCATTATAATATTTTTTAAAAGGGATGTCGTTAATATAAATTTCCATAGCTTCAAAATGAGAACGACTACTACTTAAGTAATAGGCATAACCATCATTTTTTTTATATGTAATAATAGTATTTGGTATGTCTTTAAATTTTTTCTCATTAGGGCCCATATGTTGTTTTTTTTGCGTGTTGCAGTTAATGCTTAGTAGTGCTATTGTAAGTAGAAAAATCCACCTGTGGTGCTTTAGGCGCTGTAACATGTTTTGAGTTGTTTTTATTTGTTGTTGCTAAATTTTTAAAGGTTTTTACTAAGTATATTCTAGGTTCTTGCCAGGTAAATGGTTTTAAAACTTGTATTTTTTCCCATTTAGCAGTATCGCCACCACCAGATTTATGTTTCATACCAAAAATACCTGCTGAAATTTCTGCGTCAACCTTATATTTCCCATTGGCTCCGGTAAAATAATAGCTGTTTTGGTAGTACAAACCATGTTCTTTATGGTAGCCAAAACGGGTTTCCATACCTATAGTGCCATTAATATCAAACTTGGTATCGACTTTAATATTATAAGGTATGGGGATTCCTATTATTCTAAAATCTCCTTGTTTATCTATATCAAGTATAGTTTTTACTTCACAAGTAATATACCTGTCGGCTTTTATAACATCGCCTGCTTTAAAGGGTATTTTACTTTTTCCTACTTGGTCTCGAGCATTTTTGGTTAAAGTAAAAACTTCGGTATAGGTGTTGTATTTAAGGTTTAGATCTATATCTATTTTCCCTTCAAAAATGGCTTTAAGTCCTACTTTACCGCCAGGAAATTCAAAATCGAACTTTTGGGTAGTTTTAAGACCTATAAGGGGCGCTGCTTGTAAATTACACTCTAGTACTGTAGCTATATCGCCTGTTTTTTCTTGTTGGCGGTACATGCCATAATTAATAGCGAGCTGTGGGTAGGTAACTTCTATATTGTATTTACTACCTAGATCTTTTAAATCTTTACTTATGTTTTGTGCCTTTTTAGCTATTTTACCTAGTTTAGTTTGTAAATTTTTACCTCGTGTTAAATAAATTAATAATAGCTCTATAATTAAAGGTAGCAGTGCTATTAGTATCATTTGGTAATGCAAATAGGCTTTATAAGGCTGCAGTTGGCTATAGTTTATTTCTTCGCCATCGGCTATCATGTGGAAGCCTGTTTTTTGTTCTGGAGAAGGGCTATTTACATATTTTTTAATCATGGACAGCATTTCTTTACCTACGCCCATTTTTTCTAAAATGGGTTTTAACGGGTCGAACAGCCAATCTACAATGTCTTTTACATAACTAACGGCGTCTGCTTTTAGTTCTGGTAAGTCTACTTTGGTGTTGTTAAACCAGAGTTCTTTTTTAGGGTTGTACATGTAATGGTATACAAACACAACATCTGGGTATACTTTAAATACGGGGGTGCGTACGTAACGGCAAGTTTGTATAACTATGGGTAAATATTCTGGTTTTATTTGAAAGGTTAGGTATTTTAATAAAAATGTATGCTCGTTGTAAGCATCGTAGGGATAGGCTAGCCTAAATTTAAGTTGCTCTTGGGTACGTTTGCCTAACTCTTTAAATACGGGGGTGTCTTCAAAACGGTTTTGTGCAAACAATTCCCATTTTTTACTTTTAGTTTCTCTTCCAATAATTACAGCAGTGTTGCTGTCTTTTTCTATGTCGTAATCTGGTACAATAAAGATGTTATCTTTATGAGATTTGCTTCGTCCCGTTGCATTATCGAAGCCTGCTTCGTAGCATTCTTGGGTATCTACATCTTTTAATAAAATGGTAATTTCGTGCGTGTTATTTTTGTTGCCAGCAACATACTCTAGTATTTCGGTGGTTTTGTTTGCACTTAGGCAGCCGTTACCTTCTTCTTTTAATAAGTATACAGGTGTGTTTACACCATCGTCTACTTGAATAGAACTATAACCACACTCCTCATAATCTTGGGTAACTAGTGGGGCTTCGTATATTTCGACTATTTGTGGTATCCATTCTTGCTCATCGGTGTCTATAGACCACGCGTCTTTGTAGTTTATTTTAAAGGTAATTTCTTTTTTTAATTTTTTTACTTGCTCCTCGGTATATGGCGCATGCATAACGGCACGGTTAGGTACTAATACAATGCTTAGTTTTCCTGTTTTTATAGAGTCTTCGTTATTAGTGCCTGCTTCGTGGTTTAAGGTGTCTATCCATTCGGGTTTTATATATAACTCGTAGCGTTGTTCGATGTTATAATCTAAAGCAGGGTTGTCTATATTTCTATTTAATGATATGTGTTCTTGTTCTAGTACTTTACCATCTACAGTAACCGTGAGTTCTATATCGTAATAAGGGACATTATGTAATGCAATATATAGGTCTACGATATTGCTATATTCTAGCTTAGTTTCTAAGGCTTGAATATCTTTGTGTATAAATTGTAGTTTTCTCTCTTGTGTATTTAAACGTTTTTTTGCGTAAAAAGTGGTGATTTGGGGGGTGTCTACAGCGATTACAAATGCGCCTTGAGACATCCATCCTGGTCTATAATTAACACCTTCTAGCCATATGCCTGCTCCTAAGGTATTACATTTATAGGTAATATAGCCAAAGGTGTCTTTACCCATTAACTTTTGGTAGCTTGCTTTAGCGTAATTTTTACCTACATATTTGGTGCCTTCCTCTGTGTATTTTTCGCCTTTATGGTCTTGATAGCCTTCGTTTAAAAAGTTAAGGTGTTCGGCTAACGTTCTTGACTGTTCTTTACTTTTTTCTTTACCTTTTACCTTAAAGCTTAACCATTTATGTGTTTTAAAGTTGTGATAAGACTGGGCAACCCAATATACATCCCTTTGTGTGGCTTCTTTATTAATGGCCTTTATGGCTATAATTCTAAAATTAACGGTTTTATCTTTAGGTATTAAAAAGACATAATAACCTTGATAAATTTCGCGTCTAACTGAGCGATCGTCTGTTGTAATTTCTTTATCGGCAAAGTTGTTTTCTTTTTTTACTTTATTGTCATCTGGGTTTAATAGTGTACTCATTCTACCGAATTTAAATCATGTTTTACGTTTTTTAATATGCTATTATTATAAACTAAGAGAGGTATTTTGAGTTGTTATATATTTGTATAGTTAAATTTGGTGTAAAATGTAATAGTTATACCAAAGGGGCTTTTATTTCTAAAATCTTGATATCCTGTAAAAGGTTAGTAAGCTTTGTAAATACTTGTTTTGGTGTGTAATTATTACTTTATTACGGGATAAATGTAAGATTTTATTCCCGTAATACGTGCTTCTTTTTTTTAGTATTTTGTGGAATATGTAGTTGTTGTAGTTGTAAACTTTTAATTTTACAGCTTAGTTTTGTGAAGATTTATTTTAACTTTCTTGTTTTTAAATAATTAGCGATTTCTCCTATTAACAGTTTGTTTATATTCCTTAGTAGAAGTGCTAATTAAATTATTTAATTCTTTAAACTCTGTTTTAGTTAATTCTCGATATTCACCAATAGGCATATCTAAATTAATATTCATAATTCTAACCCGTTTAAGCGTTTGTACCTCATAATTTAAATAGTCGCACATACGTCTAATTTGTCTATTTAAGCCTTGAGTAAGTATGATTTTAAAAGTGTAAGTACTTAGTTTTTCAACTTGACACTTTTTAGTGGTTTTATTTAAATCTGCGAGCGGGATACCTCCAGACATGCGTTCAATAAATGTTTGAGAAATAGGTTTGTCTACCGTAACTACGTATTCCTTTTCATGGTTATTACTTGCTCTAAGAATTTTATTTACAATATCGCCATCATCGGTTAAAAGAATTAAGCCTTCGCTAGGTTTATCAAGTCTACCAATAGGAAAAATACGTTTTGGGTAATTTATAAAATCAATAATATTATCTTTCTCTACGCTAGTATCTGTAGTACAAACAATGCCTACAGGTTTATTAAAAGCAAGGTAAGTAAAAGATACTTTGGCGTTTTTAATATCTTTTCCATCTACTTGCACAGTATCGTTTGGGCTAATTTTAGTCCCTTTTTCTGGAATTTCACCGTTTATGGTTACTCTACCTGCTTCAATAAGTCGGTCTGCTTCTCTGCGAGAACAATGCCCAACTTCACTTAAAAACTTGTTAATACGTTTTAATTGTTCTTCCATTTAGCAAAAATACAATAATCTATGCGTTTATAAACTCTAAAATATGTTGGTAAACGATATCTGATTTTAATCCATGACCAAAACCTTTGGTAGCTACAAACTCTGAATTGGTGTAGTTTTGTTTGAATTTGAGACCATCTTTATAGGGGATAATTCGATCTTTTTTATCATGAATAATAAGGCCTTTAGCTTTTATGCTTTTTGAAAACTCTGAAGCAGAAAAGTATTCGGGTAAATGGTTATAATGTTTTAAAACATATTGAGTTATGGCATTGGAGACTTTTTTACTATACCCCATCATTTGTTCATAGCTTTTTAAAACACCAAGAAAGTCTGCTGGAGCACCAAGAAGTATTAATTTTTTAATAGAAGGCGATTTATACTTGTGTTGTGAGAAAACGATTGACATGCCACCTACGGAATGCCCAATAATGGTACTTACATCGAATTTTTTAGCAACAGCATGAATACAATCAGAATACAAAAGCGCATTAAAGTATTTGCTTCCAGAACCTCCATGACCAGGAGCATCTAAGGCAATAACGGTATGGTCTAACTGTATTAAAAGTTCTATTAAATCTTTCCATCGGTAAGAGTTGCTTTCCCAACCATGGGCAAGTAAAATAGTATCTTTTTTTCCGTTCCAACGGTATGTTTTTATTGAAATGCTTTCATGAATTATTTCTTCTTGAATAGAAGATTCAAGGTATAGCGTTTCAGAGTTATTTAATCTTCCTTTTTTAGGTGTAGAAAATAACTGAATAGCTAATTTTGCAGCGTATTGAGAGGAAAAACAACTTATAAGATTAATTATAAAACCAATAATTTTAGGGAGGTACTTTTTCATTTATTTTGCTTCACGGTTTACTAAATCTATAGAAAAAGCAGGTGTACAAATGGCAATGTATTCGCAAACTTCATCAAATGGATTTGAATATTGAACTTTAGTATTTTTTTCTATTTTGATAGATTGGCCAGTTTCTAAAATAACTGTTTCCCCTTCAATAATAAATTGTTTCTTGCCTTTAATTATAAAAGTAAATTCATCAAATTCTGGGGTTTGAAAAGGTTCACTCCAGCCAGAAGGCGCTTCCATATAGGCAATGCTTAGTTGCGAATTTTTATCTGTAGCTAAGCCAAAATGTTCTTTAATAATTTTGCCATCTGTTGTTGGTACTACAAAAGGTGCATTTTGAATGGTATATTTTTTCATTTATTTCATAGGTTTTTTCTTAATCATGCCGCCTTTTAAATCTTTAACAATACCCATAATAATAAAAGCATTTCTATCAATTTTATCAATTTCGGTTTGTAATTTTGCTAGTTCTAACCTAGTTACAACGGTATAAATAATATCTTTATTGTAGTTGTCTTCATACGATTTTAACCCACCTTTTCCTGCGTAAATAGTGCAAGCTCGTCTTAGTTTTTTTGTAAGCATATGTCTTAAATCTTCATGCTTGTTAGATATTATAGTAACGCCCACATATTCTTCGACACCATCAACTATAAAATCGACAGTTTTAGCAGCAGCCATATAAGTAAGAATAGCATAAAGCGCAGTTTCAATAGAAAGCATATAAGCTCCTACTGAAAATATAATAATGTTTATTAGTAATAGTACATCGCCAATAGTTAACGATAGTTTTCTGCTTAAAAATATAGCTAAAATTTCGGTACCATCAATAACACTTCCGCCACGCATAGACATACCAATACCTAAACCTAAAAAGAAACCACCAAAAACAGCAATTAATAATTTGTCTTCGGTGATGATAGGGTAGTTTACAAAATGTACCACAATAGCTAATAGGCTAATGGCTACAATACTTTTTATAGCAAATTTATAGCTAATAGTTTTTGAAGCAAGAATTAAAAAAGGAAGATTAACTATTATAAGTAAAAGCCCTAAATTTAATGACGTGATATTTTCTAATAATAAAGATATACCAGTGGCACCACCATCAATAAAATTGTTGGGTAATAAGAAACCTTTTAATCCAAAACCAGCAGAAAACACGCCTATTATAATAAAAACATATTCTTTAATAGCATGAGATAGTTCTACTTGAAACTTTCTTACCAAAGGAACTATTTGTTTTTTGCTTACAGAGTCGTTAGCTTGATTTTTTTCAAGCTTTTTACGGGCAAGGTTAACTAATAATTTAGATAAGAAAGGATGCATTATTATTTATTTAAATGATTCCAGTGTATAAAAAAGTACTTCACCTTTGCTTGATCTGGAATATGAGTTGTTTCAATTTTTAAATTCATATCAAAACGAAGATTGGCAGGAAGTTCTTCCTTATCTATAACAAAACTGGCATGTAATTCTTTTACATTAACAATTACCGAGTTTATTAAGTTGTCAATTCTTGACACTTTATAAGCACTAGAAATATCTTTAAAAGTACTTAAGGTTGTTATGTCTTTATCTGTTTTATATCTAGGATCTATAATTTGAATACTTTGAATTACAGAAGTAGAATCTAATGTTTGTTTAGGAGTTAAGGCTAGTAATTTTTTACCACCTTTCTCAAATATATCTATACTGTTTTTGCTTCCCGAAAATCCATCCCTGTTTATAAATGTTGACAAGGAGTCGTTTGCAAAAATAGTTTTAAGATCTTTAACTTGACTAGAATCTGTTAATAATCCAATATGTTGTTTACTTATTTCAAAAGGATTCTGTTTTTTTTTACAACTAGAAAATAAAAGGGTTAAGGCTACTAAGCCTAAAAATGAATGTTTCATTAATATAGGTTGGGTTTGTATTATTAAATATTTTTAATAGAACTTACTTTTTCAATATTTTGGTTAGTATGCCAAAAACGCTTCTTATAAAAGTGGCACTTGTTAGTACTTTAACGATAGGGTTCATTGCTGTACTTTTTCGTCTTGTACTTGTTCTTTTTTTAGATTCAGCTTTTTTTAGTGCTTCTTTTTCTTTTCTAGCCTTTTCTTTAGCTTCTTCAGCTTGGGCTTGTTCAATTTTTTCGTTGAGCATTTCATAGGCACTTTCTCTATCAACGTCTTTATTGTATTTTTTTACCAATTTAGAATTTGAAAGTAATGCACTTAATTCAGTATCGGTTAATACATCCATTCTACTCATTGGCGCTCGCATCATAGTAGCAGCGAGTGGTGTGGGGCGGCCTTTTTCATCTAGTGCAGAAACTAAAGCTTCTCCAATACCTAGAGATGTTAAAACTTCGGTGGTATCGTAATATTCAGAATCTGGATAGTTTTGTGCTGTTAACTTTATAGCTTTTCTGTCTTTAGCAGTAAATGCTCGTAATGCATGTTGTATTTTTAGTCCTAATTGACCTAATACAGCTTCAGGGACATCGGTAGGGTTTTGAGTTACAAAATACAAACCAACACCTTTACTTCGTATTAATTTTACAATGCTTTCAATTTGATTTAAAAGTGCTTTTGATGCTTCATTAAAAATTAAGTGAGCCTCATCAATAAATAAAATAAGTTCTGGTCTGTCACTATCTCCTTGTTCTGGAAATGTAGAATATATTTCAGCCAATAAACTTAACATGAATGTAGAGAAAAGCTTTGGTTTATCTTGAATATCTGTTAATCTCATGATATTGATATAACCACGACCATCATCATCAATTCTTAATAAATCCTGAGTGTCAAAGGAGGTTTCACCAAAAAACAGATCACCACCTTGTTGTTCTATCTCTACAATTTTTCTTAAAATAGCACCTGTAGAAGCGGTAGATATTCTACCGTAAGCTTCTGTAAATTCGGCTTTTCCCTCTTGAGTAGCGTATTGTAATATTTTTTTGAAATCTTTTAAATCTAAAAGAGGTAATTTATTATCATCGCAATATTGAAATATAACAGCAACTATACCAGACTGGGTTTCTGTTAAATCTAAAATTCTAGATAAAAGTACAGGTCCAAACTCACTAACAGTAGCACGTAATCTAACACCATCTTGCTCAGAAAGCGTTAAGATTTCAACAGGAAAAGGTTTGGCTTCAAAAGGAAGACCAATTTTTTCATGACGTTCATCTATTTTAGGATGGCCAGGACTTGGTTGCGCTAAACCACTTAAATCACCTTTTATATCCATAAGCAATACAGGAATGCCTTTGTTACTTAAGTTTTCAGCTAAAACTTGTAACGACTTAGTCTTTCCTGTACCTGTAGCACCAGCAATTAAACCATGTCTATTCATGGTTTTTAAAGGGATTTTTATATGAGCTCCTGTAACTGTTTCTCCTTCTAACATGGCAGCTCCAATCGGGATATAATCGCCTTTTGTTGTATTGCCTTCAGTAATATGTTTAAAAAAAATGTCCTTTTTGCTCATGCGGTATATTTTGGATAAAAATACAGAGAAATTGAGGAAGAAAAAAATAGCTTCTTTTATATAAATTAGCCTTTAGAAGATCTATGAGTATGTATATAAAGTTGTAAGACACTTTTTTAATACACAAAAGGAGGTATAATTCAGTTGAGGAATTATGTATCTTTGCAAACTTAGCGAAATGCGTCATAGTAAAAACCTATGCTTTCTATATCCTATTAAAAAATAGTATATGTACTATATAAATTAATAAATTGAAAGCAACCAAGTAAAAGAAAGAAGCATCTACAGATGAATAAAGAAACACAATTATTGATTGACAAAGGCGAAATGTTACCTTTAATGGAGGAGTTCTATACCATTCAAGGTGAAGGCTATTACAAAGGAACTGCAGCTTATTTTATTCGAATAGGAGGTTGCGATGTGGGGTGTCATTGGTGTGATGTTAAAGAAAGTTGGAATGCAAATTTGCATCCGCCAACAGAGACTTCAAAAATAGTCGAGAATGCTAAAAAGTATAGTGATACTATAGTTGTTACGGGAGGGGAACCTTTAACTTGGGACATGACGGCATTAACTAGTCAATTAAAAAATGAAGGTTTACAAGTTCATATAGAGACTTCTGGAGCATACAAATTAACAGGAACTTGGGATTGGATTTGTTTATCGCCTAAAAAAATGAAACGTCCTACTCAAGAAGTTTATGATAGTGCAGATGAACTTAAGGTAATTATTTATAATAAAGATGATTTTCGTTTTGCAGAAGAGCAGGCAGCAAAAGTGAATGCCAATTGTATTTTATATATGCAACCTGAATGGAGTAAACGTGATACAGTTGTTCCTGAAATTGTTGATTATGTGATGAAAAATCCAAAATGGAAGGTGTCTCTACAAACACATAAATATTTAAATATACCTTAATTAGTAAGGCTAATAAACATAGGCTAATATATGCATTAACAATGTATTTCTTTCTATAGAATTATTGATACAGTGTACCAGTGAGTTATGTTTAATGTAGATCTGTATTTTTTATAAAGATAATAGCGTTTTTGTGAATTTATAGTTATTTCGAATTTAAAAGTTAGTGTATAAACTAGCTAATACATGATGTAATTAGTTGTCTATATAAAATTCATAATTTACTATTTACCTTTAAGTACATTTTATTTACTCCTAGAAACAATTAAATAGGTGATATGAATGAGTTTTGTAATTAATTGTTATTTAACAATAATTATAAAGATTATGAATAAAAAAATACAAACTAGATTAAAGAATTCCTATTGTTTTACTTTATTTGTATTTATATCTATACAATTTAGTTTTGCTCAATTAGATACAACAGCTCGTGAAAAAATAACGATATTGCAAGGGCTAATTGCAGAGGCAGAACAGGAAAATATAGATGTAACTAAAGAAAAAATGTCTGTTAGAGTAGCTGAGGTTTTTCTTGAATTTGCTAATTGGGACGAAAATAATACTTCAATAAATACTGATTTTTTTTCGAAAGTTTCAGTGTATAAAAATAAGGCGTCAGAAATGGCGGGTCTTCTCCCAGATTTTGAAAGAGACGAAGTTATTTTATTATTAGATGAAGCCATTGCTAATATTAAACTATTAAAATCTGGAGAACTAGTTAGAAAAGATATCCCACAAGTAGACTGGTCTAAGGTTTCCATTGTAGATGGAAAATTAAAGCACAATAATGATCCTGTTTTTCTTGCAGATTATACTTGGAAACCAAATGTTGATAACCTGAATGAGTATTTTGGTGATTTAGATGGTTTATTTGTAACACCCGGAAATGTTATTAATGAAAGTGGAACAATGAGAGGGGCGCTTATTAATAAAATTAATGAATTAAACGCTAATACTACTAGTATTGGAACTGTATTTTTGAATCAAAGAAATCCACCGGGGTGGGCAAAAAATAAATATGATAATTTTTTAGATGGAGGAACTTTATATACCCACTATGATATAGATCATCCGGGAGCAAGAGAGATGCAAAGTTTGCTAATGGCTGGAGTTGCTCCATTGTTAAAAGGTCAAAATTATGCAGGATTAGGTTATATGTTAACCAACGAACCACATTGGAATACCGTTGCAGGTGCTTGGGAATCTCATGCAGTTTCAAATTATACTAAAGAGAAGTTTAAAACATGGTTAGCTACTAAACATGGTAATATCGCAACCTTAAATAGCCTATGGAATAAAAGTTTTGCTTCATTTGCAGATATAACTATTACTATTCCCATGCAAGAAAATTTGCGGGGTACACCAATATGGTACGATTGGATGCGTTTTAATATGGTTCGTGTAACAGAATGGTTTACTTTTTTAAGAGATGAAATACACAAGCATGACCCAAATGCAAATACACATGTTAAAGTAATTCCAGGAATGTGGACGGGAAGTAAGAGAGACCATGGTTTAGATTTTGAAGCGATTACAAAATTAACAAGTGTTATTGGTAATGATGCTGCAGCACATAACTCTTTAATGTGGGGGCCTACAGAAGAATGGGAAAGTCGTTATTCATTTTATTGGCGAGAATTATCGTTGTCTTATGATTTTTTTAGATCAGTAAGTCCTAATAAGCCTAATTTTAATTCGGAAGGACATTTTTTATCCACAACTAGATTTAGAGATTTATATTTAAAACCTAGTTACGCAAGAGCAGTATATTGGTTGGCATTTTTACAAGGTTTGGATGCTGTTCAAACTTGGTTATGGGCTAGACAAGAAAATTTAACAATTAAACCTGAAGCAGGTTCTGGTTATGCTGGAGCTTTGGGGCAACAACCTAGAATTTTGAATGAGGTGACTTCTACAATGATGGATTTAAATGCTCATAGTAATCATATTTCAGCATTAAAAAATTTAAAACAGTCTATAAGATTATTTTATTCTGAAACATCGGCTATTAACAAATCAACCTATATGAATGATGTTTTTGAGTTGTATGAATCGCTTTATTTTGAAGGTTCTTCAATTGGTTTTGCTACTCAAAATATTTTGAATGAACAAAGTAAAGATTTATGGGAAGTTGTATTAGTTCATAAAACAGAATATGTTACAGAGGCAGAAATAACTGCGCTTCAATCTTATTTAGATAATGGAGGAACTGTTATTATTGATGGGGCTAGTTTGTTGAAGAATGAATATGATAAAGATCACACAATTAGCTTAACACAAAGTAATGGAACCTTAATAACTTCAGGTTCTGTAAGTGATATGTCATCACAGGCATTAAGTATTATAGATTCAAAGAATAAATCGCCATTCATTACTTTAAGCGAAACTAATGTAGTGGGGCAAAAAGGTTGTCTGTGGAAATCTTATAAAGATAGTACAGGGAAGCATATTATTAGTATTGTTAATATTGGAAAAGGAGAAGCTCAAGTTGAATTAGGTTTAAAAGGAACAACAGATAATATTGCTTGTTTAAATTTATTAACAGGGCAAAATATGCCTGCTAGTTTTACAATGAAAGCCGAAGATGTTTTATTACTTGAAGTAAAAAAAGAAGCCGTAGGAGATGATGCAATTTCTATTGAAGTTATAGGTGAAACATGTCCAGATAAAAATAATGGGCAAGTTAAGGTTTTAGCTAAGGTTTCAGGAAATTTTATAGTAAAATTTAATGGTAACAGTATGAATTTTACAGATGAAGTATTAATAGAGGATATTATTCCAGGGAATTATAGCATATGTGTTACCAATACAGATACCAATATTGAACAATGTTATGAGTTTAGTGTTGATGAAGGAGAAGCAATAACAGGGAAAACAAGTGTAAAGCCAGGTAAAGTATTAATAAATATTTATACAGGAACACCTCCTTATAAAGTTTTGATTAATGGAAATACTGTTATTGAAACCATGTCGTCATCTTTTGATGTTGCTGTTAAATCTGGTGATGAAGTTCAGGTAAAAACAAAAGCCGACTGTGAGGGTGAATTAAATGAAAGTATAGATGGTGTAGTTAGTTTATACCCTAATCCTACAAGTGGAGATATAGAGGTAGTATTGCCATTAATAAAAAAGCCAGTAGTTATAGAGGTATATAATTCGTATTCTCAGTTAATAATGTCTGACGAGTATTTAGTTAAAAATGGTAGAGTAAAGCTAAATATTAAAGACAAGCCAGAAGGTATATATGTTGTTGTTGTTAGATTGAATGAACCAAAAGTTTTAAAAATAATAAAGAAATAAGATGACTAAAATATTAATATTTATAGGGTTGGGTTTACTGTTATTTTCCTGTGGAGGAGGAGATAGTAGTGAAGGCACAAAGAATAATGTGCCTTCAAGTCCAGCTTTAATGGATCCTACCAATAATTTATTGTGTATAGATAATGATTTAACATTTACTTGGGGAGCATCAGCCGACCAAGATGGAGATGCTATTAAGTATTTGTTAGAAATAGCGACAGATAATCAATTTGCAGAAATAGCCCATAGTTTTGGTGATTTAAATGCTACAACGAAAGCTGTTCTTTTAGAAAAAGGTAAAGCTTTTTATTGGAGAGTTAAAGCTAAAGATAAAGAAGGGGAGAGCGATTATTCGAATGTTTATCAGTTGTATACAGAAGGAGAAGGAGAGGTTAATCATTTACCATTCTCTCCAACTTTAGTGACTCCTGTAAATGATGAAAATGTTTCGAATACATCAGTAGTATTAGCATGGGGAGCAAGAGATGTTGATACGGATGATGTCTTAACGTACGATGTTTATTTAGATTCTAATGCTTCTCCAACTACACAGTTGTTAATTAATCATTCAAGTAAAAATTATACAGTATCTTTAGTTGCAGGAACAACTTATTATTGGAAAGTTATTGTTAAAGACGATAAAGGAGGTAAAACTATTGGTCAAGTTTGGAGTTTTAGTGTTAATTAACTTTACTTTCAATTTAGTTTAATGAAAAAAAATGCCCTCTTTTAGTGAGTCTACTGAAAAAGTAAGTCTTTTTTCAAAAAGAGAGTTTCATATAAGAGATTTCACGAGCTAATTTTGTGAAATCTTTTTTTTGTTTATAGGTTCTCAAAGTTGTTTGGACTCTCTTAAAAAGGCTTATTTTAGTTTAAATGGTATTATAATCAAAACGGTATTGTTTTGTCTCATTTTGGACTAGTTTAATTTTAAAATTCTTTTCAAATTCACAGTAAAATATGGTTAAAGCACTTTGCATATTTACTATACCATAAGCTATAGCTTTTCCATAACCATGAACGTTTTTTAATTCTCCGTTTTTGGCTTCGATTTTATAACGCTGTTTGTATTTCTCTTTAAAACAATCAGAAGTTTCAAACTCCATCTGTTCTTTATGGATGTCTGACTTTAAAGTAATGGAGTACGATTTTATTTTTGCTCCTTCTTTATAACACCCCTCTTTTAAAGGACAGCTTTTGCATTTCTCAACATCAAAATAATAAGTGATTACTTGATTTTTAACAACATTATTTTTGCCTTGTTTCGCTTTTCTTATAGCTAAATGACCTGCTGGACAGACAAACATATCTGCATCTTTATTATAATCAAATTCGTTTTCTTTTTTTCTAAACCCTTGGCTGATAGCTGGATTTAATCTAGCTACAATCTTTATATCTTTTTCTTGGGCTAATTCTAAATTCTTTTTGCCAGAATAAGCGGCATCTCCTATAACAGTATCCACATCAATCCCATGTTGTTCACTTTGTGTTATTAATTCTGGTAAAATAGGACCATCTCCTTTTTCTCCTGAAGTAACAACTGCTCCTGTGATAATTCTCTCTTCAGTCATTGCCAAATGAGTTTTGTAACCAAAAAAAGAACTATCCTCTGATTTGTGACCAATTTTAGCATCCCTGTCTTTTGATATTATTTCTTGAGTAGTCTGTTCAACATCATCAACGGATTCTTTAAGTAAATTCAATTTTTATTTGATAGTAGGTACTTCACTAAGCGTGGGAGTATCTTCTAGTAAGGTTTCTAATTCTTTACAATAAGCCAATTCTTTTTCTAAATCATTAGTCTGATTTTTGATAGGCATTTTACCAACCCAATATTCTTGATAGTTGTAAATTGATTTGCGTAGTTGTTTGGAACGCTCTCTTAAAACATCTATAGCTGAAATAGGGTTTGATTTTGATAAGCTATGAGTAGCATCTACAATAATTGATTTTGATGTAATAATACCTTTTTCAATAGCAATACTTACCGTTTTGTTGATAAGCATATCTAATAAATTAGTATCCTTCAAACGTTGTCTGCGAAATTTTGTTAAGGTACTTGGGGCAATAACATCTTCTTCTGGTAACATTTCTAAAAAGTATTTGAAGGACATGTCATAGCGTGAACGCTCAACTACATCTACATCTGAAATGGTATAAATTACTTTTAGCAGAAGATATTTGAATAGTCTTATGGGACTTTCTGCTTTTCTGCCTTGAGTTTGAGAATATTTTGATTGAAGTTCTTCATAGATGAAATTAAAATCTATTAAATCATTGATACGCCTTAACAAATTAGTGTTAGGAACAATTAAATCATATAAAGAACTGTACTCGCTTAACCGAAGAGATTCCTGTTGAACTATCATGAATACAAAATACAAAAAACGGCAAGTATCTAAAATACTTACCGCTTTTATTTAAGTTCGTGACTTTTTCAGTAGCCTCGAAATTTCGAGGCATTTTTTTTAGGATGGGGTAATTAAAGACATTACTTTGTGAAAGGAACAGCAATTCTTGTTGTTCCCCAGCCCAAATGCATATGTACACCGTTATTAGCTTTTTTAAAAGCAATAGAAAAAGCTTCTAAGGAATCATTTCCAGAAGTTACAGGAACAGATAAGCGAGCTACATCATTAGCTTTTTCATAAAAATAAGAACCCCAGACATTGAGGTCTTTACTAATAATAGCAGTCCATTCTTTTTTACCTGGTATAACATAAAAGGTGTAAGTTCCTGCTTTTACAGTAGTGCTTCCTAATTTCATATCTTTGTAAAGTGTTAATTCTGCAGCTTCGTTTGCTCCCGTTCTCCATACTTTACCTTCAGGTGCTAGATTGCTTAGTTTTCTATCTTTTAGTAGAGGTCTACTATAAATTATTTTTATTAGTTTATTAGAATTTTTGTAGTCTGCAGGGAAGGTAGCAGCATCCATAGGGCTCTTATCTAGTTTACTAAATTTTTGCGCATTTAAATTTGTTGTTAATAGCATAACAAATGCAAAAGCAATAGACGAAATTAATGTTGATTTTTTCATAATGAGTTTTGATTTTTTTAACAGTCTTAAAGTTAAATGTAAATTGTCTTAATGTTATTATAAAAGACGAGTGGGACTGTTAAAGTTTACATTTTTAAGTCGCTTTATGATAATTTATTAACGTATAAGGGTTTATAAACTTATATTTTGTTGTTTTTTACTATTAAAAATCATCTAATGACTAATCAAACTCAGGTTACAATAACCAAACAATTCTAATCTGTCAAGGGGAGATTTGATGATCTTGAAATAGATGTATCGTTATTTGTTCAATAAATTCAGTTTTCTAATTTTTTGAATTTGTTTATATTATTGAAACAAAACGTACCTAGGAGAAACAAGTCTATTTAATCTCAATATATTATAGACCTAATCTCTACTCGTAATTTAATCTATAAACTCGTAGTCAATACTTAGTTTTCTCAAAGTTCTTAAAGCTGAACCAGAGTTTTTATTATCTACCTCAATGTTTATAGGATCTCCTTCTAAAAGGATATCTGTAAGTTCCTTCGATAAGGATTCGTTAATGCTAGATGAAATCTCTGCAATACATTTGGCTATTACTCTTTTATCTGGTCTCTGAGCATCGCAAGACAATAAGTTTATTTTCATAGTAATTTAGTTTGTTAGAGTTGAAAAGTCTAGGTTGTATTTAGATCATGGTTTGTTTTAATGATATTATGTCTGGTTGCATTAGCAATAACTAAGTTATCAAAAGAAAACGAATCAGAGGGGAATCCGTAGAATTTTCCGATTACAGACAAGCTAGTAATTGATTATAATGTTATTAGGAGCTTGCTTATTATTTTAGTTTTTTAATAAGATAATCTATCTCATTTTTTTGATTTTTACTCATTTTAAATAAAATCAATGAAGAAATAATAGTTAAAATACCCAGTCCGATTGAAACTAATTTTTCTCCTTCAAAAACACTACTTTTCAAGGCTATAATTGAGGTCCATATTACTGAGATTCCTAAAAAAAAGGATAGTTGGAATACAGGCCGTGAAAAACTCATATTGGTTTCTCATTGCTTCATATCGTTTAGAAATAAATTCATTTTCTAAACCAGCTACAAATAAAAAATCATCAATATCATTAAATAGTTTTTTCGATTTGAATATTAAGGTGTTACTAAGATATATTGCAATGGCACCAAGACAATATGAAAAAACAAGAGTTGGAATTGCTATAACTATTCCCCAAGTTGAGGATTTTGATAACTCTTCAACGAAAGGATAAATGTTATAAAATTCACATGTAAATATAAAAATCGATGCAAACCATATAGTTCCTATGGCTAACTTTAAAGTAAATATGTCTAAGCTAAATTTTTCCATGCTTTTAAAATGTTACTGTTAAGTTGTATTTAGTACTTTATATCATAACTTTTATTATTCACATTCCGTAAATAAAGTTATCATGTAGTAATTATCTTATATCGTTATCCCGTAAATATAATTAATTCCTTCACTAAAACAGAAAACCCCGATAGTAAACTATCGAGGTTTTTTTGATGATTTTATTTTGTAATTATATCAGCTAAAAAGAAGCGTCATGTAAAATAATCTACTTTTTAATCACTCTAACATTCATTTCTTCAACTTTTTTATCAGATAACGGAGAAGGAGAGCCAAATAATAAATCTTCACTAGTTCCTGTTTTAGGAAATGCCATAACTTCTCTAATAGAAGCTTTTTTCTCTAAAATCATCATTAAACGGTCTACACCCCAAGCAATCCCGCCGTGAGGAGGTGCGCCATAATGGAATGCTTCATACATGGTTCCAACACTTTTTAACATCTCTGCTTTGTTGTAACCCATGTTTTTATAAGTTGCTTCTAGAATTTCAGGTTTGTGTGCACGTACAGAACCGCCTCCAATTTCGTAACCGTTTAAGATTAAATCGTATTGTTGCGCGATTATAGAACCTATTTCATCTTCTTTACCATTCATATGTTTATCAATATCATAAGTGGCAGGCATAGAAAATGGGTTGTGCGTAAACGTCCAACGGCCTTCATCTGTTTTTTCAAACATCGGAAAATCTACAACCCATGCAGGTCTTAACTCTTTTGGATTAATTAAACGTAGCATCGCACCTAATTCTTGACGTACTGCATCTAAAGCTTTATTAGCGGTTTCATAATCGGCAGCAGAAAAGAATACAATATCACCAACTTGGGCATTTGTAGCTTCTATAATTCCAGCAGCAATCTCTTCACCTAAGAATTTAATGATTGGCGATTGTAAATCGTTTTCATTAACAATAATATATGCTAAACCACCTAAACCGTGTTGTTGTGCTGTTGCAGTAAGTTTTTCAATCTGCCCTTTAGATAAACGTTTTTTACCTTGCTCTTCTTTGGATACTTTGATGCATTTTACAATTCCTCCATCTTCAATAGGTTTACTAAATACTTGGAAGGTGGTTTCTTTTACAATTTCTGTAATGTCTTGCATTTGCAATCCGAAACGTAAATCTGGTCTATCACAACCATATTTATCCATTGCATCTTTATAGGTAATCACTTCAAACGGATGTAAAATCCATTTTTTACCATATATTTTCTTAACAATACTATTGAACATGGAGGTGTTCAAATCTATAATTTGTTGCATACTTGCGTACGCCATTTCAATATCTAATTGTGTAAATTCTGGTTGGCGATCGCCACGAGAATCTTCATCTCTAAAACAACGAGCTATTTGGAAATATTTCTCATATCCAGATACCATCAAAATTTGTTTGAATTGTTGAGGTGCTTGTGGTAATGTATAGAACGATCCTGCTTTTTTACGCGTAGGCACAATAAATTCTCTAGCACCTTCATCGGTACCAGCAGTTAATATTGGTGTTTCTACTTCAAGAAATTCTTGTTCGTCTAAAATGTCACGCATCAATTTAATCACTTTGTGGCGATTAATCATGGCACGACGCACATCGTCATTTCTATGATCTAAATATTTATATTGAAAACGTACAGATTCATTTGTTTTTGTTGCTCTTTTAATTTCGAAAGGCAATGTTTTAGATAGGTTTAGTATATCTAAATCAGACGTTTCTAACTCTATAGTTCCAGCTCTAAGAGACGTGTTATAATCATCTTCTTTACGTTGAACAACTGTTCCCGTAACTGTGATTACAGATTCTGGTTTTAATTTAACAAGATCATCTAGATTAGCAAAAGATTCTCTGCTCAAACGAACTTGGAAAATTTCGTTACTAGAATCACGTAAATCGATAAATATCAATTCACCATGATCACGCACGCTAGATACCCAACCAGCAAGTGTTACGGTTTCTGAAATTGAGCTTTCCGATAAATCGGATATTTTATGTGTTCTATATTCTTCTTTAATAATTAAAGGAATCTCAGGAAGTATTTCTTCTGTGTTGGTTGTTGGTTGTTGGTTATTGGTTGTTGGTTTTTTTGCACTTTTATCTTCCGGTTTCTGACTTCCAGCTTCACCAGAAAGCGCATCCAAAATACCTTGGCGAATTACTTTTCCTGAAGCGCCTTTTCCAATAATAGCAATTACTTTTCCAACAAGAATACCTGCTTTTCCCTGGTTACCCGCTTTAATATCATTGGCAACCGCTTCATTCTCAGAAATTACTTTTTTAATAGCATCTTCAATTTGAGATTCAGAAATAGTGTTGTCTTCAAAGTACTTATTATAATCAAAACTTCTATCTTTTAAATACCTTGTAATGGCATTTTGAACTAAAACAGATGTTATTTTTTCATCTTTAAAAAGTTGGAAGATTTCAATAAGGTGTTCAATTCTATGTATTTCAGCATAATCATCAGCACCAATATTGTTTACCAACGTTTTGGCAACAAAAGACGGATCTTTTATAACATTATTAATAGCAACAAAAGTCTCCGAGCGTAAAGAATCGGCAGTAAAGAATTTAGCATCTTGAGGTAAAACACCACCTTTAATTAAAATGGATTCTACTGCGTATGGCAGTGTGCTTAAATCTACGTCAATAGATTCAACAACGTCTTTTATGTTTACAAACGGTAAGTCTGGCTCAGAAATAAAACGGTAATCCGCTTCAAATTCCTTTTTACGCATAGTTTTGGTTTGCTTCAATTCAGCATCCCATAACACCGTGGTTTGTTCTGGTCTAAATTCTTTATGCTCTAAAAAGTAGTTTAATTGTTTTTCAATTTCTTCTTTTAAAGCATCTACCATAAACTTAAAGGAGTTTAAGTTTTTTATTTCGGTACGCGGATTTAATGCGTAAGTATGTTTTTTACGAAGCGATACCGAGACATCCGATTTAAACTCACCCTTTTCAAGGTTAGCTTCAGATATTTTTAAATTCTGAACAATACGTTGTATGTATTGAGCATACGTTGAAGCATCTTCAATATGACGAATACAAGGTTCGGTTACTATTTCAATTAAAGGAACACCTGCTTTATTAAAATCGACTAAAGAGGTTTTCTTTTCGTGCATCAATTTAGCTGCGTCTTCCTCTATATGTACTTGTGTTAAGTTTACAGTAAACTGCGAACCATCATTACGATAACAAGATACTTGTCCGTCAGGAATTACAGGGTTATGAAACTGCGTAATTTGTATGTTCTTCGGGTTGTCTGGATATTCGTAGTGTTTACGATCCCAAGAAATCACATCATTATCGAAAGTAGATTTTACCGCCTTACCAAAATAAATAGCCTTATTAATTGCTTCTTTATTTATGGCTGGTAAAACACCCATTTGTCCTGTACAAACCGAACAAATATTTTCGTTAGGCGTATCAATTTCTTGATTAGGACAAGAACAAAACAATTTGGTTTTTGTGTTTAATCGCACGTGAGTTTCAAGTCCGATTACCAATTCTAATTCGTGAGCTTTAAGCGCTTCGTTTAATTGTTCTAATTCCATTATATCATATCTTTTAAGAAGTTAGCAAACTTTAAAACGAGTTCGTCATTATTTTTTGCAGCACTAATTTGTAAGCCAGTTGCTGTGCCTTGTGGTACAGTAAGTGTTGGTAATTGTCCTAAGCTAAAACCAACCGTGTAAGCATCAGACAAATACATGGCGTGCGGATCTTTTAAGCTGTCTCCAATTTTTGGAGGTGTGCTTGGTGTAACTGGAGAAAGGATAATATCTACTTCTTTGAAATCATTTTCAAAATTCTCAGAAATTTGATCTCTTAAAGCTAATCCTTTTAGGTAAATCTCATCAGAGAAGCCTTGAGATAACACTTGGTTTCCACCAACAATTCTACGTTTTGATTCTTCAGAGAAATTTTCAGAACGCGTTACCGAATAGGTTTCTTTTAAGTTTCCAGATTCAATACGTTCACCATAATTAGTACCATCTAAACGTGATAAGTTAGAGGCTGTTTCGGCCATAGCCAAAGTATAGTAAGTTGAAACTAAAGTATTAGCTTCAAAAAAATCTAGAGCTTTAACTTCAATACCTTTTGCTTTTATTTTTTCGATAGACACTAAGAAATCAGATTTTACTTGAGCATCAATAGCGTCACTTTCAATAAAGTTTTTAAAATATCCAATAGTTTTAATGCCTTCGGAATTAGAAATACTTTCATCTTTTATTTCCGCGGAAGCGTAAGTCGTTTGATCTTTAATGTCTTTCCCACTCATTACATTTAATACGATTCTAATATCTTCAATAGATTTCGCTAAAGGACCAACACAATCTGTAGAAGATGCATAAGCCATTAATCCGAAACGAGAAATACGACCGTAAGTAGGTTTTAAGCCATATATATTATTGTATCCTGCCGGTTGACGTACAGAACCTCCTGTATCTCCTCCAATAGAGAATACTGTGTAACCTTTAGCTACATTCACTGCAGAACCTCCACTAGAACCACCTCCAACTAAATCTGGATTGATTGCGTTTTTAACAGCACCAAATATGGTGTTTTCACTAGAAGAACCATGACCAAAACTATCACAGTTTTCTTTTACTAACGGAATAGCGCCAGCATCCAAAAGCTTTTGAATAGCCGTTGCTGTGTAAGCCGATTTGTAATTTTTTAATAAATCTGAACTTGCCGTTGTGTAGGTTCCTTGAACCATATACACGTCTTTAATTCCGAAGGGAATGCCTTCCAGTAAACCAATAGTTTCTCCATTAGCTATTTTAACATCTACTTTTGCTGCCAATTCTAATGCTTGAGTGTCTAAAAGAGAATTAACAGTATGATGTGTATTCTGTTTTAATAAATCTAATTTTTCTTGTACTAAAGCTGTACAAGTGATCTGTTTGTTCACCAATTGCTGGTGTATTTGTTTTATTTGAGAATCCATATTACTCTTCTATAACTTTAGATACTACTAGAAATCCGTTCTTTTCGTTCGGAAAGTTTTCTTTGATGATTTGTTTTTCAATAGCAGCGCTTTCAATAATCATGTCATCTCTTAAATCATTTAACGACACCGCATTATTATTAGCATTATTAAAAGCATTATTATTTGTTGGGTGCGCATTTTTAATTACGTCAAATAATTTGCTAACCGCTTCAGAGGGTTGTGCTCCTTTAATACTCGATAAGACGTCGACCGTCATAGTTTTACTCATGTCTTAGATTTTTTGATTAAAAAAAGCCTTCCAAATTTGGAAGGCTTTATTTATATATGTTAAACAATAACCTTCCTATCCTAATAATTAGGATTATTGAAATTATTATTGTTAATATTAATTGTCATAAAATTTTTTATCTGCCCAAAGATATGCAGAATATGTATACTAAACACCATTTTTTTTTATAACCTATTCTATATTATCAAATTAATAAAAAACTTAATATTAATCTAATGTTTTTATAACGTATCTGTCGTAATCGTTTTTTTATATGTATTCATTAGAATGAATAATCAAAAACTTGATAACTCAATCCTAAGGACTTTTGTTGGTTTATCATTTTATGAAATATTATTTTAAAGGGTGAAATTTAATTTAAAGTATATTTTAGTTGATTTAAGGCACTTTAAAAAAAAACAGCAATTGTTAATAATTATTGTATAAACTCATTAAAAGCCTTTCTAAGCGTTTTTTAAATTTGTATATTTGTTAATAGTGAAAAAATGATGCAATAGTGTCATTTTTTTTTGAAGTAAAAGGAACCTTAAATTATAGATATAATAATATGAGCGAAGAAAAAGAAGCTTTTAACGAACATAATTATTCGGCAGATAGCATTCAGGCCTTAGAAGGTATGGAGCATGTACGTATGCGTCCTTCCATGTATATTGGAGATGTTGGAGTTCGTGGCTTACACCATTTAGTATATGAAGTAGTAGATAACTCGATTGATGAAGCTTTAGCTGGACATTGTAATAACATAACAGTTACTATTAACGAAGATAACTCGATTACTACAGAAGATGATGGTCGTGGTATCCCAGTTGATTTACATAAAAAAGAAGGTGTTTCAGCTCTTGAGGTTGTGATGACTAAAATTGGAGCAGGTGGTAAGTTTGATAAAGATTCGTATAAAGTGTCAGGTGGTTTACACGGTGTTGGTGTAAGTTGTGTTAATGCTTTATCAGAAAGTTTAAAAGCAACCGTATACCGGAAAGGAGAAATTTGGGAACAAGAGTACGAACGAGGAAAAGCAATTTATCCTGTAAAAAAGATAGGAGAGACTGAAAAAAGAGGGACAATAGTTACGTTTAAACCAGATTCAACAATATTTACACAGACTTTAGAGTATAGTTATGATACGCTTGCAAGTCGTTTACGTGAGTTAGCGTATTTAAATAAAGGAATTACGGTTCATTTAGTTGATAAAAGAACAGTTAAAGAAGATGGTGAATTTGAAGGAGAAACATTTCATTCGAAAGAAGGTCTTAAAGAGTTTATCCAGTATTTAGATGCTACTCGTGAGCCTTTAATGAAAGATGTTATCGCTTTTGAAGGTGAAAAGAATGGTGTGCCAGTTGAGGTGGCTATGATTTATAATACGTCATATGCTGAAAATTTACATTCTTATGTGAACAATATTAATACGCACGAAGGTGGTACACACCTTTCTGGTTTTCGTCGTGGTTTAACACATACCCTTAAAAAGTATGCAGATGAGTCTGGCTTATTAAAAAATTTAAAGTTTGATATTGCTGGTGATGATTTTCGTGAAGGATTGACTGCTATTATTTCAGTAAAAGTTCAAGAACCACAGTTTGAAGGACAAACTAAAACTAAATTAGGAAATAGAGAAGTGTCTGCTTCGGTAAGTCAAGCTGTTTCCGAGATGTTAACGGATTATTTAGAAGAGCATCCCGATGATGCAAAAACAATAGTTCAAAAAGTAATCTTAGCAGCTCAAGCACGTCATGCCGCTCAAAAAGCGCGTGATATGGTGCAACGTAAAACCGTTATGAGTATTGGTGGTTTGCCAGGAAAATTAAGTGACTGCTCTGAGCAAGATCCTGAAAAATGCGAAGTATTCCTAGTAGAGGGAGATTCGGCGGGCGGAACTGCAAAACAAGGCCGAGATAGAGCATTTCAAGCTATTCTTCCACTTCGTGGAAAAATATTAAATGTTGAAAAGGCGATGGTTCACAAAGTTTTTGAAAACGAAGAGATTAAAAATATATTTACGGCGCTTGGAGTTACTATTGGAACCGAAGAAGATAGTAAAGCTTTAAACCTTTCAAAATTACGTTACCATAAAGTAGTGATTATGTGTGATGCCGATATTGATGGTAGTCACATTGCAACATTAATATTAACATTCTTCTTTAGATTTATGAAGGAGTTAATTGAAAATGGTCATATATATATTGCAACACCACCATTATATTTAGTTAAACGTGGTGCGAAAAAACAATATGCTTGGTCTGATAAAGAACGTGATGATATTGTATCTGAATTTGGAGATGGATCTAAAATACAACGTTATAAAGGTCTTGGAGAAATGAACGCTGAGCAATTATGGGATACTACTATGAATCCTGAATTTAGAACGATGCGTTTAGTACAAATAGAGAATGGAACAGAAGCAGATAGAGTTTTTTCTATGTTAATGGGGGATGAAGTACCACCACGTAGGGACTTTATTGAAAAGAATGCGATTTATGCTAATATAGATGCTTAAATAGTAGTTGCTAAAAGTTATAATAAAAAATGCCTTAGTAATTTTAGAGGCCACTGAAAAAGTAATCGTATTTTGAAAACGCGAAGACATTATAAGAGATTTCACGAATTAATTTTGTGAAATCTCTTTTTGATTTTAAGCTTTTTATGATTCAATTTGCACTTTTATACTCTCTATTTTGGCTCAAATAATGCTTATTGCTTCCTTGGTAGCATCTACAATAATTGATCTGGATTTTATGATGCCTTGTTCAATAGCAATGCTAACTGTTCTATTGATAAGCATATCCAGCAAATTGGTGTCCTTTAAACGTTGCCTAC
Organism: Flavivirga aquatica; assembly: GCF_001747085.1. Lineage (GTDB taxonomy): Bacteria > Bacteroidota > Bacteroidia > Flavobacteriales > Flavobacteriaceae > Algibacter_C > Algibacter_C aquatica. The sequence continues at coordinate 386,239 of NZ_MDJD01000043.1, forward strand.
GAAACTTTGTTAAAATAACATCTTCTTCGGGTAACATTTCTAGAAAATATTTAAAGGACATATCATAGCGTGAACGCTCAACTACATATACATCTGAAATGGTATAAATTACTTTTAGCAGAAGATATTTGAATAGTCTTATGGGGCTTTCTGCTTTTCTGCCTTGAGTTTGAGAATATTTTGATTGAAGTTCTTCATAGATGAAATTAAAATCTATTAAATCATTGATACGCCTTAACAAATTAGTGTTAGGAACAATTAAATCATATAAAGAACTGTACTCGCTTAACCGAAGAGATTCCTGTTGAACTATCATGAATACAAAATACAAAAAACGGCAAGTATCTAAAATACTTACCGCTTTTATTTAAGTTCGTGACTTTTTCAGTAGCCTCGTAATTTTACTGAGGTATTTTTTTTGTTTCAAAATCTTACATAGTACCGATTAAAAGCGTTTTTTTTCGTTAAAACGTTGTTTAGTGTGGTTTTTTTTTATATTTGTTTAACAAAAATCATAAAAAATGAAAAAGTTACCTTTACTTATGTTGTTGTTTATAGCGACACAAATATCTAAAGCTCAAGAATTAGAAAGTATTTTACTTGCATCTAAAGATGATGCAAATAAATTAATAGAAGCATATATGAAACCAGCAATGCATGGCTTAATATATGGGATGAGTAGTGGTTGGTATCATACCGCTAAAGTGCATAAAAAACTTGGGTTTGATGTTACTATTGGTCTTAATGCTTCTTTTGTGCCTTCTAAAGATGAAATTATTAATTTGGCAGATTTAGGGTTGTCAAATAGAATAGAATTTACTTCAGAAACAAGTCCAACTCTAGCAGGGTCTGGAGATGGTGCATCAATTCGTATTACTGAGACTTATGAAGGACAAACCCTTACTTCTCCTGAAATATTAACTTTACCTTCGGGTGTTAGTAAAGACTTACCTTTAAAAGCAATTCCAACACCATCAATTCAAGTGTCTTTGGGGTTACCTCATAAATTTGATGTAATGTTACGTGTAGTGCCAGAAGTTGGTAGTGATGATGCTAAAGGTAAATTATTAGGTGTTGGGCTTAAAAAAGAATTGACAAGCCTTTTGGGGCCATTAGATAACCTACCACTACATGTTTCTTTATTAGCAGCTTATACGACAATGGATGCAGATTATACAATGGATGGAAATACAATACCAGGTCAAGACCAAAGAGCAAAATTTAAACTAAATTCTCTCACAGTTCAAGCTATAGGATCATTAAATTTTCCAATTATCAATGTTTATGGAGGTTTAGGTTATAGTGGAGGGAGTTCTTCTTTAAAAATGTTAGGAGAATATACACTTGAGTATAACGGGATTACTGAAACGATTCAAGACCCTGTAGATTTAGATTTTAAAGCTAGTGGATTAAGAGCAACATTAGGAGCTAGATTAAGTTTAGGATTTTTTAAGATTTTTGGAGATTATACATTACAAGAATATAATACATTATCCGCAGGAATGGCATTTAGTTTTAGATAATATTTATTTTATTACTGGCTATATTTCGTTAAATTAAAAGTACAAGATTTTGTCTTGTACTTTTTTATTTAGAGTATTTTAATTTGTAATTTAGCATGATAAAAGTCATAGAATTTGTGATTTTTAATATTGAATTTTATATCATAATAATTAAATAATAAATAGATGAAAGTAACAGTAGTAGGAGCAGGAGCTGTAGGTGCAAGTTGTGCTGAATACATAGCTATAAAAGATTTCGCTTCAGAAGTTGTGTTGTTAGACATTAAAGAAGGATATGCCGAAGGAAAAGCCATGGATTTAATGCAAACAGCATCATTAAATGGATTTGATACTAAAATTACAGGAGTTACCAATGATTATAGTAAAACAGCAGATAGTGATATTTGTGTAATTACTTCAGGTATTCCACGTAAGCCAGGAATGACTCGCGAAGAATTAATAGGTATTAATGCTGGTATTGTAAAAACAGTATCTTCAAGTTTAATAGAGCATTCTCCTAATACAATTATTATTGTAGTAAGTAATCCAATGGATACTATGACGTATCTAGTACATAAATCTACAGATTTACCAAAAAATAGAATTATTGGTATGGGTGGTGCTTTAGACTCTGCTCGTTTTAAATATAGATTAGCAGAAGCTTTAGGAGCTCCTATTAGTGATGTAGATGGTATGGTAATTGGTGGCCATAGCGATAAAGGTATGGTACCTTTAATTGGAAAAGCTGTAAGAAACAGTGTTGTTGTTTCAGAATTTTTATCTGAAGAAAGAATGGGTCAAGTAGTACAAGATACTAAAGTTGGTGGAGCTACATTAACAGGTTTATTAGGAACTTCTGCTTGGTATGCACCAGGGGCTGCTGTATCTGGAATGGTTCAAGCTATCGCTTGTGATACTAAAAAAATCTTCCCATGTTCAGCTTTATTAGAAGGTGAATTTGGATTAAGTGATTTATCAATTGGTGTGCCTTGTATTTTAGGTGCTAATGGAATTGAAAAAATAGTAGAAATTAGTTTATCTGATGCTGAAAAAGCAAAATTAGCTGAATCTGCTGAAGGTGTTAAAAAAACTAACGGATTATTAGAGTTATAGATCTTTTCAATTTTATAATATATTTAGGCTACTAGTATACTGGTAGCCTATCTTATTTCACATAGTTATGAACAAATATTTTTATTTAATTTTTAGCTTTTTAATTTTTTCATGCAATAGTTTTTTTAAGAAAGAGCAGCATGAGTTTATTTATGAATTTGAAAAGAAAAATGATATTATAAATAATGATTTTGAGAAAACAATTTCAGTTATAAAGAAAAGATTGAATATGTTGGGGTATGACTATTAAGTAAAACGTCACAGATATTTTCATATTTAAATAAAAAAGAAATTAAGCTTTATTTACCTTCAGAATATTCTAATGTTAAATTTTTACCGGGAATTCCAGATAATAATTTAATATCATTATACGCGGCAAAATCTAATAGAGAAAATAAAGCGTCTTTAAATGGTGAATCTATTATAGATGCAAATCAAAGTTTTGGATATACAGATAGATCATAATGGATAGAAAAGGAGCGTTCACTTGAGAGAGAATGACGGGTAAGACCTTTAGAAATAGAACCTCAATAGGGATAACGATAAATAATTTAGTTTATTCAGCATCTGGGGTAACATCAGGTGCAATAAAAGTGGGGAGATCTGCCATTTCTGGCAATTTTACTGTAGAAGAGGCTCAAGATTTATCTATTATTTTGTCTTCTCAAAAAAGCATTCTTAAACTCAAATTGCAACAACATAATATATTAAATTAGATATTTATATAAAGACAGTAGAGATACAATCTTTATTTTTTATATTTGGCGCATGAAAGTGAAATGGTACATTAGTACTTTAATTATTACGTTAATCTTTTTAGGTGTAGTTTCTCAAAAGCAAACTACAATGCCTAATCAGGAAATTGTATTGCATTTTACAGATGTAGAAACAACGTCTGATGATGTGCAATATGCCATTGCCAATTTAAAAGAGCAATTGCATATTCTTGGCGTTGATAATATTTACGTAAAAGAAGGCGAATCAGGTAAGCTTAAAATCACTTATTATAGCACTAAAGATGTTGCTAGCATAAAAAAAGTACTTTCTAAAGAGCAAAATCTTGAGTTTACTGGTTTAGCTAAGAATCAAGATCAAAACAAATTTCCTTCAAAAGATAGTTCTGTTAATTATGATTTAGATGTACATGAAATCTTAAAAGGGCATGACTCTTATTCAAATACAGAAGGTTATGCACTAGAATCTAAATCGGAAAACCGTTCAACTTTTAACTCTAATCTTTATCTTTTTAAGATTGAAATAGAAGATAAGAAAAAAGAAGAAGGCGTAAAAGAAGCTTACAGAGTTTGTAGAAATATTGCAATAGCAATAAATAATATAGCTTATGCTATACCTGAAGTTAGAGCAGGTCCCTCTCTATCTATTTTAAAAGTATAATCCTCTATACTTAAGAGCACCTTTTATTATTCATTCAATAAGGTGGAAAAAATAATATTTAAAAACAAGATCAAGGCAATTGTCAAACTATAGGTGAGCTTGTTGTTTACCTAAATTAAAAAGTTTGATTATAAATAAACATAAAAAATGCAAAACAAAGGATTAGTAAAATTATTTGCTGTTTTATTCGGTTTGGTAAGTATATACCAGTTATCGTTTACATTTAAAGCTAAGCAAATTGAAAGTACAGCAGAAGAAATAGCTATTAGTAAAATAGCAGATACAGAAGAAGACTTTAGAGTTAAGCGTAGTCAAGAAGAAGCGAACTATTTAGAATCGATAGCTACAGATACCGTATTTAATATAGGTATTGCTCAATTCACTTACAATGAAGTGAAACAAAAAGCTATGAATTTAGGGCTAGATTTAAAAGGAGGTATTAACGTAACTCTACAAATATCTGTAAAAGATATTTTAAAAGGTTTAGCAAATAATACTAAAGACCCAATTTTTAATAAAGCTTTAGATGATGCTTCAGAGTTACAGAAAAATAGTCAGAATACTTATTTAGAAGATTTCTTTATATCTTTCGATGCTATTAAAGGCGATGCAAAACTAGCTTCTCCAGATATTTTTTATACAAAAGCGTTAGATGGAGAGATTAATGGTAACATGTCTGATGAAGAAGTAGAAAAGATTATTTCAACTAAAATTGATGAGTCAATTGTTTCTGCCTTTGAGGTATTACGTAAACGTATTGACGAGTTTGGTGTAACATCCCCTAACATTCAACGTTTAGGAACATCTGGTCGTATTTTGGTAGAATTACCAGGAGTTAAAGATGTTGAGCGTGCTACAACTTTATTACAAAGTACAGCTCAATTACAATTTTGGGATGCTTATAAAGGAGAACAATTTTTTCCATTTTTATCGCAAGCTAATGAGACTTTAAAAAAGATTGTTGATACTAAAAAAGAAGTAGAAAAAGATAAAGAATCTCAAGATGAAGAAGATGCAACAGATTCTGAAATTGATGATTTATTAGGTGATGCAGAAACAGATTCGACTACAGTAGCAACTGTAAACCCAATTTTTGATTTATTAAGAGGTCAAGGATATCCTGGAGGACCTATTATTGCTAAGTTTGAAATTAAAGATAAAGCAACAGTTCTAGATTATTTAAACAGACCAGAAGTAAGATCATTACTTTCTGCAGAACAACGTTATGCTAAATTTGTTTTTGGTAAGCCAGAAAAAGATAGTGAATTAGTTGATTTATATGCTTTAGTTGGTAATAGAGAAAATCTTCCTCCATTAAGTGGTGCTGTTGTAACAGATGCGAGCAACGAGTTTAGTCCAGTAGGTAATAAGTCTGAAGTATCTATGCAAATGAATGCAAAAGGAGCTAAGATATGGGAAGAAATGACTGGTAATGCTTATAACAAAGGAAGTCAAATAGCAATTGTATTAGACGACGTTGTATATTCTGCTCCTGGTGTAACAACTGGACCTATTGCAGGAGGGCGTTCTTCTATATCTGGTGATTTTAGTTTAAACGAGGCTATCGATTTAGCGAACGTATTACGTGCAGGTAAATTACCAGCATCGGCAGATATTATTCAAAGTGAAGTTGTTGGACCATCATTAGGACAAGAAGCGATTGATAGTGGTAAGATGTCTTTCATGATAGCTTTAGCACTTGTATTAATCTGGATGATATTTTATTACGGTAAAGCTGGAGGTTTTTCAGATATAGCTATGGTATTAAATATCTTATTAATATTCGGTATTTTATCTGGATTAGGAGCTGTGTTAACTTTACCTGGTATTGCAGGTATCGTATTAACAATAGGTATGTCTGTAGATGCTAACGTACTTATTTTTGAACGTATTCGAGAAGAATTAGCTAAAGGAAAAGGTCAAAAAGAAGCCATTGAAGATGGATTTAGTAATGCCTTATCATCTATTTTAGATGCTAATATTACTACAGGTTTAACAGCTTTAATTTTATTTATTTTTGGTACAGGCCCAATTAAAGGATTTGCTACAACCTTATTAATAGGTATTGGTACATCATTATTTACAGCGATCTTTATTACTAGATTATTAATTGATTGGTATAGTAATAAAGGAGGCGTGTTAAATTTCTCTACACCAATTACTAAAAACCTTTTTAGAAATATTAATATAGAGTTCTTAAAGAAACGTAAACTGGCTTACATTATCTCTGGTGTATTTATAGTATTAAGTTTAGGATCTTTATTTACTAACGGATTAGATCAAGGTGTAGATTTTGTTGGAGGTAGAACTTACCAAGTACGTTTTGCTCAAGATGTAAGTGCTTCAGAAATTAGTGGTGTATTATCAAAACCAGAAGTTTTTAGTAGTGCAAATGCTAAAACTTTAGGAAACGCTAATCAATTAAAAATTACTACAAAATATAAAGTAAACGAAACAGGAGGAGAAGTAGATGAAGAGATTAGAAAAAAACTTTATACAGCTTTACAACCTTATTTAAAAGGTTTAACTTATGAAGAATTTATAAGCGATGCTGTTACTAAAACAGTAGGTTTGTTAAAGAGTGATAAAGTGAGTCCTACTATTGCAGATGATATTAAAAAATCATCTTTCTGGGCAATTCTAGGTTCTTTAATTGTAGTATTCCTTTATATCTTAATTCGTTTTAAAAGATGGCAATATTCACTTGGTGCTGTAGCTGCAGTTTTCCATGATGTACTTATTGTATTAGGTATTTTCTCTTTAACGTATAAATTTATGCCATTTACAATGGAAATAGATCAAGCATTTATTGCTGCTATATTAACAGTAATTGGTTACTCATTAAATGATACCGTGGTTGTATTTGATAGAATTCGTGAATTCTTCAATGAGCATACTAACTGGAACTTTGAGCGTGTAGTAAACGAATCATTAAGTAGTACATTAAGTAGAACATTAAACACCTCTTTAACAACACTTGTTGTATTACTTGCCATTTTTATATTTGGAGGTGATTCTATAAGAGGATTTATGTTTGCATTAATAGTAGGTGTAGTAGTAGGTACTTACTCATCTTTATTTATTGCAACACCAATCATGTATGATTCTGTTCAGAAATTAGAAGATAAAAAGAATAAAAAAGAGTAATCTCTATATTTTTCTTTGATGAAAAAGCCCTATTAACTTTTGTTGATAGGGCTTTTTTTGTGGCATATGATCTGGAATAAATTAGAATGGTTATGAGTTGATAAGTACTTAGGTTATTTGTTAGACAACTCATTAATCCATAGTATATATTACTATTAGACTGTATCTAATATTATATATTGACAAATAAGAGTAAGAAATAAATAAGATTTATAATTGTTGTAGAAGTTTTACAGAAGTAGATCATCTAAAACAATGCCAGTGGATTTTCTCAAAGAACAGTTTTTGAATATAGATTTGATTATATTAATTTTTTTAAAAACGATTATAAGAAAAAATTTAAAAAAATTATTTCGTAAGTGCTGTTGTATATAGAAAATGTATTAAAGTATTTTATTCTAGTTAGGTGAAAAAAAATAATGATTGTAGCTTTTTGTTTAAGTGTTATTATGTTTTTTCTTATTTAAAAATCAATCAGTTAAGGTTTTCCCTTAATAATAATACGGTGAATCCCTAAAAGGGATTTAAAATCTTTCGATAATTTTAGTGAAAGTTTTAATTTATATATTTTAGATGAAATTTCTTAAACGATTTGTCTTTTTTACAGTTGTAGTATTAGTGTCTTGTAATAAATTCAAAAAAGAGGATATTCAACAAGAATACAAATACTTTAGTTTAAAACAACAAGGTTGGAAGTCTAAACGTGTTAATCAATTTATTAATGATATAAATTATACAGCCACAGAGGTTCCTTTACAGTACTATCTTTTAAAAAGTACAAAAGGAAATTATAAAACTGTAGATTCATTATATAAAATAAATTCAAAAGAGCGTATTATAGAAGTTGAGTTTCAACACACAAAGGAGAACGGCCTCTTATTAAATAAATATACCAATAAATCCTATGACGATGCTGTAAAATATATGGCATTTACTATAGAAAAAGATTTTACTGTAGTCACATCTTCAAATGATACCATTTCATGCTCGGGAGTAAACTTCGAGCGTAATTTTAAAGTAGCACCATTTAAGCGAGTGCTATTATATTTCAATAATATTAACCCTAAGGATAACATAAAACTTATATACCAAGACCAATTATTTGGTAATGGTATAATTAAATTCAATTTCAACGAAACACCTTTGAAATTATAAATAGTAAAAGACATGAATGTAAAACAAATATTATTTTTAAGTGTGGTAATTTTTAATGCCATAAATCTTATAGGGCAAACTCCTGTTTCTACGGGGAATTATATACCAACAAAAGGAACTACTTATGCTGGTGAAGGCTCTGGAAATCAGGGAAAAAATAATGTTTATATAGGTAAGGATTCAGGGAAAGGAACAAATTTTAATAGTTCAGATAATGTTTTTATAGGGAGTGATAGTGGTATTACAACATTAGGGGGATCAAGAAATATTTTTTTAGGAGCTTTAAGTGGTAAACTTAATAAAGCAGGTGGTGATAATATATTTTTAGGATATAAGAGTGGAGAAGAGAATGTAAATGGATTCCGAAATATATATATAGGAAAAAACAGTGGGGCAAAGAGAGTGGGATATTCAGACAATTTGTTTATTGGTCATAACAGTGGGAGTAGTTCTATATATGGTCGTAATAATATTTTTTTAGGCCATAATAGTGGAGTTGATAGTTCTGGGGAGTATAATATTTTTTTAGGGCATGGTAGTGGAGGAAATACAGTTGGTAATAATAATACGTTTATTGGAACCAATAGTGGTAAAGAAGCTACAGGATCAAGAAATCTTTTTATGGGAGTAAGAGCTGGTATGGAGAATAAGACTGGTACACAGAATATTTTTATAGGATATGAAGCAGGGGAGCAAAGTGAAGGAGGTACACGAAATACATTTATAGGAAATTACAGCGGTAAAAATAATACAGCAGGAATAGAAAATATATTTTTAGGAGATAACACAGGTTTTGCTAATACTACAGGAAGACAAAATTCATTCATAGGGTTTAATAGTGGTCAATCAAATACAGAAGGTAGTGGAAATGTGTTTTTAGGGCTATCTACAGGAAGATATAATGTTGATGGGAGTCAAAATGTATTTTTAGGAAATGGAAGCGGAAGTAGTAATATTGATGGCAATGGTAATGTGTTTTTAGGATTTCTTTCTGGACAAAGAAACGTTGACGGACGTGGTAATGTATTTTTAGGAAAAGGAAGTGGAATTAGTAATGTTACAGGGAGTAATAATGTGTTTTTAGGAAAAAATTTAGGAGCTAATGAAACAGGTGATGATAAGTTATATATATCAAATTCAGACACCAATACACCTTTAATTTATGGTGATTTTGAAAGTAACTTTCTAACAGTTAATGGTAAGTTTACAATAGGAACAGAGCAAATGCCAACTACAATAGGTTCTGAAGATATAAGCTTCTATAAGTTATTTGTTAAAGGAGGTTTATTAACAGAAGAAGTTCGTGTTAAAACAGACTGGGCCGATTATGTTTTTGATGCTAATTACTATATAAGACCTCTTGATGAATTAGAGCAATTCATAAAATTAAATAAACACCTTCCTAACATACCTTCAAGCAAAACTGTTAAAGAAAATGGTTTAGAGCTGGGTGATATGATGCGTCTTCAACAAGAAAAAATAGAAGAGCTTACCTTATATACAATTCAACAACACAAGGAATTAGAAGCTCAAAAAGAAAAGAACAATATATTAGAATCACGTTTAAAACGATTAGAATCAATAATTAGCAAAATTGATAATTAATTAAACGATATGAGCTTTCATGAAGAAAGCAAAAATAGTGATGACTAATCTAAAGTTTACTTTGCAAGTTGCATTTAGCAACTAAAAAATAAATACAAACAGATGAAAAATATTAGAACCAGTAAAATTTCTAAAGTTATAGCTTGTTATCTTGCCATACAGCTTGTATTAACAACTGTTCAACCTTCTAACTTGTTTGCATTAACAGGAGGACCCTCTCAGCCCGAATTTAACTCGTTTACACCAATAGGAACTTCCGATATGGTAAACCTATCTACAGGGGATTTTAATTATAATATCCCCATTATGGATGTTGGAGGGTACCCATTAAACTTAGCTTACGATTCAGGAATTACTATGGATCAAGAAGCTTCATGGGTGGGGCTAGGGTGGAACTTAAATATTGGACAAATCGCAAGAAGTGTGCGTGGTATACCAGACGATTTTAAGGGAGATAAGATGATTTATGAAAAAGACCTAAAAGATAATTTAACAATAGGCGTTATGGGGCAATTAAATTTAGCTTTAATAGGAAAGGATACACCAAAAGGAGAGGCATCAGGAGGTGGAGGAGATGATAAATTAAAAATAAAGCCAAGTATTGGTATAGGGTCAAGTGTAGAGTATAATAATTACACAGGAATTAAAAGCAGCTTTTCGTTGGGAGCAAATGTTCAAATGGGAGAGCATGTAAAGGTAGGGGTTAATTTAACCTCTACTAATACTGAAGGGGTTAGTATTTCTCCAAGTATATCTTATGGAAATAAATTAAAAGATATTGATGGCTTTTCTAGACAGTTGAGTACTTCAGTAGGGGTTAGTTATAATACAAGGCAAGGTTTATCTGCAGTAAGTCTATCTAGTTCTCTTCGGCATTCAAAAAAAAATACTGCAAAAACTGCTAATACAAAAAAAGAAGAAAACCGCAGCAATGGTGGCGTTGGTACTTATATTTCATTTGCATCACCTACTTATACGCCAACAAAACGGGCGGCTATGACCAATAAAAGCTTTAAGTTTAGTGCAGCATTTGGAGTAGAGATTTATACATTAGAACCTCAATTACAATTAACAGGTTATGGTACAAAACAGGCCATTACAGAGCCATTACAAATCCATAAGTCTTATGGATATAATAATACCCATTTAGCAACTTTATTAGACATTATAGATTTTAATAGAGAAAAAGAGCGATCGGTTTCTATGAACACCAACATATTACCAATCACAAATTATACTTATGATTTATATGCTATACAAGGGCAGGGAATAGGTGGGCAATTTCGCCCTTATAGAAGTCAAGTAGGTTACGTTTTTGATAAACAAATAGTCGATAATGGAACAGGAGGAAGTTTAGGCTTAGAGTTTGGTCCAGGAAATTTAATCCATGGAGGAATAGATGTAAAAATTAATACATCTCATTCAAGTACTGGAGCATGGCATAGTAATAACATAGCGAAACAATTAAATTTTGAGGAAGCTTTAACTAACAATAACATTGATTATGAGCCTGTATATTATAAAGCAATTGGAGAATTAAATGTAGATGAAGAGTCTTTAGGCTTTCTTAATAATCAATTAGCAGGAGAACGTCCTATTTCACTTGGTTTGGGAGGGAGTAGCTATAATAGATCAACCGTACCAAATAGGTATTTTTCTAAAGGTTTATCAGATACAAGTACACCAGCTCAAAGTTTTATAAATAATAAAATAAAACGGAATCATCGGGAATCAAGAAATCAAGCTATACAACAAATAAGTGTAAAAGAAGCGAAGTATGATCCTTTTGTAGTGTATAGAGGAGAAGAGCCTCAGCTTCAAGGCAACGCTAATGTAAAACGCCCAATAGATCACCATATAGCAGGTATAAAAGTAACCCAACCTCAAGGAGGAACTTATATTTATGGTCAAGCGGTATACAACCTAAAAAAAGTAGAAGCCACTGTAGATGTATCAGGAATAGGAAATATATCTAATGAAGATTATGAAAATGGATTGATTACTTGTAATAACAGAAATGGAAAATCTAATAGTCGTAGTGATAAATATATAGACCGAGTAACAACCCCATCTTATGCACATAGTTATTTGTTAACAGGAGTTGTATCATCAGATTATGAGGATCTTACGGAAGATGGTTTAACAGATGATGATTTAGGGGCTTATACAAAATTTAGCTATACAAAAGCAACCCCAGAAAATGCTCCATACAAATGGCGTGTTCCTTATGGGAATAATAAACTCACTTATAATAGAGGTTTTAATGCTTTAGAAGGCGATCAAAAAGGAAATTATATTTATGGAGAAAAAGAATTGGTTTATATAGAAAAAATAGAGACAAAAACACATGTCGCTTTTTTTGAATTAGAAGATAGAGAAGATGGAAGAGGTGCTGTGTCAGAAAACCTAGGAAAAAATCAAAGTACAGCGGGCGTTACAAAATATATAAAATCAATTACTCTGTACTCAAAACCAGAATATGAAGCAGACCCAAGTACAGCGGTACCTATAAAAAAAGCACATTTTATATATGATTATTCTTTATGTCCAGGAGTTAGGAATAACCTTAAAGGAGGCGGGAAATTAACTTTAAAAAAAGTGTTTTTCACGTACGCTAATTCAGAAATGGGGAGGTATACTCCTTACGAATTTAATTATGAAGGCGCTAACCCGTCCTATAATATAAAATCATACGATATCTGGGGAAATTACAAACCATTTACAACAGAAGCAAATCCAAATTATTCTGTTACAGGGTCACTAACGGCTCCAGAGTTCCCCTATGTTTCACAAAGAGACAGAGAAGCACAAGATTTAAATGCTTCATCATGGACTTTAACATCTATTAATTTGCCGTCCGGAGGTAAAATAGAAATGGATTACGAATCAGATAGTTATGGTTATGTGCAAGATAAAAAAGCTATGCGTTTATTTAATGTTGTAGGAGTAGGAAATGAATCAGATGTTAATGTCAGTTCAAATTTAGAAAACGCTATAGGAAATGATAGATTGTATTCCCGTTCAGGAGATGCCAAATATTTAATTATAGAATTGGATGAACAAGATAAAAATCAAGATATAACGCCTGAAAACTTCCAGAAGAAATACATAGGAGAATATATAGAAAAATCAATTCAGTTTAAGTTTTTACTTAATATGACAGATGATGTAAATGAATCAGATTATGTGTCAGGATATTTAGAAATAGATAAAAACAGGTCAATATATACTAGTAACAATTATGCTGCTATTCCAATGGCGTTTAGAGATATTGAAGGAATTAAAGATGTAAATCCTATTTCTAGATCGGGGTGGTATTTTGGAAGAAGGTATATGAATAGAATTGTTTTTGGAGGCGAGGAAAAAACCGGAGATATTATAAGCATAGCAAAAGATTTAGTTGGATCTATGGCTAATGTTATAGATCTTTTTAGGGGACCAAATAAAACTTTAAGAGCTAAAAAAATAGCTTCAAAATTTGTGCCTCATAAATCATGGATTCGTCTATTAAATCCAGGTTTAGAAAAATTAGGAGGGGGCATACGAGTAAAAACTCTTAGAATGCATGATAATTGGGAACAAATGACAGGACATGATTCTGATAACAATTATAAACAACATTACGGTCAACACTATAGTTATAATTTAAAAGATGGTGTTACAACAAGTGGTGTAGCAACTTTTGAACCTAATGCGAGTAAAGAAAACCCTTTAGTTCAGCCAGTTCATGATGAAGGAGAACGTCTGTTAGCTCCATCAGAAGAAAATTATGTAGAAAGCCCTATAGGAGAATCTTTCTTTCCATCATCAGTAGTAACTTATAGTAGAGTTACTGTTAAAAGTATTACAGACCAAGCGTTGTATGAAGACCCTAATTCTTCTAAAACTATACGTAATCATGCCTCAGGAAGTGTAGTAAATACGTTTTATACTTCAAGAGATTTTCCAACAATTACAGATAACACAAAAATTTATAAGAGGTATAAGAGAGCCAATGCTTTGGGGAATTTCTTGAAAATAAAAGTAAGAGAGCATTTGGCTGCTTCACAAGGATTTGTAGTGGTAACTAATAATATGAATGGAAAACTAAAAACACAAGAGGTTTATCCTGAATATCGTGGAGATTTTAAAGATATAGATAAGCATGAGCCGATATCTATGGTGAAATATAATTATAATGTGGATGAAATCGATGCAAAAAAATTAAATAATGTTTTAGAAACAGTAAATAGTCAAGGTGAAATCTCAAAAAGACTAATAGGGGTAGATTATGATGTTGTTAATGATTTTAAAGAATATAATTCATCTGTTCTAACTGTGGGGAACAATGGAAACATAGCATCATTTTTAGCTTTAGTAGCACCAGTTTTTATTCCTTCTTTATTTTTTGAAGCATCATCAACCGAAAATATTTTACGTATAGCAACAACAACTAAAGTGATTCATAAACGGGGAGTTTTAAAAGAAAAGGTCGCCTATGATTTAGGAGCTCGAGTATCTACTGAAAATTTAGCTTGGGATGCAAAAACAGGACAAGTATTGCTTACTAAAACAGCAAATGAGTATGATAATTCCTATTATAATTTTACCTATCCAGCTCATTGGTATTACAAAGGTATGGGACAAGCAACTAAGAATTTAGGTATAGAAGGCTATTTAGAACCCAGAGATGATAATGAATTTTTTAGTGTAAAAGCTAAAGGAGATTCTAATTTCCTTACAGGTGATTTACCATTTTATCCTGGAGATATGTTACATACTTACTATGGAGAAGCTGTTAAAAATGAAGAGAAAGATGAAACAAAATATGAAACTTTATGGGTAGTAGAAATAGAAGGAGATAAAGTCAAGCTTATGGATAAAGGAGGTAATATTATTAATCATGAGTGTTCCCCTTTTATAAAAGGCGGGTTAGTAGAATTTAAAATAATACGATCAGGTTATAAAAATACTCAAACAGCTTCAATGGCTTCTGTTACAAGTCAGACCAATCCTATGATAGATACCAATAATGATGGAAAACTAGATAAACTATCTAACCCTAATTCTGGAGTAGTTAATGCAAGTGCAATTAGGTATCGACAGTATTGGAAGCCCCAAGATCAATTAGGTTTACCAAGGCTTTCACTAAATGTTGAAGAAGAGTTTATTAAAGAAAGTGAATTTAAAGAACCTAATGTAGATGTTGCAACATATGGATTTAACCCTTATTTATATAATGTATTAGGTGAATGGCGTGCTGTGGATTCTTATGCCTTTTTAACGGGGCGTACTTCTGCTGTTGTAAATAAAGGTGATACTCCAAACTTAGAAAAGGATGGTTATTTTCCTAAATTTTATCCGTTTTATAAATTAAACGGAAATGAATGGGAATTGTTTAAAATTTTTAACTGGAGAAAAGCAAGTACAGTAACTCAATATAGTCCTTATGGAGCAGAGTTAGAAAATAAAGATGCTTTAGGAAGATACTCTTCGGCATTATATGGTTACGCTTATACACTTCCTACAGCAGTGGCTTCAAATAGTGAATATAAAGAGACTGCTTTTGAAGGGTTTGAAGATTCTAATTATAATAATAAGTTAAATCGAACTTCTGCCCTAATAGATGAAATAAATTATGATACCAACGAAATAACTTATTTTAATAGAGATCATTTTAGTTTAAATAAATTAACAGAATCGACTAAATCTAACGGAGAGATAAGTAAAGATGAAGCTCATACAGGAAAGAGTAGTTATAAAATAACAGGAGATAAAGTAGAAGTAACAAAAGGGCTTATAGCAACTAATCATACTATACCAAATTACTCATGTAAAGTTTCTGATACAGAGGTGGACGTTAAGGCAATTGATGTTCAGGAGCATTCGGTTATTAATAATCCTACTTCATCGAATTCTTCAACAATTATATATCCAATTACCATTACAGGTGAAGAGGGAGAAACAGTTCCTGTTCATGTATGGTCAAAATTAGGGGTAGTTTTGTCTTCAGCAGACTTTTTTTTAATACATAAAAAAACTGATGGGTCTTCGTCAATTTTATATAGTTCTTTTGCAGTTGGTTTTGGAAGCGGTTCAGAGTTTATAGAAGATGCAAAAGAGACTACAGTAATTTTAGACAGTCAAGGTAAGGCAGATATAGAAGTTAAGATGTTTTATTCTCTTCAAGAATTTGAAATTCAGTCAAATATAGCTATTGATTATGGTGTTGATTTTTTAGATAGTTTAGGTAGAGAAAGAGCACCTAGTATCACTAGGCGCATTACTAAATAATAATTATTAAGAATAATATATATGAAAAGTATAATTAAAATAAATTTAGTATTCATTTTCATTTTGGTAGTTAATAGTCTTTCAAGTCAAGAATGTGAACCGATATTAACCTATAGTCAGTCTACGTTTTCTAGTACTTCTGGTAGTAATAATAGTTTTACAGGTAATATATCTGGTTCTAATTGGACGGCTATAAATACTCCAGATATTTTGAAAACAGAATGGGAGAATTCATGTAGTAATGGTTTTGAATGTGATGAAAATACACCAAATAAAATTGTGAGAAGAGATATATCATCGAATGTACAAATAGAGAGTACAAATATAAATAGTGGTTTTGTAGATTTTGATGCGACGATACACTCTAAGAATGATAATATGTTAGGGGCAAGACATGGAGAAGGAATAAGCGTAAATGTTAAATTGGATCCCAATAAAAAGTACTTATTACGGTTTTCTCAAGGAAATGCTAGACGACATAGGCCTAAACAGCGTAAAAATTCAGCAAGATGGGTAGTTACATTAGATGATATGCCTATTGGAAAAAGCAAATATATACCTATAGCGGAATATGATTTACCATTTACTTGGCATGAATCAACAATAATTATAGAGCCAAGCCATACAAAATCAGCAAGCGAAAATCGTGTTTTAAAAATAGTTATGGAGTCACTATTTAATAAGTTTTATAAGGTAACGCAACCACCGTCTCATTATTCTCATTCAAAAGATATGAATTATATGTTAATTGATAATATAACATTAATACAAGAAGGTACTTGTAAAGAGTTGCCTGCAATTTCTTCCCGTGATAACAGTTCATTTATTCCTAAAGTCTCTAACGATAATGATGAGTTTAATTATATAATAAGCGCTTGGGTCAAGGAAACTCAAACAGAGGGTACAGCTTTATCGTCATATAGTAGCAGTATAGATATAACATTTAGTAATGGAACAACGACTAGTTCAATACATTCATTTTCACCTCAAGGAGCAATAATAGAAGGTTGGCAACGTATAGAAGGCATGTTTAGTATTCCTGAAGGAAGTACAACAATAAATATAGCCTTTAATAAGTCAGTTGACTTAGAATCAGTGTATTATGATGACATACGTATCCATAATGCCGAAGGCAATATGAAGAGTTTTGTGTACGACCCATTAACCCAACGATTAATGGCAGAATTGGATGAGAATAACTATGCGACATTGTATGAATACGATAATGAAGGGGGGTTAGTTCGCGTAAAAAAAGAAACCGAGCGAGGTGTTTATACGATTCAAGAAACACGATCAGGGAATATTTTAAAAGAAAACATTAATAATTAAACTGTTTTAAAGTGAAAGGATATATAATAGCATTACAGTTTCTAATATTATTAGGACATAGCATTTATGCACAAACGGCAAGCCATGTTTTTGAGCAAGCCAATAGCGAAATGACAAAGTTTAATATACTAAAACTACCAGTACGTTATGGATTATATAGAGGAGTAAAAGGCAAAGAAGAGCTAGATACTTATACAGGATATACCATAAGAAAGAAAGATGGTCAAGTGTATCAAAAAATACACAAAAGTGAAACAGTTATGGGGGCAGATTTTATGGTAAAAGTAGATAACGAAGAAAAGGTAATGTTATATAATGATAGTCCCGTAAAGTCAGAGGGTATAAAGCAGTTTGATTTAAGTTTATTAACCCCTTTTTTTAAGCTTCCAGAATTTGGAAAAAGCCTGTCTACAATGCAGTATATCGTAATATTAAAAGCTAAGGAAGGTTATACAGATCTTCCTTATTCGCGAATAGATTTACATATAAATAAAGAGAATTTTTATATAGAAAAACAGGTGTTTTATACAATAGGTTTAGTGGATTTTTCAGAAGACCCACTAAAGCCAGATTTAGACATTTATCGCATAGAAATAGAATATGACGATTATATCAATATGCAATCGGTTAAGGAAGTAGAAGAGTTATTCAAAGCTTCAAGATATGTTAAAGCAATAGGGAGCCAATACAGACCTTCTCTAAAGTACAATCAGTATGAATTTATTGCAAATTAAGATTATGATAATGAACTCTATACATAAAGTTAGCAAGCCAAACGAAAATATAAAACGTGTTTTATTAATAATATTATGTACGGTATTTAGTTTTAACTTTTCTACGGCACAAGAATTTATAATAAAAGAAATAGAAAAGGAGCTAAAGACCGCAACATCTTTTGAGCTTACCGAAGTATTCACTCCGCAAAACTTAGTGTCTTATCCAGATTTTAAGGGCTATGTAAAAGTTTTTGTAAAGGGAGCATGGAGTGAAGCCTATACTGCAGAAGTAACTTATACCGTTAACATAAAAAATGGAACACAATTAAATAAAATAGCCCAAGTTTCCTATAATCCAAATGGAAATATAGGAGAGAGCATCAATATCAATATTTCAGGGTATGAGTTTGAACTAGGAGAAGAAGAAGTAACTAGCGTAGCCATTAATTCGATAAAAATTAATAATGTAACAACTCTAGATAGCAATTTACCAACTAATTTATTTATGTCTTTAGGGTATGAAAGCTATCAATATATCGCATTAAATTGGGGAGCAAATATCCAAGCTCAAGTTACAACAAATGAAACAATACGTTTCGATTGGACTACAAATTCAGCCTCAGGGTATAATGGTATCGTATTTTTTGAATTGGCTTGGACTTGGGTAGATAATTATAGTACAGAAGGAATAGAACACAATAAAGTACCAGAAGATATATTTTTTAGTGATAGAGATTTCGAATTAAATCGAACAACCGTACAATTAAATGTTACAGAAGGTGTAAATACACAGCATTATGAGATTCCTAATTTATTTCAAAATGGTTATATACTTTTTGCAATAAGAGCGGTAGGTAGAGTAGATGCAGGGCGTACTGCCTATCATCAAGGAAAGTGGAGTTCTTATACAGAAACAAAAAAAGTAGATATTCAGGATTGGATAAGTGAAAATTGTACTTTAGCATTAGAAGATAATTCCAATGGATTTAATTGGCAGTTTCAGGCTAGTTATGCAGAAGATGGTAAGAAAAAAGAAGTCGTTAGTTATTTTGATGGAACATTACGAAACCGTCAAACAGTAACTCAAATTAATTCAGATAAACATGCAGTAGTAGGTGAAGTTATTTATGATGCACATGGAAGACCAGCAATAGAAGTATTGCCAGTTCCTATAGCAGAAAATAAATTAAAATTTTATGATGGAGTAACAAAAAACGCATCTAATAACCTTTATACTTATTTAGATTTTGATGTAGACGTAGAAGATGTATCAGATCCCTATAGTGTTATTCCTGCCTCAGCAATGTCGACAAGTAATGGAGCGAGTAAATACTATTCTAACCAAAATGATATTCAAGGAGTCACCCAGCCATGGCAAAGCTACGTACCAGATGCAGAAGAATACCCATACTCACAAATAGAATATACGCCAGATAATACGGGGCGTATAAAACGAAAGAGTGGTGTGGGTAAAACCCATCAATTGGGAAGCAAGCATGAAATGAAATATTATTATAGTGGCGCTCCAGACCGTATTGAATTGGTAAGGTTATTTGGAGAAAATGTAGGCAATGCATTGCATTATAAAAAAAATATGGTTGTAGACCCAAATGGCCAAGTAAGTGTAAGTTATATAGATCCACAAGGGCGTACCATAGCCACAGCATTATCAGGTAAAACAGATAAAGATACCGAAGGGAACGATATATTAGTATCCTTAGAAGATGCCGATGAAATAGCAGCAATAGAGCGAGATCTTTTAGGGAAAAAAGAAGGCCAAATTTATGATTCTAATACCGATAAAAACGAAGCATACACTACTGTTAATAGTGCAGGTTACCCAGCAGGATTGTTACATAATTCTACATTTTTAGTAGGAAGAGAAGAAGCCGATTACGATATTAATTATTCTGCAAATCAAAATGAGTCATTTAATTTTAATCCCATACTTACGGTTGGAAGCTGTAGCTTAACAAAACCATTTGTATATGATGTTTTTATAAGTTTAAAAAATGAGTTTGGTAAAGAATTATTAGATGTTACAGAACAAAATAAAGTATTTAATACAAGTGTTAACACAGGACTTGCATACAATAATACAGATATTAAATTAGGCATAGGTAATTACAATATAACAAAAGATATAAAAATAAATCAAGGCGTACTAGATGGTTATTTAAAAGAATTAGAAACAGCTTTAACAACCGAAGGAAGTGATTGTTATATAAATCCAGATAATTTATTACCCGAAGATACCAATGAAGATTTTAATTGTATAGAAGATTGTGGTGCTTGTGATTTAGCTATTGGTAGCAAAAATACTTATGTAGCAAATCAATTAGTTCGTGCAAATATTAATACAGCAAATAATTTATATGATAGTTATGTCGCTATTTATCAAAATGAATGGGATGATTTAAAGCTGCAATGTGACGAAATATGTAATAGAGTTAATACTATAGATCAGGTAGTGCCAGATCTTTCCAATATAGGAATGAACAAGTTATTGCCAGACGTTATGCCAGAAGGACAATATGCACAAGACGATGAGTTAAGTGTTTTAAGTGATAATAGTAAATTATTTTATACCAATCATGGTGTTGTAACAAGCGACTCGAATACAGAAAAATGGCGTTTTCCAAAGTTTGATTCAGCAGATGGAACAACAACCGTATCCCATTATATAGAAGAAGATGGAACAGAATCTAAGATAGAAGTTTATATATATTCAGTAGTAGAGAAAGATGCTAACGGAAATGATGTTGTAGATCAAGAGGGTAATAATGTTATTGTAAATAGGGGATCTATACCTTTAATAGCAGCATTTGATGAAATTATTGAAAATGCCAAAGAAGGCGATGTTTTAGAAGTTTTTCCAGAAGATTTAGCGCATGTATCCGATTTTAAAAATGAGTTTAAATCAAGTTGGGCGCGTTCATTAGTACAATACCATCCAGAATATCCTTATGTGGTTTATTTTAATGATTTATCGTCTAAAAAAGAAACAACCTCACTTACTGGAATTCCTATAAATACTTTTCAATACGATTATTTACTGCAAGAGTTAATTCCAAACACAGGTCAATCGAAGCTTCAAAAAGCGATAGAACTAGGACTTATTAGCATATTAGACGTAACCTCTATTAGTAAAGCAGATCCGTTTTTTAAGATTACAAATTATTCGGTGTTACCAACCGCATGTAGCAATAGAAACGATATTGTGGAGTATGGATTAATAACAGATTACGATGGCGTTCCGCAAACAGGTACAGAAGCAAATTTGCCTATGTGGAAATTAACGTATCGTACCATGTTTTGTGGAGATGAAAGGCTTTTTCCATGCGAAAATATACCAAGCACTTTTTCGGCATGCATCACAGATGTTTTAACAAAAACAGCAACAACACAAGATCGTTTTTGGGATACTTACGTTGGTTTTTATGTGAGTTTAAAACAGCGTATGGTAGATGTGTATTCGCAAATGTATGCTGCAGAACGAAATGTTTATAATGGTTGTATAGGACCAGTAGATACTCACGATAATAATATTAAAAATATTTTACCAAATTACAATGCGTTAACAAATTGTATTATTAATAGTCCTAACGATTCAGGGTACAGTGTTTGTAGTCAATTGCTTAGTTCTCCAAGTGTTCCTTCGTCTGATATTTTATTAAAAGAGCGTAGGTTTTTACAAGCCGATAATATTTACAACTCATCAGAATTAGGAGAATTAGTAGATGTCGAGATACTAAAATCTGATGTAGATGTTTCCACGTGGAAGCAAACAGGAAAATGTCCTTTAGTATTCGATTTAGAGTTCTTTTTAGACAGTTATTTTAAAGAAGCCACAGTTTTTGGAGATCTAAATAATTCTACAGGAGACTTGAACCCTAAACGATATATCTCTTACGAGTTAATAAAAAGCCAATTAGAAGAAGGTAATACGAGTACCATTAGTAGTATTGATTTTAATGTAACAGGAAATATAGCTATAACTTTTGGTTTAACAGGAGGGGCAACAATTCCTGAAATGGTAATCGATACGCCTCATAGTACTATTACAGGGCGAGAATTTAATTTTAACGATTATGCTACTACAGGAAGCTCCAATAGTTGGAGTATTACAAAAGTGTCAAATTTAATTTATGATGAAACAATAGTAGGTTTTAATTCTTTTAAAGCTTTAGCTAATATTACTTATCAAGAAAATGGAGAAACAAAACTAGGAGATATTGTTTTAACTGGTAATTCAGGAGCATTAATAGGAAATTGTGAAGACTTATTAAAGTTAGCAGAAAGAATCGTAACCTACACGCCAACTTACGAATCTTTTACAGATAATGGATGTGCTCGAAGTTTAGATTTTGGAAGTAGTTTGACTACTATTTTAAACGAATATCTTAATGAGTTTGAGATAGAACAACAATTGCCTCAAGATAATATAAACGTTATGCTTGCAGATACATTATTAATAAACGTATCTACATCTTATGCTAATAGTTATGTGAAAAGTTATATAGGCGATAAGAAAGGAGAGGCAATAATGCATTTAGAGTATGATCCAGCGGTTCAACAATTACGATTTATTATAAAAATAAGGGGACAAATAATAATGAGTCTTGGTATATCTTTGAAAGACTATTATCCTTCACAAATTTATAATATATCAAAAATTGCAATAAATAATGAAACTCCAAATATTGTGGGACTTTCATTTCAGCTAGAAAATGGAAACTTAGTAGAAACTAATGGAGAGTTATATCGAAATAGCAGAGGGCATGTATTCGACTTTAGTTGTAATGGATGTAATGATAATATGTTACTTACTGAAGATGAGCAGATTGCTGTGAAACTAGAAGCCTTTTTAAATACTTTATTAGAATATTATAATAGTTCTAATGATTTTGAGAATTTTTTGTCTGATAAGCTCTATGAAATAGGTGGATATATTGAGAACTTAAATTATCATGGTTATCCTACAATATTTAATTTTAGTGTTGTACCAATTCCAGAATCTAGTTTTCTACAAGTTAGTTTTTCATACGATCGTAGTATAAGGGAAGATAATACAGCAACTTTTGTTGTTAAGGGTGTTGCAGATGGAGATGGTTTTAAAATATCTTCACATATAAGAAATTTAAAACTTGACCCTAATAATATTGAAAACTTTACATATGAATATTACGACGATCCATCTTTTAATGGTAATTCTGATTTAGAATTACCTGTTTACACAAATGGAAGTGGTACTATCTCATCTTTATCAGGTTGCTCAAATATCGATGGATCTGAAGGAGATGCTCCTAAACATATTGCCTTTTTTGTTAAAAAGCCAAAAAATATTTCAGATAGCGTAGAACTTAGATTAAATCTACTAGAGTTTATAGAAACATATAAGAATAAAACTAATATGTATTTCTCTTTTGTTGGTTTCGGAAAGTCAGATTTTTCAGGAACATTACTAAGACCAAATATTATAGAACAAAATTATACAGATGCTAATGCTTCTGAATTTAATGATTGGTTAACAGATGTGCTTATAACTTCAAGAACAACGCTGTATAATGATGTATATGAGGCTTATAAAGTAGGTAGTATGATGATATCTAGCTGTCTTGTAAGTGCTAATGCTTTAATTATATTTGCAGACGATTATAAACATGATATAACCTATTCTGATTCAGAATATACCACTATAGAACGGTATTATTATCACATGGGGGGAGGTACTTATGAATATTCTATATCTGATACTAATTCATTTTGTGAATTTGATGCAGGAGTACTTGTAGAGTGCTATAATATAAAAGATTGGGTGAATAGGGTTGGATCCTATATACCTGACGATCCATATTCCCCAGCGCTTTCCCTTACAGAAGGAAAAAATCTATTAGATAATAATTATTATAGTTATAATGATTATAGCGAAGTTAGCAACAGTTTAATAGATTTAGTTAATAACATATTAGATCCATGTCAAAAAAAAGACATAGTTTGTCAAGAATGCATACCTCAAACAGTAATTCCTGTAGCTTGTGAAGCAGAGTATGTAAAATACGAGACAAAAATGAACGCTATAGGCGTTGAGGTTCCATCCTATTATAACGAACCAGCTTATGAGGGCAGTCCAGATACCTATTTTTGTCATGTAAAATATCAATATATAGCAGATAGCTATGTTCGTTATTTGGATGCTTTTAATATTAATACGTTGGAAGATTTAGATCATCCAGAGTTTTTAACTATTGGTGAATTTGGAGATACCAATTTAAATTATGGATATAACGAAATATTAGCAGTAGTAGGAGAATATTGGAGTTTTAAACAAGCCAATGCAACTACAGAGCATAATTGGAATACGTATGTGAATAATGTATATATGGTAGAAAATAAAGTATGCCCACCGCCAGTAATGGATATTACTTCACTACCAGCTCCAGAAGATCTGCTACCAGATACACCGCAATCTATTTGCGAGCAATTATTAAGTAATGCTAATAAAGCTTATGCTTTACAATTATATGATGAACTTATAGAATCCGAAAAAGTAAGATTTAAAAAAGAATATTTAAAAAAGGCGATAGAAGAGCTACAAGAAACCTTTTTGTTATCGTATGAAGATGCCGAGTATCAATATACATTGTATTATTATGATCAAGCTGGAAATTTAGTACAAACAGTTGCCCCAGAAGGAGTCGATAGGGTAAATCAGGATCATAACTTTAAAACCCAATACAGATACAATTCACTTAATCAATTGGTATGGCAAAGTACACCAGATGGAGGAGAAACACGGTTTGCTTATGATGATTTAGGACGTATTATAGCCTCACAAAATGCTTTGCAACTTAAACGAAGTACACCCGAGAATTCTATGATTAGTTATACGTTATACGATGGATTAGGTAGAATTATCGAAGCAGGTCAAGGACATTCAAATAAAGAATTTGTTATAACTAATGATGGTATTCTTCAATATTATGTAGAGGAATATGGGAGTGATATTCTAATCCGTGATTCTTCTTTATTACCAGATTTATTTTCGAAAAAAGAACAAGTTACAACAACGACCTATACAAAAACTATTAATCTCGCAAAAGATTTTGGGTTTAAGCAATCTACCAATACCCGTAATAGAGTTACCTCGGTTGTTTATACAGAAGACACCAGTTCTGGATTAGATTATAATAATGCCATTTTTTATGATTATGATATACATGGTAATGTAAAGAAAATGGGATATTATGTTTATTTAGGAGAAGAAGAGCAAAGAACCATAAAAACTACCGAATATGAGTACGATTTAATAAGCGGTAATGTAAATCAAGTTACCTATCAAAAAGATAAGGTCGATCAATTTATACATAGGTATACGTATGATGCAGACAACCGTATAACGGCTGTTAAAACATCACGAGACGGTATGACTTGGGAAACAGATGCTGCATATAACTATTATGCACATGGTCCTTTGGCGCGTACCGTTTTAGGAGAACAAAAAGTACAAGGTTTAGATTATGCCTATACACTTCAAGGTTGGTTAAAAGGTGTAAATGGAGAGCAAGCAGGAGTAGACGATATAGGAGGAGATAATGGAGCTATAGTAGCTAAAGATGCTTTTGGGTATTCACTAAACTATTATAGTGGCGATTATATACCTGTAGCTGGAACAAACCCATTTAATACTGCTGAGTCTACCAATAATCAGAGTATAAAAAATCTATATAATGGTAATATAAAAACGATGGTAACCAGTTTAATAGATTTAAATGAAAACCCATTGTCTGTTTTACAAAATAATTATACCTACGACCAATTAAATCGTATTAAAAAAATGGAAAGCTACAATGTAGCATCCGCAAGCGGAGTGAAGGCTTACGCAACAGATTATCAATACGACCGTAATGGGAACTTAAAAAGGTTACAACGCTGGGCAGGAGGTCTACAAATGGACGACTTTGATTATAAGTATAACACAGCAGCTAGCTCGCAATTAAGAAACAACCGTTTATATGCTGTGTTAGATGAACCTGCATTGGATAGTAATTTTGAAAATATTGATATAAATAGTGGGCAAAAATTAGGGGTTTTAAATTCTTTAACAGGAGAATATGAGCAAGATGCTACGAGTCCTGATAACAAACCTAATTATCAATATGATGCTATTGGACAATTAATAAGTGATGAACAAGAAGGCATTAGTAATATAGATTGGCGTGTAGATGGTAAGGTAGCAAGTATAACAAAAGAAGATAATACTATTATTAGTTTTGAATACGATGGTTTAGGTAACAGAATCGCAAAAAAAACAATACCAAATGGTAATATAAATGATGCTATATATACATACTATATGCGAGATGCACAAGGTAATGTTTTGGGGGTATATAGAAAAGGATTGGTAGAAATACCTAATACAGGAGGGGATTATATTGTGCCTGCAGGTACTATACATACTGAAGAAGAGCTTATACAAGCAGAACAAAATGTTATTTTAGCAGAAAATGGTAGTTATACCATTAGGCCGAGTGCAGATGTTACCATAAAAGCAGGAAACTCTATAGTTATAAAATCAGATGCTCTTATACAATCTGGAGCAACGGCATATTTATTTATAGACCCTAATATTGTGTTGCCAAATGAAACGGAACAGGTTGGGTTACAATTAGCCGAACATCATATATATGGAAGTTCAAGGTTAGGAATTCAACAATATATTGGAGATTTAACGCCTTTAGAAAATAAGTTTATAAATACTATAGGAGACAAACGTTATGAATTAAGTAATCACTTAGGAAATGTGTTAAGTGTAGTGAGTGATCGTAAATTAGTGGAAGATCCACTTAATTTTACTAACTTTACACCAGACGTTCTTACATATAATGATTACTATCCAGGCGGGATGCTCTTACCTAACAGACACGGTAGTTCTGATTCTTACAGATATGGATTCCAAGGACAGGAGAAAGATGATGAAGTTAAAGGTGAAGGGAATAGTATAAACTTTACTTTTAGGATGTATGACCCAAGAATTAATAGATTCTTTGCAATTGATCCGTTAACTTATAATTATCCTCATTATTCTCCGTATAGTTTTAGTGGAAATAAACTTATTTCTCATAGAGAACTTGAAGGAGGAGAGGAAATGGGTGTAGTAGCTGACCCTGAAACAGGAGGAATCTCTATTTTAACTCAAACAGGAGAAAAAATAAAAATGTTTATGATTGTTGAAACGATAAAACAACAGGGAGCTGCTGCTGCAGAAAAGTCTTTCCAAATTGCGTTTGAAAGTTTAAAAGAAGGTAATCTAGTTGCTACTAATGGGAATACTCATGTGACAAGTAAAATCGTAGAAAAAGAAATTTTGATGATAGATGGAACAAAAATGAAGGTAATGATAGGAGAGAATTTTGGATATAATCAAGGAGGAAATAAAGTCACAACTAAAGGACTTAATCAAATAGAGTTGTTTAGACCTAATAAATTGATTAAGGCGGCTAATTTAGTTGAAATGGCTTCATTAGTTAATACTGCAAGAATAGTAGATACAAATTCAGGAGAACTTGATCCAAATGCAGCATTAGGAGCAGCTGTTGGAGAATTAGCTTCTCTTGCAAAAGGGGGAGGTATGATGAAAGGTATTGCGGTTGATTTATTATTAATGACAACTGAGCATTACATAAGGTCACATAAAGGAGCAACTGAAGCTTCCTATATAGATGATATAAGAAGTGGAAAAGAAGACATGGCAGGAGCTTTTGCTTTTATTAACAATAATAATATTGACTTTGAAAATGGTGCTATTTACGAAATATTAGAATTAAAAAATAGTACAATACAAAAGTTTATTACAGGAGAGATTAAAGATTTGGCTAAATTAGAGCAATATAATTTAGAAAATGAAGATAGTACTCCTAATGGAGCTATATTAATAGAACGTATAAGTACTAAAAAAGTTAATGTTCTTTCAATACATATTGGAACTGATGAAAAAAAGTAATAAATACATATATTGTTTAATATTTTTAACTCATTTTTTTTACACATATTCACAAGAAAAAAAAGAGGTATTTGGGTGTAGTATATACTTGAGTCCTATAATTAATTTTGATTTAGTTATAGGGGATAAAAAGGATTCTGTTTTAACCCAACTAGATGTGTATAATATAGTGTCAGGAAAGCGTTTGAAATACATTCCTGAAAATGTAAAGGCTTATACGGGAAATAAATCAATAGTTTTACCTAATGGATATAAAACCCAAGTTAGGTTTAATTTACATTTTAAAAAAGGGGTGTTAGTTAAATATAATTTAACTTTTAATATAGGGGATAATTATAAATACTTTTGGGAATTGATAGACTATCTTAAGATTAATGATAAAAAAAATATAAACTCCTTTATTTATTCCGTGAAAGATAATTTACCATCATATACAGATTTATTTAAAGACAATAATTGTAAAAGATTTTTTAGTGTTGTTAGGAGTTCTGATGATGAAGGTGTGTTTGAAATTAGTTGTAAAGTTAATTAATTTGAGAGTAAGCCTGCCTTATTTTAAAAAGTTAAAATCCACGTACACTTTGTTGTTATCATGATTGTTAATAAATAATCGAGTTTCATTTTGTATTGCTAAATGAATCCTTAAATCATCTAAATTTTTGTTAGTGTAAAAAGTATAAAGAATTTTTTTGTCTAAATAAGGGATTATTATTTTGACTTGTTTTTCTTGATTACTATTTTTAATATCTAATTTACCTGTTTCTGAAGTGTAATAATCAATATTTTTGTTATCGAAGCTTATTATTTTGATATTATTTAACTTTAGTTGGATAGCTTTAGAATCATTTAAGAAGTTTTTGAAACTTTCTTTCTCTTTTATTTTTTCATTTTCCTGATTAGATTTTCGTTTAAAATAAGAATATAAAAAGTAAATTAAGTAAGGTGTTAATATTATAATACCTGTTACAGTAATTATCTCATTAAAGCTACTTACTTTTTGGTATTTTCCTCTATAACCAAGACCTGTAATAATGAAAATGATACCAATGAATAAGACAAATAAAAAAATATTATCGAATAGTTTTTTTAACAAACTTTTTATACCCATAAATTACTAATATCTACTTAAATTAACATAAAGAAAAATAACTTTAAATAGCCTTCAATTTAGCAGCCTTGAGCAAGTTGTCCAAAGCATAAAGAATTCCATTTTTATCATCATCAGGTAAGCTGTCAATATCCTGTAAACGTTTAAGCATTGCAGGGTCTTTTAGAAGTTCGGCATCCTTGTTCTCGCCCAACAGATAGCCCACCGTAGTATCAAGTAGTTTAGCAAGCTTAACGGCAGCCTCAATACTGGGGGTCATCTCCTCACGTTCATATTTACCAATCACAGAATGCGAGGTATTGAGCAATTTAGCCAGTTCCTTTTGAGAAAGGTTCTTGACTTTCCTACATGCTGCCAATTTTTTACCGAAATCTAAACTCATAAAGTACCTAAAAAGGGGTTAAAATACTGTTAAATCAATTATTTGGCTAAAATAAGCATATTAAAAGGTAAATAAAAATTTAAAAGAGTTGCTTGAAAGGATATGAAAATATACCTTTGTACCTAATAAGGTGTATTTAATTATTTTTCAACAAATGACTAAAAAACTTCAAACAAGCGACACAGACCAATTAATCTACGAAAACGACATTTTACAGTTCACGGTTTTAGGCGGTATAAAATTAGAGGGTTTAGACAGAATGCGAGTTACTGTAAAAGTCCAAGAGCAAGAAAGTAGCAGACCACCAGTAAGGCACAATTTAGATTTGTACAACGATACTCAATTAGAAAAATTTATACGTAAAGTAGCAGAGAAACTAGAAATCGGCACATCTGTAATATCGGCAAGTTTAAGTGAACTCACAGAAGAACTAGAAAAATATCGTTTACAAGAAATAAAAGCCAAAGAAGAAAATCTAAAACCAAAAGTTAAAAAGCTCAATTTAGGAGAAATCGAAAAAGCCGAAACCTTTTTGAAATCTAAAGATTTATTACAAAAGACAAATGAGTTAATCGGAAAGTCTGGAGTTATTGGCGAAGAAGTCAACAGGTTATTGATGTACATCATCTTTACAAGCAGAAAACGAGAACAACCATTACACGTTATAGGCTTGGGAAGTAGCGGAACAGGAAAAACACATTTACAAGAAAAAGTAGGCGAACTTATTCCAGAAGAAGAACGAGTAAGTATAACAACATTGTCAGAAAACGCTTTTTACTACTTCGGTAAGCAAGAACTAAAAAACAAAGTCATATTAATAGAAGATTTAGATGGAGCAGAAAATGCGCTTTATCCATTACGAGAATTACAAACTAAAAAGAGAATAGTAAAAACCATAGCAAGTAAGAATACAAAAGGAGAAACTCAAACTAAATATTTAGTGGTTGAAGGTCCTGTATGTGTTGCAGGTTGTACCACAAAAGAACATATTTATGAGGATAATGCAAATCGTAGTTTTTTAATTTATCTCGATGAAAGTATAGAACAGGATGAAAAAATAATGCAGTATCAACGTCAAATATCAACAGGCGAAATCAATTTTTACGAGCAAAAAGAAATACAAGAGTTTTTACAGAATACACAGCGAGTTTTAAAACCAATAACTATACGAAATCCTTTTGCTAATAAACTCAATTTGCCACAATCCGTATTCAAACCGAGAAGGACAAACAACCATTATCTGCAATTTATAGAAGCGATTACATTTTATTATCAATATCAGCGAGAACCAAAAGTAGATAAGCAAACAGGAGAAATATATATTGAAACCACATTAGAAGATATTGAAAATGCAAATATGCTTTTAAAAGAGGTTTTACTACGTAAAAGTGATGAGTTAACAGGAAGTTGCAGAAACTATTTAGAAACCCTTAAAACGTATTTAAAAGCTAAAAAGAAGAAAGAATTTACAGGATTAGAAATACGTACACAATTACGCATCAAAGAAAGTACGTTACGCAACTATCACAAGCATTTACAATTATTAGGTTACATCAAACGCAACACCAATAAAAAGACTAGAAGTTACACGTTTGAACTTGTTATATCTAAAGATTACGATAAACTACAAAAGGATATACAAACCGTATTAGATAAGGCTTTACAAAGTATTAAGAAAAAATAAGTCGCAAACCGCAAATAAATCGCAAGTACTCTTTTTGCGAAATAGCAATCTTAAAATCAGTTGTTTAAATCTAAATCGCAATAAATCTAAAAAATGGATAAGTGCAATGAAAAAATTAATATTAAAAAATGATAGCTATCAATATATCGAGAAATCATTTAGAGAATGGTTAGACATTTTAGGTTATGCAGAAAGTACGGTTTACAACTTACCAAATCACATACGAGAACTCTTTTATTTTTTAGAACAAAATAATATAAATCACATTACAGAATTAGATAATTACATCATTAAAGAACATTACCAAAACTTAAAATTACGCAGTAATGATAGAAAAGGTGGCGGATTAAGTAACGGAAGTTTAAACAAGCATTTACAGGCATTATACAAGTTTACAGACTATTTAAGACAAAGCGGACGATTAGTATTACCAACGCTAAATATTGATTGGGAAACAGACGATACACACGAAATAGAAACACTTACACAAGCAGAAATACAACTACTCTACAAAGCAACTTATGGTTATAATGAAAACAATAAACTAGAACCATTTAACGCAAGAGATAGAGCAATGTTAACCGTTTTCTATGGTTGTGGGTTACGAAGAAATGAAGGCTATCACTTAGATTTAAGCGATATAGATTTTGATAGAAGAATACTGCACGTAAGAAAAGGAAAAGCAAACAAAGAAAGATTAGTACCATTTAATAAAACCAACTCACAATATCTACAAGAATACATTTACGATAGCAGACCACAAATAGTATTAGACAAAAGAAACAACGCATTATTTATCAGTCAAAAAGGAAATAGAATGAATGCACAATCTATGGCCATAAGATTAAAACTATTACAACATCGAACAGACGATTTACAACTTCAAGAAAAGAATGTACGATTACACGTTTTACGCCATAGTATTGCTACTCACTTATTACAAAACGGAATGCCATTAGAGAAAATAAGTAAGTTTTTAGGGCATAATAGTTTAGAATCAACGCAAGTGTACACGCATCTAATCCAGGAACAAAATGGCTAAAATAAAACTCGGTAAAACCAAAGACAGCAGAACCCGAAGAAAACCCAAAACCGAAGATGCAGAAATCAAGGTTTTACAAAAGATGCTCAACGAAAAAGAGCAACCAAGTTTTAAGAAATACTTATTGCAAAAAGGTTACAGTTTACAAACAATTAAGAGTTTTGAAGTGGTTGTAACGAAATATCTAAAATGGCTTAAAAAAGAGAATATAGAAGATGTGTCAGCAAGTTATAACGACATAGTACATTATATCCAAAAACTACGAAATACAGTAAAACAACGCACGATACAAAGTGAAACGAACTCAATAAAACATTATTATAATTACTTAAAAGAACTCGATTTAGTAAAAGAAAATCCAACTTTAAATATTGCAGTAAAAGGCGTAAAAAGAAAGATACTTTACAACACACTTAATAAACAAGAATTAGAGAAATTATATAATGATTTTAGAAATATAGAAAACGATAGTTTAGCTAAAAAGCGAAATGAAGTTATTGTAAGTTTACTCGTTTATCAAGGATTAAATAGTACAGAATTAGGAAGGTTAACAACAGCAGATTTAAAATTAAGAGAAGGTAAAATATTTATAAACGGAACACGAAGAAGTAACGAAAGAACCTTAAAACTGGAATCACACCAAATCTTGGATTTTATGGAGTATCAGTTAAAAACAAGAGCAGATATTTTAGAGCAAACAGGAAAAGAAACCGATTTATTATTTACCAGTTTTGGAAGAAGCACAAGGTTCAATAATATCATTAGCAAACTCTTACCACAATTAAAAAAGCTAAATAAAAAAGTAAAAAGCGTACATCAAATAAGAACAAGCGTAATTACACATTGGCTTAAAATGTACAATCTTCGAGAAGTACAATATTTTGCAGGACACAGATATGTAAGTTCGACAGAAGCCTATTTAATCAATGATTTAGACGATTTACAAGAAGAAATAGAAAAGTATCATCCAATCGGATAAAAAGCTTCGCAAGTTCCTTCGTCACTTGCTCGCAAATAAAAAAGCCAATCATTAAGCAGAAATCCCACACAAGATAAAAGCCAGATTATTGCCGAAAAAGGCAACAAACCTCTGTCTTTTATCTTGTTCCGCTTGCCACCACTTCTATGGTTTTTACGTCACATTTTTTGTAAGCCAACGCACAAATAGCACTTTATAACTTGCTCGTTCCTCACAATTACAAACAGCTATTGCCAACGCTAAAAACAAAAAATCCGCCATAAAAACCATCCCAAGCTATGTTACATAATAGTAATTATAAGTTCGCTTCGCACAATTTTTAGAGTTGTTATTTTAGAAGATAAAAAATCGTCGTTATAATTGCTATTATGTAAAATATCCGCTCTTCCAACGCTTTTTGCAACCGCTTCTGCCAGCGCACTAGGAAAATGGAAATATTTACTTCGTAAGCCAACGCACCGAATTTGCACAAAAAAAGCGTGCGCAAAAAGACATCAAGCGGAAAAAGCTTGCTTTACTTCTTTGCTTGTTTTTTTGCACAACTCGTTCCACTTACTCTTGTGTCGCTCTTTGCCGCTAGGCAGCAGTTTAAAAAGCTAAAGATTGATAAAGGCAACTTACCAAATCCAAAGTAAAAGGCTTGTAAATCTTTAGCTTTTTAAACTGAATTACTAAACGCTGAAAACCGTTTTAAAAGTTGATGTAACAGAGGTTGTAAATGTGGCTGGGTTGCATCAGCTTTTAAAATGAAACAAACGCAGTGCGTTAGTATTTATAAGAGTGAGCAAAAGCGTTGGCAGTTCGGAATAAGGAAGTATTTTACATAAAACTGGTTATAACTACAGATGGCGAAGCGTTGGACTTTTTAAGGAATGTATTATAACCCGTTTTATGTAACATACCGAGGAAAAGGAAGCAGGCGAAACACAGAGGTTTTTGAGGAACGAAAATACTGGGTTTTGCCTGCGCGGACATCTTGTGAGTGAGAAATATTGTTATCTTAGCAAGGTCGAAAGACATACGTTCTTTAATAAAATTTTGAAAATAAGGCTTTAGGGAAAATCGGTCGACTGCTTCAAAAAAAGCGTAAGATTAGTTTTCATTCGGAATGCTGTTACCAAACCGTCACGGCACCAGTGATAGTTATCGTTATGGCTTCCAAGGACAGGAGAAGGATGACGAGATTAAGGGGGAAGGTAACAGTGTAAACTTCACTTTTAGGATGCACGACCCTAGAATAAATAGATTCTTCTCTGTCGATCCGTTAGCAGTTGCTTATCCATGGAATAGCCCTTATTCATTTAGTGAAAATGACCTTATCAGGGCGATAGAGCTTGAAGGGGGAGAGAAAAAGATTGTGATTCATGAAGTTGATGGGACATTAGGAAATGATGGAACTCCAAATATTGTAAAAAGTCATGTTTCGATAGAAAAGGACTGGAATTTTGTAAATATGCGAGGGCAAATGTGGGTTAAGACAGAAGTGTTTTATGCCTTCAAAAATGGAGAAGTACGCAAAGGAGAGGACTTATGGGAAGAAATAACTGACGGAATTCCAGCATCATCAGGTATTGATTATACAATTTTAGATACAAATAGTGCAGCTCAAAAGGAGAAACAAGATGCAGACGTAAATTATGCAGGATGGAATCCTTTAAAGTATGCTAAAATTGTAAAGCGAGACTTTTTAGCTCCAGACCAAGCCATGCTTCGTGAAGATATGGCAGGGTTAGAAGGTGTTGCTGCAATAATGGGATATGGATTTGTAGGAAGAAACATTAAAATGGCTGCAGTAGAGACTGAGACATTTTACCGTACAATGAGCGCTAAAGACTTTAGTGTGTTTGCAAAAACAGGAAAAGTTCCAGCTACTTCTGAAACTTTTATATCGCCTACTAGAGCATTTTCCGAAGCTTACGAGGGAATTCTAGTTGAAATAAAAGTTAAAAAAGGGACGTTAGATGCATTAAGAAAAATTGGAGTTGGAGATGGCACAAATTTAGTAAAACAAAGTGTCGGGGATTTACCTAAAGTATCTAAGGGATGGACGGAAGCAAAAGCTTTTTTCAAAAAAGAAGGGAGTCAAGTAAATGTTGGTTTGGGTAAAGGAGAAGCGTTGAAAACGTTTAATGAAAATATAGTGGGAGCTAAAGCAATAATCAAGAACAAGAAATGACAGAGGACAAAAAAGAATTAATTACAAACTTTTCACTGAAAAAAATCACAAAAGAGGAATTTTTTAAACAGTTCAAAGTTGAAAAGAATATCAAAGATTATATTCTAGATAGCTTAAACAATGCTTATGCCAATAAAAAGGAAGATGTTCTTGAACACGCATTATTGTTATATTTTAATTTAAATGACTTTAAATTTGACAATTCAAATACAGAGTTATTAGGTGAAATTCTTTTAGAGGAATGGCATAATAATCATGAGGACTTAGCTATGATTTTTCAAGATATGAGAGACCCACGAAGTATTCCTTTTCTAGAAAAAGCAATGAACTTAAATCTTGAATACCTTGATTATAATGATGGAGAGTCTTTAATAAGAAAGTGTGCTTATGCTCTCGGAGATATTGATAATAGTATTTCTTGGGATAAGATAAATTCTTTGTTAAGTTCTGATAATCCAATAATTAGAGCAGCAGCAACCGAACAATTAAACAGAAAACAAAGTTAGGTTGCACCAATAATATTATTTACAGTATAATTTGAAAAGTATGTTTCCTCAATAGGGAGCATACTTTTTGCTTTTTCAAGATTATCATTAATTACAAGTTGATGTATTTTTTTAGAATATGCAGTAATATCTTCAATAGATACAATCCAGTCGTTTACATATTTTTCTACAGCAATACCAGATAACCCAATTTGTATGGCTCTATGGTTAAGAGGGTTTAAAAGTAAATCACGTTCAGGATCCCATTGTATGCGAACAGGAGAATTGTCCTTTATAGTTCGCCATTCTTCTACAGAACTATAAATATCTTTAGTGAAATGAGATAAACAAGAATTTTGTAAAGCCCATTCAAAACCCTCACGTTTAATTTTAATCTTTAAGATATATTCCTGTCCTTCTTTTTGAGCCCAACCAGAACGATACATCATCCATAAGAATGACGGTTTAATCCAAGTCATTCGAGTTGTTTTAAAAGGAGATACAAAGGTTTGGTTTTCAATAGTAGGAATAGCTATTTCTTTTCTGTAAGCTTGATAAACAGTTATGGTTTGGTCGTCATACTCTGCTCTAATGACTCTTTCTTTCATTTAAATAGCCTTTAACTTGGCAGCTTTAAGAAGATTATCCAGAGCATAAAGAATACCATTCTTGTCATCATCGGGTAAGCTGTCAATATCTTGCAGGCGTTTAAGCATCGCAGGGTCTTTTAAGAGTTCGGCATCTTTGTTCTCGCCCAATAAATACCCCACCGTAGTATCCAATAATTTAGCAAGCTTAACAGCAGCCTCAATACTAGGTGTCATTTCCTCACGCTCATACTTACCAATCACAGAATGCGAGGTATTAAGCAGTTTAGCCAATTCCTTTTGCGAAAGGTTCTTGGCTTTCCTGCATGCTGCCAGTTTTTTACCGAAATCTAAACTCATAAAGTACCTAAAAAGGGTTTAAAATGCTGTTATATCAATTATTTGGCTAAAATAAGCATATTAAAAGGTAAATAAAAATTGAAAAGAGTTGTTTAAAAGAATATGAAAATATACCTTTGTACCTAATAAGGTGTATTTAATTATTTATAAACAATGTCAAAAAACTTCAACTCCGATAATTCCGAACAATTAATTTACCAAAACGATTTACTACAACTTACCGTTTTAGGCGGTATCAAGATTGAAGGGCTGGACAGAATGCGAAGTACTCTAAAAGTAGAAGAACGAGAAAGTAGCAGACCACCAGTAAGACATAATTTAGATTTATACAACGATACCCAATTAGAGAAATTTATTAGAAAAGTAGCCGAAAGACTAGAAATAGGAACATCTGTAATCGCAGCAAGTTTAAGCGAACTTACCGAAGAACTTGAAAAATTTAGGCTAGAAAAAATAAAAGAACAGCAAGAAAATCTAAAACCAAAAGTTAAAAAACTCAATCTAGGAGAAATCGAAGAAGCTGAGACCTTCCTACAATCAGAAAACCTTTTAGAAGAGACAAATAAACTACTTGACGATAGCGGAATAGTTGGCGAAGAAGTAAACAGATTATTAATGTATTTAATCTTCACAACAAGAAAACTAGAAAAGCCATTACACATTATCAGCTTGGGAAGTTCTGGCACAGGAAAAACCTATTTACAAGAAAAAGTAAGTCAATGCATCCCAACCGAAGATGTTTTAAATATAACAACATTAAGCGATAACGCCTTTTACTATTTTGGAAAACACGATTTAAAATACAAACTCATAGTTATTGAAGATTTAGACGGCGCATCAAATGCCCTCTACCCATTACGAGAGTTACAAACCAAAAACAGAATCGTAAAAACTATCGTGCAAAAGAACAGCCAGGGAGAAACCAAAACTATTTATTTAGTAGTAGAAGGCCCTGTAAGTGTTGCGGGTGCAACCACCAAAGAACAGATTTACGAAGATAACGCCAACAGATGCTTTTTAATTTACTTGGACGAGAGCGACACCCAAGACGATAAAATCATGGCATACCAACGCCTAAAAGCAGCAGGAAAGATAAACAGCTACGAGCAAAAAGAAATACAGGAGTTTTTACAAAACACACAACGTATTTTAAAACCCATTAAAATCGTGAACCCTTTTGCCGAAGCATTAGTATTACCCAAAGCAGTATTTAAACCTCGTAGAACCAACGAACATTACTTGCAATTTATAGAAGCCATTACCTTTTACCACCAGTATCAAAGAGAAAAACAACACGATGAACAAACAGGCGAAG
This sequence comes from Flavivirga aquatica, assembly GCF_001747085.1. GTDB lineage: Bacteria > Bacteroidota > Bacteroidia > Flavobacteriales > Flavobacteriaceae > Algibacter_C > Algibacter_C aquatica. The sequence goes on from NZ_MDJD01000043.1 coordinate 424,595, forward strand.
AATATATAGAAGTTACTTTAGAAGATATTGAAAACGCCAACAGGCTATTAAAAACTGTACTCCTAAGAAAAAGCGATGAACTCACAGGCGCATGTAGAAACTATTTGGAAAGCCTCAAAGCACATTTAAAAGAAAAGAAGAAAGCTACATTTACCAATCTTGAAATAAGAACCCAATTACGTATCAAGGAAAGTACGCTACGTAACTATCATAATCAACTGCAAATATTAGGCTATATCAAGCGAAAGAAAGATATAAAAACAAAATCTTACACCTTTGAATTGCGAATAACCAAAGATTATGAAACCCTACAAAAGAATATACAAACCGCATTGGACAAAGCATTACAGAGAATAAAGAAATCCATTAAAGACAGCGAAAATAATTTGCCTGTCGAGGCTCTCGACCGCAAATAGCAAATAACTCGCAAGTATTGTTTTTGCGAAATACCAAACAGAAAATCAATCACTTAAATCTAAATCGCAAGACATCTTAAAAAAGTATATAAGGGATGAAAAAACTGGAACTTAAAAACGAAAGCTATCAATATATTGAGAAATCATTTAGGGAATGGCTTGATATTTTAGGTTATGCAGAAAGTACCGTTTACAACCTTCCCAACCATATTAGAGAACTATTTTATTATCTGGAGCAACACAATATCAATCACATTACAGAACTGGATAATTATATCATCAAGGATTATTACAGCATGCTGAAACAACGTAGTAACGATAGAAAAGGCGGTGGCTTGAGCAATGGCAGTTTAAACAAACATTTACAATCCTTATATAAATTTAGTGATTATCTGCGTCAAAGTGGACGATTGGTATTACCAGTTTTAAATATCGATTGGGAAAATGACGATACCAATGAAATAGAAACACTCACCCCAACCGACATCCAGCAGCTTTACAAAGCAACCTATGGTTATAATGAGAATACCAAATGGGAGCCTTTTAACGCACGGGATAGAGCGATGTTAAGCGTGTTCTATAGTTGTGGATTAAGACGAAACGAAGGCTACCATTTAGATTTAAACGACATCGATTTTGATAGACAGATATTACACGTTAGAAAAGGAAAAGCCAACAAAGAACGTTTTGTGCCATTCAATAAAGTAAACTCTAAATATCTACAAGAATACGTTTACGATAGCAGACCAAAAATAGTATTGGATAAACGGAACAATGCATTTTTTATAAGCCAAAAAGGTAATCGAATGAATGCGCAATCTATGGCCATAAGATTAAAATTATTACAACAACGAACAGATGATTTACAACTACAAGAAAAGAATGTAAGATTACACGTTTTACGCCATAGTATTGCTACACATCTACTACAAAACGGAATGCCATTAGAGAAAATAAGTAAGTTTTTAGGGCATAATAGTTTAGAATCAACGCAAGTGTACACGCATCTAATCCAGGAACAAAATGGCTAAAATAAAACTCGGTAAAACCAAAGACAGCAGAACC
>NZ_MDJD01000044.1 GCF_001747085.1 Flavivirga aquatica
ATCTAATAAGGTTCCTAATTCCTTGCAGTAAGTTAGTTCTTTTTCTAAATCATTGCCCTGATTCTTGACCGGCATCTTACAGGTCCAATCTTCTTGGTAAGCATAAACTGATTTGCGAAGTTGTTTTGAACGTTCCCGTAAAACGTCTATAGCTAAAATGGGGTTCGATTTTGATAAACTATGGGTAGCATCTACAATAATTGATTTTGATGTAATAATACCTTTTTCAATAGCAATACTTACCGTTTTGTTGATAAGCATATCTAATAAATTAGTATCCTTCAAACGTTGTCTGCGACAATTTTGTTAAGGTACTTGAATCAATAACATCTTCTTCGGGTAACATTTCTAGAAAATATTTAAAGGACATGTCATAGCGTGAACGCTCCACTACATCTACATCTGAAATGGTATAAATTACTTTTAGCAGAAGATATTTGAATAGTCTTATGGGACTTTCTGTTTTTCTGCCTAGAGTTTGAGAATATTTTGATTGAAGTTCTTCATAGATGAAATTAAAATCTATTAAATCATTGATACGCCTTAACAAATTAGTGTTAGGAACAATTAAATCATATAAAGAACTGTACTCGCTTAACCGAAGAGATTCCTGTTGAACTATCATGAATACAAAATACAAAAAACGGCAAGTATCTAAAATACTTACCGCTTTTATTTAAGTTCGTGACTTTTTCAGTAGCCTCGTAATTTTACTGAGGTATTTTTTATGCTTAACTAATTCCTTTCCAAAGAAAGCTTCTATTTATTCATGTTATGCTTTGGGGTGTTTTAAGTGGTATATCTATTTAAGAAAGAATCTAGTATGTTTAGTGGTTTATAGCTTGAAATAATCAATTCTTAAGCTTTTATGTAAGAACTATAATATGATTAACAGATACTATGACATTAAACTGTATAATTGAAAGTTAGTTTACTTAGTTTGAAATCAGGTTATTAGGTTAATGACGTTTAAATGCATTAGTAGATGAGTCTTATCTTATAGAAAGTAAAAGAGGTCGTCTAAAAAGAAAATTAACTTTTTAGAGACCTCTTAAGGGAATTAGTCACTAGTATGTTTTAAAAAAAACTTCTTTAGAATTTAAAATTAAGATTGGCATAGTAATAAGAACCACTAAAGCCCATTTGAACAGCATCCCAATAACCTCCAGAGTCTGAATCTGGTCCTTGTTGATCTGGATATACATTAAGTAAATTGTTTCCACCTACATTTAGTTTTAAGTTTTCAGATAATTCAAAACCTAAATTAAGATCTGTTACTATTTTTGCTTCGTAATAATCAATAGCCCCACCGTAATCCACTAATTCAATGTCACTAAATCTAGTAATAGATACGCCTGTATCGAACCATTTTTTGTTGTAATTAAGGTTTAAACTTAATTTGTTATCAGGTGCAGATGCTAATAAAAAAGCTCTGTCACGTGGGCCAAAAAAGGTAGCTTCATCTAAAGATTTATTATTAATGCTTTCAATTTTCATGTCATTAATATTGGCTAAAAATGTAGCTCCAATAGAGCTATCGTTGTCTAAATTGTTTTTCCATGATAAAATAATATCAAGACCTGTAGTTTTAGTATCTACACCATTAACGAAAAATTGAGCAGTTTCTACATTGTCTATTTGTGGGGCAGGAAAGTTTCCAGTTAGTACAATTCTATCTTCTATATTAATATAATACCCGTCTACTGTAGCCGTGAAATCACCAAATTTGGCAGTAAAACCTAATGAGGCATTAAGCGCTTTTTCTTCATTAAGTTGTTCTATACCAAATGAAGCAGTTATTGGACTATTATTAGGAGATAATAAGGATTCTGATGCTGTGCCACCAGAAAAGTTAGTAAAACGTAAATTATAGTAAATTTGAGCTAAAGAGGGCGCTCTAAAACCAGAACTTAAAGATCCTCTTATGTTAATATTATTTGTAGCTTTTAAACGAGCAGCTAATTTCCCGTTAAAAGCACTACCAAAGTCACTGTAGTTTTCAAAACGTGCAGCCGTACTTAGTAAAAAGGACTCAGATAAGTCAAATTCTGCATCGGCGTATAATGATAAGTTGCTTCTACTTCTGTTTATTTCGTTATCTGGACTATAGCCAGGAAAACCTTGAGAGCCTCCAGGTCTAGGTTGTCCCGTTACAGGATCTATTGATTGTGTTTGATTTTCAGAATCTACAATTAATAATCCATTAGTATCGTAAGTTCCCCAAGAATTTTCTTCACCAGCAAAAATGATAAAGTTTTCTGTTCTGTATTCAGTTCCAAACGCTAAACTCATTCCGCTTAAAACGTTATCATAGTATTTCGAAAAATCTAAGTTTATAGTATTTTGGCTTAAGCTATGTCCACCAGCATCAAAATCGGTAGGAGATGCATCTCCTAAAGAAGCATTTAAAGTACCTTTTATAAAATAATGAAAGTTATTTTTACCATAAGTATTACTAATGTCTACTTTCCAGCCACTATCGGTTGTTGTTCTTATTCCTGCAGAAATAGAATTATCTAGAATTATAGATGTAATTCTAGGAGTAAAACCATTAGGGTAAATACTTTGTACAATTCTTTCTGTAGGATTGTTACGAGTGAAAGCATAAGCATCGGTATCTCTAAAATTACGACCACCAAAGGCATAGAATTCGGTGTTTTCGGCTAAAGGAATAGCTAAATTTCCAAAGAAATTAAAACCATCTATAGCAGCCTCTCCAAAACCTTTTCTAAAATCATAACCAGGACGTAATGTTTTATTTTTAGTTAGGTATTCTGTGGTAAAGTTAGCATAACCTTCGTCGGCAATTTTAAAGCCGTAATTAGCTGTAACTTTTACAGAAGCTCCATCAAAATCTTTATCTTCACCTAAAACATTACCATCTTTATCGGTGTCTAACCTAAAGCCATCTGTATTAGGGGTGCCAGTTGGGAAATCTCCATCTGGATTATTGAGAAAAGTACCATAGCTTACGGTTCCTGTTAATTCATCAACTTTGTCTTTTAAAACAATGTTTATTACCCCTGCTATAGCATCAGATCCATATTGTGCAGAAGCTCCATCTCTAAGAATTTCTATCCTTTTAATAGCAGAGGTAGGAATAGCATTAAGGTCTGTACCTGTATTTCCTTTTCCTCTAGTTCCAAAAATGTTAATTAAGGAAGATTGGTGTCTTCTCTTTCCATTAATTAAAACCAATGTTTGGTCTGGACCTAAACCACGTAAAGAAGCAGGATCTATATGGTCGGCACCATCAGAGCCGGATTGTTTATTGGCATTAAATGAAGGCGCTGCATATTGTAGCATTTGGTTTAACTCTACCTTACCAATTTGGGTAGATACTTCAGCAATATCTATAACATCTATAGCTACAGCGGTATCTACAGCAGTACGTTTTGGGCTACGAGAACCTACAAGAACAACAGCATCTAGTGCTTCTCCGTCAGACATTGTTATATCTATAATAGCTCTCCCGTTAACAAGAGTTTCTTCGGTAGCATAACCAACATAACTAAAAATTAAGGCTGCATTTTGGTTAATTGAAATTGAATATTTTCCGTCAAAATTGGATGTTACTCCATTGGATGTTCCTTTTTCTAAAATGTTAACTCCAGGGATTGGGATTCCACTAGAATCTGTAATAGTACCAGAGACATTTTGTTGAGCAAATGCCATTCCAGCTGTTAAGAAATAAAAAAAAAATAATAGTTTTTTCATGTAATCGTTTTTAATAGGTTAAATTAATAAATGAGGTTTTTGAATTAAAAAGCGTACAATTTATGTAAAATTTACTTCAAAATATGTAGACTTTAATAATAAAATAACGAATTTTAAGATATTGAATGTTGATTATGCTGATATTTAACAAGTTTCGTTAAATATTTTTTAACAAGTTAATCGAGAGGTTTTATGTGCTTTAACGACAAAGCAAGTCATGGCTATTAATGGCCTAAAATAAATTTACAATGAAAAGATGTTTTAAAGTATTGTTGTGTAGTGTTTTATGCTTGTTTTTTATAAAGTAAATAGAAATTATTGTTTAATAATTAGCTGATTTGTAGAATCTAATAAAAATTTTAAAATAGTATATATTATAGTATATATTTGCATTTCTAAAATGAATCTTTAAAAACCATTATTAGTGGTATAAGGAGGTTAAAAGAATATATTTTAAATAAAAAGTTAAACCACTCTTTATTAAATAAAGAGCCAAGGAAAGGAATATGAAAGCAGGTATTGTAGGATTACCAAACGTAGGAAAGTCAACCTTATTCAATTGTTTATCAAATGCAAAAGCGCAAAGTGCAAACTTTCCATTTTGTACAATAGAACCAAATATAGGTGTAGTAAATGTGCCAGATCCACGTTTAGAAAAACTAGAAGAATTGGTGAATCCAGAACGTGTATTACCAGCAACCGTAGAGATTGTTGATATTGCAGGTTTGGTAAAAGGAGCAAGTAAGGGAGAAGGTTTAGGAAATCAGTTTTTAGCAAACATAAGAGAAACAGATGCTATTTTACATGTTTTAAGATGTTTTAATAATGATAATATTGTACATGTAGATGGTAGTGTAGATCCTATTAGAGATAAGGAAACTATCGATATGGAATTACAACTTAAAGATTTAGAAACGGTTGATAAAAAACTAGATAAAGTAAAACGTGCTGCAAAAACGGGTAATAAAGAGGCGCAAAAAGAAGAGGCTATTTTATTAAAAATAAAAGAAGGCTTAGAAGCTGGTGTTTCTGTTAGAGCATTAGATTTTAGTGAGGAAGATTATGTAGATTTTGTTGTGCCATCGCAGTTTATTACAGATAAACCAGTTATGTATGTATGTAATGTAGATGAAGGTGCTGCTGTTTCTGGTAATGATTATGTAGAGCAAGTAAAAGAAGCTGTTAAAGATGAAAATGCTGAGGTTTTAGTATTAGCAGTAGGTACTGAAGCAGATATTAATGAGTTAGAAGATTATGAAGAACGTCAAATGTTTCTTCAAGATATAGGATTAGAGGAAGCAGGCGCATCTAAATTAATTCGTTCGGCGTATAAGTTGTTAAATCAACAAACCTACTTTACGGCTGGAGTTAAGGAAGTACGTGCATGGACTATCGATGTAGGAGCCTCAGCACCACAAGCAGCAGGTGTTATTCATACTGATTTTGAAAAAGGGTTCATTAGAGCTGAAGTTATTGGATATAACGATTATGTAGCTTATGGTAGTGAATCAAAAGTTAAAGAAGCAGGTAAAATGCGTGTTGAAGGAAAAAATTATGTGGTTAATGATGGAGATGTGATGCATTTCTTGTTTAATGTGTAATTAGTTTTTATAGTACCTATTATTCATATTTTTGAATATTTCGTTTTTAATTTTTTTGAAAGTATACTTGGTGCCCCAAAGTGTAAAATAAATTTTTAAAAGCTATAAAAGTTAGAGAGGTAAATTCCTATTTAAGAGTTTTATTACTAGCTTTTTAACCTTATTAAAGACCTTTGGATTAATAATCATTTTTTGATTTACAAAAAATGAAAGTTATAATTATAAACACATGGCACTAATTAAAATCAAAACTGAAATTAAAGCAGACATCAAAACATGCTTTGATTTGGCTAGAAATATTGATGTACACCAAGAGTCAATGCAGCATTCTGGTGAGATAGCAATATCTGGTAAAACTTCTGGGTTGATTGAATTAAGAGAAACGGTTACCTGGGAAGCTAAGCATTTTGGATTTGTACAACATCTAACATCAAAAATTACAGAATTAGAAGCGCCATATTATTTTGTAGATGAAATGATTTTTGGAGCTTTTAAATCATTCCGTCATGAACATCGTTTTCAAGAAAAAGATGGATTAACTATAATGATAGATGAATTCCATTTTGAATCTCCTTTTTATATTTTAGGAAAGTTTGCTAATTGGTTGTTTTTAAAAAGGTATATGACTAATCTTTTAGAAATAAGAAATAGTATTTTAAAAGAAAAAGCAGAGTCTTTAGTTCGTGTCTAAACTTTTGTGATTCTAAGAAGTAACTTGTTTGTAATAAGTAGATTACTTTTGTTTTCTTTTTTTACTGTTTTAAAGACGTACGTTTTGAACATCGTAATTATATAGTTACTCAAAATAGTTGATTCTAAAGGTAGTATTATTTTTGATGCATGCAAGCAACAAGAAATTTTTGGTATGGTATAGGTATTGGGGTTTTAGGAGTAGTTCTTTTTTCTTCTAAAGCAGTTATGGTTAAGTTAGCTTATAAGTATGAGGTAGACGTTATTAGTATACTATTATTAAGAATGTTGTTTTCTTTTCCTTTTTATGTATTTATAGCCTATATATACCGTAATAAAAATAAAGATGTTTTACTAAATAAAAAAGATTATACTTGGGTTATTTTCTTTGGCTTAGTTGGTTATTATTTGGCAAGTTATTTTGATTTTGTTGGTCTTACATATATAAAGGCAAGTTTAGAACGCATCATTTTATTCCTATATCCAACTATAGTTATTTTATTAAATAAATTATTTTTAAAACGAGTTATTACAAAAATTCAATCGGGAGCTATAGCTTTAACCTATTTAGGGATTGTTATTGCATTTTGGGATGAGGTTGCTATATCTGGAAGTGATACTTATTTAGGAGGCGTATTTATATTATTAAGTGCGATAACGTATGCTTCTTATTTAGTAGGTAGTGATTGGTTGATTCCTAAATTTGGTGTGATGAAATTTACTGCCTATGCTATGATTGTTTCTTGTGTTTGTGTATTTATTCATTATAATATTATAAGTGAGATTAATTTATTTAGTTTTACATGGGAAGTTTATGTGTTAGGGTTTCTAATAGCTGTTTTTGCAACAGTGATACCATCGTTTTTAGTGTCGACTTCTATAAAAATGATAAATTCCTCAAATTTTGCTATTGTAGCAGGAGTAGGACCAGTATCTACTATTGCTTTAGCCGCTATATTTTTAAATGAAAGACTAACCTTATTACAGTTATTTGGAGCTTTAGTAGTTATACTAGGTATTGTATTAGTGTCTCTAAAAAAAGGAAAATAGAAGTAGTTTAATATCTGTTTTCTTTTCTTTTTTGTAATCAAGAAATGGAGAAAAAATTAAGATGTATTACTGTGGTACTTTCGTATGATAAATAGGGTAGTTATGTGTTCTCAGTAATTTTGATTTTTTATTGTTAATTACTTTGTATGCTTCCTGTTTTTATTTTTTGTTTTGTTATGCTATATTAGCATTCTATCTTAGAAATAACATCAACTTTAATGGCAGAACAATCTAATTATACCGAAGATAATATACGTTCACTAGACTGGAAAGAACATATCCGTATGCGTCCTGGGATGTATATAGGAAAACTTGGTGATGGATCTTCACCAGATGATGGTATATATATATTGTTAAAAGAAGTACTAGATAACTCTATTGACGAATTTGTTATGGGGGCTGGTAAAAATATTGAGATTTCCATTCAAGGAACAAAAGTTATTGTGCGCGATTATGGTCGAGGTATTCCTTTAGGAAAAGTTGTTGATGTCGTTTCTAAAATGAATACAGGAGGAAAGTACGATTCTAAGGCCTTTAAAAAGTCTGTAGGGTTAAATGGAGTTGGTACAAAGGCAGTTAATGCCTTGTCTTCGTTTTTTAGAGTAGAATCTACGCGTGATAGTAAAAGCGCTTCCGCAGAATTTGAGCAAGGAAATTTAATAAATCAAGAATTTTTAGAAGAAACATCACGCCGAAAGGGAACTAAGGTATCTTTTATTCCAGATGATTTAATTTTTAAAAATTATAAGTATAGAAACGAGTATATCGTTAAAATGCTTAAAAATTATGTGTACCTTAATCCAGGGTTAACCATAGTTTTTAATGGTGAAAAGTTTTTTAGTGAGAATGGATTAAAAGATTTATTAAGTGAAAAAATTAATGAATCTGATTTGTTATATCCAATCATTCATTTACGGGGAGATGATATAGAAGTCGCTTTAACACATAGTAAAACACAGTATAGCGAAGAATACAATAGTTTTGTAAATGGACAAAATACGACGCAAGGAGGAACGCATTTAAATGCCTTTAGAGAAGCTTTAGTAAGAACATTACGTGAGTTTTATGGTAAAAATTATGATGCATCAGATATTAGAAAATCAGTTGTAAGTGCTATAGCTATTAAAGTTATGGAGCCAGTTTTTGAGAGTCAGACTAAAACTAAATTAGGGTCTACCGATATGGGAGGAGATTTACCAACGGTTAGAACTTATATAAGTGATTTTCTTAAAAAGTATCTAGATAACTATTTGCATAAAAACCCAGATACAGCCGAAAGTATTCAACGTAAAATTTTACAAGCAGAACGCGAACGAAAAGAACTTTCAGGAATAAGAAAATTAGCAAAAGACAGAGCAAAAAAAGCAAGTCTACACAATAAAAAACTTCGAGATTGTCGAGTACACTTTGGAGATGCTAAAAATCAAAGAAATTTAGAAAGTACTTTGTTTATTACTGAGGGAGATTCAGCATCGGGAAGTATCACAAAATCACGAGATGTAAATACACAAGCTGTATTTAGTTTAAAAGGAAAGCCTTTAAACTGTTATGGTTTAACTAAAAAAATTGTATACGAAAACGAAGAGTTTAATCTCCTGCAAGCTGCTTTAAATATAGAAGAATCCCTAGAAGATTTGCGTTATAATAATGTGGTTATAGCTACAGATGCCGATGTCGATGGGATGCACATTCGTTTATTATTAATAACTTTCTTTCTTCAGTTTTTTCCTGAAGTGATAAAAGAAGGCCATTTATATATATTACAAACACCTTTATTTCGTGTAAGAAATAAAAAAGAAACCATCTATTGTTATTCTGAAGAAGAACGTGTTAATGCTATAGAGAAATTAAAACCAAAACCTGAGATAACTCGATTTAAAGGTTTAGGTGAAATTTCGCCAGACGAGTTTAAGCATTTTATAGGAGACGATATTCGTTTAGACCCAATTATGTTAGATGATAATATGTCCATAGAAGAATTGTTATCATTTTACATGGGTAAAAATACGCCAACACGACAAGAATTTATTATTGAGAATTTAAAGGTGGAGATGGATTTAATTGAGGACTAACGTGATACTGCTAAAGCAGGTGGTATTTTGGAGTAAATAAAAAGTTTATAAACAATGAACCTATATACATATTGTAAATCTTGTAAAAGTAATATAAATATTAAATCTAGCGCATCAACCAGACCAGATTTGCAAATGGAAAAGGGTGAAGAGTTTAATGTTAATTGTCAAAATTGTGGACATGTTGAAAAAAAGTATGTTAACGATATAAAGGCTGAGTCAAGTAAAATTGTTATGTTTATAGGTTTGGTAATAGCAATTTTAGCTACAATTATATTGTGGATTTCTTTTAGAGGAATAGCTTTGGCTGTTTTAGTAATCCCAATTCTTTTTTGGCAACAACAAATGAGTGCCACGAAATCTTTTAATTCATATATGATTAGAAGAAAATAGATTTAGAAATTAAATTAATAAGATTCTTGTCTGCGCAGGAATTCACTAAATTTAGAATTGTATGTTATATAATAAGAAAAAAACAGGTTTAAAAAAAAGATTCCGTTCAACTGTATTACCTAATACGATAGGAGATGCAGTAAAGAGACGAAGAAAACAAGCAAAGAAACTGCTTAATGGCAAACCCAAAAAATAACAGCTATTAATGATAGAAGAAGAAAACGATGATTTAACTAATGAACAAGGCGAGCCTCAAGAAACTATTACCCGAGTCACGGGTATGTATAAAGACTGGTTCTTAGATTATGCTTCTTATGTTATTTTAGAACGTGCAGTACCCGCTATAGAAGACGGTTTTAAACCAGTGCAACGTCGTATCATGCATTCTATGAAAGATTTAGATGACGGACGTTATAATAAAGTAGCGAATATAGTAGGGCATACCATGCAATATCACCCACATGGAGATGCAAGTATTGCTGATGCTATGGTACAAATTGGACAGAAAGATTTGTTAATTGATACTCAAGGAAACTGGGGTAATATTTTAACAGGAGATCGAGCTGCAGCATCTCGTTATATTGAAGCTCGTATTTCTAAATTTGGATTAGATGTCGTTTTTAATCCTAAAATTACCAAATGGCAAGCCAGTTATGATGGTCGAAGAAAAGAGCCTGTAAATTTACCTGTTATGTTTCCTTTATTGTTAGCGCAAGGTGGAGAAGGTATTGCAGTAGGTTTATCGACTAAAATACTGCCGCATAACTTTATTGAGCTTATAGATGCTTCCATTAAGCATTTACAAGGAAAACGTTTTACTTTGGTTCCTGATTTTCCAACCGCAGGAATTGCCGATTTTTCTAATTATAATGATGGATTACGAGGAGGGAAAGTACGTGTGCGTGCAAAAATTTCGCAATTAGATAAAAATACCTTAGTTATAACGGAGTTGCCTTTTAGCACAACAACAACGTCATTAATAGACTCTATATTAAAGGCTAATGATAAAGGGAAAATTAAAGTTAAAAAAATAGAAGACAATACAGCCGCAGAAGTTGAAATCTTAGTACACTTACCGTCTGGATTATCACCAGATAAAACGATTGACGCTTTATATGCTTTTACAAGTTGTGAAAGTTCTATATCTCCTTTAGGTTGTGTTATCGAAGATAATAAACCCTTATTTGTTGGAGTATCAGAAATGTTGCGCCGTTCAACAGATAACACTGTTCAGCTTTTAAAACAAGAACTAGAAATAAAGTTGGGAGAGTTTGAAGAGCAATGGCACTTTGCATCTTTAGAACGTATTTTTATTGAAAATAGAATCTATCGAGATATTGAAGAAGAAGAAACTTGGGAAGGAGTTATAAAAGCAATAGATAAAGGATTACAACCACATATAAAACATTTAAAACGGGCTGTAACCGAAGAAGATATTGTTCGATTAACAGAAATCCGAATCAAACGTATTTCTAAATTTGATATAGATAAAGCACAACAAAAAATTGATGCTTTAGAAGAACAAATAGCTGAGGTTAAGCATCATTTAGCTAATCTTATTGATTATGCTATTGCTTATTTTATGAGGCTTAAAAAGGAATATGGAGAAGGTAGAGAACGTAAAACAGAAATAAGAGCTTTTAATGATGTTGATGCAACGAAGGTTGTTATAAGAAATACTAAGCTCTTTGTAAACAGAGCAGAAGGTTTTATAGGTACCTCATTACGTCGCGATGAATATGTTGGAGATTGTAGTGATATTGATGATATTATTGTATTTACAAAAGAAGGTAAAATGATGATTACCAAAGTAGATACTAAAACTTTTATAGGTAAAGATATTATTCATATTGCGGTCTTCAAGAAGAAAGATAAGCGTACTATTTACAATATGATTTATCGTGATGGTAAAAATGGATCATCGTATATTAAGCGCTTTGCCGTTACTGGAGTTACCCGTGATAAAGAATATGATTTAACAAATGGTAATAAAGGATCAGTTTGCTTGTATTTTTCGGCAAATCCAAATGGTGAAGCTGAAGTTATTACAGTTTTACTAAAACAAGCGGGAAGTGTTAAGAAATTAAAATGGGATATTGATTTTGCCGATATCCTTATAAAAGGCCGTGTTTCAAAAGGAAATGTGGTAACAAAATATCCTGTAAAGCGTGTAGAGTTAAAAGAGAAAGGTGTTTCTACTTTAAAACCGAGAAAAATTTGGTTTGATGATACCGTTCAGCGTTTAAATGTTGATGGAAGAGGAGAATTAATAGGTGAATTTAGAGGTGAAGATAAATTACTTATCATCACACAATCTGGGGTAATTAAAACAGTTACTCCAGAAGTGACCATGCATTTTGATAATACTATGATTATTATGGAAAAATGGTTACCTAAAAAGCCAATATCAGCGATCTATTATAATGGCGAAAAAGAAATGTATTATGTAAAACGTTTTTTAATAGAGCAGGAAGGAAGAGAAGAATCGTTTATTTCAGATCACCCAAACTCGCAATTAGAAATTGTTTCTACAGACTGGAAGCCTATGGCCGAGGTTGTTTTTGTTAAGGAACGAGGAAAAGATAGAAAAGATAATTTAGAAGTTAACCTTGAGGAGTTTATTTCTATTAAAGGAATAAACGCACTAGGTAATCAACTGACAAGAGAGAAAGTTAATCAAGTAAATTTATTAGATCCATTACCATATGAAGCTCCAGAAGAAGTACATGCAGACGACTTAGAGGTTGTAGATGAAGTAGAAGTTCAAGTCAAAGAAGGAGAAACGATAACTAATTCATCTTCAACAGATGCTGGAGATGTAAATGGCAAGAGTGAATCTAATCCTACAGAAGATGACAATGAAGATCAAACAGCATTATTTTAACTGTGAAAGCATAAATAGAAGAATGAATTCATATAATATACGACCATCCAATAATTTAACCTAAATTATTGGATGGTCGTCCCACACGAGTAGTAACTATTCATGTTTAAACAAATTGTGAATAATTTGAAATTATGGACATAAGTATTATTGCAATTTATGGCTTATTATTATGTGGTGTTTTTTCTTTAGGAACAAAATTCAAACTACTAAAAAGAATACCTCTATGGCTGTTTTTTTTAACGATTTCATTCATTTTAGCTATAGTTAACGAAAAAGCTTCGTTTTTTTCATTAGTTTATACTATAGTTTTAGGCTTTTCTGTCTATTACTATTATCAAAAAAAATATATACTACTATTCTTTTTAATATTAGCTTTATCTATCCCTTTAGCTTTTCATTTCTCAATTCTTGACTTTAATAATTATAGGTATTTACGCAATATTATTTTAACAGGTAGCTCTAGTCCTTATAGTTTGTATTTCAATTTAGATAAAACTATAGTAGGGATGTTTATAATTGGCTTTTGCTTGGAGTATAAAAAAGTAGAATTTCTACTAATTTTAAAATTAGTAGTTATAAACCTTTTATTAATGGGGCTTATTTTCTTTGTTTTGGCAACTGTATTAGGTTATAGTAAATTTGAGCCAAAGCTACCTTATTTTACTCCCGTCTGGGTTCTTGTCAACTTATTTTTTACATGTATGGCTGAAGAAGCTATATTTAGAAAACTGATTCAACAAAGAATACACGATTCATTATCAGGGAAATATGCTTTAGTTTTAAGCGTATTAATAGCTTCTTTAGCATTTGGATTAGCACATTTTAGTGGAGGTATAGCTTATATCGTTTTGGCTTCGTTGGCAGGAATGTTTTATGGCTATGTTTATTATAAATCAAAAAGAATTGAAAGCTCTATACTTTTACATTTTGGATTTAATTTACTTCACCTTTTACTATTTTCTTATCCTGCTCTTAAATAATAATAAATACTTTATTTATGCCTTTTTTAATTGCTTACGTATTTTTGCAATAGCAGATTCAATAGATTTTTCAGGTTCAATAATATTATATTCACCCCAAAACTTAGGGTCTGAAAAACCGGAAGCACGTTGCATTAATATCGTTGTAGGGTATAGCATTTTGTTTTTGACTTTAACAATTTTTGAGTTTTTAATTTCCCAATCTGTTATAGCCATTTCACTATTTAATGTGTAAACACTATTAAATAATTTGTCTTCCCAGTTTATTTTAAAAGTTAATTGGATATTACTGTAGGCATAATGCCATTTACCATTTTGAATTCTGTAGTTAACCCTATAAGCTGCCTTTGTTGGGTATACATTTGCCTTTTTTGGTTTTTTGCGCACAAATAGATCCCTAGAAAGCGCCTTGTTTTTAACATTTAAACTATAAACTGCATTTATAAGTGCAAACGTTTCAGCATCAATATAAAGTTTCCCATAGTACATTGGAGCTTTTATAGTTTTATATTGTTTGAAATTTACAACATAAACAAGCTTACCATTAATATTAGTAGATTTATCAAATTTAAAGTCATAATAATTTACACTTTCTTCGGTAAAAATAAATTCAGGATATTTTATAATATCTGTATATAAATTACTAAAAGGGCCGCCTTGAAGTTTTAGCACTAAAGTATCTAGTCTTGTATAATCTGTTTTTTTTCTAGCTTTAATTAATTCAATTTTATCCTTTCTTAAGTTGTAGTAGGGTTGCTTGTGTATTTTTACAACAGCCTCAGATAACGATGCATTTCTTCTCCTTTTTTTTATAGTTTCTCTATAAAAGGCAGTCATTAACGTATTGTTATTATTATAAATAGAACTTTTCTTTTTTAATGTTTCTAACACCAGAGATTTAGGGTTTGATGGTTTTGCCATTATATTAACAGTATTTAGCTCTGTAATAGCAGGAACTAAAGTTATTCGTGTTTTGTTTTCTAGAGAAGAAATGTTTATTTCTTTTTTTTCATAACCTAAATGAGAAATAATTAAAACGCCATCTATATAGTTTTTGGGTATTTTTAAAAGAAACTCACCATCATTATTTGTAATCATGCTAATATTAGAACCATCTATAATTAAATTACAAAAAACTAAAGGCGCTTTAGTTTTTTGATCAACTACAATACCTTTAATTTCTTTAATAGATGCTGTGTTTTGAGCATTTAGATATATCGTATTTGAAATAAAAAGTATGAATACTATTTTTAGTATTATTAGGATATTATTTTTCATGACGAGGGTAGTTTGAATAGCTTCCTTTAAAATACAAAAAATAATGTTAAGTTGTTGTAATTTAGGTGTATTTTATGAGGTTTAACTTGGTGTTTTAACATTTTTATTTAAAAGACCATAAATTTCTAATCATACTTTGTGTTAATTACTAACTGGATGTAGTTCTATAAAACTTTAAACGATAACTATTAATAGTTATCGTTTAAAGTTTTCATAAAGGCTATTATAGCTTTTATTTCATCGTCAGATAAATTTAAATTATCAAAAGGTAAAGTTTGTAATGGTAAGTTAAAACCTAAACCAGCTCCACCTCCTTTGTCGTAAAAGTCTAAGACTTCTTCTAAAGAATTGTAAGCACCATTATGCATATAAGGGGCTGTTTTTTCTATATTTCGAATAGTTGGTGTTTTAAATGCTCCTTTTCTTTCTGTAGTATTAAAAATATGTTGCCTACCTAAATCATGAGATAACTCTTTGTTAGAGTTAGTTTTTGGGATGCCAATGATTTCTAATTCGGTATCTGTAAAATTTGGCGGCACAGTGCCATTAAATGTTGGAGGAAAGTGGCAAGTAGCACATGCAGCTTTACCCATAAATAAGTTGAATCCTCTTTTTTCTTGGGCTGTTAAAGTAGCTTCTTTATTATTAATATTGTTGTCAAACTTAGAGTTAAAAGGGTTTAAGGTTCTAACATAAGATGAAATAGCATGTCTAATATTAAAATTGTCTCTTCCATTGTTGTATAAAGAATCTAGCATGTGCTTATATTCTTTATTCTTTTTTACTCTAAAAATAATAGAATCCATAGACATGTTAAATTCATCATGATTATTAACAACACCAATTATTTGTCCTTCTAAACTTCCGGCACGAGCATCCATAAAGTATAGTTGTTGGTATGTAGCATAAGTTAGGGTAGGGGTATTTCTTGTTTGCTTATTATTAAAGGTAACTCTACCATCTGTAAAACCTTTTTCTTTTATATGGCAAGTAGCGCAAGCCATATTGTTCGATTTAGAAAGGTTTTTATCTTTAAATAATTTTTTTCCTAAGTCTATTTTTTGTTTTAGGTTGGTTGTATCAGATTTGTAATCTGAGAAGAAATTGCTATTCAGCGTTTTTTCGGAAAATAGAGAGGTCAACTCGTTCGATAAAGCTAATTCAAAAGGAAATTTAACATTCCAGTCCTTTTGGGTATTGACAAGAAGTTCTAGTTGTAGGTGAATATGATTTTTAATAAAAGAAAATCTATCAAAACTATCAAAATCATTATTTAGGGCTTGTCTTGCTTTAGAAATTGAGTTTAAAAAATCGCTGTATAATGCTTTCGACTTAAATTTAGTTTCAGTTAATTTTATTATTTCCTCCAATGTTTGATAGGTATAATTACTTTCTAATAAGGATTGACCTAGAACAGGAGAATCGAAGCCAGTGATACCTGTAGTTGCGATACGAACAATTTGATGTCTTAGTAACCAAATAATATGATAATCTCTTAAATTGATTCGAGTGTTCTTTCTTACCAATTTCAATCTACTACTTGTAATTGTAATAATTTCTTTAAGCTTTAAAGAATCTATAGTAGGCTCATGTAGCAATTCTTCGATTACCTGAAAACCAAAAGGTTTTTTTATTTTAATGTCTGTTGGATCATCTTCAGAAACCTGTAAAATGTTAGGAGCATTTAAAGATTTATAATTATTTTGATCCACATAAGATAGAATGGGCTCAGCAAGTTTGAAATGCATTCTTGCTTTCTTGTAAAGGTCTATTTCTTTTTTTATGTTTTTAGAATTTGTTATTGAGTCTAAAGTATTAATGCAAATACTTAATTCCGAATTAAATATCTTTTCTATTTCACCACTTAAAGAAATAGGTTCTATATATGTTTGCTCTTTTTTACAAGCAATTCCTGTTAAAAGCAAAAGACATATACATGTTGTATATGCCTTTACTCTTATAATAAATAAGTTTTTATTCATAGAGAATTTATTATCTTTCTAATCCTGTAATTACGTGTAAAACAGAACCTTCTTTTCTTGATCCCTCTATAACAGAGTTTGCTTTAGGATCTGTAAAAGCAGAGCCATCTGCAGGTTCCCAACCATGGTTTTGTGTAATTAATAAGAATGTGTTTTCTCCGTTATTAACAGTTTCGGTAACATCAATCATACCTGTTATTTCCCACATTTTAGAAGTATTACCATAGCTTTGCTTAGCAGCTTCTTCTTGATCACATTCTAAAACAGTTTTTAAGTTTTCTGTAGTTAAGTTATATTGGTATAACTTAGCGTAACCTGTAATGTTTGGATTTAAAGAAGCGTATCCATTAGGGTCTTCTTGGATATAAACATAATTTTCTGTTGCTAAAATATTATCTGGAGAGTGGAAACCATCTGCTTTACCACCAACTTTATCGCCATCTAACACACAAGTTATTTTAGCTTTTAAATATCTGTTATGAGGCACATTTTTGTCATCTACAGTTAACATATTTCTGTCTAAAACAACTTTATATACACGTCCTAGTCGACTTCCTTTGCCAATTAAGTCTGATTTGTCACGACCAGTTACAGCAAAATAAATTTCTCTTTCGTTAGAAGGGGAACCTTTTCTCCAATCAATATCTTCTAATCTAGAGAAACCCATAACACCTTTACTTTTAGCTTCTGCATCTAATAAATCAAGTTGAGTTTCATTTAATTCTACAAACTCAGCTTGATATTCGGTGCCTTCAATCATATCGATTTCAAAGTTTACACCAGCAGTAGTTACTTTTAAGCCGTATAATTTACCGTTGCTTAAATCACCTCTATTACCTACATACATTCCTAATTGACCAGAAGGGACTGAGTTGTCTGCGTGATCATCACCTATAAAAGCAACTGTTTTTCCTGCAAAAGCATTTTTTCCAATTACAACAGCATTTTCGGTAGACCATTGACCTAGTTTAGGTAGCATTACCGCTACATCTGCATTGTCTGCAGATTTATATGGATTAGTTGCAAAAACACCTTTTGAAGAGCCTCCCCATTCTCCACCAGATAAATACATTGGACCAAACCCATGCTCTTCTGGTGTAACTAAAGAACCAGAACATTGTGCTGTAAATGCCGTTGCAAAAGCATTTAAAATATATTCACCATGCATAGGTTTTAAATCACTATTTAATTTAATTCTAGCTATAGAATAATCTGCTTCTATATTATTAATTAAAGTAAAAGTACCATCAGCTTCAGCTAATAAACCAGCTCCATCTGCCATAGAACCGTAAACGAATTCAGGTGTGCTTTCTAATACATCTTCAGAAGATAAAATTGGAGTTACATTAATAGAAGAAGAAAAAGTAGCATCTATTTTTAAAAAGTTTGGAGTTTTTGAAGCTTGTAAGGCAATTAACTCATCTGGAGTAGGCGTGAAATCTTCTCCATTTTCACCGTCTTTTCCGTCTATTCCATCAAGACCATTTTTGCCATCTTCTACGTCACAGCTCGTTAATATTGTGCTAGTGGAGGTTATTACCAGTGATAGTAAAAAAAGTTGTAGTAATTTTTTCATAATTTGATAAGGATATTTTTGTGGTTATTATTTCCTTACAAAATTATCATTAACGATTCCAATGTTTGTTAAGTTACTAATGTGGTTTTATTAATTTAGGGTTATAGTAATGTTAATAAGGTTACATAACTATTAATAATTATAATAGATTTGTTGAAGTATATTATGAGTGTATTAATCTTTAAAAGAAATCTAAGTATATACTAACTATATATTTAGTTAAAAATATGTTAGGATTTGGTTAGAGAGCCTACTAAGAATTACATTTGTTAAAACTATTTTTTGTGACAAACACTTATAATATCCCTTTTTATAGAACAGGTTACTTTTCATCATTAATATGTGATTACCTAGATGAAAAATCAGAATTAAGTCAGTTTTATAGCTGTTTTCCAAACCTTGATAATTTTAAAATTCAAATAGAAGAAAAGCGAAAGTCATTTCAAACTCAATCTAGGGAAACTTTAGTTTCAGTTTTAAAAGAACAGTATCAGAATATAGAAGCCTCTGAGTTAACACTTCAAAATATTAATAATTTAAAGTTTAGTAATACATTTACAATAACTACAGGACATCAATTAAATTTATTTACAGGACCTCTTTATTTTTTATATAAAATAGTTTCTGCTATTAACTTATCAAAAGAATTAAAAGAAACTTATCCAGAAGATAATTTTGTGCCTGTATATTGGATGGCTACTGAAGATCATGATTTTGAGGAAATTAATTATTTTAATTTTAAAGGAAAAAAAGTACACTGGAATAGAGATGCTAAAGGAGCTGTTGGAGAATTATCTACAGAAGGCTTAAAACAAATTTTTGAGTTGTTAGCAAAAGAATTTGGAAATACAAAAAATGCAAATTATTTAAAAATGCTTTTTGAAGAAGCATATATTAAGCATCATAACCTGGCAGATGCTACACGTTTTTTAGCGAATGAATTATTTAAAGATTATGGATTAGTAGTTATTGATGCGAATGAAGCTGAATTAAAAAAGCAGTTTGTTCCTTATATTGAAGATGAATTGTTAAATCAAACATCATATAAAGCAGTTTTAGAAACCAATAAAAAAATTAGTGTATTATCTGAAGCATATAAAATACAAGTAAACCCTCGAGAAATAAATTTATTTTACTTAAAGGAAAATTTAAGAGAGCGTATTGTTTTTGAAGATGATATCTATAAGGTCGTTAATACCAATATATCTTGGAGTAAGAGTGAAATACTGAAAGAAGTCTCAGACTTTCCAGAACGATTTTCGCCTAATGTAATTATGCGCCCACTATATCAAGAAGTTATTTTGCCAAATCTGTGCTATATAGGTGGAGGGGGAGAATTAGCTTATTGGTTTGAGTTAAAATATTTTTTTGAGGAGGTTAAGGTACCTTTTCCTATATTATTATTAAGAAATTCAGTATTAATTCAAACTGAAAACCAATATAAGAAACTTCAAAAGTTAAATATTTCGGAAGAGGATCTCTTTTTAAAACGAGATACATTTATTAATAAAAAAGTAAGAGAAATATCAAATATTAGTATTGATTTTTCATTACAAATAAAGCATTTAAAACAGCAGTTTGAAGATTTGTATAAAACAGCTGAACAGACAGATAAATCATTTTTAGGAGCTGTCAAAGCTCAAGAAATAAAACAATTAAAAGGATTAGCTAATCTTGAGAAACGTTTGTTAAAAGCACAAAAAAAGAAATTATCCGATCAAGTTTTTAGGATGACCGAGCTTCAAAATGAATTATTTCCAGGTCAAAGCTTACAAGAACGTAATACTAATTTCTCTGAGTTTTATTTAGAGCATGGTAAAGCATTGTTACCTACGCTTATTAAACATTTAAAGCCTTTACGCGGAGAGTTTTTAATTTTAAACATGTAATGTAATCTTTAAGTATGCATAAAATAGATATGGAGTTGGTGGAGATGACTTTAGATGTCATGAAATATGCCATTGATAGAATATCATCTACAAAACTAAAAATAGGAAAGCCAAAAAAAGCAGAAGAATTAAAAGCTTTGGTTGGAGATACAATTACAGATAAAGGTGTTGGAGGAGAATATGCTTTTAGTTTATGGAAAAAATACTTAATGAAAGCCAATGTGCCAATAGACCATCCAAGACATTTAGCATTTGTGCCAGCTTCACCAACTAGAGCGGCTATTATGTTCGATTTAGTGACATCGGCATCCAGTATTCATGGAGCATATTGGATGGAAGGAGCTGGAGGTATTTTTTGTGAAAATGAAGCTATGAAATGGATTGTTTCATTAACTGGCTTACCAGATGGCGCTTTTGGTGTATTTACAAGTGGAGGAACAGCAGCAAATCTTTCAGCAATTGTTACAGCTAGGGAGTACTGGAGGCAAAATGATGCTTTCAAAAGAGAGAAAGGTTTAATAATAACATCAAATGGTGCGCACTCATCTATAAAAGCCATGGCAAAAGTAGCCGATGTAGATATTATTTTGGTTAATTCAGAAGAACGTTTAACAGGAGAAGACTTAGAGGAAACAATTGCTAGTTTAACCGAAGAACAACGAAAACGTTTATTTGCAATTGTTGCTACTGGAGGCACTACAAATGCTGGTATTATTGATGATTTAGAAGGAGTGGGTAAGGTTTGTGAAACAGAAAAATTATGGTTTCATGTAGATGCAGCTTATGGAGGCGGAGCATTAGCAGCAGATTCGGTAAGGCATTTATTTAATGGTATAGAAAAAGCAGATAGCATAACTATAGATCCTCATAAATGGATGTTTTCTCCTTACGATTGTGGTGCAGTAATTTATAAAGAACCCGAATTGGCAAAACAAGCCCATTCACAAGAAGGGTCTTATTTAGATATTTTTAAAGATGAAGGAGCACACGGTTTTAATCCTACAGACTATCAAATACAGTTAACACGTCGGGTTAGAGGATTGCCTTTGTGGTTTTCGTTAGCAACACATGGAACAGATAGATATAAAGAGGCTGTTGAAAGGGGTATTGAATTAGCATTAATAGCAGGTAAGATGATAACAAAAAGTCCACATGTAGAACTGGTAAGAGACCCAAGTTTGTCTTGCGTTTTATATAGAAGGATAGGCTGGAAACCAGAAGATTATACGCATTGGACGTATGAAAATCATAAAAAAGGTTTTGCATTAATAACTCCTACAAAATGGAAAAACGGAGATAATTATGAAACTGTATCTCGTTTTTGTTTCATTAATCCAGATACTACAGAAAAGGATATTGAAGATATTTTGGATTCTATGGTATAAAAAAAATAAAAAAAGGTTAATCCTAATTCGCCATTATAAAATCAATTCCTATTTTTGCGCATGCAACATGATAAGGTATTAATTTTAGACTTCGGATCGCAATATACTCAACTTATTGCCCGTAGAGTTAGGGAACTCAACATTTACTCCGAAATACATCCATTTAATAAAATTCCAACAAGCTTAGAAGAATACAGGGCTGTAATTCTTTCTGGTAGTCCAAACTCTGTAAGAGGAGAGGATGTTTTACATCCAGATTTATCAAAAATACGAGGAATAAAACCTATACTAGCTGTTTGTTATGGCGCTCAGTATTTAGCACATTTTTCCGGAGGAGAAGTAGCACCATCAAATACTAGAGAATATGGACGTGCTAATCTGTCATTTATTAAAAATGATGAGGCTTTTTTCAATAATATAAATGAAGGAAGTCAAGTATGGATGAGTCATAGTGATACTATAAAAAGCTTACCAACAAAAGGCGTTTTATTAGCAAGTACGAATGATGTTAAAAATGCGGCCTATAAAATTGAAGGAGAGACAACGTTTGCAATTCAATTTCATCCAGAGGTGTATCACTCAACAGATGGAAAACAACTTTTAGAAAACTTTTTAGTTAACATAGCTGGACTTAATCAAGATTGGACACCAGATTCTTTTGTTGAAGAAACTGTTGCAGCTATTCAAGAAAAAGTAGGAAGTGATAAAGTGGTTTTAGGACTTTCTGGAGGTGTAGATTCTACAGTAGCAGCGGTTTTATTAAATAAAGCTATAGGTAAGAACCTATATTGCATTTTTGTTAATAATGGGTTACTTAGAAAAAACGAATTTGAGAGTGTTCTTAATCAATACGAAGGTATGGGACTTAACGTCAAAGGCGTTGATGCTTCCAAACGTTTTTTAGATGCTTTAATAGGAATTAAAGACCCAGAGAAAAAACGTAAAGCTATAGGTAATGCATTTATTGAGGTTTTTGATGATGAAGCACATAAGTTGGAAGATGTAAAATGGTTAGCACAAGGAACTATTTACCCTGATGTTATAGAGAGTGTATCTGCTACAGGAGGACCTTCTGCAACAATTAAGAGTCACCATAATGTAGGTGGGTTACCAGATTTTATGAAACTTAAAATCGTGGAACCACTAAGAGCTATTTTTAAAGATGAGGTAAGACGTGTTGGAGCTACTTTAGGTATTGATCCAGAACTTTTAGGTCGTCACCCTTTCCCTGGTCCAGGTTTAGGTATTCGTATTTTAGGCGATATTACAGCTGAAAAAGTACGTATCTTACAAGATGTAGATGCTATTTTTATAAATGGATTAAAAGAATGGGGCTTATACGATAAAGTATGGCAAGCAGGAGCTATGTTGTTACCCGTAAATAGTGTAGGTGTTATGGGTGATGAGAGAACTTATGAAAAATGTGTTGCACTTAGAGCTGTAGAAAGTACAGATGGTATGACAGCAGATTGGGTAAACTTGCCTTATGAGTTTTTACAAAAAACATCAAATGATATAATAAATAAGGTAAAAGGCGTTAATAGAGTAGTTTACGATATTAGTTCAAAGCCTCCTGCAACAATAGAATGGGAGTAAAAAACAAATAAGACGTTGCTCTGCTATAGTGGAGTAAGGTCTATACATTATAGTATTTTTATATTTTTGGCATACTCTGTGTAGTTAAAAATATAAAGAAAGTTTTACCCTGAGAGAAATCAAAGGGTTTACGTCTTTAAAATCAAGATTGAACGTATATAATAAAGCTGATTTATTTTATTACGATTATTTTAAATAAGAAAAGGTATTTACTTATATCTAGAAGAAAACAACAGTATGAATAGATTATTATTAGTAGTAGTTATTTTGGTTTTAACTTTTACTTCAGTTAGCGCACAAAATTTTAGTACACATAATGTAAAAAATGGAGAAACTATAGAAAGTATTGCAGAGCGGTATTTTGTAACTCCTAATGATATCTATGCCCTAAATCCAGATGCTAAAAAAGAACTTAAACCTAATACTGTTTTAATAATACCTATTTCAAAAGCAAATCCGCCTAAAGTAACAATTGTTAAAGAAATAAAAGGTTTCAAAACACATAAAACAAGACGTAAAGAAACATTATATAGTTTGTCTAAAAAATATGAAATTTTGGAAGACGATATAAAAAAACATAATACGTTTTTATACGCTAACCCATTACGTAAAGGAGATAAACTTCAAATACCCATATTTAAAGTTACAGAAACTGTAGAAAAACAAACTAAAGATTATACTGTTTTACCTAAAGAGGGCAAATGGCGTATTGCTTATAAATTTGGAATAACGATTTCTGAATTGGAAAACCTTAATCCAGATATGGCAGAGGTTTTAAAAGAAGGAGAGGTTATAAAAGTGCCTAATATTGGAGGAGAAGAAGAGAAAGAGGTTGATGAGAAGTACAGCTATTATAAAGTTTTACCTAAAGAAGGGTTTTACCGTCTTAAACTTAAATTAGGTTTGGAAAAGGAAGAGTTAGAGGCATTAAATCCTATTTTAAAAGAAACAGGATTGAAAAATGGTATGGTTTTAAAGATACCATATTCAAATATGGCTGGCGATGCTGAAGTGGATTTAAAGCGTATTAATTTAATTGATAGTATTTCAGATTTCAATAAAAAACGTATTGCAGTGATGCTTCCTTTTAGGTTAAATCGTGTAGATTTTGATTCTACTGAGGATACTAAAAGTAGTATTAAAAAAGATCCATATTTAAATGCCTCGCTAGATTTTTATTCTGGTATTTTAGTTGCGATAGATTCTTTAAAAACTCTTGGATTGTCTCTTGAAGTAGATGTTTATGATACAAGGTATGAGGTTGGAGAAGTCACAAAAATTATTGATGAAAATAATTTTGAAGATGTAGATGCTGTCATCGGACCTTTAACCCCTGTTACTTTCGATAAAGTAGCTTCAGAATTAAGAGTGTATAATATCCCAGTAATATCTCCTATAGGTAAGAAATTAAAATTATACGATAATGTATTTCAGTCTAGACCTTCAGATGATTTATTAAAAAATAAAATTATAAATTTTGTAAAGACTGATAGCTTAGTTAATAATGTCATTGTTATTTCGGATACTCAAAATAAAGACATAGCAAAAGCTATTATGCTAGAGTTTAACAATGCAAAGCAAATACTCTCAAGAAAGAATAAAGAAGGTAAAGATGAAAACTATGTGTTAGTTGATGATATAAAAGATGTTCTTAAACCTGGCAAAAATGTTGTGTTTTTGGAAACTCAAAATAATGGTTTTGCATCTAATGTAACTAGTGTTTTAGCTTCTTTAATTCAAGAAGAAAATAAAGACTTACGTAAAAAGGCCATGGAGATTGTATTAGTTACCACTAATATTAATTCTGCGTTTGAAGGTGATGAAATAAATAATACGCATTTATCTAAATTACAGTTTCACTATGCAACAGCATCTAAGGAGTACAATGAAAATGTTAACAATGCCTTTGTTAAAAAATACAAAAGCATGAATAATAATATTACACCTAATAAAAGAGCGATTAAAGGATTTGATTTAACTATGGATGTAGTGTTACGTCTAGTGACTTCAGAAAACCTATATATGTCTGTAAAAGATGTGCCATTAACAGAATATGTAGAAAATAAGTTTTTTTATAAAAAAGAGCTTTTAGGAGGTTATTTTAATAATACTGTATATCTCGTTAAGTATGACGATTTAACAGTTATAGAGGTTAAATAGTATAAACGTTATTAAGTGCTACGTATATATTTTTAATTAAAGCTAGTAATAACCTTGTGATTAAGTTTTTTATTCTAATGTTTTGTTTTTTAAGTGTTCAAGATGAGCCTGTGCTATCTTGGAATACTTCTCGTAAATTATCTTGGGTAGATTTTAAAGCAAAACCAGATAACAGTTCTAGTGCTGTAGCTATTACAGCATCTGGAATAACATTTGGTTATTCTATTAAAAAATCTAGTACTAAAGTTTTGAGTTTTACTTCGGAAGTTTATGCTTATTTCTATCCAGAAGATTCATGGTATAAAACGGAGCAAGTAAATGATCATATTTTAGGGCATGAACAATTACATTTTGATATTACTGAGTTATATGCTCGTAAATTTAGACAGCGTATTAGTAGATTAAAAGTATCGAATAACGTTAAAAAAGAATTACAAGGTATTCATAACACTATTAATAAAGAGGTTTCGCTGATGCAAGATAATTATGATGATGAAACAAACTATTCTAGAAATATCGAAGCACAAGCTAAATGGAAACTATATATAAGAACTGAACTAAAAAAGCTTTCGAAATACAAATCTGTAAATTAAACCTATGTTACCAGATAAACAATTTTTAATAGATTTAGCACATACAAAAATGCCTTTTGGTAAGTATAAAGACCGTTATTTAATTGATTTACCAGAGTATTATGTGATATGGTATCACAGTAAAGGTTTTCCTAAAGGAAAATTAGGAGATATGCTAAAACAGGTTTATGATTTGAAATTAAACGGTTTAGAAGAGTTGATTTGGAACATAAGAAGGCAGTATCCTAAATAGAAATTTTTATTAGGGCTTTTCTTTTTTATTATTTTTGAGTTGCTCTTGAATTTCTCTTATTTTATAACTGTCCTCTTCGTTAGTTATTAGTTGATTTTTTATTTTTAATTCCTCCTTTTTCACACTACTTTCAGCTTCTTCAAGCTCATTATGTTTTAAATCACTATAATATTCAATATTTCTTTTTGTTATATTTTCTATAACGTTTTCATTTTTAGCAAATCTTATTATCCAATTATTTTTAGAATCATATTCGTACTCGTAAGTTATTGTGTTTAATAATAAACCACCAGGATTTAATTTGAGTAAACTAGAAACATAATTATAGGAATTATATCTTTTAATAAATATATTTTCAATAGTGTTATCTATAGGAGTATAAGTTATCTCTTTTATACAATTTCCTTTTTTATCATAGAAATATTTTGTTCTTCCGTTATATGATCCATCCTCAGTTTCATAAGCGATTTCTATAATGTTGTTTTTATCATTATAAATAAATATTTTTTTTGTGGTAACTAGATCTATATTGATAGAAGTCATTTCTGAAAGCCTGTTTTTTAAATCATAAAGAAAAACTAAAGATTTGTTGTGCTTTTTTACTACAAAATTATTTTTAACATAATTAAAATGTTTTGACTTAAGCTTTTTCATTTCAGAATCTAACAGATATTCTGTTTTACCTATTAATAGACCGATACTGTCATATTCGTGGTATTCTGTTTCGTAACCTTTTTCATTAAAGAATCGTTTGTAGATCGGGAAATTATCTATGCTTTCTTTATAATTATTAACATTACTATTGGTTTGAGATACAGTATTAGCTTTAGTATCTAAATGAAACTCTTGAATAGACTTAATCGAGCCATTAAGTTTACTTATTTGTAAATCTATAATTGGGTTTTCTTGGGCTATACAGTAAGCTTGAAAGAATAGCAGCGAGAGTAGGATTATGTTTTTCATTTTAATCTTAAAATATAATTTGGGGTTATATGAAAATTAATTGATTTTTGGCGAATTTCGGTAATATTTCTAACACATTCAATATTTTATAAAAAAAATAAAGGAATATGATAATAACAGCTTATATAGAAGACTAAAAGGATTTAAGAAAAGCAAGTATAGTTAATGTTAGTTAAAATGATATTAATTTATAATGATAGAGTAACTTATAAGAAAAAGGCAGTAATTTTTAATTACTGCCTTTTAGGTATTTGTTAATATCTATTTTTAGATATGAAATTATTTTTTATTGAAATATATTTTTATGATATCATCACCATCAGTTTCTGTAATTACTAATTGTCCTGAAATAACCTCTACTATTACTTTTGCAAAATATACTTCTCCATTTTCAAACTCTTCATTTTTTGATGAATCTATAAAATCTTCACGTTTAAAATCGATTACAGTCAAAGTTTTGTCATCTTCATTATATGTCCAATTTCCTGAAAACTTCTCATTCTCTTTTTTTATTTCAGTATCATATGTTACCGTACAACTTGCTTCAGATTCACTATAATTTAAAGATTGAAACTCGTCATTATAAATTTCATAATAAGTACCATCTTCATTTAAAACAAAAGTCCATTCTTCTTTTATGATCTTATCATAATTAGCCTCAATCGTGTCTTCATTATCACAAGTAATAGTAGTGGAATTGTTATTATTATCATCTTCTCTGTCAAATACCCATTCTCCAACAATAGATGTGTTACCACCCCAAGAGTTAATGGTTACACATATGGTTTGGATTTGACTAATATTATTTGATGCATCGTATAAGCAAATATCATAACAAAAATTACCTACAGGAACGTGTGTGTCAAAACTTACTTTTATAGTATCATTTTCTTCATCTTCTTTAGCCTTGTTTGTAGTGGATCTATCAACTTTTTTGCTTTTAGCAGAAGATTTGCCACTTTTAGAGCCTCCTTCATTATTAAATGCTGAGGCTGGAACATCTAAATAATCACTAGCATTATTACCATCAGTATCCTTTAATACAATATAAGCTCCAGCAATATTATCATTTGAAGCGAATTGAATATTAAAACCAGAATTTAAAAAAGCATCTTGATTAGTTGTGCTAATTTGAAAATCTAAATTGCTATTAGGTGCAGGTGGTGTGCCTTGATTTTTCACAGCTCCTTCAATAGATACACCTTGTTCAATTGTTGTTAATGGAATTTTCACAGTTCCTGTTTCTTCTTCTTTTGAGCCAGAATTCGAATCATCATTACTACTGCATGATGTAAATGTAAGTGTAGTAAAAACTGTTAAAATAAAAAGTAGATTAAGTTTTTTCATAAAAAATAATTTTTGTTGAATTTAAAAAAAGCAAATGTAGTTTATGTTAATTAACAGTACAATTATTCTAATAAATAAAATCTTATAAATACTATATGTAAATAGAATTTCCCTTACTCAAATTACTGTTAACAAATCTCTTCAAATAACTAAAAAACTATTCTTTAATAACTATTTTAATTTTGTAAATTTGCCTGCGTTTATAAGCGCAACATGACAAATACAACAAAATATATATTTGTAACCGGTGGGGTTACTTCTTCTTTAGGAAAAGGGATAATAGCAGCATCACTTGCAAAGCTATTACAAGGGCAAGGTTATAGAGTAACTATCCAAAAATTAGATCCATACATTAATGTAGATCCAGGAACTTTAAATCCATATGAGCATGGAGAATGCTATGTTACAGAGGATGGAGCTGAAACCGATTTGGATTTAGGTCACTATGAGCGTTTTTTAAACGTTCCAACAAGCCAAGCCAATAATGTAACAACAGGCCGTATTTACCAAAGTGTAATCCAAAAAGAACGTCGCGGAGAGTTTTTAGGAAAAACGGTGCAAGTTGTACCTCATATTACTAATGAAATCAAACGTCGTGTTCAAATTTTAGGAAAATCTGGCGATTATGATATTGTAATTACCGAAATAGGAGGAACTGTTGGTGATATCGAATCTTTACCTTATATAGAAGCCGTACGTCAACTACGTTGGGATTTAGGAGAAAATAATGGTGTTGTTATTCATTTAACATTAGTACCGTATTTATCTGCAGCAGGAGAGTTAAAAACTAAACCAACACAGCATAGTGTAAAAACACTTATGGAAAGTGGTGTGCAAGCAGATATCTTGGTATGTAGAACAGAGCATAATTTACCAAAAGACTTGCGTAGAAAGTTGGCATTATTCTGTAATGTAAAAGAAGAAGCAGTTATACAATCTATAGATGCTTCTACTATTTATGATGTACCAAATTTAATGTTGGAAGAAGGCTTAGATAAAGTAGTACTTAAAAAGTTAGGATTAAAAAATTCTACACCAGATATATCTATTTGGAATAAATTTGTACATCGCCATAAAAACCCAAAAACTGAAGTAACTATTGGTTTAATTGGGAAGTATGTAGAATTACAAGATTCTTATAAGTCTATACTTGAAGCATTTATTCATGCAGGAGCAGAGAATGAGGTAAAGGTAAAGGTTGAGTCTGTGCATTCAGAGTATTTAAATGAAGATAATATTAAACTAAAATTAGGCCATCTAGATGGTGTTTTAGTGGCACCTGGTTTTGGAGAAAGAGGTATTGAAGGTAAAATAACAGCAGTAAAGTTTGTTCGTGAAAATAATATTCCATTCTTAGGAATTTGTTTAGGAATGCAAATGGCAGTTATTGAGTTTGCACGTAATGTTTTAGAAATTAAAGATGCAGATTCTGCCGAAATGAATGCAAATACAAGCAATCCTGTTATTGATTTAATGGAAGATCAAAAATCTGTTACAGATAAAGGAGGTACTATGCGATTAGGAGCTTGGGCATGTGAGTTAAAGGAAGGAAGTATAGTGTATGATTTATATAATACTAAAAGTATTAAAGAACGTCATAGACACCGTTATGAGTTTAATAGTAATTATAAAGAACAAATGGATGCTGCAGGTATGGTAGCCACAGGACTAAATCCAGACACAGGCTTGGTAGAGATTGTCGAAGTATCCAATCATCCATGGTTTGTTGGGGTACAGTATCACCCAGAATATAAAAGTACTGTAGCTAACCCACACCCATTATTTGTGGCATTTATAAAAGCAGCTTTAAAGAAAAAAAGTAAAAAATAATGCCACTATGGCATAAAGTTAATATTGGATAGTTATTTGATATGCTATTTGTTATTCTTATGTATATGAGGATATTAATATTACTACATTAATTATAATTGACCAGTTTATTAAATAATACATGGAAGAAAAAAAATTAGATATTAATTCGATTATAGGTTTTGTACTTATTTTCGGAATATTGGCTTATATGCTTTGGCAAAATGCACCATCTCCAGAAGAGTTGGAAGCACAGGAAAAAGCAAAGCAAGAACAAGTAGAGGTCGAAAAGAAAGCTATAAATAAAGAGCAAACAAAAGTAACCACAGTAGAAGATTTTGTATTAGGTTCTGCAGGCGATTCTCTTCAACAAATAGCGTTAAAGAATAAATATGGAGCGCTTGCTTATGCTTTCACAATATCAAAAACATCAGATAAGGAAACTGTAGTTGAAAGTGATTTATTAGCTTTAAAGTTTAGTAATCTGGGAGGAGCTCTTTCTGAAGTTAAATTAAAGAAGTTCGTAGATTATAATTCAAATCCTATTTATCTAGTAAAAGATAATAATGCGTCCTTTAATATTAATTTTGGAACAACAGATAGTAGAATTCGTAATACTAAAGATTTACCTTTTCAACCATCGGTAACAAAAAACGGTGATGTTACAGTTATTTCAATGAAATTAAAGGTTTCTGAAAGTAAATTTTTAGAGTACCGTTATGAGTTGAAAGATGGTGATTATATGATGAATTTCACTATTCGCTCTCAAGGATTAAGTAATGTTATTAATGGATCTCAAGCTATTAATTTAGATTGGAATTTAAAAGGGTATAGACATGCCAAAAGTATTTCTTACGAAAATAGATATACAGATATTCATTACGATTACGAAGGAGGTAAAGATGATTATACAGGACCAAGAGAAGCTGATGAAGAGATCGAAGATGTTGCTTGGATTGGTTATAAACAACATTTCTTTACTTCTGTATTATTAACAGATTCACGTTTTAAAAAGGTACATATTAAAGCTGAAAACTTAGTAGATGATGAAGTAATAGATACCGTTTATACAAAAAGTTTTGCAGCTAGTATACCATTAGAGTTACAAGGAGGAGAGATAAACCAATCTATGGATTGGTATTATGGACCAAGTGATTTTAAAGTATTGAATGCTTACGACAGAAACTTAGATGAGATCGTACCATTTGGTTGGGGAATTTTTGGTTGGATAAACCGTTATATTTTCATGCCATTATTTACCTTTTTAGGTGGTTTTTTACCGTATGGTATAGCTATTATAGTTATGACAGTTTTAATTAAACTGTTGTTATCTTTTGTGCAATACAAACAATTCTTATCTCAAGCTAAGTTAAAAATCTTGAAACCAGAATTAGATGCTATTCGTGAAAAGCATAAAGACAATAAAATGAAGGCACAGCAAGAAACTATGGCATTGCAAACAAAAGCAGGAGCGAGCCCTATGGCAGGGTGTTTACCAGCTTTAATACAATTGCCTGTATTTTATTCGTTGTTTCAATTTTTTCCTTCGGCTTTCGATTTAAGACAGAAACCTTTCCTTTGGGCAGATGATTTATCATCTTATGATGTTATTGCTAACATACCATTCAATATCCCATTTTATGGAAATCACGTAAGTTTATTTCCAATATTGGCATCTATAGCTATATTCTTTTATATGCGTTTAACTACTGGTCAACAAGTTAATACACAACCACAGCAAGAAGGTATGCCAGATATGGGGAAAATGATGAAATACATGATGTATTTCTCTCCAATAATGATGTTGTTTTTCTTTAATAATTATGCATCAGGATTGAGTTTATATTATTTCATCTCAAACTTAATTAGTATAGGTATTATTTTAGTCATTAAAAATTATATTCTTGATGAGGATAAGATTCATGCTCAAATTCAAGAAAATAAAAAGAAACCTAAAAAACAAAATAAGTTTCAAGCCCGTATGCAAGAAATGATGGAACAGGCCGAAAAACAAAAACAAGCTCAAGCACAGCAAAAGAAACGTAAATAAATACGTTGAATAATACTTGAATTTTTAAAAAGCTGTCAATTTTGTTTGACAGCTTTTTTGTTATATTTAAATTGATTTGTATAGTTGAATTAGTATGGTATACAATTTGAGTTTATTTTTATCGTTTATTTTTTTATTCATAGAAAATCAAAATTCATTATTATAAAGTATAGAGATATGAAATTTTCAAAATCAATATTAGTTTTATTTTTATTAGCACATGTTATTACTTTAGCACAAGATGTTAACCAATTTGATAAAAATAACAAGCGTCATGGTATTTGGAAAAAGAATTTTAAGAATACTAATATATTAAGATATGAAGGTGAGTTTTTACATGGTAAAGAAATAGGACTGTTTAAGTTTTATAAAAAAATTAGAAAGAAAGCTATTCTAACGGCAACAAAGCAGTTTAATGAAAATAATAATATAGCGGAAGTAAAGTTTTTTACAAGTCGAGGTAAGCTTATTAGTGAAGGCCAAATGGATGGCAAAACGTATATAGGTACTTGGAAGTATTATCAAAAAAGATCAGATAAACTTTTAACTTTAGAGCATTTTAATAAATTAGGTGAATTAGATGGAGAACGTTTAGTATACTATCCAAATGGAGTAATAGCTGAAAAACAAAATTATCTAAATGGAAAATTAGATGGAGTTTCTTTTAATTATTCGCAAAATAAAGTTTTGATAAAAGAATTCATTTATAAGAATGGAGAATTACATGGTCATTCTAAATTTTATAATGCCATAGGGGAGTTAATTACAGAGGGCGTATACAAAAGAGGGAAAAAGCATGGTATATGGAAGTATTATGAAAATGGTAAATTAATTGAAGAAAAAGATTTTTCATATAAACGAAAATAAAATAAAGCCCCTTAATATTAAGGAGCTTTTTCTTATAGATTATTTTTTAATTACGACTATAAAAAACATCTACAATTAACAAACTAACCAAATTGTGTTTTAAGGAGAACTTGGTGTTGCTACTTTATTTATAATATGAATAATACCATTACTCGCCTGTACATCTACAAAAACTATTCCTATATCAGAATTTCCAGATCCATCAGTTAAACCTGCAACATTATTACCTATCCCTGGTAAAGTTATTGTAAGATTATCACCATGTAAACTAGAAGCATTAGTATCATCATTAGGTATTAAGTTTCCAGAAGAAATATTTCCAGAAACGACATGATGTAATAATATTTGAGTTAATTCAGGTTCTGCTGGTATTGCAGATAAAGCATCAAAAGCAGAATTTAATGGAGCAAAAACAGTAAAGGGAGGATTTATATTATCATTATTGCCTCCAGTTGTTCTTGATAATATTTCAGCGAAATTAGTTCCTGGAGTTAATGTTGTTAACGCATTAACTAAAGTACTAAAATTAGGGTCTGCTGTAGCAAATGTTACAATAGTTGGAATATCTATTACAGCATTTACAATATGAATTATACCATTAGTAGCATCAACATTAGGAGTCACAACACTGGATGTTCCATTTATAGTTAAGCCACTAGTAGTATTTAGGTATAAACTTAAATTTAAGTTTGTATTAGAATATGTGGCAAGTGTTTTACCATAACCTGTAAATATATTTGATGATGGAAATTCACCGTCAATAACGTGATTTAATAATACCTGCGTTAAGATATCTATAGGAACATCATCAATAGAAGCGAAATTATTAGCACTCAAAAAAGTGTCGAAAGCATCATTAGTAGGAGCAAATACGGTAAATTGTTGTGAACCATCAAGCGTAGTAACTAAATTGGCACGCTGTAAAGCAGATACTAATTTACTTAAATTAGGAGTGTTAGAAGCTAATTCAGCTATAGTTTGGGTGGCTCTTTGGATATTGTCATCATCATCATTATTACAAGAAAAAAGTAATAATACTGTAGCAAAGGCAAGGGTTAATCTTTTTAAATAATCTAAAGTTTTCATAATTAAATATTTTTTGTTTAATAAAAATACAAAATAATTAAACAAAATAAAAATAATACATTTTTTATTTGCTGAAAATCAATGTTATAGGTGTTTTTATATATTTGAAGTCTCTTTTTAAATTCATAAATTTCTTTAAATATGCGTATCTTTGTGAACTAATTTTTTATAATGAAACGAGTTATTATTGGGCTTTCAGGAGGTGTAGATTCTAGTGTTGCTGCTTATTTGTTAAAAGAGCAAGGTTATGAAGTTATAGGTTTGTTTATGAAAAACTGGCACGATGATTCTGTGACCATATCCAATGAATGTCCTTGGTTGGATGATAGTAATGATGCCATGCTAGTTGCTGAAAAATTAGGAATCCCTTTTCAAACCGTTGATTTAAGTGAACAATATAAAGAACGTATAGTAGATTATATGTTTCATGAATATAAAAAAGGAAGAACACCAAACCCAGATGTACTTTGTAATAGAGAAATAAAGTTTGATGTTTTTATGAATATTGCTTTAGAACTTGGAGCAGATTATGTAGCAACAGGGCATTACTGTAGAAAAGGAACAATTCAAAATGAAGGGCAAGAAACGTATCAACTATTAGCAGGTGTCGATGGTAATAAAGATCAATCTTATTTTTTATGTCAACTATCTCAAAAACAATTAGCAAAATCTTTATTTCCTATAGGTGAATTAACAAAACCAGAAGTACGTGAGATTGCAGCTAAATTGGATTTAGTTACTGCAGAAAAGAAAGATTCTCAAGGACTTTGTTTTATTGGAAAGGTTAAATTACCAGATTTTCTTCAGCAACAATTAAAACCAAAAGAAGGCATTATTGTAGAAATCCCTAAAGAACAAGAGATTTACAATTACGTTAAAACAGAATTCGAGTCTGAAGAAGATAAATTAAGATATTTATCACGCAAAGTCGATTATAAAATTGATCAAGGAAAGATAGTAGGTAAACACCAAGGTGCTCATTATTTTACAAAAGGACAACGTAAAGGATTGGGTGTAGGAGGTACTGTAGAGCCTTTATTTGTAATTGATACAAATGTTAATGAAAATGTAATATATGCAGGACAAGGTAAAGAGCATCCAGGCTTATTAAAACGAGCTTTATTTATAACTAATGAGGAATTACATTGGGTTAGAGAAGATTTAACATTAAAAGTGGATGAAACGATGCAAGTACAAGCTAGAATTCGATATAGACAACAACTAGAAAATGCTACGTTGTATAAAGTAGATAGTGGCTTGTATATTGAATTTGAAAATTTTCAATCGGCTATAGCAGAAGGACAATTTGCTGCATGGTATTTAAATAAAGAGCTTATAGGTTCGGGAGTAATTTCGTAGATTTGTAATAAAAATCTTCGTATTATGAAAAAAGGAATATTATTATTACTACTATTAGGTATTATTCAGTTTAAAGTATTTGCTCAACAAGATGCATGGGTCTACTTAACAGATAAAGAAAATGTTGAAGCTTTAATAGCTAATCCGCTTAATATAATCACCCAAAAGGCAATTGACAGAAAGAATAACCATAGCATTTCTATTGATGAACGAGATGTTCCTGTAAATGAAAATTATATAGCACAACTTAAAAACGCTACAGGTATAACTGTTATGGCTAAATCTAAATGGTTTAATGCTGTGCATGTTAGGGGCAATCAAATAGATATAGAAGCACTTAATAGTCTTGGTTTTATCGATAGAATAGACTTTGCTGATAAGAGTTTGAATGTAAATAGTAAAAGTGCAGAAAAGAAAAGAAATTTTAGATCTCAAAAAAAGTTTAAGCTAGAAAGTACTTTAAAAACATTTAATTATGGAAATGCTTTTAACCAAATAGAGATGTTTAATGGCGATGATTTACATGTTGCAAATTATACAGGATCTGGTATAACGATTGCAGTTTTAGATGGAGGTTATCTGAATGTAAATGTGATGACATCTTTTAAAAGGCTAAGAGATGCTGGAAACATAAAAGGAAGTTACGATTTTGTAAATAGAGATATTGATGTTTATACAAATGCGAAAAGTAGCCATGGTACATTAGTATTAAGTAATATGGCTGGTTTTGTACAAGATGAATATGTCGGTACGGCTCCAGATGCTTCTTATTATTTATTTATAACTGAAGACGCAATCAATGAAAATCCTGTAGAAGAAAGTTATTGGGTAGAAGCAGTAGAAAGAGCAGATAGTTTAGGAGTAGATATTATTAACTCTTCTTTAGGGTATACAACTTATGATAATTCTAATTATAGCTATACACCAGCAGATATGAATGGAAATACAGCTTACATAACTAAAGGGGCAAATATAGCATTCGAAAAAGGTATGCTTATAGTCAATTCTGCTGGAAATTCAGGGAATGATACTTGGGGTACAGTTGGTGCGCCTGCAGATGCCTCGGGGGTTTTAAGTATTGGAGCTGTTACTGCTAGTGGAAATTATGCTTCTTTTAGTTCAAGAGGTACTGCAATTCAGTCTACTCAAAAGCCAGATGTAGTAGCACAAGGAGCAGCTAATTACGCCATAACAGAAAAAGATGAGATTAAGACATTTAATGGGACATCTTTTAGTTCTCCAACTATAGCAGGAGGTATAGCTTGTTTATGGGAAGCTTTACCTAATAAAACGAATGCAGAAATTATGCAATTGGTTAGAGAGTCTGCCTCTCAATATACAACACCAGATTACTTTCTGGGGTACGGTATACCAGATTTAGAAAAATCATTAAATTTGGCATTATCAACAGAAGCCAATGATTTTAAAAGTATTGCATTTGATTTATTTCCGAATCCAGTTAAAGAAACAATTCACGTTAAAACACCTTTAAATGAAGCAGTAATTGCATTACGTCTTTTTGATATTTTAGGAAATGAGATTAATACTTTTTTAATTTCAAATGAGAATAATACAATTAACATGAGTTTATTACCAAAAGGTATTTACATAGCCAAGGTAGAAATTAAAGGTATATCAAAAACATTTAAACTAGTAAAAGAATAGTATATGGATAATCGAATTACTAAATTATTCAATATAAAATATCCAATAATTCAGGCAGGAATGATTTGGAATAGCGGTTGGAAACTTGCTTCGGCATGTAGTAATTCGGGAATTTTAGGTTTAATAGGAGCAGGGTCCATGTATCCTGAAGTATTGAGAGAACATATACAGAAATGCAAAAAAGCAACAAAAAAGCCTTTTGGTGTTAATGTACCTATGCTATATCCTAAGATTCAAGAAATCATGGATATTATTGTAGAAGAAGGCGTGAAAATTGTATTCACATCTGCAGGAAATCCAAAAACATGGACTTCATGGTTAAAAGAAAGAGGTATTACCGTTGTGCATGTAGTAAGCAGTGTTAAATTTGCTTTAAAAGCTCAAGAGGCAGGTGTTGATGCTATTGTAGCAGAAGGCTTTGAAGCTGGAGGACATAATGGGAGAGATGAAACGACAACATTGACACTTATACCTATGGTTAAAGAACAAATACACATTCCATTAATTGCTGCTGGAGGTATTGCTACAGGAAAAGCTATGTTAGCAACTATGATTTTAGGAGCAGACGGTGTTCAAATTGGAAGTCGGTTTGTAACAAGTGAAGAAAGTTCTGCACATTTAACATTTAAACAATTAGTTGTAGATGTTAAAGAAGGGGAGACGCAATTAACCCTTAAAGAATTAGCTCCAGTTAGATTAATTAAAAATAAATTTTTTAATAACATTCAAGAACTTTATAAAAAAGCGCCAACGCCAGAACAGTTAAAAACATTATTAGGCAGAGCACGTGCCAAAAAAGGTATGTTTGAAGGCGACTTGGATGAAGGCGAATTGGAAATAGGTCAAGTTTCAGGGCTCATTCATGATATAAAACCTGTTCTAGAAATTGTCACTGATTTGGTTGAAGAGTTTGAAGAAGCTAAAAAGATGACTTCAAGTTTATAGTGTATTTTTCTTAAACTTAATTACATATATTAATATATACTAAAAGGAGGAAAAGTAATTTTTCCTCCTTAATATTGAAACCTCAACTAAAAATTTTTGTATCCCTATAAAATAAAAGCTAAATGTTTCTAATATACTTTTTAAAGCACAGCTAATGTATGAAAATTCTGTATATAATAATATGCTATTTATTGTTTATTTTAAGAAATTAAAAGAATGTTATAAAATTGGTATAAACTATAGCTAAAGTTTACTTTTGCATCATGCAATTAAGTAACTATACTAAAGAGTTTAAATACAATTGGCAATTGGCAGCCCCGGTAATGTTAGGTATGTTAGGGCATACCTTTGTTAGTTTTATAGACAATATTATGGTTGGACAAATAGGAACAGCTGAATTAGCAGCAGTTTCTTTAGGTAATAGTTTTGTATTTATTGCTATGTCTTTTGGTATTGGTTTTTCTACAGCTATAACACCATTAATAGCAGAAGCAGATGCAGCAAAGGATTTTTTGAAAGGAAAATCATCTTTTAAGCACGGTCTGTTCTTATGTTCCGTTTTAGGTATATTACTTTTTTTAATAGTATTTCTAGCAAAACCATTAATGTATTTAATGAAACAACCTATAGAAGTTGTTGGGTTAGCAATACCATATTTAAATTTAGTAGCATGTTCGTTAATTCCTTTAATTATTTTTCAAGGATTTAAACAATTTAGTGACGGCATGTCTATGACTAAGCTTCCCATGTATTCAACCATATTAGGAAATGTTATAAATATAGCCTTAAACTACGTATTAATTTTTGGAAAGTTTGGATTTTCAGAAATGGGCATTCTAGGTGCGGCTTATGGTACTTTAATATCTCGAATTATTATGGTTTGGCATTTGTGGTTTTTATTACGAGCTAAAGAAAAAACAAAAGCTTTTGTAACTCATATTAAGTTTTTTGTTTTAGATAAGTTAATGTTGAAAAAGCTTATTGATTTAGGAACACCAAGCGCTATGCAAATGTTTTTTGAAGTAGCCATATTTACTGCAGCAGTATGGCTTAGTGGCTTATTAGGTAAAAACCCGCAAGCAGCAAATCAAATAGCATTAAATTTATCATCCATGACATTTATGATAGCCATGGGCTTAAGTGTTGCAGCTATGATTCGTGTTGGTAATCAAAAAGGATTAAAAACTTATCTTGAATTACGTCGCATTGCATATTCATTATTTTTAATGGCAATTATTTTTGCCATTGGTTTTGCTATTATTTTCTTTGTGTTTCATGAGCAGTTACCAAAAATCTATGTAGATTTTGATGACGCTAAAAACCTTGTTGATAATACAGAAGTGATTAGTATCGCCTCAAAGTTGTTAATTGCTGCTGCGATTTATCAAATTAGTGATAGTATACAAGTATTGGTTCTAGGAGCTTTGCGTGGATTACAAGATGTTAAAATCCCAACCATAATTACCTTTATTTCGTATTGGTTAATAGGTTTTCCAGTAAGTTGGTTTTTAGGAAAAGAAGATGTTTATGGAAGTTTTGGTATTTGGTTAGGGCTATTAGCTGGTCTAACTACAGCAGCTATTTTATTGTATATTCGATTTAATTATTTGACAAAAAAACTTATTAGAGAAAACATTAGTATTAATTTATAAGTCTATATGAAATTATTACAAAGTATTGATAAGATATTAGCATCTTTAGGGAATATTAAAGCTATGGAACGTACGCATGTAGATACTTATACCGAAGATTTAATAAGGAATATAGAAGGAAAGAAAATAGCAGAATCTAAGTATGGACAGCTTTTAGTGTCTTTTCAAAACGTGTCGATTTATAAATTTCTTAATGTTGCTATTTTGAGTGGCTCAAACGTAAAGACATTTAATGGATGTAGCCTTATATTTGTAAACAATAAGAAGGAAACCATATTATGGTCTGATACTAAAGAAATAGAATCAGATTATTCTAACGTATCAAATAGATGGCTCACAAAAATTAGTTTTGTTGTTAGTGAAGCCGAAGAAAAAATGATAGTAGAACAAAAGTTTGATAAAGTATTTCTTAATTATAAGAAGAAATCTTTACCAATGAATAAATGTAATTAATATATTTAAAGTTAAAAATGACACTTCCAAAATTTATATTAGGAGATAATACAGATTATCCAAATGCTATTTTTGTAATTCATACGGAATTTCCAAGATTTATTATTAATCTTGAAGATGACGACGTAGAGTGGTTTGAAGACTTTGATGCCGAAGATGAGAAGGAACTTAAAATCGAAACCGAAAATGCTATAAAGCTAGCGACCGAATTTTATGATAAAGAAATAGCAAAATATGAAGATTAGTTGATTTAAGTGAACCAACTAAGTTATTTATTGTCATAAATACCTATATACGAGTACAACGAGAATAACATCAAAAGAATATAAATGATTGATCAAATTTTAAATTACGATACCGATTTATTTTTATTTTTAAACAATTTAGGAACACCTGCTTGGGATAATTTATGGTTGATTATTACACATAAGCTTACGTTTGTTCCTTTATATGCAATTTTATTATTTTTGCTTTATAGAAAGTATGGATTAAAATCGTTGTTGGTTTTTGTAGTTGTAGTAGCCTTAATGATTACATTCACAGACCAAATAACAAATATTTTTAAGAGAGGCTTTCAGCGTCCAAGACCATGTGGTGAAGCAGACTTAATAGATCAAATGCGCTTTATAGCTGTGCGCTGTGGGAAGTATGGCTTCTTTTCGGGACATTCATCAAATTCAATGGCAGCAGCAGTTTTCGCAGGTTTAATGCTTAAATCCCATTATAAAAATTTAATATTCATTCTATTACTTTGGAGTGCTATTGTTGCTTATAGTAGAATATATGTAGGTGTACATTACCCGCTAGATATAGTATGTGGGCTTACTTTTGGAGCTATTTCAGGTTTTATTTTCTATAAGTTAGCGAAGTATCTTTTAAATAAGTTTGTCTCTACTATTATTTAGTAAATATATTATTGTTTTTAAATATTATAGATTTTATTTTTTATAGCATAAATAACTAAACCTATTCTGTTTTTTACTTGAAGTTTATAGA
This sequence comes from Flavivirga aquatica, assembly GCF_001747085.1. Taxonomy (GTDB): domain Bacteria; phylum Bacteroidota; class Bacteroidia; order Flavobacteriales; family Flavobacteriaceae; genus Algibacter_C; species Algibacter_C aquatica. The sequence continues at coordinate 41,274 of NZ_MDJD01000044.1, forward strand.
ATAAAGTGTCTCTGTATCCATCTATGGTTTTAGGGCTTAAAAACATTCTTTCTGCAATTTCTTTATATGTTAATTCTGTGCAAACCAGTTTAATGAACTCTATTTCTCTTTCTTTTAAATGAGTTTTATTATTTTGATAGTCATCATTTAATGTATTTACAAGCAATTTCGCAACATCTCGCGTGTGGTAAAACCCTTTGTCTAAAACTTCATGTAAAGCAGTTTCTAAAATGTTTTTTTCTACATCTTTAAGTAAATAGCCTTTAGCTCCAGCTTTTAACATTTTAATAATGATATCTTCATTTTCTTCTACAGAAAGCGCAAGAACATTAATACTAGGGTAATTATTAGTTAAGTGTAGTGTTGTTTCTATACCATTCATTATTGGCATATTTACATCCATAAGAACAATGTCAGGTTGTTTAGCATTCGATTTTAATTTATCTACTAGTTCTTGTCCATTTTTACATAAATACAGTACATTAAAATCATTAAAAGAATTAACTAAGCTACTTATAGCTTGAGATAATAATACGTGATCTTCAACAATAACTATTGTGCGGGCTTCCATATAAAATTGTTAATAACACCAAATATGTTTCAAAATGGTTGATTAAGAAATTGAATTATTAAGGTATAAAATTAAAGTTTAACTACAGATTATGTTTTTAATAATTAAAAATTTGTACTTAACTTGATTAAGAAAACTATTTGTATTGATTATTTTGAAATGTCTTTGGTATAAGGGTATGATAAATATAACTTAGTTCCTTCGTTAATGGCAGATTCAATATTAATTTTAGCACCAATAAGTTGTGCTCTTTTTTCAATATTTAATAAGCCTATTCCAGAATCCTCAGGATTATTTTTTATATTAAACCCTTTGCCATTATCTTCGGCAATAATATTAACTTCATTTTTATCAAAATTAATCATTATTTTTAAATGACTAGCATTGGCGTGTTTAATAGTGTTAGAAAAGAATTCTTGAAGAATTCTAAAAAAAACAACTTCTACTTCATGATTAATTATTTTTTCTTTACCAGTTATTATTAGTTCAGCTTCAATATATTGTAGTCTGTTAAAGCGATCTAACTCTTGTTGTATAGCTTTAGTTAAAGAGGTGTTTTTTAAGGCTTCAGGGTTTATGGCACGTGATAAGGTCCTTACTTCTTTTAAGCTTTTGTCTAAAGACTCTTTAATGTCTTCAATACTGGCACCACTTTGTAATTGTATTTTAGCTAATGTTATAAGTTGACCAATATTATCGTGTAATTCCCAGCTAATATTTCTAAACGTTTCTTCTCTAATTTCAATTTGCATTTTAGAAATTTCTTGCTCAAAATGCTGTTCATTTACTTTTTGTTCTAGGAGTAGTGCATTTTTTCGTTTTTGAAAAATAACAAATAGTATAATCAATATTATACATAAAAATACCAATGTGAATACGGCTACTAATATTGCTTGTCCTTCTCGCTGCATATAAAACCTATAATAAAACAAATATTCATAATAATACTTAAAATACTTTCTGCTATAAAAATATTTTCAAAATTTGGAATTTCCTCATAATAGTTACGCATAATTCTAGTTGGTATTTTTCCAATATGGTAGAGTAATAATCCAATACTTATCCAAAAGAGTAAATTTTTATCCACATACAAAACTTTATTTGTATTTAAAATTTCTGTAAAATAAAACGCTATAGCCATGATTAGAAAAAATGCAGCAATTAAGAAGGGGATAGTTATTAATTGGTTAAAATAATTCTGTAAAAACATATTTCCAAAAAAGGAAATTATATATATAATTAAAAAGTATTTAATATATGTTTTATGATTATTATTCTTTACATATCTTTTAAAGTGGATGAATAAAAAAGAAAAATTTATTAAATGATATATATTATATATTATGAGATTGTATGTGAACCCCATTTTTCTTATGTATAGTCCTAAAAATTCATTTATTACTACATACCATAATATTATAAGAAAGTATTTTAAGCAGGTGTGTTTATACTTATAAAAATATATTGTACCAATGATAGCAGTAAGAAGATCTATATATTTTACAGAACTTCTTAAGCTTTCATAAGTAATATTGATCATCATAAACAATCGTTTTTGGTTAATTTTGTAGAATTTGGAATAAAGATAAATTTAAAATCCTATTAAACGGCTTCTCATAGAAAATAGATTTGTAATGCTTATTTAATTATTTCTTGGAGGAGGACTTGCTTCACTTTCATTATATACAAGACTAGTTATTGCGTTATTTAATGCTGTTGAAGAAAATAGCCTTGATATATTAAGGCTAAAGTTACCTTCTTGTTGGTTAGATTTAAGGTATGGATTGAGCCTTTCTTTTTTGTTATAATCGAGCATTAATTCATCCATGGCTACAAAATTCCCTTTAATAGGGTTTCCTCCTTTTTCATATTCAATATAAAAAGGAATATGGTTCATATTGTTGTGTTTAGGGTCTTGTTTCTCAGACTTCATAGTTGGAACCATAAAAAAAGTTTGCTGATTAGGGAATTTTTCATGCTTATTTGAATAGGCACCATAATACAATCGTATACCTGTAACATTATAAGAAGGGTTTGTTTTTTGCACTTTTTCAATATAGGCTATATATTCTTTAATTTCATCTAAACTGTACCAAACAAATTTGGTGTCTATAAAAGATGAATCGTTGTAAAGTCTTCTTAAATGTGGCTCGATTAATTTAGTTCGGTTTTTATGATATTCTTTAAATAAATCGATGCCTTTATTAATAGGAATGATTTTTTTTGGTGCGGCATATGTTGGATTGTTTCCATCATCTGTATGCGGTTCTTTATCTTTACAAAATTTAACTATAATTAATAGTAACATGACTACTAATAGGATAACAAGATAGGGTTTGTTTTTTTTCATGATTAATTGATATTAATTTGATTATAAAATTACATTATATACTAATACAGACAACGTATTTGATAATTATGTTAAAATAAATTAAGTTTAATTTATTTAAAATCAATTAATTATGATTTATATTCCATGTTTTTACTAGATAAAAAGGGTGTTTTTCCCCTTATTGTATTTTGTAAATTAGATTAATTAACCTATATACTAAGTGGTATTATTGTATAAATAACTGCTTAGGACATGAGAAAAATTGCTAATTTCATTTAAGTAGATAAATTGATGAAATTTTGAACCAAAGATTATCATGAAATTATAAATTAGGTCATTCTTTATTTTTAATAACTAACCATTCAATATATATTAATTTCAGTTATGTTATAGAAGACGATATATTTGATTAAAAAAGAAAAAGCATGAAAATTTTATTTAAAGTAAATGTGTTTTTATTAATTATTTTACTTGTAGGCTGCAGTTAATTTTGATGAATCTAAATTTGAAAATATTACCTGCAATGGGTTCGGTACAATTTTTTGAAATAGGACATGTTATTAATAATACGATTACATCGAAAATCCATAGAAGAGTATTCACTATTTAGTTCAGTAATAAAAGAAAGTGAGCCAATAGAAGACGCATTAAAAATTACAGGTTTTAAGTCAATCCTGTCCTAAATAAATTTTGCACTTGATGCTTACTATAATTTGTATAATTCAACTGAAAAAAAGTGGGTCGTATCTGTTCAACATACTCTTGAGGCTAAAGGAAAATTATCTGGTAGTCGTTTAAATTTTTATACTATAGATATGGCTTTACCAACTCAAAAAATGTTTCATTTAACAGGTGTGGCAGCCGACTTTACAAAATCATTAAACTACTATTTTAATAAAGATTATCATAAAAATCAACTTTCTGCTTATGCTGCTCTTGAGCATTCAAAAAAAGCTTTAAAAATAGAAAAGGTGATTGAACAAAATGGATCGGGGAAATTCAAAGATTGGTATCGTTGGAATGAAACTGCCTTGATCTGGAAAATTGAAAACGTATTAAAAAATTATATTAGTCACATAAAAGACCTTGAGTATTTTAATTTAAAATATCACAATCGCAATTCAAAAACCTCAGGTATTCAATATAAATATCAAAACGAACTAATCTATATGGAAAATGCAAATAGAGAAGTTTAAAGAATATAGTCAAACTAAAACTGTAATGAACCAAAATGATAACTTCTATTTAGATAAAGATGAACCAAATAAAAGTTGTTTGCTCACTTTACGTAACATTATTATAAATCAAGATAAAAATATAACTGAAACAAAAAAATATGGAATGCCTTGTTTCTGTTATAAAACAAAAACATTCTGTTATCTATGGATTGATAAAAAAACCGATGAACCTTATATTCTTTTTGTTGAAGGACAATATATTGACCACCCAAAA
>NZ_MDJD01000045.1 GCF_001747085.1 Flavivirga aquatica
TGGTGTTAAAACGTTTCCTTTTAGATCAAAAACTTGATATTTGCCATGTAAAACCCCATTAGCATAGTTCATGACCTTTACTATTGCTGACTCTTCTCCTTTAACAAAGACTTCCTTTTCCCATTCGCCTTCTTTTTTTCCATCTTTTATATCTCCTGAAAGAGATCCGTATATTTTAGGTCCTGTGTCATTATTAAAATCCTTATGCAATGTTATATCAAGACTACCATTATATAATGTAGAATCTTTTTTATATTCATAAAATCCTTTATTATTAACTCTTAAAACAACCTTATTTCCTTCATGAATGCTATTTCTAAATGATTCATTTATAAATAATAGATCTGATAATTTACTTTCTTTCAATAAGGAATCTTTTTCTATGATAACTTTCTTTTGTCCAAAACAACTAGACAACGTTATAAATAAAAAAAAGGATACTATAATGTATTTCATAATCATCTATGAATAATAAGTTTTTATATCGTATTGCATGGCTCTCCACTGCCATTTCCAAAAACTTTTTCGATTACTCTTTGGGTATACATAATCCATAAAGTTTTCTTTTGTAATACCTTTAACAGGAAAAACATACCTATTGGATTCTTTAATAATTCTTGCTTGTTCTATAAGTGATTGAAAAATTTTAATTAATTCTTCATTAATTTTAATCTTCTTTTCTCTAGCTAAAATTTTTTGATCAAGAACCTTAAGGTTTGATTTATTAACTTCAATATTTTTAATTGCGACAGGATTATTAGGGTAAGTTTTCATTTCCTCAATTCTAGCCATACATTTCAACTTACCTCTTTCGAACTCTTCGTTTTCAGATAAATATTTTTGTTTCTTAATTTCTTCATCATTTATCCTTTGATTGAATCTTTCATTATTAATTTTCCACTCATTATCAAAAGGATGTTCGCACCCTAGCACATGAGCTAGTTCATGTGCATAGGTGGTTTTTGTATATAAACTATCATAAAAAATACTACAGTTTCTATGATCGGCTGCCCATAATTGACCATCGCCAGCAGCTCCTTTTCTTTTTATTGGTGTCACAAATAACAAAAGCCCTTTATGTTTAACTTCTTGTTCGTATTCTTGCATATAACGCTCCCTTAGCAGTGAGCTTACTTCATTCCCTCCAACAAATACTGCTCCATCAAATAAAGGTTTACCATTCTCATTTAGTATTTCACCATCTAATTCTAAAACACATTCATCAGGAATAATTGCTGTTTTTATTAAAGCTTGTTGTAATGAGTTTTTGTTTAAAAAATTATCCAAATCTATTTGTTCTAACGCTTTATTAATCCCTGTAAGATCACGTTTTTTACTAGCACTACGAACCACTTTTACAATTTTTAAATTGAGATTAAATATCTCATCATTTTTAAAAAACATAATCTTCCCCACAGTAGCATCATTCTTATTTAGCAAGCTTATTTCGGTATCGCTACTTAACGGGCTATCACAAAACACATTAATTAACACCCCGTTTTCTTTAATATCTTTTACTCTTACCTCATTAGGCTCAAAACGTATGCCATGTTTTGTAGGAAGTTTTACTACATCATCTTTTTTTACCTTTCCATTATTCCCTTTTACTTGTTTTACTTTTAAAAGTAATGAGACATTGTTTTGCTTAGGAAACATACTAAGCCAAGGCACAAAATATTCTTTACCATTAATAGTAGTTGGGTTATACTCTTTTTTTAGAGCTTCATAGTTATCACAAATATCTTTATACTCATCACGCATCCAATCAAACCCAAATTCTCCTTTGTAAGAGCTTAATCTTTCAAAATTAGCTATAAATTTTAAATCTGTTTCTTTTTCCTCTACAGTATTTACTGGCGTTTTATATGGTGCATTTGTAATTGGGTGAGTTAGCCACCAGCCAAATACATTTACAGCCTCTCCTTTATTAAAAATTTGTGAAGCAGATTTAAATTTTAACTTTACAAAGTTATTAGTTTCTTCATTTTTAATATGCTCCTTTACTGTGTAAAAAACCTCTTTAAAGTTAGAAATGTAGCTATCTAGTAGTTCTAGACTACGTATGTTATAATCTTCATCATCATAAATATTAATGGAAACTTTTTATAACTTTCGCTATCTGTTGGGTTTGTTAAATCTCTATTTTTATAGCGCTCGTCTATAGATAAAATTTCTTCTAAAAAACGCATGGTTTCATAATTGGCTTCTAACTTTACTTTTACGCCACCACCTAAAACCATTGTTTTGGGTTTTCCTTTTTTATCGCATTTTCGGTAAAACTCGTACGATAGTTTAATTGGTGCTACTTTTAGTCCTAAATAAATTATTTCTACTCGCATTTAATATGGTTTTGTTCTCATTATTTAGCCTGCTTTAGCACTAATAATAAATATGTTTGCTATACTAATTTGCATTTCAAAAATAAGGAATTTGCTTTCTTTATTTAGATGTAAAAGATACTGTATTCGTAAGAATTAAAAGTAATATATAAACTTTAGCAGCATACACAATTTTAACAAACGTGTTTTTTAATTAAAACCACAGGGCCAAATTATTTATTTAAGAGAGACTTAAAATACCCTGTGGTTTCTCAACTACTAATCATACTAACCCCAAATAATCCTTCTTTATGTTTTTATACTAGCTTACCAAAATAGGACTTGTTAAACTTGTCTTTTTGTTTATCTTTGAATTATTACATATACATTACAAATATATAAGGCTAAAAACAGAATAAAAAATACTTTTTAGGATTTTTATTAAAAAAATCATATATAATAGACAAAAAAGAACTAACAAGAAGATTATTTGTATATACTTTTATAAAATATGACCTTATACGAAAAAATACTGAAATTACAATTTGAAGAAAACATTAAGGTTAATGAGTTCTTAGAAATAACAGGCTTTTCTAAAGGAATGTATTACGATATAAAAGGCGGAAAGAAAACAAGTTTAAAACCAGTACAACTTAAAAAACTTGTAGAATCGTTTCCTAATAGCGCTTCTATATGGAGTCTTAAAAATTCTATTTATAATAATACTAAAGACGAAACGGTACTTTCTGGAAATTTAACAGATGAACATAAACGAATAATAAGTGACGCTTTTTTACTTCATGAAAAAGAAGTTAGAGAAATACCTACTGTTAGTAAATTTATTAAATCTGAAAGACTAGATGCAGAAAATGGCATTATGAGGGAAATAAAATGTTTAAAAAAACTAAGATAATTGTTAAACCTAAATTAAGCCAAGTTCTCGTCTTAATTCAACATTGGTTTCTTTTCGATTTTCTAATTTATTATCAATGTTTTTAATATTTCCAATTTTTAATATAATATTCAGAAACAACTTTTCTACTTCATTAATTTGACTTGCTTTTTTGCTTAGTTTTATTTTTTTATAATATTGATTAATTAAACATTCAAATTTCACAATCACTTCATCAATAGATAATAAGTTATTTCGGTAATCCTCAATAAGTTTATTTAGATTTTCGTTAAGTTCTTTCATCTTTATTTAATTATTGAGTGATTAATTTCATCTATAAAATTTAAAGCTGTACCTAAAAAATACTCTGATTCTTTTTCAAACTTATCTTTTCTGTCTCTTATTTTTATTTGAAGATTAAAGAAAAACAAAATAATTACTGAGACTACTATAGCACCTACAATAAATGCTATTTCATAGTAATAATCAGGATAAGGAGAGTTTGTATCTATAAATGTATACAGTAAGTAATAAATAGATACAGAGCAATATGTACACGCTATAATATTTAAAATATTTCTTTTTATTTTAGAAATATTGTCAATTTGTTTTTCTGTTTTACTTTTGATATTAATAGCCCAAAACGAAAAAATAGAACATCCAAAAAGAGCAAAATGCATCCCAAATGTATAAAGAAAAGATCTTATTGTTTTAAAACCTAAAAAACTATCACCAACTCCCTTCTGCGAAAATATATGCCAAAAGGGAGCTGTAATAGAGATAAAGGAAAATATTGCAATCAATAAAAGACTAACATAATTAAGGGAAGATAATTTCTTTTCTTTTGTGACTTTTATTGTCTCTTGGGTTTTCGATTTCATCTTTGTCAATAAGATTTGGTTCCTCATTTAATTCTTGTTTTGTACAAGATGTTAGTAATCCAGTACATAATACAGTTAAAACTAGTAATACTTTTAAGTCTCTCATTTTTTAATATTTTAAGTTTAGTTAATACTTTTAAAGTGCTAAATAAAAACTTTTTGTTTCTTTGGATTAATAATTATATTACTTACAGTTAAAAATAAATTCGCTTTAATTAATAAAAAAACAACTTCCTTACAAGAAACTATTTTAATTGAGTCGACTAAAGTAGCCAAATAAATACAGATAATTATTTATATATGTTTAAGCTTACAATTTATATAGAACAGAACATATGTTTTTTACATAAAACCCGTAACTCTACTGTGGAAAACCCACAAAACATATGTTAAAAAGCGCAAGACACTTATGGATAGTATACAGAGAAGATCATTAAAAAACCTTGACTTGTAGATGTTTAAATACGGAGAGCAGAATTTGTAAATTTGTCCTCAAATTTTATAACACTTTATCGAAAAAATTAAAATAATTTTAAGGAAGCATTAAGAATTATATTAGTTAGTGCTTGTAATTATAAGAAATGAGTAATTAAAATATATTTTAATACATACTTATAACTGTTTATATCTTATAGTTAAGTTAATAATACATAAGAAAAAAGCCCTTTGCTAAAAGCAAAAGGCTTTATATGTAAAATACCATTAACTTGTTTAAAGTTAAATAGCTATTATTCTATTAAAAGAGCAAATATTTTATCCTCTACGTTTTTGGGCTCTAATAGAACTACCAGATCCATAATGTTGATTAGGGCCTTGAGTACGTTTCATATTTTGCTTCATCATTTTAATTTGGTCGGTTAACATACCTTGTTTGTCTAATTTTTGAGCTTCAGATAGTAATTTTTGAGCTTCTTGTTTTTTGCGTTTAGAAAATGCAATACCAGCTAAGTTTAATTTAGCCATAGCTAAATCATGATCCATAGATAACCCCAAAGCCAATGCTTTTTTAAAATATTTTTCAGCATCATTCATGTTATCTTGAGATACCATAATACCGTGTAAGTAATTGAAATAACCTCGTTGTTTTTTAACCAAAGCAGATTCTGGATTTTTAATTTTATTCAACCATTTTTTAGCACCTTCAAAATCTTGTTTACGTAACTTTAAAAAAGCAAGAAGAATAAATTCGTTTTTAAAATATAGAAATATAAAAATAAGAGATAGAAGAATAAGCATAATACCATTACCAATATAACCTTCTGTAAATTGGTAAACTGCAAAAACAATGATACCCGCAGCAATTATAAGTTTTATGATTTTATTGTACATTAGTTTAAGTTTGAAAAGATGTTAAGCTACATGTTTTTTAGAAAACAAGAGTTATAGTTAATTTAGATTGCAAAGAAACTAAATTTTTATGAAATGACTATAACAATTTATTGATAGTAGCTTATATAAAAAGGGTATGTTTAGTACAAAAATATATAAGAGTAGTGTTCCTTTTTTGATGAAATAAAATATTTCAAAATATTTTTCAAATAAGGTTTGCGAAAGTAAAAACTCTTTGTATATTTGCCCTCGGTTTTGAGAACCCAGATATTATAAAATATACAATTCAGTTTAAAGATATAAGATAATGAGTAAAAGAACATTTCAGCCTTCTAAAAGAAAGAGAAGAAACAAACACGGTTTCAGAGAAAGAATGGCTTCTGCTAACGGTAGAAAGGTATTAGCACGTAGAAGAGCTAAAGGAAGAAAAAAATTATCTGTCTCATCTGAAACAAGACATAAAAAATAATGATTAACTATTGTTGATATAAAAAAAGGTATTACTTAAGTGTAATGCCTTTTTTTATATCTGCTGATCATTTTTTTTGTAATAAATTATAATACAACATATAACTAGTAAAAATGCCGAAAAATTCAAAACTTAAGTCTATTCTGATTATTGGTTCAGGTCCTATTGTTATTGGACAAGCATGCGAATTTGATTACTCAGGAACTCAAGCTTTAAGATCGTTACGAGAAGATGGAATTGAAACTATTTTAATCAATTCTAACCCAGCAACTATTATGACAGATCCTTCTATGGCAGATCACGTATACTTGCTTCCTCTTAACACAAAATCAATTATTAAGATTTTAAAAGAACACCCCCAAATTGATGCTGTTTTACCAACTATGGGTGGACAAACTGCATTAAATTTATGTATAGAGGCAGATGAAAAAGGAATTTGGAAAGATTTTGATGTAGAAATTATTGGTGTCGATATTGATGCTATTAACATTACTGAAGATAGAGAGCAATTTAGAGAGTTGATGCTTAAAATAGGTATTCCTATGGCACCACAAGCTACTGCTAACTCTTATTTAAAAGGTAAAGAAATTGCTCAAGAGTTTGGATTTCCTTTAATAATTAGAGCATCCTATACACTAGGAGGAGCAGGAGCTTCTTTTGTTTATAAAGAAGAAGATTTTGATAAATTATTAACACGTGGATTAGAGATTTCTCCAATTCATGAGGTAATGATTGATAAGGCTTTAATTGGTTGGAAAGAGTATGAGTTAGAACTACTTAGAGATTCAAATGATAACGTCGTTATAATTTGTTCTATAGAAAACATGGATCCTATTGGAATTCATACAGGAGATTCTATAACGGTAGCTCCAGCAATGACATTAAGTGATAAAACCTTTCAAAAAATGCGTGATATGGCTATTCATATGATGCGTAGTATAGGTGATTTTGCAGGAGGTTGTAATGTGCAGTTTGCAGTATCTCCAGACGAAAATGAAGATATTATTGCTATTGAAATTAATCCTCGTGTATCACGTTCTTCTGCATTAGCTAGTAAGGCAACTGGTTATCCAATTGCAAAAATTGCAGCTAAATTAGCTTTAGGGTATCATTTGGATGAATTAAATAATCAAATTACAAAATCTACATCGGCCTTATTTGAGCCAACATTAGATTATGTTATTGTAAAAATACCACGTTGGAATTTCGATAAATTTGAAGGATCGGATAGACGATTAGGACTTCAAATGAAATCTGTTGGAGAAGTTATGGGAATTGGACGTTCGTTTCAAGAAGCTTTACATAAGGCAACTCAATCTCTTGAAATTAAACGTAACGGATTAGGAGCAGATGGAAAGGAAAATAAGAACTATGATGAAATTATAGAAAAACTTACCAATGCATCTTGGGATCGTGTTTTCATAATTTATGATGCCATCCAAATGGGAATTCCATTAAGTAGAATTCATGAAATTACAAGAATTGATATGTGGTTCTTGAAACAATATGAAGAATTACATTTCCTTAAAAATGAAATATCGACCTTTACTATAGATACCATTGAAAAGGATCTATTACTAGAAGCTAAGCAAAAAGGTTATGGAGATAGACAAATAGCTCATATGCTAAATTGTTTAGAAAGCCAAGTTTATAATAAACGTGAGGAATTAGGCATTAATCGTGTTTATAAATTGGTTGATACTTGTGCAGCAGAATTTGAGGCAAAAACACCTTATTACTATTCAACATTTGAAAGCGATTTAGAAACTGCAGATGGTAAGCGTTATGCAGATAATGAAAGTATTGTATCAGATAAGAAAAAGGTTATTGTTTTAGGATCTGGTCCAAATAGAATTGGTCAAGGAATTGAGTTCGATTACTGTTGTGTACATGGTATTTTAGCTGCTGCTGAATGTGGTTATGAAACTATTATGATAAACTGTAATCCTGAAACGGTTTCTACAGATTTTGATACTGCAGATAAATTATATTTTGAGCCTGTTTTCTGGGAACATATATACGATATTATAAAACATGAAAAACCAGAAGGTGTTATTGTTCAATTAGGTGGTCAAACCGCTTTAAAATTGGCTGAAAAATTAACCAAATATGGTATAAAAATATTAGGGACTAGTTTTGAAGCATTAGATCTAGCTGAGGATAGAGGGTTGTTTTCAAACCTTTTAAAAGAAAATAATATTCCTTACCCTCAATTTGATATTGCAACAACGGCAGATGAAGCTGCGGCAATTGCAGATGTACTGGATTTTCCAATTTTAGTTCGTCCTTCTTATGTTCTTGGAGGACAAGGGATGAAGATTGTAATTAACAAAGAGGAATTAGAAAAACATGTTGTTGACTTGTTGAGTAGAATGCCTGGTAACCAATTACTTCTAGATCACTATTTAGATGGAGCTATTGAGGCCGAAGCAGATGCTATTTGCGATGGTGAAAATGTCTACATCATAGGGATTATGGAGCATATTGAACCATGTGGAATACATTCTGGAGATAGTAATTCTCTCTTGCCTCCTTTTAATCTGGGAGACTTAGTAATACAGCAAATTATAGATCATACCAATAAGATTGCTTTAGCCCTTAATACAGTTGGGTTAATAAATATCCAGTTTGCTATTAAAGATGATATGGTTTATATTATTGAAGCCAATCCTAGAGCTTCAAGAACGGTTCCATTTATTGCAAAGGCTTACGGAGAACCATATGTAAATTATGCAACCAAAGTCATGTTAGGAGAAAAGAAAGTTACAGATTTTGATTTTAAACCAAAATTAGATGGATATGCAATTAAGCAACCTGTATTCTCTTTTGATAAATTTCATAATGTAAATAAGAAACTAGGACCAGAAATGAAAAGTACAGGAGAAAGTATCTTATTTATTGATAGTTTAAAAGATGATGAATTTTACGATTTATACTCAAGACGTAAAATGTATTTAAGTAAATAATATATTTAGTTATAATATTTTAAGACCAAAACTTAGTATTAAGTTTTGGTCTTAATTTTAATAGAATATTGTAGAAAAATACTTAAATTTGAGTCCCAAAAAAAAGTATTATGAAAAAAACCTACATTTTAAAATTTTTATTAACTATAATGCTTACGCTATTTGCCAGCATTAATACTAGTTCTCAAATTGAAATACAAACAAAGTTTTCAATTATCCCAAACCCAAGTAAGACTAATGTGATGACTATTAATATTTCTACACCTATGACTAAGGGGTATAAATTAGAAGTTTTCAATGTACTTGGAAAGAAAATGCATTCGCAAGTGCTAAGTAAATCGACGTCAAAAATTGATATATCAGAATGGAATAGCGGTATGTTTTTAGTAAAGCTATCATCTGATGTTAAAAATAATAATGGATCATTAACTAAACGTTTTGTAAAAGTTTAGTAATTCAATTATATATATATAAAATAGTAAAAAGAGCCGCTTTTAAGCGGCTCTTTTTACTTCTTCTCAAGAGAGAAATTAATAATAATTTCTACACTTTCAGAGATTTTATCACCCACTATTTTAGGGATTTTTATATCAAAGTCTGATACCTTTACATTAAATTTTCCTGAAGTTGTAATAACATTATCATGCCTATTAACTTTTAAAATAACATTATTTAATTGTTTTGTTTTACCATGAAACATTAATACGCCATTAATTTTAAAAGTATTAATAGTACTTAAGTTATCAAGAGAAAAGTTTTGGATTTTCCCTTTAAAAGTTGCTTTTGGATATTTATCAGACTCTGCATAATTTTCATTAAAATGTTCTTCCATAAGAGCATTTTTAAATCGAAACCCTTTTACTAAAATTAAGGCTGCAAAATCACCATTTTCGGTATTAAATATGGCTGTTACAGAGCTATTTATAGCTTTTACCTCTTCTAGTGAAGATGCTGAAGCTTCAAAAGAAACGTGGCCTGTTTTAGTAATATACTTATTTTGCGATAAGCTATTTAGAGCAACAAAAAATAATATTATAAAAAATAAATGTTTCATCTTGAGTTTTTAATATTTTGTAATAATGAACTCATATTGACTTTTTAGATTTAACCGAAAATGAGCGAAAATTTATTCAGATTAGACACTTTTTAAAAGATATCGCTATGTATAAAAAAAGTAACAAAAATATGAGTGGATTTCAACCATTTTTCAGGAAATAAAAAAAGTCAATATGAGTTCAATATCTATAATGCTATAATAATTTATGTGTATTAGTTTTCTAAAAGGCCATCATCTTTCCATTTTTGCATTTGAGATCTTAAATCAGAACTTATTTGACCTCTTGGAGGCATTGGACTCGTAGCGTCATTAATACGGGCTATTGAGCGATCTATCCTATCTTTTACTTGATTAAAAGTAAGTAAGGGAAAAGGTGCTCCGTTTGTTAATGGATCCCCATGGCATCCTGTACAGCTATTACTCATAATACTTTTTATATTAGCATCGTAAGTTATTGTTGTTACTACTGGGGCCGGATCTGGATCTGGATCTGGTAGAGCTGTAACGTCAAACGTACTACTGCTTGAGCAATTAAAAATTAATGCAGGAACCGCAAGAGAATAAATAATTTTTTTAAATTTCATAACTTTTATTATTTTAATTAATATTTAGGGGGTATATCAATAGTTTATTTTTAAAAGGTCCTGCTTAGGTTAAATCCAAAAAAGATATCACCATCACTCCAATCTCCAAAGCTTTGACCTAAAAAGGTATTGGTATTCATTCCTTTGGCATTAGTAAAGTGCATTTGGAAAACATGACCACCAGTTTCTATATCTAGACCTATAGATAACGGGTTGTTAAAAGGGGAATTGCTTGCTCTATTTAAATGTAAGCCATAATCTGCATTTAATGATAAACGTTTACTAATTTTGTAACGACTACCTAAACCTAGAGCGAATTGCGCGTTGTCTTGTTCTTTAACACTAACAAGGTTATCATGGAAAAATGTAGGTGCTAATTCTAATGAAAGCTGAGTGTTTACTTTTCTGGAGATTAATAATTGTGTGTTATAGCCTAAACGATGTTCGAATTCTAAACGAGGAAAATTATCTTTTTCTAATGCTGTATTTATTAATACGGAATTAAAACTAACTATAGTAAAAGGAAAGCCGTTTCCTTGTTGTCTAAATAACCTATATTTTATAGAGCCTTGATATGTTTTAAGAAAAGAACTTCTAGAAAGCCCAATATTTAAACGATCATTTATACCATAAACAAAATTTAAACGTGTTACAGCATCATCTAACCCAAAAAAAGAATCAATACCATTTTCAATACTTCCAAACCTATGAGACACTATAAATGCAAGAGTATTTTTTGCAACAAGTTTAGTTGATTCAAAGTTTACTATTTTTAAGCCTTTAAATGCTGCTGTAGCGTATTGTGAATTTATGTCCGAATCAATTTCTTTTAGTAAATCGTCTTGCGAAAAGATTAAAAAAGGAGAAAATAGTAAAATAATACAAAGGTGTTTCATGTGTTTATGCTTGTTTAATATTTAAGTGAATAAAATGATAGCTTAATTTTTATTTTTCTAAAATATGGCATTGATCCAATTTAACGACTTCTAATAAATCATCGTAACCAATTAAACGGCCTTTAATACTTATTTTAGTTTTTACTTTTAATAATTGATTTATAGGATTTTTAAATTGGCAAAAAACATCATCATCAATTGTTAAATCATTGGCATTTAATTCAGATATAATACCAGATATTTCAATAGTTTTATTTAAATATTTAGCTTCTGATGCTATAAGATCTTTTGAAAAGCTATTATTAATGGTAGTAGATGACACCACAAAATCTGGTTGTTCTTCCTCTATGACTCTGTGATCGTGGTATATGTAGTTGTAACTAGTAAAGCCTACTATAATTAAAATGATTATTAAAAAATATTTATATTTTTTTCGTGACATATTTTTCTTTCAAATGTACGTTTTTTCTTTTTTAACTCGTAATATTTTTAAGTAGTCGATGCTAGATCTCCATCATTACATTATTAATTAGAATATCACATTTACTAGATCCAAATTTAAATACATTAGGTTTTTTTGATAATTGATATAGCTTATCCCTAAGCATGTGTTTAGCACGATGAATTCTAACCTTTACATTGTTTTATAGATAAGTCTAAAAAATCGCTAATTTCTTTAATTATCATATCCTCAACTTCACTAAGCATATAAATAATTTATATTTTTCAGGAAGTTCATTAATTGTTTTCTATAAAACCCATTTGGCTCCTTTTTGTATAATGGCTTTTTTAGAAGTCATTTCGGAGGTTTCTTTAATCAGGGTTTTATTGATTTTTATATTAGGATGCTTTATAACTTTGTATCGTTTAGATTTAAGCGCTTCATTAATACCTGTTTATTCTAATGAGCTAAGTTGAAAATTCAGCTTTTTTATAAACGTATAGAGCTTTTCATAAGCTTTAATATAAGTATCTTTAATAAGGTCTTCTCGGTTTATGTAGCTTCTAATAACTCTATATAGCTTTTGATTATGTATTCTCATCAAGATTTCAAACACCCTCTTTTTTTCCACTTAAAACATGTTCGATTACTACAAAATCATGAACCTTGTGGTTTTTGTAATCTTCCATTTTTATGGCTTCTATGTTTTTTGTTTCTCTTTAGATAAGTATGCTGTGTATAAGTTGCAAAATTTTGTAACTATTTTACCAATGAGATACCTAAAGCATATTATTTTAAACAGCAAAGAAAATTTATGAATGTAAAAGCCTTACTTAGGTTTACTTACAGTTTTGTGACTATTGTTGTTGGATTAGATAAGTTTACTAATATTTTAAGAAATTGGAGTCAATATGCTCATGGTGTTGAAAATTTGTTACCACTGGAATCTTCTGTGTTTATAATAATAATTGGTGTTATTGAAATTGTAGCAGGTATTTTAGTATTGAATTCATTTGGACTTTTTCTATTTCCTAAAAAATGTCCAAAATCCACCCATATTTCAGTTATTTTCTCATGCGTAACGATGCTATGCCTTTTTTAAATAACTTTATCTGAACAAATTTTTACTCATTTTCGGTTAAATCTAAAAAGTCAAGATGAGTTCATTTGTTAAACAAAAAACAGGAGCAATGGTCGTTACTATTTGGCTTACATTATTAGCTCTAATCTTAATTTTTTAGTGGAAGTTATTTAGATGTTGCCTTTAGAGATTTAGTTATAGCAATTGGAGCTTATATACTGTTTGAACGTACAGTAGATTAATTATTTTATTGAATATCCGTAATTACTAATAATTGATTAAAAATGCTTATTTTGTTAAAAAAACAAGTCATGAATATTTTTAGTTTTACCGCCCATTTTGATAGTGAAGAAGCTTGTCGTACTCATTTTAAG
>NZ_MDJD01000046.1 GCF_001747085.1 Flavivirga aquatica
TAGATTAAGATTAACATGGCTACGATTAAGGTCATGTATAGCATAACCTCTATTCCATTTTTATTTAATGACACTAAATGATTTACATTGATTTCTTGCTTTATAAAACGAAAAAAGACCTCAATATCCCAACGCCTTCTATAAGCTTGGGCTACTTGTTTAGCAGATAAATCAAAATCATTGGTAATGAACCAAAATTCTTTTGGATCGTCTGTTATTGTTTTCGCTATAATTAAACGAAAAGGAGTTTCTACCAACTCTTCTCTGTAATGAATATTTCCTTTTTTGTTATGGATGGCTTTTCCTGTGTAAAGTTGCACTTTACTATCTTTGATAAGAGTTAATTCTCCTAAATCTGAATCTTGAGCTTGCCTGACTAAAGATTGTAACTCTACATGTTTTCGGTTTTCCTTTGCTCTGGCAATAAAAGTAACAGCATCATCAGTAAATGAGTTCATTGTTCTTGTAGATTGAAGTGCTCTATCAATGACATAGATATTCTGATGATGTGTTTCTTGCTTTACATGATTCATTATAGCCTCGGGCAGAGCCATATCTTCACTGGAATATTCCGCCCTGGTGAACACCTCTGAATGGCAAGGCAACAAACCATCAAAAGCCATACTGTATTTAACAGATTTCTTCCCATTTTTATGGTCAATACCTTTTAATAATCTGGAAGAAGCCTCACTAACCATAGAACTATCTACATGGATTAAAAGGTGTCTTTCCTTGTTAGGGTAGGCATCGTGAAATTGCTGGTAAACACATTGGTATATTTGACAGAAGTAATCAGAGTCGATTTTGGATAACCTTTCAGAGATAGAACTTCGTCTTATGGTTTCGGATTTGTCCAAATCAAAAAGCGTTTTAAACAGAAAATCATTAAAAGTATCTTCTAAAGTGCGCTGGCTTAGTTTTTCATTCTCTACAATACCATAAAGAAGCAAATAGAACATTTTTTTACCATGAAGAACCTTGGTGTAGTAATCGACTTTTGTAGTTAATGATAATTTGGACAAAAGCGCTTCTGGTATAACACCTAATAATTGACTTACAGAAATTTTGTGATCTTTAAATACTGACATAATATATTGATTATCAGGTAATAAGATACGAAAAATACATCGCAAAAACAAAGTAATCAACTGAGAATCAAACAATTAAAACTAAAATATTGCCCAACATAAAATAAAAAGTCGGAAGATTTTTTCTTCCGACCATGACTGCTATTAGCGGCTTTTTTTATTTATATCACTTTTTTAATAACGCGTAATTTATGTGTATGTGTGTTTGTGTCTACATTATATATTCCTGAATGGTCTAGCCTATCTATTCTAACTTTGCCGTGGGCATGTATAATGTAATTATCTTTCATAATGAGACCAACATGAATAATAGCGCCTTCATTATTATCAAAAAAAGCTAAATCTCCAGGTTCACTTTCTTCAATAAAACTTAAAGCTTCGCCTTGTACTGCTTGTTGAGAAGCGTCACGTAATAATTTATAGCCATTAAGTTTGTAAACCATTTGTGTGAAACCTGAACAATCTATGCCAAAAGGCGTTTTTCCTCCCCACAAATAAGGCGTGTTTAAATATAAAAATGCGGTTTGTATAAGGTTTTCTTTAGTTCTTTTCTTTTTAATAAAATCACCATCATATTTGTGATTTAAAAGTGATATTCCGTTTAAAGAAGAACCTAGTAAAATGGGATATAATTGTTCATTATTATCTTGAATAAATTCTACTAAATCTAGAGAAAGTTTAGGAGTTTCTTTATGTAAAGATTTGTATTGGTTTTCATTTATTTCAAAATATTGTTTATTGTCTACCCAACCTTCGTAGGAGTCAAAAGCAATTCTAATTTTACTCCAGTTTTTGCGTTGTTCTAAAATTTTAAAAATATCTCCATAAAGTACTTGTGATACAAGTTCACTAGTGTCTGTAGGTTCATTTCTAAGGGGAACAATGCTTAAATTACAAATTCCGTATTGCATTAAATATAAATAAGCTTAATTGCGTTCTATAATAATTGATGAAGCACCACCACCTCCATTACAGATTGCAGCAGCACCTATTTTAGCATCGTTTTGTTCTAATACATTTAATAAAGTGATTATAATTCTAACACCAGAGCATCCTAATGGATGCCCAAGCGATACAGCTCCTCCATTTACATTTACATTAGTATCGTTTAATCCTAGAATTTTCATATTGGCTAAGCCAACTACAGAGAAAGCTTCATTAAATTCGAAATAATCAACATCATTTATAGTTATTCCTGCTTTACTTAAGGCTTTTGGTAATGCTTTAGCAGGAGCGGTTGTAAACCATTCTGGTTCATGTGCAGCATCTGCATAACCTTTTATTGAAGCTAAAGGTTTTAATCCTAGCTCATCAGCCTTTTCTTTACTCATTAAAACAACAGCACCAGCACCATCATTTATGGTAGAAGCATTTGCAGCAGTAACTGTGCCATCTTTTGTAAAAGCAGGTCTTAATTGAGGGATTTTTTCTATTGTAACATTACTAAATTCTTCATCTTTAGAAACTATAATAGTTTCACCACGTCTTTGCTTAACTTCAACAGGAACAACTTCATTATTAAATTTACCAGCTTCCCATGCTGCTTGAGAACGTTTGTAAGATTGAATCGCATATGTATCTTGATCTTCTCTAGAAAAGTCATATTTAGAAGCACATGCATCAGCAGAAACTCCCATAGCATTTTCATCATAAGCATCAACCAATCCATCTTTTTGCATACCATCAATAAAAGAGGTAGAGCCAAATTTAGTACCCGTTCTAGCTTGTAAATAATGAGGAATTAAGCTCATGTTTTCCATGCCTCCAGCAATAACAATATTGGCGTCTCCAAGAGCAATGGTTTGAGCAGCTTGCATAACGGCTTTCATTCCAGATGCACAAACTTTATTTATTGTAGTGCAGGGTACAGTAGTTGGTATGCCTGCATAAATAGAAGCTTGTCTAGCAGGTGCTTGACCTGTTCCAGCTTGTACAACGTTCCCCATTAAAACTTCATCAATTAACTCTGGTTTTAAATTTATTTTATCTAAGGCTCCTTTAATGGCTATAGCCCCTAGTTTAGGAGCAGGGATAGTTGATAAAGCACCTAAAAAACTACCTATTGGTGTTCTTGCTGCAGAAACAATGACTACTTCTTTATTCATTGATCTAATTTTTAAGTTTAGTACTTGCGAAAATAACGATTTTTTAATAGAAATTTGAATGATTCGCTCATTATAAAAAATGGTAAACGCTTATAATTTTATTACATTTGATTTCATTATTCCTTTAAATGTAACCATTATAAAGTATCAATAAACAGAGTATGAAAGATTTCATAAATAGATTGTATAGAAACCATTCCTTAATTTATAAAGGTTTACTGTTTATTTGTACTACGGTTTTAATTGTGTATTTGTTTCCTAAAAGTGGAAAGTTTAAATACAGTTTTGAAAAAGGCAAACCTTGGCAATCGGAAAATTTATATGCACCGTTTGATTTTGCAGTAAAAAAAACAGAATCTGAAATTGATATAGAAAAGCAGACTCTCATTAATAATGCGGTACTATACTTTGATTTAGATAATACAGTTGAAAGTAAAGTAAAAAGTATTTTCAAAAATAAATTAAAAAATGATCTATCAGGATCTTTTTCTAGTATTAAGCCAAGTGTTTTAAATATTGTTGGAAAAGAAATTATTTCAGAATTATATGCCTTTGGAATTTTAAGCGAAAATTATACTTTCCCCTCCGATAAAATTATTGCTATACTTGATGGTAGAGAAAAAAAATATGATGGTTTTTTTTCAAACCTTGTAGAACAGGGTGAGATTACGCCTATAATTGATAAGGTACTAGTTAAACATGGTTTAACCAGTTTTAAAACAAATTTTGTGGCGTTGTTTTTTGATTTTATAGAGCCTAATGTAGTATTAAATAAATCTTTTACAGATAAGGTATTGCAGGATGAGTTAGCAAAAATTGTATATACGAGAGGAAGTATTGAGAAAGGAACCCTAATAGTTTCCAAAGGAGAAGTTGTTGAAGGCGATAAATATCAAGCTTTAAAATCTTTACAGTCTGAATATGAATCTCAAGTTTGGAGTGAAGCTAGTTATAATTGGGTATTGTTTGCCTATGCACTACTGGTAGCTTTAGTATTATTGATGCTACTTTTGTTTTTAAGAAAATATAGAGAAACAGTTTTTGAGAATAATACTAAGGTTACTTTTATTTTCTTTAATATTTCATTAATGATATTTATTACAACTTTGGTTGTAAATTATGATTCTAAATACATTTATATTGTACCAATTTGTATTTTACCCTTGGTATTTAAAGCTTTTTTTGATGCTAGGTTGGGGCTTTTTACACATGTACTTACAGTTTTGTTATTAGGGTTTATTGTTCCAAATAGTTATGAGTATTTGTTTTTACAAATTATAGCAGGTATTGTAACTATATTGACCGTTTCAGAATTATATAAGCGTGCTAATTTATTTATATCCGTTGGGCAAATAACATTTATATATATTGTAGCTTATTTTGCTTTTTTCGTTATTCATGAGGGGAGTGTAGAAACCATTAAATGGCAAACTTTTATATGGTTTGTTTTATGTGGATTGGCTACTTTATTTGTACAACCTTTAATATATGTATATGAAAAGCTTTTTGGGTTGGTTTCAGATGTATCTTTATTAGAATTATCTGATACTAATTCAAAGCTACTTAAAGAATTATCAAATAAAGCTCCAGGAACGTTTCATCATTCCTTAAATGTTGCTAACCTAGCAGAAGCTTCAGCAAATGAAATAGGAGCAAACGCTATGCTAACTAGAGTAGGGGCTTTATATCATGATATTGGTAAGATGAAAAATCCAACATTTTTTACCGAAAATCAATCCACAGGTATAAATCCACATGACGAATTGTCCTCTAAAGAAAGTGCTAGAATAATTACAGATCATGTTATTAATGGTATTGAAATAGCTAGAAAGAATAATTTGCCCGATCGTGTTATTGACTTTATAAGAACACACCATGGTACTAGTATTGTTTATTATTTCTATATGAAAGAAAAAAAAGACCTTATTGAAGTCGATAAAAAAGATTTTAGCTATCCAGGACCTAAGCCCTTTAGTAAAGAAACAGCTATTTTAATGATGTGTGATAGTATTGAAGCAGCTTCAAAAAGCTTGAAAGAACCAACGTCGACTAAAATAGATGCTTTTGTTGAAAATATCATAAATAAGCAAGTAAAAGAAGGTCAGTTTTTAAATGCTAATATAACTTTTAAAGAAATTGAATCTATTAAAAAAGTGCTAAAGCGCAAGCTTGCAAATATTTACCATTTACGGATAGAATATCCAGAATAATTTTTTAAAAAAAGTGAATAAAATACTTGTGTGCTTTAAGATGAAAAGTTACATTTGCACCGCATTTAACAACAAATGCTAGTTCTTAAAAATAACGGAGAGGTGCCTGAGTGGCCGAAAGGAGCGGTTTGCTAAATCGTCGTAGGTGGAAACACTTACCCAGGGTTCGAATCCCTGTCTCTCCGCAAATTATTATATTTTTAAATATAATATAGATAACCAATTCGGGGTGTAGCGTAGCCCGGTTATCGCGCCGCGTTTGGGACGCGGAGGTCGCAGGTTCGAATCCTGCCACCCCGACTTAGTTAAAAACCTGTAAATTAATAATTTACAGGTTTTTTGATTTTATAGAATTCATTCCGTTTATATTGCTTAATCTGTAAGTAGCTGTTTTTTATTTTTTTATAGTTCAGTACAAAAAATTTTAGAATAATTAAAAATGACTGAACTATAGAATCAAAAATTCGAATGCCCTCAGACACTTTATTTGCAGTAGCCCATTTATTACTTCCCGAAGTTTTTGTTCAGTATTTTGATATGACAAATATGAAATAAAAGGAGAAGAACTACATTTTTACTTTACAGAACTAAATACAGTTCCTGAAGAATTTAAACAGGACAATCTACATTAAAAAGACGGATCAAGTCAAAAATTTGGGAAGAATGATTATTCATTCCTTTTCCAGTAGCTTCTTAGGGTGTCCATAATTGGTAGAAACTATTATGTTTGTTATAGCTACTAATTATTTTATCTATTTCGTGTTTATTAAAAACACTTTGTAAAATATGAGCTATTAAGTAGCTTCTAAAACAATACAAGTTAATACTTGTTAATAAGATGTTTAATAACTCATTTTAATCAATTTAAAAAAGTTACAAAATACTTTTATTTTTATAAAATAATATAAGATCTTTTTATCTTTTAATGAATGTATTACTATAATTTTGAAGTTGTACTTCAAGAAGTTCCAGGAGAAATAAGTTTATGTTTTTCAATATCAGGATGTCCACTTCGATGCCAAGGATGCCATTCTCCTTTTTTATGGAAAGAAGGTGTGGGGGATTTGCTAAATAAAAATGCATTTGAAGAGATCCTTAATGTGTATAATAATCTAGCTACTTGTGTCCTTTTTATGGGAGGAGAATGGTATGAAAAAGAATTAATAGAATTATTAAAACTGGCTAAACTTAAAAATTTTAAGACTTGTCTTTATACAGGTAAAGAAGAAGTGGCTCTCGCTATTTTAAGAGAACTTACTTGGATTAAAACAGGTAAATGGGAACAGGTTTTAGGAGGCTTAAATAGTATAACAACCAATCAAAAATTTATTGAAGTAAAAACAAATAAAAACCTTAATTATTTATTCATTAAAAACTAAACTATATGATACGACTTACCGAAAACCAAGTAAAACAAAAAATTGATTTTGTAGATCATTATATTAATTCCTCAAATGCTGCAAATGGCTCTAAAGTTGATGCGAATGCTAATGTGACTTCAAAAAATATAGCAACTTTAGAAGCAGAGATAAATAAAGATATAAATATACAGGTGAATAGAGCTTTAGTAAAGCGTAAAATAGCATCTCTTTTTGGTGATGATTTAGCTAATGAGTATACCCGACAAATAGAAACTCATGAAATATATGTGCATGATGAAACCTCCTTAAAACCTTATTGCGTTTCCATAAGTATGTATCCTTTTTTGTTTGATGGACTAACTAAGTTAGGAGGAGAAAGTAAAGCTCCAAAACATTTAGAGAGTTTTTGTGGGGAGTTTGTAAACCTTGTTTTTGCTATAAGTTCTCAATTTGCAGGGGCATTAGCAACTGTGGAATTCTTAATGTATTTCGATTATTTTGCTGTAAAAGATTATGGAGAAAATTATTTAGAGACGCATAAAAGTTTAATAGAAAATCATTTACAGCATGTCGTTTATGCTATTAACCAGCCAGCTGCAGCTAGAGGATATCAATCGGTTTTTTGGAATATTTCTTTATATGATCAGTCTTATTTTAATAGTATGTTTGGAGATTTTGTATTTCCAGATATGATAAAACCACAATGGGAAAATCTTAAAAAAATACAAGAATTTTTTATGAAATGGTTTAATATAGAGCGCAACAGAGCCATTCTCACTTTTCCTGTGGTTACAGCAGCGATGTTAGTTAAAGAAGGTAAACCGATTGATGTTGAATTTACAGATATGTGTGCTCAAGAACTAAGCGAAGGCAATTCTTTTTTTGTTTATCAATCGGAAAGTGCAGATAGTCTAGCATCTTGTTGTCGATTACGTAACGAAATAAGCGATAATACATTTAGTTATTCTTTAGGAGCTGGAGGTGTTGCAACAGGCTCTATTAATGTGATAACACTTAACATGAATCGGTTAATTCAAAAAGGAGCCAATATTATTTATGAAGTTCAAAAAATTCATAAATACCAAGTTGCTTATAGAAAACTTATAGAGGAATATGAGGTAGCAGGCTTGTTACCCTTTTATAAAGCAGGTTTTATAGCGTTAGATAAGCAGTTTTTAACTATTGGAATTAATGGTATGGTAGAAGGCGCAGAAAGTCAAGGCATATATATAGGAAATAATAGCGTGTATAAAAAGTTTGTAAATAAATATTTAAAAGCGATCTATGATGAGAATAAACGAGCAAAAAAGAAATACGGTTATATGTTTAATACAGAGTTTGTGCCTGCAGAAAACTTAGGTGTAAAAAATGCAAAATGGGATAGAGCAGATGGTTTATTTGTTCCAAGAGCATGTTATAACTCTTATTTTTATAAAGTTGAAGACCAACAAACAAATACTTTAGATAAAATTATACTACATGGGAAAGACATTATAAAATATCTTGATGGTGGTTCTGCACTTCACCTTAACTTAGAAGAAGCTCCCAATAAATCTGGTTTTGTCAAGCTTTTACATGCTACAGCTAGTGCTGGATGTAATTATTTTTGCTTTAATATAAGAATAACTATTTGTAATGACTGTGAGCATATAGACAAGAAATCACTTCACAGTTGTAGTGCTTGTGGCTCTAATAATATAGATTATGCTACACGTGTTATAGGGTATTTAAAACGTGTATCTAGTTTTAGTTCTGGACGCCAAAGTGAGCATCAATTAAGACATTATCATATTAAGCAACCAATAAACAATTTAGTAAAGAAAAGAGCAGATATTCTAACAGTAAAACAAAAACAGAATGGAAGTATGAAAGAAGAATGTTTAAAATAAATGGTTTGAAATTAACCAGATGATAAATATCATATGCTCTGTTGCAAGGGGCTTATATTTTTGTAAATCAAAATTAGTTTATAAAAATATGCATTAATGTAAAAGAGTATGGAAAGCATTTAGATGAAAATATGCTATAATTTTATTTTTTTAAAATGTCAAAATCTTTTAATGAAATAATTTTTTTAGATTGTTTGATATCATCTACATATTGAGAAATGGTTTTATCCCTAAAGTTCACTAAAATACGTTTTTTAAAAGGAGAGACTATAAAATGGACAGGGCAAGGGTTTTCATCTTCACACTTTGATAATCCTAAAAAACATTCATCAAATTTAGAGGTACCATCAATAATTTCAATAATATCCCAAATGGTATTTTGTTTGTTTTCATCAGATAAATAAAAACCACCATTTGGTCCTTTTGTTGATGATACAAGACGGTTTCGAGTTAATTGTTGTAATAATTTGGACAGAAAAGGCTGAGGAGTTTCTAGCTCGTCTGCAATTGTTTTAACGCTTATTTTACAGTCTTCATTTGTTTTTATAGCCAAATAAAGAATTGAACGAATAGCATATTTACAAGCATTAGTTAGCATAGATGTGTTTTGTTTTCAAACATAAGAAAAAAAGATGTTTTAATCTTAAATAAATTTTAATTAAGATTATTTGTATAAAAAAGAATACAAGTTAAATGGATTTAAAAGGAAAAATTAAAGCTCTTAAAAAAGGAAAAAATGCCATTATTCTAGCTCATTATTATCAGCCATCAGAAATACAAGAAATAGCGGATTATGTAGGAGATAGTTTAGGCTTGTCACAAAAAGCAGCAGAAACAGATGCTAATATTATTGTGTTTGCTGGTGTGCATTTATGGCAGAAACAGCAAAAATATTAAGTCCCTCTAAAACAGTTGTATTACCAGATTTAGAGGCAGGTTGTTCTTTAGCAGATTCTTGTACACCAGACGCTTTTAGTGCATTTATAGCAGAACATCCAAATCATGTTGTAATTACCTATGTTAATTGTTCAGCAGAAATTAAAGTGCTTAGTGATATTGTTTGTACTTCTTCTAACGCTTTAAAAATTGTAGAATCTATACCAAAAGAAAGGCTTATTATTTTTGCTCCAGATAGAAATCTTGGAAAATATATTAATAAAATGACAGGGAGAGATATGTTATTGTGGGAAGGAAGCTGTATTGTACATGAAGCTTTTTCTATAGATAAACTTTTAGAGTTACTTAAAAAATATCCAGATTTTAAAATAATAGCGCATCCAGAATCCGAAGAGCATATTTTAAAAACGGCAACTTATATAGGGTCGACCTCTGGCATGATAAATTATGTAAAAATGCATCCTAAAGAAAAGTTTATTGTGGCTACAGAAGTTGGAATTTTACATAAAATGAAACAAGAAGTACCTAACACAGAACTAATTCCTGCTCCAGTTTATGAAGATAACACCTGTGCATGTAGCGAATGTGGTTTTATGAGAGTGAATACACTTCAAAAATTATACGATTGTTTGCTTAATGAAGCTCCTCAAATAAATGTTCCAGAAGCTATTAGGGAAAGAGCTCTATTACCTATAAAGCGTATGTTAGAGTTATCTAAATAATATGATAGTTACAGATTATTTAGTTATAGGTTCTGGGATTTCAGGTTTAACATATTCTGCTAAGATTGCCGAAAAATTTCCTGATAAAACCATAACAATTATTACAAAAGCCATTGAAGAAGAGTCTAATACCAAATATGCACAAGGTGGTGTTGCTGTTGTATTAGATTCTGAAAAAGACTCATTTAATAAACATATTCAAGATACCTTAAAAGCAGGCGATGGATTGTGCGAAGAAGACATTGTTGAATTAGTTATTAAAGAAGGACCAAAGCGTTTGAAAGAATTAATGCAATGGGGCGCTAATTTTGATATAGGAGATAGTGGGAACCTAGATTTAGGAAAAGAAGGTGGGCATTCGGAGAGTCGTGTGGTTCATCATAAAGATATTACAGGATATGAGATAGAAAGAGCTTTGTTACACCGCGTATGCCAATTGCCCAATATTACTATTTTACCACATCATTTTGCAATAGATTTAATTACTAATCACCATTTAAATAATTTTAAACCTGAAACATTATTATGCTTTGGTGTTTACGTTTTAAACCAAAAAACAGGACATATTTTTACAATAAAGGCAAATAGTACCCTTTTAGCTTCAGGAGGTATAGGTTATATGGACATACTACAAATCCTATTATTGCAACTGGAGACGGGATAGCTATGGCTTACAGGGCTAAAGCTAAAATTAGAGATATGGAATTCATTCAGTTTCATCCTACTGCACTGTATGGAGCAAAAAAAGAATCGTCTTTTTTGATATCTGAAGCTGTAAGAGGTTTTGGAGCGTATCTACGGAATAAGGAAGGCGATCGATTTATGCTGAGCTATGATGAACGTGGTGAATTGGCTTCCAGGGATATTGTTTCTCAAAGTATTGATATCGAATTGAAAAAAACTGGAGCTTCTCATGTTTTTTTAGATTGTACACATTTAGATATAGAAGCGTTTAAATTGCATTTTCCTAATATTTACAAGACATGTTTACAACATCATATTAATATAGAAAACCATTGGATACCTGTGGTACCTGCCTCTCATTATCTGTGCGGAGGAATTGATATTGATAAAAATGGCAAAACATCAATCGTTAATTTGTTTGCTTGTGGCGAGTGTACTAGAACAGGTTTTCATGGTGCTAATAGGTTAGCTTCTAATTCATTATTAGAGGCTCTGGTGTATGCACATAATATTTTTGAATACCACGTTACTCACGAATATAAGTTGATGAATATAGAAATTCCAGATTGGAATGATGAAGGAACAAAAATGCAGAAAGAATATATTTTAATACAACATAATTTAAAACAACTTCAAGCTTTAATGAGAGATTATGTTGGAATTGTGCGTAGTAATGACCGCTTAAAAAAAGCAATAAAGCATTTAAACTTAATTTATAATGAAGTAGAAGATTTATATAAGGAATCTAAAGTTTCTACACCCTTATGCGAACTCAGAAATATGATTAATGTATCGCATTTAATTATTAGACAATCGTTAGACCGGAAAGAAAATAAAGGAGGTTATTATAACATTGATAATGTATAAAATCATATAAATTTTACTTATTAAGACATCTTAAGTTTTATAATAAAATTACTTGATAGTTTTGTTCCATAAATTAATTAAAATAAATATTATGGAACGAATTTCATATTAATACATGGAATAGGTTAATGAAAATTTATGGATTTACACCTGGGCTTTATAGGGTTTGTCAGTAAACATATTACATAGTAGCTCTAAAAAAAATAAAGGTTTAAACTTAAAAGCTTCTTTAAAATGAAGCTTTTTTTATATATTGTTTTGAAATTTAGTAGCTTATTAAAGTTTATAAGTTTCAAACAAAATGATACCCTACTTTGGTATCTCTTTTCATAGTTTTTGTTATAAATTATTTAACAGTTGTTTTGAAAGCTAAATATGTTGATTGACAATAGGTAATGGAATTTGGAAAGTATTTTACAGAAGGTTTTCCTGATAAACTTGGTTATTTTATTGGTTATAGAATTATAGAAAAATATGACAATCCCAATACGTTTAATATTATTGATTTTTTTATCAATCTCTACACAAGCATACACGCAGACAATTGAAACATTGAGACAGAACATTAAATAAATTATATCTTCAAAAAGAGCCATTGTTGGTGTTGCTATCAATGGAAATAGCGAAAAGGATTCATTAAGTATTAATAATGCAAGGCATTATCCTATGCAAAGCGTATTCAAATTTCATATCGCATTAACTATGTTAGCAGAAATTGATAAAAGGAATTTTTCATTTAACCAAAAAATCGAAATCAAAAAGAATCAACTTTTACCTAGACTTTGGAGTCCAAATAAGAAAAAAATACCCTGAAGGCGTGACACTAACAATTGCTGAAATTCTTGAGTATACAATTACTTTGAGCGATAATGTTGGTTGTGATGTATTGTTAGAACTTCTTGGCAGACCACAAGCAGTTGAAGATTATTTTAGAAGGAATAATTTCAAGAATATTTCGATTAAAATAAATGAAGAAACAATGCAAAATAATTGGGATTTACAATTTCAAAATTGGACTACGCCAAAAGAGACAAACAAAATTCTACAATCATTTTACGATAATAAAGATAGTCTGCTTTCTCAAAAAAGTTATGACTTTGTATGGCAAATGATGAAAGCAACCCAGACGGGGAAAAAACGGTTAAAAGGTCAATTACCTAAAGGAACAGTTGTTGCTCATAAAACAGGATGGTCTGGAGCTAATAAAAAACAGGAATAACAACTGCTGTAAATAATATAGGGGTTGTATTTCTGCCAAATGGTGAGCATTTTTTTATAAGCGTTTTTATAACCGAATCAAGAGAAGATTTTGATACGAATGAAAAAATCATTTCCGATATAGCAAAAGCAACTTGGGATTATTTTATGAATAGAAAATAAACGACATAATAAACCAATAATTAATATTGTCAGTATTACAGGCTTTCCAATTTTAAGGATATATAATTACAAACACAATAACAATCACAAATATTCTAATTATTGGCAGTTATACTCAAAAGTTAGTTAAACTAAGGGTGGGGTGCAATTATAAAAAATAAGATGAAATACTTAGGGCAGAAATAAAGAGCGATCGAGATGAAGATATATGTATTTTGATAAAAGTAGAAAATCATTCTTTTAATTATATATGTGAATGTGGAGAAGCTAAAAGGCTTGTTGTGAAGGAGTTTTAAAATACCAATGCTATTTTCATAATCCATATTCATATTTACCATTTTGTAAATTTTGATATCATTTTAAGATATCAAATAGGAGTTAAAAGAAAAAATTGTGATATGCGGACCAAGAGGGATTATTGAACAGGTTAAAAATAGAATTAAGAGTTATTGTTGGAATCTAATAGAAGAAGATGCAATCTCATATTTATTTAAAGCTTATGATAAGATTAAAATCGAATTGAGAGAAGGATTTAAAGTAGGAGAATGGGTTTCGGAACTAAAAAAAGCATATAAGGACAATGATGAAAATAGAATAATTAAAATTAATGATGGTGAATATTTATCAAAAGAATTATTTTATATGATCAAAATTGAACAAGGTAAAAACTTGGAATAATAATGGATCATGCTGCAAATATAGAAAACCACCAAAAAATCAAAAATAAATTCTTTGGAAGTGATGAGGTTTATATTGAGTGCTTTTATAAAGATGAAGATAAAGAGTTTGCAGAAAAAAAATATCATAGTTATACATCAATGTCTAGACAAATAATGAAAGAAAGTAAAGTTAAAAATGCAATTCCAGTACACTTTTCACGTAAATATGAAAATAGTGAAATTGAAGAATTAATAGAACAATTTTAAGAAGTAAAATAAACAATAATGTTTTATTATATCTCCCTAAAATAAAAATATTTCAATGCACAAATAAATTGTTTCGCTTTATGTCTAACTGGTGCAAGTTTCAGAATAATTTAACAAGAAACACGCTATGAAATATAAAATGGTAACAGAAAAATACTAATACAACTTAGAAATGCTTTCGATAAATTTTCTGCGCTTGAAGATTCCGAATGGGAAGAACTTAAAGAAGTAGTCATTATAAGAGTATCTCGTCCTAAAAACCGTTACAGGTTATATAGGATTAAAGTTATAAAACCTCTTAATAAACCAAGATTTGTTGAGAGATTTTCTTTTTATAGTTTTTATTATCAGAAAATAGAAATTCAGGAGACTTACTTGAATTGAATTCCGAGTTATCAATTGGAAAAAGGATTAAATAAACAAAAAATATAAACACCTTACCTTATTTGTTATTAAACCTTAGAAAGGCTTTTGTTATTATCTATGCGCTCGTAAGTTATCTTCAGAAATACACTTATTATTCAGTAAATCTTTGAGTTATGTTTGTTAATGTCAATTTCAATGCATAAATTTGATTGTAGGTTTTTTCTTATTATATAAATTGTAAGTAATATTTTCTTACTGTTTTTAGTAAAAACTAAATTCTTAAAGAGGAGATATATTTGAGAAGATCATCAATACTTAATTTGTTTTTTACAAAGTATAAAAGTAACACTGTATTAAACTAAAAACATAGCACTTTTTATATGCTGCATTCTATAAAAACTGTTAGCAAACACGAGAAGGAATATATAACTTTACTAATCCAAATTTTTATGAAAAAAATTACATTTTTAATTTTAACAATATGTTTAACTGTAAATTTCGGACAGGCTCAATGCGATTCACAAACGGTTGCTCATTATAACACGGGAGATTTTCCTTTTACGTCTACTACAGGAGTAGAAGTAACGATGGGAGGAACAAACTCTGGAACACTTGGGCCATATAGTGCTTTTGGTTGTAGTCCAGCAACGATAGAAGCAAATACGATTCGTCTTGATCCAGGAGATGAATTAATTTTAAATTTTTCAGAAGCAATTTCAAAAATAACTTTAGCAGTTGGAGTTATGAATACTTATGAAAACGGTACAATAACCACTAATAATGGAGACCCTATCCTTAGTTCAAATTGTAGTGGTGATTTAGCTATTACAGGAAATGCATTCGAACAAGTAGGTGCTTTAGCGTCTCCTGTAATAACAGTTACTATTCCTAACGGAGCAACATCCATTACAATTTCATCTTTGGCATCTACTCAAGGCGGTGGAAATGGTGTTTTTACTGTAGATGTTTTAGATTGTATAGAGGTATATATTCCTCCATGCGATTCAGAAACGGTTGCTCATTACAATATAGGAGATTTTCCATTTACATCAACTACAGGAGTAGAAGTAACGATGGGAGGAACAAATTCCGGAACACTTGGGCCATATAGTGCTTTTGGTTGTAGTCCAGCAACGATAGAAGCGAATACAATTCGCCTTGATCCAGGAGATGAATTAATTTTAAATTTTTCAGAAACAATTACAAAAATAACTTTAGCAGTTGGAGTTATGAATACTTATGAAAACGGTACAATAACCACTAATAATGGAGATCCTATCCTTAGTTCGAATTGTAATGGTGATTTGGCTATTACAGGAAATGCATTCGAACAAGTAGGTGCTTTGGCATCTCCTGTAATAACAGTTAGTATTCCTGGAGGAGCAACATCAATCACAATTTCATCTTTGGCATCCACTCAAGGTGGCGGAAACGGTGTTTTCACTGTAGATGTTTTAGATTGTATAGAACCAGGAGGAACTCTTAGTGTAGAAGAACAGTCAAACTTTAAGAATGTATTCCTTTCTCCAAACCCTTCTAATAACTTTATTAAACTTTCTGGGCTAGTGAAATCTGAAAATTATAAAGTATACGATTATTTAGGTAAAGAGTTGCTTAGAGGCTCTATTGAAAATAAAGAGAAAATAGATGTTCAAAATTTAAAGAATGGATTATATTTCATGAAGTTTCAGAATGGAAATATAATTAAATTTATAAAAAAATAAATAATTAAAAACGTTTGCTAACTTAGTAGATAACGCTCATTTTGCACTTTGTAAGATGAGCGTTATCTAGTTTTTGGCTTATTTAATAAAAAGAAAGGTGTAATTAAATTAGTTCCGTGAGGATTTATAAAAAAAACAAAGAGTTAGATATTGAAAGACAAGAAAAATGATTGATGCTTTCAATAATTTTGAATGGAAAAGATTTTCTAGTGTAGAAATTACAATAGCTAATAAGAAACAGATCTGATGAATTTTGGAACGAAGTACTAAATAAGGTTAAACAATTGCTAGAAATCAATTAGTAATTAATGCAATATTTGTACAAAAGAAGACTGTAAAAGATGTAAAGATGGACTTATTTAATTCTAATATTTTGCCTTATGATGGTGAAGTAAATTATTATGGATACATAATGAGCAATGAAAAAGCACACTATTATTTTAAAAAATTATTAGAGGATATTAAATGGAAAAACGATAAAGCTATTATTTGTGGAAAAATGATTATTACGAAGCGAAAAGTAGCTTGGTATGCAGACAAACCATTTGAATATACGTATTCTAAAACAACAAAAAAGGCTTTACCTTGGACGAAAGAACTCTTAGAGCTTAAAGAAATAGTAGAGAAACATACAGGGGAAACATTTAATTCGTGTTTACTTAATTTGTATTATAATGGAGAAGAAGGTATGGCGTGGCATAGTGATGGAGAAAAGGATTTAAAAAAGAATGGAGCAATAGGCTCCTTAAGTTTTGGAGCTGATCGAAAATTTTCTTTCAAACATAAAAACACAAAACAATCTATTTCTATCATTTTAGAAAAGGGAAGTTTACTTGTTATGAAAGGAGAGACACAAACCCATTGGTTACATCGCTTACCACCAAGTAAAAAAATAATAACACCTAGAATAAATTTGACTTTTAGAACTATTTTGAAATAGCTTAAGTTAACAGAAAATATAAAGATGAGTTCATTATTTATTAAATAAAACCTAACAAAAATTCATCAAAATTTAATCTTAACCGTTACTAGTATCAAATATACTCCTAATACAAAGTTTTGATTTACAAAGGTTTTTTTATGAACACTTTGACTAGTAATATTATAAATTACTAAACCTGATGTTTTAGTCCGTTAAAATCCCTTAGTTTGATTTTTTTGTTTAGTATAATGGGTTTAAGTTGTTGATTAATATGATTTTATATCTATATTAGATAAGAGAGTTGACCAATAAGAATTTTAAAATAAAAAATAATGAAGTATTTAGCTTTCTAAAAAAATAATAAAGTCTTAAAAATAAGAAACCTAAAGATTTTAAATTTTATATTTAAAAAGGTTATTTTTGATTGTTTTGTATAAATATGAGTTGTATTTTATTAATCAGTTAAACTTTATGTTAAAAAAAAGTATCATTATTCTTTTCTTGTTTTTATTTCAATTCTCGATTGCTCAAGAAGAAACGCTTAAATATTTTAAAAAATTTACAATTTCTGACGGATTAGCACATAATGGTGTAACATCTATGCATGAAGATTCTAGAGGGTTCCTTTGGTTTGGTACTTACGATGGGATTAATAAATATGATGGTTATGAATTTAAGACATATAAGAACACAATAGATAAAAATATTTTAACAAGTAATAGGGTTAGAGCATTAAACGAAACAGATCATGGTGATTTATGGATAGGAACAGACCATGGTGTTACAGTTTATAATTTTATAAGTGAAAAGTTTACAAAAATATATTCTAATGAAATAGAAGGAAAGGGGCATAATGGACCAATAATTCGGAAAATAATAGTTGATAAGAACAGTGACTTAATTTTTTGTGCAACACAGGATGAAGGAGTTTTAGCTTTCAAAAAAGATTATACATTTTTGGGTAAATATTTGCCTTCAAAGGAAGATTTTCCAAATAAGATTATATTTTTTAATGGTTTACAGTTGGACAAAACACATTATATATTTGCTACTTCTACTGGGTTATTGCTTTTTAATTCTAATAAAAAGGAATTTCAAGAGGTTTTAAAAGGGAAAATAAATTATGCAACTTCAATTATTGGAATTAAAGATAATACATTGTTAGTGTCCCCTTGGAAAGGAGTAACAAGTATAGAGTATAAGATTGAAAATGATACATATAGTTTTCATGTAAAAGAACGAATACTGGAATCTTATATATTTAATAGCCTTATAGTAGATGCTTTAGGTAACCTATGGTTAGGAGAATTAAATGAAGGAATAATTAAGGTAGAGAATATAGATAAAGTAAAAAACAAGGAGCCATTTAAATTAAAATTTTTTAAAGATAATCTTGGTGTATTACGTTCTAGCTCTTTTATAACATCATCTAATAATAATTGTTGGTTTGCCTCTTTTAATGAAGGAGTGTATAAATTTGATATTAACAAAAATCCATTTAAAAGCTACAGTTATAAAATGAATTATGACTATGGTCTTCGTTCTAACAGTGTTGCCCATATAACACCATTAGATAATCAAAGAGCTTATATTTCTGCCACATTAGGAGGATTAGCTTTATTTAATACAGAAACAAATAAGTTTGAACAGCTTCCTTTTAAATTACCAGCATGGACAGATCTTAAAGAAGGAGCTGTCTTTGTAGATTCAAGAAAAAATACATGGATTTATGTTGATGGAATATCATTAATATATAGAATTAAATATGGCGATGATAAATTAGAAGAGGTAGCTCTTAAAAATCTTTTAAATCCTAATACTAGAGGTTTACGATCATTTACAGAAGATAAATATGGAAATATTTGGATAGGAGCTTTTAATGAGGTCTATAAAGTTTCGTTAAGTAAATTAAATGATATTGAAAATGTAGAATTACTTAATGATAATCCATATTTTAAAGATAATAAAATAGCATTAGCTAGAAGAATTTATGCAGACCCTATTTATGATTTTATATGGATTGGAGTAGACTCAGATGGTTTATTTAGAGTAAGTAATAAAAAAAATACACCTATAGAGGATCTTGAAATCAAACAATTTGTAAATAACAAAAAGGATAAACATTCTATATCAAGCAATTTTGTATCAGCTATAGTAAGGTTACCTAATGAAGATTTATGGGTTGGTACAGAAGGAGGAGGTATATGTAAAGTTATTAATAGTAATTCCAAACCAAAGTTTATAGCCCTTACAGAAAAAAACGGATTGTCTAATAATGTGATTAAGAATATATTATATGATAGTGAATATAACTTGTGGATTCCTACAAACATTGGGTTGAATAAACTGAATACTAAAGATAATTCATTTAGAAAATTTAACGAGTCAGATGGTTTACCTTTTGAAGATTTTTGGTTTGCAGCCAAAAGATTAAACAACGGAATAATGATATTGTCTGGTTTAGATGGTTTTTGTTATTTTGACCCAAAGGAAGTTACAAATAGTGAAAAGCTCCCTCAATTACAATTTGAGAATTTTAAAATCTTTGATAAATTAATTACTCCTGGAGATACTATTAATAATAGAGTTTTATTCAAGGACAATTTAACGCAATTAGATGAAATAAAACTTAAACATAACGAGAATGTGTTTTCTTTAGATTTAACAAGCTTGCATTTTTCTAATAATAAAAACCATTTTATAAAATATAAGTTAACCCCAATAAATCAAGACTGGGTAGAAGCTCCTTCTAATCAAAAAACCATTCATTACAATGGACTTCAACCAGGCGAGTATGAGTTGAGTGTTATGGCTTCAAATTCTATAAATGAATGGACATCACCTAAACGGTTAAATATAATAATAGAGCCATCTGTTTGGAATACTAATTTGGCATATTCTATTTATGTGCTGTTAACCGTTATTTTAATTTATATGGTTATACGAGTTATTCTGAAAATTCAAACACTTAATCATAAAGTAGAAATTGAACAATTAGAAATTAACGCAGTAAAAGAAGTAAACGAAGCTAAATTACGCTTCTTTTCAAATATATCTCATGAAATAAAAACGCCATTAACACTTATCTCTGGACCTATTAATATACTGTTAGAACGATTTAAAGGAAATGCAGATATTGGAGAGAAGCTAAACTTAATGCAACGGCAATCTAAAAAAATTCAACAATTAGTAGATCAAGTTCATGATTTTAGACGTGCAGATGCCAATGCTTTAAAAATGAATTATTCCAGATTTAGTTTTAATACATTTATAGAGGAACTTACAGAAGATTTTAAGTTTTTTGCTAAAAATGATAAAAAGAATCTAGAAATAGAAAGAGAAAAATCAACAATAATTGTTTCAGCAGATAAAGATAAATTAGAAAAAATATTTAATAACCTACTTAATAATGCATTTAAATATACGCAGACTAATGACACTATTAAAATAAAATATAAAAGCGATGATAAAGATGTAATAGTTTCTGTTATTGATACTGGAAGAGGTATAGATAATATAGATTTAGCTCATATTTTCGAAAGATTTTATCAATCTCATAAAAAAGAAAATGCCCATATGAGTGGGTCAGGAATAGGACTAGCTTTTTCAAAGCGTTTAGTAGAGATGCACTATGGTTTTATTGATGCACAAAGTGAGCTAGATGTAGGTACGACTATAACGGTACGTTTACCAATAGTTAAAGAACATTTAGCTGAAGAGAAAATAGAAGAAATTGTTTTACCTGAGGAAAAAGAAATTATTATAGATAATCACTTTTTTAAAGATATTTCACCTTCAAGCATAGAGGTAACAGGAGAGTTTTCCGAATCACTTGTTTTTTATGCAGAAGATAACACAGAAATGAGAAACTATGTGTTCGATATGCTTTCTAAATTCTTTAAAGTAAAAAGTTTTAGAAATGGTAAAGAATGTTTTGAAGCTATGGCAGATGAATGGCCAGATATTGTAATAAGTGATGTCCAGATGCCAGAGTTAAATGGTTTGGATTTATGTATTCGTATAAAATCAGATTTAAAAACGAGTCATATCCCTGTAATATTGCTTACAGCATTAGCCAATATAGAAGATCACTTACAAGGAATAAGAGATGGAGCAGATGCATATATTAATAAACCATTTTATGTACAGCGTCTTGTTGCAAATATTGAAGCATTACTTATTAATAGAAAGCAATTAAGAGAGCGTTATCAAGTAGGAATCCCGTTAACAAAGGAAAATAATAAGAATAATAGAAACGATAATGCTTTTTTAGATAAGTTATATAGCTTAATGGAAGAGAATATTGATAATCAGGATTTCGACCTTAATTACTTAGCTAAAGAGCTTTATCTTAATAGAACACATTTTTATCAAAAAGTTAAGGTACTTACTAATCAGACGCCTTTTGAGCTATTAAAAATGTATAGACTAAAAAAAGCAGCAGAACTTTTGGTACAAAAAGAGTTAAGCGTAAATGAAGTTTTTGTTATGACTGGCTTTAAAAGTCGAACACACTTTGCAAAGGTTTTTAAAGAAAAATATGATGTGTCTCCAGGCAAATATGCTGCTGAAATAAAGAAAAAATACACCACTTAAGTCACTTGAAAAGTTAAAATAATAAATATACGACATATAAGGTAATATGCTTAGATGTATAGTATTATAGGGGTATTTACTGAGGCATACATATAATAAATTTTTAAGCACATTTTTTTTTAAGATAAATTGTTACTTTACCTTAAGTAACTTTATAGCGAGTAAAATTAAATATATTAATGAATAAGCAAATAATCTTCTTTTTATATATAGCCTTTCATTTTTTTAGCTTTAGAGCATTTCATGTAGTAGCACAAGAGTCTTCTAATAGAAATAAAAGTATTAGGCCATTATCAAATAAATTTGTAGATAAACAAGCTATACAGAGTATAGAAATTGGTTATACCATTTCTAAAATAAGAACAGCTAAAAATAAAAATAAATCTTATATCGTAGCAAGTAGTTATGAAGGTACTGTACTAAGAATTTCTTTTGATGGTCAAGTGCTTTGGAAACATGAATTATCTGGTTTTATGAATCATGATATTTGGTGCCAAGATATAGATTATGATGGAATAGCAGAAGTTTTAGCAGCTAATGCAGACGGAAGTTTATATTGCCTAGATAGTAAAGGGAAATTGTTATGGAAATTCAGCCAAAGTGAGGCACCAATAAAGTCTGTGTGTGTAATTAATAAAGAGAACAAAAATTATGTGGTTTGCGGAGGCTATGATAAAAATATATATTATTTATCACCCAAAGGAGAGTTGTTAAAAACTATCGCATCAAATACATATTCAATAGAAAAACCTTGGGGAAAGAACGGGAAATTGAAACCAGAACCTAGGAATCATGTCACAAATTTTTTAAGACCGCTACATAAAAAAAATGGAACGGAATGTTTAATCGTTCATGGTATTCAAAATAGTAATAGTGGCAGAGGTTCTCTATATGTGTTCGATATTTTTGAAGATAAACCAATACAAACTATTAAGTTAAAAAAAGGAAATGTTTTTGGAGAGTTACGTACCAGAGATGTTAATGGAGATGGAACGGATGAAATTTTAATAGGAGGTACAGGAGAAGCTAACAGAGGAAGCGGTTTTTTGAGAATAGATATCGAAAACCCCGAAAATCAAGCTCTTTTTAATATAAAAACACTTTATAAAAAGATAGACGCTTTTGGATACAGAGTAACACAACCTGTGGTTATAAAAGAAGGTAAAGCACTTAAATACCTTACACTATTTGGTTCAAGAATTTTACTGTCTCCAATAAACATGAATCCTAATGAAACAGAAGTCCTTGCCTGTAAATATGCGTTTAATGACATTTGGAATGATAAACAAAATAACAGAGTCATTTTAGCTTCAGCTCAAAGTGGTGGTAGTGCCATTCATATTATAAATTTAGAAAACTCAAAGTGGAAAAAAGAGTATGCTAATTTAAACCCGATAGGTAAAATTGAAACCATTTTAAAAAATACAGCAGAAGTTAAAAAGCAATTAAAAACATTTAAACAACCTGTATATCAAAAGGAATCAGCTTCAGTTTATTTTATGACTGAAAAAAGGAAGGATGATTATACCCGTTCAACAATTAGCAGATTAGAAAAATCGTATTCAAATCCTATCTTTTTAAACGGATTCCATATGCCTAAGCAAGAAAAATGGGACCGTTCTAGTATTCTAAATGAGAAATATAGAAATAAAAAAGATAGACGTAAAAAGTATGTACTATCGCAACAAGAAGTGATAGATTTTGTGACACCAAAATATAAAAATGCACCAGGAATATCCTATTGGGGAGGTCATGGTAATGATCCTTATATGTTTCAATTATCTACAACAAAAAAGATAGTAGATCAAGCAAAAGGGAAACAAACGGTTTTAATCTATCCAGAATTAGAAGATTATACAAAAGACTTTGAGTATGTTATGAATGATCTTTTCTATCCATTAGCAAATTATATCAAAGATAAGAATGGAAAAATTTATGTCCGAACCAAACATACGTTTTGGCAAGCTAATGTATACTTACCCGTTTGGAGTAAACTAGTATCTGGAGATTATTCTAGTGTTTTTGTGCCTTCCATGGAAGAAACTACAGATAAATCCATGGAGTTGAGTTTAGCTTCTAGAATGGGGATTTGGTCTAGTGGAGCAGTAGATAGTTGGGGAGCGCGTTGTGCTAGAGACAATGCCAGTTACGATCGTACTAGGCAATATTCTCATCAAATGCTACCCAATCATTTTTTACGTATGATGGTTTACAATATAGCCAATGGTGCGCAGTACATTAATAATTTTGCATTAGATCAAGAATATATAAGTTTACTATGGAAACTTATAGCAAAAGGTGCTTTATACGTGCCAAATCGTGAAGATATTTTGAGCATTTCACCAGTTCATTTAAGTATGACAGCACCCAATGAACATTTTTTAAATGAG
Organism: Flavivirga aquatica; assembly: GCF_001747085.1. Taxonomy (GTDB): domain Bacteria; phylum Bacteroidota; class Bacteroidia; order Flavobacteriales; family Flavobacteriaceae; genus Algibacter_C; species Algibacter_C aquatica. The sequence continues at coordinate 24,128 of NZ_MDJD01000046.1, forward strand.
GGAAGTAATACAAAATGGTTGACTTTTTACGATGAAGAAAAGGAAAAAAATACACCATTAGTTTTTAGTCATTTAAACGGTACATGGCCTGGAGCTCCAGTTACAGAATGGGATTTTTCAAGATATGCAGCCAATGCCACAGAACGAAGACTCAATTTTATACCAAAATATGAAAATGGTATGGTGTTAATTACACCACCACAAAAGGGCATTTTTGCAGATAAAAAAGCAAAAAGAAAACCATTACCTGAAAACCTTCATGCTATTTACAGAGGTATTATGAAAGAGTACATTACAGACGGTAAAGACTATATTTCAAGTGATGGAAAAAAACGATATAATCCAACAGAATACTATAAGGTTATTGAAGAAGATATTAAAAAAGGAGCCAAATTATTACCAGTAACCGTAACAGGAAATGTAGGTTGGGTTGTTTCACAGGTTTCATCAAAACATTTAAGGCTAACCATAGTAGACAATGGCTATATTAATCCCAATTCGCAAACAGCTACTATTACATTTAATACAATTACGCCATTAAAAATTAAAGATGTTTTAAACGATGAGGTTTTTAAAATACTTGATAATAAAACAATTAAAATAGATATTCCCTTAGGTATGTTTAGATTTGTTGATATTGAATTAAAAGAAGAATTTTAATATTTAATAAAAATAAAACATTCAAATGAAAGTGTATCGTCCTTTTGCAAAAATATTTAAAGTACTTCTGTTATCAGGATTATTAATGTGTAATTCATGTAATAATTTAAACCAAAAGGCTGAGAAAACCTTAAAGCCTTCTTCTCCTAATATTATTCTATTTGTAGCAGACGATCATGGAACAGATGCACTGGGTTGTTATGGTAATCCAATAATAAAAACACCTAATCTCGATAAATTAGCATTAGAAGGAACACGATTTAATAATGCTTACTGTACAAGTGCAAGTATAAGTTGTGCTGCTAGTAGATCTGTAATACTCTCAGGTAAATTTGGACATGCCAGAGGTTCTTATGGTCATAGTCATGATTGTCATCATTTTAGTACTTACGATAGTATCCAATCATTACCAGTATTGTTAGAGAAATCAGGTTACGAAACGGCAAGAATAGGTAAATACCATGTCGCTCCAGAAAAAGTGTATCATTTTAATACAGTATTAGAATCAGATCCTAGAAATACTGTAGAAATGGCAGAAAAATGTATAGCTATATTAAATTCAGAAAAACCATTCTTTTTGTATTTCTGTATAGAAGATCCATATAGAGGGCATCCTTTTGAGCCCGATCCTTGGGATGCACCAAATAGTTTTGGTAATAAAAAAGAAGGATATACAGATGTAGAAACTGTTGTATATAGGCAAGAGATTTATAGAAAGGATATTGAATATTTTGGGTCAAAAAAAGTACAAGATTATTTATTTCGCCCAGAATTTGAGTTGTATGATCTTTCAAAAGATCCCACGAATTAAATAATTTAGCACAACAAGAAGCGTATAAAACGGTATTAGTAGACATGCAAAATAAGATGGAAGCATTTCAAATTAAAACAGCAGACCCATGGAAAATTATGAGGAATCATAATAACTCACTTCAAGGGTCAGGAGTGAATTTATAATATAAAATAAGTCAATCAATATGAATAAAATACAACCGATAAAATCTTTAATATTACTAATCTGCATTAATATTTCATTATTTCTTTATACAAACACCATACAATCACAACAAAAGTTTTCTACAGCAGGTTTTTTTGAAGTAGAAGGAAGTAAACGTAAAGTTTCTAATTTTAATCCTGGGTGGCGCTTTTATAAAGGCGATGTAAAAGGTGCTGAAGCATTGAATTTTGATGATTCGAATTGGGTAGGAGCAAATTTACCTCATGGTTTAGAAGTTTTACCTGAGAACGCAAGTGGAGGAAGAAACTATCAAGGAAAAGCATGGTATAGAAAAGAATTTACTGTAAAAGAAGAAGAACTAAATGGTAAAGTGTTTTTGTACTTTGAAGCAGTAATGGGCGTTGCTAAGGTTTGGGTTAACGGGACACAAGTAGCAGAACATTATGGAGGATATTTACCTTTTGCAGCAGACGTCTCTCATGTTTTAAATAAAAAGGGAAAAAATGTTGTTGCAGTAATGACAGATAATAGTGATAGTAAGCTATACCCACCAGGCAAACATCAGGCAGGATTAGATTTTAGTTATTTAGGAGGTATATATAGAGATACCTATTTAATTAAAACAAGTTCTGTGCATGTAACGCTTACAGAATTAAGTAAAACAGTAGCAGGAGGAGGCGTTTTTGTAGGAACCCTAGATGTTAATGGAAATAATGCTAAAATGGAAGTGAGAACAGAAGTCGCAAACGCATCTCCTAAAACACAGCATATTACTATAAAATCTGTTTTAGAAGACGCTAATAAAAAGCCCATTAAAACGATTATTCAAAAGGTGAAATTAGTGCCAACTCAAAGTAAACAATTAGCAAAACAATTTAGTGTAAACAATGTAAGATTATGGCATCCAGATGATCCATATTTACATTTTGTAAGAACCGATATTATTGTAAATGGTAAAGTCGTAGACCAAATGCGTACAAGAATTGGTATTCGTTTGTTTGAGATGAAAGGAGCAGAAGGGTTATTTGTTAATAAAAAATATATAGGTAAAAAATTAATAGGTGTTAATCGCCATCAAGATTATGCATACGTAGGTAATGCTTTGCCAAATACTAGCCATTATAGAGACGTGAAACAACTTCGAGAAGGTGGTAGTAATATTATTAGAGTGGGGCACTACCCGCAAGATGATGCCTTTTATGATGCCTGTGATGAATTGGGAGTATTAACCACAACAGCAAACCCAGGATGGCACTTTTTTAATTTTAAGGCTAAAATTTTTGAAGATAGACTATATGAAGACTCACATAATTTAGTTCGTAAAGATCGTAACAGACCCTCAATATTATTATGGGAAACAGCATTAAATGAAACTCCAGCACAACCTGGTCATGTAATGAATAATATGCATAAAGCAGCACATTCGGAATATCCATTTCCAGGAATGTTTACAGTAACCGATCATGAGGAAGCTAAAAAAGGAGGTCTAGATGTATATTATCACGGGCATGATAAAAATATAAATTCATTTAACAGAGAATTTGGAGATGGAGGCGAAGTAGACGATTGGTATTCTCAAAACTCAGTAGTTAGGGTAAAAAGGTCTTGGGGAGAAAAAGCTATGTTAGAACAATCTTTAAGACAAGCAGAATACCTTTCTAATGTATTTAAAACAGAAAAAGTACGATTAGGAGGTGCTATGTGGGCAGGAATAGATCATCAAAGAGGCTATCATCCAGATCCGTTTTTAGGTGGACATTTAAATGTTTTACGTTTGCCACGTTATACCCATTATGTATATAAAAGTCAATACGAACCAGATTATAAATTAAATGGTATTGAAACAGGTCCAATGATTTATAATACTAATGAGTTAACACAATTATCACCAAAAGATATCGTGCTTTATAGTAATTGCGATGAAATTAAGTTAACATGGTTGGGTAAAGATCTGGGAACCCAAAAACCATCAACAGACCCAAAATACGATGGGTTACCGCATCCGCCATTTGTTTTTAAGAATGTATTTGATTTGGAACAGTTAAAATTCAAAAAAAAAGGGAAAGAAGGACCAAACATTCAAATGATTGCAGAAGGTATCATTAATGGAAAAGTAGTGGTGAAAGATGTAAAAACATATGCGCAAAGATCCGAAAAAATAAAGTTAAGTATCGACCATCAAGGTTTAGATTTAATTGCAGATGGATCGGATTATATTCCAGTAAGAGCAACTATTGTAGATAGAAACGGAACAAAAAAAGTATTAGCCGAAGAACATGTGTATTTTGAGGTAGAAGGACCAGCAGAAATTATTGGAGGCATTCAAAATTTAGGGAATCCAGCTAAATCATCTTTTGGCATAGCAACGGCATTAATAAAAGCAACAACTAAATCAGGGAAAATAACGGTTAGAGCTCATGTTAAAGGTTTAAAGTCTGATGAGATTACATTAGAGTCTAAGTCCGTAACTATGGCATTATTTTACGATAAAAAATATATGTCTCAATCTAAAAAGACAGACAAAAACAAAATAATCATAGAGCAAGTAAAAGAGGAAGAATTGCCAAAAGATGTAAAAGTATTACAAGAAGAATTAAAAATGTTGCGGTTAGAATTAGTTGGAAAAAATCAAGCTTTAATGGATTTACGTAGCAAGAGTAAAAAATAGAGCAGAAATAGGTATGATGATTAAATTTTAATTTAAAAGTGTTTATGACAAATCATAGTATTTTAAATTCTACAAATAGTTCAATATACTTGGCAATGGTATTGCTAATTAGCTTTATTTTAACAGGTTTTAGAGGAATAAAAAGAGATTTATATGAAGGAAGCTATAAGAACACCTTTTATAGTAACATGGTCAAATAAATAAAACCATAAATAACCAATCATATTTTTAGCTTTTTGAGACGTGCTGCCTAGCAAGTAATAACCCAGATATTATAGCTGAAATAAAACAGATTGCCATTACAGCATCAGAATTATTTAAGTTTAAGTAACACTATTTACTTTTAGAGACATATATTGAACTAAAAAGGATATAAATAAGAGTTCTTTTGTCTTTATTCGTTAAACCAAATAATTAAAATATAAATGAAAAAAGCGGTATTAAGTTTGTTGGTTATTGTATCAGCATTAAGAATTGGAGCACAAGAAAAGCCCAATATAGTTTTATTATTTGTTGACGATTATGGGTGGTCAGACATTGGTTACCGTAATGAGACATTCAATACACCAAATTTAAATCAGTTTAAAAAAGAAAGTTTAGATTTTCAGAGGGCTTATATACCAACACCAACATGTAGTCCTAGTAGATATTCTTTATTAACAGGAAGAGAAGCTGTAAGAGTACAGATGGTAAGACATATTGCTATTGATAAAAATAACCCCGAAGCAAAATTTAGTCTGTGGCCAAAAGATCCTGTACAAATGCCATCTATAAATTATATGCCATTAGAAGAAATCACCTATGCAGAAAGATTAAAAGAATATGGCTACTATAATTATTTTGTAGGCAAATGGCATTTAGGACATAAGGGACGTTATCCATTAGATCAGGGGTTTGATGCAGAATTTGGAACCACAGATCATGGGCATCCTAAAAGCTATTATTATCCGTTTTTTAAGAATGGAGATCCTAATAATTTCATGAAAAATTATAAAGAAGGTGATTATTTAACAGATGTATTAACGGATGGTGCTGTTGATTTTATAAAGAATTATGATAAAGACCAACCCTTCATGCTATCTTTTTGGTATTATTCGGTGCATGGCCCCTCTATAGGAAGAAAAGATTTATTAAAGAAATACCAAGAAGCAGGACTAAAAGGTAAATATGCGCATCATGCGGCTATGGTTGAAGCTATGGACGAATCTGTTGGCCGAGTGCGAAAAGCTATAAAAGATAAAGGAATTGCCGATAATACGGTTATTATAGTGTTATCAGATCAAGGAGGAGCCTATTCTAATGCGCCTTTAAGTGGCGGTAAAAAAGGAGGAAATACTTTAGGAGAAGGAGGAGCAAGAGTGCCTTTAATGATTTATTATCCAGAAGTAACAAAAGCAAATACAGAAACAGATATTCCAGTACAATCTATAGATATTTACCCAACTTTAATAGAAATCGCTTCAGGAAATAAATGTACAGATAAGCAAGTTAATGGAGTAAGTTTAATGCCTATATTAAAAGGGAAAAAAATTAAAAAACGAAAGTTGTATTTTTTTAGAAGTTATGAAGACCAGTATGCCGCTGTAATTTGTGGAGATTGGAAACTCATAAAATACCATAGTGGCAAATTCCAACTATTTAATGTAAAAGAAGATATTTCTGAACAAAATAATTTGATAGGCAAAGAGATGAAAATTGAAAAAAAATTAAAAAACGATATCAATAAATGGGAAAAAGAAGCTGTTCCTACATATTAATTATTTTTTAAATGAACGTTTTAAGAATTGTAAGCCTATTACTTTTATTGATAGTCTTTTTTTGTTACACAAATTAATGTTTATTTAACTTAAAAAAATACATTATGAACGCATCTTGACTTTTTGTTTTTAACCGAAAATGAGTAGAAGTATCTGTATTATTAAACTATTATTTTTAGATTTAAAATCTTACATAATCGATGTCTTTCTTAGTTTTCTAGTTATTTTTACTAGAAGAGACATCTAATTTACCCATATATACAAAATGAAACACAATATCATTAATATTTACAATCATACTACTTTAATAAAAATATGAAATTTACAATCACTCAATCAATAACTAAGCTTTTTACTGTTTTTGCACTATCAATAGTGACTTTGGCTACAAGTTGTTTTACAAAAATAAATGAAGGCGAGTCTGTCTTATTTACATTGAGTATTGCTAATGATGCTACACCATTTGTATTAAAAAGAATATTAGTAGCAGGTAAAGAACCTATTTCAGAAATTAAGTTTGAAAAAGGTACTTATCATTTTTATCCAGATAAAGGTTATGAAAAGTTTGCCTATATATCTAACCATGGAGATTTAATGGTAAATACGCCATTCCTTATAGAAGGTTTTAAAAATTTAACTATTGATGGTCAAGGATCAACCTTTATTTTTCATGGAGTTATGATTCCTTTTTTTATTGAAAAAAGTGAGAACATATCAATAAAAAATGTGTCAATTGATTGGCATGAAGCATTTCACAGTGAAGGGTTAATAGTTGCTAATGATGAAGTAAATAAAACTTTTGATATGCAAATCTCTAAAGAATACCCTTATGAGATCCGCAACGGACAAATTTATTTTGTAAAGGAATATTACGAACACAATTTAGGTCAAACTATTTTGTATGATCCTGCAAGAAAAGCAATTGCTTATAATACTAAAGATTATACAGATATTTCTGTTTATACTCGGACCAAATCTCAAAACAATATTAATAAAATTAAGTATAAATATGACTATGATAAAAGAGCACCAGAGTTTAAACATGTAGGTATAGAAAGCAGGCTAACTTTCGAACAATTGGAACCTGGTTTGGTACGTGTTCATGGAGGTCATAAAAAGAAGATGCCACCTCTAGGTATGATTTTAACCATGAAAGGAGAACAGGGTTATAATAGAGTTTCTCCAGCCTTTAAAGTATCATATACAAATGGTTTTAATGGGACTAATGTAAATGTACATCATGCAGGAGGCATGGGTATTATAGCAGAAAACTCATCAGATTTAATTTTAGATAATTTTAATATTATACCATCAAAGGGGAGAATGGTTTCTACAACTGCAGATGCTACACACTTTGTTGGATGTAGAGGAAAAGTCGTTTTAAAAAATTGTACATTTAATAACCAATTAGACGATGCTACTAATGTACATGGAACCTATCAAAAAGTAGTAGACATACTTAGTGATAGTAAAATAGGTGTAAGAATGATGCACCATCAGCAAAAGGGGTTTGTAATAGGGCAACCAAATGATACTGTTGGATTAGTAAGGCTAGGTGAATCATTTTTTCCGTATGGTAAAATGACTATAAAAAATATAGAGTACTTAAACAACAGATATCAAATTATTTCATTTAATGAAAAATTACCAGAAGATTTTAAAGTAGGAGATTTAATTGAAAACTTAGATGGTTATCCAGATTTATTGATTCAAAACTGCAAAATTAATAATAACAGGGCAAGAGGTTTACTCATATCTAATCCAGTAAATACAATAATAGAGAATAATTTTTTTAGTACAGAGATGGAGGCGATACTCATACCTGTAGAAAGTGGTCACTGGTTCGAGTCTGGTAATGCTGCTAATGTAATTATAAGAAATAATGTCTTTCAAGATTGTTTACATGGAGGTAGAAATAGAGGTGTTATTCGTTTTGTAACAGATGACAATAATGAAAATATAGCTTTTAAGAATATTGAAATTTCAAATAATATTTTTAATCAATTTGATAATTTAATATTAGAAGTAGCTAATACAGATGGAATAACGTTTTCGGGAAATAAGATTACAAATTCAGGAACATTTCCTCAGTTATACAAAGAAAATCCTGTAATAAAAATTAAATCATCAAAGCATATCAAATTTAAAAATAATAAATATTCAGGACTTGTCCATTTAGACAATATGCTTGAAACAGATCAGCCAATGTCAAACCTAAAATTTAAGTAAATGTACTAAATTAAATAAAAAATAAAATCACCATAATATCAATTAAACTATCAATAAAATTGAAAAACTAGCATGATTATATATCGTGTAACACAAAACTAAACCAAATTTTATGAAACTAAACAAGAAATTAAAAAAGAGGAAAGGCTGGAGTAGATTGTTACTCTTTACCTTAATTTTTTCTGTAGGTTTTTGCGTTAATGCCCAAGCACAAAAAATTACAGTAAAAGGAATTATTACAGGAATGCAAGATGGAATACCAATTCCAGGAGTGTCTATAATAGAAGAAGGTACTAATAATGGAGCAGTATCAGATTTTGATGGTAACTATTCTATTGATACTAAAATTGGAGCTGTATTAAACTTTAGATACCTTGGTATGGAGGATAAAGCAATAAAAGTGACAGGTAATACGATATCAATACAAATGTCACCAGATTTAGAAGATTTAGAAGAAGTAGTTGTAGTAGGTTATGGTACTGTTAAAAAGAAAGAATTAACAGGCGCGGTATCTAGTGTGAAAGCAGAAGATCTAGAAGAAATTGTAACTTCAGATTTAGGTTCAGCTATACAAGGGCAATTAGCAGGGGTTAGTGTAATCGCAGATTCTGGTGCACCAGGAGCCTCTTCAGAAATATTAATTAGAGGTATTACCAGTGTTATTGGTAGTAATAGCCCTCTTTTTGTTGTAGATGGATTGATTCAGGATGGAGACCCTGGTATTAGTCCTAACGAAATTGAAACCATTGATGTGTTAAAAGATGCTGCTTCAACAGCTATTTATGGAGCACGTGGTGCATCGGGTGTCATTTTAATTACTACAAAGCAAGGTAAAAAGGGAACTTTAGCTATTCGTGCAAATGCCAGTTATGGTTTACAAGTCTTAAATGGAGAACCAACAAGATTATTAGATGCTAATCAGCAATACTTTACAGGTATAATACGAAATAGATTTATTCTTAATGAAGGCGTAGCAGATGATGATATAGATTTAATAGGTTTAACTCCTAATAATTTAAGAAATAATACAAATTTGTATGATAATATAATAATAGATAGTCAACCAGTTACAAATTATAATGTAAATTTCTCTGGAGGTACAAAAGATATTAGCTATAGTGTATCTGCAGGTTTGTTTGAAAGAGAAGGAACAATTATAAATTCAAACTTTAAGCGTTTTAATTTAAGAGCAAATACAACTTATACTCATAATAATTTAAAGATTAGAGCTAATATTACTATGCAAGATCAAACAACAGATCATGCTCCAGGGGGAATAGTATCACAGGTGCTAAGATATAGCCCTACAGGTCCAAGTCTTTCAGATTTTCCACCAGGTGAAACTATAGTTACTGGTAGTGGTTTGAGTGGTCTTATTACACAATGGGTATTAGAAAGTTTTGAAAATACAAGAAGAACAGATTTAAGTAGAAGTCAGGCTAACTTTAATGTTACATACGAGTTGTTTAAAGGCTTCATTTTATCAGCAAGAATTGGTAAAACTATTCAAAATACTTATGTGAAAAGCGTTAACCCTTTTAGAGAGATAGTAGATGTTTTTGGTAATAATTTAAGTCCTGCAATAAGTAGTAGTATTGCTAATAATGCAGCAAGAAGAGATAATAACACTTTTGATGGTGTAATGACCTATAAGTTTAATTTAAATGATGCACATGATATAACATTAACTTCAGGTGTTACTTTTGAGGATTATAAAAGCAAAGGTTTTAATGCTTCAAGATCTGGAGTTTTCGATAATGATATACAAGTGTTAAATAATACCGCAGCAAACCCAAGAACTGGATCTGGACCAGATTTCAGACATAGAATAACAGGGATTTTAGGACGTTTACAGTATTCTTATAAAGGAAAATATAATTTAAGTTCTGTTGTGAGAAGAGATGCATCATCAAGGTTTCCTACAGAAAAAAGAGCAGGTATATTTCCATCTATAGCAGCAGCATGGAATGTTTCTGATGAACCATTCTGGGGATCTATTAAACGTACTGTAAATAATTTTAAACTTAGAGCCTCTTATGGTGTGGTAGGAAATGAAAATCTAGGGGATTACAGAGATGTCGCTACCATATCTAGAAATTATAACTATGCATTTGGAACTAATGGAGGCCGATTAGTTGGAGGAGGTACGCAAACAGGTTTTGCAAATCCTTTTTTAGTATGGGAAACTTCTATTCAATCTAATTTAGGTATTGACTTAGGCTTATTTAAAAATAAAGTTACGATAACAGCCGAATATTATGATAAGACTAATGAAGATATGTTATTCCCTGTTTCGCTAGCAGGATCTAATGGTGCTGGTAATTCTCAAGTTATTTTAAATCTAGGAAATATGACCAATAAGGGTTTTGAATTATCTACTAGATATAGAACAAAAATAAAAGGACTAAATATTAATATGACAGGTACATTTAGTACTAATGAAAATAAAGTAACAAAAATTAGAGGTTTAGGTGGTTTTACTTTTACTAATGATAGTGGCTTAGTTCAAAGAGCAGGTAATTTTTCTAAAGCAACAGTATTTACAGAAGGTTATGAGGCTGGAGCCTTTTTCTTATTTCCAACAGATGGTGTACTTAATACAAGTGAAAAACTAGCCGAATATCAAAAATTACAGCCAAATGCTAGAATGGGTGATTTAATATATAAAGATAGTAATGGTGATGGTAGTATTTCTGATGCAGATAGAGTCTATCATGGTAGTGGCTTACCAGAATTTGAAATAGGTTATAACTTAAACCTTAGATATAAAGGGATTGATTTTTCAACACAATTATTCGCTGCTTTTGGTCATGAAATTCTAAACGGAGCTAAAGCATCTGCTTTTGGTTTTGCTCGTCATGAAGACCTTATCAATCAATGGACACCTGTTAACCCTACAACACCAGTTCCTACTTTTAGAGCAGATGTTAGGTTACATCCTAATTATAGAGGAGATACAGATTTATGGTTAGAAGAGGGGGATTATTTACGTGTAAGACAAATGACCTTAGGTTATAGTTTTCCTAAAAAACTAATAGAAAAAATAGGTTTTACTAGATTAAGATTATATACATCGGCGCAAAATCCATTTACATTTACTAATTATTCTGGTTTTAGTCCAGAAATTGGTGGTCGTGTTCAAAGTAGGGGTTTAGATAAAGGGAATTACCCTATTACTTCTCAGTACTTATTAGGATTAAACTTAAACTTTTAAAAAATTATGAAAAATTTAAAATTCTTATTTATAGTTTTATTTATAGGCTCTATGACATCTTGTGATGATGACTATTTAACAGAAACGAATCCAAGTGCTAGTCCTGTAGCAGGCTATTGGAATAGCTTACAACGTACCGACATAGGTTTGGCAGCTGCATACAATGCTTTATTGCATAAGAATATATTAACAATCAATGAAGAAGCTTGGAGATCTGATATGGGTTGGCCAGGGTTTGGTAGACCAGTACCTAGCTCTAAAGGAGTCGAATTATTTATTTACAATAAAGCATATTCTAGTAGTGATGGTTTTATTGAAGGTAAATGGAATGCATGTTATACAGGTATATTTAGAGCCAATCAAGTAATAGGTGCCTTAGAAATATTAAAAGAAAATTTTCTAGAAGGAGAGTTTGAAGCGCAAGAAGAAGAATGGACATTACAAATGGCTCAAGCCAGATTTATAAGAGGATTGCTACATTTTTATTTACATACAATCTATAATAAAGGAAGTGTTATAATTAATGATAGATTACCTATAACACGTGAAGATTTAGAGTTGCCTTTTACGCCTCAAGAAGCTGTTATAGAATTGCTTAAAGATTTAAATCAGCCTTTGTCATCTTCTCAAGAGGTTTTAAATTTCTTTAGAGCGGATTTAACATATGCTTTCAATAATTTGCCTGCTCAATATAAAAACCCTTCTATAGATAAAGGGAGAGCAACAAAAGGGGCAGCAGCTACTATATTAGGTACAAGCCATTTATATGAGGAAGAATATAGCCAAGCAATGACATTTTTTGATGATATAATTAACAATCCAGAATATGGTTATGAATTAGTAAACGATATGAACTTGATGTTTACTACAGAAGGAGAATTTAATAAAGAATCTATTTTAGAATTAAATTATACTTCAGATTTCAATCAAGATTTATCAATTTGGGCGAATAATGTGCTAACTAATCAATATGCAGTAGAAACGGTTAACAATAAAGGACCATTATTACCCGCTTGGATAATAGATGCTTATAAAACAGAAGCATTAGACCCATCAGACGAAAGAAATTTTTATAACGATCCTGTTAATGGTCGTTCTATACGTAACTTACCTCTTAGAGCAGCAGCTATGGTAGCTATTGTAGAAGATGATTTATCTACATATTATTTGGATGGTACAACACCACAAAAAGTAAGAATAGGCTGGAATGGTTGGGGATTTGGTGTATATAAAAAATATACCAATCATGATATTTATAGAAGTGAAGATGCAAATCCAGATCCTCGTGGTAATAGGGCGTCTGCTAAAAATGTTGTAATAAATAGGTTGGCAGAAGTATATTTAATGCAAGCTGAGTGTTTTATAAAAACAGGAGATGTTCCAGCAGCATTAAGACTTATCAATGCTATACGTAAAAGATGGGGCTTAGAGTTGTTAGGACCATTAGATTCTATGTGGCCAGATGCTACTTATAATTTAGAAAATTATACAGCAGACGCACTCATGGAGCACTTAATGTATTTGGAAAAACCACTTGAATTATCATTAGAGGGGAACTCTATACGTTGGACAGATTTACGTAGATGGGGTGTGATTAAGGAAAATTTCCAGAGATTATCAGATAAAACATTCTACGCTATCAATTATACGTTTAGAAAGCTTGATGGTACAACAGCAAATAAAAATAGTTCATCTATACATAATACATTACCAAGCCCTGCTCCAGGATTAAGAGTTGTAGATTATGAGTATGATGATACAAATGCAAACTATAATCCTGAATTACATGATTATTTACCTATACCATTAGGAGAAATTTTGAGGAACTCAAATATTAATCTATAAAAAAAAGAAAAATGAAAAATTATAAACATATTGCCGTTATAATATTTGCATTCATCTTTGTTTTTGCATGCGAAAAAGATGATAATCCTGATTTTCCGTTATTACAAGAAGCAACTTGGGTGAGTTCAATACGTCCAACTGAATTTATTGATCCTTTTCCTCTAAATGAGGGAGAAGCGATTTCATTTGTAGATTTATCGCAAGGAGCTTTGAGTCATGAATTTATTATTGAAGAAGGTAATTTTTTCCTTGATAAAAGTTATAAAAATTCAGATTCTTTACCTTTATTTATTTTACCTGATGCAGGAACAACAACAGCAAGTAAAGATGCACATGTTTTGTTTATGAAACCAGGTTTAAATAAAATAAGGCTTAGAAACACATATAGAGATTCGGTAACTTACTTAGCTAAAGAACCTATAGGAGCGGTTTTTCAAGATGGTGTTTGGGTTATAGAAAATGAATGGAATATAGACGTATATGGTGTATTAAAACCAGCATTTCAAGTATTGGATAAAGACGGTAATGAGATTTTAAACATTACTGGAGATATCGAAACTTCTATTGATGATATAGAAACTTGGCCAGTTGTAGATGTTGAATCTGGTGATGCACTTACTTTTGTTGATTTAACAACAGAAGATAGACCTACGGGAAGACAATGGAATTTTGAAGGAAAACCAAAAAACTCTCCAGACGAAATTGTTACTGTAACTTTTTTTAAATTAGGTGAATTTAAAGCAGGAGTACTACGATCTATAAGAGCAGATGGCTTACCAGAAAATAGAGTGGATAAGCAAATTCCTATACTGGTAAATGTAATACCTTCTACAAAACCTTATGTTTTTAATGGAGAACTTAAAGAATCGCGTAATGAAGCTATAAGTTTTGCTACTACAGGTGAAGTAAAGGAATTTTCAGGTCAAGAAGCTAGTTTTACGGTTAATGTAAAAAATGATGCCACTGGTTTTGATAAAAATGTAACAGTAAGTTCTGCATTTGTTAATCCAAACGATGCAACAGAAATACGTTTAGTATTATCTGAGCCTATTTATAATACAGATGTAGTAACTATATCATATTCTGGAACAGGAATAGAATCTGTAGATAATAGAGTTTTAGGAAGTTTTGGTCCAGAAATAGTAGAGATGGATCCAGGAGAAAATTTATTGCCAAACTATTTTGCTGGGTTTGAATCTGCCCATCCAAATTGGAAAGCAGCTTTTAGTACTGGATATTGGGTAGGTAATAATAATGGTAGTTTAGGTCAAGAATTTTATAAACGAACAACACAACAAATTGCTAGCGGGACAGCTGCTATGCTTTATTTGGCTCCAGAAGGTGTTAAAGCAGTGAATTTACAAGGTTTAGATTTTAATAAGTTTAATATCCCAGCAGGAAATTATAAGTTATCTATAACTGTATTTTTAGCCGAGGGTAATACTATGTCTCAATTAGGAACTTTAGTTACTAAGCCTTGGACAGTTATTAATTGGGATCTTAGTACTTTAGAGAGAGGTGTATGGCACACTTTAACTCAAACAGTAAACTTTAACGAACCCCCAAAAGAGAAGTATAACATAAGAGTTATACCTGGAGATAATCCAAATGCATTAACAGGGGAGCAAAAATTTTATTTAGACGACTTATCATTTACAGGTTTTGAACCCCGTCCTTAAATAAGTTATTATTATTATTATTATTATTTCCTCTCTATTTTTGAGTGAAAGTTATAGAGAGGAATTAACATTTTAAAATCAAAATACATGAAAAATACAATAATAAAATTTTGCTGTCTCTTCACTTTAATTTTTTCAGTTATTGGCTGTGGAGAAGAAGCAGAATTTCAAGCGTCAGATATTGAATTAGTTCCAATTTACTATGTAACAGACATTGTAGGTAGTGAGGCACCTCATTCAATAGAGGTATATAAAGAAAAACCTTTATTAATTGAATTTTCAAGTAAAGTTCAGGCAAAGAGTTTTGCTATTTCTAATTATCAGGATTTATCTGATGGAACAGCGTTTAATATCACATTTGATAAAGTAGTATTGATGGAACAAGAAGATGGAAGTTTTATAGATGTTGTAAATTCGTATGTTATAAATGCAGATGTATTAACTGGTGATGGTTCTATAGAAATTACTTGGCAAAATTCAGATAATACTTTTACAACAGAAACATATACTATTAAACTTGTTGAAACAGAAAGATATAATTAATATTAAATTCTTATAAGAGAAACTTATGGGGTGAATATTATATTATAGTTGAAGAATATTATAATAAGGCTAACATTCTTTTTTGAATGTTAGCCTTATTAGGATTTATCAATAAAAAGAACACTCTAAAATAATGTTTTTCTATTTTTACTGTATTCAATTTTACTAATCTACAAATAATTTCATGAAAAACTATTTTAAATTAATTACTTGTGTAATATTAATGACCTTGATTATTGGATGTCAATCAAACAAAAAGAAGGCGGAATCGAAGTTAGAAGTACAACCTGTTAAAAAAGTAAATCCTAACATTGTTGTGATTTACTTAGACGATTTAGGTTATGGAGATTTAAGTGCTTATGGAGCTACAGAATTGATAACACCAAATATAGATGCTTTGGCTAGTGGAGGTATGCGTTTTACAAATGCATATGCATCATCTGCCACGTGTACACCAAGTAGGTATGCATTGTTAACAGGTATGTATCCATGGCGTAATAAAAACGCAAAAATCCTTCCAGGTACTGCACCTTTGTTAATTAGTACAGAACAACAAACATTACCTAAAATGCTTAAAAAAGAAGGGTACCAAACAGCTATTGTTGGTAAATGGCATTTAGGTTTGGGTACAGGTATAGTTAATTGGAATGAAAGAGTATCTCCTGGTCCAAATGAAGTAGGTTTTGATGAGTCTTATATTTTGGCAGCTACTCAAGATAGAGTACCAACTGTTTATATTGAAAATGGAAATGTTGTAGGCCTAGATAAAAATGATCCAATAGAGGTTGATTATAAAAATAATTTTGAAGGGGAACCTACAGCAATTACTAATCCAGAAATGGTTAAGATGAAATGGCATCATGGTCATAACAATAGTATAGTAAATGGAATTCCTCGTATTGGATATATGAAAGGTGGAGACGGAGCTAAATGGAGTGATATTGATATGGCAGATAATTTTCTTAAAAGAGCACAAGCTTATGTGAAAGATCATGAGAATAAACCTTTCTTTTTATATTATGCTATGCAACAACCTCATGTACCTCGCACACCTCATCCTCGTTTTGTTGGGAAATCAGGTTTAGGACCTAGAGGAGATGTTATTTTAGAAGCAGATTGGTGTATAGGTGAGTTTATGAAAACTTTAGAAGCAGAAGGTATTTTAGAAAATACTTTAGTTGTTTTTTCTAGTGATAATGGACCTGTTTTAAATGATGGGTATTTTGATGATGCTGTAGAAAAAATAGGGAAGCACAAACCTTCAGGAAAATTACGTGGAGGTAAGTATAGTTTATTTGAAGCTGGAACACGCATGCCATTTATAACGTATTGGAAAGGAGAAATTCAACCAGGGGTTTCTAATGCTTTGGTATGCCAAATGGATTTGTTAGCATCTGTAGCAAAACTAGTAGGAATAGAAGAAACTTCAACAGATAGTAAAGAGTTATTAGATGTTCTTTTAGGTAAAAGTAATGATGGTAGAACAGACTTAGTATTAGAAGCAACAAGTAGAACAGCTTTAAGGAGTGGAGAGTGGTTAATGATACCTCCGTATAAAGGAAAAGCTATTGAGGAGAAGGTACAGATAGAATTGGGTAACTCACTTGATTTTAAGTTATTTAATCTTAAAGAGGATATAGGGCAGCAGAACAATTTAGCTAAATCCAATCCTGAAAAACTTAAAGAAATGATTGAGAAATTTGAAACTTTAAGAGGAAAGAATTATAATAATATTGAAAAATTAGAATTAAAGTAGATTAATCTAATTCTCCAAAAAATAATGCCGTATATATTTATACGGCATTATTTTGTTTATAACCTTCTTAATTATAATGATATATATATCCAAAGCCTAATTCGGCAAAATCTGCTTGCCCAAGATTAGCATTAATAAATGTGCCCAAATACACATTAGATTTTGTTTTTTTTTGATTTCCAATAAAATAGTATTTTAAGCCTAATCGTGATGAAATTAATTGTTTAAGTTTATAATAAAAACCAAAATCACCTAAAACAATAGCACTATTCTCTGGAATTGTTTTAGGAACATAATCCCAACCTTGATTTATTTTCCAATCAATTTTATAGCCAGGTTTGTGTAAATTAAAACCAAGTTGCAAATCAATTCCTATATGATTCATTAAAATCTCACCATTTAAAGTCAAACCAATATTTGAAGCATTCCATGTAGGGGTCTTTTTAAAAGAATCAAATTCTCTACCATCTTGAACTAATGATTCATTATTTATTATATAATCGTAGTAATTTTGATAAAAACGATAATAGAATCCAATACCTAATTTAAAAGTATTATTATAAATTTTACCATACTCGCCAGAGAGCGTATATACAGGATTCATATTATTGAATGCTTTAGAAAGTACATTTATACCATAGCCAGTAGAGAATGTAAAGTAATTACTTCTGCTTTTTAGTAAACTTTTTAAGGGAGTTTCATTAGGTAACTTATTTGATTTATGTTTAGTATTTATATTTGTAGATAGGCTTAATAGAAAAGAGTTAAACCCTTGATTTGGTAATCGTAAATGTCCATTTGAATGATGAAAATAGCCAGCGCCAATACGCCAATCTTTGAAGAATTCATAATATGTGAAAGCTTTAAATGACCATACTATATCTGTTGAAACAGCCTTATTATATGGATTATATATAGAATCGTATTTTTTATTGAAATAAGAAGCACCTATTCCAAGATGGACTTTTAAGTTTTTCTTTTTAAAAGCATTAAATTCTAAAAAAGGTAATATAGAGATAGCATTTCCTAATTTATTTTTATTTCCAAAATCTGTGTAGCCAATACTAAACCCAGTTCTTTGTATTTTAAGTCTTTTAGCCCACTCTTGTTGATTCGTAGTTTGATACCAAGCCAAGTTTAGTATAAACTGTTTTTGCATTTTTCTATCTGGAAAGTCTGAGTTAGCCTCTGCTGTAATACCAACAAGAATTTCAGGATTAATAATGATAGAATTAGGGTCTGAATAATTTTTTTGTTGACTAAAGGAAAATAGAGAACAACTAATAAAGAGATAAGTGAAATTTTTATTCATATAGATTCTAATAAAGAATAAGTTTTTTTCATTTTTAAATGTATAAAAATCTTATTTATTTGTCAGATTTGCTAACAATAATATATATAAAAATCAACAGTATAATTGTTTTATTAAATCTCTCTAATTATCAATGCTTTATAAAATTGAGATAAATATCATTGGTAACTACTCTCTATTAGCTTCTAAAGAACAGGATTAGTGCTTTTATGTGTTAAGTATTTGTTTTAAAGGTTGTTATGTTTAGGAATAAATTCTTTATATATTTTAATTATTATGTATAAATATAAAAAAACTTTTGGAGTTGATACCTATTAAATCTTTAACCTTAACTTAAATCTACCTAAAAGTAAAGCGTATTATAATTACTTAGGCTCTCTAAGCAGACTACCTTATAGTCAATGTGTAAATTAGTCTCTTTTTAAAGAACCAATAACAGTATCTTTAGGTTAAGTTGAAAATATTAAGATATTTAATAATTTTAGAAATTAGCAGCCACTAAATGCTAGAAAAGTTATGATGCTAGAATCAAACTTTTATATTTTTTCTTCTTAAAAAATAAAAAGCTTCTCTTTACCAAAGAGAAGCTTTATTGGGTATCTCTTTATTGATTAACGAACTATTATAAATTTTTAATTATTATGCTATACAATTTTAAATAAATTGATTAGAAAATAATTATTAATCTAAGACTAGTGGGAAAATGGTTTTGAATGTTTCTTTTTAGAGGTAACATACTATTACTTACTTTATGTTTCATTCTAGAGCTAACCCATGACTTATATTATAAACTTAATACTGCTAAATTATAATTAAAAAAATACGATTATAAAATGTTTCGATGAAGGATTCTATAACTAAAGTTTAATGGTTAAAAAGTATCGATGAGTTAAAAATGGTATTTGCTTTAAGGTTTATATTATCTATTTAATTTGGTAACTCAGCCGTATGTATACAAGTCTTTTGGTATCAGAATTATTTTTTAGATATCTTAAGTTTATCCTACAGTTTCTAACATTATCCGCACAGATAGTGGATTTAGCTGTTCCCCTTATACAAATTAGTAGATTATTACAATTTGCTATTTGTCACAGGGCAAGCCAGTAATGCCGTGCTAAAAAGAAAAGTTGAACGCTGTGTAAAAGCAGTTAAACATCTCTATGTAGCTCAAAATATAAAACATCAACATTTTATAAGCTTTACTTATCAAGCCAAATCATGGCAGAGCCCACAACAAGCCTATACAAAAAATTGAAAGTACAGGTAAAGGACTAAATGTTCGTCGTTTTATTAGCAATATAAAAGAGAAAGAAGTACGTGAAATCTACTTTGATTTTTATGTAAAACGTGGATAATCAAGCGAGAACAGAATTAATGAAGTGAAAAACATGTGTTTTCAGATAGAGTATCAAATCATGGTTTTTTTGGCTAATTTTTTCAGGCTATTTCTAAGTAACTTAGCTTACGAAATATTTTTATTGCTCAAAAAAAGTATAAAAAAGACAAGATTTACAAAAGCAAAAAAATGGCAAATAAGCACAATAAGAACCCAGTTGTTAAAAATTGGAGCAACACTAAAAGTTACTAAAAAACGAATTTACTATCAATTGTCAAAAGCATTTGTAAATCAAGATTTGTTTCGAGAGATAATAACACAATGAAGGTTTTAAAATGTGAATTTTAAAACCTTGGGATATCTATGTCTTGGTGTGAAAAATTGACCATTTTTTTGATTTATTGAACATATAAATAGACCCAGTCATTCAAAAAAATCGTATAAATCTCTAAATATAAAACAATAATTAAAGGGTAAGCACAAAGATTCGATTATTAAACCCAATAAGTATACTATGAATAATGCGGGTTAGTAATCCTTTGACTAGTAAATTTTGTGATAAATAAAAATAGTTTAATTCTTACAAAATTGACTTAAATTGTTATATTGGGATCGGTATGCACATGATTATACTCATCAAGATAAATATTCTAAATACAGCTTATTAAAAGCTTTTAACCTTTAAAATCTATTAAAAATGAAAAAAAAACACAATATTAAATTGCTATTAGGAATTATTACAGTGCTTTTGTTAATGACAGATGTTTATGCTCAATATGCACATGAAATAAATAAGCAGCGTAGATACGACGAAATATCATGGCTCGTAACTCATAATGCTAATAACAACCGTACAGATGGACCTTCTGGTTTTTTTGGTTGCTTAGGTGGAGGTAATCAAAATGCAGGGATTAAAAAACAATTACAAGATGGAGTAAGAAGTTTAGCTGTAGATATTTATCGTGTAAATGGAGAACTTAGATTGAAACATGGTGCACCAAATACTTGTATGATGGATGCTAAAAATTTTAATAATATTATTGCTAATTGGTTAGAAACGCATCCTTTAGATATTATTACACTTCATATTCAGAGTGGACCAAATTTAGGAAAATCTGGTTTGGACGATATCTTTTTTGGTAGGCGTAGCGGTTATAAAAATATGTCTAGATTTATTTATAACCATAAAGCATTTGTAAGTTCAAGTAAACCAAAAAACTCACCAGGAGATGTGTACCCTAAAATTCAAGAGATGCTAGATCAAAAACAACAACTTGTAATTTTTACCGAAACAAATTATAATAGTGACTTATACAGGTATTCATTTATTAATACAGCTCAAAATCCATATAGAGCAGGACAAGTAAATGAACTATTTGATGCTAATAAATTTGTAACACATAGAGGTGTAGATCATAAAACCATTCTTATTATAAATCATTTTGCTGGAGATGCTCCTACTTATAATGGAGATGTGAATAAATCTAAAGATGCTAACAAAGATGTATGGGGTAAAACCGTAACCGCTTGGTATCAATTTGGACACAAACCTTCAATAGCAGTAGACTATTATAATCTTTCCAATGGCAAAAGCGCTATGAGCCAAATAAATGATGTAAATAAAATAAATGAAGTAAGAGGGAAATTTGAAGATGGCGAAAATGGTAGAGGGATAAGAGATGTAAAAACATATTTAGCAGAATTTAAAAATGGGGCATGGAGAAAAATTAAAAATATTGAGCATAAAGGACGAAGAGCATCATGGCATATATTTTATTCTTTCCCTGCAAGAATAAATGATAACCGCGCGATTTTCTTTGAGCATCCTAATTATAATTTTTCGCCAAGTTTTATTAAAGTAGGAGATTATAAAGGAAATAATAGTAAAACTTTTGTGATAAATGTTGCAGGAATTAGAAAAGGAACTTCTAAATCAACATTGGTTGTAAAACAAAATGAATCTGATGATTTATCATTATTAACTGCCCAAGATATTACTATAGAAAAACAAGTAAATTCTAATATTAGTATATACAAAAAGAACAGCAATATATTAAATGTTTCTTTTTTATTAATAAACGATGATGCTATAGCTCTGGAAGTTTATGATTTATCTGGAAGGTTAATCGATAAATTAAATAAAAAACAGGTTCCTAAGCATACAAAGAATGCAATCTTTCAACTTTCTGAAAATTTGAGAGGCATTTACATTGTTAAAGGATATGTTGGAACACAATATATTAGTAAAAAAATAGCTATTGAATAAAAAAATAGAAAACCGAATTATTTTATTTCAAGGGGCTATAACGATTAAAAGATAGCCCCTTATTTTTTACTACTTAATAATAAAACTTATGCTATCAAACTTAAAAATACTTTTTAGCTTGTTATTTTAATAGGATCAAGCAGCACATTAATTTCGCAAAAAAAACTATATACACTCTCACAATTATTATTTGCAGAGTGTTCCTTTTTGGAATGCCTATGCTAATGGAGCTAGTTCTATAGAAATAGATGTTTTTTATAAAGAATCTACACTTTATGTAACACATAGTGAAGAAGAGATTATAAATAATAGAACTATAAGAAAGTTTGTATTTAAAACCACTTAAAAATGTGATTGATTTAAAAATTAAGGAGTTTGAAGAACTCTTTTTGATGTGTGACTTTATTAAATTTTTTTTGAATATATTAGGTGAAGAAGCTTTTTAGAAGAAAAAAACAGATAGTTATATTCCTCCATATGGCGTATACAATTTTTTAATTGGTTTTATTTTTAAGAAAGCTTCCCCAGTTTAGGACACTTCTATATTTGAGTTTTCCTCGAAAAATACCCAAACCTATTTATGGGGTAAAAAAGAGTGTATATCCTATTTTTCTAATACATATCTTGTTTTAGTAATTTTTAACATTAAATTTCACATAAAAGCGTAAGAAAATTACTGAGCATATAATTGATTTTGTATATTTGAAGAACAAATCTATTAAATGTATAAATAATGAAACCTAATTACATTAAATTACTAGTACTATTACTGTTTTTTGCATCTTGTACGAAAGATGATACAGTTACAAATCAAGATGAGACTACAGATGTAGATACTATTCAAAAAGAGATTCTTAAAATCTCAGAAATAAATTCTAAAATTAATGAGTTTTTATCCCAAACAAATGATTTTAACTGGAAGGATGTTGACGATCATATGTTATGGAGTGCTGTGGTGCATGGAAATAACATTTTAACTATTGGTTATGGACAAGAAAATGAGAATTTTAATGAACATCATTCACGACGACTTACTAATACTAAAGATGATATTCTTGAAATGATTGCTAAGACAGAAGATTTTAAGTTATCAAAAGGTCAAAATAAAAACGTTGTAGAATATAAAATAATTAATGCCATAGATGTTAAAGTTGAAAACCTAGAAACTGTTATAGCTTTAAGAAAGGCAAAGAATATTCGCTATTTAGAACCTAATGGATACAATAAATATATCGCTAAAAATAGCTTACAACGATCAACAGCTCAAACTAAATTTCAAACATCTGGTTCTGGGTGCTCAAAAGAATCGGAGTCAATAAATTCAGATCATTATCAAACAATTTCACCTAACAATGCCCAAGTAGCTTGGAATTTTTACAAGCATAATATTCCTCAAGCTTGGAATATTTCTACAGGAGCAGGTATTACTATAGGGTTAATCGATACTGGAGTTTCTGCAAATCAATCATTATTAAATACATCAGGGTTTAATGATGGTGTTTCTAATGGGCGACGTGTTGAGAAAAAGGGGACTTTTAATTATGATGGTCCGGATGATAAATGTGGACATGGTACACAAATGGCATCTACTATGGCAGCACCGCGAAATAATGATGGAATGCCAGTGGGAGTAGCTTATAATTGTAATTTGGTAGCTTATAGAGCAACAGAAGATGTGTTATTGAATGATTATGAAGAACGTAAAGGGGTTTCTCAAGCTTTAATTGAGTTAGGAAATAGAAGTGATGTAAAAATTATATCGATGTCTATAGGTTGGACTTGGTCTATTGGAAATATTAAAGATGCCATAAAATATGCAAATAGCAAAGGAAAGTTAATTTTTGCAGCAGGAGGGACATCTACTAATTTTACTAATTGGTATGGCGTAACATTTCCAGCAACAATGGATGAAACGGTAGCAGTAACTGGAGTAGATGATGGAGCAAATTATGAGCGTTGCAATATATGCCATAGTGGAAGTAAGATTGATTTTACTATTGTTATGGAAGGTGATAACAATACAAGTAAACACCCTCCAGTAGTTGGATTTAATAATGGTACAAGAATTTATACTGGTGGGTCTTCTGTTGCGACAGCAACTACAGCAGGAATTGCAGCGTTAATTTGGGCTAAACATCCTGATTGGAATAAAGATCAAGTATTAAACAAATTAAAGCAATCAGCTGCGTTGTATCCAAATAAGAATAGTCAATTTGGTTATGGAAATATTGATGCTTTGAAAGCGGTTCAATAATATAGTTTGTAAATAATATGTAATAAAATTAGTAATTTCTTTGTGTTATATTGTTTTTTCTTATTTTAATAAAATAATGAAGAATTTCAATTCAAAATTAGGACATAGAATAATAATTTTGCAGTTTATTTATTTTTTGATTATTTTATAGCTTTTAAAATAAATAATTAGTTTTCAAGGAATTTAAAGACTCTAATACTATGTTATTTTATCTTATGTATGTATTTATTTGATTCTATTATAAATTTTATCAATGAATTATATTAGATAATGTTGTTTAGTTTAGATATATTTGTTTTTTGTAATAAACAAAATGATAATTATGAGCATTTTACAAGAAGCTATAGCTTTTGAAAACGCTAAAATGAGTAATATGTCTACAAGTGATAGAGTGGTCGCTTCGAGAGAGGCAAAGCGTCTTATTTTAGCAATGAACGAAATATATAAAACAACTAAAGATACCCAGTTAATGGATGCAATGAAGCGGCTTACCGCTAAGAAAAAGAAGATTGAAAAGCGTCTACATGGTAGACCTTCCGAATAGGGTTAATATTAAAAAAATAAAAAAGGCTTGCAATTGCAAGTCTTTTTTATTTTAAAAATTTAATAGTTGGACAAATACAAAACGGGTCAAGTCAAAAAGTTTTAGGATTAGATGATTAGGCAAAAATATTAGTTAGCCTAAATAGAAAGAATTCTACGTTTGTTACGCCTCTAAATTGTGCTCTAAAGGCTTTAATTTTAACGTTGAAAGCTTCCCGCTGAAGCATTTATATTTCTGTTATCAAAATTTTTGATAATGAATTGACATAGTTCGGGTTAAGGAGGTTAAAAACATGTGTTTTTCAGATAGATTATCAAACCATGGTTTTTTGGCTAACTTTTTCAGGCTATTTCTAAGTAGCTTAGCTTACGAAATGTTTTACTACTCAAAAAAAGTATAAAAAAGACTAGATTTACAAAAGCAAAAAAATGGCAAATAAGCATAATAAGAACCCAGTTGTTAAAAATTGGAGTAACACTTAAAATTACTAAAAAACGAATTTACTATCAATTTTGTCAAAAGTATTTGTAAATCAAGATTTGTTTTGAGAGATAATAACACAGTGAAGGTTTTAAAATTCACATTTTAAAACCTTGGGATACCTATGTCTTGGTGTGAAAAATCGACCATTTTTTTGATTTATTGAACATATAAATAGACCTAGTCATTCAAAAAAATCGTATAAATTTCTAAATAGAAAACAATAATTAAAGGGTAAACATAAAGATTCGATTATTAAACCCAATAAGTACACTATGAGTAATGCGGGTTAAAAGAATTATTTTGATAACAATTAATATTGCAAGAAACAACTACTATTGTTATTTATTATCTTATTGCTTTAAGTGAATTGAAATTTTAAATTTAAGAACTTCTAAAAAGAACATTTTATTTATATTTTCAATCTAGCAGATGCTACTATATCTTGTTCTGCAAAGTCTCCATCTAAATATTTTAAATAACCTACAATAGCAATCATAGCTGCGTTGTCTGTAGTAAACTCGAACTTAGGTATATAAGTAGACCAACCAAACTTTTGTTCACCATCTTTTAAAGCTTGTCTAATTCCAGAATTAGCCGAAACTCCACCGCCAATAGCAATGTGTTTAATTCCAGTCTGTTTCGAAGCTAGTTTTAACTTATCAATTAAAATACCAATAATAGTATATTGAATGGATGCACAAATATCGTTCAAATTTTCTTTAATAAAATTAGGGTTTACTTTCACTTCACGTTGAATAAAATATAGCACAGCAGTCTTAAATCCAGAGAAACTAAAATTTAGACCATCCACTTTAGGCTTGGTAAATTTAAATGCTTTAGGGTTTCCCAATTTGGCACGTTTATCAATTTCTGGACCAGCAGGATATCCTAAACCTAGAATTTTTCCGCTTTTATCAAAGGCTTCTCCAACCGCATCATCAATGGTTTCACCAATAACTGTCATATTAAAATAACCATCAACCTTAACAATCTGGGTATGTCCACCAGATATCGTCATTGCTAAAAATGGAAAAGGTGGCTTTTCGAAACCTTCTTCATCTATAAAATGAGCCAAAATATGCCCTTGCATATGGTTAACATCTATTAGTGGAATATTTAATCCATAAGCCAATGATTTTGCAAAAGAAGTTCCTACTAATAAGCTTCCCATCAATCCTGGACCTCTAGTAAAGGCAATGGCATGAAGTTGTTCTTTTGTAATATTAGCTTTTTTAAGAGCTTGAGCAACTACAGGAACGATATTCTGTTGGTGGGCTCTAGAAGCAAGTTCAGGCACCACACCACCGTATTCTTTATGTATTTTTTGAGTTGCTACAACATTGCTTAAAATGCTTCCGTTATGTATTATAGAAGCTGCGGTATCATCGCATGATGATTCAATTCCTAGGATAAAAATATTTTGTGAGGACATTAATGAATATTAGGCACAATAATTGTTAATTTTGAATACGAATAAAAACCCAAATTTGTTTATTCATTCGTAAGTACAAAATTACTCATTTATTTTTTGAATAGATAAGTAGAAATAACTTATGTATAAATTAACTTTAACCCAAATTTTTTAACAGACAATTATTAAGAGCGTATTATATAATCTTAATAAAATTATAATTTTAACGGTTATCAAGAAGTTTCTAAAAATAGTATCAAAAATAGTTGGCATATTACTAATGCTATTCATCATTTTGGTGTTGATACTTTCTATACCAGCTATTCAAACCAGTCTGGGTAATTATGCTACAGAAAGGCTAAATGAAGATTTTGGAACTAACATTAACATAGATAAAGTTGGTTTACAGCTTAACGGTGATGTTGAACTTAAAAGTATTTATATTGAAGATTATAAAAAAGACACACTTATTAATATTACAGAATTAAATACTTCTATTCTAAATTTTAAGAATTTATATGATGGTAAGCTTGTTTTTGGAGATATAGATATTATAGATTTAGTTTTTAATATAAAAACCTATAAAGATACAACGGGAACAAATCTAGATGTTTTTGTAGCCAGATTCGATAGTAATAACCCTAAAAAAAGTAGTAGTAAATTTTTATTATCATCTAGTGATGTATCTATTTATAATGGAATGTTTAGATTAATAGATGAAAATAGAGAAACCACTAAGGTTTTGGATATTAAAGATTTAAATATTAATGCTACAAACTTATTAATACATGGAAGTGATGTAAGTACTAGAATAAATACGTTATCCCTTAAGGATAGTAGAGGTGTAGTTTTAAAAAACCTAATGACTAATTTTGCTTATACGTTAAAAGATATGACGTTTGCAAACCTTCAAATAGAAACACCTAACTCTATTTTAAAAGGGGATTTAAAGTTTTCTTATGATAGAAAAGATTTACAGTACTTCACAGATAAAGTTTTAGTATCGGCAAGTTTTAAAGATTCTAATGTGTTGTTAGATGAATTAAATACTTTTTATAATGAATTTGGAAATAATCAATCTGCAAAGTTTAGTGTAGATCTGTCAGGCACTTTAAATAATTTACAAACAAGTAACCTAAAGTTAAAAACGAGTCGGAATACAAGGGTTTATGGTAATATTAACTTTAAAAACCTATTTAATAAAGAAGCTGATAATTTTTATATGAATGGTAACTTTAAAAATTTATCATCAACCTATAAAGATTTAAAATCATTATTGCCAAACGTTTTAGGAGAAGCTATACCAACATCTTTTGATAGATTGGGGAAATTTACCATTATTGGAAATACTCAAGTAACATCATCTACAGTTATAGCAGATGTTACAATAGGTACTGTTTTAGGTTTTGTAGATTCTAACTTAGAAATAACCAAGATTAATGATATAGATAATGCAGATTATAAGGGTAAAATAATTTTTGAACAGTTTGATTTTGGAATGTTTTTTAATGATTCTAATATAGGAAAAGGGTCTTTAAACTTTGATGTGAATGGTAAAGGATTTGTTTCTGAAACTATTGATACACAGGTTAAAGGTGATATTTTTGAATTAGAATATAACAATTATAATTACAATGGTGTAAAAGTTGCAGGAAATATTAAAAATAGAATTTTTGATGGAAATCTTATTGTAAACGATAAAAATTTGAAGCTTAATTTTAGTGGATTAGTAGATTTCTCGGAAGAAATGAATAAATACGATTTTAATGCAACAATAGATTATGCCAATTTAAAGACTCTAAATTTTGTAAAGAAGGATAGTGTTTCTGTTTTTAAGAGTAAGGTTAGCATGAACATTAATGGAAGTAATTTTGATGATGCTTATGGTTTAATATCGTTTAATAATACTGTTTATAAAAACCAAAATGACACCTATTATTTTAAGAAATTTGATGTATCCTCAAGGTTTGAAAAAGATATTCGTTTTATAGAATTTAATTCACCAGATATTATTGTTGGTGATTTAAATGGGCGTTTTGTATTTAAAGATTTAAGGAAATTATTTGAAAATTCAATAGGATATATTTATACTAATTATGTCCCACATAAAGTAGAGACAAATCAAAGTATAGGTTTTAATTTTAAAGTTTATAATAAAATTATTGAAGTGTTTTCTCCAGATATTGAACTTGGTAAAAATACATACATACGAGGAAGAGTTGAGAGTGATGAGCGTCAATTTAAGTTGACTTTTAAATCTCCAAAAATTAAATTGTTAGATTATTTTGCTAAAAATATAGAACTACAAGTGGATAATAGTAATCCTCTTTTTAATACATATGTAGAAATAGATAGTTTAAATACTAAATATTATAATATTTCTAAGTTTAATTTAATTAATGTAACAGTAAATGATACTTTATTTATGCGTTCTGAGTTTAAAGGTGGTAAACGAAATAATGACAAATATAATTTAAGTTTTTACCATACTATAAATAAGGACAATAAATCAGTTATAGGTTTTAAAAAGTCTGATGTTACTATAAAAAATACTAAGTGGAATATTAATAAAAATCAAGATAAATTTCATAAAATATCTTTCGACAAAAAACTAACAAATTTTAATATTGATAAATTTAATATTAATCATAATAATGAAGAAATTAAGCTTTCTGGGTTTATAAAAGAATCTACAGAGAAAGATGTTAAACTAAATTTTAAGAATGTTGATTTATCAAAAATAGTACCAGATATAGATAGTTTATCTTTTGAGGGTAATGTAAATGGGAAATTAGATATTCTTCAAAAAAATGGAAGTTATTTGCCTAGTTCAACTATTATTATTGATAATTTTAAAGTAAATGATTTTTTACTAGGTTCTTTTAATACTAGAATAACAGGTAATGAGTCTCTTACTAATTATAAAGTAGATGTTACTATAAAAGATGACATTTCAAAATCGCTTACAGCAACAGGAAATATAAGTGTTTTAGAAAAAAAACCAGAAATAGACTTAACCCTAGATTTTGATACATTTAACTTAAGTCCTTTAAATCCTTTGCTGGCTGGTGTTTTAAGTGATATTCGCGGACAAGTTTCTGGAAGAGTAAAAGTAGTTGGTGATTTAAATCGTCCATATCTTAATGGAGACTTAGAACTTAATAAGGCGGGTTTAGGTATTCCATATCTTAATGTAGATTATCGTTTTAATAATCAAGCATCTGTAACACTTAAAAACCAAAGTTTTATATTTAATAAAATTAAATTAACAGATACTAAACATAATTCTAAAGGTAAATTAAATGGCTCTTTAAGTCATGTGAATTTTTCAAAATGGAGTTTAGATTTAAATTTAACCACGCCAAGACTAGTGGTTTTAGACACTAAAGAGGAAGAAGAAGCTTTATATTACGGCACAGGTTTTATAGGAGGAAGAGCAAGCATAAAAGGACCTACAGATGAATTAGTTATTAGTGTAGTTGGAGAAACAAAACCAGGAACAGTTTTTAAAATACCTTTGAGTGATGCAGAGTCTTTTGGAGATAATTCATTTATTCACTTTATAACTAAAGAAGAAAAAGATGCGAGAGAAAAAGGAGTTGAAGTTGTTTTTAATGAAATAAAAGGGCTTGAACTTGATTTTGATTTGGATGTCACTGAAGATGCCGAAGTAGAAATCATCATTGATAAAAATACAGGACATGCTTTAAAAGGACGAGGTAGTGGTGGTTTATTAGTAGAAATTAATACTAATGGAAAGTTTAATATGTGGGGAGATTTCTCTGTATTCGAAGGCGTTTATAATTTTGCTTATGGCGGCTTAATTCAAAAAGAATTTACTGTACAACCAGGAGGTACAATTGCTTGGGAAGGAGATCCTTTAAAAGCGCAAATAAATATGTTAGCTATTTATAAAACTCAAGCAAATCCTTCCCCTTTATTAGATAATCCTATTAATAGAAGCATCCCTGTTGAATTAAATATTAGATTAAGAGGTGATTTAGAGCAGCCAGAAGCAAATTTTAATTTTGAATTCCCTAATGTAAATTCTACCATCAAATCTGAGCTCAATTATAGGTTAGAATCAGATGACGATAAGCAAAATCAAGCCCTGTATTTAATCTCAACTGGATCTTTTTCTAGAGGGCTAAATGAACTTAATTTCTCTGGAACCATAGCAGAAAGACTTAATGGTATTATTAATGGCATATTTACAAATGGAAATAGTAAACTTAACATAGGGCTAAATTACGAGGCAGGACAAAATAGACCCGATTATCAAACAGGAGATCGTGTTGGTGTAACCTTGCAAACCCAAATAAGTGACCGTGTTCTTATTAACGGTAAATTAGGAGTGCCAGTTGGAGGAGCTTCAGAAACAGTTGTTGCGGGTGACGTTGAAATTGATTTTCTTTTAAATGAAGAAGGTACACTTACAGCTAAAGTATTTAATAGAGAAAATAGTATTAGAAATTTTGGTGATGCCATAGGGTATACTCAAGGATTAGGTATAGCATATAATGTTGATTTTGATACTTTTAAGGAATTGTTACAAAACTTTTTTAAAAAACGAAAAAAAGAAGAAATTCCAACAAAAGAAATAAATAAAAATGACACAAAGCCACTGCCGGAATTTATCTCTATAAAGTCATCTTCAAAGAAATAAGTCTAAATATTTTAATTATTTTTCATCTACTTGAGTTTTTTTTATCAACTAAAACGTTATAGTTCCAAAAGCAGTATTAAAATACTGTAAATGCTATAGATATATGCTATTTGTTTAGTAATTTTACCTTGTAAATTTGAAAACTTAATGCCAAAAACAATAAAAAAATTAGCTGTTTTAACATCAGGAGGAGACTCTCCTGGAATGAATGCAGCTATCCGTTCAGTAGTTAGAACATGTGCTTATCATGGAATAGAATGCTTTGGTGTTTATAAAGGATATGAAGGGCTAATAGAAGGAGACTTTAAGCGAATGGATGCTAGAAGCGTAAAAGGAATTATAAACAAAGGAGGAACCATATTAAAATCTGCACGTTCTAAAGAATTTAGAACAGTAGAAGGAAGACAAAAAGCATATAAACAGTTAATAGATGCAAATATTGATAGTCTTGTTGTAATAGGAGGTGATGGCTCATTTACTGGAGCACTTATTTTTAATCAAGAGTTTGGTTTTCCTGTTATGGGAATTCCTGGTACTATAGATAATGATATAGTTGGTACATCTCACACTCTAGGTTTTGATACAGCACTTAATACTGTAGTAGATGCTATTGATAAAATTAGAGATACAGCAAGTTCACATAATAGATTATTCTTTGTTGAAGTTATGGGGCGTGATGTTGGTCATATAGCTTTAAATGCAGGAATAGCTGGTGGTGCTGAGGAGATTTTAATTCCAGAAGAAGATTTAGGATTAGATCGATTAGTAGAATCTTTAAACAGAAGTAGAAAATCAGGTAAAACATCAAGTATTGTTATTGTTGCCGAAGGTGATAAAATAGGTAAGAATATTTTCGAACTTAAAGATTATGTTGATGATAATATGGAAGGTTACGATGTAAGAGTTTCTGTTTTAGGACATATGCAACGAGGAGGCCCACCATCTTGTTTTGATCGCGTATTGGCAAGCAGAATGGGGGTAAAGGCTGTGGAGTCTTTATTGGATGGAGAAACTAATTATATGGTTGGTTTACTAAACGGAAAAATGGAATTAACTCCTTTAGATAATGCCATAAAAGGAAAAACAAAAATAAACTTAGAATTATTGCGTGTCTCAGATATCATGAGCACTTAACATTTATACACAAGAATATGTCAAAATTAAAATTAGGGATTAACGGATTTGGAAGAATAGGAAGAATTGCTTTTAGAGTAGCAGCTTCTAGACCAGATATTGAAGTAGTTGGAATTAACGATTTGTTAGATGTAGAGCATTTAGCTTACTTATTAAAATATGATTCAGTTCACGGTCAATTTGATGGAACTATTGAAACTAATAACGGAAATTTAGTAGTTAACGGTAACGAAATTAGAATTACTGCAGAGCGTAACCCAGAAGATTTAAAATGGGATGCTGTAGGAGCAGATGTTGTTTTAGATTGTACAGGTATTTTTACAAACCTAGAAGGTGCACAAAAGCACATTGCTGCTGGGGCTAAAAAGGTTGCTATTTCTGCACCATCTGCAGATGCACCAATGTTTGTAATGGGAGTAAATCATAATGAAATTACAGCAGATCATACTATCGTATCTAACGCATCTTGTACAACTAACTGTTTAGCTCCTTTAGCTAAAGTAATTAACGATAAATTCGGAATTGCAGAAGGATTAATGACTACAGTTCACGCAGCAACAGCAACTCAATCTACAGTTGATGGTGTTTCAAGAAAAGATTACAGATTAGGTAGAGCTTCTTTAAATAACATCGTACCAGCTTCAACTGGAGCAGCAAAAGCTGTTGGGAAAGTTATTCCTGAATTAAACGGGAAATTAACAGGTATGGCTTTTAGAATTCCTACTGTTGATGTATCTGTAGTAGACTTAACTTGTCGTATCGAGAAAAAAGCATCTTGGGATGAAATAAAAGCAGCTTTAAAAGATGCTTCAGAAAACGAATTAAAAGGGATTTTAGGATATACTGAAGAAGGTGTAGTATCTCAAGATTTCGTATCTGAGCCTAAAACAAGTACTTTTGATGCTAATGCTAGTATGGCATTAAATGATAACTTTATCAAATTAGTATCTTGGTATGATAATGAGTTTGGTTATTCAACTAAATTAGTTGATTTAGCTCAACATATCGGTTCTCTATAATTTATTAATAGAAATCCGCAGGATTATTATGTATACGCATAATAATTCTGTGGATTTTTTAATTCTAAAAACTTATGATTTTAATTGTTGATAGTGGTTCTACCAAGTCGGATTGGATAGCAGTAGATAATAATGGAAACCAATTATTAGAAAAAATGCGAACAAAAGGGTTGAACCCTGCAATTTTATCTGAAAAAAAACTCCATAAAATAATTAAAGGAAATAAGGATTTAAAGAATAATAGAGAAGTAGTCTCTCATGTCTTTTTTTACGGAGCAGGCTGTGGGACCGAAAAACCAAAAGCATTATTAAAAAGTGTTTTAGAGGAAATTTTCGTTAACGCACATATTGAAGTTAATGAAGATACTATGGCTGCAGTGTACTCTACGATTAACCATGATAAAGAAGCCGCTGTAGTATGCATTATGGGAACAGGATCCAATTGTAGTTATTATAATGGAAAAGTACTAGAACAACGTGTAAATTCTTTAGGCTATTCTATAATGGATGACGCTTCAGGTAATTATTACGGACGTCAACTTATAAGAGATTACTATTTTAATCATATGCCAGAAGATGTTAAAATTGCTTTTGGAAGTAAGTTTAACATGGAGTCAGATTATATAAAGTATAATTTATATAAGCAACCAAACCCTAATGCTTATTTGGCAAATTTTGCAGAATTTATGTTTCTTCACAAAGATTCAGAATACACTATTAATCTTATAAAAAAAGGAATACGTTTATTTGCTACCAACATGATTATGCAATTTAAAGAAGAATTAAAAACAGTTCCAGTACATTTTGCAGGATCTATTGCATTTTTCTCTCAAACAGAAATAAAGGAAGTTGCAGAAGAGATGGGATTCAAGGTTGGTAATTTTGAACGAAGACCTATTGAAGGATTAGTGTCTTTTCATACTAAGAGTTTATAAACACATATGTTAATAAATATAATGTTTAAGAGAGGCATCCCTCTTTTTTGTTTTTTATACTTAGCTAAATATAGCATTTTGTTATGCAATAATTTGGAGATATAAATCTATATATTTGTTAAAGAATAAACAAGGTGCTAAAAATGAAATGAACGAATGTTTCAAGTCCATTTTAGCTTATAATTGTATTGAATTAAGCTTAAAAATGCCTCAAAATAAAAGACTTAAAATAGGAGAAGGAAAAATAAGTGGATACATCTCCATTTTTTTGGCAATAATATGTTTTGGTACTACAATTTGTGCCTATTTTCCAGATTATTTGACTACTACAGATTTTAGAGAATTATATAAGCCTAATTATATTAAATGGGCTTTTTTAATAGTGCTTGCTTTATCTTTTGGATTTGCTTTAACAAGTTTTATTTTGAGTAAAAAAACAAAATTAGGGTTTATAGCAATATTAACAATTGCAGTAGCAATTTTTTTAACATCAGGTATACCAAGCTATCAAGAAATAAATTCAAAATCATTTACAATTGGAATGGATTGGCTATTGTTGGATATATTAGTTTCTGCTTTTATATTCATTCCTATGGAATTATTCTTACCTAAAAGACTTGAGCAAACAAAATTTCATGAGGAATGGAGAACCGATTTAGTTTATTTTATTATTAGTCATTTATTAATTCAAGTAACAGGAGTTCTTATCCAGTTACCTGCTACTATAGTCTTTTCAAATATAGGGTTAACAGATTTTCAAGAGTGGGTTCAAGGTATTTGGTTTATTCCTCAGCTGTTTTTGGCGCTATTAGTATCCGATTTATTTCAGTGGACAGGACATTATGTTTTTCATAAAATTCCCTATTTATGGCGTTTTCATTCGGTTCACCATTCAACAAAAGATATTGATTGGTTAGCGGGGTCTAGAACTCATTTTGTCGATTTAATAGCAGTTCGTGCTGTATCCTTTTTACCTTTATATGTATTTGGGTTTAGTAGTTCGGTTTTTACTACATACATAGTAATTGTATCTATTCAAGCTGTATTAGCTCATGCGAATACACGTATAAATTTTGGGTTTCTTCGTTATGTGTTTGTAACACCTCAATATCATCATTGGCATCATTCAGATGATCCTAAAGCATACGATAAGAATTTTGCTATTCATTTTCCTTTTATAGATATGATGTTTGGTACCTATTACCCAATGGGTAAAACTTGGCCAGAAAGCACAGGATTAGGAGATGTTAAATTTCCAAAAGGGTTTATTCGTCAATTTGTTTTTCCTTTTAAGAAAAATCCATCTGAAGATAATTCAGTTGAAAATCCAAGCAAACGATAATAATTAATATAGAAAAATAGTTAATTAAAATATTAGAAATTTTTATAGTTAAATTATTGTTAGTAGTTATAAATAAGATTATCTAATATCTGTTGTAAGTTATAACTTGTATAGCATAGCTTAGTTGAAGTATAATCTTTATAGTTTATTGCTTTTTAAATTAACATGAAATAAAATAAGTAGTATAATAAAGGAGATTTATAATTTTATAGATGTTTGATTATTAAACTAACAATTTGTAATTTATATCATAGCAGATATCAATCAAAGTGATAAGGTTGTTAATTTGTACTATAACTCTATTCAAACTTAAGCAAACTATACGTTTTTAATTAATTATTGTTAGCTTATAAATCCTCCAAATTGTAGTATTCAGTCTTTTAGTTCATTTTCAGTAAATTATAAAATCTAACAATAAAATAGTAAAGACTAGTTCCGTATCTAATTATATACCTAACGAAATAAGTAAGTGAAGATTCAAAAAGAAAATTTGAGATATAAAAATTTTAAATTATTTCGATTAATTTTATCATAAACTGTATAGATTTTATTCTATAGATATTTGCTTATAAAAACTGTATTATTTTTCCTCTTAAATATTGTATTATTGTTAATTTTTTAACGTAAAAAAAACATTATAAAGAAGTAAGAAATTATGTTTTTTTAAAATTAAAAGCGAACTTTCGGGTAGTTTAATAAACATTAAAAACATTTTATTTATGTTAAAAATTACCCAAATTAATTTACAGAAATTAGTTTTTTTAGCTTTTTTCGGAGTAACATCATTGTTTGCTCAAAACAAACCCAATATCGTTTATATTATAGCAGACGATTTAGGTTATGGAGATGTTCAATTTATGAACAATAATACACCAATTGCTAGTCCTAACTTGTTATCATTAGCCAATAAGGGTACTGTGTTTACAGATGCTTATGTATCACATCCTTTTTGTGGTCCTAGTCGTATGTCTATTATGACAGGGCGTTACCCTCATCAATTAGGAGTACAATACAATTTACCAGAAAAAATTGAATCAGGAATTAGCAGTGAAGTTAATTCAGGAATTCCTGCTGGAGAAACGATGTTAAGTGAGGCGATTAAAAATACAGGCTACAGTACAGCTGCATTTGGAAAATGGCATTTAGGGCTTAAAGAAGGGTTTAGACCTATTGACAGAGGGTTTGATTTTTTCTACGGATTCTTAGGAGGTGGTCACCGTTATAATGATGGTTATATAGCGACTTATAATAGAGAAATAGCTGCTGGTAAAACAAAATTCCAAATAAACGCTTACGATCATCCTTATGAGAAAGAAGAAAGAAGGGGGGCACGAAAAGTAATTACTGAAATTTTAGATAGAAGACATGCTTCCGATGTTATAGGTGATGAATCTGCTGCTTATATTAATAGACAACGTACTTCTAATAAACCATTTTTTATGTATGTTGCATTTAATGCACCTCACGCACCTTTACAACCATTAGCTTCAGATGAAAGAAATGCAGCAAGACCAGGGAAATCAATTCCTAATAAAAGTAAAAAATATGCTGGTTTAGTACGTGGTTTAGATCGTAATGTAGGGAAAATTGTTAGTGCCCTAAAGAGTGCTGGTAAATTTAACAATACATTAATAATTTTCTTAAGCGATAATGGAGGGAAAAATATTGAAGGCGCAAGTAATGCACCTTTACAAGGTGTAAAAGGAGATGTAAAAGAAGGAGGGTTTAGAGTTCCTATGTTGTGGCATTGGCCTAATAATAATAAAATTTCTGGTTCTTCTAGAAAAACATTTAGACATCCAGTTTCTACTGTAGATTTATATCCTACCTTAATTCAAATTGGTAAAGGAAATATTAATTTTGGTAAAAGTATTGGTAGAGAACATAAAACATTTGATGGAAAGAGTATCCTTAGAAATGTTGAAAGTAATGTTAATCCAAGACCTTACAAACCTAGTTCTAACAATATTAAAGATTATATTTTTGCTTTAAGACACAGAGGAGGGTTTAACGAAGTAGCTATTAGACAAGGGAAATGGAAAGCCTTTAGAAATAATCAAACTAATAATGCCCCTTGGAAATTATTTGATATAACTAAAGATAAAGGAGAAAATAGAAATATTGCTACAAATAATAGTACCAACCGTCAAGTTCTTAAAAACTTAATTAGTTTTGGTAAAAGTTGGGCAACTGGAAATGCACCTAAGCCACGTTTTTTTGGATCTGTTAAACCTAAAAATTACTGGAATAATGGAAGTCTTCCAAAGTATGGAGCGCTTTTTGATCAAGGAATTGGAAGTGGTACAAGTAAAGAGATTAACACTAAAGGAGTAATAACATCAGCTGAGGAAAATAATTCAATAAGTATTTTCTCTAATAATATGAGTAGAGTTATAATTGAATTAGGAATTAACTCTGGAAATACAGAAGTAAATATCTTTGATATTTATGGAAGACTTGCCAAATCTTCTACTATTGAAGGGCGTAGTAAAACTATAAATGTAGACGATTTAAATGGCGTCTATATAATTAAAGTTGAAAACGAAAATTATTCGATTACAAAAAAACTAATTTTAAAATGATGTTTTAAGATTTTAGAATAAGAAATAGTGTAAGTAAACAAAACGAGACTGTCTGAAAAGACAGTCTTTTTTTTGCAATTTTTCTATTAAATTCTTAATTTTAAGAATGAATTCATATTGACTTTTTGGATTTAACCGAAAATGAGTGAAAATTTGTTCAGATAAAGTTGTTTTTAAAAGGCATAGCATCGCTACGCATGAGAAAACAACTGAAATATGGGCGGATTTTGGACACTTTTTAGGAAACAGAAAAAGTCAATGTGAGTTCTATGAGTAGAAAAATAGTTTTTAAGCCCTATGATCAAGATCAGTAAAGTCTTTTACCTCCAGTTATGATGATTTAGTTCCTATTAATTATCCAGTTCATATTGTAAACACAATTATTGATCATGTTGATATTGGTGCTTTAGAGCAAAGTTGCAAAGGTAGAGTCACCTTAAGTTATCAACCACGTATGTTATTGAAGGTTATCATCTATAACTTGCTTAACCTGTTTTCTTCATGAAAAATATAAGTAGATAAAATAAAAGCTAAATTACATCAAGAAAAACTGGCCAGTAAATATGGCTAAATATGAGCAAAAAAACATTTTAAAACAAAGAAACAGCTATAGCATGATAGATAATGACGTCAGCTTTATGCGCATGCAAAACGACAACTTAAATCATACTATAGCAGCTTATATCCATATCAATACCTTACCAATTACACTACAGGGCAAGTCAGAGCAGACAAGACCTTATTTATATACCATGTAGAGGATTTACCTGGTTTATTTTAAAATGGAATCTATTATAGAAAAAAAATAAATCAAAAAAACTAGAAAATACAACAAAAAAAGTAAGTTTTTTTAGTTAGGATTATACATATGTATAGCCTGTTGTCTTTATTGTAAATTTGGTGGTAAGAATTTTATTTTGGCTAACAAAAATATCTCGGAATTTATTTGTAACTTAAAAAAGGAATTAAAAATATAAATTTATTGTGTCAAAATGATTGAATTGAGTATGATTATTGTTTTTTTCATTTACAAGAATATTATAATTAATAAAGTAAAAAAAAATACAATAAACGTTCTAAAATAATGTTAATATAATTCTAAATTTTCAGTTAAAATAGTAATTTCATTAATATAGATTTACTTTGGCGGAAGATTTAAACATCTAAAGAGTATTAATTACTAATGGGGAGAAATAGTAATTAATATAATTATAAATTTTTTGTGTAAAGTGTTTAAAATGGGGGTTCTAAAACATTACATTGAATCTATAAAAATGAAAAAGAAGTTATCTTTTTTCATTTTCATTTCAATAGTAACTATTCTTTTTATTGGGTATTTTTTTCTTGAAAAAAAGGTCTATACTCAGTCTGCAGCGATATTTTTATTTGTTTTGGCTGTAGTTCAAGTTTTTTTATTGCAATATTTTTTAAAAAATCAATTAAAGAATAATATTGTTAAAACTAATTTAAAACTTAGAATTAATGAATTAAAACAAGATATAAAGAATTCAGATAAGATATCTGATCACAAATCTATTCACATGGCTAACATGAGTTATGAGATACGTACACCATTAAGTACTGTTATAGGTATGTTGAATATGTTGAAGCAGACAGAATTAAATACCGACCAAAAAGCTCAAGTTGAAATAGCCGATTACTCCTCTCAACATTTATTACAGTTAGTGAACATGGTCACGGATAATGCAGATGTTGCTGCTGGCGATTTAAAATTAAATCTATTAGCTATTGATTTAAAATCTGATTTATCTCAGCTTTTTAAAGTTTTTGAATATCAAGCATGGGAAAAAGGCTTGGAATTTGAGTATAAGTTTTTATCAAAAGAGAAAGATAACTTTTTAGTTTTAGGAGATTCAAGAAGAATTCAGCAAGTATTAATTAACTTAATAAGTAATGCTATAAAGTTTACGAATACTGGGAAGATATCAATTATTGTAGATGAAACAATAGGAATTGATGATGAGCAAATCATTACATTCTATATTAAAGATACAGGTATTGGGATAAAACCTAGAGAAATAAAACGAATTTTTAATGATTCCAAAGATGATTATAATACATCCATGATGAAAGACTATAGGGGAGGAGGTGTAGGACTTTCAATTTCGTATAAATTAGTAAAACTCATGGGGAGTGAATTAAATTTGGAGAGTAAAGAAAATGAAGGCTCTACGTTTTATTTTAGTTTGCAGTTAAAGAAAACCTTAAATATACAGTCAAAAGAGGAAGGAGTAGCTCCAATTATGTTTAATAAATTTAATGTGTTGGTAGCAGAAGATAATAGAATGAACCAAAAGGTAATTAAATTTTTACTTGAACGCCAAGGGGCAGATTGTACGTTTGCAAAAAATGGATTAGAAGCTGTTGAATTATATAAAATTTTAGATTTTGATATGATTTTTATGGATATATACATGCCAGATATGGATGGTTATGAAGCAACAAGAATCATAAAAGAAACCCAAAAATATAAAGCAGATAAAACACCAATAATTGCAGTTTCAGCAAGTGCTTTCGAAGAAGATATAAACAATGTTAAACTTGCAGGAATAGACGACTTTTTAGCAAAACCTATTGAAGTTATAAAATTAAAGGAGTTAATTGCTAAATATTCAAAAAGAAAAGACACTCCTCCTCCTATTTTTTAGATATATACCTAGTGTACCTTTTATTTAACTGCAATAACGCTAATTTCAACATTTACATCTTTAGGTAATCTTGCTACTTGAACAGTTTCACGAGCAGGTGCATTGGCATCATCAAAAAAGCTACCATATACCTCATTAATTTTTGAGAAATCATCCATATTACTAATGAAAATTGATGATTTTACAACATTCTCAAAAGTCATATTTGCAGCTTTTAAAACAGCTTTTAAATTTTGCATAACTTGAGCAGTTTCTGTTTTTATATCATCTAGAATAAGTACACCCGTTTCAGGATTAAAAGCAATTTGTCCAGAGGTATAAAGTGTATTCCCAGTTAAAACAGCTTGATTATACGGTCCTATTGGAGCAGGGGCATTAGGTGTAGTGATTATTGTTTTCATATTAAATAGTGTTTTTATTAAATTCTATAATTGTCGATCTCCTTGTCTACGCTTTTCGTATTTCAAATCCCTTAATATACTAGATTTTATACCAATAAAGAAATTCCAAGACTTATAAGTACCAAATGGAGTCCAGCTAAAGTTCATTCTCCAACTTAATAGATCACGTTCAAAACGGAGTTGAGTAGTTGTAAACCCTAAGTTTTTAAAATCGTAACCAGAAGATGCTCCAATAGACCATTTATCGGACATTTCAATATCTCCTGAAAACATAAGAGAATGCGACGATATTTCATTTTCTCGTCTAGTATTGGAGTAGTTTACAGTATAAGCAAGTCTTAAACTCCAAGGTATTTTAAAGTTATAAAATTCACTAGGCTCTTTGTCTTTTTTATCTTTGTCTTCATTTATTTGTCGATTAGCAAAATCTTCAGAAACACCAAAAAGATCATCATTACGACCTCCACCACGCAAATTTTCTTCTATGTTTTTATCTTTTGAGCCTTTGTTATCTCCTTTTTTACTAGAAAAGGACCAACTAGTCGTAAGGTTTGCACTTGTTAGTCTAAATAAACTACCATTATTGTCAATATTAAATTTATCTATTTTTTTATTATTGTTATCCAAAGCGTAAGGGTCTAAAGTAGCTCCAAAATTCACACTCATTTGGTTTTTAAAAAGTTGTGTGCCACCACTCATTCTTACAGGACTCCATTGTAAAGAATCACCAGCAATATTATATGCCGTAGAGAAATTTAAGTTATTTAATAATATTACTTTTTTAGCCTCTGTAGCTGTACTATCCTTGTCCTTAACTTTAGCTTCAATATTATTGGATAAAGAAATACCAACAGAACTTGAGAAATTCTTGTTTGGCGCACCAAAAGCACCATTTTCAAATCTAGTATATTCAACATCACTTGTAGTTAAACCATCAGCACTAATAACTTCATAAGTTTCATAATATTTATCAAAAGCAGGATTAATGTTATAGCTAATTGAAGGACGCATAACATGCCTTATGGCTTTTATTTTTCTATCTTCACCTTCTTTTTCAAGGTTAAACATACCGTAAACAGTAGTACCTAAACTAGTACTAAAATTATAAGTTCTAAAGGAGTCAAACCCATTTATAGTTTCGTCTATGGGTGTACGCTCAATAGGATCATACGCTCTATCTATAGTTTTAAATGTCCATACTTCATTAAAATTACTACTAGCACTAAGACTAAAGTGTTTAAATAATTTAAAATTAGTACTTAAAGGAATAGTATGTTGAAAGCCAATTTTAGCATCATCAAACATTTCTTTTTTAAAGAATAAAGAATCTGTTGTTTGTATTCTATTCTCTCCTCTTAAATTATATTGTAAATTAATATTTTGAATAATACCTTTTTTAGAACCCGTTTTAGAAGCAAACGGATATATTCTACCCACACTACCTTGAAGCGTGGGTAATGTCATATTTATTACTTCGGTATTGGTGTTTTGAGAATGTGTTGCCGTTAAACTTAAATTAACTTCTGGTTCGCCTTGAAATGTTTTTGAATAAGATACAGAAGATGATAACGAGTTATTTAACCTATTAGCTACGTTA
This sequence comes from Flavivirga aquatica, assembly GCF_001747085.1. Taxonomy (GTDB): domain Bacteria; phylum Bacteroidota; class Bacteroidia; order Flavobacteriales; family Flavobacteriaceae; genus Algibacter_C; species Algibacter_C aquatica. The sequence goes on from NZ_MDJD01000046.1 coordinate 67,388, forward strand.
ACTTGATTACTGGAAGCTTGGTAGTAATTACTACTACCTAAGTTAACAGAAGCTGAAAAACGAGAACTAGGATTTGCTTTCGAATCTTGAGTATGTGACCAACGCAAATTATATATAGTTCCTTTGCTGTAATTAGGAAAACCACGTTCACTTGTAATATTGTTTTCATACCTAAAACTTACATTACCTCTATATCTATAGCGCTTTGCATAAGTATTTTCTAAACGTAAACCATAACTACCATTTGTATAATAGTCACCTAGAACAGCTAAATCGGTATAGTCGCTAATAGCAAAATAATAACCTCCATTTTGTAAAAAGAAACCACGATCATCTTGTTCTCCAAAAGTAGGTATAATTATCCCTGAAGTATGTTTTTCACTTTGCGGAAAAAAGCCAAAAGGAACACCAATAGGAGTAGGAACATCATAAATAAATAGATTAGCTAAACCAGTTACAATCTTTTTTCCAGGGTTAATTTTAGCTTTTCTAAGTTTTATATAATATTCAGGGTCATCAAGATCTTCGGCAGTTGTATATTTTGCATTTTTTAAAAAGTAAACAGAATCATTTTCTTTCTTAGTAATTTGTGCTATTACGGTACCTTCACCTTGTTCGGTTTTGGAATTATAAATAAGAGCCTTTTTAGAGTCTGTATTAAAAACAATAGAATCAGGTTCAACAACATTAGTACCTTGAGTAAAAATAGGTTTCTGGGTGTATTCTCCAATAGAATCAATAATACCTTTAGCATAAACCGTGTTTGTATTATAATTAATAGTAATATTACCCCCAGTAATATTCATATCACCATACTCAATCTTGGCTTCATTATATAAGTAAAGTTTTTTCTTTTTTTGATTAAACCTTGTATAATCATTAGCATGATAGATCACTATATTTTCTAGAAGATCTTTTTTAGGTTTAATAGAATCTGTTAAAGTAGAATCTTGACTTATCTCCGATACCTCTGGTTTAGGAATAAGAAGGCTATCTGTACTAATGTTTATACTGTCTTTAACAGTACGCTCTATAGTTTTTCCCTTTTTCGGTATATCTTGTGCGAAGCTTACTGTGTTAATAAACACTGTAAAACTTAATGCAAAAAGTATTTTAAAGTTGTTTGTATGCAACGCTTTTAAATGTATTTTTGTAAAAGTATGGCTCGGTTTTTGAAAAGCCAAAATTACATATATTTTTCTGGGATTGATTTAATATTCAATTAAAAATTTAAAATAAAAATAAACCGAGTTTTTTAGTCGTTAAATCATTATGGAACATTTATTCTAAAAACGATACATCAAAAATGATGCCTTTAGTATATGTTAAACATGATTGATTAAAAAAATATAAATTACCACATGAAAACGCACAAACTAATACTTTTCGTATCCTTTATAATAGTATTAACATTTTCTTCATTTGTAACTCTAAACAAGCAATCTAATAAGTTTGTTGTTGTATTGGATGCAGGTCATGGAGGTCATGACCCAGGAAATAGAGGAGGAGGATATAAGGAAAAAGATATTGCTTTAAAAATCGTTTTAGAAGTTGGTAAGCAACTTGAAAAAAATCCAAACATAAAAGTAGTATACACACGAAAAAAAGATGTGTTTATAGATTTATATGTACGAGGTCAAATAGCAAATAAAGCCAATGCAGACTTGTTTGTTTCTGTACATTGTAATTCACATAATTCGCAAGCACATGGAACGGAGACATTTGTATTGGGGACACATAGAAACAAAACAAATTTTGAAGTAGCAAAAAAGGAAAATTCTGTAATTTATTTAGAAAGTGATTATGAAAAAAATTATGCAGGATTCGATCCAAATTCACCAGAATCTGTAATGAGTATACTTTTAAGTCAAGAAGAATACTTAGATCAAAGTATTATGTTGGCAAGTTTAATACAGAAAAAATTTACTAATAAATTAAAGCGTAAAAATAGAGGGGTTAAACAAGCTGGGTTTATAGTATTACACCAGACAGTAATGCCTAGTGTTTTAGTAGAAGTTGGATTTTTAACCTATAAAAAGGAAGGCGCTTATTTAAACTCTAAAAAAGGACAAACTCAAATTTCTAATTCTATAATTGAAGCTGTTTTAGAATACAAGAATGGGATAGATAAAAGTGTTGGGAATTCTACCGCTATAGAAGAGACAAGTGATCAAGTTGTAAACATTGACACCAATAATAATGTTGAAGACAATATTATATTTAAAGTACAAATTGCAGCTAGCTCAAAAGCACTAGAAATAAAACCTTATAATTTTAATGGTTTAGAGGCTATTTCAAGAATAAAAGAAGGTAATCTGTATAAATATTTTTATGGTAAAGCGACTAGCTATGAGGCTGTTAAAATACTTGAAGAGAAAGCCACAGAAAAAGGTTATAACTCAACTTTTATTGTAGCCTTTAAAGAAGGAAAAAAGATAGCATTAAAAGAAGCTTTGAAATCGACTACTAATTAGAGTCGTTCTTTTTAAATTTATATTAAATTTGTATTTGAAACACATTATTTATTTTGAAATGAGCATAATTAAAAATTTGAATAAGAACTTAAATGATTATTATGCGAGTGACATCTTACCTATTTAAAATCAATCGAAAATCATAGATGAAAGTAACAAGAGAAGTTAAAACAGGTGTATTAGTATTGTTAGGAGTTATCCTTTTTATTTTTGGATTCAATTATTTAAAAGGTCAAAACTTATTAGATTCTTCACGTACTTATTATGCCGTTTACGATAATGTTGAAGGATTAATACCTTCTACACCAGTTACTATCAGTGGATTATCTGTTGGTAAAGTTGTAAATATAAGTTTTAAGGAAGATAATTCAGGAAAGATATTGGTAAAACTATTAGTTGATAGTGAATTTCAATTTTCGAAGAATAGTAAAGCAGAATTATATGAGACAGGTCTTATTGGAGGTAAAGCAATAGCCATTATACCTGCATTCGATAATGCAGAAAATGCAAAAAGTGGCGAATATCTTCAAGGAGGACTTAAAGCAGGCTTAACAGATTTACTTGGCCAAAAGCTAACACCTCTTCAAGGAAAAATAGAAAAAATGATGACAAGTGCAGATATACTTTTATCTAACTTAAATGATGTTTTCGATGCTAAGACTAAAGAAAACCTTAAAATAAGTATAGCAGAGTTAAGTACAACTATGAGATCTTTTAAAAACACATCAGTTTCTTTAAATCAAATAATTAAAGGAAATCAGAATAATATAGATAAGGTCTTATCAAACGCCAATAAACTAACAGGCGATTTATCTAACATCACCGAATCCATGTCTAAGAGCGACCTAGGTAAAACAATTAAAAACTTAGAGCTAACACTTCAGAAATTCAATAACATATTATCTAATTTAGATGCAGGAAAAGGTTCTATGGGGAAACTCCTTAACGATGATAAATTATATAATAATTTAGAAGGCGCATCAAAAGAAATGGAAGCCCTTTTAAAAGATATAAAATTACACCCTAAACGATATTTTAGAATACTATCTAAAAAGGAAATACCTTACCAAGAACCAGAAACTAATTAATATCTCATGGAATATATATATAAGATTCTTTTCGCAGTTATACTAATACTAGGCGTAGGTTATTTTGCGAAAAATGTAAAAAAGCTTGTTAGAAATATTAAGCTTGGTCAAGATGTAGATGTTAGCGATAATAAATCGCAACGTTGGAAAAACATGTCGATGATAGCTTTAGGGCAAAGTAAAATAGTCCGTCGTCCCATATCAGGAGTTTTACACGTAATTGTATATATAGGTTTCATAATAATCAATATAGAAGTTTTAGAAATTATAATAGACGGGTTAGTAGGCACACATAGAGTAGGTTTAAAATTTTTGCCAACATCTGTATATGGATTTTTAATAGGAACTTTCGAAATTTTAGCATGTTTAGTTTTTGTTTCGGTTATTATATTCTGGATTCGTAGAAACATCATTAAACTTGCACGTTTTTGGAAAAGTGAAATGACCAGCTGGCCAAAGAACGATGGTAATTTTATTCTGTATTTCGAAATGGTATTAATGACACTGTTTTTAGTAATGAATGCTACAGATGTTCATTTTCAAACTCTAAATTCAGGAAACATAATTAGTCAATTTATATCACCATGGTTTAGTGGTCTTTCAGAAGGGACATTACATATTATTGAGCGTGGAGCATGGTGGATACATATAGTTGGTATTCTTACTTTCTTAAATTACCTATATTATTCAAAGCATTTACACATCCTGTTAGCATTTCCAAACACCTATTATGGAAAATTAGAACCTAAAGGACAAATAAATAACCTCGAAGCTGTTACTAAAGAAGTACAAATGATGATGGATCCAAACATAGATCCATTTGCAGCACCAGCCGAAGAAGCAGGAGAAGAAGAAATACCAGCAAAATTTGGAGCCAGCGACGTACAAGATTTAAATTGGGTACAATTGTTAAATGCCTATACCTGTACCGAGTGTGGACGTTGTACCAGTGAATGTCCAGCAAATCAAACAGGAAAAAAATTATCCCCAAGAAAGGTGATGATGGATACCAGAGACCGATTAGAAGAAGTAGGCAAAAATATTGATGCTAATAACGGGGAGTTTAAAGACGACGGAAAACAACTTTTAGACGATTATATAACAAAAGAAGAACTTTGGGCATGTACATCATGTAATGCATGTGTAGAAGCATGTCCAGTAAGCATAGACCCATTATCAATTATTTTAGAAATGCGTCGTTATTTAGTTATGGAGCAATCAGCAGCACCAGTAGAATTAAATAATATGATGACCAATATTGAAAATAACGGAGCACCATGGCCATATAACCAAATGGACAGGTTAAATTGGAAAAATGAATAATACAAAATAAACAAACTAACAATGTCATTATTATAGTTTGTTTAAAAAATAAATAATTTGGGCGTTACCCAAAAAAGGGTCGGGCTTTCCGCTATATCTTTTTTGCTTTTAATAGCAAAAAAGGATGTCGCTACAATCCCTAACGCAACATAAAACAACATAAGAAATGAGCGAATTACTCAAAGTACCAACTATGGCCGAATTTATGGCTCAAGGCAAACAACCCGAAGTATTATTTTGGGTAGGCTGCGCAGGAAGTTTTGATGATAGAGCTAAAAAAATAACAAAAGCATTTGTAAAGCTTTTAAATAAAGCAAACGTAGAATTTGCAGTTCTTGGTACCGAAGAAAGTTGTACAGGAGATCCAGCAAAACGAGCAGGAAATGAGTTTCTGTTTCAAATGCAAGCCGTAACCAACATAGAAGTTCTTAATGCTTACGAAGTAAAAAAAATAGTTACCGCATGTCCACATTGTTTTAATACCATAAAAAATGAATATCCAGAACTAGGAGGAAAGTATGAGGTGATGCACCATACACAATTTTTAAAAACTCTACTAGACGAAAGGCGATTAGCTATAGAAGGTGGTAAATTTAAAGGAAAACGTATCACATTTCATGATCCCTGTTATCTAGGTAGAGCAAATAATGTTTACGAAGCGCCACGACAGTTAATTCAGAAGTTAGAAGCCGAATTAGTTGAAATGAAAAACTGTAAACGTAACGGATTATGTTGTGGAGCAGGAGGAGCCCAAATGTTTAAAGATGCAGAAAAAGGAGATAAAGAAATTAATGTAGAACGTACCGAACAAGCATTAAATATCAAACCAGAGATTATTGCAGCAGGATGTCCATTCTGTAATACTATGATGACCGATGGTGTGAAAGCAAAAGAAAAAGAAGCAGATGTTGAAGTAATGGATATTGCCGAATTAATAGCAAATGCTCAGGATTTATAAAACATGGATTTAAAGTATTGTCCTGCTTGTAAAAATGACAATAATTCCAAAGTAGATTTTTGTATCAAATGTGATTTTCCTCTTACAGGTACAGAAAAAGACAAATCAATTCGTATAGGTAAGTTTATAGGGAAAAAAGGAATTATCTTTGATGCAGATAATTCATTAGAAAAAAGTAGAAAGCTGCTGTATTATGCAGCAGCCTTTTTTATATTAGGAATCATAATAAATTTTTCATCATTAACTAATAATATCTTAGCCTTAGGGTTTAATATATCAATAGCAATGGTGATCCTTACATGTGGTATATTAATAAAAAAAGCCCCTTTAGTTTTTTTATTAATACCTCTTATACTTCTTTTAAGTATTTATGGTTTAAATTACATGTACGACCCAACAAGTTTGCCTAGAGGCATATTTTTTAAGCTATTAATTATAGGTAGTTTAATTTATAGTATCTATAATTATTTAGCATCAGAAAAATTTAAGAAAAAATATAATTATTAAAAATCATGCTAGTAGAATTCAATACATTACCAGAAGAATCTAGAGTTTGGATATATCAAGCAAACCGTTCATTTACAGAACAAGAACTAGAAGAAATACAATCAAAATTAAACATATTTATAGAAAACTGGACCGCACATGGAAGTGATCTACAATCTGGTTATACTATAAAATATAAGCGTTTCATTATATTAGCATTAAACCAAAAACTTAATGCAGCAACAGGTTGTTCCATAGATGCCTCAGTACATTTTATACAACAACTAGAAAAAGATTATAATGTCGATTTAATGGACAAAATGAATGTATCTTATAAGCAAGGCGAATATGTAGCCTATAAAACACTTACAGATTTTAGAAAAATGGCAAAAGATAAAGCCATTTCAAAGAAAACCATTGTGTTCAATAATTTAGTAACCAATATAGCAGAATTTAAAGAAAATTGGGAAGTTCCAGCAAGCGAGAGCTGGCATAGTAGATTTGTTAAATAAATCATATGTAATAACTAGGAATTAAACTTAAAAAAACTTTCATATATCAAATAGAATAATGAATTTTACACTTTACAAAAGTGTAAACATTAAATTATGGCAACAGAGATTTTCTTATTAAATATATCGGGACAAGATAAGCCTGGATTAACTTCAAGTTTAACAGATGTTTTAGCAGAATATAAAGCTAAAGTGTTAGATATAGGACAAGCAAATATTCATGATACACTATCCTTAGGTATATTATTTGAAATTCAATCAGGAAAAAAATCGGCAGCAGTTTTAAAAGATTTGCTTTTTAAGGCTTATGAGCTTGGTATTAAAGCCAAATTTAAACCAATTACACTTGAAGATTATGAAAATTGGGTAACCCTTCAAGGTAAAGATCGATACATTGTTACTATTCTAGGAGAAAAACTAGCAGCAGAACAAATATCAGAAGTTACAAAAATAATTTCAGATAAGAATTTAAATATCGATTCAATAAAAAGACTTACAGGACGTCTATCGCTAGTTAAAGAAGAGGAATACCCTAGAGCATCTATACAATTATCTATAAGAGGAAAAATAGATGATAAAACAGAGTTTACCGAAAAATTCATGCAAATTTCGAGAGATTTAGATGTTGATATTGCATTTCAAGAAGATAATATTTATAGACGAAATAGACGCTTAGTTTGTTTCGATATGGATTCCACACTAATACAAACCGAAGTTATTGATGAGCTAGCCGAATTAGCAGGTGTTGGAGAAGAAGTAAAAGCAATTACGGAATCTGCAATGCAAGGAGAAATAGACTTTAACGAAAGTTTTATTAGTCGCATGAAGCTTTTAAAAGGTTTGAGCGAAGAAGTTCTTCAAGATGTTGCTGTTAAGTTACCTATAACAAAAGGAGCAAGAAGACTTATTGATACTTTAAAAAGTTACGGATTTAAAACCGCTATTCTATCAGGAGGATTTACATACTTTGGGCACTATTTACAAAAAGAATTGGGTATAGATTATGTATATGCAAATCAATTAGAAATTAAAAATGGTAAGCTAACAGGAGGTTACCTTGGGGATATTGTTGATGGAAATAAAAAAGCAGAATACCTTCAAGACATCGCAAAAAGAGAAGGTATAGATATTAGTCAAACCATTGCCATTGGAGATGGAGCAAACGACTTACCAATGCTTAATCTTGCAGGGTTAGGAATTGCTTTTCATGCAAAACCAAAAGTAAAAGATAATGCACAAAGCTCTATATCTAGTATAGGTCTAGATGGTGTATTATATTTATTAGGATACCACGACAGACATATAGATTTAATTGAGTAGTTTACTTAAAATAAATTTAAGTACTAAAGTTAAATACCAAAATAAGCTATAATAAAGGTTTATTAAATTATTATAAAATAAGCTTAAAAATTATATTAAAGCAATTATAAAAGTAAACAAGGTCATTGTTTACTTTTTTTGTTTATAGGTGTTTATTTTTGAGCTAATTGTGGTGTTTTATTGAAAATAGTTATATGTTAAAAATTGGAGATTAAATATATAACCTTGTTTTAAGCTAAAAACTGTTTACAACCTTATTAAAACTCTATTGTAAACTCTTTTTATTTTTTTATAAAAGTGTTATTTTGGCATGATTATTAATAGTATATTACCTATTGAGAATACCTTTAACGAAAACGTTTATGCGCCAAGTCTTTTTAATATTAGCTTCCTTTTTTTTTATATTTTGTACATCTGGTCAAACATCTGATAGCCCGTTAATTACTACCGATGTTGAGGCTCAAAAAAAATGGGTAGATAGTGTTTATTCATCGATGACTCTAGCTGAGAAAGTTGGACAATTGTATATGGTTCAAGTCATGTCTAACCAAGACGAAGCAGAAAAAAACAAGATTGTACAGTTAATAAAAAAACATAATATAGGAGGTTTAATATATTCAAATGGAGGCCCTGTAAGACAAGCAAGTTTAAATAATGAATTACAAGCTTTATCTAAAAGACCTCTTTTAATTGGTATGGATGCAGAGTGGGGCTTAAGTATGCGACTAGATTCTACCTATGCTTTTCCTTGGAATATGACGCTTGGTGCTATAAAAAACAATAAACTTGTAGAACAAACAGGAAGACAAATAGGAGAGCATTGTAAGCGTATAGGTGTGCATTTTAATTTCGCGCCAGTTGTTGATATTAATACAAATCCTAAAAACCCTATTATTGGCAATCGATCTTTTGGAGAAGATAGAGATAATGTCACCGAGAAGGCTTTAGTATTTATGAAAGGAATGCAGAGTGCAGGGGTTTTAGCAAATGCAAAACATTTCCCTGGTCATGGAGATACAGATCAAGATTCACATAAAACCTTACCAACAATAAACTTTAATGAAAAGCGTATAGATTCTGTAGAATTATACCCTTATAGAAAACTAATAAAAGAAGGCCTTTCAAGTGTTATGGTAGCACATTTAAATGTGCCTAGTTTAGAACCACGAGAAGGGTTTCCTTCATCATTATCGAAACATATTGTAACAGATATTCTAAAAGACTCTTTGGGTTTTCAAGGACTTATATTTACAGATGCGCTAACTATGAAAGGTGCTGCAAATTTTAGTGAATCTGGAGATATTGATTTAGCCGCATTTAAAGCGGGTAATGATGTCATGCTTATGTCTGAAGATGTTGGTATAGGCATTTCAAAAATTATTGAAGCTTATAACAAAGGTGAAATCACTGAGCCACGTTTAGAGCATTCTGTTAAAAAAATTCTCCAAGCAAAGTATAAAGTTGGTTTATATGATTATAAACCTGTTGGATTATATGATTTAGTTCAAGATTTAAATAGACCTAAAGATGATGCCTTATATGAAGAGCTTTTAGAAAATGCTATAACAGTAGTAAAGAATGATAACGATATATTACCGCTTACTAGATTAGAGAATAAAACGATAGCTTATGTGAAGTTGGGAGATGATAGTGGTTCTGCTTTTCTTAAAGAGTTAAAGAAATATGCTAAAATTCATAAAGTTCCATTTGATAATTTAGATGAATTAATGAAAAATTTACAGTCTTATAATACGGTTATAGTAGGGTTTCATCGATCTAACGAAAGCCCATGGAAAAGTTATAAATTTTCAAATAAAGAACTTGTTTGGTTACATGAAATAGCAAGAACGCATACTGTTATTTTAGATGCTTTTGTGAAGCCTTACGCGCTTTCAGATATAAAAACAATAGAGAATATAGAAGGTATGGTAGTTAGTTATCAAAATAGTGAGATAGCACAACAAAAATCGGCACAACTTATTTTTGGAGCTATTGAATCTAAGGGATGTTTACCAGTATCAGTAGGAGATTATTTTGAAGTAGAAGCAGGTATTCAAAATAAATCTATTAAGCGTTTAGGCTATTCTAGTATTCCAGAACGTGTCGGTATAAATTCAGAAAAATTAAAAAGAATAGATTCTTTGGCGATGCTAGCTGTAAATGATAGTATGACACCTGGTATTCAGTTATTAGTTGCTAGAAAAGGTAAAGTTATCTATAATAAGAATTTTGGTAAACATACCTATGAGGGCAAAGAAAAAGTAGCCTTTGATGATATTTATGATGTGGCATCATTAACAAAAATATTAGCTACTTTACCCTTGCTTATGAAGCTGGAAGAGAAGGGCATTGTATCGCTAAATAGTAAGTTGGCAAGTATTTTACCAGAATATAAGGGCTCAAATAAAGAAGAGATTACTATTAAAAGTATGTTGTCTCATTATGCCAGATTAAGACCATGGGAACCATTCTATTACCGTACTTTGGATAGTATTACTAAAAAACCTAGCAAAAAATATTATAGAACAGAGCGTAGTAATAAATTTAATGTAGAAGTTTCTAAAAACTTGTTTATGCGTTCTGATTATCAGGATTCTATCACTAAAATAATAAAAGATTCAGACTTGCTATCACGTCTTAGATACAGGTATAGCGATTTTCCTTATTATATTTTAAAGAAATTTATTGAAACTCATTACGACAAAACATTAGATGAGTTGGTTCAAGACCATATTTATAAGTCATTAGGAGCTAACTATACGATGTACAATCCTTACAATAAGATAAGTAATAAAAAAATAGTACCTACAGAAGTAGATGATTATTACAGGTATCAAAAAGTACATGGTTATGTACATGATATGGGAGCTGCAATGCAAAATGGTGTTGGAGGGCATGCAGGTGTTTTTAGTAATGCTAACGATGTAGCAAAAATTATGCAAATGTATTTGCAAGAAGGTTATTATGGAGGAAAGCGGTATTTTAAAATAGAAACTATTAATAAGTTTAACAGATGTTATTATTGTGATAAAAGAAATAGGAGAGGGATTGGTTTTGATAAACCTCAATTAGGGGAAGCTGGACCAACATGTGGATGTGTTTCTATGAAAAGTTTTGGACATTCTGGGTTTACAGGAACCTATACTTGGGCAGATCCAGATGAAGAATTAGTATATGTTTTTTTAGCTAATAGAACGTACCCTAAAGCAGGTAAAAATTTACTATTAAAAACAAATATTAGAACAGATATACAACGCTTGATTTATGAAGCAATAGAAGATTAAGCGGTGATAATTAAAAAAATATTAAAATAAAGTCATTTAGAATATGAATATAGGTATAGTTTGTTACCCTACATTTGGAGGTAGTGGAGTAGTAGCTACAGAATTGGGTTTAGAACTTTCTAAGCGAGGACATGAGGTTCATTTTATTACCTACAATCAGCCCGTTAGATTAGACTTATTAAGTAATCGGGTACATTACCATGAAGTAACTGTACCAGAATATCCGTTATTTCATTATCAACCTTATGAGCTTGCTTTATCAAGTAAATTAGTAGATATGGTAAAGCTACATAAAATAGAAATTTTACACGTACATTATGCGATACCGCATGCATATGCAGCTTATATGGCTAAAAAAATGCTACAAGAAGAAGGTGTAAATGTGCCAATTGTAACCACATTACATGGGACTGATATAACACTTGTAGGAAGTCATCCGTTTTATAAACCAGCAGTAACCTTTAGTATAAATAAGTCTGATGCTGTTACTGCGGTTTCTAAAAGTTTAAAAGATGATACACTACGTTTATTTGATATTAAAAACGAGATAGATGTCGTTCCTAATTTTATAGATTTAGAAAAGTATAATCATGAGTTTACAGATTGTCAAAGAGCTATGATGGCTAATGATGATGAGAAAATAATCACTCATATTAGTAATTTAAGACCAGTAAAACGCATACAAGATGTTATTAGCGTATTTCATAATATTCAAAAAGAAATACCTGCTAGGCTAATGTTTATAGGAGAAGGTCCTGAAAAAGAAAAAGTAGAGCAGCGCTGTCAAGAGTTAGGTATTTCAGATAAAGTGGTATTCTTTGGGAAAAGTAATGAAATAGATAAAATTTTATGTTTTACCGATTTATTTTTACTCCCTTCAAAAACAGAAAGTTTTGGTTTAGCAGCATTAGAAGCTATGGCATCAGGAGTTCCTGTTATTTCTAGTAATACAGGCGGTATACCAGAAGTCAATATTCATGGGGTATCTGGGTTTTTAAGTCATGTTGGAGATGTTGATGATATGACTAAAAATGCATTACATATTTTAAGAGATGATAAGCGTTTAGAAACATTTAAAGGTAATGCCAGAAAGGAATCTTTAAAATTTGATCTTCATAATATAGTCCCACAATACGAAGCTATTTATGAAAGAACTTTAGCTAAGAATTTAGTGTTGTAATGTCTGGTTTGCAAAAGTAAATAGCTTCATTTTCTAAAATAAAAACCATGGTATTGAATTAATATTTGAATAACCATGGTTTTTATATTTTAGGCTACATGTGTAAATAGTTTATTTACAATTTTCCACTGACCATTAATTTTAGCTAATGATAAGTAATCATAGTAATTATACCCTAGCATGGGTACATGTAATTTCGCCATGGCTATTTTACCCATAATATCTATTCCTATAATACTCATTTTTAAAGTTTCGTTTAATTCCTCAGGGCTTTGTCTGTTTTTTACTCCTTTAATATAGTCTTTTATACTTTTTAAATAGTCAACATTTTTAATATCTCCATAAAGGTATGCGTTTTTATGAAAACATGTTTCAAGTTTATTTATGTCTCCATGAAAAATGCCTTCAAAGTAGGTTGTAATTAAATTTTCGATGTCTGCTATGCTTTCTTTGTACATAATATAGTTTATTAAATAAAATGGTTAAATGTTATGACCTATGGTGTGCCCTCCAGCGACATTAATAGTTTCTCCTGTAATAAAATTAGCTTTGGCTAAATAATAGGCAGCTTCGGCAATTTCATTAGCTTCACCAATTCTATTTAATACATGCAGTCCTGCTAAACTATCAGCATCTTCAATACCCATTTTTCTTTGCAAAGGACTTCTTATTATTCCAGGAGCTATGGTGTTTACTTTTATGTTGTTTTTTCCAAATTCTGTAGCTAATTGTCTTGTTAAAGCATGAATAGCACCTTTACTAGTAAGTGGAGCAGTAGCAGGGAATCCGCCTATAGCATGTTCTACTAAAACAGTGCCTATATTAATAATAGAACCATTTTGTTGTTTTAGCATTTGAGGTATTACAGCTTGAGATGTAAAATAAGTGCCTTTTAAGTTTATATTCCAAAAACGATCTAAATCATTTTCTTCTACCTCAAGAAAAGGTTTAGGAGAGAATACGCCTGCATTATTTATTAGTACATCTATGGTTTTGAACTTTTTTATAGCTAACGCAGCTAGTTTTTTTCCTGTTTCTTGTTTACTAACATCTCCAGTTAAATAAATTACGTTTTCTGGAGCCCCAAAAGATTTATAAGTGTTGATTAAATTTTTTTCGTTGGATGAGTTCATAACAACAAAACTTCCTTTTTCAATAAAGTATCTTGCTATTTCTTTTCCTATTCCAGTTGATGCTCCTGTAATAATTACTGTTTTATTTTTCATGGCTTTTATTTTTTTGTTCCTGTGTATTGTATACCATTGATACCCCAGTTTTCTATTGGGATTTCTTCAATAACGATATGAGTTGTTTTTGGGTTCTTGTTGAGAATATCAACAACTAGTTTTGTAGCACCTTCAATTAATAGGCGTTTTTGCTTTTTTGTTACCTCTTCATCGGTAACTTTAATATTAATGTATGGCATTGTTTTTTTATTGAATTAATGACCATACAAAGATGAAGTGAAGTAAAAAAAATAAGAAGGACGTACCTCACTTATTAAAAGTGATCTATATCACATGTATTAAAGAGTAATTAAATTTTTAGTATGAAAGAAAAGGCTTGTTTAGGGGGTTAATCGACTTAATGTTTCTCTAGAAACTCCTAAATAAGCAGCAATCATTTTTTTAGGTACGCGCTGAAACAATTTGGGATACTGTTCAAGAAGTAGGTTATAGCGTTCTTTAGTAGAGTTTTTTAATAATGATAAAATTCTATTTTGAAGAGCGATTCTCCCAACTTTACTTTTTTTAGCCCAAAAACGTTCCATTTTATGCATTTGAGCTGTAAGCTTTTCGCGGTTTTCAAAGGTAATATATAGTAATTCACTATCCTCAATACAATCTATGGATGTTTTAGAAGGGGTTCTTTTTATAAATGATTCATAATCTGTAATCCACCAATTTTCCATTCCGAATTGAAGGATATGTGCTTTACCAGTATCGTCAATAAAATAACTTTTTAAACACCCTTTTATTATCCAATATTCTTTATTTACAATCTCGTTTTCTTGAACGATATATTGATGTTTACGTTTTTTAACGTGTTCAAAATGACTTAAAATAAAATCAAATTCTTCGTCTGTGAGACTAATAATTTCTTCTATATGTTGTCTTAATGGATGATTCATTTATTGTTATAAAAGTTTAAGTAAATAAACTTTGAGTAAAAATGTATAGATAAATAAGGAATATCAGTTTAATGATTTTAAGTATGTTTACTGTTAAGAGCTTATTTGATTACTAATTTATGGGCTTCATTATTTAAAATAATAATGTAATTTCCTAATTTTAATTTTTCAATGGAAATAGTATTATTATTAATTTCTCCTTTATCAATTTGTCTTCCTAAAAAATCATATATTTTATATTCACTATTTATAAGTTTATTAGTGTTATTTATATGAATTCTGGTTTTTGCAGGATTAGGAGAAAATGATAACTCTGTTTTATTTAAATTAATGTTATCAATAGATAATAAATCACCGTAGTAAGTATCTAAAAAAGAAAGTCTGTTTTGAAGCCAGCTTATTAAATATGAAAGAGTTTGTTCATTATAATTGTAGTTTGGGTATACAATAGATTCTCTCTCATATATTTTATTTTCAGAAAGAAATTGATATTGTTTTTCTATAGATTCTATTAGTTTATTTTCTTCTAAAATATTATTTCTATAATCAAACCATTTGTTTGCGATGGTTGTTTCGTAATTATTTAAATTCAATTTTATGACTCTATCATGGAAACCATTGGTAAGTATATCGTCTGTAATATTTTCATTAGTACCATTCCATATGGTTCCAAAACAGCCATCTAAATCCCAAGGGACATAATAATAAGGTTCATCTGCTTTATATTTTGCTAAGTAAATATTTTTCCCTCTATTATCTGTAGCTCTTAAAAGGTTAAGAAAGATGAAATAATCTAAATAATTATCATAATTAAATTTACTCCAAATATTATTAGTGAAATCGGTATTAGATGAATTCATTACAAAATCGGTAAAGTTATATGGGTTTTCCCAATCTGTTGCCTCATCTTCTTTAGGATATTTCATTTCATAATCACTCCAGACTCTGTTATTATTATCATAGTTTGATATACTTGAAAACTTAGTTGCTCCACTCCAAGATATGCCTTTGTAAAGTTCTCCTCTTATTTCACCTTTTTTAAAACTTTTTAGTTTCAATTGCTTTTTGTCAACTTGTTCCGAGATATTATAAATGCCATTATAGCGACCATTTAAAAACATTTCTACATATTCAACATTTGCTCCAGCTTTAGCTTCAGGTTCATCTTTTAGGTAATAAGGAGTATGCATACTAAGCCATAGTTTACTTGAGGTATAGCTTCTTAACCGTAAAGGTTCGTTATACAACGCATCAAGAATCCAATCATCATCAGATCTTAAATTTTTAAATTGGACATTATGAGTATCTTCTCCATTATCATCTTCCCAAAATTCTAAATCATATGTTTTTTTAGGGTACGATCGAGAGGAGCCACCTCTTAATTCGATACCTATATTAGAAGTAAGAACTTGCTCATCATCAGAATATGTGAAATTAGCAAGTACCTTTGGATCGTCTAAAATGGTATTGGGAGTATCTATTGAAATGATTGGTAATTGAGTAAAGTATAGTATATATTGCTTTGAAGAACCATTAACGATATATGAATTTGTATAATTTATATTATTTGGAACAGTGGAAAAAGTGTAATTAACTGTATTTAAAGATAAAATAAGGTCACTATAAGTTGAAAGATCATTATAAGATTCAATATTTTCAATGTGAGAAACTATTAATGAATTGGTTTCATCTATTTGGAAATGATCTTCAGGAATATTCAACGTTAATGTTTGTGATAAACAAAATATTGAATTTGTTAGGAATAAAATAAAGATGAGTTTTTTCATTATAATATATTCGTACTATAGTTGTTTTCTTAATTAAAAAATAGAACTATGTTAATTAGAAGGTAAAAGTAATAATTTGCTTGGATGTAGCTTTATAAATATATACCAAAAACAAAAAAAGTGCTTAATAGCACTTTTTTTGTTTATATATAGTATGAAAGTTAAAATTGATAACGAATACTTAAGGCAATATCAAAACCTAAGTTATCAGTATAATCACTAAAACCAAGTTCTGGTCTAAAATCTAAAGATAGTAATAAGGGGATTTCAAAGTTGTATTCAATACCAATATCACCAGCAGCAAAAAATGTAGTTTCACTAGAGCCATCAAATCTGTTTTTACCAGAAAATGAAGCAATACCACCACCAGGACCGGCATACCAGTTAAAATTCCCATCTAAAGGAAAAACCCATTGGTATATTCCTGTAAGTTTAAAAGCATCGTAATTGTTGCTGTTTCTCCAACCTAAATCAACCTCTAATCTATTGGTATCTCCTAATAAGCGTTGATAAGAGACTTCAGCTCCAAAGCCATCACTATCTCCTAATCTTAAACCAATAGCATTTTCTGATATGTCTTGAGCATTAGACGTAAATGTAAAAACTAATAGTAAAACTGATAATAAAAATAATTTCTTCATAAGTTTAAACTTTTATTTTGATTAATAATATACGATCCTTCTTGTGAAAAAAGATCATATTTTTAATATTCATTTGGTTTTTCAAAAATAACGCCAAAATTGTATTTATATTTAACTTCTTTTTTCGAGGATATAAATTTGATACTAAAACATGAGTCTAACAAGGCATTTGCAAGCGTTACAAGAAAAACTTATAGGAGAATTATTTTTTGATGATTTAATAAAATCAATCTATGCTACAGATGCATCTGTTTATAGAATATTACCATTAGCAGTAGCATACCCTAAAAACAAGGAAGATATAAAGTTGCTTATTCAATTTGCTACAGTGCATAATACATCGTTAATACCAAGAACTGCTGGAACTTCATTAGCTGGACAATGTGTAGGAGAAGGTATTGTGGTTGATGTTTCTAAGTATTTTACTAATATTTTAGATGTTAACGTAAAAGAACAAACCGTTACTGTACAACCTGGTGTAGTTCGAGATGTATTAAATAATTATTTAAAGCCTTTTGGTTTGTTTTTTAGTCCAAATACTTCGACTTCGAATCGTTGTATGATAGGAGGGATGGTAGGAAACAACTCTTCTGGCACCACGTCTATTCAGTATGGGGTAACAAGAGATAAGGTTTTAGAAATGCATACTGTTTTAAGTGATGGGAGTGAAGTTGTTTTTAATGAAGTATCAGAAGAAGTGTTTCAGAAAAAGGTAAAAGAAGATTCGTTAGAAGGTCATATTTATAAAACGATTTATTCCCAGCTTATTTCAGAATCTATACAAGAAGACATTAAATCTAATTTCCCTAAACCAGAAATACATCGTAGAAACACAGGGTATGCGATTGATGAACTTATAAAATCTGAAGTGTTTTCTGGAAATTCTGAAGTATCTGAGGCTTTTAACATGTGTAAGTTGTTATCTGGAAGTGAAGGGACTTTGGCTTTTACAACACAAATTACTTTAAAGTTAGATAAGTTACCACCTGAAAATAGTGTTATGGTAGCTGCCCATTTTAACAGTATTGAAAGTTGCATGAGTGCTGTAGAGTTGGTTATGAAACATAATTTGTACACCTGCGAAATGATGGATAAAACCATTTTAGATTGTACGAAACATAATAAAACGCAGCAAGAAAACAGACAATTTATAGAAGGAGACCCCAAGGCTATTTTAATGTGCGAAGTGAAAGCAGATACATTAGAGGAAGTTAAGGGATTAGCTAATACATTAGTTAAGACTATTAGTGAATCTGGTTTAAGTTATGCTTTTCCAAAGCTGGAAGGAGATGATATTGATAAAGCTATTAACTTACGTAGTGCAGGTTTAGGATTATTGGGTAATATTATTGGAGATAAAAAAGGTGTTGCTTGTATTGAAGATACAGCAGTAGCTTTACCAGATTTGGCAAATTTCATTTCTGAATTTAGTAAACTCATGGAGCATTATAATCAAGATGCTATTTATTATGCACATGCAGGTGCTGGTGAAATTCATTTACGTCCCATATTAGATTTAAAGAAAAAAACAGATGTTGATTTATTTAGGAAGATAACAACCGATGTTGCTCATTTAGTAAAGAAGTATAAAGGAGCAATGAGTGGAGAACATGGCGATGGTATTGTACGTTCGGAGTTTATATCTATGATGATTGGTGAAGCTAATTATTCGATTTTAAAGCAAATAAAAGCAGCGTTCGATCCAGATACTATTTTTAACCCAGGGAAGATAGTTGATGCTTTATCTATGGATAAAGCGTTGCGATATAAAACAAATAGGGAAGAGCCAGAAATAGAAACATTACTTGATTTCTCAAAATCTCAAGGTATTTTAAGAGAAACTGAAAAATGTAATGGTTCTGGAGATTGTAGAAAGTTACCTGAATTTGGAGGAACCATGTGTCCAAGTTACAGAGCAACTAGAAATGAAAAAGATACTACACGAGCTAGAGCAAATGCTTTGCGTGAGTTTTTAACTAATTCTGATAAAGCAAATAAATTTAACCATAAAGCACTTAAAGATGTTTTCGATTTGTGTTTAAGTTGTAAAGCATGCGCAAGTGAATGCCCTAGTAGCGTAGATGCTGCGAGTTTAAAAGCAGAGTTTCAATATCAATACCAAAAAGAAAATGGGGTGTCTTTGCGAACCAAATTATTTGCTTATAATAATACTTTAAATAGTTGTGGAAGTAAATTACCAAAGCTTACAAACTTTGTGTTTTCCAATAGTTTTACTTCATCCATATTAAAACAATCATTAGGTATTGCTAAAGAGAGAAATTTACCTTTAATTTCAAATGAAAGTTTAGCACGTTATTCTAAAAACTATTCAAATAAATCAAAAGGAAGTAATTGTATTAAAAGCGTTTATTTTTTTAATGATGAATTTACAAATCATCTAGATACTCAGGTTGGAATTGATGCTCTTGAGCTATTAAAAGACTTAAACTATAAAGTTGTACTCGTTAATCATTCAGAGTCTGGTAGAGCATTTTTATCTAAAGGATTATTGGAGCAAGCCAAAGGTTTTGCTAATAATAATATAGCTGTATATAAAGATTTGATTACGGAAGAAACACCTCTAATAGGTATAGAACCATCAGCTATTTTAACATTCAAAGATGAATATTTAAAATTAGCAGACGATAAAGTTTCTGCGGAACATATAGCAAAACATACATTCTTGATAGAAGAATTTATTCAAAAGGAAATAGAATTAGGGAATATTACACAAGAACAGTTTACTTTAGAATCGAAAACGATTAAATTTCATGGGCATTGTCATCAAAAAGCATTGAGTAATCAATTACCTAGTTTTTCGGTTTTAAACCTTCCTAAAAATTATAAAGTGACTATAATTCCTAGTGGATGTTGTGGTATGGCAGGGAGTTTTGGGTATGAAAAAGAGCATTATGACGTAAGTATGCAAATAGGTGAACAAACTTTATTTCCTGCAGTAAGAAATGCCCCAGAAACGACTATAATAGTTGCAAATGGTACAAGTTGTAGGCATCAAATAAAAGATGGGACACAACGGGAAGCAAAGCATCCAATTACAATTTTAAGAGAATCACTTGTTAGGTAAAAAAGCATATAGTTTTGGTATATAATTAGAACTACCGATGATTCATGAAGCTTCAGGTTTTATGTTCAGTTACAACATAAAATAGAAGTTGATTAAGGCTAATTTTATTATATAAAACTAAATTTTAGCTTTTTCCTTTACATGGTCAACAATAGTAATAGCAGCTATTAAATCTTTTAATTCTATATTTTCTACTTCTTCATCAATAATAAATGGAGCCAATTTATCTTTATTAAAATTATAAATTTTCCAACGTTTAAATTGGTATTCTAAAGCAGTAAAGTTTTCCACCCAATCTCCAGAATTTAAATACATGGTTTTTCCATGTTTATTTTCTCGGTATTCTATTTTAGGTTGGTGTATGTGTCCGCAAATTACATAGTCATATTCATTTTCAATGGCTATATCGGAAATAACAGATTCAAAGTCATTTATATATTTAACAGCACCTTTTACACCATTTTTTATTTTTTTTGATAAAGAGTAGCGTTCTTTGCCGCATTTTTCTAAATACCAATTAACACATCGGTTTAATACTGTTAATAAATCATAACCATAGCCACCTAGTTTAGCAAGGAATTTTGCATTTTGGATGGATACATCAAAAACATCACCATGAAAAAACCACGCTTTTTTTCCATCTAATTCTAAAACAACTTTATCAACTATAGAAATATTACCGATAGTTGTGTTGCTGAATTTTCTAAGCATTTCGTCATGATTTCCAGTAATATAAATGACTTCAACACCATTGGAGGCCATAGACATTATTTTTTTTATAACTTTCATGTGAGACTTAGGAAAGTAACGCTTACTAAATTGCCAAATATCAATAATATCACCATTTAAAACTAATTTTTTAGGTTCAATACTATTCAAGTATGTTAACAAATGCTTAGCATGACAGCCGTAAGTGCCTAAATGGACATCAGATATTACAGCAATTTCTATTTTTCTTTTAATTTTCAATTGTAGTTGGGCTTAGATTCATACAAATAACTAATATTTATGTTATGTAGTCATTATCTTATAATTATGGATGTATGAGTATATTGTTAAGTTATTGTTATGTGAATTATTAAATATCTATGCTATGATTATGTTTTTATTAATTAGTTGATTTTGATGTGTATATGGATTTTGTAATTGAAATTCATGAAGTTTTTTTAGTCTATAGTTTTTATTAAATCATTTTTTGTAAATAAAAAAGAAGGCACTAAATAGTGTTTCTGATTTATAATTTTAAAACAAAAAATAAATTAAACAAAACGATTTATAGTACTGAATTTAGTGTAGTTGATTTCGAAAAAAGCTTTATTTTTGCTGCAAAAATGTATTATGGCTGGAAATTCCTTCGGAAAACTATTTAATCTAACAACATACGGTGAATCTCATGGACCTGCTTTAGGTGGTGTAATTGATGGATGTCCGTCTGGAATTGAATTAGATTTAGAAGCTATACAAAATGAATTAGATAGGAGAAAACCTGGTCAATCTGCAATTGTTACACAGCGTAAAGAACCAGATACTGTTAAATTTCATTCAGGTATTTTTGAAGGTAAAACTACTGGAACATCTATAGGGTTTGTTATTGAAAATACAAATCAGAAATCTCACGATTACACCCATATAAAGGATAGTTATAGACCAAGTCATGCAGATTATGTGTATGATAAAAAATATGGTTTTAGAGATTACAGAGGGGGAGGTAGAAGTTCTGCCAGAGAAACAGCTTGTCGTGTAGTTGCTGGAGCTATAGCAAAACAAATGCTAAAAGGCATTGAAATTAAAGCTTATGTTTCTGGTGTTGGTACTATGAAGCTAGGTAAGCCATATACAGAATTAGATTTAACTAAAGTAGAATCTAACATTGTACGTTGCCCAGACCAAGATATGGCAGCAAACATGGAAACTTACATCAAAGAAGTTAGAAGTAAAGGAGATACTGTAGGTGGTATTGTAAGTTGTGTTATAAAAAATGTACCGGTTGGTTTAGGTGAGCCCGTTTTTGATAAATTACATGCCGAGTTAGGAAAAGCCATGCTTTCTATAAATGCTGTTAAGGGATTTGAGTATGGTAGTGGATTTGAAGGAAGTACGATGTATGGTAGTGACCATAACGATTCATTTAATAACGATGGGACTACAAAAACAAACTTCTCTGGAGGTATACAAGGCGGAATAAGTAATGGTATGGATATTTACTTCAATGTTGCATTTAAGCCTGTAGCAACACTTATTCAGAAATATGAAACCATAGATAAAGCCGGTAATACTGTAGAAATGCAAGGAAAAGGCCGTCACGACCCTTGTGTTGTTCCAAGAGCAGTACCCATTGTAGAGGCTATGGCTGCTTTGGTGTTAGCCGATTTCCATTTAATTAATAAGATGCATAGTTAGGAGTAAATTTTTTCTTTCTCATATCATATATTATATTTCATTCTTATGTTGAACTTATTTTAGTATCACATCAAGTGCGCTTGCTTGTATTTTGAATTGTATACTATATAAGTAATTTTAATTTTACCAGAGACTTTAATTACTAAAAATTATAGTATATATAATGTACTAGGACAAAAAATTGATTCTGGAAAAATTATAGGAAGAGAAGTATCAGTTAAAGATATTTTAAAAGCCTGTGTAATTATTTCACAGGCTTTTTCATTCTATTAGATGGTATTTCGTTTGTTTTTATGTTTCTTGAAAATAGCGTCCTAAACGTTTAAAAAAAGAGAAAGGGAAATTTGTTCCTCAAAGTTACCTTTGTGGTGGAACACAAAAAAACCTTTCTCCGATGCTAAATATAACTTTGTTTTCTCAAATAATCAGTAAACTAGATAAA
>NZ_MDJD01000047.1 GCF_001747085.1 Flavivirga aquatica
ATAAAAAAGCCAACCAAATAGGTTATAAAACTGCTAAAAGAAGATTTAAAATGGAACTCAGAAATTTAGCTATTGCTATGATTGTTGTAGATTGTGATGGAAACTTAAACCATTTTGAGACTTAAAAAATGGTCGGAAGAAATTCCGACCATGACTGCTAATTAGCCGCTTTTTTTATTGATTCTTATTTGGGTAAGGGACTAATTATTTTAACATTTTGAAAAGTAATGGCACCTCTTATGATACCCGAAATAACATCTTGTAATGCTTCTACAATTTGCATTTTTAATTCACTTTTATGATAAATAATACTAACTTCTCTAGCAGGGGAAGGTGCATTAAAGGGATGCAGGTTTTCTTTTTCTCTCTCATTAAGTTCTAAAGTATGCAAATAGGGTAAGAGTGTCATACCTAAGCCTTCGTTAGATAATTTTATAAGTGTCTCAATACTACCGCTTTCTAATTGAAATTGATCGTCGGAATGATTTTTAAAAGCTTTACATAAGTTAATAACACCGTCGCGAAAGCAATGTCCATCTTCAAGAAGTAGCATATCATTAATATCTAAGTCTGAAACGTCTATTTTTTCGTTAGTATGTAATCTATGTCCCTTTGGTATGTAATTTACAAATGGTTCAAAATAAAGTACACGTTCTTTTATATTCTCATCTTCAAGAGGTGTTGCAGCTATAGCAGCATCTAAATTACCGTCTTTAATTCTAAGAATAATTTCTTCGGTTGTTAATTCTTCTATTTTAAGTTTTACTTTTGGATGCTTTTTTATAAAGCTTTTTAAAAACATTGGAAGCAGTGTAGGCATTACCGTAGGTATAATACCTAATTTAAACTCACCACCAATAAAACCTTTTTGCTGGTCTACTATATCTTGAATTCTATAAGATTCATTAACTATATTTCTGGCTTGATTAACAATTTTTTTACCAACTTCTGTAAGTTCAATAGGTTTTTTACTTCTATCAAAAATAAGAACATCTAACTGATCTTCGAGTTTTTGTATTTGCATACTCAACGTAGGTTGGGTAACAAAACATTTCTCAGCAGCTTTAGTGAAATTTTGATTTTCGGCTACAGCCAAAACATAATATAATTGAGTAATTGTCATAATAATCAGTTTAGGCTATAAAAATATAAAAACTATCAATAAAACTTATAGAAAGACCTATTAATTATAAATTAAATTTGTAGTAAATGAAAAAGATATGATACTTAATAGTTTAGGATTAGAAATAAAAAAGGCAAAAGCTATAACAGGTGATTTGAACCACTTATTAGCAAATTTTCAAATATATTATCAGAATTTAAGAGGGATTCATTGGGATATTAAAGGAAAACGTTTTTTTTTGATCTACATGTAAAGTTTGAAGAATTATATACAGATGTGAATATTAAGGTAGATTTAATTGCAGAACGTATTTTAACTTTAGGAGAAACACCATTTCATACTTTTATAGATTATATTGAAAATGCACAAGTTCCTATTGGAAAAATATTTCGCAAGATGATAAAGCGGTTAGATTAATTGTAGAGTCATTAACCAAACTTTTAAAAATTGAAAGGCAGATTTTAGATAAATCAGGAGAAGCTAATGATGAAGGTACTAATTCTATGGTGAGTGATTTTATTGCAGAACAAGAGAAAACGGTTTGGGTGATGAAAGCTTGGTTAAATGAAACAGTTTAGTTTACTATAAAAGGGGATTAATTATTAGGAAATAGATATATTATAATAATCCTCTAGCTTTAATTTCTAGGTATTTATTAATGGTATCTATGGTAAGATTCTCAGGAGTTGTGAGAATGGAGTAGATGCCATATTTTTTTAATTCATTAACAATTAAACGTTTTTCAAAAGCAAACTTTTCTGCAATAACTTTATCGTATACTTGTTGTACTGTTTCGGCATTGTTTTTAATTAAATTAGTTAACTCTGTGTTTTTAAAAAAAATGACAACTAATAAATGGCTTTTGGATATCGCTTTTAAATAAGGTAACTGTCTTTCTAGACTATCTAAAGTTTCAAAATTAGTATACATAAAAATAAGACTTCTATGCGTAATGTGTCTCTTTATATTACCATATAATCTTCCAAAATCACTTTCAAAAAAATCTGTTTTAACATTATAAAGTGATTCTAAAATAAGTTGCATTTGTGAACTTCTTTTTTCGGCAACAACAATGTTTTCAATACGTTTAGAAAATGAAAACATGCCTGCTTTGTCATGTTTTTTCAATACAACATTACTAATAACAAGTGTTGCGTTTATGGCATAATCTAAAAGGCTTAAACCGTTAAAAGGCATTTTCATGATGCGACCTTTGTCTATTATAGAATATACAGGTTGAGATTTTTCGTCTTGAAATTGATTGACCATTAATTGATTTCTCTTCGCAGTAGCCTTCCAATTAATGGTACGTAAATCGTCGCCTAAAACATAGTCTTTTATTTGTTCAAATTCCATAGAATGGCCTAAACGTCGTACTTTTTTAAGGCCGTATTCTAATGAATTCTGATTAATATTTAAAAGTTCGAATTTTTTTAATTGTTTAAAGCTAGGGTAGGTTGGTACCATTACTCCTTTTTCGAACATAAATCGTTTTGCTACAAAGTTTAAAATAGATGAAGCATATACATTTAAGCTACCAAAATGATATTCGCCACGTTCTGTGGGCTTTAATATGTATTGTACAGTTTTTGTTTTACGAGAAGAAATAGTATCCTTTATTTTAAAATCTCGAACTTGAAATTGCTCAGGGATTTCATCTATAATTTCTAGATGAATGGTAATTGGGTAGTTGTTGCTAATATTTAATTCAATTAAATTTTTGTCACCATTAGAAAACTTATCAGGTAAAACTCTAATAGCCTCTATTTTATTTTTACCAATAAATACGATTAGAAGGTCTAAAAAGAATAAAAGTATAAGTATTAATATAGTAAGTTGAGCAATATTAAATAAAAAAGGAATGAAATAACTTAAAGCAAATAACACGACAATGCCAATTCCAGCATAGAAAAAACGAGGTTGTATGTAAAAAGGTTTAAGGAACTTCAAATTTTGTTAGTTATTAGTTGTTAAAAGCGAGATGTGATTTCTCTCTATGTTCGCAATGATTATAGATTATTAGTTTTCAATACTTTTTCCTATTTCATTTATATCATCATAATTACCAATACCTTTTGGGTTATTCCCGTAATGATTTGGTCCATGATCTCCATTGGCAAAAAACATCCAAAGTTGATAGAAAGGAATAAGTTGATACCAACCACTGTTACCTCTATCGTGACAACGTTTTGCACCCTGAACTACAATAATATATATTAAAGGAATTACAATTACTATTTGTATATATTCTGAGAAAGGTATATTAGAAAGCTCAGTGAATAGACTTAAACCATTAACTATTAGTATATATCCTAAATAGGAAAGGCCGTATTCGGTTCTTCTAATTCTTCCTTTATATGATAAAATATTTTTGAACATAATTTTTATTCTAATAATTGCTTGCTATTTACTGAACACTGCCAACTGAATGTTACCTTGGTATCTCAACAGTTTCAATAATTTGTTTAATAATTTGTTTACTTGAAACACCTTCCATTTCACGCTCTGGAGTTACAATAACTCTATGTTGAAGTACAGGAATTGCTGCACGTTTTATATCTTCTGGAGTTACAAAATCGCGTCCGCTCATAGCAGCAAAAGCTTTACTGGCTTTTAATATAGCTATTGAAGCTCTTGGAGATGCGCCTAAATATAAAAACTGATTGCTTCTTGTAGATACGATAAGTTCTGCAATATATTTAAGGAGATGCTTTTCAATAATTATTTGGCTAACAAGTTTTTGGTATTTAATGATTTGTTCGGCAGAAAGAAACGATGTTATTTCTGCAGTTTTTTGTTTGTCTTTAAGTTCGTGTTCCCTAGAAAGGATTTCTATTTCTTCTTCAAGGTTAGGGTATTCTACATCAATTTTAAATAAAAAACGGTCTAATTGTGCTTCAGGTAATCTGTAGGTGCCTTCTTGTTCTACAGGATTTTGTGTGGCTAAAACTATAAAAGGAGAGTCTAGTAGAAACTTGTTACCGTCAATAGTAATTTGTTGTTCTTCCATAACTTCAAACAAAGCAGCTTGCGTTTTTGCAGGAGCTCTATTAATCTCATCAATAAGAATCATATTAGAAAAGATTGGACCTTTTTTAAACTCGAATTCAGACGTTTTAAGATTGAAAACAGAAGTTCCTAAAATATCACTAGGCATTAAATCTGGTGTAAATTGAATTCGACTAAACCCAACACTTAATGATTTTGCAAGAAGCTTAGCTGTAACTGTTTTTGCTACTCCAGGAACCCCTTCTATAAGCGAATGTCCTTTGGCTAAAAGTGATGCGATAAGCATATCTACCATATCTTTTTGACCAACAATAACTTTGCCTACCTCGTCTTTAATTTTTTGAACGCTTTGTTGAAGTTCAGATAAATCTAATCGACTTTTAAATTGTAAATCATTAGAGTCTTTTAAAACACTACTATCAATTGACGATACAACATCAGATTTTGGTAGGTAATCTTGGTGATTTTGTGGTTCTTTATTTTCGTCCATAATTATTTTGAATAAAAAGCTTCAATATGCTTATTTAATTTGATGAGATTTTCTTCAAAAAACTCATTCTTAGATTTTAACCAATTTATATAATCGATTAATTTTTTTATGTCTTCTTTTTTTCTTCCTGCTTTTGATGCTAGATTTGTAATAAAATCTTCATTTAAGACAGAGGTGTCTAAGTTGAAATCAGCTCGTATTTTTTCTAAAAAGTACGTTATTTTTTTGTCTATTAAATTTTTATGGTCTTGCGTATCAAAATATAAATTAGATACTGTTTTCACAAAAGCAACTGTGGTGTTCTGTAAAGGTTTTATTATTCTTATAATACGTTGTCTTCGTTTAGCGTTAAAAATCATGAATAAGATACCAAAAATAATGGCCGTAAACCATGCCCAACGAAAGGATAATTGTTCCAAGAACCAGCTTAAGTTAGACTCTTTTTCTACATCGCCATCATAACCAGTTTGTATTTTTCCATAAGAGTCAAAATACACATCATTTTCAGGTAAATAAGAAATCACGCCCTCTATGTATTTATACCGTTCTTCTTTTAATAAGTGATAATTCGTAAAAGCTTTTGGTTCTAGGTGTAAAAAAATATGGCCTTTACCAAAAGGAATTTCAATAAAATTAACATGTTTATAATCAATTTTAGAGTAACCTAATATGTTATAATTTATCGTGTCAAATTTAGAAAAATAGCTGTCACCTGGGTTTTTATCAAGAGTAATGTCTTTAGTATTAACATGTTTAAGCGACTGGTAAGAGATACTATCTTTTTCATTTAAAATATAGTCAATATCAATACGTAATGTATCATGAATTTTTTGAGAGAAATAATAATCTGAAAGGAATAGTGTATTACCAACATCTACAAAGTTTAATAATTCATTAACAGAATCCTCATACAGATAATCCGAATTACCAATTATAATATAACTGCCTTTTGCAACATGTTCACCATAACCACCTTCAGAATTTGCTCTTAAATAACTATTTGGTTGATGGTAAACAGTTCTAAGCTTTTGGTTTTTAAATAAACTAGGTAATTCTTTATAGAATATACTAAGTCCATAGGGTTTATTACTTTTTTCATCAAAAGACTCTTCCCAATCTACAGTTTTTGTTTTTTTTACACTTAAAGCTACAGAGGCAACTACTACTAAACCAACAATAATTATGAGTACAGGTAAAATTCGTTTCATTATTTAACCTGTTTTAAAAGAGTTGTAAAATGACGTTTGGCTTGCGTATATTTCTCCATATTTAAAGGGAACTCTCCATACCAAATATAGTTATACAAATAAGAGGAGTAAGAGAATTTATTGCTAAATGGAGTGTTGCTTATTTCATTTAAATATTGACTATTGGTTTTATCGTCTTCAAATTTTATATAGTTTTTTAAGCTTAATGTTTTTAAAACCAATAAATAATAATATCTAATAGCTAAACGGTAATTGTTATCATTTTCAGCACGTTTTATAAGAGCTTGAATGTCTGCATTTTCAATATTTTCTGAAGTTATTTCTTCAAAATCACTATTAAGTTTTTTGCTTTGTTTTGATGAGAACAAGCCAGATCCACCTTCGTTAAGTAAAATATAAACTAAATAAACTACCGCAATGGCTATGGCTAGATAAAATAACCATCCTAAAAGACCTAAATTTATACTTATAGATTCAGAATTATCTCGTTCTTTCCGTTTCGCTTTTTTGTTTTTATAATCTTCATAGTTACCAGACCCTACTTGAGTTTTGGAAACTATTTTTTTTCCCTCGTAATTATATTTGTCACTAGAGTAACGAGTCTTAAAATTTTCATCAAATTCTCTAAGTTGTTCAGGCTCTTGAAATATATTTATACCAAAAGTTGTTTGATAGCTAAAAACCATCAAAAACATAAAACAAATAATATGTAGTTTGTTTAATTTCAAATAGAAGTAGGGCTTAAAGATGTTAATTGGGTGCTTTCTTTATAAACTTTAAAGGGATATATTAAATAATAATAGCTAATAACACCTAAAGTAATTAGTATGATGGCTACAGATAATACATGTGGCATAACATTAGAATATCTAGTAATAAAACCTTCTAAAAACCCAGCGGCAAATGTAAACGGAAATGTACTAATTAGAATTTTAATACCCGTTTTAGCGCCTATTTTAAATGATGTGTATCTAGAATGCGTTGCAGGAAATAAAATACTAGCACCAAGAATTAAACCCGCAGCAGCTTCAATAACTATAGCAAAAATTTCCATAGAACCATGAATCCAAATACCACGAACACTTTCCCAAAACACTTCTTTTTCATAAAAGAAATATTGAAAAGAACCTAGCATGATACAGTTTTTAAACATAATATATAATGTACCAATACCTAAAAAAATGCCTAAAACAAAAGCAATAATACCAACACGTAAATTATTGATGGTAATACCAATAAAACTACCCCAATTACTTCCGCTTTTATAAACAGCAACAGGGTCTCCGGCTTCAATATTCTCTATAGACATGTTTACATAACTATCGCCTAATACAGAGCGAACAAATTCCCCATCGTTAGCAGCAGAAATAACACCAATAAAAGTAAATGCAAAAAAAATGATGAAAGCAATGTAGATAAATTTGCGGTATTGATAGCAAATTAGAGGAATTTCTGTTTTCCAAAAAGATAAAATCCTGTTAGTATCCTCTCGTTTAGTTTTATATATTTTTTGAAACGCTTGAGCAGACAGTTGATTAAGGTATTTAATAACCTTACTTTTAGGGTAGTACGTTTGCGCATACGCTAAATCATTAATTAAATGTACATATTGAGAGGCGAGTTCGTCCGGATCTTTAAAGTCATTATTAATGACCGCTTTTTCAAAACTCAACCATTTTTCCTTATTTTGCTTGATAAATGCAACTTCCCTCATATATTCGATAAATTAAAATATAAAATGTCAGAGTTACAAATTAACACGACCCAAAATGTGAAAATAATGTTCAATGCCGCAGGAGTAGGGGAAAGATTATTAGCATTTATTATAGATGGAGCCATAAAGATAGGGTATTATCTTGTTTTAAATAACGTTTTTGGAGTTTTTGAAGGTATGGACGAATGGTCTCAAATTGGGATTAATACCGTTTTAAGTTTTCCTGTAATGTTTTATACTTTGGTTTTAGAATCTTTTTTACAAGGGCAAACACTAGGGAAACGGGCTGTTAAAATACGAGTTGTTAAAATTGATGGTTATCAAGCCTCTTTTTCAGATTATGTAGTACGTTGGTTTTTTAGAATTGTAGATATTTATATTTTTGGAATAGGTTTTTTCGTCATGCTGTTTAATAATAAAAATCAACGTTTTGGAGATATGGCTTCAGGGACAGCCGTTATAGGCTTAAAGAACCATGTAAATATTAATCATACTATTTTAGAAAATTTAAAAGATAATTATAAACCAACGTATCCTAATGTTATTAAGTTATCCGATAATGATGCCCGTATTATAAAAGATACATTTATTAATGCACGAGCAGCAAAAGATTACCAAACATTAATAAAATTAAGAACTAAAATTGTTGAAGTAACAGGAATAAAAGAGATGTTGGAAAAAACAGATATGGATTTTATAGATGTGATCTTAAAAGACTACAACTATTATACTCAAGACATATAAGAATATAACCACTTTTTATTTTTGACAAAAGTGTGTAAATCGCTTACTTATAGTAGTATTTAAAAGGGGGTAATTATTTGGGGCGTTACCTTATCAGGTCGGGCTTTCGGTAGTCGCTCTCTGCGAGGAGCTCCAACAATACCTCAATCCCTAACGCAACTTACAGTTATAAATATTAACTTTTAAAATTGAATAAAAGCCTATGTTTTATACAATAGATATTTTAGGAACCATAGCATTTGCTATTTCAGGAGTATTAGTAGCCATTGATAAAAAAATGGATTTATTTGGTATACTAATTATTGCTTTTGTAACAGCTGTTGGAGGCGGCACTCTGCGGGACATATTAATAGGAGAAACACCAGTAAGTTGGATGAAAGATATAACATTCACCTATGTTATTATTGCATCTACAGTTTTGGCTATTCTCTTAAGAAGTAAAATTAATTATTTAAGAACATCACTGTTTTTATTTGATACTATTGGTATAGGTTTGTACACCTTAATAGGCATAGAAAAAGGTTTAAATGCAGGTTTGCATCCCATTATTTGTATAGCTTTAGGCACTATAACAGCCAGTTTTGGAGGTGTTATTCGAGATATTTTATGTAATGAAATACCAGTTGTCTTTAGAAAAGAAATTTATGCAACAGCTTGTATACTTGGTGGTGTTACTTATTTTTTATTAATAAAATTACCAATAAAGAGTAATTTGGTTTTTATAATTGCAGGAATTGTTGTGATAGTTACAAGGTTATTAGCAGTCAAGTTTAAGATAGCGTTACCAACAATTTATTCTCATAATAAAAATTAATTTTTTAACTTACATCAACCATCAACCATCAACCATCAATCATCAACTATTCAATAATCTCAACATTTCTAATAAATACGCTTTGTATTGGCCAATCGGAATCATCTGTTTTTACAGCAGCAATTTTATCTACAACATGCATGCCTTTTATAACACGTCCAAAAATAGTGTAGTCGCCATCTAAGTGATGTGCGCCACCTTTTTGTTGTACAATAAAAAACTCATAAGGAGATGCTAGTTTGTAAGGGTTAGCAATTTCACTGCTAGGCATAGATATAACACCTCTGTCGTGTTTAAAACCGCGTTTAGTATCCTTAGGGAGTAAATATCTGCCAATATGAGTGCGCTTTTTAATTGTTTTAGCATCATCTCCATTCCCCGCTTGAATCATAAAATTATTAATAATACGATAGAATTGAGTGCCATTAAAATATTTCTGTTTGGTTAAGAAAATAAAATTAGAACGGTGAAATTTGGTTTCGTTGAATAGTAAAATATCAATAGTTCCAAAATCGGTAGTAATTCGGACTTTATTTTCTTTGTGCTGCTTATCGTATTCTAGGAAAAAAGCTAAGGAGCTTTTAGAATCTAATCTTGGGTAAGTTCTTTCTGGTACTTTACTAATAGTTTTGTTAGTTTCTTTTTTATTAGGTTTTGCCGTTTCTATTTTTGGAGTAAACTTCTTTTTAGTTTGT
This sequence comes from Flavivirga aquatica, assembly GCF_001747085.1. Taxonomy (GTDB): domain Bacteria; phylum Bacteroidota; class Bacteroidia; order Flavobacteriales; family Flavobacteriaceae; genus Algibacter_C; species Algibacter_C aquatica. The sequence continues at coordinate 9,798 of NZ_MDJD01000047.1, forward strand.
TTGTCTTCACAACTAAATAGAACTAATAATAAACATAAAATACTAAGTAAGCGCATGTGTTAGTTTTATGTTCAAAGATAAAAAAAACGTCTAGATGGGGTTCTAGACGTTTTTGAATAAATAGTTTACAATTACTAATTAATTTTTAATAATCCTTTTAATAACCAATTCCCCATTTTTAAGAGTTGTTCTAAGAATATAAATACCCGTTGGATAGCTGCTTAAGTCTAAAGAAAATTCTTTGAGACTTGAAGATTTAGCATGGTTTTTTATATAAGTTCTTCCAAATTGATTACTTAATTCCCAAGATTCTATATTTTCTGTACTAGCGATATTAACGATGCTTGTTGTTGGGTTTGGGTGGAGTTTTATGATGTCTTCAATTTGTTGTTGAGTAATTGTTTTTGTCTGTTGTGATTCGATCAAACTTGATGAGTTATCGCAACCATCTATATAAGCTCTGAAACTAGAACCAGATTTGGCATGAAAGCCTAATAATAGTTTTATCGAATTACCTGCATCATATGCTGCATTAGCATTTGTATTAATGATATTACTTGCTTTTATAGTATCTTCTGCATCTTGAATATCAATTTGATTTTCAGGTACTTCTTTGTCGATTATTAATTCAGGTAAGCATGAACTTAATGTAATAAAATTAATATTAGAAGAATTAGCAAAATTAGTAATACCATTGCTGCAACGTGTTCCAACCCTCCAATTATATGTTGTATTTGGGGTTAATCCAGAAATTGTTTGAGTTGTACTTGAGCTATTTGTGTTTATGTTAGTCCATGAACTAGAAGTGCTTTTTTTATATTGTGAATAATAACCATTATTACCAGATACAGTATTCCAATTAATTGTAGCACTAGTAGATGTAATATTTGTAGTAGTACGATTAGTAGGAGCTGCTAAAGAGCATGTTCTTATTACAGGACATCCATTATTAGAAGCAGGTCCAGATTGATTAGGACAGTCATCTATAGAATCTGGAGTGCCATCTCCATCTGTGTCTGGAACAGGATCATTATTAATATAAGTAACATTAATATTTAATAAACCGGTATGAAAATTGCCTATTTCGTCGTTCCAGTCATGTCTAAACGTATAGTTGGTTGTTGTAGTTGTAGATACAGTTCTTTTAAACCTGAATTTTACAGTAACAACATCTCCAACATACATAGCTCCAGTACCAGGGTGAAGATTAAGGTACCCATTATCTGGAATTAGATTAGGGTTTATAAAATATGAGCTTGCTCCAGGGCTTGAACCATAACAGTTTAGTCTAATAGAGACTTCTAGTTCTTCACCAGAATTAACATTTACATTTTGTGTAGTAGGTGAGAAAGTAATGTTATTTGCTTGTATGCAAACAACATAAAATATGAAAAGTGTAGTTGTTATTATCTTTTTTATGTTTTTCATAATAGCGTATATTTAAAAATGAAGCGATTGTATTTTAATTTGTTTTTCATAATTCATTTGAATTATTATACTTTTTAAGGTATGTAGTATTGATTTCATTTAAAACAATAGAATCCCACTTCATGCATTTTTGCATAAGTTATATGGTTTTCTATAATTAATATTTAGAAATAAATAAGGCTGACTAATTAGTATTAATCAGCCTTATATTAAGGATGTAGGTAGAGTATTTACTCTATTTTGCTATTTGAGTCTCTAAAGCTTTAATACGCTTTTCTTGTTCGATGGTATAAAGTGTTAATTCTTCTATTTTTTGTAAAAGTATAACGCTCATTTCTTTAAGTTGTAATCCATCTTCTTTTAATGTTGCAGCACTAGGTACTTCTGGTAAGTGATGGTTGTTTTTTGTGTATGTTTCAACCTCTTCAAGAGTTGGCATTACATAGTTCGATTTTAAGTTAGAAGCACCTGTGTAATATTTTTCAAAAACGTAATCTGGAGCAGCAGCGTTTAAAACAACTTCTACTTCTTCACAAAGTATTTTTCCGTCTACAGTTAATTTTTCGCTTGGGTTTGTAAGGCCTATGCCTACGTTTCCATTAGATGAAATAGCCATATGCTCTTTTGATGAATCACCTGAACCTAAAATGAGCTTTCCAACAGACCATAATTTCATATTGTCATCTATATCTTTATTCAATGATCCAATACCTGTTATGACAACTTGAGAATTACAACGGATATTACCATTAACATGTAATTTAGCTGTTGGGTTTGTTGTTCCAATTCCGACATTGCCATCAGGTAATAATGATAATTTTTCAACTAAAGGGTTATTGTTGGGATTTGTGCCATTTTTTTGCACAAAAAAACCAAGTCTATCTCCCGCATTACCATGACCATTCATTATTGAAGAAATTTTTGAAGTTGCTACAGACTTGCCATGGCCTGTCTTAAATTCTAATGATGTAGACATGTTGGAAGTCCATGTTGAATTAGTTAATCTTAAGGCTATTAGGTCTTTGCTGCTATTGTCAACTACATCTAATTTTGCAATTGGATTTGTAGTTCCTATACCTACTTTACCTGTAACAGGAAACGTATTGTTTTGAGCATTTGCAGTTACAACAAAAAGAATAAAAAGCGTCAAGCAGTTTAAATGTAATTTTTTCATGATAATATTTATTTTAAGAGTTATTTATTGATGAATGTTTTATTGTTTGACTATTGTTTTTGTAAATATGTCTCCATTTTCTATTTGGACTTTTAGTATATAAATGTCGTTTTCTAAATGGGTTAATGGTATTTCATTATTTGTAAGTACTACGTTTTTTACTTCTGTGATTAAAGTTCCAAGCATATCAAAAATACTATAGTGTATAATAGGAGAACTTAGCTCTTCTATTGTTAAACTTTGTATGTTAGAATTATAACTAGATTTTAGGGTTTTAATATTTTTTCTACTATCACCTCCATTACCACCTATTTTAGTTTTGCGAAGTAATGGTCGTTTTTTATTATGTATAGTTTTACTTAGTGTTCTATCTATTCCAGGGACTATTCTTACAGAGGATGTTCCTGGTGTTATACGTATTTTCCCGTCAGAACGAATATCAGCGGTAATTATGGAGCCTTTAGAGCCGTCTTCTGGAAGAGATGTTATTGTAATATCTTCAGAGCAGTCTTTGATGATTTCTCCTATCCCATGAAAATAAGTTCCACATTCTATGGTAAACAATTTTACATAGTTTTTGAAACTGAGCGTCAAATAAAGGCTTATTAGTAAAATAAAGCTGAGTATTGGTTTGATTGAAAGTTTGTTTTTCATAATAATGACAAATTTATATGTGTTAATTAAATAAGGAAATACCATATTTATGGTATTTTTAAGCCTAATTTTTAAATATTATACTTTTGATTAAAACCTTAAGAGTATTAGGTTGCTCTATACTATTTATTAACATTGTTAATGCTCAAGGTGTTGAAAATATTAAAGCGTTAAACCGTTCTTTTGAAGAAGTAATTTATACTAATTTTAATGAAGCCAAAAGTATAGCATTACAGGCGGTTTCGGAAAGTGAAAAGGTGTTAAATGATACTTTGTTATTAGAATCGTATGATCATTTAAGTAAAATATATTTACAATTTAAATCACTAGATTCTTCATTATTCTATTGTAATAAAGCATTAACATATGCTACTAAGTTACATTTTCCTGAAAAAGAATCTATGTTGTATAATAGAAAAGGGAAATTGGCTAGAGCAAATAGTGATTTCAAAGGATCTTTGAGCTTTCATAAAAAGGCATTGAGCATAGCAAAGTCCCATGATTTAGCCCAGTTAGAAGTAGATATTAATAATAGTTATGCATTATTATATAGAAATAGGTTAGAAATTGGTAAAGCTTTTAAATCATTAGAGAAAGCTATAGATATAGCTTTATTAAATAAATATCAAAAAGGCTTATCCGAAAGTTATAATATAAAAGGACTTTTGTTTTATGATACGCATAAGGATAGTACAATCTTTTATTATAATAAAGGGCTTAAAATTGCAAGACAAAACAATGATAAGTATTTAGAAGGAATTTTACTATCTAATATTGGAGATTTATATCTGAATATTGAAAATTATAATAAAGCTATTGTTTATTTAGAACAAGCAGAACATATTTCGAAAACTATAGGAAATAAGACGACACTTTATTATGTAAATATGTCTCAAGCTATATATAACGAGTCTACAGGGCAGTTTTCTGAGGCTATTAAATGTTATGAAAAGGTGTTAAGTGATTATAAAACGTTATTAAATGATTTTCAAAGAAGAAGAGTGTACTGGTTACTATCTGGAGCTTTGTGGAATAATGATGAATTAGGAGAAGCCTTTTATTATCAAGAAAAGTATATTTTTTTGAACGATAGTATTTTTAATACTGAAAAAGAAAAAGAATTTCAGACGCTACAAACCCAATACGAAGTAGAAAAAAAGGATAACCAAATTGTACTATTAGAAAAAGAAGGTGAACTAGCCAGAACACGTCGAAATTGGATTATTGTTAGTGCTATTTTACTCGCTATACCATTATTAGGCTTGTTTTTGTTTTACAGGCATCGGGCGAAAACGCAAAAAACAATTAGATTACAAGAGCATAAACTTCATGAAAAAGAAAAAGAACGTTTAGAGCAAGAACAAAAATTAAAAGCAACACAAGCTTTAATAGAAGGGCAGGATAAGGAACGAGACCGTATAGCAAAAGAACTTCATGATGGAATAGGAGGCGAATTAGCAAGCATTAATTTAAGCTTGTCTCATTTAAATCTAGATTTAAATAACGAATCGATAACAGAAGTTAATCATTCATTAAAAAAGACGTTTAGAGAATTACGTGCATTATCACACGATTTAAGTTCTAACTATCATAAAGATAAATCGTTCAATCATTTATTGGGAGAGTTAAAACAAAAATATGAACAAAGTAAATTGTTTACTATGGAAATTTCGGTTTTTCCACAAGAATGTTTACAAGAATTAAATGCACATGCAAAACATAATTTATACCGTATTATACAGGAGCTTTTAGCCAATATAGCTAAGCATGCAAAAGCGCAGTTAGTGCAGTTATCATTTAATAAACATGATAATGTATTAGTTATGATATTAGAAGACGATGGTAAGGGGTTCGATGTCGATAAGCAAAAAAATGGTATTGGAATTAAAAATATTAAACAACGTTTAGAAAGTATTAATGCGACATTTACTATAGATAGCACTATAGGTAAAGGGACATCTGTAATTATAGAAAATCCAATAGATAAAAATAAACTTCATGAAGATTAATTTGGTAGTAGTAGACGATCACAGCATGTTTTTAGATGGTATATCCGCAGTACTTTCTAAAGAGGAAAATATAAATATTATAGGGGTTTATAATAATGCAAAAGATGCTTTAAATATATTAGATACCCATATGCCAGATTTATTAATAACTGATATTTCTATGCCAGAAATTAATGGATTAGAGTTTGTAAAGATGGTGAATGAAAAGTATCCAGATTTAAAAATTTTAGTAATAAGTATGTTTAAACAAATACAAACATTTGAAGGCATAAACGGGTATTTGTTAAAAGAAACAAGTAGTGAACAATTATTATTAGCCATTGATAGAATAGTGATTCATGACGAAAAGTACTTTTATAAAGACTACGAAAAAGGAAATAATGTATTAAATTTTCATAATGCTATACTTTCTGCAAGAGAAAAGGATATTGTCTGTTTAATGGCAAAAGAATTAACAACCGATGAAATTGCGGGACAGTTATTTTTAAGTAGATATACCATAGAGACCCATAAGAAGAATATATATTTAAAATTACAAGTAAATAATGCAGCGGGGCTAATAAAAAAAGCCGTTTATTTAGGCTATATTAATGAGTAACATATGAATAAATGAATTTTTAAAATCGCTATCAAAAATAAAAAATATAGAGCTTCCTGCCGAAGTATCACATTTTAGAATGGTGCCACCATTCCGTCAAGAGTTTCTAAAAAACAAAAAGAAGCTATTAAAAAAGTAGGCGTGTTAGTCTTGTTTTATCCAGATATTCATCATAGAACTAGGTTTGTATTAAAAATTATATGTTTTTGATAGTTTTTTTCTTTGGGTAAATTATTAATATAAAATTAAAAAAAATGAAAAATTCAAAACCAATTAGTTTTATATTTCTTCGCAAGAAGCACCTAACGAAGAATTCGGTACAGCAATAAAGGAATAACAGCAGCAGCTGGTTGTTTATTTCTACTTGCTGTAGTAGCAGTTCTATTGAGGTTTAAGAATGAGCCTTAGTTAGTGTTGCTATCTTTTTATCTATAAAGGATGATGCAACTCTACTTAAACAGAACTCAGGTTAACTGAACTCCTTTGGACTTAAAGTCACCTCTTTAATCATTACTCAATTATAATTTTTTACATTACCATTGTTTTGTCTTCAATGATGCTCCAAATATTCATTAACTATTTTACCAGTAATATTTCCAGTCTCCCCCAAGTAACCAAAGCTAACGCCCAAAAAATAACAGTCCAATATTTCTTTTAAGGAAGGAAATTATTGTTGAATTTTTCTTATGTATTCTGCTTTTTAATATTTACCGATCTTGAGCATCACATATTTGTAGTAAAAGTGGGAACAACGAATCTGCATATCTCTTTTTTAAATAGGATAACGATATTTTGTATTCCAAACTATATAAATAGTCAACCGAGTAATACTATGCCCACTTGATCTTTGTTCAGATAAAAAAACAAAGGGAAGTAAGTGTTTTTAGATGCTAAAGTGAAATGTACTAAAACACATAGTTTTAACTTATACAGTCACTTTAGTTTGCTATGAGAAAGTAATGTAGAGGAAATTAGATGGATCAACTTTACAGAACATACTATCAGGAGATAAATATGGTAAATAATAGCTAATCTTTATTACTTAAATTGTATTTATAGAAAGAATGCTACTACGTGTAAATGGAGTATTTTTTTAAGTAACTGTAAATTAAATACTTGTTTATGACTGTTTTTAAGTTTTTATCAATGTCATGACAATATGAACAGGACAAAAATTATACTTTATTGAAATTGATGATTTGGCATTAAAATGATGTTTTTTAATGGTTTTGTTTCGTTTTTTGTTTATAGTTCGTTGTTAATTTTCAATTATTTTATTGTTTTCTTATTAATATTATAAAATTTTAATCAAAACTAAGTTGTTGATTTTCAATACATTATTTTATATCTCTGTAGGGTTAAATTATATAATACGTGTATACACTTAGAATATGTTTTATAAAAGGTTTTTTCTTTGAATCAATTATTAATATAAAATTTTTTAAAAATGAAAAATGAAAAATCAATTAGTTTTTATGCTTCTCAACAAGAAGTGTCAAATGCAGAATTCGGTACAGCTTTAACAGCTGGAGCATGTAGTACATGTTCTAGTTCTTGTGGGGTAAGTATGGAAGAAAAGACAATTAACCATTATTCCTCAAATCAAGAAATCGAAGATGAGTTCGGTACAGCTTTAACCGCTGGTGCTTGTTCTTCTACTTGTAGTAGTTGTGGTACTTCTATGGTTTAAGATTAACCTTAGTTTTTGTTAGTAGTAATAGTTGTGTCATCTTTTCATCTAGAAAAGGTGATGCAACTCTACTAAAAACAGAGCTTATGTTAAATAAAAAAGGACAATCACTTTTAGTAAGAAACACAAAACATGGATCAACAAAATTTAATACTACATCCTGATGCACATTGGGTAAAAACAGATAACGATCGAGTACAACTCCGTCAGCCAGATGGGACACATATTACTTTTGATCAACATGCTACAGATATAAACAATGCGCTTACGGTGCTTCGTTCCCCTTCGGAGAATAATGTTATTTCTGTAGATATTAATATCATGACACAATTAAAAGAATTGTTAAATTCAAAAGGGTTACTTGTTAATGAAAATTATTCTTCGACTTCTCAATTTCAGAGATTAATGGATTTACATGGGACACCAGCGGCAAAAAAAGCTTCAGAATCTCTTCCTACTACAATATCATTTTTAGGAAAAGGAAAATTAGCTTCGTTAGCCAGAAAATCCCTTAATAATGCAGGAATTCAAATTACCGAAGAAGGTACAGATACATCTTTGCTAATTGCTATTAGTGATCAAGATGATTATGAATTCTTTCGTGAGGCAAATACTATGGCAGTGAAAAATAATCATCCTATATTATTTTTTCGCTGGGCACAACGCAGGTTTGTAATAGGCCCATTTGTGATACCAAAGCAGACAGCTTGTTTAGAATGTGCTTATAAAAGAGAACTAGGCTCAAGTCTTTTTCCTGATGAGCTAAAAGCTTATAGGACAGATAATGTTACAAATATGCCTAACTATGAAGGAGGTTTTGTATTAGATGAATTAGCTTCTGCATTAATAACAAGACATGTTATGACTATTTTAGAGGGTAATTTTGATTTAGCTGGACCTTCAAGTCTTGTGCGAATTAACCCTGTAACTTTAGAGGTTAAATATGCTCCAATATTGCGTCTTCCTCGTTGTAATGTTTGTGGGAATTCTGAAAACAAACCTCAAAGAGTTATCAGAGGTCAATTCCTTTCATAACTTTAGAATTATTTAAAAGCTTACTCAAGAAAAAAATAGAATAATGGACAATAAATTAGCTGTACTATTGGATCGTACTTTGGATCCTGATTATGGAATTATACGTTATATAAAGGAACTTCCTTTAATGCCCGAAGAACCAGATATTTTTATAACGGTGGCAGAATTTCAAGATCCCTTTATTGTGTCACCAAGAGGGGAAGATAGAAAATTTAGAATGGATAGACAGTCTGCTGGAGCATCTTTGGATAGAGAATCATCTATCTGGTCGGCTATAGGTGAAGGTATAGAAAGGTTTGGAGGAGCAGTATACGATCCTGATAGTATTACATGGGCAGCATCAAAAGATTTACAAGCAGATAATTTTGTGCATCCAAATGATTTTATTTTGTTTAGTAAAGATCAATATGATAATCCTAATATAAAGTATACACGTCATAACCCGAATATACCTATTGGTTGGACTACTGCAAAAAGATTAAGTGATCAAAAAAAAGTATATTTTCCAGCTTCTTTAGCATTTTTTGCATATGAATATAAAGATAAAAGTGAATATTTAACAGATTCTTATAGTACTGGATTAGCCTGTGGTCCCACTAAAGAATGGGCTGCTTGTTCTGGTCTTTATGAGGTAATAGAAAGGGATGCTTATTCATTACATTGGGCTGCAAAACAATCTCCAAAGAAAATTGAGATAGAACAGGCGATAGATTGTGCAGATCCGGAATTAAAAAAATTACTAATAGATGTAAAGCGTAAGGGGATCGAGTTATTTCTTTGTGATATAACAAATGATATTGGAGTGCCTACAATCATGGCTATTTCTAAAATTCCTAATAAGCCAGGTATTGCCCTTGGAGCCTCTAGTAATTTATGCATTAAAACCGCTTTAAAGAAAGCGATAGTAGAATCTTTTCATACTTTCAATTGGTGTTTAATTACGGAGTCAAAGGATGAAAAAATCAAAAAAGAAGAAATTTTAATGTTTCTGGATCATGTGCGATACTATATGGAAAATGAAGAGCAAGAACAATTTGCTGATTTTTTTTGGAAGACAACAGAACGGTCTGAATTGCTAGATGGATTATCTTCAACATCACCTTTAAGTACTTTAGATCACGCACAACAATTAGAAATCCTAGTCTCGAAATTAGAGAAACTTGGTCATCATTCATACCTTATTGATATTACTCCCAATGATATTGCTAATCTAGGTTTACATGTTACTAAAGCTGTAGTACCTAGTCTCCAACCTATGTGGTGTGGGTATGGTAGAGTTCCACTTGATAGAAGGCGTTTTGAACAATTTTTAAAGTATAAAGGAAAAGACTTAAATATAGCTATTAATGAAGAAATTCATCCATTTCCATAAACCATTATTTTTAAAACATTAAATAGAGAAAATATTTTTTAATAAACACATTTTATGGAACCAAAAACTTTAGATCATTATTTAAATAAGAACAATACATCTGTTGAGCAGGTTTATAGAGAGGAAATGAAAAATATGGTAGAAATTTTTCATGAAAACACGAAGCAATCTGAAGCTCTAAAGCCTTTATTTTTAAATTCTATATTGAAACATCTTTATGATGAAAATCAAATACTAGCAGATTCTTTAAATCATAAAAATTATGTTTTTAAGCCTTCATTAAAGTTGCCACCTGCGAATACTATAGAAAAGACACTTCATGAAATTTCTAGTCAAAGAAGTTCTCATCGAAATTATAAAGCAGGCCCTCTGTCAGATCAAGAATTATCTGATTTATTAACAAGTCTAAGAGTTACAAGAGAAAGTATATCTAGTGTAAATAGTAAGGCTAAATTATGCCTTCGAACCTATGCCTCTGCTGGTGGATTATATCCTGTAGAAATCTACGTATTTAGACCTAATGAGCAATATACAAATTGGCAGAGTTATTACTATTCTTTAAAAAAGCATGAATTGTCATTAATATCACCTTCCATAAATCCAGAAGATTTATACCAAAATATAGGTACTAGTGAGTCAACCCAAGAGATTGGGGCAATTATTGTTTTGACAGGGATATTTGAACGCAGTGTACATAAATATGGTTCATTGGGGTATCGTTTTGCATTAACCGAGGCAGGAGGGATGTTACAACAACTTGGACTGGCATCAGCAGGACTAGGATTAGGATCGATCGTTTGGGGAGGAGCTAATGATGATAAAATCAATGAATTAATTGAGGTAAATGGAGTAGATGAAACAATGCTAAACTGTTTACTAGTAGGGAAAATAGATTAGAAATTTAATAAAAATTCAAATATATATGAAAACCTTTATAAAACAAAGTCCAAGACAAATATTTAAGTCTATTTGTGTGTTTTCGGCACAAGGATTATGGTTTAAAGCCCGAGAAGTAGCAGAAGAACTAACAAACAGAGGTGCTTCAGGATTATGGTTAGATTTAGCTTTTGATTTAGCCGATGGGTTGAGAAAAATAAGACAAATATCCAGTGAGCTTTTTGTGTTAAATAATCAAGCATTAACATTAGAAGAAAAAAATATTATAGAGGAAGCTTCTTATTGGGTATCAGATAAACTTAAACAAGAGCCTGCTACTTTAATTATAGATGTTTCGCTACAAGGGAGTCCTATTCATGCAATTACAGGAATTAATGGATTTGGTTTTATTTCTGCAAGTAGATCAGACTTAGTAAATAAATCTTTAATGGTTCATGAAATCACACACTGCACTTTAATGTCACGTTCTTTATTTTTGGACGAAGGATTGGCGACTCTTTTTCAAGACCAAGTAAGTGATGAAAAACTATTGATAGAGCCAAAGTATTGGGATCGCCCAAGTCTTGCAGCTCTTATAGAAATGGATTGGAGTAATGATCCATACTTTTCAAATATTTTACCTACTAATAAACATGCTTCCGATCCACTAAAAAACGATTTAAGGGTACATTTTTTAGCTGCTACTATAGTTGATCTCATGATTAGAAAAAACTCTGTAACCGATTTAGTAAAGGTGTTTCAACAACTAAAACCGCAATTGCGAGAAGGTCGAAGTCCAACAGTCATTAAAGAACTTTTTTCCATTGATTTATGGCAGTTAGATGCAGAGATTATTAATAATACAACGCTTTCATTTCATCCACCATCTAATAATTCAATAATTGGAGTTGCCTCAAAAATCCTAGCTGAAGAAGATATGGAAGAAGCAAAACTTTGGCTACCTACAGCTAGAATAAAAGCATATGAAAGTGTGGAGGCATTAATAGCTTTGATTAAAATATTAATTGTACTTGGTAACAATAGAAAAGAACCTATAAAAGGGTTGCCTTATAGAACTGAAGCATTAGTTGCTATGAATTGGTTCGAATCTAAAAGTAATAACGACCACAATGAAACATTAGATTTAATTCAGGCTTACAAATATGTTTTTAAATTACGTAATGCAGGGCATGCAATTGAATTAAGAACCATTGGAACACAGGCTAGTAATGCCTTTAAAGAACTTCTTTTAAAATATCCTGAACAACCACAAATTATTGTTGCTTGTGCTAGGGCGCAAATAAGAATAGATTATTATCTGATTTCACAATCAGAGTGGACGGAAAAATTAAAAATGGTAAAATCTATCCCTTCTTATGAAAAGGCAGTAAATATGCTAATAGAAGAACATTCAAGATTTATTTTATAGTTCCTTATAAATTTAAAAAAATAAAAAATGGAAAATTTTAATGATATAGATGCTGAAACTGTCAATCTCGAGCAAATCAAATCATTACCAAGTAATGCATATACTGATCCCGAAATTTTTAAAAGAGAACGTTACGATTTATTTCGTTATATACCAGTAATGGCTACTCCTGTTTGTTTACTTCCTAATATTGGAAATTATGTGGTAATAGATATTGCTGAAGATAGTGTGATTGTCACAAGAAATGATAAAGAAGAAATTAAGGCAATGGCTAATACTTGTCGCCATCGCGGAAAACGATTAGTAGATAATAAAACAGATTTGATGGAGCCTCAGAAAGGATTTAAGTCTATTGTTTGTCCTTATCACGCATGGAGCTACGACTTAAATGGTAAATTACTTAAAGCTCGTGGAGATGAGTCTAATTCAGCTTTTAAACATCTTTGTTTACGAAAATTACAAGTACAAGAATCTGCAGGATTAGTATTTTACCATGGACATCATGAGCAATATGAGCGCGTAAAAAATTTGGAACAGACTTTAGGGTCTCTTAATCTCAAAGAAGCTAAAGTTGGTGCAAGAAAAACGTATGATGTTAAAGCAAATTGGAAGCTTTGGACAGAGAATTTTTTAGAATGTTGGCATTGCGCTTCGAGCCATCCTGAATTAAGAACGGTTAAGGGGTTTATAGATCAGTTCGAAGGAGGTAGAGAAGATCTGTACATACAAGATAGTATTAATTGGGCCTCAAAAGCAGAAAAGAAAAAATGGAAAAAACCTATCGAAGAAGATTTTAATGCAGATAAAGATCTTTTTCATTTTAATGTGAATATGCCATTAGGAGGAGATACATTAACCGCCAGTAAAGATGGTAAAAGAATGGGGGCTACCTTAGGAAATGCAGAAGGACTGGAAGGTGGAGCTATATTTGGTTGCATGGGACCCTTTTTGTTTTATTTAGCTTATGTAGATTATATATTACTTGTTACCCTTAAACCAAAATCTGCAGACAATACAGAAGTCGAATTAATATGGCTTACCTCTGCAGATTTTAGTGCTTCAGAAGATGAATTAACTTGGTTATGGGATACTACTATTAAACAGGATATAAAATTAATAGAAGAAACTCAAAGCGGTGTAAGTTCAATTCATTATACACCTGGTCCTTTTCAAGCAGATGAATATCGAACAAGATCTTTTGTTTCATGGTGGAAAAAATGGGAACAAAAAAATGAAAATTAGTAAAAGAAGTATGTATGAGTCTTAAAAAAGAACATAATCATAAAACTGTACTACTTTTTTTATTCATAACATTATTAATTAATACGTTAGGTTTTGGGATTATTATTCCTGTAAAACCACAACTTATTATGGATATTACAGGTGAAACTTTAGCTAATACAGCTAGTTGGGCTGGATATATCATGCTTGGATATGCTTTAGCAAGATTCCTATTTGGTCCCATGTTGGCTTCATTATCTGGGGTTTATGGAAGGAGGTCAATACTATTATTAACTATAGCAGCTAGTGGTATCGATTTCTTAATAATGGGAGTCGCTCAAAATATCGAAATGCTTTTTATTGCTAGAATATTTTCGGGAATTTTTGGAGCTACTTTTGCAACTATTAATCTCTGTGTGACGGATATTTCTAGTAAAGAAAAAAGAGCAGTTAATTTTAGTGTTATTAGCTCTGCATTAGGATTCGGTTTAATGATAGGGCCTTCAATAGGAGGTCTAATTGGAGATTATTTTGGTACCAGAGCGCCTCTGTTTTTTGCTTCAGGATTATCGGGTATTAATTTATTATTGGGTTACTTTTTTTTGACAGAAACTCTAAAAAAGAAGGTGAAAAAGAAAATAATATGGAGCAATCTAACACCTTTTGGAGTTTTAAAAATATTAAAAGTATCATCAATGCCAATTCAGTTATTTTATGCTTTTTTCTTCATACAGCTTGCTTTTCATTCTTTTACAGCGACTTGGACTTACTTTACGATATCCAAATTTAATTGGAGTTTTTCGGATATTGGCTTGTCTTTAATGATGGTAGGAGGGGTAAATGTAATTGTTCAAGGGGGATTAAGTCGCTTCTTAATTCCTAAGCTTGGAGAATGTAAATCAATTATATTAGGCGGGGGAGTTATGATCTCCTCTTTTTTAGCTTATGCCTTTGCAAACCATGGTTGGATGATTTACGTTATTGCAATTTTTGGCGGACTAGGAGGATTAATTATGCCCTCTTTGCAAAGCATTATGTCTGGTAAATTGCCTCTTAATCAACAAGGAGAACTAATGGGGGCAATAAGCTCTAGTAATGGTGTTTCTATGATTATAGGACCTTTACTAATGACCCAAATATTTTCTTTTTTCACGAAAAATACATCAATACTATATTTCCCTGGAGCCCCTTTTCTTTTATCAGCTTTTTTCGTTTCAATAGCCTTATTTCTAATAATCAGAGTATTTGTTCAAGATGTTAAAAATAAATATCATTTTAGAAAAAAAAATCTAAAGTTTATTAAATCTACAAAATAAAAATGACGAACAAAGATCAAAATATATTAAAGTACCCTATTAAAAAGATATCAATTGATGATTTTGAAAAAGTTGGATTTGTTGCAGATTATTATGAATCTATTTTAAAAGGAAACTATGGTATAATTGTGCTTGGAGGATCCGAAGGAGGAAGACCTAGACATCTTGCAGAGAAAATAGCTTCATTAGGTTATACTGTGCTTTCATTGGCTTATTTTAATGAAGGAGATCATTTACCTAAAGAGCTTGAAATGATCCCTCTTGAATATTTTGATAAAGCAAAAAAATGGCTCCTAAAAAAAAAGGGAATTAAACAAGATGGTTTATTAATTGTAGGTTGGTCTAAAGGGGCAGAACTTGGATTAGTATTAGCATCCCGAGATAATGATTATAAAGGATTTGTTGCAATAGCGCCAAGCTCGGTTGTATGGCCTGGAGTTATAAAAGATTGGTCAAGAAAAGCGTTATCTAGTTGGAGTATAAGTAAAGAACCTATCCCTTTTATTCCTTATAAGGGGCAAGCAAGCTTTTCTAAAAGTATTACTGATATATATAAGCAATCCTTAAAAAACATGACTCAACCTATTAGTCATACAATTAATTATGAGAGAATAAAGATTCCTTTACTACTTTTTAGTGGAAGTCTTGATATTATATGGCCAGCAGAAATGATGGCTAGAACTATTTGTGAAGAAATAAACAATCTACATCAAGGAAAAGTAATATGTACCCATTACAATTATGAAAACGCAGGACATTTATTAGATGGACAATTTAACTTAGGAGGAACTAAAGAAAATAACGATAAAGCTAATATTGATTCTCTTAATAAAATCGAGCAATTTCTTAAAAAAATTAACTCAACTAAGTAGTGAAAAAGTCTTGTGGAATACGAATTTCTTGCCCAAATATATTGATAATCTAAAATTTGACTATCTAACTTTTCTAAGAGTCTTTTTATAGACAAATTAGGACGATATTTTAAGATTTGTGAAATTCTAATTCTATTTGATATGGGTTTTGTAACCTAAGAATGAATGTAGTTTTTTGCGATTACATCAAATTTTAATGTGTTTAAATATAGCTGTTTTAGTTTCTCTTTAGTTTTTAAATTTACTGTGATATAGAATTTCTGTTTTTAAGTTAAAAAATATAACAACATTATCCCTATAGTTTGTTTTTTACTTATAATTAGTGTTATATATTAACTTCTATAATTAAGTATGCACTAGATTTGATATAAGTAATTCTCTGCATTTTAAATGCAGATATAATGTCTTGTTTATTAGTCGGAAATATACTGAAAACCTATTGTAAGATGCTGATTATATGTATTTTAATATAAAATCATGTTCTATAAAAAACAAAAATAAGAAAGATTTTATTTCAACTGTAACTGGTTTCCTCCATCCCGTTTTAAAACGTTTTATAGAACACAAATGATTAATAATCTATTTCTTCTCCAAAAAGATCTTTTCAAAACTATTCGTAATCAGGGTGTTCAAAAACCAACTTAATAGTTAACAAATATTTAACATTAAATGTTAAATAAAACAAAAAAAAATGACAATTAAACCTTGTTTCAAGTATGGAAAAATTATACTATATGGTAGCTAATTTTAATTAAATAGTAGTTACTACAGCTATTTGTTTTATTAAATCTTCACCTTGTATAGGGTGATTTTTTTTGTTAAATTAAAAAATGTGATCCATGATGATTTGTGATTTATATGTAAGTAAAATCTATTTATTTGTAGGAAATTTATAAAAGAATGGCTCTCGTGTTATCGAGTATATTTTATGAAATAATATTAGGGAGTTTATGAAAAAGAAATCGTGATTAATTATAAAATTTTCTATAGATGCCCGATAAAATATTATTTTTTGACAATTGTCATATGATCAAAATAGGTTTTCAACAAATTTTAAAGAATTATTCTGCTGCTCAATTTATTACAGTCTTATGGAATAATATTGATGATAGAATGAATGAGGCAATTGATTATCATAAACCAGATATACTAATAATTAATTTTGATACCATTCAAAAAGGGGTTATTGATAAAGTTATAGATTATATCAAGAATAATCATAAAAAATTAAAAACAATATTATTATCTAATTTTATGCCTGAATTTATTTTAGATGTATTTTTTTTTAAAGGAGTACTAGGGTTTTTACACATTAATTCAAAAGGAATTGATATTGTGAATTGTATTAAAAGAGTACAAAATAAACAAGTATATATAAGTTCCGAGTTAGAGAAAAAGAAAGATCAAAATGTTAATGGATTTATAAAAAGGAGTTTAAGTATTCTTACGAAAAAAGAAGTTGAAGTAACAGAACTGATAATAAAAGGGAAAACGAGTAAAGAAATTGCTTTAATTTTAAATAATAGCCCACGAACAATTGAAACGCATAGAAAGAATATTGCGGAAAAATTCGATATATTAGGACAAGGTAAATTGACTTTTTTTTTAGTAGGTAACAGAAAAATAATTTCTGAACTATTAAAGACTTCTAAGGAAAATATTGAAAATGAATAACTGTATTAATTCTATTACTAGAATTGGTTAGTGTTCTAAAAACGGATTTATTAATTTATAATAAACCACCATCAAAAATAATGGTTTTTTTGCTCTTCGGGTATCAAGGAGTCAATTACCTAAAAGTAAGATAGACCTACTTTTACGTACGATTTTATAATCGAGTTCTAATTTCTGAAGACCTCTGGATATTGCTTCTCTAGAATAATTGAGATCTGTTGCTAGTTCTTTAATAGATATAACGATTTCTGATTCTTCAAGAAGAGTTGATGTTAACTTTAAATAATTGAATAGACGATCCTCAAGAGTTGCATGTAAAAGTTCTTGTATATTTCTTAACATAGCGGAGTAGCTATCTTGATAACAGTTTATTATGTAGTTTTTTAGAATTTTAGATGATTGACTCCATTTCAAGATGTTTTTATTTGAGTTTACTAAAATTACAGTGTCTTTTAAAATTTCTATTTGAAATTTTAAGTTATATTCATTAAGTAAACTTGAAAAAAAAGCCTTTTCATTTGGTAAATGAAAAAGAAATATTTTTTTATCTGCATGTTGAATATATACTTTCACTAAACCAGATAAGAAGTAGTATGAATTGTTTTCTAAATCGAAAGAAAAACTGTTAGACGTATCTTCTTTTGTAATTGTTATAGTTTTGCTGTGTTTTTTAAAAAAAGCCTCAAACTCTTTTGTGGACTGTCTTTTTTTTAAAATCGGATGCATATTGGATATTTATGTTATTATTATAAATTCAATCTGTTAATATGATAGAATTTGACTTTCTAATAATTTTTTTATTAAAATCTAATTGTTTAATAGTTCTTGTTATAGTTGATATGGATAAATTAAGATCTAATGCCATTTCACTTCTTGAGATACTTATTTTTTTGTTTTTATAAATCATTGCTTTTACTTTTAGGTAGTTTAATAATCGTTCTTCTGTTGTATTTAAGATTAAATCTCTGAATATTATTATTAAGTTTTCAATGTTACGCTCACCAGATCTAATCATAGCTTTTTTTAATGACGTAAATCGATCTGCTAATTCCAATATTTTTGAATTAGGAACCCATAGTAAGGTGCTTTTCTCTAAAGTTGTAATAGAAAAATGAGCAGGTATCTTATTAATCATATTCATTAAATTAATAACTGTATTAAAATTAGGATATATGTGATGTAAAAGAAGCGAATTATTACCCTCTAAATGAACTTTTAAGAGACCTGAAAGAATTATTCCTGTGTGGTTACTAAGGATGCCTTGGGATACTATCACTTCCCCTATAGAATATGATTTTTTTGATGCATTGGCTAAAATAAGGTTGCGTAAATCTTCTTCAAATTCAAGTAATACTTCTAAGTCAGTATTAGTAGTTTGATTATTTGTTTTTGAATAATGGGGGTGCTGCTGTATTATTTTCATAATTATATTTTGCCAAATGTTTCCTTTTATTTCGATAAGTAAACTCTTCAAAATATGGTCTTTGATTAGGTGATTTGGGATTGTTCTTGTTTTTGACTTTGATGGATTATAATATGAAGCTTCTTAAAGTTTTTTTCATTTTTAATGGTTTTTCCCCTAGGTTATTTATTTGTAAATCTTTTTGATATACCATTTTCTCTTTAGCTTTTTTAATAAATAAAGTCATCTTGTTATTTATATTTGATTAAATATATGTTAATAAGTCGATTTATAGTTTTTTACTTACAAAAAAAATAAATTTCATTTACTTTTTTTGTAAATGGGACTTTGTTTTTTTAATATTATCAAAATTCAAGAAACTTATATTTACGTATGTAAAATTATGTATTCTGTTGGTATATTATAAGTTATGTGAATTAATTTACAGTGATTTTTCTCGTGATCTAGTTTTGTACATGTACTTGTGGTTTTGTGTGTAAATATTTTAGGAAGGGTTAGTATTAATGGATATTTACTAAAAGATACAAGTTAAGAGAAACTTTATTAGCCATAGAAAAAATAGTAGTTCGTGATGAAAAATATTTTTATAAAGATTATAAAAAGAAAATAATGTATTAGATTTTCACAATACTATCCTTTTTCTTATAGAAAAAGATATTGTTTGTTTAATAGTAAAAGAATTAACAACTGAAATTACAGGACAATTATTTTTAAGTAGATATATCATAGAGACCCATAAGAAGAATATATATTTAAAATTACAAGTAAATAATGCAGCGGAGTTAATAAAAAAAGCCGTTTATTTAGGTTATATTAATGAGTAACATATGAATAAATGAATTTTGATGAATTTTTAAAATCACTATCAAAAATAAAAAACAGACAGCTTCCAGGAGAAGTATCACATTTTAAAATGGTGCCACCATTCCGTCAAGAGTTTCTAAAAAAACAAAAAGAAGCTATTAAAAAAGCTAAAAAAGCAGGCGTGTTAGCCTTGTTTTATCCAGATATTCATCATAGAACTAGATTTGTCTTAATTTTAAGAAATACCTATAAAGGCGTGCATTCTGCACAAGTGGCTTTCCCTGGAGGTAAGTTAGAAGATCAAGATACGTCAATTAAAGAAACAGCTATAAGGGAAACTTTTGAAGAAGTAGGTGTACCAATAAATGCTATAGAAGTTGTTAAAGAGTTGTCGCAAGTCTATATACCACCAAGTAATTTTTATGTGTATCCTTTTATAGCAATAACCAAAACTACACCAAGTTTTATAAAACAAGAAGATGAAGTTGAAGCTGTAATAGAGGTTGCTTTAGAAGATTTTTTAGGTGATAAATCGGTAATAACTAAAAAAGTATCTACATCGTATAGTGTTGAAGTTGAGGTTCCTGCTTTTAAATTTAATGGTCATGCTGTTTGGGGAGCAACAGCAATGATGCTAAGTGAAATTAAAGACTTGATAAAACAAATAGTCTAATCTACTAGATTTATTACATTTGCATACTTATAGAGATAATATATTTTGAAGCATTTAATAAACTCTTTTTGTTTTAATAAAGTAGAAATAGAGGATAAAATTCAAAAAATCTATATTATATTAAGTATACTAATTAACTAATTTGACGTTTGATTTTATGGGGTTGTTAAAAAAGAATCCATTTGGACATATACTATTTGTAAAAAAATGGTTGATAAGAATCTTTGGGATACTTTCTCATAGGCGATTTAGAGGATTCAATGAGTTACAAATTGAAGGCTCAAACATAATAAAAGATTTACCAGATACTAATGTATTATTTATTTCTAATCATCAGACATATTTTGCAGATGTAGTATCTATGTTTCACGTATTTAATGCAAGTTTGAGTGGTCGTGTAGATTCTATAAAAAACGTAGGCTACATATGGAATCCTAAGCTTAATATATATTATGTAGCAGCTAAAGAAACTATGAAAGCGGGTTTGTTGCCAAAAATTTTAGCTTACATAGGTTCTATAAGTATAGAGCGTACATGGAGATCTGAAGGAAAGGATATAAACCGACAAGTAAAAATGAGCGACATTTCTAGTATAGGAAAAGCTTTAGACGATGGTTGGGTAATTACTTTTCCGCAAGGAACTACTACACCTTTTAAGCCAATTAGAAAAGGAACAGCTCATATTATTAAGAGATATAAACCCATAGTAGTACCTATTGTTATAGATGGATTTAGAAGGTCTTTTGATAAGAAAGGATTGCGTATAAAAAAGAAAAATATCTTACAGAGTTTTGAAATAAAAGAACCTCTAGATATTGATTATGATAATGATTCTACAGATGATATTGTTAAAAAAATAGAATACGCTATTGAGCAACATCCATCATTCTTAAAAGTAATTTCTAGAAAAGAATTAGAAGCACAAGAAGCACTTAATAAAAAACGTGAGTGGTAAATTTATAGAATTTGGGTGTTACCCTGTCGGGTCGGGCTTTGCGTTTCAATCTTTTTAAAAAACGTCATTTTTAGAGTGAGCGATATGGCAATCTGTAAAAGTTTAATTTAAAAACATAGTGTATAGTTTGTCTTTTTTAAAAAGGATTTTCACTATAATCCCTAACACAAAAACCACTTCTTTACCTAATCAGAGATTCTAATGCCTTCTTTATGTTAAAAGTAGATTACCAAAAAAGATTATATCCAACATTAAAAACATATTTTGGTTATGATGCGTTTAGAAAGCATCAACAAGATATTGTTGAAGCTATTCTCGATAAAAAAGATTGTTTGGTTATTATGCCAACAGGAGGCGGGAAATCCATTTGTTTTCAGTTGCCAGCACTTCTATTTAAAGGTGTAACGATAGTAATATCTCCACTCATAGCCTTAATGAAAGATCAGGTAGATGGCTTAAATGCTAACGGTATTGCTGCGTCTTTTTTTAATAGTAGCCAAAGCACTATAGAGCAAGAGGATATTATTAATAAAGTCATTAAAGCAGAGCTAAAATTGCTTTATGTTGCTCCCGAAAGTTTATCAGGTATACAAAATATTTTAAATGAAACTTATGTGAGTTGCATCGCTATAGATGAAGCGCATTGTATATCGTCTTGGGGACATGATTTTAGACCTTCATACCAACAATTAGGCTTTTTAAAAGCAACCTTGCCTAATATTCCTATTGTAGCTTTAACAGCAACGGCAGATAAGGCAACACGAGAAGATATTGCAGCTCAATTACGAATAACACAGGCTACCGAATTTTTATCTTCTTTTGATAGAAAAAATATTGAATTAGAGGTACGTCCTGCGAATAATAGAATAAATCAAGTTGTTAGTTTTATAAATAAAAATCCTAATCAATCAGGGATCATTTACTGTTTAAGTCGAAAAACGACCGAACAATTAGCATCAAAGCTGAAAACTAATGGTATTAAAGCTAAAGCATATCATGCAGGTTTAAATTTTAATGAGCGAAGCAAAGTACAAGAAGATTTTGTTTTTGATAGAACACAAATTGTTTGTGCAACAGTCGCATTTGGAATGGGTATCGATAAATCTAATGTACGTTGGGTTATTCATTATAATATGCCTAAGAATATAGAAGGTTATTATCAAGAAATTGGACGTTCAGGGCGAGATGGCCTAAATGCAAAAGCCTTGTTGTTTCATAGCTATGCAGATGTTATTCAACTACGAAATTTTGCTAGTGGAGCTTCTAATGAAGAATTTCAGATTGCGAAGTTAGATCGTATGAAACAATTTAGTGAAGCAACAACGTGTAGACGAAAAATTCTATTAAGTTATTTTGGAGAGTTATTGGCAGATAACTGTGGGAATTGTGACATATGTAAAAACCCACCCAAATTTTTTGATGGAACCGTAATTGCTCAAAAAATCTTATCAACTATTTATAGACTAAATCAAGCAGAAGCAACGGGAATGGTTATCGATGTATTACGAGGTGCAAATAACGCAGCGGTTTTAGAGAAAGGATACACCAATGTAAAAACCTTTGGCATAGGGAAAGATTTGGCATGGAAAGATTGGCAACAATATATTATTCAGCTTATAAATCAAGGATTTTGTGAAATAGCATTCCACAAGAATAATGTGCTGCAACTTACCGAATTTTCAAATAAAGTATTGTTTAAAAATGCGAAAGTATCTTTAACAAAACCTGTTGATGTGGTTCAAGTAAAAACTTCGGAAACAAAAAAGAAAACTAAAAGCATTAGAAACAGTAACTTGTATGAGCGTTTACGTCAATTACGATACAAAATAGCTCAAGAAGAAAATATTCCTGCTTATTTAGTGTTTAATGATGCCACGTTAAAAGAAATAGAGAGAGAACGTCCAATGAGCGAAGCCGACTTTTTAAACATTAGTGGCGTTGGTCAACGAAAACTAGAAGTGTATGGAGATGAGTTTATAGCTGAAATTGTTGATTTTATGGGGTCTAAAATAAATAAACCTAAAAAAACAGATACCCATTTAGTAACTTATAAACTTTATAAATCGGGCTTATCTATAGATGAAATATCATTACAGCGAAAACTAAAATCTCCAACTATATATTCACATATAGCTAAACTTTATAGTGATGGTAAAGACATTAATATATTTGATTTTGTGTCTAAAAGTGAAGTCGAAGCAGTTAAAAAAGCGAAAAAAGAATTAGAATCCCCTAAAGCTTTAAAAACTTACTTTGATTATTTTGAAACGGAAATGGATTATTTTAAAATTCGTTTAGCACTTAGTATTATTGATAAAGAAGCATAATTTAACCAACGAAAAAATAATAATAAAGTTAATTCCTAATAGATTTGTTGTAGGAATCCTAGTTGTTAAGGTTTAAATTTGGAATCATAAGTGTATTAACTTCTTAAATCATTTATTTTTCTTGTAACAGCTTTATTTGGATGTCAGAATAAGAAGAAAGATACAGAACAAAAAATAGAAACTAAAGCTCAAATAGAGAATGAGGTTAAAAAAGAAGCTATTAAATCTGTTACAAAAAAAGTCTAATATATTTAATGTTAGAGGATTCGTTTTATGGTATTACAGTAGGTACAGAAATAGTAGTTTTATCAAGCAATAAAATTAAAAAAGCTACAACTGTAAATGGAGAAGGTTATTTTGATGTGTATAATATATTATCTTATGATAATGAAAAAATAGGCTATTTTCATTCAAACCCTTTTAATCAATCTTTAATTGTAGGTATGTATTGTGGTAATTACACCTAAAGCAATAACAAAAGAAGGTTTTTATATAGGAACAACATTTCAAGAAATAGATTCTATACTTAATAATTTAGAAGTACACGGTTCTAAAATAGAAATAAAACTCATGTTACTCATGGAAATTTAAAGTTGCAATTAGATTATCCAATGTAATACTTATAAGTTAGATAAGAGCAAAATACCAGAAAACGCTAAGATTACCCAAATAAGTATTAAGAGGATAATAGTTAAGAATTAATACATAGAATGTTAAGTGATTTCTTGTAAATGTCAATTTTAAATGAAAGCAAAAAGTAGAGTTTCACATTAAAACGCTAATTATAGTTAATAACTCCTAACAATTCTCCTAAAAAAACTACATCAAAATTCTTAATTTGCAGCTTATATTTAAAAAATCGTAAGTGAAAGTTTGTATAGCCGAAAAACCAAGTGTTGCCAGAGAAATAGCTACCGTTTTAGGAGCTAATTCTAAACGTGATGGATATTATGAGGGTAATGGCTATGCAGTAACTTATACCTTTGGGCATTTATGTACATTAAAAGAGCCAAACGATTATAAACCATATTGGAAAAGTTGGGATTTAAATAACTTACCTATGTTGCCAGAGAAATTTGAAACCAAAGTTGTTTCTAATTCGGGTATACAAAAACAATTTAAAATAGTAAAAGGTTTATTTGATAAAGCAGATGTAGTTATAAATTGCGGTGATGCTGGTCAAGAAGGAGAGTTGATTCAGCGTTGGGTGTTGAACGAAGCTAATTATAAAGGCGAGGTACAACGTTTATGGATATCATCATTAACTACCGAAGCTATAAAAGAAGGCTTTGATAACTTAAAAGCTTCAAGTGATTATGATAACTTATATTATGCAGGTTTCTCAAGAGCTATAGGCGATTGGTTGTTAGGGATGAACGCTACTAGGCTATATACTGTAAAACATGGTGGTTATAAGCAAGTATTATCTGTTGGACGTGTGCAAACACCAACATTAGCAATGGTTGTTAATAGGTTTAAAGAGATTGAAAATTTTAAACCGCAACCATATTGGGAATTACAAACATTATATAGAGAAACACTTTTTAGTTATGAAGAAGGACGTTTTTTTAAAAAAGAAGACGGAGAAACTTTAGCAAATAAAGTTAAAGAAAGTGATTTTGAAATAGAATCTATAACTAAAAAGAAGGGTAAGGAATATGCACCTAAGCTTTTTGATTTAACAGGATTACAAGTGTATTGTAATACCAAGTTTGGGTTTTCGGCAGATGAAACACTAAAAATTGTTCAGAAATTGTATGAACAAAAAGTAGTGACATATCCTAGAGTTGATACGACTTTTTTACCTAATGATGTCTATCCTAAAGTAGCAGGGATTCTGCAGAAATTAACAAATTATTCTAATTTAACACAGCCACTTTTAGGAAAGAAAATAAAAAAATCTACTAAAGTCTTTAATGATAAAAAAGTAACCGATCACCACGCTATTATACCAACAGGTATTCAAATTAATTTACAATACAATCAGCAACAAGTATACGATATTATTGTAAAACGTTTTATAGCCGTATTTTATGAAGAATGTATTGTTGCAAATACAACAGTTATTGGTAGTGCAGCAAAGGTGTCTTTTAAAACTACAGGAAAAGAAATTTTAGATAAAGGATGGCGTATTGTTTTTGAAAACCCTAAAGCAAAAGAAAGAGAGTCGGGTATTTTACCAACATTTGAAAAAGGAGAAAAAGGCCCACACGAACCATTGTTTTTAGAAAAAGAAACCAAACCACCAAATCAATACACAGAAGCAACATTATTGAGAGCAATGGAAACGGCTGGTAAACAGGTAGACGACGAGGAACTAAGAGATTTAATGAAGGAAAATGGTATTGGACGTCCGTCAACCCGAGCCAATATTATAGAAACGCTTTTTAAAAGAAAATATATAAAACGAAACAAAAAGCAGGTGTTGCCAACAGTTACAGGTATTCAGTTAATTGATACTATTCAAAATGATTTATTAAAATCGGCAGAATTAACAGGCTCTTGGGAAAAACAATTAAAAGATATTGAAAAAGGCGAGTATAGTGCAGGCGCATTTATTAAAAATATGAAACGTATGGTAGATGCTTTAGTATACGAAGTGCGTAGCGAAACCAAGCGTGCCAATATATCTCATGCCACTACTGTTAAAAAACGCGAAACTAAAGCAGCAGTAAAAAAGACAGCAGGCATTACAACAGAGTCTTGCCCTAAATGTAAAAACGGAAAGCTTTTAAAAGGAAAAACAGCTTATGGATGTAGTGGATTTAAATCGGGGTGCGATTTTGTATTGCCTTTTAGTTTTAATGGTAAAAAAATATCAGAAAAACAATTTATAAGATTATTACAAAAAGGATCTACTGTTAATTTAAAAGGCTTCAAAACAGATGCAGGAACCGTTGAAGGCTTGTTGCGTTTTGATGATAGTTTCCAATTAAAGTTAGAACCTAAGAAAACTTCCGCGAAAGCGAAACCTGATGAATTATTATGTCCTAAATGTAAAAAAGGGATCGTTATAAAAGGTAAAACGGCCTATGGTTGTAGTGGTTATAAAGCAGGATGTGATTTTAAAGTAACTTTTGATGAAGTTAGAGGTAAAATGAATGGACAAAAGCCAACCAAGGATTTGGTGCATAGTATCTTGAATGGAAGTATATAAAAAGGATCACAGACATTTTGTAATTTATAAACCTTATGGCTACTTAAGTCAGTTTACAACCAATGCAGTTAAACAGAGAAATAAAAGGTTTTTAGGTTTACTTCAAGACTTTCCAGAAGGTATTATGGCAATTGGGCGTTTAGATGAAAAATCTGAAGGTTTATTGCTTTTAACCACAGATGGAAAGATGAGTGATTATGTAAATAGTCAAAAGGTAGAAAAAGAGTATTATGCACTAGTAGATGGTAATATTTCTGCGGAAGCGATAACACAATTAAAAACGGGTGTTGAAATTGGTTTTGATGGTAAAAAGTATCAAACAAAACCTTGTAAAGCATTTAAACTAGATACTGAACCAGATTTACCAGAACGTTCTAAGAAAATCCGTGATGCAAGACATGGACCAACCACATGGGTTTCTATAACCTTAAAAGAGGGTAAGTTTAGGCAGGTTCGTAAAATGACATCGGCAGTTGGTTACCCTACGCTACGTTTGGTAAGAGTTAGGGTAGGAAGCATCCAATTAAATGCAATGCAAGTTGGAGATGTTGTTGAGGTTGACGAATTCCATACATTATCATAATGACCATTAGAGTTGATTATTTACGTTTTTGAGGAGGTACAAAGTAATCTGGTTATTATTTCTAAACATTAATAGAAAGCGACTTTTTTAAGGCGTAAAGATTCTATTTTAAAGATTATTTTAGTCGTGTCTCTTTCGTAATGACTAATAGTTCTAAACCTCTAGTTTTTTTAGTTCGTTATAATTACGATTTAATCGTTTTAATAATAAACCATAAAGAAGTCTATAGAATAACCAAATTAGCAGGATAACAATAGCTATAAAAACAATAACAACTATGGAAATGATAAAAATTTTTGCAGTGTTAAGATTTGCTATATTTGATATTTTAGGGTCATTACTTAAGCCATAATAAAGTCCAATTATTAAAGAGAGTCCTACCATTATTAAATTATATAGCACATAGTATTTTATAATCTTTCTTGTTTTTAAAATACTCTCCATTAACTTTTTAGCACTATCTGTAACAGATATAGATTTGTAAGACTTGTAGAGTAAATATATAAAAACAGCTATAATGCTAAAACTAAATATATTAAGTCCATTAAGTATATAATCGTTTGTATAAACCTTATCTAATTTTGTTCTAAATTCATCTGAAGTATAATAAGGAATGGTGCTTATTAAAATCCAAAATATAAGTTCTGCTATACTAATATAGAATAGCATCTTAACAATTGAAGACGATTTTTTATGTAGCATGGGGTAGATGTCCTTAACAGAAAGTGTTTTATGTTCCGTCTGTTTATTCCAATCTTTTTTTAATAAATCTAATTCATCCATATTTTACGGATTAAGTATGGTTTTAAGTTTCGTTTTAATTCTGTTCATTTTCACACGAGCATTCACTTCACTAATTCCCAAGGTTTCACTAATTTCTCTATAGTCTTTATCTTCTAAATATAAAAACACAAGAGCTTTTTCAATGTCATTTAATTGGTGTACTGCTTTGTAGAGTACTTTTAATTGTTCTTCTTCAGTATCATCATAATATTCAGCTTTCATTTTAAACGCAACACCTTCAAATTCTTGAGTTTTAATGGTGCGCTTAGATTTTCTGTATAAAGTAATAGCGGTATTTAAGCCTACTCTATACATCCAGGTACTAAACTTCGCATCACCTCTAAACTTAGGGTAGGCACGCCATAGTTGAATAGTTATTTCTTGAAATAAATCGTTGTGAGCATCATAGTTGTTAGTATATAAACGGCATACCTTATGTACAATATTTTGATGCTTTTCGAGCAATTCAACAAAACTATGTTCTAATTCTTTATTCAATGTGATGGCTTGGTTATAATATATAAGTAGGTTAAAATTTTAAAATGTTACAAATGTGTGAAAATAAATTTTTATAAGGTTAAAAATGTGTCTGTATTATAGTATTTTTATGCTCTATTTTATTTTACTATGAATATTCCCCAATCTAATTTCCCTAGAGTCGTTATTATAGGCGGTGGTTTTGCAGGAATTAGTTTTGCTAGAAAAATAGCAAATAAAAACGTGCAAGTTGTTTTAATTGATAAACGAAATTATCATACTTTTCAGCCTTTATTGTATCAAGTATCTTCAGCAGGATTAGAGCCGGATTCTATTGCATATCCGCTTCGTAAGATATTGAAGAATCATAAAAATACATTCTTTCGTCTGGCTGAAGTTGAATCAATTAATTCAGAAAAGAATGAGTTAATAACAAGTATAGGTAATCTTAATTATGATTATTTGGTAATAGCAACAGGTACTAAAACCAATTATTTTGGCAATAAAGCAATTGAAACACATTGTATGCCTATGAAAAAAGTACCTCAAGCTTTAAATATTCGTAGTTTAATATTGCAAAATTTTGAGCAAGCAGCTATAACTAACGATAAAGAAACACGTAAGGCTTTATTGAATTTTGTTATTGTTGGAGGAGGACCGACAGGTGTTGAGTTAGCAGGAGCTATAGCTGAACTTAAAAATCATATTTTACCTAGAGATTATCGGGATTTAATTCCTGGTGATATGCAAATATATTTGTTAGAAGGAGGTGCACGTGTTTTACCAACTATGAGTAAGCATGCTTCTAAAAAGGCAGCACGATTTCTTTCTAAATTGGGAGTTTTAGTACATTGTAATACATTTGTTAAGAATTATGATGGTAAGAAAGTTGAAACTAATTTAAGTTTAGAATTACAGTCTGAAACTTTAATTTGGGCGGCAGGTGTTACTGGGAACCCTGTAGGTGGACTTCAAGCGGAAGTACTTGTCGATCGTGCTAATAGATATAAAGTTAATGAGTACAATCAAATAGAAGGTTATAATAATATTTTTGCTTTAGGAGATATTAGTTTAATGCAGACGGATGAGTATCCAAAGGGGCACCCTCAGGTAGCTCAACCCGCTATTCAACAAGGTGAACTTTTAGGAAAAAATCTAGTTAGATTGATAGAAGGGAAGCCTTTGAAAAAATTCAAATATAAGGACAAGGGTTCTATGGCTACAGTAGGAAGAAACAAAGCCGTTGTAGATTTAAAGAATTTTAGATTTGCAGGTTTTTTTGCTTGGTTTGTGTGGATGTTTGTGCATCTTATGGCGCTGGTTGGTTTTAGAAACAGAGTAATCGTTTTCTTTAATTGGGGTTATAATTATATTAATTTTGATAAAGCTGCACGACTTATTATACGCCCATTTAATAAATCAAATTAATAGTTTCTATTTTAGAATTTTCTTTTTTTTAATACAAAGAATTTTCTCTAAGTTATTTATTGGTTATAATTTGTCTTATGAAACATATACTATGATAGGTGATGTGTCTTATATGAAAGATATCACAATCAAATTACGAGAAGATATAAATGCTTTAGATGCAGTAGTGTTATCTGCAGGAACATTTTAGGCAGGAGACAATAGTAAGGTTAATGTGTTAAAACCATTAGATGTGGTAACTACGGCAAGTGCTTTAGGTGATTTTGTTGGCGCATTACAAACGTTGCCAGGAACCACAACGGTGGCAGAAGATGGGAGGTTATTTGTTCGTGGCGGAACAGCCGAAGAAACACAAATATTTATTGATGGTATACGCGTGTTTACGCCTTATACCGCAACTACTAATAATGTGCCAACACGTGAACGTTACTCTCCGTTTTTATTTGATGGTATAATGTTTTCTACTGGAGGTTATTCGGCAGAATACGGACAGGCTTTATCAAGTGTTTTGTTATTGAATACGATCGATGAACCAGACCAAGAAAAAACAGATATTGGTGTTATGAGTGTTGGAGCTACTCTTGGTAGTACTCAAAAATGGAATAAGAGTTCATTAAGTGTTAATGCATCTTATATAAACTAGCTCCATATAATGCCATATTCTCTAGTAGAAATGATTGGATTAAACCTTATGAAACGGTTTCTGGAGAAACGGTCTATAGAAGAAAAACAGATTTGGGCTTATTTAAACTTTATGGAGCGTTTGATACAACCAATTTTGAGTTAATACAAGGAGATATTAACGATGTAGAAGGTGTGCGTTTTAAACTTGATAATAATAATGTGTATTTAAATGGTTCATATCGGGGTATTTTAAATGATACTTGGTCTATGCACGGAGGATTTAGTTATACTCATGCAAAAAATAATATGGATATTATAGATCGCACTATTAAGGACACCGAAAATTCATTACATACTAAGCTTAAGTTTAAAAATAGAATAAACAATCGTTTTAAATTATATTTTGGAGCAGAATGTTTTGCTACAAATTTTAAAGAAAAGTATAATGATGCATCTTCTCAAGGATCAACCTATGTTTATGATAATAATATAGCGGCAGCGTTTGCAGAGGCTGATATTTTTATATCTAAAAATTTAGCCTTTAAAACGAGAGTGCGTAGTGAGTATAGCTAATTGTTTAACGATTTTACGATCTCTCCTAGATTGTCGTTGGCTTATAAAACATCTTCGAAAAGTCAAGTGTTATTAGCTTATGGTGATTTTTATCAAAACCCATCAAGTAATATTTTAAAGTTTAATCAAGATTTAAAAGCGGAACATACATCTCATTACATTTTTAATTATCAGTATAACGGAGATAAGAGATTGTTTAGAGCTGAAGCGTATTATAAAGGATATAGTAGCTTAGTAAAATATGATTCGGAGTTTACAACTTTTAATAGTAATTATAATAATAATGGGGATGGTTTTGCAAAAGGCATTGATTTCTTTTGGAGAGATAGTAATAGTATTAAAAACTTTGATTATTGGTTAAGCTATTCCTTTTTAGATACAGAACGTAATTATAAAAATTACCCAAATAAAGCGCAGCCAAATTTTGCAAATACTAACAACTTATCTGTAGTTGGTAAATATTGGATTGAAAAATGGCGTAGTCAAATAGGTTTTAGTTATGCTTATGCTTCCGGTAGGCGTTACACAAACCCTAATATATCTGGGTTTTTAAATGATAAAACAAAGTCTTTTAATAGTTTAAGCGTGAATTGGGCTTATTTAATTAGCCCTCAAAAAATACTTTATGCTTCTGTAAACAATGTTTTAGGTTTTAAAAATATTAACGGATATCAATATGCAAATACACCTGATATATATGGTAATTTTAATAAACGTGCTTTACGACTAGCTACAGATCAATTCTTTTTTGTTGGTTTCTTTTGGACGATTAGTGTGGATAAAAAGAATAATCAATTGGATAATTTGTAGAGATGATTTGCTCTTTTAAAGAAGTTATTATGATTATATAGAATATGAAAAATATAAAGAAAAAAACTTAGTCTTTAACGTATAAAAAAAGACCTTTTATCTAGGTAAAAGGTCTTTTTTAGTTTTCGTAAATTATCTTTTTACTTAGTTATTATAATGCTGTGGTATATACATTAGCCTTAAGTTCTATTTTTATAGGATCGTACAATAGCAGAAAGTTAAGGTCTTTTAAGGCTCCTGTATTATTGTTTAAAGTTTTAGTTACACTAGGTGTTGCGTAGGATTCAAGCATAGGGTTAAACATAACATCAACGATATAACTTGAAATGCCACTTGTAGTGTTACTAACAAAATTACCAGGGAAATTAAGTTCAATATAGAGTTTCCCTCTTTCTCCAGTCTGGATTTCATTATTACTATCTGTAGGGTTATTTTCCATTAAT
Source organism: Flavivirga aquatica (assembly GCF_001747085.1). GTDB lineage: Bacteria > Bacteroidota > Bacteroidia > Flavobacteriales > Flavobacteriaceae > Algibacter_C > Algibacter_C aquatica. The sequence continues at coordinate 42,206 of NZ_MDJD01000047.1, forward strand.
CTAATACTATTTTCAAAGTAATAGTTTTTACTTGGTGTTTCAGGTGTTTTTGTGACTTCTATTTTTGAAGAAGTTAGTTTGGAGTTTATTGGGTAATTTCCATGATATGTAAATCCAAGAGCATTATCGAATGTGTGAATATGAGAAATAATATTGCCATTATTTAAAGTAACGGATTCCTCATCAAAAGTGATAAGTTTTTTTACATCTACAAGTACACGATATTCACGATAATTAGTTTCATCACTATTGTACACTCTAAAAGCAATTATATTAGGGAATTTGAAGTCGATTGAAGAGCCTTGGGTGTAAACTTCAAAATTGGGATGAGTTCCATAATGACTCGATGTGTAGTGTATAGAGCTTCCTTCAAAGTCTAATTTAGGTGTTAAGTCGGAAAAATTTGTACCATTAGGTACAGTAACCATAATAGTGCCATTGTAGCTTTGGTTAGTATGTTCTCTTACTTCAATACTAGTAATATCTTCATTAAGATTAAGGTTGTCAGATTTTAAAAAGTGAAGCCCAGTAATATTTAGTTTTTGTAAAGCAGGCGCAATGTCTTTTGTAATGATTAGTACATCATATTCTAAAGAAATATTAGTGTCTTTAGTAGACGTTATTCTATAGGTAATTGTCTCTCCAGGAATGATGTCTTTTTCACCAACATTTGGAGAAATATTAAACTTAGAATCATCAAAATCAACTTGTTTAAGGCTAAATTTAGATATTTCATTATACTCTAATTCTATTGTTATTTTCCCTTTATTTTGAGGAACTCCATTAATCATTGTTGGTTGTTCAATAGAAATACCATCTGCTTTTAATGTAATATCAATTTCAGAAAGAGGGAAACTTAAAAGAAGGGCTTCTTTAAAATCTACATTTTGGTTATTGTTTTTAGGATCAGTAGGAGAGTCGTCGCTATCGCAACTTGAACTAAATAAAGATGTTACGATTAATAAAGTAATTGTAAAAATAGGCGTTTTCATAATTTTTATATAAAAAATAGTCAGCTAATATATATAAAATATTTGTAAGAGTATAAAAATGAAATGTTAATAGATATTAGAAATAGAGGTTTTTTGTCAAAAAAATCTATGATTTTATGTTCTGGAATTATATTTTAAAAGAAAGTCTTATCGTTATGTTATTTGTAAGTAAAAACAAATTTAATATTGAACTCATCTTGATTTTTTCTATTCCCTAAAAATGTCCAAAATTCGTCTATATTTCAGTTGTTTTCTCTTGTGTAGCGATGCTATGCCTTTTAAAAATAACTTTATCTGAACAAATTTCTACTCATTTTTGATTAAAAATAAAAAGTCAAGATAAGTTCAATTATAAAAAACCATGAGAAATAAAAACTCCTCATGGTCTTTTAATAAAATTAGTCACTGTGTTAATTAATTATTAGTTTTTTAATAGTAGCCTTTTTTGTATTGTCTACTTTTAAAATATAAACCCCTTTATTTAAAGAGCTAGTTCTAATAGTGGTTTTATCTCCTCTAAAGATTTGATTTAATATTAATTTACCATCTAAACTATATAATGACACACTTGTTTTAATGTCTTTTTTAATGTTGTCAATTTCTATATTAACAAAATTAGTTGCTGGGTTTGGGTACATTAAAACATTTTTGGTGTAATCCTTAGTCGTAGTTTTATTTGCATTGGTCTTTTTATTAGTATTACTTATGGGAACAAACTTCCATTGTGTCCAATCACCTCTAGAAGTTGAAGGTAATTGTATTACATTAACATTGTTGTTTTTATTTCTAGGCTTAATGAATTTACCTGTTTCTCTATTCTCTAAATAAAAATATCCATCATTAGAGTTAACCTGCTTCCATTGTGCATCTGTACTTGCAGAAGTTGTAGGAACCAGTACTAAGGCGCTTCCATTTTTTTTTGTTTGAGGTCTAAAATACATTCCAGATTGCACATTTTTTAAGTAAAACCAACCATTTGATAGGTCAATTTTTTCCCATTGCGCATTCGAGTTTACTGTGTTTTGAGGGGTTTGAATAATTTTGGCTCCAGACAGATCATTCACAGGGCGTATCTTTTTTTTAGAAAGTCTATTAACAATATAAAATTTCTCTTTAGTAGATGGTGGTGGAGTAATAATAGGTTCAGCAGTGCTACTGGCTTCATGTAGTTCAAAATAATCTACAACAGCAGGTTCCTTGGACCATTGATTTGTGAAAAATATATTTGCAGTTGTGTTTGTAGGGCCAGTTTTAAATTGTATACTTTTTCTATGCCAGTAATTATGAAAGAAATTCATAGTCTCAAAACTTCCGCCGTAATTTCTTACTCCAATCCAAGCGTCATGATAAATATTTGTGTCATTTGTGCCGGGTGATTTAACATAGGCAGATAAAACATAAGTAGTATTAGGCTTAACAGTTACTTGTTGTTCGATTGTTCCATTACTACCTGCAGAAACTGAAATAAATTTGCTTCCAGAATAACTTGTTGAATTATTGGTTATAATTTTAGCATTCCCAGATTTTACCCAAGAAGTAGTTCCGTCTTCGAATCCAGAATTAGTAATTAAATTGTTTCTAGTTAAATTGGTTCTAGTTTCGCATCCATCATTAGCGTTATTCTTGCTCCATACTCTAACATAGTCTACAATAAATTTTCTACCATTCCCAGGGAAATCACTAGCGCTTAATTGTGAGGAGCTTACAAAAAATGGAAAGGTTTCAGAGTCTACCCAAACTTTACAAGGAGCATTAGGAACCCATGTATTAGGTCTATTTCTATTTACTTCAGCTTTTGTTATGCAGTGTATTAACCTGCCGTCAACATATAGTTTTATGTATTCACTATTCCATTCTAAGCCATAAACATGTGTTTCATCTGCAACTCTATAAGGCAGTAAATGTTTATTATCCCAAACTCTTTTTCCGTAATTAGGGGCTCCAGGAGTTTGCCAATTATAAAATGAGGTGTGGTATGTTCTGTCAACCTTAGGTGCTTTAGGGTGCTGACCAAAATGTTCAAAAACATCAATTTCCCCTTGTCTTCCAATACACCAAAATGAACTAGAAACAGGGCCGTCTGCTGCTTTACACTTAATTTCCATATAGCCATTTAAAAATTCTTGCTTAGAAATGATAGCACCTGTAGTTACTTTTTCATATTTATTACGCCCTAAATGAAGTTTATTCGAAAAATTATAGTCAGGTTGCCATTTAGAGTAAATAATAAGTTGATTGTTTTCAACTTGTACATTAGCAGGAGAAAACTGAGAAGGCGCTCTTCCTACAAAATTATTTTGAAACACCCCACCTTGTCCTTGTATGTTCCATTTATTAGTGTCTAATGAGTTTCCATTAAACTCATCACTTATTGTGTTGTTTATAATCCAACCTCCTTGATTATCGGGGTCTGAAAAGGGTAATTTTGTTTGTGATAGACTTTTGTTAGAAATTAAAGAAAATAAGATGACCAAAAGGTAGATCATCCTTTTAGGCTTAGTTAATAGAGTCATAGTTTTAAAATTTAGTTTTTTATTTGTTTAGTTTGTAATTTATGTGTTAAAAAAATTACATATATGTAATTAAAAGAGGAATATACAACAAATTAATAAAAACAATAATATTGTGTTATGTTAAAGTTAATTTTATAATGTACAGATTATCTGCTAAATGTATTGTTTAAGAGGCATTTTTTAAATCAAAAAAGAAGGAGTTGTTATTTGTAATTATGGAGTTGATTCTATTTATTTATAAGTGCTATGGGGAAGTGTTAGGTTGATTTTAATAGATGTTTGTATTTCGTAATCTATACTACTACAAACAGGTTTTATTTTAATAAAAATAAAAAGTTATTAAAGTTTTTCTATTGTGTAGCTTGTAACCTTTTTTTGATTTCCTTGAAGTTGGGTATTCTTTTTATAATCTTCATCGGTTATGAGTCAATCTAGAGAATTCTAGGAAATAAATTAGTGGTCTTTTGTATTTAAGTTTTATTAAAAAGAACAACTCATCAATTAAAAATAACAATTGAGTGAGTTTGTTTTTAAAAAAGTAAACTTCTACTTGATATTTGTTTATGTCATATCGATGTATCATGACGAAAATGATAATAATAAAATGGATACTAACCTTTTTGGAATACCAGAATAAGATTTTGGTTGCTCAAATAGCGCAAAATGTTTTATGGAACCACCAAAATGGGAAGGCGTAAAATTTACTATAGAAAATAAATTAATTACTCAACATATAAAATTTTAAAAACAAACATATGAAACATTTAATTATAATAGCAACACTTTTAGTTTCAGGATTGATAAACTCTCAAACTAATTATGAAAAAGGAATGCAGAAAGCTTTTGAGTTGTGGAAAAGTAATAATACAATAGAAGCATCAAATATGTATGAACGTATAGCGAAAGCAGAACCAGATAATTGGCTACCGCCTTATTATGCAGCCCAGATTAATATAGTTGGTAGTTTTGGCGAAAAAGATAAAGAAGTATTAATAGCTAAACTTAAAAAAGGCCAAGATTTAATTAATATAGCATTAACAATATCAAAAGATAATCCAGAAATATTAGTGTTACAAGCATTATTACATACAGCTTGGGTGGCTTTTGATGGCGCTACGTATGGAATGACTTTATCGGGAAAGGTTGTAGAATTATATACAAAAGCATTAAAATTAGCCCCAAAAAATCCAAGAGTAGTCTATTGCAAGGCAGAGTGGGATATGGGAGCAGCTAAGTTTTTTGGACAGGATACCTCTTCATTTTGTAAAGATTTGGAGTACGCCATAGAACTTTTTGCTAACTTTAAACGAGAAACACCATTTCATCCTAATTGGGGCGAAAATCGTGCTATAAAAATATTTGACACTTGTAAGAAATAGCATTAGTAATTAAAAATACATTATAATGAAATCAGTTAAAAAAATCATAATTACTTTTATTATTAGCTGTATAGTTTTCGTAACAGGAAATCTATTATCTAACGGTTTTAATTTTAAAAGTGAATATGATTTTTTAACAGATTTTATGTTTTGCCTGCTTTACACTTTCGTATTGGGGTATTCGAACATGTATTTTTTTGATTTCATGGAACAACGCCAATGGAAAAATAAAAATACTATAAAACGAATTATTCTAGGCATTCTAGGTTCTACTATAATCACTCTAATGTGCTTATTTATTCTAAGAACATTAACTTCTATGGTTTTAAGTGATAAATCATTTATGGAATTTCTTTCAAAAGAAAAATTTCAATATTATCAATTTGGATTGTGGATAACTCTAGCTATAATAGCTGTTTTTCATATCGTTTATTTTTATAACCGGTATCAACAAAACAGAATAAAGGAGCAGAAAGTTATAGCAGGAACAGCAAGTGCAAAGTTTGATGCTTTAAAAAATCAATTAGATCCACATTTTTTATTCAATAGTTTAAATGTTTTAACCAGTTTAATTGAAGAAAATCCAGATAAAGCACAAAAATTCACTACATCATTATCTAAAGTATATAGATATGTTTTAGAACAAAAAAATAAAGAATTAGTAACAGTCGACGAGGAGTTGCAATTTGCAAAAACCTATATGTCTTTACTGAAAATGCGATTTGAAGATTGTATTGTTTTTAGTCTGCCAGAGAAAGCAACTAATTCAGAATCTAAAGTTGTGCCTCTATCATTACAATTACTGTTAGAAAATGCAGTAAAGCACAATATGGTAACCTCAAAAAAACCTTTGCATATAAAAATTTATGAAAACGAAGGAACTTTAATTGTCGAGAATAATTTACAACCCAAGCAAATCGTAAAAAAGAGTAGTGGTGTAGGCTTAAGTAATATAAAACAGCGCTATGCCCTGTTAAGCAACAAAAAAATAAATATAAATAAAGAGGCAAACCGTTTTGCAGTAGCAATACCAATGCTTACAAAACAAGTGTCGGTTATGAGAACACAATCACAATTACAAATAGACGAGAGTTATGTGCGTGCGCGCAATCATGTAGACGAATTAAAAGGATTTTATTATAGTTTAGTTTCGTATATTTTTGTTATGCCGTTCTTAATCTTTATAAATTATAAAACCTCTTGGAATTTTCAATGGTTTTGGTTTCCCATGTTTGGTTGGGGTATTGGTATCGTAATTCAAGCCTTTAGAGTATTTGTAAATAATGGAGCATTTGGGAGAAACTGGGAGAAACGGAAAATGGAAGAGTTTATGCAACAAGAAGAAGAACAATGGAATTAAAATTTTAAATCATGAAAAACTATAAAATTGAATCTTATAAAAATAAGCCATTTCAAAAGGAGGAAAGCTATATAAGGGCAGAAAAAAGATTGAAAGAATTAAAAGGTTTTTATTGGCATGCCTTCTGGTATGTTGTTGTAAATATATTTTTAATTATCATTATAGGCGTTAACAATAAGGTGTTTTGGCATTTTGGAACATTTTCAACAGCCATTTTTTGGGGAATAGGTCTAGGCTGTCATGCTATAGGTGTTTTTGGAAAAAACTTAATTTTTAGTAAAAAATGGGAAGAACGCAAAATTCAAGAATATATGGATAAAGATAAGAAGTATTGGGAATAAAATAGTTTGAGCGTTCCCTGCGGTCGTGCTTTACGTTGCAATCTTTTTTTCGTACCTCAAAAAAGGATTTTCACTGCAATCACTAACGCTAAAGAAAACAGAATAATAATGAGATTTCCTCCTCCAAGGAAACAGAAAACAAAACGTATTTAATGAGTGTAATAATTATAGAAGACGAAAAACCATCAGCAAGGCGGTTACAGCGCATGTTAAAAAAAATAGATTTGGAAGCAGATGTCATGCTGCATTCTGTAGAAGAATCTATAAACTGGTTTCGTGAAAATATACATCCAGATTTAATTTTCTTAGACATTCAGTTAAGCGATGGTTTGTCATTTGAAATTTTTGAAACAGTAGAAATAAAATCAGTAATCATTTTTACTACAGCTTATGATGAGTATGCATTACAAGCCTTTAAATTAAATAGTATTGATTATTTGTTAAAACCTATAGATGAAGACGACTTGCTAACAGCTGTAAAAAAATATAAAGAGCGTACTATACAAAAACAAGCGGTAACTCTAGATTTTAGCGATATTAAAAAATTACTTGTAAACCCTATAGGTCGTGAATATAAAAAACGCTTTTCAGTAAAAGTAGGACAGCATTTAAAACTTATCAGTATAGACGAAATAGAATGCTTTTATAGCAAAAATAAAGGAACTTATGTATACACTACAGAAGGACGAAACTACCTCTTAGATACATCACTAGAACATTTAGAAAAAGAATTAGAACCACAAACTTTTTTCCGCATTAATAGAAAATATTTTGTAAATATTAATGCGATAAAAGACATGGTGAGTTATACTAATTCGCGACTACAAATAAAATTAAAAACTTATAAAGAAGATGAGGTTGTTGTCGCTCGCGAACGTGTTAAAGATTTTAAAACATGGTTAGAGTAGAGCATATGTTTTTAAGTCTAATTTCTAGTTAGTTTCAATATTACGATACAAGCTTAATTAAAAAACTCTTTTGAGCCTCAGTTTAAATTATAGATATATCTTCTAAGAGCAAAATATATTTTTTGGGATTATAAACTCTAAAAAGAAGACAATCTGTATTATTGCAATTAGCAAGTATATTACAGAAACTATTATCAATTTTTTAAATTCTTTTTCTTTTAGAATTCTAATAAATTTCTTCTTCTAAATTAAAAACCATGAGCTAATAGATTTCAAAACATAAAGCATATTTTTAATTGATTAATCAATCTAGATGTTAATATTTAGAGCTAACAAAACAAAGCAAAAATTTTACTATAACTACTTTTATTCTTAATTAAGAAAAGATTCTTTTAAGGATATTAATAATAATTTTATTTTTTTCATTTACTATTTCGAATCATTTTTTTAGGCTAAAAACACATATGTGGTGTAATTTTAAGAAAAATTTGACCAAAACTAGGTATTTGTACGTATTGACATTGTAAAAATATAGGAATATATTTATAATCCGTTTTTTGATGAATTGAAAAACTCAAACGAATATTTATTAATAAATACTATTAATTGTGAAAAAGAGTATAAATCGTATGAAATTAATGAAACAAATTTTACTAAGTCGAATAATGTAATTTCGGTGCTTCTCAACCGACAGGTGTTATGTCATAGAGACAATTAGAAAAGAACAAAGCTTCCCAATTAAAGTTGTGAATAATATAAAGTCTGCAGTTTGTAATGCAGTAGCTAATAGATTTCCTTAGAAGAGGTAATCTAAAAATGAATAAACTAACAAAACCTAATAAAAGTATGAAAACAAAAGAAATTTTAGATGATGAAAAAACAATTACTAGTGTATCGGTTACAACAGAATTAGAGTTAAATACAGCAATTATAAATTTAAATAAAGGTCAAGGGGATTCAATAATAAATGTACAGAAAGATATAACCTTAACAGCTAATACAGTTACTGTAACAGAAAATATGACATTGATGAGTTCAAATAATCGTATCATTCTGGATAAAGGTTATTCTGCTCTTACTATTAGTAATGGTGCCGAAGTGTTTGTCTCAATAGTAATTGATGGTACAGGAACAGTCTATGTTAATGATAAAGAAGGAAAAGGGACTACGTTGATTGGAATGGACGGAGGTGCGCTTCCACATCTTCTTAACGGAGGTAATTTTACAGTTCCTTCCGTATGTACATTCACCGTTGGTACTATAGAGGGTAGTGCAAATGTTTGTGGTGTGTTAAATAATGTGCAACCAATATCGGCAGATGGTGCTTTTTTAGGTGTTGGAAATGATTTAGGGTCTGGTTGTTCTGGTGGTCAAGTAAATGATGTGACTTTATCTAATGAAGGACTTATGGTTTTATCGCCTAGATCGAATTTTATTGTTGGATCTGTTAGGGTGTCCGAGTTATGTTCTATTTCCACTAATGGAAGTCCTAGAGCAACATTAATAACAACCGGAGGTGTTCAAGCTATTGGAGTTAAAAATGATATTCAACTTCCTGGTCAAGTGTTGGGAGTAAATATTGTAGGAGAGTTAAGCTTAATAGATGGAGGTGTATATGCATCTAATGCAGGTGATGGAGATGGCTTAAATGCAGGAGGAAATGCGACAGCTGTAACTAATACCAGTGGAAAGTTTGATTTAGGAGAGAAAGGAGAATGGAATGTCGAGACTTATACTCAAACAGAAGGCACACTTTCTATTGATATTCCTGATTTTACGGGTACTGCTCCAGTACTAAATGTAGTGAATGCAACTATTTTTGAAGGAAAAATAGAAATTAATGCGAAGAAGTATTTTGCACCAGAAAAATTTAAAAAGATAACGATAGTTTTAATAAAAGCAACAGATTCGTTGTTTGTTCCTAACTTAGATGATATAGTTCAATTTAATGGTTTCGAAGGATACTCCAATTTAGTACCGTCTGTAAGACAGAAAGGTAATGAGTTGTTGTTGACTATATCAAATACAGTTAAATAGATGTTTTTTTGTTAGTTTTGGACTTAATTTTATACCAATTTTTTAAACTACTTATGTTTTTAGGTGAAATTTTATTTAAACGAATTTGGTTTTCCTTATTAGAGGTTAACCATTGGTTTAATTTTGTTTCATTGTCTAGTACATAGTTTGGATTCATATTAATATTTCTAGTCTTATATAATTTTGTATTTTCATTTTTTATAGTTCACAAGAAATAGAAGCGTCCTTTATATCTAACATGTATATCATTAAATAGTATAATAGTCTGCCAAAAACCATGTGTTTTGAGAACTCAAAATAGGAAAGTTTTTATTAATTACTTGAAGTAAATCAATTAGATTTTTAGGTTGTTTGGCAGGTTTTAATACTATTGAAGTTGTTGATGAATATTTGTTAATAGTGATAATGAATTTTAACATAATTAAGAGCTGTAATTTAGTTAGAATATTATAAATTGAAATTTCAATGAGACTGGACTTTTAAGCTCCTTTTTTTAATACTGTTAATTTTTTTAACCTTAAATTTTGTTTCTATAATTTAATACAGATTATTATCTTATTTATAGTGCTAAAATATTTTAAACCCACTGTTTTTAGTGAAAACTTTTAGAATCAATATATTATCTCTTAAATATTATAAGGTGTTTTCTTTTTCTTATATCAGGTCATGAGTTATTAATACTATTTTACGAGAATTTAATTTCCATACTCTTAAATTTATAAATGTAAATGTAAATGTAACGGTCATGATTACGTGTTTCTACTTGATTTAGTAAAATGAGTATTTCTACTATGTTGTAAATGAGGTGTTTGTGTTAATTTTGTTATGTTGAGAAGTAAAATATTTCAACTAAATAATTATTTACTAATAAATTAAAACTAAATAATCATGACACAAGTAAAAGAAAAAGTTTTGTCAAATGCTAGTACAGAAAAAGAAGTTCATACAGTAGCAATTAAAAGCACAAATGCTGATGAATTAATTAAATCTATCGCAGCAACAGGATTGACTCCAGAATTATGGAATGACCTATGTTTAGCAGCAGCAACTAATTATGGAAGCTCATCTACAACTTTTAGAAACCGGTTAACAGAAAACTTGAATAGTATAGGTACTAAATGGACTAGCCTTTTTTGCCATAAGCAATCAACAAATTGCGGGTACAGTAATGCTTGGACATGGAGAGGAAGTATACAAATAAGTACTGTAAAAGTTAATGGAAATTATTTTTCTGGATTTTTAACTTATACTAAATAAGAAAGTGTTATAAAAGCAACCATATCGCTTTTAAGGTGATATGGTGCTTTTTATATTAATTCAAAATATTTATTTACAAAAGACGAGTGTTTATTTCTTAACTAATCTACGCATTGCAACCCATTGCTTTAACATTGCTTTAGCTTCTTGAGCAGGATAACCTAAAACGGTTTGACCAGCAGAAACATCACTCATAACTCCAGAGCCAGCACCTACAGTTGCACCAGAATGAATAGTTGTATGATCTTTAATAGAAGCACTTCCCCCAATAATAACACCATCTCCTAAAGTTACAGAACCTGCAAGTCCACTATGTCCAGCCATAATACATGAACGTCCCATAATACTATTATGAGCCACCTGTACTAAGTTGTCTATTTTACAACCATCGCCAACAATAGTAGAACTAAATTTAGCTCTATCTACACAAGAGTTAGCGCCTATTTCGACATAATGTCCAATTATTACATTACCAATTTGCGGTATTTTTATTAGACCTCTACCATCATCACTTGGTCTATATCCAAATCCATCGGCTCCAATACTAACATTGGTATGGAAAATACAATGACTACCAATAATGCAACGTTCTCTAATTACGGTTCCCGACCAAGCTATAGTATTATCACCAATAGTAGTTTCATCAAAAACGCAAACATTTGGGTATAAAATAACATCACTACCTATAGAAACGTTTTTACCAACATAGCAATTAGCTCCAATTTTACAACCATTACCTATTGTTGCAGTTTCATGAATAACAGCAGTAGGGTGGATCTCAGTTTCAAATTCTGGTGCTGGCGGGTTAAAAAGCTCTAATATTTTAGCCATAGCTAAATCGGCATTTTTTACTTTAATTAAAGCTCTGTTGTCACCAGGTTCTACTGTTAAATTGTCATTTACTATTGCAGCACAAGCTTTTGACTCTGCCCAAAATTTAATATATTTTGTGCTTCCAATAAATGTAATATGATTGTTTTTAGCACTTTCTAGTTGTTCGGGACCTTCAATTTGTTGTGTGGTATTACCTATTAATTCGCCTTTTAAAAGATCGCTAATTTCCTGTATACTATATGATGTTTTCAATTTTATTAAATTATAAGTTAATTGATATTCGTAAAACTAATGGAAAAAAAATAGAAAAAAGAGTTTTTGTAAGTGATATTTATATTCAGCAAAAAATATTTTATTGAACTCATCTTGACTTTTTGTTTTTAACCAAAAATGAGTTGAAATTTGTTCAGATTAAACACTTTTTGAAAGACATAGTATTGCTACGTGTAAAAAAGTAATGAAATATGAGCGAATTTCAGATATTTTTTAGGAAATAGAAAAAGTCAAGATGAGTTTATTATAAAATATTGCTGGTAAGTATATAAAATAAAAGAATTATTGAAATGTTTTAGTATTTGCTTTGATAGTATATCAATTAAAAATAAAGAGGTATAAAACATTTATTTATTTTTTCTAAGTTCACTTAAATATTCGGGTGTAATTTGAAGATAAGATGCTATCATGTATTGAGGAACACGTTGAGAAAATGTTTTGAGTTCACTTATAAAACTAGTGTACCTTTCTTTACTTCCCATTTTTATATAATATTCATTTTTACGTTCAATAGCAATAAGCATGTTTTCGGTTATAATTCTAAAAACGCGTTCTAGTTTTGGAATATTCACATAAGCTAATTCTAAATTTTCTTTAGTAATTAAAAGCACAGTTGTGTCCTCTAATGCTTGAATGAATAAATGAGAAGGTTTTTCCAAAATGAAACTTTCCATATTGCTAACCCACCAATTTTCAATGCCAAAATGAATAATGTTTTCTTTGCCCTTTTCATCTATTACAAAAGCGCGTACAAGTCCAGTTATAATAAAGCATTTAAAATTACATATACTATCTTGTTCAAGAAGAAATTCTTTTTTGTTATATTTTTTTTGTTTTAAATACTTGAAAAATAGATCTATTTATTCTTTTGAGAAAGTAGCATATCTATTTAAATAAGTATGTAATTGATATTTCATTATAAATTATTCTTCAATTCGATTTTCATCAAAGGCAGATGGTAATAATTTTGGTATGAATTTTATTACTAAAGGTAATAATAAGGCGCCTCCGGGAAGTAAGAAAATGGCAAGGCTTGGAATAGATTTAAAAATATCAAGTAATTGCTCTTGTACTTTTTTCTGTTCATCTTTATTTAAATCTCTAATTGTAGATTGCGAAAGTAAAATCATTAGTTCTTTGCTGTCTATTAATTCTTGGTATAAGCGTTTACTGTTTCTAGTAATTAGCTTATGAACCATTTTACTTGAATTGTTATAAAAACTCTGAACAATATTTTTAGAACTTAAAAGAGCAATGTTATTTTTATTTACTATGTAAAATTGATTTACTGTTTTTATTGATTGCTCTATTCTAAGTGTGTTTAGTTTTAAATCTAGACCTAATTGTTGTAAAAATTGTTGTTCTTCTAGGTCAATAACTCTATCACTCCAAGTAGCCATACAAGCTAAATCTAAAATATAATATTTTTCTTGTTTGGTTTTAATATTATTTATAGCCTTTTTATAACCAAGATTTGAGTTTTTATGGTATCGTAAAGAAGACTCAAACAATTTAATTAAACTATCATCGTATTGATTTTTTATAGCTTTAGAATTTAAAACATCTAAAGAAATTGAAGCAATTGATGCTTCCATCTTTTTTAAATAGTCTATTGAAATACTCTGGTTTTCGATATATTTTTTGTATGCTAGAACATCAACAAATAAAAGCGCATTAATAATAAAATAGTTGAAGTTTTTTGTGATAATATTTGCATCAATTTGAATGCGTTTATGGATAATATTTTCTAACTCCTCATTAGATTTTTTTCCACCAATAAGATTTTTAAAAAAAGAAGATTTAGGCTCATTAATTTCTGTATAGAAGTTTATGATACTTTCGATAAAAGGAATTTTTGAATTAGATTTAGCATGTGTGTAAAAAAAAGAGACACACAAATTTGTTTTACAAAGTTCATCTTCGGTTAAATCATTTTTTTCAATTATTTGAGCAACAACACCTAGATTACTGCCATAAATAAATCCACAAGTTCTTAAAGCATCATAAAATGTTTCTTCTTCATATTTTAAAAAAAAATTATTTTGAGATGCTTCTTTTAGTAATTTTTTTATCCAACCAGATGCTGATGGGTTCATAGTTTTATAAAACTAAACAGTTATGATGTAAAAGTAATACTTTAGATAAGCAATTCATAAGCATTTACCTTATCAAATCATAAAAAGCATAAGTATTTTCTTTAACATATAAAGCTGTAATAAAAATACAAAGGTTTTGAGGGGAGTGCATTATATACAATCCTTAAATAAGTAGACATATTTATTTTTTTAAGAAATATAATATCTCTTAAAAATAAAAACCACCTATAATAAGGTGGTTCTTATAAAATATTTAGTTTAGTTTAATTAATTTTTACGAAGATAGGTATTTATTTCGATTGCAACATCTTCCCAAGTTTTACTAACACCATCTGCACCTTTATGTAAATCAAAACAAACCTTGTTTAATGATTCTAAGGCACCTAAAGCATTCCAATCTTTTAGTTGCATTGTTCCTGTCATACTCACACGTCTTTCTTCAGTTATTGTAACCTTTAAAGGCAAATCATGAGTAACTCCATTCATAGTAATAGAAGCTATATACTCATTATTATTGTGTTTAATAGTGCCTTTTAAAAATTCGGTATCTAACATAGCTCCAAAGAAAGAAGCCTTTAATTTAGCATCTCTACCATCATCTTTAGTAAATAAACTACTAATAGGAATTGAGAAATTTAAGTTATTTAAAGCCTCTTGAGCTGTTGCCCCTTCTTTATTTTCAAAATTTAAAACCGAAAATTCTCCGCCTACAGGTTTCTTTTCAGTGGTTTTATAAGCAGTCCATTTTACAGACGTTGCTTCTGGTTTAACAACAAATTTATCAGTTACTTCAATTTTAGGAACTGAATCAGTTTCTGTCTCTTTTTTTTCTTTTTTACAAGAAGTTATGCTTATGGTTAAAGCAATTAAAAGGACGCTTATTTTTTTCATTTTCTTTGGGTTTTTATTTACTCGAAAGTTAAGGCAATAATAAATGAATTGCAAATTATTTACAGATACTGTATTTTAATTTAGGTCAACATCAGATAGCGCTAAAACATTAAATAAATTGGCTTTACTTTTAAAAAAAATATTTTCAAGAGTTATCGCTTTTAGTTTAGCATCGATGAGTTTAGATTCTCTTGAGTTAACAACAAATAAGGAGCTTTCTCCCAAAAAAAACTTACGTTCTTCTGCGATTAACATTTTTTTGTAATCTTCAACTATAGTTTTTGTATAGTCGTTTTGTAAAGTAAAAGATTCTAATTCTTGATTAATGGCATTTATTTTATTTTTCAAACTTACTCTGGTATTTTGCATTTCAAACTGAGTATGTAGCATTTTAAGTTTCGCTAATTTTAAATCGCTTCGTTCTTTTCTTAAGAATAGAGGGAAGCTTATGTTTAAACCGCTTTTATAAGCAGAGGTGCTAAATGATCTTGATACTTCTGGTGTTTGCGACAAGAAATTATATTGTAAATCTACTTTTGGGAGTAGGTTGTTTAATTTTAAACGTTTTTCAATATTTAAACTTTGATATTTATAACCTAGTGATTGTAATTTAGGATGGGTATCTAAATTTATAGTTTCCACATTAAAGGACGATGTATTTAACGTTTTATCTATAGTTTGAAACGTTTTTATATCGGGAATCATTCCTTCTTTTATTTCTATGGGCGTATCTTGGTTAAGCCATAAATAGTTTGATAATTCCAGAGATGATTTAATAAATTTAATTCGTGTTTTTTCTAAATTTAATTTTCTGTTGTTTAACGTTATTCTAGCCTCTAAGGTATCTATAGCGGGTTTTTCACCAACTTCATAGCTTTTTTTAATACCTTTAAATCGTATTTCGGCATTAACTAAAAACTTTTCATAAACACGCTTTTCGTTATATGTTTTTAACCAATTAAAATAGCTAAGTGTTGCTTGGTATAAAATGTTATTAACTAATAATTGCCTGTCGGCTTTAGCTTGCTTAACATAAAATTTAGCTTGTTTTAGCATAGCCATACGTTTATTGGTAAGTAAACCTTGAGCAACAGAAATAGATATACCTGCACTGTATAGACCATTATTGGGAATATTTGCTTCTGGGTTTAAAAAATCACCTGTATTTTCTTCAAAATTTCCTTTTAGTTCTATGCCGTACCATGTTGGTATTTTAAATGCAGCATTTAATTTATCGTAATATTCTGTGTTTTTAAACTTTTTTCTGTCGTAGTCTATTTCTAATTTAGGATCAAAAGCTCCTCTGGCTTTCATAAGTTTAGCTTCACTTTCGTTTATAACTAAATTGGCTTGTTTTACAATAGGGTGGAAAGATTTTACGTAACCTAAATACTCAGATAAGCTAATCACAGATGTACTGTCTTGAGACATGGCTAAGTGAGCAGTAGATAGTAATATTATCAATAAAAAAACTCTCATTTTTTATCTTTTTTAGAAGTATTATTTTTGCTGTTTTCTGGTTGATAATAATTAGGAGGGAAGCTGTTTATCTGCCTCCATAACTCAAACCAAATAGGAACATCTTCTAGTAAAGCTATAGTTTTGGCTCCAGAACCAATGCGTATTGCATTTGGCCATTTATGATCACTTTTATCTGGTACTAATAATACACGGTATTTACCATTATTGCTTATAAAATTTTCAATTGCAATTACTTTTGCGCCATAGGTTCCGTAAGATACATTGGGCCATCCGCTAAATACAATAGCAGGCCACCCATCAAATTGTACCCGTACAGTTTCTCCAATATGTAAAAGTGGTAAATCAATAGGTTTTACAAAGGTTTCTACTGCTAAATCGTATTGAGCAGGCATAATACCAACTAATTCTTCGCCTTCTTTAAACGTTACTCCAATACCTCCTTTTATAGCTTTATTTATATACCCATTTTGAGGAGCTGTAACATATAGTAAACTGTTACGCTTTTTGTAATTACTATAGGTGTTTTCAAGTTTTGTGACTTGGGCTTTAACATCGAAACCACTAGATTGAGCCGTATACATATTACTTTGTGCTTTTGATATTTTATCAGTATAGGTGGCTTGTATTCTAGAAAGTTCAATTTGGCTATTGATCACGTTATTTTTACTAGCTAAATATTTGTTTTCTTTTGAAATTAATTTTGCTTGTGTTTCTTGAAGTTTTAAACGTTTTTCTTCAACATCTCTTACTGCTTTTAAGCCTTCGTTTTGTAAAGTTTGAATTCTATTAAACTGGCGTTCTGCAATGGTTAAATTAGTTTTAGAAGCTTCAAAGTCAATACTATCACTTTTTACTTTTAAACGTGATTGCAATAATTTGTTTTGTGTTTGTTGTATTTTTAATTTTTGCTCGCTTATTAAAGCTGTAATTTGTCTATTTAGAGCTTTAACTTTGTCATTGTAGGCAATAACTGAAGATGATTTTGCTTCAATTTGATCATTGGTTCTTTCTACAAGTTTATCATCAAAGTAGTCACTTTTAACTTCAGAAATTCTTAGAATTGTATCTCCTTGCTTTACAAAATCACCTTCTTGAACAAACCATTCTTCAATACGTCCTGGAATTTGAGATTGAATTGTTTGAGGTCTTTGGTTAAGCTTTAAAGTTGTAACTAAGCCTTTTCCTGTTATATTTTGAGTCCAAGGTAAAAACAATACAATTAAACCTATAAGGGCAAATACTAGTAAGAATTGATTAAATCTTTTGTAATAGGACTTATTAAAAATATTTTTTCCAGACTTATAATGAGTCAATTTAATCTTTTTATTTAATTGATTATGAGATATATTGAGCATAACTTAATTATTTTTTAGTTATAATTTCACCATGATCAAGGGTGATTAGTTCATTAGATCTGTTTGCCCAAGCATTACTGCTGCTTACTACAATTAAAGCCCATGGTCTGTCTTTATGAGATAAGTAATCAATAATTGAATTGGTTTCTGTTTCGTTAAACCTGTCGAGAGCGTCTTCAAGAATTAGGACTTTAGGTTTTTTTATTATGGCACGTGCTAAAACTAGTTTTTTAGAGATAGTATAAGGTATTTGCTTTCCATCTGGATATAAAATAGTGTTTAGACCTTTTGACTGTTCTTTAATAAAAGAAGCTAGTCCAACTTTATTAAGAACATCAAATAATTCGTCATCAGAAATGTTAGAATTACCAAAAGTTAAATTTTCTTTTATAGTACCTTCAAATGGAGATTCTTCAGATAAAGATAGACCTAACTGAGAACGATAATGATTTAAATATAAGCTACTAATAGATAGGTTGTTAATATAAACATTACCAGAGCTAGGTTCGATAACAGCAGAAATAATTCGTAGTAGATTAGATTTTCCAGAACCACTTTCGCCTTTAATAAGTATTCTGCTTTGTTGAGTGATTTTTAATGATATGTTGTTGAGAATTGGCGTACTCTTATTGGGAACGATATAAGATACTTTATCTAGTTCTATATTTAATCCATCTTTAAAATGAGGTATATCACCATCTTGAGGCTCTAGATCCTTGTCTACAATTTGTCCTATTTTTTCTATAGAAGTTAATACATCGTAAAATGATTCTAAACCAAGAATTAATTTTTCTACAGAAGCAATTACAAGAAGTATGATTATTTCTGCAGCTACAAATTGTCCAATATTCATTTCTTGATTTAAAACAAGAGCACCACCAATAAGTAATAAGCTGGCAGTAACTATAACTTTAAAAGTTATCATTTGAATAAACTGTAGTACTAAAACTTTAAAATGACTTTCTCTAGATTTTAAATATTCGCTAACTAAATCATCATTTTTATTTAATCCTAAATTTGTACTACCAGATAATTTAAAACTAACAAGAGTACGTGCAACTTCTTGAATCCAATGTGCTACTTTGTATTTGTTTTTAGATTCTTTAAGACTTGTTTCAAGTCCTTTTTTTGCAGTAAACTTAAATACTATAAAAATGAGAGCTAGTAAAAGAATACCAAAAATTATAAAAAACGGGTGGTAAAATGATAACAATATAAGAGCAAATACTATTTGTAAGATAGCAGTTGGTACATCTATTAATATTTTTGATAAGCCTTTTTGAATGGTCAGGGTATCGAAAAAACGATTTGCTAATTCCGGAGGGTAGTAATTACGTAATTCAGACATTTTTATTTTAGGAAAACGATAACTAAACTCAAAAGACGAACGCGTAAAAATACGTTGTTGTATGGTTTCAATAATACGTAATTGCATGAGCTGTAATGCACCTGAAAATGCTACACCAAGAGTCACTAATGTTACTAAAATAATCCAAGATGTAGATATTTGTGCGCCTTGAATTAAGCTAATAATAGCTTGAATACCAAGAGGAAGTGATAATGCAACTATACCAGAAAAAATAGCATAGTAAAAGATTTGTATTATGTCTTTTTTTTCGAGTTGCAATAGACCAATTAGGCGTTGCCATGGGGTCATATTTTGGTGAGCCATAATTAAAGTTTTAATGTATTTAAGGTTAAATCTATGTAGAAGTCTGATGGATATATGTCTTTTTTACAGTCTGTTATAGAAGAAAAGTGATCCTTTAAAAAATGTTGATGCAAACTTCCTTCAATAATGGTACTAGCTAAAGATGAAGGGAATTTGTATTCTGGAGCAGTTTCAATTATCATGTTTGCTAAACGTTGTACAACACGTTTGTATATAATAAAATAACCGTCTTTATTTTCTATATCAACTTCCTTTGTTAAAAAGGATTTAGAATTTTCATTTATTATAATGTTATTTAGAACTACTTCATTAATATGAGAGAATTTTGAATCTTCTTGAGTCGTTCTACAAACAATACTAATGGCTTTAATTAGTTTTTTTTTGTTTTCAGAAATACTATGTGTTTCAATAACTAACTGATACTCAATCCAAGCCCAATACCATGAAGATAAGTAGAGTAGTAGTTTATGTTTGCTTTCAAAATAACGATAAATTGAACTTTCATTGGAACCAATTAAAACTCCAAGCTTTTTAAAAGTAAAAGTATCAAAACCAATATCATTAATTAATAAGATACTATGTTCAACAATTCGTTTACCCAATTTAGAAGATTCAGGATCTTTTACATAGATTTTCTCAGGGACAGCTATTTTTAAATTTGAAAGTAAACTTATCATAATAGGTTAATTTGATTTCAAATATAATAGTAATACTATTAAAATCAAGATTAAAACAATTAAATTTATGTTAATAAAAAAAAATAATTAGAAATGAATATCCATCTCTTAGTTTAGAGTATAAAAAAGCCCTGATTTTCAGGGCTTTTTTATACTAGTTTAAATACTACTATTGGTAATTAAAAGTTTTTATTTTCTTAAAAGGAGATAATTCTATTTTTTCCATTGAAGTTTTATATGCGTTCCATGTTTTTTCAAAAAAGATATTTGTTTTATTTAATCCATCTTCTAATGCTTTTTTTGCATGTATAAGTAAAGCATTCTCTGTGGATGTTAAACCTTTTTGTCTTGATTTAGCATAGTTTTTTGCTAAATTGATACGCTGGTTAATATTGGGTTTGAGATTTCTTGTAAGGCCTTGTCTTTTATCCTTTTTACCAAGATAAAGATCAATAATGCTTTCTGTTTTTTTTATAATTTCTTTGGACTCTTTTATTTGATTTTTGTATTTTTCTTTATCTAGCTCTTTCAAGTTAGATAAATATTTTTTAGCTGTTTTTTTACTTTCTATTAATTGTTTAACAGCATCAGCCATGACTTGAGTCATGTTTTCAATATCTTTAGATCTGTTGTAAACTTCAGTTAAAGATTTAGTCGATTTGTTTAAACGAGGATCACTTTTTACAGTAATCATTTCCTCAGACGTTTGATCTCCAAAACTCATTACAATTTTATAAGTTCCAGGTTTTACTAATGTCCCTCCAGGTTCGTTTTGCTTTTTGTTAATAGTACGTTTAGGGGTATCTGGACCCTTTTCGTCCATAAACCAAATCCATGTTTGAATACCACTTTCTTCAGGAGCTTTTTGTTTTAAAGATCTAATTAAGCGTTCATTGTCATAGATTTTCAAGGTAAGTGAGTCCCATTTTATAGTATTTTTTTCTTTTTCACTAATAGAATCATCCTCACTCTCATTCTCTTTTTCTTCTTTTTCCTTTTTCCTTTTTTCATCAATTCTCACATAATAGGAAATATGTGCGCCTTTACTTCTGTTTTCTCCATTATACATGGCATCACCACCAAAACGACTCCCCGAAGGTTGTTGGTAAGCTGCTTGATAAGCAGTAGGAGGCGTAAATAGTTTTAGCTTTTTATTAATGATTTTATTGTTTTTTGCAATAGCTCGTAATGGACGGATATCATCAAGTATCCATGCAGCTCTTCCAAAAGTTCCAATAATTAAATCATGTTCCCTAGGGTGTATAATTAAATCTTTCACAGAAACAGTAGGGAAGCCTTCGGTCCATTTTGTCCATTTTCTTCCTGCGTCTATAGAAATATAAAGACCATCATCTGTTCCTAAAAACATTAGATTAGGCTCATCAATATCTTCAATAATAGATAGTGTGTAGCTTTTTACATCGTTTTCATCAACAATGCGTTCCCATGTTTTTCCATAATTTTTGGTTCTATAAGCATAAGGTTTGTAGTTAAAACGTCTATAGTCATTAGCTATTAAAAGCGCTTCACCTTTATTTTTGTTTGATGCTTTTATTTGTGGTATCCAACAACCTTCAGGCAATCCTTTTATGTTTTTAGTAATATCGATCCATGTGTTTCCTCCATTTTGAGTGATGTGAACTTTGCCATCATCAGTACTAACCCAAAGCATATCTTTTTCTAAAGGAGAAGGTTCGATAACTAAAATGGTACAATGGTTTTCTGCTCCAGTAGCATCTATAGTTAATCCACCACTTTCAGATTGGTTTAATTTTTTAGGATTGTTAGTTGTTAAATCCTTAGAAATAATAGACCATGTTAAGCCTTTATCTGTCGATTTATGTACAAACTGACTTCCAAAATAAAGTGTGCTAGAGTTAAAAGGATCTATATTCATAGCAGCATTCCAGTTAAAACGCAGTAATGTATTAGCATCGGGATGTGTTGGTCTTACGATGTAGTTATTACCAGTTTCCGAATCATATCTACTAACATAGCCTTGTTGACTCATGGACCAGCCATAACGAGAATCTTCCTTATCCGGAATCACATCAAAGCCATCACCAAAACTTATTTCTTGCCAATATGAATTACGAATACCTTGAGCTCGCCATGTATAAGCAGGGCCTTTCCAAGAGCCATTATCTTGCATACCACCATAAACATTATAAGGAATTTCGTTATCTACATTAATATGATAAAATTGAGCAACAGGAAGATTGCCTATAAATCGCCAGTTCTTACCACCATCTTTAGTAATATTTAAACCGCCATCATTTCCATCAATCATAAAATTACCATTAGTTGGGTGAATCCACCATGCATGATGATCTGGGTGAACACCATTATCTACACCATAAGCAGGCATAAGTTGAGAAAAGTTTTTGCCACCATCTTCACTCTTATTTATATATGTAAAAACAGAATATAATCGGTTTTCATTTTGTGGATCTACATATATTTCCGAATAATAAAAGGGTCTATTTCCAATATCACTTTTATCATTTATTTTTTTCCATTTAAATCCGCCATCTTCACTTTTGTATAATGCATTTTTCTTTGCTTCAATAAGCGCATATATAATATTAGGTTTATTTGATGCAATGGCAATACCAATTCTACCTAAATCACCTTTAGGTAAACCGTCTTGGTCTGTTAATTTTTTCCATGTATTCCCGCCATCATGCGTTATATGTAGACCAGAACCTTTGCCACCAGAGTTAAAAAACCATGGTTCGCGTTTGTGTTCCCACATTGCAGCTATTAATTTGTTTGGATTTGTTGGATCCATAACCAAATCTGCAGCTCCAGTTTTATTATTTTCAAAAAGAATTTTGTTCCATGTTTTGCCACCGTCAATAGTTTTAAAAACACCGCGTTCAGGATGTTCTCCCCAGGGCGACCCAATGGCAGCTATATAAACTATATTCGGATTTGTTGGATCTATAATAACTCTATGTATATGGCGGGTGTTTTCTAATCCCATTAAGTTCCAATTCTTACCGCCATCAAGAGATTTATATACACCATAACCACCGTTTAAACTATTTCTGGGGTTGCCTTCTCCTGTGCCAACCCAAATTACAGAAGGGTTAGATTGTTGAATAGCTACAGCTCCAATAGAAGCAGTAACTTCTTTGTCAAAAAGAGCTTGCCATTTTATTCCTCCAGAAGTAGATTTCCATAAACCACCAGAAGCTGTACCAGCGTATATAATATCTGGGTTTGAATGTACAACATCTATAGAGGTAACTCTACCAGACATACCGCCAGGACCAATATTTCTAGGGTGTTTATTTTTTAGTAAGTTTATTGAGAAATCTTGACTAAAAACTATAAAAGAAGCTAATAAAAAAATAAATAAAAAAGGGTTTTTCATTATAAAGGGTTTATGTTGTCTAAAATAGTGAAAACTTATTATTGGATTAATAAAATAAATGTTAATGCTACAAACCGTATAATTAAATATAGTATTTTTATACAGCTATGAAAAATAATAAAACGTATAGAAAAGGTTTTGTGTTTAAAACATATGAAGCCCCATACCAATCACCTTTTGATAAACTTTTTGAAATTTTTAAAGAGTTAATTACCCATACTTCAGGAGATTTTGATGAAGCTATCAACTGGTTACGTGAATTGGATAAAGAATATAAACTAACAACTCCTGAATATACTATTGATGATTTTATTGAAGATTTAAAAAAGAAAGGATATATACGAGAAGAAATTGATCCAGATGGACAGGGTGGTATGGCAATTACTGCTAAAACAGAACGGGCTATTAGGCAACAAGCACTGGATCACATTTTTGGAAAGATTAAACGTAGTGGACGAGGAAATCATAAAAGTAAGAGTCCTGGAGTGGGAGATGAGCATACAGGTGATTACAGAGGCTATCAGTTTGGTGATGCTTTAGATAAGGTATCTATGACGGAAAGCTTAAAAAATGCACAAATTAATCATGGTGTAGGAGATTTTAGCATATCCGAAGACGACTTAGTTGTAGAAGAAGCGTTACATAAATCGCAAATGAGTACTGTTTTAATGATTGATATTAGTCACAGTATGATATTATATGGTGAAGATAGAATTACTCCAGCTAAAAAAGTAGCTATGGCTTTGGCAGAATTAATTACAACGCGTTATCCAAAAGATACTTTAGATATTTTAGTTTTTGGTAATGATGCATGGCAAATAGAAATTAAAGATTTGCCATACTTAAAAGTAGGACCTTACCATACTAATACTGTAGCGGGTTTACAATTGGCTATGGATTTATTAAGACGAAAACGAAATACCAATAAACAAATTTTTATGATTACAGATGGTAAACCAAGTTGTTTACGTTTGCCAGACGGTCAATATTATAAGAATAGTAATGGTCTAGATAAGCATATTGTAAATAAATGTTATGCTATGGCACAACAAGCAAGGAAATTGCATATTCCTATAACAACCTTTATGATTGCTCAAGATAGTTATTTAATGCAATTTGTTAGAGCGTTTACACAAGCAAATCAGGGTAAAGCCTTTTATACAGGCTTAAAAGGATTGGGTGAAATGATTTTTGAAGATTACGAAACAAACAGAAAAAAAAGAATTAAGGGGTAAATATAAAAGACAAAAGAATATAGACAATAGAAAAAAGAATCAGGGTATAATACTTGTTTTCTTCAAGCTATGGCTCTTCTCTAAAAAAAGAACATGAATATAGAAACAATAAACACATTAAGAGAATTAAAAAAATCAGGATATAAAAGTAAATCTATAAAAGATGAGCTGCGAGATAATTTAATTCGGAAAATAAAAAATAAAGAAACCACTTTTAAAGGTGTTCATGGTTATGAAAACACTGTAATTCCAGAGTTAGAACGTGCCATTTTGTCAAGACACAATATTAACTTATTAGGATTACGCGGACAAGCAAAAACAAGGTTAGCACGTTTAATGCTAAATTTATTAGATGAGTATATTCCTTTTATAGAAGGTTCTGAAATTAATGATGATCCTTTACAACCTATTTCTCGTTTTGCAACAGAATTAATTAATGAAAAAGGGGATGATACTCCAATTTCTTGGTTGCATAGAAATGATCGTTTTGCTGAGAAACTAGCAACTCCAGATGTAACTGTAGCAGATATTATTGGAGATGTAGATCCTATAAAGGCAGCTAATTTAAAACTAAGTTATGCAGACGATAGAGTAATTCATTATGGTATGATTCCACGAGCCAACCGTTGTATTTTTGTTATAAATGAATTACCAGATTTACAAGCTAGAATACAAGTAGCGCTA
Source organism: Flavivirga aquatica (assembly GCF_001747085.1). GTDB lineage: Bacteria > Bacteroidota > Bacteroidia > Flavobacteriales > Flavobacteriaceae > Algibacter_C > Algibacter_C aquatica. The sequence goes on from NZ_MDJD01000047.1 coordinate 67,571, forward strand.
TTTAATATTCTGCAAGAAGGCGATATTCAAATAAGAGGATTTAAGTTGAGGTTGCCTTTAGATATTCAGTTTTTATTTACTGCAAATCCAGAAGATTATACAAATAGAGGAAGTATTGTTACGCCTTTAAAAGATAGAATAGGATCTCAAATTTTAACGCACTATCCAGTTGATATTGAAACAGCAAGGTTAATTACCGAACAAGAAGCAAAAAGTGTTGAGAGCCAAAAAGACACAGTACAAGTTCCAGATTTAGCAAGAGATTTATTAGAACAAATTGTTTTTGAAGCCCGAGAAAGTGAATATATAGATGCAAAAAGTGGTGTAAGTGCACGTTTAAGTATTACAGCTTTAGAAAATTTATTAAGTACAGCTGAAAGACGCGCTTTAATGATGGGGGATGAGCAAACAACTTTAAGATTGTCAGATTTTGTAGGGATTATACCGTCTATTACTGGAAAAGTTGAATTGGTTTATGAAGGAGAGCAAGAAGGTGCAGCCGTTGTAGCTTATAATTTAATTGGTGCAGCTGTTAAAAGCTTATTTTCTAAATTTTTTCCTAAAATAGGAAAACTACAAAAACAAGAAGAAGAAAGTCCTTATGATGATGTTGTTTCTTGGTTTTTTAATCAAAAAGAAGGTTTTAAGCTATTAGACGATTTAAATGATAAAGAATATAAAAGTTTGTTAGATAATATTTCTCCATTAGATAGTTTATTAAGGGAGCATCAACCTAATTTATTAAAAGAAGATAGTTATTTTGTTAAAGAGTTTGTGTTATGGGCTTTAGTTGAATTTAAACAATTAAGTAAACATAGATTTTCTGAAGGGATTCAATTTAAAGATCCATATGGTAGCTTTATTAGCGGTATTTAATCCAGTACATTGATTTGGAGGTCTTGTTGCAAAACAACTTTTAAGATTCCAGAATCTATGGGCTTTGTTAAATAACCATCGAATCCAGCTATAGAGGCTTTGTTTATTGCTTCTTCATGGTTATAGGCAGTTTGAGCTATAATACAAATATTAGGGTCTATTTTTTTTATTTTTTTTGTAGCTTCATATCCATCAACAATAGGCATTTTTATATCCATAAAAATAATATCATAGCTAGATTGTTCAACTAGTTTAATAGCCTCTAAACCGTTTTGAGCCCAAGAAATATGGTTTTCTTGGGCAATTAACTTGTCTAACATTTTATGTAATACAAGATAATTAAGCTTCATATCTTCAGCTATAATAATTTTTAAAGAATCATTATTATTTAAAGGCTTTGTAACTAAAGTATCTTTTATAGGAGAAGTTGATATTTCTAAAGGTAAATTAATAGAAAATTTACAACCTTCATTTGGAGTGCTATCAATTGTTATATGTCCGCCTAAAGATTTTATATTTTTGTTAGCAATAGATAACCCAACACCTAAGCCATCATATTTTTTAGAAAGTTTTCTCTCTTCTTGATAAAATTCGCTAAAAATAGCATTAATTTTTTCAGGGTTTATACCAATGCCTGTATCGTTAATAGTTATTAATAATTCATTATTTTGAATAGTAGAAATAAATGAGATGTGCCCTTTATCTGTAAACTTTATAGCATTATCAAGTATCTTGCTAATGGCTTTAATTAATCGATGTTTATCAGTAATGATATAACTTTTATCTGATGTTATTAAATTTTGAAACTCAAAACTTAAATTTTTGTGAAGTGCTTTTGGTTTGTATATTTCATACAAAGAGTTGACTTCTTTGTATATGTTTATAATTTTATTTTTTGGTTCTATTTTTTGCGATTTGAGTTCAGATATTTCAATAATGTCATTTAATATACTAGTAAGATTAGTACTTTCTTGAATAATATTGTTTAAATATTCAGCTTTACTTTCTTTACTTAAACTATTATATTTTAAAAGATTTGAAAAACCTGTAATAATATTAAGAGGTGTTTTTATTTCATGAGATATGTTTTGTAAGAATAAGGTTTTAAGCTGGTTATTCTTTTCAGCTATTAGTTTTGCTTTGAATAGCGCTTTAGTTCTTCTTTTAACTTCTTGTTTTAAATAGTATATAAAAAACAAAAAGAGTATGAGTATTAATACTAATACTTTGAGTGCTATATTCCAAAAATCGGGTTTTTTATGAAACGGGACATTGATATCGTACAGCCATTTATTTATAATCTCATTTTTTTCTTCTAAGTTAATAGAATTATTTCCCTTTTTTATAATACTTGCAAGTATAGGTTTGTCTTTTGAAGACGCAAAACTTAATTCATTATTGTATTTTAAAGTACTTTGTTTTTTTAAGCCTGTATAACCCTCTTTAGCAATAATGTGCAGACTAATGGTTTCTAGTCCTATATAAGCATCTACTTCATTATTAATAAGAGCTTTAATACATGCTTTTTCATCTATTCTAGGAGTAAGAATTATTTCGGGATATTTCTTACTTAAATATTCCTCTATTGAGTATTTAGAGCCTACTGCTACTTTCTTGTTTTTTAAGTCTTTAATAGATAGTTTTTTATCGTTTTTAGTTAGTATAATGTGTTTCCCTTTAAAAACAGGTTCAGTAAAAGTTAAATAAGTTCTTCTTTCTTCAGTGTTTTGTATATTTAGAATGATATCAACCTTATTTTGTTTAGCGTCATCAATGAGTAATTGCCATTCTCGGTAATATTTCTTTTTGAAAGTATGACTAATATTGCTTTCTAGTTTTTTTAAATAGTCTAATAAGATACCATCTACTTGCCCTTTATTGTTTAAGAATTCATAAGGTGGATAACTTATATATATACCTACAGTTAAATCAGGGTTGTTTTCTAGATATGTACTTTCTTTTTCAGATAAGATAGATGTATTACTACATGTATTAATTGATAAAAAAAATAATATAATAGCTATTATATGTAAATAGCGATTAGAAAAAAAAATTGGCATTTGGTTGGTTTTTAAGACTAATTTAATAATTTTCTAGTTATAGATAGTATGTAAAACACAATTTGTTTATTGTAACTAGAAATATATGAGTAAAAAAAAGTGGTATTAATCTATAGCACTGATTTAAAAAAGGTTACGATTTGTAGTTTATTTCTTTCTTGGAATAATTAATCTTTAATAATTTAATATAAAAGCTATATTATTATAAGAAATAATTCTTCCTTCTGTCTTTTATTCTTGTTTTTTTATGAAAATTAAGAATATTTTTTGTTATTTATTATTGAATGATTTTCTTAGAATTGATGTAAAAATTGGGATCGATGTTAAGTAGCATTTTACTAGAAGGAATTGTGTATGTTTGCCATTCTGATTTTGGATGTAACCATTGTTTTTTATCTCCAATTTCAATGATTATAGGCATATTAAATTTATCTACAATATTAGTCCATTTATATTTTAACGTTTTTTGTCTTATAGAATACTCTAAAGTAGGAATACGTATATCTCTTAAATATTGATTAAAAAAAGCCGTTAAATCCATGCCTGTTTCTTTAGATAAATAATCTTCAATTTGCTGTGTAGTAACTGTTTTATGATAAAAAGTTATATTTAACCCACGTAAAATTTTACGCCATTTGTTATCATCTTTAATTAGTTGTCTTAATGTATGAAGCATATTAGCCCCTTTATAATACATGTCGGAAGATCCTTCATGGTTTACATTATAAAGACCTATTAAAGGGCGATCGTTTAGAATATTTTTACGAGTACCTATAATATATTCTGAAGCAGCTTGTTTGCCATAGTGATAATCTAAAAATAAACTTTCGGAATATGCAGTAAAGCTTTCATGAATCCACATATCTGCAATATCTTTGTTAGTAATGTTATTAGCAAACCATTCATGTCCAGCTTCATGTACAATAATAAAATCGAATTTTAAGCCCCAACCAGTACCAGATAAATCATTACCCAAATAACCATTCTTATAACCATTACCATAAGTTATAGAGCTTTGGTGTTCCATACCTAAATAAGGGGCTTCCACAAGTTTAAAACTGTCTGCGTAAAATGGATATTGTCCAAACCAATGCTCAAAAGATTCAATCATCATAGGCACTTGTCTAAAGTGTGCTTTCGCTTTTTCAAGATTATCTTTTAAAACGTAATAATTAAGATCTAATTTTCCTCCTAGACCATCATAAGTTTCCGAAAAATTAGCAAAATCCCCTATGTTAATATTTACACCATAATTATTTATTGGGTTTTTAACAAACCAAGTGTATGTTTTTGTATCACCATATTGATCTATGCGTCGTAACCTTCCATTAGAAACGTTTGTTAGGTTTTTTGGAACATTAACACTAATAGTCATGCTATCTACCTCATCATACATATGATCTTTACAAGGCCACCATACACTAGCACCTAAACCTTGACATGAAGAGGCAACAAAAGGATTCTCATTATTGTCTTTTTTCCATGATATACCACCATCCCAAGGTGCCTTTATAGCTTCTTTTGGATGGCCTTCATAATATACATCTAGGATTTTAATTTCTCCTATATCTTGATTATCTATTAATGTAATAAAATGTGCATTACCGTCATGTTTAATTTGTAATTCCTCACCACTTTGTATTGCTTTTAATAATTTCATAGGTGATTGTAAATCAATCTGCATTACAGTTTGATTTTCCAAAACTTTATATTGAATAGTGTTTTTTCCAGAGATAAATTTATTATCGATATCAACTTTAATATCTAAATGATAGTAAGTTAAATCCCACCATTGACGTTCGGGAGTAATACTTCCTCTTAAAGTATCTTGTCTAGAAAAGTTTGCTTTTTCACTTAATAAACCTTGAGCTTGTATCGAAATACATGAAACTATGGAAACGAATAATAGAAAAAAGAAACGATTAATCATGGGTTTAATTTTGTTTAAAATTAACGAAAAAGGTTTTTAAGACTATGTTAATCTTTAAAGATTTTATTAGGGAATGTAACAACACTTTCAAACCCATTCTTTCCTATAGATGCTATTCCGAAAAAATAATTATCAATAACAATACCTTTTAAGGTAAATTCTGAAACATTTCCAACATAGCGACTGTAATCCCAGGTAGGAGATGTGGTATCTCGCCAATAAATTTTATAACCTATAGCTCCTTTAACTTTGTTCCATTTAAATTTAACAGAGGGTTGTACAATACCTCCAATAGCTACATGCATTGGAGCAGGAGGAGCAGATGCAATACTTGCCAAGTTTATAGCGTTTATGGCTGTAAGTTTTTTTGCATATTCAAAATTAACATGCTCAATAACATCTCCATATTTAATACCATTTTCTTCGCGAATGTCTTGATGTTGTTGCGTGTAATTTTCATGAGCTTCCATAATTCTAATACCAGAATACCCCAAATCATTAAATGGACGATGATGTCCACCTCTTCCAAAACGATCTAACCGATAAACCATCATTGGATTCATCTCGGGCATATAAGTTTTAGTGGTCTTATATATATAACGTGCTAATTGACGTGAAATACCATCAACCTCACCGCCATAAAAACGACGTAAAGTTCTTTCGCGTTCAGTTTCGGTAGGGGCAACCGGTTCAGAAAATATTCTAAAGGTTCTATTGTCTATTACACCATCAATACCTTTAATGTTTCCAATCATGTCGTTATTTAAAACGCCTATTATATCCCAATTTTTTTCTTTAGCATACTTTGCTAATCCAGCACCTCCAAAAAGACCTTGTTCTTCACCAGAAAGACCAACATAAATAATACTGCTTTCAAATTTATATTGACTTAGTACTCTTGCTGCTTCAATAGTGCCTGCCATTCCAGAAGCATTGTCATTAGCACCTGGAGCATCTGTATTATAATCCATGGTGTCACTAGCACGAGAATCGATATCCCCACTCATAATTATATAACGATTTGGATATTTTGTTCCTTTTTGAATAGCAACAACGTTAACAACCCAAGCGTCATGTGGTACACGTTTATTACCTTTTTTGGAAACAAAGTCTTTTTGGTAAAACACATTCAAGCAATTATGACATGTTTTTGAAATAGTTTCGAATTCAGATTTTATCCAACGCCTTGCAGCACCAATACCTCTAGTGTTTGAAAGTGTATCACTAAATGTATTTCTTGTACCAAAATTAACAAGTGTTAGTATATCTTTTTGGATTCTTTTTTCGGAAATACTATCAATAATAGCATATAGTTGTTGATTTGTTTGAGCAACTATTACATATGAAAATAGAAGTGAAATTGTAAATATAAGAGACTTCATATTATTTAGTATAATTGAATTTAACAGTTTTTATAGAGCCATCTTTTTGATGTATATCTACATATACATTCATTTCATTAGAATTTATTTTTTCAAAAGTCATGCCTTCAAAAATGACTTTAGTTGGCGTGATTTTTTTTAAAGGAAAGTCTATGGTTTCATCTTTTGCTTCCCAACCTTTTAAATCATTATTAAAGTGTTTTAATTGAAGTATGAGTGTGTTATTTATTTCTCTAATAATTTCTATTTCATAAAATACAACACGCCCTTTATCAATAAGTTTAAAGGTTGCCATCATGGAGTCTCCAGAGGGTTCACTCCAATTTTCTTCTGTAATACCTCCAAAAGCTTCTCCTTTCCAATTACCAGAAATCCATGATATATTTTCTAATTTGGATCCAAGAGTTTGAGTTTTTTGAGCTATTAGAGTTGTAGATATTAAGAATAAGTATATAATAACTAGCTTTTTCATGTTTTTTTATTTTTATCTAATTTAATGAAAATAGAAAACGCCTCAAAAATATCTCTTGAAGCGTTTTTAGAATTGAGCTAGTCACACTATAATACTATTTATAGCTATAAGGTATACTTGTTTTCTGTGATTACTTTTTTAGCAATAATATCTCTTAATTCTATAATGTTGGGCATGTTTACATATTTAATGTAACGCTTAAGTCCCATAAGCATCATACGTTGTTCATCTCCCGAAGAGAAAGAAATAATAGAATGTTTCCCAGCAGTTTCAATAACATCAATAGCATGGAATAAATTTAATTTAGCCATAGCTATTTGTTCCTTTACATTATCTTCTCCATTTTTTTTAACCATTTTTTCTGCACGTAAAATAGCAGATTCAGCAATGTATATTTGAATTAGTATGTCTGATGAGGCTAACATTAATTGTTGGTGTTGTTCAATTTTTTCACCATATTTTTGTAAAGCAGCACCAGCTACCATTAAAAATAGTTTTTTAAGGTTTTTTACAATACTTTTTTCTTCAGAAAATAATTCAGAAAAATCAGGAGTGTCAAAAGAAGGAATACCAGTTAACTCATTAGCAACTGCTGTAGCAGGGCCTAATAAATCGACATGACCTTTCATTGCTTTTTTTATAAGCATGCCAATACTTAACATTCTGTTAATCTCGTTGGTACCCTCATAAATTCTAGCAATACGAGCATCTCTCCATGTAGATTCAATTGGAGTTTCTTCAGAGAAGCCCATACCTCCAAAAATTTGAATACCCTCATCTGTACATCTTTGAGTATATTCTGAAACGGCCACTTTTAAAATAGAACATTCTATGGCATATTCTTCAACACCTTTTAATTCAGCTTCCTGATGGGTGTCTTTTCCGTTATTTCGTCTTAATTCTATACGATCTTCAATATTTTTTGCAGCACGATAACTAGCTGCTTCTCCAACCCAACAGTTGGTAGCCATTTCAGCAATTTTTTGTCTAATCGCTCCAAAACTAGAAATAGGTGTTTTAAATTGAATACGCTCATTAGCATATTTTACAGATTCTGTGATAACACGGCGTTGTGCATCTAAACAAGCAGCGGCTAATTTTATTCTCCCTACATTTAAGGCATTCATAGCTATTTTAAAGCCATTCCCTCTTGAGGAAAGCATGTTTTCGACAGGGACTACTGTTTCATTAAAAAATACTTGTCTTGTCGAGGATGCTCGAATTCCAAGCTTATGTTCTTCTTCTCCTAATGTAATACCATTAGGATTTTCAGGATCATATTCAATAATAAATCCTGTAATATTTTTGTCATCTTCAATACGAGCAAAAACGATCATAACGCTACAAAAACCAGCATTTGATATCCACATTTTTTGTCCAGTAATACGATATGTTTTTCCGTCTTCAGATAAAACGGCTTTAGTTTTTCCAGAGTTGGCATCACTACCCGCACTTGGTTCTGTTAAGCAGTAAGCTCCAAACCATTCGCCACTAGCTAATTTTGGAACGTATTTTTGTTTTTGCTCTTCAGTACCATATAGTGTAATTGGCATAGTACCAATACCGGTATGCGCACCAAAAGCAGTACTAAAAGAGCCTGTGGCTCCAGAAATGTAATCACAAACTAACATGGTTGAAATGAATCCCATTCCCATGCCTCCGTATTCTTCAGGTATAGAAACACTTAAAAATCCTAGCTCTCCAGCTTTACGCATACAAGACTCTGTTAGCTTATAATCCTTTTTTTCAAACTGTGCCTTTTTTGCCCAAATTTCTCTGTCTACAAATTCGGTAACAGCCTCTTTCATCATGAGTTGTTCTTCATTGAAATCTTCGGGTGTGAATATATCTTCGCAATTGATTTCTTTGACTAAGAATTGACCACCACGTAAAATGTCTTTTTCCATTAGTTTAGTTTTTTGAGATTATGGACAGTTAGATTGATAGAATCTAGACTGTTTGTAATTATTTTATATTGTTTTGAAGTCTAATTTTTAGGCTTCTAATTATTTAATTTCTAGTTAAGAAATTCAAATATCCCACAAGCACCTTGTCCTGTTCCTACACACATGGTTACAGCTCCATATTTACCTTTCATATCACGCTTACGCATTTCATCAAATAATTGAACAGATAATTTAGCTCCTGTACAACCTAATGGGTGACCAAGTGCTATGGCACCGCCATTAACGTTTACGATATCTGGATTTAGATTTAATTCTCTAATTACAGCAAGTGATTGCGAAGCAAAAGCTTCATTTAACTCAATAAGTTCTAAATCGCTTTGTTGTAAACCGGATTGTTTCAATGCTTTAGGAATGGCTTTAACGGGGCCAATCCCCATAATGCGAGGTTCTACACCTGCTGCTGCATAGTTAACTAAGCGTGCTATAGGTTCAAGGTTTAATTCTTTAACCATGGCCTCACTCATAATCATAACAAAAGCAGCACCGTCACTCATTTGTGATGAGTTTCCTGCAGTTACACTTCCGCCTTGAGCAAATACAGCACGTAATTTAGCTAAGGCTTGAATACTTGTGCCTTTACGAGGACCTTCGTCTTTTGTAACTGTATATTTTTTTGTTGCTTTTTTTCCGTTGGTGTCAATGTAAGTTTGCTCAACATCTATAGGAACGATTTGATCTTGAAAACGATTTTCAGCTTGAGCTTTTAAAGCTTTTATATGTGAGTTGAATGCAAATTCATCTTGATCTTCTCGAGATACTTTAAATTGATTCGCTACAGCTTCGGCAGTATTACCCATTCCCCAGTAATAATCTTCATGTCCTGCTTTAACAATATTATAATTTAGTTCAGGTTTAAAACCAGTCATAGGCACAGCACTCATACTTTCTGCTCCACCAGCAATAATACAGTCTGCCATACCTGCTTGAATTTTTGCTGTTGCTATACCAATAGTTTCAATTCCTGACGAGCAAAAACGATTCACAGTGACTCCAGGAACATCTACAGACTCTAATCCCATTAACGAAATTAGCCTAGCCATATTTAGACCTTGAGAACCTTCAGGCATAGCATTACCAACAATGACATCGTCAATTCTGGTTTTGTCCAGTTGCGGTAGCTCTTTCATCATATGTTGTATGGTTTCAGCAGCTAACTCATCAGTTCTCTTAAATCTGAAAACTCCTTTTGGAGCTTTACCAACTGCTGTTCTGTATGCTTTTACGATATATGCTGTTTTGTTCATAGTTATATTTTTGACTTAGAATGTTTTGACGTAGGACTTAAGACTTGCTCAAGTTTTCCATAATAACGTGTTAACATTCCTTGAATAGTTTGAATTTTTCTTTATAAGTGCTTGAATGTTTCCTCTGTGATATATCGAATTTCAAATAAAATTATCAGTTGGTTTTCCCATTCAGAAGCAGATCCTAACGTTGTTTCTAAATATTGTAAAAAATGTTTATCAGTACCTTTGCTTGTAACTTCAGTAATATTTGACGGAATTGATATAGAACAGCGTTGCATTTGACTAGATAAAGCGTAAACTTCAGATTTAGGAAATTTTTTAGTTGTTGAATAAGCTTCTTTAACGATACTTATGTCATCTTTCCAAATAGTTAATTTTCCATAGTTATGCCTTGCAGTCATATTTATTAATTTTTAAAATACTGTCTTATCGTCTTTCGTCATCTAGTCTTATGTCAAAAGATTTTTTAATTTCTCAACGGTTTTCCCGTTTTCAACATATGCTGTATACGTTCTAATGTTTTTCGTTCTGTGCATAAACTTAAAAAGGCTTCGCGTTCTAGATCTAATAAGTATTGTTCACTTACTAAAGTTGGCTCAGATAGGTCGCCTCCTGCCATAACATAAGCTAGTTTGTTTGCTATTTTATGATCATGTTCACTAATATAATTAGAAGCTTCCATAGCGTCTGTTCCTACTAAAAACATACCTAAAGCTTGTTTCCCTAATACTTTTACATCTTTACGTTTAACAGGTTTTGTATATCCTGCTTCTGCCATTAATTTGGCGTGTGCTTTGGCTGTTGCTATTTGTCTATCTTTATTTGTCACAACGATATCTTTTCCTTTTTGTAGGATTCCCATATCGAAGGCTTCATAAGCAGATGTTGCTACTTTAGCCATACCTATGGTTAAGAAGTATTCTTGTAAAGTGTTTAATTCTACATCTCCTTTTCTAAAAGTATCTGAAGCTCTTAAAGCCATTTCTTTAGATCCAGCTCCACCAGGGATAACACCTACACCAAATTCTACCAAACCAATATAAGTTTCGGCAGCAGCCACAACTTTGTCGGCATGCATCGATAATTCACAAGCGCCACCAAGTGACATCCCATGAGGAGCAGAAATAGTAGGAATAGAGGAGTAGCGCATACGCATCATAGTATCTTGAAAATACTTAATAGCACCATTTAACTCATCATATTCTTGTTCTACAGCCATCATGAATATCATACCAATGTTAGCACCCACAGAGAAATTGGAGCCTTGATTTCCTATTACTAAGCCTTCAAAATCCTTTTCGGCTAAATCGACTGCTTTATTTAAACCTGCTAAAACATCACCCCCTATGGTGTTCATTTTAGATTGGAATTCACAATTTAGAATACCATCACCTAAATCTTCTATAACAACACCTGAGTTTTTAAAGACTTCTTTAGATTTTCTTATGTTATCTAATATGATGAATGCATCTTGACCAGGGATTTTTTCTTGGGATTTCTTTGGAATATCATAAGCATAAGTTGCTCCATTTTTTATGGTATAGAATGATGAACTTCCAGATGCTAACATCTCATTTACCCATGGAGCAGGTTCTAAACCTTCAGCTTTCATGAGTTCAATACCTTTTTCTACGCCAATAGCATCCCAGATTTGAAATGGTCCATGTTCCCAACCAAATCCAGCTTTCATAGCATCATCTATTTTATACAACTCGTCTGTTATTTCAGGTATTCTGTTGGTAACGTAAGCAAATAGCGAAGTAAAGCTTTTTCTGTAAAATTCACCAGCTTTATCTTTTCCTGATATTAATATTTTAAAACGATCTACAACTTTATCAACAGATTTTGTTAATTCTAACGTTGCATATTTTCCTTTTTTTGCAGAACGGTATTCTAAAGTATTAAGGTCTAATGATAAAATTTCTTTTTTACCATCTGTAGAAACTTGTTTCTTATAAAAACCTTGGTCAGTTTTGCTTCCTAACCATTTGTTTTCCATCATGGTATTGATGAAACCTGGTAATTTGAACAATTCTAAATGTTCATCTTTTTTGCAGTTTTCTTCAATGCCGTTAGCAACATGTACCAAAGTGTCTAAACCAACAACATCAACGGTTCTAAAAGTAGCAGACTTTGGTCTGCCAATAACAGGACCTGTTAATTTGTCGACATCCTCAATAGTTAAATTCATATCTTTAACTGTATGGAATAAACTCATTATGCTAAAAATACCAATTCTATTTCCAATAAAAGCAGGTGTATCTTTAGCTACTACAGCAGTTTTTCCTAAAAATTTTTCGCCATAGTTATTTAAAAAATTAATAACAGATGCATCTGTTTTTGGCCCAGGAATAATTTCAAATAATTTTAAGTATCGGGCAGGATTAAAAAAATGTGTTCCACAGAAGTGTTTTTGAAAATCATCACTTCTACCTTCACTCATAAATTTGATAGGAATTCCAGAAGTATTACTTGTTATCAATGTGCCAGGAGTTCTGTGTTCTTCAAGTTTTTCGAAAACACTTTTTTTAATATCTAAGCGTTCAACAACAACTTCCATGATCCAATCTACATGGGCTACTTTAGAAATATCATCGTCAAGGTTTCCTGTAGTAATTCTACTAGCAAATTTTTGATGATAAATAGGGGAGGGCTTAGATTTTAAAGAAGCAGTGAGAGCATCATTTACCAAACGATTTCTTACGACTTTATCTTTTAGTGTTAAGCCTTTTGCTTTTTCTTTATCATTAAGTTCTTTAGGAACTATATCTAATAATAATACATCTACACCAATGTTAGCGAAATGACATGCAATGCCGCTTCCCATAATTCCAGAACCAATAATGGCTACTTTTTTAATTCTTCGTTTGCTCATTCTAAATTGTTAACTATTCGGATTGATTGTATATTTTTTTATTTGAAACTATATCATTAATAACTTCTGCAACTTCATAAAAATGCCTTAATTTTTCTTCTGGAATATTATTAGTTATAGCTTCATTGAATGTTAAGACTTTCTTTTTAGAATAGTCTCTTTTTTCTAGACCAAAATCGGTAAGTGAAATGATAACACCACGACCGTCTTCAGGATTAGGTTTACGTTGAATTAAACCCTTTTTTTCCATTGTTTTTAAGATTCTAGATAAACTAGTTGCTTCCATTCCCATTTTTGGTCCTAAAGCAGTAGAAGGCGTACCTTTTTCAGGATCTATACTTAATAAAGTAAATCCTGTAGCCATCGTGCTATCAAATTTAGCAGCTTCCTCATTATACATTTTTTGAACCGCTAACCATGTAGTCCTTAGTACATAATCAATAGTTTTATCTTTCATTTCTTTAGCTTGACGAGTTCAAAGATAAATAATTTTATTATGCATGCATAATAAATTGTGTTAAAATTTGTACTTACCCTTGTAGATTAAATATACTACAGTATTTTTTTAAGGACGGTAAATTCTTTCAATTAGATTTAGATACTTCTCTTTTATGATATCACGTTTCATTTTTAGAGTGGGGGTAAGGTGACCAGAATCAATAGACCAAATTTCAGGCGTTAGCTCGAATTTTTTAATTTGTTCCCATTTACCAAACTTTTTGTTGCATTTGTCAACTTCCTCTTGGATTCTAGATTGAATTATTTCTGAATTAATAATATCTTCATATGATTTACCTATGGGATGGTTTTTCTTGTCAATCCAATCTGAAATAAAGTGAAAATTTGGTTGAATTAGCGCTGCTGGCATTTTTTCACCTTCACCTATAACCATGATCTGTTCTATAAAACGAGATTGTTTTAAGTCATTTTCTAAAAGTGTAGGAATAATATATTTTCCTCCAGATGTTTTAAACATTTCTTTTTTTCTTCCAGTGATTTTTAAAAAACCATCAACATCTACTTCTCCTTTATCGCCCGTGTGAAAATAATCCCCTGTCATAACACTAGCAGTTTTTTCAGGATCTTTATAATAGCCAAGCATAACATTAGGACCTTTGATAAGTATTTCGCCGTCTTCAGCTATTTTAATTTCTACGTTATCAATAGGTTTACCTACAGTGCCAATTTTTAATTTATTTTCTTTGTACATGCTCACAGATATAACAGGGGATGTTTCAGTTAATCCATAGCCTTCCATAATTTGCATTCCAGAGGCGCAAAAAACTCTAGCTAATCTTGGTTGAAGTGCAGCACTACCAGATACCATTGTTGTTAGTTCACCACCTAAAGCAGCTTTCCATTTACTAAAAATTAATTTGCGAGCTATGCTAAGTTTAAATTCATACCACCACCCATTCTTTTTATAAGGTTCCCATTTTTCGCCTAAGCTTAAAGCCCAAAAGAATAATCCTTTTTTTATGCTGCCTAAATCTTGCGCTTTTGCTATAATCTTGTCATATACTTTTTCAAGTAACCTAGGAACAACGCTCATTAAATGAGGCTTAATTTCTTTAGCGTTTTCTCCAATTTTATCCATGCCTTCGGCAAAATAAATTGAGAAACTCGCATATTGATATAGATATATAAGTACACGTTCAAAAACATGACAAATAGGTAGGAAACTTAATATTCTAACTTCTCCTTCTTTAAAGGGAAGTCTAACAGAACTATCTAAAGCATTACTTGTAATATTCCAATGGGAAAGCATAACACCTTTAGGTTTTCCTGTTGTACCTGAAGTGTAAATAATGGTAGCCAGATCTGTTGGTTTTATACTGTCTTTTCTATCTTCAACATCTTTTTGATTAGACTCGTCTTTACCAAGCTCAAATAATTCTGAGTAGTGTTTACAACCTTCAATATGATCAAAAGAGTATATTTCTTTTAATTTTGTATTAGTTTTAATTTTATTTATTTTTTCTAAAACTTCTTTGTCAGAAACAAAACAATAAATAGATTCACTATGGTTTAATACATATTCGTAATCTTCAGAAGAAATAGTTGGATAAATAGGAATATTTTGTGCGCCTATTTGAAGTACACCAATATCTACGATATTCCATTCTGTTCTATTTGTTGTAGAAATAATAGCTATTTTATCATTTTTATTGATACCTAGTTTTAATAATGCTCTACTTATTGCATTAGCCTTATTTATATATTCTTGAATAGATGTTTTCACCCATTCACCATTATATTTTGTAACTAAGGCAGAGGCATTGGGTTTGTTTTCTAATTGGTAATAAGGGAAATCAAAAAGTCTAGTTATTTCAGTCATTTGCTTTTTTTATAAAAAGTGTATTGCAAAGTATGAAAATAAATACGATTTTCAAATATGTTTATAAAAGAGTAGGTATTTGATAATATAATTATTAAAAAGTAGTTTTTCTAGTATTAAATAGATATTCCCTTTTTTAATGATAAAAACGAGATATGATTTGCATAAAAAAAAGCGCCTTTAAACGAGGCTATTGAAAAAGTCACGAACTTAAATAAAAGCGGTAAGTATTTTAGATACTTGCCGTTTTTTTGTATTTTGTATTCCTGATAGTTCAACAGGAATCTCTTCGGTTAAGCGAGTACAGTTTGACATTCATAAAGAACAAATTGAGTTTGAAACATCAGATTACTTCAAAGAGAAATCAAAACATCGTTATAAAATAGAAGCTAAAAATGGAGAATTAAAAAACGCTCATAGTTATGGAAGAGCTATATCTTATGGTATAGAAAATATGCAAATGCAGAGTGCTTTAACCATATTTACTGTGAATTTGAAAAGAATTTTAAATTTAAACTAGTCCAAAATGAGACAAAACAATACCGTTTTGATTATAATACCATTTAAACTAAAATAAGCCTTTTTAAGAGAGTCCAAACAACTTTGAGAACCTATAAACCAAAAAGAGATTTCACAAAATTAGCTCGTGAAATCTCTTATATGAAACTCTCTTTTTGAAAAGAGACTTACTTTTTTCAGTAGCCTCCTTTAAATAGACGCTTTTTTATACACTATAGGGGTTTAAAAGTTATTTTTTAATAACCTTTAATGTTTTCGAACTAGATTCGTTTTGAACTTTAAGGAAATAAATTCCTGAAGCAAAATTTGAATAGTCTATGGTTTGATTATCCGATAAGTTTTTAATAGTCTTTAATTTTTTTCCTTTTAAATCATATAAATCTACTTGGTAATTTTGATTGATAGTGTTTATATTTAATTTATTTATAAAAGGATTAGGTGTTACAGATAGTATATCACCATTAGAAAAATCTTCTGTGCTTAAAGCTGCTGTAGAAAATGTATCTAGCAAGTGTTCTACATTAGATGTATCTTCAATTAATAATTGATACGTTGTAGTATTAGCGTTTTCGATAATAGTTTTATCTATAACTAGTGCTTTTAAGGGGGTTACATTTTCTAGTTGAATTTCCTCTAATGGATTTGTATTGTTTAGTACTCTAATAAAAGCTCGACCAGCAACGAAAACACCAAACTTTCCGTTTAGTTTTTGTGTATTAGGAGTATAACTTAATTTTTGAGTAATAACACCAGTTCTATTAACATCTAAAACAGGTGTAGAAGCTATTTTGGCAGCGGCTTGAGTTTCAGAGTACTCTAAAAAAGCGCCAGGAGCTATGGTTTCAATAGGTGTTTTTACTTCAGTTTCTAAATATCCTGTTTCTAAAGCACTATTATAAATAGACATGTTGATGCCGTATTCGTAAGTTTTACTTTTATCTAAAGGTTGAAACATTTTGGCAAAAGCAGTGTTGTTTGTCTTGTTTACGAAGCAAATCCATGCTTTAGATGAAATAATTTGAAATTCACTCATGATATAATAATCATAATGTAATTCAAAAATACCAGGAGCTACTTCTCCAGTCCAATTAGTTCCATTGTTATAATATAAATCCAAATGCTGTTGGTTGTTCATATCTAAAGGCATTCTGTTTCTGTTAACAAAATTCCAATGACTTTGAGCAGTTGCACCAATATGGTATTGTTCACCATTCGGTAACTTTAAATTTTCACTAAAAGGAATATAGGCTACAAAGTTTTCTCCATCTTCTAAAAGAGGAGCGCTTCTTGATATATGTTGACTTGTAGTCATAATACCTCGGTTAACACTTTGAGTACCTCTATTGTGAAGTTTATGGTTAATATGTACTAATGACGTTTCATCATCAATATATAAGTCACGTTCGTATTGAAGTTCTTCATCAATGGTTGTTGGATGAAAATAGGTTCTGGTAGAACGGTCGAATGTTGGTACTGGTAATTCTTGAATTCCAGAAATGGCATTAATAACATGTTTGCCATTAGCAAGAGAATGACTAACGGTATAGGGACTATCACCAATAACTACTGGTGGTGGCCAACGGTTTGTTTTGCCGTCTTTATTTACAGCTACAGTATTTCTAGGTATAGCTACTAACCTAAAGCCACCAAAGTTTCTCCAATCTGCAGTGCCATTTACTTCATCGTTATTCGTGAATTTTTGTCCAAATAAATTTGGGTTTACCCAAAGAGAAGTCGCACTTCCTAAATTGTATTCAAGCATTCTTCCAGCAGCATCTGGAACAATAGCTATACTAATATAGGGGTTCTTTGCAACATGGACATTATCCCAATTCCAGTTGTTGTAATTGTTTTCAACAGTAACTGTTGCTTGGGAGAAGCCATCTGTACTAATAGATAGCAATGTTAGGGCCAAAGCCCATAAGTTTTTTTTAATCATTATAGGAGTGTGTTAGTTATTTTCAATCCATTTTTTGGCATTCGTAAAGGCCTCAATCCAAGGAGAGACTTCATCCTGTCTGTTTTCAGGATAATTTGCCCAGTTCCATTGAAACGTAGAACGCTCTATATGTGGCATAGTTACTAAGTGACGTCCTGTTTTATCACATAACATAGCAGTGTTAAAATCTGAACCATTTGGGTTATTAGGATACCCTTCGTAACCATATTTAGCAACAATATTATATTGATCTTCTGTTTTTGGTAAATTAAATTTTCCTTCTCCATGAGAAATCCAAACCCCTAAAGTTGTACCTTCTAGTGTTGATAGCATTACAGAGTTGTTTTTTTGAACAGCTACAGAAGTAAATGAGCTTTCGTGTTTTTTAGAATCATTATGTATCATTTTTCCATGCACATCATGTTCTGGATTAATAAGGTCTAATTCCATAAATAATTGACAACCATTACAGATACCAACCGATAATGTATCTTCTCTAGCAAAAAAGTCTTTAATAACTTTATTAGCCTTTTCATTGTATTTAATAGCGCCTGCCCATCCTTTAGCAGAACCTAACACATCAGAGTTACTAAAACCTCCTACAGCTCCTAAAAACTGAATATCTTCTAATGTTTCACGACCAGAAATTAAATCGGTCATATGTACATCCTTAACATCAAAACCAGCTAAATACATGGCATTCGCCATTTCACGTTCACTATTAGATCCTTTTTCGCGTAAAATAGCAGCTTTAGGTCTTGTTTTATTAGAATCTATTACTGGGAGTTTTCCAGTAAAATTCTTAGGGAATGTATATTGTAGAGGTTGTTTTTTATAATTATTAAAACGGTCTTTAGCTAAATTGTTAGCCGTTTGTTTTTGGTCTAATAAATAGGAAGTTTTATACCAAACATCTCTCATTTCGGCAATATCAAAAGAGAAATTATCTTCGTTGTTTTTAATATTTAAAGTAGCAGTATTATTTACTGTACCTATATTAAAAAATTCAATATTATTTTCGGATAAAACAGTTTCTATAGAAGCATCACCTTGAAAAACAATTCCAGAGTTTTCAGCAAATAATACTTTTAAAGAATCTTCTTCATTTAAAGCAGAGATATCAAAATCTGCACCTAAATTAACATCTGCAAAACACATTTCTAACAAGGTAGTAATTAAACCACCAGAAGCCACATCGTGTCCAGCAGAAATTTTATCTGCTTTAATTAAATTTTGAATAGTATTAAAAGTATCTTTTACAAAAGCTGTATTTTTTACATCTGGTGCTTCGTTACCAATTGTATTTAAAACTTGGTTAAAAGAACTACCACCTAATTTAAAAGTATCTTGAGAAATATTTATATAATAGATGTTTTGCCCATTTTGTTTTAAAACAGGTTCTACAACTTTAGAAATTTCATTACAATTTCCAGCTGCAGAAATAATAACGGTACCCGGAGAAATAACTTCTCCATCTTTATATTTCTGTTTCATAGAAAGGGAATCCTTTCCAGTAGGCACATTTATTCCTAAATCGATAGAAAATTCCGAAATTGCTTTAACAGCTTTATATAAACGCGCATCTTCACCCTCGTTTTTACAAGGCCACATCCAGTTTGCAGAAAGCGACACAGATGCTAAATTATCTTTTAAAGGCGCCCAAATAATGTTAGTTAAAGATTCTGTTATAGAATTTCTACTTCCTGCCTCTGGATGAATTAATCCAGAAATAGGCGAGTGCCCAATAGAGGTTGCAATACCTTCTTTTCCATTATAATCTAGGGCCATAACACCAACATTATTTAAAGGTATTTGTAAAGGACCAACACATTGTTGTTTGGCAACTTTACCTCCAACACATCTATCTACCTTATTAGTTAACCAATCTTTACAAGCAACAGCTTCAAGTTGTAAAACTTGCTCTAAATATATTTGTAAATTTTTGGTTTTGTATCTTGAGTTTTTATAGTTTCTCTTAATTGTATTATCTGTTAAAACTGTTTTAGGAGAACTTCCAAACATATCCTCTAAAGCTAAATCCATAGGTTTATTACCTTTGGTTTTACTTTGGAAAGTAAAACGATTATCTCCAGTAACATCTCCAACAGTATACATTGGTGAACGTTCACGATCTGCAATTTTGTTAAGCGTTTTAATATGTTCTTCGGCAATTACAAGCCCCATACGTTCTTGAGATTCGTTGCCAATAATTTCCTTGTCAGAAAGTGTTGGGTCTCCAACAGGTAAAGCATCTAAATCTATTTTTCCACCAGTATCTTCAACAAGTTCAGAAAGACAGTTTAAATGTCCACCAGCACCATGATCGTGAATAGAAACTATAAAATTTTCATCGCTTTCTACCATACCACGAACTGCATTAGCAGCACGTTTTTGCATTTCAGGGTTAGAGCGTTGCACAGCATTTAATTCTATACCCGAAGCAAATTCACCAGTGTCTGCAGACGATACTGCAGCACCACCCATACCAATACGGTAGTTTTCACCACCAAGAATTACTATTTTATCTCCGTTTTTAGGTGTATCCTTTAAAGCTTGTTCATTTTTACCATAACCAATTCCACCAGCTTGCATAATAACTTTGTCGAAACCAAGTTTTCTTGGTAGCGAAGCACTAGCTGCTGCATTTTCTTCATGTTCGAAAGTTAATACCGAACCACAAATTAGGGGTTGTCCAAATTTATTACCAAAATCAGACGCACCGTTAGATGCCTTTATTAAAATATCCATTGGCGTTTGGTACAACCAATCTCTAGCTTCAAATTTTTGTTCCCAAGGTCTGTTTTCTTCCAAACGAGAATAAGAGGTCATGTAAACTGCCGTTCCAGCCAAAGGAAGTGATCCTTTACCACCAGCAAGTCTATCTCTAATTTCTCCACCAGCACCAGTTGCAGCACCGTTAAAAGGCTCTACTGTTGTTGGAAAGTTATGCGTTTCTGCTTTAAGTGAAATAACAGATTCAAATTCTTGAGTTGTATAATAATCTGGAACATCGGCACGTTTAGGAGCAAATTGTTCCACTTTTGGACCTTTTACAAAAGCCACATTATCTTTATATGCAGAAACAATATCGTTAGGGTTTTCTTCAGACGTTTGTCTAATCATCTTGAAGAGTGACATAGGTTTTTCTTCACCATCAATAATAAATGTACCATTAAAAATTTTATGACGACAGTGCTCACTATTCACTTGCGAAAATCCAAAAACCTCAGAATCGGTTAAAGGTCTTCCTATTTTTTTTGCAACACCATCCAAATAAGCAACCTCTTCATCACTTAACGATAATCCTTCTTGTTGGTTGTAAGCTGCAATATCCTCAATATTTAATATCGCTTCAGGTTCAATATCAATCGTGAAAGACTCTTGATTCAGTCCATTAAATTTCTCAGAAATCATCGGGTCAAAATCACTAAAATCTTCAGCCTTAGCTTCAAACTCTTCAATTCTTACAATACCTTCAATACCCATGTTTTGGGTAATTTCCACAGCATTGGTACTCCAAGGCGTAATCATGGCTGCTCTTGGACCAATAAAAAAAGCATCCAACGATGCTTGCTCTATTTTAGGCAGATCTCCAAAAAGCCAGTTTAATTTTGAGATATTCTCTGTTGATAATTCTTCTACTGTCTGTACAGCAAATACTTTGCTACTTACGTTTCCAAAGAAATGAATCATTATTATGTTGATTTTGTTGCGATTATTAAAAGTGCAAATTTACTTCTTTTTGTCGTATTTAGAACTAAATATTATATTGAAAATTGAGAGTTATTCATGATGTTTTAAACAGCTATTTTAACGTTTTGGGCGTTACCCCGAAAAGGGGGCGCGCTTTCCACTATATCTTTTTTAAAATGTCATTGCGAGGAGGCACGGCATGGCAATCTGTAAATTTATAGTGCTAGACAAAGTTTTTAGTTCTCAAGTTAAAAAAGGATGCCGTTGCAATCGCTAACGCAAATAGGAGTTTCCATAAAACATTAGAGTAGTTTGAAGCTTTTTTTATCAAGCATTAAAATCAATATTTTAAGTATCATTGTGAGGGGATGACATGGCAATTTTATAAATCTAGAGAGATTACTTCGTCGTACCTCCTAAAATGATATGTTTTTATACATAAAATGGGTTTAACAAGTTTAACAGCTAATAAAAGTCAATAATAGTTTAAGTTTGCAGACTATTATTTTAAACATGACGCACACTTTAGAAGCATTAAAATCAGGAGAACTAATTGGTACAAAAAGATTAAAATTAGCTTGTGGTTTAAAAACCTTCCCAGAAGCTATATTATCTTTAGTAGATACTTTAGAGATTTTAGATTTATCAGACAATCAATTAACCGAGTTGCCAGATAGTATATCTAAGTTAAAACATTTGAAAATCATTTTTTTTGCACGTAATAATTTTACAAAATTCCCTAAAATATTAAAAGAATTCCCTGTTTTGAATATGATTGGTTTTAAATCCAACCAAATCCAAACTGTGCCAGAAAATGTATTTCCTCCCAAGCTAAATTGGTTAATTTTAACTGATAATAAGATTAAAAAATTACCTAAAAGTATTGGAGATTGTGGGCTGCTTCAAAAATGTGCACTAGCAGGTAACCAAATTGAAGAGTTACCTCCAGAAATGGCAAATTGCTTGAATTTAGAACTCATTAGAATTTCGGCTAATAAACTTAAGTCAATTCCAAAATGGTTATTCGAGTTGCCTAAATTATCTTGGGTAGCCTTTGGAGGGAACCCTGCTGCACGCCAAATTCCATTAAATACTGATTTTGAATCGTTCCAATGGGAAGACTTTACTATTAAAGAGCAATTAGGTGAAGGTGCTTCAGGATTTATTTCGAAAGCACATTGGATTTCTAAAAAAGAGGACATCGCCGTTAAGATTTTTAAAGGTGATGTAACGAGTGATGGATTACCAGAAGATGAAATGGGAATATCTATCGCAGCTGGGGCACATGATAATTTAATCTCAGTTTTAGGGAAAATAAAGAACCACCCTGAAAAGAAAAGTGGATTAATAATGAGGCTTATATCTCCAACGTATATTAATTTAGGTAATCCGCCTAATTTTAAAACTTGCACGCGAGATGTGTTTGATGAGACATCTGTTTTTAATGGAGATGAGTTGTTGAAAATTGCAAAAAGTATCGCCTCAGTTTGTTCTCAGCTACACAGCAAAGGGATTAATCATGGTGACCTCTATGCTCACAATATATTGGTAAATAAAACGGCAGAATGTCTTTTGGGAGATTTTGGTGCTGCTTCTTTTTATGATGTTAATTCAGATCTAGCCCATAATATTGAACGTATTGAAGTACGTGCATATACTTGTTTGTTAGAAGATGTATTAGGTCTTGTTAGTGAAAACGAAATGAGTAATGAGCTTCGTAATAAATGGCAAAAATTAATTGCGGATTGCAGAGTTACAGATGTTAAGTCTCGTATTGGTTTTTCTGAGGTTTTGGAGGTGTTGGAAGGGTTTTAGGTTGATTATTGGAGGGTAGTTAGTTATTCGTTTTGTTTTTGAATTTGGAGGTAGGGAAAGATTGTTAACCTTGGTTATAAACCTTAAGAAGAGTGAATAGGCTATTTTCGTGGTAAAAAGAAACCTTTTATGCAGTCCATATTTCGTATGCAAATTTGAATATGGCTTTTTTTCTGAATTCCAGCACCTGGAAATGCCGGACCTCCTTCTGTAAAAACACCTCTAGCTGTATCAAATTCTTTAATAGAAGTATTTTTGTCGCTTTTTATTTCTTCTTTTATTTTTTGATGAAGATATTGTATTACAGCACAATCTAATTCTCTTATCAATAAATCTTTATGTTCGTCTTCTTTAACGTCTTTATTTTTTGGCAATTCTTTACCAATGGATGAGAAGTCTTTTTCCATTAACTGATAGTAAATTGACAGCATTTTAATGAATTCACTATCAATTAAATCTAAGCAATAATCTAAAGTGAAAACAACTCCTATTACTGAAGCTTTTTTTATTTTTCCTCTTTTTTGCTTGTGTTTTGCCCATTCTAGGGCTCTATCATAATTATTTTCCCAAAGATAAAAACCATGACCTAACCAATCAAAAGGCTTTTCACTAATTTTTACATTTTTAGGTTTTGTGAGTAGTTCGTCTCTAGCGGATTCATCACAACCGTGAAATCCAATTAATATATTAGACCTTGAACTATACATTTATTTATTCAGCAACAGAAAGTACTCTTTCTAAATTGGGAAAAGATTTAGTTATTTTTCCTGTTTTAGTTATAATACCTGCTGAACTTAAGGATTCAATAGCTGACTCCTTAGAAGTGTGTTCTTTTTTTAATTTAGCTGCTAAAGCAACAAGTAATGATGTTTGTTCTTTTTTCATAAAGAATGAATTCTAATTCAAATGTACAAAAATTATTCCATTTTTGTTACGTTGTTTTAAGTATCTAATTTAATCTAAAGAATTCCTCTCAGCTTGCTGCGGGGTTATTCATTATATAAAAGCATATAGTAATTATAGAATTGGGTACAGTACTTTATTCTTTCAATTTTGATATAGCACTTAATAGTTTCTCAAAAGCAGGAATAGATAAACCTTCAGTTTCCTTTGTGTCTAAAAAGTTATTATCCTTATTATTCCCAAAATATTTTCCGACTAGTTTTTCTTTAATTATTTGTTTCTTATCATCTGAAAGATCTTCTATAAAAGGATTAATTGAAGCTAATTCTAGTTCAGCATTTCTATTTATAGTTTCTAATTTTCTGTGTTTTGATGATTCACGAGCTGCATAGGTTGCTGGGTATGATAGAGCAGCTGCAGCAACAAGTCTAATTAGGGACTTTGTCCAATCAAATCCCAATGAACTTAAATCAATAATAGTCCATACTAAAAGAACAGAAAAAATACTCATGAATAGAATTGCAAAGCCTCTCCAAAAATTAGCGCTTTTTTTATGATTGTTCGCAATATTTTGATAATTCCCTGTAACACCTACATTTCCTATTAGATTTACAAGTTTTTTTGCTTCAGTAAGTTTAGTATTGAGTTGTGTAATTGTACTTGTAGTGTCTGTATCAATACTGTTTTTTAATTCGTTAATTTCATCACGAAATGATTCCTTGACTTTATCTATCTCTGCACGATAAGTTTTTTTGTCGTTTTCAAAATTTTGATTGTGCTTTGATTTTATATTATTAAAATTAGTTTGAAATGTTGAGTTCAAGTTTTGAATTTCTGTTTCTTTTCCTTCAATGAGTTTAAGCAATCTTTGGGTTTCTGTTTCTTTTGATATTAGATCTGTTTTGAAATTTTCAATTTCAGATTTTAGTTGGTCTTTCTCTTTCTCTAACGATTTGTATTTGCTTTTTGCTGTTTTCTCAAAATCAGCAATTTTTCGCGAAAAATTAAAGTCAGCTTTGGCTACAGGAATTGGAAAGCTCTTGATTTTATTTATAGCAGCATTAAAGCTATTTGTTGCGTTGATCAGATGTCCTGTATTATTATTTCCTAAAAAGCTATTTGTTTTTGAAATCCCTCCATTTAGTTCAATACTCAAAGAATCTAATTCAGTTTGTTGTACTAAATCAGGAATAGTCAATTTAACACGTTGGTTTATATATGAATAAACAGTCTAGAAAAAAGATAACTTTTCAAGGTCAATTTTTTTCTTAACATCATCATTCATTAAAATTTCTTCCAAAGATTTTAGTCTGTCAAATATTGTATGGTTATCGAAATTTTCTGATGTCATTTTTTATTGATTTTGATTGGTTTATGAGTTATATATAATATTTTGTATAACTAGTTACATGCTTTAAGTGACTAAGTTTTCGAATATAAATTGAATAGAAAACCTAAAAGGGTTTTCGTAAGTAGACTTGAGTTAGCAATTAATCTTATTATGGTGTGTAATCAGTTTTTATTCAGATATTATTCCTAATACTTCTTTTACTAACTCTTATTATTTAAACCCTACAAATGAGTTAGTATATAGTAAGCTTCTGTCGCTTTTATTTTATAAAAATAAGTAATTTTTCCTATTTAAAAATCGAAAAAAACAATAGTTTTTTGCCAGAGATTTTAATCCTATTGATTAAAAAATAATAAGACTCAAAAAAACAGAGTCATATATAGTTAATCTAATCTAGAACTAGTAATAATACTTTTCATTAACCTGAACTTGCCTGTGCTGAATTTATTTGAGTATTTAGGTTCTCATATAAAACTGAACAATGATAAGATTTTAAAACAAAACAAACCAAATGCTTTTTTTTATGTACAGGATTATTTTACAGGGTTTTAACGTTTTAATAGAAGTATTTCTTAATTTTTAAGGCATGTTCTTAGTACATTATAAAAAATAGTTCACTACTACTACTACTAAAATAACAATGTCTATAAAATCAAAACCTGTCAGGTCTAAATCAGAACAATTATTAAATCTTTTTGATATTAAGTGAGTTGTGTGTCCTCTTTCGGTTTTTACCATATATTAAAGCAAACTAATTATAATCTTTCATTTCACCGTTTTCAATGTTAAGTAATACTTTCTTTTGTGGTATTTTAAACTAAATACGATGTTGAAAATATAGCCTTATTCAAGTGGTTATTAACCATAAAAAAAGCGACTATTAAGTCGCTTTTTCTGGAAATAAAAATTATAATTATTTTATTAATTTTTTAGTAAAATTTCCAGAAGGGGAGTCTATTCTTAAAATATAAGTCCCTTTATTTAATGAAGATACGTTTAATGTTTGTTTAAACTGGTTTACAGATCCTGTTAGTAATACTTTACCAAGCATGTCGTGAATAGTATAATTCGCTTTTTCGTTGGTTTTTATATTTAGAAAGGCTCCATTTATTGGATTTGGAGTTATTTTGAATTTCTCTGAGATATTTTCATCTACACTTAAAGTTGAGTAGCACGTCCAAGATAAATCGTCTATAATAACTCGATCTCCACCAGAAGTAGACTCAGAGATTTCGATAATT
Source organism: Flavivirga aquatica (assembly GCF_001747085.1). Classification (GTDB taxonomy): domain Bacteria; phylum Bacteroidota; class Bacteroidia; order Flavobacteriales; family Flavobacteriaceae; genus Algibacter_C; species Algibacter_C aquatica. The sequence continues at coordinate 94,179 of NZ_MDJD01000047.1, forward strand.
ACGTTTCCTGCAACATTAATATCTTTTAATGTGGTTGTTTGAGTAGCGTCACTATAAGGAATGGTTCCTTTTAATACTGAATTTACAATGATATCTAAATTTCCAGTTCCACCGCTAAAAGCTCTTTGAGTAGATATGGTTAATTCGCCAATACCATTAGCAATTTCTGGAGATGTTAAAGCGCCATCTTTAGTACCTCTTACATCAATACAAATAGCTCTATTGTTTAGTGTTTGATCTGTTCTGGCTCTTTTAGCTGTCCATTGTCCGCCATTTCCAGCCCAAGATCTATCTGCATAAGAACTGTTATTAGCTTCCATACCTTCAAAAGTTTCGAAAGCACAAGCATTTATACTACCGCTTGATGCAGCTAAAGTTGTTTCATTAACGGCAGTGCTTAATGGCGATGTATTATTTGCTAAGTCTGCAGCTAAAACACTAAAACTGTAAGTTGTGCTAGAAGACAAATTTTTAATAGTAATAGTTGTTGTTGTAGAGTTTGTTGATACATAATAAGCACCATCTACATAAACATTATAAGTTATAACAGCAGTATTATCTGTAGATGCAGTCCAAGATAAATCGACAGTGGTTTCTGTAGGATTTGATGCTGCTAAATTTGTTGGTGTTGTAGGTGCTTCGGTGTCCGATGGTCCAGAACTACCCCAACGGTTTTCGGCAGGAGCTCCTCCCCAAATAACTGTAGCTAAGTATGGATTATCAATAAAAGGATTTCTGTTACCTTGTGCGTAAGCATTAGTAGTGTTGGCGTGGTATGTGTTTCTGTTATCTTCTGTTGTAGAAACAGGATCTGAAGCATTCCATTCTAACAGTAAATTAATCATATCTGGATCTACAGCGTTTGTTGTTCCAACACTAGCAAAAGCGGGTTTACATTGATCGCCATATCTTAAATACATATACATTAGTATTCTAGCTGCATCACCTTTCCACTCGTCTCCAGGGTACCAATTGGCACCAGTATTACCTGCGTTTCCAGATCCAGCTGCAAATTTTAAATTACCTCTGTTAGAATTCATTTTTACATCAGATGGTCTTAAGTTATGAGCATCTGCATATGGAGGAACATTTCTTCCAGACGTTTCCAGTTTAGGGTTTCCTAAAGAATTTGGAAAGGTATGTTCTCTATTCCAATCTGTTCCTTGATTACCACCATTGTTGTTTTTATTTCTACTTCTATCAGTAATAAAGTTAGCATCGGTATCATTATAACCATAAATTAAAAGGACATTGCTCGTATTTAAAGGGTCTTGGTCTGTAATTTTACTAGCTTCCCAAATACCTGGAGAGTATGTTAAATAATTAGTGTGTTTTACAGCAGTTTCAATAGCTAAATCATTAAATAAAGTTAAACCTGTTTGCGTAAAATCTACATCTTTATAATAAGCTTGTAGTTGAGCAGGAGGTGTTAATTGTGAGAACCCTAGATAATTGATAAATAAGAATAGTACTAGGTAAAAATGTTTTTTCATAAGTTCTTTTTGTTAGAAATGAGAGCATAAACTTCATAAAAATGAGGTTTATGGGTTTACAATTTATTTTTTGCGAAAATAAATTCTTTTATAGATTTAGATGTTAAGGTTTTGTCAATTTGTTGTTTTTTTTATAATTAATGACGTTTATTCAAAAGTATATGTAGGATTATACGTGTTATTAGTAAAAAGGCATAAAAAAAACCGAAGCTTGTAGACTTCGGTTTTTAAATATTGATTTGTAATGTACTTTAAATATATGTAGTAACTAACGGGGAATTATAAAGCTATTTGTGTTATGGTTACTCATAATTAATTTAAATAGTTTACTATTCTTTAACTATCTTTTTTATGATAGTTTCTGTACTTGAAGATTCAGAGGTTTTAATATCAACTTTTACAAAATAAATACCAGAAGAAAGGAAACTTAAATCAATGTTATTTGTTTTAGTTATTTCTTTAGGATCTAAAAGATTTTTTCCTGTAATATCTAATATTGAAATTTGCTCTATTTTAAAATTATTGGAAAGCGATGTAATATTTACAAAATTAGAAAAAGGATTAGGGTGTATAGTTATACTCTTATCTGAAAGATTAGAATTATTTGTGGTTATTGATAATGAGTATTTTAAAGGTTTTGGGTTATTAGGGTTAGGGTTTGAATCTTCTCCATTGTTATTGTTTCTACCTTCGTCTTTTACAAACTTAATGTAACCTTCATGAACTCCTTTTGTACGGTTCATAAGTTTTAAGTAAAGATCTTTTCTAGATTTGTAATAACCGTCTTCTTTTGAATTACGAAGCTCTTGTAAAGTATTAAATTCTGGTAAATCTATATTAGATTTAGAACTTCTTGGTCTAATAATATTGGCCATATCTACCATACGTAAGGTTACTCCAATAGTGTTTTTTGGCATTGACCATTGATGAAATGTTAATTCCATTTCATGATTAGAAGTATTGTAACCATTAGGGAATTCCATTTTATACTCACCACCTAAGCGTAGTTGAGCTCTTCTGTGATCTGAATTACCTATATGAAACCTTTCTTTAACACCATGCGGAGTAGTTAAGAAGATGTCTGGAATCTTTTTATCATTACCTTTATGTCTTGTTTGAAGATTACCAAATCGTTGTTTAGAAACTACCCATCTAAAATCATTTGGAGCAGGAGTTTCTCCTAAACTAGGGTCTACAGTCCAAGTTGTATTTCCTATAAAAGTATAGCCAGGACCACCTCCAAATCCAGTAGTAAGAGAACCGTCTCTATCATAAACTTCTCTGGTATCTCTGTGATTTGTTCTTTGTGCAACAATCATATTGCTATAAGATTTATCGTTTTCAAAACTTAAACCTTCTACTTCGCAAGCTGGGCGAACACGATTTCCACTAATGGATTTAAACATAATCGAATTACCTCCTTTATTAAATCCAGCAATATGAATATCTTTAAAAATAGAGTTTCCATGGTAAAAATGAGTACCTACAATTTTTCCTTTGTAAGGGTTTCCTTTGCTAAGACCAAGAAAAAGCCCGCCATCAAAAAGAGTAGGATCAGAGTCGTAACTAATAGTTTCTACATCTGCAGCTTTAAAGTTTTTAAAAATGTGAGTTATATTACTAAACAAAGGGTAAACACCAACATTTGTTTGGTATACTGTAAAGTTTTCGAAAACAGGATCTATATGGTTGAAAAAGTTTTCGTTTTGATTAAAATCTCCTGAGTTTCTTGACCTACGAGATAATGTTACAAAACCGGTAACTGTTGAGTGTACCGAATTGTCTTTAAATTTAAGTAAAGCTATTTCTTTAGGCTTATAATTATCGTATTCTGAAATATATCCAGCAAGACCTCTTGGAGAAGGAGGTGGAGCAAACCAAAATCCGCTTCCTTGAGAACCAGCACATATGTTACCAGTAAATTCATTACCAGCATTAGCTATCCAGTATGCAGCAGTTGTTCTAAAACGCTCTCCACCATCATGAAACGTATCTGTATCATCTACTATAAACGCTTTACCTTGAAACGATTCTTTTTCATGTACTCTATGAACTCCAAAAGCTATATTGTTTATAAATCTATTTCCTTCTTCTACACCATCTTCTGTAAAGAAAGCATGTCCGTGAAGATCATGAGCAACAATACCTTCTACTAAAACATTATCGGTAGTATGTACTACAACAGCTCTGTTATTACTGTTGGTGATACTAGAATTTTTGAAAAAATCACCTTTACGATCTCGAGCTACGTGCCAATGAAAAGGATATCTACCTAATCTACCAGATTGCCCCATTAAGTGAAGTTGAATACCATCAACTTCAATAGGACCAGCAGTAGGCATTATCATTACATTACCACCAACACCATTTGAAGCTTTTCCTTGATCTATTGTAAGCTTTTTTCTGTCTCCAAAATGATCATCAGTATCTTGAGAAGCTAAGCCTTGTATTTTAATATTTCTACTTAACAATGCTACTTCTGCTCTTAAGTCTATTTTAATAGGTTTACGGTCTGTATTAAAACTTTTTGCATCAAAATTTTTAGCATAAGTTTCAATTTCCCCATAATGCCTGTAGCTTAATGGGCGATCTAGCGTTAAACGCGTATTTACTCCTCTTAGTTCAATGGCTGTTATTGTTCTAACATCTTCTTCAGTGTAATCTTCAGAACTACTTGCAATAACAATTTCGTCTCCTACTTCCCAATTTAGAGTACCATCTTCTGTAGAAGATAGGTTTCCATCATGATTACGATCTATAATATTAGCAACAGTAATTGAATTGTCGTTTTTTTCGGCGGTTCGAGATAGTTTTGTGAAACTTAATTTATTTTGACCATAAAACACTAGTCTACCATTTCCTCCAGCCATGATAAATCCATCATTACCAGAGATATTCATGTTTGCTCCTCCTGCCATAGGAATGGTATGGTTAGCTTTTGGAGAAGTTCCATTTAATGTTAATGTGAAATTTCCTTTGTCAAACCTATTTGTAGAAGTTCCGATTTGAAAAAGACCACCGCTATTTACATGTATCCAACGGGTATTAAGTGTTTTATCTAGTACATTATTTTCAGCAACTTTTAAAACACCATGTACAACAATTTCACCAACATCATGAGAATTATTAATGTTTACTGTAATTCCATTGCTAATTATTACACGATCTGATACATCGGGGACTCCTTTATCCCAAGTATTTGGGTTAGACCAATTGCCGTTTTTTATAGCTTTATGGACATCTAATGTTTGACTGTAAATAGAGCTAATGCATATTAAGAAAAGGAAAGAAAACAGGTGTTTCAGTAGTTTTTTGTTAGATTTAGATCTAGCGATTTTAATTTTTTTTTTCATTATTATTGATTTGGGTTATTGCCTGAGTTTTTCTTGTTTCAGGCGTTAGTGCAACTTAAAAAAAATTACTTTATTATACGATTTTAATTTTTTTTTCAGCATTTTTACATCACAAAAATATATTAAAATTCATATAATAACTATAATCCTTTACTTATAAAGATATTTGCTTTTTTATATATTATTATTAAGAGTAATATTTTTTATTGTTGTTTATATGTTAATTAAAATTAATATGAGATTTTTAGATTCAGGAGATCTATGTGGTAATTTACTTTGTTCTTAGTTTGAAAACTCTAAGATTTTATTAACGTTATAAAATACACCCCTTAAATACTAATTAATAATTTAATCAATTTAAAAACATGAAAAGAACTAAAATAAAATTTGCGATTGCTTTTTTAATGGCAACGTCTACGTCTTCAATATTTGCACAAAGGCTAGACCTTAATGAGCGTCGTTTCTTTACAGATAATATTCCTAATGATAGTATTAGTGTTAAGAGTTTAACTGGAGGTAAAAACACTAGAGATTCTAATATTTTAAATGAATTAATTGATAAAACATCAAAAAAAGGAGGAGGAACTATATACTTGCTACCTCATAATGGAAAAAGTGTGTTTTATTTGAATCAGGTTCATTTAAAAAGTAATATTCACCTTAAAATAGATCCAAGAGTAACTATCGAAAATTTAATAGTTAGTTCTAATACGACAGTATTTAATGTTGGAGATACAGGTTTAGTAGAAAATGTAGCTATTACAAGTACAAAAGAAAATAGTCGAAAAAAAATAGATGCATTTAAGGCAAGATTAGAGGGAGATGTAGATAGAGGTGTATCTCTTATAGCGCTTAGGTATGTTAAAAACTTTAAAATTTCTGGTATAGATATTATTGATGATTACACTAAATTCAATAATATTGTTATGAATTTACCAAAATCTAGAAATAAAAGACATATAGCAACGGGAGGCATCGTTCAAAACATTTACACTATAAATAATCATGTTGGTTATGGTGCTGTACAAACCCAGTCTGCCAAAACAGTTTTGTTTAAAAATATAAATTGTACAGGAGGAATAACGCTTAGAATAGAAACTGGATCTGGTCAAATTAGTGTGAATAATATTGAAACAGTTGACGATATTGTAGCTAAAGGAATAACAAGTACCAATGGTTTATCTGCTGTAGATTTATCTCCACATCGTGTTAATCAAGGTCAAGTAGATATAAGTGGAATTACATCTATAGGTTCTACTTATGCCGTTATAATTTCAGGAGGATTTAAAGATAGAAAAGAAAAAGGAAGTATTGATAACCTAGGGACTTTTAGCGATAAATCGTATATCCAAATTTCTAAAGTGGTTGGAGGTAATTTAGCTCAGGTTAAAGGAAAAGACTTTCAGTTTTACAACTGTAATACGAGTGCAGAATTAAAAAAACGGGCAAAAAGCAACGAAGATGAAGAGAGTACTCATGGGACTTCGATTGCTGTCGTAAGGGATAGTGCAGATCCAGATAATAGTTGTACTTCTGTAGGGTCTAAAGCAAGAGGCTGTTATAAACCTACTGTTGTATTACCAGAACTATCTAATATAACAGGTACGTTTGAAAGAAGTGGGCGTAGTAAAAAAGTGGTATATGATGGAGATAAAGTAAGAGGTTGTAATAGAACTTCTCTAGCTATATCAAGAAAGAGTGAAGTTAGTAGTAATACAGAAGAAAGTGTTTCTTCATTTAGTATTTCTCAAAACCGAACGTTAGGAGTGGTGAATGTAAAAGGAGCTAAATCAAAAATTATTGTATACGGAATAGCAGGTCAGGTTATTATGGAATTAAAACCAACTAAAAACAATAATGTTATTCAGCTAGATGTTAGCAAATTAGATAAAGGTGTTTATTTAATTTCTGATGGTACACAAACTAAAAAGTTTATTCATTTTTAATTGCTATTTTAAGCATTAAAAAAGAATATTTTAATTAAAAACCATAGTAAAACCTTAGATTTTATTGTGGTTTTTAATTATAAAAAATGATCTAATAAAATATGAAATTTATTAGGTTATATTTTAATAGTTTTTATGCTTTCTTTTCTAGTAATGCCATATAAAATCCATCAAAGCCAGATTTATGAACTAATACCTTCTTGTCTTTAACCAAGCTAAAGTCTTTTCCAGCTTCAGATTTTAAAAAGGTAGCGACTTGATTTTGGTTTTCAGAAGGTAATACAGAACAGGTTGCATAGACAAGTTGTCCACCAGCTTTAACCATTCTAGAATACCGTTGTAAAATGTCTTGTTGCGTTTTCTTTATTTTTTCAATAAAATCGGGCTGTAATTTCCATTTAGCATCAGGATTTCTACGTAAAACTCCCAATCCAGAACAAGGTGCATCAATTAAAACACGATCGGCTTTATCATAAAGTTTTTTGATAGGTTTAGTAGAATCAATAACACGATTTTCTATGTTATGAGCACCATTTCGTTTAGCTCTTCGTTTTAATTCATTAAGTTTATTTTCATAAATGTCCATAGCAATAATTTGCCCTTTATTTTCCATTAAAGAGGCTATATGCAATGTTTTTCCACCAGCACCAGCACAGGTATCTACTACGCGCATACCAGGTTTTACGTTTAAAAATTCAGCAACTAATTGTGAAGATGCATCTTGTACTTCAAAATAGCCATTTTTAAAAGCTTCAGAAGTAAAAACATTAGCGCGTTCTTTTAATTTTAAAGCATTTGGATAGCCTTTTAAAAATTCGGTTTCTATATCTAAATCGAATAATTGGGCTTGCAATTTTTCTTTGGTAGTTTTTAAGGTATTTACTCTTAAAACAACATCGGCTTGCTCGTTTAAAGCTGTGATCTCTTTAGACCAAACTTCAGACCCTAGTTCCTTTTCGCCTAATTCGTCAATCCAATCTGGAATGGATTCTTTAAGTTTTCTAATTTTAGAAAGCTCATCAAATCGACCTTTAATTTTACGTGTAGGTGTATTTTCAAAATACTTCCAATCTGGCAGTTTTATACCTTTTAAGGTTGCCCAGACAGCAAACATACGCCATAGGTTATCTCTGTCGAAAGGAGCTTTTACTTCAGCAATTTCCGCGTACAAACGTTTCCAACGTACAATATCATAAGTGGTTTCAGCTACAAAACCACGGTCGCGAGCTCCCCAACGTTTGTCACGTTTTAAAAGTTGTTGTATCACTTTATCGGCATACTTTCCTTCATTAAAAATTAAAGTTAAACCGTCAATAACTGAAAAGCATAAGTTTCTGTGTAATCGCATCATCTATAAATAAGGCTGCAAAGTTACGTTTAATTCGTCAATTAATTTTCTTAATTTGCTCCGGAATAAAATTCATGTTTGGAAGATAAAGATTTTATAAATGATTTAAGAGAAGGAAAGCAATCTGCTTATGGTAAATTGCTCGATATTTTTCAGCAAAAAGTATTTTCTACTTGTATTTCTTTTGTACCAAATAAAGAAGATGCCGAAGATATAGCTCAAGAAGTTTTTGTTGAAGTTTTTAATTCTATTAATAAATTTAAAGGAAATTCTAAATTATCTACTTGGATTTATAGAATTGCAACCAATAAATCTTTAGAATTTATTAGAAAGAAAAATGCTAAAAAACGCTTTGCCTTTTTACAAGCGTTATTTGGTAATGACATTCCTATAGATAAAACAAAATATTTTACCGAAATGAATCATCCAGGAATCATTTTAGAGAATAAAGAGGAAAATGAAACTTTATTTAGAGCTATTAACCAATTACCAGAAGCTCAAAAAGTAGTATTTACGTTAAGTAAAGTAGATGGTAAGAGTTATCAAGAAATAAGTGATATAACAGAGAAAAGTCTTTCGTCTGTAGAGTCTCTAATGTTTAGAGCAAAAAAGAATTTACAACAATTATTAGAAAATTTTTATAAAAATAAATATTAGCGCAAGTTTTTAAAACTTATTGCATCTAAAATAATACAATGAAGAATAATAAAGATATTCAAGATAAAATAGATATGACTTTTAAGTCGGTTGATGTTATTGAATCGGTTAATGTCTCTCCTTTTTTTAAAGATAAAACCATGCAACGTTTATTTACAGAAAAGGAAGAGCCACAGGTCGTATGGTCTTGGTTTACCCCAAAATTACAATTTGCAACTTTAGTTTGTATAATTGCATTAAATCTGATTGCTTTTTCAAAGTTACAAGGCGCTACTTATGATGAAAATATTAATGAGTTTGCAGAATCTTATGGTTTATCTACAAGCACTGAACCCATTTTATTTAATTAATCATGCAAAAAAATACGCTTTTATATATTCTTCTTATTTTTTTAATTGTAGTTAATGGTTTTTTCTTATATAATTATATGGGGAGTACCAGTAGCGAAAAAGGAAAAAGACCACCAAGGCCTATGGATTTTATTGTAAAAGAACTTCAATTTGATGGGTCTCAATTAAAAGAATTTAGAGAATTAAATGCAGATCATCATCAAAAAATGAGGCATATTTCTCATGGAATTAAGAGGTTAAAAGATGCTTTGTTTAATAGATTATCTGATGCCGTTATAGATAGAGAAGTTATAGATTCTATAACCACATTGATAGGAGAAAAAGAAATAGAAAAGGAGAAAATGACTTTTTATCATTTTAAAAGCATACAGGAAATATGTAATGAAGATCAAAAAGAAGAATTCAAGAAAATAATTAATGATGCACTGCATAAGGCAGGAAGAGAGCAAAGGGGACAAAGACCTCCTCATCCAGAAAGACCAAAAGGACATAGGCCTCCACAGCCAAAACATTAATGATTTACAATACAATTTTAGACCTTCAAAATACTGAAGGTCTTTTTTTTTGATTTTTTAGAAAAGCCAAGCGCAAGTTTAAAAAGTAAAACGCATCTAAAAGATTGTAACATTAAAGTTTTATAAGATGAGAAAATTAAGATTTGGATTAGTAATAATATTATTTATTTCAATTAATTCTTTTGGACAATCAAATAAAAGGCCGAATAGACAAGAGCCTCCATCTGTAGAAGAATTATTTAAAGAGATGGATACTAATGAAGATGGAAAACTTGCTTTAGATGAAATTAAAGGACCATTAAAAGCGCATTTTTCTAAAGTTGATGCTAATAACGATGGTTTTATTACTCAAGAAGAATTGGTGAATTCTCCCAAACCCAAGGGGCATAAACCTAAAAAAGATTAATTTTTTATATAAACCGCAAGTTTTTTTTATTAAGTGCATCTAAATAATTATACCCTCAATATAAGAAGAAGAAAGACTATGAAAAATACACTAATTATATGTTTAACTGTTTTTACAATAACTCTAATGGTCTTAAATATTATAAGGATTTATAATTCATGGGAAGATAATTATATTGAAAACAGTAATAATCAGGAAATTGTTTTGAATAGAACATTAAAAATATGAATATGAAAAAATTATTAAAAAAGGTTTTAGCATTAATATGCATTTTAATATTAGCAATTTTTACATTTATTGCCTGCAGCAATAGTGATGATTTAATAGCAGCTGAAGAAGAAGCTGTAGAGGAAACAGATTATAATATCGCATCAATACTTTCAAAATTCAATGCAGCAGGTTTATCTTATGCTGTTAATGGTAATACAGTAACTTTTACTACTCAAAATTTACCAAATCATAAAAGCCCGTATTACGCTACGAGTAATCCATTATATGAAGCTTATAATGGGACAAATTCAAGTTGGAACCAAAACCCTAATGAAATTGCAGCACAAAATATTGTATTTACAATAACACTAAATCCTTCTGAAGCGCCTAATAAGGAAGCTACTCCTATGGGGCCAATTGGTATTTCAAGAAATGGTGTTGTGTTTTTTAATCAATATGCAGCTGGAGGAGCTCCTTTAACTGGCGAAATAAATTCATTCGATCAATGGAACGGGCATCCAACAGGAAGAGATCAATATCATTATCATATAGAACCTACATATTTAACTCAAGAATTTGGAGAAGATGCTTTTTTAGGTTTACTATCGGATGGTTTTCCTGTATATGGTCCTATGGAGAATGGAACTGTAATTACTAATGACGATTTAGATGCTTATCATGGTCATACAAGCGCAACTGCAGATTTTCCTGAAGGTATATATCATTATCATATAACAAATCAAGATCCTTATATTAATGGAAATGGATTTTTTGGGATACCAGGAAATATAACTAATTAGATGCTACAGAGTTTAAAATATTTAGCCCTTTTTATATGTCTATTTTATTCATGCAACTCAGCAGAAAGAAGTAGGAAGACTTTAGATGTTTTAGATTCTAATTTAAGACTTGAAAATGGTGTTTTGTTTTATAAAAAAACACCATTTAATGGAGAATTGGTAGCTAAATATGAAAACGAAAAATTAAAATCTAAAATTGAATATTTAGGAGGAAGAAAGCATGGGTACGAAAAGCAATGGTATGATGATGGAACTAAGTTTATGGAGCGTTATTATTCTAAAGGTTTTAAAACAGGTACTCACAAAGCTTGGTGGCATAATGGCATTTTAAAGTTTGAATATCATTTTAATAATAAAGGAGAGTATCATGGCAGTGTAAAAGAATGGTATAAAACTGGTCAGCTTTTTAGAAAATTTAATTATAAAAAGGGTAAAGAAGTTGGAAGCCAGCGTTTGTGGAAAATAGATGGAGCTATTAAAGCTAACTATGAAGTTGTAAATGGTGAGCGTTATGGGTTAATTGGTTTAAAGAAATGTTATAAAGTAACAGTCAATTCAGATGATATAACTCTGCAGGCTGGAATGTAAAATAAATATGAGTTTTAGTAAGAAATATATATCATTATTGTTTTTAGTTTTAGTTTTATATTCATGTAAAGAAAATAAAGCGAAACAAAAAGTGGCTAAGTTACCTTATTTTAACTCAGCAGATTTTACGCCGCAATGGACTAAAGGAACGCATAAAATTCCTGATTTTTCATTTATAAATCAGAATGGAGAAATAGTTACAAATAAAACATATGAAGGAAAAATATATATAGTAGATTTCTTTTTTACAAGTTGTCCTGGGATTTGTCCTAAACTCACTAAAAATATGGGGAATTTACAAGAGTTTTATAAAAATGATGAAGTTATTAAATTATTGTCGCATACAGTAATGCCTTGGAAAGATTCAATTTCCGTTTTAAAGGATTATGCAAAGAATAATAATGTAAATAGTATAAAATGGCATTTGGTTACTGGAGATAAAGAAGCATTATATGATATAGCAAGACATGGGTATTTTGCAGATGAAGATTTTAAAAAAACACAAGATGAAAGTGAGTTTATACATACCGAAAACTTTATTTTGGTAGATAAAGAAGGGTATATTCGAGGTGTTTATAATGGTACTTTAGAGGTCGATGTGGAACGGTTAAAGCGGCATGTAAAAATTTTAAGAAGCACGATTTGATTTTATTATTTGTTTTTAAATGAAAAGCTTCGCTATTTTTAGTGAAGCTTTTCTATTTTTAAGGAAATCTTTTGAAAATGAAACACATCGTAATTTTAGTTTTATTAGCAGTATTTTTTTCTTGCGAAAAAAAACAAAGGTTTAAAATAAGGAATTTTTCTTCTGTTCAAATTGAAACGCTTTTACAAGATTCATTGCTAAATGTAAGGGCTTTGGAGGTTTATGATGAAAGTCTGGTTTATTTTGCTACATCTACAGGGAGAATAGGTGTGATTTCTACTAATCAAGATGTGTTAGCGTATAAGAACTTAATTCAATTAGGGCATGATACTATTGTTCCAAACTTTAGGTGTTTAGCTGGAAATTTAAATAACGGTTTTACTATGAGCATAGCTTCTCCTGCTTTATTATTTAAATTTGGAGAATTAGAAGATGAGGTTGTTTACAAAGAAGACCACCCCAAAGCATTTTACGATTCTATGGATTTTTGGAATGAAGAAGAAGGGATTGTCATTGGTGATCCAATAGATGGTTGTATGAGTATTATTATAACTAGAGATGGCGGTGATACATGGACTAAATCACCTTGTGCAGATTTACCAAAAGCTAAAGAAGGTGAAGCTGCTTTTGCGGCCAGTGATTCTAATATTGCTATTGTAGGGAATCATACATGGGTTGCAACAGGAGGGAAGGTTAGTAGGGTTTTATATTCAGCAGATAAGGGACATACATGGGAGGTTTATAACACACCTATTGTCCAAGGTTTAGAGACAACAGGTATATATTCTATAGATTTTTACGATGAATTAAATGGATTTGCTATTGGCGGCGATTATACCAAACCTGATAATAATATTGATAATAAAATTAGAACAGATGATGGAGGTAAAACATGGCAATTAGTTGCACAAAATAAAAACCCTGGTTATAGAAGTTGTGTGCAATATATACCAAATAGAGCGGGTAAAGAATTGGTAACTGTTGGGTTTAAAGGTATAGATTATTCTAATGACTCAGGAGATACTTGGAAACATTTAAGTGATGAAGGTTTTTATACTATTCGGTTTTTAAATGATTCTGTAGCATATGCTGCAGGAGCAGGAAGAGTGTCTAAGGTTCTTTTTATAAAATATAAATAGAAGAGTTTTAAAAGAGGTATAAAAAGAGAGAAGTCGTTTTGACTTCTCTTTTGGTTTAATTTTTCTTTTTATTTGTTTTATGTCTTTTTTTAAATTGCTCAAATATTTTTCTATTAAAATCATCTTCCGAGATTCTTAACAAGATTATTTTTTTAGGAGAAATAACACCTTTTAACTTTTCTGTTAATTTTTTACGCTGTATAACTAGTTGTTTTTCTGCTTCTCCCAAAGTAGTTAAAAACTTTAGAGCTTGCTCATCTGTAAGGGTTTCTATGTTTTTCCTAATCTCACGTCGTATACTATGTATATTTTTTTGTTTAATTCTTCTTGTGGTATCATCGTAAGTGTTATAAATAGGCCAGAATTTTTGAGCTTCTTTCTCAGATAGCTCTAGTTTTTCTGTAATAAAAGCCACTTTAAGTGCTTTAATTTGGTCTTTCTTAGATTGTCCTAGAGCACTTATTGATAAGAATAATGTTAATATGGGGATTAATAATATTTTCATTAGTATATGTTTTATTCAATAATCAAATCTTCAATTTCTATATTATTCAATATATAATCTTCAATTGTTTTTTCTTCTAATTGGTTTTGTATAAAGTTTTCTTCTGAAAGTTCTTCATCTGTTAAGAGAGAGGCTATTTCAAAAGAATTTATATTTTGATTCATAATATAATTTTCAACCGTTTCAATGTCTAAGGAATCAAAAGTTGGCTTATCATCAAAAATGGCAAGATTAAATAATAATAAAATAGCAGCAGCCATACTTGAAATATAAACCAAATTTCTTTTACTAAATATTTGAATGACTTTGGGTTCTCTTTCGTTAGAAACCTTACTTATAATAGCGTCTTCTAATGTATCAAAATAATTTTCAGAAACTTTAAAACCTGTATTTTTAATAGAATCAAAATAATTTTCATTTTTTAATTTACTTAACATTTTTTCATCAAAAGACTCAAAATAATCGTTAGAGGTTGTAAAACCTGTAGATTTTATATTATGTAAGTTGTTGTTATTCATTGTTTAACATCTTGTAGTTTTGACTTAAATCTATTTAAAAGGTTTAATTGTTAGTTATATAAGTTTCAATTTTTTTTACAGCAATGTGATAGGATGCTTTTAAAGCACCTTCACTAGTTTTAAGAATTTCAGACATATCTTTGTATTTAATATGTTCAAAATACTTCATGTTAAAAACCAATTGTTGTTTTTCTGGTAGAGTAGCAATAGCTTGTTGTAATTTAAGTTGAATGGCATCACCTTCAAAATAAACATCTGAAGTTAAATTATTTATGGCAAGCTGTTGCACTTCTTCATTTGTAATTTGTAATTGTTTGGCTTTTTTATTTATAAATGTAATAGATTCATTAGTAGCAATGCGATACATCCATGAAAATAATTTACTATCTCCTTTAAAGTTATGAATGTTTTTATAAATTTTAATAAACGTATTTTGAAGTACATCATCTGCATCATCATGTGATTTAACGATATTACGAATGTGCCAATATAACCGTTCCTTATAAAGCTTCAATAACACTTTAAAGGCTTGGTTTTTTTCGTTTTCAGATTTTAATTCCTCTAATAGTTGTGTTTCGTCTATCACAAAAATTGTTTAGTCTTTAGACTAATAAATATACTAAAAGTTTAAACTGTTTTTTTCTTTTTTAGGGCGATATTTTAATGTTTTGAAAAACAGTGTATTAATCTATTTAAAATCGATGAAATGCATTAATTGACGATAAAATGTAATTTTTTCTTGTTAGATAGGGGTGTTTACTGTATATTTGTATCAGAAACCTACTAATGTTGTTAGTCGTCCCCAAGTCTAGCAATGAACAAAAAAAGGATAGAAATCTAAATTTCTATCCTTTTTTCTTTTTATATATTGTTTTATTACAAACTTTGCATTTCTACTAATTTTTGGTAGACTCCTTTTTGAGCGATGAGGTCTTTGTGTTTACCTTGTTCGGTAATTTCCCCTTTGTTAAGAACAACAATTTCATCTGCATTTTGAATAGTAGATAGCCTATGCGCAATTATAATAGATGTTCTGTTTTTCATCATGTTTTCTAAGGCTACTTGTACTAAACGTTCACTTTCTGTATCAAGGGCTGAGGTCGCTTCGTCTAAAATCATGATAGGTGGGTTTTTAAGAACTGCACGAGCAATACTTAAACGTTGTTTTTGTCCTCCAGATAATTTGTTTCCAGAATCTCCAATATTTGTGTCGATGCCTTTAGGTAATTCTTTAACAAATTCCCAGGCATTAGCTATTTTTAATGCTTCAATTATCTCTTGATCACTAGCGTCTTCATCTCCTATTAAAATATTATTTTTTATAGTATCATTAAATAAAATAGAATCTTGAGTAACAAGACCCATTAAACTACGTAAAGATTGTTTTGTTAAATCTCTTATATCGTCTTCATCAATAGTTATACTTCCGTTTGTGACATCATAAAACCTAGTGACTAAGTTTGCAATTGTACTTTTACCACTGCCAGATTGTCCTACTAGAGCAATACTTTTTCCTTTAGGAACATTAATAGAAAAGTTTTTTAGTACTAAATCGTCTTCGTATTTAAAAGAAACATTGTTTAGTTTAACTTGTTGAATAAAGCTGTCTTTTGTTATGGCATCAGGCTTGTCTTTTAAACTTGAGTTTGTATTTAAAATTTCTAAAACACGGTCTGCAGATGCATTACCTGTTTTTACTTTATAAGTAGCTTTACTAATTGCTTTTGCAGGAGTTAAAATGTTATATGCTAAAGCCATATAAGTAATAAATTCATCCGAGGTTAGTATTTTGTCTACTAATACCATTTTACCTCCATAAAGTAAAATAACAGCAATTACGACTATGCCTAAAAATTCAGATGTAGGTGAAGCTAAGTTTTGACGGTGTGCTAAATTATTTGAAAATTTAAATAACCTAGAAGTCGAGTTTTTAAATATTTTGCTAAATTTTGTTTCGGCATTAAAACCTTTAATTACTTTAAGTCCATTAAGAGTTTCATCTAAAATAGACAGAAATATTCCGTTTTCTTCTTGGACTCTACTGGAATGTTTCTTTAAACTTTTTCCAACCCATGAAATTATTAATCCAGAAACAGGAATGAATATAAAAACAAAAATAGTAAGATTAACACTAATTGTAAACATTACAATTATGGTAAAGATGATAGTAAGAGGTTCTCTTACTAAAAGTTCTAAGATGGCTAATAGTGAGTTTTGAATTTCGTTAACATCTGTAGAAATACGAGCGATAATATCTCCTTTTCTTTTTTCTGAAAAATATGAAATAGGTAACTCAACTGTTTTTTCGTATAGCTCATTTCTAATATCTTTTAAAATACCATTTCTTAAGTATGCTAAGAAGAAATTAGAAAAATAACCAGCTGCATTTTTTAGTAAAAAAGTAGATAATACAACACAGATCATTAAAATTAAGACACTATACTGTCCATCTGTTTCAATTTTTTGTGTTATAAAATAATTTAAAGAATCTTCAAGGTAATTACCGTATTCTAATATACCGTCGTACTTAATTTTATTAGGTTTTTCTCTAATACGTTCGGCGGTGTTTAGCAAAACTTTTAACATAGGCATTAGTGATACAAACGAAAGTGTACCAAATAATGCGTATAGAATGTTAAAAAAAATGTTTAAAAAGGCGTACTTTTTATAAGGAATAATAAAACGAGAAAGTTTCTTTAAGTAATCCATTAAATAAGGTTCATGTCTTTTAAAATAGCATCAACTTTAGAATCCAGTTGTGCTTCTGTTTCTTTAAAATCTTCAACAGAATTTAAAGCGGTATTAACGCTTACATAAAATTTTATTTTAGGTTCAGTACCACTTGGTCTTAAAGCAACTTGACTACCATCTTCTGTATAATATATTAATACATTTGATTTAGGAACAGCGATAGCATTTTCTTCACCCGTAAGCATGTTTTTGGCTATTGATGTATCGTAATCTTCAATTTTAACGACTTTCGAGCCATTTACTGTTTTAAGAGGATTTTCTCTGGCATCAATCATCATTTGTTTGATTTCTTGAGCACCTTCAATACCTTTTTTAGTTAGCGATACTAACTTTTCTTTATAACAACCATGCTCTAAATAAAGTTTAATAAGTTCATTGTAAAAAGAACTTCCATTATCTTTAGCATGAGCAGCTATTTCACAAGCTAAAAGGGTAGAGGTAACGGCATCTTTATCGCGTACAAAATCACCAACCATGTATCCAAAACTTTCTTCACCACCACCTATAAAGTTTAATTCTGGAAAGTCTTTTATTAGTTTAGCAATCCATTTAAAACCTGTTAATACAATTTTGCTTTCTACTTGATAAGCTTCTGCTAATTTATTTAGCATTGGTGTAGATACTATGGTAGATGCAATAAATTCTTTACCATTAATCTTATTTTCTTTTTTCCACTTTTTAAGCAAGAAATCGGTCATTAAGACCATCGTTTGATTTCCGTTAAGTAATTGTAATTTATTTTCTGAGTTACGTACAGCAATGCCTAGCCTATCACAATCTGGGTCTGTGCCTATAACAATATCTGCGTTTACTGTATCTGCTAATTCTAAGGCCATTTTTAAAGCTGCAGGTTCTTCTGGATTTGGAGAAGCTACAGTTGGGAAGTCGCCATTTGGAACTTCTTGTTCTTTAACAATATGGACATTTTTATAACCAGCACGTTTTAATGTTTCTGGTACAGCTGTAATAGATGTACCGTGTAATGATGTGAATACAATATTTAAATTGTCTTTAGCAGTTTGTGAAGCGCCAACACTACCGTTTTCTACAGAAGCATCGATAAATACATCGTCTACATCTTTTCCTATATAATTAATAAGTTTATCGTTTGCTTCAAACTTAATATTTGCGTAATCTAAGTCGTTAATAAGATTAATAACACCACTATCATGAGGAGGTACTAATTGACCACCATCTTGCCAATATACTTTATAACCGTTGTATTCTGGTGGGTTATGTGAAGCCGTTAATACAATACCACAATGGCAGTTTAAATGTTTTACAGCGAATGATAATTCTGGTGTCGCACGTAAGTCTTCAAATAAATAGACTTCAATGCCGTTTGCAGAAAAGACATCGGCAACTACTTTTGCAAGTGTTTTACTATTATGTCTACAATCGTAAGCTATAACAGCTTTTAATTTTTCATCTGGAAAAGATTGGTGTAAATAATCACTTAATCCTTGCGTACTTTTACCTAATGTATATTTGTTTATACGATTGGTGCCAACGCCCATAACACCTCGCATACCGCCAGTACCAAATTCTAAATCTTTATAAAAACTTTCCTGTATTTCTTCTGGATTGTTAGCCATACTTTCCTTTATAAAGGATTGAGTATCTTCATCAAAAGCAGGAGTTAACCACGTGTTTATTCTATCTAAAATTTTAGGTTCTATATGTATCATAAATTATATAAAAAGATGGACTACAAAAGTAAACAATTCGTTAGTTAGTTTAATCCTTTTTTTTTAGTGTAAATGCTCAAACTTAACGCAAACGTTTTAGTTGTTTTTAAGATTTATAGGTTTTATGATAAAAGCTATTATTATAGGTTTAATTCGTTTTTAACTAAATAACGCTTTTTGTCTGATTTGTTGCGTAGAATTAGCTCACCTAAAAAACCAGCAACAAAAAACTGAGTACCAATTACCATGGTGGCTAATGCAATGTAAAATTCTGGGCGCTGTGTTATTAAACGACCAGAGCGATTTAAAAATAATTTATCGATTCCTAAATAAAAGGAAAATCCAAATCCAATGGCAAACATAATAAAGCCAAGAGCTCCAAATAAATGCATAGGACTTTTTGCAAATCGAGATAAAAACCAAATAGTTATAAGATCTAAAAAACCATGAACAAAACGGTTCATGCCAAATTTGGTTTCTCCATACTTTCTAGCTTGATGTTTTACTATTTTTTCGCCAATATTACCAAAACCAGCATTTTTAGAAAGTACGGGAATGTAACGGTGCATTTCACCATTTACATCTATATTTTTTACAACATCAAGGTTGTAGGCTTTAAGCCCGCAATTAAAATCATTTAATTTAACACCAGATGTTTTTCTTGCTGCCCAATTGAATAGTTTTGAAGGGAGGTTTTTTGCAATAACCGAATCGTAACGCTTTTTTTTCCAGCCAGAAACTAAATCGAATCCATCATTAATTATCATGCTATAAAGCTCTGGAATCTCGTCTGGATTATCTTGTAAGTCGGCATCCATAGTAATAACAACACTGCCTTGCGCTTTTTTAAAGCCTGCATGTAGTGCTTGAGATTTACCAAAGTTTTTTAAAAAACGAATGCCTTTTACGTTATTGTCTTTCGTTGATAGTTTTGAAATGATTTGCCATGAATTATCTGAGCTACCATCATCAATAAAAATAATTTCATATGAAAAACGATTGGATTGCATAACTTTAGCAATCCAATCATGTAGTTCTGTTAGAGACTCTTGTTCGTTAAGTAGTGGTATAACTACAGATATGTTCATTTAAGTGTTTTCAAAATTTTAACCCTTCAAAAATACTGAATTTATTCTGCCTCTGGATTACTTTTTTTCATAGCAGCTGCTACTATTAGTCCTATGATACTAAAAACGACAAGATATCCAGCTAATCCTTTAGCTATATTGCCTAATGAATATTGGTTTTGAGATTCAATTTGTTCTACAGCTTTATCTATGGCATGACTAGGAGAGTTAAACCCTTCAAGCATTTGAACCGTTTTTTCAATGGTCTTCTCTTTTAATACTTCTGCAGCTTCTGTATCAATAAAATTAAATAACAAATAAGATACTAATGTGCTAATTAATAAACCTAAAAGTACGGTTATAAAGTAGGATGTAAAAGATTGTTTAAAAGAGGCAAAACCGTTTTGAGCTTGTTTTGTTTTGGCAACCGAAATAATACCAAAAACAATTATAGCTATCATTATAAAAACTCCAACCCAAGTATTGGTTAACAATTCTAAGCTTACTAAGTAAGCTATAACAGTAATTAAAGCAAGCAATAAACCTAAATAAAGACCGAAATTAGTAGCAATAGATTTCAAAGATTTTTCCATAATATTTTATATGATTAATTTTGTTAGTTGATTTGTTAGTATTCAAAGGTAGTAAAACGTTACATTTGTAATTGAAATAAAAAATAATAAAAAGTGTTGCATATTTATAAAAAACACTTAAATTTGCACTTCCAAAATTGAAAAGAATAAACGCGATGAGAAAAGGTATACATCCAGAAAATTATAGAATAGTAGCATTTAAAGATATGTCTAACGATGATGTGTTTTTAACTAAATCTACAGCAAATACTAATGAAACTCTAGAGGTTGATGGTGTTGAGTATCCACTTGTTAAAATGGAAATTTCAAGAACGTCTCATCCTTTTTACACTGGTAAATCTAAATTAGTAGATACAGCTGGTCGTATTGATAAATTCAAAACTAAATACGCTAAGTTTAAAAAATAAATTTAAGTGTTATATAATATATATTGAGCCTTTCTGTAACGGAAAGGCTTTTTTATTTTACACAATTAAGCTATTTTTGATTGTACTAATATGATTAAAGGTTTAAGATTAAAAATTTTAAGTCTTTAGCTTTAAACTCTTATTTAAAAATGAATTATATTCTTTTTGATGGTCCTTCGCGTAATAATTTATTACCATTTACTTTTACAAGACCTGTTGCAGATATTCGAGTTGGAATTTTAACTATTCGTGAAAAATGGGAAACGTTTTTAGGCTCAACAACTACAACAATTACAGAGGATTATTTGTCTGAGAAGTTTCCAATGGTAGAAATGGAAGAAAATGTTATGATTAATGGAGCTTATCTTCCAACTGCAGAGCTTGTTGAAATGGTTAAAAGTTTAAAAGAGAATCAGGCTATTTTTAAAGGAGAGGATGTTATTGCATTTTTTACTAAAGAAACACAAGATGATATTGATTTTGATACTTTTGAAGCTATTGAGTTCGATAAAGATATTATTGAAATAGAGAATACTTGGGATATTTTTTCTAAAAACGGAGAAGCTATTCAACAAGATTTTATATTATTAAAAGAAGATAGAAATTCGCAAGCTATTCCAGAGAGTAATAATATTATAGCTCCAGAAAATATTTTTATAGAAGAAGGTGCTAAATTAGAATTTGCAACACTAAATGCGAGTGCTGGACCAATTTATATTGGTAAAAATGCTGAGATAATGGAAGGTTCAATTATACGTGGCCCTTTTGCATTATGTGAAAGTGCAACTGTAAAATTAGGAGCTAAAATTTATGGACCAACAACAGTAGGGCCACACAGTAAAGTAGGAGGAGAGGTTAGTAACTCTGTTATTTTTGGTTATTCTAATAAAGGACATGATGGCTTTTTAGGTAATTCAGTGTTAGGTGAATGGTGTAATTTAGGTGCAGATACTAACAATTCAAATTTAAAAAATAATTATACCGAAGTTCGTTTATGGGATTATGAAACCGAAGGTTTTGCAAAAACAGGATTACAGTTTTGTGGTCTCATGATGGGAGATCATAGTAAATGCGGTATTAATACCATGTTTAATACAGGTACGGTTGTTGGCGTTAGCGCTAATATATTTGGTAGTGGATTTCCTAGAAACTTTGTGCCAAGTTTTAGTTGGGGAGGTAGTAGTGGTTTTACAACGTATTTAACTAAGAAAGCTTTTGAAGTGTCTAAAGTTGTTATGGCAAGACGAAAAATAGAGTTTACAGAACAAGATCAAGCAATTCTTGAGTATGTGTTTGAGGAAACTAAAAAATATAGAAGAGATTAATTAAATAGGCAGGTAAGAAAATATCTGTTCTCATTTTAGGTTTTAACAATATAGTCTCTATAACATTTGTTATAGAGATTTTTTTATTCATGTTAATAATTTTGTATGAGGTATAAACTACATCAACTATAATGCTCTAAAAAACTAATCAAGATACAATGTTTTCTTGGCTTTTTCTAATTCTTATACTTTATTTAAAAACATCATATTTAAAGGTTTTTTTATACATAATCTACTTATCTCTTTTTAATGGTTTAAAAGACAACTTATTAGATTTTCATCACAAAGGAATAAATTTAACTGTAGCCTCAAGCAAAGGAAGGGATGCATTAATAAAAATTCTCAAAAAGCAGAATATCTACCACATTTTTACATTTATAGGAGGTGAAGAAGATACGAAAAATAAAAAACCTTCACCTGATATTGTAAACCTTATAATAAATAGATATAATTATCATTTAAATGACTGTTTAGTTGTTGGTGATACGATTTTTGATATTGAAATCAAAGAGCTAATGTAAATACATGTGGAGTTACATATGGTAATAATACAAGAGAAAAGTTAGAAAAACAAAAGTCAAACTATATAATTTGATCGTTTTTGGAATTTAACTAAAATTGTATAATTATATAAACAGTAGTTAAGCAATTGTATAAAGCGTAGTTACTATAACCTCTTTACAATCATTTAAAAAAATAGATGATAGTTGTTTTTCTTCTTTTACCTTTAAATTAAACGGTGGAGCTAATAAGTTTAAACCACTTTGTTTTTTTAGTCTAATTCCTTGTCCTGAAATAATATCTATATTGGGTGTAAAATCTCCTTCTGGTAAATGCTCCGTTAAAATAACATATTTAAAATTAGTTAATTTACTCACTATACTCTGTACTTCAGTATTCGACAAGTGTTGAAGTACCTGTCTCAATATGGCACAATTTCCAGAAGGTAAATTATCTAGAGCAATATCTAAACAATGGAATTCTAAATTTTCCTCTTTAAACTTTTCTTTGTTATGTTCTATAAGGTCTGTTACGATATCTATTGCAACATACTTTTTGGTATGTTTAACCAATTCTTTACCTATATTAAAATCGCCGCAGCCTAAATCGCATACTGTAAGAGGGGTTTTAAAAGATGTTAAAAACGATACTAAAACATCTAGATATGGATTTACTACCTCAGGATGATGTGATCCTGCACCAGAATAAAAATTAGATTGGTTACTTCCCCAAAGTTTCATTTTATAAACTTGTTCCATAACATCTTTAGTTGGCCAAGGAGTCTTTATTTTTTTGGGTTTATTTTCTTTCTTCATAAACGCCCTATTAGTCTATGTGAATTATAAAGGTATAATTAGATGTGTTTAATGTAATATTAAAACAAACCTACAAATTATATGAAATATCTTAAAATTAATGGTCACTCTTTTCTTTATCTACTTTAAAATATCAATTGAAAAGCGGGTAGGTTTATCTAGGACTCCAGCCAAATTACCTGTATTTAATTTTCGGATGTTTATACGTTTATTAGATGTTAGAACTTAGTCTAACTTTAAGACATGGTTATATTTTTAACTTTTAAATATTCGGCATTCAATTATCCAGAATCTGGAATGACTTTTATTCAAGGAATCAGACAAGTTAGAGATTCTGATAACGTTTTTATTACAGGGAGTTTATCTAATCAAGGGCAAAACAATAACCTTATTTATGGACTAATCTTATAAAGGATCATTGACTTCGAGTCATGATGCAAATAACAGGCATAAATTGATGTGTCCATCTACACCTGGAAGTAAAGTAATTAATACCTCTTGTTATAGTCGAAATAATTTATATAATGAGACAAAATGATATACAAGTTGTGGGCTTCTATAAAGTTGAAATGACCAGAATTGAAAAACTGGAGACAGGAGAATCAAAAAATGGTACTATGAGTTTCCTATATGAAGGTTCTTTAGACGGTGTCTTATAATTTATTTCTTTCTTGATTAATTGTTATAATCGTAGTCAATAGCATCTGTATAATTATGAGTTCTATTTAAAGACTTGATCATTCAACTAAAAATTACTGAATATTTTTTTAGTACAACATTATTTAAAGGATATCTTTAAGTGGGATTTATTCGTGTTAATATTCAGAATATGTCAATAATATAAGTAAGATTTAACATTACATTTGTATGGAAAAATACTATATTTCCATGCGTAATATTTTAAGGAAATATTACTAATAAAATTAGGGGAATAAGTGTAGATCACCGGTAGAAAAAGAGGTTTCTAAAGTTAATATCCTTATAAAATTTTTAAGAAAAAGAATGACAAAAGCAAAACTGTTCGTACTAGGTCAAGAAATAGAATTACTCTGGACCCAGATGCATTATTATAGAGATACAAGAGTAAACGGAAAGCCTAAAACAGAAATTATGGGAGGTTTAATAACGCTTTGTTTCGCAACAGGAAAAGATAGCGACCTTATTTTACGTTGGATGACTAAAGAGAATAAGGATAAAACTTGGGAAGAAGTTGATAAAATGGAAAAAGGAAAAATCTGTTTCTATAAAGATGGGTTCGATTATCCGCCAACAAAAACCTACGAGTTTAACGATGCGCTGCTTATTTTTTATAAAGAAATCTTTGACGCCAACGGAGAAGACCCCATGCAAACCATTATTACCATTTCGCCCGCAATTCAAAACTACGGAGCAGATTTTGTAAAACGATGGAATGTAAGTTGGATTCCGCCAAGTGAAAGAATGCCATACAAATCAAAGGAGAGTAGAGAACCAAAAGTTTTGGATTATTATTTAACGAATCTTGATGGAAATAGAATTGATAAAGGGAAGATTGGAGAAAAAGTTTTTTTAAATATTGAAACTGAAAGTTTAATAGGTGAATTATTATCTATTACTTTAGATGATAAAAATGTAGATTTTAAATATAATGGTAAGGTTTTACCTAATGACACTATTTCTAATTATAAAATAATTGAGAACATAGAAAAACTTGAACTCGAGATAATTAAGCAACAAGGAAGTTAAGATTATGAATACTTTTATTTTAGAAGTATCATCTATTGGTTACAAAAAAGACTTAAGGTTGAATGTTGAATGCTCATGTGAAAAATCTAAGCCAGCTAAAAATTTTAAAGAATTGGTAGAGTTGGTAAAACAAGCAGAAGAAATGTTAATACTTAATGGCTATGATGAAATGGGGGATAGAATACATATATTAAGAGGCATTTATTATGGCACAAAATGGAGCTTAGATTATTCAGTGGAGAAAAGTACAATGAGGAATATTGCATTTAATATTCCATATACGACAACAACAACTCCTCCAGATGCAAGAGAAAAATTAAAATGTTTAGAAGAGTGTAAATCTGATTTGTTTAATTCATTGTACCAAAGCTATGAAGTTTTTGATACCCCATATGTAGCTGTTGATTTTGGTCATTTAATTATTGGTTTAGAAGCAAGAAAAAGCGAAGTCGCGAAAAGTATACATATCCCCTCGCAAGGAGGTACAGGTTTAGAAATATGCACATGGGTTGGTGATTTAGGAGGGGGAGTTGGAAAATTGTCAGTAGATAGAATTAAAAATTCAAAAATAAGAGCAAAAACTTTGTTTTCTATAAATGGTCATAGTTATGGTACTATGGTAAATTTAGAAGGAGATATAGCATCATACATAGTTGGTATGGATGAAAATAATCCATCAAAAATAGATAATCCAACTGAAAATTTTTCAACTATACATGAGGCCTTACTGGATTATTTTGATTGTAAGTGGGATAATAGAACACTGTACTTCTTAAAAATGCTTGGAGGTAAATTTGATGGGAATAATAATTTAATCAATAGGGCTAAAGTAGAAGAGAAAATTACAGAACATTTAGATGAGTTTGCTTCATGGTATTTAGGTTTAAGAATGAAAGATAAGGATAGTGGAGGTTTAGAGGAATTTAATGACGCTTTAGGTCATTTTGAACCATTATCAGAAGAAGTAGCATCTATTTTTGTGGATGGACTATTGCATGTTATTAATAAGCCTAAAGACATGATTACTGCAAGAACTAATCCAGATCCTAAACATCGAAGAAAAACATCTTTTGAAAAAAATAAAGAAAGAATGGAGAGGATAAAAGAAAAAATAAAAGACTTAAATCCGTTTGATTAATGAAGTTATTTTGGAAGATTAATATATGTGCAAGTATTATAATATTTGGTCTATTTGTATTTAATATTTTAGTGATGTATTTTGAAGTTTACATCCCTAATTTTTTATTAGATGCATCAGGTTTGATTTTCATTTTTTCTCCTTTTTTAGAGGTAATTCAAATTCCTATATGTTTAGTATTTAATTTAATAACCTTAAAAAAACAAAAGAAGATTGTTTGGATGTATTTTTTAATGATGGCTATCTTTTTTATTATCAAAATAAGTATTTATGCTCTAATTTTAGGAAGTATTATCTCTTTAAATCAAGAGAGTTAATCTAAATATTTATGAGATTTATAAAACGAATAATGAAAACTTTATTGATTGTATTATTAATTGGAGTTGTATTTAAAGGATGGATATATAGATATGTTGTTACATATAAACCTATAGAAAAAAGAACAAATTATTTAATTGTAAATGGGGAGTTAGTGAATTCAATTGAAACAAAATTGATTAATAATGAAGGTCTTAAAATTGAAAAAATAATAGATATAGGGCTTTCAGTAACATCACAACAATTAAGGTTTACTGCTACTAAAAACTATAGAGACCCTAATAAGTTAATAAGCACAAGAACAGCTAATTGTATTGGGTATGCTGCGTTTTTCTCTGCAAGCTGTAACTATCTTTTAAAAAAATATGACCTTGATAGTATATGGGTAGCCACACCACACAAAGGTCAACTTTATTTATTAGATATTAACATTCATAAGTACTTTAAATCTCCTTTTTTTAAAGATCATGATTTTGTAATTATTGAAAATATGAGAACAGGAAATACTTTAGCAATTGATCCTACAATATATGATTATTTAGGAGTTAATTACATAACTTTAAAAAAATAAACTAAAAATGTAAATGTGTAATACTTGTCAACAAAAATTTATGATTTTCAAAATTAATATAATGTCTTTTTATGCTTTATAAACAATGTTTAATGCGATATTTTTAATTTATTATGCACTTATCAGGTTTTAAAGATTCGCCATATTTAATGGTGAAACCAAATTCAGATTTAGATAATATTAATCCCGATTTTTTAGAGAATAAATACACGGTAAGACTTTTTGGGAAATTTGAAAAACAATTTATAGAACAATTTATTGAGATTTTTAAAAACCTAGAATATCTAGATGTCGGGATGCAGTATGGAGTAGAAAATTCTTTTATATATGAATTACCTAATCTTCAAGGTTTAGTTGTTCCTTTATACAAAGATGTAGATTTTGTATTGGATTTTGATAAACTACCAAAATCGTTAAAACAACTCCATATTTATGTTTACTCTAAAAAAAAGATGATAAATTTGGATGTTTTAAGTAGTAGTTTAGAGCATCTAACTATTTCAGGATTTGATGAAAAAGACCTCACTAAATTAAGCAGTTTAACCAATCTTAAAAGTTTAAGTTTTAAAACTGCAAAAATAAAATCTTTAAAAGGTATTGAAACCCTTACTAATTTAAAATGTATTTCTTTTGGAGGAGTACGTAGTCTTACAGATATTTCAAGTATATCAACATTACATAAACTTAAATATTTAGAGTTTGATATTTGTTGGAAAATGCAAGATTTTAGCCCTTTAGGCGCGTTAAAAGAATTAGAAGTATTAGAGCTTATGGATTGTAAAAATTTAGCATCTATAAAATTTGTAGAAAATTTACCTAAGTTAAGACAATTAGCGACGTTGGGAACAACTACAATTAACGATTTCGATACTACGCCAGCAGAACATATTCCTGTCTTTTTTGGTAGTCGAGCGAGTAATAAGTACAATAAAACGTACGAAGAAAAAGAAATTCAAGAAGGGCAAAAATCTTGGAGTAGTTATTTGTAATAAAATGATTAATAAACAGAATTTTCCTCGATAAATTTATAATTAGCATGCATTTATCAGGATTTAAACATGCACCATATTTAATGATTAAAGCAAAATCAAGTTTATTAAAAAATAAGTATAATACAAAATTCGTTTATCAGCATTTAGTAATAAAATTATAAAAATAGAAGTATGTCTGCACGAAGTGAGTTTTATGATGAAGTTTATAAACTTTTACATGAAGAAGATAAAGATTTTGAAGAAAGCAAGGAGCTCATTAGAGATAAATGGATAAAAGAAAAGAAGTATAATAAACTTATAGCATACATACTAGATGATTATACTTCAAGAAACTGTATTGAGTTTATGACTCCTTTAGTAGAACAATTAACTAAAGAAAAAAAGCTAAAATTATATAAAAGAATATGGACACCTGTTATAAGATACAACGCTAAAAATTTTTGGATATATCAAATTCATAACCTAAAGATTGATTACCCCAACATAACTTGGTCTGAATTGGAAGCTATTAACACATCTTATATAAAACCATATGGTGAATGGACAGACGACGAAAAAGAAAATGCAGCATTTTGGGGAAAGTATTACTTAAATGCAATTGAGTTATGTAAAAGTGGATTAGAGAAAATGGGAGATATTGAGGAAGTGAAAAATTTCAATAGAGAAATACAGAGTATACATAATTTAAAACAAGAACCTTTTGACGAACCTTCTAAAAAAATCATTATTGATAAAAGAAAAATTGATGAAACAGTTTTTTGGGAATTGATAGACAATAGTAGAAAAGAAGGGGAAACCAAAGATGAGTTTTTTGAAATATTGAAAGAAAAACTACTAAGGTTTAAAGCACCTGAAATGAAAAGGTTTCAGAAATTATTGTTGACTTATCAAAATGAATTAAATCATTGGAATGTTTGGGCTTTAGCTTATATTGTACGCAGAGGTTGTGGAGATGATTGTTTCGATTATTTTAGGCTTTGGGTGGTTTCAAAAGGTAAAGAGGCGTATGAGTTAATTAAAGATTATAACACTTCTAAGTTTAAAGCAGTGTTTGATGATGAAGATCCTATATTTGAAGATTTCGAGTATTTGGCAGGAGAAGTTTACGAGGAAAATAAAGGTAAAGCTATGCGAGATCCTAATGTAAAGATGTCAAAAATCAAAGGAAATGAATGGGATGAAGAAAATATTTATACAGAATTCTTAGAACTTTGTAATATGTTTGATTTTAAAGGTTTATAAAAGAATATAAATATTGTTGGAGTATCAAAAATATAGAACATGAGTAACGAAAAAGAATTAGAATCTCATTTTAAATACAATGAGAATATGTGGCGTACATGGAAAACCAGAGGTGTAAACGAAGATACAGACCTTAAAGTTATTTTTAATTTTTATGCCTCAAAAAAAAAGTACATGGAATTATTAAGAGAGGAATTATCTCAATCTAATATCCCTTTTAAAATAACCCCAAAAAGAACATTTTTAATATTAAAAGGATGGGAGGTTACAGCTAATGTAACTAAAAAATGGACCTTAGAAGAGTTGCAGGGTAAAACGGGCTATATGTATTTGTTATCAAAACAAACAGGAGTGTATTATGAAGGTTGCGGTGCTTTTATGCCAAATTAATTAAAGGATAATGTATTATGAACAACACCCTAAATCACATTAAAACTAAAATTTACGACCCATGCGGGCTACAAATTTATAATTTACAAATAGAACCCGAAAGTAAGGCATACGATGCTTGTCAATTTGAGCTTAACGGATTACATATTGTTTATCGTAATGCTAAAATTACACCTAAAAAAGTTGGGCAATTTGTAACATTTTGGAAGCGTAGTGAAGGTGAATCTATAGAACCGTTCCAAGAAACCGATCAAATTGACTGTTATGTTATAAATGTACAAACAGAAAATAGAAACGGACAATTTGTATTTCCAAAACAGGTCTTAATTAAAAAAGGAATAATTTCAACAAATAAAAAAGAAGGAAAAAGAGGGTTTCGTGTTTATCCCATTTGGGACATTGCTAAAAATAAGCAAGCAGAACGCACTCAAAAATGGCAGCTCGATTATTTTTTCGAAATAAACGACTCAACCAACTTTAAACAAGTTAAGGCATTATATGCAATAAAATAAAACCATAAATAAGCATGTTAGCTAATAAAAAGAAAAGTATAACGCGTTAGTTTTTCTTAACACGTTTTAGATCTAATAAATTAGTTGGATTTATACCCAAACCTTTAACATTTTCCCCAGTAAAACGTACAACTTCATCGTAAAATAAAGGAATAATAGGTGCTTTACTCATAACTAAAGAATCCATTTTAGTATAAAGTAGCTCTCTACGTTTAGTAGAAGTTTCGGTAAAAGCTTGTTGGTACCATAAATCAAATAGGTCGCTTTTAAAATGCGTGTAATTAGGGCCGTTAGGCGCAAAGTTTTTACTGTAATACAAAGATAAATAGTTTTCGGCATCAGGATAATCTGCAACCCAACTAGCTCTAAATAAATCCAGTTGTCCGTTAGCTTTAGCATCTTTTAAGGTTGCAGCAGGAATAACATCTACATTAACAATAAGTCCTGTTTTTTGAAGCTCACGTTGTATATATTCGCAAAAACTTAAGTAATTACTAATAGTTGTAATGGTTATTTCTGGCGTTTTATTACCTGTTTTATCTTTAAATTGTTCTACTAATTGTTTTGCTTTTTCTGGCTGATAATTATAACCAATAGAGGCACTATAACCAGGTAAGCCTTTAGGTATAAAACCACCATGAGCAGGAATACCAATGCCGTTGCGTAGGTATATCATCATTTTTTTTCTGTCAAAGCCATAGTTAACAGCTTTTCTAAGTAATTCAGATTGAATTTCTGGTATATCGGAATCCATATAAAATGCCAAATATTCTGTGTTTAAATAAGGGCCACGAATCATATTTTTACTTTCCGCATATTTAGGTTTTAGATTGCCATTAGCAGTTAAAATTTCATCTTTGTAAGATGCATCTAAACCAGAAACAAAATCAATATTACCCTGTGCAAATTGTAAAAATTCACTTTGTTTATCTGGCAAAAAGGTAATCGCAATAGCTTCAAGATATGGTAGAGAATTTCCATTGGTATCTTTTTCAAAATAAGCAGTATTTTTTCTAAAAACGAGTTTTATATTTTCTTCCCAACGCTTAAACTTAAAAGGTCCCGTACCAATAGGATGCGCTCTAAAATCAGATTTATAATAGCTAACAATTTCTTTAGGTACTACAGAACAGTATTTCATAGTTAGTAGTCCTAAAAAAGCTGGAAAAGCTTGTTTTAATTGAATTTGAAATAGTGTGTCGTTAATCGCCTTAAAATGATCAACTTTTTTTAAAACCCAACTTCCTGGAGAAGCCACTTTTTTGTCTATTAACCGGTTAAAACTATATACAAAATCTGAAGCTTTTACAGTTCTGGTAGAATCTTTTCCAAATAACTCATGCTTATGGAAGTAAACATCATCTCTAAGCGAAAAAGAGTAGGTGAGCGCATCATTAGAAACCGTCCAGTTTTTAGCAATACAGGGTTTCACATTTAGGTTTTTATCCATTTGTACTAACCCATTAAATAATTGATTGGTAGCCCATATATCGGCATTATCTTTAGCAAAGGCAGGATCTAAAGAGCCTATGTTTTTATGTTCATTATATCTAAAAACAAGATGGTCTTTATTAGATTTAGAACTATTATTACAAGAAAAAAAGACTATAGCAATACTACTTATAAATAAATATGCTGTTAGTTTTTTATAGTAAGTTTTAACCGTATTCATTAAAAATAGTAGAGTTTAAGTGTTATCCTTCGGGTAAAGCTTTCCATTTTTTTATCACTTTGGAGTAAAAGTAAATAAAAACCAATCCTATTATAAAAAGAATGTAGCTCCAAAGGGTGCCTATACTTCCTAATAAATTGAAACAGACTTCACTATTTGTATTAAAGCTATAATACCCACAAGCGTCAGATTGATGCATTGAAATTATAGAAATTATTAAAAAAATATAAAGCGGTAATCCGCCAATAGATATGTTTAAACAAATAGCTACAATAGATTTTTTTATACGCTTTGCGCAGCATATAGGAATAGATAAAATAATAGTCCCTAGTACAAAAATTAAATATAAAGCAAAATAACTAATACTATTACCATGAAAATTCGTAAGGTATTCGCATAATACGGTAAGTAAACCTACTAAAACACTAAGTAAACCAATAGTAATAATACTAAACAAAAGCGCTTTTAGTCCAGTAATTCTAAACATGAAAATAATAGCAGACAATAAGAAGGATGCCCACATAAAAAAATGAATACTTTCTATGAAGAGATTGCTTGACTTTATGTATTCAATATTTTCAAAAGATTGATGAAGCGCATTATCATCTAAATAAAAATCTGTGACATGATTTTTATAAAAAACCTCAGGTGCATTTTTAGCTTCATCAAATCCGTACTCATATTGTCTTTTAGGTTCACTTCTTATTAAGGATTTTAATTCAAAATCATTAGGATTGTAAATTAAATCAAACCACTCATTAGTAGTAAGGTTATGTGCTACTCGGTATTGATTAACTACAGCTAAAAAATTAGCTAATAATTGTTTAATTTCTTGAGTGTTATTTCGTGTTAATAACTCATGATTTTTTTTATTTCTAATTTCATTTCTAATAGAAAACTCTTTATTATAATAACTGTTATCATAATCATTATAGTAGTTGTCGTTACTATTATAAGTAATATCGAGTTCGTGCAGATTTTCATCTTCAGCTACATAAAATGTTTTTGAGTAATTATAATAACTAGGTGTAGCAGATTTTATAATATTTGAAACATCGTAGACAGCATCTTTATAAAAATAAGTGTGTACCGTATCTTTTATTTTATAGTAGATAAAGTTTTTGTAAGTAGAGTCATTATATATATTACGACCTAATCCTTTTTTAGTTTTAAGTGTATAAAAACGATAATTATAATCTAAAAAACTTAAATGAGGAGTCACAGAATCGGATGCTAATTTAGTACCTTGATAAGTTTCACAGTATAATGTATTAAGAGGCTCAGGATATCTACGTTGGTTTAATGTATAATCGTTGAGGTTTTGCGAAAAAAACAATGCAGCATCATTAGATATTTGTATCTCTTTTTTTATTCTGTCATTATTGTAAGTGCTATTTATATAACTTTTTAAACCTAAATTATGAGATAAAAAGAAGCTTATAGAACTAAAAACAATAACAAGATAACAAGCAAACTGTTTAAAAATTTTTAAATTAGAAGTCGGGTAAAAGCTTTTGAAGGCATTATTTTTAAATAAATATATAAGCCATAACACTAACAAGAGTATGGATAAAATAACATTAATAAAAACAGTGCTATTGTCAAAAAAAATAGATTTTGCACGGTAATTATGGAGTACTTCTGGGTTTGCTAAGGCAACAAAACCCAGCATAAAAAATATAACATGTAGTATATATGCTATAGATAACATCCAAACTAATTTTGTGTTCCAAATAATGGGATGTTTTTGTATTAAATATTTATTGGTTTTAGATATAAAATTTTTCATTGGTTAAGCTTTAAGATACAAAGAATCGACGCGTAGATTTGGTAATATTACGAGTATAGGTAACCTCTATTTTGTGTTTTCCTAAAGCTTCTAGAATTGAGGAGAAAGAAGTTTCAATAGAAAAATAAGCAACATAAATACCGCCGTTAAATATTAGTTTTTCTAAACCTAAATTAGTAAAAACTTGTTTTAAAGTGTCTCGTTCGCATTGGCAATCTATTTCAACAATTAAATGGTTTTTAGAGTCTTCTTCAATAACCTCTGTATTCTCTTTGTATTTTCCATCTTTTAGATAGATAACTTTATCAGATATTTTTTCGACCTCATAAAGTTGCTGAGAGCTTAATATTAAAGCTATGGGGTTGTTAATGGAATTGCAAATAGATTTTAAATCTTCTAGAATAACCTGCTGCGCCAGTACATCTAAATTAGCTAAAGGTTCATCTAAAAATAAAATTTCAGGTTGCCTTAAAAGGGTTCTGGCAAGCTCAAAGCGCATTTTATATCCAGAAGATAATTCATTCCATTTTAAATGTTTATAATTCCATAATCCAAAACGGGCAATCATCATTAAAACTCGAGTTTCGTTTTCTTTGGGAGGTACTCCATAACTGGATAAAACAAATTTAAGATTGTCTTTTAAGCTCCCATACCATTTTTGAGTTCTTTGCGGAATGTAAACCAAATTGGAGCGCAAATCATAATCATCATGATGTTTAGAATCTAAATTAAAAAGCAATGATCCATCATTAAACTTTAATTCTTTGGCTAAAACTCTTAAAAGTGTAGTTTTTCCATTTCCATTCTCACCAACTAATCCATAAACTTCACCTTTATGTATTTTAATAGAAATAGGTCCTAAAGTAAACCGATTATAGCCATAGCTTTTTGTAAGTTCTGTTCCTATTACTGCTGGGGTTTCAGTATTATATTCTGTAATAGAGATTTTAGAAATTTTATTTAAAACCTCTAAAGATTTTTTTATTAGAAGCTCTTCTTTTAAAGGATTTTTTTCTTTCCAATCTGTAAGCGCTATAACGTCTTCATAGATATCCAAATCTTGAGTGTCAATAGCGCAATCCATAAGTTTTCTATAGCCAAGGAAAATATCTTTGTTTTTTAAAAAAGTAATAACTTCATTAATACGTATTTGGGCTTTTGTCATTGAGTTATTATGAATTAATTGTTTTTATTATAAGTCTTCTTAACCAGATTGTAATACTTGTAACAATTATGTAACTTTGCAGGCTTTTAAATTAGAAAACAGGTAAATATAAATACATTTTAATCCTAACGGAAACGAAAGTCAACAAATGAGAAAAAAAGTCGCATTTTATACTTTGGGTTGTAAACTGAATTTTTCAGAAACCTCTACCATCGCCAGAAGTTTTACCGAAGAAGGCTTTGATAGAGTTGATTTTTCAGAGAAAGCAGATATTTATGTCATTAATACCTGTTCTGTAACAGAGAATGCAGATAAGCGTTTTAAAACTATTGTTAAGCAAGCTCAAAAATCTAATTCTGAAGCTTTTGTTGCTGCTGTAGGGTGTTATGCACAGTTAAAACCAGAACAATTAGCAGATGTTAATGGTGTTGATTTAGTACTTGGTGCTACCGAAAAATTTAAGATTACCGATTATTTAAATGATCTATCTAAAAATGATTATGGAGAAGTACACTCATGCGAAATAGAAGAAGCAGATTTTTATGTAGGTTCCTATTCTGTTGGAGATAGAACACGTGCGTTTTTAAAAGTTCAAGATGGTTGCGATTATAAATGTACCTATTGTACCATTCCATTAGCTCGTGGTATTTCTAGAAGCGATACGATGGATAATGTTTTAAAGAATGCTAGAGAAATTTCGGCACAAAACATAAAAGAAATTGTATTAACAGGCGTAAATATTGGAGATTACGGTAAAGGAGAGTTTGGTAATAAAAAACACGAACATACGTTTTTAGATTTAGTTACAGAGTTAGATAAAGTAGAAGGTATTGAGCGTTTACGTATATCTTCAATAGAACCTAATTTATTAAAAAATGAGACTATCGATTTAGTTTCAAAATCAAGAGCCTTTGTACCTCATTTTCATATTCCATTACAATCTGGAAGTAATACTATTCTTAAAAAGATGAAACGACGTTACATGCGCGAATTGTATGTAGATAGAGTTTCTAAAATAAGAGAAGTAATGCCTCATGCTTGTATAGGTGTAGATGTTATTGTTGGTTTTCCTGGAGAAACAGATGAACATTTTCTGGAAACTTATAATTTTTTAAGTGAGTTAGATATTTCTTATTTACATGTATTTACGTATTCCGAGCGAGATAATACAGAAGCAGCAGAAATGGAAGGTATTGTACTTGGTAATGTAAGAAGTAAACGTAGTAAGATGCTAAGAGGTTTATCTGTTAAAAAGCGTAGAGCATTTTATGAAAATCAATTAAATTCTTCTAAAACAGTTTTGTTCGAAAGCGAAAATAAAGAAGGTTATATTCATGGCTTTACAGAAAATTATGTAAAAGTTAAAGCGCCTTGGAACCCCGAGCTTGTAAATACATTACATCCAGTCGAGTTAACTAAAATTGACGATGATGGCATAGTTCGATTTGAGTTTCTTTAAAAAAATCTTTTAAAAGAAGCAATTAGATCAATTAATTTGAAAGGGAATTACCTCTAAGATTGTATTATAATATTTATTATAATGCAAATCATTTACTTTCAGTGTATTATTATGCGGTTTTATTTTGCATGATGAAGCTTATATCATACATTTGAAAATGTAATTTGTATTCCCTCAATATGAAAAGATTTTTTTTAACTATATGTGCATTATGCATATCATTAATATGGGTATCATGTTCTAGTGAAGATGATAATATTATAGGAGTTTGGAAGTTAACTACTTGGAGTGTTGATATTCCTGTCGATTTAAACAAAGATGGTGCAACTACAACCAATCTTTTAGATGAAGTTACTTGTGTTAATAATGAAACTTTAGTTTTTGATAAACGAGGTATTGTAGCTTCAAACGAAACATTTAATCCAGAAATAGATATTGTTTTATTAGATAAAACAGATAATGAATACTTTTTTAATGTAATATGTCCAGAAGGTGTTATAGGAACAGCATCTTCTTATACTAAAGAAGGAGATAGGGTTATGATTAATGATAGAATGGCAAGTTTAAATGGTAATAAACTAATAAGGGTTTTTAAGAATGCACATAAAATTTATAATGAAGACTTAACAGAAGTCATAGCAACTAAGGATTTAACGTTAATTTACACCAAGCTATAACTATAAAATATAGATATAAAAAAAGCGAAACTTTTAAAGTTTCGCTTTTTTTATATCGTATAAGATCTAATTAAATTCTTAAACCTACAGGTAACATACGTTTATATTTCCTGTTGCTTCTTACAAATTTAGCAATTTCTGGGCTTGTTGGAACAACACTTAAGTTACGCTCTCCAATTTGTTCAAAAACAAGCTCTAAAAATTCTTTACTAAAGTTCTTATCTTTAATTTCTTCAGGAACAATCAACTTTGTTAAAAAAATTTTACGCTCTTGAAGAGAATATTCTATCTTTGCGAGACTATCATCAACCTTTATCTCAAACTGACGTAAAAAATCGTTATCTACTAATTCTGCAGTATCAACCATGGTAGTTTTTATTTTATTTTTTTTAGGAAGCTTAAATAGCGAGGACTATTTTTTTAACTTTGTTTTTGCAAAAATACAAAAAAAAACCGTTAATATAATGTTAACGTAATGTTAATGGCTTATGGATCAAGAGATAATACCTGTTTACTTAATGCCTGGAATGGCAGCAAGCCCCAAGATTTTTGAAAATATTAAATTACCAGAGCATAAATTTGAGATTTATTACTTAGAATGGATAATACCTAATAAAGATGAATCTATTACAGAGTATGCTTTACGACTCTCTAAAAATATAAAACATAATAATATTGTGCTGTTAGGAGTCTCATTTGGAGGCGTTTTAGTTCAAGAAATAAGTAAGCATATAAAAGTTAGAAAACTTATTATAGTATCCAGTGTTAAATCTATGCATGAAATACCAAAGCATATGCTTTTAGCAAAAACAATAAAGGCCTATAAGTTAGTCCCAACACAATTGGTTAGTAAAATAGACCTTTTTGAAAAATATGCTTTTGGAGATACGGTAACAAAGCGTTTAGAATTGTATAAAAAATATTTATCTGTTAATGATAGTAAATATTTAAGTTGGGCTATAAAAGAAATGGTGTGTTGGAGCCAAGAAGTTTACCAACCTGAAATTATCCATATACATGGAGATAATGATTCTGTTTTTCCAATTAAAAAAATATCTAACTGTATAACGATTAAAAATGGAACACATATTATGATTATTAATAAATACAAGTGGTTTAATGAGAATTTACCACGTATTATTTTAGATAACTAAGCGAAATTTTTTATATTTAAAGAAAACTATTTGAAGATGAAAATTGTACAAAAGGCATTGATGTTTTTTGGGTTATTAAGTTTATGTGTATTATTTATTTACGCTTTACAAGATGCTCCAACTGATGAGAATTTTGAAACAAAATTGATAAATGATTATAATGTCTATGCGCTTCAAGTACCCGAAGACTTAGAGTTTTCTGGAGAAACCTTACCGCTTAAAAATCCAGATATTTTAGAACGTATGGATAGAGAGTTGCTGGTTAATACCTATTGGCAATCTAACGGGTTATTATTATTTAAACGCTCAGGGAAATATTTTCCAATAATAGAACCCATTTTGGCGCAGTACGGAGTACCAGACGATTTTAAATATTTAGCAGTTATAGAAAGTGGCCTAACCAATGCCGTTTCTCCAGCTGGAGCACGTGGTTTTTGGCAAATCATGAAAACTACAGGAAGGGAAAATGGTTTAGAAATTAATGATAATGTAGATGAACGTTATCATTTAGAAAAAGCAACTCATGTGGCTTGTAAATACTTGTTAAGAGCTAAAGCAAAATTAGGATCGTGGACATTGGCTGCTGCTGCATATAATGCTGGTAATGCTGGTATAGCTAGGCGATTAAAAGAACAAGGTGTTTCTAATTATTACGATTTGCTATTAAATGAGGAAACAGGGCGTTATATGTTTAGAATTGTAGCACTTAAAGAAATAATGAATAACCCTAAAAAATATGGGTTTAATTTTAGAGATAAAGATTTATATACTCATATACCAACTTATAAAGTTGAGGTAGATACAGCGGTAACTAATTTAACTAAATTTGCAGAGCAATTTGGTATTAATTATAAGATATTAAAACTTCATAATCCTTGGTTAAGAAAACCTAATCTTAATAATAAATCTAGAAAGAAATATTTAATAGACATTCCTGAGAAAGACTATTATAGTTTAATTGAATAGTAAGCCTTAAGGCTTGATTTTTTAAGTAATATAGTTGCTGGAAAATATATAATAAAACCACATTTTATTTTTAAAATGTGGTTTTGTTATTTTAGTTATAGAGGAACACTATAAAACAATGATAAAACATAGAATAGAAACTTTCATAATCAATTATGATATTTGTCTTACAAACGAAAATATTTAGAGAATCCATTCTAAATAAAAATGCAATAGAGGAACATCTATTTACTTGGTAAAAAAGCACATAATTGCTACTGCTAAAGGCCTTTTTGATTAGAC
Source organism: Flavivirga aquatica (assembly GCF_001747085.1). Classification (GTDB taxonomy): domain Bacteria; phylum Bacteroidota; class Bacteroidia; order Flavobacteriales; family Flavobacteriaceae; genus Algibacter_C; species Algibacter_C aquatica. The sequence goes on from NZ_MDJD01000047.1 coordinate 133,852, forward strand.
TAATAGTCATCAAATGGACTTATCTCTATTTTTTTATAAAGCTCTCCTTTATTATAAAATTCTTTGATTACTTCTTTTGTGAACGTATTTTCAATAATCCAAACACCATCTTTCTTTTCTTTTTTATATTTTCCCGTTATAATAAAATCTTCTTTTTTAGACTTATAAGTACCATTTTTCACACCTTTTTTATATGTGATATATTCCTCATTATTATCTGCTTTAAAATACACCCAACTACCATTCTTTTTCCCATTTTTATAGAAACCTTTTTCAGAAGAAGTATGATTATCAGTATTAAAATAATACCCATTGAGCACATCACTTTGGTAATTCGCTACAAAATTAAGTTTTAACCCATTACCTAATAAGTTCCAAAAAGTTTTCCATTCACCTACTTTTTTCCCATCTTTAAAATGTTTTATTGATAGAAAAATGATTTTACCTTCTTTTTGAGAGGTGACAATAAAATTCCCATCCATTGTTTTTGGAATACCATTTTTAATAACCTCTTCGTATTCGTAGTCTGTAAGCGAAACATAACCGAATTTTTTATAATCATGAGCATAATACTCCACTTCTTCAACATCAGGGACTTCTATTAACTTAGTCTTACATGAACACACAAAAACTACAATAAAACATAGAACAGGAATTCTCATAATTTAAAACCCAATCTATTCATTAACAATAAAACCATTATTATAATACTCTCTTTTTATTTCGTTACCCTGTCTATCGTAAACAATCCAAGTATAATATTTTTTACCATTACGATAATAGCCTTTTTCTTTTAAAATGCCTGTATCATAATAGTAATCGTAATATTCGCCTGTTCCATTTTTAAAGTCTGTATAATCTTTATATTCCTCTGGAAATAAAGGATGCACCTCATTTGGTGTTAAAACGTTTCCTTTTAGATCAAAAACTTGATATTTGCCATGTAAAACCCCATTAGAATAGTTTATTAGTTTAACTATTACCGCTCCTTTATTGGTTAATATTCCTTTTTCCCAATTACCTTCTTTTTTTCCATCTTCTATTTTACCTGAAAGAAATCCATATGGAATTTCCCCCGTATCACTATCAAAATTATCATGTAGCGTCATATAAAAACTACCATTATATAATGTAGAATCTTTAACATACTTATATAATCCTTCTTCACTGACAGATAAAACTAGATTATATTCAAATATATCACGTAAAGATTCGTTTAGAGTTACAACATCTAAAAACTTTACTTCCTCAATCAATTCAACTTCCTCTATAATCATCTTACCTCCAAAACAACTAGAAAAACTTAAAAACGAAAAGAAAAAATATATAATATAATTATATTTCATAGTTATTCTGTGTAATAGGTTTTTATATCATATTGCATAGCTCTCCATTGCCATTGCCAAAAGCTTTTTGATTAGCCTAAATTTTTTATTTAATCAAAATCGTTTCAGTTATTATTTCTTTCTTATCTAATTTACCATTCTTATAAAACTCTTTAGTTATTATTTCTAAAAAAGAACTTTTACTAATCCAAACACCTGCTTTCCCCCCCCCTTTTTTATATTGGCCAGTAATGTTATTAAATTTATTTTTAAAGCTATAAGAACCCCATTTTACTCCATTTCTGTATGTGATTTTTTCATTACAATCATTCGCTTTAAAATACATCCAACTACCATTCTTTTTCCCATTTTTATAGAAACCTTTTTCAGAAGAAGTATGATTATCAGTATTAAAATAATACCCATTGAGCACATCACTTTGGTAATTCGCTACAAAATTAAGTTTTAACCCATTACCTAATAAGTTCCAAAAAGTTTTCCATTCACCTACTTTTTTCCCATCTTTAAAATGTTTTATTGATAGAAAAATGATTTTACCTTCTTTTTGAGAGGTGACAATAAAATTCCCATCCATAGTTTTTGGAATACCATTTTTAATAATCTCTTCGTATTCGTAGTCTGTAAGCGAAACATAACCGAATTTTTTTAAGTCTTGAGCATATGCTACAGTGTATAAAAAAACAATTATTAAAAAAACTATTTGTTTTAATATACTATTCTCCATAATATGCTGTTATTTCATTTCTCATTATTATCCATTGCCATTTCCAAAAGCTTACACCTGAGAAATAATTTCTTATTTTGGTACCATCAGGTAAATCATAACCTGGGTAATCCATTATATTATCTGTAGTTGCTTTATTAAAAGTTTTTTTTGAAACAAACTTCAATCTAGATGCTTTTTCATTTTCTATATCTTTCAATACTACTTTTAATTTTTCTTTCGTCTCTTGGCGAATATCACCTAGCGTTTTTTGACTATTTTTCACAGGAGTTGAGTCTGGTAAATCCTTATATTGATCAAGATAAATTTTTACGTTGGCTTTATTTTTTTCTATATATTTTTCAATTTCTTGCAACCTCTTACGATTATCCTCTTCTGTCACCCAAGTGTGATCTAAACCTAAAGTATGTCCCAATTCGTGTGCATAAGAGTGTAAATTGGATGTCCCAACTGAGCTAGGTGTCATTAAAATATAATTTAGTTCCGTTGGATATAATTTCGCATGTCCTTGTCGATCATCAGGCTGCTGAAATGCACTTAAAAAGAATATCACGCCTCTGTACTCTCCATTGTTTTTCACATATTGCTTATAAAGCTCTTCATCAAAACCATTTTTATATCTCGGAATACCTTTTTTACCATCACTTATAAAAGCTTCTAAAACTCCTCTATTTTCATAATCATCTACATCTATTATCATTTCTTCTATCCCATCATTTTTTACTTGAATTAATGCTTGATTAAAATATGTTTCATTAAAAGCTGTTATAGTTTTATTTACCCAAGAAGGTTGTAATCTATTAAAAGTAAGATTATTATATTTATTATCTTCTTCGTTTCCTAGTACTTTAACAAACTTAACTCCAAATCTTCTTGTTTCATCATTTTTAAAAAACATAATCTTCCCCACAGTAGCATCATTCTTATTTAACAAGCTTATTTCGGTATCGCTACTTAACGGGCTATCACAAAACACATTAATTAACACCCCGTTTTCTTTAATATCTTTTACTCTTACCTCATTAGGCTCAAAACGTATGCCATGTTTTGTAGGAAGTTTTACTATATCATCTTTTTTTACCTTTCCATTATTCCCTTTTACTTGTTTTACTTTTAAAAGTAATGAGACATTGTTTTGCTTAGGAAACATACTAAGCCAAGGCACAAAATATTCTTTACCATTAATAGTAGTTGGGTTATACTCTTTTTTTAGAGCTTCATAGTTATCACAAATATCTTTATACTCATCACGCATCCAATCAAACCCAAACTCTCCTTTGTAAGAGCTTAATCTTTCAAAATTAGCTATAAATTTTAAATCTGTTTCTTTTTCCTCTACAGTATTTACTGGCGTTTTATATGGTGCATTTGTAATTGGGTGAGTTAGCCACCAGCCAAATACATTTACAGCCTCTCCTTTATTAATAATTTGTGAAGCAGATTTAAATTCTAACTTTACAAAGTTATTAGTTTCTTCATTTTTAATATGCTCCTTTACTGTGTAAAAAACCTCTTTAAAGTTAGAAATGTAGCTATCTAGTAGTTCTAGACTACGTATGTTATAATCTTCATCATCATAAATATTAATGGAAACTTTTTTATAACTTTCGCTATCTGTTGGGTTTGTTAAATCTCTATTTTTATAGCGCTCGTCTATAGATAAAATTTCTTCTAAAAAACGCATGGTTTCATAATTGGCCTCTAACTTTACTTTTACGCCACCACCTAAAACCATTGTTTTGGGTTTTCCTTTTTTATCGCATTTTCGGTAAAACTCGTACGATAGTTTAATTGGTGCTACTTTTAGTCCTAAATAAATTATTTCTACTCGCATTTAATATGGTTTTGTTCTCATTATTTAGCCTGCTTTAACACTAATAATAAATATGTTTGCTATACTAATTTGCATTTCAAAAATAAGGAATTTGCTTTCTTTATTTAGATGTAAAAGATACTGTATTTGTAAGAATTAAAAGTAATATATAAACTTTAGCAGCATACACAATTTTAACAAACGTGTTTTTTAATTAAAACCACAGGGCCAAATTATTTATTTAAGAGAGACTTAAAATACCCTGTGGTTTCTCAACTACTAATCATACTAACCCCAAATAATCTTTTTTATGTTTTTTAACGGCTTGTTAAACTTGTCTTTTTGTTTATCTTTACTCGTTGACGATACAAGTTTAGTGAAATTATTTCACTAAACAATAAAAAAGCGAAATTATTTCACTTTTTTATTTAAAATATATCACTACAAAACATAATTAATTAATATGAATGGTTTAGAATGCAAGAAACATCGAGAATCTAGAGGATGGTCACAAGAAAAACTTGCAAATAAAGCAGGTGTATCAAAAAGAACAGTGATTAATTGGGAACAAAGTGAAAACCTATCTATATCAAAAGTGAAATTACTTCACTCAATATTTAATAACACAGAAAACCTTGAAATAGAGAGTCAGCTTGTTAATACAGCAGAAAGAATTGAAAACTTAAAAAGCATTGAAGATGTTGTTGATTTCATAATAGACAATGAGAAAAAGTTGGAGCAAATCCAAAAATACCAGTTATGGCTAACTACAAAGGTTCAAGAAGGAGTTATAAAGATTTTAAGCTCTGATTTAAAGTAATAAAAGGCTTAATTAAAAATAAGGCTTTTTCAGTGAATAAAATATAATAATTAGTTTTCTAGTATTCTTTTCAGCATCAAATTCTTGTTTCGTTAGAGTTTCATCATCACACAACTCTTTTAGTTATTTTAATTTTTCATATTATAAAATTACTAACTTTACTATTATTTGCCAGTTTTCTAGAAAATAGAGATATAACCTCCTTATTTCTAATAGCCTCATCAATTTCAGTATAATTTTTTTTTTCTTATAATAAAAAAGAAACTGAACAGACACCTTAGTTGTATCTATTTTAGATAAAACAACATTTTTATTAATTAAATTTTTATTTTTAATATAGTCTTCAACTTTAGTATCTTGAGTAAAGAAGGATATTCATCCTAAATGGTTAATGGTCTTCCTGTATTAATGATGTCATTAGTTTTATATATATAATACCAGATTTTGTCTTATATTGGTTTTGCGAAAAACATTTTAAAGAGAACAGAACTAAAAAAGTAGTAATATTTTTTCGTTAAATTATTTTAAGAATATATTCTTTTGAAAAAGTGTTAGGTTTGTTATTCAAATTCCTCTTATTTTTCAAGGATTCAATCTGAAAATTATTAGCTTCTATTTCTTTTTCTAACACCTTGATTTTATCAAGAAAATCAGTTTCTTTAATTTTTCCAGATTCATGAAGTTTTTTTAGTATTTCTATCTTTCTACTCATCTGAAACCTTTTCTAAAACATTCCACATTTCGTTTTCATTTACGGTTTTGTCTTTCTCTACTTTAAATATATAAGATATTAAATCTTTAATATTTAATTTTAGCAGTGAAACCTTAAGAGCATGTTTTTTAATAAAAATACTGAGAAAGTAATAACAGAATATCAATGTAACAACAAAAAATATAGTATAGAACCAAAAATAGTCTTTAGCGATATAATGTTCATCTCGCAAGATATACATAACTTGTATTGAATATATTGATAAAGGAGCTAATAGAGAATATTTTACTATTCTATTTTTTAACCATAAAGCAAAAGCTAACAGAATTATAATAGGACTAATCGTTTGAGATACATGCCATATGAAAGATTCTAAATCAAGATAATATCGAAACTCTATATTAGCATTAACATTGTAATAATTTAAAATCTTGTCTGAAAAAAGAATTACTCCAGACAAGATTAATAAAATTATAGTGACCACATTTTTAATTTGCGTTTCCTGGTCTTCTGATTTTTGGTTTGTCTGTTTTAAAAGTAATTTGATTTTTTTCATTTAATTTTTCTTCATTTAATTCTTGTTTTGTACAAGATGTTAGTAATCCAGTACATAATACTGTTAAAGCTAGTAATACTTTTAAGTCTCTCATTTTTTAATACTTTAAGTTTGGTTAATAATTTTAAAGTACTAAATAATAACTTGTTGTTTCTTTGGATTAATATTATTTTACTTACGGCTAAACATAAAGCCGCTTTAATTAATAAAAAAACAACTTCCTTACAAGAAACTATTTTTAATTGAGTTGACTAAAGTAGCTAAATAAATACAGATAATAATTTATATATGTTTAAGCTTACAATTTATATAAAACAGAACATGTGTTTTTTACACAAAAACCGTAGCTCTACTACGGGAAACCCATAAAATATATGTTAAAAAGCGCAAGACACTTATGGATAGTATACAGAGAAGATCATTAAAAACCTTGATTTGTAGATGTTTAAAAACGGAGAGCGGAGTTTGTAAATTTGCAAACAAATTTTATAACACTTTATCGAAAAGATTAAAATAATTTTAAGGAAGCATTAAGAATTATAATAGTTAGTGCTTGTAATTATAAGAAATGAGTAATTAAAATATATTTTAATATATGCTTATTTAGGAAAGGCTAGACACTGACAGATAAAACTAGATTATACTCAAATATATTACGTAAAGATTCGTTTAGAGTTACAGCATCTAAAAACTTTACTTCCTCAATCAATTCAATTTATTATTTCTTTCTTATCTAATTTACCATTCTTATAAAACTCTTTAGTTATTATTTCTAAAAAAGAACTTTTACTAATCCAAATACCTGCTTTTCCCCCTTTTTTATATTGGCCCGTAATGTTATTAAATTTATTTTTAAAGCTATAAGAACCCCATTTTACTCCATTTCTGTATGTGATTTTTTCATCACAATCATTCGCTTTAAAATACATCCAACTACCATTCTTTTTCATATAAAAAAGCGAATTGACCATCAAAGTCTGAATAAGCATTTACGCATGTAGAATCGTTAACAATTAATTTAACTGGAGCCGAAATTAACATCTTTCCATCTGGTAATTTAACAAAACCAACAATTACATCATCCTCCAACGGTTGATTATGGTCATGAGGATAATATTCTACTTTCTCATAAACAACATTAGGAACTTCTATTAATTTAGTCTTACATGAACACACAAAAACTACAATAAAACATAGAATAGGAATTCTCATAATTTAAAACCCAATCTATTCATTAACAATAACACCATTATTATAATACTCTCTTTTTGTTTCGTTACCCTGTCTATCGTAAACAATCCAAGCATAATATTTTTTACCATTACGATAATAGCCTTTTTCTTTTAAAATGCCTGTATCATAATAGTAATCGTAATATTGGCCTGTTCCATTTTTAAAGTCTGTATAAT
>NZ_MDJD01000048.1 GCF_001747085.1 Flavivirga aquatica
GACATCTTGTGAGTGAGAAATATTGTTATCTTAGCAAGGTCGAAAGACATACGTTCTTTAATAAAATTTTGAAAATAAGGCTTTAGGGAAAATCGGTCGACTGCTTCAAAAAAAGCGTAAGATTAGTTTTCATTTGGTTCTCTTTTACTAGGGAGACACGGAAACAGTTCGGATTATCGCTACGGATTTCAAGGACAGGAAATAGATAATGAGGTTAAAGGAGAAGGAAATTCTTTGAACTATAAGTATAGAATGCATGACCCAAGGGTGGGTAGGTTTTTTTCGGTTGACCCTTTGTTTAGTAAGTATAGTATGTTAAGCCCATATGCATTTAGTGGGAATAGAGTCATAGCTAATAATGAGTTAGAAGGATTAGAACCAACAGATTCTAAAATACATTGGAAAAGACTTACTCCTGAGCAAGAAAAGAAAAAATTGGGTAAAGACATAAAGAATGCTGTAATGTTTAAAACAGTAGGCTTACATGGTTTAAAAGAATCGAAGTGGTGGACAATTCCTACACGAGAAGATGTTTATGTTTTAATGACATATGACATTACAGGTGGAAATGATGAGTTATATCATCATTATTATGATAAAACAGCTCAAGACTGGATAAGATTTGACCCTAATAATATTGGAGCTAATGCTGAAGAGGTTGTAGATTTTGCCACATATTCTATTGGAGGAGCAGCTACAATCGTCGGAGGGTTAATAGTAATAGAGGCAATTGGTTGGGCTACTTTTACAGAATTTGTTGTTGAGGAAGCAGTTGAATATGCGGTAGAGGCAGCTACAGGTTTTCCAGTTATTAACCCAAAAGACATTAAAGATGGAGTTGGAATTATTTATAGGAGATTTAATAAAAAGACAGGGAAGTATTATATTGGGCAAACCAAAAGTAAGGCAAGATATGATAAAAGAATAGAAGAACATTATGATAATAACCCAGATGCAGACTTTGAATTTGACGTAATCGGTACTGCGGAGCCGGGAACTAAACTAGATGTGTTGGAAGAAGATTTTATAAGACAAGCAGGAATTCCAACAACTAAAAAAACTAAAGCTAATGGAACAGCAACTATAGAAAACAAAAGGTATCAAATGAACGATAAGAAATATAAAGAAAATGGAGGAAAACAAGAGAAGCAAGAGGGGTCGTATTAACTATAATAGAAGTTATGAAAAGAAATAAAATAGAAACGGGAAGTTTATTTTCTTTTGAAATAGAAAAAAACAAGTATGCTTTCGGACAGGTAATTCATAAAGAAGGAAGGGCTATTACTGTTGTTGTCTTTAACTTATTATCTGATGAAAAAGATAAATTCAATTTAGATGAGTTTTCTGCTGATAAAATCATTTTAACTTTGACAACAATGCAAAATTTTTTCAAATTAGGAAGGTGGTTTTTATTAGAAAAATTAAGTGTTATATATAAGGATTTTCTTAAGACTAAATTTAAGGTTATGACTCCAGAAGGTCTTTTTTCCATTAATCATAAAGGTGAAATTTTGCATAAGATATCAGAAAGTGAAGCAAAAAACTTACCATATATGAAAAATGTCTCTCCTTCTGTTGTAGTTAATACTTCTAAAGCTTTTTTTGGCGTTATACCAAAAGAAGAGTATTATGAGAATTTTTTAATATAAAATGAGGTAATGTTTTCTTAGCTAGTCTGTGACTAGTGATAGTAAGCAAAGTAAATAATAATAACATTATAATTTTAATTAAAAACGGGTATAACTTTTATGCTCGTTTTTTTTATGCGGTGAATATTTTAAGGTTTGACCAATTGGTCTAAGGTTAAATAATCGAAGTGACTACTCATCAATTAGCTTGAAGAACTCAGATATTTCAATTTCTAGGAAAACCATTTATTTTTTATTTGAATCCATCACCAAAGAATTCTTCCATACTCAGGTTAAAATAATCTGCAATTTTATAAATAGTAGTATACGATGCATCTCGCTTACCTTGTTCAATTCTACCAAAATGTATTCCAGTATCATTATAAGCCTGTTCTTGGGTTAATTTGTTAGCAGTTCTAAGCTGTTTAACGCGTTTTGCTAATAAAATTAATAATGATTTGTTATTGAATGCTTTCATGACAACAAGGTCATTTATTCTCAAATCATTTATAATGACCGTAGAGTCATTAATTTTCTCTATATTTGAATCCACAAATTAATATATCATGGAAAAACCTACCACCAAATCCAACGAAAACGAAAACTACTGGGGTTATATTTTATTCTCAGCAATAGCCTTAATTTGTACCTTAAACTCAGGTTATATCTATCAATTTCTAGCTGGTGATAACGATTCTAATCACAACAGAACTTACCAAAGTACTACCATAGATAAAAAGGAAACCGAATCCAAAGAAAAAATATATACATGTAGTATTTGCAGTAAAGAAACAGGCAAGCATGCAGACCAAATGTGGAAAGGAAAATGCTATATGTGCTATGAAGCCACAAAGAAAAAACGTAACCACTAATTTCTAACTACTTAAAAAATGAAAAAAATATTATTAGTAGTTGCTGTGTTGTTTTTCATAGCTCACCAATGCGATAAAGGCTTATGAAGTTCATCCAATGAAACCGAAAAAAAGCACTGTAAACGCTGTTCTAAAGACTTAACTAACGATGTCAATAGAATATATTCAAATGGTGGATACTATTGTACACCATGCTGGAAGACAGTCCAGCGAGAAATACAACAGGAACTCAAATATCAAGGCTATTAAACATTAAACCCAAATAAATTAAAAACACATGAAAACATTCAAAATTCTTAACCTAATTATTGCATCATTAATATTAGTAATAAGTTCATGCAGTAGTGATGATGATTCCAATAGTGATGAAAATAACAGTACCGATTGCGGTTACAAAACCATCATTAGTAATACTTATTCTCAAATACCAGTTACAGGAACTACTATAAACGTCAACGATATACCAGACAGAAACCTACCCGTAACCTTTCAAATTGTTGAAACTACGACCGAAAAAGAATTATTTGGTACAGACGGACAAATACGTAATGACAATGGTAACACCTATTACAAAATAAAAGTATTGAATATCGATTCAGCCACTAATACAGTCGATTTAATGACATTAAATGACAGCGACTATGAGATAACCTACCATAGTGAACGTTCTGCATCAGATTGTCTGCTAAGCATCCCTAGCACCAATAATGGTGGCAGTTTTATGGTTAATTACTTTGATTTGGTACAATGCCAAGGTGCTGGTAAAAATTACCTAGAAATAGTCGATAACGGTAACACCATAGACATCACCCACCATTGCGGATTAATAGATACTAGCGATGGTGGAACTGAAACCGTTACCTATTATAAAATGAATTGAGCTATTACCAATAAAGCGAGTTAATTAATAGCAATTAAAAAGTCTCTCACATGTAAAAGGTTAACAATACATCAATATTGTTAGCCTTTTTGCTTATTAATATCATTAAACTCTTTTACATAATCTTTAAAAACACTCCAATGACGTTTAACAGTAGCAATGCTCACTCCAGAACACTCAACTACATTTTTTTGAGTTATTTTCTTAAATAGGCTAAAATCCCAATTCTCAATAGCATTATATATTTTTTGTTGTGATTTCTTTACACGTAGTTTACCCATTTCTCTATTGACTATAACCATCTTTTCTTCTCTAGTTAATTTATACTTAGGATTAAAAAGTATCTTACGTTTACTATTATAGTGCATTACAAGTTTATTCTCCGAATGCATCTTGATAACACTATTAATAATGCGATGCACTTCATTATCATTCAATGGAACAACACATCTATCATTAATAGTATTAGATATAGACTTTAGGAAATTAAAACCCTGTAAAGGGTTTAATAATTGATATTGAGATAATATAAAGAACATGGTACTATTACGTTTACCTTTAGGAACCCTCATAGGTATAAAAGGGTCACATATCATAACACTATTTTCACGTACTTCATATATATCATCACTATTAATAAAATAATCATTGATATTATTAAAACGTATATGGGATGAATGAATACAAAAGGTATCATTCCTCCCTATACACTCTTTTCTTTTTTTAATACTATGGTTTGATACCTTTTTAGTTTCAATAGTAATATCATTAAAATTAGAAATATCACTATTGGTAACAATGTTATTATTTGTAGTAGTAACAGCACTATATATAGTTGAATTGGGATTGAAATATAAATCAGGGTCGTAAGATAAAATAGTCTGTTGCGTAGCTTTTCTAGCATTGTTATCTAAATCAATATCCAATAAATAACCAATATGGTTGTAAGTATCACTAAAATTATCTTGTGTAACATTGTGAGTCTTTATTAAAATACCATAGCCAGTTGTAGATAAAGATTTCCATTTAGCATATATAAAATCATTTTCTGGAATATCTTCAACATTATCAGCATCAAGATATATTAAGCCAGTAGAGTCTACTATATTTGCATTTGAGGCATAACCATTAAACTGGAAGTTAAAACGGTGCGTAGGAAGTTCTAGCTTTTTTATTTCATCATACTCATCATCAACTTTTGCATAAGTTCTGGCTTTTTGAATAATAGGTAGATGTTTATCACCATATTTTATTGTGTCTAGTATTTCCTCTACAGGATATGAATACCATATTTTAGGCGATTCACAATTTTTAAATTTTGAAATGTTGTACATGTTTTTATCGGGGCATTATTTTTATGTTATTAATAGCATTAGTAAACTTTTGTTTACCAATGGTTATGAAGTACACAGCAATAAAAAAGCCTGAACCTTCATATCACTTGGTAAATATGAAAATACAGACTTTCTTTAGCTCCGATAAAAGCTATGTTTAAGTTTTTTTAATCAATATAATACCAAGTGTTTATTATAAATATGTTTGAAACAACTAAAAATCTATATATTTTGATTTTTTATAAACTTTTAGCAGTAAATACTCAATTATTCAAAGTATAAACAAATTAAATAACAAAGTCAACTCCATAACCAATATAATAGTACCAAAACCGTACCTAAACGCAGTGTTTAAGGCTCCTTTCCGTTCCTAAATTTTCATATGCGTACCTGCAAACTAGATGGTATTAGGGCTAAAAAGCCTTAAATAGGTATTAAAATCGCCATTTTTAATGGTGGTCCTGCCTTCCTACCCCAGATTTACTGGGAAAATTGGGCTTTTACGCAACTCCCCGTTTATAAAGGCTTTAGGGGGCTTAAAAACGAATGCACTCTATGCCATTCATAAATCCCAGAAAAATTTTTCTAAAATTTTTTGGCTAAAAAAAATAGAGGCACTTGAATTTTCAACTACTTATATATAAAAGGAAATGACACTAAAAATTACATTAAATCAATTGGAAACAGTATTAAAAACCGAACCGATAAAACTACCGATAGTTTTTTCAGGAAGCATTGCTAAGAACGTTTCCAATATTATCAACAGGAACGGTTGTAGCTACGTCAGTAAACCAATCAGAATACTGTAATAGCCATTTTATAGTTTCAAGATGATATGCATTACCTAAACATTTTAACCTAGCGGTAGGCTTCAAAATAGCTGTATAATCATCAGGAATGGTCATGCAACGTTCCGCCTCGACTAAGGTAATAGGTCTGAATAAACGTTTAACAGATTCGTTATTTTCAATCTGCTCCAACTGTATTTTTTTAAATCGTTTAGAAAGGTTACAATACTGTTCATCCAGATAAACTACATTATTTACCGAACGCAATAGGTGTCTGTACAAAGCCTTTACTGTTCTGCCAGAACCTCTAGTTAAAATACATTTACCTTTGGTGTTAGGTGGTAACATGCCGTTTTCTATTATATCGTTAAGATAAATACCTTTATCAGTTGGTTGTTTAATACCTTTCAAGTTTGTAAAGTATAATCTATTGCGTAATGCAGGACCTAAAAGCCCACTATTTATATTGATTGGCTCAACCCCAAGTAATTCAGTAAAGATTTGCCTGTCTTTGGCTGGCATAATTACATTTTCAAAAATGAAAATGCAATCGGGATTCTTTTCGCTGATAACATTTAAGATACGCACCGCATCATAAAAAACCGAGGACTTATCGCCTTCCAATCCAAGCCTATTTTTATTCATTACACTCAAATCCTGACAACTTGAAGAACACAGAAATAAATCCACTTTAGGTAATGCGTGAGCATCAATGTTTCTTATATCTCCTAATTGGATTGTATTTGGAAAATGGTATTGAGTCACCGATATTGGATTTCGGTCTATCTCAGAACTATAATGCCTTTTCACGGGAATACATAATTGCTTTAGTGCTAACTGACCAATTGAAATACCATCAAAGGCAGAGAAAACTGTTAAGCCAGTTTCGTTGGGATTATCTGTACTATTCATAATATTCTTTATTAGTAAATAGTGCAGTTTGTTGCTTCCGCTGGAGAATTTTAAATTAATTGTAAACGCTCCAACCTCCCTGTTTATGGTATATGTGACGGCATAACGGGGAAATCCGCATTATGCAGGGAATATTAAAAAACGCTGGTATGGTAACCTTGAAATGCCTACCCTTGAATAACTGATACAAAAAAAGGTATAGCATTTCCCGGCATGGCAATAAGCCCCGTAATCAGGGCAAAACACCAGTAAAATGACTAAAAAATACGTTACACCTTTTTTTAGTACGGCAAAAGCAAGATTAACAGTAAATTTAGAATTATGATTCAAGTGGCAATTTTCGGAAGAACCAGTACCAACCAACAAGATTACAAAAGGCAGATTGTTGATATGCAAAAAATAGCCGATAGAAACAATTACGAAGTAGTATCGGTTATTACAGAAAAAATCAGCGGAGCAAAATCCAATGATGAACGTTCAGGAATCCAACAACTGTTAAATGAAGCTAAATCGGGTAAATTCCAAAAGGTCTTAATTTCAGAGGTATCGAGATTAGGAAGAAACGTACTTGGAACCCTAAGAGCCGTAAGCCAATTACATAGCTATGGTATTAGCATCTATTTCGGAGATTTGAATACCGAAACACTCAACGAGGATGGCGAAATGAATATGCAGACCGAAATGATGTTGCACATGTTATCGTTATTTGCGAAAAACGAACGCAGAACTACGATTGAGCGTATAAAATCAGGTATGGCATTAGCTAAACAACGTGGTGTTCATTGTGGGCGACACAAAGGCACTACCGAAAGCAGAGAAAAATTCTTAACCAAATATCCAAAAGTGGTAGAAGGATTACTACGTCAATTCTCCACAAGAGAATGTGTCAAGCTTTATTCGGTATCATTGGGAACAGTTATGAAAATAAGAGGATATATAAAAGAAGATTTAGAGCTTTTGGAAGCGGCATAATTGTTCTTTATACAAAAACAATATTAAACTGCAAAATATTTTTACAATTATTTTTAAAATAAAGTAAAATTTCCTTGCATTTTTGAACGAATTTATATATAATTGCTTTAATCGTGATTATTCTGGGTAAAACTTAGATTAATTACGTTTTACAGAAAAACTACTTTTTTCTGTTTTCAGATGTCTCTAAGGTTGATAGCCTTTTTGCTTCTCTAGTTTTATAAAATTCCGGAAAACAAGTTTTTGAAACTTACCGTTGCACTAGTTCAACTATATGCGACCAGCTATACCTATAGCTAAAATTGAAGTTTAATTAAAAAAAGTCCTCAAAAGAGGCACAAAAAGAAATAGTAGTAAAAAACAAAAGTCCCGACTGGACCTCGGAACTTTTAAGTTTTTGATTATTAAAAATTCGGTTAAAAAAAATTAATAATGTAATGAGAAGTAAAAGTATGGAAAAAACTTTGAACGGCAAGGGGTCTGCTGTTCAAATACCTAAAATCGTATTCGACCCAAAGACAACACCAGAGGCAGAAGAACCTAGGTTTAATAAATATGGATTGGATTTAACCAATCCCGATTATATCACCTATAAACGGGAAAATCTTCAAGCCGAAATTATCGGTGGTATACAAACACAAGTACTAACGAGATTTAACGTATTATTAAAAATAGCCAAGCGACCACAGCAATCTGCAATGGACGTGTATCGCAATAATGTGGACCTGTACAACGAAAACAATATTCAGCACTTTGTAAAACAGGCACAAATCAAATTAAATCTGGATGCGACCAAAATAACGGATTTCATCTATGATTTAATCGAAAGGTTGGAACAGTATCGCAAGGACAAAGCTACCTATATTCCAGAAAACCATGTTATAGCATCACCACAACCCAAGGTTTCTAAAAAAGTTGATAAAATACTTAGGAGCGATACACTAACAGAAGGTTTAAAACAGCTATTTGCTAAATCTGGTATGGCATGCCCTAAGATTGGGTTGCAACTATTTTTAATAGCCCTTAGCAGTAAATTACCAAGTACGACACATGCCATACTGCAAGGTAACCCAGAGCTAACTAGCATATTAATACAATCATTTTCAAAAGTATTACCAAATGAGGTAAATCGTTTTAAAACTTCTATAAGTGATAATGTATTGTATTACGCACCTGATAGAAATTACTGGAATAACAAAGTATTATTATTACCAACCATCGATAAACTCGGTAAAAACAATACCGCACTATCAGAACTTATTTCCCAAGGTCAGGTCGATAGGTTGGTTACAGAAAACACCACCGAAGGCATCTATAGAGCCAAAAACAGACTGATAAACGGAAGGCTAAGCCTTATTAGTTCAACCAATGCGGGCTATAATGAATTGTGTAATAATGATAATGTGGTAACGCTACCACTTACCAACCCGAAAGCCATAAAACAAGCCATTACCACACACGCCATTAAAAAATGTGGTGGGTTGATAAATGAAACCGAGGTTGAACAAGCTACCAAATTATTACAATTTGTTTTCCGGGAATTAAAACCCGTAAACGTAGTAAATCCACATTTGGAGCAATTAAACATTGCTAGGTACTTCGATGAAGATTATAAACAAATAAAGCAGTTTCTACAATTAACAAGTCTAGTAACCCTATTGCACCAAAAACAATTAGGAGTTACCAAAAAGGGCAATGCTATTCAGGCTGAAGTGCAACCCAAGCACATGCTAATTGTATTAGAATTGTTTCAGGAGTTATGGGTAAAAGAAGAATCTGAACTCAGTTATAAAATAGCGACCACGTTTCGTAATATCAAAATGGTTCTACAAAAGGGTTCCCCAAAGAACCACCAAAATACCGAGTTTACTGTAAAAGCTATGCGAGAACGTTTAAAAATGCATCCTAAAACATTGTCCCGACATATCCTTGCTCTATATGATTACAATAAAATAGAACGCACGGGTGGCAACCAAAAAGATGGCTATACCTATAAAGTTATCAGTTGGAATGACAACACCCCAATGGAACGTTTCGAGCAATTTAAAACAGAAGTTTCTCAGTAGCTCAATCCACATTATAAAAGGCTTGGCTAAGTATTTTGAGAAACTTAAGGAATGTATATAAGGTGATAAAACACCAATTGGAATAAATAAAAAAATAATTGTAAAAAAAAGAGAAAAAAGATGAAGAAATTAAACTTAGAAAATGAGGTATTTAAAAATACATTAGAAAAATTTAGCATTAGGTTGCAGACACAGAGAGCATCCACAGACCAGCAATACATCAAACCCAATATGGTTAAAGAGTTTTTGTATTACATGGAACAGAACGGTAAGACCAAATTCAATCAGATTAACCAAAAATTGGTAAATAAGTATTTTGAATACCTACGAAACAGACCACTGGAAACTAAAGCTGGTGGTATGTCTGATGGTTATCTGATGAAGCACCGTGAAGCTGTATTGCGTTTTATAGAATTTGTATTGGGATTAATAGGCTTACCGGTTGGTAAAGGTGAAAGTGGTATTCGCATCCGATTAGTTAAAAGCAAACCTACATCTAAAGTAATTTTATTGGAAGATGAAGTAAAAGAAGTATTCAACGTTTGTGATGATACTATGCTAGGTATTAGGGATAAAGCAATCCTTAGTTTGTTATATGGTTGTGGATTGCGCAGAAAAGAGCTTTTGACATTGGAAATGAACGACATAGATTTAAATAAAGGTAGAATCCATATAGCTGATTCCAAAACAAAATACGCTAGGGATATCCCTATGACAGGAAATGTGCAAAAGCATATTGAAGATTATTTATTTAATGTAAGAAATCGTATGCTGGATTCTAATAGCACCGTAACTAATTTTTTAATAACGGAACGTGGTACAGCAATGTGCAATGGCAATTTGGCTAAAATCATGGAAAAGTTAAACGAAAGGTCCAGTATTTCCAAAAAGATAACGTGCCACCTGTTCCGTCATTCGATTGGTACGCACTTGCACCGTTTTTTAACGTTACAGGACGTAGCACAATTTCTTGGTCATAGAAATTTAGATAGCACCATGATATACACCCACTTAAAACATGAGTACTATGGATAGAGATAAGCTAATAAAACGATTTGAACGTTATATACTTAACGATTTGGGATTACAGCATAGAACAGCCACAGGCTATAAGAATTGCCTTAATAGTTACTTAAATTGGCTAGAGGATAACAATATCAAACCTAAAAAGGTAACGTTGCAAGAAAGTTATGATTTTATAGCGTATCGGCAACAACGAGGTGATGCACATTCAACCGTAAAAGGCTATAAAGGTATCGTAACACATTTCAATCATAGTATAGGTATGAAAATAAATCCGATGCTCATGGTGCATGTAGCTAAAAGTAACAGAACGACACCAACACAGCTATTGGATGAGGAATTTTTAAATACCATCTATCGTGAAACCAAAGCTAATACATTGGTGCAAAAACGTGATAGGTGTATGTTAGGTATGATGGTGTTTCTAGGATTACAGCGTAAAGAATTACAGTTGTTAAAGTTAAATCACTTAGACTTAGAAGAAGGTCGTTTATACGTACCCGCAACAACGATTTCAAATGAAAGATATATCAACTTACACCCAAAACAGATATTGCATTTATCTAATTATATCTATGATACAAGACCAATGCTGTTAGAGCAATTCAGGCGTGAAACGAATAATCTATTTTTTAGTTCGGGTGAAGCAACAAACCTAGATGGTGCTTTGGGTAGAATGATAACCAGATTAAAACAGGAATTTCATTATATAAGGGATTTTCAACAGCTAAAACAATCTAGGATTACTATTTGGGTGAAGGAACTGGGATTGCGTGAAGCACAATATTTAGGTGGTTACAGGTATGTAACTAGTGTACAGCGATATGATTTTAAGAGTATCGATGATTTACAGAAAAAGCTGGAATTTCATCATCCAATGGAAAGTATGGCATTTTAGGTATGATTTGTGAGGTAATAAATAATGAGAATTTAATAATTTGTATATTTGTAACTATGGGAGCAGTAGAATTAAGAAATACCATTTTAAGTAAACTCAATACTATTGAGGATTCTTCTATTTTACAAGGTGTTTTGCGCTATATAGAAGAATACAATAGCAAAGATGAAATTGTTGCTTATACAGTTCAGGGAGAACCTTTAACTAAAAAAGAGTATATCAAAAAAGTAAAAGATGCAGATGCTTCAATAGATGCAGGAAGATATACTACTTTGGAAGATTTAGAAAAGGAAATGCGGAATTGGTAGTATGACTAAAACTAATATTAAGATTGTTTTTGCGAACGAAGCAAAAGCAGATTTGAGATTCATTTACGAACGTATATTAGAAAAGACCAAATCTATTGTAAATGCAACCAATGTCGTTACAGATATTCTTGAAGCCAGTAAAAAGATTCATTTTGTTGAACAATATCAAGTAGATGAATTTTTGGGTGAACCACATAGAAGAATAGTTGTTAGACATTTTAAGATTATCTATAAACCAGTAGGTAATAAAGAAATAAGAATACTTCAAGTTTTTGATACCTATCAGAATCCTATAAAACTTCGTAAATAAAGTAATTACCACATAAAAATTAATGCAAAACCATCTAGTCGCTAGGTGGTTTTTTTATATCTTAGATTTCGATTAATCTAGTTATTAATCATACGTTCTTTAAAATAAAGTAACTCCTAGAAATAGTATATAGGGTGTTATCATTCGGAATGCTGTTACCAAACCGTCACGGCACCAGTGATAGCTATAGGTATGGATTCCAAGGGCAAGAGATGGATAATGAAGTAAAAGGAGAAGGAAATTCCATTAACTACAAGTTTAGAATGCACGACCCGAGAGTAGGAAGGTTCTTTAGTAGAGATCCTTTATCTTCCCAATATCCACATAACTCTCCTTATGCGTTTAGTGAGAATAGAGTGATTGATGGTGTTGAGTTAGAAGGATTAGAATATACTTTTTATATGTTGGCTTACACGGAAGATAAACAGTCAGTGAGATTAGTAACATATGATGAACTAGACGCTACTATTCAAACATTTTTTGGAGATTATAATGCTAATGCAGGTTCAGGTACTTTTATTTACGGTTCTGATGGGAATTGGCATAGTTTACCAAAAGAATTTGAAAATAAATCCTTAAATACTATTGGTACACCTCAAGAAGTATCTGATAAAGTAAATTCTTTTGAAATTAGGAATGATGCCCACGATGCATTAGTTATTAGTAATTCTCTTCAAAGAATCGGTAACACTGCAAGTTTAGCGATGAGTACCGCTATGATTTTTGATGGAGCGAATAAATTTAAATTAAATCCTCAAAATTTAAGAAATGCATATACCAATGCAGTAAGAGGGCTTAAAAGGCAGGGAAGTAGAATGCTTAAATCTGGGTTAAGTAATAAAGCATTACACCAAGCTAGAAGAAATTTAGGAGAGCTGTATAAAGATGTTACACCAGATGATTTAAAGGGTTATATCTATAAGTTCAATGAAAAAAGATATGGCGATAAATTAGGACCTACATTTGAAAGTTTAAGAAAGAAAGGAAAAACGTATGACCAAATAATAGATAGCGCTTCTCGACCTTTAGGAGATAAAAAAGCTTTAGGGAAAGCATTGTTTAAAGAATTTGGAGATGAAATTAAACCAATACTTAATAAATACGAAATGTTATAGATGGGATTTTATTTAAATAAATATAACGAAGCCAACAAGAAAATTTTATTGGATTTAAAAGACTTTAAATTTAAAGATGAAATTTGTAGTGATAATGTTGCCTCTTTTGGGTTTTATGACTTATTAGGAGATGAAGTTTTAGGATTAAGTTCGATAAATGAAAGTTTGTTTTTATTTGTAGAAGGAGCTTGCTATGAGTTAGATACGAATTTAAAAGTGAATTATAAAAGAGTAGATAATGTTGCACATTTGTCGATTACTAAAAATACTCATTCTTATGAGTTGAAATATTTTTTTGAAGAACCATTAAGTACGTTATCTTATTCTGAAGAAAATGAAGATTCTGATTTTGGATTGTGGATATTTAATGTTTTAAATTCAATAGAAAGGATAAATATTTTCAAAGAATATAATAATAATTATATTGAAGGTTTTGTTTGTAATGCATAAAAATCTAACTAAAAAAAGCTACTGTAAAAAGTAGCTTTTTTTTATGAATAAGCTTTTTTAGCATTAGTATCTCTAATATAAGCATCAAGAATTTTAAAGAGTGCTTTTTTATCCTCACTATCCATATTAACAATAGCTTCCATACGAGCAGTAATGTCCTTATCAAAAAGAACGGTATCACTATCGCCTACCAAATAATCTAACGTAACATTAAGCGCATTAGCTAATCTGTGAGCAGTCTCAATAGATGGCTTCATCTCGTTACGTTCGTACTTACCAACAATATCACCAGACACATTAGCAAGTTTACCCAACTCACTTTGAGACATTTTTTTCTGTTTACGTACTAATATTATTTTACTTCCAAAGTTCATTATCATTCATTTTTACAGAGTATAAAAGCTATAAAGGACAAATATATATGAAGTAAACATCAGAAACAAATGGTTTAGTTCTTGTTTGTATCTGAATAATTATATAGTTTTGTGAATAATTGTTCAGAAAATAAAAATATCAACAATGGCTACAAAACTTCAAATTGAGAATGCAGAACAACTAATCTACGAGAACGAATTACTACAACTCACAGTTTTAGGTGGTATAAAAATAGAAGGATTAGACAGAATGCGAATAACTGTAAAACTAGAATTACAGGAAAGTAGCAGACCACCAATAAGGCATAATCTTGATTTATATAACGATACACAATTAGAGAAGTTTATTAGAAAGTGTGCGGAGAAACTGGAAATAGGAACATCAGTAATATCAGCCAGTTTAAGCGAACTCACGGAAGAACTGGAAAAGTACCGTATCGAAAGAATAAAAGAAGTTGAACAGAATTTAAAGCTAAAAATTAAGCAACTCAATTTAGCAGAAAAAGAAGAAGCTGAAACCTTTTTAAAGTCTAAAGACTTACTGAACAAGACCAATGAATTAATCGGAAAATCTGGAGTTATTGGCGAAGAAATCAACAGATTATTAATGTATATCATCTTTACAAGCAGACAGCGAGAACAACCATTACACGTTATCAGCTTGGGAAGTTCTGGAACAGGAAAAACACATTTACAAGAAAAAGTAGGCGAATTAGTTCCAGAAGAAGAACGAGTAAGTATTACTACGCTGTCAGAAAACGCCTTTTATTATTTTGGTAAACAAGAATTAAAACACAAAGTAATATTAATAGAGGATTTAGACGGAGCAGAAAACGCACTCTATCCACTTCGGGAATTACAAACTAAAAAACGTATTGTAAAAACCATTGCCAGTAAAAACAATAAAGGCGAAACCCAAACCAAGTATTTAGTAGTTGAAGGTCCTGTATGCGTTGCAGGTTGTACCACCAAAGAATATATCTACGAGGATAACGCCAACCGTAGCTTTCTAATTTATCTCGATGAAAGCCAAGAACAGGACGAGAAAATAATGGCTTATCAACGCCAAATATCAAGTGGCGAAATTAATTTTTATGAGCAGAAAGAAATACAAGGGTTTTTACAAAATACACAACGCATATTAGAACCAATCAGAGTAATCAATCCTTTTGCTAATAAACTCAATCTTCCACAATCAGTATTTAAACCAAGAAGAACCAACAACCATTATTTACAGTTCATAGAAGCCATTACATTTTATTATCAGTACCAACGGGAAAAGAAATACGACAAACAAACAGGAGAAGAATACATCGAAGTAACGATAGAGGACATAGAAAATGCTAACAGCCTTTTAAAAGAGATTTTACTACGTAAAAGCGACGAACTAACAGGA
Source organism: Flavivirga aquatica (assembly GCF_001747085.1). Lineage (GTDB taxonomy): Bacteria > Bacteroidota > Bacteroidia > Flavobacteriales > Flavobacteriaceae > Algibacter_C > Algibacter_C aquatica. The sequence goes on from NZ_MDJD01000048.1 coordinate 15,327, forward strand.
AGTTGCCGAAACTATTTAGAGTTGCTTAAATCGTACTTAAAACTAAAAAAGAAGAAACAGTTTACCGCATTAGAAATCCGCAAGCAATTACGATTACCAAAAACATCACAATGGCGTTATCACAAGCAATTAGTCGATGCTTATTTAATCAAGAAAGTAGAGAAAAAAGGTAAGCAAACAAATCAATATCAAGTCACCAACGAAAAGGAATACAAAGAACTGGAAACGCAGATACAGACTATGTTGGATGATTGCTTACAAGATATAAAGCGTTCCATTGTTCCAAAACGTTCCAAAGCAAAAGTGGAACGGTCAAAAGTAACAAAAACAGCAAGTTAGGTTTAGTGTTCCATCGTTCCCAAAATAGGTATAAGTGCAATGAAAAAATTAATCCTAAAAAACAGCAGTTACGAATATTTACAAAGTGGTTTTAAAGAATGGTTAGACATCTTGGGTTACAATCCAATGAGCGTTTATAATCTTCCAAATATCATACGTGAGTTTTTACACTTTTTAGAAAGTAAAAATATTAATCACATCAATAATTTAGAGCAACAACACTACAAGGATTATTATAAGTACATCTACAATCGAGGAAATCAAAGACGTGGCGGAGGATTAAGTAATAACTACATTAACAAGCATTTACAGGCAATCGAGAAGTTTTTACAATACTTGCACCATAAAGGAATGCGAAATGTTCCACATCTTGGAATTACACTATTAAAACTCAATACCAAAGAAATAACAGTACTCTCACAAGACGAAATACAACTACTTTATAAAGCCACTTATAAAGATGTAGAAACCCAAAGAATGGAAGCTTTACAATCAAGAGATAGAGTATTATTAACTGTTTTTTATGGTTGTGGTTTACGAAGAAAAGAAGGGGCGCATTTAGAGCTCAACGATATTAATTTAGACAGACGTGTATTGCACGTTAGAAAAGGGAAAAACTATAAAGAACGCTTTGTTCCATTTAGCAAATCCAATACGAAAATCTTTGAAGAATACATTTACGACTTTAGGCCATTACTGGCCAAATCCAAAAAAGAAAGTAGTTTATTTATTGGCTACTCTGGAAAACCAATGTTTGGTGGTGGATTATATACAAGATTAAAACTATTACAATTACAAATAGAAGATATAGAATTACAAAACAAAACTATAGGATTACATACATTACGCCACAGCATCGCAACACATCTTTTAGAAGCAGGAATGCCACTTGATAAAATCAGTTGTTTTTTAGGTCATTCTTCACTCGAAAGCACACAGATTTATACACATTTAATCGACAAGAAAGATGAATAGTTTTAAGCAATATTTAGAAAGTAGAGAATTAAGTAAAAGTACAATTACACATTACAATACCTATGTTTTAGATTTTATAAGTTGGTTAGATAAAGACAATACAGAAGTAGAAAATGTAACCACAAAAGAACTCACAGCATATTTATTAAAACTACAAAAACAAGGATTACAGAACAAGACAAAAGCCATTAGAATCAACTGTTTAAAACATTATTTTAACTGGCAGATACAATGCAATAAAAGAAATGATAATCCTGCAAAACATATTAAAATACGAGGAACAAAAACCAAGAAACTACACGATATATTTACAATCACAGAATTAGAAAAATTATACAATGATTATACAATACCAAGTGAAGATGATAAACGTAATAACAGAAATTGGTGGCAAGAACATTTACTAACAAGAAAGCGAAATAAAGTAGCGTTGGGATTATTAATTTATCAAGGATTAACAACTGCTGAAATAGATAAACTAACCGAAACCGATTTGCAATTACGAGAAGGAAAAGTATTTATAAAAGGTAGTAAAAAGAGCAATGAAAGAATATTAGAACTGAAATCACATCAGATAATGGACATTATGGAATATCAATTAAAAACACGTTTAGAACTGCTTAAAATTGCTCAAAAAGAAACCAATCAACTCTTTATAAGCAAAGGAAAAAATATACAATCCAATAATAATTGGAAACGATTAAGTCAAGTAATCAAAGAACAAAATCCAAAGTTTACAAACTTCAAACAAGTTAGAGCATCAGTAATTACACATTGGTTAGGAATGTACAATCTTCGCCAAGTTCAATATATGGCAGGACATAAATATGTAAGTTCAACCGAAAGTTATTTAGTAAATAGATTAGAAGATTTACAAAGCGATATAGACAAATATCATCCAATGCTATAATTAAAATATTATTTTTACAAACAGAATTTATAATACAAATGAGCGAAAAAAGTATCATACCAAACGAAGTAATTACCAATAAAATATATTTGATTAGAGGTCAAAAAGTAATGTTAGATAGAGATTTAGCTGAACTTTATGATGTTAAGAATATCCGATTACGAGAACAAGTAAAAAGAAATACAGATAAGTTCCCAGAGCATTTTATGTTTAGATTAACAGAAACGGAGACAGATTTTATGGTATCGCAAAATGCGATACCTTCCAAAAAACATCTTGGTGGTTCTTTGCCTTATGTATTTACAGAACACGGAATATTGCAGTTAGCCAATGTTTTAACAGGCGATAGAGCAACGCAAATGAGTATTAGAATTATTGAGGTTTTTGTACAAATGCGAGAAGCTTTAACCGATAATTTAAGTTTAAAACTTGACATTGAAGAAATCAAAAAGAAGTTAACAAATCACAGTAAAAACATAGAATTAGTGTTCAATTATCTTGACGAGTTAATGGAAAAGAAAGACAACGAAAAACCAAGAAAACAAATAGGTTACAAACCAGATACCGAATAAATCCCCACAAAACAAAGGACAGAGGTTTATTGCCGAAAAAGGCAAAAAACCTCTGTCCTTTGTTTTGTTCCGCTCGCCACACTTCTGCATTTTATTGGCTTGCCAAATCGCTCACACAGCACATTACTTTTTTAAGAAATTTAGTCGATTATTAGCATTAGGGGATATCTTAAAAAAGTAAAGAGCTGTTCCCACCGCTGAAAGCCAAAAAATACCCCAAGCTATGTTTACATAATAGAAGTTATAATACTTCCCTTTTGGTTGCCTTCGGCGGGTTTTTATGGTTGCGGGCGATAGTTATAACTGCTATTATGTAAAATTGCCGCTATGCCTCTGCGCTTTTAGCCGCCACTTCTGCCAGCGCACTAGGAGACCATATTTATTTACTTCGTAAGCCACCGCTCCGAATTTGCACAAAAAAAACGTCGCAAAAAGACATCAAGCGAAAAAGCTTGCCTTACTTCTTTGCTTGTTTTTTTGTACAACTCGTTCCGTCATTACTACGTGACGCTCAATCGTCGCTTAATCTAACATTTTAAAAAGCTGAAGATTGATTAAGACAGGTGTTAATCCCAAAGTTTTAGGCTTGTAAATCTTCAGCTTTTTAAAATGCAACAACTGAAAGGCGTTAGTCTCCATAATCTCATTAATAAAACCTAAAAACAGCAATTGAAGTTCAGAAGTGAGCGTCGGAAGTTGAGCGATAGGGAGTATTTTACATAATTTACATTATAACGACAGTTTTTAAACCACTAAAAATAAAAACGTATAAAAACTGTGCGCAGCGGACTTATAATGCCAATTATGTAACATACCGTGGCAAAGGAAGCAGGTAAAAGACAGAGGGTTTTTGTGTGCAAAAAACTGGGTTTTACCTGCGTGGAATTTATAAGAAAATACTATATTTACAAGGCTTGAAAAAGCATACGTTCTTTTAAATAAATTTTTGAAGCACTTCTAAGAAAAACGAAAGTACGCCTTTAAAAAATGCCATAGATTAGTTCCCCTTTGGCCAACTTTTACCTAATAGGCATGATGAAACGCATCGCTACCGTTACGGCTTCCAAGGACAGGAGAAAGATGATGAAATCAAGGGAGAAGGGAATAGCTATAATTACAAGTATAGAATGCATGACCCAAGAATTGGTAGGTTTTTTGCGGTTGACCCTTTGGCTAAAGAGTATCCATGGAATAGTTCGTATGCTTTTAGTGAAAACAGGGTTATGGATAGAATTGAATTAGAAGGGCTAGAAGCTACAGAAACAGAAGCGGCTCAAGTTCAAGCATCGATAGTTTACTGGCAATTACATAAACATTATGGTTCAGCTAAAACTTTGAATTCTCAATCTGCGAAAGACTTACATGAAAACTCATGGATTCAGGGTATCTCTGGAAATTCTGCTATTATTTCTCAATTATTAGATATCTCTAAAAGACAGTATTATTTTGAACAAGCTAAAAACGGAAGAGGCGAGTATTATGAAAACCTATTTAAAGCTGCTTTGAATGTCGGTACAGCTAGTGATGTTGTCAAGGTTTGGAATAAACAGGTTGATGAATGGAATGGGCTTATTATTTCTTTTGGAATGGCTTTTGCAAATGCGTATGGGGTTTCATCAGGATATTATGGAAGTACAGCAGCAGTTCCAAAATCAAGAACATACAATATCAAGGTTACAGAAATTGTCCATAATGGTTTTAATGCTACCGAAAATGCTGTTATTAATGAAGCTTCAGCAATATTAAAATCTAACGGGTTTAAATTAATTGAAGAAGCTGCAAAAAAAGGAAAATTCGAAGAAGTTGTCATAAATGGAAGAAGAGTAATTTTTGAACCGAACTTGCCCTCAGAAGGTTTTACATTAATGGAGGAAGGTGCTTTCGTTATGGGCGGTAAAGCATTTACAAGTACAGAAGAAGTATCTAAAACTGTTTTACATGAATTATATAGATTAACAACCTCTAAAATTTCAACTGAAGGAGCTGGACTTACTCAAAAACTTGCGACTCAAGAAACGATGTCTGCTTTCCAATTTGCTGAAAAAGCAGCAAAAGTAATAGAATAACTATGAATGTAAAATTTGATGTTGAAAAAGCTTTTAAATTATCTTTTGATAATATTTTCGTTATTTCAGGGAATGTAAAAAAAGGTGAAATAAAGAAAGGAATGAAAATAAATGTAGAAAATAATTTTTATAAAATATGTTCAATTGAATATTTAGACTTTAAAAATGGAGAGTCATCTGTAGGGTTAAATTTGAAATATAAAAACTCGAATGAATTAAAACAATTGAATGATTTTTTCTCTACCCAAAAGGAAATTTCAATTTTAGAGTAATCAAATAAAATAAAGATAGAAAAGCTTTTACAGAAATGTAAAGGCTTTTTTTGTTATGAATAAGCCAAACGAGCTTTAGTATCTCTAATCATGGTCCGCTGTTCCCTAGTATGCGCTACCGCAAGTTTTTAACTTGTGGCGTTACCCCGCTAGGGTAACACGTGTCGCTACTGCCAAGTTGTACTTGGTAGCCTCGCTACCGCTAACTTGTAGTTAGTGGCGTTAAAGATTGGCAGAAAAAAGTAAGAGTAGAATACGGTTTAAAATATTTTTTAGCTAGTTTACGGTCACTAACTACAAGTTAGTGATAACGAAGATGTCTCGTCCTAAAAAAAGTTTACATATTTTACTATTAACCAACTAGGGTAATACGTGTTGCTGCTAGCATTTTGCTAATAGCGTTAAACGATTGGTATTCAAGAATAAGAAATTACATTAATATATTTACAATTAATTTAAACGATAATTCAAACTATCGCCAACAGAAAGTAACCATTTGTCTACCATGCCAGCATTAACTTCTAAAACATATTTGGCAGGTAGGTTTGAAGGAAGTGAAGTTTCATCAAAAGGTTTTGCGTTTTTTTGAAAACTAACTATTTTTTTATACTTACTAATGTAAATAATATCTAAAGGTATTTTTGTGTTTTTCATATAGAAAAAACGAGGTTCTTCATCATCAAAAACGAAGAGCATACCTTGTTTTACTTTCATGTTATCTCTATACATTAAACCCGTTTGGATATCAAAATCGGTATCAGCAATTTCAATATCCAATGTGGTTTTAGTAGAATCTATAGATTTAAAAATAGTGAGTTCACCTTCTTTTTTAAAATGAACTTCAGTTTGCTTTATCAGTTTTTTATCTTCTTTACAAGCCAAGATGCTTAAAAAAAAGACATTTAATAATAAAAAGACAGCAAACTTTTTTAAATACATATTATTTAACTGTAGATTTTGGTTTGTAAACAAACATAAAATAAAGACCAATTAAAATAAAAGGTATGCTTAACCATTGTCCAGTGTTTAGGCTAAACCAATTAATATATTCATCTCCTTGAGGCTCTTTTGAAAACTCCACAAAGAAACGTATAGTCCATAATAGTATTAAGAATAAACCAAATAAAAAGCCTGGTTGATCTTTTTTGGTAGTCTTAGAGTAGAAGTACCATAAAATTAAAAACACAAAAATATAACTAAAAGATTCATAAAGTTGTGCAGGGTGCCTGTAAGGAACAGCATCTAATAAATTTTGAAATTGAGGATTATCTGTTACTGCAGCATATGCTTTTTTTATATCTTTAATACCTGTAAGTTTTACAATTTGACTTTTGTAATATTCATCTTGAATAAATCGAACTCCAAAATTAGAATCTGTAACTTTTCCAATAATTTCAGAATTAATAAAATTACCTATTCTAATAAAAACGGCACCAGAAGCCACAGAAATAACGACACGATCTAATATCCAAAGTATCGATTTGTAATTGTATTTTCTTCTATATAAATACATGCCTATAATAATACCAATAGCGGCACCATGACTAGCTAAACCTTGAAAACCTGTAAATTCAAAACCTCCTTTAAATTTAAAAGGAAGAAATATGCTAAAAAAATCTTCAGAAATTAATTCAGATTGATAGAATAAAACATGACCTAATCTAGCGCCTAGCATAGTCGCCAAAACGGTGTAAATAAATAGCGGGTCTAAGTATGTTAATGATATTTTTTCTTTGGTAAAAATACGTTTCATAATATACCAACCAAGTATAAAAGCTGCAACCCACATGAGGCTATAGAAGTGGATTTTAAAATTACCAATAATATCAATCCCAGTAACAGGATTCCAATCAAATTTTAATAAATGCATAGGTTTAGTTTTTCAACGTAAATGTAATACTTTGAGGTGTTCTTAGTGTTAAAAATTATTTAAGAAGTTCTACAACTTCAATTTCAAAAACAATATTAGATTTACCAGGAATACCTCTTGTTCCTGCTTCACCATATGCTAAATGATATGGAATAAATAAAGTCGCTTTATCACCAACACTTAGTTGTTGTAATCCTTCTTTAAAACCAGGTATCATGTGTGCATCTGGGCCAATATCCGCAGTAATGGGCTTATATTGATTTGCAGCTTTACGCTGCGGATTAACGACACCTAAAGCTTCAGCTGTTTCTAGTTTACTAGTTTCTATAAGTTTTCCGTTTTCAAAATAAACAGCATAATGCGTAAGTACTTTAGTATCCTCTGGTAATTTTTCACCAGTACCTTTTTTAGTGATAATATATTTTAAGCCTGAAGCCAATGTAATAGCTTCTTCCCTTTGCTTTTTAAATTTGTCTTGTGTGGCTTTTAAAATGGCTTCAGCCTTAGCCTTTTTTTCTTTTTCAATACGTTCTGCTTCAGCAAAATGATCAATAAAAACTTTAGGAGCATCAAACGATTTTGCTATTTTTCCTTTTCTAATAATATTTAATTCTTGAATAATAACAGGATCTATAGGCTTATCACCTCCAGCTGTTTTTACATTAGAAATGGAATCTTGAATATCTAACCCTAGTACTAATTCTCCAAATACAGTATGCCTGTTGTCTAGGTGAGAGGTAGGTTTCTCAGTTATAAAAAACTGACTACCATTTGTTTTTGGACCCGAATTAGCCATAGATAAAATACCTGGCTTATCATGCTTTAAATCTGGATGGAATTCATCTATAAACCTATAACCAGGATTTCCAGTACCTGTTCCTGTAGGATCTCCACCTTGAATCATAAAACCGTCAATAACTCTATGAAAAATAGTGCCGTTATAGAACTTTTTGCCTTGGTGTGTACTATCAACCATAGTGTTTTCTCCTTCAGCTAGTGCTACAAAGTTTGCTACTGTTATAGGTGCTTTTTCTTGCGCTAGTTTAACTAGCATGACACCTTTAGTAGTTACAAATTCAGCATACATACCATCTTCCAAGTCTGGATATTGTGCTTTACATGATGCTAGGGTTATAAATAAGGTTAGTAATAAAGCTTTTATAGCGTTTTTTAATAAGGTCATTTTAATGTGTTTTATTTAGGGTTATTGAGTTTATGGTTACTTCACAAATTAAAGGAATATTACTCCCTATTTTGTTTTCGTCTCCATAGTAGCCATAAGCTTTTTGAGATGGAAATAAAAAAGTTACAGTTTCTCCAGTTTTCATAAGTTTTAAACCTTCTCGTAATCCTGTAAATAATTCTTCTTTATCCATGGCATAATTTTGAGTTTTAATATCTTTTGTAGAGTATACTAAATTGCCATTAAGAGTTTTAACATTGTAATTGTAATTAATAATATCACCAAACTTAGGTGTTTTTAACGAGTCTATTTCAATTTTATTGTTGTAGTAGTACCAGAACCCATTTTTAGATGCAATATAGTTTTTGTTTTCCTCTATCATTAGTTTTTCAATAGAGGCTTGCTCTTTGGCATAAAGCTTTTTATTACGTTTTACTGAAGCATCAATAAAGGATCCTGTTTTTACAGAAACAGGTCGTCTTGCTTCGGGAGTTTTACAACTAAAAGTTAGTAAAGCTAAGACGAATATTAAGAATTTATTCATTATTTAAGGCTTTATTATAACTGGGCAATATACTAATAAATTTTTCAACTGTATCTTTTAGTGATAAATCGCTTTTACCACCAGCAGCATTATTATGTCCACCACCATTAAAATGTAATCGAGACATTTCATTCACAGAAAAATTACCTTTAGAACGTAATGATATTTTTATAATACCTTCTTGTTTGTCTTCTATAAAAATAGCAGCAAGTACAATACCTTCTAGTGATAGTGCATAGTTTACAACGCCTTCTGTATCTCCTTTTTTATAGTTGAATTTATTGAGTTCTTCTTGAGAATATGTTATATAGGCAGTTCTTGATTCGGGAATAACTCTTAAATTGGTTAAAGCACAACCTAAAAGTTGTAAACGTTCATAGCTATTCGTATCATAAACATTATTATGAATTTCACTATTATTAGCACCTTTTTCAATAAGTTGTGCTATAATTTGGTGTGTTTTACTCGTGGTAGATGCAAACCTAAAAGATCCTGTATCCGTCATAATACCTACATATAAACAAGTAGCGATATCTGCATCAATTAGAGAGGTATCATCAAGCATATCGATAAAATGATATACCATTTGGCAAGTAGAACTCATACTTACATCACTAAACATATACGTTGCGTAACTATCTGGTGCTTGATGGTGATCTATCATTATTTTGATAGCGCTACTTTTTACTAATATAGATTCCATATTACCTGTTCTATGAAAGGCATTAAAATCTAAGGTGAAAATAATATCGGCATCATCAATTAATTGTTCGGATACTTCTGTTTGCGAATCGTGTTTTAATATAGAATCATTTCCAGGAATCCATTTTAAAAATGTAGGGTAGTCATTTGGAACTATAACATGTACTTGATGGTTGCCTTTTAGAAGGTAGTGATATAGACCAAGTGTCGATCCAATAGCATCACCATCAGGGTTTTTATGAGGGACAATAATTATCTTTTTTTTAGTAGATAATAACTGTTTTATACTTATAATATCTTGTTTATTCATAGAGGCCGAAGATACAAATTTTTTAAAATTGATAGACTTGTTTTAACTCAAATCATATATTAGGAAATTTACTTTAGTCCTATAGTTATTAAAGAATATAGCCCTTTACTGTATTTTTAAATTTAGGCATAGTAATGTAATACTAAATGTATCTTATTTCATTATAGTTTCATGCTTCATAACGAATTTCTAATTATGATTTGGGTTTCATTAGAAATAGATTACTTTTGCCGAAAATAAAACAATATAATGGCAACAAATAGAACATTTACAATGCTTAAGCCAGATGCTGTTGAGAAAGGACACATTGGCGCAATATTAGAGAAAATTTCTGCTTCAGGATTTAGAATTGTGGCAATGAAATTAACACAGATGACAACTACAGATGCAGAAGCATTTTATGCAATACATAAAGAGCGTCCATTTTTCCCAGAATTAGTGGAATATATGACTCGTGGACCTATTGTTGCAGCTGTTTTAGAAAAAGACAATGCTGTTGAAGATTTTAGAACTTTAATAGGTGCTACAAACCCAGATGATGCAGCAGAGGGGACTATACGTAAATTGTATGCGGCTTCTATTGGTGAAAATGCTGTACATGGTAGTGATAGTGATGATAATGCAGCTATAGAAGGAGCTTTCCACTTTTCGGGAAGAGAGATGTTTTAATAGCTTATCATAATATATAAAACAAAATGCCTTGAAATTTCAAGGCATTTTGTTTTATATTAAAGTATAATATGAACCCGTCTTGACTTTTTGTTTTTAACCGAAAATGAGTTTCAGAAATTTTTTAGGAAATAGAAAAAGTCAAGACAAAGTGTCTATGTTAAGTGATAGAATATATGTCATAGATTGTCTTGTAATATGTTTGTTAGAAATAGAAAAATTAAAAACGACTTAATTGCTAACAAGGAGGTAGAATTAAATCAATTAATCCAGATTTTTTGAATTATTTAAGGTTTTATTCTTCCTTAATATTTATTATACATAATTTTAAGTTGTAAAGTTGATGTTATAAAAAAACTCATCAAATAAATGATGAGCTTGTAACTGTAACTGTTAAAGTATATGTGTTAAAGTACTTTTACGTTTACTGCGTTTAGTCCTTTTCTACCTTCTTGTAGTTCGAATTCTACCAAGTCGCCTTCACGAATTTCATCGATAAGCCCTGAAATGTGTACGAAATGCTCTTTGTTGTTGTCTTGTTCAGTGATAAATCCAAAACCTTTAGAATCATTGAAAAATTTTACTGTTCCTTTACTCATTACTTTAATTTTTGTGTTAATAATACTACAAATATAGCACGAAATAATTTATAAATCATTAAAAATTTAAAAAGACTAGCGGTTAATTTGACAGAATTTTGCTACAATAGTTCGAATCCTTATGTTGGATTACTGATATCGTATTTTTTATCTTTTTTGTGAATTGGATCTATGGAGGTTTCTTTTGTAGTAAATTTATAATGCTTAATTAAGCTTAAAAAAAACTCCTTTTATACGGGATAAGTCTTTCTATTTAGGCTAACTAATATTTTTGCCTAATCTCTAATTCCACAACTTTTTGACTCGATCCATAAGGGGGTATATAATTAAAAGTGTAAACATATATAGATAATGATTAATCTCATTTATTAAATATACTTTTTTAAGCAAGAAATCTTTAATAATTAAACACAAAAAAGCCTATCAAATAAATGATAGGCTCTTAATTGTAATTGTTAAAGTATATGTATTAGATTACTTTTACGTTTACGGCGTTTAATCCTTTTCTACCTTCTTGTAGATCGAATTCCACTGTATCACCTTCACGAATTTCATCGATAAGTCCTGAAATGTGTACGAAATGCTCTTTGTTGTTGTCATCTTCAACGATAAATCCAAAACCTTTAGAATCATTGAAAAATTTTACTGTACCTTTACTCATTGTAATTTGTATTAAAATATATTAAGCACCAAAGGTACTATAAATTATAATAGTTTGGTACTTTTTTTTTTATTTTTTATATAAATTTGGTTTGTTTAATTATCTTAAAACCAGTTTTTTAATGATTTCTTTTCCTAGCTCTTCATTAAGCATGGTTATTATTTTTGCTTTACCATAGCTTAATTCTTCTCTAAGAACGCTGGAATTTAGTTGTATGTATAAAGTATCACGTTCTAGATTTACAGAAGATGTATAATTGTTTACACCATTCCCCATTAGTTTAGCCCAAGCATCAGCTACATTAACCTTGTCTAGACCTTTTTCTAATTTGTTGGTTTCTACAAATTCCTTTAGTGCATCAAAAATACTTATATGTTCGTTGTTACGTTTAGCCATGTATAGGTTGTTTTATACTTAAAGTTTGAAAATTTCATAAGACTGATGGACTTGTTTTACAGCCTTTTCAGTTCGTTCTGCATGTGTATCACTTATAAATAATTGTCCAAAATTTTCATCATCTACTAATTTAATGATTTGAGCTACACGTAGCTCATCTAACTTATCAAAAATATCATCTAATAATAAAATAGGGTTCACACCACTCTGGTCTTTAATAAAATCAAATTGAGCCAGTTTTAATGCTATTAAAAATGATTTTTGCTGCCCTTGGCTTCCAAATTTCTTAATAGGATGCCCTTCAATGTTAAAATGTAAATCGTCTTTATGCACACCAATACTTGTATACTGTAAAGCACGATCTTTATTAATAGTATTTTTTAAAAGTATGTTTAAATCGGCTTCAAATAAAGGGCTATGGTATACCAAATCGACAGTTTCGTTACCATTACTAATAGCATTGTAGCGGGATTTAAAAATGGGGATAAATTCCTTTAAGAAAACATCGCGTTTTTCAAAAATAAGTGTACCAAAATTTGTGAGTTGACTATTATAAACTTCTAAAGTATCGTTGTTAAAGGTATGGTTTAATGCAAAATATTTTAATAGAGCATTACGTTGTGTAAGTATTTTATTATAATTAATTAAGTGTGTTAAATAGCTTTTGTCACTTTGTGAAATAACACTGTCAATAAATTTTCTACGTGTGTCACTACCTTCAATAATAAGATCTCTATCTGCAGGAGAAATAATAACTAAAGGCAAAAAGCCAATATGTTCACTAAATTTATCGTAAGCTTTAGCATTACGTTTTATTACTTTTTTTTGTCCGCGTTTTAAACTAATAGATACTTTCTCGGTCTTGTCATCTTTTTCGTAAGCACCATTAATCACAAAAAAGCTTTCATCGTGCTTAATATTTTGTGATGCTATGGGGTTAAAATAGCTTTTTCCAAATGATAAATGATAAATAGCATCTAGAACATTTGTTTTGCCAATGCCATTGTTACCAACAATGCAATTTATTTTATCATTGAAAGTAAATGACTTACTGTCAAAATTTTTATAATTAAGTAATGAAAGTGATTTTAAAATCATATAAAAAGCAACTTAGAGTGTGTTTAGAAGGCATACTCTTAAAAAGATGTGCAAATTATTGAAAAATATCAAATAAATACCCTTTTAGTTCTGAAGAAAAATTATATTTTTGCCCCACATAAATTTACAGACAATAGATGGCAACTTATAATAAAAGAGGTTATAAACCTAAAACAAAGGTAGAAAAGCAACACGATATAGAAGAAGAATCAACAACTGCTGAAGTATTTAACACACTAGATGAAACAGCTTCAAAGACAGAAGAGTTTGTTGAAAAGAATCAAAAATACATATTTATAATTATAGGTCTAGTCGCTGTAGTAGTTTTAGGATCTTTAGGTTATAAAGAGTTTTTCGCTAAGCCAAAACAAACTAAAGCGATGAATGATATGTTTCAAGCTCAAAAGTATTTTAACCAAGCAGTTACAGGCGTAGAAAAAGATTCTTTATATAATTTAGCTTTAAATGGAGGAGAAGGTAAATTTGGAATGTTAGATATTCTTGAAGAATATAGTGGAACACCATCTGCTAATTTAGCAAGTTATTATGCTGGTACAGCATATTTAAGATTAAAAGATTACAAAAAAGCAGTTGAGCATTTAGGTGATTTTAAAAGTGAAGATGAAATATTAGCACCTTTAGCTAAAGGAAATATTGGTGATGCATTTGTGCAATTAAACCAAAGAGAAGATGCTTTAGATTATTATGAGCAAGCTGCCGAAATGCGCAATAACGAATATACAACACCAATGTATTTATTTAAAGCTGGTACTATTGCTTTAGATTTAGGAAAAGCAGATAAAGCGTTAACTTACTTTAAAAGAATAAAAGAGGATTACTCTAATTCAACTGAGGCTTCTAAAGTAGATGTGTTTATAGGAAAAGCTCAAGTATTGGTAAATAAATAATACCATTAATTATATATGGCTACGATAAATAAAAATTTATCCGATTACGATAAAACAACAATCCCAAACGCGAATCAATTTCGGTTTGGGATTGTTGTTTCAGAATGGAATGAGTCTATTACAGAAGGGTTATATGAAGGTGCATATAACACATTAATAGAACATGGAGTATTATCAGAGAATATTATGCGTTGGAATGTTCCTGGAAGTTACGAACTTATTTATGGAAGTAAGAAAATGCAGGAGCAGGTAGTTGATGTTGTTATTGCAATAGGTAGCGTTATTCAAGGTGAAACAAAGCATTTTGATTTTGTGTGTGAAGGCGTGTCGCAAGGGATTAAAGATTTGAACATAATACACGATACACCTGTGATTTTTTGTGTGCTTACAGATAATAATATGCAACAAGCTATAGATCGTTCTGGAGGGATACATGGAAATAAAGGTACCGAAGCTGCGGTAGCTGCTATTAAAATGGCTGATTTACGTAGAATTAGTACCCATAAGTAATAGCTTTAATTATGAAGTCTTTGATGTTTTAATAAAAGAGATAAAATACTTTGGTATCTCTATACGGTTTTCACTTTAACGAGAATTTGTTAATAAACTATGGCTCATCTTTAAATAAAGAAAAATCTTTTTTAAAGTTATAATCTTATGCCTCTAGATTATAACTTATGCTCAAAAACTTCTGAGGTTGTTAACAATTTTTGAGGTTTAAGCCCTTAATTTCTCCCTATTTTTAAGTATTTTTGAAGTATAAGCATTTATATATTTTGTTTAAACAACGCAAAAATAAAACCTTTAATTATCAGTCTAGATTTTCTAGTGAAAATCAAGTGGATTCTAGTGAAAAAGATAAGAAAACCACAGATTTTATCTCGAAATGGAAAAACGGTAGAGATAATAAACGAAAAGTTAAAGGCAGTTTGTCAATTAAGACCTTAATTTTTGTTTTGGTATTATTATTGATTTGTATGTATATACTAGATTCTAAAATCAATTAATTTAAAACTTAGAAATTATGGGAATTTTAAAATTGCGCAAAAACAAAAAATTTAGCTACACACCTCGTTACTATGATGATAAAGGACAAGGAAATCCTTTCGAAATCAAACATAAATTTGATGACTACAGAAAGTCAGTTGGAGGTAATACAGGTTTAAAATCTAAAATCAATAATGCTTTAGATGAGCTGAAAAATAATCCAGATAAAGAAGTAAACAGACGTGTTTTAATTATTGCTGCTGTGCTTATCTTGGTATTTTTATTCATCATTGATTTTGATTTATCTATATTCTTTTCTAAATAATATATGTCAGACATTATACAACTTTTGCCCGATCATGTAGCAAATCAAATTGCCGCTGGAGAAGTTGTACAACGCCCAGCTTCGGTAGTTAAAGAGTTACTTGAAAATGCCATTGATGCAGGGTCAGACTCTATAAAACTTATTATAAAAGATGCAGGCAAAACGCTTGTACAAGTTATTGATAACGGTAAAGGGATGAGTACTACCGACGCTAGATTAAGTTTTGAGCGTCACGCAACATCAAAAATTAAAACTGCCGAAGATTTATTTCAGCTTAATACCAAAGGGTTTCGTGGAGAAGCATTAGCCAGTATTGCTGCAATTGCGCATGTCGAGCTAAAAACTAAACAGGAAAATGATGATGTTGGTAATGCAATAATAATTGAAGGTAGTAATGTTGTTTCACAAGATGTTGTTGTAACACCTAAAGGAACTTCAGTTTCTGTAAAGAATCTCTTTTTTAATATTCCTGCGAGACGTAATTTTTTAAAGTCAAACGTTGTCGAATTACGTCATGTTATTGATGAGTTTCATCGTGTTGCATTAGCGCACCCAGATATTAGTTTTGCCTTATATAATAACGGCAATGAGGCTTTTAATTTACCTATTAGTAATTATAGACAGCGTATTGTAAATATTTTTGGAAATAAAACGAATGAAAAATTAGTACCTGTAGAAGAAGATACAGAAGTACTTAAAATATCAGGCTTTGTTGGTAAGCCAGAGTTTGCTAAAAAAAGCAGAGGCGAGCAGTATTTTTTTGTAAATAATCGTTTTATAAAAAGCGCTTATCTAAATCATGCGATATCATCTGCGTTTGATGGTTTATTAAAAACAGGTACACATGCCAGTTATTTTTTAAACTTAACGGTAAATCCATTGACTATAGATATTAATATTCATCCAACAAAAACTGAGATAAAGTTTGATGACGAGCATACTTTATATGCTTTATTACGTTCTGCAGTTAAACACAGTTTAGGGCAATTTAATATTGCTCCTGTACTTGATTTTGATCGGGATGCTAATCTTGATACGCCTTATGATTATACTAAAAACAGTAAGGTAAGCACCCCAACTATAGAGGTTGATAGAAGTTTTAATCCGTTTCAAGAGGAAACTAATGCTCCTACCAAAGCAGTAAGCTATAAAAAAGAACCAGCTACAAGTTGGGAAAGTTTATATGTAGGTTTAGAGTCTAAAAGCACAAAAAACGAAGAAGATTTTAGCGAAGTACATTTTGAAAGTCAAGAAAGTACTGGATCTATATTCGATGAGGATACTCAAGTAGAGCAAGCCAATACAACATATCAACTTCATAATAAGTATATCGTTAGTACCATTAAATCTGGGATGTTGGTTATAGATCAAAATAGAGCTCACCAACGTATTTTGTATGAAGATTTTCTTAAGAATATGACTATTAAGGAAGCAGCAACACAACAATTATTGTTTCCACTTCAACTTCATTTTTCAATACAAGAAATTGAAATTATAAATCAATTAAAAGATGATTTAGAACATACAGGCTTTATATTCTCAGAAGTCACTAATGACTCTTTAGATATTACAGGTGTACCTGTTGGTGTTCCAGAAAGTGAAGTGTCCATTATTTTAGAACAACTTATTAGCGATGTAGAAAATGAAGTGCCAGATAGTAATTTTAGCGCTACAGATTTGTTAGCCAAATCTATGGCAAAGAGTTTAGCCATAAAAACAGGGCAGTCATTACAAAAAGATGAACAAGAACATTTAGTAAATAAGCTATTTGCTTGTAAAGAACCTAATGCTTCTCCTACTAACAGAACAACATTTGTTACTATGAGTGTTGATGAGTTAGATAAAAAATTTATTTAAGATATGATGAGGATTTCAGAAACCGTTAAACATTTAATAATCATTAACGTGATTATGTTTATTGGTACATTAGCCATAGGACAAGGCGTTTTGTTTTATGACTGGTTTGCAATGCATTTTCCAAAAAATGAATTGTTTAAGCCTTGGCAAATTATAACACATATGTTCATGCACGGAGGTTCAATGCATATTTTATTTAATATGTTTGCTTTATGGATGTTTGGTTCACCAGTAGAGCAGGCTTTAGGGACAAAGCGTTTTTTGTTTATTTACATTTCAGCAGGTTTGGGAGCTGTTGCTTTACAAGTCGGTCATTATTATTTTCAATACTTACCAATGGAAGCAGAAGCTTTGAATTTGGGGTTTACTCATGATCAAATTATTGAAGTTTTTAAAGAAGGCAAGATTTTTACAGTTATAGGACAAGGCTTTAATGAGATATACTTGGCATCAATGGTAGGAGCCTCAGGTTGTATTATGGGTATTCTTGCTGCTTTTGGTATGATGAATCCTAATGCAGAACTCATGATGCTGTTTTTACCAATACCTATAAAAGCTAAATACTTTATTCCTGGTATTATTATTCTGGATTTAGTTTCTGGTATTACTGGGCAATCCTTTTTTAGTCCTAGTAATACGGCTTATATGGCTCACGTTGGTGGTGCTTTAACAGGTTTTATAATTATGTGGTATTGGAAAAAAACGCAGTTTAATAAAAACCGTTGGAATTAATGACATCCCTTACGCAAGACATAAAAGATAAATTATCTAGACTTAATGTATTAGAAAAAATAATAGTTGCTAATAGCATTATTTTTCTTTTTGGGTTGGTCTTAAAACCCTATTTAGTTTGGTTTGAATTACCAAGTGATTTCTCAAGGTTTATTGTAAGACCTTGGGCAATTATAACGTATGCTTTTATGCATTATAATTTTATGCATATTCTATTTAACATGCTTTGGTTATACTTTATAGGGCGTATGTTTCTAAATTTGTTTAATGCAAAAATGGCATTAAACATTTATTTTCTAGGAGCTATTTCTGGAGGATTATTATTTATGTTGTGCTATACATTTTTTCCAAATGTATTTAACAATAATACTAGACTGGTTGGTGCTTCTGCAGCAGTTAGAGCTTTGTTAATTTTTCTTTGTGCTTATATGCCAAATCAAGAGGTGCGTTTTTTTACCTTTAATTTAAAACTCTGGTATATAGGTGTTGGAATTGTTGTTATAGATATTATTGGAGTCTTTTCAGGGATACGTAATCCTATTATTGGAAACGCAGGAGGTAACTTGGCTCATATAGGCGGTGCTTTGTTAGGATACTTTTATGCAAAACAATTACTAAAAGGTCAAGATATAGGTAAAGGTTTCAAGCGTTTTATGGATAGTATTACCGGTATGTTTAAGCTATCAAAAAGAGGGCCTTTAAAAACGGTACATAAAAATAAAAGTAAGGTAGGCGGATATACGAAAGCCGATTTTAATGAGTTTAATAATCAGAAGAAGATAGATGTTATCTTAGATAAAATTAGTAAGAGTGGTTATGATAGTTTAACTGCAGAAGAAAAAGACTTTTTATTTAGGGCAGGGAAATAAAACATCTTATAAAAATTCTCATTAAAGCATATGAAAAAACTAAGCTTTATAAATAAGATTTTCTATTTTATAAATGCTATTGTAGCAATTTTGCTACTATTTTCATGTGTGCTACCTTTTTTACCTCCTAAAATATTTTCGTTACTATCTGTGCTTAATTTAGGAGTATCATTTTTAATTTTAATCAATACATTATTCTTTTTATATTGGCTTATTAGAGTGAAAAAACAATTTATGTTATCACTCGTAGTACTTTTAATAAGTTATTTTTCTTTTGGTTCTCTATACAAGTTTTCATCTTCTAAAAAAATAGAAAGTTCACAGAATATAAAAATTATGAATTATAATGTGAGACTTTTTAATTTATATAAATGGCTTCCAGATGAGGATGTAGAAATTAAAATAATAGATTTTATAAAAGATAAAGCTCCAGAAGTATTAAGTGTTCAAGAATATCATCCACATAAAAATATTGACTTGTCATTTTTCAAGTATAAATATGAAAAGCTCTCAGGAAATAAAACTAAATACGGTCAAGCTATTTTTTCTCAATTTCCTATTGTTAATTCAGGTTCTGTAGAGTTTCCAAATACTGCTAATAATGCTATTTATGTAGATGTTGTAAAGGAGGAGGATACCTTAAGAGTTTATAATATTCATTTAGAATCTTTACATATAAATGCTAAAGTTGAAAGTCTTAAAAAGGAAAATTCAGAACGGCTTTTTAAAAGAATAGGCAATGCTTTTAGAATGCAGCAATTTCAAGCAGAATTATTTTTAAAGCATAAAAGTAAGTGTAAATACAAAATGGTAATTTGTGGCGATTTTAATAACACTGCATTTTCTTATGTTTATAGACAAATAAAGGGCGATTTTAATGATGCATTTAAAGAAGCTGGAAATGGATTTGGTGGGACTCACGACTTTAAATTATTTCCTATGCGAATTGATTTTATTTTGGCAGATAAAACTTTTCATATAAATGGATTTAAAACTTATAATGAGCATTATTCAGACCATTACCCTGTTATGGCTACTTTAAGCTTGGATCGTTAGTCGTTTATCTATAATTTTCTACATAAACGAGCAGTCTACGACATCGGCTATAATATGAATAACCAAGCCTAAAGCTACTAATCTTGACTTTTTAGGAACTAAAAGAAATATATAAAATAAGATAGCAAAAGAAGAATGAAGGGGATGATAATTAATACTACATCTATTAGGGTCGAATATTGGGTTTGCTAATAAATGGTCTAGATCAATTAAAAAGCCTGCAATCATAACTAGAAAAGCTCTTTTCCATTGTTTTCTATACCCAATTATAGCAACAAGTAAGGGAATAAGAATATGACACCCATAATGAGTATATGTTTGTAGCATTACAATAAAGGGGATATAATTTGTGATTCTAGGTAATTTAAGGCATTAGGACCTTCATTAAACAGTAAATCTAATATGCTTAAGTTAGGAATGAAACCATGTTTGTCATTAAAAACCTGAGTATAGGTATCAAAATTTTGATATTGCTCTTTTTTAGCATTTACTAAATACCTATAATCTGTTTTATCTTCAATATGTTTTTGATAAGTTTGGGTTTTTGACATGTTTAATTCTAACTGTAAACAATCGCAAATAACGTCTAAACATTTTAAGTTGAAATCTAAGATATAATCGACTTTTTTTGTGAATAAAGGGAGAAGTTCGTCTTCGTAATATTCAAAAAAAGGAGATGTTCTATATGCCGATAATAATGATTTCCAATGTAGACTTTGCCATTTTTCTTCATTGAAAACTTTAACGTCACGATATTTTTGACGATTCTTTTGTGAATGAATAACAGGTATATTTAAAGCTAATTTTCCGTTGGCGCCATAAATATAAGTACGGTTTCTATACGTTTGTTTTAAGAAGTTATCATCTACTTCAAACTTAATCTCATTGGCGTTTACTATAGCAACTAAGTGCGCAATGTTAGGAAAGTATGTTGGATGAATGATGATGCTCATAGCAATTACCTTAGTTTTATTCCTGCTATAATATTAGTTAATACTATAGCAGGAATAATGTACTAATCAATATGGTTTATAATTTTCCTAATTTTAAATATTGGAATTATCCATTTTATTTAACTACTAGCTTGTTTACGTTTTTTCCACTTGTTAAAGCCTATCCATCCAAATAATAAAATTAAGAATGGAATAAAATAAGAGGTTGCCATACCGTTACCGCTCACTGTTGTAAAGAAGCGTTCCCAGCGTGGTTTAAGCCCATCCCAGCTCATCCAAATGAAAACAGGTTTACCAACTACATGATCAAATGGTACAAAGCCCCAACGTCTAGCATCAATTGAATTATGACGATTATCACCCATCATCCAATAGTAATTTTGTTTAAAAGTATAAGTATTGGCTACTTCTCCATTTATTAAAATTTGATTTCCTTTTACTTGCAGCGAGTTTCCTTCGTATTCTGTAATAACACGCTTGTATAGTGGTAAAACCTCTAAATTTATATCGATAGTTTTTCCTGACTCGGGAATATATAACGGACCAAAGAAATCTATATTCCAGTTATATGCTGGATCATGTGGAAATATACTAGGATCTCTAACTCCTTTTTCTTGTTTATTTGGTTTGATGCTAGTAACATTTGGATGGTTTTTAAACTTTTTTAAAGCTTCATCTGACACTGCTGAGAATAGATAATTTGAATATTGAGCGTTAGTTGGATAAACGATATCTGTAATATCATAACGGCTTTTTAAGTACTTAGGGTTAAACTGATTTGTTTTGGGTTTTACATTATAACTAAATTGTAAATGGGCACGATCTGGTAGCTCATTTTGCTTGCCATTAATGTAAACATATCCATTGCGAACTTCTAGAGAATCACCAGCGACACCAACACAACGTTTTACTAAGTTTGTTTTTTTGTCAATTGGTTTATAATAGTTTCTAGCAGGCGTAAAATCATTCATATCTAACAACGTATCCGCAGGTTGATTAAATACGACAATATCATTTCGTTCTATTTTCTCAAATCCAGGAAGTCTTAAATATGGAAGTTGTAATTTATTTTTCCAAGATGTTTTTCTAGATGTAAAATCGTCATTAAATAAATATGATTTAGTTCCTAGTTTAGGAATAGTATCATGAACCATAGGAGCAGCTACTGTGGTCATTGGCACCCTTGCTCCATAATGAAACTTGCTTACAAATAAGAAATCTCCAACTAATAGTGATTTTTCTAATGATGATGATGGAATAGTGAAAGGTTGAATAAAATAGGTGTGTACAATAGTTGCAGCAACAATAGCAAATAGGATAGAGCTTGTCCAATCTCCAGCACCAGTTTTAGGTTGTAGGCTTCTATTTTTAATATGTTCTACATCTGCAGCATAGCTTAGATAGTAATTATATAAACCTAGACTTATTACAGCTAAAATTGTATCTGTTTGTGAGTTTTTACCAAAGCTTCTAGCGGTTTCTACCCAAATTACAGGAAACATAATTAAGTTTACAATAGGTAAAAATAATAAGATAACCCACCACCATGGTCTATTTATAATCTTCATTAAAATGATACCATTGTATAAAGGTATAAAAGCTTCCCAGGCTTGTCTTCCTGCTTTAATGTATAATTTCCACGTGCCTAGGCCATGAATGATTTGGATAATCAATATAAATATAAACCATTGCATCAATGTCATAATCTTAAAGTTTTAATTTTTTTGTTAGTAACAACATGTATTGATGTTGTTACACATTTATAAAGTATTAACCAATATTTAACACGTCATTCATCGTGAATACTCCAGTTTTTCCAGATGCTATCCATTCTGCAGCTATAACGGCACCTAATGCAAACCCTTGTCTGTTATGTGCTATATGTTCTATAGAGATAGAGTCTACTTCACTATCGTAATTAATAGTATGCGTACCAGGTACATCTTTTATACGTTTAGCAACGATAGGAATGGTTGCTTCTCCAGTTTCATCTAAAGCCCATTTATCATAACCAGCGTGTTTAGAAATAACATCGTTAGCTAGTGAAATTGCAGTTCCGCTAGGAGCATCTAGTTTTTGCGTATGATGAATTTCTTCCATTGAAACATTATATTGCTTTAATGTACTCATCATTTTAGCAAGTGTTTTATTAAGCTCAAAAAATATGTTAACACCTAAACTATAGTTTGAAGAATAAATGAATGCGCCTTTTTTTTCTTTACAGAGCGCTACAGCTTCATCATAGTTTTCTAACCATCCTGTTGTACCAGAAATAACAGGTACGTTATTGTTTATGCAGTTAGATATATTATTGAAAGCTACAGTAGGGATACTAAAATCTATAGCAACATCAGCTTTAGTAATATCGTATGCTGTATCACTTTTATCAATAGTCAATACTACATTATGCCCACGTTTAATGGCAATTTGCTCAATGGTTTTTCCCATTTTCCCGTATCCAAGTAAAGCTATATTCATATGAGTTTTTTTATTATTTTATTTTGAAATGTAATTTATTATTAACTAAAAATTAAAATTTAAAGTTAATCCAAGATTGCTAGAGGCATCAAATTCGTTGAATTGATAATGTGGTGCAAAGGACAAATTTTCATCTACATTAAATTGTAATAGGTGAGCGTCAACGTTTGCATCAATAATATTTAAGGCATATATCCCAATTGTAACCAAAAGAGATATGTCTTTATTTTTTCTGAATACTTTTTGACCACGTTCTAAACTTTCTAGACTAAGCCTAGGGCCTTCTCCTTGAGGATTAAAGTAAAATTCATCATTTGTAAAACCAGCAAGTCTACTTTTATAAGCATCTCTATATCTATTATATTCTTTATTATTTCTAATGTAAAAATATATACCAGTTCCTATAGCTCCATAAACTAAAGGGATTTTCCAATATTTTTTATTGTAAGCTTGCCCTAACCCTGGTAATATAGCTGAATAAAAGGCAGCTTTTGCAGGAGAAAGCGGATTTATAGGATCCCTAGCCTCTACAATAGAATCTATAATAACATTTTTAGGAAGTTCTTTTTTTTGGGCAACCAAAGAAAAACAAGATATAAAAAAGAGAACGCTTGTTATTACAATTTTATTTGGATTCACCACCTTGAACTAATTTTTTAATACGATTAAAATCTTCTTCTGAATGAAAAGGAATCGTAATTTTTCCTTTACCACTTCTAGAGACTTTAACGTCAATTTTATGTCCAAAGTATTCTGAAAATACTGTAATGCCTTTTTTAACGAATTTTGGCATATCTTCTTCATTTTCTGTTTCTTTTGAAGGCGATTCTTTAGTATTTTCTTCTTCAGGATTGTTGAAGTTACGAACCAAAGTTTCAGTCTCTCTAACTGAAAGTTTGTTAGAAAGTATTTTTTCGTAAATATCTAATTGAATGGTTTGGTCATCAATGGCTATTAAAGCACGACCATGACCCATAGAAATAAAACTATCTCGCATACCCGTTTGAATAATAGGATCTAGTTTTAATAAACGTAAGTAATTAGTTATAGTAGAGCGTTTTTTTCCAACACGCTCACTCATTTGTTCTTGAGTTAAATTGATTTCATCAATTAATCGTTGGTATGATAAAGCAATCTCAATAGGATCTAAATCTTGGCGTTGAATATTCTCAACTAATGCCATTTCTAAAGACTCTTGATCGTTAGCTATTCTTACGTATGCCGTAATAGTTTTTAGTCCAATTAATTTGGATGCTCTAAAACGACGTTCACCAGATACTAATTGGAACTGATTTACACCTAATTTCCTAACTGTTATAGGTTGAATGATACCTAATTCTTTAATTGAAGATGCTAATTCTTGTAAAGATTCTTCACTAAAATTAGTACGCGGTTGAAATGGATTAACTTCTATGTAATCTATATCTAATTCAACTATATTCCCTATAACTTTATCAGCATTTTTATCTTCTACTGATTTAATATCGTTGCTAGGATCGTTTAATAATGCTGATAAACCTCTTCCTAAAGCCTGTTTTTTAGTTGCCTTAGCCATAAATTTAGGAGTTTTTATTGATGATTTCTTTTGCTAAACTTAAATAATTGTTAGCTCCTTTACTACTTGCATCATAATTTATTATGCTCTCACCATAACTAGGTGCTTCACTTAATTTTACGTTACGTTGTATAATAGTTTCAAAAACCATATTGTTAAAGTGCTTTTGTACTTCTTCTACAACTTGGTTCGATAGTCGTAATCTTGCATCATACATAGTAAGTAGTAAACCTTCTATATCTAATTCTGGATTATGAATTTTTTGAACACTTTTTATAGTGTTTAAAAGTTTTCCTAAACCTTCAAGGGCGAAATATTCACATTGTATTGGTATTACAACTGCATCTGAGGCCGTAAGTGCATTAAGCGTTAAAAGCCCTAATGATGGAGCACAATCAATTAAAATATAATCGTAATCCTCTTTAACACTCTCTAATGCTTTTTTAAGCATGTATTCACGAGAATCCTTATCAACAAGTTCTATTTCAATAGCTACCAAGTCTATATGCGCAGGTATAATATCCAGATTTGGAGTTTCTGTTTTCATAATAGCTTCTCTAGCATCATGAGAATGCTCTAAAAGTTGATAGGTTCCTATTTCAACAGTTTCTACATCAATACCAATTCCTGAAGTTGCATTTGCTTGAGGATCAGCATCAATAAGTAATACTTTTTTTTCTAGAACTCCAAGTGAGGCTGCTAGGTTAATAGAGGTTGTTGTTTTGCCAACCCCTCCTTTTTGATTAGCAATTGCAATGATTTTGCCCATTAAATGATTTGGTTTTGTGAATGGTAAAAATACAATTATTTATCAGGAATAAAAATCGAATTTGTTAACAGTATTGAAAATTAGCAAGCATGATAATTAAAAGTGGGAGCTAATAAATTTAGATTAATAAATAATTAAAGAAAGTAAAACCTTTTTAGGTTGCTATGTAGTGCTATAATTTAATGTTTTTACTATTGTTTTACCTTAAATGAGTGCTAAAAATATAATTGAAGATTATTATCTCTATCAATTCTTTTTACATAGTTAATCAATCAATATCTCTAATATTTTAATAGCAGCCTCACTAATTTTGGTTCCAGGTCCAAAGACGGCAATAGCCCCCGCATCAAATAAATATTGATAATCTTGTTTAGGTATAACACCGCCTACAATAACCATAATGTCATCACGACCATATGCTTTAAGAGCTTCAATAACTTGAGGGACTAAGGTTTTATGTCCTGCGGCTAACGACGATACGCCTAAAACATGTACGTCATTTTCTACGGCTTGTTTAGCAGCTTCGGCTGGGGTTTGAAATAGTGGTCCAATATCTACATCAAAACCTACATCGGCATATCCAGTGGCTACTACTTTGGCTCCACGGTCATGACCATCTTGCCCCATTTTAGCAATCATAATACGAGGTCTTCTACCATCTTGGTTTGCGAAAATATCTGCTAACTCTTGAGCTTTTTTAAAGAATTTATCGTCTTTTACTTCTTTACTATACACGCCTGAAAATGATTTTATTTGTGCTTTATAACGTCCAAATTCCACTTCAAGAGCATCACTTATTTCACCTAGTGTAGCACGTTCTCTAGCTGCTTCAATAGCTAATGATAATAAATTTTGATTGAAGTTAGAATGTTTCGAATTTAAAGAAAATTTAGCAGCTTTTGTTAATTTAGATAAGGCCTGTTTAACTTTTTTAGTATTTCTATCTGCTTTTAATTTTTGTAAACGTTCAATTTGCTGAGTTCTTACTGTTTGATTGTCGACCTCTAAAATACGAAGCGGATCTTCTTGATCTAAAACATATTTATTAACACCTACAATAATATCTTGACCAGAATCTATACGTGCTTGTTTTCTAGCAGCTGCTTCTTCAATGCGTAATTTAGGTATGCCAGCTTCAATAGCTTTTGTCATACCTCCAAGTTCTTCAATTTCTTGAATTAAAGTCCAAGCTTTATGTGTAATATCATGGGTTAATTTTTCAACGTAAAAACTACCAGCCCATGGATCAAGTGTTTTAGTTATTTTTGTTTCTTCTTGTAAAAATAGTTGAGTGTTTCTAGCTATACGTGCCGAAAAATCTGTTGGTAAAGCAATAGCTTCGTCTAGAGCATTGGTATGTAAACTTTGTGTGCCTCCAAAAACTGCAGCTGCAGCTTCAATAGTAGTTCTAGCAATGTTATTAAAAGGGTCTTGCTCAGTTAAACTCCAGCCAGAAGTTTGACAATGTGTGCGTAATATTAAAGATTTTTCGTTTTTAGGATTGAATTGTTTTACCAATTTGGCCCAAAGCATTCTGGCAGCTCGCATTTTGGAAATTTCCATAAAATGATTCATGCCAATACCCCAAAAGAATGATAGGCGAGGGGCAAAGGTGTCGATATCCATTCCTACATCTAAGCCTTTTCTAATATATTCCAAACCATTTGCCAAAGTATATGCAAGTTCAATATCGCAAGTAGCACCCGCTTCTTGCATATGGTACCCTGATATACTAATGCTATTGAATTTAGGCATGTTTTTACTCGTATATTCAAAGATATCTGAAATAATTTTCATTGAAGGTGTAGGCGGGTAGATATAAGTATTACGTACCATAAACTCCTTTAGAATATCATTTTGTATGGTGCCTGCTAGTTGTTGAAGGGTAACGCCTTGTTCCTCAGCAGCTACAATATAAAATGCCATTATTGGTAGTACGGCACCATTCATGGTCATGGAAACAGACATTTTATCTAAAGGAATTTTGTCGAAGAGTATTTTCATATCTTCAACAGAATCAATAGCAACGCCAGCTTTTCCAACATCACCAACGACACGTTCATGGTCTGAATCATAGCCTCGGTGTGTAGCTAGATCAAAAGCAACAGATAATCCTTTTTGTCCAGCTGCTAGATTACGTCTGTAAAACGCATTACTTTCTTTGGCAGTTGAAAACCCAGCATATTGTCTAATAGTCCATGGTCTACGAACATACATAGTACTATATGGTCCTCTAAGGTTTGGAGCTATTCCTGCGGCAAAACCTAAATGTTCTACGGTAGATAAATCATCTTTAGAGTATGTGGGTTTTATTTCAATACCTTCAGCAGATAAAAAGGAATTGTTAACTATAGGTTTTTGGCTTATAGTTTGCGTTTTAATTTTTATATGCTGAAGGTTTTTTCTCAAAATAGTTGTGTAGTTTAGTTTTTTTGTTGTTCAGGTTTATCTAAGTTAACTTTAGATAAATCTGTGTCAAAAAGTTTTGCGTAAAATAAATCCAATGCTATATAACTGGCTAAAGACTTATCGTTAAGGGCTGCTCTGTATTTTGTTATTAAGGGCGCTCCAAATAATTTAGGGCTCATGCTATTTGTTGTTACAAGGGCATTAAATGTAGTTTGTAAGGTGTGATCTTTTATACCGTTAGAAACACAAGTAAGTGTTTTTCCTTTGTAATTTAGATGGCTTTTCGCATTTTCGGCGTCCCATAAATCATTTTCACCTTTTAAGGCTTCAAATACTTTAATTGTATGAGGTGAAACAATATCTTCAAATTTTATTCGCCCATTAACGGCGTTTCGGACAAATTGAGAGTATGATTGTGTTAAAGTGGATTTTGGGTTATTTTTTTTATAGAAATTCAAAATGTCATCTTCAAAAGCATAAAGTGCTTCTTTATATAAATTTGAATTTAAGTTTTCGCAAGTTAAAGTGTTGGGTTTGTCTGAATATTTATAGTCTGTAAACGTATTTTCTTTTTTACAGCTTGTAAGATTTACTACTATTACAAAAGTTAAAAGTTTAAAAAAATGTGTTTTCATGTTCATGTTAAAATTTAAATATTACTCTGTTTTTAATCGATTTTGTTCTAAATTTTCGGCTAATCGTTTTTCTATAATGGGTTCAATTAGTGTT
The DNA here is from genome assembly GCF_001747085.1 of Flavivirga aquatica. Taxonomy (GTDB): domain Bacteria; phylum Bacteroidota; class Bacteroidia; order Flavobacteriales; family Flavobacteriaceae; genus Algibacter_C; species Algibacter_C aquatica. The sequence continues at coordinate 44,120 of NZ_MDJD01000048.1, forward strand.
TTTCTTTGTTTTATTTTTACAAATGGGTAAAGTTCTAATTCGTTTTTCATAACGTCATTTGTATTAGTGTGTTTATTGGTACCTAACAAAACTTCTTCTCCAGAATCAAATTGCTGTTGTTCTTTAGTGGCGTTTTCTTTTATTTTACGTTGAATAGTGCCTTCTTTTAATTGTTTTAAAAAACCACCATTCGTTTCAATATTTTTAAATAAACCTAATGCTTTTTCTGAAAGTTGATTGGTTAAGCTTTCAATATAATAAGATCCGTCTGATGGGTTATCAACTTTATCAAAATAACTTTCATGTTTTAAGATCAATAATTGATTTCTAGCAATGCGTTCACCAAATTCATTGTCTTTATGATAAATAGAATCGTAAGGCAAGTTACTAATCGAATTCGACCCACCAAGTATGGCACTCATACACTCGGTTGTTGTACGTAGCATATTTGTATTGTAGTCGTACAATGTTTTATTGCGTTTGGTTGGAATTGTTGTAATATAACAATCTGTATTGATATTATATTCTGAAGATAATATGTTCCAAAGTATGCGAAGCGCTCTTAGTTTTGCTATTTCAAAAAAGTAATTAGAGCCAACTGCAATTTTAAAATAAACCTGAAGTGATTGTTTTGTTTTTGGCTCAATATTGTGATCTAAATAATTTAAGTATTCATTTGCATGAGATAAGGCGTAGGCGAGTTGTTGTACCATGTTTGCTCCTGCATTTTGATATAAAGAAGCATCAATAGTGAACGATTTAGAGTTTTTTGTAAATTTTTCAAAGCCTTGAAAATCGGCTTTTAAGTTTGTATACCAGTTTCCACTTTTAGCTAGGTTATTTATAATGTCTACATTAATTTTTGCTTGAGGAAGAATATCAAATAATTTTTTTATAAATGTTTCAGATAGAAATTTTAATTCAAAATAAAGTAGATTGGATTCAGTATTTATATTTTTTAATAAATTGTGAATAGAAGTGTTTTCAGAAGGTATAATAAATTGAATGCTTTCTGCGCCTCTTTTAATAGCATCAATAGCTTTTAAATTTGATTTCGTTTCATCTGCAACAAAAATAGATTGACAAATTTTCCATTGTGTTGCTTTTGTGTTAGATATATTTGGGTGTTCTTGAAAATCATCAGCATGATAGAATGGTTTAACCAGAATATCTTCATTGGTTTTCCAAATGAGAGTATCATTGTAGTCAGTTCCTTTTAAGTCGAACTGAATTTTTTGCTTCCATTGTTTAGCAGAAACCGAATCAAATTTATCAAACAACTGATTATTCATCTTATTTAGTTTTTAAGCTGTCTTCGTATTCAATAATGTAAATTTCCTCATTTTCACGTTTCATGTAATAGGCTTCGCGAGCAAATTTTTCTAAACCTTTTTCTGTGCTTATTTCTTTAATTGCTTTATTGTCTTTTTCTATTTCCTTTTTATAATAGTCCTTTTCGTTTTCTAAAGCTTCAATATCTGTATTTAATTCATGATGAATAAGCCATGAGTTGGTGTCAAAAAATACCATCCAAACCATAAAAATAATTATAATTATAACGAATATATTTTTTAGCGCAGCAAAAGCAGCAAAAATAGCACGAAATATATTTTTTAATGATTTGAAATATTTGTTTTGCTTTATAGCCATAATTATAGCTTCTCGTTTATTATAGTTTTAACTATATTTATAGCCACAGTATTATAGTTGTTATTTGGTATAATAATATCTGCATATTCTTTCATGGGTTCTATGAATTGATTATGCATTGGTTTTAGGGTTGTTTTATATCTGGTAAGTACCTCTTCTAAATCCCTTCCGCGTTCAGAAATATCTCTTTTTAGGCGCCTTAATAAGCGTTCGTCACTATCTGCATGTACAAATATTTTAATATCAAATAGGTTTCTTAATTCTGGATTTGTAAGGATTAAAATACCTTCAACAATCATTACTTTTCTAGGGTGGGTTAAAATAGTATCTCCAGTTCTATTGTGTTTAACAAATGAATAAATAGGTTGATTTATAGGTTTATTATTCTTTAGTGCTTTTAAATGTTCTGTTAAAAGATCAAAATCGATAGATCTAGGATGGTCAAAATTTATTTTAACACGCTCTTCATAACTTAAATGTGTGGTGTCTTTATAATAAGAATCTTGAGAAATAATACCAACTTCTCCTTCTGGAAGTTCGTTTAATATTTGGTTTACAACGGTAGTCTTACCACATCCCGTGCCACCTGCAATACCTATTATGAGCATATATGTTAGTTTAATAATTAACTAAACAAATTTAAGATTATTTCTTTGTAAAAATTTTAGAAGGGCATCATATTTTTAAAAAGTAAAAAAGAAATGTAAAAAAGATTTTATTTGTAAAAGAAAGTTATATATTTGCAGTCCTTAAAAATGATAGTCAATTCGGGGTGTAGCGTAGCCCGGTTATCGCGCCACGTTTGGGACGTGGAGGCCGCAGGTTCGAATCCTGCCACCCCGACGAATCTAGAAATAGGTTATAGCAAAACACTGTTAATCATGTGATTATCAGTGTTTTTTATTTTACACATTTTATTTGATATCAAATAAAAGAGATCAAGTAAAAAAGTTTTGAGATTAAATGATTAGGCAAAAATATTAGTTAGCCTAAATAGAGAGAATGATGAGTTCCATATTACCTTAGAAATGGCAGGTAATTAATAAGAATTACCTATACTATTTTTACAGCAGGGTATCATTATTTTCAGTTCTTGCCTTTACCATTTCGTTTAAAATGCATGCGCTAATTAACTAGACTATAGAAACTTTAAAATAAGTATTTAAAAGAGGAATAATAATTTTAATAAGTAGTACTAAATAAAACTATTGGTTTTATATTGAGAGCGTTATTTTTTCTCTTTTTGCTTTTAGATATTCACTTGGACTAATATTATATTTTTCCTTAAATATTTTTGAAAAATAGCTCCTGCTACTAAAGCCTATGGTGTAAACAATTTGAGAAATATTAAGCTCAGAGTTATTCATTAAGTCTCGAGCGGCTTCAAGTCTAGCATGTCTAATATATTCCGTAACAGTCCTAGCATATAGAATTTTAAAACCTTCTTGAAGCTTTGCTTGGGTTAAACCTGATTCTGAGGATAATTGATCTAGTGAGTAATCAAAAGATACATTTTTTAAAATATGTTTTGATATTTTCCTAATAATTTTAAGTTCACTTTTAAGTAAGTTTGTTTCTACCTTTTTACCTTTTGTAGCAATATCATGTTGGTGTATATGCATAGAAAGTATTTGGTACACCATACCTTCAATTTTAAGGATTCTTATCATCCCCTTTTGCTTTACTTTTCGAAGTTTAGCTATTGTATCTGCCATTTTTAAATTATAGCTTCCAAAATATGCAAATACATTTTCGTGGTCTTTATCTAAGAATACTTCGTATAATTTTTTATTTAGTTGAGAAACATTATTGAGACGCTTTTTAAGATATAATTTTCGTGTAATTTGAATGACATTAATTTCTAATTTAACATCCTTAGGAAAATAACCATAATTATATCCGCCATCCTTACTAGTTATAATTACTGACTGAAATTGCTCTATTGTTCGTGTTTCTTTTTGAAAGCCAAATTTATGATCACAATGACCATTTAAACAGTATGTAAAATGAATAGGGTTGTAATTTGATGCATCCATAACAAGTGTTATGTCATCAAAAAAAGTAATATCATATTCTAATAAACTTACTCCCCAATCAAACGTAATAAACCGAATATTTCCTTTAGCTAAATGACTATCTACTGTTAAAACATATTCTCCCCACCGTTCTACGGTATCTCCACCTATAACATCTTGAATTTGTTTCACAGTACCTTCAGTACTTTCGGCTGTTATATTTATTTCAGTCATAATACCAAAGATATTTAATTTATGAATGTCTTACCTGTTTTATTTTAACATTTTTACATAAAAAAAGATCTCATATGAGATTTTTTTCAGCATTTTGGATGCTTAAATTATATGAGTTAAAAGTTCAATTAAAAGAACAAATAAGCGTTTTAGCTGTTACTTAAATTTGTGTAAAACAAAAGTAAAAATGATGTTAAGTAACAATGCATCATTAAAAATATTTAAGAATTGTTACTAATCTAAAAAAAAAGCATGAATACTTACACAGAAAAAGTTGGAGAAAAGTTAAATGATTTATTAGAAAAAACTTATGATGCTGAAAAGGGATATATGAAAGCGTCTGAAAATGTTGAACATTCTGCTCTTAAAAAATTCTTTAAAAGAAAGGCAACAGAGCGTTATAATTTTGGACATGAACTGAAAGCAGAAATTAAATCTTTTGGGCATGATGTAGATAAAGGAGGAAGTTTAGCAGGAAAAGTACATCGCACTTGGATGGATGTTAAAACATTTGTATCTAATGATAATGCCGAATCTATGCTAGAAGAAGCTATAAGAGGAGAAAAATCTTCAGTAGATGAATACCGTGATGTGCTAAGTGAAACTAGTTTACCACCATCAACTAAAGATGTTTTAAGTAAACAGAAAAATATAATTGAAAATGATTTATCTACAATAAATAGATTGGAAGATTTAGCTTAACCTTTTAAGTTATAGATTAATTTGGTTATTTTTAAAAAGGATGTCTCCTCAAGACATCCTTTTTTAATATCTGGATATTTTTACAGTAATTTCAATGTAGAAATAGTAGCGGTTAATTTTTTATTTTTTTTATAATGTTTTGGGCTACAGCCATATTTAGCTTTAAATATTTTACAAAAATAACTTCTACTAGTAAAACCAATTGAATACACAATTTCTGAGATATTCAAATCGGTAGTTTTAAGTAAATGCAGAGCTTTTTTTAATCTAATATGACGAATAAAATCTGATACAGTACGATTACTTAATGCTTTAAAACCTTCTTGTAATTTGGCTGGAGAAAGTCTAGTTTTATGACAAAGCATTTCTATGCTATATTGCTCTTGCGGGTTTGTTTTTATGTCTTCAATAGTAGAAGAAATGCGTTTTAATTCTGTAGCTGTAAGTGTATAATGGTTTATTGATTGTATAGATTCATCAAAAAGTTGCTCAATATGGTTTGCTAATATGAAATAACTAATTGCCCTAAAATTCATTGACTCGGTAATTTCGTCCTCTGTATTAGTTTTTAGCAAAGCCTTTACGTATTCTCCAATTTTTAAGTTGTATGATCCAAAATAAATAGGTTCATTAGAGTTCAAGATGTTTAATAATTCTAATAATTTACTTTTTGGAAGATAAGAAGTGTTCGTTTCATTTTTAAAATACACTTTTTTATCAATACTAATAATATTGATTACCGCTCTTTTATTAGGTTTAATATGAATTATATTTTTTGTGTTAGCATCACTTTTTAAAAAAGCGGTTTGTAATTCATCAAGCTTTCTAATTGCTATAGAATTTTCAAAAGAATGCAAACTTATGCCTTCCAAACAATATATAAATTGAAGCATGTCATTATTTGAATTGTTTAAAGAGAAAGAGAAATTTTTATGGAGTAACAAATCTATATTAATACTTGCCAGCCCTTTATCAAAATTTAAATAACGAATTCTGCCTTTTCCATTTGAATTATTAACGCTAAGTGTATTAATACCATTAATAACTTTTATGTTGCCTCCTAAATTAAATTGTAACTCTTTTAAGTTGAAAATGGGGCAGTTATATTTGTTTATGTAAGACATAATTATGTGAAATAATAAATATTTAAAGGGTTGTTTTATAATATGTTAAAGGTAAATACTCTATTTTTTTGAACTTGCCGTTTTACAGTATTAGTGTAACACTAATGCGTTTTAATATTTATTTTCAAATGCGTTAGCATTTAATTGGTTATAGTCAAAAAAAACTTGAATTATTTTAGACTTTTACATGTAAAAAGAAAACAATGTGCTATAGAATATCAAATACAGCAACTAAAGAAACTATAGAAAAAGCATTTAATGCCTCTTTTGAGTTTCCAAAGCTTCATAAAGAATCTCCAGTTATAGATGGTTTGGTTGAATCATCTGTTTCGGTAATAAAAATATCAGAAAATGATAAAATTTCTTTGGCTATTTGGGGTATTTTACCTGAAACGTATCAAGATGATTGGCAGTATTTTCAAAATGTACAGAACACATTAAATTTAAGTTTTGAAACTATTAATGAAAATGAAAAATATAGAAATGCTTTGGCTAACAGGAGATGTTTAGTTATAGTTACTGGTTTTTTTACCTATTATCTGCATGATGGCGATTTATATCCATATTATGTCCATCAAAAGTCTCATACTCCTTTTGCTATAGCTGGTATTTTTAATCAATTAGATGATGGATTTATTACCTGTTCTTTAATTGTTTCAAAAGCAAATCCGTTTATAAAAAAAATAAATAATTCAGATAATTTAATGCCTGTTGTATTAGATGAAAATAATCAGGATTTATGGTTAGATGTCCATACTAAAAATGATATAATTACTGAAATTATAAATACTGAATCTCGATTAGATTTTAAGGCTTATCCAATTGCTAAAGAATTTCATAAATTGAGAGTAAACTTCAACTCGGTTTTAGAGCCTGTAAATTATAACAGTATTCCAAAAGCTAAGTAATTTTAACTTTTTTAATGTTATTCCTATAATCTTTTGGTAAGATACCATAGCGTTCAAAAAATATTTTACTAAAATAACTTCTACTTTTAAACCCTACAGAGTATACTATTTCAGAAATGGTTAAATCGCAGTTTTTTAATTGATCTCTTGATACCTCAAGTTTTAAATCTCTTATATATTCATTCACAGACTTAGAGTACAGTACTTTAAAACCTGTTTGTAATTTTTTAGGACCTAATCCAGATAATTTGGAAAGATGATTTATTGATAAAGGTTCAGAAATATTATCAGTTATGTACGTTGAAAGTTCATGAATTTTTTTGATGTGGTCTCTTGATAACGAATCTGATAAAAAATCTTTAGATTGCGTTTTTTGGTGTTCAAGAATTTGCATAGCCATAATTAGGTTTAACTGGCCTTCAATAGATAGTGTTTTAACAATTCCGGTATCTGAACTATCATCTAAAAGCTTAATTCTATCGGCAATTTTAAGATTGTAGCTTCCTAGATGATGATAAGAATTAACTTCGTTTTGTTTTTCGAAAACTGTTCGTAATGCCTTATCTAAATAACTTAAATTATTATTTTGTTTTTCTTTATAACTTACCGTATCTAATTGAATAATATTTACTTTAATTTGAGTAGATTTAGGAAAAATAAAAACTTTTTTTGAATGTATTTTACTTGATATTATGATATTTTGATAACGGTCAAAGTTCATGAAAGTGGTAGCTTCTTCCTCTTCTTTAAAATCTAAATAACCTTCAGAAATAAAGATAAACTCGACAAGTTTTTTATCATTATTTTCAAAAATCATTTTTGTGACCTCGACAAGGTTAACATTGAAATCAATAAGCGTTAAGCCCCAGTCAAAATCAATCCCTCGAATAACTCCATTTCCAAAGCCATTATTAAATGTCAAAATATATTCACCATAAGCTTCTTTTAAATCACCGTTCAAATAATCTTGTAATTGAATAAGAGTGTCATAAGTAGATGTGTTTTTTATATGTAATAGACGCATTCTTAAAAAATCCTTTTAATTTGGGGTTTTAGAATGCAAAGAACCTATGAATAGGAAAAAAAGATTAACACTTATGAAATATAAAATAACACTTTTGGGGTGTATTTTTAACGTTTTTGGATAATTTTAAGTGTAAAGTAAGTAAATTAAGCAGATTTATTGTGTCTAGATTTGTTTAAATATGCCTTTGGGGTAATACCGTAGCGTTTTTTGAATATTTTAGAAAAATAGCTTCTAGAGTTAATACCAATTCTGTATGTTATTTCAGTAACGTTTAAATCTGAGTTTTCTAAAAGTTCTTTTGCTTTTTCTATACGATAGTTCTTTATAAATTCTTTAACTGTAGAATTATATAAGTGACGAAAACCGCTCTGTAATATATTCTGATTTAAGCCAACACGTTTTGCAAGTACAGCAATGCTATCAATATTTGCAATTTCATCTTTTATAATTTTCACAGCATTTTCAATACTTTCAATAGTAGACTGACGTAATATTTTTCTTTTTTCAGGCGTATTTAAATCGTCAAGATATTGTTGTAAATAATGGATGAGTATTTCATTAGCTTTAGCTTCAAGAAACACAGATTTCATAAAATCTTCTTCCAAATCACATTCTGTAAATTCTTCAATTAATTTGGCTATTTCTAAGCTGTAATGCCCTTTATAATAAAATTTATTGATACCATTTAAATCTCTAAAAACATGAACCAACTCCTCATTCATATTAGAAATGAATGATTCTATTTTTTCTTCGAATAGCTTTCTGTTTATTTCTAAACTAAAAGTACAAATTTGAGTGTTAGCTGGTATTTTGAAAATATGATTATTGGTTGGTGTTCTAGATATCATAACACTTTCCAATCTATTAATAGCATGGGTTTCGGTATCTTCAGTAAATTCATGTTCAAATGAAGATTCTCTGTTAAACATTATTTTTAGAGGGTGTACAACGCCTTTTTTATGCTCAAAATGTAATTCTTTTTTTAAAAGATAATCGGACTCTAAAACACCAATGCCATTATCAAAACAAGTTGCTTTTATATATCCTGAGCCTATTTTTTTTGGAATTTTTAAACAATACTCATTATGCTTAACATCAAAATTAATGTTCAAAATATCAGCCATGTCTTTTATAACATCGCTAGCTTCTAAATCCCTAATTGTTAATTTTTTGCTCACTTTTCTAAATCTATAGAAGTAAAGATAATCTATTTTATAATTAATAATCTAGAAATTTGTGTATGAGCAAATATTTGAATCATAAGGGTTAAGTAATAATATACTATTTAATCATCTTTGTATTGTAAGCAATAGTAAAACGTTTACTACTGCTCAATTTTATTAACCTTAAAAAATCAAAAATATGTTACGTTGGACAATCACATTTATCATCATTGCAATAATTGCAGGAGTATTAGGGTTTGGAGGAGTTGCTGGAGCATCAGCTGGAATAGCTAAAATATGTTTCTTTATATTTTTAGTATTATTCGTTTTATCTCTATTAAAAGGAGTCGTTAAAAAGTAGTTCAATAAATAAGAACTCATACCAATTTATATAAAATAAATATTAACTTTTAAAACATACATAGACATGAAAAAAATAGCATATACATTTATATTATTATTCGCCACATCTGTAATATTTATAGGGTGTAGAGAAGAAAAATCTACAGGAGAAAAAATTGAAGATACAGTAGAGGAAGTAGCAGATGACGTTGAAGATGCTGCAGATGATGTTGAAGATGCTGTTGAAGACGCTATGGAATAATATAAATAACCATACACCATAACTTATATGAAAAGGGCGGTAATGATTAAATCATGCTGCCCTTATTTTATTAATTTAGCTACATGTCAAGTTTTCTTTTAATTTTATATATAATCACATCTGGATTAGCTTTTCTGGGGGTTGTATTTTATGGTGCCAGACCAAGTAGATCATTGAGTTGGCTTTTCGTGATTGTTTTCATGCCATTTATAGGGGTTATTTTTTATCTGCTTTTTGGTATTAATAGGCGGAAAATAAAATTCTTTAAATTAAAGCAAACTTATAAACGGAGGTTGTACGACAGTAATCATCATATGGCGAACGACCATAAGCCTTTTGAAAAATTCAAGTCAAATAAAAAGGAGAAATTAGCAACTCTAATTTCTAATAACAATAAATATTTACCTTTTGATGGAAATAAAGTAGAAGTACTTCAAGATGGTAAATCCACATTCGCATCAATCTTTGAAGCAATTAAAGAGGCTAAGAGTTTTATACATATTCAATATTACATTTTAGAAGAAGGGGAATTACTGGATGAAATGTTTAATTTGTTTAAAGAAAAAATTGCGGAAGGATTAGAAATACGAGTGATGTATGATGCTATTGGAAGTTTTGATTGGAGACGAAAATCCATCAAACGTTTTAAAAGCATTGGTGTAACGATTTGTTCTTCTATGCCTTTACGTTTCGGGAATTTTCTGTTTTCTTTTAATTACAGAAATCATAGAAAAATTGTTGTTATAGACGGGGTTATAGGTTTTACAGGTGGATTTAATTTAACAGATAAGTATATTAAATCCAATACTAATATGGGTATTTGGGAAGATACACATGTAAAAATTGAAGGGCCAGCTGTCGAGAGTTTACATAAGGTATTTATAAAAGATTACTATTTTGCTAGTAAAGAAGATATATTACTCGATAGTAAATATTTACCTAAACAAGAAATAAAAGGAAACAGTATTGTTCAAATTGTAGCTAGTGGTCCAGATTCAGATTATGCAGCAATCATGCAACAATACATAATGCTTATTAACCTTGCCGAAGATTTTATATGTATTGCTAATCCATATTTCATTCCTAGTTCACAAGTTTTAACAGCTCTAAAGATAGCGGCTTTAAGTGGTGTTCGTGTAAAAATATTATTACCAGAACAGTCTGATTCAATAACAGCTAGATATTGCATGCGCTCTTATTTTGAAGAGATTATAGCAGCTGGCGTTGAAATTTATTTAAAGCGTGATGCTTTTCTGCATAGTAAGTTAATATTAATTGATAATGAAATAGTATCGGTCGGTTCAGGGAATTTTGATAACCGCAGTTTTGACCATAATTTCGAAACAAACGCATTAATTTATGATAGTGTACTCGCAAAAGAAGTTCATGAAGTTTTTATTACTGATTGTGAATCTAGTTTAAGAGTTAACGAAGCTCAATTCAAAGAACGTCCAATACAGGATAAGTTTTTTGAAGGATTAGCACGGTTTTTTAGCCCTTTATTGTAAAGTTAATTTTGTGCGTTTTAAATCAAAATTTAAAAGGCTAACTTATCAATAATTTAGCCTTTTTTTAAATTATTCTTTTAATATAAATTACACTTTCTTTTCTGCTATAAAGCTCGTTATCAGAGTTGCAATGCCTATTCCTATAGTTATAAAAGCATTAGTGTTATCTTGAGCTTTAAAATCTATTGATCCAAAATCGACAGAAGCTTCAGGTGCTACAAGCATATAGAAACCGTAACTTGAAAGTATAATTCCGATTATTAATAAAATGTTTTTTATTGGTTTTTTCATAATGTATAATTTTAGTAGATTGTTGTATTAGAATTGATATCTAATTCCTAATGCTATATCAAAATCCACATCATTTGAGTAATCATCGTTAAAACCAATTTCTGGTCTAAAATCTAGAGATAAAAGTAATGGAATATCAAAATTATACTCTATACCAATATCTCCTGCAGCAAAAATAAAAGTACCATCTACTGGACCAGCATCAAACGATCCAATACCTCCACCAGCACCTACATACCAATTAAAATTCCCATCTAAAGGAAAAACCCATTGATATAGTGCAGCTAGTTTAAATGCATCAACATTATTACTATCTCTCCAGCCTAAATCAAATTCTAACCGATTATTCTCTTTTAAATACCTCTGATATGAAATTTCGCCTCCAAATCCATCATTGTCTCCTAACCTAAGTCCTAATGCATTTTTAGAAACTTCTTGAGCATACATTGAAATACTAATGAGTAATAATGGTACTATAAATAATGATTTTTTCATTTTTATGTGTTTTTTAGTTCAAGACAAAAGTATATCGATTTAGGTTTGTAGGTTAACTCATTTAATACAAGTTTTTGCTTATTTGACCAAGAATTTATTTAAGAAATTAGGCTTATCATAACATATAATGATTTCTATATTTTTTACATGGTGTAAACCGTTAAAGCATGTTAATTAAATAGCATTTATCTTAAATGAGTTAAGATGAATTTGATAAGAGCAAAGCAAGTATTTAACTTGAAGATATCTTTGTATAAAAATTATATGGATTACTTAAATATGAATAAAGAAGCCCTTTTACCTGTAGTAAAAGAATTAAACAAATTATTAGCAGAAACTTAGAAATTTTTATTAGAATATTGTCGGACATAGTTTTTTATTTGCATAATAAATTTGAAGACATGTAGAATGACACTAAACTTAAAATGGATGCTATAGCTGAACGTATTTTAACTTTGAATTATCATCCTATTAGTCGGTTTAGTGATTATTTAGAAATATCTTCTATAAAAGAACCTTTATCTTTAATTCAAGATACAGAGATGGTTAATAATCTATTGAATGGTTCTTCAGTTTTATTAAAACAAAAGAAGAAACTATATATTTGCTAGGTGCATATATTAGAAAATTAGAAAAGACTGTTGGATGTTAAGAGCTTGGTAGATTAAGCTCATAGAGGTTCATGCTTAATTTAAAAATTTAAAAATTTAAAAAAATGAAAACAGAAACCATATCATCATTTAAAAAAATAACAGAAAAGCTTGAAGCTTGGTTAGATACTTTAATAACTAACTTGCCAAACATTGGAGTTGCATTTTTGGTTCTATTGGCCTCTTATTTTATATCAAAATTAATATATAATATAACCTTTAAAATTTCAAAACGACAAATAAAACAAGTTTCTATATCCAAATTAGTAGCCAGAGGCGCATCAATTGTTATCGTTTTACTAGGGTTATTTTTGGCATTAGGAGCATTGAATTTAGGAAAGGCTTTAACAGGTTTACTAACAGGTGCAGGAATATCAGGATTAGTGATTGGTTTAGCATTACAAGGTACATTGTCCAATACCATTTCTGGTATTGTATTATCCTTTAGAAAAAATATTAGAATTGGAGATTGGATAGAAACTAATGGATATTCAGGAGAAGTTATAGATATTAATGTTAATTATTTTGTTATTAGAGAAGCAGATAATAATACAGTAGTATTGCCCAATAAAGCCATACTCGAAAATCCATTTAAGAACTATACTCTAACTAGTAAAATGCGTGTCAATATTGAGTGCGGCGTAGGCTATGAATCAGATTTAGAAAAAGTAGAACAAATAACAAAAGAAACCATAGAGAAATTTTACAATCAAAAAAATATAGGTAAAGAAGTTGAGTTTTATTATACCGAATTTGGTGACAGCTCAATAAACTATATCACTCGATTTTGGGTAGATGGAGAAAGTAGTTTAGAGAAGTTGCGAGCAAAAAGCAAGTGTATTAAGGAAATTAAGAAGGCATATAATCGGGAAGGTTTTAATATTCCATTTCCAATAAGAACTCTTCAGTTTGACAATAAGCTTATAGATAAAACCCAAAATGTTGCTTCAAGCAATTAATTTAAAAGATTTCCAAAAAGTTTGGAAGTTTCGTAATAACAAAATTATTTTAATATTGAACTCATCTTGACTTTTTCTATTTCCTAAAAAAGTCAAGATGAGTTCAATTCCTTTAGACCGATTACAATTACAATAAACGCAATGAAAGGATCTGTAAATTAAAATCTTTCCAACTTGTGTTATTGCCATATCAAATTTGGTGTAAGGTGAGTATGAAAAAATTAAATAATCATGACTTCACTAACACCATTATTCTTTTTAAATACTTGAATCTGGGTAGATATACGTTCTTTTAGATTTTCTACGTGAGATATTATTCCTATCATTTTCCCTTGTGCTTGTAGGGTTTCTAGAGTGGCTATTACCGTTTCTAGTGTATTATTATCTAAGGTACCAAATCCTTCATCAATAAATAGCGACCCGATAGCTACATTATGACTTGCTAAATCTGATAATCCTAAGGCTAAAGAAAGGCTAATTAAAAATTTTTCTCCTCCACTCGAAGTATCTACAAATCTGGTTTCTTCTGCTTGATAATGATCTACCAACCTAAAGTTTAATTCTTCTCCCTGTCTATAGTCTTCTTTCATCTTCAATGAATACCGTTTATTAAGTTTATACAGGTGGATGTTTGCCAAATGGATAAGGTTTTGTAACGTAAGTCGCTGTACATAGGTGTTAAAAGCATCTTTGGAGCCTCCAATAAGTTCCAAAAGCGTTTTCCATTTATATACTATTTTTTCCTGTGTAGTAATTTCAGCGATAACGGTTTTGTTGCGGGCTCTAATTTGATCATCCAATGCTATTTTTTGATTAATGCTGCCTGTTTTTTTGAGAAGTTCATTTTTGGTTTGCTCTAATTCTTGCTTTTCTTTTGTAGCTTCTTCTAGAGGTGTTTCAAAATTTTTATTCTGTTGCTGTTTGATGTAAGAAGCACCCCATTGTTCTTTTTGAGTTTTTAACTTTAATTCGATGTCTTCTAATTTTCTAAGGATAGCTTGATATTTGGTAGCGTCTTCATCGCTTAATAAAACATGTTCAACATCACGTATTGAATTGAAATCTGTGGCGTCTATTTCGCTTTCGAACTGTATAGTATCCGCTGCTATTTTGTTTTTTAGAATTTCAATGTCCTTTTTTATTAATTCTTGTTCTTTTTTTGAAGCAGCTTTTAGTTGTTGTATGTTTTGTAATAATATAATTGATTTCTCAACGTCTTCTTTGGCTTTTTCTATAGCATTTTGGAGTTCTTTTCTTTTATATTCTGTAGTAACTTCTATTGGCAATATTGTTTTTCTATGATTAATATCTTGTTGTAATCGAGCATCTAGTTGAGTCATATCTTTTTGTTGTTGGTCATTTTCTTTAACCTTGTCATCCTGTTGTTTCGATTCACTTTGTATGATGGTATTTAATTGAGACAACTCACTTTTGTGCTGTTCTAACTGTTTTTCTTTTTCTTTATATGTATTGATTTGAGCTTTTAAGTTTTTGACAAAACCTACAGTTTCTTCTATCGAAGGGAGTTGTAGTTGATATACTGCTAAATTTTCTTGAAGATTTCTTTCTGTAACCAAAAGAGCTTTTGTAATTTTTTCTTGCTCTATTTTTTTATTTTGAAGTTCTTTTGTGTTATGCTTTAGTTTTTCTTGAAAAGCGACGATGTCTTGTTGTAGTGCAACTACTTTTTCTTTTTCATCAATTAATGTTTTAGAGCTTGCGTCTTTTTGTTTTTGTAATTTCTGTGCCTCGGTGATTTTATGTCCTATAGACTTTAATTGCAGATTCATTTCTATGAGGGAAGTCTCCAAAGATTCTAGGTTTTCAATCACGACATTGGTTGATAATATTCCAAAATCATTTCGATGTGTATGAAGTTTAACCGTTATGTCTTCTAATTGTGACGTGTTGTTTTTTAATGATGTCTCGGTTTCTGCAATTTTGATTTCTAATTGCTGGGCTTTGTCTTGAAGGCTTACAAACGCTGCTTTTCTATCTGCTACTGTTTTTTGGCTCTGGGATAATTCAATAGTTTTGTACTTCGTTATATATGGATGTTCTTCACTTCCGCATAAAGGGCAAGGCGCCTCTTTTACAAGGTTTTTTCGTTGTTCTTCAAACGATTTAACAGTACATTCTAGGTTTAGAATTTTTTCTGCATCGTCTACTGCTTGTTTTGATTGCTCTATCTTAGGTTTTAGACTATCTAAGTCTGTATAAAATGATTTGTTTGCGTCTTTTAAGCCCTTTATTGTCTGCTCTAAGTTGTTTTTTGTTTTAGTATCAACCTGATACTGTTTGGCTATTCGGTTAGCGTTTGTAAGCACTTCTTGTTGCTTCTTTAGCTGTTCTTGTTTAGAAAGTGCTGTTGTAAGATCATTTTCTAAAATGGCTTTCCCAATTGTTTTTATTTTTTTTGATAAGGTGTCGATACGTCTATTTTCGACTTCTAGTTTTTCTGTTTTCTGTGCTATTGTTTGTTTTAGTTTCTCTAGGGCATGTTCTTTCTCATTGTTGCTTTTGGATAATGTTTGCAACTGTTCTCTTTTATCTTTTCGGAGTGTTAACTGTGCATTCCAATCTGTAAGTTCTTTTTCTAGCAGTAAAATGTTTTTATGAGTGGTAAGATAGTCTTCTAGAATACTAGTTTTTTCTTTTAACTGTTTGGAATCTTTATGCTTTTGTGCTATCGATTTTTTCAGCGTTGTTATAACTTCCACACGTTTCTGTAGCGTTTCTTTTAAAACCTTTTTTTGCTGGGTTGCGGTATGAATATTAGCATCTAATTTGGTTACATTTTCTAGTTTTGGTAACCATTCGCTTTGCGCTTTCTCTTTTTGGATTAGTATTTCTTTGGATTGCTGGTCTTTAGTTTTAGCAATTTTAAGTTGATCGGTAAGTCGTTCTTGATCTTTTTTTAATTGCGTGTCTTGAACACTTTTTTCTTGTATTGCTTTTTCTGAGCATTTTATTGCGATTATCAGATCCTTAAAAGGTTTGGCTTTTTCGTGCAATTTTAATAACTGGAGACTTGATTTTTGAGTTTCTTTATTTTTTTCTAACGATTCGAAACTTGTTTCTAATTGTACTTTTTCTTTTTGTAAGGCGCCCTCTTTAATATACCAGTTAAGAATTCTTTCTAATTGCAAACCTTTTGGTGTTAATGCTGAAACTTCAACGGCTATATCTTTCTGCTCTTTTTGTAATGCTGTTCGTTGCGTATCAGATAAGAGGTCATCATTATTAATTTTAGACTTTATAGTATCTAGTGTTTTGGTTTCCTGTGTTTTTCTTGCACCAATAGCTTCTCCAATTTTTTTATAGATGTCTTCTCCTGTAATTTGTTCTAATAGCTTTCCTTTTTCTGAAGCATTTGCAGAAAGGAAGGCTGCAAATTCACCTTGTGCTAACATTACAGATCTTAAAAACTGATGATAGGTGAGTTGGGTGATGTTCTCTATAGCGACTTTAAATTCTGTTTTCTTTTCTGCAATTATTTTTTCTGAATCCAGGTTTTTTAAACGAACATTTTCATCAGGTTTACTTAGTTTTTTGCCACTTTTTCCTGTTAACCGAATACTCCATTGTGCTTCATATCTAATATTTTTATTGGTGAATGTAACGCGTGATAAAGCATCTGCAGCGCCATAACTTACAACATCAATTAACCCTGCTTTAATATTCGATCTATTAAACCTTGGGACATTTTGATATAATGCAATGGTAATCGCATCTAGAATGGTTGTTTTACCTGCGCCAGTAGCTCCTGTAATCGCATATAAGCCTACATCTTGAAATTTTTCATCTTCAAAATCGATGATAATTGGAGTTTCCGATTTTAAGGAGTTGATATTCTGCAACTCAATTTTTAATATTTTCATGAGCTATGCTTAGTGTGCTTTAACGATTTGTATAATTTCTTGGAAAGCATCCAGAAGTTCTGGGTGTTCTGCTAGGTCTACTTCTTGTTCTTCACATTTCTTTTTGAAGACTTCTACGGGCGATAGTTCTTTAACAGATTGCGAATAATCTATAAGTTGTTCTAAACCTTTTATAGTACGTTCATTTTTCACGGTTACCTTTAGAACTTCTAGATTCAGAGTTTCTGCTACTTTAGCAATTTCTGAGTTATCAACGGGCATACCAGAAGTGGTGTCTAATACAATTTCAATCCAGGTTGTTAGTATGGCTGTGCTTGTATCGATTTCTTGTAATTTTTGTATGCAGGCTTCTACAGTGCCTTTAACCCGTAGTACTTTTCTAAATTCTGGTATGGTCACTTCTTCGATCTGTTTAATCGTATCTTTTTGAGTTTCTAATACAACTATTTTTTTATCATAGCCAATTTCACTAAAACTAAGAATGTTGGGAGATCCAGAATATCGAATATGATTGTATTCACCAACAATCTGTGGGCGGTGTAAATGCCCTAAGGCTACATAATCAAAAGTTTCAGGAAAATCTTCTGCTCCAATATGTCCTAACGTACCCACATAGATGTTTTGTTCACTGTCTGATGTTGACCCACCAATCGCAAATAAATGCCCCATCGCAATAATAGGCGTGTTTTCTTTTTGTAGCGTTTTGCAATAGGTTGCAGCTTCTGTATAATGGTTTACCAAAGCGGTTTTATAACGATCTGTAATCTGGTCAAAGGTTTCTCCTGCCACAGCACGACGAATATCTTGATCTCGTAAATAAGGAACAGCAGCAACGATAACTTGTTCTTCTCTTACGGTAAGTTCAAAAACCTCATCTGCGATATCTTCTGTAGCTTTACCTACTACATGTATAGATAATGCTTGCAATAAAGCTTTTGGTGCATTAATTGTTCCTGGTGCATCATGATTTCCTCCTGTGATCACCACGTGGCTGCAATTGGTTTTTTGTAAATTAATCAAAAAGTCATAATACATTTTTTGACTGACTGTAGAGGGCACTCCAGTATCATAAATATCTCCAGAAATTAATAAGATATCTATTTGTAAGGTATCAATTTGAGTCGTTAGCCATTCTAAAAATAGTTGCTGTTCTTCTTGTTGAGAATGCTCGTGTAAGCGGTGTCCTAAATGCCAGTCTGCGGTGTGGAGGAGTTTCATTGATGGAACTATTTATTAATTTCAATTATATTTCACAAAACTACAAGTTAACTTTTTCAAAAGACTCAAACATTCTTATTAGATTGTTTTCTTCATCTTCTGAAATTAACTTTATGCAAATTAGATTTTTAATTGCTCTAGAGCATGCTACATAAAATAGTTTCTGAGTTTTTAGTTTTTTGTCATTATCTTCCATTGTAGCATCAAATATTGATTTAAAATCGTATTTAGACCAAAAATATTCATCCAGCACTATTAAAACATTTTCTATACCACTGCCTTTTGTTTTATGCATAGTTATGTAATCTGTTTCTTCATTTAAATATCCATAATATTTATAAACTTCTTTGAATTTTATCTTATCAGAAAATAAGTTTTCATAGAATGTTTCTTTTTTATTTAGATTATTTAGCTCATTAAATTTCTCTTCTTCAAGGTCACTTTTTACTTTAGACATTTTTGCAAATGTATTTTGACCCTCAGCCTTTATTTTTTTGAAATCTTGATAATCAATATCGTTCTTTAATTGATCCAATAAATTGTCTTTCCTTTCAATATATCTTGAATAAGAATCTGATTTTTTTAACATTTTGATTTTAAAAGCATATTCTAGAACTTCAAATGCACTTTTGTCTGAGTTAATAACACTATCTAAACCTTTTTTTACTTTTAATTTATCATCAATATGTACAAGTGCAAAATTTGATTTTTTAAGTTCTGTCAAAACATAATTATAATTCTTTTTCTCATATGCTTTGCATAACTCTAAGAGATCCATGAATTGCAACCTTATTA
Source organism: Flavivirga aquatica (assembly GCF_001747085.1). Lineage (GTDB taxonomy): Bacteria > Bacteroidota > Bacteroidia > Flavobacteriales > Flavobacteriaceae > Algibacter_C > Algibacter_C aquatica. The sequence goes on from NZ_MDJD01000048.1 coordinate 63,344, forward strand.
AATCTTTTTCAATTTCTTCTTTAACATCAGAATATCTAGCATTGAATACGTCATATAAGTTATTAAACCCAACATCTATAGAAATTGATTTATTTGTAAGCATCAGTTTTTTTGAATATATGTTTAAATCTTTATATGTTAAATTTTCCACACTTTTAATTAATTTAATAAGTGTATCTGTATACCTACTCTTATCCCCATAACTACTTTTACTATGTGGTTTTATTTCATCATAGATAGCATAATACAATTTAACGATACCTTTTCGGTCATCTATAGTCTCTAATTCTCCATTGTCTTTTCTTTTAAAAGCTATTTGTTGCTCTAAACTATCATCCCTTAATTTATTGATAAAAATAACAACCTGATCAGAACATCTATAGTTGTCCTCTTTTTCAATTTTTTTTAACTTTTTATCTTTAATCTGTTTTTTGACATCCCCTATACCATCGTCATAAATACCTTGCATAGAATCACCAAATAGACCTATAATGGTTTTGTTCTTAGCAGGTATTTCATTCAAAAAAACATCTATGATTTTCTCATTTGTATCTTGGTATTCATCAATAAAAATGAAGTCATATTTATCTTGAGTAATTCGGGATAACAAATCATATGACTCGAAAAGAAGTGACGCTATTACAAGTAAACTATCATGTCCAAAACTAAGCTCCTTAAAACTGTCAAATCGAGTTTCATTATATTTAATTCCATTAAAATTTTGTTCTGCAATGGATTGTTTAATTTCTAAATTAAGTTTTTCTATTTTATCATTAAGCTGAGTATTATACTCCTCAGGAGATTTATCATACTCTCGTTTTCCTATTACTTTTTCTATAGATTCTTTTTTTATTGAAAATAAACTCCCTTGGTACTTTTCGTATTTTTTTTTGTAATTTTTGTGTTCTTCTATTTTTTGTTGTTTTTCATCATTTTCATAGAAATCAAGAGATTTTCTTTCTACCTTTTTTAAAATAAAAATATTAAACAACACTTGATGTATATTCTTCTTATAATCTTTAATTAGAGAATTTAAAAAAGAATGAATTGTACAAATGGTGTGTTGATCACCTACTCTGGAGATTATCTCGGCTACAGCCAGATTAGTATGTGTAATGCACGCTATCTTCTTATTTGGATACTCTTTGGAAATAAATTCTAAAGTTTGTTTAAGCGTTTCTGTTTTTCCACTTCCAGCACCACCTTGAAGAACAAAATTTTCGTTAGCTTTAATACAGGTTACTATTTTTTCTAAGGGAGTTATTTTTTTGCTATCCATGCTAGACCTTGTTTTATATATAGCGGAATATTCCATTCAACATCTTCCGATAGAGCTAACCACAATATAGATGAAGCAAATTCTGATTTCCCTTTTGGTTTTAATATCTGTTCTGTTAAATCATAAAAGTTTGAAAGCACATCAAGTTGTTCAATTTTTTGCAACCCTTCCAACGCTTCTTTATTTTCTTTGATTACATCTATATTTGTCGCAATAAACGCATCTTCAAAGCTTCTAGCATGATAGCCATTTTCATCTATTTGATAAGATACTTTTATAATAGACGAATCATCTTGTAAGTTGTCTTTTTTCAGCTTATCAAACCAAATCTTGAACTCTTCTTTATTTATATATTCAGGAGCTTTAAGGTAATATTTTAATGTATAATTACTAGTATGGCTTCCTTCTGCTACACTACTTGAAGGATATGAGATTTTCTCTTTATCCTCCTCGGATGGCTTTATCGTTTTTTTGGTTGTATCAATATCTGTAATGATCAACGTTTTTATATCTAAAAATTCCAAAAAATGGCGAAATGCTTTCGCATTAGCCCCAACCTCTATAATTGAGATATTTTGAGACGATAATTTAATATAATCAGGGGTTTCCTTATTAATTTTATCGTATTCGTCTATGAAATATGGAAGCAATAATTTTTCAGTTGTTCCTTCAATAAAAATTATTTTTTCTGCAAAAAATAGTTCTGATGATGCTATTGATAAATATTGATTCAAGAATTTAAAATGCGCTTTTTCAGCTTTGTCTTTATCTGGATCATCGTCATGATATTTCTTTTTTAAATCTGAATAGAAGTTCTTTATTTCAATGTTTTTATGAGTTTTGTCTCTTTTGAAATACCGTATATCTTCAAAATTAGAATTCTTTACAATATGTGCAGAATGTGTAGAAATAAAAGTTTGTAAATTTTTAATACCACTAAGGACATTTTTGACTTTATCTATAAATATATACTGCATTTGAGGATGAGTATGTGCTTCAGGTTCTTCTATAAACAAAAGATTGATTTCTTTTTTATGTTCCAAAAAATAATGTTTTTTAATTTCCAGATTTAGAAGGAGATAAAGAATATTCATGTATCCTAAACCATTAAGATGTTCGGGCAAATTATCTTGATCAGATCCATATACAACTCTTGAATGATTCGATAGTATTTCTTTTGATTGTAAATCTGAAATAACTTTTAAATCATCTAGATCTAAAAATTCCTTAGCATTATTTAGAAAATCATTAAAATATGTAGAATAATTATCATTTAATGTTCTATCCATATCGATTATGGATGAGTTTATGACATCTAATTGATCAGGTAATGTCTTATTCTCTCTATTGAAATAAGTTGTTGTTAAATTAGAAAGAACTTTTTTAGCTCCTTGACCTGATTCTGAACTTGTAACTTCTCTTCTAGCATGGATTACTTGAAAATTAATTAATCTATCAATTGTTTTGTTATCTTTCTTTATGAGGTTATTCCTATTTTCTTTTTGTAAATCAGAATCTTCACTAAAGACATAAGTATTAACATTTAAAAAAGAAGAAATGTTCTTTTTGACAAACTGTTCTTTCCCATCCTTAATTTTAGTTAATTCTTCTAATAAAAACTTTTTGTCTACAATACATTCGAATAAAACTTTAACAATATTCATTGACGGATCTAAATCTAGTATCAAATCTGAGATGTTTTCTAAAGAATCTTCTTTAGTATACGATATCTCTATAATTAATTTAATAGATAAATCAAACTCATTTGTCTCGTCATTAAAATCGAGTAATTTTTTTCTTAAATCCAACGAAAAGTCGTCAAAAGAAAAATTGCTTGATTTATTTTTTAGAAATTTTTCAAATAAAACAATAAAGGATGTTTTTCCACTATTATTACGTCCTATCAATAAGGACAAATCTTTCTTTTTTTCTTTTTCTAATTCTAAAGTGCTATTTTTTAACAGCCTAAAATTTTGAATAACAACTTTATTAATGTGCATAATCTTTTTGTCTTAAAAATTATTTTTTGTAGTTGACTTACTTTCCATCAACCTCACCCGATCCAAAAACAATAAAGCTCCTTCAAAATCAAAATAGCGTTCTTTTAGAATTTCCACTTGAAAGTTAATGGGTAAGTAACTACCAAATTTTGAGAATTCTAGTAAGGCTTCGTTAAGCGTAATGGCTTTCTTCAATTCTGTATCAATACTTTGGTATTTGGTTATTATTGTAGTTTTCAGGGCTTCAAATTGAGTTATTAGAATTCCTAACTCCAGTGTACTATCGCTATCGTAATACTCAGTAGATATGCCTGTAAGAGCACATAAAAACTGAAGACTCTTATTGATTTTAGAGCCTGAAAAAGTATAAATGATCAGCTTGTCTTTTTTAATGATATAGGGTCTATCATACTTTTCTTTAAGAATAAATCCCGAGAATTCATTTCTTAATGTATGTAATTCGATATTGCAGGATTCATCTAGCTCTTCATAAGATTCATTAGAGACTAAGATTTCTAGCATTTCTTCTCGTATTCTGGAGTGAATGTTTCCACCACCGCCATAAAACTTGGGAGCTCTTCCGTCTTTTGCAGGATTTACTTTAAGAGTAGCTGCTTTGAGATCAACATCATTGATTTTCCAAATCTTGGCAGCTAATAGTATATTTTCACCTACCAGAATCTGTGGAGAAAAAGGAATCTCTCCAATTTTATTACTTCCGTGAATCACTTTGAGATTGGGTTCTGTTTTAAAAACGCCATAAAAATCTCTGGTATTTACAATTTTTTCACCTTCGACTCCTAGAATAATCTCTCGTTGTACTTCTTCGAGATATTCGAATGTTATCGATTCTGAAACTAACTTTTCTATATTTGTTCTTTCAATATGCTTGAATGCAGGATTGCAATGCAAGCGTTCTATAAAAGTAATTATAGGACATCCGAGCAATTGTTTGGCAATAGAAAGCATCTGATGGAATAGCAGATCATAAGGTTTCTCTGCAATTCTTACAGGTTCTAAAAATCCTTTTTTATATAAATTCCAGCATGCTAGAGACTGTAATAAACTCCAGGGGTCTGTAGTATACATATCCACTATGCTTTGACCTCTTTCTCTTCGTCCACTTCTACCAATACGTTGTACTAGAGAAGCTACAGAAAAGGTAGCATCGATTTGTACAATTTTGTCTACAGTGTCGATATCGATTCCTAATTCTAAGGTAGAGGTACACGCAATACAGAAATTAAACCGTCTGTTATTTTTAGCAAATGCTTCTACATGTTCTCGTATTTCTTTATCTACAGAAGAATGATGTGAATAGTAATAGGGGTGACCACCAATACGATCAGAAATCTTACGCAGCTTCACTGCTATTTCTTCTGTTTTTCCCCTGCTATTAGGAAAAATCAATACTTTATAATCTTTCGTATGTATGTAAAGTTTTTTCAGAAGATCAAGAGATAGTTCTGCTGTTTTATTTTCAAAATATGTAAACCTTGCGATCGTATCTTTTTTTGCTTTATCTACCAAAATCTTAGTATGTTCTGGAGCTCCTGTAATTTTCTTTGCTTCGATATAATTTTCACTCCCTATGGTAGCAGACAACCCTAAGACAATGATCTTTTTTTTATTCTGTTCTTGTAAACGATGTAGAATAGACATTAAATGAATACCACGATCTACGCCTATAAATGAATGGATTTCATCGATTACAATGTATTTTAGATTCCCAAATAGTTTTTTAGCGTTATAAGGTTTGTTAGCAAACATAGCTTCCAGAGATTCTGGCGTAATGAGTACAATGCCTTCAGGGTTTTTAATGAGCTTGTTTTTATCTCCTCTGCTTGCTTCTCCATGCCATTTGGTTACTGGAATTTCTAAATTCTTGCATAGATCTTCGACACGTAAAAACTGATCGTTAATTAGAGCTATTAATGGTGAAATGTACAGAACTTGTACCCCTGATTCTGAAAAATTAGTTTTAGACAGAATAGGCAAAAAAGCAGCTTCTGTTTTACCCGATGCCGTACGTGATGCCAGAATATAATTAAGGTCTGTCTGCATTATTTTGGTAATCGCTGCTGCTTGAATTGGTCGCAACGATTCCCATCTTTTATCCCTAATGTATTTTCGTATGGGTTCTGAAAGAAGTTGATAAGCCATTATAGTTCTTCTATAGAATCAAGTGTTAAGATTTCTGGTCTTTCATCTTTAATCTCTATATTAGAGATCATACTACTTTTATCAGCATCAGGGTTTTGGCGTAGTAAGCTAAGAATGTTCAAGAAATCACGTATTACTTCTCGTGGTGTTAAAAATTCGTCTGCGCCAGGTTTATTAAACATTTCTTCCATATATGCTTGTGTATCTGCGTCTGTGATATCAATACTGGTCTGGAAATTAAAGTCGAATATTTCTTTTAATTTTTTAAGTAATACGAATATTTCGTTATGATTTAAAGGCATTAATTTTAAAACGGGCTGTGTAAAATCTCTAAGTTGAGCAGTTTCGAATTTATTGGTTTTCAAACGTGTTTTTAGCGCATTATAACTAAATAAGCCTCTTCGTTCATTTTCTAAAAACTCTTTTGTTCCTGCAAAATTGATAAATAGATTAGAAACTTTACCTTGAAAACAATCATTGAAAATAGTAAGTATCTTTTCATAATTCTTTTCACGCATGGTAGATGTAGATATCTTATAGAGGTTAATCGCTTCATCTAGATTGATCATAAAACCACTGTATCCCATACTAACAAATAGTTTACAGAAGTTCTTAAGCATATCGTAGTAATTTAGGTCATTGATGATTTCCCGAATGCCTAAATCTTGTCTTGCTTCTGTTTTCGTTCGATATTCTCCTTTTAGCCATTTTAGGGCATTTCTTCTTAATAATTCATCATTTTTAATATATCCTTCGTAATATTTAATGATAACTAGTCCAAAATCAAAGCCACCTGTATCGGTAACTTCATTTACTGTAGTCATAATATTTTTTTGAATTAAGTCGAAATGCGCTTCATGTCTTATTTCGGTAAGTGGAATATCATGTAATTGTGCAGTTTTAGCGACTACTTGTTCTATCCATTTATCTAATAGGGATGGTAAAGCTCCGCCTTCTGGTTTTGTTTGAATTGCTACGTTATTCATGATTGCGGAATAAAGCGCTAATGCTTTTCCACTATTAGAATACAACCTGTTTTCTGGAGTAAAATCTGCATTGGCCACTACAAATTTTTGTTTGGTTGCTACTGTATTCAATAGATGTAACATAAATGATTTTCCAGAACCAAAATCTCCGATCCAGAATTTAACGATACTATGTCCGTTTTTAACATCTTCTAATGCTGTTGTAAATGCTTCTACTTCTAGATCACGTCCTACAGTAATATGTTGTACTCCAATTTTAGGGACAACACCTCCTGATAATGAATTAATGATTGCGGTTGCTTCTTTAGATTTAATTTTTAAAGACATAATTAAAAACTGGTTTATTTTAATAATTCGTTATAATAAGATTCTTCGATGATATAGCTGTTATCTTCTTCTTCGATTAAAGCTTCACCATCTAGAAATTCAGCACAACTATCGTTGATACTGTCAATAAGTTGATTTTTAAACATGCCTTTTTCCATAGCTAATATTTCTATTTGACCCATGGAAACAGAAAAATCATTTTTTGCAATTTTAAACAATACTTCTTTCTGCATTTCTGAAAGAACTAAAGCTTGTATGAAAATTGAAGCATCTTTTTTTGTGTCGAATTCTTTTATGGTTGTTGTTTTTTCATTTTTTGTGTCGTAAACTTCGATATTGGATGTCGTTTCATCATTAATGAGATATTGATTTAATAGCTCCACCGTATCGCTATGCTTTGCTTCTACTTTTTTAATTGCTTGAATATCCAAAACGATTTTTTTACGTTTTGGTTCATAGATTTTGGTAATTTGATTTAAGGTTAATTTTATATCCTTATTAAGAATCAATTGACTAATGATTTCTCTAAAACTTGATAATTGCTCGTCTGTTTTAAAAAGTAATTTTTGTAATGTTTTATTAATAGGCTTGTTATCAATCTTTTTTGATTTCAGATCATAATATATATACTTGGCATAATATTGTAGTGCTACAATTTGATTCTGCTTTGCAATGGCTTTAGAAGCTTCATAAAAAATATGTTCTATATTCGGGTTTTTTTGATTGACTTTCTCCAAGTCTGTAATACCAAGTATAAATTCTTTTTGATTACCTTCTATTAGTTTGATTTTTAATTGATTGAAAAATGTTTTCCAACGATTTACATTTTGTGCATTTAGTTCTATTTGTGTTTGATGATCTGGAGATGAGATTTGTAATTTCATTTCTTCCATAATCTGTACTAGAGCGATACCTATTTTGTCTTCAAAAGCAGTTTCGGCATATTGATAAGGAAATTCGGCAGAAATTTTTCGTTTGTGACCAAATAAATTCCTTACCTCATTTTCGGCTTTTTTGAAGATATTTAGATATAAATTATTTTCAATCTCTGAGCTATAATAACCTAATTCATAAGAGCCCCATTGGTATTGACTTTCTTCCTTATAATGAAGTAACACTTGTTCTTTTAACAACTTAATTTCTTTGGCTAGTGTTGTATGGTTCTTTTTTAACTGTTTGGAAAGTTCTTTTAAAATTAATAGATAATAGTTTATGGTAGCAATACAACATCCTTCAATCGATAAAAATACATTAGATGGGTTATAAAACTTATTAAGCCATGAGACCTGTTGCTTATTGAGATCTAATTTTTCTTTATATAATCGTCCAAGTTTATAAGCATCAGGATCATAGTCTGAAAAACCATACTCATATTGATATCTATCATCCTGTAATTCAATTGCTTTTTCTAACGATTCGGGATCTCCTTTGTCTCGTAAAAGATTTCTTAAAGCGTCTAAAGCGTATGATTTTGTTTTAGGACAGCATTCTCCTAGTTGTTTAAATTGTTGTTCTAATAATTGGATATCATTATGTTTCTCATATTCTTTGAGTAAATCAAAGTATAATATAAAGGCATAATTGGTATTTCCGTCGATTGGAATATTTTCACCTTTTAGAAAATGATCTTTAAATTTAAAATAGAATTTTTTTTGATCCTTATTGGCATAGTTTAAATCGTTGTAAGAATACACATATACGTGGCTCCAATATGGGATATCGTGGTTGTCTTGTTCTTTGTCTATAGTAATATTAAATAACGTTTCAGAAACTTCAATAATACTATTTTCTATACTGTTACTATTATTATGCTTTGGATCAAGGAGTTTTTTTACGTCATTAACATTATATTTAACTTTTGACTTCATGCCAAAGCTAGCATTAATTTTTACGATTTTTTTAAAGCAATCTCGACAAACTCTCCCACCTTCTTTTAATTTGCCTCCTCCAAAACTAGGAGTACTCATAAAAGTTAGTTCTAGTCCACATCCTGAACAATTTAATTTTGTTCCTGTTTTTATAGAGTTATATTTATTATTGAATTTTTCTTCGGACATGCATACAAATATTAAAGCATCTATAATTCCTATGAATATTGAAAAACAGGTCCAAGACAATAAAAGATATAAAATACCAAGAAAAATTTGGTTTAGATAGAATCGGTGTATTCCAAAAATGCCTAGAAATAATGCTAATAAGGTAGTCGTAGTTTTGTTCTTCAATAGATTTTTGTTTTTAAAATTTTTAAACAAGACTAAATTAGTGTCTACTCCTTTAATCTCATTGTGGTAATCCGTAATTCAATATTGTTTATTGATGTAATACTTGATAAAAATATAAAAAATGAAAGAATAAACCTCTTTTATTAGTAGGGCATTATTTGTTTTTAACGGAGGTTTTTCAATCTTTGAAGATATGACTACTTTAATCAGATATATTGGTATTCAATGACGATAAACCTATATTTAATTCTTGTTAATAGGACTTTCAATAAATTAGGTTTTTAAGAGGCTCAAGTAGCAGAACCTTTTTGTTTTTTCATCTAATTTGAGATATAAAATTAAAGTGCCAGCTTCTTTTTTTTGAAAAGGGGACTTTATTTAGATATTGTTGAACTTCAAACCCAGAGGCTTATGTATTATAGGTTTTGTATAGAGGTTATTAGTGAGTTATTTATTAATGTATTTTGAAGAAGACAATACAGTAGATCTGATAATAGATCTGTTTTTTTGATGATATATATTTACAAAGGACGGAGAAGAATATATTAGTGAATATGGTTTTAATTTTTGTTTTACAAGTTGCTTATAAAAAATGGCTCCCTGATGCCGCTAGTATGTGCTACCGCTAGGATTTCCTAGTGGCGTACCGAGTAAGAAAAAAACAGAAAAGCTTTTAGAGAAATGTATGAGTTTTTCTATTTTTAGAAAGTTAATTTTTTAGTTACTTTACGCCACTAGTTTTGGGAACTAGCGGGGCGGGGATAACATCGATAATTACTAGCACCAACGTCATTTGCCTCGTAAAATAAATTCACTAATTTTTTTCTAAAACAGCCATTAAACGATGGTTTAAGTATAATTTTTCTTTACCTACTTTTTCAGAAGTTAAAAAACCAGCATGTTCTAATTCCATGAGATAATTACCAACAGTTTTTGGAGTTCCTAGTCCCGCATCAATTAAAAATTGACGTTTTGTATAAGGCAATCTAAATAAGATTTCTATAAGTTCTTTAGAATACACTTTGGGTATTGTAGCTTTTACTTCATCAGCCATAATCTTCATAAGCGTTGTTACATCTTTTAGACGCTTTAAACCTTTATTTGCAGTAAACTCTATCATTTCAAGCATATAAACTACCCATGCTTCCCAATCTTCATTTTCTGTAACATTCCGTAATTTCACATAGTAATCTGCTTTATTTTTAATAATGTATTCACTCAAATAAATAGCAGGCGTATCTAAAAGGTTTTCAATCTTTAAATAAAGTAATAATAAAATACGACCAGTTCTACCATTACCATCACTAAAGGGATGAATGGCTTCAAATTGATAATGCATTAATGCCATTTTAATCAGTGGATCAATAGTATCTTCTCCATTAATAAAAGTTTCAAGATTGGCTAGTTTTTCTCGTATAGTGTCTTCTCCAGTTGGTGGTGTATAAATAGTATCTCCTTTTGCATTTTTAAGAGCAGTTCCTGGAGTTGTTCTTATACTTGCAGTATTCTTTTTTATGCTTTGTACGATGTCTACACATAAATTAGTAGTTATAAAAGGACGTTTTTCAATGTCGCGTAAACCATCCCAAAGTGCTTCTTTATAGCTTATAACCTCTTTAGTTGCAGGATTATCAAACTTTTTATCAGCGACTATAGTTTTATACAAATCATCATTAGTAGTAATAATATTTTCTATTTCAGAACTAGCTTTAGCCTCTTGTAAGTGTATGGTATCTAAAAACAATGTAGGATTCGGCAAATTGGTAAGCATCCCATTAAGTTGAGCCAAAGCTCTACTCGCATCAATAGTTTTGCGTAATACTTTTGTAGTTTCTAGATCCTTCTTTGGTGGTAATGGAGGTAAATTATTATACGGTATGGTTCTGTTAAATTTGGTCATTTTTCAAGAGTAATGATTACATCTATAAATTAAACGAGAGTAAATATAGTAAAATATTACACTCGTTCAAGTTATAAGGGTAGATATTACCCTCGTTTCAATAGTATCTGAGTTATAGTGTTAAAAAGGAAAGAGAAAACAAAAATGAGACTGTCTTTTTTTAGAATGCTAACTATATGTATAGAGCATAATAGTTCAATCACGAATTTTCAATATCAATTAAATACGTAATAATTTCTTGCTTAGGCTTTAGTTCAAGCTTTTTACGAAGGCGATATCGTGCTGTTTTTACACTTTCTGGAGAGATTCCTAAAATATTAGCAGTTTCTTTAATATTAAGATTTAGTCGGGTTAAGGAGCAGATTTTGAGATCATTATTTTTTAAATCAGGATGCTTTGCTATAAGTTTTGAATAGAAATTGGTATGAACTTTTTCAAAAATCATTTTAAAGTCTTCCCAATCCTTATCTGTAGAAAGGTTTCGTTTAATAATCTCAATGGTTTCATTTATAAGGAGATCTCTTTCTTCTGCATGGACATTTTTAATTGAGGTTAGCTTTTCTAGTAATTGTTGCGAAATTTCATTTTTTTTCACAAAATTAAGAGCATAAGAAGTGAGTTCTTTGTTTTTGAAATTTAATTGACGTTTTAATTGTTTTTGCTTTAGTTGTGAATTTTCTAAAGCTTTTTTTGATAGGGCATTGTTGGAAATTAGTAACTGTTGATCTTTTTGTAATAATTCTTTATCTTTTTTAAAAGATTTAAAGACAATATAAATAATAAGAAGTATGATAATTATTCCTATAATAAGTATGTAATTAATTAGTTTATCAATTTTTTCTTTTGTTTTAAGTAGTTGCACTTCTTTTTCTTTTTTTTGAAGCTGGTTCTCAAACTCGAGATAGGCAATCTGTTTTGATTTTTCCATATTAAATATGGAATCTTTTAGTTTTATGTATAGGTCTGAAAATACCAATGCTTTTTCAGGCTCATTTTGTTGTTTTCTTAATTCTTTTAATTCTTTATAAGCGGCTAATTCTTGTTTTTTTAAGTGATTGTTTTTTGCTTTTTTTAATCCTTTATTTAAGTTCTTCTCTGCCAATTCTAAATCATTATCAAGCCTTTGTATTTTTCCTAATAAAATATAATTACTTGTTAAGCCATCAATATCTAATATTTGTTCCCCTAGTAGCATAGACCTATGGATATGATAATAGGCCTGAGTTCTTTGGTTTTTCTTAATATAAAGTAATCCAAGACGGTTGTGTGCTTCTGCAATTCCATACATAAAGTTGTTTTTTGTATGGATTTCCAAAGCATTATTTAGATATTTTTTTGCTTCCTCGATTCTATCTTGATTTATAAAAATAGTACCCATTTTTGTAAAAGTGGTAGCTACTCTGCCCGTAAGTTCTAGAGACATAAATTTTTGGACAGCCTTATTGTAATAATTAAGAGATTTATCATACTGCTCTAAATCTGCGTAAACCATACCGATGTTAAGAATCGTATTGGTTACACCCTCGGTGTCTTTAATTTTTTTATAGGTATTTTGAGATGCTATTAAATACTGTAATGCTTCATCTTGATGCCCTTGTGCCCAAAAAGCTACACCAATGACCCTATTTGCAAAGGCAATTCCTTTTTCATAATTAAGTTTTTTTGATAATTTGAGTGCTCTTTTTCCGTATAATATAGACTGGTTTGGGTTAACAATCCAATATTCGTATCCTGTTTCATTAAGTAGATCAACTTTTAATATATCATCCTTATCATGATGTGTCAATTGTTTTTTTAAACTATCTATTTCTTTGTCAGTTGAAGCAAATGAATAATGAACGCATGATAAAATTACTATATAGATAAGACATGTAAAATTGTCTTTATTGAATTTAATAGGTAACATCCAAAAGATTTTAAATTTTCTCAAGACAGTCATATTGGTTTTTATAAGGCTGAATTGGGTAAGATTAATTATTAATAATAGCAAGAGAACAAATTTAGGTAATCATTTTTAATACTAATTTTATAAAGCATATTAAATCAATAGGTATGCTTTGCTAAAGTCTATATTAAGAGGTGTTTTCTTTTTTTTGTCTACCTATTGTCTATCGATAAAATGTAATTGTTTACCTTTTGTTCACCTGATAAAGGAGGAGCATTACCTTATGTATACGTATGTTTTCTCTGTTTGGATAAGTTTGGTTTAAATTCGCACTTTTTATGAAAGTTATATGTTACTTGTTATTAATTGCAATATTATAGTTAAAAGAGTATTATAGAGATAATGAGATTTACATTTAAGAAAAACAACGTATTAACAAACTAATAAAATAAGGAAGGCACAATAAACTAAAAACGTGTTCTTGTTTAGCTTATACATGATGAATAAACTAATAATACCATTAGTCTATTTGATAGCAACACTCATTAATAATGATACAGGGTTACCAAATAAATATATTACCAGCCAAGGGCAAGTTACCTTTTTTTCTTATACTAGTGTAGAAAATATAGAAGCTAAAAATAACCAAGTGTTAAGTGTTATTGATTTTTCTAATAATGAAATTGCAATTAGTATGCTTATGAATGCTTTTGTTTTTAAAAAAGCTTTAATGCAGGAACATTTTAATGAAAGTTATATAGAGTCTGATTTATATCCTAAAGCTACTTTTGAAGGAACAATAGTTGATTTTGATGCAACTAATACAAGTGTTCAAACTAAAATGATAAAAGGGAAACTAACCATTAGAGAAATAACAAAAGAGATAGAAATTAAAGTTAAAATAGAACATATAGAAAACACATATATTTTAAGTGGAGATTTTGAATTAACGGTTAAAGATTTTGAAATTAAAATTCCATCTATTTTAGCACCTAATATTTCGAAAACAATCGCGGTACAATTTCAATTTAAATATCAACCTTATGACTCATAATAAGTACTTTCTTTTTTTCACTCTAATGTTTGCAGGAGGTTGTATAAAGGCACAGAGTTTATTAGATGAATTAAACAAATCCTATGATGGAGCTCCTGAATATGAAATAGCAATATTTAAATCGTCCAGAATTTCTATAGGACATTCTACCGAAACTTTAAAAAAGGGCGTATTAGAAATAGGGGCAAGAAGTCGTTTTTGGAATATTCCAGACAAGGAAAGTCAAAGTTTTGTAGCAGATAAGATGAATACGCGTTTTTCCTTGGAGTATGGGATCAATGATAGATTAACTTTTGGAACAGGTATTACTACTTTAGATGGTATATTCGATACTTTTTTGAAATATAAAATAGTTAGACAACAGAAAAAAGGATTTCCTTTTGGTATTACATTTTTCCAGAATGGCGCCTATCAAAGTAAAAAACCTTCTATTGGAGATATACATGCATCAGGTGCATTTGAAGATAAGTTAGCCTTTACCAGTCAACTTTTAGTATCTAAAAAAGTAACTCCTCAATTTTCTGTTCAGGTTTCACCTACTTTTATTCATAGAGCATCTTCGGTTTTTGAGGAAGACCCAAGTAATCATTTTGCATTAGGTATTGGAGGTCGATATAAAATTGGAGGTCATGTTTCGATTGTGTCAGAATATTACAATGTGTTTAACTCTATAAAATCTAGAGATACTTATAATGCTTTTTCTTTGGGAGTTAATTGGGAATTAAGCGATGTTATGCTACAATTTCAAATGACTAATACAAGAAGTGTGGAGGAAAACGCTTTTATTACACAAACTTCAAATAACTTCAATACAAGAGATGGAAACTTTGTTTTTGGCTTTACAGGTATTTTTGTACTTCATTTACATAATTGCTTAAAATAATTTTTATAGTCATAGTAAGTACTTTTTTTCTTTTAAATAATAGACGTTCTTAAATTAGAATAGGATTCTTGAATCCTTATATTAAATTACGGGTTTAAACTTTTATAATTCCCATATATTAATTGAAAGTAACCAGCTATTGCTTGGTGTTATGTATATGTAAAAAGTGTGGTTATTATTGTTTTATAATTATTTCGACAGTCTCATTTTGTTAAAATGAATTCAAAGATGTCGAGCAAGTTTAACAATTAAAACAAAATAATATTATGAGTTTCAAGCAAGTTTTTAATGACATTAAAAGAAGATACCCAGAGAGAAATACAGAAACCATTTCTTTAAGAGATGTAGATTTATCAGGATTAAGTCCAAAGAATTATAAAAAGCTTATAACATCTCTTAATAGAAGATATCGTAATCTACAAGGTCTTGATTTATCGAATACCAATATAAATGAATTACCAAAAGAAATAGGAAGATTAAACAATCTTAGAACTCTTAATTTATCTGGAAATAACCTTAGCCAATTACCATCTACAATAAGAAGACTAAATCTCCTTACAGCTCTTAATTTAGAAAGTAACGATTTTCATGATCAATTTCCACCAGCAGTTATTAACTTAAATAATCTTAGAACCCTTAATTTAGCAAAAAACACTATAAATCAATTACCTGCAGAAATAGGGCAACTAAATAACCTTAACACCCTTAATTTAGCAGAGAATAACCTTAATCAATTACCCGCAGAAATAGGGCAATTAAATAATCTTAGAGTCCTTAATTTAGCAGAGAATAATCTTAAACAATTACCTGTAGAAATAGGAAGGTTAAACAATATTACAGACCTTAATTTGCATTTAAATGATCTAGAACAATTACCCGCAGAAATAGGGCAATTAAATAACCTTGAAAATTTAAATATATCTAACAATAGCGAAATGCAAGAATTACCACCAGAAATAGGTAATCTTAATAATCTAACTTATTTATACGCAAACAACAATAGATCCCTTACTAGCCTGCCAACAGATATACAACGATTAAATCAACTTAGGCATCTTAATATTTCAAATAATCAAAATCTTACTCAATTACCAAGGGAGATAGGGCAGTTAAATAATCTTATAACTCTTGAAGCGTCTGGAAATTCTCAAGTTACTCAAATTCCAGGAGAAATAAGTAATTTGAATAACCTAAGGTATCTTAATATTTCAAATAATCAGAATCTTACTCAACTACCAAGAGAGATAGGGCAGTTAAATAGTCTTATAAATTTTAACATGTCTGGAAATCCTCAAGTTACTCAAATTCCAATAGAAATAAACAACTTAAATAGCCTTAGGTATTTTGATATTTCAAATAATCCTCAGCTTAGTGTTAATAATATGGATCAAGGTATGCTTGCTAGAATACAAAGAAGTGAGGTTAATATACAATACCATAATACGTCTAGAGAGGTAACTAATTTATTAAACGAAACCTTAGGCATAAATCGGGATTTATTAGAATATGAGAAAACTTTACAAAAGCTGTATACAGGTGATCGTTTACATAAAATGATGGAATTTATAGGCAATTTAGATGATGGATTAAGTGAAGATAATAGTTATACAACGGGGAGTCTAAAAACTGCCCCAGATGAAGAGTTGGAAAGGTATAATAAAAAAATATTGCCAGCCAAAGAAGTTTTAATACAACTTTTAGAGAGGTATCCAAAAAGTGAAGGAGAGCATCAAAAGTATTTTGATGCTTCATTAAAAAATATGCTAGATCAATTTGATATTAAAGATGTAAGATTTGAGAATATAAATAATAAAGCTCATTTAGCTTCTTTAGCTGTATGTTTAGGAGATTGCCTTACACCTATAAAGGATCGTATTGTAAAAAACATGTTAGTTGCTAATGATCTTGATTTAAATGTAGAACCTTTTATTTTAAGGATGGCTTTACAAGATAAAATTGCGAGTTCATTTTCTAAAGAATTAAATGAGATATGGGATAAGGAAACTATTGAAGTTGCTAATGCCTTTACCAATTGTGCACTGCTTGAAAATGCTGATAAAAACCCAGAGAATCCCTTAAAAGTATCTGGAGATAGGGCGTATTCCCCTTCGCTCTCAAGTTATACGGATCTAGGTTTTAAAAACATAAAAGAAAAAGCGAATCCAGAGCTACTAGAAAACGTAGCAAAACTTTTTTGTAAAGAAGATGGGGAAAATAGATTAGAAAAAAACGATGGAAAATATAAGATTGATACCGAGAAGCTAGAAGCGATTAAAAAAGAGTATTTAGAAAAAGAATTAGGTAGTAATTTGTCTAGAAGGGAAATAGAAGTGAAGAATAAATTGTATGAGTTTGAAAAAGAGTTTGAAGCGTTTTATATGAAGTACGATGAGCAGTTTGGAAACGAAAACAATGATAGGTCTATTTTTGAAGTAGCTTACTCGGATAGTGAAGATATACAAAATGAATTTAGTAAAGTAACAGATGTAGATGCGCTTAAAAGTAAATTAGAAGAAAAATTTAAAAAAAGCGATTCTTTAAAAGAGACCAAAGATGCATTTATGAAACAATGTAAAACAGATTTTGAAAAATGTATGGATGATTATATGAAAGAAGAGCGCTTGAAAAAAGAAAGAAAAAAACTTAGTATAGATCAATTAGCAGCAGTACCTACAATGTCTCAAAAAAAACCTAGAAACTCACAACAAAGTCAAAATAGTAGATTGTCCAGAAGAGCATCAAGGCAACTTGCTTAAGTGTTTATTATATAGAGGGTTAACAAGAGGGTGTTTGATAAATCAAGCATCCTCTTGTTGTTTTAAGCAAATATTTTAAGTCGTATTAGCTATTTATAGACGTAATCTTACTGGATTTCTAGTCAATTATATTTCTATTAAATCAAGGCTCTAAGCTTTATAATTCCCATATATTAATTCAAAATTACCGCTTGTTACTTGGTATTCTGTATATGTAAATAGTGTAGTTATTATTGTTTTATAATTATTTCGACAGTCTCATTTTGTTAAAATGAATTCATCTTGAACCTTTTTTAGGAAATAGAAAAAATCAAGATGAGTTCAATAAATAAAAAGATGTCGAGCAAGTTTAACAATTAAAACAAAATAATATTATGAGTTTCAAGAAAATTTTTAACGACATTAAAAGAAGATACCCAGAAAAAAATACACAAGCAATCTCTTTAAGCGGTATAGATTTGTCAGAATTAAGTCAAAAGAACTTTAAAAAGTTAATAGTTTCTATTAATAAGCGATATGGTAATCTACAAGATCTTGATTTATCTAATACAAGCATAAATGAATTACCAAAAGAAATAGGAATACTAAACAATCTTAGAACTCTTAATCTATCTAGAAATAATCTTAGCCAATTGCCAGCAGAAATAGGAAATTTAAATAACCTTACAAATCTTAATTTAGGAACTAATAGCTTTAATAACCAGTTACCAATAGTAATAACCAATTTAAATAATCTTAGAGTTCTTAACTTGACGGAGAACAACATAAATCAATTGCCAGCAGAAATAGCTAACTTAAATAATCTTACAAGTCTTAATTTATCAGAAAATAGTATAAATCAATTACCACCAGAAATAGGGCAATTAAATAATCTTACAAATCTTAATTTATACTTTAATAATCTTAATCAATTACCACCCGAAATAGGGCAGCTAAATAACCTTACAAGGTTAGACATATCCAATAATAATCGTATTACACAATTACCGCCAGAAATAGGTAACTTAAATAGCCTTACCCATTTATCTGCAACCAATAATGGGAGTCTTACTAGTTTACCACCAGATATACAACGATTAAATAGCCTTACAACATTAAATGTTTCCAATAATCCAAATCTTGCTCAACTACCAAGCGAGATAGGGCAGTTAAATAACCTTAGAGATCTTGATGTGTCTGGTAATACTCAAGTTACTCAAATTCCAGCAGAAATAAGTAATTTAAATAACCTTAGGTACCTTAATATTTCAAATAATCCTCAGCTTAATCTTGATAATATGCAGGAAGGTATGTTTACTAGAATAGAAAGTGGAGCAGTTAACATACGATATGATGGTATGTCTCGTGGTGTAACCAATCAATTACACAGAACCTTAGGTTTGCCCTTAGAGTTATTAGAGTATGAGAAAACTTTAGAGAAACTATATGAAGATGAAAGCTTAAATAAAATGAAAGCGTTTATAGAAAATTTAGATAATACATTAAGTGAAGGTAATAGTTATAAAACGGGGCGTATAAGTGATGAACCAGATGAGCAGCAGCATAGATTTCATAGAAAAATGTTGCCAGCCAAAGAAGTTGTAATACAACTTTTAGAGAGGTATCCAAAAAGTGAAGGAGAGAATCAAAAGTATTTTGATGCTTCATTAAAAAATATGCTAGATCAATTTAATATTGAAGATGAAAACCTTACAGATATAAAAAATAAAGATCATTTGGCTTCTATAGCTACATGTTTAGGAGATTGCGTTACACCTATAAAGACTAAGATTATGGAAAATATGTTAGTTGCTAATGATCCGGATTTAGATATGGATCCTTTTATTTTAAGGTTGGCTTTGCAGGATAAAATTACGAGTTCATTTTCTGAAGAATTAAAAGAGTTATGGAATAATGAATCTATAGAAGTAGCTAATGCCTTTACCAATTGTGCACTGCTTGAAAATGCCGATAGTCATCCAGATAATCCCTTAAAAGTATCTGGAGATAGAGCATATTCTCCTTCGCTTTCAAATTATACGGATCAAGGTTTCGAAAAATTAAATAATGCTAGTCCAGAACTTCTAGAAAGTGTAGCAAAACTGTTTTGTAAAGAAGACGGGAAAAATGGATTAGAAATAGAAGATGGAAAATATAATATTGATATCGAGAAGCTAAAAGGGATTAAAAAAGAGTATTTAGAAAAAAAATTAGGTAGTAATCTTTCTAGAAGCGAAATAGATGTAAAGAATACATTATATAATTTTGATAAAGAGTATTTAAAATTTATTCAAGATTATGATGCAAAGTTTCAAAAAGATTATGATGATGCTTCTATTTTTGAAATATCTGGATGTAAAGATAAAAGAATAGAAGAAGAATTTAATAGAGTAATAGATGTAGATACGCTAACAGGTATATTAGAAGAAAAACTTAAAGAAAGTACTTCTTTAAAAGATACTAAAGAAGCATTTATGAAACAATGTAAATTAGAATTTGAAAAATGTATAAATGACTATGTGAAAAATGAAAAATTGGAAAAAGTAGAAAAAAAAACTAGCATAGATCAATTAGCAGCTGTGCCCTCAATGTCTCAAAGAAGCCGTGGAAACTCACGACAAAGTCAAAATAGTAGATTATCCAGAAGCGCATCAAGGCAACTACTAAGTTAAATAATTATTAATATAGAACAAGAGGATGTTTGGTAAACCCAGCATCCTCTTTTTGTTTTCAGCTAAGTATTTTAAGTAAAAAATCTTTTTTTATAAAACACATTCCTTAGTAGACAAGCTAGTAATATGTAATGGTGTAAATCATAAATTATGACTTTACCATTATTTAAGATCTTCAATTAATATTATGCTAAAAATATATCACGCAAGTTTATCTTCCCTTTATTATAAATCAAAATTTATTAGAGATAGTTTCTTATTTCATAAAAATACAAGTGAGTAAATTAAATGAGTTTTTAAAAATTAACGCTTTAAGCCATTTATTAAAAATAATATGCATTTGCTATTATTAATTTTTAGTTTAAAATAGAACACTACCAACAAGTAAAAAAAGCAAGTAAAAAGTCAAATCTTAAATTATAAAGGCGGTCTTTTTTTTGTTAAAAAGTATCATTTAAAACATATAAAATAGACCTAAATATGGGTTTAATACAACATGTATCTCTACCAGATTTAATTGTTGAGGTTTTTTATTAAAATACCTCATATCATTCAGCCGAAAATCTTCTTTTTCACCCCTATTTTATTCCCTCTCACATGTATTGTTTTGAGTTAAAGCCTTTGTTTAAGCGTACTTTGCATCAGAAGTTAAGAATAAACGAAAAACAAAAAACATGAAAGCAATCACTTTATTAAAAACAACATATTGGATAAAAATTAAGCAGTTTTTAAAGCAATTAGCAGCAGCAAGTAGCTATGCAATTCATAGATAAGTTAAAAGATAAAAACTCCACACTTTAATTAAGAATAAATAAAACTCATAAAAATTGAATTAAGATGAAAGATGGCAAACTCTCTATAGATATGATCGTGTTAATTACCATGCTATTATGCTTATGCATTTTGGGTATCGATATTTATGCATACCATTTGGAAGATTTTACCAATAATGGGTTATCAAGTAAATCTTTAAATAGAGTAATTACTAAAGTATATAAAAATGCGCCCATTTTTGAGAATTCTCTTTTTAATAGATGTATGGTACTTAGTGTTTTCTCATTTGCCTCTTTTGGTTTTCATGTAAAGAAAAACCCAGAAGCAGACAAGCAAACTATTTATTATTACGCAGGGCTTACTATAGGTGTTATATTATTTATTACAAGCGCAGAACTTCCATTTACACTAATACCCCATCTTATACTAACACTTGTATCACTTATTGCTTATACATGGGCTCTGTTTATGATAAGAAGACACTTTAGCTTTTTTGGGAATAAAGATGAGTTTAATGAAAAAAACCTAATATTTAAACAAGAGCATACTGTAATGGAAAATGCCCACTCTGTTAATTTTAAAACAGATAACGGTTATGTTAATGTGGTAAATCCTTTTAGAGCCACTATGGTTTTAGGAACTCCTGGTTCTGGTAAATCGTATTCTGTTATAGAGGAATACATTAGGCAGCACATTAAGAAACAATTTACAATGTTGGTATACGATTTTAAGTTTCCATCGTTAGCCAAAGAAACCTATGCCTTTTACCAGTATTATAAGAACCTTTATAAAATAGAACCAACGTTTAATGTTATTTCACTAGACGATATTCAAAAATCTAATTTTGTAAATCCACTAAGTCCAGATCTTATTCGTAAGGCAGCAGATGCTATTGAAGCCGCACAGACAGTACTATATAATTTAAATAAAGAATGGATTACTAAAAAAGACTTTTTTGCACAATCTGCAATATCATATTTTGCTTCTTGTATCTATTTTCTTAAAATTTATGAAAACGGAAAGTATTGCACATTACCACATGCTATAGCATTGGCATCATGTCCAGACGAAAAAGTATTTAAAATATTAGGATCTTACCCAGAACTTAAATTTTTTATGACGCCTTTTGCAGATGCTCTAGAAAAGGAAGCTTACGAGCAATTATCTGGACAAACAGCCTCTGCAAGAATACCTTTATCGCAACTAGCAACAAAAGAACTCTTTTGGGTAATGGGTAATAATGTATTTCCAGAACTAAATGTATCCTTAAGTATTAACGATCCAGAAAAACCAAGTATACTGGTACTAGCTAATTCGCCAGCTACGCAAAGTACAAACTCACCTGCTTTGGGGCTTATATCAACACAATTATTAAAAGAAGTGAATAAACAAGGACGCCAACCTTGCTCTGTAATTATAGATGAGTTACCAACCATGTATTTTATGGGCTTAGATAATTTAATTGCTACAGCCAGATCTAATAAAATTTCTACAACCATAGGCATGCAAGATTTAGAGCAATTAAAAAGAGATTATGGTAATGAGGTAGCTGCAACCATTTTTAACATTGTGGGAAACATTTTTAGCGGGTCTGTAAGAAGTGAAACAGCATCGAAACTTCAAGAGATATTTGGTAAAAAGAAACAAAAACTAAAAAATATCTCTGTAGATACAAGTAGTACATCGTACAGTATTAACGAAAACTTAGAATATGCCATACCAGTAGCAACCATTTCGCAATTATCTCAAGGGGAGTTTGTAGGTGTAGTGGCAGATAATTTTGGAGAAGAAATTAATCGAAAAATATTTAGAGGTAAAATTAAAGTAGATAAACGTCGAGATCAAGTCAATGATCCCATTCCTTTTACCATTGACGAAGATCGAGATATTAGCGAATTACTAGATGGTAACTTTAATAGAATTGTAGCGGAGATAGATATTTTGATAGACAATGAACTCGCTAAAATAGAAGGCGATTTATATGAAGAGGAAGATAACCTAGCAGATAATAAATAAACGAAACCCTTAAAAACAGAACGAAAATGAAAATGTCAACGATCATATTATTAATAATATGTCTTGTTTTTAGCTTAGTAAGCAAGGCTCAGGAATTAGAAAAAGAAACAGTAATTAGTTTTAAAAATGTGCCCTTACATGTGCCTTTAGCAAGTCAAGATTTTCAAACGCTTTCATCTGTTTTTGGATATAGAAAACATCCCATTTTAAAAAAAAAAGGAGATTACATTCGGGGGTCGACTTAGTAGCGCCCAAAGGATCTCCAGTATTAGCCACAGCTTCGGGTATTGTAGAACAATCAAATTATCAAAAAGGGTATGGCAATTACATTACCATTAGTCATTTAGGTTATGTAAAAACACGCTACGCGCATTTATGGATAAGCTTAGTAAAAAAAGGAGATAAAGTATTACAAGGGCAAATTATAGGGTTTGTAGGAGATACAGGCTTAGCCACAGGACCTCATTTACATTACGAAATACATGTTAAAAATAAAAGAATAAACCCTTTAAGTATCTGGAAAAATATACTAAAAGCACACTCAAAAACAAAGTATAAAACTTATAACAATTTATAAATTATGGACAAAAAGAAAAAAACAATAGTTGCCATAGTAGGAACAGTATGTATAATACTTCTAATCGTATTATTAAAAGTATTTGTGTTTTCTTCAAGTGATTCTAAACAAAGAAGAAATCAACTATCTATTAGTACTCCAAAAGTTGACAAGCAAAAAATAAATAGAAAATCAAAATTAGAACATTACGAAGGAGAATCTATTGAAGCTATTGAGAAAAACAATGTTGTAAAAGGACTAGGTAATATAGAAGAAGTTAAAAAACAAGTAGCTTTTGAAGAACCTTCAATAATAGCAGGAGAAGAATTACGTAATGCATTAGAAAACAATAAGAATGTTAGAGAAGAAAACAACACATTAGAAACATTATACACCCCAGAACCTGTAGATGATGAATTGAAACAACTTATGCAACTACAAGAACAGTTGTTAGCACAATCCATACCTCAAACCAACCAGCAAGGAAGTCACACAGAAGAGGATGATATTCAAAAGTTATTAGAAAGTTACAGTCAATTAAATCAAGCTTATTTAAAAAGCCCAACAGGAGAAAAAGAAGGTATTGATATTAGCCAATTAACTCCAGAAAAAATTGCAGAAATAGAAACTAGCGTTAACGAAAAATTAGCTGGAGATATAAGAAAGAAGTTTAAAGAGAAAAGTTACTTCCATGGAGCAGGGTCTGCCTCTAAACAAGACAATGTATTAGGTTTGGTGCCAGCAGAAACAGTAGACCAAGGTATACTTGTAAACGGTAGTACAATAGCCATTAGAACTAAAAAGGAAGTGCGCCTAACTAACCCGCCTGTGTTAATACCAAAAGGCGCTATTGTATATGGTAAGGTGTCTTTTGGTGCCAATAGATTGCTTATAACTATTAATAGTTACAAGCAAGGTAACAAACTCTATAAACTAAAATTTAGCCTATTTGATTTTGATGGTGTAGAAGGAATCCACCTAGGCAATCGCACTTGGCCAAAAATACCAGCAAAGGTAACAAAGGATGTATATGATTATGCTTATCAAAAAGGTACACAAGCAGCCACGTTTGGTGGAGATAGTGCCATTCAATTAGATGAAGCAAAGGATATAGCTATTCTTTCAGCTTCTAAAGAAATAGGTAATGAAATCTTTGAAAAACGAAGAGTTTTCATGGCAAAGAAATATCATTTATGGTTTAATATAAATACAAAATAAAATGAAAAGCGATTCTTTAAATAAAACATTTCCCATTTATGCCGTAGAGAATGACTTGCTCATTTCTAAAAATGGAGATATTACTGTAGGCTATAAATTGCAATTGCCACAAATCTATTCTTTAGATAAAGTGAGTATTAATAGAATAAATCAATTATTTGATAAAATTATTAGATCGCTTCCAGAGGATACTATTATTCAAAAACAAGATTACTTTTTTGTAGATAAAATAAAGGAAGCCGTAACAGAAGGTGATTTAATGCTATCTAGAAGTGATAATAAGTTTTTTTATGAGAAACCAACATTAAGTCATGAGTGCTATTTGTTTATAACCAAAGATTCTAAAAGTAAAATTAGTTTAACAGGTAACACAAAACTGTATCAAAAATACATGAGTGAAGTTAATGATTTTATTAAAGTAGTAAACACAAGCATATCGTTTCTTACTAAAGAAGAATTTTTTGTAGTAGAAGCTTTAAATTCTAATACTATAATTGAAGTTTTAGGAAAGTACATGTCGTTATCTCCAAAGGGGCAAGAATCTCTTAACGATTTGTTTTTTGATAAACAATTACAAGTAGGTAATAAAATTGGAGAAATGTATGCCATTAGCTCTTATAATCAATTACCATTAAGTGTAGAGACTACAAAGAAAAACATCGATTTTTCTACACAAAAAACAGATTTTCAAATCCCATTTATACAACCTATTTGTTTAGGCTTGGAATGTAATCATATCTACAATCAAGTCATATTTATAGAAAATTCACAAAAAGTATTTTCAAAATTAAAAACAAAACTTAATCAGTTTAAAAGTTTAGCAATTCTATCAAAAGAAAATGAAGTGACTTACGATCAAATCGATCAACTGGTTAATAATGTTATTGAGAATGAATTACGATTTGTATACCAGCATTTTAATATCATTTTATGGGATATTAATGAAGAAAAGTTAGAAAACAGTAAAAATCAGTTAGAAAATGCTTTTAAAGAGTTATCAATTGTACCAAATCAAATAAAACATTCATTAAAAGATCTTTTTCTTTCTAATATACCAGGAGCTTGTGTAGGTATTCCCGAAACCTATAAATTCATTGGTATATCAGAACAAACACCAATATTTCTAAATTTTGAAAGCTATTATCAAGGCAACAAAGAAGGGATCTTGCTTACAGATCGTAAAAACGAAGCGCCAGTAAGACTAGATTTATGGATAGAACCTGTAAAACGTGGATTAATTGTAAATAGAAATCGTTTAATATTTGGCCCTTCAGGAACAGGAAAATCATTTCTTATCAATCATATTGCTAGTCAGTATTACGAGCAAGGACACCATATTGTTATGATTGATATAGGAAACTCTTATAAAAAGTTATGCAACTTGGTAAAAGGACAATACTATGCCTACGATCCAGATGTGCCTTTAGAGTTTAACCCCTTTCATTTTAATCATATTGATGAGGTTAATAACGATAAAAAAATATTCTTAACCTCGCTAATTATCTTTTTATGGAAAGGAGAAGATCCTTTTAAAAGAGAAGAAAAGCAAATTATAGGCTTGTATCTAGATGCTTATTATGAGACATTTACAAAGAACAACGACAGCTACCCATGTATGTCTTCTTTTTATGAGTTTGTAGATAAAAACCAAGTAATGGATAATGAGGAAAAATATTTTGATAAAATAAGCTTCCAACTTTCATTACGAGATTTTTATGATGGTAAGTACAGTAAGATTCTTAATTCAGAAAAACCCATAGATCTTGTACACGAGCGTTTTATAGTTTTTGAAATGGATAATATAAAAGATCATCCCATTTTATTTCCATTGGTAACTATGCTCTGTATTGATGTTGTAATGAGCAAGATTAGAAAAATACCTGAAGCAAAAAAATCCATTTTTATAGACGAATGTTGGAAGCCTATTTCTAAAGGAGAAATGGCACAATTTATCAAGTACTTATATAAAACAGTAAGGAAATTTTATGGAGAAGTAGCCATTGCAACTCAAGATGTGGAAGATATTTTAGATACGCCCGCAGGACCAGCAATGATAAATAATACAGATACCATGATCTTGTTATCTCATAAAAAGAAAATGGCAACCAAAGATAAGTTTGCACAGTACTTATCCTTTAGCGAATCGGATTTAGAAAAGTTGTTTTCAACAGATAAACGCGAAGTCTTTGTAAAAGTAGGAAGCCTATCTAATGTCTACAAAGTTAGCGTGTCCCCAGAACGCTATGCCTGCTACTCATCCAATGCAGATGAAAATAAAATCATTTTTGATACCTATAAAAAACAAAAAAACATGGAACTGGCATTAACAGAATTTGTAGAAAAACTTTAAAAATTTATAAGCAATGAAAAAACAAATCATTTTAAGCATCGCACTAGCATTTATAATTAACAAAAAAGCTATTAGTCAAAAACACTTAATTCCGTTAGAAAAGCAAGATACCTTGCAAGTATCTGATATAAAAACAACACACCTTTTATTTGATCAAAGAATTAAATATCTAGATGTAGGCTCTCCTTATTTTGTAGCAGATACCACCCAACAAATGGTAAAATTGAAACATATTGGAGAGGAATTGGTAGATGTAAGAAGTCAAGTGTCTAACCTAACTGTAATTACAGAAGATGGCGGGTATTACTCTCTAGTACTATCGTACAAACGGTTTTTAGACAATTTAACATACAAAGTTAAAAGAACTGTAGAGTTTGCAGATGCAGTAAAAAATGAAGTTGAAAAAGAAGAAGAAAAATCGGCAGAATTGCTATCGCTTTGCGAAAAACTAGATAAAAACTTTAATAACAAAATACACATTAAAAATGGTAAATCTGGAGATATAAGAATACGCGTTACTGGAATATTTTATATCAAAGAAAAAATAGGATTACGTTTAGAGCTTAAAAACGAATCGGCTATCGATTTCGATATTGATAATATTCTGTTTAGAACCAAATTAAACAAACGTTTATCTAAAGATTATTTATACCAAGAGCGTGTAATTCATCCAATACATACCTGTACAGAAGACTTTGAAATAATAGGTAATGGTCAAAAAAATGTCACCTTACTATTTGACAAGTTTATGCTTAACGAAAAAGAAAAACTGTCTATCGATATTTTCGAAACAAATGGAGGTAGATCTGCAAGCATTAATATAGCAAGAGAAGATTTGTTAAAACCAAAAGTTATTTAGCTATGAAAAGGTATCTAGTATTTCTTGTAATTGGTTTTGCTTTTAATTTTTGTTCAGCTCAATTACCATATTTTGATCCGGGCGCTGCAATACGTGAATTAGAAAGTAGAAGTGTAAAAAAGTTGAAAGAGGAATCTTTAAAAACAACAGTAGCTTTTGGAGCTACAGCAACAGTAGCAGAGCTAGAAAAGCTTTCTAGAACCAGGTATTTAGGAGTTAGTACCGCAGTGAATATTCAATACCGTAAATATGAAAGTATGTGTAGTAGTTACCTAAACCCTTTTAAAAAGCAAAAATGTAAAAACAGGTATAATTACTTAAAGTATGCGCATAGAAAAGTTATGGGACTTTTAGCAATACCTACAAAACACAAGGTTAATGTTGGTGTAAAGGAACAGATTAAACAAAAATATGCACACATAACCAACACAATTTTAAAAGAGTTGGAAGCTTTAAAGTTAAAAGCAGAAAAGGATAATTTTTATACACGATTAATTATAAAGTAAACTAAAAAAAATGAAGCACATATATATCATAATATTCTTAAGTGTATTTGGAGTTCAGTTAGGGTTTAGTCAATTCTTTCATGTACACATACATATTAATAACACAGATACAGAAACAAGAAGTAAGCTAGCAGCTTTAACAGGTATTTTGGCATTGAGAAATGGGACTTTAATAGATTTAAATAAGGAATTATCAGGAGCCGTAAAATCCCATAACAAGCAACGTTTATTACAGTACACTAAAAATAAATACGATAAAGGCAATGGATTTATTACTAGTGCAGCTACGTCTTCAGTTTTAAGTTTGGGAGCATCTACATTGGCAAGTAGATCTTGGTTGCCATATATGACGAAAGACAAAAGAGATTATTTAAATGCTATAACTATGGAGAAAGGCTTATTGCTGGCATTACAAAATGTAAGTAAAACAAAAATTAAGTCATCCAAAAGGCAAGAAGTGTATAGATTACGTGATAAGCTCCTTAGAGAGTTTTCTAAAAACGATAGAGATGCCCGAAAAACCCTTTTCCTCCCATTAGCTGGTTTGACTGTAATTAATTATAAAGATTTTTTAAAACTATATAGGAAGTTAAAAAAGGTAGATATCGCATTGTAGTATCAAATAAATAACAAATAAACAATTGCATATTCACTTTAAAACAAACTATTAAGAGAAAATATTTTTTAACCTAAAAATAAGTACAGATGAAAGTTAAGTTATTCTATATCGCCTTTTTTTTATTCTGTTCTGTAAAGAGCATAGCCCAACAATTCCCTGTACTTGTAGATCCAGGATCTATGACAGGATCCGTATTATCATGGAGTTTATATTCAATGTTAAGTACTGAAGATAAAAATAACAGAAAGAAAATAATTGCTTTTAAAAAAGATTTAGCAAAGCGCCATTTGTATTTGGTAGAAGGCGCAATAGTAGTTAACAAAATTAATAGAGAAATTTCAAACTGTAAAGAAAGGTATAGGCAGTTAGAACATAGAAATAAATCGCTCTCTTTCTTAAGTTATTCTAAGAAAAAGATCAATAATAAAATGTTGAATTTAGTTAATGTTATGTTAGAAAATATAAATAAAGGATTGAAAAATCAAAGGGCTTTAGAAGTGCTTTATGGAGAGAAATTAAATCTATTGCAAAACACTATGAAATCGTTAACAGAAATCTATAGAGTGTTAGATGTAGTAGAAGATAATATTGAAAAAACTAAACTGTATAATCGAATTTTTAATTAAAACCACTATGAAATTTATTTTATCATACGTATTGTTTCTTATAGCAATAACAAACATAAATGCACAGTTTAATTTTACTATAAACGGGAGTTTTAAAGATATTTTGTCTCAAAGAGCTTACACGAAAATTAATACAGAGAATGGCGTAGTAGGAGCAGAGGCAGTAATTAGCTTATTGAGTACAAAATCGTTTACCTCGCTTATAAATGATCAATTAGAAGAGCTATTGACATTTAACGATGTGCTTTTAAGAGAAAAAGAAAACCTTATAAATTTTGTAAAAGGAGGAAGTTTTAGTAAAGGGTTAGGATACAATAGTTATGGTTACATTACAAAAAAATATCCTCTTTTTGATCTTAATCCTAGTGATGTTTTTAGAAAAAAAATTATACGATATAGGTTTGAACTTAAACTAAAAAAGGAAAGTAAAAAAATAAGAGATTATCTTAATGTAGATAATCCTATTCCAGAAGGCGAGCGGATTCTACTCACACTTACAACACTAGAAAATGTAATCAATTTAACATTAGAAAATGAAAGCTATTAATTTTATAATCATGCTATTTTGTACTATAAACTTATCTGCACAAACGATGTCTTGGAGTATCGCAGATGTAGTTGTTGGTGGAGAAAAAACAGTAATCACTGCGGCACTGGGCACAGAGTTAAGTTTAAGAAAGGCTCAAGGTAAATTAATAAAAGAGTTAGAAGAGGCTGAAGAAAACTATAATTCAAAACGCGAAATTAAAGCAAACTTTAAAAGTAGCTTTATAATTATTGCAGCAGTACAAACTCAAATTATAAATCTTAATAAAAAAATAGAAAATATAAACTCAAACATTAGCGTCCTTAAAATAGCATCCTTTGGTGTTGGTCATGGATTGTCTAGATACAAAGCCGCATTAGATACAGAACAGAAGTATTTACAAAAAATTAACGAAGAAAACTTGCTAGTAGGAGGTACTGGTTTTTTTGTAAGTGGCGGCACAGGACATTTATATACAGCCTATTTAAAGCTGCTGTTAAGAATTATACCTATTAAAAATGAAATACTAAAAATAGAAAAAGAAATAAAAGCGAAAATGACAGTTACCAAAATTTTTCAAAAATAATTTAAAATAAAATACTATGGATATATTAGATGCTATTGACAAAATAAATGACTCCATTTTCGAGGGAGTAGGCTCCGGTATTGGAGGAGTAAGCGGATTTGTAAATCATGTAATCCCTTATTGTTCCTTATTGGCAACTATAATTATGATCATTTTGGTAGGAACTAAAGTCATCAATTATTTTATGAACCCCTCGGGGAATATGGATCCTTTTATACTAGTGAAACCCATTTTGGTTTTGGCTGCTATTGTTTTATACCAACCTCTTGTAGAATTGCTTTTAGTAAAACCTGTAAACCTAGTCACAGATATTACAGAAAGTGCTGCAATGCAAACGGTAAACATAACAAGCATGGATAATTTTTTAGATATAGTAGATGCACAATTATCTAATGTTCAAGATGCTGCAACAGGAGGTAATGGTACTGTAAGTATATACGATATATTACAATTATCAACGTTTTTAGAAATTATTCATTTACTAATACAATTTGTAGCACTAGTAGTTACAGGGTACATTTTATTAAGACAGGTTTTGTTAAAAGCAATTTACTTTATTTTAGGAGTGTTTGTGTTACCATTGTCTTTAATCCCATCTAATTTTGAAATTTTAAAAAACTGGTTCTTTGGGTTTTTATCTGTCCTTTTATGGATACCTATATTAAGAATATTCCAAACGCTTATTGTTTTAATTCATCAAGCGCCTATAGATGGCGGGTTTACGCAACCATTATACTCTGTGGTTTTACAAGTGGTTATGATTCTGTTTTTAATTCAAGTACCTAAATATGCTAACTTTTTAGTAAATGGTTCTGGAGATAATGATGGTAACGGCTACCTTTTTTGGACTGGGAGAGAAATTTATCAGAAGATGTCCTCTAGAAGGTCTAATCGTAATAATAACGATAATAAATAATAATAAACTATGGAATATAAAACACCTAAGGTATTAGAAAAAAAACCTGTTATAGCTGGTTTCGATCTTAAAACAATAGTGGTTATATCGGCTTGTTTTTTACTCTTTTTATTTACCGTATTTGCTTCGTTTTTTCTGTCGCTGTCATTTATTCTAATAGCAGCAATTTATATAAAAATTCAGAAAAAATATCCAGAGAGAGGAGAGTTAAGTATACTAATAAAATACACAACAAGTGTTAAATGTATAGAAGTAAATCAACCCATTATCTCTTTAATAAAAACAAAATAGGAAGTGTTTTTAAAAACACAAACTAAAATTTTAATGAATACATTTTAAATAAATTAATAATCTTAGAAACAAATTTAATTATGAAAACTAAAAAGCAAAATTTAACAATTAAAAATTTAAAAGCATTAGATGTAAAATCGATAAAGTCTAAAATTAAAACGCCTAAATTAATATGCACAGTACTTTTGGTATTGCTTCATGTAGCTCCAGCTTTTGCTCAAGTAACAGATGTTGAAAATCAATTAGGAATATGGGGAGATAATATAAAAACAATCCTTAATGCTGTAGTAGGTATATTTTCTATAGGTGGTGGATTTTTAATATTTATTCAATATATGCAAGGTAATGAACAAGCACAAAAAAACTTTATTAGGTTTATTATTGGATTAGCTATTTTTGGCTTAGTAGCATTAATTGCTAATATTTTCTTACCAGGAGCAGACAACAATGTAGATTGGGATGTATAAATAAACTTCATTTTTAAAAGTACTCATACAGCATTTACAAATGGTCTATAAAAACATGAGTATTTTACAATAGGGTTGCGCAGTTAGAGCAGCTTAATTACAGATTTACAAACTAGGAAAATCCTCAACATTTAGAGGTCTTATAATTCCCTTGAAAAACAGGGACAGGACAACTATTACCCTAATTTATCTGGGCAACCCTATTAAAAATGACATTTAAATTTTAACAAATTATTTAAAAAACTATTAGAAAATGGATTTACAATCATTAAAAAATATACCTGCTAGTTTTTCCTTAGCAAAACGCTCTCTACTTTATTGCTTAATCATATCTGTATCAATTTCAACAGGTAGTTTAGTCTGGGCATTTATAACAACAAATAATATTAAAAACACAGCTTTTGTATTAACTAAAGATGGTCAAGCAGCAATGATGACAGGCGTATCTCTAAGTGAAGTAGATGTGTATAGAAAACCAGAAATTATGAATCATATTAAAATGTTTCATAAAGCACTTTGGGAAATAGATCAATTTAATTACGAAAGACGCATTAATAAAGCCTTATACCTATCTGGTCGATCTGGGAAACAACTATACCAAACGTTACAAGCAAATGGGCACCTTGCCAAAATAGTTACAGAAAATTTAACTCAAAAAATAGATATAGATTCTATTAAAATTAATGAAAAGGTAACGCCTTATCAAGCGCAGTTATTTGGAAAGCTTAGAGTATCTAGAACAGATCAAAAAGTAGAATCTGTGAATGACTTTAGAGCAAAATTTGTGCTACATAATGTATCCAGAACCAATAAAAATCCACATGGACTTTTAATAGAAAATTACCTATTACAATCAAAACCAATTACTATTCCTAAATAAAAAACAATATGGAAACAGAAAATAAAATATGGGAAGGCACACCATCCCAATGGATAAACTTAATGTTTTACTTATGCTGCACTTTACTTATTGTTGGTTACGGTTTAGGTTTAGTTCTAGCATTATGGAAATACTTAGATACCAGATACAATCGTATTAAAATTACAGATGAACGTATTATAGAACGAAAAGGGATTTTATCAATAACTACAAACCAATTAGAACTTTATAGAGTAAAGGACATAAAATTAGAACAGCCACTTATACTTCGTCTTTTTGGGTTGTCTAATATTGTTTTAATCACCTCAGACGCTACAAACCCACTATATGTTTTAAGAGGTATAGAAAATGGTACGTTACTCTCAGAAAAATTAAGAAAAGCTACCGATAAGCGTCGAGATATTAAAGGCGTACGAGAGTTAGATTTTGGTTAATACTCTAAATGTAAGCCAAAAAACAAGAATAATATTTATAGAAATTGCTTAGCAGCTACTTAGAATCAAGAAAACCTAAAACATATGAACACAGAACATATTACAGCCATTATTATTGAAGAAAACCTTATAGAAGCTCAACGAATAGAAAAGGCAATAGCAGAACAATGTCCTAATATTGTTATTAATGAAATAGGTACAACTCCAATTGAAACTAAGAAAATTATTAATGAAGGTTCTTACGATATTATAATTATGGGTTTAAAAGTTGGGAAAGATTATGCTTTCGAAATTTTGCAAAAGACCTCTTTAAATATCCAGGATAAAGAATTGATTTTAACATCAACAGAACCAGAAGGTAATCTTAAAACATATAGAAATTCGGCAATAGATTATATTTTGAAACCATTGGAACCTTTAGGAATAATGGGAGCTATTGAAAAAGCAGAACAGAAAATAATGGAGCAAAAAGAGTTACACAACCTAACTAGAGGTAAAAGTAAACCGTTAAACTTAGTAGCTATACCATCTACTAATGATGTGAAAATTATTAAAGTTAGTGATATTTTATATCTTAAATCTGAAGGGAAATACACCATATTTCATACCTCTAAAGGAAAGCAAGTTGTTTCTAGCACAAATTTAGGAGCTTATGAAAAGAAACTTGCTCAAAATAATTTTTTTAGAATCCATAATTCATTTCTTGTAAATATGGATAGTGTAGTAAATGTGCAAAAAAAAGATGGTGTATATGTAGAAATAAATAATCGTGATATGATTCCTGTAGCAAAACGAAAAAAAGAGTCTCTTTTTTATTATTTAGGAATAAAATAAAACTCTATTCTTCGAGGTTTAATATTTAGTTTTTGTGTAAAGTTTAAAAAGGTTTAACTCTTAAAGTTGAACCTTTTGATGTTTTAAAATAGATTTTAAAAAAGAAGGCTCATCTCAAGCTTCTTGCTGTATGTATTCTTTTTTGGGTAAAGGACGATTGTTGTTTTCTAGCTTTAACGCCTTTTCTCTTTTTTTCTTTAAGTTTTTTATTTGGAACTTTTGCAATGTTTAGCAGCGCTTTATATTTAGAATCCATCTTTTGTTTTTCTATAGTAAAATCTTTTTTAGCGTGTTTATAGTCTTTAATTGTTTTATCTAGTTTTTTCTGATTTTTTTTAGTTTTTAAATCATTGAGATCTAATCTTATATTTGTGAGTAAACCAGTTTTTATTGTTTTTAAAGCTTCATAACTTGTAATAAGGTTTTGTTGCGTTTCAAGCCTTTCTTGTAAAGCTCCAATTAAACGAGTTTTGTTGTTAGAAACAGCTTTAGCTTCTAATTTTTCTATTCTTTTATAAAGCCTTTTTCCTCTTGTTTTAGCGCTCTTAATTTTTCTATCTAAACTTTTGTTTTCTAATTCTAGTCCAGCTTTTTTCTTTTCTAATTCTTTTTCGGTTGGAGTGCCTTTTTTTATTCTTAAAAAAACAAGGAGTCTTCTTATTATTTCTTTCATAATTATATGTTTTTATTGTATTAGATTTATTTTCAAAAACATCTAAAACCAATGTTATTTACATGTAAATTCGAAAATGTTAAAACTATTTATAGTTTAATTTTAAGGAGCAGATGCGGATGGTAATTCTTTAATAAAAATTAAATTTTTTTTTAATTTTTTTAAACTAAATAATGAGCATGTATTCATAAGTATTGTTTGTTTTATTATTGATATATACAAATAAAACCTAGAATAAGCAGGTATCCTATTAACTAGTAATAACTGGTGGGTTTAAGGTAACAGCTGTTACTTTTATAATTAAAATGGTATTAAGCTGTTATTTATAAAATGGAGTAATTATTTATTCTTATAAAAATTATAGCATATGTTAGCAGTTAAATAGCATGTGTTTTATTAAATACTTAGCCATTGCCTAAACTCGGCAGCTTTGTTTTTGCTAATAATTATTTGAACATCTGGTTTGTCTGTAATTAAAATTTTAAGCTGACTGTTTCCGTATTTAACTATTTTTTCGATAGCGGTAATACTTATTATATATTGCCTATTAGCCCTAAAGAATATTGATTGATCTGTAGTGTTGTACAATTCATCTAAACTCAAGTTGGTGGTAGATTTTTTACCATTAACATTAAATATATAAGTTATACTATTTTCTGATTGGATATAGGCAATTTGATTTGTAGAAATGGGAACTAGCTCGTTTCTAATATAAGTAAGGATTCTTTTCTTTTCAGACTTAGTTTTTTCTTCTATAATCGCATTATTATTCTCTTCAATAACTTTTTGCTGGTGTTCTATAAGGTCTTTGTTTAATTTTGATAAACTAAATAATTCGTTTTCTAAAGCACTATTTTTTGATTCTAATTGTTTTTCATAAAGGCTTCCCAAAATTCTTACAGCAAAAAAAGAAGAGATTACTATAAACCCTCCCATTAAAAAAAGGATGCGATAAAATCTATTTTGAAGGAGTCTAGTCTGTGCGGTGATTTTATCTAGATTAAAATTAGCTCCTACTATTAGATCTGTCCCTTTAACTGGAGATAGATAAATAATTTCAGATTGCTCAATAGAATTGCCTTCTTTTTTCTGACTTACTAATATCTCATACAATTCATTTGTCTTGTCTTTTTCATTTAAAGCATCAAGTAGATTTTGGTTTGAGTTAACCATTTCGCCTACTCGAGTAATATCTGGATGGCAAATTTGTTTACCAGACCAATCCATAACAGATAAAAAAGAAGTCATTTCTTGCGTTTTTTCAATAGCAGATTGTATGTTTATCTTTGCAGAATCAAGAGGTATTCCACCAGATAATTGAGTGCTTATTAATTGAGATATCCCATCTGCTTCTCTTTTGCTAGATTCGAGTTGGATAGCAATTAGTTGATCTGAGCTTTCCATAATAAAGTGCTTAACACTAAAAGAAGCAACAGTTAAAAAAATAATAGAAATAGTAATAAAAGTGAGTAAGTATAAATGATCTTTTCTCATAAAAGAAGCAAAATTTTTGTCGTAAAACTACTATAATTTTCATTAAAAAATCCTGTTAATTTTAAAGAATAACTAGTATAATAAAGAAACAGAAACTTATTATGCTTATTAGGCCTTTTTTAATGAACTCATCTTGACTTTTTGGATTTAACCGAAAATGAGTGAAAATTTGTTCAGATAAAGTTATTCTTAAAAGGCATAGCATGCGCTACACATGAAAAATAACTAAAATATGGGCGAATTTTGGACATTTTTTAGGAAATAGAAAAAATCAAGATAAGTTCATACTAAAAAGAAGTTAAACTTACTAGAATGGGTATATTAAATTGGAGCTAAATATTTAATGTGATTTCTTTTTTCTTTTATGTTTATTTGTAAATTGTGTATTTACTTTTTTTGATGAATTAATTGCTTTTTTGGGAACCTGTTTTAATTTACTTAAATCGTTATTCTTAGCTAAAGTGTTTTGCCTAATATTCGTAATATTATGAGTGTTTTCTTTTACAACAGAATTGTAGTAGTTATCTATTGTATTTTCAAGATTTCTAGATATCAAGAGACTTACTTGTTTAGATAAATCTTCTGTTAAATATTCATGTTGTAACAATTTTCTAATATCATCTTTACTATAAGTTGTATAATGCTGCTCTATAAACCCTTTAGCATTCTTGTACATTTGTTCAAGTTTATTGGGCATTTTTTCTGCAGTAAGTGTATTTACAATTACTTCTTTAATAAAAGTGTTCAGGTTAATTTCTATATTATGCCCCAGATGCTTGTCCATTAAAAGTTCTACTTGCTTACTTATAGGTTTTAGAGGGTGATTTTTTATTAGTTTTTTTGTGTCTTTTTGTATGTCTTGTATCTTATTAATTAATTTATCTGCAAGTTGATCCTTTAATTGGTCAATAAGTTGATTAAATGTTTCATGATATCCTTCGGCTAGGGTTTGAAGAAGATCATCTTGTACGTCTTTTGTATTTTGTTTTACCATGCTTATATTTTAGATAACCTTTCTAATTGAAGTTTTCTTGTGTTTTTTTGAACCTTTAATTCTTCATATTATGTTACAAAAATGCTAATCTAGACATATCGATATTCTTTCTTGAATGGTAATTAATGAATGGTGTGTTTAAGGTAACAATTGGTAAGAAAGGTAATTTCGAATACTTTTTATTTTTTTAGTATTCCACTTATGCTAAGTAAATTAGGAGTTTGGTTGGGTGAAACTGTGGTCTTAGTATGGTTTATTGATACCAATTCTACTGTAGGCTCCTTGTTTTTGCACCTTCTTACGCGTTTTTTTTATCATAGCTTGTGTTTTAACGGTTTTACCTTTATGTGGCGCCTTTTGTTCTAAGTACGGTAGTTCTTCATTAAGTTTTGCTAAGCGATCCAAGTATTTTTTATAGAATTCTGTTTCTTTCTTGTTTTTAAGAGTAAGACGTGGTGTCAATTTTTTTTTCTTTTTAGTCCGTTTTAATCGGTTTTTTTTCTTTCGTTTTTTTTGAGAAGAAACAGATTCCCTTAACAGTTGTAAAAGTTTTGTAGTTAAACTTTTTACTGTGCTGATAATAATTTTTTTCATTAGGTTTAGTTCTTGTTTTTCTATTTAAGAAAGATTACAGATCCTTTATTTCCAAAATCCTGCATGTTAGATTGATTAAAGATCTGAAAAGAATCAAGAGTTCTATATATTAATAGTTTTTACTGAGAATGAAATTTTAAATTTCTAATAAGTAAAGATTTGTAATACATATAAGGCGTCTTTCTTTTTTGAAAGATACATTCATAATCACTTAGTTATAAAAGTAAAGTAATAAACGATCACATTTAAGTAATGTTTGGAGTTCGTATTCTTGTCTATGTAAAGAATGGTATTAATACCAAAATTGATGTAATAACTTTAATAGCACAAGAATTTACGACTCAAGAAATAACGGATAAGTTATTTTTAAGCAAACACACCATAGAAAGTTGCCGAAAAAATTTAATAGCGAAACTTAATGTAAGAAACCTAGCAGGATTGACTAAGCATGCTTTGAAAATGAAGTATATCGATTAGTATAGTTATTTAATTATAAACCAGTTTAGAGTGGAGAGCTAGAGTACCATATCTTTATATGGGATAACGGTAGTAAAACCTTTATCTTTAAAATATTGGGTTGGGTTTTCTTTAGAAGTGGCTAGTATAAAATCACCTCCCCATGCACCAAGACTTTTTATAGCCCCCTTAAAGTCTTTAAATAAAAGATGTTTTGCAGAAGTTTGTCTTGTAATCTTAGAAATGATGGATTCATGCTGATTTATTAATTTTTCAAAACGATCTAAAGTATTACAAATAATCATTTCAGAAGTGATTCTATTAATATCTTGAATCGCAGATTTTGAGTTTTCTTTATTAGCATGATAATGTTTAATACCATCACGACTATTTTGTTTTTTGTTTAAATGAATAAAGTATAAATGGTTTTTAAATAAAGGATTGAAACGAACTTTGTTAGTTATAGGGGTTTTGTTTTCAATTCTATAAGTAATAGGTGTATGGTGTTGCGCACATGCTATGTCATAGCCACTGCCTCCAAAAGTGTTTTCTAAGAGTTTGTAAGGATCAATATTTGCCCATTGCGCTATATTGTTTATTAATGTAGATGAGGTTCCAAGTCCCCAATTTTTTGGAAAATCTAAAGCAGTGGTTATCTTACACCCACTATTCTTACTAAGAAAGAGAGGATTTAATTGTTTTGCAATATGTAGTATCTGTATTAATCTATCTAAAATATCATTGCTAGGAGTAAACGATGATGAAACCTCTTTAATAGGAAATTCACTTTCAAACCAAACAGCTCCTTTTTCATCTAAACTTTCCCAAATAAGATTTGAATGTTCAATAGGTTCAATAATTAAAGATTGACCATGTTTTGTTGGTACAGCTAAAGCATTAGCACCATCAAGTACTACGTATTCGCCAGAAATAAGTAGTTTCCCGTTACTATAAAATGTGTTATTCTTCACTTGCAACTCTTAACTTGTTAATCGCCTCTATTACCGCGCTATGGGTAACTGTATTGGTTTTAAAATGCTCCGTTAAAGCCTGTTTTTCATAATCGTTAGCTTCAAATTGATTTAATATATTTTTTAAGTGCATTTTCATATGTCCTTGCTGAATACCTGTAGTTGTAAGAGAACGTAACGCAGCAAAATTTTGGGCTAATCCAGCAACAGCTACAATTTGCATAAGATCTTTTGCAGATGGTTTGCCTAACATCTCTAAGGCTAATTTTACTAGCGGATGTAAACCAGTGAGACCTCCAACAGTTCCTAAGGCTAAAGGGATTTCCATCCAAAATGTAAAAATACCATCTTTAATTTTGGCATGTGTTAAACTGCTATAACGTCCATTTCTAGAAGCATAGGCATGAACTCCAGCTTCAACAGCTCTAAAATCATTTCCAGTAGCTAAAATAACAGCATCAATACCATTCATAATGCCTTTATTATGAGTAACCGCACGATAAGGTTCAACTTTAGCAATATTAACAGCCTGTACAAATTTATTTGCAAGTGCTTCTCCAGAAATGCTGTCGTTTTCGCTTAAATCATCAACCTTACAACTAACTTCAGCACGAACCAAACAGTCAGGAACATAGTTAGATAATATGCTCATAATAATTTCAATTTGCTTTTCGATCTCAGAAAACAAATCAAATTTTAATGCTTCATTTTTTAAGGTTTTTGCAAACTGCTCTAAACATGAGTTTATAAAATTAGCCCCCATAGCATCTAGCGTTTCAAACGATGCATGAAGTTGGTAGTAATCAGTTATATCTGCCGTTTTATTACGAAGTTCAATATCAATGATACCTCCACCACGGTTTTCCATGTTTTTAGTAATACGACTAGACTCTTGAATTAATTTAACTTTTACATTATTAAAAAATTGTTTTAACTTTTCAAAATCCCCTTTATATATAAAATGAACCTGACCAATTTTAGTAGTAGATAAAACTTTTGTTTTGAATCCGCCACGATCTAACCAAAATTTAGCAGACTTACTAGCTGCAGCAACTACCGAACTTTCCTCGATAGCCATTGGAATAGTATATAACTTATCGTTAATTAAAAAATTTGGTGCAACACCAAGAGGTAAATAGTAGTTTGTTATCGTATTTTCAATAAATTCATCATGAAGCTGTTGTAGTTTTTCGTTAGTGTTCCAATACTGTTTTAAAACATGTTTGGCATCGTTAGCATTAGAAAAATACGTATCTACAATCCAATCAATTTTTTTTGATTTAGATAGTTTAGAAAAACCAGCAATAGATTTACTCATATAATATTTGTTTACAATACAAAGATACTACTCTTGGTGTGAATATTAAATCTTACTTTTATAGAAGTTATTTAAGTGTTAATAAATGCTATTTTTTGCATAATTTTTAGTAAACTTGGCGTCGCATTGTGAAATAAACATCGTTTTTAATGAAATACCTAAAATTCTCCTTTTACGTTTCCTTTTTTTTTATGA
This sequence comes from Flavivirga aquatica, assembly GCF_001747085.1. Classification (GTDB taxonomy): domain Bacteria; phylum Bacteroidota; class Bacteroidia; order Flavobacteriales; family Flavobacteriaceae; genus Algibacter_C; species Algibacter_C aquatica. Next base: position 104,603 of record NZ_MDJD01000048.1, read on the forward strand.
CTTCTTTAGTCGCTCAAACACAAGAAATTACTCTTGAAGATATATGGAGCAAAGGCACTTTTAGAACAGAAAGATTGGATGCATTGCATTCTATGGCTAATGGTCAGCAATATTCTGTTTTAAATTTTGATAGAAGTACAAGATCTACTTCTGTAGATATTTATGATTATAAAACCTTAAAAAAGGTTAAAACCCTTGTGAGTTCTGCAAACCTTGACGCCCTTGCTTACTTTACAAGTTATACCTTTAGTGATGATGAACGTAAAGTTATCTTAGCGACTAATAGAGAATCTATTTACCGTCGTTCTACAATAGGGAACTATTATGTTTATAATATAAATAATGAATCATTAACATTAATTTCTGAAGAAAAAATACAAGAACCTACATTTTCACCTGATGGTAATAAAGTAGCTTTTGCAAAGAATAATAATTTATATGTGAAAGATTTAAATTCAGAAAAAACGATTCAAATAACCTTTGATGGTAAAAAAAATGAAGTTATTAATGGTATAACAGATTGGGTTTATGAAGAAGAATTTGCCTTTGTACGCGCTTTCGAATGGAATGCAGATAATAGCAAAATAGCTTTTATTCGTTTTAATGAAATTAATGTCCCTGAATTCTCAATGGATATTTATGGTCAAAGTTTATACCCAAGACAGAAGGCGTTTAAATATCCTAAAGCAGGTGAAGCTAATTCTAATGTATCACTTCATATTTATAATTTAGAAACAGAGAAAACACAAGAAGTTAAAGTTAATAAAATGTATAAAGATTTTTATATTCCACGTATAAAATGGACTAATAATCCAGATGTATTGAGTGCGCAGTATATAAATAGGCATCAAAATGAATTAGATTTATGGATGGTAAATGTGAAAAATAATACTTCTAGTTTGGCTTTAGCAGAGAAAGATAAAGCCTATATTAATGTTACAGGTAGTCTAACCTTTTTAGAAGACAATAGTTTTATTTGGACAAGCGAAAAAGATGGATATAATCATATTTATCATTATGATAAAAATGGAAAGCTTATTAATCAAGTAACAAAAGGAAACTGGGAAGTAACTAGTTATTATGGTTACAATAAAAAAAACAATACCATTTATTACCAATCTGTTGAAAATGGTTCTATAAATAGAGATGTCTATTCTATTAAGTTAAATGGGCGTAGTAAAACGAGACTTAGTAAAGATGAAGGAACAAATAGCGCATCTTTTAGTACTGATTTTTCTTATTTTATAAATACATTTTCAAGTGCAAACGTACCTCCTAGATATACATTGAATGCTACTTCTTCAGGAAAGTTGATTAAAAGTATAAAGGATAATGATAGATTAGCTAAAACGTTATCAAACTTCAAAATCTCCAAAAAAGAGTTTAGTACCATCAATGCAAATGGAAACAATTTAAACATGTGGTTAATTAAGCCAGCAAATTTTGATGCATCAAAGCAATACCCGTTATTAATGTATCAATATTCTGGTCCAGGATCTCAACAAGTAGCCAATAAATGGAATAATGCTAACGATTATTGGTATCAATATTTAGCGCAACAAGGTTATATTATTGCTTGTGTTGACGGACGAGGTACAGGTTTTAAAGGATCTGATTTTAAAAAGGTTACACAAAATGAACTTGGAAAATATGAGGTTGAAGATCAAATTGCAGTTGCAAAACAATTAGGAGAACTGTCTTATATTGATGCTGCTAAAATAGGAATTTGGGGTTGGAGTTTTGGTGGTTTTATGAGTAGTAATTGTTTGTTTAAAGGAAATGATATTTTTAAAATGGCAATAGCTGTAGCACCAGTAAGTAGCTGGCGTTTTTACGATTCTATTTATACAGAACGTTATATGACTACACCTCAAGAAAATGCAAGTGGTTATGATGAAAACTCACCAATAAATCATGTAGATAAATTAAAAGGAGATTTTCTTTTGGTACATGGTTCAAGTGATGATAATGTCCATTTACAGAATACTATGCGTTTAGCAGAAGCTTTAATTCAAGCAGATAAACAGTTTGATTGGGCTATTTATCCAGATAAAAATCATGGGATTAAAGGTGGGAATACAAGGTTGCATCTTTATAAAAAAATGACTCGTTTTATTAATGAAACACTAGGTGATAAATAAAAGTAATGATCAGCTATTGAAAATAAAAGAATAAAGTTATGCCAAATACTATTTTGAAAGATTCAAAAGAGCCTCAACTTTTAGGGCACCCAAAAGGATTATTTTATTTATTCTTTGCGGAATTATGGGAGCGTTTTAGTTTTTATGGAATGCGAGCGTTACTAACGCTCTATATGGTTCAAGAAATATTTAAAGCATTTGTAGAGAAAGATACAGCTACTGCTGTTGTTTATGCATCCTATGGTTCTTTAGTTTACGCTTCAACAGTTATAGGAGGTAGAGTATCCGATAAGATTCTAGGAATGCGCAGTTCTATTTTTCTTGGAGGAATTTTAATGTCTTTAGGGCATTTCGTTTTAGCTATTCAAAACGACATTGCTTTCTTTTTAGCCTTAGCTCTTATAGTTGTCGGTAACGGTTTTTTTAAGCCCAATATATCAACATTTGTCGGTGCTTTATATAAAGATGGAGATACCAGAAAAGATTCTGGATTTACCATTTTTTATATGGGAATTAATATAGGAGGGTTTGTGGCACCATTATTATGCGGTTGGTTAGCCTCAGCTTATGGGTGGCATTACGGATTTGGATTGGCTGGAATAGGAATGTTAGCTGGGTTAATTTTCTTTTGGAGCGGTATTAAAAAGAATGTTTTTGGAGATAAAGGCTTGCCTCCAAGTTTAGATATTTACGAAAAGAAAGTTTTAGGTATTCCACAAAAAACATTGGTTCCAATAATAGCTGTTTTATCTGCTCCAGTAATAGCTTATGTTTTATCTTCATATAAAGCCATAGCAAAAGGAGAATCATTTTTAGGTGATGAAACTATTGTTGGGTTAATCTTTAAATTAGTAGGTGTTATTGTTGTTTTATATTTAGGATACATAATGTATATAGCAACACTTGACGAACGTAAAAAACTATTCATGGCAGTGTTAATTACATTTTTTATGACACTGTTTTGGGGTTTTCATGAATTGTCAGGTAGTGTAATTACTTTGTTTGCTTCTAGAAATGTAGATTTAACATTCATAAACGCAAGTCAAACAAATGCTTTGAATTCTATGTTTATCATTATTTTGGCAATCCCAATTTCTTTATTATGGGCATATTTATCCAAGAAAAATTTAAACCCTAGAACACCTTATAAGTTTGGGTTAGGCTTAATATTAGCTGGATTGAGTTTTTATGTATTAGCAATTAGTGAGGGCAGTGCAAATGAAAATGGTATGGTGCCAATGGCGTATTTGTTTGTTATGTATTTCATTATTTCTATAGGAGAGTTATTTATGTCTCCAGTTGGATTATCTAAAATAACAGATTTATCACCAAAACGAATTGTAGCTTTTATGATGGGTATTTGGTTTTTATCATCAGCATACGCATTTCAAATTGTAGGGTTCATTTCTAAGCAATTAGCCGTAGAGAGTACCGATGTAAATGTTGGAGGTTTAGATACGCTTCAAATCTATATTGATGGGTTTAGTTTAATTGCTAAGTATTCTATAGGAGCAGGTATAGCTGTTCTTATATTTTCTCCATTAATGAAAAGACTAATGGGTAAAGTACATTAATATTTTAAAATTATTTAATAAGTTTTATATGAATACAGATATTGAAAATCTATTTAAAGACAAAGTTATTGGTCATCCAGCAGGACTATTTGTAATATTCTTTACTGAAATGTGGGAGCGATTTTCGTTTTATGGAATGAAAATTCTTTTAGTTTTATTTTTAACGGCTCCTTTTTTAAGTAATAACCCTGGTTGGGAATGGTCACGAGAAAATGCACTAGCTTTAATAGGAACTTATTCCTCTCTCTTATATTTAACACCAATAATAGGAGGGTATGTTGCAGATAAAATTACAGGATATAAATGGGCAGTAATTATAGGTTGTTTTATTATGATGCTAGGACATTTGTCAATGGTATTTGAGACAACAGCATCTTTATATATAGGTCTAGCCTTATTAATAATAGGTACAGGTTTTTTTAAACCAAATATGACCTCAATGATTTCTGAAATGTATAAAGGTAAAGAGGCTAAAAAAGATGGCGCGTATACTATTTATTATATGGGCGTAAATGCAGGAGCATTTTTTGGAATGATGTTGTGTGGTTATTTAGCTGAAAATATTGGCTGGAGTTATGGATTTGGGCTTGCTGGTATTTTTATGTTGGGAGGTTTAATACAATTTTGGTTAGCTAAAGACTTATTTGGAAAAGTAGGAGAAAGACCTTCTATAATATATGAAGTTGAATTAGCTCAAAATATTAATGAGGAAAGTCCAAAAAAACATGATACATCTTCTACCTCTGAAAAATTGAATCCATTTACCTCAGTGGATAAGGTATTAATCGTTTTATCATCTTTATGTGGGGTTTTATATTTATTTAATGACCCAATGTCAAAAATAGGAAACATTAATTTATTGCCATTTAGCATAGGAGGATTGGATGGTTCTAATGCTACAGTTTTAATAGGTTTAGTGTTATTTTTGTTTTTAATTATTTCTAGAATGCTTAGGTATGAAGCAGTGTTAAGAGATAAAATAATAGCAGTTTCAATTTTTGGAATATTTACAGTATTTTTCTTTGGTGCTTTTGAGCAATCATTGGGATCTATGACGCTTTTTGCTAGAGACTATACAGCACGTGCGTTAAGTGGAAATTCAGCTTTAATTTTTAAAATCATTGATACAACTCTTACGGTTGTGCCTTTAGCTATTATAACATGGGTACTGTATCTGTTATTTAAAAAAACATATTCAAAAATACCATATTCGAATATTGTCCTTGGAATAACATTTGTCTTTTTATGGTGTGTTGTTTTTTATAAAATTAACAATGAATTTAGCAAAGAAACTACCGAAGTAGGAGCTTCTTGGTTTGGGATTTTAAATTCTTTCTTTATAATAACACTAGCTCCTTTATTTTCTAAATGGTGGGAAAGCAAGTATAACCCTAGTGTAGCTATGAAATATGGCATAGGTATGGTTCTACTTGGGTTAGGTTTTGGAATTTTGGTATTTGGAACTCTAGGGATACCTCAAGGAGCAAAAACAGCCTCAGTTAGTATGATATTCTTAATATTGGCTTACCTGTTCCATACTATGGGAGAATTATGTATTTCTCCAGTAGGTTTATCTTATTTGAGTAAGTTAGTTCCTGGTAGAATGATTGGATTTATGTTCGGTATTTGGTATTTAGCAATAGCTATAGGGAATAAAGCAGCTGGATCTATGGGAGGAATGATTGATAAAATAACAGAAGAATATTCGTTAAGTACTTTTTTCTTAATCTTTACTCTCGTACCTCTAAGTATAGGTGTTATTTCAATGTTGCTAAATCCTATCTTAAAAAAGCTAATGCACGGTGTACGTTAATCGAAAAAATAATTAAAATAATTTCAAAATGCTCCAAATTTGGAGCATTTTTTGTAAGTTCGGAACAACTTTTGCTACTTAATGAAGTATGAAATGAGCTATAATAATGAAGTTTATAACAATGAATATGGTTATTAGTGAGTTGCATATTAGATGATTAAAAAATAAAAACGAAAGATGAAAAAGATATTATTTATATTACTATTTACAGTATTCACATCAATAAATGGTATTGCCCAAGGGTTAACTTGGCATACAAACATGGATGAAGCATTCGATATTGCAGCTAAAGAAGAGAAACCATTAATGTTATTCTTTACAGGCTCAGATTGGTGTGGTTGGTGTATTAAATTGCAAAATGAAGTTTTTAAAACTGCTGATTTTAAAAAATGGGCAAAAGACAATGTGGTTTTGGTAGAATTAGATTACCCAAAAAGAACACCTCAAGCACAAGAACTTAAAACTCAAAATTATGAATTACAAAGGATGTTTAACGTTAGAGGGTATCCTACAGTTTTCTTTGCTAATCCACAAAACATGGCTGAAGGTAAAAAGAACTTAAATAGTCTAGGTAGTACGGGCTTTGTTCGAGGAGGGGCTGAGAAATGGCTAGCAGTAGCAAATAACATCATAAAAAAATAAAATATTACATACTAATATTTAATAATAAAAGCTCCTTTTTTACTAGTTTGGTGAAAAGGGAGCTTTCTTTTTTTACAAATAGTTAACCATCGTTCAATATAAGATTTGTAATTGCTTCCATCTGCAATAATATACTTTGGTTTTATAGAGTCTATTAAACGATTCAAGTTTATTTTTGGAGATTGTCTTAACAAAACATAATCTGGTTTGAATGATTTTATATTATAAATACCTAAAGAATCAATAACTAAGAGTCTCTTATCGTTAATTTGATAAACAGATTGAAATAAACCATCTTTAATATGTGTGATGTGATTTTCAATAGTATAATTTTTAATGATATTGTCTTTAACTTTAGTTAAACTATCAAAATCATTAGCAACTGTAATTTTATTATGGGATGTGTTTCCTAAAAGACTATATCTACTTTTATGAAAAACAATAAATTCATTTGAATGCTTACTGTAATTTTTGAAAACAAAAGCTATTTGAGTAATTAGTATTGCAACTAAAAAAAGTTTTAAAGTTGAGTAGTTTCTTTTAATTAAAAGCCTGAAAAATGAAATAATTAATAAATAGGAAACAAGAACATGAACTAGGCTAAACGAAATATCTTTAAATAGGAAAAATTCTTGGTTAGAAACCCAGTTAACAAAAGCATTCATTAAGCTAATAATACCTCCGTATATATTGGCTATAAATTCAGGTAGAATATTAAATATAGATAAAAGAATAATAAGTATTCCTAGCCCTAAAATAATACCTAAAAAAGGAATAATAACGAGATTGGAGATAAAAAACAAACTTGGAAATTGATGAAAATAGAATAAACTAATAGGAATAATTCCAAGTTGCGCAGAAATAGTTATTGTAAAAGTGTGCCAGAGTTTATCTGTAATCCAATATTTTGGTTTCCATTTTTTGTATAAAAAGGGATCCACAGTTATAATAGCAAAAACTGCCAAGTAGCTTAATTGAAAACCAACATCAAATAAAAATAAAGGTTTAAAAAGTAATATAACAAACATGCTTATAGCTAAAGTATTGTAAATATTAGTAGGCCTTTTAAGATTCAATGCTATAGTTATAATGCTAAACATAGTAACAGAACGAGTAACAGATGGTGAAAACCCTGCAATCAAAGCAAAACACCATAAGAAGACAACAAGTAAGGTTGTTTTAATAAATTTACCATATTTTAAACCTTCTATAGGCTTAAAAATTAAACTTAAGATTATTAAAATAATACCTACATGTAAACCAGATACAGCTAAAATGTGTACAGCACCAGCGTTTGTGTAACTTGTATAAACCTTTTTACTAATATCTTGTTTCTGCCCTAGTAAAAGTGCGTTAATAATAGCTAGTTCATTAGGTTTAAAACGATATAATTTTAGTTTTTTATTGATATATTGCCTTATAGTGCTAGCTAAACCAAATAAAGTATGAGTATCAGATTTACCATTTAATAATGATTGATTATTAATAAAGAGTTGGTGGTAAATATATTTTTTGTCTAAATAGCTTTTGTAATCAAATTGATTTGGATTTAGTGGAGAAGCTAAATTTTTAAATACGGTTTTACTTATAAAAGTAGCATCAACTTTTAAAGTTTTTTGTAGCGTATCTTTTTGAATATTTAAAAGTGATTTTCCTTTAGATACCTTGTCATTTATTTTTAAAACATCGATAATATATTTATCATAGAAATTACCAGATTTTAACACCTCTCTAATTCTAAAAGTAATGGTTTTTGGAGTGTCTTTTTGTTTTGAAACCTGATGCGTGTAATGGCTTGAAAAGTTTTTTTGATTATGAAGATTAATAGTTAGTACACCAATAGCAATCATTAAACCAAAAGCCGTAGTTCCAAACCAATTTGATTTAATAAATTGATTTCTTGCAATTAAAAAGATGACAAATAAAATAGCAAGTAAAGATGCAGTTAGGCAAAAAGATACGTTTAGTGAAATATTAGTTAAATAACCAATAGTAATTCCTGTAATTAAACAAAGTGTTAGCTTAATTATTGTAAAATTGAGTAACTGCATATTAAGGCAAGATAGAATATCCTATAAAATTCTACGAGCTTCTGAAAATGCAGAATTCCAATAACGTTCCGAAAGATTAGAAACAATAACACCTTTACTTGATGTAGCATGTATAAATTGAACGCTTCCAGATTTAGATTTTACAACAAGACCAACATGATTGATGGAATTTCTTCTGTTTTGTGTTTTAAAAAAAAGTAAGTCTCCAACTTTAGCATTTTTTAAAGAAATTTTATTGCCGCGTTTAGCCATGTCTCTAGAGGTTCTAGGGAGTATAATATCATGAGATTTAAAAGATTGATAAACTAAACCAGAACAATCCATTCCAGCTTTTGTCGTGCCACCCCATTTATAGCGAATACCTTTAAATTGTACAGCGTAATCTACAATAGTATTGGCTTTAGATTTTGTAATAGTTGCTTTTTTAGATGTTTTACTTTTATAAGCAGTAGCTTCCTTTTTGTTTTTTTTAGTAATGATTTTAGAAGATGCTGCTCTTTTGCGTCTAGTATGTTTTGAGGATTTACAGCTATTAAAACTAGCTATTAGAATAATTACAAAAAGTATTTTTTTCATTTAAAATTAAGGTTGGGTAGATTTATAAATTAGGCTTGCTGTTTTTTCACTTGCGCCTTTTCCTCCTAAAGCTTTTTCTAATTCATAGTAATCTATAAATAGTTTTTTACGAGTTTCAGGGTTTAAAATATGGTCAAGTTCTTTTTTGAGTCTTTTTTTATTGAAATCACTTTGAATAAGTTCGGTAACAACCTCTCTATCCATAACTAGGTTTACAAGTGAAATAAATTTTAGGGTTATGATGCGTTTCGCAATTTGATATGAAATATTACTACCTTTATAACAAACCACTTGAGGTACTTTGAAAAGAGCAGTTTCTAAAGTAGCAGTTCCAGATGTAACTAAAGCAGCAGAAGAAATACTTAGTAAGTCATATGTTTTATTAGGGATAAATTTAACATTATAAGATTTTATAAAAGGCTCATAAAAACTATAATCTTGACTAGGAGCACCAGCAATTACAAACTGATAGTTTGGGTAATGTTCTAATAGATTTAGCATAACAGAAAGCATTTTTTTTATTTCTTGTTTTCTGCTTCCAGGTAATAATGCAATTATAGGATTAGAACCCAGTTTGTGAGTTTCTCTAAATTTAAAATCGTCAACTTGCTTCCTGTCAGCAATAGCATCAATTAAAGGATGCCCAACAAATGTAACATCATAGCCGTGTTCTTTATAAAAAGGCTTTACAAAAGGCAAAATAACAAACATGGCATCAATATCATGCTTTATAGCTTTTACTCTATTGGCTCTAGATGCCCAAACTTGTGGAGAGATGTAGTAATTAGTTTTAAACCCTTTTTGTTTAGCCCATTTGGCAATACGTAAGTTAAAACCAGAGTTGTCAATAAAAATAATAGCATCAGGATTGAATGTTTCAATATCTGTTTTGCATGATGAAATATCTTTGAAGATCTTACTAAGATTCTTAATAACTTCAATGAATCCCATGAAAGCACGCTCTTTATAGTGTTTTACTAGTGTACCTCCAACAGCTTGCATAAGATCACCGCCCCAAAATCTGAAATTTGCATTAATATCCACTTTTTGCAATGCTTTCATTAAATTAGAGCCATGTAAGTCTCCGGACGCTTCTCCTGCTATAATGTAATATTTCATTTTTATGTTTAGAAGAGTTTAAATATAAATGTAAAAACAGCTATAAAAACAGTAATTAATAGTACGCCTCTTGCTCTATAATCTTGTCTTTTTTTTATAAAAATAAAAAATGCTACTAAATTTAAAACAGCACCTAAGCTAATTAGTTTTCCTAAAAAACCTTCATTAGATGCAGCTTTAATTACTGTTGTAAAATCATCTCCTTGACCTAGTAAACTAGTAGCAAAAAATAAGCCAATAATATTAGCAATTAAGCCAACAAACATGCCTATAAAAATATCTTTTTTAATCATTTAAAGTTCCAAGTATTTAATGTTTTAATATGTAAATGAGCTGTTAAGTCAAACTGTACAGGTACAACAGAAACGTAATGGTGTTCAAGAGCCCATTCGTCTGTGTCTTCTCCACCATCTAAATTAACAAATTTTCCAGTAAGCCAGTAGTAGTCTTTGCCTTGTGGCGTTTTTCGTTTATCAAATTCTTCAACCCAATTAGCTTTAGCTTGTCTACAGACTTTAATACCCTTTATGTCTTCTTTTGATATATTTGGTATATTAACATTTAAAACAACATCATTAGGTATATTATGCTTTAATGCTTTTTCTGTGATAGTTTTAATAAAAGGTATTGAATTTTCAAAATTAGCATGCCATTCATAATCAAGTAAAGAAAACCCAATAGCAGGAATACCTTCAATTCCAGCTTCAATTGCTGCACTCATGGTGCCAGAATAAATAACATTTATTGACGAATTAGAACCATGATTTATTCCAGAAACGCAAAGGTCTGGCTTTTTGTCTAAAATCTCTCTAATGGCTAATTTTACACAGTCAGCAGGAGTGCCAGAACAGCTATATTCTTTTTGAGGACCATCATCAATGTAAACTTGTTTGGCGTACAACGTAGAATTTAATGTAATTGCATGACCCATTCCGCTTTGTGGACTATCTGGAGCAACAACAACAACCTCTCCAAAAGTATTCATAATTCTAATTAAAGTCCTGATACCCGGTGCATTAATTCCATCGTCGTTAGTTACTAGTATAAGTGGTTTTTCTGTCATTTATATTCTTAAATAAAGCATTGCTAAAATACATATTTTCGTTAGGAAATAGCTAATTTCTTTAGTTTAACAAAAAAATACCAAAAAATGCTTATTACGGCATGGTTTTTTCTTTACTTTAGTGGAGAATATGTCGTGCTTTTTTTATAGGCAATCAAATTTTAACAGATGAGAAATATTATGAAAAGGAATTATAAAGTTTTATTACTATTGCTACTGCTTGCGTTTGCGTCTTGTAGTTTTACTTCAAAAAAATTCAGTAACCCAGATAAAGATAAATTATTAATTCAAATAATCACTTTTGTACTAGATCAAGGACATTATAACCCAATAGATTTAGATGATGAGTTTTCAGAAGAGTTGTTTTTAGATTATATAAACTTGTTAGATCCAGCTAAAAGGTATTTTTATGACTCAGATTATAAAGAATTTGAGAAATATAAGTATGCTTTAGATAATCAATTAAAAGTTACAGATATCACATTTTTTAATGTTGTTAATGAACGCCTTTTAAAGCGTATAGAAGAAGCGAAAATTATTTATAAGGAAGTGTTGTCTCAGCCTTTCGATTATACTTTGCAAGAAGTTTTTGATACCGATTATGAAAAAAGCAGGTATGTAAGAAGCCCTAAGCAAATGAAGGATCGTTGGAGACGTCAACTTAAGTTTTCAACACTTTCAAATTATGATGAATTATATGATCAAGAGAAATTGGCTAAAGAGAAAGATCCGACATATGTTGAGAAAACTGAAGAGCAAATAGAAAAAGAGTCTAGAGAGTCGACACTTAAGTCGATAAATGTTTATTATAACGATAATATAGATGATTTAAAAAGAGAAGATTGGTTTGCAGGATATGTTAATACTATAGTTGAAGAGTTTGATCCCCATACATATTATTTGGCACCAAAAGGTAAAGAAGATTTTGACCAACGTATGTCTGGTAAATTGGAAGGGATCGGAGCTAGATTACAAAAAAGAATGGATTATATTAAAGTAGTAGGGCTTATTTCTGGTGGACCAGCATGGAGAGGAAAGGAACTTGAGGTCGAAGATTTAATAATAAAAGTAAAACAAGAAAAAGAAAAATACCCTATTGATATTGTTGGAATGAGCATTAATGATGCTATAAAATATATTAAAGGCCCAAAAGGAACTAAAGTTACATTAACGGTTAAAAAAGTTGACGGTACTATAAAAGATATCGTTATTACCAGAGATGTAGTAGAGTTGGTTGAGACTTATGCAAAGTCATCTATAGTAAATAAGGATAATAGAAAATTTGGTGTTATTAATTTGCCAGCCTTTTACGCAGATTTTAGAGATTATGAAAATATAAATGCAGCAAAAGATGTAAAGAAAGAAATTGAGCATTTAAAAACAGAAGGAATGGAAGGTTTAGTTCTTGATTTACGTGATAATGGAGGCGGATCTTTACCAGCTGTAGTAGAAATGGCAGGTTTATTTATTAAAGAAGGGCCAGTTGTACAGGTAAGATCTTCTGGAGAAAGAAAAGAAGTTTTAAAGGATAAAGATAAGTCAATTGCATGGGATGGTCCATTGGTTATTTTAGTTAATGAAATATCAGCATCTGCTTCAGAAATTATGTCGGCAGCAATGCAAGATTATAAACGAGCTATTATTATAGGAGGAAAACAAACTTATGGAAAAGGTACAGTGCAAAATGTTATTAGCTTAAATAAGATGTTAAGAAGTAGCACCTCTACAGATTTAGGAGCTTTGGCTTTGACAACTCAAAAATATTATAGAATAAATGGAGGATCGGTTCAGTTAGAAGGCGTTAAAAGTGATGTAAACGTACCAGGTAAATTTAGCTTTATAGATGTAGGAGAAAAAGATAAAGAAAACCCATTGCCATGGGATGAAATTTCGGCAGCAGAATATACACCATGGAAAAATTATTTTGACTACGAAAGAACAATTAGTAAGAGTAAAGAAAGAATGCGTAATAATGAGCAATTAAAGCTTATTGAGAAAAGAGCAAAATGGATAAAAACTAAAATTGATGAAACTGTTTATTCTTTGAATTATGAAGAGTATAAAGCACAATTAAAGTTTAACCTTGAAGATGCTAAACAATTTGATGCTATTTCAGAATATAAAACGAGTTTAATATTTGATTCTCATAGTTACGAAAAATCACTTTTTACAAAGGATACTACAGATTTAAAAGAGAAACGTAAACGTTGGCATGAAAACTTAAATCAAGATGTTTATGTAGAAGAAGCAATTAATGTCTTAGAAGATTTAAAAACCTCTTATTCTATTAAAAAAGTAGCAGCGACTAAAGTAAGAGATTAATTTATTTATGAGTCATAAATCAAACTCACTAAAACAATTAGCGCTCCAGAAGTTTAAAAGAAATTTTTGGGGCGTTTTTAGTTTTTATTTTATTGTTTTGGTTGGAGTTATATCTGTATTTGCATATGTTCTTGCTCCAGATAATTCGCAATATGCAAACCAAATGCATTTAGCAATTCATTCCAAAAAGCCAGGTTTTAAGGTGCAAATGCTTATCATGCCATCTCAATTAAAAACTAATCAAGGTGTTTTTGATAAAATATTTTTCGGGAAAAAGAATGTAAATACCGAAATTCCAATTTCAGAATATCGTATTGAAAATAGTATTTTAACTTATAAAGAATATGCTTCAGACGGATTGAAAGGAACAGAAAAAACAATTAAAACAGATTTACTTCTTAATCATTCTCCTAAAGATTTTATAAAAGAAAAGTCTTTTCTATTTGGTACCGACAAGTATGGGAGGGATTTGTTGAGTAGGGTTTTGGTAGGAGCAAGAATTTCCTTTTTTATTGGTTTTGTTGCTGTTTTTATTTCGCTTGTAATCGGCATTTTTATGGGGAGCCTAGCAGGGTATTTTGGAGGTAAAGTTGATGCTGTTATTATGTGGATTATTAATGTGACTTGGTCTATACCAACGCTGTTGTTAGTTATAGCAATAACCTTAGCTTTAGGTAAAGGGTTTTGGCAAGTATTTATTGCTGTAGGGCTTACTATGTGGGTTGAGGTGGCTAGAGTGGTGCGTGGGCAAATAATTAGTGCTAAAGAAATGCAATATGTTACAGCTGCTAGAGCGCTAGGTTTTAATGATTTTAGAATAATTACCAAGCATATTTTGCCAAATATAATGGCTCCAGTTATTGTGATTTCTGCAGCTAATTTTGCAGCAGCTATTTTAATAGAAAGCGGACTTAGTTTTCTGGGTATTGGTGCGCAACCACCAATGGCAAGTTGGGGAGCTATGATTAAAGATCACTACAATTATATCATTTTAGGAAAACCTTATTTGGCTATTATTCCAGGGCTTTGTATTATGAGTTTGGTTATGGCATTTATGCTTATAGGAGATGCTTTGCGTGATGCATTGGATGTGAAAAGTTAAGTGTATAATTAGTATTATAGGTTTAAGAGTCTTTTAAAGAGTTAGTTTGCACTTATATCCATATTATTATTCAATCCATCAATATATTCTAAAACATCATCTTTACCAATGTCTTTAGAAGAAGAGGTAATAAAATAATTAGGCATGTCTTCCCAAGTTTCTAGAAGAACAGCTTTGTAGTTTTCCACATGATTTTCAATAGCTTTAGGTTTAAGTTTGTCTGCTTTTGTGAAAATGATTGAAAAGGGAATACTGTTTTCTCCTAGCCATTGCATAAACTCTAAGTCTATAGGTTGGGGTTCGTGTCTAATATCTACTAAAACAAAAGCAGTAACAAGTTGTTCGCGTAATCCAAAATATTGAGTTATAAATTTTTGAAATACTTTTTTAGAGCTTTTAGAAACACGAGCATATCCATAACCAGGTAAATCTACTAGATGCCAGTTTTTATTAATTAAAAAATGATTAATAAGTTGTGTTTTTCCTGGCCTTCCAGATGTTTTTGCTAAACTTTTTCTACTAGTAAGCATGTTGATAAGTGAAGACTTACCTACGTTACTTCTACCAATAAAAGCATACTCAGGCAGTCTGCTTTTTGGGCATTTAGCAACATCAGAATTGCTCATTACAAATTCAGCAGATTTAATTTTCATATTTTATCATTCTCAAGAAATCGAGAATCTCATTAGTTGAACTTCGTTCTTGTAGTTTATTTAAAACTTAATAAGGGGGAATTTATTTAAAACCCTTTACTTTGTAACCAATCATTTAGCACTTTGTTAAACTCTTCTTGATGTTCCATCATTGGAGCATGTCCACATTTGTCAATCCAAAATAAGTCGGAATTAGGCAAAAGTTCATTAAACTCTTCAGCAACTTCAGGAGGTGTAACATTGTCATTTTTACCCCAAATAATACAAGTAGGAGTATGCATATTAGGTAAATCTTTAGCCATATTATGTCTAATAGCACTTTTAGCAATGGCTAATGTTTTTATAAGCTTGTTTCGATCGTTTACGGTTTCATAGACTTCGTCAACTATTTCTTTAGTAGCAACTTTTGGGTCGTAAAAAACGTCTTGAGCTTTCTTTTTTATAACTTCATAATCGCTACGTTTAGTATAACCACCCCCCATAGCGCTTTCATAAAGTCCTGAGCTACCAGTTATAATAAGAGCTTTTACTTTTTCTGGATACAACTTTGTGTGGTATAAACCAATATGACCTCCAAGTGAGTTTCCTAATAAAATAACTTCGCTATATCCTTTAAATTCAATAAAATCATGTAGATAATTAGCAAAACTTTTTACATTAGTTTTTAGTAATGATTTAGTATATATGGGCAATTCTGGAATAATAATTTTATATCCATTAGAACTAAAATAATTGGTTACAGAATCAAAATTACTTAAGCCTCCCATAAGACCGTGTAGTACAATAATAGGGGTGCCTTCACCCGCTTCAATGTAACTATAATTTTTTTCTTTTTTTAAAAGATGCGTCATTAATCAGATTAGTCATTCATTAAAAACAAATATAGTTATTTCATTCATATTTCTACTATAATAATTCATTCTCAAAGTAAAAATTTAAAACAGAGATATTAACAATGCAAAAGTTTAGAAAGAAGTTTGTTCTTAAGTTATAATTTCTATTGATACTCAATTTAGAGGATATACATCGATTAAAAAGATCTTTTAGTCAAAAATTTATTAACAAAGTGGGGTAATGTGGTAAAAAGTGGTAAATTTTTCAATATATTTGAATGTTTAACGTTTTAATTCTAACGAACTTCATTTGAGCTCATTAACAGGGACATACGATTGTAAAGTTGATGCAAAAGGCAGATTAATGATGCCTGTTGTAATAAAAAAACAACTGTCTTCTGTTTTAGAAGAAGGGTTTGTACTACGTAGATCGGTGTTTCAAAAATGTTTGGAGCTTTATCCAATGGCTGAATGGCAAATTTTGATGGGGAAAATGAACAAACTTAATAAATTTAAAAAGAAGAATAACGACTTTATTAGAAGGTTTACAGCAGGAGCTAAAATGGTTGAAGTTGATGTTAATGGGCGTTTGTTGATTCCTAAGGACTTAACTGTTTTTGCTAATATTTCAAAGAATATAGTAGTGGCTTCGGCTATTAATATTATAGAGATTTGGGATAAAGATTTGTATGAGGAGGTTATAAACGATACCGCAGTGGATTTTGCTGATTTAGCAGAAGAAGTTATGGGACAAGATGAAGAAGACTATGGAATATCATAATCCAGTATTATTAGAAGAAACCGTTGGGGGTTTGAATATAAATCCAGATGGAGTTTATGTTGATGTGACCTTTGGAGGAGGGGGGCACAGTAAAGAGATATTGAAACGATTAAGTGATAAAGGTAGATTGTTTGCTTTTGATCAAGATTTAGACGCTCTTGAAAATGCACTAGATGACTCTAGGTTTACGCTTATTCATGAAAACTTTAGATATGTAAAACGCTTTTTGAGATTTCATGGCGTGAAGCAGGTTGATGGTATTTTAGCAGATTTTGGGGTGTCATCTCATCAGTTTGATGTGGCTGAAAGAGGGTTTTCTACGCGTTTTGAAGCAGAATTAGATATGCGTATGAATCAGCAGAATAAATTGTCGGCGTTTCATGTGGTTAATGAATATGATGAAGAACAACTTAAGCAAGTTTTTTTGCAGTATGGAGAGTTGCGTGCTGCACCAGGAATGGCAAAATTAATTATTGAGTATAGAAAAACAGAGCCAATTATAAGGAGTGAGCAATTGAAAACGGTATTGAAAAAATTTTTACCGCCACGGCATGAGAATAAAGTGTTGGCTCAAATTTATCAAGCTATTAGGATAGAGGTTAATCAAGAAATAGAAGTTTTAAAAGAATTTTTACAACAAACACCAGAGCTTTTGAATAAAGGAGGGCGGTTAAGTTTTATATCATATCACTCATTAGAAGATAGGTTGGTAAAACGATTTATTAGAAATGGAATGTTTGAAGGTGAGCCAGAGCGTGATATGTATGGGAATTTTGAGGTTCCATTAAAAAAAGTAAATGGATTAATAGTGCCTTCAGCAGAAGAAATAAAAACAAATAATCGAGCAAGAAGTGCAAAGCTTCGAGTAGCTGAAAAGCTTTAAGGATTATTATAGAGAGCTCATTTAGGAAATAAGAAGCTTAAGGAAATGATGGCAATGAAAAAAAACATCTATAACATATTAAAGGGAACTTTTTTGGTTAGTGATGATTCATTTAGAAGTTGGAGGTTTATTTTATTTGTATCGGGTCTTGCTATTGTTATGATTGCTAGTTCGCATAGTGCAGATAAAAAAGTATATAAAATAGCACGGTTAAAAAATGAAGTTAAAGAAATGCGATCTGCTTTTGTAGATGGTCGTTCTAGGTTAATGAAGCTTAAAATGGAATCGCACGTTATTGGTGTTATGAAAGAAAGAGGTTTGTCTCCATCTGTAATTCCACCAAAAAAAATAAAAGTAAAAAAACAAAATTAAAACGAAACCTTGGCAGTAAACGAAAAAGGCATATTGAATCGATTGTACTTTGTAGCTGGATGCATGTTCATCTTTGGGATTGCAGTGGTTTTTAAGTTGCTTAGTATTCAGTTTTTACAAGGAGATAAATATCGGGCTTTAGCTAGTGAACGTGTTGTGGAAGATGTTGTTATACCAGCAAACAGAGGTAATGTTTATTCTATTAATGGTAATCTATTAGCAACATCAATTCCTAAGTATGATATTCGTTTAGATGCGTTAACACCATCAAATAATAGGTTTGAAAAATATATAAAGCCTTTGTGTGATTCACTTTCGAAATATTCAGGTAAATCATCGAGTCAGCTTGAAAAACAGATAAGAAGAGCAAGAGCTCATAAAAACAGATATTTTTTATTAGCTAGAGATATAGGATATTCAGATTATATAAGATTAAGAAACTTTCCATTGTTAGAGCTTGGTGCTTTTAAGGGAGGATTAATAGTAGAGCAAACAACAAAACGAGAGCACCCTATGGGAGGCATTGCGCAGAGAACTATTGGTTATGAGCGTGTTGATGAGGATGGGAATATAACGCGACCAGGGATTGATGGCGCTTTTGGGATAAGATACTTGCGAGGAGTAGATGGTCAAAGAAAAAAACAACAAATAGGAAAAGGACAATGGAAGCCTTTAAATGATGCAAATGAAATTGAGCCAAAAGATGGGTATGATGTGTATACAACCATTGATGTTAACATACAGGATATTGCGCATCACTCACTTTTAAAGCAATTAGAATTATATAAAGCTGAGCATGGTTCTGTAGTTGTTATGGAGGTTAAAACAGGGGAAGTTAGAGCGATATCAAATTTAGGGAGAACTCGTTCTGGAAAATACTATGAAAAGTTAAATTATGCTGTAGGAGAAAGTCATGAGCCAGGATCTACATTTAAGGTTATAGCATTTATGGCGGCTTTAGAAGATAAGGTTATTGATACCTCTACTGTGGTTGATACAGGGAACGGAAGAAAGCGATTTTATGGCAGAGATATTAATGATTCGCACTGGGGAGGTTATGGTGAGATATCTGCCGCTAAAGCATTGGAGGTGTCGTCAAATATTGGTTTAGCGACAATTATTGATGAACATTATTCTGCAAACCCAGAAAAGTTTCTCAGCAAAATTAAACAATGGAAATTAAATAAACCTTTAGGGGTTTCAATTATAGGAGAAGGGGAACCGGATATTCCAGAACCAGGAAAAAAGAATTGGAGTAGAAACGCATTGCCATCTATGGCTTATGGTTACAATTTGGAGTTAACACCTCTTCAAACTTTAGCTTTTTATAACGCTATAGCTAATAATGGAGAACTTGTAAAACCAAGGTTTTTAAAAGCAGTAAAAGAATTTGATAAAGAAATTGAGTCCTTTGATAAAAAAGTTATAGTAGAAAAGATTTGTACAGATGAAACTTTGAATAAAATAAAAGAAGTTTTAAAAAATATAGTGGTTAGAGGGACAGGTAAAAAACTGTACTCTGAAACTTTTTCTATGGCAGGAAAAACAGGTACAGCAAGAACTGAATATTGGATGAAAGATTGGAAAGATAATCCAAGATATGTATCGTCTTTTGCAGGTTATTTTCCTGTTGAAAATCCTAAGTATTCATGTATTGTGGTTATTCATAAGCCAAGCACAAAAGTAGGATTTTATGGAGCAGATGTTTCGGGACCAGTATTTAAGAGAGTAGCTCAAAAAATATTTACAGACACACCTTTAGTGAATGAAATAAAGTCATTAAATGTTAAAGTAGAATCGGTTGAAAAGGAGTATGATAAATTTTATGAAATGTCTGAAATTTATAAAACTATTATGCCAAATTTAATAGGAATGCCTGCTATGGACGCTGTGGTGCTTTTAGAGAATATGCTTGTAGATGTTAAAGTGGAATTAGATGGTACAGGTATTGTAAAAGAACAATCTGTTAATAAGAATGTAAAGTTGAAAAAGAATCAAATAGTAGTATTAAAAGCTTCATGATGGTATTAAAAGACATATTGTACAAGGTGACAATAAACGCTGTAGTTGGAGATACAAGTGTAGATATAGCTGTTGTAGATTTTGATTCCCGCAAAATAAATCAAGGGGGTTTATTTGTAGCTATTCGTGGTTATGTAACAGATGGGCATAATTATATTGATACAGCAATTAAAAATGGAGCTAATAGCATTGTTTGTGAAGCTTTTCCTGAAAATATTATTGAAGGGATTACATATATTGAAGTCGATAACTCCAATAGAGCTTTAGCTATTATAGCTTCAAATTTTTATCAAGTGCCATCAAGTAATTTAAAGCTTGTTGGTGTTACAGGAACTAATGGTAAAACTACAATTGCAAGTTTATTATATCAATTATTTAAAAAGGCAGGATATAAAGTAGGATTGTTGTCAACTGTAAAAGTTATGGTTGATGATACGGAGTATAAAGCAACACATACAACGCCAGATTCATTAACTATTAATAAATATTTAAAAGAAATGAATGCTGTAGGTGTAGAATTTTGCTTTATGGAAGTGAGTTCTCATGGTATTCATCAATATAGAACAGAAGGTTTAGATTTTGAAGGTGGAATATTTACAAATCTAACACATGATCATTTAGATTACCATAAAACATTTGCTGAATACAGAGATGTGAAAAAAAAGTTTTTCGATGGGCTTTCCAGTAATGCCTTTGCACTTGTTAATGTGGATGATAAGAATGGTTTGGTGATGTTACAAAACACAAAGGCTAAAAAAAACACTTACGCTCTAAAAGCATATGCAGATTATAAGTCTCAAATATTAGAAAATCAATTTGGAGGATTGTTACTAAAAGTTAATGATAATGAAGTTTGGACTAAGCTTATAGGGAATTTTAATGCTTATAACGTATTGGCAATATATGCTACAGCTGAATTATTAGGACTTGAAAAAGTAGAAATATTGCGTTTAATAAGTGATTTGGATAGTGTTAGCGGGCGTTTTGAATATTTAATTTCAAAAAAGAAAATTACGGCAATTGTTGATTATGCGCATACGCCGGATGCTTTAAAAAATGTACTGGAAACTATAAATAGTATTAGAACTAAAAATGAAGAGCTTATAACGGTTGTAGGCTGTGGAGGGGACAGAGATAAAGCTAAGCGTTCAAAAATGGGGCATATAGCGACAGCGTTGAGCACAAAAGTTATTTTTACAAGTGATAACCCTAGAAGTGAAAAACCAGAAGATATTCTTAATGATATAGAAAAAGGAGTAGAACCCCAAAATTATAAAAAAATATTAACGATAGAAGATCGAAAGCAGGCTATTAAAACAGCATGTCAGATGGCTCAAGCTAATGATATTATCTTAATAGCAGGAAAAGGTCACGAAACCTATCAAGAAATTAAAGGAGAGCGTTTTGAATTTAATGATTTTAAAATAGTACAAGAATTTTTGAAACAATTAGAGAAGTAGTTTAATGTAAAGAAGTTTGAAAGAGGAGAGTTTATAATGAGTACTAAAAAACAATCGATATAATGCTGTATTACTTATTTGAATATTTAGAAAAACAGTTTCAGTTTCCAGGAGCGACACTTTTTAGTTTTATAACCTTTAGGGCGGCTTTGGCTATGATTTTGTCGTTATTGATTTCTACTATTTATGGTAAAAGAATTATACGTTTTTTATTAAAACAGCAAGTAGGAGAGACGATAAGAGATTTAGGTTTAGATGGGCAAAAAGAAAAAGCAGGTACGCCTACCATGGGTGGAATCATTATTATTTTGGCTACATTAATTCCTGTTTTTTTATTAGCCAAATTAGAAAATATTTACATCATCCTTTTAATAGTAACCACGTTTTGGATGGGAGCTATTGGATTTTTGGATGATTATATCAAAAAGTTTAAAAATGATAAAGAAGGTTTAAAAGGACGCTTTAAAGTTTTAGGGCAAGTTGGTCTTGGTATTATAGTTGGAGCAACTTTATATTTTCATCAAGATGTAACTATGAAAGAAAAGCTTCCTGTTGCGGAGCAAGAGGTGCTTTTGGCTGAAAACCCCAATATTTCACCATCAAAATTGTTTAAAAAAGAAGTCAAGTCAACAAAAACAACAATTCCTTTTGTTAAGGGAAATGAGATTGATTATGCTAAGGTTCTTACTTGGATAAATCCAAATTTAGAAAAATATGCTTGGATAATTTTTATTCTGGTTACTATTTTTATTATAACAGCAGTTTCAAATGGGGCTAATTTAACAGATGGAATAGATGGCTTGGCAGCGGGAACTTCAGCAATAATAGTGTTAACATTAGGAATTTTTGCATGGGTGTCGGGTAATATTATTTTTTCAGAATACCTAAATATTATGTATATCCCAAGGGTTGAGGAAATTACAATATATATAGCTGCTTTTGTAGGAGCACTAATCGGTTTTTTATGGTACAATACTTTTCCTGCTCAAGTATTTATGGGAGATACTGGGAGTTTAACAATAGGAGGAATTATAGCTGTGATTGCTATTGCAGTACGAAAAGAATGGTTGATTCCAGTGTTATGTGGAATATTTTTAGCTGAAAATTTATCAGTAGTCATGCAGGTAAGCTGGTTTAAATATACTAAGAAAAAGCATGGGGAGGGAAGGCGTATTTTTAAAATGTCACCATTACATCACCATTATCAAAAATCGGGATATCACGAAAGTAAAATAGTAACACGTTTTTGGATTGTTGGTATACTGCTAGCTATTCTGTCAATAGTGACATTAAAAATTAGGTAACTGAATTTGATATTCCCTTGAAATAGGATTTCAAAAAATGAAAATGAAATGAAGAAGCAGCGATTGGTAATACTAGGAGGAGGAGAAAGTGGAGTTGGTACTGCGCTTTTAGGGAAAGAGAAAGGGTATGACGTTTTTGTTTCAGATAAAGGAAAAATAAAAGAAAAATATAAAGAAGTTCTTATACATAATGAGATTGAGTGGGAAGATGAAAAGCATACAGAATCTAAAATTCTAAATGCAAATATTGTAATGAAAAGCCCAGGGATTCCAGATAAAGTGCCTTTGGTAAAACAAATTCACGAACAAGGAATTACTGTCGTTTCTGAAATTGAATTTGCTTCTAGGTTTACCAATGCTACGGTAATTGGAATTACGGGAAGTAATGGTAAAACAACCACCGCAACATTAACACATCATCTTTTAAAACAAGAGTTGAATGTAGGGTTAGCAGGAAATATAGGAGATAGTTTTGCAAAACAGATTTTAGATAAAGATTACGATAATTATGTGTTAGAGATTAGTAGTTTTCAGTTAGATGATATTACAGACTTTAGACCGCATATTGCTGTGATTACTAATATTACACCAGATCATTTAGATAGATATGACTATCAATTTGAGAATTATATCGTATCAAAATTTAGAATAGCTATGAATCAAACAAAAGAAGATTATTTGATTTATGATGCTGATGATGAAGTGATAGTTAATCATTTGAAAAAGTATCCTGTTCAGTCTACATTGTTACCATTTTCATTAGAAAAACCTATTGAAAATGGTGTGTATTTAGATAAGGAAAATATAAAAATAACAATTAATAACAACCAGATAATTATGCCAACATCAAATATTAAATTAGAAGGTAAGCACAATGTTAAAAATGCCATGGCAGCTTCTGCCGTAGCGCATTTGCTTAAAATAAGAAAACAAACTATTAGAGAAAGTTTGGAGAATTTTCAAGGTGTTGAACATCGTTTAGAGCAAGTACTTAAAATTAATAAAGTACAATATATAAACGATTCTAAGGCGACAAACGTGAATGCAACATATTATGCTTTAGAGAGTATGGATGCGCCTACCGTTTGGATTGTTGGAGGTGTGGATAAGGGAAATAATTATGAAGAGTTATTTTCTTTTGTAAATGAAAAGGTTAAAGCTATTATTTGTTTGGGCGCAGATAATGAGAAGCTTGTAAAAACTTTTGGCAATATGGTTGATGTTATAGTTGAAACTCAATATATGGATGAAGCAGTTAAAATAGCTTACAAAGTGGCAGACGCTGGTGATAATGTATTGTTGTCTCCTGCATGTGCAAGTTTTGATTTATTTGAAAACTACGAAGATAGAGGGCGTCAATTTAAAAATGCAGTAAGAAATTTATAATTAAGATGTAATTTTGGATTTTTAGTTAATATAGTTTTAGTAGGCTTCAAGGTAAAAATTCATGTTTTGCAAAGGTGTAATATTAATAAAATAATAATTCCCCCTCTTAAGAGGGGGTGTCGCATAGCGGCGAATGGGGAAAATGCAAGCAATATTTAAAAACGTAAAAGGAGATAGATTAATTTGGGCAATAGTGACGCTATTGGCAATATTATCGTTTTTACCAGTGTATAGTGCTGCTAGTAATTTAGCTTATAAAGGAGGAACGGGAAATACGTTTGCTTTTTTTATAAAGCACTTCATGCATCTGTTTTTAGGGTTTGTAATTATGTATGGTGTTCATAAAATACCATATAGATATTTTAGAGGGTTGTCGTTAGTAATGATCCCAATAGTACTTGTTTTATTGGGACTTACTATGATGCAAGGAACAACTATTCAAGGGGCAAATGCTAGTAGGTGGATAAGAATCCCGATAGTTGGCATGTCATTTCAAACATCAACCTTAGCGGCAGTTGTTATTATGGTGTATGTCGCTAGGTATATGTCAAAAGTAAAAGATAAAGTTATTGCCTTTAAGGAATCTATTTTACCTCTTTGGATGCCTGTTTTTTTAGTACTAGCACTTATATTACCTTCAAATTTCTCGACTGCAGCAATAATATTTTTAATGGTGTTGATATTGGTCTTTTTAGGAGGGTATCCAATACGGTATTTGGGAGTTATATTAGGCTCGGGTTTAGTGTGTTTGGTGCTTTTTGTTATGATAGCAAAATTGACGACAGGACCTTTAAATGTGAAAGTAGTTACCTGGGAAAACAGAATAAAAAACTATTCTAATAATGAAGATACAGAGGCAGATTATCAAATTGAAAAAGCAAAAATAGCTATAGCTTCTGGTGAAATATGGGGAATGGGACCAGGAAAAAGCCGTCAGAAGAATTTTTTACCACAATCATCTTCAGATTTTATTTTCGCTATTGTTATTGAGGAGTATGGTTTGTTGGGAGGCTTTTTAATTATGATTTTGTATATGTGGTTGTTGTTTAGAATTGTAATTGTAGCTCAAAAATCGGATACTATATTTGGTAAGCTTTTAGTGTTGGGTGTAGGGTTGCCTATTGTATTTCAAGCATTAATTAATATGGCGGTCGCAGTAGAACTTTTTCCTGTGACTGGACAAACATTACCGTTAATAAGTAGTGGAGGGACTTCGATATGGATGACGTGTTTGGCTTTAGGTATAATATTGAGTGTGAGTGCGAAGCGTGATGAGATAAAAGAACAGGAAATAAATGAAGATGATCCACTTGAAGTTTTAAGTGAGACAATATAGCTCTATGGAGCTTTTTTAACGTATTAGATATTAGGAATAGTATAAGTAAAAAGGTTAGTAAATTAGTGATAGAAGACGAAACATATAAAATTATTCTTTCGGGAGGAGGTACAGGAGGTCATATTTATCCTGCGATTGCGATAGCTAACGAGTTAAAATCTCGCTTTCCTGAAGCTGAGTTTTTATTTGTAGGAGCAAAAGATAGAATGGAAATGGAAAAGGTTCCGCAATCAGGGTATAAAATAAAAGGGCTCTGGATTTCTGGAATTCAACGAAAAATAACATTTAAAAATTTAGCATTTCCATTTAAATTAATTAGTAGTCTTTGGAATGCACGTAAAATAGTAAAGTCTTTTAAGCCTAATGTAGCAATAGGTACAGGTGGTTTTGCTAGTGGTCCGTTATTGCATGTGGCTGCAGCTAAAGGTATACCGAGTTTGATACAGGAGCAAAACTCATATCCAGGGATAACTAACAAGTTGTTATCAAAAAAAGCACAAAAAATATGTGTGGCTTATGATGGTTTGGAACGGTTTTTTCCTAAAAGTAAAATAAAAAAAACTGGAAATCCAGTACGTCAAGATTTGTTAGATATTGAAGGGAAAAGAGAAGAGGCTAAAAGCTTTTTTAAATTAAAAGAAGCTAAGTCGACCTTGTTGATTTTAGGAGGGAGTTTAGGTTCTAGAAGAATTAATCAATTAATTGAAAAAGAATTAGATTTTTTAGATACCCAAAACATTCAAGTGATTTGGCAATGTGGTAAACTATATTATGAGCAATATAAGATTTACAATAATACTAAAAATGTACAGGTATTTCAGTTTTTGAATAGAATGGATTTTGCGTATGCAGCTGCAGATGTAATTATATCTAGAGCTGGAGCAAGTTCGGTTTCAGAACTTTGTATTGCAGGAAAGCCGGTTGTCTTTATTCCTTCTCCAAATGTAGCAGAAGATCATCAGACAAAAAATGCGATGGCAATAGTAAGTAATAATGCTGCTATGATTATCAAAGAGGTTGATTTGGATGTTGATTTTGAAAATAAGTTTACACAACTTATGGTGTCGCCAGAAAAACAGAAGGCGTTGGGAGAAAATATAAAAAAGTTAGCATTAACAAATGCAACTAAAGATATAGTAGATGAAGTAGTAAAGCTTCTTAAAGAAAAGAAATGAATTTAAATAGTATACATAATATCTATTTTGTTGGTATTGGCGGTATAGGCATGAGTGCAATAGCGCGTTATTTTCATGCAAACAATAAATATGTTGCTGGTTACGATAAAACTCAAACAGAAATAACTGAGAGTTTGATAGAACTAGGTATGGCTATTCATTTTGAAGATTCAGTTGAAAATATAGATAAGCGTTTTTTGAATTCAGAAAACACATTAGTTGTTTATACGCCAGCAGTTTCTGGAAATCATACTGAGCTAGTCTACTTTAGAGCTAATGGTTATCATGTTTTAAAGCGTTCTGAGGTTTTAGGATTAATAACAGAAAACACGTTTTGTTTAGCAGTTGCTGGAACTCATGGTAAAACAACGACTACAAGTATACTTGGGCATTTAATGCGTGAATGTGAAATAGAGATGACAGCCTTTTTAGGAGGTATTAGTGAAAATTATAATTCTAATTTAATTCTCAATGGAGCAGAAGTTTCAGTGGTGGAAGCAGATGAGTTTGATCGTTCATTTTTAACACTGTCTCCAGATATAGCTTGTATCACTTCAATGGATGCGGATCATTTAGATATTTATGGTGACGCTTCAGAATTAAAAAAGACATTTGAAGATTTTTCAAAAAGAATAAAACCTAATGGGAAATTATTTATTAAAAATGGATTGCCATTAAAAGGTATCACGTATGGTATAGAGGATGACTCAAATTATACTGTCCAAAATATAAAAATAGAAAACGGAACTTATGTTTTTGATGTGAAAACACCAAAAACTGTACTTGAAAACATACAATTTAACCTACCTGGTAGACATAACCTGTCTAATGCTTTAATAGCCTTGGCGATGGCTGTAGAATATGGTTGCCCTTACCGGCAGCTCGCCAAAGCTTTAGCGTCTTATAAGGGAGTTAAGCGTAGATTTACTTATCATATTAAATCTGAAGGCTTAGTTCTTATAGATGATTATGCGCATCATCCAGAGGAAATTAATGCAGTGCATCAAGCGGTTAGAGAAATGTATCCAGATAAAAAGGTGTTAGCTATTTTTCAGCCTCATTTATTTAGTAGAACACGAGATTTTGCAGATGAATTTGCGGATAGTTTATCTCAGTTCGATGAGTTGTTGTTATTGGATATTTATCCGGCAAGAGAGTTGCCAATTCAAGGGGTGACTTCAGCTTGGTTATTAGATAAAGTTAATAATAAAAATAAGGAGTTAGTTAGTAAAGGACAATTATTATCTAAAATAGGTGAAAGTAATGCTCAGATTATATTAACAATTGGAGCAGGAGATATAGGAGAAGAAGTTAAACACATAAAAAAAGAATTTAGCTTTGAAAGTTAATTGGAGTTATATAAAAATGTTTGCTTTGTTAAGTTTGGTTGCTTTTTTATTTGCTTTTGCTTCGGCTAGGAATAATGAAAGGAGAATTGTAGCTCCAAATGTGCAGTTTATCGGAGAAAATAACCTTTTCATAACCAGTGAGACTGTTAGTAAATTGTTAATACAAAATTACGGTAAGGTTAAAAATGTAGCCAAAGAAAGTTTAGATTTGAATGTGTTAGAAGAATCCCTCAAATCTAATCTGATGATAAAAACTGCGGAAGTGTATCTAACTGTAAATGGTACACTTAATGCTGAAATTGAACAAAAAATGCCGATTGCTAGAGTGAGCACTAATGCATCATATTATATTGATGACGAAGGTTCTTTTATGCCGTTGTCTAATAATTATACAGCAAGAGTACCACTGGTTACAGGTCACATAGAAAAAAATAATTTAAAAGACGTTTATAAAATTGCAAATAAAATTAATGAAGATGAGTTCTTAAAAAGACATGTTATAGAAATTCATAAAAGTATTAATAGAGATATATTTTTAAGATTGAGACAATGTGATTTTTTAGTGCAATTAGGAGATGTGAATCTTTTGGATAAGAAAATTAATAATCTAAAAGCATTTTATAAGCAAAACCTCAAAGATAAGACGCTTAATAATTATAGTAAAGTCAATTTACAGTTTGAAAACCAAGTAATATGTACCAAAATTTAAAGCATGGAGCATAATTTATCAGTAGGATTAGATATAGGAACTACAAAAATTGTGGCCATGATTGGTCGTAAAAACGAATACGGCAAAGTTGAAATTTTAGGCATTGGTAAATCTAAAAGTTTAGGTGTACACCGTGGTGTTGTAAACAATATAACCCAAACTATTCAATCTATTCAACAAGCCATTCAGGAAGCGGAACTTGCTGCAGATATGAAAATTGATGACGTTACAGTTGGTATTGCCGGACAACATATTCGTAGCCTACAACATAGTGATTATATAACAAGATCAAATTCTGAAACAGTAATTGATGATGATGATATTGATAGACTTATAAATCAGGTTCATAAATTGGTTATGCTACCAGGAGAAGAGATTATTCATGTTTTACCTCAAGAATACAAGATTGATGGACAAGCAGAAATAAAGGAGCCTATAGGAATGTATGGAGGTCGCTTAGAAGCAAATTTTCATGTGGTAGTTGGTCAAGTTTCTTCAATTAGAAATATTGGGCGTTGCGTACAAAGTGCTGGTTTAAGTTTAGAGGGCATCACATTAGAACCTTTAGCTTCCGCAAATGCTGTATTGAGTCAAGAAGAAAAAGAAGCAGGCGTAGCGTTAATAGATATAGGTGGAGGTACAACAGATCTAGCTATTTTCCGTGATGGGATTATTCGCCATACAGCAGTAATTCCTTTTGGAGGAAATGTAATTACAGAAGATATAAAAGAAGGTTGTTCCATTATAGAAAAACAAGCCGAATTATTAAAAATAAAGTTTGGTTCGGCATGGCCAGGAGAGAATAAGGATAATGAAATAGTATCTATCCCAGGATTAAGAGGTAGAGAGCCAAAAGAAATAACGTTAAAAAATCTGTCTAAAATAATCCATGCACGTGTAGTTGAAATTATAGAACAAGTATACGTTGAGATTAAGAATTATGGACACGAAGAACAAAAGAAGAAACTAATTGCAGGTATCGTTTTAACAGGTGGTGGTAGCCAATTAAAGCATTTAAAGCAGTTAGTAGAGTATATAACAGGTATGGATACCAGAATAGGATATCCTAATGAACATTTAGCAGGAGATAGTGATAATGATATTACAAGTCCACTATTTGCAACGGCAGTTGGTTTAGTGTTAGATGGTTTAAAACGCCAACAAAGAAAAAAGATAGAGGAAGAACAAGAAACCGAAATAAAAGGCGTTGAAAGTACGGAAGAAATGCCTATTGATGATAATACTATAGAAAAACCAGTAAAAGAACGTCGTTCTTTTTTAGATAAGTTAACAGAGCGTGTCAAAGATTTTTTAGATAACGCAGAGTAGAAGAGTTCCATTGAATTAAAATTAAAAGTATAAAATCCCCGGTAAAACAGAATTTATGAGCAGCAAAGAAAAATTCGAAAGTATCGCATTTGATTTACCCAAGAATCAATCAAATGTCATTAAAGTTATTGGAGTCGGTGGTGGTGGTAGTAATGCCATTAATCACATGTTTCAACAAGGTATTAAAGGTGTAGATTTCTATGTCTGTAATACAGATGCACAAGCGCTTCAAAACACAGGCGTACCTAACAAAATTCAATTAGGTTTAAATCTAACTGAAGGGTTAGGAGCAGGTGCAAACCCAGATATAGGTGAGCAATCTGCAGTAGAAAGTTTTGAGGATATTTCTCAAATGCTTGATACTAATACTAAAATGGTTTTCATTACAGCAGGAATGGGAGGTGGTACAGGTACAGGTGCAGCTCCAATTATAGCTAAAATGGCTAAAGATTTAGACATTTTAACTGTTGGTATTGTTACTATGCCTTTTCAGTTTGAAGGCAAAATGCGTATAGAACAATCTCAAAAAGGTATAGAAAAACTAAGAAATGTAGTAGACTCTTTAATAGTGATAAATAATAATAAACTTCGTGAGGTTTATGGAAATCTTGGTTTTAAAGCAGGATTCTCTAAAGCTGATGAAGTCTTATCTACCGCTGCTCGTGGTATTGCTGAAGTTATAACACATCATTACACACAAAACATAGATTTACGTGATGCTAAAACGGTATTAAGTAATAGTGGTACAGCTATTATGGGGTCTGCGTTAGCATCAGGACAAAATCGTGCACAAGATGCGATTCGTAAGGCATTAGATTCACCATTATTAAACGATAACAAAATTACTGGAGCCAAAAATGTATTGCTGCTTATAGTTTCAGGGTCTCATGAAATTACTATTGATGAAATAGGTGAGATTAATGATCATATTCAAAATGAAGCAGGTCATGGTGCTAACATTATTATGGGGGTTGGTGAAGATGAAACTTTAGAAGAATCTATTGCGGTAACCATTATAGCTACGGGTTTTAATATAGAGCAACAAGACGAAATTTCTAATACAGAAACTAAAAAAGTAGTTCATTCTCTTAATGAAGAGCAAGAAGTAGAAGATGCTAAAGAAAAAGAAGAGCCTTTGATAATAGCACCTATAGTTGAGTTAGCAGAGGAAAAAGAAGTGCCTGTTGTTCGTCATACTTTAGATTTAGAGGAAGATGAACTTAGTAATTTTGAAAAAAGTATTATTAAAAAACAAAAGTTAGGATCTGCTAGACAGGAAATAGATTTAATACCAACATCCGAAATAATAAAAAATATTAGTGTTATATATAATGAAGTGACGCCTAGTATAGAGGAGGAGGAAGATTTTATTATAAATCCTATTGCTAAGAAGAAGTCTAGTGATATTGATAATATAACAGAGACTAATGTTGAAGTAGATTCAGATTATATTGAAGATGAAAAACAAATAACGCTAACATTTGATTTACCACTTTCACATGAAGAAGATACTATTGAAGAGTGCGTAGAACCTACAATATCACATCAGTTAAAAGAAGAGGATATTAAAGAAATACCTGTAAATGATTATGTTGAAGTTATTCCGGTAGCTGATACTAATCATGAAGAGAGCATTCGTTATACACTTGATGATTATAAAGAAATAGAGGTTTCAGGTAATAAAAAACAATCAGCTTCTAAAGAAGGTTTAGAAGAAGTAGATCAAGATATTGTATTTGAAAAGAAGGTTTTAGAAGAAAACACTGAAGGTGAAGAAGTAAATGAAGAAGTAGACCCAATGAATAGCCCTATTTCTGGGCTACTTAAAGAGCGTGCAGAAGAACGTAGGCGAAAAATGAAGGATTTTAACTATAAATTTAATAACGCTAAAATTGATGATATAGAAAAGGTTCCGGCTTATAAGCGTCAAGGAGTAGATTTAAATGCAGCTAAACATTCATCTGAAACAGATCTTTCAAGAACAAGTATTGGTTTAGATGATAATGATGATATCCAATTAAGAAGTAATAATTCATTTTTGCACGATAACGTAGATTAGGAATAGTTTACTAACCGTCCTTAATTTATTGACCTGAAAAGCATCCCTCAGTTTTTCAGGTTTTTATTTTTCATTAAATCTTTTAAAAGAAGATAAACTTTTTCTTTTTTTGTTAGTATATCTAACTTTATGCTTTCTAAATTTTTTATCTTCGCGTACTAATAAAATAAGAAAATGGGTTTACAACAAGATGTTATGTCAGCTTTAAAAGAAGCTATGAAAGCTAAAGATCAAACAGCATTAACAGCTTTAAGAGCTGTGAAATCTGCAATTTTATTAGCACAGACAGAAACTGGAGCAAAAGAGAACTTGAATGAAGATCAAGAGATTAAAATACTTCAAAAACAAGTAAAGCAACGTAGAGATAGTGCAGCAATTTATATTGAGCAAGGACGCGAAGATTTAGCAACTCCAGAATTAGCAGAAGCAGATGTTATTGCGCAGTTTTTACCAGAGGCTTTGACTGAAGAAGAAATTGAGAAATTTGTTGTAATAACTATTGAAAAAGTTGGTGCAGAAGGTATGAAAGATATGGGTAAAGTTATGGGACTTGTCAGTCAAGAACTTGCTGGTCGTGCAGATGGAAAAACCATTTCTAATATTGTGAAAGCTAAATTATCTTAGTATTATTAATTTATAATAATTAGTGTGTGTACTATACTAGTTTAGTATACTGAAATGGCTGCGTAGTTCAACTGGATAGAATATCAGATTTCGGCTCTGAGGGTTGGGGGTTCGAATCCCTTCGCGGTCACGAATAACAAAAAAGTAGATTAAATAGGCGTAGCATTTATAGGTTAAAAGACTTGTAAATGTTACGTCTGTTCCATTTTGTAGATAATCTGTAAAAAAAAAAGGAGTATGCGTAATAATTTGTATTATACCAATTATATTTTAAAACAAGCTTAATTTTACGTGTCTTTCTGCTATGGGAATGCTATCAAAAATAGAGGTAGAAGAAAGCATTGAGGTTTTAGAAATAGCATTTAAGGAGTCAAATAACTTCAAGGTTCGCCAGCGTATCCAAAGTCTTATACACTTGAAAAAGGGAACAATCAATCGTCAAATAGATTTAGTGGCATATTTAGATATAGGACATTCCACCTTAAAGAGTTGGATAAAATAGTATAAAGCATTTGGTTTAGAATCCTTGACCACAGACCACATTACAAAGTGGCGGCAACTATAAAGGAGTTATAAGTGAATTGCTACATAAGGCTCTTGAAGCCAAAGTGAACGATCCTAACAACCCACTTTTGGGCTATTGGCATGCTGTTGATTGGGTTAAGCAGCATCATGGTCAAACCATTCACTACCAAACTATGAGAGCTTATTTAATACGTCATTTTAAAACCAAGAAAAAGCATCCCAGAAAATCACATTACAAAAAAGGCGAACAAGGCTCTAGTAGTCTTAAAAAAAACTCCCTAATGTCTTAGAAAAATTAAGATTTAATAAAGATTATAAATCGTTTAACCTTTACTTTCAAGATGAAAGTCGATTTGGACTGATGACTCATGTAGGTACTGCTCTTACCGCTAAAGGTGCAAAACCTATAGTGAGTTACCAGCAAGCTTTTAAAAATACATATTTGTACGGAAGCTATTCTCCAATTGATGGGAGTCATTTTACCTGGGGAAGTAGAAGGCGTTGATTCCCTAATTTTTGAAGCTTATCTTAAAGCGTTATCTTTTTTTAGACCCGAAGAATTAAAGGTTCTGATCATTGACAATGCAGGTTTTTATTCTACTAAAAATATAAATATCTCAGACAATATTAAGCTTATTAGAATACCTCCATATACCCCGAAATTAAATCCTTGCGAAAAAGTATGGCAATATTTAAAAGAACGATTTAAAAACAGAACATTTGAAAATATCAAAGAGCTTAAACATTGGTTAAATCAAACTGTAAAAACACAAATTAACAATAATATAATCAACATTGTAAAATCTGAATTTTATATAAAAACTTTTAAGGCTTGTTTTAAATTATAATTGGTATTACTATGATTTTATCCCACAAATTGTCCCACAGAATATGAGTGAGACAAAACTAACATACAAAGTTTGTATAAAAAGTGAGTACACTCGATCAGATGGTACCGCTTGGGCTCACGATTATACTCAAAACGCTTTAAACTAAATGTTTAAAGCATTTTTGTTTTACCTGATTCGTTATATTTATTTAAGTTACTTGATGTCAATACAATAAAGGTTTAAAATTTTATTATTTATTCATTTAATTTCCTTTAATTACCATTCATTCTCTTTTTTCTACTATTTATGAAATTCCATTTCTAGTACTTTTGTGTTATTAATTTAAATAAACATTAAAAGAGATAATTATGAGTAAAAGAGCATTAATTGTAGGAGGAAGTAGCGGTATAGGAAGAGCAGCTGCGGAAATGTTATTAAAACAAGGTTGTGAAGTACATGTTGTAGGAACTAACGATTCAAAACTAGAAGCTTTTAGAAGCGAAGCAAATGGTAATTTGCACACACACAAAGTAGATATTACAAACGCTGCACAAGTAGAAGAATTAAATGCAACAATTAATAGCTTTGATAACCTTGATTATTTGGTTAACGCATCAGGTATTTTTGGCCCTAAAGCATTTTTAGATCATACTACTGCAGATTATGATTCTTACCAAGACCTTAATAGAGGATTCTTTTTTATTACCCAAGCGGCGGCTAAAAAAATGAGTAAAACTAAAGGTGGAGCTATTGTAAATGTAGGTTCTATGTGGGCGAAACAAGCTGTTAAAGCGACGCCATCTTCTGCATACTCTATGCAAAAAGCAGGTTTACATTCGTTAACACAACATCTTGCTATGGAACTTGCAGATCATAAAATACGTGTAAATGCAGTATCTCCAGCAGTAGTTGAAACTCCTGTTTACTATAGCGTTTTTGGTGGAAGAACTGAAGCGCAAGAAGGATTGAAAGGATTTGATGCTTTTCACCCAATAGGTCGTAATGGACAAGCACAAGATGTTGCTAATACTATAGCTTATTTATTATCTGATAAAGCGGGATGGGTAACTGGAGCTATATGGGATACCGATGGTGGTGTCATGGCTGGAAGAAATTAAGAGAAAATTAAAATAACTAGAATGCAGGTAAACACTTCACCTAAAGCCATTCTTTTTGATATAGGCTTACCTGCTCTTTATAAAATATAGATCATGTACGATATGAATAGCCTAAAAAAGTTAGGCGCATTAGGAAAAAATGCTGAGGCTGGAATGAAAGCTTTTCAAGCATTAGATGAAGCTGCACTTGCAGATGGAGCAATCCCAAAAAAGTATAAAGAATTAATAGCACTTGCTGTAGCGCTCACTACGCAATGCCCTTATTGTCTTGAAATACATAAAAAACACGCCATAGAAGCTGGAGCAACACCAGAAGAATTAGCAGAAACAACTTTTGTAGCAGCTGCTTTACGCGCTGGTGCAGCTGTAGTACACGGAACACATTTAATGGAATAAAAAAATGACAAAATAAAACACAGCTAAATATATTATAGTAGGTGCTGGTCTTTCTGGTCTCACGTCTGTTTATCTTTTTGATAAGTTAAATGAGACCAGTTTTATTTATAACCTACAGACCGTATAGGCGGACGTAATTATAATATTTATGGTTTTATTTTTCGTATGAAACGTAAAATCACAGAAGAAGTCCATGATGGTTTATCAGAGCGGCTTAATGACCAAGAACAAGGGTTCTTGAGTTATGTACAAGCGGTTCAATGGGTAAAAGAGACCTATGGTATTGAATATAAATACAATACTTTAAGGGATTATATGATTGATTTTTTTGGCACTAAAATAAAACAACCTAGAAAATCACACATAAAAAAATCACAAGAAGCTGTGACTGATTTTTTAAAACTTACCTGATTGCTTAAAACAAATTAAATTAAGTCTAAATAAAGATAGGTACACAGATATTAACCTATATTTTCAAGATGAAGCTAGATTTGGTTTAATGACTCATTTACGAAGTATAATTACTGCTAAAGGTGTCCCTTCATTAGTTAATTTTAAACAAGAATTAAAAAACACTTATATTTATATGGCAGCTATTTAAAAAAATAAAATAGCCTGTGATATATCATATCACAGGCTATTAATTGATCTAATTATTAGATCAATTAATTTTGAGATGTCTTTTTAATAGGACATCATCATTTCTTTATCATTAGATGCTTTAATAACTTTAGAAATATTTTTAACATGAGGAAGGTTTAACAACGTCATATGGCTTCCTGTTGTATTATATACAGTTATTTCTCCATGAGTTACTTGTTCCCAACCATAACTAGCTCCGGCTGTTAGGATTTCTTCTTTAGCTTTGAACAAGGTTACTGGTACTTTGTATTTTTCGCCCAGGATTGGAGTATAGGAGTTCCAGATTTTATGTTGATGTAAAAATATATTTATAAATTTTTTAAAATCTGATTTATTCATTACTTCAAACCCCAATTGCGCTAATTCATTATAAACACAATCCAGTTGCTCATTATATGTTTTAGATTCCAGTTCTCGTTCTGTGATTGTAAAAGTTACTTCTGTTTGATGTAAAAAAGCATTAGCCATTATATCAAGTATCTCAATCATGTTTTTTGAAAAAGAAGTAGAAAGTTGCCTTTGGGGGTTGTCATTTATAATAGAAGCATAAGGCATACCATCAAAAGACATGATTTCTGTTACTTCATACCCTTTTTCTTGTAATTGAAGCACCATTTCGTGAGCCACATTTGCTCCCATAGAATACCCTGCTAATCGATAAGGACCAGAAGGATCTATTTGTTGCATATCTATAATATTTTGAGTAGCAATTTCCTCAATACTATTATGTGCAGTAGTTATATCATCTAACCCGTAAGCTTGAAATCCATATAGTGTATATTCTTCTTGCAATAAATTAGCAAATTCATAAAAAGAAACAATATTACCACCAGCACCTGGCGCACAGAATATTTTTTTCTCTTTGTCTTCCTTTTCTTTACTAATTCTAACAAGACCGGAAGGTATTCTAAATGCTTCTTTATTATCTATTAAGTTACTAAAAACGTGTATTGTAGGATACTGAAAAAGTTGTTGAACCTTAACTTCTTGTTGGAATTTTTGCTTTATTATAGAAATTAATCGAATTGCAGATAAAGAATTTCCGCCTAGTTCGAAGAAATTATCATAAACGCTAATTTTATCGATTTCCAAGAACTCCTGCCAGATTTTTGTTAATTCTAGTTCTGTTAATGTCGATGGAGCCACATAATCCTCGGTATGGTAGGCATCTTTGTCAGGAACAGGTAATGCTTTTTTGTCGATCTTGCCATTAGAGGTTATTGGTAGTTTATCTAAGATAACATATACCTTAGGTATCATGTATTCGGGTAACTGTTCTTGTAATGCATTTTGTATATCCTTAGTGTTCAGTTTATTTTTTGAAACAAGGTAAGCTACAAGTTGTTTGTTCTCTTTTTGATCTTCTCGTGCGAGTACTACAGATTGCTGTATCTCATCAAATTGATCTAAAGTTGATTCAATTTCTCCCAATTCAATACGGTATCCTCGTATTTTTACTTGGTCATCTTTTCTACCAATAAATTCAATGTTTCCATCTGGAAGCCATTTTGCTAAATCTCCTGTTTTATATAAGCGTTCACCATTTTTTAAAGGATGCGCTATAAATTTTTCTTTAGTCAATGCTTCTTGGTTGAGGTAACCTTTTGCTAAAGCATCTCCAGCTACACATAATTCTCCAACTACGCCAATAGGAACAAGTGAAAGTTTATGATTTAAAATGTAGAGTTCTGAATTATGAATAGGCGTACCTATAGGAGGTAGGTAAGGCGCTGTTTTTATATCTGAAATTTTATAACTACTAACAACGTGGGTTTCTGAAGGACCATATTGATTGATCAATTGACACCCACAATTGTTTATAAAGTTCCTAATTTCTGTACTTACCTGTAATTGCTCACCAGCAGTAATGATCTCCTTTAATGAACTTGGATATATTGATTGAACTTTAGCAGATAATGCTAAACTTTCCAATACAACAAATGGAACAAATACATGCGTAATGTGATTAGTAGAGATCTTTTCTAGAAGCATAATCGTGTCTTTGCGTTCTTGTTCTGTTACTAAAACTAATTTTTGACCAAAACAAAGTGTACTAAATATTTCTTGAAAACTCACATCAAAATTAATACTAGCAAATTGTAATACAGAGCGTTCTAAGTGGTCTATAAATTGACTTTCTTGCCATTGTAATAAATTAACTAAAGCTTTATTGCCCATAGTTACTCCTTTAGGAACTCCTGTAGAACCAGATGTGAAAAGCACATAAACAGAGTCTTCTGAATGGTATTTTAAGTTAAGAGGAGCTACATCTATTTTGTTTGTAGATACATTATTTATATCGATTATACTGATCGTATCTAGATTAATAAAAGTTTCTAAGTTAGATTTAGAAGTGCTTAATATATTATTTAATTGAGATTCTTTAATAATACTTTGAAGACGTTGTTTGGGATAATTAGGATCTAAAGAAACATAGGCACTTCGTGTTTTTAAAATCGCTAAAATAGAAATAATCATATCAACAGATCGATCCATACAAATACCTACAATACTGTTAGGTTCAACTTTATATTTGGTTATTAAATATTTAGCTAATTGGTTGGAGCGTTCATCTAATTCTTTATAGGTAAACTGTGTTTTGTTGAATACAACAGCAATAGCATCAGGCGTTTTAGTAGCTTGATGATTAAACATATCTATTATTGTTTGATTAGTAGGGTAATCCACTTTGGTGTCGTTAAAAAGATTCAACAATTGGTGTTCTTCTTCTTGGGCTAGATATGTTAATTCTCCTATATTTTCAATACCATTTACTATGTTTTTCATAACTTCCTGTATGTGCTCTAAAATCATGGAAACCATATCGTTTGTTATAACTTCATTATTATACATGATTTTAAAAGAAAGCCCTTCAGATGTATTAAAAATACTTAAAGAAAGTGTATAGTTGGTATGTTCTGTAGCGGTCATGTTTTCTATAGAGAAGCCTATTTCTTCTGCAGAAGACATTTGGTTTACAGGATAGTTCTCAAATACAACTAGACTATCAAATAACGATCCGTCTATAGTAGATTGTGACTCTATTTCACTTAATGAAAGATAGCTATACTCTTCTCTTCCAATTGTATGTGCTTCTTGAAGTTCTTGCAACCAATTCACAACTTTTTGATTCTCATCTATACGAGTACATACAGGAATGGTATTAATATAAAGACCTATTTTATTTTCTATCCCAGAAATATCAGAATCCCGTCCAGATACAGCAGTTCCAAAAGCTACATCTTGTTGACCCGTATATTTTGATAAAAGGTAGCTCCAAACTCCTTGTACAAATGTATTTACTGTAATGCGATGCGCTTCTGCAAAGCTATTTATCTCCTTACTAATTTTTAAAGGTAAAGCACATAGTTGCTCTGAGTTCCCTAAAACTTTATTACGTATAGAAGTGTCTTTTAGAAATGGTAAATAAGTGGGAGTAACTAGTGAAGATGTATATGCTTTCCAGTAAGATAAACCTTCTGTTTTGTTTTTTTGCATAAGATGGCGGATATGGTCACCATAATTATCCATATTAATGGAAGGTAAAGAAGCCTTGTTTTCTAAAAGTTGATAGTACTCCATAAAATTGGTCATAAGTTTTGCAAACGACCAGCCGTCCCATAAAATATGATGATTGGTAAATACCATACGGGTTCGGTTATCTTCTAATTTTAATAATGAAATTTTAAATAAAGGACCTTTGTCGAGTTGAAATGTTTGTTTATCTTCCTCTATAAAAGCTGTTATTTCACTAGATAGTGTTTCTTTAGAAAAATGACGATAGTCTAATACACTAATAGGGGCTTCTAGTTTTTTATATACACATTGTACAGGAATTTCTAGATGATCTGTAAAAATAGCTGTTCGTAAAATAGTATGCTGTTCCATTAGGTGTGACCAACTTTTGAGAAAAGAGGATGTTGAAAAATAACCTACTAAGTCACATTGAAACTGTACGACGTATGCAGACGGGTCTTCATGATATAAACTGTGAAATAACAAGCCTTCTTGTAAAGGACTTAATGGGTAAATGTCTGAAACTGTACTAGGATGAATAGCTAAGGATTGAAACTGTTGTAACTTTTTATAAGAAACACTTGCAGGTAAGTTATAATCACTTATTGTTTTTATTGGCTCTTCAATAGATTGACAATGGGTTACTATAGTATGCAATGCATCTATGTAAGCATCTGCTAGTTTATGTATTGTTTCTTCGCTATAGCGTTCTTCATGATAACTCCAGTTGATTTCTAAGGAATCTTTTAAAACAAGACTATTTATAGCTAACTTGTTTGGGTTTTTATTAGATAAACCTATATTAGAACCTGTTTTCTCATTAGCTAAATCAAATAAGCGTTCTTGTGCAGAATCAATTTGTTTATCAAAACTACCTAGATAATTAAAAATAATATCTTCGAAAGGTAACGATAAAGCAGATCGGTTTTTTTCTAACGGAGATAAATAACGTAAAACACCATACCCAATTCCTTTATTAGGTACGCCTCGTAACATATCTTTGGTAGTAGCAATAAGATCTCCTAACTCATCTTCTTGATCTGCAATATGCAGACATACTGGGTATAGACTTGTAAACCATCCTATTGTTCTATTTAAATCGACATCTGTAAATAATTCTTCTCTTCCATGTCCTTCTAGTGCTATCACTATTTTGTTTTTTGGTACCCAGTCTCTTAAGGCTAAAGATAATGCGCTTAACAGAAGGTCATTAATCTCTGTTCCATAAGAGCGATGAGTTTCTTGCATTAATAAACGAGTTATTGATGGTTTTAAAATCACTTTATGGTGTTTGGTTTCTTTATAGGTAACTTCGTTATTACAAGTAAAATCGGAAGGGATTGTTATGTGATGAGACAATACTTTTTTCCAATAATCTAATTCCACTGTCAAGGTAGCAGAAGATGCATATTCAGATAATTTAGTGATCCATTGTCGATATGAACTTCCTTTTTTAGGTAATGAAATTGTTTTTCCATTGGTTTGAGCTGTTAAAAGTGCTGTTAGATCTTCTAAAAGAATTCGCCAAGATACTCCATCTATTGCTAGATGATGGATGACAATAAGTAAACGGTGCGTGTCTTCTTCATCTGGAGTACGAATCCAAACAAAACGCATTAAGTCTCCATCAATAATATTAAGAGAGGCTTGATGTTTTGAGCATATTGCTGTGATTTCCATAACAGAAGAAACTTGTTCTTCAATTAGTATTGGATTGTAAGTCCCATACGTTTGTATAGGAAATTGAGAGTTTTCTTCATATTGATAGCGAAAACGTAATGCATCGTGATGATTTGAAAATATTGATAAAACTTTTTCTAAAGAATCTTTGGGAACTAGTTTTGAAACTTTAAGTAAAGCGGATTGGTTGTAATGATTATATTCTTGAAATTGTTTTTCAAAAAATTGTTGTTGGATAGGGTGTAAGGTTACTTCTCCTTCTAAAATACCGGTTTCTCGTAGTACTTCTTTTTCTTTTTGTAAATGAGAAACAATACCAAAAATATTTTGATAGTTAAATAAATCTTTAACTTTAAAATGTATACCATTAGCATTACTTAAACTTACAAGCTGAATGGCTTTAATTGAATCTCCACCTAATTCAAAAAAATTATCAAATACGCCTACTTTTTCAATTCCTAGTAGATCTTGCCAGATTTTTGTCATTAACTTTTCATCAGGAGTAGATGGAGCTACATAATTTTCTGTTTTTGGGGTATTCCCATCTGTGGTAGGCAAGGCCTTTTTGTCGATTTTACCGTTGGTGGTTAGTGGTAGTTCATCTAATTGCATATACAGTTTAGGTACCATATATTCGGGTAATTGCTCTTTTAATGTGTTTTGAATAATGTTAGTATCCAGTTGTTCTTTTGCTGTAAGATAAACGACCAGTTGTTTACTGCCTTTTTGATCTTCTTGTGCTAGCACTACCGATTGTTGTACTACTTCTAATTGATTAAGTGCTGCTTCAATTTCTCCCAGTTCAATACGGTATCCACGAATTTTTACTTGATTGTCTTTTCTCCCAATAAACTCTATATTTCCATCGGGTAACCATCTAGCCAAATCTCCAGTTTTATATAATACTTCGCCTTCCTTAAACGGGTGTGCTACAAATTTTTCTAGGGTTAATGCCTCACGGTTAAGGTATCCTCTGGCTAGTTGTAAACCACTAACACATAACTCTCCAATAACACTTATGGGAACAAGTTGCAAATCGGCATCTAAGATATAAGCTTGTGTATTCGATAATGGTTTCCCAATAGTAACTAAGCCATCATTATGCAAAGGAGTAAGAGAAAGTGTAGAACATACACTATTTTCTGTAGGGCCATACCCATTGATTACTTTTATCCCTTTAGACAGTAATTTCTTTGTTGTAGAAACATGTAAGGGTTCTCCAGCAGAAACAATAGTATTAAGGCCTATTAAAGAGTCACTCATTATTTGCTGATAAGAAGGCGGTAATGTTGCTATAGTCACTTGATTTTTGTTTAATATTTTTTCCATTTCTTCTTTTGAATGGATCA
This sequence comes from Flavivirga aquatica, assembly GCF_001747085.1. Classification (GTDB taxonomy): domain Bacteria; phylum Bacteroidota; class Bacteroidia; order Flavobacteriales; family Flavobacteriaceae; genus Algibacter_C; species Algibacter_C aquatica. The sequence continues at coordinate 147,337 of NZ_MDJD01000048.1, forward strand.
TGTCTTCAGAAACTATAACAATACGTCCGCCTGAAAGTAAACTTGCATAAAGTTCAAACCCAAAAGCATCAAAAGAAATGGAAGCAAATTGTAGGGTACAATCATTTGGAGATAGTCCAAACTCTCTAATTTGAGTTAATGCTAGGTTTAGTATGCCTTTATGCTCGCATAAAACGCCTTTAGGAACTCCAGTAGTGCCAGAAGTATAGATGATATAGATTAATTGGTTTGGGAGTATAGAAATTCCTATTGCTGCTTTAGATAATTTGTCAATGACTAGAGTATCTATACAGATGCTATTTTTTATGGTCTTGTGTTCTTCAAAAAGATGGATAAGATTGGTTTGTGTAATGATAATCTTTGCTTTGATGTCTTCCAGTATAAAATCAATACGTTGTTGTGGATAAGCTGGATCAATTGGAACATATGCTCCTCCTGCTTTTAATATGCCTAGAACACCAATAACCATCTCCATTGATCGCTCTATGCATATAGGAATTAAGTTTTCTTTTGTAACTCCTATAATGATTAGATACCTCGCCAGTTGATTAGAACGTTCATCCAGTTCTTTATAAGTTAATTTTTTGTTATTGAAGACTAGTGCAATAGCGTCAGGGGTGTTTGCAACCTGTTTACTAAATAGGTCTATTACAGTTTGATTAGATGGGTAATAAGTCTTAGTGTTATTAAAAAACGATAGCAATTGGTATTCTTCTTCTTTAGGAAGAATTGAAATATCTTTTAGAGGTTTTTCTAAATCAAATTCAAATTGTCTAATGATAAAGAGGAGTCTATTGATAAGAAGCTGTATTTCTTCTTTATTAAAGTGTGTCGTCATATAGTCGACCTTTAACTCTAAAGGATATTCTTTTCCATAATCGCACCAACGTATAGACAAAGGGTTTTGTAAACCAGAAGTGCTTGTCATGTGTTTTATTTCTATGTCAATCCCTGAAGCCATTGACTCAGAAAATGCTAAGGGCTCATAGTTTATAATAACATCAAATATATGTTGACGATTTTCTGATAATAATTTAAGCGACCTATTAAGGTGTGAAATAGGATATTGTCGATGTCTAAAATCCATACGTTGGGATCGTTTGATCTCGGCAATACAATCTGATAGTACTTGGTCTGGATTATACTCTCCTTTATATGCTAGTACTGCGGCAAACATGCCTAATGTTTTTCGATCTTCCCTGCTGCCTCTATTGTGAATAGGGGTTCCTAAGCTAAATGTTTTTTGGTCTGTTGTTTTACCTAAGTATAGTAAGAGAGCAGCTATTGTAAATTGTGACAGACTTGCTTTTGTTTGTTCTGTTAACCTATCAAATAAAGCTCTGTCTAATGGAGATACAGATAAAGAGAACCTTTCTCCACCTTCTACAGAATTTTCTTTTTTGTTTTTAACAATGGATTTAGGAACAATAGCATATTTTTCTTTCCAATAAGTATCATCTTTAGTATATTGACTTGACTCTGAATACTCAATATTCTTTTGTATGGCTTTAAAATAAGAAGGGTATATTAAGTTAGATTGTTGACCTCCTTTAGATATTTTATCATATTCTTCTGTAACATGATTAATCATTATAGTAAAACCAAATCCATCTATGATTATATGATGGAAATAATGTAGCCACCAGTATTCATTTTTAGCTATTTTAATAAGAGCAAACTTATACAATTCTTCTTGCTGCAAGTCAAAAGCAGTATCAAATTGTTTTTGTATCCAACTCTTAGCTGTTTTTTTAGGGTTCTCTTGTAAAGAAAAATCTATTTCTTGTAAAGTTATTTTTTTAACCTGATTGTCTAAATAAATAGACGGTTTATCTTTGGAAAGGTCAAATCGAATAGAAAATACATCAAAATAGTTGGATAATTCATAGACTATACTTTTAAATAAGTTAGTATCTAAATCGCCTTTAAAAACAGAATAGCCACCTGTATTGTGTAAAGGACTTGTAGGATCCATCATTTGACCATAATAAATTTCTTGTTGTGCTAGATGGAGTTTTGTTCTCGAATTCATTGTTTTTTTTTGATTATTTAAGTAGGTTTTTTTTGCTTCAATAATAGGTTTTTTCTTTCAAAAAAAAACAAAATATTTCATGAATTTTGTAGGTAATTTAATACGATTATATTAGCTTGACTTTCAGTTTCTAATAATGCTTATTCTGGCTAAAACATCTTTATTTGAAAGTTTTTTTGAAATTTATCACTTGCTTTTCATTCGAAGAGACATCATTTATGAACGAAATGATTATTTTAATTAGCATGGTAAGGATATATTATAAGAATCTAAAAGAAGATAAATTTGGAATAGGATTACCTAAAATGGGGTGTCAATTATTTGGTTATATTCTTTACAAAATTCATCAATAGGATAAAAATGTTTCTGTAATTTTAGAGTAGAATATCTTAAATAGATTTTTAGATAAAAAAAATGAATTTAAATGCTTTAATTTGATAAAAGCCGACCTTTTTTACTACAAAAAATCTACTAAATATTAATCGAATTCAAGTTTTTAAGAATATTCTGGAGTTTCTAATTAGTATATTATAAGACTTTGTCAAAACCTGATATCAGGTTTTATATAAATAATTTTAAATTTCGACTCTTAGGTTTAGAGTTTCGAATTTCTTTGTGGTTACGAATAACAAAAAACTATAATTTGGTTTACTTGTTGAATAATGGATTATTTGCAAGAAAATAACAGTTAATTTAGGGATTTTAATTACAAATAAATGAATTTTTGTTGATGTCGTATTATTTTATGTTTTTAATAACATTTATTTTTTTCTGTTAGTAGTTATATATGTTAGATTTGAGAAACTAACAATTTAAAATAAACATGAAAAAAACTAAATTATTAAAAAAAATCATTTTTTTATCTGCTATTATTGGCTCCAACACAATGACAGCACAAACTTATAAGTTTTCAGAAGCTAATAATGTAGAAGGCTTCGTAATTCACACGGAATTTAGTACGGTCGAGCAAGCTGATATGGTAGGCACAGATGGGGTGATGATTTTTAACATGCCAGACCCAAGTGATCTTGTACCTACTTCTATGCGAGTTGACCAATCAGGTATTATAGATGCAACTAATAATAAATTTTTATCTATTAGATTGCAAAATAATACAGACGTAACAAATTTAAGGTTGAAAATTCAGAGTACTCCTAGAGCTATATGGTCAGTTCCTATAACTCTAGATACTAATACATCTGAATTAAAAACGTATACGCTTGAAATAAAAAATTCTGAGTGGACTGGCGATCTATCAAATGTTTTTTTTCAATTTAGAATACCTGGTCAGCGAATGCCAATTACAGGAACATCAATCGTTATAGATGAAATTTCATTTACTCCAACATTATCATCTAATGACGTAATTAAAGAAGATGTAAGCATTAAAATATTTCCTAGTCCAGTAAATGAGCAATTAAATGTAATTAGTACAAATACTATTGAAAAAATTGAGATTTATAATCTTTTAGGACAAAAAGTATTAGCTAATAAAAATAGTAAAACACTAAATGTAGCTAGTTTATTAAAAGGAGTATATATTGCCAAAATTTATCAAGAAGATAATCTTATTTCAACAAAACAAATAATTAAGCAATAAATTCAAGAATAGTTAAAAAAATAGTTAAAACTATATGATTTTAACTATTTTTTCATACATTTATTCCGTTAATAAACTAAAATTTAACTAATATTATGAAAAAAAAATTACTTAAAAGCGCTTTTGCTTTACTTATTTTTGCTGGGTTAAGCACTCAATTAAATGCCCAATCTTATACTTTTGATAGTGGTCTTGATGGATTTGTAGCATTTAGCTCTAATACGGTAGCGGCTACTACAGAATCTGGAAGATCTGTAATGGAGTTTGTTCCTTTGTCAGGAAATTTCCCTAGAATTGATCAAACTGGAGATATTGATGCTGGTACAAATGTATATATGAAAATTGTTATGAAAAATACATCTAACGCAACATCATTAAGATTAAGAGCTCGAGATTCAGGTAATTTTTGGTTATTAATGGAACCAGATTTCACAGCTGGAGATACAGATTATAAAACCTATAATTTTTTAATTACAGATGCTGCTGATAATTCTCCAGATTGGACTGGAACGGTAACAGGGCTTGATTTCCAATTTAGAGATGTTACTACTGGTAGTGCAGTTGCAATTACTGGTAGTATATTTATAGATGAAATTTCTTTTACTCCAACATTATCATCTAGCGATATAACTAAGGATGATGCAAGTCTTAAATTATTCCCTAGTCCAGCAAATGATGTATTAAATGTAAATACACCTAAAGTTATTGAAAAAATAGAGATTTATAATCTTTTAGGGCAAAATATCTTGTCTGTGAAAAATGCTAGCTCTATAACTGTTGGTAGTTTAGTTAAAGGTATTTATGTAGCAAAAGTTTTCCAAGAAGGAAATATAGTTTCTACTAAGAGATTCTTTAAGCTTTAAAACAATAAATATTAATTTAAAAAATTAATATTTATTTGTAACAAATTAAAATCCAGTGAATTTTAAATTCGCTGGATTTTTTATTTTATAAGTTTTTATTTCGAGTTATATAATTAACGTATTTTTATCCTAAATTAACTAATAACCTTTAATTTGACTATTCTTATTTTTGAAGATTTTAATATAAAAAACAAAATAATCTTTGGAGTTTTATTAGTTATACTTCTTTTTTTTATTTTTAAAGTAATAGAAAGAGGGTATGTGCTAATGTATAAAAAGCCTTTGTATAATCATTTTTATTTTTATTTAAAAGAACTTAATTTAGAACAAAAAAGTATTTTAAAAAATCAATTTTCATTTTATAAAAGACTTACTAAGAAAGAGAAAAAGTATTTTGAACATCGAGTATCGTTGTTTATTGAGGATAAAGAATTTATTGGAAGAGAAAATGTTTCTTTAACAGATGAAGTCAAGGTTTTAATTGCATCAACAGCAGTTATGCTTACATTTGGTTTTCGCAATTTTTATATAGGTTTTATTTCAAAAATTATTGTGTATCCCAAAGTATTTTATTCTAACACTAATAAAGCTTTTCATAAAGGAGAATTTAATCCAGGATTAAAAACATTAGTATTATCATGGGAAGATTTTAAGCTAGGTTTTCATGATGATAAAGACAATTTAAATTTAGGAATTCACGAATTCACACATGCTATACATCTCAACAGTAAGGATAAAAGAGATGTAAGCTCAATTATTTTTAATAATTCTTTTAAAGAATTGTCTCAATTATTATCTACAAATGAATCTTTAAGAAAAGAGTTAATAGCATCAGATTATTTTAGAGCATATGCCTTCACAAATCAATTTGAATTTTTGGCTGTTATTATTGAAAATTTCATTGAGACACCTAATGATTTTAAAGCTGAATTCCCTGAAATTTATTCTAAAGTAAAGCAGATGCTAAATTTTAATTTTGCTTGTTATTAGTTTTTTTACAAATTAATTACCGAACGTTTGGTATATTTGAATTTATTTTATATTTTTGAATTATGAGACCACAAAAAGTTGCAGATCATGTTTTACTAGAAAATATGATTTCGGTATTTCGTTTTAATGGATATGAAGGGGCAAGTTTGAATGATTTGGCAAACGCTTCTGGTTTAAAAAAAGCAAGTTTATATCACCGTTTCCCCAATGGAAAAAAAGAAATTGGAAGTGCAGTTTTGGCTTATATAACGGAAGGTATAACTAATAATATATATCAAGTTTTGGCTGACAAAAATGTTTCTGCTGATATACGTTTAAATACTGTTTTAGAAAATATTAATGAAGTATATGATGGAGGAAAAAATTCCTGTATTCTAAGAGTATTATCTATGGATTCTGGGTTAGAATTGTTTGGTGACCAAATAAAATTTAGTATGAATATATGGATAGATGCATTTACTTTGTTAGGTATTGATTTCGGGTCTACTAAAAAAGAAGCAAAAAGTAAGGCTAATAAAAGTTTAGTTTTAATACAGGGGAGTTTAGTTGTTACAAAGGCAATGTCAAGTTTAATACCTTTTCAAGAAGCATTAAAGGATTTAAGAAACTTGTATATAGAGTAAAAAAATTTAATTATTAATTATACCGAATATTCGGTAAATAACTATAAATATTTTAAAATGAGTAAAACAGCAATTATTATACTTTCAGATCCAAAGATTGGAACTGATGAAGCTACTGGAAGATTATTAAATGGGTTAGCAGCAGCATATGATTTTAAAACAGCAGGAGAAGATGTGAAAATATTATTTCATGGTACGGCAACAAGATGGCCAGAACAACTTCAAAACGAAGCACATCCAGGTCATAAGATTTATAAACTTATTGAAGATAAAATTGAGGGCGTTTCTGCAGCATGTTCTGAGGTTTGGGGAGCAAATCCATCAGGTTTAGATTTGATTACAGGAAATAACATCCCAGGTACGGCAGGTTTACCAAGCATGGTCAAGCTTCAAAAAGAAGGGTATTCGATTCTCATTTTTTAAAAAATTAAGAACAATGGGACATACATATCATAAGGGAGAACTCAAGATACAAGAAAAATTTGGAGAACAAAAAATAGCTGATAGAGCAGGTAGAATGATTAATAATGCAATCATTCCAGGAGCTTCAGCATTTATAGAAAATCAGAATTCTTGTATTATTAGTAGCATGGATATTAATAACAATGTGTGGATTTCGCTCTTAGTAGGAGAAATTGGTTTTGTTGAAGTTCCAGATTTAACAAATCTATTTTTTAGAAGTAAAAAAATAACAAGTTCAGATACAGATATTTTTTACGATAATATAAAAGAGAACCCAAATGTAGGTTCTCTTTTTATTGAATTTAGTTCAAGACGTAGATATCGTATTAATGGAAAAGTAATTACTAATGCTATAGGTATAGGGTTAAATATTGAAGAAGCTTACCCTAATTGTCCAAAATACATACAGCGAAGATTATCCGCAGTATCAAAAATACTAGAAGCTAATGCGCCTTCAATTAAATCAGGAGAATCATTATCTCAGTTACATATAGATTGGATAACTAAATCTGATACACTATTTGTAGGCACAGTAGATAGCACTAATAGCTTAGATGCATCTCATAGAGGCGGGAAGGAAGGTTTTGTTGAGGTTTTAGATGACAATACTTTAAAGATCCCCGATTATAAAGGGAACAAGATGTATAATACTTTAGGCAACATCCTAGAGAATAAAAATGCTGGTTTATTATTTATTGATTTTGAAAAAAAACGAACACTTCAGCTTACCGGTAAGGCCGAATTATTATTTGACCAAACGACTGAAGCAGATCATTTAAAAACAACAGGCACTGGTCGTTATTGGTTATTTAAAACTAAAGCATGGATTCAAACAGATAATCATCATCAAATGGAATGGGAGTTTTTAGATGCTTCACCTTTAAACCCATAAATAATAACAGATAAATGAATTATGAATTAGCAATTGCTTTTAAACCTTTCACAGTTTCTAGTTGGTTACTACTCTTAAAGACATAACTTCCAGCAACTAATACATCTGCACCAGCATCTACTAATCGTTTAGCATTTTTATCGGTAACGCCACCATCAATTTCAATTTGAGTATTTGCACCTTTGCGTACTATTAATTCTTTTAGTTGTTTTACTTTATTGTATGTGTTTTCTATAAAATTTTGTCCACCAAAACCAGGATTAACACTCATAATACATACTAAATCAAGATCATTAATAGTATCTTCTAAAAGATTAATGTTTGTATGCGGGTTAAGAGCTACTCCAGCTTTCATTCCTTCAGCTTTAATAGCCTGTAATGTTCTGTGTAAATGAGTACAAGCTTCATAATGGACAGTAAGTACATCACTACCTAATTCAGCAAAAGTTTTTATATATCTGTCAGGATCAACAATCATTAAATGTACATCAATAGTCTTTTTAGCATGTTCAGTAATGGCTTTTAAAACAGGCATTCCAAATGATATGTTTGGAACAAATACGCCATCCATAATATCAATATGAAACCAATCTGCTTCACTATTGTTAACCATTTCTATATCACGTTGAAGGTTTGCAAAATCTGCTGCAAGAACTGAGGGAGCTATTAATTTAGAAGACATAATTAATTTTAATTTTTTGCAAAGATACTAAAGTCTTTTTCTTTGGAAAGCTATTTGCGAATAGAAAAAATAAACCCTCGGTAATCAGCCGAGGGTTCTTTCATCAATCAAAAAACGAACAGTTATGAGTAACTGTTTGCTACTGTAATTTAGTCGTAATTATTAATAATAAATTACTAACCTAAATAAGTTTTTAATATTTTACTTCTAGAAGTGTGTTTTAATCTTCTTATAGCTTTTTCTTTAATTTGTCTTACACGCTCACGTGTTAAATCAAATGTTTCACCAATTTCTTCAAGAGTCATTGGGTGTTGGTTTCCTAAGCCAAAGTATAAGCGAATTACATCTGCTTCACGAGGTGTTAATGTTTCTAAAGCACGTTCAATTTCAGTACGTAAAGATTCGTGTAATAATTCTCTATCAGGGTTTGGAGATTCACCACTATTTAGTACATCGTATAAGTTAGAATCTTCACCTTCAACTAAAGGCGCATCCATACTTACATGACGTCCTGAGTTTTTCATCGATTCTTTAACATCATTGATAGTCATGTCAAGCTCTTTGGCTATTTCTTCTGCACTTGGAGGGCGTTCATGACTTTGCTCTAAAAAGGCAAATGTTTTATTAATTTTATTTATAGAGCCAATTTTATTTAGAGGTAAGCGTACAATACGAGATTGTTCTGCTAAAGCTTGTAAAATTGACTGACGAATCCACCAAACAGCATAAGATATAAATTTAAAACCACGTGTTTCATCAAAACGTTGTGCAGCTTTTATTAAACCTAAGTTCCCTTCATTAATTAAATCTGGTAACGTTAAACCTTGATTTTGATACTGTTTAGCTACCGATACAACAAAACGTAAATTAGCTTTTGTTAATTTTTCTAAAGCGATTTGATCACCAGCCTTAATACGTTGAGCTAATTCAACTTCTTCATCTGCGGTAATTAAGTCTACCTTTCCAATTTCCTGTAAGTATTTATCTAACGAAGCGGTTTCTCTATTGGTTACCTGCTTCGTAATTTTAAGTTGTCTCATTTAATGTTCTCCTGTAATTTTGTTAGTGAATATTAAGGGCATTCAATGGTTATACGTATATATGTCTAATAATGTTACAAAAAAGTTTTAAATTATTTTTTGTTTTCTAGTTTTTAGACCCTAATAACTTTTAAAAGTCACATTTTGAGATGATTTTAGTTACTAATTTTACTAAATATTTAAAATTTGTTTACCTATCTAGTAAAAAAGCTTCATAATCTCGTAATTATGAAGCTTAGTTATTAATCTATATGAATGGTTTTTAATCTTGAATTGATATAGAAATAGTGCCTTCAATTTTTAATTTTTTCCCTTTTAACTTAGCATCGCTAAAAAATGATTTAGCATCAAGTTTGGCATCAATAAGCTCAGTTATTCTACCATTGTCGTATTCGCATAGATCTTTGGAATTACCTTCAGTTATTGAGAGCCTTTTTAATTTATGATGATTTATTTTTACATCTAAAACAGAGTTTACTATGTCTGATGCATCAGAAGGGGTAAAAAGGCCATCTACAAGTTTGATGTTTTGTTTTACGATTTTGTTGTCTTTTGATGATTTTAAAATTGTTTCCATGATTATTTTGTTTTATTTATACTTTGGTTTTGATTCCTTTATTTTTAATATGTATTTTGAATGATGAATAAATATAGTGGCATACCTAATGTAATATTAAAAGGGAATGTAATCGCTAGCGCCATAGGTATATAGAGACTAGGATTTGCTTTAGGTGCGGCTATTTTCATTGCTGCTGGTACAGCAATATAAGAGGCGCTTGCTGCGAGTATTGCAAATAATAATCTATTTCCTGTATTATCAATAAAAGACCCACTAATTATTGCTACAAGTGAGCCATTTATAACAGGGATCACTATAGAAAATATTAAAGCAAACCAGCCTTTCTTTATAAGGTCTGATAGTTTTTTTCCACTGGTAATTCCCATGTCTAGTAAGAATACAGCTAGAAAGCCTTTAAAAATGTCTGTAGTAAAAGGTTTGATACCTTCTGCTTGAGCATCACTTGCTAAAAAACCAATAATTAGACTTCCTATAATTAATAGAACACTTCCGTTAAATAAAGAATGTTGTAATACTGTTTTAATAGGAACATCAGACTTGCCTTTATTTCCTTTTGAAATCATAATCAATAATAATCCAATCATTATAGATGGTGCTTCCATTAGCGCCATAACAGCAACCATATGACCATTAAATGGAATTTGTTGCATTTCTAGAAATGCTATAGTTGTGATAAACGTTACAGCACTTACCGATCCATAAGAAGCAGCAATGGCTCCGGAGTTTTCGATACTAAATTTTTTTCGAAGAATATAATAGGTGTAAATAGGAACAATTAAAGCTAAAAAAAGACCAAATAATAATGACCATATTATTTCCAAGGTGAAAACACTGTGAGAGAGTTCTTGCCCTCCTTTAAAGCCAATAGCTAATAATAAATAAAGGGATATGAATTTTGATGAATTTTCAGGGATTTTTAAATCACTTTTTAATTGCACAGCAATTATTCCAAGAAAGAAAAAGAGTAAGGCAGGATTAGTAAGATTATCTGCTAGTAAATGTAAATCCATATAAAATGAGATTGTTAGTTGGTTTATAATTTTGTGCAAAGTTTATATTTATATTTCATATATTTTTATTTATATTTATTATGAAATATATAAGTATTGTTTATGAATTATACATTGCATCAATTAGAGATTTTTTTAAAAATAACAGAATTACAAAGTGTAACAAAGGCTTCTGAAGCTTTGTATTTAACTCAACCAGCAGTATCTATACAATTAAAGAAGTTTCAAGAACAGTTTAAAATTCCATTATTTGAAGTTGTAGGAAGACGCATTTATATCACAGAATTTGGTGAAGAAGTAGCTCAAGCAGCTGGAAAGATTATGGAAGAAGTTAAAGCTATAGATTATAAAGCCTTGTCTTATCAAGGAGAATTAGCAGGTAAATTAAAAGTTGCTATTGTTTCTACAGCTAAATACGTAATGCCCTATTTTATATCAGATTTTATAAATAAACATAGAGGAGTTGATTTGGTTATGGATGTTACTAATAAAGCGTCAGTAATTAAGGCTTTAGAAAATAATGAAGTCGATTTTGCTATGGTTTCAACTATGCCAAAAAAATTAAAAATCAATAGTATTGAACTTATGAAAAATGAGTTGTTTATGGTTGGAGGAAAAGATTATAAATACAAAGGAAAATATTTAGATCAAACAGAGTTTCAAAAGTTACCGCTTATATATAGAGAACAAGGATCTGCAACACGTTTGGCAATGGAACAGTTTATAGATTCTAAGAAGATATCTACCTACAAAAAGATGGAATTAACATCTAACGAAGCTTTAAAACAAGCTGTAATTTCAGGATTGGGATATTCTATAATGCCTTTAATTGGTATAAAAAACGCTATTACTATTGGTGATTTGCAGATTATACCAGTAAAAGGTTTACCTATTGTAACCAATTGGAATTTGATTTGGCTGAGTTCAAAGAATATGTCAACCATAGCAAAATCACTCATAGAGTATGTTAATGAAAACAAACAAGATATCATAGAAAAACACTTTAATTGGTTGAAAAGATATTAGTTATTGAAAATAAAAACCACTTCAAATTTACTTCGAAGCGGCTTAAATATAAACGAAAATTAAATTGGGATTATTTTATTTCTGGTAAATCGCGTGTTAACCAACCTCTTTTATTAGCTGTAGCAATGGCATAAGGTGTAATCCAAAATAAAGAAAATGTGTATAAGATACTATATGTATATGCCCAAAAAGATTCTGACAAGTTATAATGTTTGGCATAAAATATAGCAGGGAAAGTTGAAAGTATTAATATACTCACAATAGTCGAACTTATAAAAAGTAAAGGATGTGTTAAAACGAAGAATATCATAAATAATAAGAAGGGGTAGCTCATTATTATTTCTAATGATTGACTTATAAATAAAAGTCGTGTTCCAATTTTAGTGTCTTTTTTGAAATTCTTGAAAACGTATTTGGACATCTCTATATTTTCACGAACATTACTTCGGCTCCATCGAATAAACATTTTATATAAACCACGATATTTTTCTGGAACATTGGTATATGCGTAAGCATTTCTTTGAAATAATACATGGTAGCCTTGTTTTAAAATCATATTCGTTAAAGCACGATCTTCACCAATGTCAGATGGATGCCCCATAAAGGTTTGATTTATCCATTCAGGCAGGCAAGCAAAAACAGCGTCACTTTTGTATGCAGCTAGAGCACCAGGAGTACAAAGTACAGAATTAAGGCTACTTTCTGCAGAACGTACAAAATCAAAACTTAAAGCAAAACTTACATTAAGCATTTTAGGAAGTAAGCCTTTTTTTGTATTTAAAACTCTAATATTTCCAGCTACAGCTCCGCATTGTTTATTGGAAATAAAAGGACTTACTAAATTTCTTAAAGTATCTGATTTTACAATAGAATCACTGTCTACCGTTATAAATATGTCGCCTTTACCTAGATTGAAACCACGATATAAAGCATGACGTTTCCCCTGATTTTCAGGTTGCTGATATATTGATAAACGGTTACCTAAGCTTTTTTTTGCATTTTGCATCCATTTCCAAGTATCGTCCGCACTACCATCGTCAATAGCGATTAATTGTAGTTTTTCTTTTGGATAATCACTATCTACTAAACTCATTAAAGTATCCCAAACTTGTTTACCTTCGTTATATGCAGGAACTATTACTGTACAAGTTGGTAACTCTTTATCTTTTACCGATGCTACAGGTTTGTATTTAATGTATCTATATAACGTGTAAATAAAAAAACTAACTTTAAATAAAGATAATATTCCAGCTATGACTATAAACGTTAATCCTAAAGTAGAGTTCATACGTTCTATATTAAACTTGCTAAAGTCATTTCGTAATATATAAGCTAAATAAGCGGCATCAATCATTAGTAGAAAAGTGCATAATAAAACTATTCCTCCCCATAAGTCTTTTGGCTTTTTTAATGAAATATATTTACTATGAAAAAAAGAATTAATTAAATAAAAAATATTATTGGAGATATTTGTGTTAGTTTTTGTTTGCTGTTTAGAAATAATCTTTTCTGTTTTCATGAAATCTATTTAGTAATTGATTTACATAGTTTACGAGGATAGTTACATTTTAGATTTTTTAGAATTAAAGCTGATGATAAATAAAATAGAATTCAAGTGGAGTTAATAACTAAGGCTTAATGGTAAATTTTTAATAAAGTAGAAACAAGTAGTCCGTAGAGTTATTTCTTATGGATTAAAGTATTTTAAAAAAATATAGATTCATACGGAGATGTAGGTGCGTGGTTGATAAGAGAATCAATTGTAAAATCCTACTTATTAATGAATAGAGATTACTATCTCCAAATTAATTTAAGCGATGATTTATTACCATTACTAATGAGAATAAATTAATTGGATAAAAAATTAAGGTTTACGATTTAAAAGGAACTTTATTATTAAGTTCTTTTGATTTTCAAATTTATTATTCCAATAGGTTTTATTTTAAGATAAATTAACCAGAATAGAAGATGAAGTTTTAATACGTTTTTATATTAAAACTTATCGTCCTGCTATATATTATAAGAAATTATTTTTTCTTAATTCCATTCGTTTTTTCATTATATATTAATGGTTTAGTTTTATTAAAATTATTACTCCTTACTTATTTTTATTAATATTTTTTTATCTTTTTATTTCTGCAACACCAAACTCTTTAATAGTAGAATTTGAGTATAAAACAAAAACCCGATAGATTTTAAATCTATCGGGTTTTAATATGATATAAAAAGAATTTAATCTTCTTTTTTATTCTCTCTAGGTTTTCTATCGTCACGACGGTTATCACGTCCGCGATTATCTCTACCTCTGTTATCACGTCCACCACGATCATTATTTTCTCTTGGTGGTCTTGCTACATAGCCCTCAGGTTTTGGTAAGATTGCTTTTCTAGATACTTTTTCTTTACGTGTTCTAGAATCTATACCAAAGTATTTCACATCAAAAACGTCACCCATGTTTACAACATCAGATACATTTTCAGTACGTTCCCAAGCTAATTCACTAACGTGTAATAATACTTCGTTTCCAGGAGCATCAGTATATTCTACAACTGCACCAAAGTCAAGCATCTTAATCACTTTTACTTCGTAAATGCTGCCAACTTGAGGCTTAAATAATAAAGAATCTATTTTTGTTTGTACAGCATCAATACCTTCACTACCTACACCTAAAATTTCAACAATACCTTCTTCTGTAACGGGATCTTCATTAATAACGATGGTTGTTCCAGTTTCTTTTTGTAATTCTTGAATTACTTTTCCACCAGGACCAATTAAAGCACCAATAAATTCGTTAGGAATTCTTCTAGTAATCATTTTTGGAGAGTGAGGTTTCACATCTTCAGCAGGCGTAGCAATAGTATCTGTTAATTTTTCTAAGATATGTAAACGACCATCGCGTGCTTGTTTTAAAGCATTTACAAGGATTTCATAAGATAATCCTTTTACTTTAATATCCATTTGGCAAGCTGTAATACCATCTACAGTACCTGTTACTTTAAAGTCCATATCTCCTAAGTGATCTTCATCACCTAAAATATCAGATAAAACAGCATAGTTTCCAGAATCTGCATCAGAAATTAATCCCATAGCAATACCAGAAACAGGTTTTGTTAATTTTACACCAGCATCCATCATGGCCATAGTACCAGCACAAACTGTAGCCATAGAAGAAGAACCATTAGATTCTAATATCTCTGAAACCACACGTACAGTATATGGGCAATCTTTTGGCACCATACCTTTTAAAGCACGTTGCGCTAAGTTACCGTGTCCTACCTCACGACGAGAAGTTCCACGAATAGGTCTTGCCTCTCCAGTTGAAAAAGGAGGGAAGTTGTAGTGTAAATAGAAACGCTCTTCACCTTCGTAAGATGGCATATCTATTTGGTTAGCCTCTCTACTAGTACCTAAAGTTACAGTAGCTAAAGCTTGAGTTTCTCCACGTGTAAATATAGAAGAGCCATGCGTAGATGGAAGGTAATCTACCTCACACCAAATTGGTCTAATCTCATCCGTTTTACGTCCATCTAAACGTAAGCCTTCATTTAATGTTAAATCTCTAACAGCAGCTTTTTCAGCTTTGCTATAATATTTAGAAATTAATCCACCAAAATCTTCTTGTTCCTCTTCAGAAAAAGTAGCTTTAATCTCTTCTTTAATTTCAGCAAATGCAGCACCTCTTTCATGTTTAGAAGAACCAGCTTTTGCAACAGCATACACTTTATCGTATGCCATATCGTGTATTTTTTTAGCTAAATCTTCATCAGCTCTTTCTGGTTCGTATTCACGCACTTCTTTTTTACCAAAGGCTTCAGCTAATGCAACTTGAGCAGCACATTGTACTTTAATAGCCTCGTGTGCAAATTTAATAGCCTCAGTCATTTCTTCTTCAGAAATCTCATCCATTTCACCTTCTACCATCATTACAGAATCGGCAGAAGCACCAATCATCATGTCAATATCAGATTCTTCTAATTGCGCACGTGTTGGGTTGATTACAAACTCACCATTAATTCTACCAACTCTAGCTTCAGAGATAGGACATTCAAATGGGAAATCTGATAATTGTATAGCCGCAGAAGCAGCTAATCCAGCCATAGCATCTGGCATAACTTCAGGATCATGAGACATTAATTGAATCATAACTTGAGTTTCACTATGGTAATCTTTTGGGAATAATGGACGTAATACACGATCTACTAAACGCATCGTTAATACTTCGCCATCACTAGGTCTAGCTTCTCTTTTAAAGAAACCTCCAGGGTAACGTCCTGCTGATGCAAATTTTTCACGATAATCTACCGTTAAAGGTAGGAAATCTACATCAGCTTGTTTGTAATTGGAAACCACAGTACATAATAACATACATTTTCCAGATTGCACTACAACACTACCATGAGCTTGTTTTGCTAATTTTCCAGTTTCGATAGAAATTTCTCTACCGTCTCCTAGGTCTATGACCTCTCTAAAAACTTTTGGAATCATAAATTTTTTTTAATTCTAATTAAACAATGGTCGTTGTGTTGTTGTGTAGTTGTTGTGTGTGACCAATGAAAAACTATAATTAGCTTCTTCAATGCGTAATTTAAACTCTTACGCTCGAGTTATACTTTATATATTATTGGCGTTACCTAAAGGTCGGGCTTTCGGTAGTCGCTCTCTGCGAGGAGCTTCAACAATACCTCAATCCCTAACGCAAAACAAAAAAGAGGCTATAAAAGCCTCTTTTTAAATTATTTTCTTAATCCTAATTCTTTTACTATGGCACGATATCTTAAGACATCTTTCTTAGTTAAGTAATCTAGTAAGCTTCTTCTTTTACCTACTAACTTTACTAGAGAGCGCTCTGTGTTAAAATCTTTACGATTCTTTTTTAAGTGTTCTGTTAAGTGATTAATTCTTGCAGTAAATAATGCAATTTGCCCCTCAGCTGAACCTGTGTTCTTAGCGTCTTTACCGTGTTTTGCAAAAAGTTCTTCTTTTGCTTCTTTTGTTAAATACATTCTAATATTATTGTAAATGATTGTTATGTACACGAAAGCCTTTCTTTCGAGCGGCAAATATAGTAATTTTTAATGATTTTCAATAAAATCTATATAAAAAGAAAAAGCGACTAATAAGTTGCTTTTAATATTATGCTCGCAATGGTTGATTTGAAATTAAATCAACATATTGATTTACTTTGTCTTTAAGGTCTTTACGCAATGTTATAAAATCAAGGAAACCGTGTTCTAATAAAAATTCTGAGGTTTGGAAACCTTCAGGTAACTCTTTACCAGTAGTATCTCTTACAATTCTTGGTCCAGCAAAACCAATTAAAGCTCCAGGCTCTGCGATATTAATATCACCAAGCATAGCAAATGATGCTGTTGTTCCTCCAGTTGTAGGATCTGTACATAACGAAATATACGGAATTTGAGCATCTGCTAATTGTGCTAGTTTTACAGATGTTTTTGCTAATTGCATTAAAGATAATGCAGCTTCCATCATACGAGCGCCACCAGATTTAGAAATAACCATTAATGGTATTTTCTTTTTTAACGAATAATCTGCTGCTCTTGCAATTTTTTCACCAACAACACTTCCCATAGATCCGCCAATAAAAGCAAAATCCATACAGGCTACAACTAAATCTTTTCCTTTAGATTTACCAACAGCTGTACGTACCGCATCTTTTAAATTGGTTTTAGCTTGAGCTGCTTTTAAACGCTCAGGGTATTTTTTTGTGTCTACAAATTTTAAAGGATCTTTAGATTCTAAGTTAGCATCTAATTCTTTGAATTTATTATCATCAAAAAGTATTTCAAAATATTCTTTACTTCCTATTCTAACATGGTAGCCATCTTCAGGACTTACGTAGAAGTTTTTTTCTAATTCTTCTGCATCAACAATCTTGCCTGTTGGAGATTTATACCACAATCCTTTTGGTGTGTCTTTTTTCTCTTCGGTAGTGGTTGTTATACCTTTTGTTTTTCTTTTAAACCAAGCCATAGTGATTTATAATTTTGTGTTTTCTTATACAAGAAAATCTTTTAACATTTTAGTTAGGTTCACAATGCTTAATAAAGCATTGTTCATTATATTATTGGTTACAATCTTTCGACTGTAATTAGCCTAATAATTATTTATAAGATTACTGCTAATAAAAGTAAACTAAAAATAAAAGTCTGGTTACAAAATTAAGCCTTTTTTTAATTTTGAGGTAATGCCACAGTATTTTTTGTTTTTTTAAATCTTTATAAAATGTTACTGTATTGATTATTAGTGATGTTAAAATAAAAAAGACTCTACGTATCGTAGAGTCTTTAATAAAAATTTATAATAAAAAATACTTTTATTCTATAAAGTATTTACATTATTTAAGTCTTCAAACGCCTTTTTTAAACGTTCTACAAATGTTTTTTCACCTTCACGTAACCAAACTCTTGGATCATAGAATTTTTTGTTTGGTACATCTTCCCCTTCAGGGTTTCCTATTTGAGCTTTTAAATATTCAGATTTTTCACCCATGTAATCACGAATACCAGTCATGAATGCATATTGTAAATCAGTATCAATATTCATTTTTATTGCACCATAGCTAATACTTTCTCGTATTTCTTCTACTGTAGATCCAGACCCACCGTGGAATACAAAATCAATATGGTTTTCACCTACACCATATTTTTTAGAAATATACTCTTGAGAGTTCTTTAAGATTTTCGGTGTTAATTTTACGTTTCCTGGTTTGTATACCCCATGTACATTACCAAATGCAGCTGCAATAGTAAATTGAGGACTTACTTTACTTAATTCTTCGTAAGCGTAAGCTACTTCTTCTGGTTGTGTGTATAATTTTGAATCATCTACATCACTATTATCTACTCCATCTTCTTCACCACCTGTAATACCTAATTCTATTTCTAATGTCATACCCATTTTACTCATACGCTCTAAATAGGTTTTACATATTTCAATGTTTTCTTCAATAGGCTCCTCAGAAAGATCAATCATGTGAGAACTAAAAAGTGATTTTCCTGTTTCAGCAAAATGTTTTTCACTGGCATCAAGTAAACCGTCTATCCAAGGTAATAATTTCTTAGCACAGTGGTCTGTATGTAAAATAACTGGAACACCATAAGCTTCTGCTAAAGTGTGTACATGTTTAGCTCCCGCAACGGCACCTGCAATAGCAGCTTTTTGTCCATCATTGCTAAGCCCTTTACCTGCATTAAATTGTGCTCCACCATTAGAAAACTGAATAATAACAGGTGCGTTTAATGACGCTGCTGTTTCTAATACACCATTAATGGTATCAGAACCTATTACGTTAACAGCTGGTAATGCAAATCCTTTTTCTTTGGCAAGGTTAAATATAGCTTGTACTTCTTGACCTGTAGCAACTCCAGGTTTTATATTGTGTCCCATTTTTAATTAATTTGTGAATATTAAGGTATCAAAAGTAATCAATTTTTGAATAATTAGTTGTTGTTTGGGGATTTGAAAACATTATAGGATACTAAAACGTTATAGTAAAGTTATGATTAAAAAATAAGTTTTAACATACTTAGCTTGGTGTTACAGGGAGTTATCTTTCGTAAAACAAAGTAGATAGATTAATTAAAAAGGATAGTTTATACCAATGTTATATACTGCATTCGAAAAATTATAATCATTAAACCATCTATTTTGTTCTCTGTAAAAAGGATCGTAGGTTTTAAAACCAATATCAAACCTAAACACAAAAAAGCTGAAATCGTAACGCAAACCTACCCCCGAACCAATGGCTATATCTTTTAAAGAATCAAAATTGGTAAATGTTGCGTTTTCATCCTCAACATTGTCTAATACATTCCAAATATTACCAGAATCAACAAAAATAGCCCCATTTAAATCGCCTAATATATTAAAGCGTTGTTCTATACTTAATGAAAATTTCAGGTTAGCCTCATTAAATTCATTAGTTGTCTCAGAGCTCCCTGGTCCAAGACTATATGCAGACCAAGCTCTATTATCGTTGGGACCTCCTGCAAAAAAACTTTTAGAGAAAGGTATGCTGTTAGAATTACCATAGGGGATGGCAATACCCAAGAAACTTCTTAGAGCTAGTATATTTTTATTACCTAAATCCCAATGTTTTGTATAATCAAATTCTGTTTTTACAAATTGAGAGTAAGCTACATTTAAAAGCTCATAACGATCATCATTATTCTTTTTTAAGCCTAATAATTTAGAAGAGCTTGCTAGTAAATTTCCTGCTAGCTCTAATTTAAAACGAAAAATTGAAAAGTCTTCATCAAATAAATTTGTGCGCTCATCATTTATAAAATTAAAGCTAGAAGACAAAATTAGATTGTCTTCTGTTAATCTTTCTCTTCGCTCATTAATATTGTTAATTGTTCGTAATTGTGTGCTGTTTACTCCTGTAGCAAAGCTATTATTTAATGCATCATTTATAAATGAGTTGGTTAGATTAGTTTTTTCTAAATCACCATCTGAATCAATATAATTAACATCTTTAGCTATTTGGTTTAATGCTCTATATGAGTTTTGGTATATGCCAAAATAATTGTTTGTATTTAAATTTCTAACATATTGTATGTTGAATAAATCTAATCTATTACTTACTCTTTTATTAGGGTACCAATTATAATTAAATGTACCACTAAAGGTTTGCTTATCTAAACCTATGTTGGTTTGACTTGTAGTAGCTAAGCTAATTTGCGTAGAAGGAGACATGTATTTAGGAACAATATTCTCAGTATTAAATGGAGAAAATAATCTAGGAATTGTTAACTTAAAATCTATCCCATATTCATTAATATCAAAGAAAGGGTCGTCAGGGTTATTTTTATCTTTTGAAGCACCTATAGACCCAATCGCAGATATTTCAAAAGTTTCTGCACCTCTAAAAATGTTTCTAATAAGCAAGCTTGGGTTTAATGAAAATCCGACAGATTGAATGTTACTTTGAGAAACATCAGCGCTAAATCCTAAACTGAATTTTTTTAAAGGGGTTAGTCTAATAGTATCGGTAAGGGTGTTATCTGGGTTTTCTATATATTCGATGTTAGGATACTTGAAGGTACGTAATTCATTAAGGTGTCTGTATGTTCTAGTGCGGTCTATATCTTTAAAAATAGATCCAGGATTTATAAAGATAGCATCAGTTAAGGCTTCGGGTCTATATTGTATTTTATTATAACTATAGAGTTTGTAGCCATTATATATAATGGAGTCTAGAAATGGCTTACCTCTATTTTCGAAGGTGTAATCTGTAATGATATTAACATCTTTTATGGTATAAACTTTAAAAGGCTCATGTTTTATAGAGTCTTGAGTTCTTATGGCTCTATCTTGAATTTTAATATCTACATTAAACTTTTTATCAGTGCCAATACTATCCATGACCATAGATATGTAGTCTTGGTTGAAGTGATAGACCCCAGAGTTTCGTAGTTTATTTGATATTCTCTTCCGTTCTTGTTCAAAGTTTGAAGTTCTATACTGCTGGTTGGTTAATATTAAGGCGTCTTTTTTTATATTTTGATATATAGAATCTATTACAGGTGATTTAATTGTTTCTGTTATAGAATCAATAATAAAGGGTTTGCCTGTTTCAACTTGATATTCAATTTCGGCACGTTTATCGTCTTTTTTTGAGATGCTATAAGTTGATTTAACATCAAACCATCCATTATTTATATGGTAATCTTGAAGGCGTTTTATGGATTTTTTAGCTTTTTCTTCATCTAAAATGACAGGAGTTTCCCCTGTTTTTCTTAACCAATTATTAAATGCTAGAACAGATTTTTTTAATTTATCAACTTGTTTTTTTGAATATCTTTTGGTGAAACGTTCTCTTCGTTTAGGTTTCTTATCCAACCAAACTTCAAAAAGAGAATCCCTATTAGGGCGAGCTGTATTATATAAATGTAAACGTAACGGTGTACCAAAAAGAGGGATTTTACTATTTGGTTTTTGATATATTAGATTATTTATCGCCTCAGTATTGTCTTTTTTATCATTAATTATTACTGAGTTTTTAGTAAGTAAATATTCATTGTCGGCAACTCTTTTTACAGTATCACAAGAAATTACGAATCTTGTAATAAATATTAAAAATAGTATTTTTGAAAGTTGTTGTTTCAAATGAAATTACAGTTAATTTAAGTTATAGTTTAACAAAATTAATTTTGTTAAAAGAAATAAATAATGAGATTATGATTAGTAGTTTCAAAAATACGCTATTTACGTTGAAAAAAATATTTAAATGATTTATGTATAGGCGAATCTTACTAATATTTTCTTTTTCTTTATAAAAAATTAAAAACACAGTATGCTCTCTAAAAGCCAAATTAAATTAATAACGAGTTTAAAGCAGAAAAAATTTAGGCTACAACATGGCCTTTTTGTTGTTGAAGGTGTTAAAACAATAAAAGAATTGCTGCTTTCTAAATGGGAGCTTCACGCATTATATACTACAGAATCATTCAATATTGATGCCAAAGATGAAGTTATAATTTCTGAATTAGATTTAAAGCGTATTAGTTTTTTAACAACGCCTAATAAAGCATTAGCTATTTTTAAAGTACCAAAAGAAAAATACATCGATTATAATGGGCTTATTGTTGCTCTTGATGCAGTAAGAGATCCAGGTAATTTAGGAACTATTATTAGACTTTGTGATTGGTTTGGTATTAAGAATTTAATATGTAGTAAAGAAACAGTAGATTGTTTTAATCCTAAAGTTATACAGGCTACCATGGGATCTATCACAAGAGTTAATATAAGCTATGTTGATTTGGTTACATTTTTAAAGGATGTTAGAGTTCCTGTATATGGTGCTTTTATGGAAGGGGAAAAAGTATACACCAAAGAACTAAAACAAGAAGGTGTTTTAGTTATGGGTAATGAGGCAAACGGTGTGTCAAAAGAAGTGGAAGCTATTATCAATGAAAAAGTATCTATTCCTAGATTTGGAGTTTTACAAGCTACTGAAAGTTTAAATGTGGCAACTGCAACAGCTATTTTATTGAGTGAATTTAAGAGACGATAAAAACAGGTAGATGTATTTAGCTAGGGTTTTTAGTTAATAATATTCTGGTTTTTAAGGTTTTTGTTGGTATTTATCAATTAAAAAATCGTCCCATACTTGTGCTTCAATATATCTGTCGTATTTCATGTTTTCTTGAGATTGCCATTTTTCTTCGGATGGAAGCCCGTATTTGTCTAATAAATCACTTATTTCATTCAATAGGTATATCTGTCCATTAGATGCTTTTTTATATAAAGAAAGTTTAGGTTCATCATAAATTTGAAAAGACACCATACTGTCAGGGTAAGTAAAACTAATCTGTTTTGAATTAAAATTTGATAAAGGGATTTTTATAGTGCCTGGATTTTCAAAACAAGATTTCATCCAATTACATTTTCCTAAAGTAAAATAAAAAGGGTCATCTCTTTTGGGTTTACCTCCTTTATCTATAAACCCTTTTTTTAATCTTTTTTCTAATGAGAATCTTAAATCTATATAATTTGAAGGTCTTTTACTATTGAATCCAGTTGAAATCCTATTTTGAATGTCTTGAGCTTTTTCAAATTTATTTTGAGTAATATTTTTAAAAGGACCTTGTTCTATTTCGTAATAATGATACAGAAATTCTGGTATATCCATAAAATATGAAGTTATTAATTAAATCTTCATTTTTCTACTAAAGATGACTTTTATATTTACTCTAATAAAAACTACTGAAACGTAAAGTTTATAAAAACGCCACGAGTTTTCATACTAGAAATATTACTAGTCCAAGGACTATTAGGATCATTATCTCTTACAAGTTCGTCATTAAGACCAAAAACACCACGTATAGAAGGCGTAAATTTGAAATTATAAAGATAGAAGTCAATACCAAAACCAAGCTCATAAAACAAAGGATTCTTTTTAGTCCTAAATTGAGCATTTTTATTATCCTCAGGGTTATCTTGATTACTAGATAAATTTAAAGCTGTAGAAAAACCACCAACAATAAAAGGTTTAAAATTGTTAATACGCTTGGTAGAAACTTTTAATAATAAAGGAATATGTACATAAGTTGATTTAACCTCTCTTATTAAATCTGATTTTCTTACAGTAATAGCATCTTCAAAATGGCTTTCACTATAATTTAATTCTCTAGTTGTAATAACTAATCCAGGTTCTAAACGTAAATCCAAAAAACCATTTATTCTTAAGTTCCCTATCAAACCTACATTAAAACCAGGGCTTCGTTTTACATAGATATCACGTAAATCTTCATTATAATCAAAATTGAAATCAAAATTGTTAAATCCTAAATAGTATCCCCAACGAAACAAATCGTTATCAGTTGTTCCTCGTCCTTGATTTGCGTCATAGGTTACTTTTTCTCTTTTAAAAAGTTGAGCATTGGATGTTTGAATGATCAATAAAAATGATAGTAATGCAAAAAAGCGTTTCATATAATTACTTAGATGATTTATAAATTGTTGCTACACCAAAAGTTTGTGGCAAATCTTCAACATTAATAAACCCAGTTTTACGTAAAATATTGTTTAATGCTTCTCCATAAGGAAAAAGAGATGCAGATTCGCATAAATATTTATAAGCACTTCTGTCTTTTGAAAATAGTTTTCCTATAAGAGGTAAAATGTTTTTGGTGTAAAATTTATAGCCTTGTTTATAAGGTGATTTGGTAGGAATAGATGTTTCTAAAATAACAAAAGTACCATTTGGTTTTAGTACTCTATAAATCTCTTTTAGCCCATTTTCTAAGGTTTCAAAATTACGAACTCCAAAAGAAACTGTAACAGCATCAAAAGTATGGTCTTTGAAAGGCATATTTTCACTATCCCCTAAAATCATTTCTATTTTTGATTCTAAACCTTTCTTTTTAATTTTTTCTTTACCAATCTCTAACATACCACTACTAATGTCTAAACCAATAATCTTGCTAGCATTAGTTTCAGCTAAATTAATAGCTAAATCACCAGTTCCTGTAGCAATATCTAAAATAGTTTCAGGACTATTTTCTTTAACTATTTTAACTACTTTCCTTCGCCATTTAATATCAATTCCAAAAGAAATAACGCGGTTTAAACCATCGTAATCTCCAGAAATGGTGTCGAACATCTTTGTAACTTGTTCTTTTTTACCTAAATCGCTGTTTTTGTAGGGCTTAATTTTTGACAAATCTATAAATTTTGCACAAATATAAACTTTTAAAAAAGCATTACACTATAGGAATCTAAATAATTATATGAGTCTATTTCATGTAGCAATATGTATTTTATACTATATTTGTTTTACTTTTTATGATAAGTAAATGATGAAACTTCCATGATTGAAATTTATTTATCTCATTGAGATTATTATAAGGAAGTTGCATGTGATAAAATAAAAAGCAATTGAAATAAACACATGAAAATAATTATTGCTGGAGCTGGTGAAGTTGGATTTCATTTAGCTAAGTTATTGTCTTATGAATCTCAAGAGATTACATTAATAGACACTAATAAGGAAAGTTTATCTTACGCCGATAACCATTTAGATATTAAAGTTATTAGGGGAGACGCTACTTCTATAGCTATATTGAAAGAAGCACGTGTATATAATAGTGATTTATTAATAGCTGTTACTGCTTCTGAAACTACAAATATTACAACCTGTGTGTTGGCTAAGCAATTAGGATCTAAACGCACCATTGCAAGAATATCAAATACAGAGTTTATTAACCATAAGGAAGAGGTAGGATTTACTAAATTTGGTATAGACGAATTGATTTCTCCTGAAGCTTTAGCGGCATCAGAAATTGAATTATCACTAAAAGCATCGTCTTTTAATGATAATTATGAGTTTGAAGACGGTGCTCTAACTATGGCTGGTTTAACGTTATCTAAAGAAGCATCATTTGTTGGGAAAACGGTAAAAGAAGCAGCACAAATATTTCCTGAAATACATTTTGTTCCTATTGCTATTCAACGAGCAGGAACACAATTTACGTTAATTCCTCGTGGAGATACTCGTTTTAAAGAAGGTGATAACGTTGTATTTATAACGTCTGAAGGAGGAGGAGACGAACTCTGTAAACTTACAGGTAAAGTAAATCGTGAAATTAAAAACGTTATGATACTTGGAGGGAGTCAAATAGGTCGTAAATCTGCCAAATATTTATGTGAAAAAGGATTTAATGTAAAGCTTTTAGAGCAAAACAAAGAACGTGCTTTTGATATTGCCGATGATTTACCAGAAATATTAGTTATTAATAGTGATGGTAGAAATGTAGATATTCTAGATGAAGAAAATATTAGTGAAATGGATGCTTTTATAGCTGTTGGAGATAATTCGGAGACGAATATTATGTCTTGCTTAGTAGCAAAATCTAAAGGCGTAAAAAAATCTATTGCATTAGTCGAGAATATGGATTATTTCGAGCTTTCGCATTCTATTGGTATTGATACTTTAATTAATAAAAAGTTGCTTGCGGCTAATAATATTTTTAGATATATACGTAAAGGTGAAGTCGTAGCTATGACCAAACTTAGTAATATGAATGCAGAATTACTGGAGTTTGAAGTAAAAGGAACATCTGCTGTTTGTAATAAACGAATAAGACATATAGATTTTCCAAGATCTGCTATTATAGGTGGAGTTATTAGAGATGGAGTAGGTTTAATAGCATTAGGTAGTTTTAGAATTCAAGAGGGTGATCGCGTTGTGGTTTGTTCTTTGCTAAGATCTATAAAAAGTGTAGAAAAACTATTTCTTTAAAATTAGTAGATTTAAAAACGAGCTATTAAACAATGAATAATTAGAAATAGATGAAACTTAATTATAAAATAATTTTTCATTTTTTAGGATTACTTATCTTATTTAATGGAGGATTTATGATTTTATCCGCTTTAGTAAGTCTTTTATATGATGAAGATGGTATTACATTTCAATTGTTTTTAGCAGGTATCATTACTCTTATTGTTGGTGTTTTGGCAATGGTCTCTACAAGGCATCACAAAAAAGAAATGAATAAGCGAGAAGGTTATATAGTGGTAAGTTTTGGTTGGCTAATAATGGCACTGTCTGGAACAATGCCATACTTGATAACAGGAAGTATTCCTGATTTTTCTAGTGCGTTTTTTGAGACTATGTCTGGTTTTACAACGACAGGCGCATCTATTTTAGATGATATAGAAAGTGTCCCTAAAGGAGTGCTGTTTTGGAGAAGCCTTACACATTGGATAGGTGGTATGGGAATTATCGTGTTAGCGATAGCTATTTTACCTCTTTTAGGAATTGGAGGGATGCAACTTTTTGCTGCAGAAGCACCAGGACCAAGTGCAGATAAATTACACCCTAGAATTACGGATACAGCGAAACGTTTGTGGCTTATTTATTTTGGATATACGGCTGCTGAAACTATTTTGTTGCAAGTTGCGGGTATGTCTTTTTTTGATGCTATAAATCATTCAATGTGTACATTATCTACAGGAGGATTTTCTACTAAAAATGCAAGTGTTGCTTATTGGAATGGTCAACCTGTAATTCAATACATAATTATAGTGTTCATGTTTTTGGCAGGGACAAATTTTGTATTAAGCTATTTTGCTTTTAAAGGAAGAGTTCAAAAAATAATAGGAGACGAAGAGTTTAGACTTTACTTTAAATTTGTAGCTATTTTTACAATTATAGCAGCTATTATAATTTATTTTAAAGCAGATATTGCTGCATCAACAATTAATCATCCAATGGTATGGGGTGAAGCAGAAAGTGCATTTAGGCATTCTTTATTTCAAGTGTTGGCAATAATTACTACAACAGGTTTTGTAACAGCAAATTATACGTTGTGGACTCCTTTTTTAGTGGTTTTCTTTTTTGGACTTATGTTTCTTGGTGGATCGGCAGGAAGTACATCTGGAGGTGTTAAAGTTGTACGGCATCTATTATTAATAAAAAACGGATTTATAGAATTTAAGCGAGCTCTACATCCAAATGCTATTTTACCAGTACGTTATAATAAAAAATCAGTTTCAGGTGATATTGTATTTAATGTTTTAGCTTTCTTTATTTTATATATGTTATCTTTTATTATAGGTGCTTTAGGATTTTCTATGATGGAAATAGATTTTGAGTCTTCTATAGGTTTAGCAGCTTCTAGTTTGGGGAATGTTGGACCCGCTTTGGGAGATTTTGGACCAGTAAATAATTATTCGGCCTTGCCTAGTATTGGAAAATGGTGGTGTAGTTTTTTAATGCTTATAGGGCGTTTAGAACTGTTTACTGTATTGGTTTTATTTACACCATTCTTCTGGAGGAATAGATAGTTGTAAGTTTTCTGTAGGAATCATCCAAAGATAGTTTTAGTTTTTTTAGGTTAAAATAGAATGGAGAAAAGAATATTGTAATGTAACGCTATTTTTAGAACGGGACACAAAATTAGAAAAAGAGGCTATCCAAAATATATTTTAGACAACCTCTTTTTTATATTTGATGCTAGTTAATAGTAACTAATGCATTTTATAATTAAATTAATAGAAAAGGATTCTTTATTTTTTTATTACTTTATGAGTAATTGTTTTATGCTTGCCTATTAATTTAATAAAATATAAACCTGTATTAAGTTTATTAGTAGGTATTGTAATTTCAGATAAAGATTTATTTAAGGCTTTATCATAAAATATTCTTCCATTAACATCTAGCAATTTAACATTGGATATAAATTTCTTCTTGTTAATATGCAATGTTAATCCATTTGTGAATGGATTGGGATAAGAAATAATAGATTGAATACCTTCACTATCTGTTTCTTGGTTATTATGACGTGATAATATTTTATTGCTATTGTTTTCATTATAGGTTAAAATTAGTGTAGGTCTTTTTTGGTTATTACCTTCTTTGGAATAAAAAGAGACATCATTGCCATTTGTTTGTTCCATTACAAAATTCAATACATTTTTATTTGAAAAACTTTCAGAGTTTAATTTCCAAGTATAAGATTGCTCTTTAATATAATTAGTGTTTAAATGACCTATTTCGTTGGTAACTATAGATTTATTTGAGTTATTTATATTGTTTTCATTCCAATTAGTTTCGCTGCCTAGACTAATTTTAATATAACCGTTACCGATATCATCTCCACAAGTTAACTCTAATTTAGCTTCTGTAATGTTGCCGTTTATATTAGAAATATCATATTTAAAATAGGTTACTCTTTTTCCTTTTTCTACTCTTAAAAATTTACCATTAATTCTTTTAGAATTTTCTAAAAAAACGTCTTGTATAGGTAGTAATGATATCGTTGTACCATTTGGAGTAGAATTTGGAGTTATCGTTACATTAGCTTGGGCTTTTTTAATACCACCATTTGTTGTTACAGTAATAATAGTATTGCCAATTTTTAAAGCTTTAATAAGTCCGTTACTATCTACAGTAGCAATAGTAGGATCGCTGGTTGTCCATTGCACCGATTTATCTGTTGCGTTATTAGGAGTAATAGTATATGTTAATGTTTTTTCTTGCCCTACTGTTAATGTTAGATTATTATTAGCAACAGAAATAGTATTTACTTTAATAGGTGTATTAGTAGGGTTTGTAATAGCATCTGCAATTGAAGGAAAATACCAATTATTGGCATTTCTATTTAGTAATTTAAAATTTCCACCATCATCCCAAACAACAGTAGTCATTTTTCTTGATTTAGCAGCATTAGCATAATATGCAGCATGTTTAGATCTCTCTGCAGTATTGTTTTTGTTTTTTGAGCCCCATTCTCCAAGTACAACAGCTATGCCTTTGCTAATAAACTTATCATGTATTTTTTGCATTTCGGAATCTAAAGCAGACTTATCTGATGCAGATCCCCATCGAGAAGTTGAGCCATTCCCTGTATTTAAAGCGAAATTATAAGGATAGTATGTGTGTATTGAAACGATGACTTTATTATCGTTGTTAGGAATTATAAAGCCGTTAATAGCATTTTTGGAAGCACTTGCAGCTACAGTAGGGCACATTATAAAACGTTTTAAATTGTTTCCACCTGTAGCTCTAATAGCATCCAATGCAGCTTTATTAAAAGCATTAACAACATCGCGAACTTCTTGAGTTCCTCCACTCCATTCATTTTGTCCTCCTTTTACTCTAGGTTCGTTAAGCGTTTCAAATATTAAGTAATCACCATAATCTTTAAAGCGGTTGGCAATTTGTGTCCAAATCTTCTTTAATTGATTGGTTGCAGCTTGTTGCTTAGCATAGGTTGGTATTAACCATTTACTTTCATGATGTGTATTTATAATAACATACATATCATTGTCGAAAGCATAATTCATTACTTCTTCAACTCTATTTAGCCATGCAATATCAATTTTATAGTTTGGGGCAGACTCCACATGTTGGTACCACGTAACGGGAATGCGAATTGTTTTAAAACCTTGTTGCCTAACTTTATCTATCATAGACTTGGTTGTTAATGGGTTTCCCCAAACTGTTTGAGTATTAAGACCTGATGAGTAAGATGCATGAGCATCCATGGTATTTCCTAAGTTCCAACCTAGTCCCATATCTGCAGTCAATTCTAATGAGGTTATGTTACGCATACCCGTATGGCTGGTTTGGGCAGAAATATTAAATCCGGTTAAAAAACATAATAAGAAAAGGAAAGCAATATTAAGTTGCGATGGTTTTTTTCTATAAAGTTCTGTAAAAAGAAATAAGGAGTTGTGTGTGAATTTTTTTTTCATAATTATTAATTTATATGAGTTTAGTAACTATATACGTAAATAATGTCTTTCTTAGATGTGTAAGTTAATAATTACTTTTCAATGAATTTAAAATGAATAGAGAGTATCTTGGAGATGTTTAAATTTTATAGAGAAGAAATAGTGAAAAAAGGTGATTGAATGAGGTATTTCATATCCGAAATAATATAAGTTATCTGTTCTTATTTATTGAATATAAAAAGCTTCAAATTGTAACATTTTCTTCAAAATAACTACATACATATAAAGCAGCTTTTTATAATTGTTAACTGATGATCTTTGAGCTAATCTCAAAAATAATCTTTTATATTTTTTTATTGAGCAGTTAATGTATTGCTTAAATTATCAATATTAACTTTTTGAATATCCGTAATTACTAATAATTGATTAAAAATGCTTATTTTGTTAAAAAAACAAGTCATGAATATTTTTAGTTTTACCGCCCATTTTGATAGTGAAGAAGCTTGTCGTACTCATTTTAAGCAAGAAAGAGAT
>NZ_MDJD01000049.1 GCF_001747085.1 Flavivirga aquatica
ATTAGAAACAGGTACACGTGCAAGAATGAAAATACTAAGAATTAACCC
Organism: Flavivirga aquatica; assembly: GCF_001747085.1. Lineage (GTDB taxonomy): Bacteria > Bacteroidota > Bacteroidia > Flavobacteriales > Flavobacteriaceae > Algibacter_C > Algibacter_C aquatica. The sequence continues at coordinate 49 of NZ_MDJD01000049.1, forward strand.
TAATAAAGACATCTCAATAGATATTATAGAACTGTTATTAAACAAAGCTCTAAATTTATATAAAAGCGGAACAATAGTAATTAAATAAATTAAATACACTATATGTTACTTTATAACAACGTGATTTTTTTATTTTACTACCTTTGGCTATTAAAATAACTTTCTTGAAATTCACGTTAAATAAAAAAGAAAAACTAAAAAGCAGAAAGCTTATAGATAAAATGTTTTCAGAAGGACAATCTGTTTCTGCATTTCCTCTACGGCTAGTATTCTTGCAAACAACTTTTAATAATGGTGTTACAACAAAAACAGGTGTTTCTGTAAGTAAACGAAATTTTAAAACAGCCGTAGATAGGAATCGAATAAAGCGCTTATTAAGAGAAAGTTTTAGATTAAATAAATCTAAGTATCTTAACAACATGGCAACACCTTATGCATTTATGATTTTGTACATTGGCAAAGACAAACCAACATTAACGCAAGTTGAAACAAGAATGAAACTATTATTTGAAAAATTTTCAAACAAGATTTCAAAAACATAAAATCCCTTTTTTTAATGAAAAATTTACTAAAGAAAAGAATCATAATCCCTGTATTAGCATTCGCTATGTTTTTTTCGGGAACTGCTTTTAAAAACGATTTTTTTGAAATAGCAAAACAAATAGAAATTTTCACCACACTGTTTAAAGAACTCAACATGAATTATGTTGATGAAACTAACCCAGGTGATTTAATGGATACTGCCATAAAAAGCATGTTAAACGATCTAGATCCTTATACACGCTTTATGAATGAGCAGGACGTAGAGGCAGCTAGAATAAATAATACTGGTGATTATACGGGTATTGGTGCTAAAGTAAAAACCTTAAAAAATAAATTAGTAATCATAGAACCTTACAAAGGTTACCCTGCAGATATAGCTGGTTTAAAAGCTGGTGATGAAATTATAAAAGTTGGAAATACTTTAATTGAAAATTATAAAGAAAATGCTGGCGAATTACTAAAAGGTGCACCTAACTCATCTATAGAAGTCATCTATAAACGTCAAAAGAAAACACAAACAACTTCAATAAAAAGGGCTGAGGTAGAAATAAAAGCTGTACCTCATTTTTCAATGGTTAATGATAAAACGGGATATATTGTTTTAAGAAAATTTAATCGTAAAGCATCTGCAGAAACTAATTATGCTTTGCGCGATTTAAAAGCGCAAGGAGCAAATCGTATTATCTTAGATTTAAGAGGAAATCCTGGAGGTTTACTTAATGAAGCTATTAATATAGTTAACCTTTTTGTTCCTAAAGGACAATTAGTAGTTACTACAAAATCTAAAGTAAAAAAATATAACAAAACATATTACACTAAAAATGACCCTATAGATACAGAGATCCCTCTTGTTATTTTAATTGATGGTGGTAGCGCTTCTGCAAGTGAAATTGTATCAGGTTCATTACAAGATTTAGACCGTGCCGTAATTGTTGGTTCTAGAAGTTATGGGAAAGGTTTAGTACAGCGCCCAAAGCTACTTACTTACGGTACTCAAGTTAAAATTACAATATCTAGATATTATACTCCTTCGGGAAGATGTATTCAAGCTTTAGATTACTGGAATAGAAATGAAAAAGGCGAAGCTGTTCGTGTAAAACAAGAAGATTATAATGCGTTTAAAACCAAAAATGGTAGAAAAGTATTTGATGGAGGAGGTGTAGTTCCTGATGAAGTTTTTGAAGCTTCAAAAAACTCAGCTATTACAAACGCTATAGTTAATAGCGATTTAATTTTTAATTATGCTACGGATTATTACTATAGTCATAGTATTGATAATGTTAACAACTTAAAACTAACAGATAAAGATTTTTCAAATTTTAAAGCCTATTTAAAAACAAATAAATTTTCTTTTGAAACGAATACAGAAAAAGCGCTTTACAAAGCTTATGAAGTTTCTGAAAAAGAAGATTTAGATGATAACATAGAAAAAGACTTTAATGCGTTAATAACACGTTTAAATCAATCTAAAGCAACGGTTATTGATGAAAACAAAGCTTACCTATTAGAATTACTAACTGAAGATATTGTAAAAAGATATGCTTATAGAGAAGGCTTATATGACTACTATAAAATTCATGATTCTAAAATAAAAAAAGCTACAGAAATTCTTAGCAATTCATCTAAATACAGTGAGTATTTGAGATGATTTTTTTTAATTACTTGATTATCAAAAATTAAAAAATAGTATATTTATAATCAAGTAATCTTTTTATCTCATCAATGAATAAACTATTTGTGTTAATATTAATAGTATTAAACAGTGTCTTTGTTTTTTCTCAAAAAGAATTAACACACGAAGTTTATTTTGAAACGGATAAATATGATGTACCTTTTACAGAAGAAAACAGATTACTCTTGTTTATTTCTACTTTAGAAGATATTGAGATTGAATCGATTTCTATCTTTGGGTTTTGTGATGATATTGGTGCAGATACATATAACTTAAAACTATCTCAACAACGTGCAAATGCTATAAAATCTATTTTCTCTAATAATGAAATTAGTGAAGATCTAATAACCAACGTTGATGGAAAAGGTGAAATATTAGTAAAAGTTGTTGAAGAAAAAAATCTTATAAAAATTAGAGGCTTAAATAGAAAAGCTGAAATTATTGTTAAGAAAAAAACACCTCCTAAAAAAGTTGAACCTATTGTAAAAAAGGTTGAAAATAAAAATGCTACCGATAAAATAAAAGGAGATATTAAAGTAGGTGATAAAGTCATTTTTAAAAATATTTTATTTAAAACAGGATACAGGACAGTGACACCTAATTCTAAAAAAATATTAGAATCTATAACAAAAGCACTCCTAGAAAGAAAAGACCTTTATTTTACCATTCAAGGACACGTATGTTGCACACAAAACTCAAGGGATGCGGTAGATAAAAAAACAAAAAAACGCAACCTTTCTGAGGTTAGAGCAAAATATGTTTATGATTATTTTGCTAAAAAAGGCATCAGTAGAAAACGAATGCGCCACGTAGGTATGCGCCGAAAATTTCCTTTAGGTGGTGAACCTAAGTACGACAGACGTGTAGAAATTCTAATAACCCACATTAGCAATGCGAATTAAATGGGGTTATAAAACTTGTTTTTTCTTAGTTTGTTTAAATTTTAATTGTTTTGGTCAAACCTTTGTTCCTGATGATAATTTTGAACAAGCCTTAATCGATTTAGGTTACGATTCTGGTCCTTTAGATGATTTTGTTCCTACCCTCAATATTAATAGCATTACAAATTTAGATATTCCATCAAAAAACATATCAGATCTTACTGGTATTGAAGATTTTTTAGCTCTAGAAAAATTTGATCTATCAAATAATAATATTACTGTTTTAGATATCTCTAAAAATATAAATTTAAATATCTTATGGTGTCATTATAACCAACTTACTAGCTTAGATGTTAGCAATAATACGCGTTTAATTTCACTAAGATGTGAAAATAATTTGATTGTAAATTTAGATGTTTCAAAAAACACAAACCTAAATGTTCTTACTTGCGAAAATAACCAAATAACAACACTCAATATTTCCGATAATTCAACCTTAGATAGATTACAATGTGGTAATAATGCACTATCTAATTTAGATCTTAGTAAAAATACAGATTTACTATATCTATCTTGTGAACAAAATCAAATAGAAAGCTTAAACCTTAATAATAATACCCATTTAAGAGTATTATTCTGTTTTGAAAACCTATTAACAGATTTAAATCTATCCAATAACAGATCTTTAGAGGTCTTAAATTGTAAATTTAATGAGTTAAATACTTTAGACCTTTCTGTAAATTCAAATTTAACAAATTTAGACTGTAGTGATAATCAATTATGTCGTTTAAATATTAAAAACGGAAATAATAACAGCATGGTTATTATGAATTTTGAATTTAACCCAGATTTAAACTGCGTAGTCGTTGATAACATAAATGATAATCATTCTAGTTGGGAACCTTTTTCTTTTTCTAATTATGTGAATACGCCCAATGACTGTAGCAATTTTGTTTTAATCGATTCATTAAACAATTTTATAGGCACAAGCTATACATTACCAGCTCTTACCAACGGAAATTACTTTACGCAATCTAATGGCCATGGTATAGCTTTAAATGCAGGAGATATTATTACAAATACACAAACAATTTACATCTATAAAGAAACTATTTGTAATACTAGTAACGAGACCAGTTTTAATATATTTATAACAAATCAAGACTATTATATTCCAAAATATTTTACACCTAATAATGATGGTTATCATGATTCATGGCAAGTCTTTGATAAAAATGGTAGTATTAATAATATTAGTATTTATAGTCGTTATGGAAAGCTTTTAAAATATTTAAGATCTGATTCTCCTGGGTGGGATGGTACTTTTAATGGTAGACTTTTAAAAAGTGATGATTATTGGTATATCATTGTTTTTAATACAGGAGAAGCTTTAAAAGGTCACTTTACTTTAAAACGATAAATTTTTACAAAATTTAATACTCACAGCCTTTATATAAAGTAAGTATCTGCTCTATTTTCAATGTCTTTTATTTCTAGAATTACTATTTCCATTTTATCAACTATTGTTTTAATTGAGCATAAAGTAACCCTATTTGCCCCAAATGGTATATATCATGCTGAATAATTCCTTCTATTAAATATTCAAAATTATAAGTTCTACCAGATACCATATTCTTGAGTAATTTATCGTTGTTTTGAGTTTTAAGGGTTTTAATTAATTTATTTTGAGTTGAAGTGAGTTTATTAAGTAATTCATCCCATTCCTTTTTATTTTGTATTGTTATTTTAGTCCAGTCATTTTTAGAGTTCATTTCTATATCAAAGAATTGATTTCCTTCAAGTTTTTCCAAAACAAAAATTCTCCAATTAATTATGTGTTGGACAATAATTGCTATAGAATTATTAGAATTAACCAATGTTTCGTTAACCAGCTTATAATCCAACATATTTAATTTTATCATTAAAGCATCACCAAACCAAGGCGTTCCTTCAAAAGATTCAATTAACTTATCTATTAGTTTATTCATTTCTTAATTATTTAATTTTATTTGTTCAAGATTATTTATACATATTCTTGTTATTAATCTTATCGTCTATTATATAAAATAAGATAGAATTAAATAATATAAATACAATCACAGAATTTTAACTATATAATAAGAATATTGATAGTTAAAATTCTGTGATTCAAAATCATTTTCACAATATTATCAGGTGTTTTCAAAATAATGAATATCCAAAAATTACTGATAAGGTACTATAATTAGAATTCCATGATAAATAATCACTTAAAACCTCTCTGTTTATCTGAGATCTCAATTCTATGCTATACCTATCATTATATTTATAACCTAAACCAAATGCTAAATTATTTCTTCTTTTAATTTTTAAATCTTGCCCTGGATCATATTCTAGGGTTGAATTAGAACTAAAATCAAAAATAAATGAGCCATTAATAAATATTTTAGAATTCTCACTTAAAAAAAAGTAATGTCTTACTCCAAATGGTAATTCAATTGACTTATAATCTACTTTAACATGTGTTGTTGCTAATTCTTTTTCAGATTTAAAGTATTGATATGTTGGTTCTATTAAAATAGCCCATTTGTTTTTATTAAAAGGCATAATAAACTCTGTTTCCACTCCAAAACGAAAACTTAATTCATTACCAAAATCTGTACTTCTTGAATTTGTATACTTATTTTCTATTGAAAGAGAAGAGCTATTAAAACCTGGTCGAATATTTAAATTAAATAAATCTCTTTTTTGTTTTTCTTCAAAATTTTTAAATTCTTGATTATTACATTCATTATATTTTATAAAAAAACGGATTAGATCATTTTTTTTATAATCAATACTTTCAACTTTACTTATTTTGAAATCTGGACATTTCAAATCACTCCATAACTGTTGCCTATACCTATTGTTTTTCTTTATTTTATATTCTTGACTTTTATATTCTTGACTTTTATATTCTTTAAAAATTAATTGAGTTATTATAGCGTTTTCTTTCTTATAAAAATACCTTTTTAGATTTCCATCTTTGTATGAATATAAATTAGCTTTACCCTCTATTAAAACTTTTAAAAAAAGTAATTCTTCTTTTAATATTGGATTTTTTTTATAGCTTAAATCATCTATACTATTACTGACCTATCTATGTTTACCTTACTTCTTATATATTTTGAAACATGATAAACACCAAACTCTTTAACGAATTTAATATTAGTCATTTTTATTTTACTGCTTTCCAACTCTTTATATTCAAAACTCGTTGGGTTATTATCCCAATCAATGTTTTTGATTAAACAATCTATTTTTTGACCAGCATTATTAATATAGTAACCTTTTTCAAAGCTAATTTGTGAATAGCAATTTATACTCAAAATTGAGATAAAAAGAAGTAATAATTTTTTTTTCATTTTTATTGTTAATTATTGGTGTAGATTTAGGAAGTAAAGAGCATAACTACTTCACATATAATATGTAGTGCGTTAAATTATATTATTTTTTAGCTAATTATTTTACCCCACATATTCCATTTTGTTTTCTTCTTAACTTTAGATAAATAATTTTCTATTTTGTGAATTTTCCTTTAATCAAGAATGCAGCAAATTAAAGGAATTTCTAAATTATTTTAATTATAAATATTAACTATATTAAAATAATTTATATATATAATTAACAATCAATGAATAACTTAAATTATAAAAAAGGAAGTTTTAATTAATTTTAACTAGTATTTTAAAAACACTTTTCCATTATTACAAAGTCAATACCTCCTTTAGTGTAAGTTTTTGAGGTTTTTAGCATTCCAAATCTTTCATAAAAAAACGTTTTATCTGCTCTGGCATTACACCATAATTTATTAAGTTTTTTATCTAGAACAAAAGCTATTAAATGCTCTAATAAAAGTGTTCCATAACCTTGCCCTTGTTCGGAAACTTTAGTTGCAAGTTTTCTAAATTGAACGCTATCATTCTTTATAAATAAAGATACAACAGAAATAATATTAGAATCTTTCCAGAGTCCAAAATGTATACCTTGGCTATCTTCTTTTAATTGAATGTAACTTTGTGGTTTATTAGGCCACATAACTTGATGTCTTAGGTTATACGTTTCTTGGACTGATATTTCTGTTATTTTAAGGCTCATTTTAGCTACGTATTATTCACCATTGTAATATGTGGTATGCCATCTTCAAGATATTCTTCTCCTATGGCTTTAAATGCTAAATTATTATAAAACTTTATTAAATATTTTTGTGCAGATATTTTAATAATAGATTCTCCAAAATGTGCTTTTACCGCTTCTATAGAAGCTTTCATAATATCGTATCCATACTTAAATTGGCGTTCTTGAGCTTGTACTACAACTCTACCAATACTAGCTTCTTTAAAATAATCTCCAGATTTAAATACACGTGTATAAGCTACTAGTTTTTCAGATTTAAAACCTAAAACATGCAATGCTTTTTGATCTTTTCCATCAATATCTTGATAAACACAATCTTGTTCAACTACAAAAACTTGGCTTCGTAATTGTAACAAGTTGTATAATTCTTGAGTTGTTAGCTCTTTAAAAGTTTTTACTTGTATTTGTAACATGTTTGATATGTAAATAAAAAACGTTCTTAATCTTGAACAATCACATCTTTAGCATCTTTTTTTCCAAATTCTGGTTGAATGTTTACATGATTGATATCGTATTTATTCAAAACTAAATCTTCGATGTCTCTTAAAATAGTTTCAAATTGAGATAAGGTAATATCTTTATTAAAATCTATATGGGCTTCTAAATGAATTTCTTCTTCATTTAATTGCCATACATGAACATGGTGTACATTTTTAATACCATCGAAAGCATTAATCTCTGTAACTATTTGTTTTAAAGGAATATCATCGGGTGTAAATAACATCAATACTTTTGTTGAATCTTTTAACAGATCAAACCCCATAACTATCAAATATAATGCTATAACAAATGTTAATACACTATCTACCCAATATAACTGATAATATTTCATTAACAAACCACCTATTAAAACAGCTACACTAGCCATCATATCTGTTAATAAATGTAAATAAGCACTTTTCATATTCATATTAACTTCAGCATCTTTTTTTAATAAAAGAACACTAAACCCATTTCCAAAAATAGCTACTAAAGACAACCAAATTACTAAGTTTGATTCTATTTCCTGTGGATTCTGAAAACGTTTTATAGCTTCAATAATTAATAAAACTGCAACTATTATTAAAGTTGAAGCATTAATAAAAGCAGCTAAAATTTCGGCACGTTTATAACCAAATGTTTTTTGTAATGAGGCTTTTTTTTTCGATAATTTATTAGCTATATAACTAACTATAAGAGAAACAACATCACTAAAATTATGCAAAGCATCGCTTAATAGTGATAAGCTACCAGACAGTAAACCACCAACAACTTGTGCTGCTGTAATTAATATATTTAATAAAATAGATATAAAAAGGTTACGACCTTTTAAATCGTCATGAGTATGAGAATGGCTATGAGAATGCTTATGCCCCATTTAGCAAGATAACGGAATTTTATCTATTCTATCTTGATGTCTACCTCCTTCAAATTCTGTATTTAAAAAGGTTTCTACCATTTGCAATGCCTGAGGTATAGCTGTAAAACGTGCTGGTATACATAAAATATTAGCATTATTATGTTGCCTTATAAGGGTTACTATTTCTTTAGTCCAACATAAACCCGCACGTATGCTTTGGTATTTATTAGCAGTCATAGCAACACCATTAGCGCTACCACATATTAAAATACCAAAATTCACCTTTTTGTTTTCAACATCTTGAGCCACTGGATGTACAAAATCTGGATAATCTACACTATTATTCACATCTGTTCCATAATTATTTACTGTATATCCCTTTTCTTCTAAAAGTGTTTTAATAGCAAATTTATAATCTGTTCCTGCGTGGTCGTTTCCTATTGAAATAGTCATTTTAATTGGTATATTATTTTGGGTATAAAGTTATGAAATTTATACCTTAAATTATCCTTTTATTTAAAAAGCAAAAAACCCACCTTTTCAGATAGCTTATATTAAAAAATAATAAATGAGGTTTATATGTATTTGTAGACCTTTTTTATTTTAAACTACTAAAAAAAATACATACATAAAACTAAGAATTTTCTATAAATTAAAATAATATTTACAGTTATAAACAATGTGTATTAATGTATTCATTACTTGTTAATAACTGTTCATTACTTTCTAAAACTAAAATTAGTATATCTCATATATTTTTCCAATCAAAAACCTGTTTGGTTTTACCAAAAATTTAACTCACTTTTTTTGGCAATCTTATCAGATATAATATTTATAGATATAAACACAAAATTTAAAAAACTTATGAGTAATTAATAACTCTATATAGTTATTAACAACTGTGAATATAAAATCAAAAACCACTTAAAATAAAGCTTTTAAAGTAATAAAAATTGTTAATTACCTATTAATAGAACGTAAATTAATTGTAATAAAAATAAAAATAAAAAAAGTTATACCACTTATTAACACACTATAATAACCACCATTTATTTTTTTAAATTTTAAAAAGAAAATATTATTATAATATATAATGTGGATAACTACAAAAAATTGAGTTTTATGAGAGAATAAAAAGTGTAGATTTGCGATCTTAAATTATAAAGAAACTATTTCTTATCTATGAATAAGGTAGTTTATTAAAAAATAGGAATAAAAATGAAAAAAATATTATGTATTTGTTTATTAATACCTGTTTTAGTTTCTGCACAAGTGCAAACAAAAGGAAAAACTAATAGAAAAACAGTAATAGATAAAGCAAGAATATTAGATAATGAAGAGAATGATTCTCTTTCAAGTTTTGTGCGTATTTATAAGTATAATGGGATCGATACTTGGATACAATTAGGTGAGGATATAAATATTGAAACTTCAATAGATTTATCAGGTAAATCAATATCTTTATCTTCAAATGGAGCTATTATTGCAGAAGCTATAGATAATACAGAAAATGTAGTTAACTCAGATCATATACAGGTTTATCGTTATAATGGTGTTAATACTTGGATGTTAATAAGTAAAGATGATGGAGGGAAATTAGTAGAAGATTTATCTAAATATTCTGTATCCTTATCCTCTAATGGAAATATTGTTGCTAGAAAATTGGATAATAAAGGGAGTACTCTTAAACCTAATGATATACAGGTTTATCGTTATAATGGTATTAATAGCTGGGAACAAATAGGAGAAAATAAGAAAGGAGAATCTGTAAAAGATTTATCAGGATATTCTGTATCCTTATCTTCCAAAGGAAACGTTATTGTTATTAAACTATCTAATAATGGTGAGAATAAAAATAATTCAAGTAAAGTACGTGTTTATAACCTTAAAGAGGTTTTTTTATCTAAAACTAATTTAAATAATTTAAAAAGCAATCCAAAACAAATAGGAGATAGCTTTAATATTAAATTAAAAACAGGATTAAAAATAAAAAAAATAAATATTTATAATAGTTTAGGAATACTTGTAAATACTACAGACAAAACAAAAATAGATGCAAGCCATTTAAAAAAAGGAATCTATTATTTTGAAATAGAAACTAATTAAAATAAATTAAAAAAGATAACTCTAAAATAAATTAATAAAAAGGTTTACATGTATTTGTAAGCCTTTTTTATTATAACATTTCTTATTTTAATTTATAGAAAAAGAGTTTTTTACAATAATAAACTAAAACATAAAATAGTAGTACTTAACATTAAGAAAATATAGGTTTAAAAATTAAATCGTAGCTTTGTATAAAATAAATAGCAAATCTTCTCTAAAAATAGCGCTATTTAGTAACAAAATTTCCACTATCTTAGGAAATGAATATGATTAAAAATTAAATGACAAAAAAGAAAAAAAGAAATCCTAAAAAAGGAATTTCTAACCTTACAAATACAATCTTAAGTATATTAAAAAAAGAAAGAAACCAAGCCTTTAACTACAAGCAAATAGCTGCAAAACTTGGTGTAAATGATGCGAGTAGTAGAAATCAAATAATAAAAACACTAGCTAAACTTGCTGGAAAACAAGAAATAGAACAAGTAGAACGTGGTAAATTTAAAGCCATAGTCACAGCCGAATATTATACAGGTATTTTAGATTTATCTGCTAAAGGATCGGGTTATATTATATCAGACGAATTTGAAGAAGATGTATTTATAGCATCAAACAATATAAATAAAGCTTTAAATGGCGACGAAGTAGAATTCTATGTTTACAAAAGACGTAAACGTGGTAAAATGGAAGGCGAAATTACGAATATTATAAAGCGTGAAAAAAATGAATACGTAGGTGTTATTCAAATGCATGAAAAATACGCTTTTGTAATAGCAGATAGTAATAAAATGTATAAAGACATTTTTGTACCAATAAATAAAACATATAAAGCCGAGGACGGAGACAAAGTATTAGTAAAACTAGAAGATTGGCCAGAAAAAGCAGATTCTCCATATGGAAAAGTTGTTCAAGTTTTAGGTAAACCAGGAGATCATAACACAGAAATACATGCTATATTAGCAGAATATGGTTTACCTCATGAATTTCCACACGAAGTAGAAGAGTTTGCAAATCAATTAAATACCTCTATTACAAAAGAAGAAATAGCAAAACGACGAGATATGCGTAAAGATTTAACCTTTACTATAGATCCAAAGGATGCTAAAGATTTTGATGATGCATTATCTTTTGAAGTATTAGATACTGGATTATACGAAATAGGTATCCATATAGCCGATGTATCTCACTATTTACAAGAAGGTACTGTTCTAGACGACGAAGCTTACGAACGTGCAACCTCAGTCTATTTAGTAGATAGAGTTGTACCCATGTTGCCAGAAGTATTATCAAACAAAGCCTGTTCATTACGACCACATGAAGAAAAATATACCTTTTCTGCAGTATTTCAAATGAATGATAAATGTGAAATAAAAAACGAATGGTTTGGACGTACAGTAACCTATAGTGATGCTCGTTATGCTTACGAAGAAGCACAAGCCATTATAGAATCTAAAATAAACGAAATACCTAAAGAAGTATCACTCACAGGAAAAGCTTATAAAACCGATCAAAAATTAGCAGATGCCATCTTAAAAATGGATGAATTAGCTAAAATTATGAGAAGTAAACGTATGCAATCTGGCGCTATATCTTTCGATAAAGTAGAAGTAAAATTCAATTTAGATGAAGAAGCAAACCCAGTAGGTGTATTTTTTAAAACCAGTAAAGATGCCAATAAACTTATAGAAGAGTTTATGTTACTAGCAAACCGAAAAGTATCAGAATTTATTGGAAAAAAAGAGCCTAAAAAAACCTTTGTATATCGTACACACGATGAGCCAGACGATAGTAAACTAGCAAATTTACAAGGAATAGTATCTAAATTTGGATACAAACTTAATTTTAAAGACCGTAAAACAACATCAGCTTCACTAAATAATTTATTAAAAGAAGTTAATGGAAAGAAAGAACAAAATCTGGTAGATACCTTAGCTATACGTAGCATGAGTAAAGCCGAATATACCACGAATAATATAGGGCATTACGGTTTAGCATTCGATTATTATAGTCATTTTACATCGCCAATACGACGTTATCCAGACGTAATGGCACATAGATTATTACAAGAATACCTAGATGGCGGTAAATCTGTAAACGAAGACGCTTACGAAGAAAAATGCCAACACTCCAGTAATATGGAAAATCTAGCAACTAAAGCAGAACGCGATTCTATAAAATATATGCAAATTAAATTTATGCAAGATCATAAAGATGAAGAATTTGTAGGTGTCATATCAGGAGTAACAGACTGGGGAATTTATGTCGAAATAATTTCTAATAAATGTGAAGGTATGGTTAGCGTTCGCGATATGAAAGACGACCATTACGTATTCGATCAAGATGTTTATGCACTTGTAGGAAGAGAATCTAAAATAATGTATCAACTAGGAGACGAAGTTGTTGTAAAAGTTAAAAATACAGATTTAGTTAAAAAACACTTAGACTTTAACTTAATAGGAAAAGTAGAAAATTAATTAAAGAAACTAAGAATACACAAATAACTTATAAAAAGTATTTGTGTATTTGTAGTAAATAAAAATGTTTAATTATTTATAGCGTTACCACAAGGGTCGGGCTTTCACTACTCAATCTTTTTAAACATTATTCATAAGCAGGTACAACTGTAGTAATCTGCTTAATTCTAGTTACAATTAAACTAAATAACCTCAATTTAAAAAGGATTTCAAACATGCCGTTTCAATCCCTAACGCAAAGTATAGATATGTTAAAAATTAGAATTAATTATTGAAATTAGCGTTAAAAAACAATTTTGTAACATATATTGACAATGGAATAATTATTGATAATTTACGTTTTAAATCAAAAAATATAAATATATGAAACGCTTAATCACCGCCTTAGTAATTCTTATAACAACCACAATTATAGCTCAAAATAAAGTAGAAAAAACAATAGGAGAATTTACCGAGCTAAAAGTATACGATTTAATAGAAGTAGAACTAATAAAATCGGACTCAGATAAAATTATTATTTCAGGAGAAAATAAAGAAGACGTATTGGTAAATAATAAAAATGGAATTTTAAAAATAAAAATGAAGCTTGAAGAAGCTTTCGATGGTAACAAAACAAAAATAATACTATACTATACCAATATTGATATTATAGATGCCAATGAAGGCGCTAAAATATATTCCGAAGACGAGATTAAACAATTTGAGATAGATTTAAACGCACAAGAAGGCAGTAAAATAAAAGTAAAACTAAACGTAACCCATACCAATATAAGATCTGTTACAGGCTCTAATATACAAACATCAGGAATCTCTAAAAACCAAAATATATCCATTTATACAGGAGGTGTATACAAAGGAAAAGAACTTAAAACAACATTTACAGATGTTTCCATACGAGCAGCAGGAGAAGCACATGTAAATGCTAAAACATTAGTAAAAGCAAAAGTTAGAGCAGGAGGAAATGTTTATATTTACGGTAATCCAGAAAAAGTAGAAGAAAGCAAAATATTTGGAGGTAGAATTAAAAAAATGAACTAATATTTTTATTAAAAATATAAATTATAAAAAACCATCACTTAAGATGGTTTTTTCTTTTTATAATAGTTTAATGCTTTTAAAATATTTCTTTACTTTGTGTAAAGCTTCACACACACATGTTCGATGATATTTTAACAGCTATCCCTTTCGGAATTATATTGGCCTTTACAATAGGTCCTGTTTTTTTTGTGCTATTAGAAACCAGTGCTACCAAAGGGTTTAGAAGTGCTTTAATATTTGATTTTGGAGTTATTTTTGCAGATATTATATTTATAATTATAGCCTTTTACAGTACCAATAACTTAAGAGGAAAAATAGGGAATGATCCAAGTTTTTTAATTTTTGGAGGTGTTTTATTAATTGTTTACGGTATTATTTCCTTTATAAAAACCTCAAAATCATTTAGAGCAATAGTAAAAGAATATTATAAAGTAGACATTCAAAAAGATTACGGAAAGCTATTTGTAAAGGGTTTTTTACTTAATTTTATAAACATAGGTGTTCTATTAGGATGGTTAGCTTCTATTGTATTAGGAGATACATTAACAACTTCAGAAAACGGAGATATTATTTTTGTAATAACTATGCTTACATCTTATTTTGTAACAGACTTATTTAAAATACTAGTAGCAAAAAGACTTAAAGCTAAATTAACACCAAGGCTTATTTTTAAAACAAAAAAAGTTATAGCGCTAGTTATTTTAGGTTTTGGAATTTTATTACTTATTCAAGGATTGTTTCCAGAAGCCTACGAAAAAAACAAAGAGAAGCTAGAACAAAAAATAAAGAAATAAAAAGCTTTACAGAATAAATAGATAGTTTTTTTATAAAAAAAAGTAAACTCTAATTAAGTAAGGTAAAGATTTTTCTTAATTTTTAAAAAGGCGTATTAAGAAAATACCCTTGTTCAAAACAAATTAGATATAAAAAATTCAAGATTTGGTAGGCTCAGGTCTTGAATTTTCTTTTTTTTGGTTATTCTTTTCTTCGAGAGTTCATTTTAGTACCGACAAGACATAGTAATTCTTGTTTTTTGGATTCGTCTAAATTTAGGCTGCTATTTCTGCTTACCTATTTCCTTTGCATTAACAGTTTGGATACCAAAAAAATATGCATAGTTTTTTCAGTAGCTTTTGGTTTAGCCTTAATTTTTATGAGATGATAATATTCTTTTTATTTACCAAAACTACCTTATAAACGAGTAGCTATTTCTTTACTAATCATGGCTTTTAATAGTTTCTCTTCTTTATTTTTTAATTCTGACATCAGCTAATTGTTTAAATGTACCCTTATTAAAAATTAACTAAATTTAGACTCTAATGAAGAAATCAAAATTTATTAATAGTTAAATCATTAAGGCTTTAAAAGAAAATGAAGCTGGTTGTTCGGTTGAAGAGATTACGAAGGGAGTTACTTTTTAGTAAGGGTACATAGGGAGATTTAATAGAGGATGTCTTAAATGTTTATCTCTTATATAGTTTGAAACAATTTCAAGTAATTTTAGACAAAATTATAACGGATTATAATGATAATAATCCACATGAATCCATAAGAGTACAAAGCCCTAAGGAATTTTGGAAAAGAAAAAATATTATTGTTGTTTTAAAACAACAATAATAACAATAAAAATTATAAGTTTAAATTTGTGACACATTTTGCCTAAAATCATAAACTCATCTATTGTTTACATTAAAGGAATTATGTTTTAATCTCCAGAAGTAAACTATAAAATAACTACTATGACCTTTTCAAAAGATAATATTCGGCATTATTTAAAGAATATATTAATTTTTTATCTATGTATATTTTATTCGTTAATTGTTTATTCTCAAATAGATGAACAATATCGTAATAAAGAAATGAGTAAATTACTTGACCACGCCATAAATGACACATCACTAATTGCATATAAAAACTATTTGGAAGCTCTAAATATTTCAAAAAAGACAGGTGCAAAAGAGTTTGAACTTTTGTCTTATCGAAAATTAATGAATTATTATGGGTACAAAAAGAATCTAGACAGTATGTTAAATTATGCTTATAAGTTTGAAAATGAAAATTACCAAGGTCAAAATATAAAATTAGTTCATAACTTCTTTTTTCAAAAAGGATATAATTTAGTATATAATTTTGAAATGATTGAGGAATCATCGGAAGCATATGAAAAGGCTTATAAATATATTGAAAAAGAGGATATAAATACAACCATAAAAACGATTACAGGCTTAGCGTATAACTATATTACAAAACGCCAATATGATAAAGCGATCGAAACATTAAGTTTCATACAAAAAGATTCAATAAGTGATGTAGAGCATAAGTTTTATTTTTTAACAACTTTGGCATCAGCATATCAATGCAAAGAAATCCCAGAAAAAAGTTATCCCATTAATCTGGAGCTTCTTGAATTAACTAAAAAACAAAGAGATTCTTCTAATATATATTTTGTAAAGACCAATATTGTGTTTGATTATTTTTTAAAAGGAGAATTTCAAAAAGCAATAGATTCCGGTACTGAAATTACAGCTTCATTAAAGAAATTTAGTCCTGATATGCTTTATACTAACTTCTATAATTTATCAAGAGCTTATGATGCTATAGGAGACACAAATAAAGCCATTTATTACATGAATAAATCTATTACTTCTCAGAGCAGTGATAAAATAGGAAGTCATAATATAATAGAGGGCTTAGATTTTTTAATTACATTCTATGAAAAAAAAAAAAATTATAAAAAAGCCTTTATTAACTTTCGGAAAAGAAGTAGGATCATTGATAGCATTAGGGCAAAAGAGCAAAAGATTTTCGTAGATTATTATGACACAAAAACTAAAATAATTGATCAAGTAAAAGAAAAGGAGAAAATACAAGCACAACAAAAAGTATTAATCCTAGAAAATAATAAACAAAGACAATATATTGTATTTCTGGCTATATGTGGTATATGTGTAATTTTTATTTTTACCTCTTTATGGATTTATTATAAATACTTCAAATCAAAGAAAAAAATAGTGGCTTTACAAAATAATGAGCGTGAGATTCTTAAAAATCATATAGATATAAGAGAAAATGAACTTTCAGTTTTAGTTGTAAGTAAAGCCAAAGCAATATCCAAATTAGCTAAAATTAAAGATGAATTATCAAAAGCTATCAAAGAAAATAGTCTAGACAAGTTTGATGGAATAGAAAAAAAACTATCTTCTTTCCTTTTAAATTTTGGAAACGATCCTTTGATTTCTGAGCGATTAGAATCTCAATATCCTGGTATGATATTAGGCTTGAAAAAACTTCATCCAGAATTATCAGATAATGATATTAAGCATTGTATTTTGGTCAAACTGAATTTGTCTTTAAAAGAGTCTGCTCAATTATTACATGTTGGAATAGGCGCAGTAAAAATGGGAAGGAATAGAGCAAAAACAAAAATGAATATTCCAAATGAAACTTCATTAAAAAACTATTTAGATCAAATATAAGTTATGCTTGCCAATTTTTTAAGAATTATTACTGTTTACTTGAAATCTTGTCATCTCCCATAGTGTTCATAAAGAGATGACTATTCAGGATTTTACTATTTCGAGGTAAAAATAGGTTTATTTACGTATCAAACGTCGGAAATGACTCAATAAAACTAGTAAGGAAGTAGAACAAGGGTCTCAAATAGTAGTTGATTTTTATGCTTTTTCCTGAGAATATTAACAGATATTTATCGATTAATGAGACATCGCTTTCCAAAGGAGATCTCTACATGATTATAACCAATAAAAAGTAAAAGGCAAGAAGGATCCCGTTATGGAATACTCTATATGTTGTAAAGTAAATCCGATGAGGCCTTGAATAATTGATCTCTTCACAGGTTTAAGTACTGGTTAAAAGTAGAAAATTTGAGCTATTTTTATTCTTTTCAACATATTCATTGAAGGACATGTCCCTAATAAACTATGTGATCTGTAGCTGTTATAATCTTCTCTCCAAATATCGAACTTTTCTTGCGCATCTTTCAAAGAAAAGAACCAATTAGTATTGAGACATTAATCTTTAAATGAACCATTTAAACTTTAAACATAAGGGTTGTCTATTGGTTTTCCTGATCTAGAGAAATCTAAGTCTATTTTGTTTTCATAAGCCCATTTATCCAAAATTTTACTGATAAATTCACTTCCATTATCAACTTTAATACGTTTAGAGGCAATTGAAATATTTAGTAATATGATTCATTACACCAACTACATCCTTCCCTTTAAGTGATTTTCTTGCGTGAATAGCCGGATATTTTCGACTAAAATTATTCATTACACTTAAAGCCATAAAACGATGACCATTATATAACTGATTAGAAACAAAATCCATGCTCCAACACTCATGTAAAATAGGATCTTTTAATGGAATGGACTCTGTGATAATTACTATATTTTGTTTTCCTACTGCATCACGACCTCATTTTTTCTTTTTTTTTGTTGTATTTCTGAAGATTCAACAGTAAAATAGCCCTCGTCTAGTTCTATCATACCTTCCAAGGCATACCTGTTATCTCTATTGTCTTTGGCCTTTCGTAACTTGTTAACCATTGCCCAAACAGGTTCATAACGCTTTAAACCTAATTGTTTTTGAATCTCTTTACTTGAAATCCCTTTTTTTGTAGCACTAAGTAAGAACATGGTCTTATACCAAATCAAAAAAGATAAATTGGAGTTCTGCATAATAGTGCCACTTTTTAAAGTCATACGCTTTCTACATTTTTTACACTCATAGCTTAAGCGACTCTTTATCCAATAATGCTCTGTATGACCACATTTACAGACCACACCTAAATTGTCTCGCTGTGACTTAAAATGATTAACACATGCTTCTTCACTATCAAAATTTGCTGTAAAATTGAAAATGTTCATGATCTTTATTTATCACAATTTAAATATTTTTTTTAGTTATGAGATATTACGGATATTAAAATTTAGAATCTATACTATAGTTAACCTTTAGTTAACTATATTTTTTTTGAAGTAAACCCATTGATAACCAAGAATTGTTTCGTTAGCATTTTTTCTATCCGTTCTTTGTTCGAAGAAATTTTAAATAAAAAATTATGAAATTAACAGAGACTTTTTTTGCTATTCTTTTAAAAGGTAAAATAATAGCTACAATAATTTTAATTAGTTCATTTGGCTTAGTTAAAGCTCAAGAAAACTGTGAATTGGAGCAAAAAATAAGCATCAGTCGTTCCCTAAATGACTGTGGTGATGGTGGTCTTTTACGTGTAGATCTATCTAATGGGAAGGCGCCTTACAATGTCAATATTAAAGATATTCACAGTGGTATATCTAGATCTGGAATTGTTTCAGGAAACTCTTTTAACGTTAAAGTATTTGCTGGAACCTTTGAAATGGTTATAAACGATGCTAATAAATGTTCAAATCTGAGAATTTTTAATGTTTTTGCAAAAAACTTTGTAATTGAGCCTTTGGAATGTTTAGAAAATGGAAGAAGAAGAGTTCGTTTCTCTAATAATAGTAACAGTTTTATTCCAGTTAAAGCTGAAATGGGAGGTTTTGGTTTTAGTCTACAAAGAGGTACATCTAATACTTTAGAAGTTCCCCCTGGAACATATACATTCAAAATAAGTAGAGAGGGCTGCGAACCTTATGACTTGACATTTACCGTTGACAATTGTCCATCAAGTAAAGCGAAAAATAGTGCAGTTATAAAAAACGACAGAAATTTTGAAATTATTAGTGATTTATCAAATTCGGAATCAAATGGAAAAATATATCCAAATCCTTTTTCAAATAATTTTACTTTGGATATGTTGGATATGACTCAATATATAAAAGGTTCATCAAAAACAGCAGAAGCCTTTAAAGTATTAATTTATAACATTGAAGGAAAAAAAGTTTACGGTGAATCATTTAAGAACTTAAAAAAGAATATCAACCTTAGTCATCTAAATTCTGGATCTTATTTCATAAAAGTTATTAGTGAAAATGGGTTGGAATTATTCACCAAAAAAATAGTTAAGAATTAGTCACAATATGATGATTCATTCTTAAATTTATTAAAGTTAGTATATAATAAGCTTGATAAACTATCGGGCTTATTATTTGAGACTGTAAACTGAATTCTGTCTGAATAAAATTAATAATTAAAGTTTAATTTTATTCAGACAGAGTTTAATTTACAGATCCAATTGTTAAAATTAATCCATCTGCAGGAGAAAAAACAGCAGCTAAATATACCATGTCTAAAAAATTAGCTCTAGATAAAACTTTAATTAATTAATTTATAAGTTTATACTCCGTTTAATTTGATTATGATAAATTGGCTTTACCATTCTATTAATCGCATTACGGAAAAATATTGGTTTTAAATTGAGAGCGGTTAAATTCTAAAACAAAATTCATAAAAGTAAGCTTGTATATACCATTTACTCACATGGGTTGGTATTGCTCTGAGCCATAACTTTACTTGTATAATCATATAATGTGTAATTGTTTAAAGTTAGCCTGCTTTTGCTTAATCTTATAAATCTCTTTTAAAGGCTCATATCCTCTCCATTTATCTGTGATTATTTTAGCAAATGTGCTTATATGTTCTTCAAATATTGGTGTCAATGATTTTTCAGAATAGTCTTTGATGAATCCGATATAAACGCGTTTTACTTTATCATTATCTGTTAATTCTACTGTAATTAATGCTTTCTTCTTTTTCATCAACAGTAAATTCATCCACATGAATTCATCTTTCTAAAGGATATTTTTGACTACTTTTCAACTTTTTGCATAAAATATCATGCAGTTTCTTGGCGGATACTAAAGCGTTTTCCTATTTGAATACTTGATACGCTTTTGCTACTTGTACTCATCTTAAAAACCACACAAAAGGCTTTATAATCCAAAATTTAACTTTATAGAAAAGAGTATTTGAAATAGCGCTTTCTACATGATGACAAGCATAACAATGATAATTATAACCTGATTTCTCACAACCTTAATATTGTTCTGTTTCTCTTTCTTTTAAAGGAAAAATATACAGAAATTAAATGACTAACTTAATAAAATACTTCAACGAAGTGGTGTTTATCCATTCTGTTAACCTAAAGTTAACCAAATAAAAAGATTGTATTCCCTTTGTTAACCATAATTATTAAAATAGTTTAGAATCATAATCCTTTATTTGTAAAAAACTTCTACAATTTAGTTTGTTAAAAGATTACGATATATAGTTATCATGTCACAACGCACATTAAAGAGTAAGGTATTACAAATTTAATTATTAACATTAAAAATTCAGAAAATGAAATCTCAAAATACTAGTATAGTGTTTTTATTTACAATGTGTTTCATCACTTTTATTAACTATGCTCAAGTTCAAATAGGCACCAATTTATATGGCAATGATGTCAATGAACAATTCGGGTATTCCGTTGCTTTATCCAATAATGGTAATGTCTTAGCTGTTTCTGGAATCGGGCTTAAGAATGACACTGGTTTGTCTTCTGGAGGAGTTCGAATTTATCAAAATAACAGTGGAACTTGGACCCCAATAGGCTCTGATATTCAAGGAGAATCAGAAAATGAAGCTAACGGATTTAAAATAGCACTTACCGGAGATGGAAATACTATTATAATAGGTTCTCCGGGATATACTCAAACCAATGGATTAGAAACAGGACGTGTAAGAGTTTTTAACAATCAATCTGGAAATTGGGTTCAGGTAGGTCAAGATATTTTAGGTAAAAATGCAGGAGACGCATTTGGTTTGCATGTTGATATTTCTGAAGATGGCCGCATTATATCTTTAGGATCAATATTTGATGATGAAATTGCGGAGAATGCAGGATCTGTTAAAGTTTACGAAATCATCGGTAATGATTGGATACAATTGGGACAATCAATAGATGGTATTTCAGCGGATGATAGAACTTCTAATCATTCTTTATCATCTAATGGAGATGTTCTAGCTGTTACTTCCAATGGTAATAATGGAGAGGAAATTGGTATTGTTAGAGTCTACGAATTGGATTTATTGTTTAATGAATGGACACAAATTGGACAAACATTAATTGGTGAAACCAAAAGTAGTTCATTTGGTGCTAATGGGATGGATTTATCAGAAGACGGAATGATTTTAGCCATAGCAGCCCCTTTCGCTAATACAAATGCAGTTGGAGTTACTAGAGTTTTAGAGTTCAATAGATCGCTAGCGGAATGGGAACAAATTGGTTCAGATATTGTTGGGGACATCGGAGTTGGAACCTTGGGAAATGGTTTTGGATTATCTTTATCTTCGAATGGGCAAAAATTAGCCGTTGGTATACCTGGTGATGCTTCAGACAATGACTTATTTAATTTTTCACGTGGATCAATAGCAAGAATATATGAAAATCAATCCAATAATTGGGTACAAATTGGAGAAGATATGCTAAGTGATAATATCAAAGATCATTTTGGCTGGAGTATCGCACTTTCGGATAATGATATCGTAGCTATAGGTGGTTTTTCGAGTGATTTTAATGGGGTTGATTCAGGAGTAGTTTCGGTTTATGATGTTAGTCCTAGCACCTTAAACATCGTAGATTTTAATACTTCTGTAATCAATATTGATGCTTATCCTAATCCAGTTTCTAATATATTAAATATAAAATTAGATAACCAGACGATTTTAAGTAGTATTGATTTATATAATAGTATGGGACAACAAATAGCTACTTTTGATAGGAATAAAATCGATGTATCAGGTTTTTCTAAAGGTTTGTATTTTGTTAAAATATCAACAAATCAAGGGAATACTACAAAAAGAGTTATATTTAAATAGCTTCAGCTTCTATTTACTAATAAATAATAATCGAACATGAAATAGACTGAATAATTAGGCATTATTATCAAAAACCAAAATAATACCTAGGGTTCTTATTATGATCTCTACTTTATTTTAAAGGCGTATTCAGAAAATAGCGCTGTTCAAAAAAATTAGATATAAAAAATCCAAGATTTGATAGGCTCAGGTCTTGGATTTTCTTTTTTTGGTTATTATTTTCTTAGGGAGCTCACTTTCGTAGCAAGTGGCATCTATTGTAATTTGATTAGTGCTATCTATATAAGGCTTCCAATGAGGAAATAAATCTTTTTCTAAAGTATCGATATTTAACCTATTGCTAGTTCACAACGAATCTGGCTTACTATTTTAAAATTGTCAAGCCTATTAAAGCCCAAAATGAATGTCAGAGAAAAACTGATAATCCATATTGCCATTAAGTCGTTCGATAAGTTTTTATCCGAACAACAGGCATAGTGCTTTAGAAGCATTAAACCTATTCTACCTCTAAGGCTAAATATATTTTACCTAAATCACTCTACAAAAAACGCGCATAAAAAGTATCAAAATTTTCTTGGGCAGATAAAAACGAAAATTCATGCTGAAACTCACTTATTCTTTGTAATTATCATAAATAACGGAAAAGTAAAACTCCGTTTTTAGTTCTCAATAGCTATTTTTTGGGTTTTTATTCACATTAATTTCCAAAGAAATCCCAATATTTCCAAGGATTTGACCATTTTATGAATAGGCCTAAATAATTATAATTAATAATAAAAAAAACCTCCAAGAAGACCTTGAAGGTTGATTTAGAGGCGTCGAGCGGATTCGAACCGCTGTACAAGGTTTTGCAGACCTCTGCCTAGCCACTCGGCCACGACGCCATTACTGCTGCAAATGTAAAAAAAAAAGTGATTTAACCTCACTTAAAATTACTTTTTACGCTTATCGGTCATTTTTATCGTTACTTTTTCAACATCTCCACCAATAGGAGGATTTAATTTACTAACCCAAACAGTAGCTTTTTTCACTAGTTTATCTTCATTAAAAATTCTATTTAATATACGTTTAGCTACCGTTTCAAGTAAGTGAGAAGCAATCTTCATTTCTTCCTTAATAATTCGATTTAAAAATACATAATCAACTGTGTCATATAGTTTATCAGATATTGCCGAGCTTTGTAAATTAGCTTCAACTTCTAGATCTACACGATAATCACTACCTATTTTTGTTTCTTCCTTTAAACAACCATGGTAAGCAAATACCCTTATGTTTTCAATTTTTATAATTCCCATTAGTTTAATAATAAATAAAAATACTTTTAATTAAATTTTCTTAGGCTTCTTAAATTTCTTAAGCTAAAATAGCTTGAATTTCCGTAATTTTGAAGCTTGTTTAGTTGAAATAAGTAAGAATAATGTCTGAAGAAAGAAAACCTCTCAATTTTATCGAGCAAATTATAGAAGAAGATTTAGCAAACGGAATGTCAAAAAACAATTTGCGTTTTCGTTTTCCACCAGAACCAAACGGGTATTTGCACATAGGGCATACAAAAGCCATAGGAATTAGTTTTGGTTTAGGCGAAAAATATAATGCACCTGTTAATCTCCGTTTCGATGATACCAACCCAGCAAAAGAAGAACAAGAATATGTAGATGCTATTAAAGAAGATGTTGCTTGGTTAGGGTATAAGTGGGATAAAGAATTATTTTCTTCAGATTATTTCCAACAGCTTTACGACTGGGCTATTCATTTTATAAAAGAAGGAAAAGCTTATATAGATTCACAATCTAGTGAAGCTATGGCAGAACAAAAAGGAACTCCAACACAACCAGGAGTAGATGGACCATACAGAAATAGAACAGTAGCAGAGAATTTAGAATTATTCGAACGCATGAAAAATGGTGAGTTTGATGAAGGTTCACATATTTTACGAGCAAAAATAGATATGCAACATCCAAATATGTTGATGCGAGATCCTATAATGTATCGTATTTTAAAAAAGGAACATCATAGAACAGGAAATACATGGTGTATTTACCCTATGTACGATTGGACTCATGGAGAGAGCGATTATATAGAGCAAATATCACACTCATTATGTTCTTTAGAATTTAAGCCCCATAGAGAGCTTTACGATTGGTTTCTAGATCAAGTAGTAGACCAAAGCTTAATAAGGCCTAAGCAACGCGAATTTGCACGTTTAAACTTAAGCTATACCATTATGAGTAAGCGTAAGTTGTTGCAATTAGTTAACGATGGTATTGTAAACGGTTGGGACGATCCAAGAATGCCAACCATTTCAGGATTACGTAGGCGTGGTTATACACCAAATGCGATTAGAAAATTTGTAGAAACTGTTGGAGTAGCCAAACGCGATAATATTATAGACGTATCGCTTTTAGAATTCTGTATACGTGAAGACTTAAATAAAACTGCCCCAAGAGTTATGGCAGTTTTAGATCCTGTAAAAGTGATAATTACCAATTATCCAGAAGGAAAAGAAGAATGGTTTGATGCAGAAAACAATCAAGAAGACGAAACAGCAGGATTTAGAAAAGTACCTTTTTCTAAAGAATTATATATAGAAAAAGACGATTTTAAAGAAGAAGCAAGCAATAAATTTTTTAGATTAAAATTAGGAGGCGAAGTTCGTTTAAAAAACGCCTATATTATTAAAGCAGAAAATGTTGTTAAAGATAATGAAGGCAACATTAAAGAAATACAATGTACATATTCTGAAGATACATCTAAAAAAGTAAAAGGCACATTACACTGGGTATCTATAAAACATGCTATAAAAGCAGAAGTTAGAGAATACGATAGGTTATTTATAGATGAAGCACCAGACAGTCATCAAGATAAAGACTTTATGGAATTTGTAAACCCTAATTCTTTAAAAACTATAAAAGCCTTTGTAGAGCCAAGTTTAAAAGAAGCTAAAATAGGGGAGTGCTTTCAATTTCAACGATTAGGATATTTTAATGTTGATAACGATTCATCTTCAGAACAATTGGTATTTAATAAAACAGTTGGATTACGAGATACTTGGGCAAAACAAAAACCAAAGCAGAACAATAATCAACCTCAAAAACCATCTAATTCGCAACAGCAAAGAAAAGCCATTGATGTTATTCAAAAATTAGGAAAAAAATACACAAATTTATCTGAAGAAAAACAGCTTAAAGTAAAAGCTGAAATTCAAGAGCTTGCTAAAAATGTAAGTTATGATGAGTTACAACCCTTATTTAATACAGCAGTAAAAAAAGTAGGAACAAGAATTGCAGTAGCATTAGCTTTAGCTGTGTTGTTACAAAACGGACAAGAAAGAAACGGTGATGTTAATGATTTTATAAACAAAGCACTTGAAGATAAAAACGAGTTACTTGTTTTTGAAGCAAAAGCGTTATCTTAATAATAAAAGAAGCTGTATAATTCAATTTTTATGCAGCTTTTTTATTATATAAAAAATTGAATAGACTAAAATTAATTATTTCCTTTATACTTGTATGTATTTCAAGTACACATGCTCAAATAGATTATCCTATTTTAACAGAGTTTGTTGCAGATAACGCACAAATTTTTAGTGAAAGTCAAGTCCTTAAATTAAGACAAAAACTCAAAGTCTACGAAACAGAAACGACACACCAAATAGTTATTTTAACTATTAATGATTTAGAAGGTGAAACTATTGAAACCTATGCGTTAGAAGTTTTCAATAGAAATAAGATGGGACAAGAGAAAAAAGACAATGGTTTACTACTATTATTTTCTAAAAATGATAGAAAAGTAAGGTTAGAAGTAGGTTATGGCTTTGAATCTATTATTACCGATGCTATAAGTTCTAGAATAATTAGAGATATAATGATTCCTGAATTTAAACAAGAACATTATTTTAACGGAATAGATTTAGCAACGTCTAAAATTATAGAAATAATTAATGATCCTGTTTATGCTAATGAATTTGCAAAAGAAGAAGCAAAAGACAATGATATTCCTCTATTAGTTAAAATAATATTAATTGTATTTGTAACTGCTTTTTTAGGAGTATTTATTTTTATTGGATTTAAGATATTTATCAATAATTATAAGCTATTAATAAATTTATATAAAGGGTTAATTATAGGGAAAATAAGCGTATATTCTTTTCCGTTTATGTTTATAATGGCAGCTATTGCTATACTAGTAAGTTCATTATTTCTTGTAATACCAACAGTTATTTTATCACTCTTTTTAGTGTTTTTTATATCAATGTTTTCTTTTGATTTAAAAATAGAACCTTTTCTAGATTTTTCTTTTAATCAAGATAATTTAAGCCAAACAAACCTTATTATATTTTTAGTTGTTTTTTTAGTAATTATACCCCTAATTATGGCTTTAATTAAAAAAACATATTCTGGTGTAGAACCTTTTAAATTTTCTTTAAAAAATGATAAAAAATATATAAGTAAGCATATTACATCTTTTGGTTCTAATAGTTCATCTTTATCCTCATGGTCATCATCTTCAAGTAGTAGTTTTTCTGGAGGCGGAGGTAGCTCTGGTGGTGGTGGAGCAAGTGGAAGCTGGTAATATTTTTTTTGTACATTTATACAACTAACTAAAAACATTATAATTATGGAATTTTTAAACCCAATAGCAATTCTTGTTGCAGCAATTTCAGCATTAGTTGTTGGATTTATTTGGTACAACCCAAAAGTATTTGGTAATGCATGGATGAAAGCAGCTGGTATGACAGATGAGCAAGTTAAAGGCGGTAACATGGCTAAGATTTTTTCATTAGCATTTTTATTTGCTTTAATGCTAGCTATGGCTATGCCAGGAATGGCTATTCATCAAATGGGAGCGTTAAGTTTAATAGGAGGAGATTCTAGTAGCGCTTTACCATCTTATGTTGCTTTTATGAGCGATTATAGCGATGCTTTTAGAACATTTAAACATGGAGCTCTCCATGGTGTTATGGCTGGTATTTTTATAGCTTTACCAATTATAGGAACTAATGCTTTATTTGAGCGTAAAGGTGCTAAATATATTTTTATTAATAGCGGATACTGGATTGTAACCTTAGGAGTAATGGGAGCTATTATTTGTGGGTGGAAATAATTTTGTAATATTTTAATATATATTGAGACTGAAGCTAAATACTTCAGTCTTTTTTTTGAATCTATTTTAAGTGTTTTTAGAACCCCTGTATTATGCATAAAGGAGCGATAAAAAAGAAATAAGAATGAAAAATGATTACTTTGCAAGTCATATTAGTTTAATAATAAGTATTAAATAGTGGTACACTATAAAATATATAAAAAAGTAAAAGAACTTCCAGATACTTGGGATGCGTTTGCTATTGAGGATATTTTTTTTAAAACAAATTTTTTAAGGGGACTTGAAGATTCAACACCTAAAAATATAACATCCTATTATCTGGGCGTTTTTAAAACTGAAAAACTAGTAGGTATTGCTATAATTCAACGTGTTGAAATGTATGTTGAAGATGTGTTTAGGAAAGACTCAAGCAGTAAAATAAAACAATATACAAAGCAATTAGTAGCTAAAATAGTTAAAGGAAACGCCTTAGTAGTTGGTAATTTAATGCATACAGGACAGCATGGGTTATGTTTTAATGAAAACAATATAACTCAAAATGAATTTCTACAAACCATTAACAAAGCTATAAAAGACTTAATAGTTGAAATTAAATCAAACTTTAATAAAAAAGTGCGAATTATAGCTTTTAAAGATTATTTCGAATCAGATAAAATCCATAAAAGTTTTAGTTTTTTTAAAGACAACAATTTATACAAAGTTCAAGTACAACCCAACATGGTGTTTTCTATTTTAGAAACTTGGAAAACAACTAATGATTATATAGCAGCATTTAACAAGAAATATAGAAAACGTTATAGAACAGCATTAAAAAAATCTAAAGACCTTGATTTTAAAGAATTAAATACAGAGTATTTGGTTAATCATTCAAAAAAAATATTTAAACTTTACGAAACCGTTTCAGATAATGCTAAAGTAAACTCATTTAAACTTCCAGAAGATCATTTTTATCAATTAAAAAGAAGTTTAAAAGAAAATTTTAAAGTTTTTGGATATTTTTTAAATGAAGAGTTAATAGGTTTCTATACACTTATTTTAAATAACAATATTCTTGAAACGTATTTTTTAGGTTATAAAAAAGAATTACAACAGCAATACCAAATGTATCTTAATATGCTTTTTAATATGGCATCGTTTGGTATAGAAAATAATTTTAAAAGTATTGTTTATGCTAGAACAGCTATGGAAATTAAAAGTTCTATAGGAGCAAAGCCAAATACTATGCATATTTATTTAAAGCACACTAACAATTTTATAGCAAATACAATTTTAAAGTGTATTGTAAAGTATATGAACCCTATGAAAAAATGGACAGAGCGCCAGCCTTTTAAACAATAAGCTTAAAGAAATTTAAGTATTTGTGCATCTTCTCGACTTATAATACATAGTTATAACCTATTTTAAAATATTAAGCTCATGAAAAAATTATATTTTCTCTTTTATATTTTACCTTTTTGTGTTTTTTCTCAAGAGATGAACAACGAAAAACTTGAAATGATATATACCAAAGCAAGCGATTCTATTAAAGGACAAAGTGGAGCATGGCAATTTTATATAAAACAAATTCCGTTAATGTCTATAACAGATGCAAACCATAATAGAATGCGTATTATATCTCCAATAGCAGATTCAAATAATTTAAGTGACGAATTAATAAAAGCAGCCCTTGTAGCTAATTTTCATACCGCTTTAGACGTTAAATATGCAGTTTCAGACGGAATACTTTGGTCTGTGTTTATTCATCCCTTAAAAGAGCTCTCAGAGTTTCAAGTTAAAGATGCAGTAAGTCAAGTCTACCAAGCCAATATAAATTTTGGAAGTACATTTGCAAGCACCTCTTTAACATTTCCTAGTGGTTCAAATAAAGAAAATGGAGAAGGGGAGAAGAAGGAAGAAAAGAAATATGAATTAAAAAAAATATAGATTTAATAAGTAATCTATTTATTTCGATAAACGAAGATTTATATTTAAAATAAAAAAGCCCAAAGATTCTAGAATCTTTGGGCTTCTTGTTTTTTATAAGACTGTATTATTCTAAGTTCTTTTTAGAATTTTTCATTGCTTCACCAATTTGATTACTGGCAGTAAAACTAGCAACCATATCATTTAACATTTGGCTTCCAGCCTGTGGCGAATTAGGTAATAAAATTAAGTTACTATTAGTTTCTCCACCAATAGATTGTAAAGTATCATAATGTTGTGTTACCACAATAAGTGCAGAAGCTTCTTGAGAGTTTATACCAACTTTATTAAGTACCTCTACAGATTCTTCTAAACCACGAGCAATTTCTCTACGTTGGTCTGCAATACCTTGACCTTGTAAACGCTTACTTTCAGCTTCAGCTTTAGCTTTTTCAACTATTAAAATACGAGCAGCATCACCTTCAAATTGAGCAGCAATTTTTTCACGTTCGGAAGCATTAATTCTATTCATAGCTTCTTTTACTTGTGCATCTGGATCTATATCTGTTACCAGTGTTTTAATAATATCATACCCATAATCTTGCATAGCTTCGTTAAGTTCTCTTTTTACAGCAATAGCAATATCATCTTTTTTAACAAAAACATCATCCAGTTTCATTTTTGGTACTTCGGCACGCACTACATCAAATACATAACTTGTAATTTGATCGTGAGGATAATCTAGTTTATAAAATGCATCATACACTTTATCGCGTATTACTTTATATTGAACAGATACTTTTAATCGAACAAAAACATCATCTAAAGTTTTAGTTTCAATAATTACATCTAGCTGCTGAATTTTTAAACTTAGTTTACCAGCAACTCTATCTACTAATGGAATTTTCATTTGTAGACCAGAATGACGAATGCTTTGAAATTTACCAAAACGTTCGATAATTGCAGAAGTTTGTTGTTTTACTATAAAAAACGCAGAGACTAAAATGAATAATCCTACAAGAATAAAGGGAATTAGAAAGAGTTTCATAATGTGTTGTATTGAGGTTAGAAAAAAAAATTATATTTGAAAAAATTGTAGATCAAACTTAATGAATAATATCCGACTTTTCTTATTAGTAGTCATAAGTACTTGTTTTGTTACAAAAAATTTTTCCCAAAGTAACAGATACAGAATAGATAATGGTATTGGAATAACTGGAGCAGTTACAAAATTTGATATTGCAACAGATAATTTTGAAACTAAATCTGGAGATGGTTTTTTAGGCGGATTAGGTATAACTGTAGATCTACCACATAGATGGTATAATTTAAGTTATAACATGCAACTTTCTGAAAATAACATTGAAATTTTAGGAAGACCAGATTTAATTTCAAATGAAGATGTTTTTATTAAATATAAAATGTTTGCTGCCCAATTATCTTTCTTAGGTCATTTAAAAGTAATTTCAAAATATCTTACTATAGATGGAGGCCCTATGATACAGTATAACGGTAGGTTAGAATTAAATGATGAATCTCAAGAAAATTATGTTATAAATAATTACACGAATTTATCTGCTAAAGATATTTCTAATATTTCTCAAGTTAATGTAAACGGTGTTATTGGCGTATCGGCAGGTTATAAATTTATTAGATTTAAAGCACAGTATATTTATGGGTTTACTAATATTTTAAAGAAACTTGAGGATGAAAACATAGATACAGCAGGAGGAAATTCTAGTTTTAAAGGCAACCAAAGCATGCTAGTTTTTGGAGCTGTACTTTCTTTTTAATTCTCATATTTATGAATAATCTAGAAGCTGTTAAATATACTTTAAACAATCTAGTTTAAATCAAAATAAAAAATGCTCGAATTTTTAAATTCGAGCATTTTTTATTGAGTATAATAAAAGAATTTAAAGCAATAATATTATTTATAAACTAGTAATAATATTTTCAATACGTTTAATAGTTTCTGTTTTTCCAATCATGTAAATGATATCAAACACATCTGGACCTTGCAAAGCGCCTACTAAAGCTAAACGCAAAGGCATCATAACTTTCCCAAAACTTATTTCATTACTAGTAATCCAACCTTTAATTTCTGTTTGAAGGCTTTCTACAGTAAAATCTTCAGTATTATTTATTATTGAAATAACCTGAGTCATTAGTTCTGTTGTCCCTTCTTTAAACGCTTTTTTAGATGCTTTTTGATCATAAGAAGTTGGAGTAGTGAAGAAGTAGTGACTTAAGTTCCAGAAATCTGAAATAAAAGTAGCACGTTCTTTTACTAAACCTATAACCATTGAAATGTAGTTAATGTCTATTTCAGAAAGCTCAGAATGCAAAGCTTGAAAAGCTTCAGCTAATTCATCATTGTTTTGCTGTTGCATATAATGATGATTAAACCATTTGGTTTTATCTGGATCAAAACGAGCTCCCGATTTATTAACACGTTCCAATTCAAAAGCACTAATTAATTCTTCAAGATTAAAAATTTCTTGTTCTGTTCCAGGATTCCAACCTAAAAAAGACAAGAAATTAATCATAGCTTCTGGGAAATAACCATCTTCTCTATAACCTCTAGATATGTCGTTTGTTTTTGGATCTATCCATTGTAATGGAAAAACAGGGAAACCTAATTTATCACCATCACGCTTACTTAATTTTCCTTTTCCAGTTGGTTTTAAAATAAGAGGCAAATGTGCAAATTCTGGAGTTTCCCAACCAAATGCTTGGTATAATTGATAATGTAATGCTAAAGAAGGTAACCATTCTTCACCACGAATAACATGAGATATTTTCATTAAATGATCGTCAACAATATTAGCTAAATGATAGGTTGGCATACCATCACTTTTAAATAAAACTTTATCATCTAAAACATTAGTGTCAATTTTAATATCGCCACGAATAATATCTTTTAGGTGTAAAGTTTCATCTTGAGGTGATTTAAAACGTATTACATAATCATCACCAGCATCTAATTTAGCTTTTACTTCTTCCGTGCTAAGCGATAAAGAATTACTTAATTTTAATCTGTTATGCCAATTATAAATAAAAGTTTTACCTTTTGTTTCATGATCTTTTCTATGAAAATCTAAAGCTTCAGAAGTATCGAAAGCATAATAAGCATTTCCAGAAGCAATTAATTTATCAGCATATTCTTTATATAAATGTTTACGTTCACTTTGCTTATATGGTCCAAATTTTTCATTTTTCCCTGGGCCTTCATCAAAAGGCATTTGGCACCAATTTAAGGCGTCAATAATGTATTGTTCAGCACCTTCTACATATCTAGTTTGGTCTGTATCTTCTATTCTTAAAATAAAAGAACCGTTATGTTTTTTAGCAAATAAATAATTAAATAATGCCGTACGAACACCTCCAATATGTAGTGGTCCTGTTGGGCTTGGTGCAAAACGCACACGAACGTCTTTGGTCATGTTTTGTAAATTTGTGGCAAAGATACAATTAACACTTAATTATAAACACCGTAAAAAATAAAATTGTAATTTAGTAA
Source organism: Flavivirga aquatica (assembly GCF_001747085.1). Taxonomy (GTDB): domain Bacteria; phylum Bacteroidota; class Bacteroidia; order Flavobacteriales; family Flavobacteriaceae; genus Algibacter_C; species Algibacter_C aquatica. The sequence continues at coordinate 33,590 of NZ_MDJD01000049.1, forward strand.
GTTATAATAAGTTCTCGAATAATAATTTAAAAGCGCAATTTATTCTATAGCTTAAGAATTAAAGATCCCATATATCATGCAAAGTAATTTTAGAAAGATACAAAATAAATTAGAAGCATTTATTAAGCGATATTATACAAACGAATTGCTTAAAGGTGTTATTTTGTTTTTCGCTATTGGCCTGTTGTACTTTATGTTTACCCTATTTGTTGAACATATTTTGTGGTTAAACACCACAGCAAGAACTATATTATTTTGGTTGTTTATTTTGGTTGAAATAATCTTGCTTTCAAAATTAATTATATTTCCATTAGCTAAATTATTTAAGCTTCAAAAAGGTATAGACTATGTAGCGGCATCAAAAATTATAGGAAGCCATTTTCCAGAAGTGAGTGATAAATTATTAAATGTACTTCAATTAAATCAAAATAAATCAGAATCAGAATTGCTTTTAGCAAGTATTGAGCAAAAATCTTTAGAGTTAAATCCTATTCCTTTTAAACTAGCAATTAATTTTAAAGAAAATATTAAGTATTTAAAATATGCTATTATACCTGTCGTAATTATTTTTTTAATTTTTTTTACAGGAAATTTTAATTGGTTTAGAGATAGCTATAAACGTGTAGTAAATTATAAAACAGCATACGAGCCACCAGCACCATTTCAGTTTTTTGTAGTAAACGATAATTTAAATGCTATCGAAAATAAGGACTTTAAATTAATTGTAAAAACAGCTGGAGATGTTACACCAGAGAGTGCAGAAATAAGTTACAATAATGAGACTTATTTTTTACAGCAAAGAGGAGTAGGTGAATTTGAATATATATTTACACAACCAAAAAAGGCTATAACTTTTCAATTATTAGCAAATAATGTAACCTCAAAACCTTATAAAATTAAAGTTGTAGAAGTACCATCTTTATTAAGTTTCGAGATGGTTTTAGATTACCCTAATTATACAAGAAAGAAAGATGAAGTTTTAAAAAGCACAGGTAATGCTTTGGTACCAGAAGGAACTAATATTAAATGGCGTCTTAAAACAAAAGCTACCGAAAATGTTTTTCTGTATGCAAAAGACACTTTGAGTTTTGCTTCAAATAAAAAAGGTGCTTTCGAAGTTTCTAAACAGGTTTTTAATAATTACGATTATACACTTAGCACAAGTAATAAGGATCTTAAAAATTACGAGAATTTAACTTTCAATATTGGTGTTGTTAAAGATGAATATCCAGAGATTAGTTTAAAAGTAGAAAAGGATAGTTTGGATTTACAATCACTTTATTTTTATGGGCAAGTAAGTGACGATTATGGAATAAGTAAACTTCAACTAGTTTATTATCCATCTAATGATGAGAATAAAAAACAATACGAAATAATTGAAACAACAAATTCAAACGTAGCAGAATTTATAAGTGCATTTCCAAATAATTTAAATATTGAAACGGGTGTCTCTTACAACTTATATTTCCAGGTTTATGATAATGATGTATTTAATAAATTAAAAAATGTAAAGAGTAGTGTTTTTAGTTATAGAAAAAGAACAAGAGAAGAAGAAACAAATAAGCAATTAGAAGAACAAAATAGAACGATTAAAGATTTAAATAAGTCTTTAGAAAAGTTTGATGAGCAAGAGAAAAAATTAAAAGAATTATCAAAGACTCAAAGGGAAAAATCTACCTTAAATTTTAATGATAAAAAGAAGTTAGAATCATTTCTTAAACGTCAGAAACAACAAGACGAAATGATGAAAAATTTCAACAAAAAACTGAAAGAGAATTTAGAAGAGTTTCAAAAGGAAACTCCAAAAGAAGATGCATTTAAAGAGGATTTAAAAAAGCGTTTACTAGAAAATGAAGAGAAGTTAAAGAAGGATGAAAAGCTGCTTAAAGAAATTGAAAAACTTCAAGAGAAAATAAACAAAGAAGAGTTAACTAAAAAGCTTGATGAACTTGCAAAACAAAGTAAAAATAAAAAGAGAAGTTTAGAGCAGTTACTAGAATTAACAAAACGCTTTTATGTCGAAAAAAAATTAGAAAAATTAAAAGATGATTTAAATAAATTATCAGACGAACAAGAGAAACTGTCAAACAAATCTAAAGAGGAAAACACAAAAGAAAAACAAGAAAAACTTAATAATGAGTTTGAAGATTTAGTTAAGAAATTGGAGGATTTAAAAAAGGATAGTGATGCATTAAAAAAGCCTATCGATATTCCTCAAGATAAATTAGAAGAAAAAGAAATAAAGAAAGAACAAGAAAATGCTTCTGATGAATTAGAGAAGAAAGAAGCGGAAGAAAAGGGTGAGGAACCATATGGAGAAAAGCAAGAAGAACAAGATAAACCAAAAGAAGATAATAACGAAAGCTTAAAGAAAGCACAGAAGAGTCAAAAGAAAGCTGCTCAAAAAATGAAGAAAATGAGTAAGCAAATGCAAAGCGCTATGGCATCCGGTGGAGGAGAACAAATGGAAGAAGATGTTGAAATGCTTCGTCAGATTTTAGATAATTTGGTCTTGTTTTCTTTCGATCAAGAAACGCTAATGAAGCAATTTAAATCTATAGAAGTTAATCATAATAAATTCGCAACATATCTTAGAAAACAAAATAACTTAAGAGAACATTTTGAGCATATTGATGATAGTTTATTTGCTCTGTCACTTAGACAACCAAAACTATCTGAACAAGTAAATACCGAAATCACAGAAGTTTATTATAACATAGATAAAGCTATGGCTTTGCTTGCCGAAAACCAATTATATCAAGGTGTCTCTAATCAACAATTCGCTATTACAGCTGCTAATAATTTAGCCGATTTTTTAAGCAATGTTCTAGATAATATGCAAGAGAATATGAGTATGTCTTCTAGTAAAGGAAAAGGTAAAGGGGAAATGCAATTACCAGATATTATTATGAGCCAAGAGGAGCTTAATAAAATGATGGAGCAGGGAATGAAGAAAGAAGGAAATGGAAAACCTAAAGATGGAGAAGGGAAGAAAGAAGGAGATAAAAAAGGAGATAAAGAAGGGAAAGGAGAAAAGGAAGGTGATAAAGGTAAGGAAGGAAAAAAGGGGAGTAAAGGAGAAAAGCAAGGAGAAGGAAAAGAAGGTGGGAAAAGTGGTGGAGAAGGAGAAGGTACAAACGAAGATTTAAATGGAGAACTTTATAAAATATACCAACAACAGGAACAATTAAGAAATGCTTTAGAAAAAAGACTTGCTAAAGAGGGAAAAGGTAAAGCAGGAAATGGAAATGCATTGGTTAAGCAAATGGAACAGATTGAAATGGATTTATTAAATAAAGGTTTTACTAATCAAACACTACAAAAAATGATGCAATTAAAGCATCAACTTTTAAAATTAGAAAACGCTACTTTTCAGCAAGGAGAAGATAATAAAAGAGAATCTGAAACAAATAAGAATACGTTTGATAATAATAGCAATAGTCAAATACCAACAGCAAAACAATATTTTAAAACAACAGAAATATTAAATAGACAAGCTCTACCTTTGCAACAAGTTTATAAAAAGAAAGTGCAAGAATATTTTAAAAAGAACAATGATTAATTTTAATTACGAAACAGAGTTTTTGTTGAAGTCTGAAGAGCAGATTTTATCGTGGATAGAGAAGACTATTTCTTCTGAAAATTATAAGTTAGAAGAAATAAATTATGTGTTTTGTGATGATGAATATTTACATAAATTAAATGTAGAATTTTTGAATCATGATACATTGACAGATGTTATAAGTTTTGATTATTCAGTTGGAAAATTAATACAAGGTGATATTTTTATATCTGTAGAAAGAGTAATGGATAATGCTAAGGATTTTAATGTTTCTTTTGAAGAAGAATTAAACCGTGTTATTATACATGGAGTTCTTCACTATTGTGGTTATAAAGATAAAACAGATGATGATGCTAAAGAGATGAGGGTTAAAGAAAATCATTATTTAAAAGAATTGAAAAGTAATTTATAAAGATTGTATCTTTGCAGGCTTAAATAAGCTAGATGTTCCACGTGGAACATGTGGTTTTTTTTAAAAGAGGTTATCTTTCTTTATGTGTTTTGTCTTTGTTTGTAGGCTGTTTATTGTTCTAAACACAACTCTAATTTAAATTAAATATGAAAGGGAATGTTTTAGAGGTTGTTTATAAACGGAAATCAATATAGTGTTCCACGTGGAACATGTTATAGTTTACTTTAAAGAAAGAGATTAATGATGTAGTTATAACAGAAATTCTTGTTAATTTAAAAACAATGATAAGAAACTGTTAATTGAAATATAGATCTTTGTTTTTAGGTCTTTTGTGGTAAACTTAGATTTACTTTTTTAAATAAAATAAATGTTCCACGTGGAACGTGTATATAAAAAATAGAATTATGTTTAATGAAGTTTATGATGTTATAGTTGTTGGTGCTGGTCATGCTGGAAGCGAAGCTGCTGCTGCTGCTGCTAATATGGGAAGTAAAACACTGCTTATTACCATGAACTTGCAGAACATCGCTCAGATGTCTTGTAATCCTGCTATGGGAGGTATTGCTAAAGGACAAATAGTGCGAGAGATTGATGCTTTAGGTGGTTATAGTGGTATTGTTTCAGATACATCTGCTATACAGTTTAAAATGCTTAATAAATCTAAAGGACCAGCAATGTGGAGTCCGAGGGTGCAGAGTGATAGAATGCGTTTTGCAGAGGATTGGAGAATGCTTTTAGAAGGAACTCCTAATCTTGATTTTTACCAAGAAATGGTTTCTGGTTTATTAGTTGAGGGCAGTAAGGTTGTTGGCGTAAAAACATCTTTAGGAATAGCTATAAAAGCAAAGTCTGTTGTTTTAACAAACGGCACTTTTTTAAATGGATTAATTCATATTGGTGACAAGAATTTTGGTGGTGGTAGAGCTGGAGAAAAAGCTGCTACAGGAATTACAGAACAATTAGTTGCTTTGGGTTTTGAATCAGGAAGAATGAAAACAGGAACGCCTCCAAGAGTTGATGGTCGTAGTTTAGATTATTCTAAAATGATTGAGCAACCTGGGGATGAAAATCCTGAAAAATTCTCATACTTAGATGTTACAAAACCATTAGAAAACCAGCGTTCTTGTTATATGACTTATACAAGCCTTGAAGTGCATAATTTACTCCGTGAGGGTTTCGATAGATCTCCAATGTTTAATGGTAGAATTAAAAGTTTAGGACCTCGTTATTGTCCATCTATAGAAGATAAAATAAATAGATTTGCAGATAAAGATAAACATCAATTATTTATTGAACCAGAAGGATGGAATACCTGTGAGGTTTATGTAAATGGTTTTTCAACATCGCTTCCAGAAGATGTCCAATTTAAAGCATTACGTTCTGTTGTTGGTTTTGAAGAGGTGAAGTTTTTTAGACCTGGTTATGCTATAGAGTATGATTATTTTCCACCTACACAGCTTAGGCATACTTTGGAAACAAAGTTGGTAGAAGGATTATATTTTGCCGGTCAGATAAACGGAACAACAGGATATGAAGAAGCAGCTTCTCAAGGTTTAATGGCGGGTATTAATGCAAGTCTTAAAGTTCAAGAAAAAGAACCATTTATTCTAAAAAGAGATGAAGCTTATATTGGTGTTTTAATTGACGATTTAATTACAAAAGGAACAGAAGAGCCCTATAGGATGTTTACATCAAGAGCGGAATATAGAACTTTGTTGAGGCAAGATAATGCAGATTTAAGATTGACACCAAGGGGTTTTGATCTTGGTTTAGCTAGTGGAAAGCGTTTAAAAAGAATGGAACAAAAACATAATGAAGCTAAAAAGTTTGTTAAGTTTTTTGCTGAAACAAGTGTGAAACCAGAAGAAGCTAACCCTGTTTTAGAGTCTAAAGATTCGTCTTTGGTTAAGCAATCTGATAAGATGTTTAAAATATTTTCTAGACCAAATATTACCATAGATGATGTTAGGAAGTTTAGAGCTGTAGAGCAATATATTCAAGATAATAATTTGGATAACGAAGTTATTGAGCAAACAGAAATTCAAGTTAAATATTCTGGATATATCGCTAAAGAAAAAAATAATGCTGATAAATTAAGTAGGTTAGAATATGTGAAAATACCAGAGAATTTTGATTATTCTCAAATTAAATCTATGAGCTTTGAAGCACGAGAGAAACTTAAAAATATTCAGCCAACAACTGTTTCGCAAGCATCAAGAATAAGTGGAGTGTCTCCTAACGATATTTCAGTTTTATTGGTTTATATGGGGCGCTAGTTTAGTTATGATGAAAATAGTTTTAAACAATAAGTTTGTTTTTTGAATTTCATTATTGTTAGGTTCTTTGATTTTAGTTTCTATTAAACCTTTTTTTTTGTTGTAATTTTAATTTATGTTTTTCGGAGTTAATTATGATTGTGTTATTACTAAGGATAATTTTTTTAGCTTAGTATAATTAAGTTTGGGAGGAAAGGTCTAGTTCTTAAGTATGTATCTACTATTTAAACAATCATCTAAGCCTGGAATGCTTTATGGTTTCATGTTCCGTTTTAAGAAGAAAGATTTAAAATGTTTACAGTAAAGTTTTTTAACGGAAAAGAAAAGGAAACTGTTTAAGTCTAATTCTAAAAAAAATATTTTGGGTATGATTAAGATTTAATCATCTATATTAAATGTTGAATTATATAACAGGTTAAAGTGAGTTCCACGTGGAACATGTTTAATATTATAAAAAGTATTTGTGGTAAAGCAAAATTTAAAAGTAAAAGATTACTCTGTTTCGGGTGAGGTGTTTGAATTAATAGAGAATTTAGAGTTTGGTTTTTTAGAAACAATTCCTAAGCCGTCTTTAAATAATTTACCGTCTTACTATCAAAGTGAAGATTATATATCGCATACAGATTCAAAGCGAAACTTATTTGAGAAGGTATATCATCTAGTAAGATCTATTTCTTTAAAAAAGAAGTTGAAACTAATTAACAGTTTTGCTTCAGAAAGTAAAAATCTTTTAGATATAGGATGTGGTACAGGTGATTTTTTGCGAACAGCTAAGGGAAATTATTGGATAGTTTCTGGAATAGAACCAAATGAGAAGGCTAGAGCAATCGCTAATAGGAAGACGAATAATTCAGTTTTTGAAACAGAACAGCTTAAAAATTTAAAAAATTCAAGTTTTGATGTTATTACACTTTGGCATGTGCTTGAGCACATGCCAAATTTGGAAGAGCATATCAGTATTTTAAAAAAACTATTAAAACCTAATGGAACTATAATTATAGCTGTTCCTAATTATAATAGTTATGATGCAAAATATTATAAGCAGTTTTGGGCTGCTTTTGATGTTCCTAGACATCTTTGGCATTTTAATAGGTCTTCTATTTCAAAATTAGTATCAAAAGAATCTATGAAAGTGATAAAAATTAAACCAATGTTATTTGATGCGTTTTACGTGAGTTTACTTTCTGAAAAATACAAATCTGGAAAAATGAATCTAATAAAGGGTTTTTGGATTGGTTTTATTTCTAATTTAAAATCTTTTAAAACAAAAGAAGCTTCTTCTTTGATTTATGTCATTAGAAATAGTTGAGATCTATTTTAAGGATGTAATTGTAGTTTGTTTTTTTGAAAGTGGCTTAAATCGCTTTAAATTGACTTATTTTTTATAGAATTTTATTATTAATTTTTAATTTATTATAATTATTAATTATAGTTAGGTGTAAAAGTAAATTAGAAAGCTTTTTTTGATATTTTCATAAAAGCGAGATTTAAAAGAGGATACTTCATTATAATTAATATTGCATGATTTTTTGGGAATAATTAAATATAACAAGAGCTTCGATTGAATACTACTTTATAAATATGTTCCACGTGGAACATATTTATTGTTAAAACAAATCTATCTTAATCATAATTGATTTCTTATTTGGGTAAATATTATTTTTAATAAAGAATAGCTAAATATTCTTAATAGTGAATGACGCTTCTGTTTCATTGTAAATATTTGAATTAATTTAGAATTTAACTTATCCAAAATAACTTCGTTATCATCTTTAGGTAATTTACCATACTACTGCGAAATTCTACTATAAAATAACATTATCTCTAAATAAAAGATAGGGAATAAGTGAGTTTTTACAAACTATAAAAGAAAATAACTGTAAGGTTTTAGAAATAGAGAAAAAAGAAAACAAGAATTATTTCTAATAAGAAACAAATAACCTCGTTTTAGTGAAAAAAGGTTAAAAAATTTAAGTCTTGGACATTATTTTTTTATGCTTAAACATTTTAAAAAAGGAGAAGAAGATATCAATTCTTTAAAATTATTAAAATCGAGTACTACTTTAATTATCACATTTTTTATGTGTTTTTCAAATTCTTTAATAAAATATTTGTTTCAAAAAAGTTTAAAAGTACTTATGTTATGAAGTTGATAAAAATCAAATGAACATTATTTAATCCGTTTTCTGTAGGTTTCCTTTTCGAAAATAGACGTTTGAAAAAATGAATTTAATTTAAAGGTTTTGAGTTATTTTCTTCAAAATATAAAAGTTTTAAGGAAAACAATATTATTTTTTAATTTAGATGACTAAAAATAGTTAAAACTTATTTTAATAAAGCTATTTTAATGTTCATTTGTATAAAGATCCAAATACTAGTTAATTTTTTAAAAGTGGCTTAAATCGCTTAAAATTGACTTGTTTTTTATAGAAATTAATTATTTTTATTTCGTTTCAGTATAAGTGTTTCTTATAGTGCTTTAAAAAGTAATTTTGAAGACTTATTGAGTTATTCAAGGAATAATAAATTTTTTATAAAAGGAGGAATTTTAAAAATGGAAAATTTTTTTTTATAAACAGTATGATAAATTATATTTTTCAAAATAATTCCGCTTTATTTTTTAGTTTACTTTATTACATTTGTTCGGATTTAAAAACAAAACCCAAATAAATATAAAAACAGATGAAAAAAGTAATTTATGTAGCTTTAGCAATATTAGTTTTTGCTTCTTGCCAAAAACCAAAAAAAATTGGATATGTAGATAATGGAATCGTTATTAACGATTACCAAGAAAAGAAAGATGTAGAAGCTAAATTTCAAGGAAAAGAAGAAGCTTTTAGAAAGAGAGCAGATAGTATTGGGTTAGCTTTTCAAGCAGAAGTTCAAAGTACACAAGCGATGGCTCAAAAAGCATCTAAGAAAAAAGCACAAGAGTTAATGGGAGGTTTGCAACAAAAACAACAAGTGTTACAACAACAAATGCAACTTGAGCAACAAAAATTAACAAAAGATTTTCAAACAGAAATAGATTCTATAATTGTTAGAGTAAAAGGTTTTGTAAAAGATTATGGAAAAACTAATGGTTATACATATATCTTAGGTACAAGTGATGCAGCTGCAACGATATTATATGGTACAGAAGAAGATGACATAACAAAAATTATTGTTGATGCATTAAATGCTGATTATAAGAAAGAATAATTTTAAAATACTGGTTTTAAAACAATTAACCTCTTTAAGTGTCTAGTTTAAGGAGGTTTTTTATGTTTGTTATTAACTAATAAATTTATTTTTAAAAGATTTAACTTATTTAAGGTTTTTATTAGGATATATTTTTTTAGAGCAATCACTATAAAAGCAATAAAATTAAAACCTTTCCAGCTTGTTATAGTTTTATTAAATTTATTTAATAAAGACCTAAAGCTATCCATTCAGGCATTAGTTATTTCAATGGAATATCTTTCTAGATATAATTTTTGATCAAAATAATCTCGATTATCACTGTTGCTATTACGTTTGTTTTCTGCAAAATTAGCTATGATTCCTTTAGCCTCACATGTATCTCTAAGTTTTTGAGAATCAAATCCTGCATCAGCATTTAGAAATAATCCATCTACACAGATATCAGAACACTCTAAAGTTGCTGTGACTTCCTTGAAATGTACTTCGATATCAAATAAGTCGCTATGGTTGCCACTAACAGGCTCAGACATAACTAAAAGTATACCTTGCAGATCGGTAAGGTATAAAGCATTTGTGGTTTTACGCTTTTTTATAGCTTGATAATCTACTTGTTCTGAGACTTTTAAGATGTAGTATGACTACCATCTAGATCACTACTTGATAAATCGAGCTTTGATTTATGTCTAGATAACAAGTGAATCCAGTAAGATTTCCATGCATCTAACTTACTCCATTTACGATAATGATAAAATACAGACTGATAGCTTAATGTTTCTGATTCAAATAAGCTACTTATTGGTAAAAACTCCCATTGAACACCTGTTTTTAACTTAATAAAGGATACAGTTTAAAAGTTCAACTAATGGAGCTTTTGGCTTTGGCTCTTGTTTTCCTATTGGTAAATAGGGTAGTATTTCTAATTCTATCATATCTTTGCTTAGTACTTGGTACATAGGGTTGTGATTTTTTATGTTTTGCAATACAAATTTCTGCAACCCTTTTCTTTTTTCTAAACCTTAAATGAGTTCATCATAAAAAATGAGTAGATCTTCGTTTCTATTTCCTTAGAAATAAAAAATATTTTTGTTTTACCTTTATGATTAACAGATGATCATCATCATTTGGAGTGCTCAAAATTACAATGAAAGTCAAATTTGATATATAGAATCATAATAAATTTCGAAAGTTTTTACAATAAAAAGACAAAGAAAAGTCTTATTAATTTGATTTTTTAATAGATTACACAAACAATTTATTAAAAATTAGATTTATTATGAAAAACACATTATTTTTTTTAGGATTTGTAGTATTAACCTTAAATTTAAACTCTTGTACAGAGGCTTCTTTTGATGAAGAAATGCAAGAAGATTTTCATCAAAAAATAGATGGAGATGAAATAACAGAAGATGACGTTTAAATTTATTACTAAAATTATTGGAATGGCATTGCTACTATCATTTGTAGCAATGCTTCCTTTTTTGCACGATATTCTAACGGATAAAGAAACAGGGTTAAGAGATTGGGTTCCTATACTTAACATAGAAAAAATGTTAACAAACTCATCTGGTAAGGTACAGAGCTTTTCATCATATCGTGTTTTTTTATATTTTTTATTACTTCACCTATTTGCAACAATTGGTTGGATGGGATGGGTCAACGATGCTAAAAAAAAATCATATAGGTTCTTCTTACTAATTCCTTCATGTATGACATTTTATACAACACTAGTTATTGTTTTTGATGCAAGAGCAACATCATACAATAATGTAAATACAAAATTTTTCCTTATCATTGTGTTGAATTTTCTTTTAATAATGTTTTATTTACATCGAAAATTTAAAAACCGAAAAGCACAAGATGACCCAAGTAAAAAAAAGTATACTTTTAATAAAAAAGATAAGTGATGGTGTTTATAATTTTGTAGATAAATTTAATGACGACACCTTATATATATATGACTTCGAAGATGTTAAATTGGAATATGAAAAAGTGTTGAAAATATACAACAATAACTCAGAGGCTATTAGTTTAAAAGATTTTTCTAAAAATTATGCTTTTAGTTTCTATATGAAAAAAAACTTATTGGATTATCAAAATGATTCAAAAAAAATGATTGAAGAAACACATAAATATCTTATAGAATTAAGGGAAAAAGGAGATATATAGTTTAAAATTTTTATAATAAAAATACAATATCCTTACTTTGAATATTAGTAGAAGAGGCTTATGTATGGGAGGTAAATATTTACTCTTGATTTGGATATTTGGAGAAAATTTGCAGAATTTAAACCTTATTGTAAGCTTCTCTAAAAATGAGTAAGGCTACAATGGGATTTACAAGGAACTATGCATAAACAAATTGTTAAAAAATAATTTTAAGATCATTAAAATTACTAAAAGTCAAGTTAAAAACTTGACTTTTTTTATGCGCTTAAATAACATAATTTACGTTTATATAAATCATAAAGATTTGTTATTAAAATAATTAAAGTCTTGTTAAGTTTTCTTAAAAAGAAAACAGAAAGTTAAAAAAGTATTTTATTAGAGGAGTTTTAAATAAAAAATATTTTTATATGCAACCATTGTTTTTTTGTGTTGTCTATGAGAATAGAATCAATCAATTATAAAACGAACAAATCAAAATGAAGAACATTTTATTAGGCATATGTCTATTATTCAGTACACTACTAATAGCTCAAAATAGCTACAGTATTAGAGGTACAGTTAAAGATTCCGAAAATGGAGAAACATTATTTGGAGCCACAGTGTTTTTAAAAGGAACAACAAATGGAGCAGTAACCAACGAATACGGTTTTTTCTCGCTCACAGCTAAAGAAGCTACTTATACCGTAGTTATTTCATATTTAGGGTATAAAGAAATCTCTAAAGAAGTTCTTTTAAATAAAGATACAGTAATAAATTTTGAAATAGAAGAACTCTCAGAATCCTTAGACGAAATTGTTATTACAGCCGAAGAAACAGAAAGAATAAGCATTAAGAAACCCCAAATGAGTGTTTCTAAATTAAACGCATCAACAATTAAACAAATACCAGCAGTTCTAGGAGAAGTAGATGTTATTAAGTCTATCCAATTACTACCAGGAGTTACTAATAATGGAGAAGGCTCAGCCGGTTTTAATGTTAGAGGAGGAGCAGTAGACCAAAACCTAGTTTTACTAGATGAAGCTATAATATATAATACCTCACATTTTTTTGGTTTCTTTTCGGTATTTAATAACGATGCTATTAAAAATGTTAAATTATACAAAGGCGATATTCCAGCTAAATTTGGTGGAAGAGTTTCTTCAGTTTTAGACGTGCATCAAAAAGATGGAAATAGTAAAAAATTCGCACTAACAGGAGGCGTTGGTTTAATATCTAGCAGATTAACAGCAGAAGCACCTTTGTTTAAAGATAAAGGATCTTTTTTAGTCGCAGGACGTTCATCTTATGCTCATTTACTAATGAAAGGAATAAAAGAACTTAAAGACGATAAACTATCTTTCTATGATTTAAACCTTAAAACCAATTATAAAATAAATGAAAATAACCGTGTTTATTTATCAGGTTATTTTGGAAGGGACATATTTAATATCTCAAAAATTATTGAGAACAGTTACGGTAATGCCTCAGGGAATTTGAGATGGAATCATGTTTTTAATGATAAGTTATTTTCTAATTTATCTCTAATTTATAGCAAGTACGATTATCAAATTGTATTAAATTTCATAGAATTAGATTGGATTGCAGATATTAAAAATTATAATTTAAAATACGATTTTGGATACTATGTAAACGATAAGTTAAAATTAGATTTTGGAGCTAGCGGCATTTTATACAACCTAAACCCAGGAGAAGTAAAACCAACATCTAATGACTCTCCAATTAACTATTTAAAATTAGAACAAAAAAGAGCTTTTGAAAGTGGATTATACATAAGTGCAGAACACCAATTAACAGATAAGTTAACAGCACAATACGGTTTAAGATATAGTAGATTTAATAGGTTAGGAGGACAAAACATGACTAATTACGTGAATAATCAACCCGTAGTTTACAATAGCGAATTAGGTATTTATGAAGAAGGAGAAGAATTAGGAGAAGCATTTTTTGAAAAGAATGAAAGTATAAAAACCTTTGATAATTTTGAACCAAGGTTAGGACTTTCATACCAATTAAATACATCATCATCAATAAAAGCAAGTTATACAAAATCATCACAATACCTGCATTTATTATCCAATACATCCTCGGTAACACCATTAGACGTTTGGACGCCAAGTGGAAAATATATAAAACCACAACTATCAAACCAATACGCATTAGGATACTATAAAAACTTTAAAAATAAAGCATATTCTATGGAGTTAGAAACCTACTTTAAAACAGTAGATAATAGAATAGATTATATAGACGGCTCTAATTTAATAGGAACCAATACCATTGAAACCGAAATATTAAATGGAGAAGCAAGAGCCTACGGATTAGAGTTTTTATTACGAAAAAATACAGGAAAATTTACAGGTTGGTTTGCTTACACACTATCAAAATCTGAACAAAGAACATTAGGAGGCAATGCAGGAGGTTTAGGAATTAATGATGGAAATTGGTATAATACAGCTCATGATAGAACCCACGATTTTTCCATTACAGGCGCCTATAAATTAAACGAGAAATGGAATTTAAGTGCTAATTTAGTATATCAAACAGGTAGACCAGTTACCTATCCAAATGGACAGTACGAATATGAAGGTCTATCAATAGCTAGTTATTCAGACAGAAACGAAAGTAGACTACCAGCATACCATAGATTAGATTTTTCGGCAACTTACAACCCTACTAAAAATAAAGACAGACGTTGGCAAGGAGAATGGGTATTTGGTGTTTATAATGCCTATGCTCGTAAAAATGCAGCATCAATTACATTTACTCAAAATAATGATACAGGGCAAAATGAAGCAAGCAGACTATCTATTTTTGGTATCATTCCTTCAATAACTTATAACTTTAAATTTTAAAACCATGCGATTATATATAAAATCTCTTTTATTAATAGTTTTAACAATTATAACAGCCTGCGAAGATGTTATCGATGTTAATGTACCAGAAGCAGAACCAAGACTCGTTATAGAGGCTTCTCTAGATTGGCAAAAAGGTACAGCAGGAAATAATCAAACCATTAAATTAAGTACATCAACACCATATTTTAATACTACGGTAAATAACACAGTAACAGGAGCCTCAGTTAAAGTTACAAACGACGCAACTAATGCCGAATACATTTTTGTAGACCAAAATGACGGAACATATAATATAACAGATTTTGTTCCAGTACTTAACGATAGTTACACCCTAGAAGTTATCTATAACAGCGAAACATATAAAGCAAAAGAAACATTAATGCCCGTTTCTGAAATAAAAAGAGTTACACAATCCTTAGAAGGCGCTTTTGATGATGAAGTTTTAGATGTTACCATTTTTTGGGATGATCCCGTAGATGAAGAAAACTATTATTTTATTAATTTTTATGAAGAAGGAGACCTGTTTCCTTTCTTAGAAGAGGTTTCTGATGAATTTACAAATGGAAATGAAATGGATGAGTTTTTTGAAAAAGAAAGAGACGAAGATGACGGTCAAGAAGAATTTAATCCAGGAGATAAAGTTTCTTTTACTTTATACGGAATCTCAGAACGTTACTATAATTACCTTCAAATTTTAATAGAACAATACGATAGTGGAGGAGATCCTTTTAGTTCTGTAGCAGCCGAAATAAAAGGAAACTGTATTAATGAAACAACTCCAGATAATTATGCCTTTGGATATTTTAGAGCCTCTGAAGTTGATACCATTAATTACACATTTCAATAATTAAGTAAATATTTTTTACAAAAGATGCAACCATAAATTTTTTTAACTGTCTATAATAAATAGAAGCCAATAAGAATTTTTATTACAACTATAAAAATAGTGGATAACCCTATATTATTTACACATAAAGACCTTGTAGAAAGGAGTAAATTAGGAGATCGTAAAAAGCAATACGAGCTATATTCATTATACGTAGAAGCCATGCTTAATGTTAGTATAAGAATAGTTAAAATAAAAGAAGATGCAGAAGATGTTGTACAAGAAAGCTTTATAGAAGCCTTTAAAAACTTAAACAAATTTAGGTTTGAAAGTACTTTTGGATCTTGGTTAAAGCGCATAGTTATAAATAGAAGTATAAACCATTTAAAATTAAAAAAAATACCTCTAACAATTATAGATGAGTTTAACTATAACATTCCAGAAACAGTAGAAGTTAAAAACGAAACACTAGAGGTAAATAAAATTAAAAAAGCAATAAAAAAATTGCCTCAAGGTTACCAAACCATTATTAGTTTGTATTTAATTGAAGGCTACGACCATGTAGAAATAGGAGAAGTTTTAGGTATTAGTGTATCAACATCTAAATCTCAATACCATAGAGCAAAAAAGAAATTAGCAGAATTAATTAGTTGAAAAGGATGGATGAATTAGAAAAATATATAGTACATCATAGAGATAAGTTCGATGATCGTAAAATGGATGAGTCAGATAAACTTAACCTTTGGAGTCATATTGCTGGAGAATTATCAGAACCTCCTATAAAAGTAATTCCTTTATGGAGAAAATCAATATTTAGAGTAGCAGCTAGTATAGTTATTTTATTGGGTTGTACATTTTCTTTCTTTATGATTAATGGGCAAAATTTAGAAAACCAGATAGTTAATGAAGAACTTTCAGACATTGACAATCATTATAGATTACTTGTAAATAATCAAATAGAGCTTATAAAAAAACATTCAAATCTATCTAAAGAAGATCAAGCCGATTTTCTCCTTTTAATAGATGATTTAGATGAAGAATATCAAAAATTAAAAGAAGACCTTAAGCAAGGTATAAACAACAAAAAAATTGTTGAAGCTATAATCAATAATTATAGGAAAAAAATAAAATTAATGGAAGATTTATTAGAACGATCATATCCAACTAAAAATAATTTTGAAGATGAAGCATTCATTTTGTAAAACCATTATTTATAGTGTTTTTGTTTTGCTTTCATATTATGTATTAGGGCAAAATAAAATAAGTAAGCAAGTAGAGAAAACATATCCTTTAACTAACAAAGGTGCTTTGTATTTAGACAATAAATACGGAAATGTTTTTATTAATGGTTGGGATAAAAACACTATTAAAATACTAGTAAATATACAGGTAAAAGGTAAAGATTTAGATAAAGCAAAGGATTATTTAAATCGCATTAAACCCAATATAATAGCAACTAACACTCAAATTATAATTAAATCAGAAATAGTAGAAAAGGAAACTAGTTTTTTTAACAAGTATGTGAATAAAATAGACCCTTTTAAAAACGAAAAAGCGAATACAGATATAGATTATACTGTTTACTTACCCAAAGCCGTAGAAGTTGAAGTTTATAATAAATATGGAGATATAATTATATCAGACTGGAACGGAAAATTAAAAGCAGATGTAGAACATGGCGATTTAAGAATAACAGACAGTATTACAAATTCTAAAATAGCTATTAAATACGGAAAATTAAGAGCGAATACTCTATATAAAACAAGTGTTCTAGCTAAAGGAGCATCGTTATCAATAAGCAACGTAAATACTTTAAAGCTAGATTCTAATGGATCTGAAATTAGTTTAGACAATATAAATCAATTAGAACTAAATTCTAATAAAGATAATCTAGAAATAAATAGAATAAATAATGTTTTTGGAAAAATAAAATACTCCAAAGTTATTTTAAATAATGTTATGAGTAAGATTCATTTAGATCTTAATTTGGCAGAACTAAGAATTTTGAAAATAAACACAGAAACCCCAGTATTTAAAGTTCATCAAAAAACATCAGAAGTCTATATAAATATTTCTAAATCACATTTTAATTTCAATGCACAACTAGAACAAGGGGTTTTAAGAATACCAAAAACAATGTATGATATTGATAGTAAAATTTTAGACGAAAAAAATAAAATTAGACACATTAGTGCTAATTATGGAAATAAAAATAAAGGCATTCTTGACCTAACCGGCTATAAAGGAATTATCATTTTAAAAGAATTATAAAATCAACCACAAAATGAAAAGAATATTAGCTACAGCATTATTTTTCATAACTGTTTACACACTTACAGCACAAGTAGAAGAAACAAACGATTATGTGCAATTTGACGATAGAAAGAATGTAGTACACGGTGTATATTTGGGCTTTAATTTACATTATGGAAGCGTAGATAAACGAGGAGCTGTATTTGGAAATTTTAAACTTGCTTATGTTGCTAATCAACAAATAGAAGTAGGTTTGGGGCTTACAGGTTTTTTTAGTGAAGAAAATAACGATAGACCAGATCTTTTTAACGGTGATAAAGTAGCTTTAATAGGAGGTTATGGCGGAATACATGTAGAACCTATTTTGTTTGGTAAACGTTTTATAAGCGTTTCCTTCCCTTTGTTAGTTGGTGGAGGTGTAGTTGGCTATTTTGGAAATAGCTTTACAGATGAATATGACGATATAAAAGATGAAGATTTCGATGATATTTTTGTTGTAGAACCAGGAATTAATATTCTATATAATTTTTCAAGATACACACAATTAGAAACAGGTATTAAATATAGGTTTACTAGTGACTATAATCTATTGCCCTATAGAAAAGGAAACCTTAATGGCTTTACAATAGGAGCAGGTTTAAAAATTGGAATCTTTAACATGGGTAGAAAGAAAAAAATAAAGGATAATTTTAATTAGAAAATAACTTAAAAATAACAGTTACAGTCATTTCGACGAAAGGAGAAATCACATTAAATAACTGTTTTCAATTTTTTAATGTAAACGATGTCTTAAATATATAAAAAACGCAATGCACCCAATTTTAATACTATCAATAATCATTTTGGCCTTTTGGTCTGTTATTACAACTTTTAAAGCTATTTACCTTATTCTAACAAAAGAATTTAGAGGAGATAAAATAAGTTGGATTCTCATTGTTATGATTGGCTTTATTGGTCCAATATTATGGATTACTAAAGGAAGAAAACTTGTTTTTAACTAAAACCTTAGTATACAATAAAACCCAAAAATAGTACTTAAATACTAATTCGCTTTTTTATGCAGTAATCTCGTCAACTTTATAGATAAATCTGTTAAAATAATTTTTGAGTTTCCATTACGCTCAATATGGTAAATAGCATCTTGTAATTCGTCACTAATTTCTAAAACATTATTACCATGAACATAAGGTGCGAAATTTTCAAGTTTAAACTTTTCGGTTTTAGGCTCAAAAAACACCAAATCTGTAGCGTTATAATTTAGTAATAAAGCCTGTCTAAAAAAGTCTAAACAAAAGTGTAAAAATTGCTTTTGGGTTTCACGACCCGTTTTAGCAATATCCTCACTCCAAGAAATAAGATCCAGAATAGCTGCTTTGTTACCTTTAGCTTTAAAAGCACTTCTAATCCAGAAAATAAACCATTCTTCAAACTGCGAATCTTCGGTATCCTGATACACTAAATCACAAGCCTTGTTGTAATTTCCGTTAGATTGATGTGCTATTTTAGTAGCAACAGAAGCTTCTAAACCATATTTTTTAATTAAAGACTCTTTTATAACATCTTCAGCTAAAGGAGGAAAATGTAATACTTGACAACGAGAGCGTATGGTATTAATAATTTGTTCTTCATCTTCAGCAATTAAAAGAAAAACAGTGTTATTTGGAGGCTCTTCAATAAGCTTTAAAAGCTTATTAGCAGAAGCAATATTCATTTTTTCAGCCATCCAAATAAGCATCACTTTATAACCACCTTCGTAAGATTTTAAAGTAAGTGATTTTACGATATTTAGAGCTTCATCAACACCAATTTGTCCTTGCTTGTTATCAACACCAAGTAGTTTGTACCAGTCAAATAAATTCCCATAAGGCTGTTCATTTAAAAGTTGGCGCCATTCCTCTAAATAATTACTAGAAACAGGATGACTTTTAGCTTTATCACTAGTAGTAACAGGAAAAGCAAAATGCAAATCGGGGTGCGAAAAGTTTTTAAACTTTAGGTTGCAAGATTCATTACCCGAATTGTTCTCTCCATTAATGTTAGAACACAAAATATACTGTGCATAAGCAAGAGCCATGGGAAGTGTTCCCGATCCTTCGGGACCAACAAATAATTGAGCGTGTGGAATCCTACCATTATCAACACTTTGTGTTAAATGGTTTTTTATATGTTCTTGACCTAAGATTTCTGAGAAAAGCATCTAGCAAATATAGTTTATGTTTTTTGAACTCATCTTGATTTTTTGGTTTTAACCAGAAATGAAAAGACAAGATAAATTCTTTAACATTATCTTGTAACAAATAAAAGACAAATCGACTTATTTTTATAATTAATAAAATAATTTTTGATAAAAAATGATTCAAAACGCTATTCTTTTTATCCCTGATATTTCAGGATTCACAGAGTTTGTTCATCATACAGCTATTAACCATAGTCGCCATATTATTTCTGAACTGCTAGAACTATTAATTGATAGTAACCAAATGGGATTAGAATTAGCAGAAGTTGAAGGCGATGCCTTATTTTTATATAAAATAGATAATAAAGTAAATGTTTCTGTTATAGAACAACAAATAAATACAATGTATCTGGCGTTTCATTCACATTTAAAACGCTACGAATACCAACGTATTTGTCATTGCGGTGCATGTTCTTCGGCATATAACTTAAAAATAAAATTTGTTGTACACTATGGAGAAATAGAATTTATAAAAGTTAAAGATTCTAAAAAACCATATGGTAGTCACGTTATTCAAGTACATCGTTTATTAAAAAACGAGGTGCCTTTGGATGAGTATGCGCTTTTTACAGAAGAAGTTTTGCCTTTAAACGAAAAACAACCACAGCAATTAACTGCAAAATATGATTTTGGAGATATCAGTTTTACCTATAATGCACTAGATCACTTAAAAAATAACCTGCCAGAAATAAACCCTATTCCAGACGATATACCAAAGCATAAACTATTTGATGAGACAGAAATTGTAAAAATATCAGCTTTAGATTTATATGAAGTGATTAGTAATTTTGATTATAGATTACTTTGGGTTAAAGGGGTTGAAAAGATAGAATATGAAAAAAACAAGGTAAATCGTGCCAGTATAAAACATAAATGTTTGATTAATAAAAATCAAGAAGTAGAACAAACTACAGTTTCCAAAGCAGTAAATAAAAGCCAATTAGTGTATGGAGAATCAACAAGTAATGTTCCGTTTACAAAACGTATGAATAGTTATTTTGTTTTAGAAGAAATCAAAGAAGGCTATACAAAACTAAATATTGAAGTTTTTGCAGATTTTAAATCATTAGGAATACTAATGAAACCTCTATTAAAAAAGAATCTTAAAAAAAACATCTCTGAAAATATTAAAGAGCTTATTATACTCATAGACTCTGGATTTACTATAAAAAGCCAAGAAGAGAAATAGTTTTTCTAAAAATGTTTAACACTTCAAACGTTTTCGTAAAAAACACGTTTTAAATGGCTCTTTAATTAGCTACATTTGTAAATCAAATAGTTGAAAACGATAAAAAATAATAAAAACAAACAAATGAAAACGCTTAACGATTTTAATTTCGAAAATAAAAAAGCACTAATTCGTGTAGATTTTAATGTGCCTTTAAACGAAAAGTTTGAAGTGACTGATGCTACTAGAATTGTATCAGCTAAACCAACAATTATTAAGATTTTAGAAGACGGAGGAAGCTGTATTTTAATGTCGCATTTAGGGAGACCAAAAGGTGTTGAAGAAGCGTTTTCTTTACGTCATATCGCTGCAAAAGTTGAAGATGTTTTAGGTGTTGAGGTTAAGTTTGTAAACCAATGTGTTGGAGAAACTGCAGAAGCAGCAGCAGCAAGTTTAGAGCCAGGTCAAATTTTATTATTAGAAAACTTACGTTTCCATAAAGAAGAAACAGCAGGAGATGTAACTTTTGCAGAACAACTTTCTAAACTAGGAGATATTTATGTGAATGATGCTTTTGGTACAGCACACAGAGCACATGCTTCAACAACTATTGTTGCTCAGTTTTTTGAAGATAAAAAGTGTTTTGGTAGTTTATTAGCACAAGAAATAGAAAGTATTTCAAAAGTAATGGAAACTGGAGAAAAACCAGTTTTAGCAGTACTAGGAGGAGCAAAAGTATCTTCAAAAATTACGATTATAGAAAACATTCTTGATAAAGTAGATCACCTTATAATTGGAGGAGGTATGTCATTTACTTTTGTTAAAGCTCAAGGCGGAAAAATTGGAAATTCTATTTGCGAAGATGATAAAATGGAATTGGCTTTAGATATTTTAAAACAAGCTAAAGCTAAAAATGTCCAAGTACACATACCAGTTGATGTTATTGCTGCAGACGATTTTAGTAACGATGCCAATACGCAAGTTTTAGATATTAATGAGATTCCAGATGGTTGGGAAGGTGTCGATGCTGGACCTAAATCTAGAGAAAATTTTCATGATGTAGTTATGCAATGTAAAACAATACTTTGGAATGGACCATTAGGTGTTTTTGAAATGGAAAGTTTTGCTAACGGAACTATTGAATTAGGAAACTCAATCGCAGAAGCAACTAAAAACGGAGCGTTCTCTTTAGTAGGAGGAGGAGATTCTGTAGCTGCTGTAAAACAGTTTGGTTTCGAAGAAAAAGTAAGTTATGTAAGTACAGGAGGAGGCGCTATGCTTGAAAGCTTAGAAGGTAAAACATTACCAGGTATTGCTGCTATTTTAAAATAATTAGCAACCGCCAGACCAATGTATTAAGGTGTAATCACCTAAAATAGTAATTGTAAAACCGCAACCAACATCGTCTCTTTCTACAACGATTGTTGGTAGCGGTTTTTTGTAATATGTTACATTAAAATCTTTATAACTAGGACAAAAAATAGTACCTAATGTAAATGCTTGTAAAATATTTAGTTTATTGGGTATACTTAAATCTTCAGTACCGCCACCTTCTCCATTCCAAAACGTGTAAGTAACACCACCATTTTTATAAGATATTTGCCCAGATTTCATACAGCTACTAGGTTCATTGTCGTTTTCACAACCTTCATATTTCTCATATACTATGGTTTGAGTTTCAGTAAAAAGACGATCTAAATAAAACGTTAAATTTGTGCTAGATATGTTTAGAGGTGGTGTATTAGATAAATAACCAGCAAATGCATATCCAGTTTGGTTTTTATAGCTTATTTCAACCCAATTATCAGTATATTCAAAACCAGAGAATTCACTAACAGTAATTACTTCAGATGTTTTAGAAATAAAAGAAACACTTTTGCCGTATGGTATTATAGTTAATTTTTAAGCATTTTTATTAGGTGCATTTCTTAAACTTAAACCACTTTTTGCCCACACATAATAAGGAAGGGTTTTAACTTCTTGAGCTAATAAAAATTTAACACTAAATAAGCAAATAAATGAAAGAGCTAGATACTTCATAATCAATTCAAATTTGAAATAAAGGTAAGTTTTAAGTGTGGATAATTTCAGTATTCAATAAAAAAACGCGATTTTAGCCATAATATCGTTTAATAACGACTCAATAGATTTTATGACATTTCGATTTTTTATACCTGTATTACTTCTAAATATTGGAATTGGTTTTTCACAAGAACGAGACACAATTCCATCTCAAAACCAACAAATTAAAGACTCTTTAATTGATAGAACGGTTAAATCTGTTAAAGCAATTCAATTTGAAGGAGATAGTACTTCTATTAAAAATTTAAAAGATAATGAGTTTGCTGCTAAACTAGATGAAAAATGGTTTAAAGAACTATATGACAATGCATTGTTTGATACTATTTATAAATCTGTAACAGAATTAAAATTTAATCCAGTAGATTATCCAGAATTACCAACAGATACGCTTAAAGCTAGATTAAAAGAACTAGATGCAAGAACACCTTTTAATGTAGAATATAACCCTGCGCTAGAAAGTGTTATAAAATCGTATTTAAAAAATAGGAGAAAGGCCATTCAAAAACTTATAAGATTAAGTGCTTTTTACTTTCCTATGTTTGAGCAAGAATTGGACAATTATAATATTCCTCTTGAAGTAAAATATTTAGCAATAGTAGAATCTGCATTAAAACCAAGGGCAAAATCTAGAGTAGGAGCAACTGGTTTGTGGCAATTTATGTTTAGTACAGGTAAAATGTATGGTTTAGATGTAAGTAGTTATGTTGATGAGCGAAGTGATCTTATAAAATCTACAGAAGCAGCTTCAAAATATTTAGCAAAATTATACGAGATTTTTGGAGATTGGGATTTGGCATTAGCAGCATACAATTCAGGTCCAGGAAATGTAACAAAAGCAATAAGACGGTCGGGAGGTTATCAAAACTATTGGAATATAAGACATAATTTACCACGTGAAACAGCTGGATACTTACCAGCTTTTTTAGCTAACATGTACATTTTTGAATTTGCTGAAGCTCATGGTTTTAAAAAGTACAAGCCTGAAGTGGCTTATTTTGAGACAGACACTGTTAGAGTGAAACAAATGATAACACTTGATCAAGTCTCAGAAGTAACAGGAACTCCTGTTGAAAAGCTTCAGTTTTTAAATCCATCATATAAATTAGATATAATTCCTTTTATCAAGGATGAAAATTATACATTAAGGTTACCTATTGATGTTATTGGTGATTTTGTAAATAATGAAGATAAGATTTATGCATTTGCTAAGGCTGAGTTTGATAAAAGAGAAAAACCATTACCTCAATTTTTTAATGCACAAGATAGAGTAAGATACCGTGTGAGGTCTGGTGATTATTTAGGTAAAATATCTAGGAATTTTGGAGTTAGAGTGAGTCAAATAAAAAAATGGAATGGTTTAAGAAGTAATAATTTAAGAATAGGACAACGCTTAACTATTTATCCTAGAAAACCATATGTAGTAGCTTCTTCCGTTAAAAAATCTAAAAAAGTAAAACCTATTTCTGGAAAAGCTATAACTTATACAGTCTTAAGTGGAGACTCACTTTGGAGTATTTCACAAAAATTCCCTGGAGTTTCTGTTCAAAATATTAAAGATTGGAACGGTATTAGTAGTAATAAATTAAAACCAGGAATGAAACTTAAAATATCTAAAGGATAAATTCCTAAAAATTAAAACTTATGAGAAGATATATTCTTTTTTCGGTATTATCATTAATGATATTAACGGCTTGTGGAGATAAAAAAAAATCGAACAAAACATTTCTTCCAGACTCTTCAGGTACTATTAATAATGTATCTGTCGTTACAGAAAATGAATTTTGGAATGGTCGAGTAGGAGAAGCTATAAGAAATGTTTTAGCTAAGCCTATATATGGTTTACCGCAAGATGAACCTACATTTACTATTAGTCAAATACCACCAGCAGTTTTTTCTGATTTTGTAACAAAGAATAGAACCGTTTTAAAAATTGAAGTGAATAAAGAAGCTGGCATAAAATTTTTAAAAGATGTTTATGCAAAACCTCAAAAAGTTATAGTTATTTCTGGGAAAACTAAAGAAGACATTATTAATGTAGTTACAGAAAATGAGTCTAAAATAATTGAAGTATTTAGAAATGAGGAATTAGCAGAAAGACAACGCCAAATGGCTAAATCACCTCATAGCTTTAAAGTTATTAAAGAAACATTAGGTTTGACTGTAGATTTTGCTTCTGTTTATAGAATGGCAAAACAAACAGATAACTTTTTATGGATTAGAAAAGATATTACTACAGGAACTTCTAATTTGATGATTTATGAGCTACCTATTAATGCTATTAAAAGAAATGATAGCGTTGTAAATCAAATAATAAAAATTAGAGATTCTATAGGCAAGGTTCACATAGAAGGCCCTATAGAAGGTTCTTATATGATTACTGAAAATGCCTATACACCATTTCATGGAGAGACTGTTTTAGATAATAAACCGACTTTAGAAACAAAAGGTATTTGGGATGTTAAAAATGCACGTATGGGTGGTCCTTTTATTAATTACGCTATTGAAGATAAAATTAATAAACGTTGGATCGTTATTGAAGGTTTTGCATTTGCGCCTTCAGTTGAAAAACGAAACTATATGTTAGAGCTTGAATCTATAATTAAATCTATTAAAATAGATTAATAAAGATTTCTTATAAACATAAAAACCAGCATTCTGCTGGTTTTTATGTTTATAAATAAAATAGGTTTTATTCTTTTTTATCGTCTTTAGACTCTTCCTCTTCTTTACTAGCGTCTTTAAATTCTTTAATACCGCTACCTAATCCACGCATTAATTCTGGTATTTTTTTACCTCCAAATAAAAGCAAAACAATAACTACAATTAGTGCAATTTGCCATGGACCAATCATTCCTAAATATATACTTGATGATATCATAACTATTTCTTTTGTTACGCAAAGTTAATAATTAAAGTTTAATAAAGTCGTTTTAAGAATAACTTTAGCATGTAGAGAGTCAAGTCTTGTGATAATTTTATTTAATTTTGTTTTCAACATGAAAAAAGAGAAAAAAGAATCTAAAAAAATAAAACGTAAATTACTCGATAAATATCGATTGGTTATACTTAATGAAAACACATTTGAAGAGCGTCTTTCATTCAAGTTAAACAGATTAAATGTTTTTGTGTTTGGTTCATTATTGTCCATATTTTTAATCACTTTAACATACTTATTGATTGCGTTTACACCGCTTAGAGAGTATATTCCAGGGTATTCATCGACAGCTTTAAAAAAGAAAGCCATGTTTTTAAATTATACGGCAGATTCTTTACAACAAAAGGTCGATTATAACCAACGCTATTACGAGTCCATAAAAAAAGTGCTAGAAGGCGAGGCTAATGAAGTTGATTTTAATAAGGACTCTATAATTAAAGCAGTGAAATTAGAAGCCAGTGAGGTCGATTTAAAACCGATAGCAGAAGACTCTCTTTTAAGAGAGAAAGTGGATAAGGAAGACAAATATAATTTGTTTGAATCTGCTACATCGTCAACAAATTTTGTGCTATTTCCACCAGTAAGTGGAGGAACAATTAGTGAGTCGTATAATGCAAAAGAGAAACATTACGCAGTAGATATTGTGGTAGCAAAAGACACACCTATAAAAGCGACAGCAGATGGAGTAGTTATTTTTTCAGAATGGACAGCCAATACAGGTTACGTTATAATTATTGAGCATAGTTATGGCTTAATTTCGGTTTACAAGCATAATGCTTCTTTAACAAAAGTACAGGGTGATCTAGTTAAATCTGGAGAGGTTATTGCAACTGCAGGAAACACAGGAGAGCTATCTACTGGTCCTCATTTGCATTTTGAACTTTGGAATGATGGTTATCCTATTAATCCAACAACTTTTATAGATTTTAAATAATGGGGTCATTAAAATCTGTTTTAGCAAAACCATTTGCTAAACGCGTTTATAAAAAAATTCAGAAATGGGCAAGAAAACCCATAGAAACACAAGAGCGTGTATTTCAAGATTTGATAGTACAAGCTACAAGCACAGAGTTTGGAAAAGACCATGACTTTGTAAGTATAAATAACTATGATGATTTTGTTAAACGTGTACCAGTAAGAGATTATGAAGCGCTTAAACCTTATGTAGAAAAGGTTGTAGCCGGAGAAGAGGATATTCTTTGGAAAGGCAAACCTATTTATTTTGCTAAAACCTCAGGAACTACATCTGGATCTAAATATATTCCTATTACCAAAGAAAGTATGCCTAGTCATATTGAGGCTGC
This sequence comes from Flavivirga aquatica, assembly GCF_001747085.1. Classification (GTDB taxonomy): domain Bacteria; phylum Bacteroidota; class Bacteroidia; order Flavobacteriales; family Flavobacteriaceae; genus Algibacter_C; species Algibacter_C aquatica. The sequence continues at coordinate 60,848 of NZ_MDJD01000049.1, forward strand.
AAGGAATGCTATTTTAATGTATATTCATGAAACAGGAAATAGTAAATTTGTTGATGGAAAAATGATTTTTTTACAAGGTAGCCCTATCCTTAATGAACAAAATGGTGTTCAATTAGGTCGTTTATCAGGTATTGTAGCTCATTATGTACCTAAATATCTTCAAAAAAATAGATTGCCTTCATGGGAGACAAATTGTATTGATGATTGGGAAACTAAAGTAGATGCTATAGTTGAAGAGACCCTACCAGAGAATATGACTATTATTTCTGGAATTCCATCTTGGGTTCAAATGTATTTTGAAAAACTCCAGGAAAAAACAGGTAAAAAAGTAGGTGCTATTTTTAAAAATTTCAATCTATTCATTTTTGGAGGGGTTAATTATGAACCTTATCGAGCTAAGTTTGAAAATTTAATAGGAAGAAAAGTAGATAGTATAGAACTATACCCAGCTAGTGAAGGTTTTTTTGCCTTTCAAGATAAACAAGATGAAAAAGGGATGCTGCTTCAGTTAAACTCGGGTATTTTTTATGAATTCATAAAAGCAGATGAGTTTTTTAATGAAAACCCTAAACGAATTACCATTAAAGATGTTGAGGTCGATGTAAATTATGTCATGATTATTTCTACTAATGCAGGGCTTTGGGCATATAATATTGGAGATACAGTTCAGTTTACTTCAACAAAACCTTATCGTGTTATAGTTTCAGGTAGAATAAAACACTTTATTTCGGCTTTTGGAGAACATGTTATTGGTAAAGAAGTAGAACAAGCTATACAAGAAGCGCTTTTAAATTCAACAGCAAGTGTCTCAGAGTTTACTGTGGCTCCACAAATAAACCCTAAAGAAGGTTTGCCGTATCATGAATGGTTTATTGAGTTTGAAAATGAACCTGAAGACCTTTCAGCTTTAGCTAAAAAAATTGATGAATCTCTTCAAAAACAAAACACATATTATTTTGATTTAATTCAAGGTAAGGTATTACAACCTTTAAAAATTAATAAAGTTAAAAAATCAGGATTTCAAGAATATATGAAATCTATAGGTAAATTGGGTGGACAAAATAAATTACCTAGATTATCTAATGATAGAAAGATTGTAGAAGGCTTTTCACAAATTAATTAGGGTAAGAATTGTTTTAAAATACATGTTCTTCTTATATGTGTAGGTAAAACCTTTCAGAACCATATAGGCTTGTAGGGAAAAGTAATTGTGTTATTTTTGTTAAAAAAGAAGATATTAATATTAAATTATAAGAAATGCAAAAAAAGATAGCGTTGATTACTGGTGTTACTGGACAAGATGGAGCTTACCTTAGTGAGTTTTTATTAAAAAAAGGTTACGAAGTTCATGGCGTTAAAAGAAGAGCATCTCTTTTTAATACCGATAGAATAGATCACTTATATCAAGACCCGCATGTAGAAGACCGTAATTTTTTCCTTCATTATGGAGACCTTACAGATAGTACTAATTTAACAAGAATTATTCAAGAAGTTCAACCAGATGAGATATATAATTTAGCAGCAATGAGCCATGTTCATGTATCCTTTGAGATGGCAGAATATACCGCTAATGCAGATGGTATAGGAACATTAAGAGTTTTAGAAGCGGTTAGGCTTTTAGGTCTTGAGAAGAAAACAAGAATTTATCAAGCATCAACTTCAGAGCTTTATGGTAAAGTTCAAGAAGTTCCTCAAACAGAAACAACACCTTTTTATCCTAGAAGCCCATATGCTGTTGCAAAAATGTATGCATATTGGATAACTGTTAATTATAGAGAAGCCTACGGGATGTATGCTTGCAATGGTATTTTGTTTAATCATGAATCTCCCATTAGAGGAGAAACTTTTGTTACACGTAAAATTACTAGAGCGACTTCAAAAATAGCTTTAGGACTTCAAGATAAAGTGTTTTTAGGGAATTTAGATGCTAAAAGAGATTGGGGCCATGCTAAAGATTATGTTCGAATGATGTGGATGATTCTTCAAGCAGATGAAGCAGAAGATTGGGTGATTGCAACAGGTAAAACAACATCGGTTAGAGATTTTGTTAGAATGTGTTTTTCGCATATTGGTGTTGAATTAGAGTTTAAGGGAGAAGGAGTTAATGAAAAAGGATATATAAAGGCATGTAATAATCCAAAATATAATATTGAAATAGGAAAAGAAGTTATTGCTATTGATGAAAAATATTATAGACCAACAGAAGTTGATTTGCTTATTGGAGATGCTACTAAAGCTAAAGAAAAATTAGGGTGGATACCAGAATATAATTTACAAGATTTGGTGGATGATATGATGAGTAGTGATATAAAACTCATGAAAAAAGAACAATTTCTTCAAGAAGGAGGCTATAGAATAAAAAACTATTTTGAATAGTGTTATGAATAAAGATTCTAAAATATATGTTGCTGGTCATAGAGGGCTTGTAGGAAGTGCTATTCTTGAAAACCTTAAAAAAAAAGGCTATTCAAACATTATTACCAAAACACATAAAGAGTTAGATTTAACAAAACAAATAGATGTAGCTAATTTTTTTGATAGAGAAAAACCTGAATATGTAATTTTAGCAGCAGCTAAAGTAGGAGGTATAGTAGCAAATAATACCTATAGAGCTGAATTTATTTATGAAAATATGATGATTCAGAATAATGTGATTCATCAAAGTTATTTAAGTAAAGTCAATAAATTATTGTTTTTAGGAAGTACTTGTATTTATCCTAAAAATACGACTCAACCAATGAAAGAGGAGTATCTATTAACAAATACTTTAGAGTACACTAATGAGCCCTATGCTATTGCAAAAATAGCTGGTATAAAAATGTGTGAGAGTTATAATTTACAATATGGCACTAATTTTATATCGGTAATGCCAACTAATTTATATGGACCGAATGATAATTTCGATTTGGAAAAGTCTCATGTATTACCAGCATTGATTAGAAAAATTTATTTAGCAAAATTACTATCAGAATCAAAAGAAGACGATGTAATTAAAGATTTAAATTTAAGCTCAATAGAAGAAGCTAAAAAATATTTAGAGAAGTTTGGCGTAACAAAAGATAGTGTGGAAATTTGGGGAACAGGAAAACCTATGCGTGAGTTTTTGTGGAGTGAAGATATGGCAGAGGCATGCGTTTTTATTATGGAAAACAGAAACTTTAAAGATACTTATTCAGAATCACAAAAAGAGATTATAAATACACATATTAATATTGGTTCAGGTAAAGATATTTCAATAAAAGATTTAGCAGAAAACATTAAAGATATAATCGGTTTTAAGGGAGACCTTGTATTTAATACAGAAAAACCAGACGGAACAATGCGTAAATTAACAGATGTTTCAAAGCTGAATAATTTAGGGTGGAATCATAAAGTTGAAATAAATGAGGGGATAAAAAAACTTTATAAATGGTATCTTAATAATTAAAAAAATCAGGGTTTTAAAAATAAATGAAGTCCATAGGAAAATTTAGAAAAGTAAATAAGTTATTAAACCTACCTAGGCGATAGAAAAGATTATTGAAGTTTTATCTCATATTAATTAAGTCAAATAATATATCTTTGGCAAGATATATAAGCTATGAATAGTAAAAAACATTATGAAAGAACGAGGGCTCAAGAGAGCTCTAATGCTATAGAGAGGATGTACGTTACTATGCGTCATTTGTTTAATAGAGGGTTTTATAAACCCATGGGTATTTCTGGAGAAACATTAATAGAGTCCTTATTGCTTTTACGTCCAGAAATATATGGATCTATTGGAGAAGAAAAGGCAGAATTAGAAGGCTTGCTTTATGTTATTGATAGGCTTCCCATTGGAATTGAAGAATGTTCCTTTATTAATTTGACAAGTGACGAAGGTTACTCGAATTCTCATTTTAAGCCTTTAATACCTAAAAAAAGACGACGTAATTGTTATAGAATAGATGATGAACAGATGAATATTGAGATTACTCGGGGTCGTTCTGAAATCTATGATATTTTAACACATCTTACATTTCTTTTTATTGAATCACATAAAATAAGTAAACGCGTTTTAATTGATGAAGAAGGTTCTACTACTAGGGATTGGATGAAACTTGAAAAAGTGGTTTTATCAAAAAAGAAACTTACTCAAGAAGAACGAGAAGTAGCAATTACCCATACAGCTAATATTTTAGGAAGAACCTTTAATGAGTTAACAGAAGTTTATAATGAGTTTGCTATACCTACACAGCCAGAAAGGTTACTTCATATTGTATATTGGTTAAGTAAATTAGCTATAGAAGAAGAGGTTAATCATGTTAAAAGAACGATTACTTTTAGTTCTATTTTAAGAGATCAGATAGGACATCATATACATGGTGAAATTTGGGCAGATAAAGTAAAAGGAATACTATATGAAAATGATTTTCTGGAAAGACCAATTCATATAATTAGTGCCAACATGCATAGCGTTATGAACACGCTTTTTGCTTCTAATGCTTTAAAGCAAAATAGATCTAAAAAAGATGTTTTTGAAGTATATGAATCTTTGAGTAATAGAGAAAATGAAGGATTACGAAATAAGGTAAAAAAAGAAGCGTTACAAAAAGGCATGATTTATATCAAAGATAAATCGGGAGCCAATATAGATGTTCAAGTTTTTGATACTACTAAAATAGATATTGCTAAAACAGATATTAAAATAAACGAAACTGTTTTAAAACAAAAAAAACCTATTATATTGGTCATGGATTATGCTTTTGGAGAACAAGCATACGAAACTATTGATGAGTTACTTAAGCCATATAATATACAAGGAAAACAGATTCATTTAAACGTAGAGTCTGTATCTATTATGGGTAAAGCAGGTATATTAGAAGGAGATAAAGGAGATATTATGATACCGTCGGCGCATATTTTTGAGGGAACTGCGGATAATTATCCTTTTAAAAATGAACTTAAAAAAGAAGATTTAGAAGGTCAAGGCGTTGATATTTATGAAGGCTCTATGATTACTGTTTTAGGAACTTCATTGCAAAATAAAGACATTTTAAAGTTTTTTTATAATTCAACCTGGCAAGTTATAGGCTTAGAAATGGAAGGAGCACATTATCAAAAAGCAATTCAAGCAGCTTCAAAAGTTAGGGGAAGTATAAGTTCTAATGTGAAAGTAAGATATGCTTATTATGCTAGTGATAATCCTTTAAAAACAGGAGCTACATTAGCTTCTGGGGGTTTAGGGGAATCAGGTGTTAGACCAACGTATTTAATAACAAGAACGATACTAGAACAAATATTAAATTAAAATTATATTATGAGTAAAGATTTGCATCAACCACAGCAATCTGAAGAAGTAGATTTAGGACAACTTTTTAAGTTAATAGGAAGTACTTTTGACAAGTTTTTTAATTTTATAGGAGGAATATTTAAGAAAATATTTTTATCTTTTGTTTGGTTGTTATTTTTTGTTAAGAAACACATTATTAAGTTTGTAATTGCAGGTGGTATTGGATTAGTATTAGGAATTGTGTTAGAGAAAACATCAGACCCTGTTTATAAATCATACATCACAGTTAAGCAAAATTATAATACAGGAGAAAATTTATATAATACAATTGGTTATTATAATGATTTAATTAGTCAAGATATTACAACTTTAGAGAGCGTTTTGGGTATTGATGAAAATCAAGCAGCTTCTATATTAAAGTTTGATATGGAATCAGCAATTAGTGAAAACCAAAAGCTAGAGAATTTTCATTTATACATAAAAGAATTAGATACTTCTTTGGCTTCAAAAATTGATTACAAAACTTTTGTAAAAAATTCTAAAGATTATTCACATCAATTGCAACAAATTACTATAAAATCTAAAGTTAGAAATAATTTCAAAGAAGTATTTGAAAAACTTATTAATAATATTAATTCAAACCCGTATTTTAAAAGAGAGCAAGAAAAAGATTTAAAGGAGTTGAAAAATGAAGAATTAGCATTAAAGGAGGCTTTAATTAAATCGGACTCTTTGCAAAAGACGTATAAACGAGTTTTAGAAAGAAGTGTTAATAAATCAGGATCAGAAATAGGGATTACTATTGAAGGGAAAAGTGATAAAAATATAACGAGAGAGTATGATTTATATCTAAATGATTTAGATTTAAGAAAAAGATTAGTTGAAAATGAAAGAAAACAGGAAGATAAAAAGTATATTTTAGAGATGATATCAAGTAAGCAAGATAGTGGAACTATTGATACTAATAAAGAGTTTTTAGGATTGTCATTAAGTCCGAAGTTATACTATATTTTTATAATGCTTGGACTTACATTTATATTATTATTAGGAATACAGTTTATGAAGTTTTTAGAACGAATTAATAATATTGATTAAATACTAAATCTTATTTACAAAAAATATGAAGTATAATATTCCAATTTTAATAACTGGAGGTGCTGGGTTTATAGGATCTCATGTCGTAAGACTTTTTGTTGAAAAATACCCACACTATAAGATATATAATCTAGATGCACTTACTTATGCGGGTAATTTAGAAAACCTTAAGGATATTGAAAATAATTCTAATTATACATTTATCAAAGGAGACATAACTAATGAACATTTAGTGATGAGCTTATTTGAAAAATATAAGTTTGAATACGTTATACACTTAGCAGCAGAATCGCATGTAGATAGGTCTATTAAAGACCCTTTGGCGTTTGTTAAAACAAATGTTATAGGAACTATGATTCTTTTAAATGCTTTTAAGAATTTCTGGAAAAATGATTTTAGTGATAAACTTTTTTATCATGTGAGTACAGATGAAGTCTATGGTTCTTTAGGGGAAAGAGGTTTGTTTACAGAAACAACACCTTATGACCCAAATTCACCATACTCAGCATCTAAAGCAAGTTCAGATCATTTTGTAAGAGCGTACGGAGAAACCTATAAAATACCATATGTAATAACAAATTGTTCTAATAATTATGGTCAAAATCAGTTTCCTGAAAAATTAATCCCTTTATTTATTAATAATATAATAAATAATAAACCTTTGCCTGTTTATGGTAATGGAAATTATACTAGAGATTGGCTTTATGTAAAGGATCATGCAATAGCAATTGATTTAGTTTTTCATAAAGGAAAAAATAAAGAAACTTATAATATTGGAGGTTTTAATGAATGGAAAAATATTGATTTAGTAAAACTATTATGCCGTCAAATGGATAAAAAATTAGGTAGATCGGAAAATAGTTCGGAAGAGTTAATAACTTTTGTAGAAGATCGACCAGGTCATGATTTAAGATATGCTATTGATGCTTCAAAAATTAAAAGTGAACTAGGATGGATGCCATCGGTAACCTTTGAAGAAGGATTAAGTGAAACAATAGATTGGTATTTAAGCAATGAAATTTGGTTAAATAATGTGACTAATGGAGTTTATCAATCTTATTATGAAAAACAATATAATCACTAAGAGATGAAAGGAATTATATTAGCAGGAGGATCTGGTACTAGGTTACATCCATTAACGTTATCTGTAAGTAAGCAATTGATGCCTATTTATGATAAACCAATGATATATTACCCACTTTCAACACTAATGTATGCAGGTATTAAAGAAATATTAATTATTTCTACACCAAAAGATTTACCACTATTTCAAGATTTATTGGGAAATGGTGAAAAGTACGGATGTAGGTTTGAATATGCTGTTCAAGAAAACCCTAATGGTTTAGCCGAAGCTTTTATTATTGGTGAAGAGTTTATTAAAAAAGATAAAGTAGCACTAATCCTTGGAGATAATATTTTTTATGGTACAGGTTTGTCTAAACTTTTACAAGCTAATAATGATCCAAAAGGGGGTGTTATTTATGCTTATCATGTTCATGACCCAGAGAGGTATGGAGTTGTTGAGTTTAACGAAAAAGGAAAAGCTATTTCTATACAAGAAAAACCTAAGGAACCTAAATCCAATTTTGCTGTGCCAGGAATTTATTTCTATGATAATACCGTAGTTAATATTGCTAAAAACATTAAACCAAGTCATAGAGGAGAACTTGAAATTACAGATGTGAATAAAGAATATCTTAAACAAGGAAAACTTAATGTAAGTATATTAGATAGAGGAACAGCTTGGTTGGATACAGGAACGTTTCAGTCTCTAATGCAGGCATCTCAATTTGTTGAAGTAATTGAAGAACGCCAAGGTCTGAAAATTGGAGCCATAGAGGCTGCAGCATTCGAAATGGGGTATATTAATAAAAAAGAATTTAGAGTTTTAGCCGAACCTTTGCTTAAAAGTGGATATGGTAAAAATTTGTTAGGATTACTTAATAAATAAATAATGACGGTAAAAGAAACTAAATTAAAAAACTGTTTTATAATAGAACCCAAAATTTTTGAAGATGAGAGAGGCTATTTTTTTGAAAGTTTTAATCAGTTAATGTTTAATAAATTAACAGGTAAAAGCGTAAATTTTATTCAAGACAATGAATCCTTTTCTTCAAGAGGAGTTTTAAGGGGTTTACACTACCAAGTTGGAGAATATGCCCAAGCAAAATTGGTTAGAGTGATAAAGGGCAACGTATTAGACGTAGCGGTTGATATAAGGAAGGATTCATTAACATATGGAGAGTATGTAGCGATAGAGTTATCAGAAGATAATAAAAAGCAATTATTTATACCTAGAGGGTTTGCTCACGGGTTTATTGTTTTAAGTGAGACAGCAATTTTCTCATATAAATGTGATAATTTTTATAATAAAGAATCAGAAGGAGGTATTATTTTTAATGATAAAACTCTTGCTATCGATTGGAAATTATCATCAGATAAATTTATTGTATCCGAGAAAGACAAGGTCTTACCAGCAATGGAAAATGCTAGACTATGAAAAATATTTTAGTAACTGGAGGTAGAGGGCAATTAGCTTCTTGTATTAAAGTTTTAGATAATAAGTTGATTGATTTTAATTTTATCTATGTAGATTCTGATGGATTAGATATTACCAAAAAAACAAAGATTGTTGCTTTTTTTGAAAAACAAAAAATCGACTATTGTATAAACTGTGCAGCTTATACCGCTGTAGATAAGGCAGAATCAGATCAAGAGTTAGCTAAAAGTGTTAATGAAACTGGTGTCAAGTATTTAGTAGAGTCATGCAAGAAATTTGACGCAATATATATACAGATATCTACAGATTTTGTTTTTGATGGAAAACAATCAACACTTTATAACGAAGAGGATGATGTAAACCCATTAAACGTTTATGGGCTGACCAAGTTTAATGGAGAAAAAGCTACCTTAGCGCATAAAAAACATTTTATAATTAGAACATCTTGGTTATACTCAGAGTATGGGAATAATTTTTTAAAAACAATGCTAACATTAGGACAAGAAAGAGATGTGCTTAGTATTGTTAGTGACCAAATAGGCACTCCTACTTATGCTGGAGATTTAGCAGAGATTGTTTTAAGGATAATAAGAGATAATAATAGTTCTTTTGGAATTTACCATTATAGTAATGAAGGTGTAGCAAGTTGGTATGATTTTGCGTATGCAATTTTTGAAGAAATAAAAATTAATATTAAGTTACTTCCAATTAGAACTGAAGCATATCCAACACCTGCTAAACGGCCAAGTTTTAGTGTTATGGATAAATCTAAAATTAAAAAAGAACTAAATATTGAAATACCATATTGGAAAGAAAGTTTAGAGAAGTGTTTAAAGAAAATGGTTCTTTAGTTTTGCTATACCTTGGCTAAGAAAGAAAAATGATTCTATATTAATTTAGTTAATAAAAAAGAAATTTTACTAGAAGAAACTAGGTTACAGAATACAAAAAAAATTATGATTTTAGGAAAATATAGTAGGATATGTTGAAAATTGAATTGGGAAGTAATAGAATCTTTGGTCTAGATTTATTAAGGTTCTTTGCTATTATTATGGTATTGATTTCTCATGGGAGATCAATTTTAAATCCTATTTTTAATTCTACAGATTTTATGTCTTTGGGAGGATTTTGGGGAGTAGAATTGTTTTTTGTTTTAAGTGGGTTTTTAATTGGAGGGATTTTAATAAAAATATTCGAAAAAGAAGATTCATTTGATAAAGAAATAATACTGTCGTTTTGGAAAAGAAGATGGTTTAGAACACTTCCAAATTACTATCTAATTCTTATAATAAATGTTTTAATTGCAATTGCAATTGGTCGATTCGTTTTTAACGATATTAGATATTATTCGATTTTTTTGTTTTTTCAAAATTTTTTCACTCGTCATCCTGGTTTTTTTGGTGAAGCATGGAGTTTAGCAGTAGAGGAATGGTTTTATTTAATTTTTCCTGTAATTTTATTTTTTGTCAATAGCTTATTGTTTCCTTTACAGAAAAAGCAGAGTAAATTTCTTATTAGTATTATAATTGTTTTTCTGTGTTCTTTTATTTTGAAGTTAATTACAGTAATATATTTAAATGCGGAATGGGACTCAGGTATAAGAAAGATAGTACCGTTGAGGTTGGATTCAATTTTGACGGGAGTATTGTTTGCTTGGTTGAATTATTATAAAATAGATGTATTTGTTAAATATAAAAAGATAATGTTGGTATTTGCATTTTTTTTATTGACAATATCTTTATTTAATTATTACAATGATATATTGAAAGAAGGTATACTAGAATCTTCTTTTTTTAGTAAAACATTATATTTTAATATAACAAGTTTAGGATTTGCATTTTTATTGCCATATGCTAATTCAAACAGAACAGTTGGTTTGAAATCAATATGGAGAAAAGGAGTAACTTTAATATCTCTTATTTCGTATTCAATGTATTTAATACATTATTCTTTTGTTTTTTTAGTTATCAATAGGCTTTCTAAGATTAATGATTCTATTATGTTTTCCATCATTATGTACTGTTGCTATTTTGGGATTACAATTATATTTTCCATTTTATTGTATAAATATTTTGAAAAACCAATGACAGATTTAAGAGATTTTAACTCAAATACGAAAGGTTTAAATAGTGTTAAAAGTTATGTAAAAAAAGGGGTTATGGTCGTTAGTAATGCTATAAAACCATAAGTTTATGATATTTGATACGTAATGTTTAAAAATAAATTATTTTTAATTATAAGAGAAGTAATGAGTTTTAAAATTTTAGATTGCACGCTTAGAGATGGAGGTTATTATACCAATTGGGATTTTGATAAACAATTATTGATTAAATATAGTAGAGCAATGGAGGAATTACCAATTGATTATGTTGAAATTGGCTATAGAAGTATTACTTTAGAGGGGTATTTAGGTAAGTGTTTTTATTGTCCAGAGTATGTAATGAAAGAGCTAGAAGCCATAAATTTCACTAATGTTTCAAATAATTCTCCTATGGTTTTAGCTGTCCAAACGGCTTTGGATCTTGGAGTAACATCTATTCTAATGACTGGGTTTGATGACTATGATGATTCTCTAAACCAATCACAGTTAATGTTGGCTTAAGAAAATCAAAAAATAACTAGCGACATTATAAAAATTAAAAACGTCACAGTTTCTACTGTAACACCAACAAAATATAAATAAAAATAGCTTCAATTTATAATTTAATATAATGATAACAGTATTTTTACCTTGTAGGGCAGGGAGCCAAAGAGTCCCTAAAAAAAACACTAAAAATTTCTCAGGAATAGAAGGTGGATTACTACGTATTAAATTAGAGCAATTACTAAAAGTTTCAATGATAGATAGAATAATTGTTTCTACAAATGATCAAGAAGTCATTAGAATTGCATCAAAAATAAGCAGCGATATTGTTATTGATGTTAGACCAGAATATTTGGCTACATCTTTAACTAGTACAGATGATTTAATAAATTATGTGCCAAAAATAATCAAAGAGGGTCATATTTTGTGGACACATGTAACATCTCCATTTTTAACCAATACGGTTTATGAGGATGTAATAAAAACATATTTTGAAGTTTTAAAAAAAGGTGAAAATGATAGTTTAATGACGGTTAATAAAGTACAGACTTTTTTGTGGAATAAAGAAGGTAGTATTAACTATGACAGGAATATTGAGAAATGGCCAAGAACACAAACCTTACCCGAACTATTTGAAGTAAATAGTGGTGTTTTTATTAACTCTAGAGATAATTATGTAAATGGAGGTGATAGAATTGCTGAAACTCCTTTTCTTTATAGGACAAAAGGCTATGCTTCTTTTGATATTGATTGGGAACATGATTTTAGCTTAGGTGAATTAATATATAAAAAACTCAATGAATAATATACAAAATGTCTTATGGGGTTTTGATGGTGTTATATTTGACTCATTAGGATTTATTAAAGAAAATCATAATAAATATAAGCTTCATATTATTTCTTGGGTATTTGATGATCAAGCCCCCTCTTTTTTATGTAAAGGAATAGATATATTGATAAGTTCTCAACATTTAAACAGTAAACAATGTCTTTAGCTCGAAATACTTTATTTGTTTCACTTGCTAATTTCTGTACTACTTTGTCCAATTTAGCTTTAACCATAGGATTAGCTTGGCTATTAATAGATAAAGAGGACTTTGGAAAGGTACAGCAGCTATTTATGATAGCGAGTTTTACATTGTCTATCTTGTCTGGTTTCCCTACGGGTTTAAGTTATTTTTATGGTTTTCATAAATCCTATAGTGATAGAGTTAAGCTTTTCAAAAAGTTTGTGTTATCAATGTTAATTGGTTTAGGAGTAATTTGTATAGGCATATTTGCATTTAAAAATGTAATTGCTGTAAGTTTTGAGAATAATTTGATAATACATTATTTCTTTTTATTTATAGGAATAGTTTTTTTAAAAGCTCTAACAAGTTATTTTGTTAATTATTTTGCTATTATTAAAAAGACAGATAAACTTTTTATAATAAATTTTTCATATTTTATTTTTATAATGGCGTTTTTGACTTTATTATGGTTAAAAAAGGAATTAGTTTCAATTGAATTAATATTAGTCTATATTCTTCTCCTAGAAATAGTAAAAATGATTTTTTGCTTTTTATTTATTATGAAGTATTTAAAAGTCAAGGGAGAGCTACTAATTAATAAAAAAGAATTCTTATATATTTTACCAATCACAGGAGTAACTTTACTAAATACATTATATGTCTTTATAGACAAGTATATGATTTCGGTAATGCTTAACCCTAAGGCTTACGCAGAGTATCAAGTAGGAGCATTTATTATACCGTTTGTTGGGATAATTACTGGGTCAATAATGGTAACGTTGTTACCTGTTTTTTCAAAACTATCTAAAGAAGAAAAATTTAGTGAAATAGTTTCTATATTAAAAGAAACGACAAAAAAAACCACGTTACTTTTAATCCCTATTTTTTGTTATTGTTTAATTTTTGGAAAAGAGCTTATAATTTCAGTTTATTCTGAAAAGTATTCTTTTTCTGGTGAAATATTTAAAATATATACGTTGCGTTTTTTTACTACTGTAATACTGTTTTCAATAACAATGGCTTCTATCGGTTTGCAAAACTGGGTGGTATTAACGGCATTTATTTCGTTAGTTTTAAATGTAATATTAAACTATTTTTTCATATTGAACTATGAGGTGATGGGAGCAGTTTATGCGACTATAATTACTGGGTATTTGGGAATAATTCTTCCAATATATCTCATAAATAAAAAGTTAAAAACAAAATTTTTAAATTATTTCCCTTTAAAAGAATATGCTTTTATTGTTTTGACATCAATTTTGGTAGCATATATAATGTATTTCATTGCATTTAAAATTTTGATGTTATCTGGAGTTTGGTCATTGTTTATGGCTGGGTTCTATTATTTTATTATTTTATTGTTTTCTAATAAATTATTTAAAGTTTTTGAAATGAAAAACTTATTTGAAAATCTACGATCAAAAATAGGAATATAGTATGAACGTTTTTTCTTTAGAGAAGCTTAAAGAACTTGAGCACCAAATAGGAGATTATAAAGAATATGATTTGTTTAAAATTATGGCTATTGAATTAGCTTTAATTAGCTCGAACAATGAAGCTATAAAACTAGCTACTTTTGGCAAGTTTTTCTTTTTTTATAACTTTGAGAAGTTAAGATTAAATAGAAATTTGTTTTTTGCTATTGGAAATCACGGTAGAAAGGATTATAACGAAATAATAAATTATGTAAAAAATAAATTTGAAAAATCGTCTTATTCGTTTTTTGATTATGGTAAAGCAAAAATAAGGCTTAAAATAAATGTAAAAAATATTCTAACATCGCTTATTACTGGAATACGTCTTAAAGGAAATATAAGTTACAAAAATAGATTCCTAATTGCCTCAAAAATTTGTTTTTATAAAAACACTATAGATAATCTTGAAAAAGTAAAACTTGAAGACTCTTTAAAAAAAGCAATTGTATTTAGCAGTGTTCATCCTTTAGAGGGACTGTTTTTGTATTTTTTTAAGAAGAGAAAAACACCTGTATATTCATTACAACATGGAGTATACTACATTTACAAGAAAACTCCGCCTATAGATTGTATTCTTTATGAAAACTTTAATGCCGATTTTCACTTATGCTGGGGAGAGTATTCTAAAAAAGAATTGATTAGTTATGGAATAAATAGAGATAAAATACTAGTAGCAGGTTATCCTAAGAATTCTGAACTGAGAATTAATACAAATATTATTACTGAAAAGTGTATTGTTTTGTTAGCTAGATCTATTTTTAATGAATCTAATAAAAAACTTATTTCAGTTTTAAAACAATTTATTAAAAAGGAACCAAAAGCAGAATTTTATTTTAAATTACATCCTTCGTTAAATAGAGGAGATTATAATGATGTTTTAAATACCAATAATTTTTTTCTCATTGATGATGAAATAACGTTGAAAGAGATTTTAATTAAAAGCGATTATTCAAAAGCTATTTGTGTTTATACTACAGCTTATTATGAAGCCTATCTAAATGGAATAGTTGCATTGAGATATTATGATGGTAAATCAGAACTTTCTGAGGGTGTTCAAGATGACGTTTTTGAAAATATAGATGATTTGCTAAGAGTATTTAATTTGAGTTTTTCTAAGAATGAGATAGAAAGAAAATTACAGCATGTAATAGGCTTGAATGTAGATAACTATTTTGAAATTTTAAATTAAATTAACTTGATATCAGACTTAGCTTTTTTATTAATAGGAACGTTGTTTTACATCCTTTTTTTTTATTCTTTTCTTTTAAAGAATAAAACGCCCTTTTTTATAACATGCCTTTTTTTGATAATTGCTCATGATTTTATATTTATAAATTTAAGTTTTTTTGCATCTAAAACTACAACGTATATTCTAAAAGCGTGGCAAGAATATCTTTTTTTGTTTTTATTATTAATATTTCTATATAATAAAAATAAAATTCAAAAACAGGTATTTAGTATTTTTATAATAATAATATTTTTATCTATATACGGTTTTTTCATTTCTATATTAACATCGCAAGATTTATTAAATACTATACTGTCTTGGAGAAGTTATTTATTGCCAATTATGATACCATGTTTATTATATATAAACAATGGGTTTAAGAATGTTTCGATAAAGACATTAATAACTACATTAAGTGTAGTTTTGTTTGTTTTAATTATATATGCTAAATATCAAACCTTTTTATTTGATATGTCAGGGGGACAAAACTTAACGTTTTTAAAAGGAGATTTTAGAGCCAATGCTAGACGAGCCATGAGTGGATCATTATGGTTTTATGATTTTTTTGGAGATGATCATTTAATACCAAGGTGGTTTAATATGATTAGAGATAATAAATTAAGAGCAACAAGTATATTTGTAAGCCCAATAATTTTTGCTCAATTTTTAGGTGTCTTAGGTTCTATTTTTTTAGCGTACTATCATAGAGGTATAAAAAAAAGAAAATATTTAATTTTAATAATTGTGTTAATTGCTCTATATGGTGTTTTATTATCACAAGTTAGAGCTGGTTTTGTGTATTTCGCAATTACTTTTTTAGCTATTTATGTATTTAAAAAATTCAA
Source organism: Flavivirga aquatica (assembly GCF_001747085.1). GTDB lineage: Bacteria > Bacteroidota > Bacteroidia > Flavobacteriales > Flavobacteriaceae > Algibacter_C > Algibacter_C aquatica. The sequence goes on from NZ_MDJD01000049.1 coordinate 76,836, forward strand.
GCAAAATTATATTTTATTAGTACTAGTGCCTCTTACATTTGTTTTTATTACTTTTTTTGGCTTAATATTCTTTAAGTTAGGAGATTCTTCTTCAGTTGGAAGACTAAATCAGTATGTTGATTTAATTAATAATTTTAAAATTTTTGGTTACGGTTTAGGAGCAAGAAGAGCTATAGTTTATTATGACTCACTCATAATATCTACAATGATGGCGTTCGGGGTTTTTAGTTTTTTATATTTTAAAGTACATTTTACGTTATTAAAAAGTATTTTTAAAATTGAAAAAAGTCAAGTAAGAGGAGATTCTATTAATTTTTTAGGACTAGGTTTATTAGGAAGTTTTTCTGCATTCATTTACTTCATATTTTTCCATTATTCTATTGGGTCTACACCATTAAGATTTTTGTATTTTGTGGCTTTTTATTTTATGTATAAAATTTATGAAGATGATAGTTAAAAACAATTTTTTTTTAATTGGAGTTGTATTATTTAAAGAAAAACTTTTAGAAGCTTCAACTATATGTTCACTCATTAAAATAGTAGATGATCTCAATAAGTTTGGATCTAAATTAGTAATTTGGGATAATAGCCCATATAAACAAGAAGAAAAGGATTGCGAGTTCTTAGAGTCTTTATTTAATCAATTTTACTACAAGCATACTCCAGAAAATATGTCTTTAGCTAAAGTATATAACAATATGTACAAAGCTAATTTAGGTTATAGTTTTTTTGTACTCTTTGATCAAGATAGTGAGTTTTCAGTAGATTATTTTAACAAAGTTCTATTAGAAAGTTTTATAAATAAAAAGATAAATCTTTTTTTACCCATAATTAAAACAGGTGATTTAATAGCGAGTCCTGCTAATCGCTTTTTTGTAACAGGTAGATATTGGAAAGAAAAGAGAACAGGGTTAGTTGATGCTAAAAACAAGCTTGCTATTACTAGCGGAATGGCTATTTCAATTAATTATTTAAAGAAAGAATTTAAAGAGTTTAATGAAAATTTAAATTTATACGGAATAGATTCTCATTTTATGATAAATTATGAAAAATTCAATGACTATTTTTTTGTTTTAGATTATGAAATGAAACATGATTTGTCATATTTTAATAATGAGGATTTAGAAAAAAAATTATTTAGATTTTTGAACCATAAAGAATCAATAATTGAAGTCTACAAGAAAGAATCTGTTTTACTAAATATTATTTCTAGGTTCTTTATTTTAGGAAGTAGCATAAAAATGTCAATCTTAAATAAAGATATAAGATTTCTTATAAAAAAGAAGAATGGATAAAGAAAAGGCAAGTAAGATAAAGGTATTAATGGTAAGTAGGTCAACATTGTATAGTTCTCCTGGTGGAGATACAATACAAATTAAGGAAACTGCAAACTTTTTAAGGAAATTAAAAGTATGTGTTGATATAAAACTTACAAATGAATTAATCAATTATGATGATTATGATTTGATTCATTTTTTTAACATAATCAGACCTAATGACATTCTTTATCATATAAAAAAAGCAAAGAAGCCTTTTGTAGTTTCGACGATATATGTTGACTACACGGAGTATGAGCATAAGAATAGAGGAGGACTTATGGGGTTAATCTCTAAAATATTTTCGCCAGATCAAATAGAATATATTAAAACAATTGCTAGAGCTATAATTAACAATGAAAAAATATATGATTTAGAATATATTTTTAGAGGACATAAGAATTCTATAAAAAAAGTTATAGAAAAATCGAGAATGTTACTACCAAACTCTAAAAGTGAAATGGATAGAATTGTGAAATCTTATGGATTAGAGGCAAATTATAGAGTAGTACCAAATGCCGTTAATCCATTGCTTTTTGATAATTTAAACGAAAAAAGAATAGAGAGTAATGAAAGGTCAGGAGTAATTTGTGTTGGTAGAGTTGAAGGGAGGAAAAATCAATTAAATCTAATAAAGGCTTTAAACGATACTAATTATAATTTATATATTATAGGTAACCCCTCTCCAAATAATATTAAATATTATGAAAAATGCAAGGAAGTAGCAAAAGAAAATGTAATATTTATTAATCATTTAAGTCAAAATGAACTTATAAAATATTACAAGAAAGCAAAAGTACATATATTGCCTAGTTGGTTTGAGACGACAGGTTTAACATCTCTGGAGGCTGCTTATTTAGGTTGTAACATAGTAGTTACAGATAAAGGAGATACATTAGAGTATTTTAAAGATTTTGCAAATTATTGCGAACCAGATGATATCGATTCTATAAAAAAGGCAGTTAAATTAGCTTATAGTAAAAAAAACAATGATAAGTTTGTAAAGTATATTGAAGAAAATTATACTTGGCAAAAAACGGCAGAAATAACAAAAAAAGCATACCTTGAATCAATTACTTAAAGCCTGTAGAAAAACTCTAAATAATCAATATTTAAAGGAAAATATTTTTTACATATCAATATGTCTTGTTGCATTCACAATGCCTCTAGATATGAATATAAATACATACGCAATAATATTTTCTTTATCTATTGCTGTGATTAATTTTATAAAAAAAAAGCAGTTTACATATTTTAAATCTATTGTAATTTTACCTGTTTTTTTTTTAATATTAATCTTATCATTAATAGTTACTGATAATATAAAGGGAGGATTAAAGTTTTTAGAATATAATTTAAGTTTTATTGCAATACCTTTTATTTTTTTTCAATTCGGAAAAGTAAACCAAAAACAAAAAAGAACTCTTTATAATTGTTTTTCTTTTGGAGTACTATTAATAGCGGTTTTTTTGTTGATAAAAGCGGTTTTTAGATTCATAGAAATTGGCAGTACTGAAGACTTTTTTTATCATGCTTTTACATCTCCAATTGATTTCCATCCTGTTTACCTATCTATCTATGTTTATTTTTCTATATTAATCACAATTTATTTTATGATTAAGAAGAAAAAGATAGAAATCTTAAATGTGATTAAATTAATTTTTTATCTGTTTACCTTACTACTGCTATCTTCTAAAAGTATATTAATATTTACAAGTATTACATTATTAATACTTATAATTTATAATTTAAAGTATTATAAGTTAAAAATATATTCATTTTTTTTTGTTTTATTAGTTGTTTTAACATTAGTTCTAAAGGTTGGTTTTATAAAAAACAGATTTAGTGAAGTCTTAAATATTAATAGTTTAAGTGAGTTGAAAGAGGAAAGAATGACAGATTTTAAAAAGGTCAATGGCTTGACTCTACGATTAATGTTTGTTAAATTCTCCATCCAAGATTTTATAGAAAGCCCTAAAAATATACTTTTTGGAGTAGGGGTCGGAGATAGAAAAGAATTTTTAAATTCTGTGTATGAGAATCATAATATGGCTAGAAAAATAAAAGAGAAAAGCTTAGGGTATTATAATTATAACACTCATAATCAGTATGTAGAGATTTTTTTAGGGTTAGGCACTGTTGGACTTTTATATTTTATTTGGATGTTTTTTTATTGTGTAAAGCGTACAAAAGAAGAATTTATAGCAAAATATATTTATGGATTATTAATTTGGAGTTTCTTTTTTGAAGCTGTTCTTAATAGAAATAAAGGAATAGTTTTCTTTGTGTTTTGGACAACTGTTTTTCTATGTATAGAATATAGTAGCGAAAAAAATAATAGTATAATTCTAGATTAAAAGACTTATAAGTTTTATGAAAATAGCAATATTAGGAACAAGAGGAGTTCCAAATAATCATGGAGGTTTTGAACAATTTGCAGAGTTTTTTTCTAAATACTTAGCGGATAAAAACCATGAGGTTTATGTTTATAATTCTCATAACCATCCTTATCAGGAAAGGATGTGGGAAGGTGTTAATCTTTTACATATATATGATCCAGAATTTAAAATGGGAACAGTTGGACAATTTATATATGATTTCAATTGTATAAGAGATACAAGAAAAAGAAATTTTGATATTATTCTCCAATTAGGATATACTTCAAATTCAATTTGGCATTGGCTTTTGCCTAAGAAATCTATAATTATAACAAACATGGATGGTTTAGAATGGAAACGATCTAAGTATTCAAGTTTAGTTAAAAGTTTTCTTAGATACGCTGAAAAATTAGCAATTAAATCGAGTGATTATTTAATTTCGGACTCTATAGGGATACAAGATTATATTTTAAAAAAATATAAAAGGTCATCTAAGTTTATTGCATATGGTGCATCAATTTTTCACAAACAAAATGAAGACGTATTAGCAAAGTTTAATGTTACAAAGTATAATTATTGTGTTATAATAGCGAGATTAGAGCCTGAAAACAATATTGAAACCATAATTGAAGGATATCATAAATCAGCTGTTCCATACAATTTAATTGTTTTTGGATCAATAAATAGTTACGGTAAGTATTTGAAGTCAAGGTATTTAAGTGACAGTCGGATATGTTTTTTAGGGGCTAATTATAACCTAGATGAATTAAATAATTTAAGATTTTTTTCCAGGTATTATTTCCATGGACATTCTGTAGGCGGAACAAACCCATCGTTGTTAGAAGCAATGGCATCTAATGCGTTAATTATAGCAAATAACAATATATTTAATGAAGCAATATTAGGAAAACATGCTAAATATTTTAATGATTCTAAGGATATTGAAAATCTTTTAAATCAAGATGTATTATTTGAGAACAAAGAAAATTATACAAAAGGAAACATAAAAAAAATTGATACTTTGTATAATTGGGAGAAAATTAATGATACTTATGAAAAGTATATTCTAGAACAGTTGGAGAAAAAAAATAAAGATGATTAATAATAAATTAATTTCAAAGTTTAACCAAAACCTAATTATAGGTTTTATTGGGTTTAGTTTTTTCTTTGATTTCATTGACAAAATTGATATATTTTATAAAGCTGATTTTTTTAAATTTAATAGAGCTCTTAAATTTTTTTTTGTTCTGTATTTGGTGTTTTTTAATGCTAAATTTTTTAAGTATATATATATGAACCTCAGACATGTAGTTTATGCTTTTGTAATAATATCCATTGTTTTTTTATTAAAAAACAATTATTCTTTGCTGTATTTAAATGAATATATAAGGTATGTTTTTGTGTTATTTGTCTTTCCGTTATTGTATCATACCCATACGCATCAAAATTTATTGCCAAAAGTTCATTCAATATTTAAAGTATTTATTATAATAAATGCAATATTGATTTTAATTGGTTTTATTTTTGAAATTAGAGTTTTTCAAGTGTATAGTTCGCAAAGATTTGGTTTTAATGGTATTATTTTAAGTCAAGGGGTAACACCATATATTTATTTAACTGCAACAATTTTATTTTGGTTTCTTAAAGATAAAAAAATGTTAATACTAACATTGTTATTATCTATTGTTTCTGGAGTTAAAGGGGTGTATTTTGCTGAATTTGTATGCCTTAGTTTATTAGTATTGTTTAGTGAAAAAAACAGTAAAGGATTTAAAATAAAAGTTATAGTTACTCTGTCTGTTTTTTTTATTCTTTCAGTCTTAATTATATTTAGTCAACCTACATTTAGAAACGTAATTAATTCCGATGGTTTGTTATCTGCTTTGTTCTCTAATAGAACAGATTACACATTAGAATTATTAAATCAGATAAAACCTGATAATTTTAATATTTTAATAGGAGCAATAGACTTATTAAAAGTGAGATTAGAACTTCAAATAATTGATGTTGTTTTGTTTTTTGGAATTATTGGTTTATTGGTTTATTTTTCATTTTTCTATTTTATTCATAAAGAGTTTATAAAGGGAAGTGTTTCCAATATCTTTTTTTTTACATGCCTTTTTCTCTCATGTTTGAGCGGCAATCTTTTATATATTCCATTTGCTTCATTTTTATTTTTTACGATGTTATTATGTTTGTCTAAGTTTTATTCTAAATAGTTGATGTATTAAAAAAGACCTAGTTTAGATTCGATAACATAATTTTGGTATAAATGATTAAGTAAAACTATATAGAATTGGCAATAACTTACAGTATTAGATTTAAAATATTTAACGATTTTAAAAATAGATATACTTAATTAATTTTTTAAACTTACTTTATTACTTTTGTTCAATAATTTGTGTGTATGAATATAAAAAATATCTGCTGCATTGGTGCAGGCTACGTAGGCGGTCCAACTATGGCTGTAATAGCTAAACAATGTCCTAATATAAAAGTTACTATTGTAGATATTAATGAAGCGAGAATAGCAGCATGGAATTCCGTTAATTTTGATGATTTACCAGTTTTTGAACCAGGTTTAGCAGATATTGTAAAAGAAACAAGAGGGAAAAATTTGTTTTTTTCAACAGATGTAGATAAGGCAATAGATGAAGCTGAAATGATTTTTATTTCTGTAAATACACCAACCAAAACCTATGGTAAAGGAAAGGGAATGGCTGCAGATTTAAAATATATTGAACTATGTGCAAGACAGATAGCAAAAGTAGCTAAACAAAATAAAATAGTTGTAGAGAAGTCTACTCTACCAGTAAGGACTGCTTCTGCTATTAAAAGCATATTGGATGAGACAGGTAATGGTGTTCAGTTTCAAATTTTATCAAATCCAGAGTTTTTAGCAGAGGGGACAGCAGTACAAGATCTATTAATGCCTGACCGAGTACTAATAGGAGGAGATACATCAACTAAAGAAGGAGAAATAGCAGTTCAGTCTTTAGTAAACATATATTCGGAATGGATTCCTAAAAAACAGATATTAACAACTAATGTTTGGTCTTCAGAGCTTTCTAAACTGACAGCTAATGCTTTTTTAGCACAACGCGTTTCATCTATAAATGCGATGTCTGAAATTTGTGAAAAAACAGGAGCAGATGTTAGAGAAGTTTCAAAAGCTATTGGAATGGATTCACGAATAGGCTCTAAGTTTTTAAATGCTTCTGTTGGATTTGGAGGGTCGTGCTTTCAAAAAGATATTTTAAATTTAGTTTATATTGCTAAAAGTTATGGTTTAAATGAAGTTGCCGACTATTGGGAGCAGGTTATCATAATGAATGAGCACCAGAAAAATCGTTTTTCAGATAATATAGTAAGTACATTATATAATACTGTTTCTGGAAAAAAAATAACATTTTTAGGATGGGCATTTAAAAAAGACACTAATGATACTCGCGAATCTTCAGCTATTAAAATTGCTGATAATTTATTAAGTGAACAAGCTAAAATATCTGTCTACGATCCAAAAGTAACTCCTAGTCAAATATATTCAGATATAGATTATTTAGGAACCAGAGCTTATGAAGACAATAAGGCTTTGTTAACCGTGTCAAAAGATGCTTATGAAGCCTGTAATGAGTCTCATGCAATAGCTATATTAACAGAATGGGATGAGTTTAAAAATTACGATTGGAATAGGATTTATAAGAATATGCAAAAACCTGCTTTTATATTTGATGGAAGAGGAATCTTGGACAAGAATACAATAGAAAGTATTGGTTTCACGTATTATAAAATAGGTAGTGGAAATTAGGTAAATATGAAAAAAGTATTAATAACAGGAGCTGCTGGGTTTTTGGGGTCACATTTATGTGATCGACTTATAAAGGAAAATTATTATGTTATCGGAATGGATAATTTCATAACAGGAGATAAAAAAAATCTTGAGCATTTAAATAAAAATCCAAATTTTGAGTTTATTGAACATGATATTACAGAATTTGTAAAAATAGAAGGAGGTCTGGATTATATATTACATTTTGCATCACCAGCTAGTCCTATAGACTATCTAAAAATACCAATTCAAACTTTAAAAGTGGGATCTTTAGGAACTCATAATTTGTTGGGTTTGGCAAAAGCTAAAAAAGCAAGAATATTAATTGCATCAACTTCTGAAATTTATGGAGACCCTCTAGTACATCCACAAACAGAAGATTATTATGGAAATGTAAATACTATTGGTCCAAGAGGTGTTTATGATGAAGCTAAACGATTCCAAGAATCTATAACAATGGCTTATCACAGGTTTCATGGCTTAGAAACAAGGATTGTTCGTATATTTAATACTTATGGTCCAAGAATGAGACTTAATGATGGTAGAGTTATCCCAGCTTTTATGGGGCAAGCCTTAAGAGGAGAAGATTTAACTGTTTTTGGAGATGGATCTCAAACACGATCATTTTGTTATGTAGATGATCAAGTTGAGGGTATTTATAGATTATTGTTAAGTGATTATGTGGAACCTGTAAATATTGGAAACCCTCATGAGATAACGATTAAAGATTTTGCAGAAGAAATTATAAAATTAACAGAAACTAATCAAAAGATAATTTATAAAAATTTACCAATAAACGATCCTTTACAGCGCCAACCAAATATATCGTTAGCTAAAAAAGTATTAGATTGGACGCCCAAAGTTGGAAGAGAAGAGGGTATGAAAATTACATTTGATTATTTTAAAAGTTTGACAGATGAAGAACTTTTTAAGAGCGAGCATAAAGATTTTAAAAACCATATAAAGAAATAAGTGGATTATAAACAAGGAAGATATTCAGGTTTAATAAAACCATTATTTGGATTTATTGATCTTGTCATTATAAATATGACAATTTATCTATTTGAAATAAATTTAAACAACACACCCTTGTTTAGTTTATATATATCCATATTATGGATAATAATTTCAGTGAAAAATCATTTTTACGAAGTTCAAAGACGCTCTAAAATAATCCAAATTATACCACTTTTATTAAGACAAATGCTGCTTTTTGCAATTATCTTATATGCGTTTATAGGTTTTTTTAAACAACCAGTCATTAGTAGATTGGGGCTAGGTAATTATTTTTTATGTGTTTTTGTTGCAATTTTTGTTTTTAAGATTTTTACGTTTTTTTTAATAAAAAAATACAGAACAGTTTTAAGTGGAAATACTAGAAATGTTATTGTTATTGGTAAAAATGAGAAAACTAGACAATTAATAAAAACATTTAATGCGAGATTAGATTTTGGATATATTTTTAAGGCCCAATTTAGCATTAATGATGAGTATTTTTCTTTAGAAAAGTGTTTTAGGTATATTATAGATAATAATATTGATGAAATATATTTTTCTGTTGCAGAGTTAACTAATAAGCAGATAAATGAATTAGTTGATTTTGCAGATAATAACTTAAGAGAACTAAAATTTATACCAGATAATAAGGATATTTATTCTAAAAAACTTAAATATGAATATTATGATTATATTCCTGTTTTATCTTTAAGAGCTATTCCTTTGCAGGAATCAGTAAATAAATTTATTAAAAGATCGTTTGATATATTATTTTCTGCTTTTATTATAATTTTCGTGTTATCATGGCTAACTCCAATTTTGGCTATTTTAATTAAATTAGAATCAAAAGGTCCTGTTTTTTTTAAGCAGTCTAGAAATGGTTTTAATTATAAAGAGTTTGATTGTTATAAATTTAGGTCTATGATGCCTAATAAAGATGCACATTTATATCAAGCTACAAAAGGAGATTTAAGAGTTACTAAAGTTGGAGCTTTTATTCGTAAGACAAGTATAGATGAATTACCTCAATTTTTTAATGTGCTTTTTGGAGATATGTCTGTTGCAGGTCCACGACCGCATATGGTAAGTCATACAAATATGTATGCTCAAAGAATTGATAAGTTTATGGTACGTCATTTTGTAAAACCAGGTATTACAGGTTTAGCTCAAATAAGTGGATTTAGAGGCGAAATTGAGAAAGATAAAGATATTATTAATCGAGTGAAGTATGATATCTTTTATATTGAGAACTGGTCTTTATTATTAGATTTAAAAATCATTATACAAACCTTTGTTAATGCTTTAAGAGGAGAAGAAAAAGCATACTAAAATCATCTTGAAACCACTAGTTTCTATAATAATGCCCATTTATAATTCTGAAGATTTTCTTTCAGCGGCTATATCTAGTGTTATAAATCAAACTTATAAAAATTGGGAATTATTATTAATTGATGATAAGTCAACCGATAAATCTTTAGAAATAGTCCATTTGTTTTTGGACAAGCACTCCAATATTAGGTTTTTTAAGAATGAAACTAATCAAGGAGCAGCTATTTCAAGAAATGAAGGGATTAAGGCAGCAAAAGGAGGTTATATTGCCTTTTTGGATGCGGATGACTTATGGAAGCCAGAAAAATTAGAAAAACAATTAGCATTTATTAATAAAGAAGGATGTGATGTGTGTTTTAGCACTTACGATTTAATTAATGAACAAGGAGAGCTATTAAATAAACAAGTTAAAGCATTAACTATTGTAGATTATAATAAACTTTTAAAAAGTAATTATATAGGTAATTTAACCGGTATTTATAATGCGAAAACTTTAGGTAAAGTCGTATCACCTAATTTGAGAAAAAGACAAGATTGGTTATTGTGGTTAACTGCAATAAAAAAATCTAACAAACCAGCTCAAGGTATTCAAGAGTCTCTTGCTTATTATAGAATTAGAAAAAACTCAATGTCATCAAATAAATTCAATCTTGTAAAACATAATTATTGGGTTTATAAGAAAGGTTTGGGATTTTCTAGAGTAAAATCTATGTATTGTATGTTTGTTTTTTTAAAAGAACATTTTTTTGTAAAATCTAAACAAACAACTTTTACAAATAAGATTTAAATTGCTTTAATTTACCTCTATTAGATCTATCTAAAGTTGTTTTTTGTTCAAAAATAATTGTTAATCCAGGTTCTAAGTACTTTTCGATAGCTTTATTAACACTTTGTATTTTTATATCAGTAAGTTTTTGAGAGCTAGTATAGCTTATTTTAAAAGTATCTATTTTTTGTTGTTCAATAATAAATTCTTTAACATTCAAATTATCTTCGATAACAGTTTTAGTTATATAGTAAAAAGTTAATCCAGCAGCTTTTTTTCCACTAGGTAAAATGGCAATATCGTTTGTTCTACCAATTAGTTTTTCGAGAATAAGCTTATTCTTTAAACTTTTTTGAGAAAGTACTCCAATATCACCTAAATCATATCTTATAAATGGATGAGCCTTATTGTAAAGAGATGTAATAACTATGCGTCCTTCTTGTCCGTTTGGTAAAGGGTTATCATTTTCATCAAGGATTTCAACAAATAAATCATCAGTATTAACAATCCATTCATCCTTTGTATTTTGAAAAGCAATTAATCCAAGCTCAGCAGCACCGTATTCATTTATAATTGGTATTCCAAATTGAGTTTCTAATAAGATTTTATCAGATTCAAAAAGCATTTCAGATGTAACGATACAAGCATTTAATGTAGGGCATATGGTGTTTAGAATAATGTTTTTTCGGTTCAAGTATTTAGCAAACTGTACTATGGAACTTGTATACCCATTTATATAATGAAAAGGAGTAGATTTAAATTTTTCAAGCATCTTTTTAAGCTGAGAATCACTTAAATCAAAAACTGAAAATCTATAACGGTTACTTAAAGCATCTTTTAAGCGCTCCTTATAATATCCTTTTTTGTCTAAAGGAATACCATAGAAACGAGCCTGTTTAGAGGTACTAAAGTTTAAATTGAACCAATCATAGCGATCTATAAAACCAGCCCAAGTTAAAGCGTGGCAAAATTTGTCTTTTGCAAAAATAAAGGGATTACCAGAAGAGCCAGAAGTTTTATTTATATAAACATTTTTTTTAGTAAACCCTTTAGATAACCTATTGGCTAATGGTTGTTGTAAATCATTTTTTGTCATTACAGGGAGACTATTCCAATCTAACGGATTAGTGTTTTTAGCAAAGTCCCTATAAAACGCGTTATGTTTTAAATGATAAGAAACTATTTCTTGCTTTTTAGTTTCATTATAAACTTTAAAGTCGTTTTCATTTTTGTTTTGAATAGTTTTTAAAACCTGTTTAGCTTCCTTGATAGGAAATCCATTGATACGTAATGAAAGGTTGAATAAATTCAAAAGCAAATGATGTTTATAATAACAAAAAAACAAATCTAAATATAAATCCTAATTTTAAACTTGAATAATAGAAAAAAATAGTAATGAATTCGTTACAGATTCTAAAAACACACTATTTTTGCATTTCAATAAAAATAATATACAATGAATATCTTAATTCTTGGTTCTGGCGGAAGAGAACACACATTTGCATGGAAAATTGTTCAAAGCCCAAAATGCGAACATCTATTTGTAGCACCAGGAAATTCAGGAACAGCAGAAATAGCTACTAATGTAAATATTGGTGTAACAGATTTTGAAGCGATTAAAGAATTGGTTTTAGATAAAAACATTGATATAGTTGTTGTAGGGCCAGAAGATCCTTTAGTGCAAGGTGTTCATGATTATTTTTTGAATGATGAAGCCATTAAACATGTTTCTGTTATTGGACCACAAAAAGTAGCAGCAGAATTAGAGGGAAGTAAAGAGTTTGCTAAAGAATTCTTATACCGACATAATATTCCAACAGCAGCTTATGAAAGTTTTACAAAGGAAACGGTTGAAAAAGGCTATGTTTTTTTAGAAACCTTAAATCCTCCTTATGTACTTAAAGCAGATGGTTTAGCAGCAGGAAAAGGAGTTGTTATTTTAAATGATTTAGATGAAGCTAAAGCGGAACTAAAAAGTATGTTGGTTGATGCTAAATTTGGAGCAGCAAGTACAAAAGTCGTTATAGAAGAGTTTTTAGATGGTATTGAGTTAAGCTGTTTTGTATTAACCGATGGTGAAAACTATAAAATTTTACCAACAGCAAAAGATTATAAAAGAATAGGAGAAGGCGATACAGGCTTAAATACAGGAGGAATGGGAGCAGTATCTCCAGTACCTTTTGCAACTGAAGAATTTCTTGCTAAAATAGAAGAACGTATTGTAAAGCCTACAGTTAACGGTTTTAAGAAAGATAATTTACCTTATGTAGGGTTTGTATTTATTGGGCTTATTAAAGTAGGGGACGATCCTAAAGTAATTGAATACAATGTGCGTATGGGAGACCCAGAAACAGAAGTTGTTCTGCCAAGACTTAAAAATGATTTTGTTGAAATATTACAAGCCATGTCTAATGGAACATTAGATAAAATCAATATTGAGATTGATGAGCGTGCGGCAACTACTATTATGTTAGTGTCTGGAGGTTATCCTGAAGCTTATGAAAAAGGAAAAGAAATAGTAGGTGTAGAAGCTATTGAGGGTTCTATACCTTTCCATGCAGGAGCACAAATACAAGAAGATGGAAAAATAGTGACTTCTGGAGGCCGTGTTATGGCTATAACGTCTTATGGAGAGACGTACCAAGAGGCTATAAAAAAATCTTACCAAAATATAGAAAAACTACATTTTGATAAGATGAATTATCGTAAAGATATTGGATTCGATTTATAAAAAAGAATGTGAAGAAACACTTTTGTCTTCTTCATTATTATCATTAAATATTTTTAGTTGCTTCATCCAGTAAACCATAGCAACAAACCCAATTATAATAAAAATCCAAGAAATTGTATTAGCTGCAAACCAGTTTTCAAGTTCTAATGCTCTTAAAGCATCAAGAGGCGTTAAAAGCACATTTACAAATAAATCTTGTATAGCGTAAAATAAATCTTTCATGAGTGTTTGTTTATTGTTTTCTAACCATTATATAGTTAGTATATTTACGGGGCAAAAATACAAAAACAGTTAATGATAACAAGTATTTTTAATAAATCTAAGCCAATAAACTTTATCCTTGTTTTTTTTATTACGCTTTTAGCTTTTATTATAGCTAGAATAGGACAAGTGAATGAGGGGGATACTTTGATGTTTGTTATAAAGCAAGTTGCTGTGCTTTTTATAGCCTATATATCTATTTTGCTTTTAAATTTTATAGCAAGTAAGAATAGTTTAACTATAAAAAACAACTATGAAATTTTATTGTTTAGCTTATTTCTGTTATTGATTACGCAAACGACAAGTCAATCAAATGTGCTTTTATCTAATTTTTTTGTGTTGTTAGCGCTCAGAAGAATCATGAGTTTGCGTTCTCAAAAAGATGTTAAAAGAAAGCTTTTTGATGCCTCTTTATGGATTGCCATAGCCTCTTTATTTTATTTTTGGTCTATTCTATTTTTTGGTCTAATAATTTTTTCACATATTTTATATGTAGATAATAATATTAGACATTGGATTATACCATTTTTAGGGGTTTTTACAATTTTTGTTTTATCTATAGCTATTTCTATAGTCTGTTATGATAGTTTTTTTGAGATATGCAATATTACACCACAGGTGAGTTATGATTTTAGTAATTATAATTCTTTAAAATATTTAATAGCCATTACGCTTCTTTTTTCTTTTGGAATATGGTCATCAATATTTTACCTTCAAAATATTAAAAAGCAAAAAAAAGCATTTAGAGCTTCATTTAAAATCATAATAATAGCAGCGATAATAGGATTCTTAATTGTAACTCAGGTACCAGAAAAAAATGGTAGCGAGTTTTTATTTTTGTTTGCGCCTTTAGCTATTATTATTTCAAATTATATTGAAATTATACAAGAAAAATGGTTTAAAGAGGTATTTGTGTCTATTCTAGTTATAATACCCTTTATACTTTTAATGTTGTAGTTTTTCTCCAAAAGCTAGATCACCTGCGTCACCTAGACCAGGAACTATATAACCCTTTTCATTGAGCTCTTTATCAATAGCAGCAATCCATAAATGGATGTTAGAATTAAGATTTTTTTCAACAAAATTAATTCCTTTTTGTGCACCTATAACACTAACTAAATGGATTTCCTTAGGCGTTCCAAAAGGTTTTAAAGCTTCAAAAGTAGCTATCATAGATTGTCCAGTAGCTAACATGGGATCTGCTAAAATAAGTGTTTTGTTATCTAAATTAGGGCAAGCCAAGTATTCAACAATAATTTCAAAACTTTCAGGATCGTTTTTATGGTGTCTGTATGCAGATATAAAAGCATTCTCGGCAGTATCAAAATAGTTAAGTAATCCATTGTGTAATGGTACACCTGCTCTTAAAATAGAACATAAAACAATATTGTTTTCTGGTAAATTTATATTGCAAGTTCCTAAAGGTGTTTTAATTGTTGATGGTTTGTAGTTTAGGGCTTTACTCATTTCGTAACCTAAAATTTCACCAATACGTTCAATATTTCTTCTAAACCGCATGCTATCTTTTTGGATATCAGTATTTCTAATTTCCGAAATAAAGGTGTTTAATATAGAGTTTTGCTTAGATATATTATGAATATGCATGAGGTCTAATTAGGTTTTTCAATAGTAAAGTTAATTAAATATAAAGTATATTTACGCTTTAAAATTTTATAGAGTATGTTTACAAGTATAGCCAACAAAATATTTCAAGATGTTATTGAAAAATACCATATCATTAATACAGTAGATCAACCTTTTGAAAATGCTTATCCAGAAAGCGATTTATTAGAACATTTGTTATATAGAAAATGTTGGATTGATACTGTACAATGGCATTATGAGGATATTATACGTGATCCTCAAATAGATCCAGTAGCGGCTTTGACTTTAAAACGTCAAATAGATGCATCCAATCAAGACAGAACGGATATGGTGGAGTATATAGATAGTTATTTTCTGGAGAAATATAAATCTACAATTGCCAAAGAAAATGCTACTATCAATACAGAAAGTCCAGCTTGGGGAGTAGATAGGTTGTCTATTTTAGCTTTAAAGGTTTACCATATGAATGAAGAGGCAACTCGTGAAGACGCTTCAAGTGAGCATAAAACAGCTTGCCAAAAGAAGTTAGACATTTTGTTGGAACAACGCGTAGATTTATCAACAGCTATAGATACACTTTTAAGTGATATAGAAAAAGGTGATAAATATATGAAAGTATACAAGCAGATGAAAATGTATAATGATGATGAGTTGAATCCTGTTCTACGTTCACAAAAATAATTATTTGTCATCCTGAATTGTTTTCAGGATCTCATCCTTTTAAGTTGAGATGTCAAAATTACCTAAACACATTTTAGTTATTCGTCTCTCTGCAATGGGAGACGTTGCTATGACTGTTCCTGTAATACGAGCATTAGTTCAGCAATATCCAGAAGTAAAAGTAACTATTTTAACACGTGGTTTTTTTAAGCCCTTTTTTAGAGATCTACCAAGTGTTAATATTTTTCCAGTAGAGGTAAAAGGAAAGCATAAAGGTGTTTTAGGGATGTATAAACTCTCAAAAGAACTTAAAAAGCTAGGAATTGATGCTGTTGCAGATTTGCACAATGTATTACGAAGCAATATTTTAAAATATTTTTTCTTTGGAAAACCTTTCATTCAAATAGATAAAGGAAGATCTGAAAAGAAAACTCTAGTATCCGGTGAATTATTTCAGCAATTAAAAACAACGCACCAGCGATATGTTGATGTTTTTAAGACTCTAGGGTACAGCTTAGATTTATCCAATCCTTCATTTCCTAATAGAATAGTTTTAAATGAAAAAACTCAAGAATTAATAGGTGTAGGTTCTAAAAAACGAATTGGAATAGCGCCTTTTGCAGCTCATGAAGGAAAAATGTATCCTTTAAATTTAATGAAGGTTGTTATTGAAACACTTTCAAAAGATTATAAGGTTATTTTGTTTGGAGGCGGAGCCAAAGAAGTTGATATTTTAAATAACTTAGAGAGAGATTTTGAAAACGTAATTAATGTGGCAGGAAAGCTATCTCTTGATGAAGAGTTAGACGTTATTTCAAATTTAGACATTATGCTTTCTATGGATTCTGGAAATGCGCACATAGCAGCTATGCTAGGAATTAAAGTAATTACTATATGGGGCGTCACACATCCATTTGCTGGTTTTGCACCTTTTAATCAGTCTAAAGACTATGCATTGTTACCAGATAGAAATCAATTTCCAGAAATACCAACATCAATTTACGGGAATAAATACCCTGAAGATTATAAAGAAGCTTCGGGTAATATTTCTCCAGAAACGATTGTTAAAAAGATTAGATCTATTTTTTAAAAGGATAGAACTCCAATAGTCTAAACACTTATATTTTTAAACATCATCAAAATCAATAACAATTTTAGGTGTTGTTGGGTGTGCTTGGCAAGTAAGAATTAAACCTTCAGCAACTTCGCTTTCGGTTAAAATATTGTTTTGTCTCATAGTCGCTTCTCCTTCTTTTACTCGAGCTAAACAACTACTGCAAATACCTCCTTGACAAGAATAAGGAGCATCTAAATCTTCATCTAAAGCGGCCTCAAGAATAGTTTGCTTTTGAGCCATTTCAAATGTAGTAGTTTCATCATCTACAGTAACAGTAATCTTTGTGTTACCAGTAGCTACTATTTCTTCTTGTATTTCAGCTGGTTTTGCGGCTTTAAAAAGTTCAAAGTGGATGCGGTTTTCATCAATATCATGCTCCGTTAAAACATCTTTTACAGTATGAATCATAGCTTCTGGTCCGCAAAGAAAAAAGGCATCAACATCAATATGTTTATGCTTGTTTTTCATTACATAATTAACGGTGCTTTTTTCTATTCGTCCAAAAATAGCATCATTTTCGTCTTGTTGACTAAATACAAATTGAACAGAAAAACGATCTTTATATTCATGTTGAAGCTCTAAAAGCTCGTTTAAAAACATAGTGTCATTAGTTTTTTTATTGCCATAAACTAATATAACTTTACTTAAGACCTCTTCTTCTAAAGCACATTTTATAATACTTAAAATAGGAGTAATACCACTACCAGCAGCAAATGCAGCAATGTTTTTTGTTTTATTGTCATTAGGTTCAAAAACAAAACGTCCTTTTGGTGGAGCAACTTCTAGAGTGTCTCCAACTTTTAATTCATTATTGGCATAAGCAGAAAAAGTACCGTCTTTCACTTCTTTTATAGCAATCTTTAATTCGTTGCTTTTAGGAGAAACACATAAAGAATAATCACGTCTTACTTCATTTCCATTAATAGTAGTTTTTAAAGTAATGTATTGACCAGCTTTGAAATTATAGGCTTCTTTAAGGTTTTGAGGTACATTAAAAGAAATACTGATAGCTTTATCGGTTTCTCTTTGTATAGCTTTAATTGCAAGTTTGTGAAATGATGACATGTATAAATTTTTGACAAAAATACTAAAGTTGATTTGTAAAACTTTAATTTGTTTGTAACAATTAAGTCAAAAGCATTACTAACAGTTAAAATCTCGATATTTTTATTGGAAATTAATCCATTAAACATTAAAATGAAAAAAGTATTATTATTCTGTTTATTTATGATACCTATAGTTTTTTCAGGCTCAAGATAATTCAGAATTTAAAAAAGAAACTATTGAATATTTTAAATTAATTGCTCCTGCAGTGATTTATAAAGATCATTATAAATGAAATAGGGGAGGTAGTGCCTCAAGAAATTTCAGAAAAATATAATTAGTTAAACTATGATTAAGCATTTTTTAAGTTTAGAATGGAAGGGTGCTTTTAGATCTCTTAATTTTGGGAAAAACTTAGCGATAAAAATCTTTATGGGTTTTATAGGGGTTTGGATTCTTTTAATGTTTTTAGGAACAGGGTTAAGTTTATATCCAATACTAAAAAAAATATTTCCAGAAAAAGATCCATTACTTGTTGTGAATAGTTTTTTGTTTTACTGGATTTTAGGGGATTTAATTTCGAGATTTTTCATTCAAAAACTACCTGTAATGAGAGTAAAACCATTATTAATATTACCAATTAAAAGAAGTAAAGTTATAAATTATGTTTTAGGCAAATCGTCACTTTCATTCTTTAATTTTTTATCACTTTTTATAATTGTTCCTTTTGGGGTCTCTTTAATTGTTAAAGGTTATTCTTTAAATTCTGTTTTAATCTGGATGTTGGCAATAGCAATAGTAACTCAAATTAATAATTTTTTAAATTTTATTATTGAGAGTTTTTCGTCAAAAAAAGAACTGTCATTTTTGCCACTAATAGTGTTTTCTGGTGTTTTGTATGGGTTGAATTACTTTAATGCTATTTCTTTTAGTGAGATAATTGGTTCAGGGTTTAATGCTATTTATGAATCTCCAATTTTTGTTATAATTCCTATTGCTATTCTGGCATTATTCTATATTATTAATTTTAAAATTTTGTATAAGAAGCTGTTTTTAGATAGTTCGTTAAAAAGTAAAGTTGAAGCTGTTAATACATCTAATTTAGAGTGGACTAAAAACTTTGGAGATATAGCTCCTTTTATGCAGTTAGATTTAAAATTAATTTGGAGAAACAAACGAACTAAATCTACTATTTGGATGCTCGCTTTAGGATTACTCTACGGTATGTTTTTTTATCCAAATCCAACTTATGTAGATAAACCATGGTTTTTTATATTCATAGGTGTTTTTACCTCGGGCATTTTTTTAATGAATTTTGGGCAGTTTATTCCAGCTTGGGATAGTAGCTATTATAAAATGCTAATGAGTCAAAATATCAAGTATGAAAAATATTTGAAATCTAAATTTACGCTAATGGTAATTAGTGTGTTAATCTTATTTCTTTTAAGTGTTCCATACGTTTATTTTGGTTGGGAAATATTATTAGCGCATTTTGTCACAGCGATATATAATGTAGGTGTTAATACGCATGTTATTATGTATGGAGGGGCGTATAATCGCAAAAAAATAAACCTAGATGAAAAGGCAACTTTTAATTATCAAGGTACAGGTGTTGTACAGTGGTTAATAGGTATTCCTCTAATGGTGATGCCTGCTTTGATTTTTGGAGTCTTTTATGCTGTTTTTAATTTAGAAGTAGGATGTTTAGTAATTGCTTTATTAGGGATTGTAGGTATTGTGTTTCATCAAAAATGGATGTCATTAATCACAAAAAAATATTTAGATTCAAAATATAAAATGATTGACGCTTTTAGTCAAGATAATTCATAAAATGTTATGATAACTACATCTAATTTATTAAAAAAATATAACAAAAATCAAGTTTTAAATATAAAACTCTTAGAAATCCCTAAAGGACAAAGCTTTGGGTTGGTGGGTAACAATGGCGCTGGAAAAACTACCTATTTTAGTTTGCTTCTAGATTTAATTAAGCCCACAGCGGGTTATATAGAAACTAATGGTGTACGAGTAGACGAAAGTGAAAATTGGAAACCATTTACAGCAGCATTTATTGATGAAAGTTTTTTAATAGGTTATTTAACACCAGAAGAATATTTTTATTTCATTGGAGAGTTAAGAGGTCAAAATAAAGCTGATGTAGATAAGCTCGTGTCAGGGTTTGAAGATTTTTTTCATGGTGAGATATTGGGTCAAAAAAAGTATTTGAGAGACTTAAGTAAAGGAAATCAAAAAAAAGCAGGTATTGTAGCCGCTCTTATTGGAAATCCTAAAGTTATAATTTTAGATGAACCCTTTGCCAATTTAGATCCAACAACACAAATTCGCCTAAAAGGGATTATAAAAAATCTAGTAGAGAAACAGGATGTTACTGTTTTGATTTCTAGTCATGATTTACTTCATATAACAGATGTTTGTGAGCGTATTGTGGTATTAGAACATGGGGAAATTGTAAAAGATCTAGTTACAAGCGAAGCAACATTAAAGGAGTTGGAAGCTCATTTTTCTAGGACAGAAGTTTTGTAGTAATAAGATTTCTTAATCTATTTCTTTACGAATAAATAAAAGTTTGATAAGAGGAGTGCTCTAGTCAAAAGTCTATACATTTTATGGGTTAATTCAAAAAGATGCTTATTTTTACCAATCTATATAATAATAGTGTGAGATTATAGTTATTATTTTATACTAAAAAAACTAGCGTTGAAAACACCATTTAAAGCCATACTAGCTATTGTTCTTTCTACTTTTTTCGTAGTAAGTTGTTCAAGAAAAAAGAATAATTTTGTTACGCGAAACTTTCATGCGGTAACCGCAGAGTTTAATGCGCTTTATAATGGTCATGTAGCATTAGAGCAAGGAAGAATCAGTCTTAACGAAGCATACTTCGACAATTATTGGGAGGTTTTGCCAGTAGAGCGTATGCAAATAGTTGAAGATAATATGGCTCCTGGTCAATCGCCTAGAAACGAAAGTTTTACTAGAGCAGAAGAGAAAGCAGCAAAAGCTATTCAGAAACATAGTATCAATATTGAAGGGAAAGAAAAAAACCCTCAAATAGATGAAGCTTATTTGTTGTTAGGTAAATCAAGATATTTTGATCAGCGTTTTATACCAGCACTAGAAGCTTTCAATTACATATTATACAAATACCCTGCTAGCGATAAGATTAATCAAGCAAA
The DNA here is from genome assembly GCF_001747085.1 of Flavivirga aquatica. GTDB lineage: Bacteria > Bacteroidota > Bacteroidia > Flavobacteriales > Flavobacteriaceae > Algibacter_C > Algibacter_C aquatica. The sequence goes on from NZ_MDJD01000049.1 coordinate 98,065, forward strand.
GGTGTGGCGGGAAAAAACTAATATTCGTTTAGATAATAATGAGCTAGCAATACAGAACTTAGAAAGGTTATTGCGACAAGAAGATTTGGAGGGACAAGATTTAGCTGATGCAACATCTATACTTGCTCAAGCATATTTAAATACCAAAGTTATAGATACTGCTATTACACAGTTAAAAATAGCATCAAAAGCGACAAAAAGTAATGAGGAGCGCGGGCGTTACCTTTTTATACAAGGTCAATTATACAATAAGCTAGGTTATAAGGATAGTGCTAACGTTGCGTTTGATAAGGTAATTGCTCTTAATCGTAAGACGCCTAGGATTTACATGATAACTGCTTATATAGAAAAAATTAAAAATTTCGATTACGAAAATGGCGATAAGTTAGAGGTGAGAGAACTGCTTTCGGAGCTTGAAGAAAATAGAGAGAACCGTCCATATTTGGATAAGATATATCATCAAATAGGAGAATATTATTTAAAGAATAATTTAGATTCTTTAGCTATAGTTCATTACAATAAATCCTTACGTACTAATACAAAAGACAAATTATTAAAAGCTAGGAATTATGAAATTCTTGGAGATATTAATTTTGATAAATCTGTTTATCGTGAGGCAGGAGCTTATTACGATAGTACGATGACTAATTTAGTGCTTAACTCTAAACCATATCGAACTATAAAACGTAAAAGAGATAATCTTGAGGATGTTATCTATTATGAAGCTATTGCTAAGGTAGACGACAGTATTATGAATTTAGTAAACTTATCGGAAGAAGATCGTGTTGCTTATTTCGAGTCTTTTATTGAAAAACTTAAAATTAAGGCTGAAGAAGAAAAAGAAAGAGAAGAAGCGGCTAAACGTAATAGTGGTTTAGTAACGGTTAATAATGCACTAGGAGGTGCTTCGGGAATTAAATCGGGAGGTAATCAAGGTGCTTTATTCTATTTTTATAATCCTACAACGGTGGCGTACGGTAAAAATGAATTTGTAAAAGTATGGGGAGATAGAACATTAGAAGATAATTGGAGGTTGTCAAATAAAGGAGCTTCAGGAATAGTTGCGGCTTCAGATAATAGTGTTTTAGATTTAGCATCAGAAGAAGAGAAGTTTGATCCACAATTTTATATATCAAAAATTCCTTCAGAAGAAAAACAAATTGATAGTATCTCTAAAGAACGCAATTATGCATATTATCAATTAGGATTAATTTACAAAGAGAAATTTAAAGAGTACGGATTAGCAAAAAATAAATTTCAGAACTTACTTGAAAGTAATCCAGAAGAACGCTTAATATTACCATCTAAGTATAATCTATATAAGATATACGAGGCGTTAGGTGAAAATGGTGAGGCTACAATTGCTAAAAATGAAATTATAGCAAAGTATCCAGAATCTAGATATGCAACTATTTTGAATAATCCAGATCAGGCATCCGAGCGAGATGAGAATAGTCCTGAAAGTTTATATGAAGCACTTTATGAGCAGCATGTAAAACAAGAGTATGCTGAGGTTATTTCTAAAAGTGAAAATTACATTAATATATTTGATGGAGAGCCTATTGTTTCAAAATTAGAACTTTTAAAAGCAATAGCAACAGGGCGTTTACATGGCTATGAAGCTTATGGAAAGGCTATAAATTATTTAGCAATTACATATGCTAATACACCAGAAGGTAAGCAAGCACAAAATATTGAAACTAATATTTTACCTAAATTAGCAGAGAAAGAATTTGTTGTAGAAAATGATAGTATAACGAATAATTATAAAGTCATCTTTCAATTTAAAAGCCAAGAGTCTGATAAAATTTTAGAGTTTAAAAAGATATTGGATGAGGTTTTAAAAGATATGAGGTATTATACCTTAAAATCATCAGTAGATGTTTATGATGTTAATACAACATTTGTAATTGTTCATGGTATAAAGAATGCTCAAGTAGCTAAAACTTTTGATCAGTTACTAACAGAAGAAAATAAGAAAAAGATAAAAGAACCTTATTTTTCAATAGCATCTGCAAATTACCAAATCATTCAAATTCATAAGAATTTGGATGTTTATATGAATAAAGATAACAACTAAATATAATACATTATGTTCACCGACACCAAAAAAGAAAAGCAAACAACAGAAGGGAAATCTAGTCAAAACCTAATAGCACAAGGGACTAAAATGGTTGGCGATTTTAATAGTGAAGGAGATTTTAGAGTCGATGGTATTATAGAAGGAAATGTAAAAACTTCTGGAAAGGTAGTTGTTGGTAGAGCAGGATTAATTAAGGGTACATTACAAGGCACAGATGCTTATTTTGAAGGTAAGTTTTCTGGTAAGTTAACTTTGTCGGGTACATTAACTTTAAAGTCGTCTGCGCATGTTGATGGTGATGTAGTGGTTAGTAAATTAGCAGTAGAACCAGGAGCTATATTTAATGTAACTTGTGTAATGACTAATAATGCCAAAAAAGAAATAAATAATGGCAGCAAACAACAACGAAGACCAGAAGCCGAAAAAACAGCTTAATCCATATATAGGATTTACAACTGTAGCGTTTCAAATGGGGCTAACTATTTACTTAGGAAGTGAATTAGGTAATTGGTTAGATCTTAAATATGATAAAGCTTTTTGGAAACCTACATTAACATTGTTTTCTGTTTTTATAGCTATGTATCTTGTAATTAACCAAGTTGTAAAAATATCGAATAAAAAATAGTTTATAAAGAATAATGATCAAACGTATTATATATGCTACTATAGTTATATCACTTTTATTTATAGTAGCATTTAATCTTCATAATTATATAAATACTTCAATATTGTCGTTTTCGTTATTAAATGTTTATAGTTTTCATGCTATAGCAGCTATAATAGTGTGTATAGTTGTAGAGCTTGTGGCTAGTAAATTACCTAATCAAGCAGGATATGCCTATTTAATGCTCATTTTTTTTAAAATTGGCGCATTTGTGCTTCTATTTCAAACTTCAGTGTTCTCTAAAGTAGATTTAACTCAGTCTGATCGTGTAGGATTAGTCGCTCCTTTATTTGTTTTTCTATTAGCAGAAGCTTTCATTGTTTACAAGACTTTGAATATCAGTAATTAGTGTTTTTTTTGAGGTGAATTTTTTATTAAAAAATTCTAAACGAAAAAGAGTTTGGTATTTTAAATTATTCCGTAGATTTGCACAAAATTTACAAAGCATAAATTTCATTAGTTAGAAAAAGTATGATGGTAGCAAAAAAATCTATCAAGTTTATTGCAGTTTTAATATTATGTTCAATTACAGCATTTGCTAGTGATGAGAAGAATAATCATAAAGGCAATAAAATAGACTCACCTACAGAAATCAAGGAATATATTAAACATCACTTAAAAGATTCACACGATTTCCATTTATTTACTAACAATGAAACTGGAACTCATGTGAGTTTTTCGTTGCCAGTTATTGTTTGGACAAACAATGGTTTAAAAACCTTTATGTCTTCTGCCTTTCATCACGATGATAATGGAGAAGTTATTGTTGACCAAGGTGATACGAGATTAGTAAAACTTCATAGTAAAATATATGAGTTAGATAATGGTGCTTCAACGGTTAGTTTTGATGAGCATCACCACCCAACCAATGCACATAAAGTGTTAGACTTTTCTATAACAAAAAGTGTTTTTGGAATGCTGTTAGCAGGGTTGTTAATGCTGTTAGGTTTTGGCGCTTTAGCAAGAGGTTACAAGAAAGGAAAAGTTATTCCTACAGGCTTCTCTAGGGTTTTAGAACCTTTAGTTCTTTATGTTCGTGATGAAATAGCAAGACCAAATATTGGAGAGAAAAAATACAAGAAGTTTATGAGCTTCTTATTGACTGTATTTTTCTTTATATGGATATTAAATTTATTAGGTTTAACACCATTAGGCTTTAATGTTACGGGACAAATAGCTGTAACGGTTTGTTTAGCATTATTCACTATGGTTATCTATATGTTTAGTGGTAGTAAAGATTTCTGGGCTCATACACTTTGGATGCCAGGTGTACCAGTAATATTAAGACCTATTTTAGCACTAATCGAATTAGTAGGGTTTATAGTTATTAAACCTTTTTCATTATTAGTTCGTTTATTTGCAAATATGACAGCAGGGCACTTTGTTGTTATGAGTTTAATAGCATTAATGATTACTATGAAAGAAGCCTTTGGTCCAGTAGCATCAACAGGTATGTCTTTAGTGTTAGCATTATTTATATCGGTTATTGAAATTTTAGTAGCCTTTTTACAAGCATTTATTTTTACGATGTTATCATCGTTATTTATAGGGATGGCAGTTGAAGAACATGACCATCATTAATAAGAATTTGTTTAATTAATATATTTCAAAATCAATTAGTATGTACAATTTAATTGGAGCAGGATTAATCGTAATCGGAGGAGGAATCGGATTAGGTCAAATTGGAGGAAAAGCAATGGAAGGTATTGCTCGTCAACCAGAAGCAGCTGGAAAAATTCAAACTGCAATGATCATCATCGGAGCCTTATTAGAAGGTTTAGCATTTGGTGCATTAATCTTAGGGAAGTAAAATTCCTAGAAAAACAAAGAAACAAGTTTCTGTAACGGTTGGTTACAGAAACTGTTTTAAATTAAACAAAACAGAAATTAAGTAATCTAGACCAAATGGAAACTTTATTAAATGATTTTTCAGTAGGCTTATTTGTTATGCAAGCCTTAATCTTATTAATATTAATTTTATTAATGAGGAAATTTGCCTGGAAACCTATTCTAGGTGCTTTAGATAGTAGAGAAGAGGGTATTCAAAATGCATTAGACTCTGCCGAAAAAGCGAAGATGGATATGGAAAATCTTCAAGCAGATAATTTAAAAATGTTACAAGAAGCAAGAACTGAGCGTGAAGAAATGCTTAAAGAAGCTCGTGACATGAAAAATAAAATGATTGAGGACGCAAAAAAAGAAGCAAATGAAACAGCTTCTAAACTTATTACTCAAGCACAAGCAACTATTGAGTCTGAAAAGAAAGCAGCTATTGCAGATTTAAAATCACAAGTAGCTATCCTATCAGTAGAGATCGCAGAAAAAGTAGTACGTACTGAATTATCTAACAAGGATCAACAATTAAAATTGGTTGAAACAATGTTAGGTGAAAAATCATTAAACTAAGTTATAATGGCGGGAGCAAGAGCAGCAATACGTTACGCAAAAGCAGTATTAAGTTTAGCATCAGATCAAAAAGCAGCAGATGTTGTTAAAAAGGATATGACGTTAATAGCTAATACTATTGTAGATAGTAAAGAGTTAAGTGATGCGCTTCAAAGTCCTGTAATAAGTTCTTCAATAAAAAAATCGGTTTTATTAGAAGTTTTTAAAGACACTAATAAAACGACAATTAGCTTAATAGATATCTTAGTTGCAAATAATAGAATTGATATTTTAAAAGATGTTGCTTTAAAATATAATCAATTATTTGATGCTTCAAAAGGTATAGAGTTGGCAACTGTTACAACGGCAATAGCTTTAACAGACGATTTAAAAAAGAGCGTTTTAGCAAAAGCTAAAGAACTTACAGGAAAAAATGTTGAAGTAGAAAATATTATAGATGAAAACATTTTAGGTGGTTTCATTTTACGTATAGGAGATGTACAATACAACGCAAGTGTTGCAAATCAACTAAACAAATTAAAAAGAGAATTTACATTAAATTAAAGGAGTTTAGATACAGATGCACCCGTGTCTTATGTCTAACATCTAAATACTAAATAAAGATGGCAGAAGTAAAACCAGCTGAAATATCAGCAATCTTAAAACAACAACTATCGGGTTTTGAAGCAAGTGCTTCATTAGACGAAGTAGGAACTGTATTAACTGTAGGTGACGGTATTGTTCGTGCTTATGGATTAGCTAACGCTCAATATGGAGAATTAGTAGAATTCGAAGGTGGTTTAGAAGGTATTGTACTTAACCTTGAAGAAGATAACGTAGGTATTGTATTATTAGGCGCTTCTAAAGGCGTTAGAGAAGGATCTACTGTTAAACGTACATCACGTATTGCTTCTGTTAATGTAGGTGAAGGTATTGTTGGACGTGTTGTAGATACGTTAGGTAATCCAATTGATGGTAAAGGACCTATTTCTGGAAAAACTTACGAAATGCCTCTAGAGCGTAAAGCGCCTGGTGTTATTTATCGTGAGCCAGTAACAGAACCATTACAAACAGGTATCAAATCTATTGATGCTATGATTCCTGTAGGTCGTGGTCAACGTGAGTTGGTTATTGGTGATCGTCAAACAGGTAAAACAGCTGTTTGTATAGATACCATCTTAAATCAAAAAGAATTTTACGATGCAGGTGAGCCTGTATATTGTATATATGTTGCCGTAGGTCAAAAAGCATCTACAGTAGCTTTAATTGCTAAAACTTTAGAAGAAAAAGGAGCTTTAGCTTATACTACTATTGTTGCTGCAAATGCATCAGACCCTGCTCCAATGCAAGTTTATGCGCCTTTTGCAGGTGCTGCAATTGGTGAGTATTTTAGAGATACTGGACGTCCAGCTTTAATTATCTATGATGATTTATCTAAACAAGCAGTAGCTTACCGTGAGGTATCATTATTATTACGTCGTCCACCAGGACGTGAGGCGTATCCTGGAGATGTATTTTTCTTACACTCACGTTTATTAGAACGTGCTGCAAAAGTTATCAATAATGATGAGATTGCTAAGAGCATGAACGATCTTCCAGATTCGTTAAAGCCAATTGTAAAAGGTGGGGGTTCTTTAACAGCTTTACCAATTATTGAAACACAAGCGGGAGATGTATCTGCATATATTCCAACAAATGTAATTTCTATTACAGATGGACAAATCTTCTTAGATGGAGATTTATTTAACTCGGGTGTACGTCCAGCTATTAATGTAGGTATTTCGGTATCTCGTGTTGGAGGTAATGCACAAATTAAATCAATGAAAAAAGTATCTGGTACTTTAAAATTAGACCAAGCACAGTTTCGTGAATTAGAGGCGTTTGCTAAGTTTGGATCAGATTTAGATGCTGTTACTTTAAATGTAATTGAAAAAGGTAAACGTAACGTTGAGATCTTAAAGCAAGCTCAAAACGATCCGTTTACAGTTGAAGATCAAGTTGCAATTATTTATGCAGGATCTAAAAATTTATTAAAAGATGTACCTGTTAATAAAGTTAAAGAATTCGAAAGAGATTTTATTGAGTTTTTAAACGCAAAACACAGAGATATTTTAGATACTTTAAAAGCAGGGAAATTAACTGATGAAGTTACAGATACATTAACAGCTGTAGCAAAAGATTTATCAGGAAAATATTTAGCATAATTAATATTCCCTCGAAAGAGGGAATCTTATTTCATATTTTAAAATATGGCAAATTTAAAAGAAATACGTAACAGAATATCATCAGTATCTTCAACGATGCAGATTACTAGTGCCATGAAAATGGTATCTGCTGCTAAGTTAAAGAAGGCGCAAGATGCTATTACAGCAATGCGTCCTTATTCAGATAAGTTAACCGAGCTTTTACAAAGCTTGAGTGCGACTTTAGATGCAGATTCTGGAAGTGCATATTCTGAAGAACGTGAATTAAAAAAAGTACTTATAGTTCCAATTACTTCTAATAGAGGCTTGGCAGGTGCTTTTAATTCAAACATTATTAAAGAAGTTAACAGGTTAGTTTCTGAAACTTATGCTAATCAAGATGTATCTTATTTAGTTATAGGTAAAAAAGCAAATGATGCTTTTAAGAAAACTAATAACGTTATTGCAAATAAAAGTGAAATCTATGATGATTTAACGTTCGATAATGTCTCTGAAATAGCTCAATTGTTAATGGATAAATTTGTTTCAGGTGAATTCGATAAAATCGAAATTATTTATAACAAATTTAAAAATGCAGCAACTCAAATTATAATGACTGAGCAGTTTTTACCAATAGTTCCTGTTGAAGGAGAGGTTAATGCTAATTCAGATTACATCTTTGAGCCATCAAAAATCGAAATTATTGAAGAGCTAATTCCTAAGTCTTTAAAAACACAATTATATAAAGGTATTAGAGATTCTTTTGCTAGTGAACATGGTGCACGTATGACGGCAATGCACAAAGCAACAGATAATGCAACAGAGTTAAGAGATCAGCTTAAATTAACTTATAACAAAGCGCGTCAAGCAGCAATTACTAACGAAATCCTTGAGATTGTTGGTGGTGCCGAAGCATTAAACAACTAATCGTTGTATAGTTAATTTTACTATCAAAATATAATATCAAGCCTCACTTTTAGTGAGGCTTTTTTTATTTTTAAAATTTTCATGTGACATTTTTTGATTTTGTATCTAAAGGGAAAATCAAATAAAAATGTATATCATGAAATCAATTAAAACATTTACATTATTAGCTATTATTTTTCTTAGTATATCTTTAGGTACTCAAAACAAGGCTTTTGATGTAAAGGTTATTGGAAAAGGAGAACTTATTCTATTATTTCCTGGGTTTGCATGTACGAAGTATGGAATAATGTTGTAAAAGAATTATCAAAAACGAATGCATGTCATGTTTTTACTCTCGCTGGTTTTGGTGATGTGTCCACAATAGAAAAACCTTGGTTACCAAAAGTTAAAGTAGGAATTGAGAATTATATTTCTGAAAACAAATTAGAAAAGGCAACATTGATAGGGCATAGTTTAGCTTTATGGTTAGCAACAGATGACACATTTGAATTTGCCAAAATTATTGTAATAGATGCACTGCCTTCTATAGGAGCACTTATGATGTCTAACTTTAAAAGTGAAGACATGGTATAATCATTACAAATAAATCAATTGTACCAATGTATTAATACCTTAAATAAGGATAGCAAAAGTATTATTCTATTAGAATTAGAAGGCTTACGACAAAAAGAAATAGCAGAAATAATGGGACTTAGCCATGAAGCAATTCGGGTAAGAATCTATAGAATTAAAAATGAATTAACTAAATGTGTTAAACAATGATAATTTTTGAAAATATAAAATCCCAATGGGAAAATCAATCTGAACTAATGCCGCCTAAAAATGGTTCTAAATTAATTATTGAAAGAATAACTTTTATTAAAAAGAAACAACGAATTACCAATGTTATATTGAGCATAACAGGGATAATACTAATCGCGTTCTTTTTTTATATAGCAGCATATAATAATGTTTTAGTTGCCGTAGCATTATTATTAATGCTTGGTTCATTATTAGTAAGAATAATTATTGAACAGTTTAGCATTAAAAAGCTTAAACAAATAAAAGTTACTATTAGTGCTACTGCTTTTAAGCAAGAAATGATTAATTATTATAGGAAGCGAATAAGGACACATTATATTATTACTCCAATTGTAATTGTATGCTATGCTATTGGTTTTATTATATTATTACCTTTTTTTAAAGAAAGTTTGTCTAATGGCTTTTATACTTATATTCAAGTTTCGTCGATAGTTATTTTAGTGGTTTTGACACTTTTTATTATAAAGGAAGTATAAAAAGAGTTATTAATATTAAAAGAGTTTTTTGAATAGTTTGTCTGTATGTAAAGAGAGAGTGTTTTTTGAATAAATTTAGAAGCACAAATAAAAGTCAGTTAAGATTAATCTTAGCTGGCTTTTACCACAATCAAACGAATTTCCAACATGTCCTTAAATAATGAAGCAAAACCAGAGTCATTATTAATATTATCTAACAATACATCTTGAATATTTCCTATGGTTTGGTTAGGCACTTTGTTTAAATCATCAAAACCTTTACGACTACCTGGCTCTAAATGGATAGTAATTCCTTTTTACCAGAAATGTTTTTAAAGTAAATTTTACGATCACTATAAATTTGAGCTGTAGCATAACCTGTTGCAATATTTTCAGCATGACCATTTATAATTACACCATTTTGTGGAATTCTATGAAATGTTGTTAAATCATAGCTTCCTCCACTAAATTTACTATCTGCTATAATAAATACAGATGGATTTTTTGTGTAGTTATCTTTTATAAAGAAGTTTGAAATAGCAAAGTTATTTACAAAAGCAATTTTAAAAGGAGATGCAGATTGTGCACGATTAAAATTACTCCAGCTTCAACCTCAATTTGTGTATTTGATTTTAATTTCACCTAATGTATAGTTACCTCTCTTAAAAAGGAAAATACCTACAGCCCTAATTTCAAAATAGACATAAATATTTATGTTAATAATATTTGCTGATAATAAATTAAGGCATGATTATTTGGAAATAAAAGAAAAGGAAAAGAAGGCTATTTTTCTGAAAGCAAATTTTAAAAATATGCCCATATTTAAATGGATGAAAACAAAATAATCTAAAATAAATAACAGTTTTAAGATCTACAATCATGTTTCTCTCGTAAATGCTGTAAATTAAAGATATTATTATGAAAAAAATTTCAATGTTATTATTAGTAGCTCTAGTTTTTTCTTGTGTTTCAAAGAAGAAGTATGTTGCTTTAGAAGAAGAAAAAGGTCAAATTGAAAGTGAATTAACAAAAACAAAAGTGGCTAATGAAGAGTTAGAGGCTAAGTTTCAGGCAATACAAACCAGAGTTGATTCATATAATTCTAAAATATCATCTTTAAAAGAAGATATTGGTACTCTTACTAAAGAAAATAATTCTAAGCTTGATGTTATAGATAATGGTACTGTAATTTCTAATGATGCTAAAGTGAAAATGCGTGCTACCTTAGCTAAGGTTGATCCTGCTAAGCTAAGCCAAGCTAAAACTCTTAAAGATTCTATGAATTTAGCTGTAGCTCATAATTTAGAAAAAACGATGCAAGCAACTAGTCTTAAAGAAGACGAAGATATTGCAGTTAATATTAATGAAACTGTGGTTATGATTTCTATTTCTGATAAGATGTTATTTAATAGTGGAAGCTATCAAGTGAGCTCTAAAGCAAATAAGATTTTACAAAAATTAGCTGATGTTATAAACTCAGAAGAAAGCTTAGAAGTAATGGTTGAAGGACATACAGATTCTAGAGGGATTAATACAGAAAAGATTTCAGATAATTGGGATTTAAGTGTTTTAAGAGCAACATCTGTAGTTAGAAAATTACAAAATAAATTTAAAGTGGCACCTGAAAAAATGATAGCAGCAGGAAGAAGTAGTTTTCAGCCACTTACTGATAATAAAACGCCTAAAAGTAGAGCAAGAAACAGAAGAACACGTATAGTTATTCTTCCAAATATTGATAAATTCTTTGCTTTAATGGGATCTTCTAATGAAGAAATATAGTAAATTAATTTATTGAAAAAATAATAAAAAGAGCATCTAAATGAGATGCTCTTTTCTGTTTATAAGAGTATTATTTATGGGAAAATGGTTGGTTACTCTTAAAAACATAATCTAAAATTATTTTTTAGGACTCAATGTAGCTTGAATAACATTAGATGTAATGATATATTTTTTAGCAAAATCTTGTATTTTTTCAAGTGTTATGTCATCAATTTTATTTTTATAATCTTCAAAAGAGATATGCTTTCTTTTAAAAAGCTCTATGTTAATAATTTCCTCTTCCCAAAAAAAATCGCTTTGTTGGTTGTCTTTTCTATTATCTAAAAGATATGTTTTTGCATTTTTTAAATCGGTAGAATAAGTGTCATCATTAGTCAGGTTATTTAATTCTTGTTTAATAATCCTTATCATGTTTTCTGTCTTTTCTGGATCTGAATCCAGATCAATGCTAACACTTAGTTCGCTTTTTGGTATATCTGTTAATGTTACATAGGATTGTGAGCCATAGGTACCGCCTTCATCTTCTCTAAGCGTCGATAAAAACCGAGTATAAAGCATAGCCTCTATTACTTGAGAGATTAAGGCGTTTTCTGTAGTATACTCTATTTTATTATTTACAAGATTATAACTTATACTAGTTTTAGGAGTTTGCATATCTTTTTCTATTTCTCTTATAGAAATTCCTTTAGCACTTTCTATTTTGTGATCTATAAAACTTTCTGAACTAGGTTTAGTACTCAGATTGCCTAAATATTTTTGTATAAGAGGAAGTGCTTTTTTATGATCAAAATTTCCAATGAAAACAAAACTAAAATCATTAGCATCAGAAAAGCGTTCTTTAAAAATGGTTTTGCATTGTTCAAAAGTAATAGCATCAAAATCTTCTTCCTTATTTGGGAAGGATCTTGGGTGTCCATTAGAAGATAATATACTTATAGCATCATAAAGTTCGCTTTTTTCTGTATTTAGATAATAGCGTTTGAAATCGTTTTTCCAATCTTGTTTCTTATTTTCGAAAACAGTTTTATCAAATCTTGGTTTTTCAAAATATAAATAAGTTTGTTGAAGCATGCTTTCTAAATCTTTAACTAATCCTCTGCCTTGAATGATATCGTGAAATCCTCTATAACTTAAACTAACTCTAGCAGATTGTGTTGAAAGTTTTTGAGATAAGTCTGAAGCATTAAAATCTCCTAGTCCAGAATTTTGAACAAGTTCAATAGCAGAATCAATGAAAATTAAGTCTTTGGTTTTTAAGCTTGCTAAACCTCCTGGGCTAACGGCTTGCATAGAGATATTACTGTTTTTTTCTTTAGAAGGCATTAGTATAACACGAACCCCATTATTAAGAACATAACCTTTAGCTTCACCAATACCTTCAATATTAAATTTGTCTTTTATTTTTTTGATAGGTAATTTTTCAGACAATAATGGTTTTTTTAAGACTTCATCAAGGTTGTCATTAAACTTTTTAATTTTACTTGCTTTTACTTTTTTTATTACTGCTAAAATTTCTTTTTGAGAAGGATAGTTTGTGTCATCATTTTCCGGTCCAGAGATGATAATAGTACATTTGTTTAAGTCTTGAAAACTATTTACATAATTACCTATCTCTTCAGTAGTTATACTAGGTAATGTTTTATCTAAAAAGTCTAAAGTCCATTTAGCAGATAGTACAGGTTTAGCTTCTATAAAATAACTTACCAATTGATTTGCCCATGCAGAATTGCTTTTATCTTTTTCTCTGTCTGCTCTATTTTCGAAAGAAACTTTTAGGTTCTTTTTAGCCAAGTCTAGTTCACTTTTTAGAAAACCATATTTTTTTACTCTTTCTAACTCAGTAAAAGCAGCAGCGACAGCATTTAATTCTTGTCCTGCTCTTGGTGATATTGATATTTGGTTTATTCCATCTAAAGCGGTTAGTTTAGTGTGTCCCACCCTAATACTTTGAGCAGAAGATTTTTGTTTATTAATAACTTGTCTGTAACGTTTGGAAATCATACTTGAAAACAGACTTTTTATAAAGTTTGAACGTAATTGGGCTTCGTTAATGATTTTAGGCTCTTTTTCTCTGAAAATAAAAGTCATATTTACATCAATAATATCGTCTGCTTTTTCTGTAGCTAGAAGATATTGTGTTTCTTTATTTTCTGGAATTTCAATATAAAATCGCTCTTTTGGGTTTGTTGCTTTTGGAATTTTAGAAAAAAGAGCCTTTACCTTATTTTCTATAATATCTACATCAATGTCTCCTACAATAATTATAGCTTGTAAATCTGGTCTGTACCATTTTTTATAAAAATTTCTTAATAGATCACTATTAAAAGATTTTATATAGCTAACATCTCCCATAACATCCCTGTCTGTGTATTTTGAATTATTATAAAGTGCAGGCCATGTCTTTTTTTGAAGCGTATAATTTGAACTTTGAAGTTCTCTCCATTCTCCTGATATTATATCACGTTCGTCATTAATATCTTTTTCACTTAAATTAAGTGATCCAGACCAGTCATGTATCATTAACATGATTTGATCTATAAAGGCGTTATCTTTAGCAGGAACTTGTTGAACATAGTATAGTGTTTGATCCCAATTGGTGAAAGCATTATATTGTTCTCCAAGAACAAACCCTTTTGATTGTAAAAAGTTATCTATACCATTGCTTTCTTGAAAGTTTTTAGAGCCTTTAAATGCCATATGTTCCAAGAAGTGGGCTAAACCATCCTCATTATCCTCTTCAAGTATAGCGCCTACATTTTGAGCAAAATAAAAACTTGCTTTTCCTTTAGGGTTTTGATTTTTTAAAATGTAGTAAGTCATACCATTGTCCAGCTTTCCTTGTTTTATTTCACTGGGTAATGGGATTGTCGTTTTAGTTTGAGCTCGAGTAAATGTGCTTAAGAAAGCTATTAGTGTTATACTTACGCTTAATTTTATTTTGATCATCTTTATAGATTTTAATTTAGTCTTAATTTTATTTTTCTTCATGAAGAAATTTGTTTAAGCAATTTTTTGTTTGAGATAAGTCTAAACTTTTATTTAAAATTTTTCCATTCCTATCTAAAAGGTAAATGGTAGGTATAAAACTTAAATCGTAGGACTTAAGCTGATCTCTTTTAGAATTAGTAATTAATTGAGGCCAAGTTAATTGATGCTTTTTAATAGTTTTTTGCCATGGTTTTATTTCAGGATCATCAGAAATACTTACGATTTCAAAATCTTTTCTGTCATAAGATTTATAAAGTTTTTTTAATTCAATAAAATCATCCTTACAACTATTTCCACACCAATGAGTCCAAAAATAGAGTAGGACATATTTTCCTTTGAATGTACTCAAGGAAGTTGGTGTTCCTTCTGCCGATTCTAATAAAAAGTCTGGTGCTGCGGTATTTTTAGCAAGTTTTCTTGCTTTTACTAAAATATTTTGACACATTCTTGTATAATAACTATCCTTCTGTTTGGATTGAAAGATTTTGCATATCTTTTGCATATCTTGAATGGAATAGGTGTAATCATCAAAGCCATTTCCTTCATTTAAAATGATATAAGGAGCAATTTTAGAATGTCCATTTTCAATAACAAAACGCATTCTTAAATCGTCTATTTTTTCATCTAAAAGAGTTTTAGAAGTTAAGATTTGTTCTTTGTAAATGGGATAAGAATGATCTAATTTGTTTAATTGCGTACTATCATTTTGGTGCCAATTATACAAGTTTTTAAATTCAGGAAGACAATAAATACTATCTTCTTTATGTAGATATTTGGTAAAAAGTGTATTTACTTCAGAGTTTATAATAGTTGGTTCTAAACCTATATAATTATCGTGTTCATATAAAGGTTTTTCAATGTTTAATTGTATTTGCATTTTGGCAGGTTCTAAAATAAAAAATGCTTCATACTTATGGTTTACAACTAAATAGCATTCATGTATGTTTTTAATAGAACCTTGAAGGTGAAATAGTCCATCTTTTATCTCTGCTTGATTAAAGACTTGACCAAATTCATAATATGTGTAATCAATTAATTCAACTGTGCCCTCATTTATTCCATCAATAGTTCCCACGATGTAGTACATAGGTAATGTGTGCTTCTTCGTTTCACATGAAATAAAGAGACACATACATACCAAGTACAGAGGCCATTGTTTTTTAAATTTTATTTTACAAATAGAGGGCATTTATAATGGTTTTTAATGACCAAAAATAGTGTGTAATTCATTGTCTAAATCTTCTGCGTAAAGATCTATAGCTATTATTTTTCCTTCTTTGTCTATTAAAAAAGTAGTTGGTAGTTTTGATATATTGAATTGTTTAGATACTGTTTTTTCTTTGTTGTCAATAACTTGAGTCCAAGATGGTTTGTGTTTGTTTAAAGCTTTAATCCATTGTTCTTGATTAGGATCCGAAGATATTCCAAGAATTTCAAAGCCATCTGTTCTGTACTTTTTGCGAAGTTTTTCTAAATGAGGAAAAGCAGCAACACAAGGTTTACACCAGTAAGCCCAAAAATCTATTAAAACATATTTACCTTTAAAAGAAGATAGGCTTATGGTTTCTCCATTTCTATTCTTTAGCGCAAAATCTGCTAAAGTAATGCCTACTGCGGTATTTCTTGAAGCGACCACATATTTTTTAATACTTTCATAGTACTTGTTACCGTTTAAACTGTTATCGTAAGCATCAAAAAAGTCAATAATTTCTTTAGCATTAAAGGCATCATTAAAGCGATAGTCTTCAAAAAGAACAATATATGGAGATACCATTTTATCATTATGTTTCACAATGAAATCTTTTTTGATTTTCATAAGCATGGAGTCTCTTTTAGAGGAGATGTTTTTAAATTGATGCATTTGTTTATTCAACAAATCAAAATCTGCATAAAGGTCAAACATCGTCTTGTCAAAAGCTCTTACTTTAACAAATTCGGGAGATGTTAAAATGTTATATCGTTTATCTCTGTATTGTGTAAAAAGAGTGTTATTTATAGTTCCAGTTCTTTTAGCTCTTACTTCTATTCCTGTAAAATATTCAGTATAAATGGTGTCTCTTGGAGAAATTTCGACGTTAATAGTTCCTGGTTCTAAAAATACAATGGTATTAATAGTGTCTCCAAAGGTTAGTTTTACTGCTCTAGGGTCATCAACTTTTATATTGTCAAACGAAAATTTTCCATTTTTTAAACTTACAGTGCTTATCGTGTCAATGCTTTCGTTATCTAAATCGGCATTAATTTCTGTTATTGAAATGCTGTTTCCATTAACATGTCCTTTAATGGTACCAGTTATAGATGCTATAGTGGAATTTTTAACAATAGACTGTTCTTCTTTCTTTTTTTGAGCACAAGAAAGGGCTGTTCCTGATATAATAGTTAAGCCAATTAAAATGGCAGTTATGCTTTTAATGTTTATATGTTTCATGCTTTTGGGTTAAGAATTTTATATTTAGTGAGTTGTTTTATTTAATTAAGACTTGATCATTTTTTATAGTATAGGAAAGATCGTTGTCTGTCTTGAAAGCATTTAATATTTGATCTAAGGTTTCATCAGTAAACTTTGCAGTAAAAATTTCATGATCGAGTGCTTTGTTTTTATTAATTATGGTAACATTGAATCTACGTTCTAACGTTTTTAAAATTGAAATAAAGGGGGTTTCCTTGAAAATGAGTTTTTGTGATATCCATGCAGTGTGGTTGTAGGTATTAACTGTTTTTACAAGTGCTCGTTTTGAATGTTCGTTGTAGGTCGCCATTTGCCCAGGAACAAGACTAATTAGTTTAGTTGTATTAGCTAGAGTATGTTTTAATTTAATTTTAACTAAGCCTTCGACTAATACTGTTTGCGTGGTACTATTATTATCGTAAGCAGAAACATTAAATTGAGTGCCTAATACACGAACATCCATGCTATTCGTATTAACAATAAAAGGATTTTTAACATCACTAACCACATCAAAAAAGGCTTGCCCAGATAGGCTTACTTTTCGTTCACCAGTTTTAGGGAATTTTGTTGGGAATTGTAGTTTTGTTCCAGCGTCACAATATACTTTTGTTCCATCTGAAAGTATAATTCTAAGGGTTTGACCGTAGGGTACTTTTATTTCCTGAATTAATTGTTCTTTTTGAGAATTGTGATCTATTGTATTATAATTTATTTCCTTTCCATTTTGAAAGGCTATAATTTCTCCGTTAGCATTTGTAATTTCAGTATTTCCTGATGTTTTAATATATTTTGTGCTTTCTCCTAAAATATTTAACTGTATTGTTTTTTCTTGCTGTTTTGTTGTTAATTGGTGTTTATTTTCTTCAGTCTGGTTTTGAATAAAAAAGAATAAACCAAAAGATATTCCAATAGCAATAGCTGCATATTTTAAAGTAGATTGCCAAATAGATGTTGTAGGTTTTGGAGTAGTATTTTTAGAAGTTTTAATTTTTTGCTCAAATTGAGTCCAAGCTTTTTCAGTATTAATAGTATTATACAGTTCTTGTTTTGAAACTACCGATTTAAGATATTCTGAATCTTCGGTCTTAAATGTACCTGTAGAAGAAACATCATTATCTTTTTTAAAAAAGATATCAAGAGCTTTTTTTAATCTTACTATTGCTTTTTTTCTAGAGTCCAAAAATTGTTTTTAGTTATAACAACTTAAAAAGAAAAGGGTGTTACTAGAAAATTGTTTTTTAAAAAAAAAAGATTAATTAGGACTAAAAAAGGTAAGTTTTGAGTTAATTTTAACTCAGAAATTTCATGGCGTATGGTAATTAACGCTTTTCTTATCTGGCTTTCTACTGTACGCTCAGAAATATTTCGCATAGAAGCAATTTCTTTATATTCGTAATTTTTTAATTTACTTAATATAAATATCTCTTTTCGCTTTTGGGGAAGTTTGTCTATAATATTTTTAAGAGCAGATAATCTTTCTTGATTTATTTCTGCTTCTGAACTTTCAATATCAATAATAACTTCCATACGTAGTTGTTCTCTTAAAGAAATCTTACGTTTTTCGTTATTACAAAAATTCATGTACTTGTTGTAAACAGACTTATATAAGTAAGCATTTAATGAGGCTATAGAAAGGGTTTCTCTTTTTATCCATAATTGCATAAGTTGTTCTTGAACAATATCTTCAGATAGGCTAGCATTGCCTGAAAGTGAAAACATGTAGCGACATAACTTAGCGTGGTAGGTAATGTAAATTTGCGTATAAGCATCTTTATCGCCTAGCTTAAGTTGAGAGAGTAATATTTCTTCTTGTTTACTGGTTGCCATTTACAAATTTCAAAATACGAAATATTTACAAATAAAAGTAAAAAAAGTTTATCATTGGGTAAGGGTTACGAAAAACTTTTTGGTCATAACCTTGAAAAATAGCATCAAATGACCAATTTATCTAGCATTTCGGTTTTAACAAATAAATTATTAGAAGGAAAAATTTCTGATAGTGAGGCTAAAGAATTAGATGTATTACTCTTACAAAAAGAGAATGCGGAATTCTTTAAGAATGCTATTAAAGATGATTATTTGTTTAAAACTGTTGGAGAAAAATTTGATACAGGTGAGGCTATTTTTAATGCATTAAAAGAAATTGAGAATTCTGAAAGAAAATCATGGAGGTTTCCAAAGAAATTCTATAAATATGCAGCTACTGCGGTTTTATTTTTAAGTATAAGTTCAGCTTGGTTTATATCTAAAGGAAATAAAGAGGTCGCTCCTACGGTTGTTAATACCTCAGAAAAAAATATAGAACTATTATTAGATAATGGTTATAAGCAATTAATAAAAGGGGACGAAAATTATAGTATTAAAAATGATCATAATACTACGATAGGTCACTTGAATAATGATAAATTAAGCTATTTAGAAAATTCGACGCATACAGTAGCATATAATACTTTAAAGATTCCTTATGGGAAAAAGTTTCAGGTTATTTTATCAGATGGAACTAAAGTCGACTTAAATTCAGGGACTGTTTTTAAATATCCTGTTAATTTTGTAGAAGGTCAACCTAGACAAGTATATCTTGAAAATGGTGAAGCTTATTTTGATGTTACTCATGATAAAGAACATAGGTTTATCGTTAATACAAATAACCATAATATAGAGGTTCTAGGAACTCAATTTAACATATCTTCTTATAAAGAGGATTCTGTAATAAGAACAACACTTGTAGAAGGATCTGTACGTGTTTTTGATTCGTCTAAAGAACGTAAAGCTTTGCTTTTAATTCCTAATGAACAATCTTCATGGGATAAAAACAATAAGGTTATTAGTAAAAATGTTGTAGATCCTTACTTTTATACAGGTTGGCGCACAGGAGAGCTTTTGTTTAAAAGTAACTCTTTTGCTGAAATTGTTAAAAAGTTAGAACGAAATTTTGATGTAAGTATAACTGGTTATAATGAAAAATTAGGGCAAGAAAGATTTACAGCAAGGTTTGAAAATGAAACTATAGAGCAGATAATGCGCTATTTTAGCGAGGTTTACATGTTTAATTATACTGTTAAAAGGGACAAAATTATTATAGTAGTAAACTAAAAAACCGAGAGGTGCTCCACCACCCCTCGGTAGAATTAAAAGTGATAAAATAAAATATCACCTAAACTAACATTCCAAAAATATGAAAAAAACTTTAAAGAGCACTGGGCGTGTATGCATTTTGCTGTTAAACCCCAATCTAAAAATGAAACTTACTTACTTCTTTTTTATAGCATCCTTTTTTCAGATATATGCTAGTAGCTATGGGCAAAATACAAAAGTAACTCTTGATTTAGATAATGTAACGGTTGAAAAAGTTTTTAGCCACATTGAAAAAATCACAGACTATAGATTCCTCTACAATATAAGTAGTGTGGATTTAAATAGAAGAGTTTCATTGAGTTCTGATAAAGAACCTTTGAACGGAGTTCTAAAGCGACTTTTTAAGTTTACCAACATAAACTTTAAAGTGCTTGAAAAGCAAATTGTCCTTAAAGTTTTAGAGAAAAATAATATTAGTAATGAAACAGCTGTTCAGCAATCTATTTCTGGTCTGGTTGTAGATGAAAATGGAATTCCATTAGCTGGAGTTACTATTTTAATTGCTGGTACTCAAAATGGTGTAGTTACAGATTTTGATGGTAAGTTTACTTTACAAGCGAAGAAAGGTGATGTAGTGGTGTTTAATTATTTAGGGTATATTGACCAAGAAGTTCCAGTTACCGAGGAAACGGTTTATAATATCCAAATGAAACCGACTTCTTTTGAATTAGATCAAGTGGTTATATCAACAGGATATCAAACTATAACAAGAGAAAGAGCAACAGGTTCTTTTGGTACAGTTGGAGCTAAAGTTTTAGAAACTAAGATAGATCAAAACATACTATCAAAAATAGCAAATGAAACTCCTGGTTTATTATTAGATAATAATGAGGGGTTTTTAGTTCGTGGAATTAATTCTATTAGTGGGCAACGTACACCGTTAATTGTTGTTGATGGAGTAGCATTGCCTGAAGGTAGTAACGTTTCGAATATAAATCCTAACGATGTAAAAAGTATAAATGTTCTCAAAGATGCTGCGGCATCGTCAATTTGGGGTATAAAATCAGCCTCAGGTGTTATTGTTATTGTTACTAAAAAAGGTTCTAGAAACAGTAAAACGATGGTAGAGGCTTCAGTTAACACATCTATAACATCCAAGCTAGATATTTTTGATACTAATATAGCTGGTCCTAGTACACAAATAAACTACCAAAAAGCGTATTTTAATGCTAATAATATAAATGTTGGAGTTGATAATTTATTTTCAGGACCGACAGAAACAATTGATGCTAACCAATTTTCTCAGCTTAATCCTGTCTTAGAAACATTATTAATGCAAGAAAGAGGTGAATTAACTCAAAGTCAGGCTAATGCTAGATTAAATAATTTGTCTCTTTTAGATGCTAGAAAAGAATATAGTAATAAAGTGCTTAGGCAAACCATTTGGAATCAGTATAATTTAGCTATATCCGGTGGGGGTGAAAAACAAGATTTTAGAGCTTCAATTACATTTAATAATAATGAAAGTGGATTAGTAAATGTTGATTCTAAACAAATTATAGCTAACATTAGGAGTTCTATAGATCTTTCAGATAAACTTAATGTTAGTTTTATAACAAATTTTTCGCAATCATTAGAGAATGCAGGACCTACTCAATTAAATGATGGTTTATCTATATTTTTTGATAATCCAGCAACACCGTCTGGTTTTTTATCTAGTATACCAATTAATAGTCGTTTATTAGATAATTCAGGTAATTATGTAGCTCAATTTGGAGGAGCCAATAGTGGTTTTTCTGATTTTTTATTAAGTAGAGGAGTGCCATACGATTATACTTATAATGTGCTTCAAGAGTATGATAATGCAGATAATACTATAGATAATGCAAATTTAAGATTGCAAGCAGCTCTTAATTATGAGTTTTTTGAAGGGTTGGATTTGTCGTTGACTTATAGATATGCGCTAAATGCAAGAGAGACAAAAAATTTATTTAATGAAAATACGTTTGCCGCTAGACATCGTGTTAATCTTTTTGCTCAAATAGATTCTAATACTAATAGAGTTAATAACCCAGATACAGATTATGTTTTAAATAAGGGGGCTATTTTAAATAATTCCTTTTTTAGAAGAGCTTCACATATTTTAAGAGGTCAATTTAATTTTGATAAAGGGTTTAAGGATGGTTTACATCACATTACAGCGATAGCGGGATATGAAGTAGGTATAACAAATTTTGGAACAGATTCTAGGCGTTTATATGGATACAATGATGTGTCATTAAAATTCCAACAAGAGCTTGATTTTGGTAGGTTGTATGACAATTTTTATAATGATGCTCTTCCTTTAACTAGAAATTTTAAAATTCCTGAAGGGAATTTTTTAGATGATCAGCAAGATAGAATTTATTCTTATTATTCTAATTTGGCTTATACATTTAATGATAAATATACTCTATCAGGAAGTATACGACTAGATGATCAAGATTTTTTTGGTGCCGAAGATGATTTTAGAAATAAACCATTATATTCTGTTGGTTTAAAATGGGATGCATACGAAGAATTGTTTTCTTCTAGTAATATTGTCAATTCACTATATTTAAGGGTTTCTCATGGTACTAACGCTAATACAGGAGATAAAGAAGCAGGGCGTTTTTTGACTATTGTAATACCTCAACGGACAAGTGCTATATTTGGTAGTCAATTTGCTAGGATAAGTAATATCCCTAATAATTTATTACAGTTAGAAAAAGTAAGTAAAACTAACTTTGGTGTTGATTTTAGATTACTTGAAAATTTTATTAGTGGTAGTGTTGATTTTTATTCAGAAGTTAGTGAGAATTTATTTTCTTCAATCGCTTTTAACTCCACATTGGGAATTAGTGAACAAGAGGTCAATGCAGGTGAATTAACAAACAAAGGACTTGATGTTGAGCTTAATTTTGATTTTAGTAAACCTCAGAGTGCTTTTTCTTATAACACAAGCTTGAATTTTAGTTTAAATAAAAATGAATTAACAAAAGTAGAGTTTGATAATGAAGATATTTCTGCTCATATAAGAGGGGCAATACCTAGATTAGGGAAAGCTCTTTCTACAATATATAGTTATCGTTATGCTGGTTTGGATAATACTGGTGCTCCTCAATATTTTGATAGAAATGGAGATATTATTGATTTAAGTGAAGATGGTTCAGAAATAAAAGAATCGGAAGATTTAAAGGAAGAAGGGACATTAGTTCCTATTTATTATGGCTCATGGATTAATGAGTTTGCATATAAGAATTTTTCATTACGTGTATTAACTAGTCTTAAGGCTGGTCATGTGTTTAGATATAATAATAGGTTTATACCAGGTCAGTATGGAGATGTTGTTAATGTAACAAAAGATTTTAACAACCGTTGGAAAGAAGCTGGAGATGAAAATCAAACATCAATTCCTGGAGTTCCAACATTTTCTGCAGGAGGAGGAGTAAAATATAACTATTATTCGAGTGTAGATTCTTTTGTTGATGACGCTTCTCATATAAGACTTAATCAAATTAATTTTGGATATAACTTACCATTAATTGTATTAAAAAAGATAGGGTTTGATAGTTTAAGAATGAGTTTTCAAGTAGATAATGTAGCTGTTTGGAATTTTAATAAATGGGATGTGGATCCAGAAAATCAATTTTTCCCTCTACAAAGAGCATTCAGTTTTAACATAAACACTAGATTTTAAAAATGAAAAAATTTACATATAAAATAGTAATCCTGTTATTAACAGTAGTTGTTTTTATTTCTTGTTCTAAAAATGAATTTTTAGATATTGATCCGCAGGGTATAGCAATTCCATCAACAATTGAAGATTATAGATTGTTATTAGATGATGCAGAAATATATACATTAAAGCATGGGTTAACACCTTACGCATCAGATATAGTTTTACTTGATGATAATTTAAATGATGAATTGGGTTATTCTCAAGAACAACGTAATTTGTATAGGTTCAATGAGTTTATTTATGGTGCTACTAATGATGATGATGATTGGAATACTTATTATGGACAAATATTTAATATTAATATTGTTTTAGACGGTTTATCAAAATTAGAAGATGAGGTTTCAGGAAATAGTGTTGCTCAATTAAAAGCAGAAGCAAAATTACATCGCGCTTATGCGTATTTTAATTTGGTTAATATTTATGGTTTGCATTATAATCCTGCTACAGCTGCTACAGACCTTGGAGTTCCTATAAGGGAAGGCTTCGACTTGTTTAATGTTGACTTAACTCGAGCAAGTGTACAAGGGGTTTACGATTTAGTTATTGATGATATAACGACAAGTATAAATAACTTAAAAGATACGCAACCATTGGAATTAAGCTTTAGACCGTCAAAAACTGCTGCTCATGCTTTATTATCAAAAGTGTACTTGTATCAAGGAAAATATCAAGAGGCTTTAGAGAATATAGAATATGCTTTGGATTTGTATGATGTGCTAAGAGATATAAACCAAGAAGAAACAGATTCTTATACTGCTGAGGGGACATCTGTTTTAACAGTAGAAAGGTATTGGCCTAATATTATTGAAGATACTCAAGTAGTTTGGCATAAGGGCTTTATACTGGATTTATCGTTTACTGAGACTTATGGAAGTCTTTTTGAAAGTAATGATATGAGAAAACAATGGATTATATATTTTCCAACTGCATTCTCAAATGAAGATAAGGAAAGTTCTGTTTTGGGTTATCAATTAAGAGCAAATCAAAAGAATGAGTCAGGAACAGAAGGTATTTATACACCAGATATGTATTTAATACGAGCAGAATGTAATGCGCGTTTAGGAAATATACAAGCATCTAATGATGATTTAAATACTTTACGAGAAAAACGATATGAAACAGGGACTTATGTGCCTTTAAATATAACTGATAAAGACGAGTTATTAAGGTTTGTTAAAGAAGAAAGGTTAAGAGAGTTTCCTGGTACAGTAGAGCGTACTTTTGATATTAAACGTTACAATATTTTTGATAATGATAATATTACTATAGATCATTCTTTTATTGATGATAATGGAGTTTCACAAGCTGTTATTATATTACCAAATAGTAAAAAATGGGCACAACCAATAGCTCAAAAGTATATCAACTTCAATCCAGAAATAAAGCAAAATCCAAGAGACTAAAAAATATAAAAGATGAAAAAAATAATATATACTTTAAGTCTTGTATTACTAATAGTTTTTAGTAATTCATGTGAAGATCAACATAATGAAGAGCCAACAATAATAACAACAGAGGATATAACCTTGGATGCACTATTAAGACCTCTTGATAGTCACATAGGTACTGTTTTAGGTTTATCAACTAATTCACAAGTAAAATTTTCAATAGTATCACAGAATGTTGAAGGTGCAGTAAAAATTGATCAGCAAGGAAACATTATAGTAGATGATACATCTGCTTTCGATGCAGAAAGGGTGAACACAACAATTATAGTAAAAGTATTGGTGAGTGATAATAGTGTAGAAGAAACATCTATTGTTACTATAAATTTAAAATATAGAGATACTGATGGAGATGGGGTTTTTGATTTTGAAGAAGTAGATAATAATACTGATTTAAATAACCCTTGTGATCCTGTTCAAGATAAAGAGTATACAGGATTTGATGTTACAAATAAAATTTGGTCAGTAGCAGATTGCGATGATGATGGTACAACCAATGGTGAAGAAGTTAATGATGGTACAAATCCATATGATCCATGTAATAATAATGTAGCTACCTCTATATGGGCTGGATCTGTAGAACTTACGTATTTTGGTTCTACTAATACTGTTTCAACTACTGCTAGTTGTAGATCTTTAGGGATACAAGGCGATTGGTTTGATTTAAATTTTGGAGATTTTTCATTTTGTAATGCTTCTCCTGAATTTGATGAAACTATATTATCTTTTGTTCCAGAATTTGAAGGCGCAAAAAAGGGAACTGTAGTTATAAATAATCAAATTTATTTGCCAACATGTGATAGTTTTAGTCTTATCCAAAGTACTTCTTTGGGTACTTATGATGAAGATACTAAAACGATTATATTTGAATTTGGTCAATATTTTGAAGGAGAAGACCCAAATGATCCAGATTTTTTTGGGTATAATTTTGATGGCGAAGTAATTATAAAAGCAATACCATAGAAATTGGTTCATATAAAGAACTTTTAAAAGAACAGCTATGTTTCTTTTCTCCTTAAAGAGATATATGTTTAAGTTTTAATACTACTATAAAGCTGAACAAATTTGAGAATTGACCTAATATTTAACTAAAAAAGTTTTACCATAGACTCTACAGAAAATATTAGGTCAATTTTTAATAAATACTATAAAGGATTAGTTGTGTTTGCTAATACTTTTTTAATAGATATAGACGAATGTGAGGACATCGTTCAAAATACATTTCTACAATTATGGGAATCTAAATTAGTTTTTCCAAAAGAGATCGCTTTAAAATCTTATCTCTACATTACGGTAAAAAACAAATGCCTCAATAAAATTAAGCATTATAAGGTTAAAGAAAACTATCAACTTCAAAACAAAAAAAGGAAAGAAGATAGTGTTTTAATGGAAGAAGGTATAATTATTCAAGAAAGTGCTAAATTACTCCATGAAGCAATTACTTTTTTAAGTCCTCGTAAAAAAGAAATAATCGATTTAGCTCTAAAGGGATTATCTAATAAAACCATAAGTGAACGGTTAAGTATTAAAATAGACACTGTAAAGTCGCTAAAAACTAAAGCTTATAAATTTTTAAAAGCCTATTTAGAGAAAAGAGATTAGCTATACTCTAGCTTAATTACTCTAATAGGAAGATCAAAAATAGTAAGTTGCTATAGTCATAGTAGTTTCATTAAGTATATTGATTTTGCTTATAAAACCTTATTTATATTATGGCATTTATTTTGCAAGAGCTATATTTATGGGCTTCAAATTACTTAACATGAAATTATTTAAAAATACTTTTACGCTACTAATACTGTTTTTAGGAATGCTTAGTTTTTCAAAATGTGCAAGTACCCAAAAATTAGAAAAAAAACTCCCTATTTCTATAGGTGATGTTTATTACGAACATTGGGTTGCTGGTATTAAAGGAGGTGGCTCTGGATTTAATGTTTTTATTCCTGTTACTAATAATACAGAATCTTTTATTTTAGATAGTGTGTATTTTAAAGGAAGAAGAGCTAAATTAGAATATAAAAATAAGTCGACTTTTATTGGACGTTTTAAAACTAAAGCAAATCAAAAACAAGATTATGTAATGAGTAGTGACTCTAATGAGGAATATGGAAATACGGTCTATGATTTGCCTAAAAAGATACCTTTTGCATTAAAAGAAGATGAGTGTATTGTAAGTTATAAAGAAAATAAAACAACCAAATACTATAAGATTTCTAATATTATTAAAAAAGAGTCACAATCCTATCCTACAGAGCTACGTAAGAGGCAATAACTTATCTTTGTTTAATATTTTCTAAAAAAAACAATCGTTGGGCGTATTAAAAAAGTTTTTTAAAGACACCATTATTTATGGTTTGGCAATTGTTTTGCCTCGCCTTATAAATTTTCTATTAGTACGTTTACATACAGATATTCTTCCTAACGAAGGGTATTCAGAGAATACAGAGTTCTATATCGTAGCTGCATTTTTTAATGTGATACTTACATACGGTATGGAAACCGCTTTTTTTAGGTTTTTTAGTAAGAATAAAGAGAAAAATAAAGTATTATCAACAGCTATTATTTCAATTGTTTCTAGTACAGTTATATTAGCATTGGGCTTGTTTATATTTAGAGAATCAATTTCTCATATACTTCATGTAAATATTGAATTTTACAATTTATTAGTTGCAATTACTGTAATAGATACGCTAATAGTTATTCCATTCGCTTATTTAAGAGTCACAGGAAGACCAATTAGATTTGCCTCAATAAAACTTATTAATGTTCTTATTATAGTTGTATTAAATATCTTATTTCTATCTAATACATATGGGGTAGAGAGCTTACAAAACTTATTTAAAGTAGATAATAAAGTTGAATATATATTTATAGCCAATCTTATAGCGAGCACTGCTGTTTTATTGTTTGTATCTCCATACTTCTTTAAAAATAAGCTAGTATTCGATTTTAAAGTATTAAAGCAACTACTTAATTATGGTTGGCCAATAATGATTGCAGGATTAGCTTTTGTAATTAATGAAAATTTAGACAAATGGTTATTACCTCAAATGTTAGATAAAAATATTAATGGTGCTTATAGTGCTTGTTATAAACTGGCAGTGTTTATGACACTTTTTATTCAAGCGTTTAGAATGGGAGCAGAGCCCTTTTTCTTTAACCATTCAAAAGAAGAAAACGCTAAAAAAACTTATGCTATTATTCTTAAATATTTTACCATTATTGGAACATTAGGATTATTAATAATAACAGTTTATATCGATTGGTTGCAACCAATTTTTATTAAAAAAGAAAGCTACTTAATAGCGCTAGATATTGTTCCCATAGTTTTATTAGCTAATCTTTGCTTAGGTATTTACCATAATCTATCCATATGGTATAAGCTTACAGATAAAACACGTTATGGTATGTATATTTCCATTGTTGGAGCAATTATAACCATACTATTTAATATAATATATATTCCTATATTAAGTTTTATGGCTTGTGCTTACGCTACACTTTTAGCTTATGGTATAATGATGATCCTTTCTTATTCTATAGGAAAAAAACATTATAAAGTACCTTATGCTATAGGAAGAATAGGGTTTTATTTAGCGTTTAGTATAGTACTATCTTTTTCAAGTTATTATTATTTCGAAAGAAATATTCTTATAGGAAGTGTATTTTTGTGTTTATTTATAGGAACTATAGTGTTTTTAGAAAAAAGAGAATTAAAGCAATTATTAAAAAGGTAGTATGCAAATTAAAATAATTAATAAATCCAATCATGAATTACCAGACTATGAAACCATAGCGTCTGCAGGAATGGATTTACGAGCAAATATATTAGAATCAATCACGTTAAAACCTTTAGAAAGAACTATAGTTAAAACAGGTTTGTTTATAGAATTACCTATTGGTTTTGAAGCACAAGTACGTCCAAGAAGTGGATTAGCAGCAAAAAAAGGAATTACCGTTTTAAATGCTCCAGGAACAGTTGATGCAGATTATAGAGGAGAAATAGGAGTTATTTTAGTAAACCTTTCAAATGAAGAATTTATTATTGAAAACGGAGAGCGCATTGCGCAATTAGTTATAGCAAAACATGAGCGTGCCGAATGGGTTAAAGTAGAACAACTTTCTGAAACCTCTAGAGGGGAAGGTGGTTTTGGTAGTACAGGGACTAAATAAAAAGTCTCTTTAATTCCTTATTAGGGAAAATGCACAGGAATAAAAAATTAAAATAAAGTTTAACATAACAATTTCTCTCTTTTTGGGAGGTTAATAGGAATATGAAAATAATAGTACCAATGGCGGGACGAGGTTCTCGTTTACGTCCACACAGTTTAACAGTTCCAAAACCATTAATTCCGGTTGCTGGACAACCAATAGTTCATAGGCTAGTAAAAGATATAGCTAAAGTATTAAATCAGCCAATTGAAGAAATCGCTTTTGTACTTGGAGACCCTGCTTGGTTTGGTGACGATGTCGTTAGTAGTTTAGAAGATTTAGCAAAAAGCTTAGGGGCAAAAGCATCTATTTATCGTCAAGACCAACCCTTAGGAACTGGTCATGCTATTATGTGTGCAAAACCATCGCTTTCTGGCCCTGCAGTTATAGCTTATGCAGATACATTAATTAAAGCAGAATTTGATTTAGATTCTACTGTAGATAGTGTTATTTGGACTAAAAAAGTTGAGAATCCAGAAGCTTATGGTGTAGTTAAGTTAAACGAAAACCAAGAGATTGTTGAGTTGGTTGAAAAACCAGAAGCTTTTGTGAGCGATCAAGCGGTAATAGGTATTTATTACTTTAAAGATGTAGCAGTTTTAAAAGGAAAGTTACAGGAAATACTTGATGAAAACATTATGAATGGTGGAGAATACCAGATTAACGACGGTATTAAACGTATGATGGCAGAAGGAAAAGTATTTAAAACAGGAACTGTAGACGAATGGATGGATTGTGGAAACAAAGCCATAACCATAGAAACAAATCAAAGAATGCTAGGCTTTTTAAAAACAGATGCTAAAGAACAATTGGTTGCAGATTCAGTAAAGTTAGATAATTCGAAAATTATTGAACCTTGTTTTATTGGTGAAAATGTAATACTTAAAGACACCACTATTGGTCCTTATGTATCTATTGGGGATAATAGTGTGGTAGAGAACTCAATCGTTAAAAATAGTTTAATTCAGACCTCTACAACCATTAAAAATGCTAATTTAGATAATGCCATGATTGGTAATCATGTTAAATATGATGGGAAATTTACAAGTATAAGTATTGGTGATTATTCTGTATTAGAATAATATTCTTGTATTTCAGTTATACTATTAAATTATTTTAGAATAGCTTTAATGCAACAACTTGTGATATTACTTAATTTATGAAATATAAAAATTACATTCTTTTTCTTTTTCTCGGATTATTATTAATTCCGCAGATAAATTATGCTCAAGATGTTAATAAAATACCTGATGATGATTTAGGAGATAATGAAGATGAATTTCAAGAGTATTTTTACGAAGCATTAAAGCAAAAGGGGATTGAGAATTATGATAGAGCTGTTGAGGCACTTTTAAAATGTATAAAATTAGACGGTTCTTTACCTGTTTTATATTTTGAATTAGGTAAAAGTTATAATAAGCTTAAAAACTATGGAGAAGCTGAAGCAGCACTTAAAAAAGCAGTTAATAAGTCACCTAGTAATGAATGGTTCTTAGATGAGCTTTATGGGTTTTACACAGAACAAAAAGATTACGATAAAGCCTTAAAAACGGTTAAGCAATTAGTTAAGTATCACCCAGATTATAAGGAGGATTTAGCATCGCTTTATTTTAGAATAAAAAAATATGATGATGCGTTGCGGCTTTTAGATGAATTAGATGCTGATTATGGTATTTCTGTTGCTCGTGATGTTATGCGAAATAGGATTTATAATAGCACAGGACGTAAAAAAGATCAAATTAAAAATTTAGAGTCACGTATTGAAAATAATCCAGACAAAGAATCGAATTATTTGACACTTATATTTCGTTATAGTGAAAACAACCAAAAAGAAAAAGCTTTTAAAACAGCTAAAAAGCTATTGAAAAATAATCCTAATTCGCAATTAGTACATTTAGCTTTATACAAATTTTATTTGGATGATAATATGGCAGAAAAAGCTATAGAATCCATGAAGATTGTGGTTAAAAGTACCGTGATTAAGCCAAAATCAAAATTTAAAGTATTAACAGATTTTGTGAAATTTGTTAAAGAAAATCCAAAATACGAAGCAGATCTGGTTGAGGTTACGACTATAGTTGGTGAATCAAATAATAGTAAAACACTTTTAGAATTAGGACAATATTATTTAACAAGAAAAAATAAAGAAAAAGCTTTAGAGTATTTTGAAGCAGCGTTAAAATTAGAATCCAATAATTTTAAAGTTTTGCAAAATGTATTGCTGCTGTATATAGATTTAGAGAAGTATAATTTAGCAGAAAAAAAGAGTAGCGAGCTTTTAGAACAGTATCCAGCGCAACCTTTATTGTATTTAATAAATGGAGTAGCCTTAAATAAATTAAACAAACCTAAACAAGCTGTTGAGGTTTTAGATACAGGTTTAGATTATGTTATTGATGATAACAAAATGCAAATTGATTTTTATAACGAATTAAGTAAAGGCTATGTGTTGCTTAATAATACTATAAAAGCTAAAACGTTTAGTGATAAAGCAAAACAAATAGAAAGTACAAAATAATGAATAAATACGCTTTACTTATTTCAATTTTATTAACGTCGTTAGTATATAATTGTAAATCGTCAAAAACAATTAGTGATTCAGGTGAAGTTAATTACAAGTTGTCTACGAAGCAATTAATAAAAGAAAATGCAAAACAAACTCCAGATTTTAAGACCCTTCAATGTAAGCTTAAAATAACGTATTCTCAAAAAGATAAATCGCAGACGCATTCTGTGAACTTTAGAGTCAAGAAAGATGAGGCATTATGGATTAATGCTACTTTTTCTATTATTAGAGCTTTGGCTACGCCAGAAAAAGTGAGTTTTTATAATAAGTTAGATAATACTTATTTTGATGGAGATTATAAATATTTAAGTGATTTGTTAGGAACGGAATTAGACTTTCAAAAAGTTCAGAATTTATTACTTGGAGAAGCTTTGTTTAGCTTAAAAGAGGGGAATTATAAAGGCGGTTTTAATGACGGCTCTTATGTGGTTCAACCTAAAAAACAACGTGAGCTTTTTGAAATATTCTTTTTATTGGATCCATCGTTTTTTAAAGTGAAATCACAACAAATATCGCAACCTAAAGAATTTAGGCACTTGCAAATTGATTATATGTCTCATCAAGAAATTGAAAAGCAATTGTTTCCTGAGCGTATAAAAGTAATAGCAGTTGAGGCAGAAGAAGAAGTAATAATAGGATTAGAGTTTAAAGGGCTTTCTTTAAATGAAGATTTAAGGTTTCCGTTTAAAATACCTTCTGGATTTAAAGAAATAAAACTTTAATGGCGGTTGTTAGTAAATACACATATAAAATAGCATTACTATTTGTTTTTTTGTTATGTAACACTTTAGCTTTTTCGCAAAATAATAAGCAAAAAGAGTTAGAAACACGTCGGCAAGAGTTGCGTAGAGAAATTCAGAAAATTAATGAATTACGTGTTGAAAATAAATCAAAAGAAAAATCTCAACTTTCTTTAATTGAGGACTTCAATTATAAAATAAGTGTTTTATCTAATTTAATTAAAGTTACAAATCAGCAAGCTAATTTGTTAACGCGAGAAATAAACTCAAATCAAAAGAAAATAACAGTACTTAGAGACGAATTAAAGGCGTTAAAGGAAGATTATGCTGCAATGGTAGTAAAGTCTTATAAAAGTAAAAATAAGCAGAGTAAAATCATGTTTTTATTGTCTTCAGACAATTTTAAGCAGGCTTATAAACGATTGCAGTATATTAAGCAGTATTCAGATCATCAAAAACAACAAGGTGAGACTATAAAGGAAAAAACTGTTGAATTACAAGGTGTTAATAAAAACTTGTTGAAACAACAAGAGGTTAAGAAAAAATTAGTTGCAGATAATAGGCAAGTTCAAAAAACATTAGAAGTAGAGCGTAAGCAGCATGAAGTTGTAATGAAAAGAATTAAAAAAAACTTGTCATTATACGTTTCTCAAATAAAGAAAAAGCAAAGGGAAG
This sequence comes from Flavivirga aquatica, assembly GCF_001747085.1. Lineage (GTDB taxonomy): Bacteria > Bacteroidota > Bacteroidia > Flavobacteriales > Flavobacteriaceae > Algibacter_C > Algibacter_C aquatica. The sequence goes on from NZ_MDJD01000049.1 coordinate 131,252, forward strand.
CTGATAGAATTGATGCAGAGATTAACCGTATTATTCGAGCAGCGATTGCTAAATCGAATAAAAAGAAAGGTAAATCGGCAGGTTCAAAAACATTTGCTTTAACAGCTGAAGAAAAAGTATTAGCTTCTAATTTTACTGCTAATAAAGGTAAATTACCTTGGCCTGTAGAAAAAGGAAGTGTTAGACTGCGTTATGGAACACAACCACACCCTATTGATAAATCGTTAACCATAAAAAGTAATGGTGTTCGTATTGCTACCGAAAAAGGGGCTCAAGTTAGAGCTGTTTTTAATGGTGAAGTAAGTGAGATACTTAGAATGAGAAATGTAAATCCTATAGTCATGATTCGTCATGGAAATTATTTGACACTATACAGAAACCTGTCTAAAGTTTATGTGAAAAAAGGGGATAAGGTAAAAACAAAACAAGCTATAGGAGAGGTTTTTACAAATCCTAATAATGGTGAAACTATACTAAGGTTTACCATCTCTAAAGGGGCTAGTACAGTAAATCCTGCAAGTTGGATTTATAAGATGTAACAATCCCTAGCTTTCGAGAATGTTCTTTTTGGATTTGTTTTTTATAAATTTAAGAAAGAGAAAGGAAATAAAGTAAACTATAACGAGAATCTCATTATTCTTAGTTTTTTAACCAACCAGCTATGCTTCTTCTTTCTCTAGTTAAGGAAGGGTGGACTTCATGTTCCATTTTATCACTTCTAAAAAATACCATTCGTCCTTCTAATGGAGAAATATTTTTTTGTGCCCTATTTAAGGGGTATAAAGATAGTTTACCATCGTCTTCGTCCTTCCAATTTTGGTTTAAGTATAAGACTATAGAATATTTCCGCCCCTTTTCATTTTTGAACTGGTCAAGATGTCTTTTGTAAAAACTTCCCTGTTCATAGTTAGCGTAATGACTTTCAAAAGTTTTTATTGAGGTAAAGCATGTTTTATTTAAATGATTAATAAACCACCAGATTTTATTTAAATAAAGCGTTTCATATTTATTTTTGCTTTGTTCTTCAATCCAATTGACATTCCATTTCTAATTAATTGGTTTTTTTGAAAATTAATTTTATTGCCTATCCCTGCAGATTTCATGTTTCCTGAAGCATTCAGGGTTGTCATGTTGGATCTTAATCCAGCCATGGTACTATGTGATAAAAAATCATTACAACAGCCGTATTTGTTATTAATAAGCCCTTGAATTAGTTCTTCGAATTGGTTTTGCTCCTGAATTTCATCATCACTTATATTCATATTGTTTAGCTTAAAACTAAGTGGATTGATTTGCACAAAGAATTTACTGCAAGAACGTTATTCTTTAAGTCATTCCATCTTATTTTTTTATAAACTTGAGTTTTATTAATAAATTAGGTTTTTTTAATAGAAAAAGACAGGTTTTTAGTAGGTTAAAGTGTTGGTATATAGTTTTTAATATAAAATGGCGCTATGATAATTTATTCTAAATTTACAGGAATATTCTTTGTAGATTCTACACCTATTAGAGTTTACAAATCCAAATGGATAAGTAGCAATAGAGTTTTTAAAGGTATTGCTACTGGAGGAAAACCTGCAATGAGATGGTTTTATAGGTTTAAATCATAGCTTTCATTGAAATTCGACGTTGCGTTAGGGATTGAAGCGGCATCCTTTTGTTTTTTCTACAAAAGATATAGCTGAAAGCCCGACCTTTTAGGTAACGCCCAAAGTATTAATCAAATAAAGCTTTCAATTCGCTAGCTTCATTGGGTTTTATTTTTCCGGCCAATAGTAAACTAAGTTGTTTACGACGTAAGGCTGCATCAAAACGTTTCTTTTCTATATCGGTTTCTGGATGTACTTGAGGAACAGCTATAGGTCTTCCTGTTTCGTCAACAGCAACAAAGGTGTAAATAGCTTCATTAGCTTTTGTTTTATCACCAGATTCGCGATCTTCTATCCAGACATCAATAAAGACCTCCATAGAGGTTTTAAAAGCACGAGACACCTTTGCTTCAACAGTAACAACACTTCCTAAAGGAACCGCTCTGTTAAAGGCTACGTGGTTCACAGAAGCTGTTACCACTATGCGTCTAGAATGGCGTCTTGCCGAAATACTTGCTGCACGATCCATACGTGCTAGTAATTCGCCACCAAATAAATTATTTAAAGGATTGGTTTCTCCAGGTAAAACCATATCCGTTAAAATCGTTTTAGATTGTTCGGGTGTTTTTGTTTGCATCAAAATTATATTAATGATGTAGCAAAGGTAAAACGATTTTAGGATTTAAGAGGTATGAACAATTAGAAAAAAACTAGTCTAGTTTTTTAACTAATAACCAAGCATCTTTATTGTAATTGTCTTTAATGTCTTGAAGTGCTTCTACGGCTTCAAATCTGTCCTCATAGCTAGCATAGGCAACTTGATGTAGACCGTATTTGTTTACTCCAATTTTTCTAGCGCTAAAACCATTTGCTTTTAATTGTGATATTTTTTTGTCGCAATTTTCTTCAACTCTAAAAGCACCAGCCACAATGTGATAATTGCCAGTTTGTTTAGTTATATTTAAAGTTGTAGCAGGAAGTGGATTTAAACTGAAAGTTGCTTGTTGTATTTTAGTGTCTAACTGTTTTGTTGCTTTTTCTTGAGCTAATTGATTATGTTCTTCAACTTGATTAACATAAGCGTTAGAGGCAGCAAAACCACCCATTGTTAATGCTATTAAAACAACGGCAGCATATTTTAAATAAGATCTGTTTTTACGTTTTTCTTGAGTAACAGTAATTGGAATTACTTTTTCAATAGCTTCAACTTTTTCCTTATAAACCTCACGATTTACAGAAGGAGATACAAATTGAGATAATCCAAAAGAATCTGTTAAATAATTTAAGTGGTGAGATGGTTCAAATAAAATTTTACCTTCACTATTAAAAACAATGTCTCCTATATTTTTAAAAGTAAGCGTTTCATTTTTAGTTAAACGTTCTTTTAATGCTTCAACATGTTTTGCAATTTTTCTATTAGCAATCTCAAAAGGTATTTTTTCTATATCTGAAACATAATGCGCTAATAAACCATCATTCTTTTGAATTTGCTCATTAAATGATACCATTTTTTTTGGCGCATAAAAAGCATTCGTAGTTTCATGAATAGTGGCAGATACGCGTTGGGTTAAAAATGCACCAAACTCAGGAATGGTAACACACTCATATCTATATAGTAAGTCGCTTATATATGTTTCTAGTTGCATAATAACAAAGTTATAAAATAAAACTTTTAGATAAAATTTAAGCGGAAGTATTTATTAACAGTTTAAAAATTCTTTTATTGTAGATTAAAAATCAAAGATATAGAATGACAGAAAATGATTTGCTTTACACTTTAGCTTTGCAAAATGTACCAAATATTGGTGATATTATAGCAAAACGATTGATGTCTCATTGTGGTAGTGCTGAAGCCGTTTTAAAAGAAAAAAAGCAAAATTTACTTAAGATTGATGGTATTGGAAGTGTTATATTAAATAATTTATTTAAAGCTGATTATTTAAAAGCTGCCGAAAAGGAAATTGATTTTATAAAAGAAAATAAGATCAAGGTGTCCTTTTTTATGGAAGACATTTATCCTGAAAGATTAAAACACTGTATTGATAGTCCTATTTTGTTGTTTGAAACGGGAAATATTAAGTTAGAGCAGCAACATGTTATTAGTATTGTTGGAGCAAGAAAAATAACAACGAGTGGTATTGCCTTTTGTGAATCATTGGTAGAGGCTTTATTGCCTTATAATCCAGTTATTATTTCTGGGTTTGCTTATGGAACAGATATAACGGCTCATAAAGCTGCTATTAAAAATAATTTGCAAACCATAGGATGTTTAGCACATGGGTTAAATCAAATTTATCCTAAATCACATAAAAAGTATATGGTTGATGTGGAAAAAAATGGTGGTTTTTTTACCGATTTTTGGAGTAGTGATACTTTTGATAGAAACAATTTTTTAAAAAGAAATAGAATTATAGCGGGTTTAAGTGAAGCAACCATAGTTATAGAATCTGCTGAAAAAGGAGGGAGTTTAGTGACCGCAGATATTGCGCATTCGTATAATAGAGATGTGTTTGCTGTTCCTGGGCGTACAACAGATAGTCAAAGTATTGGGTGTAATAACTTAATAAAGCAGCAAAAGGCACATATGCTTACTACTCCTCTGGATATTCCTTATATATTAAATTGGAAGTTAGAGGATAATAAAAAACCAGTAATACAAAAACAGTTGTTTGTTGAATTGGATGCTACAGAAAAAATAATTTATAACTACTTAAAAGAGAATGAAAAGCAACAACTAGATGTCATTGCTATTAATTGTAACCTTCCAGTTTTTAAAGTAGCTGGTGTTTTGCTATCAATGGAACTGAAAGGTGTTATTATGCCTTTGCCTGGTAAATTGTTTGAGATTATATAATAAGCTTACTTATTAACAAGTTTTAATTGCTTATCAAAAGTAACTCCATAATGACTTTCTAGATCTTTTTTTATTTTTTTGAAAAATTTAGTTTCTGGAGGCATTTTGAGATTATTCCAAAATGCTTCGTTGTATTTTATATCTATTTTTTTATTCTTGCTAATATTACTTTTTTTTGAAAAGTTATTGTTCCCATTATGTCTGGAGTTACTATTAAATCCACTGTTGTTTTTTCGTGAAAGACCAGTATTCGATTTTATAGTTGTATCAAAAGAATTGTTATTTTGAGTTAATTTGTAGTCATTTATTGGATCTATTTTTTTTCTATCGGTAATAACATCTAGAACAATAAATTCGTATCTAATAGATACTGGTAGCTTAGAGCTGTTGTGTCCAAGTTTTTTTAAATGGGTTATAGTATTGGGGTTTGTTATGTTTTTTTTCGTATTCCACTCTCTTTTATGATAACTAAGGTGTAGTTTACCAGATGTGGCTTTATTATACACATAAAGACTGCTTTTGCCTTCAATCCTGTAAATGCCGTAGTCATTTAAGCCGACGTATAGTTTTAATTTTTTATCATTCTGTAATATTATAATGTCTTCACCCTCATATGAGGTATCACCTATTTTTTTCCAAATAGATTTTTTGAATCTACGAGGATTTCTTATTATATTGAATGTAGTTAAGTTTTTAAATGTACCTATTGGTTCTTTATTGTTTTTGTATATCCTATAATCTGCAGATTGTCTGCGTTCGGTTATTTCATATTTTAAAAAGTCATTAGAAAAAAAAGGACCTCTATCTAAAATTTTTATATAGTATTCTATAAAGCGTTTTGCTTTTCCAGTTTCAGCTGTAGTCACTCTGTATAGTGCATTAATTTGATGGGTTTTGCTTATTGTTGATTTTTTTAAATTTTTTAAGGCTCTTATAGCATATTCATTAGGATTTAAAAGTTCAATTTCATCTAAAGAGGTTATGCTTTCCTCCAGAACTATTTTTTTTTCTTTTTGTGCTAAAAAATCTTTAATACTTAAAGAGCGTTTTTTATATCCAATACAACTAATAATTAAGGTGTCCGAGTAATCATTTTCTGTAATAGTAATTATAAACTCTCCATCTTCGGTACTATAAACTCCAGTTGTTTTATTATTAAGTAATGCAATTGCTGCATATGGAACAGGGAAATCTGTAGAATCAATAAGAACCCCTTTTAGTTCTATTTCTGTTTGAGAATATATTGAACATGGGATAATAAACGATACGAAAAGTGTTAGGTAGCTTAGTTTTAATAAGGCCATATTTTATAGAAACGTTAAGTTGTTTAAAATGTTAATCTTAGTTAACTTTTTTCAAATCTATTACTTTGATAGTAGAATTATGTATCTGCTAGTAATTAAAATGTATCAGTAAAATATCGAATAACAATTGCTTCTTATAAATTATAATAAAAAAGGGCAATAAAATATTTAAAATAGCAAAAAACCTTAATATCCAACTTTCTCACGAACACGTTTTAATACATTATTAGCAACGTTTTTTGCTTTTTCTGCACCAATAGAAAGCGCTTTGTCAATTTCGTTGAGGTTATTCATGTAGTAATTGTATTGTTCGCGTTGTGTTGCAAAAGTTTCAATAATCAGTTCAAATAAAGCTTGTTTAGCGTGTCCATAACCGTAGTTGCCATTTTCATAGTTTGCTTTCATGGTTTCAATTTGAGCATCACTAGCTAATAAGCTATAAATAGCAAAACAATTACAAGTACTCCAATCTTTAGGGGCTTCAAGCGGTGTACTATCAGTTTGGATACCCATGATTTGCTTACGTAGTTTTTTATCTGCTAGAAAAATATTGATGGTATTATTTCTACTCTTGCTCATTTTTTGACCATCAGTACCAGGGATAAGCATCGTGTTTTCTTGAATTTTTCCTTCTGGTAACACAAAAGTCTCACCTACTTTGCTATGAAAGCGAGAGGCTACATCTCGAGTCATTTCTATATGTTGTAATTGGTCTTTGCCAACAGGAATAATATTTGCATCATAAAGTAAAATATCTGCAGCCATTAACATGGGGTAGGTGAATAAACCTGAATTAACATCTTCTAATCGGTCTGCTTTGTCTTTAAAACTATGCGCTAATGTTAAACGTTGGTATGGAAAAAAACAACTTAAATACCAAGAAAGTTCTGTGACTTGAGGGATGTCGCTTTGTCTGTAAAATACAGTTTTTTCAATATCTAAACCAAACGCTAACCAAGTTGCTGCAGTCGAGTAGGTGTTAGCACGCAAGGTTTCCGCATCTTTAATTTGAGTTAGTGTATGTAGGTTTGCAATAAATAAGTAAGAGTCATTTTCTGGGTTTTCAGCCATTTTAACAGCTGGAATAATGGCGCCTAAAATATTTCCTAAATGTGGTGTTCCTGTGCTTTGTATCCCTGTAAGTATTCTTGCCATAATATTACCTGTAAAATACAGGTATTTCTTTAGTTAGTATTCAAAATAAATTTATCTAAGCAAAGGTAAATTTTTTAACTCAAATTATGTAATAGATTTTTTATTGTATAATTTGGATTTTATGGAATTGCTCGATACAATTATGTATTTTTGATTTCGATGAAAGTTTTTAAATATATTTTTTGGGTATTGTATCGCATTTGGTTTTATATACTTGTAGCGGTGCCAATACTTATTATGTTTCCTCTTCTTTTAATTTCTATTTTAAAAGAATCTTGGTATCCGTTTTTTTTTAAAATAGCTCGAGTTTGGGCAAGATTTATTTTAATAGGTATGGGGTTTCAGTGTCGTATCGAGCGGGATGAGATTCCAGAAAAGCATAAAAGCTATATGTTTATAGCTAACCATACTTCTATGGCAGATATTATGCTTATGTTGGTTTCTGTTAAAAACCCTTTTGTTTTTGTTGGTAAAAAGGAGTTAGCTAAAATTCCGCTTTTTGGTTTTTTCTACAAACGTACTTGTATTTTGGTAGATAGAAGCTCGGCAAAAAGTAGACAAGCTGTTTTTTTAAGAGCACAAAAACGATTAAAAACAGGAGTAAGTATTTGTATTTTTCCTGAAGGCGGAGTACCAGAAGAAGATATTGAATTAGATAGTTTTAAAAATGGAGCATTTAGATTAGCAATTAATCATCAAATACCTGTAGTGCCATTAACATTTGTTGATAGTAAAAAACGTTTTTCATATGTTTTTTTTAGTGGTAGCCCTGGTTTAATGCGGGTGAAGATGCATAATTTTTTGTCTACTAAAGGACTAACAACGGATGATACGAAGTCTTTAAATGAAAAATCAAGAGGTATTATTTTAGAGCAATTAAATTTTTTTAATAAATAGTTTATTGTACTAATAATTGACTAAGAAAACATGATTAAAAAAAAACTGCTCTATGGCACAGTTCTATGATTAACTTTTGAGATGAAATAAAATTAATATTTGGATCTAACCATAAACCTAAAATTTAATAGAGAATCCAGTATAAACACCTAGAATATAAGGTTTGAAATTACCAGAGGTATTATTAAATGTGTTAATTTGGTATTTAAAAATGGGTTCTAAATTCAAATCTATTTTTTTAGAGATTTGATAGTTTAGTCCTAAACCTAAATTAGCACTATAGCTTACCTTGTTTATATTGTTAGCTTCACCTAAAAAGGTTCTTGATCCATTTTCAGCTTCAGAAAATATTTCATTATCATTTAAAAAGAATGAACTAAATCCTCCAATTACATTAACGCCTAATTTTTTATTAGAAAGGATATATTTAATTTCCAGTGGAATTTCAATATATCCTAAAGCTTGATTAATTGAAGTATTTGAAGATGTAAATGGTTCAGGTATAGGATTATCACTATCTAAAGATTCTGCACTAATAAGAGAAAGAGCTACAGCATTACTGTCGTTGTTTCTAGAATTAACATTTCTTAGAGAACTATTATCTGTGTTAAGTCCTAGAGATTGGAAGGCTACTACGTTATTGGTATTGTAGCCAAGGTTAACTTTATTAATACCAGAGCGTATACTTAGTTTACTATTTATAGCATAACTAGCGGAAATACCATAACTCATGTTTAACTCGCCACTTTTAGAGTTGTTGTTAAATTGAGGGTCTATTGATGAGCCTTCTCCATTTAAAGTGTTAAAATAAACAGGTGCTGCATTTGGAGCAATACTCCACTTATTGGAGCTGCTTTTCTCTTCTTTAGTAGTATTTTTATCTAATACTTCTTCTATAGTAAGTGAATTCTCCTTGGTTTTATTCTTAACTATAGTTTCAGTTATTTCTTTTTTTGCTTCAGAAACTATTGTGTTTTTTACGGTGTTATCAATTAGTTTTTTAGCTTTTTCTTTGTCTATTAATAAGGCTTCTTTTTTAGTAATATTTTTATTTTCTGAAATATTAGAAGCAATACTAGTTTTATTTTTTTCTTTATTTGAAAGATTTATAGTGTTGTTCTTTTTTTCGGAATTATTTGAAACAGCATTATTTGTGCTTTTTTGGTTAAATAGATTTTCTGAAGATAAGTTTGATTTATTTAGCTGTATTTCATGTTCGGATTCTTTTACCTTTTTTAAATTCTGTTTTATGCTATTGTTATCTGCAATAACAACATTCTTTGATTGATTACTTGTGTTTAAAGAATTAGAATTTAATGTTAAACCTGTTTTGTATTTGTTTTCTTTTTTATTTTTTGAAGTTGAGGTTTCTGCAACTTCCGAATCCATAGGAAGTGCTGTTTTCTTGATTTTGTTAGAAAGATTAGTTTCTTTAGTATTTGCTTTTTCTAAAGTTGTATCTTCTGTATCTACGATTAAACTATTATTATTAGTAGTAGTAAAGTAAATGTTTCCTATAGCTAAGAATAGCAGTAATAAAGCGGCAGCTCCTGCATAGCGCCACCATATAGGAATAATACGACGTTTCTCCTTTTTTTTATTAAGCTTAGCTTCAATGTTTTTCCAAACAGCATCATCAGGGGCTTCTTCAAAATCTTTAAAGTGCTCTTGGAATAGTCTGTCTATATGTTTTTTATCATTCATTATAATGATTGTGAATGTTTTACTGTTTTATATTCCTCAATAGTCTGTTTCAAAATTTGTCTAGCACGAGCTAAATTAGATTTTGAAGTTCCTATATTTACGCCTAACATATTTGCGATTTCTTTATGAGAATACCCATCTAATACGTAAAGGTTAAATACTAATCTATATCTATCTGGTAAATCTTGAATGATTTGTAAAAGATAGTCAATGGAGATGTCTTCCTCATTAACTTCTAATTCAACATCTTCAACGTGATTTTCATTTATAATATCAAAAACTTTTTCATTCCTGTATCGTTGTAATACTGTATTAATAGTAATGCGTTTTAGCCAACCTTCAAAAGATCCTTTATTTTTATATTGTTCAATTTTTTTAAAAATTGTCAAAAATGCATCTTGCAAATTATCTTGCGCTTCAGTATGATTGCGAGAATATTTCAAGCAAACAGAGAACAACTTACTCGAAAAGAGCTTGTATAGTTCTCCTTGAGCTTTAGTGTTATCAACTTTACAATCTTCTATGAGTTGGTTTAAACTCAAATCTGAATAAGTATTATAAATTAATTAAAATTAATCGTTCACAGGGACTTCTACTATCAAATACTGGGATTCTCCATCTGCATCTCTTCCTTGCCAAAACCTGAATATGTAAGAGCTGTTACTAGTTACTGTAAAGTTAAAAGATTTTTCTATCAATTCATTTTCAAGAGCTTCACAATTGTCTTCGTTAATAATTAGAGTTTTTGGAGCAATAGTACGTTGGTTATTTTCTTTTGCGTAAGCAAAATCTTCAAGAATTATATGGCATGTTGAAGGTCTTAAATAAGAAACAGTAATAGGGTATGTTTCTCCTAATTCAAATTCACTAGGTATATCTACACTTTCAATAGGTAGAATGTCTACATGACTATTTTGAGTGATGTTATCGTCATCATTAATACATGAAGTGAATAGCGTAAGTATTAAGCAGAGCGCAAAAAGTTTTTTCATTAGCTGTTTCTTTTTTTAAGGCTACATATAGAACTCGTATAATAAAAATTAAATATGTATTAGTTTACACATTGTTTTCTATCAACTAAAGAGATACATATGTTTACATTGTATAGATACGAGAATGTTAAAAAGGTTGCGTGTAAAATCAAAAAATCCCGAATTAACGGGATTTTTTATGTTGTTTCATTTAGGAAATAAGATGTTTCATTTAAATTTAGAATCATTTTACACCCGAAGCAGTATTATTTTTCTGAGACTATTTTTCTAACCTTGGTTTCGAGCTCGTCCATAAGCTCAGGATTGTCTTTTATTAATGCTTTTACAGCATCTCTACCTTGACCTAGTTTTGTTTCGTCGTAACTAAACCATGATCCGCTCTTTTTAACAACATCATGCTCTACTGCAATATCTAAAATTTCACCAACTTTAGATACGCCTTCTCCATACATAATATCAAACTCTGCAGTTCTAAAAGGAGGAGCTACTTTGTTTTTAACCACTTTTACTCGAGTTTTGTTACCAGCTACATCTCCATTGGTTTCTTTTATTTGAGTAGAACGCCTTATGTCTAATCTAACCGAAGCATAAAATTTTAAAGCATTACCACCAGTAGTTGTTTCTGGGTTACCAAACATAACTCCAATTTTTTCACGCAATTGGTTAATGAAGATAACAGTACAGTTGGTTTTGCTAATAGATGCAGTTAGTTTTCTTAAGGCTTGAGACATTAATCTGGCATGTAAGCCCATTTTAGAGTCTCCCATTTCACCTTCAATTTCACTTTTAGGTGTAAGTGCAGCAACAGAGTCTACTACAACAATATCAATAGCACCAGAACGAATTAAATTATCGGCAATTTCTAAAGCTTGTTCACCATTATCAGGTTGCGAAATAATTAGATTGTCAATGTCTACACCAAGTTTTTCAGCATAAAACCTATCGAAAGCATGTTCTGCATCAATAAAAGCAGCAATGCCTCCAGATTTTTGAGCCTCGGCAATAGCATGTAATGTAAGTGTTGTTTTACCAGAAGATTCTGGACCGTAAATTTCTATAACACGCCCACGTGGATACCCGCCAACACCTAAAGCAATATCTAAACCTAAAGAACCTGAAGAAATGGCTTCAACATCTTGTATAGCCGCATCACTCATTTTCATTACGGTTCCTTTTCCATAGGCTTTATCTAGTTTGTCTAATGTAAGTTTAAGTGCCTTTAACTTAGCTTCTTTTTCGCTACTCATTTATCTTTTTTTTTCTGAAGTTATGCTTGCTAAATTACTACATCTTTTGTCACAATACAATAATATTTTTCATTACTAAGAATACTATTTTCTTTTTTCAGAAATTAAAATAATGAAGATTCTTGCGCAACCTTTTTAAGTCAACAGTATCTACTAATTAGAAGAATGAGATTTTGCTATGAAAAAGAATTAAATGAAATTTTTCAAAACAAACTATCTGTAAAGTCGATGGTAGTTAAAATCGTAAGTTATTTTTAAGTCAAATTAAAAAAACATTAACTAAACAGATTAGTCAAGAAAAAGCACTTTATGTTTATTAAAGTGCTTTTTTATTGATAGGATATTAGTGTTTAGTTAAAAATTGTATTTTTGCGCTTCAAAATATTCTTTAACCTTATAAATTAGTATAGCATGCAACTGTACAACAAATTAAGTTCAAAAGAAAGAGCAGAATTAATCGATCAAGCAGGAAAAAATCGATTAACACTTTCTTTTTATCAGTATGCCAAAATAGGCAATCCACAAATTTTTAGAGATCATTTGTTTATTACTTGGGACGCCTTAGATGTTTTAGGTAGAATTTATGTAGCCCATGAGGGTATTAACGGTCAGTTATCATTACCAGCAGATCGTTTTAACGAATTTAAAGCACATTTAGATAGTATAGACTTTTTAAATGGGATACGATTAAATGTTGCAGTTGAGCAAGACAACAAATCGTTTTTAAAGTTGAAAGTAAAGGTGCGTAAAAAAATAGTGGCAGATGGTTTAAATGATGAGTCATTTGATGTAACTAATAAGGGTGTTCATCTGGGGGCTGAAAAGTTTAATGAATTTATTGAAGATGAAAAAACCGTTTTGGTTGATATGCGTAATCATTACGAAAGTGAGATAGGGCATTTTAAAAATGCTATAACGCCAGATGTAGATACCTTTAGAGAATCTTTAGATATTATTGAAGATGATTTAAAAGCACATAAAGAAGATAAAAATTTGGTAATGTATTGCACCGGTGGTATTCGTTGTGAAAAGGCTAGTGCTTATTTTAAACACAAAGGGTTTAAAAATGTATATCAGTTAGAAGGCGGGATTATTGAATATACCAGACAGGTTAATGAGAAAAATATAGAAAATAAGTTTTTAGGACAAAATTTTGTGTTTGATGATAGAAGAGCGGAACGTATTAGTGATGATGTAATAGCGAATTGTCACCAATGTGGTAGTCCTTTCGATGTGCACACAAATTGTGCTAATGAAGCTTGTCATTTACTTTTTATACAGTGTGATTCTTGTAAAAGTGAGATGAATAATTGTTGTTCAGATAATTGTAAAGAGATAAATGCTTTACCTTATGAAGAGCAAAAAGCGCTTAGAAAAGGGCAAGGGAATAGTAATGATATTTTTAAAAAAGGCCGTGCAGATCATTTACCTCATAAAAAAAACTTGAGAAATATTTATGAGGTTTTAAACGAAAATAAAACTGAGTGATTATAACAAACAATCTTTCTTTATTAGTCTTTAGAATAATCTTATATTTACATCGAAAAGATTTATTTTGAGAATACTTTAAAAAGATCTCCTTAAGTTTTTATGCAAATATATTTTTGTGTTAACTTGACTTAAACTAGATATGAACCTTCATTCGTAATAATCTAATTATTAGCGAATTCAATATATAAAATATATGGCTTGCGCAAGTTGCTCAACTAAAGACGGTCAACCTAAGGGCTGCAAAAATAATGGAACCTGTGGTACAGACAGTTGTAATAAACTAACTGTTTTCGATTGGTTGTCCAACATGTCTTTACCTAATGGAGAAAAACCATTTAATTGGGTTGAGGTACGTTATAAAAATGGTAGAAAAGAATACTATCATAACACAGAAAACTTAACACTTAGTATTGGAGATGTTGTTGCTACACAGGCAAAAGCAGGGCATGATATTGGTATGGTTACCCTTATGGGAGAATTAGTGCGTGTTCAAATGAAACGTAAAAATATATCTGAAAACCTAGAGGAAGGACTTAAGATTTATAGAAAAGCGAGCCAGAAAGATATTGATATTTGGTCTGCAGCAAGAGATAAAGAAGAGCCTATGAAGGTTAAAGCTCGCCAGTTTGCTATTGATTTGAAATTGCAAATGAAAATTTCAGATATTGAATTTCAAGGAGATGCTAGTAAAGCGACATTTTATTATACTGCAGAAGAGCGCGTAGATTTTAGAGAACTTATAAAAGTATTTGCGCGAGAGTTTAGAACGCGTATAGAAATGAAACAAGTTGGGTTTCGTCAAGAAGCAGCAAGACTTGGAGGGATTGGTTCGTGTGGACGTGAGTTGTGCTGTTCTACATGGTTAACAGATTTTAGATCTGTAAGCACATCTGCTGCACGTTATCAACAATTATCTTTAAATCCGCAAAAACTAGCAGGACAATGCGGTAAGTTGAAGTGTTGTTTGAATTATGAGCTTGATACTTATTTAGATGCTTTAAAAAGTTTTCCAAAAACAGATATAAAATTACAGACAGAAAAAGGTACTGCAGTTTGCCAAAAAACAGATATTTTTAAAGGGCATATGTGGTACGCTTATGAGGGGGAATGGATGAATTGGCATAAAATAACAACAAGTCAAGCTAATGAAATTATAGAGCTAAATAAGAAGAAAGAAAAAGTTGTTAGCCTTGAAGAATACGCTTTAGAGGTTATTGAAGAAGCTAAAACTGAGTTTGAAAATGTTGTTGGACAAGATAGTTTAACACGTTTTGATAATCCAAAGCGTTCAAATAAGCGTAAAAATAATAGAAGGAAAGGGAGTCAAGCTAATAAAAAAGAGACAACAGGTAGTAATAACTCAAGAAAGAATAATTCGAATAAAAATAGCTTAAATAAAAGTAGCTCAAGTAAGAATAAACCAAATAAGAACAATTCGAATAAGAATAATAGAAATAAAAACAGTAGAAAAAAACCTCAAAACAACAGTAAAAATGCTGCAAAATAGAGTTTTATTATTTTTCTTAATATGTTTTTTAGTATTAGTGTCTTGCGATTCTAATAGTGTTTTAGATACTTATAAGGCAGTTCCAAACAAATGGCACAAAGATTCTATAATTAGTTTTAAAATCAACCCGCCAGATTCTACAAATGCCTATAATTTATTTGTTAATTTAAGAAATACCAATGCTTACAAATACAATAATTTATTTTTAATTGTAGAGATGGTTTTTCCACATGGAAAAACCGTAAAAGATACTTTAGAATATAGAATGGCAGAACCTAGTGGTAAACTTTTAGGGACTGGTTATACAGATGTTAAAGAAAATAAACTTTGGTATAAAGAACAGGTTGTTTTTAAAGAAATAGGAGAATATACTGTTAATATTCAGCATGCTATGCGAGAGAATGGAAAAGTTAATGGGGTTATAGAACTTGAAGGGGTTACAGATATTGGTTTTAGAGTAGAAAATATTATAAACAATAACTAAAAATGTCACATCGAGTGATTTTGCTTCATTAGGTCTTTTGACTTCTCTCAGGACTAGCTATAGTCTATGTGAAACAAAATAGTATCGAGATGTATTATCTAGAATAAAGTACATGGCAAAAGTAAAAAAAGTAAAAAAAGAAACGATTCAAGATTTTTCAAAATATATCCGTTGGTTTTGGATGCTATTTTTAGGAGGTGTATTGATAGTCTTTCTGGTATTTTTATTAGCTTCTTGGGGATTATTGGGAGACATGCCAGATCATACCCAATTAGAAAACCCTAAAACAAATTTAGCAACAGAAATTATTTCTTCTGATGGAAAAACATTAGGGAAATTTTATTTAAATGATAACCGAACACCTATAACTTATGATGAGCTACCGCAGAATTTGGTAGATGCTCTAGTAGCTACTGAAGATGCACGTTTCCATGAACATTCAGGTATTGATGCTAGGGGGACTTTAAGAGCAATAGCTTTTTTTGGGAAAAATGGAGGGGCAAGTACGGTGTCTCAACAGTTGGCTAAACAGCTGTTTCATAAAAGAGAAAAAGCTAATATCTTTAAAAAACTTTCTCAAAAAATTAGAGAATGGGTTATTGCGACACGTTTAGAGCGTCAATACACTAAAGAAGAGATTATAGCACAATATTTTAATATCTACGATTTTTTAAATAATGCAGATGGCATTAGAAGTGCTTCAAGAATTTATTTTAGTAAAGAACCAAAAGATTTAAGCATCAAAGAGTCTGCGATGTTGGTGGGTATGTTTAAAAATTCTGCGCTTTATAACCCTAGAAGAAATCCAGTAGGTGTAAAAAATAGACGAAATGTTGTTTTATATCAAATGGAAAAGTATGGTTATATTACGAAAAAAGTAAAAGATTCACTTCAAAAAACAGAATTAGGCTTAAAATATTCTCCAGAATCACACCGAGAAGGTATAGCTACATATTTTAGAGGCTATCTAGATGGTTATATGAAAAAATGGATTAAGAATAATTTGAAACCAGATGGAACAAAGTATAATTTGTATAACGATGGGTTAAAAATTTATACAACTATAGATTCGCGAATGCAGAAATATGCAGAGGTAGCTGTACAACAACACATGCCAAGGTTACAAGCCGAATTTTTTGTTCAAAATACAACAAAACGTAATCCAACGACTCCTTTTTTAGATTTAAATAAAAAAGAAATTAATAGTTTATTAAAACGTTCTATGAAACAATCAGAGCGTTGGAGGCATATGAAATTTGATTTGAAAAAATCTGATAAGGAGATAGAAGCATCATTTACTAAGCCAGCACAAATGACAGTTTTTACCTGGAAAGAGGGGAGAGCTTCAGAGGTTGATACTATAATGAAGCCAATAGATTCTATACGTTATTACAAGTCGTTTTTAAGAACAGGAGTGATGTCTATGGATCCTTTAACAGGCCATGTTAAAGCTTGGGTTGGAGGAATGAATTATAGGCATTTTCAGTATGATATGGTAAAACAAGGAAAACGTCAAGTAGGTTCTACATTTAAACCTTTTGTGTATGCAACAGCTATAGATCAATTGCATTATTCGCCTTGTGATGAATTTCCAGATACACCATTTTGTATTGAAGAAGGTAAATTTGGAAATGCAGAAGAATGGTGTCCTAAAAATGCGGGGGGAGAATATGGAGGTAATAGAACTTTAAAAAATGCTTTGGCAAATTCTGTAAATACGATAACTGCAAGATTAATTGATAAGGTAGGTCCGCAAACGGTTGTAGATTTAGCTAAAAAATTAGGGATTAAATCAGATGTACCATCTGTGCCTTCTATAGCTTTAGGAGTTCCAGAAATAAGTCTTTACGAAATGGTTGGTGCGTATTCAACATTTGCTAATCAAGGCGTTTATACAAAGCCAGTCATGGTTACAAGTATTGAAGATAAAAACGGTACTGTTTTGTATCAATTCAAGCCAGAAACACGTGATGTTATAAGTGAAGAAACGGCATATGTAACTGTAAAATTAATGGAAGGTGTAACGCAATCTGGTTCTGGAGCACGATTACGAACAAAAGGTGCAGATAAATATAGAGCAGATTATAAAGAAATCATTACAGGATATCCTTATCAATTTACTAATCCTATAGCAGGGAAAACAGGAACTACCCAAAACCAGAGTGATGGTTGGTTTATGGGGATGGTGCCTAACCTAGTGACTGGAGTTTGGGTAGGAGGAGAAGATAGGGCTGTTCATTTTAAAACCGTTAAATATGGTCAAGGAGCAGCTATGGCATTGCCTATTTGGGGATTGTATATGAAAAGTTGTTATGCAGATGAATCTTTAAATGTTTCTAAAGCATCATTTGAAAAGCCTAAGAATCTTTCTATAAATGTAGATTGCTCTAAGGAGACTAATGATAATGATGAGGAAGGACCTGAAGAGGTTCCAGATGACTTAAGTTTTTAATTTGCGTTTATGTAGATAGAGGCTTAATATAAAAAGTCCGCTTTACTATTTGAAAAATTAATAAAAAACCATTCTTTTTAGAATGGTTTTTTATTTGTTAATATTTTCGACATATCATTCAATTATTCGTAATTTTATATAATAAAAATTGGATAATAATGATTAATAAGAAAGTAGCTAGTGTTCAAGAGGCTCTTGAAGGGGTGTCAAATAATATGACCTTTATGCTTGGTGGTTTTGGGCTTAGTGGTATTCCTGAAAATGCTATTTTAGAATTGGTTAAACGTAAGGTTAGTGGATTGACATGTATTTCAAATAATGCAGGTGTAGACGATTTTGGTTTAGGTTTATTGCTTCAGCAAAAACAGATTAAAAAAATGGTTTCGTCTTACGTTGGTGAGAATGATGAATTTGAACGCCAAATGCTTTCTGGTGAATTAGAAGTAGAACTTATTCCTCAAGGAACACTTGCAGAACGTTGTAGGGCAGCGCAAGCAGGGTTTCCTGCAATTTATACTCCTGCAGGTTATGGAACAGAAGTTGCTAACGGTAAAGAAACCCGTGAGTTTGATGGTAAAATGTATGTTTTAGAATATGCCTTTAAAGCAGATTTTGCTTTTGTAAAAGCATGGAAAGGCGACGAAGCTGGAAATTTAATTTTTAAAGGAACAGCTAGAAATTTTAACCCAAATATGTGTGGTGCAGCAAAAATAACTGTTGCAGAGGTTGAGGAATTAGTGCCGTTAGGAACTTTAGATCCCAATCAAATTCATATTCCAGGAATTTTTGTGCAACGTATTTTTCAAGGAGAAGTTTATGAAAAACGTATTGAACAACGAACTGTGAGGCAAAAAGATTAAAATACTTGTCATTCTGCCTTTCGTTTTCGTTAAAGATGAATTTCGGAAGGAATCCACTTTTAAAATATTAAGGTTCAATTAAAAAGGTTCTCGTTTTCACGAGAATGACAAAAATAAAAGATAGATGCTAGATAAAACGGGTATAGCAAGGCGTATTGCAAAAGAAGTTAAAGACGGGTACTATGTGAATTTAGGTATTGGTATTCCAACTTTAGTAGCTAATTATGTTAGAAATGATATTGAAGTAGAATTTCAGAGTGAAAATGGTGTTCTAGGTATGGGACCCTTTCCTTTTGAAGGAGAGGAAGATGCAGATGTTATTAACGCAGGAAAGCAAACTATAACAACCTTGCCAGGAGCAAGCTTTTTTGATTCAGCAATGAGTTTTTCTATGATACGTGGACAACACGTTGATTTAACTATTTTAGGAGCTATGGAAGTTGCTGAAAACGGAGATATTGCGAATTGGAAAATACCAGGGCGTATGGTTAAAGGTATGGGGGGAGCTATGGATTTAGTAGCAAGTGCAGAGAATATTATAGTAGCCATGATGCATACTAATAAGGCAGGTAAATCTAAACTGTTAAAACAATGTAGTTTACCATTAACGGGAGTTGCCTGTGTAAAAAAAATTGTTACTAATTTAGCTGTAATTGAAATTACAAATAAAGGATTTAAACTATTGGAGCGTGCTCCAGGCATTTCTATAGAAGATATAAAGAATGCTACTGAAGGTACTTTAATTGTTGAGGGTGATATTCCAGAAATGATTATATAAGGTTGTTATTTTTGTCTTATTTCTTGTTTTAAGGCTTTGTTTTGGATTATAGCTTTTGTTGGTTTTAATAGCTGGCATGGTATATATTAATTTTGTAAAAATTATTGTAAAATTTTTCAACAAAATGATGTAGTTTATTACTTGTAATTCTATCCTAAAAAAAATATATTGTGCTTAAAATGTTAAAAAAACATGTTTTTTGTCGATTTTTTATGTTTTTAAACCGATTTATTGAAAAATAGTTTGATATTAGCACAACCCAAAGAAACCAAATTAATATATAGATTGCCCTCTCAAATCTACCATAAACTCTAACTTATGAATGTTGCAACAAATCTACCTGAACAATCTACTAATGATGAAAGCAAATTCAAAGAAACTGTTAAACAGAACTTACAATTTGTGAAAAGTATAATTTATTTAACAAAAAAAATATTTATGCTATAATCCTTTAGGGATGGCTTGAATTAATTTTTTAGTATAATCTTTTTTTGGATGATTATAAATAATATCTGCATCGTCCAGTTCTTCAATTTTACCTTTATTCATAACTAATAGTTGGTCTGACATATATTTGACTACAGCTAAGTCGTGAGATATAAATATATAAGTAAATCCAAAAGCTACTTTTAGCTCATTTAATAGATTAAGTACCTGTGCTTGAATAGATATGTCTAGTGCAGAAACAGATTCATCGCAAACAATTAACTTTGGCTGTAAAGCTATAGTTCTTGCGATACCAATACGCTGTCTTTGCCCGCCAGAAAACTCATGAGGGTATCTGTTAAAATAATCTTCAGATAAGCCAACTCGATTTAAAATATCAATAACCTTTTCTTTACGTTTTATATCCGATTTGTAAAGTTTATGCACTTTCATGGGTTCCATAATAGCTTCACCTACAGGTATTCTTGGGTTTAATGACGAGTATGGATCTTGAAAAATAATTTGAATGTCCTTTCTTAATTTTCTTGTGTCTTTTTTTGATAGTTTGGTAATATCAATACCTTTGTATAAAATCTGTCCAGTCGTAGCTTTGTCTAACTGTAGAATGGCGTTACCAAGTGTAGATTTTCCACAACCAGACTCACCTACTAAACCTAAAGTTTCTCTTTCATATAATTTAAAGCTAATATTATTTACAGCCTTAAAAGTATTTGGTTTAGTAAACCAACCAGATTTAGATATATATTCTTTTTCAACATTAATTACTTCTAGTAAAGGCGTTGTGTTATAAAGAATTTCATGGTTTTTTTTACGTTGTTGAGTTGTTATTACCTCATTAGAAGTTGTATTATTTAAAAAGTCCTGAATGGTTGGTAATGTTTTTAATCTAGTATCTAATGTAGGTCGAGAATTTATTAATGCTTTAGTGTAATTATGCTGCGGATTTTTAAATATTGAAGTGGCTAAACCTGCTTCTACAATATCACCTTTATACATAACTAAAATACGGTCTGCAATCTCTGAAATTAAAGACAAATCATGGGTTATAAAAATGATACTCATTTTAGTATCTATTTGAAGCTTTTTAAGTAATTCGATGATATCTTTTTGTACAGTAACATCGAGAGCTGTAGTAGGTTCGTCTGCAATTAAAATATCGGGTTTACAGGCAATAGCCATGGCTATCATAACCCGTTGTTTTTGCCCTCCAGAAATTTCATGAGGATACTTATCGTATGTGTGTTTTATATCAGGTAGTTTTACTTTCTCAAAGAGTAATAAGGTTTCCTCCTTAGCTTCATTTTTAGACAATTTTGTGTGTTGTAATAGTATTTCTTGAACTTGTTTCCCACAAGTCATAGATGGGTTTAAAGAACTCATAGGCTCTTGAAAAATCATAGCTATTTTATTTCCTCGTATATTTTGAAATGATTTATTTGGAAGTACCGTTAAATCTATCTCATTATAAAGAATGCGCCCCGATGTTATTTTAGATATATGCTTTGGAAGTAAACCTAGAATAGCTAATGAAGATACAGATTTTCCCGAACCAGATTCTCCTACAATACCTAATATTTCGTTCGAATTTAAGTTATAAGAGATATTATGGATTACTTCATTTTTTCCAAATGAAATAGAAAGATCATTAATATTTAAAATATTTTTTTTCTCCATTTATATATGAATAATTTCATCGTTGGTTAAAAGGTCATCCCCTCTTAATCTTAAAAGTATTTGTGCTACTGCAATAGTATCTTTTTCACAATAAATGATAATGCGATCTACTTCGTTTTCTTCGTAATACACTCGATACACTTCACTACCATCAATATCATCTTTTGGAGATGGAATGCCTAAAACATTAGTTAGCAATTTTAAAGAGGTGAATGCTTTATAGTCACCAAATTTCCATAATTCCAAAGTGTCTAAATGTGGAACTTCCCATGGCTTTTTACCAAAGAGATTGAGTTTGTAAGGAAGTTCTATATGATTAATAATCATACGGCGAGCAATGTATGGAAAGTCAAATTCTTTACCATTATGCGCACAAAGTAAATGTTTGGTTTGATTAAAATGAGAATTTAATAGATTTTTAAAGTCTTTTAAAATTTTCACTTCATCACCATAAAAAGAGGTAACTCTAAATTTTCTTAAATCACCTTGATACGTAAAATATCCAACAGAGATGCAAACGATTTTTCCAAATTCAGCCCAAATCCCTGCACGATCATAAAATTCTTCAGCAGTGAAATCTTCTTTACGTTGATATTTTGATTTATGTTCCCAAAGAGCTTGTTTAGTATCATCTAAATCAGAAAAATACTGAGTTTCAGGAACGGTTTCTATATCTAGAAATAAAATATTTTCAAGATTAAGCTTATCTATCATTTATTTAGCATTTTATAGGCTTCTTCTATATATACAGAAATATCATTAGTGTAAATATCTGAAGGTTGATTTCTAGATGATTTTTGATGACCTAAACGAACAATAATAATATTATCCTCTGGCTGTACAATAACATACTGGCCTAGATGACCTTGCATCATAAAAAAATGTTTTCCATTTTGTTTTTTTAGCCAAAAGCCATAACCATATTCTGGACTTTCTTGAAAACGTGGTTTTATAGATTTCGCAACAAAAGTAGAATCTAAAATTTGTTTACCATTCCATTTCCCATGGTTTTTATATAATTTTCCAAAACGTGCAAAATCTTTAGCATTACTAGAAATGCAACAATAGGCTTTTACTAAATCATGGCTTTTACTATCTACCTGCCATAATGTAGAGTTTTCACATCCAAGAGGTTTCCAAAAACTTTCGGTTAAATAATTATACATTTTTTTGCCTGTAGCTTTTTCGATAACCATGGCTAACATTTGTGTATCCCCACTGGCATATTTAAAATGTTTTCCAGGTTCATCAACGACTTTTAATCCTAGCATTACTTTTTCTAAATCATCATCGAAATAGGCTCGAGTTGTAATAGATAAAGGGGAATAGTATGCCTCATCCCAATTAGTACCCGATGCCATACTAGATAAGTCGCCAACAGTCATTTTAGCTGCTAAACCATTACTAAATTCAGGAATAAAATCACTTACAGGTTGATCTATGCTTTTAATATACCCATCTTTAATAGCTTTTCCCATAAGTCCAGATACATAACTTTTTGCCATAGAGAAGGAGTTGGATTGCGAGTTTGCATTAAAACCACCATAATAATTCTCAAACCAAATACTGTCATTTTTTATAATAACATATGCAATGGTTCCGTTTGCTTTATTTATTTCATTTAGCTTATTAGTCTCTTTTATAGAGTTATAGTTTTTGTGATTAGGCCATGGTTGAGGTGTTCCGTTTTCTATAACTTGATTATGGAATTCTTTGTAATCTTCTAAATAAGCAGTGGTGTGTCCTTTTAAATAAATCGTTCTTACAGCTTTAATTAAGTAATCTGTATCGGTGACATATAATATTATAATTAATAAACCTAAAAGAATGGCAACCCATTTGAAGAGTTTTTTTAAGAATTTCATTTAACTAGTTTTAAGAATTTTATTGTTATTCTGAGTATGAAGATTTAAAGATAATAAAATTAATAACCAGAAATAAAGGAAAATATTACTATTCCTTTTTGTTTTATATAATCTTTTGTATTCTAAAATAAATTCTATAACAATAATTTCGTGCTTAATAATCATATGTTTTCTATAATAAATCATATGTTATATACTAGTGATAACGAAAAGTTTTACTTCGTTGTAATTATAATTACAGGATTAATATGTATAACAAAATTTGGATTTATAGTTTTTTAATGTTTTCAATTATAATGTATTCTCAAGAAGAGAATAGACCTAATTTTTTGGTTATTTTAGCCGATGATTTAGGGTATGGAGATTTAGGTTATACTGGTACTAAAGATATATCTACGCCTAATATTGACTGGTTAGCCAAACAAGGTGTTGAGATTACTAATGGTTATGTAACTCATCCGTACTGCGGACCATCTCGTGCTGGATTAATTACAGGGAGGTATCAAGCTAGGTTTGGTTTAGAAATAAACATTACCAATTCTCACTTCGATGAACATAGTGGTTTACCTACTACAGAAAAAACCTTTGCAAGCCGTCTAAAAAAAGTAGGCTATACAACAGGAATTATTGGTAAATGGCATTTAGGAGCTTCTTACTTATTTCATCCTAATAACCGTGGGTTTGATTATTTTTATGGCTTTTTATCTGGAGGGCATTCTTATTTTCCTGAAAATGTGAATATTATACGTTCTCTTAGGGTAAAAGGGAATTTAAATAATGAACCTCATTATTCTGCCAATGAGGGGGCTTATTGGCCATTACTACGCAATAATAAAAATGGAGAGTTTAATGAGTACTTGACAACAGCTTTAAGTAAAGATGCTGTAAAATTTGTTAGTCAAGTTAATAACAAGCCTTTTATGTTGTATTTGGCATATAATGCGCCCCATGCACCTTTGGAGGCTCCAAAAAAAACTATTGAAAAATATGCACATATAAAAGATAAGCGTAGACGAATATATGCCGCTATGATAGATGAAATGGATCAAGGTATAGGTTTGATTATAGAAGCATTAAAAAAAACAAAAAAGCTAGATAATACTGTTATCTTTTTCTTATCAGATAATGGAGGAGCTCGCCCCAAAATAAATAAAAAAACAGGAAACATGTCGGCTTATAGTAATAGCGGTCTATATAGAGATGGAAAGGGCAGTATGCGGGAAGGTGGATCTCATGTTCCTTTTATTATACATTGGCCAAAAGGAATAAAAAGAACAGGTAAATTTGATGGTTTAGTTTCTGCTTTAGATATTGCTGCTACAGTGACTTATTTGGGAAAAGGTGATACTTCAGGTTATTCATTAGAAGGCAAAAATTTAATTCCTTATTTAAATGGTGTTAAAAAAGAATCTCCGCATCAAGAATTATTTTGGAGAACAGAAATAGGCAGATGGTCAGTACGTAATTTGGATACTAAATATTTATTAAATGATGAAACGGGAATACCTGAATTATATGATATGAAAAACGATCCTTATGAAACGACAGATATTTTAAGCAGGTATCCTAGGAAACGTAAAAAAATGGCAAAACTATGGAATGACTGGAATAAGAAAAATATAAATAACGTGCTGCTTCAAGCTAACGTTTATCAAAAAATGCGCTTGAAGTTTTATAAAGATTTACATGAATCTCTTGAGCAAAAAGCAACAAAAAAGCCTATAATGATAATAGAATAGTTTTAAAAGGTAGTTGGTGTAATTTAGGAATTAAAAAAGAGATTGCTGTTTATATGGGCTTTCGTGTTCTAAAAGCCATTTTTTACGATGTAAGCCACCAGCATAACCTGTTAAGCTACCATCACTACCAATAATACGGTGACAGGGTACAATAATCCAAAGTGGATTTTTACCATTGGCATTCGCTACAGCTCTTATGGCTTTTACGTCTCCTAATTGTTTTGATAATTCTAAATAAGTCATGGTTTTTCCGTAGGGAACTTGTTCTAATAATGTCCATACTCTTTTTTGAAAATCTGTGCCTTGGGGATTTAATTTAAGATTAAATTGTTTACGATTTCCTTTAAAATATTCATTGAGCTGTATAACGCAGTCTTCAAGTTCAACAGGAATTATGTCTGTAATTTTTTCTTTTGAATTAAGAACTGTTATATCAGTTAGACCATTAATATCTCCACTAATTTTAGTAAAACCTAAAGGTGTATTTATAGTGCAGGTTTCCATTAATTGTTTTCTGTGTCTTTGTTGTCCTCTAATATGCCTAATTTTTCTGCTCTTGATTTCCAGTTTTTTCTAGCTTGGGCTTGTAAGTCTGAAACATTATCGCTTTCATCCATTATTTCTAAACCAAGTAAAGTTTCAATAACATCTTCCATAGTTACTAACCCACTAACCGTACCATATTCATCAACAACTAAAGCCATGTGATTTTTGGTTTTAACGAGTTGATCAAATAAGCTTGGAATAGCAATATTACGGTCTACTATAATAATATGTCTTTTAATTTCAGAAAGTTTTTTAGTACGATTATCAAGAGCCATTTCTTTAAAAACTTCGTTTTTTAAAACAAGACCCTTAATGTTATCTTCATTATCTATATAAACAGGGATTCTAGAAAAACGTAAGTTGAGGTTTTTATTAAAAAAATCTTCAACAGTTGTAGTCTCGCTAATAGTCTTCATAACTGTTCTTGGTGTCATTATGTCTTTAGCTTTAACTTCTTTAAAAGTTAATAGGTTTTTAATGACTTTACTTTCGTTCTCTTGAAAAACACCTTCCTCTTGAGCTAAATCTGTCATAACTATAAAGCTTTCACGGTTTAAAACACTTCCATGACCTTTGCCTCCAATAAGTTTTGTAGTAAGCTGTAATAACCATAAAATACCTGTCCATTTTAAAGGAAAAATTAAAATGATTAGTGCTTTTGAAGTAAAATTGGCTAGATTTTTCCAGTATGTAGCTCCTATAGTTTTTGGAATAATTTCTGAGGCTACTAAAATTAATAGTGTCATGATAGCAGATACAACACCAACAGTGTTTATGCCAAAAAGCTCTATTTTATATGGAAGTTTTTCTGCGGATATACCTACCATCATTGCACCTAAAGTATGAGCAATAGTATTTAAAGTAAGTATGGCAATTAAAGGTTTGTCTACATCTTTTTTAAGGCTTTCTAATGTAATAGCATAGTCTTTGCCTTCCAGTTTTTTAAGGTTTATAAATGTAGGAGTAATGCTTAGCAATACTGCTTCAAGTATTGAACATAAAAAAGAAAAGAAAATAGAAATGGTTGCCCAAAGTAGTAATACACTCATTAAAAATAAATTTTATTTTTTGCTAATTTATAGAATAATTATAAAAAGTAAGAGGTTTACTCCTTGTATTATAATTCAATTTTTTGATTATGAGTTTAATTGTCATAACTTTACAATAGTAACCTCGTGATTTTCTCTTATAATGACAAGCATAAAGCGCTTTATTTTATTGTTTATTATTATTTATGGCCCTTATGTTTTAGCACAAAATGTAACTTCTGCTAAAAGAGATACATTAAATTCGATATTTAAAAAATCTGTAAAATCCTTAGAGTCTTATAATTATAAGGATGCTATAAAGTATAGCTCAAGGCTTATAGATTTAAGTACGCTGTATAAGGATGATTATCATGAATTTTTAGGATACGATTTATTAGGTACTGTTTATCGTAAAATTGATGACTCAATAAGTGCTAAAGCAAATGCAGAAAAGGCGCTTCAAATAGCTTTGGAGTGTAAATCTGATAGCCTTATATCTTGGAGTTATGTTAATTTAGGAGTGATTTATAGTGAAAATGAAAACACAAAAGATAAGGGGATTGTTTTTTTTGAAAAAAGTGTTGCATTAAATGAAAAATTAAAAAATGAAGAAGAGGTATATCTCATTTATATAAATTTAGCCTGGTCTTATTTGGATTTAAATCAAGAAGATGAAGCTTTTAAAATTTTGAAGAAGGCAAATTCTATTTCAGGAAACCCTAAAATTAGTAGATTAAATAAAGAATTTATTAGGTTTTTATTTGGAAGGTATCATTATCAAAAAAAGAATTACAGGCTAGCAAAAAAAAAGCTCATTTCTGTAGCAGCAGTTGCAGATCAAAAAGCGTTTCATGATCTAGGGGGAGAGGTTTATAATTTTTTAACAAAACTTTATTTTGACACAGGGGATTATAAGAATGCTTATTTAAGTCTTGAGAAAACAAACTACCATGATGAAAAAATTTTTGATGCAGAAAAATTAGAAGCAACAGAAATAGCGAGTGCTAAATTTAACATTAGAGAGTATCAAAAAGATCTTGATGTTGCATTGAAAAAGAAAAAACTTTCGGATGAACTTTTTAAGAAAACAAATCAAATAAAAACAGCTTTTATTATTACAACATTTGTGTTGCTTTTTGCATTAATAGCTTTCTTTTTACTTCTTAATTCTAGACATAAATATGTAAATAAACTGCAGACTAAAAATATTGAATTAACAGAAGCTAAAGAAAAGGCAGAAAGATTATCAAAAGTAAAAAGTAAGTTTTTCTCAACTGTAAGTCATGAATTACGAACACCTTTATATGGTGTTATTGGAATTTCATCTATTCTTCAAGAGGATAAAAAACTTTCGGAGTATACAAAAGATTTAAATTCTCTTAAGTTTTCTGCAGATTATCTTTTGGCTTTAATTAATGATGTTTTGTTACTCAACAAAATGGATGCTGAGGCACTAAAATTAGAAGAGACACCTTTTCAATTAAATGTTTTAATTAATAGTATAATAAAGTCATTTGAATTTAGTTTAGAGCAAAATAATAATAAGCTTTCTGTAAATATTGATAATAAAGTTCCTAACTTTTTAATAGGAGATTCTATTAGGATTTCTCAAATTTTAATGAATTTAATAGGAAATGCAATTAAGTTTAATGAAAATGGAAATGTATGGCTGGATGTACAGTATGTTGAAGTCACTGATGAAGGGAAATATAAAACAAAATTTATAATAAAAGATGATGGAATTGGCATTCCTGAAGAAAAACAAGAGGTTATATTTGAGGAGTTTAATCAGGTTGTAAATGAAAATTATAGTTATAAAGGTACAGGGTTAGGTTTACCTATTGTAAAAAAACTATTAGACTTGTATGAGAGTGATATTTATTTAAAAAGTGACTTAGGTAAAGGCTCAGAATTTAGTTTCTTTTTAGATTTTAAAAAGAATGGTAATTTAAAAGAGAATATGTCTAATAAGTCAATAGATGTTATAGAATGTACTTCCGAAAATCTAAATAGAGATATTCATATTTTAGTAGTTGATGATAATAAGATAAACCAAAAAATTACTCAGAGAATTCTTGAAAAGCATTATTTTACATCTAGTACTGCAAATGATGGGGAAGAGGCTATTTTAATGATTAAGGAGCATGATTACGATTTAGTTCTTATGGATATTAATATGCCAAAAATGACAGGTATAGAAGCGACATTGGAAGTTAGAAAATTTAATTCTAAAATACCTATTATTGCTTTAACGGCTGTTGAAGTTAAAGAAATGCGTATAAAGATTTTTAATTCGGGAATGAATGATATTATTCCAAAA
Organism: Flavivirga aquatica; assembly: GCF_001747085.1. GTDB lineage: Bacteria > Bacteroidota > Bacteroidia > Flavobacteriales > Flavobacteriaceae > Algibacter_C > Algibacter_C aquatica. Next base: position 160,185 of record NZ_MDJD01000049.1, read on the forward strand.
CCTTATGATGTTTCTCAATTCTTATCTACTATTCTTAAAAACCTTGCTAAATAAAGAAGCGGTAGAATAATTTAGATGTAGTATTGAAATAATTTTACTTTGTTTCTCAATTTAACGTTTCGTGATTAAATCAAGAAACAAAGCATTTAATATTTTATTATTCTGAAAAGTGTAAATTTTCACTTTAATCGAACCCTCCAGAAATGCTTATTTTTTGTCCTGTTATCCAAGAGGCATCATTAGAAGCTAAAAATGTAGCTAGTTTAGAAACATCACTTGTTTTTCCAATTCGTCCAAGAGGTGTGTTTGCAATAATAAAAGTTTCCATTTCTGTATTAATAGGATTTCCTTCTGTTTGAGTAGGTCCTGGTAATATTGAATTTATACGAATATTTTTTGCTCCAAGTTCTTTGGATAAAACTCTTGTTATACCATCAACGGCACTTTTTGTAGCTGTATATAAAGATGTCATTGGTGTTGCTTTAACGCTTGCTACAGAGCTAATGTTTATAATACTACCTCCATTTTTTTCAAAATAATTTATAGCTTCTTGAGTGGTTAGAAGAACGCTTAGTACATTGGTGTCGAATTGATTATGAAACTCTTTTTCTGTAACCATTTCAATGGGTTCAAATTTATAAGTACCAGCATTATTAACCAAAATGTTAATTTCTCCAAAGGCCTCTTTCGATTTGGTAAATAGTTTTTTAACATCGTCTGATTTTGTAACATCTGCTTGAATTGCAATTGCTACACCTCCATTTTTTTCAATGTCACTAACAGTATGTTCTGCTCCGTTTTTATCTGTATTGTAATTTACAATAACTTTAATTCTGTTGCCATTGATTTAGCAATTTCGGCACCTATTCCTTTTGATGCTCCTGTAATTATAGCAACTCTATTCTGTGATTCTTCCATTGTTCTAAGTATTTGTTTTTACAAAATTAGATTGATGGAGTTTAGGAATTTTTGCTAAATGGCAAAAAATGCTATTTGGCTCGTATTCTACTTAAAGTATATTGAGAAATACCAAGATGTGAAGCAATATGCTTTTGAGAAACGCGCTGAATAATTGTTGGGTACCTTTGCATAAACTTATTATACCTAGTGTAAGCATCGTCAACAAACATTTCACTTTTAACAGTATATTTTTCTAATAAAGCCTTGGCTTTTAAAGTGTTTATAATTTGTGAAAAATTCGAAATATTTTTTTCAAAAAATTCAAAAGCGGTGCTTGTTATAGTAACAACTTCACAAGCTGTTATTGCTGTTATATTTTCTTTGGAAGGCTCTTTATTTATAAAACTATCTAAGTCTACAGCAAAATTATTTTCAATTGCAAAATATTTAATAAATTCTTCTTCATTAGAGTTGTAGCCTTCAACTTTAAAAATCCCTTTTTTTATATAGCTTAATTTTTTGCAAATTTCTCCGTTGGTATTATGTTTTTGTCCTTTATTATAAGTTTCAATTTTCATTCTTTCCTCCATTAAAAGGCGCTCATTATCTGAGATAGGGAGTATTGAATTAAAAAGATCTATTAAACTATTCATTTCTGAATTTTTATAAGAATAATTATTCAGCTAATAACTATTAGTACAATATAGAATTATGCTTTATTGCTTTAATTTTTTTAAAATTTAGAACCTGTATTTTAAGTTAAGAAATTAACTTAACAACATCTTTGGCAAAATAGCTAGCTATAATATCGGCACCAGCACGTTTAAAGGCCGTGGTCGTTTCCATCATAACTTGGTCGTGATTTAACCAGCCTTTTTCGGCAGCAGCTTTAATCATAGCATATTCTCCACTAACTTGATATATGGCTACAGGAACATCTACGTCGTTTTTAATGTCTCTTAAAATATCAAGATAAGAAATACCCGGCTTTACCATAACAATATCTGCACCTTCATCTATATCCATTTCGGTCTCTCTAATGGCTTCAAAACGATTAGCGTAATCCATTTGGTATGTTTTCTTGTCTTTTGGAATGTCAACCATATCTACAGGAGCAGAATCTAAGGCATCACGAAAAGGACCGTAAAATGCCGAAGCGTATTTAGCAGAATAACTCATAATTCCTGTGTTAATAAAACCTTCATCTTCTAAAGCTTCACGAATGGATAAAATACGTCCATCCATCATATCGCTAGGAGCTACAAAATTAGCTCCAGCTTGAGCATGAGATAAACTCATTTCGCTTAAAACCTCAGCAGTTTCATCGTTTAATACTTGTCCGTTTTCAATTATACCATCATGTCCGTAAGCAGAATAAGGATCCAGAGCCACATCGGTCATTACCAACATGTCTGGACATGTATTTTTAACGGTTTTAATGGCGCGTTGCATCAATCCGTTTGGGTTTAATGCCTCTGTGCCTTTATTGTCTTTTAAATTATCTGGCACTTTTACAAAAAGCAGTACCGATTTTAAACCTAATTTCCATAAATCTTTAATTTCACCTTCTAGTAAATCTAAGCTATAGCGAAAGTAGTTAGGCATAGATGCAATTTCTTCTTTTATTCCTTTTCCCTCAACTATAAAAAGTGGTACTAAAAAATCATTAGGTGTTATTATGGTTTCTTGAACTAAAGAACGAATGGCTTCGTTGGTTCTTAATCTTCTATTTCTTCTTAATGGGAACATGGTTTATATTTTTAAATAAAAAACGATTCAATTTATGGAATTGATTATTTTTAGCAAAGTTAATCATTATAACAATTTTCATATTGAGTTCATTGCTAGAAAAATTAAACTTTATTTATTCATGGAGAACCTATCAAGTTAGAATATTAAAGAATTTTGAAAAATATATTGAAGATAACCATTTTCATTTTATTGCTCCTCCTGGTTCAGGAAAAACGATATTAGGTATTGAACTTATAAAAAGAATAAATAAAAAAACACTTGTTCTTAGTCCAACACTAACAATAAGAAATCAATGGGAAGACAGATTGCAACAGTTTTTTACTGATAAGCAAGATTTTAAATCGGTCTCTTTCGATATTAAAAACCCAGAGCATATAACTTTTATAACTTATCAGTCGTTACACGCTTTTTATAAAACTTTTGAAACAGATGAAGCGTATTGTTCTTTTTTTAAAACAGAAAAAATAGAGGTCTTTGTTTTAGATGAAGCCCATCACTTAAAAAATGTATGGTGGAAATGTTTAATGAAGATAAAAGCTAATAAGGCATTTAATATTGTAGCTTTAACAGCAACACCTCCTTATGATAGTGAGCAAGCAGAACTCTCGAAATATTTTGAACTTTGTGGAGATATTGACGAAGAGATTTCTATACCAGAATTAGTTAGAGAGCAAGATTTATGCCCACATCAAGATTTTGTATACCTTTCTAAGCCAGACGATTTAGAAATTAATAAAATTGTTGATTTTAGACGAGAAATAGCAGATTTTGTAGATAAATTAGTAAACGATGATGTGTTTATTGTATTTCTAAAAAAACATCGATTTTTTAGTGATACTGCTTTGTTTTTAGGAGATATATACAGTAATATAGAGTACTTTTCTTCATTATTAATTTTTTTAAATACAGCAGGACTTAAAATTTCATATGAGAAATTAAAAGTTTTAGGTTTCTCTAAATCTGAAGCTATTGTGTTTCCAGAATTGACATTGAATTGGTTAGCTATTCTATTTCAAAATATTTTAATAAATGATAGGGAGCAGCTTTTGGAAGATAAAGATTATATTTTAAGATTAGAAAAACAATTAAAAAGACTTCATGCTTTTAATAATAAAAAGGTAGATTTTATTGGACAAGAGTCTATTTATAAATCTTTAACCAATAGTAAAAGTAAACTGAAAAGTATTGTTGAAATTTTGAGTTCGGAAAGTAATAGTTTAAAAGAAGATTTACGCTGTGTTATTTTAACAGATTATATTAGAAAAGAATTTTTAAATACCACTAAAGAAGCCGTTTCAACAATTAATAAAATAGGCGTTATTCCTATTTTTCATTTTACTAAAGAAGCTTTTCCCAATGCATCAAAAATAGCAGTGCTTACAGGAAGTATTGTTATAATACATCAAAACATCATAAAAGCTTTTAATAACTTAAAAGAGGAGGATGTGTTTTCTTATAATGCTCTAGACACAAATAATGGCTTTTTAAGTATATCTACTAGTCAATCTAATAAAAAATCTATAATTAGTATTATAACTAAGCTATTCGAAAAAGGGATTATTCAAGTTATAATAGGTACAAAATCTTTACTTGGAGAAGGTTGGGATGCGCCTTCTATTAATAGTTTAATATTAGCTTCTTTTGTAGGGTCTTTTGTGTCGTCAAACCAAATGCGAGGTAGAGCAATTCGTAAAGACGAATTAAAATCCAATAAAACAGGTAATATATGGCATTTAGCATGTGTAGATGCAACTCAAAAAACAGGTGGTCATGATGTAGAAATATTACGGAGGAGATTTGATACTTTTTTAGGAATATCTAATACAGATTATCCTTTTATAGAAAACGGAATGCAACGGTTAGATTTTCCAGAATACATTTTAGAACAAAATATTGATGTGTTAAACAAGGCCACATTAAAGTTAGCTTCTAATCGTTCTTTTACTGCAAAAAAATGGAACGAATCTATTGGTAACGGGATGAAGATAAGCAAAAAAATAAAGCTCAATTATTTAAATAAAGTATCTTTTAAGAAACAAAAAGAAATGTACTTTTTAGATGTTGTAAGATTTATTTTTATAAACTTAACAGGTGCTATGTTGTTATTTTTTCTTGAGTTTTTCTTAAGAAATTTGAATGTTGTATTAAATAAAGGAACTTTAGCTTTTTTGTATGCTTTAATAGCTTCTTTTTTATTGTCTTTTGGGTATAAATTATATAAAGCAATAGGTTTATATATAAAACATGGCTTTTTGTATAAAAAAGTTAATAAGATTGGGTATGTTGTTTTAAAGACATTTAGTGAATTAAATTTTTTAGATACAGATATAAAGTACCTTAGAGTAGAATCTTATGTTGAAAATGGAGGTGCTGTATTTTGTGGTTTATCAGGAGGAACCCAATTAGAAGAAACGCTTTTTGTTAAAGCACTAGATGAATTACTGTCTCCGATAAAATCACCTCGTTATTTAATAACTAAAACTAATTTTTTAAAAAAGAAGTTTGATATAGAAAATTTTTATTCGGTTCCAGAAATTTTTGGAGACAGGAAAAAAAATGCGTTAGTTTTTCAAAAACATTGGAAAACATATATGGGTAGTTCTAAACTAATTTATACAAGACAATTAGCAGGAAGAAAAATGCTTTTAAAATCACGCTTATTCCATGTTAGCAGTTCTTTTTTAAAAACGAGTAGAATGGTTAGTATATGGAAATAAATTACTCTAAATTCCTAACAAATTTTTCAACATTAAATTGAACATCATCTTCGCCTTGTTGGTCAAAAGGATTTTCTAAATGAGATTGAATATTGTCTAGCGCTACTAAAATAACACTAAATAATACAGGAACAGCAAATTGTAAACCATAGTTGTAGCTGGTTACGTTTTCTGCAAAATGAGGCCCGTAAATAATTGGTAAAACAACAATAAATATATCACTATAGGTACGTAATGTACGAGGTGTTCTGTATTGGTAAATATGTTTAATACGTTCAAAAGAAATCATCATTTTGCTTAAAAACTGATTGGAACGTGAGGCTTCTCCAGATGGCAAGCCATGAGCGCGTAAACTTTTTATAAATACAGAAAGATTGTTGAAATTTTGATATACACCTTTTTCAGTTTCTTCTAAATCTTGAACAGGGTTTGTAAATACTAGTGTACAGGAACTCAATAAGTTTTCAAGGTGTAGTTTGACTTCGGTTTTTAGTTCTTGCGGTGGATTTTCTAACCAATGCGATACTGCAAAGTATAGTGCTCTACCATGCGCTTTTATAGATCCATATTCGTCTAAAGCAACTTCACGGCGTTTATAGGCGCCACCAATAGAAAAGACTATTGGAAATACAATAGCAGTACCAATAAGTGTTAGGGGGAAATCCGCTTTAATATGAAAGTGTAAACAAAAAGCTGTCGAGGCTACAGATAAGCCCGTAATAACTAATGTTTTCCAATTAATAATTAATAAGGATCGTTTAATGGTTTTCAACATATTCGTGTGCTGTTGTTTTATTTTATTATTGACTTAGTCCTAAATATTTCCATTGCTTGTTTTCTTTTACGAAAGCAGATTTTTCGTGAATAATATCCACTTTTCCATTTTCGTAAAAATAGGCATTAAATGTTACTGTGCCTTCGGTATCATTTTGCATACCCTTAGTGCTATTCAATACTTCTAGTTTTATCCATTGTACAGATTTTGCCCATTTAACAATGGATTTTTTTTCTTTTATAGGTCGCGTTTTTGTATGATGACTTTGCATTAAATAATCGCCATTTGCTAATACAAATGCACTATATCTAGAGCGCATTAATTGCTCTGCTGTTAAGGCGTTATTAATATCTTTATGTGCTTTTTCGCAGCAATTAGCGTATGTTTTTAAACTTCCGCAGTAACAATTCATCTTAATCAACCCAATTAATAGGTGCTTGTAATATTTTAATTAAGCGTTCTTCTTCGCTTCCAGTTTCTGGATGGTGGTCGTAGACCCATTGTGCATGTGGAGGTAAACTCATTAGGATACTTTCTATACGGCCATTGGTTTTTAGACCGAAAAGTGTGCCTTTGTCATGTACTAAATTGAATTCTACGTAACGTCCGCGACGAATTTCTTGCCAGTTACGTTGCGCTTCTGTATAAGGTAAATCTTTTCGTTTTTCTACTATAGGTGTATAAGCATTAAGGAAACTATCTCCAACTTCGGTTACGTAGTTGTACCAATTATCCATAGACATATCTTCTGAAGCTTTGCAATAATCGAAGAATAAGCCACCAATACCTCTGCCTTCATTTCTATGTGTGTTATAAAAGTACTCATCGCAACGAGCTTTATATTTTGGATAAAATTCATGATTATGATTGTCGCAAGCTGTTTTACAGGTTTGATGAAAATGTTTAACATCTTCATCAAATAAATAATAAGGAGTTAAGTCTTGCCCGCCACCAAACCAGCTATCTATAATATCTCCATTTTCATTATACATTTCAAAATAGCGCCAATTAGCATGTACCGTTGGTACCATTGGGTTTTTAGGATGCAATACCAAGCTTAATCCGCAAGCAAAAAAATCGACATCTCCTACTTTAAAATAGGTCTGCATAGATTTTGGTAATTTACCATGTACTCCAGAAATGTTAACACCTCCTTTTTCAAAAACGTTACCGTTTTCAATAACGCGTGTACGCCCACCACCACCTTCTGGTCGTTTCCAGATATCTTCTTGGAATTTAGCTTTTCCATCAATAGCTTCTAGCTTGGAAGTTATGGTATCTTGTAACCTTTGAATGTATTGGTAAAACTTGTCTTTCATTGGTGTTAAATCATATTTTTTATTAAAACAGGAGTCTTTTTTAAACATTATTAATGTTTGTAGGATTCACAATATTTTAAGGTTTAGTTTTGTTCGATATTTGTTTTGTTGTATAGCTCGTAGAGTTCCATATCTAAAGGAGCTTCTCCTATTGGGGTATATTCATTTTTTAATGTTTTGACCCAAGTAAAATTACAATTTTTTGCGACCTTTATACTGGCAATATTACTTTTATGAACAGTAATCTGAAGGGTTTTTATGTCTAAGTTGTTAAAGGCGTGATTGGCTAATAAATGAATGGTTTTACTCATTATTTTTTTGCCTTCAAAAGTATAGCCAGTACAATAGGCGAACTCACCTTGTTTTTTATTCCAATCCAATTCTTTTAAATATGCTAAACCTACTAAATGATTGGTTTTTTTTTCTTTAATGGTGAATAAAAATTCTTCCTTTTTTTTGAATTGTTTTGTCTTTTTTTCTACAAAAAGTTTCGATAAATCTGGAGTTAAATTTTGTTCTAATGTTTTAGGAAAATAGCGTTTTAAACGGGTTTCATTAGCAACTATAAAATCGCAAAGTTTCCAAGCATCTTGTATTTTAATAGGTTCTATATAGAAGTTGTCAAAACTAAGCTGCGTTTGCATTTGCTACATTGGTGTTAAGTTTTAAAGCATCTACTGTTTTTATTGTGGCTGCGGTAACAGATAAGGGTAATACTAATATAACACCAATTATAGGAATTAATAAAAATAGCATAAAAACAATACCATTACCTATAGCTAAGCCACGATGTTTACGAACAAATTGAAGGCTTTCGCGGTATTTAAAATGGCGTTCTAAAGTATAATCCATATTACCAAAACCTGCATAGTAACTTTGCAGAGAAAAGAGCATTATGGTAGATAGTATATTAATAATTGGTATAAATTTTAATATTAATAATGGAATGGTTAAGAGTAACTCCATGAATAGATTTCTTATGTTTATTCTAATACCTCTCCATAACTGTTCTTTAAAGGTTGTATTTCTGTGTTTGTGAGTGGTATTTGTTGTTAAGTAAGCTTCTATTTTTTCTGAAACGGGGCTCATAAATGGAGCAGATAATGCCATGATTATGTGCTTATATAAAATAATGCCTATTACAATTATAATTAAACCACCAAGAATAGAACTGAAATAAGAAAATACTTTTTTACCAAATTCCCAAGGCCATACTTGTGAAATAAAGTTGCCAATATTGTCCGATAGACTATATGAGATAAGTCCAATAACAAGTGCTGTTACAAAACTAATAAGCATGGGGATTGTAAAATACCTCCAGAGTTTTAGTTTGGATATTAAACTAAAAGCTCCAAAATAGGCTTTGATTCCTAATGAAATGTCTTTAATCATGTTTTGTCTTTTAAATACTCCCCTTTTAATAGACCAAAATACATAACATCTTCTAATTTACCTAGATGCCCTTTGTATTCTTCTCGTAAAATCCCTTCTTGTTTAAATCCATTTTTTAATGCTACTTTTTGGCTCCCAATATTTTCGGGAGCAATACGGATAAAGATTTTATTCATATGTAATATATCAAAGCAATATGTTACAATTTCTGAAGTGAATTTAGATACTAGACCGTTACCTGCATAATCTTTTGCGATAAAATATCCTATTTCGCATTTATTAACACTGTAATCAATGTTTTTAATATTGATTAAGCCAACTATTGTGTTTTTTATAGTGTCTTTAATAAAAAAGGTAAAACAATTATTATTGTTTTCTTCTGAAACCCATTCTTTAAATAGTTTTTCTGAAGTTTCTTTAGTTTCACACCTTTTTACAGTACCAGAAAATCCTTTTTGAATATATGTTTTGTTCGTCTGAATTAAATTAAAAAACGCATTAAAAGAAATGTATTGAATTCGTTCTAATTTGTAATTTAAAGTATTCACGAGAATAAATTATTTATATTCTTTTACTGCATCTATAAATGCTTTGGCGTGGTCTAATGGAATGTTTGGTAGTATACCATGTCCAAGGTTTACAATATATTTGTCTTTGCCAAAGTCGTTAATCATTTGGTGTACCATTTTCTTTATTTCGGCTGGGGGCGATAATAAACGTGAAGGGTCAAAATTTCCTTGAAGCGTGATATTACCTCCTGTTAAATAACGTGCATTACGTGCGGAACATGTCCAATCTACGCCTAATGCAGATGCATTAGATTTTGCCATGTCACCTAGTGCAAACCAACAACCTTTTCCAAAGGCTATCACTGGTGCATCGTCTTTTAATGCTTCAATAATTTGATTGATGTATTGCCATGAGAATTCTTGATAATCTGTTGGAGATAACATACCTCCCCAAGAATCGAATATTTGCACAGCGTTAACACCTGCTTTTACTTTTTCTTTTAGATATGCAATGGTGGTATCTGTTATTTTTTGTAGTAATTGGTGTGCTGCAATTGGATTTGTAAAACAAAACTCCTTCGCTTTGTCAAAGTTTTTGCTGCCTTGACCTTGTACACAATAACATAAAATAGTCCATGGTGAACCAGCAAAACCAATTAAAGGAATTTCATCGTTTAATAATGCTTTGGTTGCTCTTATGGCTTGATATACATAGTCTAATTCTACGGTTACGTCTGGTACAATAACATTACCTACGTCTTTTTGAGAGCGAACAGGATTTGGTAAATATGGCCCAAAATTTGGTTTCATTTCTACTTCAATATTCATGGCTTGTGGAATAACCAAAATGTCACTGAATAAAATAGCAGCATCCATACCATATCTACGAATAGGTTGTACAGTAATTTCACTGGCTAATTCGGGGGTGCGGCAACGCGTAAAGAAATCGTATTTTTCGCGAATGGCTATAAATTCTGGTAAATAACGTCCTGCTTGACGCATCATCCAAACTGGTGGACGATCTACTGTTTCTCCTTTTAATGCTCTTAAAAATAAATCGTTTTTAATACTCATATCTTTTGTCATTCCCGTGAAGACGGATTTTTTTAATTGAAAATTCAACTTTTTTATTTACTATCTATAAAGTTTAAAAAAGATGTTTAAATATAATGTGCGTTTACCAACTCAATAACGCTTTCTACTGTAGGTATTTTGGCTATTCTAACATCTTTAAAATGTTTTCTTGCTTCTGTTGCTGTGGTTTCTCCAATGCAAAAAGCGATAATTTCATTGTCATTTTCCTTAATAAAGCTTTCTACTGTAGATGGGCTATAAAACATAACGCTTTCAACAGATTCATTTACTTTGCGACCATCAAATTTGGTTTGATAGGCTTCGATTTCATTAACTTTTATATTGTTTTCAGAAAGTATTGTTGGTAATGCGTCTAACCTAATATCGCTACAGAAATAGGTAACTTCTGTACCTTCTATATATTCTACTAAATACTCGGCAAGTTTTTGAGCATTTTTTTCTGTGTGCTTAACTTTACCTATTCTGTTCTCTACTAAACGTTTGGTACGACGACCAACACAGTAAATATTTTTAAATTGTAACTCTATTGCTGAGTAGTTTGCTAGCAAAGATTCAACAGCATTTTTGCTGGTTATTATAACGTTTTGAATTTCGTTTTTAAAGAAACGTGGATGTATTCTATTGGTGCTTATTTTAATGAAATCGTCACTTTCTGCTGTTACTTTTTCATGAAATAATAAGCGTTGGTCTTCTGTAAAGGATTTTGTTGAAAATACATTCGTTTTTTTGTTTGAATGTTTCATTTTATCCATTAAACGTTTACCGCCACGTTCTATAATGAAATCGGCACAATATGATGCCATATCATTATGTTCTCCTACTTTTTTAACTCTGGTAACATCGATTCGTTTAGTGCCATCGGGGCTTAATAAAACGCCTTTAAAGTTAATTTCTTCATCTTTTATATAAGCTAAGGCTCCAATAGGTGCGGTACAACCACCTTCTAGCTTATTTAAAAACTCACGTTCTATGTTTGTGCAAATTTCAGTTTCTTCATGATTAAGTTCTGCACAAATTGCCCTAGTTTCTTCATCTTCTTCAAGTGCAGTAATCATGATAGCACCTTGTGCGGGAGCTGGAATCATCCAATCTAAATTAATAGCTTCTTCTGGTCTTAAGCCAATACGACCTATACCAGCTGCAGCGAAAATTGCCCCATTCCAGTCTTCGTTATCTTTTAGCTTTTGTAAACGTGAGTTTACATTGCCGCGTAAATCTACAATGGTGTGTGATGGAAATCTATTTAACCATAAAGCACGTCTTCTTAAACTCCCTGTAGCAATAATAGCTTCTTTGGAACCTAAAAATTCTTCGTTGTTTTTAAAAATTAAGGTGTCGTTTACATTACCTCGTTTTAAAACTGCTGTTTGTACGATGCCTTTTGGTAAAAGGGTTGGTACGTCTTTTAAGGAGTGCACCGCAATATCGATATCATAATTTAACATCGCTATATCTAAGGTTTTGGTAAATATACCTGTAATGCCTAGTTCGTAAAGCGGTTTGTCTAAAACTAAATCTCCAGTAGATTTTACTGGAACGAGTTTTGTTTTGTGACCTAGTTTTTCAAGTTGTTGTTGTACTATTTTGGCTTGCCATAGTGCTAATTCACTATCGCGCGTACCAATTCTTATGGTTTTAGACATTGTTTAGAGTTCCTTCTAACCTAAATACTTTTTTAATAAGTTCGAGACTATCGTCTGTAGAAGTATCATCATCTTTTAAGTGATGAGCAAAGTGGTTAGTGATTTTTTGAATAATGTTATTGCTAATTAATTCAGCTTGAGCCTCGTTAAAATCAGCATTTTTTTTACGTTGCGCATCTAATTCTGCTGTTGCAAAATTTGTTAGCTTATGTTTTAAAGCTTTTATTGTTGGTGCAAATTTTCTGGTTTCTAGCCAGTTATTAAATTCAGTTTTAACTTCTTCTATTATAGTTTCAGCTAAAGGAATATGTTTTTTGCGTTTTTCTAATGTTTGGTCTGTTATTTTAGATAAATCATCTAAGTGTACTAGAGTAACATTGTCTAGTGTTTCAACATTAGCATCAACATTTTTAGGTATTGATAAGTCTAAAATTAATAGTTGCTTTTTTGACTGAATGATGTGTTTATCTATTGTTGGGCGTTGGGCACCTGTAGCTACAATTAAAATATCAGAATTAGTAATTTCTTCTTGTAAATTGGCATAGTCCTTAACTATCAAATTAAACTTTCCTGCAACTTGCTCTGCTTTAGTTTTGGTTCTGTTAATTAAAGTTATTTGATCATTTTTGGTATGTTTTACTAGATTTTCACAAGTATTTCTGCCTATTTTTCCTGTTCCGAATAATAAAATATTTTTATTAGAAATGTCTTCTACAGAGTTAAAGATATATTGAACCGAGGCAAAAGATACAGATGTTGCTCCTGAAGATATTTCGGTTTCGGTTTTAATGCGTTTACTAGCTTGAATAACAGCATTTACTAAGCGTTCTGTGAAGTTATTAAGAAGTCCGTGTTTTCTTGAAAGTTTAGTGCTTTTTTTTAATTGACTAATAATTTCGAAATCTCCAAGTATTTGACTGTCTAAGCCAGAACCTACGCGAAACATATGAGCAATGGCGTCTTTATTTTTGTAGATATAAGCAACATCTTGAAATTCTTCAACGGTACCTCTTGTATTATCGCAAAGTAGTTGGATTAATTGAAAAGGGTGCTGTGCAAAACCATAAATTTCGGTTCTGTTACAAGTAGATGTTACTACCAAGCTTTCAATATTGTTTTCTTTAGCTTGATTGAGCAATGCTAGCTTAGATTCTTCGTCCAAACTAAAGTGCCCTCTTATGTCTGCATCGGCTTTTTTGTAACTTAAACCAATGGCATAAAAGTAATTACTTCTTGAAATGTTATACTTCTGCATATTAATCCTTGAAAATATGAGACAAAAATATGTTGATGTTCATTAAAAAAATAACGCTTAAAGAACTTTTAGTATCGTTTGTGGTTTTTTATGGTTGTTTTTTATAAATTTATGATAAATGTCATACATTTGTAATGTATTATGCAGGTTTACGACATATAATTTAGAATAAATCTAAATAGGTTGTTTATGAATGATGAAATAAAAGGAAATAAAAGTATCGCTCAAAGTTCTTTTGATGAAACTAAAGTAGATGAGGGGGTTTTAGTTCTTGCTTATAAGAATGAAGGTGTTGATGTACAGTCTGTTGCGAAAGAAATAGATAGTGATTATATTCAATTTCATTTTTGTGTAAAAGGATCAAGCCAGTTTATTTTTAATGAAGGAAGGTATAGATTAAATATTCTTGAAGAAAATTCATTGTTGCTATATAATCCTCAAAGAGATTTACCTATTAATCTTGATATAAACCCGCATTCATGGATTGTTTCTGTCTTAATATCAATTAAAAAGTTTCATGGTTTATTTTCGCAAGAAGCTGATTATATCACATTTTTAAGTGAAGATAATAAGGATAAGAAATATTATAAGGACGGTGTCATTTCTCCATCGATGGCTATTGTGTTAAATCAACTCATTAATTATAATTTTAACCAGTCTATAAAATCACTTTATTTTAAAGGGAAGGCTTATGAGCTTTTGAGTTTGTATTTTAATAGAAGTGAAGATGCCGATGTAGAACAATGTCCGTTTTTGGTAGATGAAACTAATGTAATTAAGATTAGAAAAGCTAAAGATGTTATAATATCAAGAATGGCAGAACCACCAAGTTTACAAGAGCTTGCAGATGAAATAGGGTTGAGCCTTAAAAAGCTTAAAGAAGGATTTAAGCAAATTTACGGCGATTCGGTTTTTAGTTTTCTATTTGATTACAAAATGGAGGTTGCTAGAAAGTTGTTGGAAGCTGGAAACGATAATGTAAACGAAGTAGGTTTAAAGGTTGGTTATAGTACATCTAGTCATTTTATTGCAGCTTTTAAAAAGAAATATGGTACTACGCCTAAGAAGTATGTTATGTCTCTGTCTTAAAATTTAGTAGGCTTGTTTGTTTGTTTTTTATGTTATTATCCTAAATGGTTTGTTTGATCTTAGCTGTTTTTAATTAGAAGAATTGGGGTTAATGGCTTTCTAATTATTTATCTCTTCTATTATATTGGATAATTTATTTTATTTCGCTTTAAAATAGTAAATATTTTTTTAATAAATTGATTATTAGCTTTATAGAATTTGTGTATAAATATTTCTGTATTTGTAATTTTTAAGAAAGCGATTATGTAGAAAAACCTCACTAAATAATGTTTTGTAGGAATTATCTAAAACGGGTTTCATATACTTTTTTTTGCGTAAAAATCCTAATAAAATTAAGGGTTTTGCGTGAATGTAATCACACTTAATCGATTTTTTTTGCGTTTTATCGTGTTTTGTTTAAAAAAAATTTTATATTTGTTCAAGACAACTAAAGAAAACCAACCACCTAAACCAACTAAAACCAGACTCTACTAATGAAAAATTTCTCTTTCAATTATTAGCTAGATTAGCTATTATCTGATACGTCAGTCTCAATCAATTTATTTTTACTAAAACCAAAAAAAGAATGAATGTCTATTTATTCTCTAAAACTTAACCATGTATAGCTTGAGATTTCCTAATATTTTTAGATTTATTTTAAGTTTTGCAGTAACACTCTAAATTATGAATAAAATAATACTAAAAACCTTGTTACTCTTTTGTTTAATAGCTACTTCTTGTAAAACTAAAGGAATAGAAGATAAGATGGTGGATCAATGTGAGTTATTTAAAATTGGAAACTATAAATTTTATAACCCAAGAGTTTATGATCGTCCTGTTATATTTAAAAAAGAGAGTCACGATCTATTGCATAATGAATATGTGCCTATATGGTACCCTGGATATTGTGCTGTAAACTTGCCTTCATATTTTAATACAAAAGAAGATTATGTAAAACATATACATTCTAGTCAAATCAAACGCTTTAGCTCTCCTTATTTTGAAGAAATGTATAATAAGAATAAGGATAATTTAAAAGGGGTAGAAGGTATTTATCATAAAGATTATCACCTTTTATTTAGAGGTACTGTTAGCGTAAAGAATTTAACCTCGGGAAATGAATATCTTTTAGTAGCTGGTAAGAGTTATATTGCTAATGAAGCTGATTATAATAAAAATACTGAGTTTTATGAGAGTGATGTAAAAACAATGTTTGCATTCATGTTAGAAAACGGTGTGTATAAATATGTAGATGTAGATCTAGTTGTTGGAACTTTTACAAAACCACAGCATGAGCAAGTATATGATATTTTAAATGCTAAAACATTAGTAGATGCTATATGTTTTGAAAATGTAAATACTATAAAGAAACCTAATTTTGATAGTTCAACATTACCAGGATGGGTACATAACAAATCTGAGTTAGATGAGTAGTTTTAATTGTTAATTGATACAGTAATTATTTGATAAACTTACTGTTATAATCACTAAAGCTTTGCTATGTAATAGTAAAGCTTTTTTTGTTCGATGATATTTAAAAATTAAATCCTAAAGTATAAAAATCATCTTCTTTCGTTATTCGTTTTCTTGTCTTATGTTTTATTGTTTCTATGGTGTCATCAATAATTTCATTGTCGGTCATAGAGCCATCTATGTAAATACTGTTTTTGTAAAAAACTTTTGTGTTAATCTCATTGTTGTTTGGTTTTATAAAGGATATACAATGTAGATATGTATTGCTGTTATAAGGTGTTATTGTTTTTTGTTTGTAGGTATACATTATAATGGATTCATTTTTATCTGTTTTAAATTCTTTTTCGCCTATATATAATAAGGAATCTTTTTCTTGATAATTTGATATGTGCAATAATATAGATCTAGCATAGTCTTTTTGAGTTATGCCGTATTTATTAAAATTTAGCTTATTCCTTTTTAATACCTCAACAGTATACCATAGGTTTTTAGGGCTTTTAATTGTTTTTTCTATGAGTTTTAAGGGAGTATCTTCATTCTTTTTCTTTAAAAGCATGTAATATTTAGTTAAGGCTTTGGTATTGTTGCTTATTAAAAATTTTTCAAAAAAATCAATGGCGGTTTTTTCTTTTCTAAAAGGAAAAATAAGTTTGACATAGTTTTCTATAGTGTCATCATAGTGTTTTGAGTAAGTGTGGTTTTTTATTGAATTTAAGCTTCTTTTTACTTCAATTTTTGCATCATTTATAATTTGATTTTTGTATTTTTTATAAAGTTTTGGTTTTATAAAAGCACTATCTTTTAATGTTGCTAATAGTTTATAAATGGGTTTTTTGTATTCTTTAATAGTTGAATATTTCAAAAGATTGGGGAATAAATGTTTTTTGAGCTGAAGTGAATCTCTTTGAAGAAGAAAATGATAGCTTCCTCTGGTTGTTATTAGGGGTAAGTCTTTTTCAATTAATTCCATCATTAAATTATAAGATTCAATATTGTTTTTATTTAATAGGGCTTTTAATATAGCAGATTGGGTTTTAGGATCTGAGTAAGATTTTAAATATAAATGTTTAAAAAAAGGATTAATTTTTTTGTTATTTAAGAATCCTAATTCCTTTATTAAATTCGTTTTTATATTAATTCTGTCCGTAGGAAAATCGAAATTTTTAATAACATCTATAATGTCATCTACATTATGTTCTTTAAACTTAATTTTTGAATAAACTTTTAAAACTAAGCTATCATTTTCTTTTAAGGCTTTAAAAAAAATAGCTGTTTTGTCATCAAATATGGTTTTGCCAAGAAGTGTATCTTTTGGTGTGAATGATTGATAGAATTCAGTTATAAATTTCGAAGGCTTTGTGATGCTGTCTGTGAGTGTTTTTAGTTTATAAAGGACACCTTGCTTAAGAATGTTTTTTACTAAGATTGTTTTAGCGCTACTAGTGTCTTTTATGTGATAAGAGTATGTATAGGTGTTACTTTTTTTATCTTTCTTTTTATTAGATAAAATTAATTTTTTCTGATCGAGAAATGGGTTTTTAAAAAGAGTTTCTTTATCGAGCGAGTTCCAAAGACTATCTATATTATGAAACATCTGTAAATCGTGATATTTCTTTCTAGTTATATATATTTGCTCATTTGCTTTTGTTCTATAAAAAGTTTCTTTATTTGTTTCGTCATAAGTTTTTTTCTGTCTATTTGTATATGACGGAATATATATGGGTTTTGTATTTGTGTTAACAGAGAAATACAGGGATGTGTCTGTTACTTTTTTAAAATTATTATAAGTGATATTGTTAAATTGAAAAGAATTAAAATAAGTAGCTGCTTTTTTTTCATTGTTACCAATATAACCAAGTAAATAGTATGAATCATCTTTAACGATGCTCTTAAGATGTAATTGTTTGCTAGATAATGAGTCTAGTTTGGCTCTAGAGATATAGCTTTTGTATAGTTCATTTTTAAAAGATCCGCTTGTTTCTTTAATTTTTAAATATTTATAGAAACTATGGTGAATTTGTTTAGCCTCGAATTTGTCTTCTTCAATATAACTTATGTCATGAACAGGAGATTCTTGGGCAAAATAAATATCATTATTAATTTTACCTTGAATTAGTTTTTTGCCAGAATTATTAATGTTTCCAGAAGTATAATATTTCGGAAATTCTATACTATACTTATTATAAGGAGATGTAAATGTGTGTACTTTGTTAGTGTTTTTCTTAAAAGATATAGAGTTAAAAATATCTTTTTCGTAATTTAAAACATAGTCTTTTTTTCCTCCAAATTTTATAATGACTATTTCTAAAGGTGTTTTGTAGATGTGATATTTTTGATAATCACCTTTTTTTGTTTTATTAAGTATACTAATTCCTGAAAATGGTTGTGTGAGTTTCTCTTTTTTTATAATATCACCAGGAATATCCTCATAAAGTAAATTGTCTATTTTTTGTAATGAAATTGGCTTTTCATGAGGTAGATATTCAAAAGTATTTATTCTGGTAATAGTTAAAAAAGCACCATTAGTCATATCTGGAGCTAAATAATATTTTAATCCAGCATGAGAAAATTCTCTTAATATATCAAAACTTTTAATGGTAAGGAATTTGTCTGGGGTAGACTGTAATGTTAGTTCTGGTTTAATTAATAAATTGTCCAGTTTGTTTTTTTCATGTTTACCAAAAGTTGTTTGTTTGGAAACTAAAGGTTTAACAGTGTAGCCTTTTTCTATAAGCATATTAATTATTCCCTTTTTTCCAGGTAAATGAGCTGCTCCAATACCAGAGAATATAGATTTGCTATGCATTAAAGAATCTAAAACATTTACCATATTTTTATTTCTTTTGTATAGCATATGTTCTCTAAAAAAAGGTGTGTTAACAGCATTTCCAATAGAGTCAAGTAGGTCTAAGTTGCGTTCTCTATATGTGTTTTCTTGAATAAAATAAGGATTCTCTCTTGTAAAAAGTTTTTGTAGCCAAGTATCTGGTTTTTTCTTAGTAGGATTGTAGCTAGCTTTAGTGGTTAAATATCTGGATTCTGCTAAGTTTTCCAAGCTAATTATGGGTTTTTTTTGCTTTTTTCCTGCTTGATAAATAAACATATCTAAATATGTTTCCTCTTCAAAATTATCAGATCCAAAATCTTTTCTGTACAAGTAACCTTCAATTAATCTACTGTCAATTCTAATACTATTTCTAATAGTTAATTGGTTTGGGTGTTCTAGTTTAAATAAGTTGGTGTAAAAGTTATTATTATAAGAGTTGTTTGTTGGGTTAAACATTGAATTATTATAATTAAACTCTAGCCAAGTAGAAGGATCGGACTCTAATGCAATACATTCGCTTTTGTTTAATGCTTTATAAAAAACATCATCTAACCTAAAAGCTACTTTTTTGCTTACATGCATGGTGCCATATAAGAATGATGATTTTTCTAAACCATTGCCAGATACTTCCCAAAGAAGGCTTTGGTACTTTTGTTGAGCGAAGTTGTAAGTTGAAATAAATAAAATTAAAAGGTGTAAAATCCTTTTCATAAAAAAGAAATTATTTAATTAGTTTAGAATATGGGTTTGGTGGGCGAATATATAAATATAAGTATTTTAAGACAAGGAGGTCAATTACAAATTAGCAAAGTCTAGTTTCCAATTTGCGAAACATATTATTTTAATGTCTATTACAAATTAGTATTGTATTTTTGTAATATAAAATAATTACCACGCATGAAAGGAGTATTACTCGTAAACCTTGGTTCGCCAGAGAGTCCAGAACCAAAGGATGTAAAAAAATATTTAGGTGAATTTTTAATGGATGAGCGCGTTATAGATGTGCCATTATGGGCGAGAAATTTACTGGTAAAAGGGATTATTTTAAATACAAGACCTAAAGCCTCTGCTGCTGCTTATAAAAAAATATGGTGGGAAGAAGGTTCTCCACTTATTGTACTCTCAGAAAGGCTTCAAAATAAAGTACAAGAACAAGTTGAGTATCCTGTAGCATTAGCCATGCGTTATGGAAGCATGACTATTAAAAAAGGTTTTCAGGAATTGGTTGATAAAGGGGTTAAAGAAGTGTTGTTGTTTCCACTATATCCACAGTTTGCTATGGCAACTACAGAAACCATAACCGTTTTAGCCGAAGAAATTCGTCAAGACTATTTTCCTAATTTAAAAATAGAATCTGTTCCTGCGTTTTATAACAAGCCAGATTATATAGAGGTGCTTGCTAATTCAATAAAAAAGCATTTGGCAGATAAAAAATACGACCATATATTATTTTCGTACCATGGCGTACCAGAACGACATATTAAAAAAAGTGATGTAACCAAATCACATTGTAAAATAGATGGGAGCTGTTGTGTAACACCATCAAAAGCCCATGAATATTGCTATAAACATCAATGTTTAGAGGTAACTAGGTTGGTGGCCGAAAAGCTTCAATTTAAAGGAGGCACTTTCTCTACATCGTTTCAATCGCGTTTAGGTTTCGATCCTTGGCTACTACCATATACAGATAGAACTATTGAACGTTTAGGTAAACAAGGCATTAAAAATATGGCTATAATAACGCCAGCGTTTGTTAGTGATTGTTTAGAGACATTAGAAGAAATAGCCATGGAAGGTAAAGAGATTTTTCATGAAATGGGAGGAGATCACTTTACGACAGTACCATGCTTAAATGATGACGCAGAATGGGTCATGTTACTTTCTAAATGGATTAAAACCTGGGCAGAACAACCTATTAAAGTAAATTAATTATGGAGTACTATAATTATATAAAATCATTTCACTTAATTTTTGTCATCACTTGGTTTGCAGGACTGTTTTATATCCCTCGTTTGTTTGTCTATCAAATAGAAGCCTTTCATAAACCCTCACCAGAAAAAGAAATTTTAGGTAAACAACTTAAGCTTATGTCTAAACGCTTATGGTTTATCATTACATGGCCATCTGCTGTTTTAGCAACAGTATTTGCTATTTGGTTAATGATATTACAACCATTATGGTTAGAAGAACCTTGGATGCACGTTAAATTAGGCTTTGTGGCTTTACTTATTATTTATCATCTTAAAACACATCAATATTATAAGCAATTACAAAACGATGTAGTTAAAAAAACATCTAGTTTTATGCGTATTTGGAATGAAGGTGCAACATTTATTTTATTTGCAGTTGTATTTTTAGTTATTTTAAAAAGTGCTATTAACTGGGTGTGGGGAGTAGTTGGTATTATTGTTTTAGGAATTCTTATTATGTTAGGTTTTAAAGTTTATAAGAACATACGCGATAAAAACCCCGAAGCTTAAGAGAAATTTCAATTTTTCAAACTTAGGTAAATACTTTTATGGGCGTTACCCAAGGGTCGGGCTTTCACTACTCGCTTTCTTGTTTTTTAGAAAAACAAAAAGAGCTCAAACATACCGTTTAATCCCTAACGCAACCAACATGTTAACTAGCTGTTACTTTTTATACCTATCTTATTAAGTGCTTTGGTTTGATTATTGTTATATTTAAGCTAATGAAAAAATAAATTTAGTATAGTTGAAACGAAAAAAACTTTCATTACGAACTCGTATTTTTTTAACAATGATATTGTTAGTCCTCTTAGGGTCTATACTAATTTCTGCAGTAGCTATCTATCAATATAAAGAGCAAAGTCAAGATTATCATAAAGGGCGTTTAGAACGTAAGGAAGAAAATATTCAAAAGCACCACAAACGTATTCTAAATGGTAGGCAAAATACATGGGAAGTTAAAACAGAAAACATTCCATTAATTTTTAAAGAAGAAATCTACAATATTGCAGATATACACAAACTTCAAATTAATTTATATGATTTAGATGGTTCCTTATTAATATCATCAAAAGCAGGTTTACGAAGCAATGGTGTAGACAAGTGTATTAAAATTGAAGTTTTAAATGCTATTTCAAACAGTGCAACTCACAGGTTTGTAGATAAACATAAAGAAAATGGCGAGACATTTCAGTCGTCCTATACTTATATTACAGATCAAAAATCTAAGCCAATAGCTATATTAAATTTACCATACCTGGAGAAAGACGACTTTCTATCTAAAGAGTTACAGGAATTTTTACAACGTATTAGTGTTGCATTTATGGTTGTTCTATTTACTGCAATAACAATAGCTTTCTTGTTATCTAAATATATCACTAAGTCTTTAAAAACAATTAGTGATAAAATTAATACAACAAGACTTGAAAAACGTAATAAAAAAATTGATGTTGATGAAACTAGTGAGGAAATCTCAGCTCTGGTTACCTCCTATAATAGTATGATTGATGAGCTTGAAGAAAGTGCCGTACAATTGGCGAAAAGTGAAAGAGAGCAAGCGTGGAGAGAAATGGCAAAACAAGTAGCGCATGAAATTAAAAACCCATTAACACCCATGCGTTTAACGGTACAAAATTTCCAACGTAAGTTTAATCCAGAAGATGAGAATATTCATTTAAAAGTAGACGAATACAGTAAAACAATTATACAGCAAATAGATACGATGAGTTCAATTGCATCAGCATTTTCAAATTTTGCTAAAATGCCAGCGCAACAAAATGAAACCTTAAATGTGGTGAAAATTGTAAAATTAGCTTTAGATATTTTTAATGAAGATTATATTTTTTTTGCAGCAGATGCCGAGGAGATTATAGCGAAATTTGATAGAACACAACTTATACGTGTAGTTACTAATTTAGTTAAAAATGGAATTCAATCCATACCAGAAGGCAAAACGCCAAAAATTGTAATTAATGTTGGTATGAACCATAATAATGTAGTCATTACTGTGGCAGATAATGGTTCTGGAGTTTTGGAAGAAAATAAAGAAAAAGTGTTTGAGCCAAAGTTTACAACTAAAACAAGTGGTATGGGACTTGGTTTAGCTATGGTTAAAAATATGCTAGAAACCTATAAAGGGAGTATTACATTTATTTCGGAAAAAGATAGGGGAACCACATTTAAAGTTGAATTCCCTAAAGAATAATTTAATCTTGTAGAAGCAGTAATCTTAATTAATAATGCTATGAATTACAATAATATCCTTTCAGAAAAAGAAAATAGTATAAACACCATTACTATTAACCGTCCAAAGAAGTTAAATGCTCTAAACAAGGAGACTATTCAAGAATTACATAAAGCCTTCAAAATAGCTAATGAAGATGATGCCATTAAGGTTATAATAGTTACAGGAAGCGGAGAAAAAGCATTTATAGCTGGAGCAGATATTAGCGAATTTGCAGATTTTAATGTTGAAGAAGGATCAAATTTGGCAGCAAAAGGACAAGAATTATTGTTTAATTTTATTGAAAATCTATCAACGCCAGTTATAGCGGCAGTAAACGGTTTTGCGCTTGGTGGGGGTTTGGAGCTAGCAATGGCGTGTCATTTTAGAGTAGCTAGTGATAATGCTAAATTAGGGCTGCCAGAAGTATCGCTAGGAGTAATTCCGGGATATGGAGGCACCCAGCGATTACCTCAATTAATAGGAAAAGGGAGGGCTATGGAGCTTATTATGACAGCAGGCATGATAGATGCTAATCAAGCATTAGCTTACGGGTTAGTAAATCATGTAACCACACAAGAAGAACTTATTTCGCTTAGTGAAAAAATAGCAACTAAGATTTCTCGTAATTCTTCTGTTGCAATAGGAGCAGCAATTAAATCTATAAATGCTAACTTTAAAGAAGGGGCTAATGGCTTTGATGTGGAAATTCAAGAATTTGGCAACTGTTTTGGTACAGAAGATTTTAAAGAAGGAACTACTGCTTTTTTAGAAAAACGAAAAGCAAATTTTACTGGAAAATAATTAAGCCGTTATTATAAAAGCTTATCAATTAGCTGTGTTTTTATGTTTTAAGGATATAAAAGATGTCACCTCTTATCTTTAGTCTAATTTGATTTTTTGTTTTAAATGTTTGATTTATAGTGTTTATTGGTTTTTTTGTGAGAATTTAAATTACAATTTTGCTACAATATGTAGTTTGTTAATAAACCATTTTTGCTTTAATCATTTTTGAGTAAATAATAAATTAATTTTATAGAGCGACTTACTCCAGTTTGCATTCTAAACTTTATTATTATGAAGCTCAAGCCACCTATTAAAGGACGAGGAGCACAACTTAATATTCATAACCGTTTCTTTCAATTAAGTCATGAAATGCGTGATGATTTTTTAGAATTTTGTCAAAAAGAAGGCGAAGAAGCCGATAAAAATAAAACACTTTATTTGGAAGTTTTTCCAAAAACAATAGTCAATAAAATAGAAAGTCCAGATGTTGGTATGTCGTATTCTATGAATCCATATCAAGGCTGTGAGCATGGTTGTATTTATTGTTATGCTAGAAATTCACATGAATATTGGGGCTACAGTGCAGGTTTAGATTTTGAACGCCGCATTTTGGTAAAAAAAGACGCTCCTAAGTTATTAGAAGCTCTATTAAAAAAGAAAAGTTGGAAAGCTCATACTATAGTTATGTCTGGGAATACAGATTGTTATCAACCAGCAGAAAAGCAATTTGAAATCACTAGACAATGTTTAGAGTTGTTTTTAAAATATAGACACCCAATAGGTATTATTACAAAAAACGCTTTAATTCTTCGCGATTTAGATCTTTTAAGGGCTCTAGCGGAAGATAATTTAATAACAGTGAATATATCTATTACATCGTTATCGGAAGATACTAGGCGTATTTTAGAGCCTAGAACAACGACTATAAGCAAGCGTTTAGGAACAGTAAAAGTGTTGAGTGAAAATGGAGTTCCAGTTAATGTCATGCTTGCCCCTATTATCCCGTCAATAAATAGTCATGAAATATTGCCTTTAGCTAAAATGGCTTCAGAGCATGGAGCGCTATCAATAGGGCATACTATTGTTAGATTAAATGGAGCGATTGGAGAAATTTTTTCAGATTGGATAAAAAAAACAATGCCAGATAGGGCAGATAAAGTGTTACATCAAATAGAAAACTGTCATGGAGGAAATTTAAATGATAGTCGTTATAAAACCAGAATGCGAGGAGAAGGTAAAATAGCAGAGCAAATTAATAATTTGGTAAGACTAGCAAGACACAAGTATTTTAAGGGAAGTAAAATGCCTAAACTTAATTTGGATTTGTATGAGCAATCCAAAGATGGTCAGTTAAAATTGTTTTAAAATAAAAAAGTGAGCCATTACAGCTCACTTTAACCAATTTAGTTAATATTAAACTTTAATTAATAATTTTTGAGAATTCTCTGTTTTCAGTTTTAACGACAATTTTATATGTGTTTTTTTCTAAATCTAACAGTTTGTAAACTTTTTCAATGTGTTTAGTGTCTTTAATTTTATCAGAATGAATTAATTCATAATTTGTTGAAAAAGCTGCATTATCTAGATAAATATCAATACTTAAAGGCTCTTTGTTTAATGAAAGCTTAGTAACAAAAACTAGGTGGTCATTAACTTTTATGTATGGCTTAAAGATTGTTTTTTCTAAATTCTTATCAAACATAACATTGCTAGAGTTAACAATAAATGGAACGGTATTAATTTCTAAATCTTTATCAAGTTCAAAAATATACGAACCATTTGGAAGTGATGTTAAATCAAAACCATTAGTGTAAACACCAGTTTGTTGTACAGTTTCTTTATATAATACAATACCATGGTTATCTTTAATAGATATTAGGTTTCCTTGCTTTGCATTTGTCAAAGTAATAGAGGTTCTTTCAGAGTCATTCTTAATTGTATAGAATGAAACTTCACTAGCGAAACTTAACAAGGTAGCAAACAGTGTTACCATTAAGATTCCTTTTTTGGAGTGTTTAAATACGTTTTTCATAATTCGTTTTTTATAACGTTTAACACTGCAAATATATAATGAGAATTCAGATTGTAAAACATTGATATTAATGCATTTATATGCTATTTTATCTGTCTTTTTTATGTTAAATCAATATAGAATATTAGGAAGGTAATTAAGCATATTATCTAATGGGTAATTGTGAATTACATATAAGAAATATTGTAAATGTTAATCAAATATGTTTATTTAAGTCTTGGGTATTATTTGGTAATAATATGCCTAAAATTTCTAAAATTTTAAATAGAAAGAGTTGAATAAAATTTCTAAGCATTCAGTTTATGTATAAAAGCATAATTTGTGAATAATTATTTTTAATAGAAGGAAGGATAGTTTTTGCGCAGGAAATAAAAATATTTGAGTGTAAACTTAAATATAAGCAGAGATAAATATGATGTTCTTTGTAGAAAAGATAGCTTTAAGAAGAGATTTTAGATTAAGAGATTAACATTTACATTATTGTTGAATGTGTAAAGAATTGGAAAATTAAAAGCTTTTTGTAGGTATATAGTTGAGTTATTTTAAATTAAAATCTTAAGATGCTGGAGTAAGACTTTTTATTTGAGAAGTAATAATTGAAAAAAGAGAGGATAAAAAAAAGTAGGCCACTACAGCCTACTTTTTACAACTAAACTAAACTAAATAAGACATTAAAACTAATTATTAATGAATTCCGTGTACTCGTTATTATCCGAGTTTAATACTATTTTGTAATTTCCTTTTTCTAATTTGTAAGCTTTTTGGATTACTTGAACATCTTTAATTTTTTCAGAATGTAGTAATTCAAAATCGCCATTAAAGCTTTTGTAAATGGTGATATTTAATGATTTAAGGTTTGGGGCAAACTTTGTTATATAAATAACACCATTTTCTTGTCTTGTATATGGTTTGTATATGGTTGTTTCTTTCTCTTTGTT
>NZ_MDJD01000050.1 GCF_001747085.1 Flavivirga aquatica
CAATAATAAAAACTTATACTATAACTTAAGACATGGAGAGATTCAAATTATATTAGATGAAGTTAAAGAATATAATGAATTTTCTATAGTATTTAAAAAAGATTCTGCTTTAGAAACAACAACATTTAAAAATGAAAATTTCTTCACCTTTTATAACCCCGAAAATAAACATCTGGAACTATATAATATAGATAGCATAAGTAATATAGAATCATTAAATATTTACAATACATTGGGGCAAATTATTATATCATTGAATTCATTAGAAGCTAATACTATAAATATTTCTAATTTAAATGACGGTATATATATTCTTAAAGTAAAAACTAAAAACGCTCAAAAATTAAAGAATAATAAGTTTGTAAAGTATTAATACGCTTTTGATAAAAAAGATAGCCCATGTGAAATTGTAAATTTCACATGGGCTATCTTTTTAACTATAAATAGAATCAATTATCTCCATCTAACAAATCTCCTAATCCACCTAAAATACTTCCTTCTCCTTTATTACCACCACTTCTAGGAGCAGAAGCTAATACTCTCCCTGCTAATCTACTAAAAGGTAATGATTGTATATAAACAGTTCCAGGTCCTTGTAATTTAGCAAAAAACAGACCTTCTCCTCCAAATACAGTATTCTTTATACCTCCAATAAACTCTATATCATAATCAACAGTTTGATCAAACCCAACAATACAACCTGTATCAACTCTTAAGGTTTCTCCATCTAACAATTCTTTTTTTGCCATAGTACCTCCTGCATGAACAAATGCCATACCGTCTCCTTCTAATTTTTGCATAATAAAACCTTCTCCTCCAAAAAGACCTCTACCCAATTTTTTAGAAAATTCAATACCTACACTCACTCCTTTCGCTGCACATAAAAAGGCATCTTTTTGACAAATAAATTTCCCTCCAAACTCTGTTAAATCTATTGGGACAATCTTTCCTGGATAAGGTGATGCAAACGACACATTTTTTTTCCCAACAAACGTATTATAAAAAGCAGTCATGAATAAGCTCTCTCCTGTTAAAATACGTTTTCCTGCTCCTAATATTTTACCTAAAAACCCAGTATCCTTTTGCGAGCCGTCTCCAAAAATAGTTTCCATTTTAATACCATCATCCATCATCATAAAGCTACCTGCCTCAGCAATAACAACTTCTTGCGGATCTAATTCAATTTCTACGTATTGCATTTCTTCTCCGTAAATTCTATAGTCAATTTCGTGTGCTGTCATTTTTTATGTTTAATTTATTGTTAGTTGATCTATTGATCGTTTTGTTACAAAACTCATTTTTTAATTTTCAAAGACCATTCAAAATTAAAAGTAGAAACGACAATACCCTCTTCATTTACTCCAACAGATTTCATCCATAATGTTTGTCCCTCTTCAGTTTCAATAGCTCTTTTAAGAGCTTCATCAATAGCTTTTCCATCATGACATGTAAACATAATTTTGCCAGTAGCTTTTTTTGTAAATATGGCATTGCTACTAGTCACCAACATCGATACACGTTTACCAGATTCTTGAATTTTTCCTATCATTAATGCTCCTGTAGAAAACTCTGCTGCCATACCTTGTACAGCCCAAAATATAGACTTAAATGGATTCTTGTTGATCCATCTATATTTGACACCAACTTTACATTTCTCTTCATCTAAATGTTTTGTTCTAACACCGCATAAATAAGCAGATGGCAATTTAGTTATGATAAAAATATTTAATTTCCTAGGAGTTAAAGTCATAATTAATCATTTAATTTTTTATCCCTAATAACAATATGTCCATAGGGCTTACTCTTTCTTTTGAAATTTATTCAATAATAACAAGGACTAACATAATATTCATCCTTAATATTGTTTTTATAACAAATGCTTATACTAAGTATTTTCTGGTGTTACTTAAAGTGTTTAAAACAAATTTAAACAATATTTACAGTAGTCAAGAAAACCAACATCAAAAACTACCTTATTGTCCTTATTTTAAACTTTCATGGATGAATTCTTAACTTATATTATTAACATTCTTCATCTCTTTTAGAGTAAAATAATTAGATTTTGTAGTCAACCACTAAATACCTGTTTTATTATAAGGATTCCTTTAGCGTTGTTTATAGCATTTCCTTAAAATAGATGCTTAAACATACTTTGTTTACCACCATAATAACAAATTAGGTTTTTAATTTATTTTTCTTTTATAAAAGCCCAATTAGAAGGTTTATCTTCCAACTGAACTTTGATGCTAATTTAATTAACCTGAGAAGTTTTTTTATCCTCCTTCAAGTTTATAATTAAATAGTCTTTTTAATTATTTTTTTACTTAACCATTTACTAATTTTATGTTGTCCAAATCCAATTACTACCATCATAAAATATGGTGTCATTTTGATTCCTTCAGGCAAACTACTAACTAAAACAGCTTTGTAATTTGCATAAAAACGAATTAATATATAAGTAAGTATTAATATTATAATGTTATTTGTTTGAATACGCCAATACTTAAAAGTTAGTTTTGTTATTTTGTCTTTCCTCTTTTGAATACGTAGCAATACATAAAGTAAAATACCCAACCACATTAAAACTACATGAAAAAGCCATTCACTTATACTCATACCTCCTAAGACTAATTTTATAAATTCCATATGCTTATATTTTAATATGTTATTTCAAATTTATTCTTATTACTACTATCTTTATAATAATATCCTATTCCTAGTGCTTCAACTGCTGTAGAATTATCTATATATGCAGGACAATTAGCGTCTGGATATGTAAACAACAACTTATCTTCTGGTCTTAAAATAAATATTACATTATCAAGTTTTGGATTTTTAATTGTTACTGCTCCAAAGGTAGCAGGGAATATTAAAGTGTTTGTAAAATCAATTATTTTAGCTGATACCGATTTAAAAGAACACCTATTGAATCTAGTTGTGCCAAAATGCTTTAATCTCATATATCTATTAGACGAGCCTATTTGAGAGCTTGATACTTGTAAATCAAAATCAAAATCGTTAAATTCTAAATTAAAATATTTAGCTTCTGTATCTAGAAGATTAGAGCCTGAATTTGTCCAATTATAATCATTATTTATATGCACGTAACCATCATTGAATTTATGAGTATATTCATTACCAGTAACAGTATTTTCATATTGGTTTAAATTAAACTGTAACCATCCATCTACTTTAAAGTTTGAGTGTGTTAGGCTCCTTGGCACTCCTCTCTGAAATTCTACACTAGTACCAAAATATGCGTTAGTATAATTTGTATGCGGAATATAAAAATTCTCTGATGAATAATCCCTAGAATCTAAAGAAGGTTTTGCTCCATAAACTTTAAAATTCTTGATTTCACCACCATAATTAATTGTTTGATTTAATGTATGCGCAAAAAATGAAGTAGAGTAATAATCACTTAATTCATATGTAAATACTTTTTCTTGTAAATAAGTAGATCTACCTTGCCAATTAAATATCACTTCAACATCATTTAAATCTAACTTATTTGTATCATCTCGAAAGATATTAGTGGCGCCTAATAACATAGCAGGATCATCATATGTGAATTTACAATGCTCGAATGCATCTTTCATTCTAGCGTACTCATTTTCTACAGTAGGCATGATTACATTATGAAAATGTGAATTTTTAATGTATACTGCATTTCCCTCTGTTGTTATTCGACCTCCATTCATGAATAAATTGTCAACCTTAGCATTTCTACTTAACGACACAGATTTGCCTTCAATTGTCGAATTTGTTATTTTTAGATTCCTAGCAGTAGAAGAAATACCTATCTCGTATACTTGAGGCGACCAATTATTTCGTGTAGATCTTTCTAGGTGTATATTATCTAAAGTTACATTTTTAGTACCTACAAAAGATAAATCCCCTCCATAATTATTTCTAAATATTACATCACGATATGTCACATTCATATTTAATCCTCGTCTATCTTCGTGGTTAGTTCCAAAACCTGGCTCTTTATCTCCATTATCAGCTATCAGACCTCCTTGCCATAAAAAGTAACTAGGTCCATTACTTAACCCCTCTCTTTTATTGAATGTAGCATTACAATTAAACAATGATATATGGGACCCTAGTAAGTCAGGGCGTATGCGTACGTTTATTAACTCTTTATCTGTTACATCCTTAAACACTAAACGCATCTGTGCCCAATTAGGGTTCCTAATTGGAATTTTGTTATAGAATGTCTGTATAGGTGACTTCTCTATAAATACACCTCTAGAATCATAATATATTACTTCATAAGTTGGAAATGTTAATCCACTCCAACCCGCAAAACCTGAGCCAGTAACATGATAAAAAGGATTATCATCCCACTGAAATGTAGTTATATCTAACATATCAGTAGAGTATATGTAATCTGTTTCTTCAACTTGTATATTGCCATATCCGTCTATGTTACCTAGACTTAATCTAGAATCGACATTACCAGCTATAGCCTTAGTACCTGCAATTATGTTAGTAAATTGAGTATCGCCTTTACCGTACCAGCCATCCGCTTGAAAATAACTAGATTCGCAATTAATAAAAGTAGCAGTTTCGACGTTGTCTAAGAAAGTAAAACCATGAACTCCTTCATGTGCTCCTCCCACACTTTCATCATGGTAAAGTGTTTCTCCTATAATTAATAGATTAGATACGGCTAGTCGTTTAATCTCATAGAAGGACATAAAATAACTTTCTTCGTAATTATGAGGTAATGATCGTATTTCTGCTCCGTTACCTTCTATAACTACATCTGTCCCGTATCCATAGACTAACCCTTTAGGTGTATTTGCTGATTTCTGTTCTGCTGCCACAGCCCTAGTGTAATATATACCGTTATTAAAACTCATAGGACAGTCACTAGAATTACGTATATATGCTTGGGCTAAAAATGCCTCGTAATTATCTGTGCCAGTACCTACATCAGTATTTGTAATAGTAACTACTGCATTATCAACCAAAGTTACTGTAGTCGGACTAACTATGCTTGCTATAGTTGTAACTAATGTCTCACCTCCAGCACCTGCTCCTTGTATAAACAACACGTCATTTATATCAGAACTAGTAAAATTAGCTCCAGTTATTGTAAGTAAGTTAGTAGAAGCAGATATACTCCCAGCTGAAGCATATAGTATGCCATCAGGATTAGCTCCTACATTATTAGCTGATATTGAATTAAAATCCCAAGTTCCATCTACAGAACCTCCATTAGCTAAGTTAAATAGTATATTATGAGGATCAATTATAGCTTTAGTCTTACTTCCTGTAAGTTTAAATCCTGCAAAATTGATCACTCCTCCACCACTTTCTAGAGTTACACCAGGCGGTATTATTCTATTCGCTGTTAGCGAAAAATCCCCTTGAATACTTAATGTTTTATTGGTATTAGAGACATCATATAATTGAAATTCAGTCATAATTGCAACAATATTAGGGTTACCTCCTCCTGATTCAATTTCAGATTGTAAAGCAAGTCTCCCTGATGTTAATGGCAATATTACTTCTACATCTTCAACCGCATCATTTATTATGACAGTACTCCCAGAATCGGTTTCATTATTTATTTGCATTGAATCATATCCAAATATAGCATTCCCTTCAATCTGAATACCTGGAATAGAAGGGGAAAGAGTTGTTCTTTCAGAACCTCCACTATTTGATATCCCTCCAATAACAACCTCCAAATTATCTCCAGTTATAGAATCAGTTTTTGTGATACCTTTACCTTTATAAGTATCTAAACTAGGTTTAACTAAATCTAATTGTCTTTTGCTAGCTACTCGATTAGATACATTATTATCTTCAATAATTAAGTCCTCTTCAATATTTATATTTGGAGCTAATAACTTAATAGGTATATCATCTCCCAAATGAAGCTTACTTCCTGCTGTTTCTATGGATGCTTCATCATTGGCAGTTAATATAAGGTCATCCATAATTATGAATGTTTTATCCCGAAAGTCCGTAAACAGATTATTATCTGTTGTAAAACACATAAAACAAGGAGCTCTATTTAAACTTAAATGACACGTTAAAAAATCTATACTTCTATTATAAGTAAATAGAGCATCTGTATTGTATATATCATCAGGTTGTTTTTCTAAATCTTGTATAGTAAAATGTTTAACCTCATTACCTATAGAATCAACAACCAGCATTTTATCAGCTAAAGAAACAGCTCCTAAATGATTAACTGTAAATATCTTAACTCTGCTATTATGTCCATCAATTTGACTATTGCCTATTAAAAACGAAAAGAGTATTAATAGTACGGATGTTAATATTTTTTTCATAATTGAGTAATTGTTTTTAGTTTATATTAAAAATATTTCTTCTGTTTATATTAAAACATTTCAATTCTCTCGGATATATTTACTTCTATCAAATGCTATTGTTAAATCACAATATCTTAAGTTATTCCAAGTTCTAGAAACTATAAAGTCTTTAGTTTCTAATATCTTTGATTTTTGTAGATTGTCATTAATAATTCTTGGAAAGAAGGTAAAGCCTTTTATCTAATTTATAATCCAAATATGATTAGACGTTCTTGATAGAAATAAGCACTATTAGTTCATCTTTACCTATCAGAATTAATTATATATTGAACCTGAATCATAGCTTATAATCTATATTGAAGGAGTTCTGCGAAAAGTTTACTCCATCTCCTCCAAAATATATGGGTCTGAATACTTCATAGGTTATTGTACCAGATATGGTCATGAGAAGACATTTGCGCTAGAGTCAATGTAACTTCTTTATGATTTCCTTTTTCCAATAATATTATAAGCTATTTCTCAGGGATCGAAACCAATTATAAACCTACTTCGCAAATCAGAAGTTCCATTACTACTATTACATAGTTCCAAGTTGTATAACTTTTTCATAATCCAATATTTATTAATTTAATTCCTATTTCTTTTAACCATTTTTGAACATCAAAGCTAGGACAACCTTTGTTTGATATTTGATTATGACCTATAATTTTAATTTTAGGGTGTCTTAAAATCATATATCTTATATAAGTTTCCAGAGCCTTTTTTTGCGCCTTGGTTCTTGTGTCTTTTGCTATAAGAATATTGTCTTTACTTACTCCTCCTGAATAAACAATATGTTGACTAATACCATTATATCCTTTAGCTCCATTAGTTACCTCCCAATTATCAACATAATCATCTTGATTAAATTCATGAAGACTAACAAGTGTTCCATCTAATTGTATTAAATCGCAGTAACCAACACGAGACCATCCACGACCTTTTAAATGCCAATCTTTAATATTTTGTTTAGTTACTTCTCTTTCTTCAGGAGTTGCAGTACAATGAATTACTAAGTATTTAAGTTTTGCCATTTTTGTTAGTTTTAATTTTTAATCGTTTACTAATTGAAGTACAAATATTTATTAATAAAAAGTATTTAACAAAAACTTGTAAACACTGTAAACACATGTGTTTACAGTGTTTACAAGTGTGTTAAATAAGGTTACAACTTTTTTATTAGGAAAGCGTTTTTTTGTAATGTTTGTATAAAAACGGAACTATGGAGTTAAAGAAAATGGAGAAAGATGAGTATACAAAAACCCTGTTTTTAGGTGCTACTCAAAACCTAACTATTAAGAGGTTTTAAATAAACTACGTAAGTTACTCATAGTGATCCATAAAATTATTGAACCTACTTTATTCCATAAACGATTTTTTAAGCGAATAACAAAGCGGGAGTCATATAAGAGCTAGAGAGCTTGCAAAGTTTACAAGTCTTATCACCGTAGTTTTACATCTTATATTAACAGACAGAAAGAAAAATGTATTATTAACAATTAAGGTAACCAGTAAAATTAAAAAACTTAAATAATGAACTAGATAATACAGAACATCTAAACCAAATCTACCCTAATAAACGATTCAAAATATATTGATAAGGACTTACTGGACAATTAAATAACTATACAACCTATTTCCCTATAAATGGACGTATATTATATATGTAAATAATGCTAATTATAGTGATATTAGCATTGATAAAACAACATAACCTTTTAGTTTAAACAATACTTAAAACATACTTATTTGAGATGCCTCTATGATTTCTACCTTTTTAAGTTCTTTATCTACAGGTGTAGCAAGGATTTCATAAAGTGTCTTTCTAGAAATAGGGTAAACAGGATAAATATATTTGCGTAGTACTACGGTAACAGGTATATCTTCTGTTTTATGTTTTTTATACAACTCAAGTATTAACTTATACCTAAGTAGTTTGTTTTTATTAACTCCATGCTGTTGACGTTCAAGTCTTGTCATATAACAAAAATAGGAAACTTGTCTAATTTAAGCAAGTTTTTTCTTACATTATATAATTAACTTAAGCTATCTATGTGACATTTGTCCATAATTTAGATCCTAATTATAACACCAAGCTTATTACTGTAATATGTATAAGAGTTTTCTTTTTCCATTTTAAATATTAATTTCTTGTAGAATTAAATACTCTTTATAGATAAAAAGTTAACTATAAATTCTGAAATTTTAATTAAAGAAGTTTCATAAGTCTCAGAAAACAAATATTTTATAAGTTTGTAGAAACTAGTAGAAATGTTTTAAATTTTAGTTCTCTTTCTCAATTCGTTATCATAACTGCATATCGGCTAGTAATGTCATCTCTTTTAGAAATAGATTTTAAATTCTTTCATCTTAAAGTGAGTTTTATCTTCAAATATTGAATAAATTTCATATATTTGTTTATATACATGAACAAAATCAAGACAAACGTACTAATTAAAGCAAAAAAATAACGGACACTTTTCCTTTTTATATGAAAAAGCGCTGGAATAAGGCATTAAACTTAGGTGGTCACAAGCTTACAGATATTGCAAAAGGTATAGATATGAAAAGCGATACGCTAAGAAAAGCAATATATCGCGAAAGTATAAACGATGGGTATTTAGTACTTATTGAACAGAATTTTGGGATTTCTAAAACATGGATTAAAGAAGGTAAAAAACCTATTCTAATTAATAAAGAGGAGGCCTTAATTAATAAAATAGAGGAAGATTCTTATTATATACTAGAAAAAATAGATCCAGAGAAAATAGTTGCTTATTTACTTTTAAGAGAAAAAATGTTTACAAAGTTAGGATCATTTAATAATTTAGTAGAAAAACTACAATCTACTAAATGTCATAAAGGTAATACTAAAAAGCACCTGAATGATTAGGTAGGACTATACGTTTTTATAAACTAATTACCAAAATTATACAGACCTCCTTTGATAGTTCAACTTAATTATCCGCTAAACTTTACATATGCTCCCCTTAGTATTTCATTACTTTTTAACTTTTTTAAAATAATTGCATAACCTTCATTCCTACTTGTTATAATAAGCCTATAAGTTTTATTATGAGCTATCATTTCTTTAGACATCTCTCCAAAAAATATATGTAATAAAATATACTAATTATTAATAATAAAAACTATGTTTTTTATTATTAATAGCTTAAAAAAAGGTTATTGCATGATTTTTAGATTATACAATATCTTTGAATTTTCACAATAAAAGGTTTAGTGTATAACTCGTAGCCTTTAATTGATTTAATTATTTGTGCGTCCATCAATTGTATAGCCTCAGTAAACCATAAAATGTCAAGCATATACAAACGTTAAAGTTTTGTTAATTTTCAGTACTATGCGTAACACAGTACTTTTTTTTAGATATATATTTGCATAAGAAACTATTATATGTTTAAAATTATGTTAGACAACCATCATAAAAATATAGCTACTTTTATTCATTTATCAACATTTAGTAGGTTTATTATTCCTTTTGGAAACTTCATTGGCCCTATTGTTTTGTGGATAACAAATAAGGACAAATCAGAATTTGTGAATGAACATGGTAAACAAGCAATAAACTTTCAAATTAGCATTTTACTATATGCTATTATTGTAGGTACATTAACCATTCCCTTTTTCATCTTTAAAATTTTTAATGGTATAGATTTTCATGGATTTCATAATTTTCATATTAATATAGATAAACCATCACCTTTCCTTTATATAGGAGGAGCTTTAGGATTTTTAGCAGTTATAGGCTTTATTTTTGAAATTGTCTTTATTGTATTAGCAAGTTTAAAAGCTAGAGATGGTAAATTATACCATTATCCATTAAAAATCAATTTTTTAAAATAATATATACTGAATTTATTTCAGTCTTTCATCAAAATAATCATTATCAAATCAATCAAAAAATGAACAGTTTTACAAAATTAAACGAATGACACTATGAAGATAGAGAACACAAAAGCACAAATGCGTAAAGGTGTATTAGAATTCTGCATCCTATCTGTTTTAAAAGACAATGCAGCTTATGTTGCAGAAATTTTAGGTACACTAAAAGATGCAAAATTACTAGTGGTAGAGGGAACAATTTACCCGCTACTAACCCGACTTAAAAACGCAGGACTTTTAAGTTACAAATGGGAAGAATCGACCTCTGGACCTCCAAGAAAATATTATGAACTTACAGAAACAGGAAAACTTTTTTTAAAAGAATTAGACAGTACTTGGAATGAATTACAAAACGCAGTAAACATAGTAACAAGCCAAAAAACCAAAACAAAATGAATAAAACAGTCAATATAAATTTAGCAGGTATATTTTTTCATATAGATGAAGATGCATACTTAAAACTGCAACATTATCTTGAGGCTATAAAACGTTCATTTACAAACTCTCAAGGTCAGTCAGAAATCATAGAAGATATTGAAGCTCGTATTTCCGAACTTTTTAATGAACGCGTACAAAATAACAAACAAGTTATACGTATAAAAGAAGTAGATGAGGTCATTTCAATTATGGGACAACCTGAAGACTACCTTGTTGATGATGAGATTTTTGAAGATGAGCCACAATCCTCTTATAAAAAGAAATCGACAACTTCTAAAAAACTATTTAGAGATACAGACAACTCATATATTAGTGGTGTATCTTCGGGGTTAGCTCATTATTTTGGAATTGATGCAATTTGGGTTCGTTTGGCTTGGATTCTTTTAATCTTTGGAGCTGGTACAGGTTTCCTACTTTATATTTTACTTTGGATTTTAGTTCCAGAAGCCAAAACTACTGCTGAAAAAATAATGATGACAGGCGAACCTGTTAACATTAGTAACATTGAAAAAAAAATTAAAGACGGGTTTGAAAACGTAACAGACGTTGCTAAAAATGTAGGAGAATCAATTGGAGCAGCAGCAAAAAATGTAAGCGAATCAGTATCTAATGCAGCTAAAAATGTAAACGTAAAAAAACAAAGTAACTCCATTAAATCATCATCAAAAACCTTTTTCGACACTGTAGGAGATGTTATCATGTTCTTCTTTAAAATTTTTGCCAAGTTTATTGGAGTCTTACTAATAATTATTGGTTCATTTGCTTTAATAGCACTAGCTGTTAGCTTGCTATCATTAGGTGTTGCTGATATTATTCATATACCAGGTTTAGATTTAGTCGACATTGCAAATACAGGTAACACTCCTATGTGGCTTATTTCCTTATTAGCCTTTTTTGCTATAGGAGTTCCTTTCTTTTTCTTATTCTATTTAGGGTTAAAAACCCTAATAAACAACTTAAAATCAATAGGAAAAATAGCGAAATTTACTTTATTAGGATTATGGCTTATATCAATAATAGGCTTAGTTATTGTTGGTATCAGACAGGCTAGTGAACATGCTTTCGAAGAACATTTTATTGAAAAAACAGAGTTCCCCATTACTTTCAATGATACTTTAAATATTAAAATGATTGGTAATGATAACTTTAATCTTGGTTTTCACAGACGTCACAATGATTTTAAATTAGCTCATAATGAAAATGGAAATAAAGTTATTTATTCATCAGACATCAATGTTATTGTAAAATCTACTACAGATTCTATAGCAACCATAGTAATTAAAAAAAGCGCCGATGGAAGAGATTACGATACAGCTATAGAACGTGCAAAAAATATAAATTATAACTTTCAGCTTAAAAATAATACACTCATACTTAATTCTTACTTAACAACTAACCCAGAGAATAAGTTTAGCGATCAAGAAGTCAACGTTATATTATACATACCAATACATACAATTCTATATTTTAACAGTACAACCAAATCATACTTATACCACTCAAGACGCAATGACAACATCGTTACTAACAGAAATACCAACCATTATTTAAAAATTCTTGATAACGATATTGAATGTTTAGACTGTCCTGATGGCGATTTTAAAATA
This sequence comes from Flavivirga aquatica, assembly GCF_001747085.1. GTDB lineage: Bacteria > Bacteroidota > Bacteroidia > Flavobacteriales > Flavobacteriaceae > Algibacter_C > Algibacter_C aquatica. The sequence goes on from NZ_MDJD01000050.1 coordinate 12,281, forward strand.
AAAGTTAATACCAATGGTGTTAAAATAAATGAAGATGGTATAGATATTAATGATGGTGAAAATAGTTTAAAAATAAATGAGGATGGTATAAGAGTAAAATCCGACGAAGTAAAAGTAAATATCGATTCAAACGGTATTAAAATAGAAACAGTCAAATAATGCTAATTTGAACATAAAATGATATAACAATTCATCAATAAAAAACAACAATTCAAATACTTAAATTACTCATCAATAATTATTTAAAAGATATTTGAATACTAAATAATCATCAATCAAAAAACGAACAATTATGACAACTTTAATTAAAATTATTATAGCAAGTATATTGAGTTTAACTCTTTTTTCATGTAATTTTGATATCAACTTTAACCCTGGTGTTAAAGGAAACGGAAATGTGGTAACAGAAGAAAGAACTATTAACGAACCTTTTACATCCATAAAAGCTACAGAAGGCTTAGATGTTTATTTAACGCAAAGTGAAAACGAAAGTATAAACGTTGAAGCTGATGAAAACTTACAAGACATTATTATAACAGAAGTTATTAATGGTGTTTTAAAAATTCATACAAAACAAAGCATTGGCAAGTCCGTTTCTCAAAAGGTTCGAATAAGCTTTAACACTATTTCAAGCATTACATCAACTAGCGGTAGTGATGTCTATTCTACAAATACTATTACGGTAGAAAACTTAGACATAAAATCTACTAGTGGTAGTGATATGAAACTTGATGTAAACACATCTTTATTAAACTGTAAATCTACAAGCGGAAGTGATTTAAGGCTATCTGGAAAAACTTTAAAACTAATTGCAGAAGCAACTAGCGGAAGTAATATTAAAGCTGCCGATTTAAAAGCTGAATCAAGCCAAGTTAAAGCCACCAGTGGTGCAGATATTACTGTAAACACATCAAAAGAATTAACAGCAAAAGCTAGTAGTGGCGGGGACATAAAATATTATGGAAACCCTGAAAAAGTAAACACAAACAATAATGTTTCGGGAAGTATTAAAAGAAAATAAAACGTATAATTAAACCAATATTAGTTTTTAAAACCATTTCAAACTTTACTCCAAGTTTGGGATGGTTTTTGTTTTATATTTGCTTGTATAATTTATTTCCATAATTAAATATGAAAAAAAAACTTACTATTTCATTCATCAGTTTTCTATGCTGTCATCTCGTTATTGCCCAAACGCTTGAAAAAATAAAAGGCAATAGAAATGTAATTACAAAACAGACAAATATAGAATCGTTTCACACTATTGCATTAGATGATGATTTCAAAGTTGAATTAATACACAATAATACACCTTCTATAGAAATTGAAACTGATGAAAACCTACATGAAATCATTGAATTTACTGTACAAGATAGTATACTTCGTTTAAAAAAAACGTTAAAAATCACTTCTAAAAAAGCATTGTATATAAGAGTTAGTTACGATAATTCGTTAAAAAACATTCAAACTACAGACAATGCAGAAATAAGCTCGATTACCTCTATAAATTTAGCTAACATAGTTTTAAATACTAAAGGGAACTCCAATGCAGCGCTAACCATAAAATCAGATAATTTTAGTTATGAAGCTAGTGATAAATCTAAAGCTAAATTAAATATAACTAGTGAACATTGTTCTATAAATCAAATAGGTACAACCAAACTAGAGGCTCTTATTAATTCTAAACAGTTTGCAGCAATATTATACCAGCGTGCCAATGCTATTATTGAAGGATCTTGTGATGAAGGAATTTTGGAAATGGATAACAACACCACATTTAACGGTAAAAACTTTACTATGAATACTTGTAATACAATTTGTGAAATCAATAGTGACGCTTATATTGAAGTATTAGAAAAATTAACATTAAATATATCTGGCACTAGTTCTATTTATATTTATGAAAACCCACAAATTATAATAAACAAATTTACGGACACCTCTAAAATTGAGAAAAAAGTAAAAAAGTGATACAATTTGTATCACTTTTTTTTATTTAATTTTAATCAAATTATGCTTATTACTATTAATCATATACATCTATCCGTGCTTACCAGGATTCCAACCTTTAGAACCTATTAAATCTTTTGCAACTTCTTTAGGATAATCTTCAAGGTCTGTTGCCATGGTATCATTCCAACGATTTAAATAACCAAATAATGCTAACGAAGCAACAATCTCTACAATTTCACTTTCACTAAAGTGCTTTTTTAATTCATCAAAATCTTTTGCTTCAGCAATATTTGGTATTAAAGCACCTTTAAAAGCTACATTTAGTGCAGCCCTTTCTGCTTCAGAAAATAAAGGAGAGGTATGAAATTCCCAAACAGACTCTATCTTTTCTTTAGATGCTTTATAAATCCTAGAAAGGTTTGCCATATGAGCTTGACAATAACGACAACCACTAGCTTGACTAGAAATAAGACTAATAAGCATTTTTAATTCTTCTGAAACAGTTCCTTCGTATAAAACAACTTGGTTTAACTGCATAAATGCTTTCGATATTTCTGGTCGTCTTTGCATGGTTAATATACTATTAGGAATAAACCCTCTCGTTTTTTGGTAGTTATCGAACTTAGGCTCTAATTCTGAATGTAAACTTTTTGAAAGTGGTTCTAAATGTGCCATTCTATTTTATTTTTAATTATTAAAAAATTAGAGGTCTCAAACCATTACAACACCGAAACCTCTAACCCAATCAAACTATTTTGAATATATTTTTTAAAAGAATTTATAACTAAGTCCTAAATTGAATTCTGCAGGCCTTGCATAAGTTCCGTAAATAATACCAACTCCTGGATTATTATAACCTCCAACAAGATAGGTTTCGTCTGTAATGTTACTCCCTCCTAGGGTGACTTTCCAGTCTCTTTGAGGTCCTTCTAACGATAAAGAGGTATTAAACAACGTTAATCCTGGCTGTCTAAGAATCGCTGTATTTTCTACATCATTATAAACTTCACTTTTATTTACCATATCTACATGAAATAATAATCTAGCTTTATCTTCTCCTAAAGGAAACGTAATATCGGCCGATACCGAACTAGAAAAATCTGGTGTATTTATAAAGCTAAAATCTTCTGCTATTACAGCATTAGGATCTGTAATAGAAGTATAAGACGCATCAATATATCCAAAGTTTCCCGAGAACAATACATTTTTAGAAGCACGCCATTGCGCATCTACTTCTATACCTTTAATTTCTGCCTGAGCAGCATTTTCAACAAAAGGGGTAATACCTCTTTGTACTGTAATTTGTAAATCTTGATAATCTGTATAAAAAGCAGACACATTAAAACGAACCGTATTATTGGCTAAATCCGTTTTCAATCCAAGCTCATAAGTATTTGCTTTTTCAGGAGCAAACTCAGGTGCTTCAAGTACAGGAGTTGTTACCCTTGTTGTCCATCCTCCAGATTTAAACCCTTGAGCAAAAAAACCATAAGCAAAGACACTCTCAGAGAATTTATACTCCGTACCAAATCTAAATGTTGGTTCACTAAACGTTTGCTTGTTCACTCCTGGAGGATAGTATAATGTAAGATCAGATGTTGGAAAATCTGCAGGTGATACCACGCCTGTTTTTAATGCAAAACTGTTTAAATCTCGTTGTCTACCATCCAATTCTTTTTCTTCATAAGTAAAACGTGCGCCACCAGTTATACTCCATTTATCTGTTAATTTAAGTGTCGCTTGTGCAAATCCTGCATAACTTTTATTTTTAACAAAATTCTGTCCATATATCTGTACTAAACCTCTACCTAAAACCACTTGATCGGTAACCGACCCATCTTCTGAGAAATAATAAAGACCTCCTATCCATTTAAGCTTATCACTATTTCCTACCAATTGGAATTCTTGTGTAAACTGTTCTTGAGGCATAATAAACCCTGCTGTTCCAAAATCTAAAGGAGAAAAATCTTGATCTTCTGCAAATTGAGATTTTAAATTTCTGTATGATGAAATAGATTTAAAATCTATATTGTCGTTAAGTTCCCATTCTAATGTCAAAGCAGCTCCCCAAGTATCAATTTTTGTTCCCGAATCTGCAGTTGCATAATTAGTAAAAGGATCATCGGTTATAAAACGTTCGTCATAAGGCGTAGCACCTATTAATTCTAAACCAGGAGCATTTGCAATAGAATTACATAACTCTGGAGGTAATAATCCTGCTGCACAAGCATTATAAGCACCAACTATTGTTGGAGCTCCTCCTACATCGTTAAACATTGCTAAAATTTTACTAGCATTTTGATTTTCTCTTACACGTTCATAATCTGCACTAAATGTAGCAGTAAAACTATCTGATGCTAACCATTTTAGCTTAGTTCTCCAGGTATCGTTATTTTGGTTTCCTTGATCTCCATCATTATTGACGTCTGAGAAAACACCTAAACGTGGATTTGCTAAATCTGCATTTGCTGGTCCATTATAAGGAAGCCTTTCTACATGACCATCTCTATTAATTGACGATACAGAAACGCTCGATAATAATTTATCCTCGATTAAAGGAATATCTACCGATACTTTAGTATCTAACCTGTTATAACTACCTGTAGTTATTTGCCCATTAGCAGAAAATGTAGGAGACGGATCTTTTGTAGTAATACTTATAGCTCCACCAATGGTATTTCTACCAAATAAAGTTCCTTGTGGACCTTTAAGCGCCTCTACCCTAGACACATCTAATAAATCTATAACCGAACCTACAGTACGTCCAAAATAAACGCCATCAACATATAATCCTACTGCTGGTTCATAGGTTATTGCAAAATCTACTTGACCAATACCTCTAATGTACGGTGATAATATAGATTGACTACCACTAAAAGGCGCGGTAACATCTATTTCTACATTTGGAATATAATCCCCTATTTGAGATACATTCCCAATACCTTTAGTTTCTAATGCTTTTGCTGAAAATGCAGCTACCGAAATAGGTACTTCTTGTACATTTTCAGATTGTTTTCTTGATGTTACAACTACTGTTTCTAAACCATAACCTCCTTCTTTAAGGGAAACATTAATTACAGTTTGGCCAGCAACTGAGACTTCTTTAGTTTCATATCCTATATATGAAAATACCAATATACTATCACCATTTAGAGTGATTGAAAATTTTCCATCAAAATCTGTTGCCGCTCCTTTAGATTGATTTTTCACGGCAATATTCACACCAGGCAAAGGTATTTTATTAATATCTGTAACAATCCCATTAACTGTTAGTTCCTGAGCAAAAGTGGATAGCGAAAAAACCATAAGAAGACACGCTATATAAACTTTAAGCTTTCGTTGGATTACATATTTTTTCATTGTTTTGAGTTTTAAAGATTAGTTATTTAGTTTTGTGAGAGTTTATCTAAACCAAGGAAGAAGTCCCGATTTTGGATGACAGTTTATATATTCGAATATTTGACCTTCGGGTAAAACCGATACTTCATGCCAAAGTTTTATATCTATTTGTCCTCCTAAAGATTGTACCATATTTAAAAAACTATTAAAAATGGCTAAATGCGTAGGATGTGTTCTAGACCATGTTTCTAAATGTTCTAACGTTAAAAAGTATGCAAAACCGAATGTTTTCTTTGTTTTTTCACCAGCTATGGTTAGTTCATCTGAAAATCTTGAACTACAACACCCTGTTTCTTCTGGATGCGTTGAAATAAATTCCATACCCTTTATTAAATTAGGGTATACTTCTGTATGATAATAAGTATTTTCTTTATTATTACTTTCTGTTAAATTTTGAGCAGATCTAATAATAGCAAGGTTTTTTGGGGTCTTTAAATGCACTCGCTTTCCTAAAGTTTCAATTTGAGACTGTTCTATTAAATTTTCCATATTCCCCTCTAATAAATTAACTTCAGAAATATCTAATCGATCTCGCATACCTCCCCAATAGTTATGCTCTTTAATTGGCCCTTTAAAATCGTTAAACATGGTTGCTGCTCCAGCTTTATCTTCAGATGAGAAAAGCGTTTCAAAACGTTCTATAGGAATAACCATAGGCTCAGACCAATAGCCAAAATCATCATTTATACGGTCTTTAGAATCCCACCAATTTGTAAATGAGCTTGATGCTCTCCATGTTTCATAACTTACTTTAGAGTTCCAATAAGAAATATAAAACCCATTACTATACTCTTCATTATCTACTACATGACCTCTTTCTGTATGTATAGGAGCGTGGTTTATTTTTAATAAACCTAAATACCAATTATGAAACTCATCTGGTGTTTTATTAGACTCTTTTTTAATTTGGTATCCAAAATAACCAATAACAATTTCAGTACAATCCTTTTTAATATCTGCACTCCAAGCAGGAACGGGAGGCTCCCACCCTTTAGGCATGTTTTTTTTATACTTTCTCATTGCTATTCGGTTATTTCTTCGCTTAAAATCTCCTCTGCTTTCGCATCTTTTCCCGCATTATATTCTTCTCTCAAAACCACTGGGCGTTGTGGATTTGGATTAAAAAGTAATTGGGTAACATCTGGTCTAGCATAATGACCGGCAGGATCTGCAGCAGCCTTAGCAACAGCAATAGCTCCTAAATCAATATCGGCATATAAAATACCTTCTTGATCATGTGGAATTGGTTCTGCTAATTCAGATCCATCTGGACCATAAATTCTAGCATGACCACCACCCAATGGTAAAAAAACCTTTTTAAGATCGGTATCACATAGCATATCATGAATTTCCTGTGTTATTAAAGGGGTTGGAGCAACGACGTAGCATGAGCCTTCTACCGCATAAATTCTACTTGCAGCAGTATTTACTTCATACCCCAATGCAAAAGCCTTTCCTTCGTATAAAGAGAACCCTGGCCATGCAGCAAAGTGTACCTGTTCATTTTGTGAATACATGGCATATTTACTTAAAGGTTGTAAATGTTCCCAACATGCTAAAGCTCCTAATTTTCCTATGCTTGTATCATGTACTACAAGATCACTACCGTCTCCATTGCCAAACACAGTACGCTCAACATGAGTTGGTTTTAATTTTCGTCTTGCAGATACGGTCTCACCTTCATCATCAATAACTAATTGTGCAATATATAATGACCCACCATCTCGCTCACTAAACCCCATACCTACATATATATTATTACGTCTTGCAACTTCACAAAGTCTCATGTGTTGCTCACTTCCTAATTCCATTGCATTTTCAAAATATGGTTGTACATATTGCATCCCCATAGCAGGTGCATCAAGCCATATCCACCAAGGGTAACCTGGTAGCCAACATTCTCCAAAAGTGACAAGCTTGGCTCCATGACTTGCGGCTTCTTCAATTAATTTTATTGCTTTATCAATTGAAGCATTAAGATTTAAAAAAACTGGTGCTGCCTGTACAGCGGCAACTTTGTAGCTTGTATTTTCCATAATAAATAGACTTTTTGTTTAACTGTTATCAAGTAACAACAAATAAATGATCACTAATTGTTCAATAGCGCACAAAATATTGTCTATTAGCGCAATACAAAAAAAACATCCTAAAAAGACAGTTTTTTTTATATACTTGGAAATTTATTTAGGAAACTCTAGTTCGAAAAACGGTATAACAATACATTTAAATTAGATCGTAGAATTAACACTTATTTTTCGATGAAATATCTTGATTTAATAACAGTTTAAATCTAAAATATTGTATGGCGCTTTATTCTTTTTAATTCTAAACACCTTGTTTATAAATTACATAATAAGTTTATGTTTTATCACAGCTTTTTAGATAAAAAACTACTTTAACTTTAAACTAGTATAACATCTTAAAATGTACTTCGGGATTTTTAATCTATTTCTTTCCTTTGAATGTTTTTCTAATCTACTTTGAATACCATTTATTAAAAAAGCTTAGCAACATAATTGTTACTAAGCTTTTCTTATAGAAATCATCTTAACTTTTTTATTTTCTAAAAAATGTCCATATTTCGGTTATTTTCTCATGCGTAGCGATGTTATACCTTTTAAAAATAACTTTATCTGAACAAATTTTAACTCATTTTAGCTTAAAAACAAAAAGTCAAGATGAATTCATTTATTTAAAAATTAAAGACAAACAAAATATTAATTAGTTCATCTTTAATATTATTAGTTATTTCTTGGTAATCCAATTTGGGTCCCTATAGCACTTTCTCTAGGCTGTGTAATTACTGGACAATTAATAATTGCTCCTGTTGCCGTTAATAAGTTAGATAATGAATTTGCTAATGGACTTGGGTTTGCATTTCCTCTAAAAGGAATTAAAGTACCGTTTGCTAAAAGTGCATTTACTTGATCAAAACTTTTTAAGATTGGGCGCTCATTTTCTGGAACTGTAAATTCTGTAATATGTGCATCCCACATAGGTGCATACCTTCTATCTCTAGGGTCAATTGGGAATGTATTTGTTGGATCCTGCACTTGTCTGGTACTTAAAGAAGCTGAATTTAATCCTTGAACTCCATCACCATCTGTATCTGTTGTTCTACCATTAGCTGTAGGACTAAAAGGTAACATAGAACCTCCTGGAAACACTCCAAATCTTGGTAAATTAGCTAGCCTTGGTGCAAAAACCCCTAATTCGATAGTTGCAGGTCCTGGAGCAGAAGTATCTGTTACAATATGAAAGTAGTATGGTTTTCCATCTTGCCACCCATCTAAAAGTTGCATTACAACAGAAGCCTGACCTATACCAAGGTTTGGATTATTTAAATCATCTTGATCTCTACGACGGTTTCCATTTGGATTAGGTATTCTGTCATGGATACCTGTATTGTTAGCTACCATTTGAGCATTAATAACAACTCCACTAGGTAATACGACATAAGAAGACCATGCTGAATCCGCTAAAGCACCTGGGTTAGCTTGAGCAGGAGGAAAACCAAATAATAATCCGTCGTCAGATCTAGCTCCAGCTCTTAAAGATCTTTTTGGGGAAAAATCTACAGAACCTTCAAAAACCAGTCTTCCTTTTTTCGTCCAAAAAGCTTTTTGTTCACCTCCAGATCCTACAGATCTAGCCATTCTAGGAGAAAAAATAACACCTAATTCTCTAGCCATTACTCTATTAGAAGCTTCAGTTATTACATAATAACCTTTTCTTCGAGTTCCATTAGGCAATGTTTCCCAACCTTGAAACATTGGAAATCTAGCTGTTGGTCCAGCAGGAACTACAGTTCTATCGATTCGATAATCAATACCTAATACACTAGGTAAAAACACATTTTGGTCTTCGGTAAAAGTAAGTGCAGGATTAGATACATCGTAAGGAACTCCTCCATCTTTTTTAATACTAGCCAATAAAAGCTTAGCTTCTTTATAGGCTTCTTTAGATTGAGTCCGCAAGGATTTAGACGATAGTACTGTTGACTCCTCTGCTGTTACATTATCATCTATTACATTGTCATCCTTATCACAGGAAACAAATAAAGAAGCAACAAAAATACTTAAAAGGGTTGTTATAAAATTTTTCATTTTTGATTTTTTTTTTAATAATTAAACTAAAAAACAATTGGCCAATCATTTTTAAAATATCAAAGGCTTTAAGATTTGATATTTATTAAGACGTCGTAATATTTTATACTTACAGAGAAAAGATTACAAAACCCTCACAAACAACTTGTTTTGATTATCTTACATATCTTAACTCTGTAGAAATCAACTTATTCGAAAGAAAAATCTTCTAATAAAAAAAATTGATATTTTTTTCATTAACAAGCAATTAGCATCTACTATTTTGTTTTTAGGAAAATAAAGCATCTTGGGTTTAACAATAATATTAACAAGTGTTTTAGATTTTTATAATATCATAAGGATACCAAATAATTCACTTTTCAGATTTATTCGGCATAGCAAGGAAAATGTAATTTATATAAAATCTGTTGGTTATAATTTAATACCAAGAATCAGGTTAATTATTTCTAATTTAAAAAAATCGATTATTAAATATTATTGTAGAGCTTAAAAAACTAAAGTTCTTAATTTTAAGAATGAGTAGAAAAGTAATTTTTCAAGACTTAAGATAAAGAGTACTTAAGCTTATTAATTTTAAATTATAATGATTTAATACTTATTAACCGCTGCTATTATATCTAGTTGTAATATATTATAAAAACATATAAAAGAGATGACAAAACGAAGTATCATTCAGATTTATGTTTCTTAAAATCAAAATAATAGTTAATTAATAAACAACTTGAATTCTGTTTAAACTAAACGATTGTTCGCAAATATTTCTATATTCTCCTGGAGGGATACCAAATTTTTGTTTAAAACATTTTATAAAATTACTAATATTGTTAAATCCGTTTTTATAACCTATTTCGGAAACACTTAATTTTGATAAGCCTAGATTTTCAATATCATTTTTACATTTCTCTAATCGAGAATTACGTATGTAATTATTTATAGTACAATTTTCGTCATTAAAAAGCTTATGTAATTGTCTTTTAGAACATTTAAATGTTTGAGCTATTTGCTGAATGGATAACTGCGGATTGGTAATTTGTTCTTCAACAAAAGACTTTATACTTAACAACATCGTTTCTTTAGATGGCGATGCATTCTTGTCTGATGCGAATTTTAAGTTCAAATAATCATTTAATAACTGAAGTAAATTATTAGCTAAATATTTTCTTGTAAACACGTCAACTACTTTTAGTTCAAGACTTAAACTGTATATAAAATTCTTTAAAATTTTCCCTAAACCAGAGTCATCTAATAAACAAGCCGTATTAGCAGTTATATAAGAGGTTCCATAAGTCAATAAATTACGAGGAATTTTTAAAACTAATTGTTCAAATCCACCTTTAAAATCCAATTCATGAGGACGTGTACTATCTGTAAAAGTCCAATCGTTTTGCTTTAAAAGAACTGTTTTTCCATCTTGCTTTAAAACTGCTTGCCCACTTAACTGATAATTAATTAAAAAATAAGCTTCAGAAGATTTAGAAATCTGACTTTTACTTCTGCGTACACCGCTACCTTGAGAGTATATTTTACAAACGTGAATCGTATCTAATTGATGACCTACTAACGAACCATAAAAAGATGATTGACCTCCATTATGAAAAACATCTAATTCTACAAGTGTTTTGCACACATAATCGTTCCAATAAGACAAGGCATCTTTAGGATCTACTTTTTCCGTACTTATATAAAAATCAGGTGCTTGCATAAAATATAGGGATATATAAATATACGTATTTTTTTTATCTTTTCTTAATTAGCCAAAAATTTAAAAAGCCAGTAACTACTAAAATTAGTGGAAAAGAAATACCTAACATGGTATCTGCAATCCATAAATCTAACTGATAATTACCTGTTTTCCCAGCTACTAAATCTTGTCCTGTTATATACGGTGATAAATTATAGTATATAGCATACATTAATAACCCCATGGAAGTGGCAATAATCACTTTATATAATCCCTTAAGAGGTTGAGGTGTTTTTTCAAAAAGTAAAAACTGAGTCATATTGTTTACTAAAAATACACCAAAAACCATGCATATAGGCACTAAAACCATATACACCATCATATCCATTTCTAGTATATCTATAAAAAAATATTGAAAAACAAAAGTTATAAGTAGTACTAATATTGTATTTATTATGGCTTTAAATGGTTGTTTACCTCCTGTCCATCTGTCTAAAATCCAACTATCAAATAATGCCAAGTATAATATAATTGGGCAACAACTAATTATAAAAACAATAGCACTCACAAAATTAAAAATGCCTTTGGGGTCTAAAACCTCATGATACCATGGTGCTAGGTCTGCTACATTTTCATAATTAAAAAATAGAGTCCAAACTAAATAAGCTAAAACATATGCTAGAATTAAAGTAAAAAAACCAACACCAGCGATATTTTTTACTTTTCCAATAAAGGGCCAAAAATTCACAACTACAGCAAGCCAAATGGTTACAATAATAGCTATAATCATGTAATGAGATAATTGTGGAGAAAGTATCCAATTCCCTTTTGCTAAAATTAATATAGCTAAACTACCTATTGCAAATCCAAAAAGAGCCGAGATTAACGTAAGAACAACACCTTTGAATGGTTGAGGCTTTTGGTCTAAACCTTTAATAAAAGGCAGGTCATTCTGCCACAAAATACCAATTATTATTTGAGCTGGTGTAGCTGCTAAAAAAAAGAAAACTACCCATTGATAATTTATTGGGGTAAATATTGCTGCAATGGTAAATGCCATTACCATAACAAGTAATAATGCCAAAATACCTTGTGTTAAAGTTTGTTTAATTGAAAATTCCATAACCTTAGTTTTAAGATTCTATTAATACATTATTTTCTTTAATCGCTTTAGCTGAATTTATAATAGTATTCCATTCACTAACAGCTTCAGTTTTATCCATTAATAACAAAATTAATTTAGCATTTAGCTTATGGCTTTCTTCTTCGGTTAATCCTTCATGTGCTTCTATTAAAGCTTTGTACATGTCATCTTTTTGGTGTTGAGGATTCATATCTTTTATATTAGATTTTGAATAATCTTCAGAATTATTAGTGGCTTTTAAAATTGCTTTTTTTATACGTTTGTTATCTAATACTTTTCCTCTTGAAGCAATGTAATGGTCTGGTCTTAATAAATACCAACTTCCTTTTTGTGCATCGTATCTATTTTTAAAATGCTCATTACTATCTACTAAATCACTATAATTTTGTGTATCTGAAATAACAACTATTTTCACATTAAATATATCTGTTAGGTCTATTACATCTACTGGTATTTCTCCATATACTATTAAAGTAAAATCATTTCCTAGTTCGTCAATAAGATGTGTTGTTTTACCATGCTTTTTTAATGTAACATCATTGAATGAATACCCAGGTTGTAAACCAGCCTGCCAATCATCAGAAGGATTATCTGTAGATGTTAGCGAAGAATCTAAATATTTAAAAGCATTTGATAGTCTACCACTATTCACCAACTTTTGAGCGAATAAATGATCTTTCGCCAAATCTAAAGTTTGGTTTCTAAATACCGTACTTATTTTAGATTTAGGTGAAATAAAATCGGTAGCATTAGAAGAATGATATATATTTTCGTCTGCCGCTGGACTTCTTTCTTCTTGGTAAGTGTTTAAAAGTGATTTTGGAGCTAATCCTTTTATCACGTATGCCAATTTCCAAGATAAATTATCAGAATCCTGCACACCTCCATTAGCCCCTCTTGCTCCAAATGGAGAGACTTGATGTGCGCTATCGCCTGCAAAAAGTACGCGATCATGAATCAAGCTATCCATACGCATGCATCTAAAATTATAAATGCTGGTCCACTCTAATTCAAACTTACAATCATCCCCTAGCATTTTACGTAATCTAGCTTTAATGCGCTCTTGGTCTAATTCTTTAGCCTTATCAATACCTTCTCTACCCAATTGCAAGTCGATACGCCATACACCATCTGGTTCTTTATGTAATAATGCGGAATAGCCTTTATTAAATGGCGGATCGAACCAAAACCAACGTTCTGTTGGAAAATCATTTTCCATAGTTATATCTGCTATAAGGAAATTTTCCTCAAACAACTCACCTTCAAAAGGAAGATTCATCGTATTACGTGTTGGACTATGTACCCCATCGCAAGCCAATAAATATTCAGCTTCTATATTATAATTTCCTTCTTCGGTTTCAATTTTAAGTGTTACCTTCTCTTCATCTTGCGCTATAAAATTCGCTTTACTTTGCCAACGCAAATCTATTAAAGGATTATTATGAGCTTCCTCTGCTAGATATTCTTCAAAATAATATTGTTGTAGATTTATAAATGCTGGTATTTTATGACCTTCTTCTGGTAATAAGTTGAATTTATAAACTTCATCATCTTTATAAAATACTTTTCCTAAATTCCAGGTAATACCTTTATCAATCATTCTAGATACGGCATCTGGATTTATTCTATGTATTATTTCCAGACATTTTTTTGAAAAACACAAAGCTCTACTACCAACACTTACCGAGTTTTCCTTGCTAAAAACAACGCTTGATATACCTCGGTTAGCTAAATCTAATGCTGTTGTTAAACCAACTGGACCTGCTCCAATAATGGCAACTTGGTGTTTTGTTGGCGTATTAGAATTCATATCTGAAACCTGTTTAAGCGGATAGATAGGATTCGTGTACGTTTTTGGTATAACCCATTTCATAAGTTGATAGTTTTAATGTTTATAATCCTGCAAGGTTCTAGTCCTTATAGGTGTTTTTTGTCTACTTTTTTTACACCTACAAGGTTCTTTAAAATCTTGTAGGTGTTGATTATGTTTTATGAGTTTAACTCATTCCACATGGCTACATCTCTTTCGTCTGTCCAAATTCTTGGATGCGAAATTCCACTGGCTTCATCAAAAGCTCGGGTTACATTGAAAGGCATACAGTGTTCGAAAATGACCCATTCCCCAAAACGAGGTGTCATATTTTTCATTAATGCATCATAGCATTGTTTTAAAGTTTCTCCTCTGGTAACACTTAATAAAGCTTCTTGATATAGCATGGTTACGTATTCTGAAGTCATTTGTATGGCTTCTTGACATTCTACTTCATTCTTTAAGGCTTCTCCACGACCAGGCACTAATGCTTTTGGTTTAAAATCACTCAATTTTTGAAGTGTTAATGGCCAGTTTTTAAGTTGTGCATCGCCACAATAAGGTGTTGCTCCATACTCTACTAAATCGCCTGCAAACATGACTTTTTCGTCTGGTACCCAAACGATACTATCACCTCGGGTATGCCCTTCGCCTACATGCATGATTTCTACTTTTTTGTTTCCTAGATCTACTGTAAGTTTATCTTCAAAAATCATGGTAGGGTGTGTTAACCCTGGAATACTTTCATGACCTCTAAATAACCTTGGAAAGCGTTCAAACTCACTTTGCCAATCTTGAGCACCACGTTCTTCAACCATTTCATTGGTTTTTTGAGACATGATAATTTCGTCTACACCATACTCACTAGCTCCTAAAACTCTTACGGCATGATAGTGTGTAAGTACTAAATATTTAATAGGCTTATCTGTTACGCTACGTATTTTAGCGATAACATCTTTTGCCATTCGTGGTGTTGCTTGTGCTTCGATAACCATTACGTAATCGTCTCCAATTATAACACCACTATTGGGGTCTCCTTCTGCTGTATATCCGTAGCACCCTTTTCCTAGTTCTACAAAAGAGATTACTTTTTCTCCTAAATCAGCTTTTGATGCAAATTCTTTTGCCATTGTTTTAATTTTTTATGTTCAATTATTATATATGCATTTTAGGTATCTCTCCTTCAATGATTAGATTGCCTTCTGTGGCTTCTTTTATGGTTTCTACTGAAACGTCTGGTGCTCGTTCTAATAGTTTAAATCCGTTTTCTGTGACTTCTAACACTGCCATATTGGTTACTATTTTCTTTACACATCCAACACCTGTTAGTGGTAACGAGCAGCGTTTTAATAGTTTAGATTCGCCCCGTTTGTTGGTATGCATCATCGCTACAATGATATTTTCTGCACTGGCTACTAAATCCATAGCACCTCCCATGCCCTTTACCATCTTACCTGGGATCTTCCAGTTTGCGATATCGCCATTTTCGGCTACTTCCATAGCACCTAGTATGGTTAAGTCTACATGTTGGCCTCGTATCATCGAAAAGCTCATCGCTGAATCGAAAAAACTGGCTCCTGGTAATGTAGTTATCGTTTGTTTGCCTGCATTAATCACATCGGCATCTTCTTCGCCTTCAAACGGAAAAGGCCCCATGCCTAAAACTCCATTTTCACTTTGAAACTCTACTTCTATATCGTTACGCACGTAGTTGGCTACTAAAGTGGGAATACCTATACCTAAGTTAACATAGTAGCCATCTTGTACTTCTTTTGCTATTCGTTTTGCTATGCCTGTTTTGTCTAACATCTTTTAAGTTTTAAGTGTCTAAAAGTTTTGATAACTTCTATTTTTTAATCTTTTACCCTTACCGTTCTCTGTTCAATACGTTTTTCATAGGTGTCTCCTTGAAAAATGCGTTGTACAAATATGCCTGGGATGTGAATCTGGTTGGGGTCTAATGTTCCCAGTGATACCAATTCTTCTACCTCAGCTACTGTTATTTTTGCTGCTCCACACATATTGGGATTAAAATTTCTAGCGGTACCTTTAAAAATTAAGTTTCCTGCTTCATCGCCTTTCCATGCTTTTACAAAGGAAAAATCGGCTTTAAAGGCATGTTCTAGCACATACATTTTACCATTAAACTCACGGGTTTCTTTGCCTTGGGCCACTTCGGTACCATAGCCCGCTGGGGTATATACTGCTGGAAATCCTGCTTGGGCTGCACGACAACGTTCTGCTAATGTCCCTTGCGGAATGAGTTCTACTTCTAATTCTCCTGATAGCATCTGGCGCCCAAACTCATCATTTTCACCAACATAAGACGATACCATTTTTTTGATTTGTTTTTGCTGAAGTAGTAAACCAAAATCGTCTACACCAGCATTGTTTGAAATACAAGTGAGTCCAGACACACCTAATGTTACTAATTCTGCTATTGCATTTTCTGGTATACCAGAAAATCCAAAACCACCTAACATTAGTGTCATGTTGTTCTTTATGCCTTTTAAAGCTTCTGATATATTATTTACTTTTTTATTAATCATCGTTTAATTAATTCATGCAGAACAGCACTTCTAAAGCAATTTCTGGCTTGTTATTTTCTATAAAGATTTTAGCATACTTATGCAACTCATTTTGTATATCTTCTTTATCTTTCATTTGAAAGATTCCTTGTATTACTTTAGTGTTTTTATGCTTTTCAATTTGTAATGGATCTGGAGTTTGTTCCAAATTACCTAGTCTTCCTAGGTTATTTCCTGAAAGGATATTACTTTCTATTACATGCTTTGGTAAATTATCGATACCTAATCCCTTTATTAAAAATAGGTTTAGGTATTTCGAATAACGCATTGCCACTGGCTCTACAATACCAACTTTCTCCCATACGGGCTACTAAATCCAATTTTTGAGTATCTAAACTTCCTTTATCATTCAAATATTTTTCTTGAATATGAATGCGTTCTACTTTAGAAATTACCAAATTTCCTGCGCCACCTTTATCTCCTAATTCTATAACGTCTTGAACTGTGCACTCAAAAGACACAGGTGATTCTGCTACTCTTGGTGGTGTTACTACTTCTGAAGGAATTGCTGTAAAACCTGCTTTTTCAAATTCATTAATACCTTTATCGTACTCGGTGCTGGACAATGAGGTTTGCTCTACAATATTGTGGTTTACTATATTTATAACCACTTCGCTTACTGCTTTTACATTTTCGTAGGTATGCTTAGTGGTATTGTCTCTTCCGCGTCTTGCTGGTGAAAAAATTAAAATTGGTGGATTTGCACTAAATACATTGAAAAAACTAAAAGGGCTTAAATTAACATGACCATTCGCATCTACCGTACTAGCTAAAGCAATAGGACGCGGTGCTACTGCAGAAAGCAAAATTTGATGCAATTCTGAAGTTTTAATCGTTTTTGGATCTATCGTTTTAATTGCCATTATTAATTGTTTTTTGCTGGTAATAGTTTTGTTCTTACTTCTCCAAACCCAACACGTATATTGTCATTTTCACAATAGCCACGCATAATAACCGTATCGTTATCGTTTATAAACTTGCGCTCGGAGCCATCGTTAAGTTTTATTGGCTTTTGTCCTGCCCATGCTAATTCTAACATAGAGCCATAACTGTCTGGAGATTTTCCGCTTATAGTTCCTGATCCCATCATATCTCCTACACTTAAATTGCAACCATTCATAGTATGGTGTGCTAGTTGTTGCGCCATATTCCAGTACATATATTTAAAGTTGGAATGACTTATGGTAGTTTCTGCTTCGTTTTCGGGTTGTAAGGCTACTTCTAATTTTATATCGTAATTCTTTTTACCTGAATATTCTAAATAGGACAGTACGTCTGGTTCTTGCTCTGGTCCTTGAACTCTAAATGGTTCTAGGGCTTCCATAGTAACTACCCAAGGTGAGATTGAAGACGCAAAGTTTTTTGCTAAAAAGGGTCCTAATGGAATGTATTCCCATTTTTGTACATCTCTGGCAGACCAATCGTTGAAAACAACTTTCCCAAAAATATAGTCTTCGGCATTATTTGTATTTAAGGTTTCTCCTAAATTGGTACTTTTCCCTATAATGTATGCCATTTCCAGTTCAAAATCTACACGCTTTGATGTGGTGTAAACGGGCTTGTCTTCTCCTATTGGTAGTGTTTGCCCCATGGGTCTATGAATATCTTGACCACTTGTTATTATTGAAGATGCCCGACCGTGATACCCTACTGGAATATGTTTCCAATTGGGTAGTAATGCATTTTCTGGATCTCTAAACATTTTACCTACATTGGTGGCATGCTCTATACTTGAATAAAAATCGGTATAGTCTCTTATAAATACAGGTAAATGCATCTTAGCTTCGCTTTGTAAAATAAAAGCTTTGTCATGCTTTTTTAAGACTGAATTCTCATTTATTAATTCATTTTGAATAATCAACCTAACATCATTCGTTGTCTTTTTTCCTAAATCTATAAACGGATTTAAAAACTCATTTTTAAAAACATGTTCATCTATCTTTAAAAGATTAAAAATACCTAAACTAGCTGCTACGCTTAAGTCTAAGATATGATCTCCTATAGCAATACCTATACGCTTAGTTTCATCTGAGTTTGAAAAAATTCCAAACGGGATGTTATGAATAGAAAAATCTGAATTTTCGGGTATGGTAACCCAACTTGCTTTATTTGTCTTCATTATTTATATTATTAATCTAACCAAGATGTATGGTAGGTTTCATCTGCTATTTTCATGGCTTCTTCTGTTACTTTTAATGGTTTAAAAGTATCTACCATAACTGCTAATTCTTCTGTTCTTGTTTCTCCTATACTACGCTCTGCTGCTCCTGGATGTGGTCCATGTGGAATCCCTGCTGGGTGCAATGAAATATGCCCTGCATCAACATCGTTTCTACTCATAAAATCACCATCGACATAATACAATACCTCATCGCTATCTATATTACTATGATTGTAAGGTGCTGGAATACTATCCGGATGATAATCGTATAGCCTTGGCACAAAACTGCAAATTACAAAGGCATTGGTTTCAAAGGTTTGATGTACTGGTGGCGGTTGATGTATTCGCCCTGTTATGGGTTCGAAATCGTGAATTGAAAAGGCATACGGATAATTAAATCCATCGTAACCAACTACATCGAATGGATGTGTTGCATAAATGACTTCTATAATATCGTTCTGCTTTTTTATTTTCATAAGAAACTCGCCTTTTTCATCATGAGTTTCTAATTGGTCTGGTCTACGAATATCACGTTCACAAAATGGTGAATGTTCTAATAATTGCCCAAACCAATTTCTATAGCGTTTTGGTGTATAAACGGGGCTATAAGATTCTACAATGAATAAGCGATTGTCTTCGGTATCGAAATCTATTTGATAAATCATACCTCTGGGGATTACTAAATAGTCGCCATAACTAAAGGTTAGGTTACCCATATGCGTTCTAAGTGTTCCTGTTCCTTTATGGATAAAAAGGACTTCGTCTGCATCTGTGTTTTTATAAAAGTAATCACGTAATGACTTTTTTGGTGCTGCTAGAATAATATTGCAATCACTATTAGTTAGCATGATCTTTCTACTATCTAAATAATCATTCTCTGCTGGCACATCGAAACCTGTAAATTTATAGGACTTTAAATTGTTTGCTTTTGCAACTTTAGGCGCTACACTATATTGCTTTACTATTTCCTTTACTTGGGTTGGACGATGCTCATGATATAGGTTTGATGATATGCCATCGAAACCTATGGTTCCAAATAATTGTTCGTAATATAAATCCCCATTTGGCTTTCTAAAAATGGTGTGTCTCTTTCTTGGAATTTCTCCTAATTTATGATAAAATGGCATAATCTTAAAACATTTGTTTATTCAAACATAAACAATTGTTGATTAAAAAACAAATAACTTTTATTTAAAGCATTTTTTTTCTTTTATTTGCAATACCATTTATTTGGCAAAAAGCTAGGTATAGTAACGATTTAACTAAGTATATGAAGGTCAGCACAAAAAAAGAGGAATTTTTACAAGAATCATTAAAACTGATTCACGAGAAGGGATTTAAAGCTACAACTATGAGAGACATTGCTGATAGATTGGGTTTTGATGTTTCTAACAGTTACAACTATATAAAGTCTAAACAGGAGATCTTAGAAAGCTTCTTATTTAGAACTTCTAATGAGTTTCATGACTCCATGAATAACATCATGGGATCTAATTATCCAATAGATGAGAAATTGAAACAGGTTATCTCTGCTCATATAAAAATTGCTTCTCAACGGCCTTATGAAGTTGCTCTTATGGTTAACGAATGGCGAAATTTAAAAGAACCTAAGTATACTCAATATGTTGAATTACGAGATACTTATGAACAAAAATTTGGCGATTTACTTAAGGAAGGTATTGATAACCATATTTTTAAAGCTATGGACATTGAAATTGCTACGGCTGTTATTTTATCGTCTATTAGATGGTTTTATGATAAGTATACTAATGATGGAAAAAGCAATTTAAACCCTATTGAATTGGAAAGACAGATTATCGATTTTGTTTTTAATGGGGTATTGTTGTAAAGTTTCTTTTTAACTGTTGAAACCTCTTTTTTAAAGATTACTTCGGTCGTGCCTCTCTCGTAATGACGGGGATAATTATATTTTTTCTACTGCCAGTTATTAGCCCAATCTTTCCAAACAACTTCTAGTCCTTGATTTTTTAACATAGCTGCGACTTCTTCTGTAGAGCGTTCGTCTGATATTTCGAACTGCTCTAATGATTCTGGTTCTACAGCGTACCCGCCTGGATTTGTTTTAGATTCTGCGCTTATTGAGGTTATTCCTAAATTAACAATATTATTTCTAAATACTTCACTTTCTCTGGTCGAGATAGACAGTTCAACATCTTCATCTAACAGTCTGTAAGCACATATTAATTGTACCAAATCTGGATCTGTCATTTCTACTTTTGGCTCTAAACCTCCTGAATGCGGGCGTAGCCTTGGGAAGGAAATTGAATATTTTGTTTTCCAATAGGTCTTTTGCAAATATTTTAAATGTAATGCGGTAAAGAAACTATCTGCTCTCCAGTCTTCTAATCCAAATAATGCCCCTAGCCCTATTTTATGTACTCCTGCTTTTCCTAATCGGTCTGGAGTTTCTAATCGGTAATCGAAATTCGATTTTTTTCCTTTGGGATGGTGTTTTTTATATTCTTCTCTATGATAGGTTTCTTGGTATACTAAAACAGCATACAATCCGCTATCTATTAATTGTTCGTATTCTGGCTGATCTAGTGGTTGTACCTCTATGGTAATATTTGCAAAATGCGAGCGTATTAATTGTAGAGCATTATTTATATACTCTACGCCTACGGTTTGATTTGCTTCTCCTGTTACTAATAAAATATGGTCGTAACCTTTGGATTTTATGTACTCGACTTCTTTTAAAATTTCGGCATCTGTTAGTGTTCTTCTAGGAATTTTATTGGTTAAACTAAAGCCACAATAGGTACATATATTTTGACACTCGTTGCTTAAATACATTGGGGAATACATTTGTATAGTATTCCCGAATCGTTTTTTTGTAAGTCGCCTACTTTCTTGAGCCATCTCTTCAATATATGGTCTTGCTGCTGGAGAGATTAAGGCTTTAAAATCTTCTAAACTTCTTTTTTCTGCTCGCAAAGCATTCCATACATCTTGTTCTGTTTTCCCTAAAATACTGGACAGGGTTTCATCCCAATGGTATTGATTAAATGTCTCTTTAAATGTACTCATGTGTTTATTCTAATTCAAAAAACTAGTTAATGGACTACTGGCTTCTGCATGTTTTTTTACTGGGGCTAATTTTGCATTGTATGCTATTCTGCCTGCTTCTACTGCCATTTTAAAGGCTTTCCCCATATCTATTGGGTGTTGAGAAACTGCTATGGCTGTATTAACTAATACGGCATCTGCTCCTAGTTCCATAGCTTGTGCTGCATGCGATGGGCTTCCTATACCTGCATCTACTATAACTGGTACATTACTTTGGTCTATTATTATTTCTAAAAACTCTAAGGTTTTTAAGCCTTTATTACTTCCTATTGGTGCTCCCAATGGCATAACGCATTGTGTTCCTACATCTTCTAAACGTTTACACAATACGGGATCAGCATGAATATATGGCATAACTATAAAACCTAGTTTTACTAGTTCTTCGGCTGCTTGTAATGTTTCTATTGGGTCTGGTAATAAATATTTTGGGTCTGGATGAATTTCTAATTTAATCCAATTGGTATTTAGGGCTTCTCTTGCCAATTCTGCTGCGAAAACGGCTTCTTTTGCTGTTCTTACTCCTGATGTATTGGGTAATAAATTAATATGATTTTCTTGAAGATGTGTTAGTATATCGTCTGATTGATTATTAACATCCACACGTTTTAATGCTACGGTTACCAACTCACTTTCTGATGCTATAATGGCATCTCTCATAACTGCTGAATCGTTAAATTTACCAGTTCCTGTGAAGAGTCTTGACTTGAATGTTTTATCTGCTATGGTTAATTGATCACTCATAAATTATTAAGCCTTTTTGCTATTTGTTTTTTGGCGCTTTCCAAACTTGCTCGTTTGTTGATGGGCCTTTTAATTTTTTATTGAATTTTGTAATACGGTTAAAATCTTTAGTGATTTCTCCTGAAACGGCTATACCGTGTACTCCTGTTTTTACAATTTCGGGTACATCTTCTAATGTTATGCCTCCTATAGCTATTATTGGTGTTTCTGTTTTTAAGGCGTCTAGAATTGCGATGTAACCTTGGGTGCCCAGAATAGGGCTTAAATTGTTTTTTGTTGTTGTAAACCTAAATGGTCCTAAGCCTATATAGTCTACTTTTTTAGCGATTAAGGCTTCGCAATCTTCTAGGGTATTTGCTGTACCTCCTACCATATAAAATTTTCCTAAATATGCTTTTGCTTCTTTTGGACAGGCATCTGTTTTACCTAAGTGTACTCCGTCTGCTTTTACTGTTTTAGCTATTTTATAATGGTCGTTAATAATAAGACGTGTTTGGTAATGCCCTGTTATTTCTCTAGCTTTTTTAGCGGTTTCTAAAATAACGGCTTCGGGTGTGTTTTTAAGGCGTAACTGCACTAATTCTGCTCCAGATACACAGGCATTTTGTATGTTATCTAAATGGTCTTGTGGTGTTGCTCCTTGCGATATATAGTGTAGTTTTGGAATATTCATATGATAGTAGTTAAAGTATTTTTAGGAGTTATAGAATTTTAGGAGTTAAGAATTCATTGAATTAAGTATGCTTCTACAATATGCATTAAGCATTTTACTAACTTCTCTAATTAATTCCATTTGTTCTGTATTATCTTTAATGTATGTTAGGTCTTTAGATAAAAAATTATCTACATTCTTCTAAAGATGCTTATGCTATATTATAAAATCGTAATTTCTCTTTATTACTTAGTCTTTTGTACCCTTCGGCTATATTTGCTGTGATAGAAACAGATGCTCTTCTAAATTGAGAGGTTAATCCGTAGATTTCCTCTTTTGGAAACTGTTTCGTTATTTTATAAGTTTCTAAAACAAATTGATGTCCTTTTTGCCAAACCATTAAATTTTCAAAACTCTTAGATCTCTCCATCTCGTAACTAACTTATATTCTTTAACTTATTAATTGTTATTAATTTCTAGATTCCTTTTTCACCTCTAAACTACCATAACTTCTAAAATTCTATAACTACTTAATGCCAGTACTATGTATTCCTAATAGCGAGTTATGACTGTTTAAGAATCTTTCGGTGTAATACTTGGCGTTTTTACAGGCGTCTTCTAATGGTATTTCTAATGCTAAATTACTGGCTATAGCTGATGATAATACACAACCGCTGCCGTGTTTTTGATAAATAGTTTTTGCTTCTGGTTCTATATTTACTTGTACAATACCGCTATGGTATAGTTCGTCCCATCCTTTTTTATCTTGACGATGCCCACCTTTAAGG
Organism: Flavivirga aquatica; assembly: GCF_001747085.1. Lineage (GTDB taxonomy): Bacteria > Bacteroidota > Bacteroidia > Flavobacteriales > Flavobacteriaceae > Algibacter_C > Algibacter_C aquatica. Next base: position 36,391 of record NZ_MDJD01000050.1, read on the forward strand.
TAAATATCTGTTTTTTCTGAAATATATTCTACAGTTTCTTCTATATTTTTTTTAGGAAACAGGGCTTTTATTTCATCGTAATTTGGGGTTATGATATCGCATAATTTTAATGCTTTTTCAAAATAAGATAGTGATTCTTGCGAATGAAAACTGAATCCTGCACTGGCTTGTAAAATGGGGTCTAAAACAATTTTAATATCTGGATTTAATGTTTTTAATAATGATAATACGTCGTAGACTACTTGCCAATTTTCTACTATTCCAATTTTTGCTACTGGAATTGTAAACCTTTCGAATAGTGTTTTTATTTGCTTTATAATGAATTCTTTTTCAACCCATTGCGCGTCTTTAAAACTGATATCGTTTTGATTTGTAACACTGGTACATACTGATAAACCATATAAACCATGTGCTTGGAAGGTTTTAATATCTGATGTTAGTCCTGCTCCCGATGAGGGATCGAAACCTGCTATGGATAGTATATATTTATGTGCTTCCATTTAAATAGCGTTTTTAATGAAATAATCATTCATTTTTTTAAAATCTTGAATGGGTGTTTTACTATTCCAAATGCCTCCTAATACGCCTACACCTTGAAATCCTAATTTTTTAAATTCTGATAGGTTTTTAGTGTTAACGCCACCCATTCCTATAATTCTTTTGTCTATATGATTTACATCGAAACCTCTCCCTTGGTAGCCTTGTTTGGATATTGATGAAAATACGGGACTTAGCAAATGATAATCGAACTCGAATTCGCAGGTTTTTAACTCTTCTGGTTCGTGAAATGACGAACTAATGGTTTTTCCAAACATATTTAACCCTTTAAAATACTGTCCTGGATTGTCTATGTGGTCTATTCTTTTTTGTTCTTGAAAATGAATGCCTTTTATATTGAAAACATTTATCAATTCATGAAAATAATGTACTACAATTCTGTTGTGATATTTTTTATCTATCTGATTTAAATAGTCGCTATGTTCTTGATAGTTTTTATGTGGTTTTCTAAAATGATAGTACGCTAATCCTTCTTGAAATAGTTGGTTGAGTATTTCTATTTCGTTGGGTATATCTTGTTCTGGTGCTATGACTACTATCATTCTTTTTTTGAGTTTTAATAACTTTTCAGTGCTATTTTTTCATTCTTCAAAAACCACTTGAAATTATTGGTTTTTAATCAGGCACATAATAACAAATCAATCCTTTATTATTACATCTAATAAATTAATTCTTTCTTATATTATTTTCTTTTATTAAGAAGTTAATTAGACTGATAATGAGTTAGGGATTGCAGTGAAAATCCTTTTGCTTTTTCTGCAAAAGATTGTAACGGAAAGCCCGCCCACGCTTTTACTAAAAAAAGCGTGGGAACTTCCTAAATATCTATACTACAGGTATACTTCTGATCCTTTTTCTTTAAATTCTTTAGATTTTTCGTCCATACCTTTCTGTATGACTTCGTTATCTACTATGTCGTTTTCTGCTGCAAAATCGCGTACTTCTTGCGATATTTTCATGGAACAGAATTTTGGCCCACACATGGAACAGAAGTGTGCTATTTTGGCTCCTGCTGCTGGTAGGGTTTCGTCGTGATATTCGCGGGCACGTTCTGGGTCTAATCCTAAATTAAATTGGTCTTCCCAACGGAACTCGAATCGTGCCATACTTAGGGCATTATCTCTGTGTTGCGATCCTGGATGTCCTTTTGCTAAATCTGCGGCATGTGCTGCTAATTTATAGGTTACAACGCCTACACGTACGTCTTCCTTATTGGGTAGCCCTAAGTGTTCTTTTGGGGTTACGTAACATAACATGGCACAGCCGTACCAACCTATCATGGCTGCTCCTATTCCGGAGGTTATGTGGTCGTAACCTGGTGCGATGTCTGTGGTTAATGGCCCTAGGGTGTAGAATGGTGCTTCGTCGCAAACTTCAATTTGCTTTTCCATGTTTTCTTTTATCATGTGCATTGGCACGTGACCTGGCCCTTCGATAAAGCATTGTACTTCGTGCTTTCGTGCTATTTGTGTTAGCTCGCCTAGGGTTTCTAGTTCTGCAAATTGTGCTTCGTCGTTTGCATCGGCTACAGATCCTGGGCGTAAGCCGTCTCCTAATGAGAAGGCTACATCGTAAGATTTTAAGATTTCGCAAATTTCTTCGAAATGTGTGTATAGGAAACTTTCTTTGTGGTGTGCTAAACACCATTTTGCCATAATGGATCCGCCTCGAGATACAATGCCTGTTACGCGTTTTGCCGTCATGGGTACGTAACGTAGCAATACGCCTGCGTGAATGGTAAAGTAATCGACGCCTTGTTCGGCTTGTTCGATTAAGGTGTCACGGAAAATTTCCCATGTTAAATCTTCGGCTACGCCATTTACTTTTTCTAGGGCTTGGTAAATGGGCACGGTGCCTATTGGTACTGGTGAGTTACGCACTATCCACTCTCTTGTTTCATGAATGTTTTCTCCTGTTGATAAATCCATGATATTATCTGCTCCCCAACGGCATGCCCATACGGCTTTTTCTACTTCTTCTTCGATTGATGATGTGGTTGCTGAGTTCCCTATATTGGCGTTTATTTTTACTAGAAAATTACGCCCTAATATCATAGGTTCTGCTTCTGGGTGATTTATATTTGATGGTATTACTGCACGCCCTCTTGCTACTTCTTCTCGTACAAATTCTGGTGTTATTTTGGCTGGTATTGATGCACCAAAATGTTCTCCTGGGTGCTGTTTTCTTATTTCGGTCATCTCGTCTATTCGCTGGTTTTCACGAATGGCGATGTATTCCATTTCTGGAGTTATGATTCCTTTTTTTGCGTAATGTAATTGGGTTACGTTTTGTCCTTTTTTTGCGCGTAATGGTTTTTTTAGGTGTGCAAAACGCATGTGGTCTAAACTTGAATCGTTTAAGCGTTGGTTACAGTATTTTGATGAAAACCCGTTTAATTGCTCTACATCTTGACGGTCTAAAATCCATTGTTCTCTAATGCGGTCTATTCCATTATGTACATTAATGTCTTTACTTGGGTCTGTGTAAGGTCCTGAGGTGTCGTAAACTGTTACGGGTTCGTTTGGTGTTAACTTTCCAGTTAAAGAGTCTTTGGTATCGCTTAAAGAAATTTCACGCATCGCTACTTTTATTTGCGGGTGAATTTTTCCTTGCACATAAATCTTTTTTGAATTAGGAAATGGTTTTCTTGTTATTTGCCCTTCCTTTGGTGCTGTGTCTTTGTTTTTCATGTTTTTGAACGTGTTAAGCACAAAGTATAAGGCATTATAAGACTTATTTACGTTGTACTACTTTTATTTTGTTAAGTTCGAAGTTGTCTATTAGTATTTTTTATCCGCCTTGGGTTGCTTGAATAATTAGAATATCGTCGCCAGTATTAATAATTTTATTTTCCCAATCTGTTTTAGTAACTATTTGTTGATTAATAGCGACAGCTATTCCGTTTTCTGGCTGCTGTAATTGTTTTAACAACTGAGAAACTGAACTGTTTTTGGAGATGCTTTTGGATTGATTGTTAACGCTAATTTTCATTTCTTAAATGTTTTGCGATAACTCTAGCAGGTTAATTCCTGTTTGAAAACTGATAGGTAGTACGCGAAGTAATACGTTACTACATTCATAACAAAAAGAAGCTTAAAACTTCTACTTTTCCCTACGCAAGTACTAGCTCATTCAGGTTCAAAGGGTAACTCTCAGTTTTTTTGTTTTTACTACAAAAAAACACCCCTAAAGTTTATCTGCGGTAAAAGTAATGAATAGCTAATGATTTTTAAAATTTAAAGGTTAATAAATTATCTGTATATCGATAAGGTTATGATATGAATACCTTTATTTAAAGAATCTTAACTGTTAAATAAAATTTAGTTTTACTTATCCATATATTCTTGCCATTTTATAAGTACATATTTTTCTTTATTGTTTTCACGTTTTTTTAAAAACCCGTATTCATAAACAAAAAGATAAATATCTCCTTTTTTGTTTTTCCAATAATGTGTAAAAAAGTTTGGGTTAAAACCTAAGTCTAAAATTGTTTCTGCTCTTACTGTTGCCTTACCTGCTTTATTATAACTTTTTAAAATGCGTCGGTTTAACTTTAATTGATTATTTACTTTATTATAAAATCGAGGTGCTTCTTCCAATGACTTCTTATAATGGAAAGAACTCTTACAGTAAAGGTCGCAGAATTTCTTATCGGACCTACCTTTTAGTTCTTTCTCACAAGCTAAACATGTATTTATTATCATAAACTATATTAAGTGTATATTAAACGAATAATATTCGTTTAATATACGACTATTTTATTAGACATAAATACCTTGCGTGAAAACCACTAAGATGCTGAATAAACATATTACATTAAAACACCTTTTAATTAGAGAAAAACAATGTATTGGTTTACAATTTAACTCTGATAAAGTTATTCAAGCGTTAATTAAAGAGTTACCTTATCCTAAATGGAGTAAGGAGTTTAATATGGTATATATTATAAATAACAAGTCTAATCTTAATTTGATTTTTAAAAAATTTAGAGGTGTCGCTTGGGTTAATTGCAATTATTTTTATCAAAATAAAAAATTGAATAGTAACAATGACACTATTGATGTTTCCTGGTTTAGAAAACGATCTAATAAACAAAATTTTAGATTATGCCCCGAAGAATATCTACAAAAATTGGAGTTAAAAAAATACTCGAATAGCACTGTAAAAAACTATGTTCATAGTTTTGAAACATTTATTAATTTTTATAATGACAGAGAATTATTTAGTATAAATGAAAATGACATTAGGCTCTATCTTCAAAAACTAATTAAAGAGGAAAAATCAAATTCATATATTAATATGGCTATTAATGCCATAAAATTTTATTATGAAATGGTTTTAGGGATGCCTAATAGGTTCTATTCTATAGAAAGACCTCGAAAAGAATCTAAATTGCCTAAAGTATTATCTAAAGAAGAAATAATTTTAATAATCAATCATACAAACAATATAAAACACAAATGTATTGTGAGTCTCTTATATTCTTCTGGTTTACGTAGAAGTGAGCTTTTACAGTTAAAACTAAAAGATATTGATAGTAAAAGAATGGTTATAAGGGTGGAGCAAGCTAAAGGGAACAAGGATCGTTATACTGTTCTTAACAAAAGTGTTCTAAATGACCTGAGAACGTATTTTAAAATTTACAAGCCTAAAATATATTTATTTGAAAACTCTATTTCTGATAACAAATATAGTAGTTCTAGTGTATTACAAATTGTTGTTAAATCTGCTAAAAATGCAGGGATTAAAAAACGAGTAACACCCCACATGTTGAGGCATAGTTTTGCAACACATTTGCTTGAAAGTGGTACCGATATTCGTTATATACAACTGTTATTAGGTCATAATTCTACTAAAACTACAGAAATCTACACACATGTTGCTACAAATTCCTTTACAGAGATTAAAGATTTATTATCTTAGCACGCATATAGAAGATATATAGTTAATAACTATATATTTTTGTTGGCAGTAATATAAAAAACCGAGATATTGAAAGAAGAAAATAACACCGAAACAAAATTATCGGTTTATGAATTGAAGAAATTCAATTTTGAAACTTTGATTCATTCAATCAATAGATGCTATGCAAAAGAAATCCAACAAAGACTTCCAAAAGCAATTGATTTTCCAAAAACAATATTTGATTCAAACAATAATCTGAATTTACAATCTCTAATAGAATTTGCTCAATCTACAAATGACATTTACTTCCTTTCAGTAGCCAAAAGAATCAAAGGAGTAAGATTAATTCAATTTTCAAGAGATGAAAACACCAAAATTGAATTGAAAACTGCTTGGAAGTTGATATCGGAATCAATACTTGACATTCCAAGCGAATGCACAATTTCATCTATAGGTTCACAAGGCTTCTTGTCAATTCCTATTTTTAAATATGATTCGGAAATAAACGACTTCGATTTTTTAAGGCTTCATATTTGGGAAAATAGTTTATTAGAATATATTGACACAAACATTAGTGAAAGATTTTCAATTCACTCTCACTCATTCTTAGCCCAAAGTTGGATAATAGACGGAAAAATAATTAATGAAAGATATTCGGTTAATGAAACCACAGAAAAAAGCGATTCAGCAATATTTAAAATAGAATATAACAAAACACTTAACGAAGTTAACCAACATACTTCTATGGCTGTAAATACAGGCAAAAATATTGAGGTTTCAAAAACTTCAAGAGAGGAATATTTTTTCGGAGAGACGTATAAAATAAATGCAGGAAAATATCATAAATCAATTTCTCAAGGAGAAAATGGGTTATCAGCAACTTTCTTTTCGTTTACAACTCAAAATAATAACGTAGTTCAATCAAATGTTACAGGACCAAATTCTATGCAAACTTCTAAAATAAATCGGAAAATGCATATTGACCCTAAAAAACTGATTAAAACTATTGACCAAAAACTTAACTCGAATGAATGAATCACAAAGAAAAATGCTTCTTGATTGGATGAGAAAAATTCATCAATTAGAATATGCTCATCGCTTTGAGTCTTTAAAATGGGAAAAAAGAAGATATTTAACTGGAATATTAGCATTTTCAATTTCAACAATTATTGCTTTCTCATTTAAGTTCCCTAAAATAGAACCAGAAACACTTGAATTGTTACCTGTATTTCTTCATCATAAATATTTTATTGCAATAGCATCATTTATCGTTGCAATGCTGACAGGTTATCAAACTTTTACTAAACCTAATGAAAAAGCGTTAACTCATAAAAATACGGGAAGTAGTTATGAAAAACTTCGCCATAGAATTGAATTTGTCCTAACTACAGAATTTCAAGAATGGGAATTAAAAAAACGAATAGAAATGATCAAAGAAGAATGGGAAGGACTTGATGCAATAAACGTTTCTAAAAAATACTTTGACGAAGGAAAAAAGAAAGTACAGTCATTTAATAAATATCCGAAAGAACTCGATTTTCTTCCGGATGTTGAATAATAAAATACTACTGCCAACACGGTGTATAAAACATAGCTAATAAGTGATTAACCGAAAGGTTTGTGTATATTTAGAAAGTCCGCCAAATTTTTAATTTGGCATTTAAAAAATGAAAAATTAAAAACAAAATATAAAAATTCGGCTCTGTGTTAAACCGAAATGTTAGTGTCTTTTTACACGCTACGTTTCATACACAAGTCCGTTGTAAAACATTTAGAGAAACATTATGAACAGAATTTTAACATTGAGTTTTTTATTTTTAACCTGTATTAGTTTTGCACAGGAATTTGAAATAACGCCAAACGGATTAAAAGATAAATCAAATACCGACAACGGATTTTTAGTAATAAAAGCGTCTGATAAAAAAACGGACGAACTTTATAAAAACGCAATAAAGTACGTTAATGAAAAATATAAGAATCCTGAAAAAGTAATCAAAGGAAAAACAGAAAACGAATACTTACGATTTGAAACTTATGTTGGACAATTAACTAAAGTAAATAACAGCGGAGTAAAACTTGACATAAGTGCAACTTATACAACCGAATTGAGATTTAAAGACGGAAAAGTTCGCTATGAAATAATTGAATTGGATATGACTGCTGATAATGGTGGTCGAAATGTTTATTGGAAAGGAAGTATTTGGAAAGGTTATCCAATTTTTAATAAAAAAGACGAATTAAGACTTGAGAAAACCAAAACAGATTTAGAGAAATATTTTAACGCTCAAGTCCAAATTATATCTGATTTTCTAAACGAAAAGAAATCGGAAAAAGATGACTGGTAAAAAAACGTTTTACAACAATGTATAACCGCAATTACGGCGGATTCGACTACGTCCGAATCCACTCGGAATTGCTAAAGCCTGTGCTAAACCGAAAATTAACGCATATTAACCCGTAACTGACGGTTATACGAGACCGTTAGCTATAATTAGAAAAACTCATACTTACGAATGAATTGGAACTATCTTTCGAAATTTATTTTAATATTGATTCTGATAATAAGCTTGGTAATCTACATCATATTTTATCCTTTGAGATTTGAATTCTATGAAGACATTAGAGCTAAACAAATTTCTGACTTTATTGTTATTCCTATTTTTGGAATTTTAGTTGTCTACGACATAATCAGGAATATCAAAAAAGGAGAAAAAAATTGGCAAAAATATATAATTGATTTTTTTAAAGGTACAGCTCTATTTTCTGTGTTTTATTTTTTAATTATTAGAAGATTCTTTTCTTGTTTATTAATATTCGTAAACTCAATTTTCGGAGAATTCGAAACTGTAACTATTAGCGGAACAATAATTGAAAAAATTGACCGAAAAGGTAGCGGAAAAGATATTGGAGACCATAAAATAACAATTAAGCAAAAAGAAACTGATTTGATTTTTGATACTAGAATTGATATTATTGAAAACTATTACAAAGGACAAAATGTTGAAATAGAAATGAAAAAAGGAATTCTGAATTTAATGTACAAATAACTATAGCTAACAAAGTATAAAATTAATGGCTAGTGAGAGCTTACTTGGAAAATTCCAGCGGGATTTTCCTCTGGCAAGTATTTGTTTGCTTACTTAGTTACTTAACAACGCCACTAACCTTATACATAAACGTTATGTTGCATTTGACAAAAAACCTTATAGATGGATAAATCGGAAATTAAAATTCAACATATTCTTGAAACAATTCCATCAATCCTACTTAAAAAATTTGATTCCTTAGGGATTACTAATCTTCAACAAGTAGAAGAAATTGATATTCAGGAATTTTCTAGAAAAAGAGGAATTGGAAAATCTGTAGTATCAAAACTTGAGGAGTATCAAGACTATATTGAAAAAAATATTATCGATTTAGTTCAGTTACAAGAATCGAAAACTAAACAACATTTAATCCCTTTAGACTTCAATAATTTAAACCCTAATTCATTCATAGAGTTAATAAATGAAACAGTAAGTGACTATTTAAACCTAAATAGTGATGACTTATTAAAAGGGATTATAAATCATTATTATGGTTTAAATAACTCTGATAAGTATACATTAGATGAGCTATCAGGTTATTATCAAAAAACTAGCGAGCGGATAAGGCAGCTAAAAATATTAGCTCTAAACAAATTAGATTCATTCCTTACAAATGGAATAGATGAAGAAATAAGATGTAATTGTGTAGAAGAAATTAGCTCAAATTACAAAAATCTTAAAATAGAAATTTTAAGTCAAAAAATTTTAAGTAAAGAAACACTCATAGACTTTTTAACGGAAAACTATAATTATAACAATAAGAATGTAGAAGTTGTTGATTTGGTAATTGATTTGTTTTCAATAAATGCTTGTGGTAAAGTTGAAACCTATTTTACTACAGCGGATATCTTAGTTGTTGACAAATCTGAAAAGAAAAAGTTTCTAAAAACTGCCGATTTAGTACTTAAAACTCTTAAAAATGCAATTACACCGTTAAATGAAATGCAGGTTATAATAAATTGTAAAAAAAAGAATAAAACTCTCACAAATAACCATATTCTAAAAGCAATTGAAGTTCTGCCAGAAATTGAAATGATACAGAACGAAGAAACCAATTTATATCAGGTAAAGTTTGAGTTTTTATCAAGTGCTAGTGATAGAGCATTCCGCATATTAATTGAAAATGGCGACACTATGTATATTGATAACATAGTATCTGAAATAAATCGGAGATTGGTTCATTCTAACACTTCTAAAATTTATGATAGACATAGTTTAGTAATTGCACCTGACAAAAGGTTTACTGCATTAGGAAAAACAGGTTATTGGGGATTAAAAATCTGGGGAAAAAATTCAGATAAAATTGAAATTTTAATTAAAAAAGCGCTTTATAAGCTAAACAAGCCTAGTAGCTATGAAGAAATTTTTGCAGAAGTAATTAAAGAGCGCCCTAAAGTTAAAGAAAGAGCTGTAAGAACATTAATTGGAAGAGATTGTTTAAAAGTTGAGTCAGATAATTGGATTCTAGCTGAATGGAAACAAAAGTATTCTAGTCTAGCCTTTTTGAAGAGAATAAAACGTGAAGTTACTCACGAACCAGAACATAGATTAGAGCAAAGATTAAAGGTTATAGAATTTTTAAATCAAAAGCAATCTAACCAATCTTTGGCTTCTGAGATTATAAAAACTTTAGAACACTTGGACAAAAGATATACTAAAGTTTCTTTCTATAAATTATTTGAACAAACCGAATATTTCATTAAATCTAAGAATGGCAGCAGAATTGTAATAAAATTAAAACAACAAGATGTTTTTAATGTAGCAATTGATGAATTTAATTGGCAGTCAATTAAGGAGAAACTTTATCGAGATTTAAGAAATTATTTTTCTGATCCAACTACTTCACCTACATATGCATTTGATTTAAGAGAAAGCATTGAGTTATTCAATGAGCTGATAGTTTTCAATACACATATAACTGAATTTGATGGTTTAGATCAAAGACTTTTAGGGAATTTAAACAAGTTTTACTTAACAGCTTCGGATAGTGTAGATAAATTAAATTACTTGAAGCAATTTTTAACTTGTTTAGATCCTTTATTCAAGAAAATCTTGTTCTTAGTAAATGAAGTTGATTATAATTATATTACTACTAATAATAAAGGATTGGGCAAAGTAATAGAAAAGTTAGATAAGCTTGATCCTACTAAAGAAAGATACAAAGACTTTAGAAGTGCTCGGAAATATAAATTCGGTAAGCACATCCAAACTTCATATTATTATAGAAACAATGATACACATTCAGCAAATGACTGGACTGAATTAGAAATTATAAATACTATAACAAGTTGTTTTGTTTTTTACATTTTCGCCTGTTCAGAATATTATAATGAAATTAAAAATAAAATAAACGCAACATAACATTATATATAGCAAATTGGGCGATTAATGTTTAACCGAAAGGTTATTGTCTATTTGCAAAGTCGCCAAATCTTTTGATTTGGTATTCAAATAGGAAAATTAAAACAAAATAAAAAAGATTTGGCTTGTGGCTAAACCGATAATAATCGCTTGTTTCCTGCCCAACTTGCCATATATTTACCGTTGTATGCCATTACGGAAAACACAATCGCATTTGATTTATGATTTTGTTTTTCTTCTAGTCGGATACATTACCTGTTGCTTTTTGAATTGACCGATTTCTTCTCTTAACGTCTGATTGATATTGTGAATCAAATCATTTTGGAATTTCATAATTCCCAATAAATCGTGCATTGCATTTAAATTTTCTAATTGCTTGTATACAATCTCCTCTAAATCAGCTTTGGTATATCTTTTGCTCATAACTACGTGTTTTAATATTCAAAAAAAACTTTTGTGGGTTTATTTGAACCCTTAAAAGCATAACAAAGATATTAAAATTATTCAAATGAATACTAAAAAGCATAAAATAATGCTAAAAACATTAAAAATGAAGTCATTACATTTGACATTAAACTATAATAATTTCTTATGAGCAAAGAAGTTTATAATCGGATAAAAGCAGTTTTAGCGGAACAAGGAAAAACCAATAATTGGTTAGCAGATGAATTGGAAATGAATAGAACTACCATTTCTAAATGGTGTAGAAATGAAATGCAACCAAGAGTTGAGACTTTATTTCAAATTGCAAAAGTGCTTGGAATTGATGTAAGAGAATTATTAGTTTCTAATAAAAATAATTAATCAGAGTTTTTACGAAGTGATAAAATGAAAGTTAAGTTAAGTCAAGCAGTAAAAATGTTTTTTGGGAACTCCTCACTTGAAATGGTTTATTTCGAGGCAATAGCTAATGCATTAGATGCTAATGCAACAGAAATAACTATAGACATAACTGCAAAAGCATTTAATCAACCTCAAACTTTAGAAATTGAGATTTCCGATAATGGAGATGGATTTACTGATGACCGATATAAAAAGTTTTCAAATCTATTTGATGTCGAAGAAAGTTCACATAAAGGATTAGGTAGACTTGTTTATTTGTGCTATTTCGACAAAGTAAAAGTTGTTAGCCATTTTGAAAAAAACAAAAAAAGAGAATTTGATTTTTCTGAAGAATTTAACGAAGAGATATCTAATGTAGCCAAAATTTCTGAAAATGAGTCAGGTACAAAATTTAAAATGACTGGATATACACTTCAAAAAATAGCAAAAAGTGAGTTTGTTAGACCAGATATTTTAAAAAATAGAATTCTTGAAGAATTTTATTCGAGATTATTCCAGTTAAAGAAAAAAAATGTTCAGATTTTAATTAAAATTAATGCAACTATAGATGGACATAAAAAAGAAGTTACTCTTAACAATTCAGAAATTCCAAAATTTACAACTTTAGAACTCAATAGCTCAATTAACCTTATTGATAAATTTGACCTTTATTATTCTATTAAGGAAGTAGACCCTATACACTCATCTTTGATAGCGGCAATATCGGTAGATAATCGGACAGTTAAAGTAAATATTATTGCCGAAGAAAATATACCTCTAGGCTATCAAATGGTTTTTCTTCTTTATTCAGATTATTTTACTGGCAAAGTTGACGCTGCCCGCCAAAACCTTACAATTTCGTCTGCTGAATTAAAAGAAATTCAAAATATATTTCGAAAGGAAGTTGCTTTAATTATAGAAAAAAACATTCCTAAAATAAAAAAACGTAATGTAGAGACAAAAAATAATTTAGTTTCTAAATACCCTCACTTAAGTGGTTATTTTGACTCTAAAAACATAGGTTATATATCAAGAAATGATGTGCTAAAGAAAGCTCAAGATGAGTTCTTTAAAGCCCAAAAAGAATTGTTAGAAGCTAGTTCTTTAAGTGACGAACAATATGAAAAATCATTAGAGTTGTCTTCTAGAGCTTTAACGGAATATATATTATTTAGACAACTGACAATTGAGAAATTAAAAAAATCAAATAAGGATAATAGCGAAGCAGATTTACACAACTTATTTGTTCCTATGAAAGAACAATTTGATAAGGACAATGTTGCGAACGATTTATATCGTAATAATGCTTGGTTACTAGATGACAAATATATGACCTATGAAACCATTTTGAGCGATAAAGAAATGGGAGACGTAGTTGAATATATTACAGAAGGAGAAACATCGAAAAGAGATGATGACAGACCTGATTTAGCACTGATTTTTTCGAACAATCCTAAAGATACAGGACTGTTTGACGTTGTTATTGTTGAGATAAAAAAGAGAGGAATCTCTTTAGAGGAAAATATGAAAGCTGTTACTCAATTAGAGAAAAGAGCTAGGAAACTTATGAAATATTATGAGAACAAAATACAACGTATTTGGTTTTATGGTATAGTAGAGTTTAATGATGACTTAGAGTTAGCATTAACAGGAGAATACAAAGAACTTTATTCTACTGGAAAAATGTACTACAGAGAAACAAAAGTCGCAATACAGAAAAATCCCGATATTATTTTACCTATTGGAGTATTTGTACTGGATTTAGATTCTGTGGTTAGTGATGCAGATGCAAGAAACTCGGCTTTTCTAAATCTGATTAAAAGTAAGTTTTTAAAGGAATGATAATAAAAGTCGAGTAGGTAAAGGGGAATCTCACCCCTAAACCTCTCACAGAACCGTACGTGATAGTCTCCCATCATACGGCTCTTCTTAACAAGTCAAGTCAAGGTGTAAATCCATATTGCCAATGTACAAACATATTTGG
>NZ_MDJD01000051.1 GCF_001747085.1 Flavivirga aquatica
TTTCAATAATTTTCCTCATGGTATCTTTTATGTAAGCTACATAAGGCCTGTCCTTTCTTTTAGAATTGGTTTTTCTTGCTATTTGTAAGCGAACTTGCTCTGTTTCTTTAAATAAATCTTCCAATTCATAATCTGTATAGCCACTATCCCCATATAGCACACTTTCTGCTGGTAAATCATGGTACATACGTTGTAGGATCTGTGAGTCGTGCTCTTTACCTTCTACCAAGTACATCTCCACAGGTATACCTGATTTGGTTGTTATTAGTTGTACTTTAAAACCATAAAAGTATTCTCTCTTAGATGCATTATACCCGCGATATGATTCGCCTTTTATCAATTTAGAACGACTTATTCGTATGTTATGGCAAACTCTTACAGGAAAGGAATCTATAATATATTCCATTTCACAAT
>NZ_MDJD01000052.1 GCF_001747085.1 Flavivirga aquatica
AACCTATATAGGTAATCTAAAAATCTATTTTAATTACCTCACAGAAGAAAACCACAGAGAAAAGAACGATATAAAAGACCTGAATATAAAAGGAGTAAAACGTCATATTATACACAACATTTTAGAGTTCGAGGAACTGGAAGATTTATATTATAGTTATCCAATCAATAAAGGCAAGGAAATAGCAAGAAAGCGAAATAAAATCATCATTGGACTGCTCGTTTATCAAGGTTTAAATACAAGGGATTTACAATTATTGGAAGTGGAAAACATACAGCTTTACAAAGGTAAAATCACAGTTCCAGGAACAAGAAAAAGTAACACAAGGGATATTGAACTCAAACCGTTCCAACTCATGG
>NZ_MDJD01000053.1 GCF_001747085.1 Flavivirga aquatica
AACAAATTCTCTCTTTCTAACATTTTTTGAACACGTAAGCTTCCATATACTTGATTGCTATCATTATAAATACCTGTTATTCTTTGCTTTAAATAAATTAAAGAGTCTTTTTGTTTGTTATCAGTCCTAACCCATGTATAATAAGAGTTTTTACTAACATTCATAATACTACACATCTTTTCAACTGGAAATACTCCTGTATGAGTTTTTATAAAACTATACCTTACCTGTCGCTCTTGGAAAAGATGCTTACCGCCTTTTTTAATATATCACGTTCTAACTTCATTTCTTTCAACTCTTTTTCTAAAGCTTTAACTTTTTGCTTTTCAGTTTCTAATACAGATAAATCTTCGCGATTATTTGTAGTGCTACTAAATTCGTTTCTCCATCTATTTATTGAAGCTAAACTAACTCCATATTCAGTC
>NZ_MDJD01000054.1 GCF_001747085.1 Flavivirga aquatica
AGGTTATAAAACTGCTAAAAGAAGATTTAAAATGGAACTCAGAAATTTAGCTATTGCTATGATTGTTGTAGATTGTGATGGAAACTTAAACCATTTTGAGACTTAAAAAATGGTCGGAATTTCTTCCGACCATGACTGCGCTAATAGCGGCTTTTTTTATATCAAAATCGAAATCAAACCATTATTGTTCTCCTTCAATCTCTGCAACTTTAGCTTTCATTTCTTTATGCTTATCTGTCTCTCCTAGAATACTATAAATACTCATAAGTGTTTTTGCTGCATTAATACTTTTAGAATCAATTTCTAATGCTTTAGTTAAATATGGTATCGCATCTCTATAAAGGGCTTGTCTTTTTTCTCTTAACTCATCATAACGTTTGTTATCTGCTCTAGAACTTCCTAAATTATTCATTTCTTCAATAATTGGTTTTTCTTCTCCTAAAACTAATACAGATAAATTTATGTATGCATTAGTATAATTAGGATCTAACTCTATCGCTCTGTTATAATATTTTTTAGCCAATACAACATCAGATTCTGACGATATTACTCCTAAATTATATTGTAATTCAGCATTGTTAGGCTCTAATTTAGTTGCTTCTTCCATCAATTCCCCAAATCTCTTTTTATTATCCATTTTTAAATGAATATTCGCTTCAGATATTATCAGGTTCACATCATTAGGGTTTTCAGCTCTAGCATCTTTCATTGCAGCAATAGCTTTTTCATTATTTCCATTACCAATATGAATAAGTGCTATATTTTTTACAATCTCTGGTTTTTTCGATTCTGTTAAACGTTCTCCTGGGTTAATATGAGTACCTGCTTTAACATATAAATTGCGCGTTGCTTTATCTAAAATCACTTCTTTATTAGTTGCCTTTTCTGTAGCAAAATATTGTCTTTCAATACCTGTATATCCTATATTTTTAAGTTTATTATATAATTTTAAAGCACGATCATACTTTTTAACATTAACAGCTGTAGCTGCAGCGTAATACAAAAATATAGTATCAGTTTTTCTTAAATTATAAGCGCGTTCAAAGTGAAAAGAAGATGCATTATAATTCTTATTTTCATAAGTTTTATTTCCTTTAGAAACATAGTTATTAAACATAACTAATCTCAATTTATTTGCATCTGCTTTATAAGACCCTTCTATCTTATTTATAAGCTTAATAGATTCTCCAATTTCATTAAACTTCCCTTTTCCATTTGCATACAAAGCCTCTGCTTTTAAATAGTAATATTTAGATTTAGTTTTTTCATCTAAACTTTCCAACATCTGGTCTACTAACTTAATCCCCTCTTTAGCCGCGCCATAGTTAGAGTTTTTTAACGCTTTTTCAACTGCTTTTAATTCTTTTTTTTGTGCAAATGAAAACGCACTCATTGATAGTGCTAAAGCTATAATTATTTGTTTTTTCATTTTATTAATATTTTAGTTTAATTATCTGTATTATTTTCTTCTACATTATTATCAAGAGTTGTGCCATCGTCTATAGCATCAGTGTTTTCAATAGTTTCAGAATCATCCACTTCATCCTCATCATGCATAACTTTAGCAACAGCTGCAATAGAATCTTTCCCTTTTAAATTGATCAATTTAACACCTTGAGTTGCTCTACCCATTACTCTTAAATCTGCTATGACCATTCTTATGGCAATACCTGATTTATTAATAATCATTAAATCATCATTATCTGTTACGCTCTTTATAGCCACTAAATCACCAGTTTTTTCAGTAATAGATATGGTTTTCACACCTTTACCCCCTCTATTAGTAACTCTATAAACCGGCTCTCCATCTTCTGGGTCATCAATGTAAGTTCGTTTTCCATAACCATTTTCTGAAACCACAAGTACCGATTCTTCTTGAGGGTTATTAATCGTAACCATACCTATTACTTCATCTTTATCATGCTGCAAAGTAATACCTCTAACACCAGAAGCTCCACGTCCCATAGGTCTTGTTTTAGCTTCTTCGAAACGTATTGCTTTACCAGATTTTAACGCCAACATAACTTGACTATTACCAGTAGTTAATTTAGCTTCTAACAATTCATCATTATCCTTAATTGTTATCGCATTAATACCATTAGTACGAGGACGAGAATATTGCTCTAAAGCTGTTTTCTTTACTTGACCATTTTTAGTAGCCATAATAACATAATGACTATTAATATACTCTTCATCTTTTAAATCTTGAGTACAAATGAAAGCCATAACCTTATCATCTTGCTCAATATTTATTAAGTTTTGAATTGCTCTACCTTTTGATGTTTTACTTCCCTCTGGTATTTCATAAACACGCATCCAGAAACATTTCCCTTTCAAAGTAAAAAACAACATGTATTGATGGTTTGTTCCAACAAATAAATGTTCTAAGAAATCTTCATTACGTGTTGTTGATGCTTTTTGACCAACTCCTCCTCTATTTTGTGTTTTGTACTCTGTAAGTGATGTACGTTTAATATATCCTGCATGAGAAATGGTAATAACCACATTTTCATTAGGAATCATATCTTCAATACTTAAATCACCACCTGCATATTCAATAACAGAACGACGCTCATCACCATATTTATCTCTAACGACTTCCAACTCACCTTTAATAATATCCATACGACGCTCTTTGCTATCTAGGATACCTTTAAGATCTATAATCGTTTTCATAATCTCATCATATTCACCACGCAATTTATCTTGCTCTAAACCTGTAAGTTGACGCAAACGCATCTCTACAATAGCTTTGGCTTGAATTTCTGAAAGCTCAAAACGCTTTATTAAATTCTCACGTGCTTGATCTGCATTTGAAGATGCTCTAATAATAGCAATCACTTCATCAATATTATCTGAAGCAATAATTAAACCTTCTAAGATATGTGCACGTTCTTCCGCTTTACGCAACTCATAAGTTGTTCGTCTTACAACAACTTCATGTCTATGCTCTACAAAATAATGAATAAGCTCTTTTAAGTTTAATAACTGTGGACGACCATTTACTAATGCAATATTATTAACACTAAAAGACGATTGTAATGCAGTATATTTAAATAACTTATTTAGTACTATATTAGGAATAGCATCACGCTTTAAAACATAAACTATGCGCATTCC
Organism: Flavivirga aquatica; assembly: GCF_001747085.1. Classification (GTDB taxonomy): domain Bacteria; phylum Bacteroidota; class Bacteroidia; order Flavobacteriales; family Flavobacteriaceae; genus Algibacter_C; species Algibacter_C aquatica. The sequence continues at coordinate 3,121 of NZ_MDJD01000054.1, forward strand.
ATTTCTATCTGATTCATCACGAATAGTAGAAATGCCTTCTAATTTTTTATCATTTACCAAGTCTGCAGTCTTTTTAATCATGTCTGCTTTATTAACTTGATAAGGTATTTCTTCAACTATAATACACTCACGTCCATTAACCTCTTCGATATTTGCCTTGGCGCGCATAACAATTCTACCGCGACCAGTATGAAAAGCTTCTTTAACACCATCATACCCATAAATAGTACCTCCAGTTGGAAAATCTGGAGCTTTTATATGTTTGATTAATTCATCAATTTCAATATCATTATTCTCAATGTAAGCTATAGTACCATCTACAACTTCCGTTAAGTTATGCGGTGGCATATTTGTAGCCATACCTACTGCAATACCAGAAGCTCCATTTACTAAAAGCCCAGGAATACGAGTTGGTAATACTGTTGGCTCTTTTAATGTATCATCAAAATTTAATTTGTGGTCTACAGTTTCTTTTTCAATATCTGCTAACATATCCTCAGATATTTTACGCATACGTGCTTCTGTATAACGCATTGCTGCAGGACTATCACCATCTATCGAACCAAAGTTCCCTTGCCCGTCAACAAGCATATAACGTAAACTCCACTCTTGAGCCATACGTACCATAGCATCATAAACAGACGTATCTCCATGTGGGTGATACTTACCTAAAACTTCTCCAACTATTCTTGCAGATTTTTTATGCGCCGAATTTGCTCTAACACCCAGTTCATGCATACCAAAAAGCACACGTCTATGAACTGGCTTTAAACCATCTCTTACATCTGGTAAAGCACGTGACACAATGACCGACATTGAATAATCAATGTATGCTGACTTCATTTCATCCTCAATATTAATAGGGATCAATTTTTCTCCTTCTGCCATATATAATTTAATTAATTTTTATGTTTTTTTCAAAACACGCTAATATAACTATTTCATTAGTCACAACAAGCCCTTTACATGTGTTTTTCATGTTTTTTATTAACAATTTCATTTCTGTTTTTAGTTGATAAGTATAATTCAAAAAGTTTTGATTTTATAAAGTTTTTTTCGTCAATTAGCAATTTACTTATAATTTAAGGTATAGTTTTTGCCTTAAGTAAAATGTTTTAATTATTTTTAATGCAGATAAGGATACTATATTATGGATGATAATTTTTCCCCAAGAGTAAAAGATGTTATTGCATATAGCAAAGAAGAGGCATTACGTTTAGGTCATGATTTCATTGGAACTGAACATTTAATGCTTGGACTTTTGCGTGATGGTAACGGAAAAGCGATTAATATACTAAACGCTTTAGATATTGATTTAAATCATTTAAGACGTAAAGTTGAGATATTAAGTCCCGCAAACCCCAATATTTCTGTAGCTTCAAATCAAAAAAAGAATCTACACCTTACTAGGCAAGCAGAACGCGCTTTAAAAACAACTTTTTTAGAAGCAAAACTATTTCAAAGTACATCAATTAATACAGCACATTTATTGCTTTGTATTTTAAGAAATGAAAACGACCCTACTACTAAGCTTTTAAACAAGCTTAAGGTTGACTATGATAACGTTAAAGAACAATTTAAATTTATGATAACTAACGATAATAATTATATAGAGCCTAAATCTCAATCTTTTCAAGACGATGATTCTACCCCCGAAGACGAGTCATCGAAAGACAATATTTTTAACGCTCCAACTGGAAAGACTAACAAAAAGTCTAAAACACCCGTTTTAGATAATTTTGGACGTGATTTAACAGCATTAGCAGACGAAGGGAAACTTGATCCTGTTGTTGGACGCGAAAAGGAAATAGAACGTGTCTCTCAAATTCTAAGCAGAAGAAAGAAAAATAATCCGCTTTTAATTGGAGAACCAGGTGTTGGTAAATCCGCTATTGCAGAAGGCTTAGCTCTTAGAATTATTAAACGAAAAGTGTCAAGAACTCTTTTTAACAAACGTGTTGTCACTTTAGATCTTGCTAGCTTAGTAGCTGGAACAAAATATCGTGGACAGTTTGAAGAACGTATGAAAGCAGTTATGAATGAACTAGAAAAGAATGATGACGTTATTCTTTTTATAGATGAAATACATACTATCGTTGGAGCTGGTGGAGCTACTGGAAGTTTAGATGCTTCTAATATGTTTAAGCCTGCTTTAGCACGTGGCGAAATTCAATGTATAGGCGCTACTACTTTAGATGAATACAGACAGTATATAGAAAAAGACGGTGCTTTAGAGCGTCGTTTTCAAAAAGTTATTGTCGAACCAACGACTGTCGAAGAAACTATTGAAATCCTTAATAATATAAAAAGTAAATACGAAGAACATCATAATGTTGATTATACTCAAGAAGCTATAGAGGCCTGTGTAAAATTAACAAACAGATACATGACCGAACGCTTTTTACCAGACAAAGCTATTGACGCTTTAGATGAAGCTGGTTCTCGTGTACATATCACAAATATTGAAGTTCCAAAACAAATCTTAGAGCTTGAAAAACAACTTGAAGCTATTAAAGAAACTAAGAATGTTGTTGTAAGAAAACAAAAATACGAAGAAGCCGCTAAACTTAGAGATGACGAAAAACGTATTGAAAAAGAATTAACAATAGCTCAAGAAAAATGGGAAGAAGACACTAAACAACATCGTGAAGTTGTAACTGAAGACAATGTTGCAGATGTGGTTTCTATGATGACTGGCGTTCCTGTAAATAGGATTGCTCAAACAGAAATTAATAAACTTGCCGAATTACCAAACCTAATAAAAGGCAAAGTTATTGGTCAAAATGAAGCAGTTAGCAAGGTCGTTAAAGCTATTCAGAGAAATCGTGCTGGTCTTAAAGATCCAAATAAACCCATTGGTTCATTTATCTTTTTAGGTCAAACAGGCGTTGGTAAAACACAGTTAGCCAAAGTGTTATCTAAAGAATTATTTGACAGCGAAGAATCACTTGTTAGAATAGATATGAGTGAATACATGGAGAAATTTGCTATTTCTAGATTAATTGGTGCTCCTCCAGGCTACGTAGGTTATGAAGAAGGTGGACAATTAACCGAAAAAGTAAGACGTAAACCCTACGCTGTTATCCTATTGGATGAAATTGAGAAAGCTCATCCAGATGTATTTAATATGCTATTACAAGTACTTGATGACGGTTATTTAACAGATAGTTTAGGTAGAAAAATTGACTTTAGAAACACCATAATTATTATGACGTCTAATATTGGTGCTAGAAAACTTAAAGATTTTGGTACAGGTATTGGTTTCGGTACATCATCTCAAAAGGCACAAGAAGATGCCAATGCAAGAAGTGTTATCGAAAATGCTCTTAAAAAATCTTTCGCTCCAGAATTCTTAAATAGAATTGATGATGTTGTTGTCTTTAATGCTTTAGAAAAAGTAGACATTAACAAAATTATTGATATTGAGTTAGAGAAACTTTTAGCAAGAATTCAAGGCTTAGGTTACAATTTAACATTAACAGATAGTGCAAAAGATTATATTGCGGATAAAGGTTTTGACAAACAATATGGAGCACGACCTTTAAAAAGAGCTATTCAAAAATATATAGAAGATGCTTTAGCTGAAAAAATTGTAGCATCACATCTTCAAGATGGAGATAACATAAAAATTGACTTAGACACTAAATCTGAAGAGCTAAGTATTACTATTGAAAAATCTGAAAAGCCTACAGAATCTTGATATTAACTTAATATATTAAAAACTTAAATCCTATAATCTTAAAAAATTATAGGATTTTTTTTCAATAAACTGTAACACTTAAAAAAGCGTCAATCTATATAATATAACAATTTGTATTATTTCATTGTCCATAATTAGCTACAGTACCTGCACTAGCAAAAAAAAGAGTGATTGGTAATTGTACTTTTATTAATAATTACACCATTATTTAGTATAAAATGGATCGACTTGCTAAAGTACCATAAGTTGGTCAATGTTCCATTAATAGTCACAACAAGAATAATTATTTCTGCTCCCACACTAATAATTACTTCATCTTGAGTAATAATAGTTGTCCTTAGATAATTATTAGGGCTCCAATTCTATTGATCTGTCCAATCTCCAGTTCCAGTATACGTGTATAAGTAGTTTTTACATTTTCAAAAAAATAACAAAAGTAAATAGCCTAAATATGATGACCCTCATAATATATATTTGAGGAAAATCACAATTATTTTCACACTCTAAATACTTTATTATTAGCTTATCATGTATAGCAATAAACAGCTTCCTTTATCTTACCAAAATTCCACACAATCTATAAACAATACTATTTTTAAATATGAGACAGAAAAAATTTCAATGCTTCTTTTATTTAAGATTTTATATTCTAAAATAAAACTAAGCAAATTACGCTCTTTCTTCATATAAATAATAGGTTTACACAGCTACCTAGCGACCACAACAAAGCCTCTCCTATTAATGCTCATTTTTTAGGATTTTAACGTTTTAACATTTCATTAACATAAATTTAAACAACACAAAAAGAAAAACTCGCGTATATAAATTTGTAAGAATAAAATTTAATTAGTCCAAAAAACCCAAATCAATGAAAACAACAATCATTTTAAAAAAATTAAAGATTAGCCTATTAACTTCTGTCGTACTTTTTGCTTCTTGTGAAGACAATGAAAGCGCAGAACTAGTTAATGAAACACCTACCCAAGATCAAGAATTTATTGAAAAATATTTTCTTGGAGAAGCTGTTCAAGTAAAAGAAGAAGAAGACGGAACTTACTCTCTTCAAGGCACAGATATTAGATTATTTGAAGATCAACTTACAGATAATAATGATGCTTTTAATGAAAATGAAGCACCAAACCCTGGACTTACTAATAAGAGTAAATTAGGATTAGCTGGAGGAATTCGTAAATGGACAAACAATACCATAGTATATACTATTCAAGGATTAAGTCAATCTGTTAGAAGCGAACTTCAAAAATCTATGTTAGAGTGGGAAAGCAAAACAAATATTCGTTTTAAAGAACGTACTAACGAATCTACTTATGTTACTATAAGCAGTAATGGAGATTCTTGTAACTGTGGTGTAGCTACTTTAGGTTCTTACGGATCTAGAGGGTATATTAGGTTAGGAACAGGAACTACTGCTGTAGTAATTATTCATGAAATAGGACACACATTAGGATATATTCATGAACAAAACCGTTCAGATAGAGATAACCATATCATCGTTCATTACGACAATATTGTAGAAAATGCAAAAGATCAATTCTTTAAAAGTAATTCTGCAACTCTTGTAACTAGAGATTTTGATGTCAATTCGACTATGATGTACGGTAGTTACACTTTTAGTAAAAACGGAAAACCAACAATTACAGACCTTAATGGTAATGTATTTCCAAGAAGAAAAGCACAAATATCTGCTTTAGATATTGAAGGTACAAATAGTATTTATCCATCTAATACTCCTAACCCTAACCCATCAAATGATCCATGTGATGGTGTTGATGAATGGAGTAGAAACAAAAGATATTTTGTTGGTGACAAAGTAACTTATAGAGGTTACCTATATGAGCGTGACTTTACTGTATGGAATGTAATAACAAAATGTGGTAATAATTAATATATTAGCATAGCAACCAACCTACAAATAACAAATAAAACAGATTAATTAAAACATATCTCTTATACATAAAAAAGGTAGTAATCTTAATAAGATTACTACCTTTTTATTTTTAACCGAAAATGAGTCAAAATTTGTACATATTAAGCACTTTTTGAAAGACATAGTATTGCTACGTTTAAAAAAAGCAACAAAATAAGAGCGAATTTCAGGTATTTTTCAGGAAATAGAAAAGATCAAGATGATTTCTATAATTGTACTATTTAATCTGTTATTTCTTCATCATTTAATTCTAACTTAATTTCTGATACTCTAAATAATAAAATAATGCCAGCTAGAAAGAACACAAATAAAAACAAAATAGCATTTCGCATACTACCCGTTATTTGATCTATGGTAGCAAAAATAACCATACCAAATACAATCCCTATTTTTTCGGCAACATCATAAAAACTAAAATAAGATGTTGTATCTTCTGTTTCTGGTAAAAATTTAGAATAGGTAGAACGCGCTAAAGATTGCACTCCTCCCATTACTAAACCAACAAAACCAGCTGCAATATAAAATTGCATAGGATTTTTCATAAAATAAGCATAAAAGCATAACCCCATCCACATTAAGTTAATTGCTATAAGTGTTTTGATATTTCCAAATTTAGCTGAAGCTCTAGATGTTAAAAATGCTCCAAGTACAGCTACTAATTGAATAACCAGAATACTAACTATTAAACCAGTTGTTTTTGCACCATCTCCTCCCCAATCTATTTCTTCTTCTCCAAAATAAACAGCGACTAACATAATAGTCTGTACCGCCATACTAAAAACGAAAAAGGCCTGTAAATAACGCTTTAATCTTAAATTTAACCTTAATTGACTCCAAACTAATTTTAATTCTTTTAATCCATTAAAAACAACTGCTTTCGTTACTTTATGACCAGACTTAGCTCCTTTTGGTAAATAATAAAATGAATATTGACTAAATACAGCCCACCATACGCCTACTGTTATAAACGATATTTTCATAGCTTCAAAAGAAGCTATATCGGTTGCTTTTTTAATAGCTAAATTAATTTCAGATTCAGTACCGGTTTCTCTTATTGATTCAGCTATACTAATATCAAAACCAAACCAATCTGGCTTCATCACCATTGCTAAATTTAAAATAAGTAAAATAACACTCCCAACATATCCCATTGAAAATCCTTTAGCGCTAATACTGTCTTGCTGCTCTTTAAAAGCTATATCTGGTAAATATGAATTATAAAATACAAGACTTCCCCAGTACCCTATTAATCCCATAAAATAGAAGAGTATGCTAATATGTATAGAATCTAAAGTAAAATAATACAATCCTATACACCCTACACTTCCTAGGTAACAGAAAAACTGCATAAATTTTTTCTTATTACCTATATAATCTGCAATACCAGATAATATAGGAGACATAAAAGCAACAACCAAAAATGTGAAAGCTGTTACATACGTAATTAAAGCTGTACTTTTAAACTCTAACCCAAAAGCCTGTACTGTTTTTATTTCAGAAAGAAATAATGCTGAATAAAATATAGGAAATACAGATGATGTTATTGTTAGCGTATAAACGGAGTTTGCCCAATCGTAAAAAGCCCAAGCATTTAAAAGTTTTTTACTTCCTTTTTTTAGTTGATTCATATAAAGTGTTAGTTATAATAAGCTTTTATTACAAAAATATAACTCTAAATTTTTGTTTGAATTATTAAATATATTTAGGTATTCTAATAACTGTTATTAATAAAAAAAGCTGCCTTTTGGCAGCTTCTAAAGTAATCAAATATTTTTATTCTAACTATAACAAATCATTATCTAAATTTTGTTACTCCAAACTTTTTAGCTTCTTCCGCAGCCTTAGGTGCTAGAGCTGTTAAGTTAGCTATACGTGAGTCGTTTGAAGGGTGCGTACTTAGCATTTCAGGTGGAGCTTGTCCCCCGCTATTTGCTTTCATACGTTTCCATAGTTCAGCTGCTTCGGCTGGATTATAACCTGCAATTGCCATTAAATACAAACCTATTTTATCTGCTTCGGTTTCATGACTTCTACTAAATGGCAACATTACTCCTACTTGAGAACCTACACCATAAGCTTGATTAAAAAGCCCTTTCTTCTGTTCATCTTTTATAGCAATATTACCTGCTATAGCTCCAAATTGTTGTAACATTCCTGCACTCATACGTTGCTGACCATGATTAGCTAAAGCGTGAGCTACTTCATGTCCCATAATAGCAGCTACTCCTGTTTCTCCTGCAGCAATTGGTAATATACCTGTATAAAAAACTATTTTTCCTCCAGGCATGCACCAAGCATTAACCGTTGGATCATTAACTAAATTATACTCCCACTTATAATCATTTAAATAACCTGCATGCCCATTGGCCGTTAACCAACGCTCTGCAGCAACTGCTATACGTTGACCTACTCTTGTTATCATTTCAGCATCTTTAGTTCCTTTTACAACCTTATTTTCTGTTAAAAACCGATCATACTGAGCAAAAGCTGTTGGAAACAATTGAGAATTAGGCACTAACGCCATGGTCTTTTTTTGTGTAAATGGGTTTGTAGCACATGCAAAGAGCATACTTACTATTCCAAATACTATAAGCGCGTTTTTAAGTTTCATTTTAATAGGTTTTATTTATTATATCAAAAGTACAAAATTGTATGTTTATTTTTGGACACAAGAATCTTTTATTCGTCACATAATTAATAAAAAAATACGTTAATTGTATCTGTTATGTTTTTTATAGATACCCGACTATTAATTAATAAAATAAAACCATGAAAAATTTACTAATCCTAATTATTACCATACTCGTCTTTAATTGTAAAGGAAACACACAAAAAGAGCCGCAAAAAATATATAAAGTATCGAAAACAGAAGCAGAATGGAAAACCCAACTATCTGAAAAAGAATTTTATGTACTTAGAAAAGCAGGTACCGAACGTCCATTTACAAGTCCTTTAAATAAAAATTATAACGCTGGTATTTATGCTTGTAAAGCCTGTAAAACACCTTTATTTAAAAGTGAAAACAAATTTGATTCTGGTACTGGATGGCCAAGTTTCGATAGAGAGATTGAAGGTAATGTCGAATTTTCAACCGACTATAATTTAGGCTACGCAAGAACAGAAGAGCATTGTGCTACTTGTGGAGGACATTTAGGCCATGTATTTAATGATGGACCTAGTAAAACTACAAGCAAACGTCATTGTATTAATGGTGTTTCTTTAACATTTATTCCAAAAAAATAAAATTAGATTTGTTTAATGGATAGTTATTTAACAAGTATTATTAAACAATTTGAATATTACAAAAGTCTGGGAGACAAAACTTTTGAACAGCTTACTTTCGATGAAATACAAAATGAAATAGCAAAAGACTCAAATTCAATCTCTATTATAGTAAAACATCTTGTTGGAAATATGCTAAGCAGATGGACAAACTTTTTAACACAAGATGGTGAAAAAGAATGGAGACATCGCGATTTAGAATTTGAAGATACTTACACTTCCAAAAATGAATTAATTCCAAATTGGAATAAAGGTTGGATGTGTTTATTTAATGCTATAAAACCTTTAAAAGAAGAAGATTTAGAGCATATTATTTATATTAGGAATCAAGGACACACAGTTACAGAATTCATAAACAGACAATTAACTCACTATTCTTATCATATTGGACAAATCGTATTTTTAGGCAAATTATTAAAAGACGAAAATTGGCAATCATTATCTATACCAAAAGGCAATTCTTCAAAATACAATGAAGAAAAGTTTAGTAAGGAAAAAGGGAAACGACATTTTACGGATGACGTATAACTATTAATATCGCTTATGATTCTGAATAGTTATCATTTTTAACATATGCATTTTTCACCATTCTTTTTACAACCTTTTCATGAAAAGGCTTTATTATTCTCATGTAAATTTCACCTTTAATATTATTATATTCAACCAAAGTAGTAACTTTAATATTATATGAGTCAGAATTACTTTTATTAGTTATCGCTCGAAAATTCAAATGAGAGTCATCTGCTCCTAAAACTACTTCATTCTCTGAAATGAAATATATTTTGAAAAATTTAATATAACCACCAACTTTAAAATCCTCATTATAATCATCAGGTTCCTTTGTTTTTAAACCAATAAAACAAGCAATCTTATTTCTTAATTTAAAAAGCAAAGCAATCCACTTTGGTGTTGTATTAAACACAAGGTTTACAATTTCTTCAATATTATTTGTATGATTAGTTGTTAAAAAAGTATCTGAGAAATCAATTTTAGAGAGCCATTTTTTTAGATCTTCTGTTAGTTCAGTCGATTCTTCTTTTACTTTTTTCATTTATTCTCAAGATTTTATTTTTGCTTACTAATAACAGCAACTAATTAAATCCTTTTTTATTTTTAAAAGGCCTAATAATCAAACGAGCTTCTCTATCAAACCGAACATAATTATACAGCCAGTTTACAAAAACCACCATCCTATTTCTAAATCCAATTAAGAAAAATAAATGAACAAACATCCATACAAACCAAGCAAATACACCTTGAAACTTAAATTTAGGTAAATCTACAACAGCTTTGTTTCTTCCAATAGTCGCCATAGCCCCTTTATCGTTATAAACAAAAGGCTTCAAAGACTGTTTCTCTATTAATCTAAGCATATTATCTCCCAGTTGGTCACCTTGTTGAATAGCTGGTTGCGCCATCATAGGTAAACCATAAGGAGTATCTTCTGTTGCCATACACGCTATATCTCCAATGGCAAAAATATGCTCAAATCCTTTAACTTGATTAAAGGTATTAACCTCTAACCTATTTCCTCTTGTTATAAAATCTTCTGCATCTAAACCTTTTATTGTCGCTCCTTTAACACCGGCTGCCCATACTACTGTAGCTGCCTTAAAAGTTAAATCTGTATTTGTAGTGACCGTTTTTCCATCGTAATTTGTAACACGTACATTCTTCCAAATATTAACACCTAATTTTTCTAAAAAATCTTCAGCTTTTCTAGATGCTTTTTTACTCATACCTTTTAAAAGACATCCACTAGACTGTACAATATGTATTTGAGCAGAACGTGTATCTAAATCTGGATAATCTTTAGGTAAAATACCTTTTTTAATTTCGGCTAAAGCACCCGCAAGCTCTACACCTGTTGGGCCTCCTCCTACTATTACAAAATTCATGAGTGCATTACGTTCATGTAAATCTGAAGTCAGCAAAGCATCTTCAAAGTTTTCTAGAATTAAACTCCTTAAATTAAGCGATTGAGGTATGGTTTTCATAGCCATACTGTACTTTTCGATCTCTGAATTGCCAAAATAATTAGTTTTTGAACCAGAAGCAACAACTAAATAATCAAATTTTAAATCTCCAATACCTGTCTTAACATAATTATTTTCAGAATTAATTTCATTAACTTCCGCCAATCTAAAATGAAAATTAGGAAAGTTTTTTAAAATTTTCCTAATTGGGTAAGCTATTGAATCGGGTTCTAAGCCACCTGTAGATACCTGATATAGTAATGGTTGAAATGTGTGATAATTATTTTTATCTAATAAAACAACTTGTACTTCTTGTTTTGATAATTTTTTTGCCAACGAAACGCCAGCAAAACCACCCCCAATAATAATCACTCTAGGGTAACTCGTTCTTGGTATATTCATAAATAAGCTCTTGCTTCACAAAGGTAGTCATACCAACTTAAATATAAAATATTGAATGTCTCTTCATTATTTTTAAGTTTAAAAGACCTTATTATACCTTCCTTAAAAATTCTATACTATTCAATTATAGTATTTCACTCTTAAAAATAGTATAAACTTTAATACAATCGCAAATATTTATATTGGTAAAAGATATAAATTTATAGGTTTCTAAAATTTATTATTCAAAATCGATTTTGTAAATTCGTAGCTTAAAAAATTACACATGAGTAAATACGATATTATAGTTCTAGGAAGTGGTCCAGGAGGTTATGTAACTGCTATTAGAGCAGCACAATTAGGTTTTAAAACAGCTATTGTTGAAAAAGAAAATCTTGGAGGTGTATGCTTAAACTGGGGATGTATTCCAACAAAAGCCTTATTAAAATCTGCTCAAGTTTTTGAATATTTAAAACATGCTGAAGATTATGGTTTAAAAGTTAAAGATGCTGAGCATGACTTTGATGCAGTAGTAAAACGTAGCCGTGGTGTAGCCGATGGTATGAGTAAAGGTATTCAGTTTTTAATGAAAAAAAACAAAATTGATGTTATTGAAGGTTACGGAAAACTTAAGCCTGGAAAAAAGATTGATGTTGACGGAACAGAATATAGTGCTAATAATATTATTATAGCTACTGGTGCACGTTCTCGTGAATTGCCTAGTTTACCGCAAGATGGTAAAAAAGTAATAGGTTATAGAGAAGCTATGACTTTACCTGAGCAACCAAAAAAGATGATTGTTGTTGGTTCTGGAGCGATTGGTGTTGAGTTTGCTTATTTTTATAACTCTATGGGAACAGAAGTTACTATTGTTGAGTATTTACCTAATGTAGTCCCTGTAGAAGATGAAGATGTTTCTAAACAATTAGAACGTTCTTTCAAAAAGAATGGCATTAAAATTATGACGTCTGCCGAAGTAACTAGTGTTGATACTTCTGGAGAAGGCGTAAAAGCTACTGTAAAAACTAATAAAGGCGAAGAAGTTCTTGAAGCTGATATTATTTTAAGTGCTGTTGGTATTAAAACTAATATTGAAAATATTGGTTTAGAAGATGTAGGTATTGTTGTTGATAGAGATAAAATTATTGTAAATGATTTCTACCAAACAAACATACCTGGTTATTATGCTATTGGAGATGTTACTCCTGGTCAAGCTCTAGCACATGTTGCTTCTGCTGAAGGAATTCTTTGTGTTGAGAAAATTGCTGGACAACATGTTGAGGCTTTAGATTACGGAAACATACCAGGTTGTACGTATTGTACACCTGAAATTGCATCTGTTGGCTTAACAGAAAAACAAGCTAAGGATAAAGGTCTAGATATTAAAGTTGGAAAATTCCCTTTCTCTGCTTCTGGTAAAGCAAGTGCTGGAGGTAATAAAGAAGGCTTTGTTAAAGTTATTTTTGATGCTAAATATGGTGAATGGTTAGGTTGCCATATGATTGGTACTGGTGTAACCGATATGATTGCTGAAGCTGTTTTAGGTAGAAAACTAGAAACTACAGGGCATGAAGTATTAAAAGCAATTCACCCTCACCCAACCATGAGTGAAGCGGTTATGGAAGCTGTAGCTGCTGCTTATGATGAAGTGATTCATATATAAAGTATTTTATTAAATACTTCCAGATCATTAAAATGAAAAAGCTCTAGAAACCCTAGAGTTTTTTCATTTTAAAACTTAAACCTTGTACCTAATTTATATTTCATATTATTTCTATAAATTATTGGTGATGATGATTTTTTCGACATCATATGATTCACTCGTCCTTCAATTGAAAATTCTTTAGTTATATTATATTGTAAACCAAGAGTTGAAAATAAAGCTGTCTCTTCTATAATACTATTTATTTTAAGTATATCTAATTTTGGTCCAGCCAAAACACTAAACTTATCTGTAATTAAATGTTTAGCAAGAACAAGTATTTCTAAAAAACTATGATTATCAACATTTCTCTCTCTTAAACCTGTTCTTAAAAAAAGAATTATTTAATCGGTGTTCTGAAAAATAATTATAGAAAGAATGCAGCGTATTTAAAATTTTAACATCATCATTAACTCCAAAAGAATCACCTGTTCTTTCTACTTGAGAAAACATCAGGTTAGAAAATATTAACACAAAAATGAATACTATATTTTTCATAGAAAACAATTTAAAATTGAACTATAAAAATATAGTTTTAAATTAAGGTTAAGTCATAAACATATCACAAACAAACTACGTATAATGTTAAAAAAGATTACAAAAAACTTTGTATCGCTAATTCATAACTTTGTAGTCCGAAACCAAGTATAACACCTCTTGCGTTTGGAGAAATAAAAGATTGGTGCCTAAATTCTTCTCTATTAAATGTATTTGATATATGCACTTCTATAACAGGAGTTTCAATAGCTTTTACAGCATCTCCAATACCTACAGAAGTATGTGTATAAGCAGCAGCATTTAAAATAACACCATCATAGCTAAAGCCTACTTCATGTAACTTATCAATAAGTTTCCCTTCAATATTTGATTGGTAATAGTCTATGTCTACATTTTTATATTTTCCCTTAATTTCTTCTAAAAACTCAGTAAAAGATAGACTTCCATAAATATTAGGTTCTCTTTTCCCTAATAAATTTAAATTTGGACCGTTGATGATTATTAATTTTTTCATAAAATCAAAGATATTAAAAATTAAACATAAAAAAACCGAAGCTTATGCTTCGGTTTTAAAATATATTATTTTCTAATACTTTAGAACATAAATCCTACAGATACTTGAAATACATTATTCTGTTGTTTAAAATCATCAGAATCATCAAAATCATTAATGTTCGATAACCCTAAGTTATAACGAGCAGCAAAATTTAAGCCACCTTCTAACTTATAACCTAATCCGAAACCTAATCCTAAATCTAATCCACTAACATTTTTTTTAATATCTGTAGTTTCTTTCTCATTAAATTCTGAATCTTCTTTATCTGTATATTCATACTCACTTTCAGCAGATAATAAAAAGCCTATTTGTGGGCCTCCTTCTATACTTAAACCTTCTGTAACATAATATTTTACTATGACTGGTAAGTTAAGATAATTTAATTTTGTTTTAGTTTCCTCTTTTTCAAATTCATCATCAAATTCAAATTTTGAACCTTGAGTAGAAAATAATAATTCTGGTTGTAAAGAAAGTTTATCTGAAAACATAATTTCAGCAACTCCTCCTACATGAAGTCCTGTTTTTCCATCTAATCCACTTGTTTGATCTCCGCCAATAGAAGCAAAGTTAACACCTGCTTTAACTCCAAATTTAACTTCTTGTGCATTTGCACTAGTTAAAGTTAATACAGCTACGGCTGCGCTAAGTAATAATTTTTTCATAATATTAAAATGTTTTTAGTTTGATGCCGCAAATAAAATGCATTTTTATTATAAATACCGTAAGACAAATACCACTATTGATAATATATTCACACACAATCGCTTAATAAATTTAAAAACAAACACTTACACATAATAAAAGTAAGTGTCATTCATCTAAATACGTAGAAGTACGTATAAAAATAATGCTTGTTTTTCTTATGTTTCTTTAACTTTGTAAAGATGAAATGGCAAATTACACTAAAAGACTATCAATTATATTTAAAAATAGAACGTGGATTATCTCAAAATTCTATAGATAACTATACCCATGATGTAGAAAAGCTAATTACTTTTTTAGAAGAAAACAATATCAGTCAATCTCCAGTTATTATAACTTCGGAAGTTATACAGCAATTTATTTATCAAATTGCAAAACAAGTAAATCCAAGATCGCAATCACGCTTAATCTCTGGGCTCAAAAGTTTCTTCAATTATTTAGTATTTGAAGACTACAGACCAGATAATCCTTTAGAGCTTATTGAGTCTCCAAAAATAGGCAGAAAACTACCAGACACCTTATCTGAAGAAGAAATAGATACTCTTATTAAAGCTATTGATTTAAGTAAACCTGAAGGAGAACGAAATAGAGCTATGCTAGAAACTTTATATGGTTGTGGTTTACGAGTTAGTGAACTTGTGAATTTAAAACTCTCCGATTTATTTTTTGACGAAGGGTTTATAAAAGTTAATGGTAAAGGGAATAAACAACGTTTTGTCCCTATTGTAGCTATTACACAAAAATATATTAACCTATACAGAAAAGAGATTAGAACACATTTAAATATCCAAGCTGGTTTTGAAGATACTCTATTTTTAAATAGACGTGGAAAACAATTAACTAGAGCCATGATTTTTACTATAATTAAACAATTGGCTATAAAAATTGGATTAAAGAAAAATATATCACCTCATACCTTTAGACATTCTTTTGCTACTCACCTACTACAAAATGAAGCCGATTTAAGATCCATACAGCTTATGTTAGGCCACGAAAGTATTACGACTACCGAAATTTATGTACACTTAGATAAAAGCCATTTAACCAAAGTAATTGAAAAGTATCATCCTAGGAAATAGTATATGGCAATTAGTTATTTCTGGAAAACAAAAAATCCAGTTATAAAACTGGATTTTCATTTCGTTTTTATTTCTAAAAACTATTCTTATTTATTAGTATTACTAGTATTACTTTGCAATATTTACTGCTCTAGTTTCTCTAATTACTGTGACCTTAACCTGTCCAGGGTAAGTCATATCTGTTTGTACTTTTTGAGATATGCTAAATGATAAATCTGCAGCTTTTTGATCGTCTACTTTTTCACTTTCAACAATAACGCGTAATTCACGTCCTGCTTGAATAGCATAAGCCTTTTTAACACCATTAAATCCTAATGCAATATCTTCTAGATCTTTTAAACGTTGAATATAACTATCTAACACTTGACGTCTAGCTCCTGGACGAGCCCCAGAAATAGCATCACACACCTGAATGATTGGAGCTAATAAAGATTTCATTTCTATTTCATCATGATGCGCTCCAATAGCATTACAAACATCGGCTTTTTCATTAAACTTTTCAGCCCATTGCATACCTAATATAGCGTGTGGTGTTTCCATATCTGCTTCGGCATCTGGCACTTTTCCTATATCATGTAATAATCCTGCACGTTTTGCTAATTTAGGGTTCAAACCTAGTTCTGCTGCCATTACACCACATAATTTAGCAACTTCACGTGAATGTTGTAATAGGTTTTGTCCATAAGAAGATCTATACTTCATACGACCTACCATCTTAATAAGCTCTGGATGTAAATTATGAATTCCTAAGTCTATAACAGTACGCTTACCAACTTCAATTATTTCCTGTTCAATTTGTTTCTGAGTTTTCTTAACAATTTCCTCAATACGTGCTGGATGTATTCTTCCGTCTGTTACCAACTTGTGTAATGATAAACGTGCTACTTCTCTTCTTACAGAATCGAAACATGATAGTATAATAGCTTCAGGTGTATCATCTACAATAATTTCGACACCTGTTGCTGCTTCAATAGCACGAATATTTCGTCCTTCTCTACCAATAATACGTCCTTTAACATCATCCGATTCTATATTAAAAACTGATACACAATTATCAACAGCTTCTTCTGTACCTATACGTTGTATTGTATTTATAATAATCTTCTTTGCATCTTGTTCTGCAGTAAGTTTCGCTTCTTCTAATGAGCTTTGCACATAAGCCATTGCATCATTCTTAGCTTCTCCTTTTAAAGACTCTACTAATTGTTCTTTAGCTTCTTCAGCAGAAAGACTAGAAATAACTTCTAATTGTTGTACTTGATTTTTATGAAGTTTATCTATTTCATCTTGTTTCTTTTCAAGTACATTTAGTTTATGATCGTAGTGCTTAATCTTACTATCAAGACTTTCATTAAGTTTTTTACTTTTTGAAAGCTCACTTGAAATTTGCGACTCTTTATCTCGTGTTCTTTTTTCGGCTTCAGCCATCTTCTTATCACGAGATAAAATTACTTTTTCATGCTCTGCTTTAAGTTCTAAAAATTTTTCTTTAGCTTGAAGTATTTTGTCTTTTTTAAGACTTTCCCCTTCACTTTTAGCCTCTTTTAGCATTAAAGCTGCATCTCTTTTTGCTCCTTTAACAAGCTTAGAAGCATTATTTTTTTCTAATGTTTTTGCTATAATAAAGCCAATTACTAGCCCTAATATAACACCACCTACTGCAAATATAATTGAGTTATCCATCGTTTTTAGTTAGTTTGTATATATATAAAAGCCTACACCAGTATAAAGTTTTGTATAAACTCCTTAAAAACAAGTTTAGGGCTAACAAGCTGATCAAGGGTCTGCTAGGTATTGAAATAAATTCAATACAGCAGCATGCTTTTACAACTTAAACTCACCCTTTTTAAAGAATTAACGTTGAGTTTATCAAAAAAAATAACCAATGTAGGCAGTAACTTTTTAGTTTATTTTAAAGAACGTTAAGAAACTAAATAAGAATGTAATAAATCATTAAGCGCATTTAGCTTTTCTTCTACATGCTCATTTACAGTTTCCTTATCTATAGTTTTCTGTTCTACTTGAGATGCAAACTGTAATGCGCACATGGCTAAAACATCTTGTTTATCTCTAACAGAGTAACTTTGCTCAAATTGTTTTATCATAGTTTCAATGTTTTTAGCCGCCTTGCGTAATCCTTCTTCTTGACTCCCCTCAATATTTAAAGGATATACCCTATTAGCTATAGATAGCTTTATTTTAAGCTTCTTTGACATTGAATTTATTTTGCTTTAATCTGAGAGTTGAGTGATACAATGATCAATATCTCTAATTAATGCGTTTATTTTAAGCTTAGTTTCTTTTTTATTATCGTCACTACCAAGTATTGAGTTTGCCATTTTTAAAACATCATATTTTTCTTCCCAATCAGCAATATGCTTTTTTTGGTTTAAAATTTCTTGTCTTGAAATTTCTAATTCTTCATTTAATTTCAAATTAGCGCGCTTTAAAACCTCTAGTTTGTGTAATACTTTATTAATCTTCCTTTCTAAAGAATCTACAATATCTTCAATATTACCCATTTACAAATTTCAATACTATCTATACAAAGTTAAGACACCTTAACATAAATTACAATTGTTTTTGCATAAAATTTCATAACTAACGGTAATCACTCATAATCAGCACTGTGGCTTGATTTTTGGTTATTACTTTGCATATTCATATCAAATTAATATTTTAGCCATACTACCAAGCCAAATTTAATTCTCTAAATACATAATTTTACAATTCAATTAGGACAACATATTTATATGAAAATAATCTTACCACTTTTTTTAGTTTTATCTATATTTTCTAATGCCCAAAATAACTATCCGCAAGATTACTTTTGTAATCCTTTAGAAATCCCTTTAATATTATCTGGAACTTTTGCAGAACTGCGTTCAAATCATTTTCATTCTGGTTTAGATATTAAAACGCAGCAAAGAAGGGGCTTAAAAGTAAAGGCAGCTGCTAATGGATTTGTAAGTAGAATAAAAGTATCTCATTACGGATATGGCAAAGCTCTTTATATAACACACCCTAATGGATATACAACGGTGTACGCGCATTTACAAAAGTTTGCTCCAGAGATAGAGACTTACGTAAAAAAACATCAATATGAAAAAGAATCTTATGAAATCGAGTTATTTCCAAACGCAGAGACCTTACCAGTAATAAAAAACACTACTGTAGGTTTTAGTGGTAATTCTGGCGGATCTGGTGGACCTCATTTACATTATGAAATTCGTGATAAGCAAGAACGCCCTATAAATCCTATGCTTTTTGGTATTGATATAAAAGATAACACCATACCCATTATTAAATCTATTTATGCCTATCCTTTAGATGAAAATGCCTTCATTAAAAAATCTAATACGAAACAAAAATTAAGATTAATTCCTTTAAAAAATGGCGACTATACTGTTGAAAATATTGAAGCTATTGGAAATATTGGTTTTGGTGTTGAGACTATAGATAGGCAAGATTTGGCTGCTAATTCTAACGGCGTTTATAATATAAAAACATTCATTAATGGAAAACAAAACTTTGAATTAGATTTTAAACGCTTTTCGTTTGATGAGACTAAACATATTAATCAACTTATAGATTACGAACATTACACAACAAAAAAACAACGTATTCAAAAATTATTTAAAAGAAATAATCCATTAAGTATAATCAAACCAACTTTAAATGATGGATTTATTTCTATCGAAGATAGCACATACTCCGTATATAAAATCAAGGTTATAGACTATAAAAATAATGAGTCTTGGGTTACCATTAATGTAAAGGGGACTAAAAAAGCTATATCTAAACCAAAAGAAATAAAAACTACGCCCTACTATATTAAAAAAGATCAAGCTATTAATTTAAAAGAAGGATCTGTTTCTGTTGATTTTTATAAAAACACTTTCTATAATGACTTTTATATTGATTTTAACGTGAAAAATGATACGCTAACGCTCCATAAAAATATCATGCCTGCTAAAAAGAATTTTAAAATTAGTTACGACGTAAGTAATTATAATAAAAAAGACAAAAGTAAATTATATATTTCCAGATTAATTGGTTATAAAAAGTACCCCGCTTATGTCCGTACTAAAAGAACTAATAATGCTTTAACCACTAATACAAAAATATTAGGTACATACGCTCTAGCTATAGATACTATACAACCAGTTATTAAACCTATTAATTTTAAAAACAAACAATGGATTAGTAAATACAGATATTTAAAAATAAAAATAGATGATAAAAAATCTGGGATTTCTAATTACAGGGCTACTGTTAACGGGAAATGGATATTAATGGAGTATGATTATAAAACAAAAATATTGACTCATGATTTTAATGATGAGATAATTACAGATACTAAAAATAATTTAAAAGTAATTGTTACCGATAATGTTGGAAATAATTCTACTTTTGAAGCGTTATTTTATAGGAAATAAACTTTTACACTTTTGAAGACAAAACTTTTACTAACCAGTACCATTCTGTTTTTTTCAATAATCGCCATAGGTTTTTCGCAAACCGCAACAATTAGAGGGGTTATTTTAGATGAAAACAACCAACCCATTGAAAAAGTAAATATTAAATCTGAAACTAACGGAACTGTTACCAATGAAAATGGTTTCTATATTTTAACAATTCCTGTAAATCAAAATATAACTCTTCAATTTACACATATTTCTTATAAAAAAATTATTAGTACTTTTAATTTAAAAAACGGAGAGGAATTTGAATTCAATCCTGTAATGAGTACATCAATTGAGCAAATAGCTGCTGTTATTGTAAATAGTAATAGAAAAAAGGAAGTTGAAGGTATTATAACTTTAAAACCTGAAGCTATAAGGAAAATCCCTGGAGCTAATGCTGGTGTAGAAAATTTATTATTAACGCTTCCGGGAGTAAGCAATAACAATGAATTAAGTACCCAATATTCTGTTCGTGGAGGAAATTACGACGAAAATTTAGTCTATGTAAATGGAATTGAAGTATATCGTCCTTTTTTAGTACGCTCTGGACAACAAGAAGGTTTAAGTTTTGTAAATACAAACTTAGTTCAAAATGTAGATTTTTCTGCTGGTGGGTTTCAAGCAAAATATGGCGATAAACTATCTTCGGTATTAGATATTACTTATAAAAACCCATACAAATTTGAAGTTAATGCCGATTTAAGCCTATTAGGAGGAAGTCTTTCTGTAGAAAATATAAGTAAAGATTCTAAATTTACAGGAATTATTGGAGTACGTTACCGTGACAACAGTCTATTAGTTAATGCTAAAGAAACAGAAACTAATTTTAAACCTGCATTTGCAGATGCTCAAGGTTATTTCACTTATAAATTCACCGATAAATTTCACCTAAGTTTTCTAGGTAATGCATCAATTAACAAGTATGATTACGAACCTCTTTCTCGTCAAACTAATTTTGGTACTATAAGTGATCCTTTGTCTTTATTAGTCGTTTATGAAGGGCAAGAAAAAGACAGATACCAAACTTTATTTGGAGCATTTAAAGGTACTTATTTTGCAAATGACGATTTAACACTACACCTTATAGCATCTACATATCATACTACTGAAGAAGAATATTTTGATATTTTGGCACAATATAGATTAGGTGATGTTAATACGGATATAGGTGATGAAAATCTAGGAGAGGTTGAATTTAGTGAAGGTGTTGGAAGTCAACTTAATCATGGAAGAAATGATTTAGATGCACTTATTACAAACATTGAACATAAAGGAGATATTAAAATTGATGATAATAGAATTGAGTGGTCTGTAAAATATACTAATGAAGATATACGAGACCGTTTAGTTGAATGGGAAGTTATAGATTCTGCTGGGTTCTCTATTAGACCTCCAAGAATATTCCCTGTTAACGAACAACCTTATGTACCTTATAGTGGTCCTTTAGAACCTTTTAACAACATAAGAGCGACAAATAACACACAAATAAGTAGATTACAAGCTTATGCTCAATGGAGTAAACGTAGTACATTAGGAACAAGTGAAGTATGGTATAATGCAGGAGCACGTGTTCACAATTGGTCTGTAAAGGGAGACGGTATTACGTCTTCAAATCAAACAGTATTTAGTCCAAGAGTTCAATTTGCTATAAAACCTTCATGGGAAAAAGACATGCTTTTTAGACTAGCCGCTGGTTTATACTACCAACCACCTTTTTATAGAGAACTTCGTGATAGCGAAGGCACTATTCAGCCTAATGTAAAAGCTCAAAAATCAATTCATTTTGTATTAGGGAATGACTATAGTTTTAAAATGTGGAATAGACCTTTTAAGTTAACAACCGAAGCTTATTTTAAAAACTTATCTGATGTTAACCCATATACATTAGAAAATGTACGTATACGCTATAGAGCTAATAACAGTGCAAAAGCTTATGCTTATGGATTAGACATGCGTTTAAATGGTGAATTTGTACCAGGTACAGAGTCATGGTTTAGTTTTGGCTATTTAAAAACCGAAGAAAACATTAATAATAGAGGATATATTTCTCGCCCTACGGATCAACGTTTAAAGTTTGCTGCCTTATTTCAAGATTATGTACCCAATGTACCTAACATGAAAATATATTTAAACTTAGTTTATAATACAGGGCTACCTGGAGGCTCTCCAAGTAATGCAGACCCTTATGATTACCAAAACAGATTACCTTCATATAAACGAGCAGATTTAGGGTTACAGTATGTTTTAGTTGATGCTAGAAAACAATTTAACCGTGGCTGGAAGAAACCTTTCAAAGAGCTTTCTTTTGGATTTGAAATTTTCAATATGTTTGATGTACAAAACTCCATTACCAATACTTGGGTAAGAGATGTTTACAGTAAGCGTCAATTTGCTATACCAAACTTTTTAACTCCTCGTGTTTTTAACTTGAGAACAACTATGAAATTTTAGTTTTACTGTTCTACAAACTCTTTTAAAACATCAATAACATAATCGACTTCTTCTTTAGTATTATATATGCTAAAGGAGAAGCGAATAGATGGCTTCTCTAGATCTTCTTCATTTAAAATTTCAGATAGAACATGCGATTTTTGTGAACTTCCACTTTGGCAAGCACTACCTTTCGAACAAGCTATTCCTTTTAAATCTAACTGAAATAATAGCATAGCTGCTTTTTTAGGAGGTATGGGTAAACATACATTTATAAGTGTATAAGTACTTTTATCTAAATCTGCAGAATTCCCATTAAATGTTACACTTGGCATATTAGTTTTAAGTGTCTTGATAAAATATGCTTTTAAATCTTTTATATAACTGTACTCACTTTCAAGGTTATTGTTAGCGTGTTTTAATGCGTCTTCGGCACCAACTATATTATGAACACTCTCGGTCCCAGCTCGAAGCCCTCGCTCCTGTTCTCCACCTATAATTATAGGTCTTAATCCAGAGTTTTTTCTAATAAAAGCAAAACCTACACCTTTCGGTCCATGAAATTTATGAGCTGCTGCTGCTAAAAAATCAACTTGTATGTCTTGTAAATCTAATTTATAATGTCCTACCGACTGTACTGCATCACTATGAAACAAAGCTTTATTAGATTTACATAATTCTGCTACACGTTTAATATCTAAAATATTTCCTATTTCATTATTAATATGCATTAGGCTAACTAATGTTTTATCTTCCGTTTGCAACAAACGCTCTAAATGTGAATAATCTATATCTCCGTTTTGATTTACGTTTACATAGCTTACTAAAACCTCGTGTTCAGTCTCAAGCTCTTGAACTGTATGCAAAACCGCATGATGTTCTATTTTAGAAGTTATAATATGAGTAACTTTTAAATCTTTAACTGCACTTTTTATAACTAAATTATCGGCCTCTGTACCTCCAGAAGTAAATACAATTTCACCAGCAGAAACATTTAAAGAATTAGCTATTGTTTTTCTAGATTGCTCTATTAACGATTTTGATGATCTACCAAAACTGTGCGAAGATGATGGGTTTCCATAATCATTCTGCATGATTTTTGTCATAGAAGTTATCACTTCGTTTCTCATTTGAGTTGTGGCAGCATTATCAAAATATATAGTCTTCATACAAGTATAAATGATTATTCTAAAAAATTATTATTTAATACCAATTTAAAAAGAATGAATCGACATGAAACATTTTATAGTTAAATTGATATAAGGCTCTTTTAGAATCCAAAAATACTTGAAATAAAATTATTATCAATAAGCTACGTTATAAATAACAATTCTATTATTTTTGCCTAAAACCCAATTATCAATGCGTAAGTTATTTTTTGTATTTATAGTTTTCATAACACCTTTTTACTCATGTGACGATGGTGATATTATAACAGCTGAACTTGATTTTGAAGACACTTTTCTTGCTTGCGAGGGTGTTTCAGATTTAATCCTTTATAAAACTAAAAATGATCCAGCGGAATCTTTATCTTTAAAAATCTCAAATTTTACTATAGCAGAACTTCTTGAAGTAAATGAAAATAATATCTTTGAAAAACCCGTTGAGATAAATGCAACCAATCCTTTTAACTATAGAACCTATAGTAACACAACATTACCTGCTAATTTATTTTGTAATGACATACCTCTTTCTGATATTAATATTACGCAAGATATTACAAGTACAAGTGGTACCGCTATAATTAAAACCGTATTAACAGAAGATGATGATGATGGTATTCCTGCTGAAATGGAAGATCTTAATGGTAATGGCGACTTAACTGATGACGATTTTGATAGTGATGGTATACCTAATTATCTAGATGTAGATGATGATGGTGATAATGTTTTAACTAAAAATGAAAATCCAGATCCAAATAACGATGGAGATTTTAGTGATGCTCAAGATACAGATGGTGACGGCATGCCTGATTATTTAGATAAAGATGATGATGGTGATGGCGTTGATACCAGAGATGAAGAAAAAGGCACTCCAAATGAAGACCCTACTGATGACATGAGTAATGAAATAAACGGCGTATCTGTTGCAGATTATTTAAATCCAGTTGTTAATGATAAACTTCCTGCTACAAAATTTAGAGAAAACATACATGTAATTTCAAAAACCTATACTGTTAGCCTTATTATTAACAATATTGATATAGATATACTATCTCAAGATATATTGGACTTTGGTATTTTAGAGCAAAGTGAAATACCTACTGATTTAAAATCAAGAACAGAAAATCCTGGGTTTATTTAATTAGGCACTACATTCTGATAAATATAAACCTCTGTAGCTCCTAATCCATATTTTTGGTAATTGGCATCATAAAACTTGACATTATTATAACGACCAAATAGATATTCTAACTCAATTTTTAATATGCCCTCACCTACACCATGAATAAATACTATTTTGGGTATGCGTTTAGCTATAGCGAAATCTAATTTTCTTCTAGCGGTATCTAGCTGTAATGAAAGCATATCGTGATTAGACATACCTCTTGGAGATTTAACTAATTGATTGATATGCAAATCGACTTCCATCGTGGGTTCATAACGGTCTTTAGCGCGCTTTTTCGTTTGATTTTTTCTTGGTGACTGTTCTTTTTCTGAAACCACAGCATTAATACTTGAATGTGAAAACAAATCTGTTTTTAAAGATTCTTTACCCGTTTTCTTTACCAATTCATTACTTTGAAACTCTAACAAAAAACCATCGTCTGTT
Source organism: Flavivirga aquatica (assembly GCF_001747085.1). Lineage (GTDB taxonomy): Bacteria > Bacteroidota > Bacteroidia > Flavobacteriales > Flavobacteriaceae > Algibacter_C > Algibacter_C aquatica. Next base: position 28,610 of record NZ_MDJD01000054.1, read on the forward strand.
TCAATAGAAATAAGATTACCCGTTATATTTTTTATAGTTCCAGATAAATCTTCATCTAAAACCAAAACATAATCGCCTAAATTAAATCCCATAACTATTCAATTTCAGAATCATGAATATCTTCTTCTTTATCTTGTTTACTAGGAATCGTTCTTGATATTCTATACACACCAAGCATAAGCATAATTATACCTCCTATTAAAATATACTGATTTTGTTCTATTCCAGTTTTAGCATACATAGCAATAACAGCTCCTGTAATTATCAAAATATAATTTAAATATTTCATCATTTAAACATCATTATTTATGAATAACAAATTTCAGTAAAAAAATCTATTTTCACCTTGATTTATTTACTAATTTCAATAACCCAAAAAAGACAATTCAATTAAACTACTTCATGTAATTATATGTTTTAAAATCAATAAATAGTGATTTTCAGATCCTAAAGAGAACATTCTTTTAGAATCTTTTAAATAAAAACATAATGCATATTATTAAAATAATTATTAATTATCTTTTAGTATTTTAGCTCAATAATCAAATATTTCACCTGCAATTAATGGAAGAATACATGCTCCCCTGTTTAAATAAAAAATTATTTGGTATTGAATGTATGGGTTGTGGTCTACAGCGCTCTATATCCTTAATTCTTCGCGGTGAATTTGTTGATGCTTTTTATATGTATCCTGCTATTTATACTTTAATACTACTTTTTGGAGTCATTGCACTTAATGTTTTTAAAAACTTTAAGTTTTCTAATAAAATCATTATTATTTTGGCTGTTCTCAATGGTATTATTATGATTGGGAATTTTACCCTTAAAACATTTATCATCAATTAAAAAACAAAAAACATGGAACAACAAAAATTACCTAATTCAACGCTTATTTTAGTTTTCGGAATCTTATCAATAGTAACTTGCTGTTGCTACGGTTTAATAGGTATAATACTTGGTATTATTGCCGTTGTATTAGCTAAAAAAGCGACTCAGTTATATATAGAAAACCCTGAGTTATATACTGGAATTCAAAATGTAAAAACTGGAAAAATATTAGCTATTATAGGTATTGCTTTAAGTGTTATATATTTACTTATTGTTGTTTGGGCTATAACAGCATTTGGATGGGATACCTTGCAGAATCAAGAATTATTACAAGAAAGAATTCAAGAAATGATGGGACAATAATCTTTTCTGTTTTTTATATAAAAAAAGCGCCCCAAAAGGTCAGTCATGGTCGGAAGATTTTTTCTTCCGACTTTTTATTTTATGTTGGGCAATATTTTAGTTTTAATTATTTGATTATCACTTGATTACTTTGTTTTTGTGATGTATTTTTCGTGTCTTATTATCTGATAATCAATATATTATATCAGTATTTAAAGATCACAAAATTTCTGTAAGTCAATTATTAGGTGTTATACCAGAGGCGCTTTTGTCCAAATTATCATTAACTACAAAAGTCGATTACTACACCAAGGTTCTTCATGGTAAAAAAATGTTCTATTTGCTTCTTTATGGTATTGTAGAGAATGAAAAACTAAGCCAGCGCACTTTAGAAGATACTTTTAATGATTTTCTGTTTAAAACGCTTTTTGATTTGGACAAATCCGAAACCATAAGACGAAGTTCTATCTCTGAAAGGTTATCCAAAATCGACTCTGATTACTTCTGTCAAATATACCAATGTGTTTTTACCAGCAATTTCACGATGCCTACCCTAACAAGGAAAGACACCTTTTAATCTATGTAGATAGTTCTATGGTTAGTGAGGCTTCTTCCAGATTATTAAAAGGTATTGACCATAAAAATGGGAAGAAATCTGTTAAATACAGTATGGCTTTTGATGGTTTGTTGCCTTGCCATTCAGAGGTGTTCACCAGGGCGGAGTATTCCAGTGAAGATATGGCTCTGCCCGAGGCTATAATGAATCATGTAAAGCAAGAAACACATCATCAGAATATCTATGTCATTGATAGAGGACTTCAATCTACAAGAACAATGAACTCATTTACTGATGATGCTGTTACTTTTATTGCCAGAGCAAAGGAAAACCGAAAACATGTAGAGTTACAATCTTTAGTCAGGCAAGCTCAAGATTCAGATTTAGGAGAATTAACTCTTATCAAAGATAGTAAAGTGCAACTTTACACAGGAAAAGCCATCCATAACAAAAAAGGAAATATTCATTACAGAGAAGAGTTGGTAGAAACCCCTTTTCGTTTAATTATAGCGAAAACAATAACAGACGATCCAAAAGAATTTTGGTTCATTACCAATGATTTTGATTTATCTGCTAAACAAGTAGCCCAAGCTTATAGAAGGCGTTGGGATATCGAGGTCTTTTTTCGTTTTATAAAGCAAGAAATCAATGTAAATCATTTAGTGTCATTAAATAAAAATGGAATAGAGGTTATGCTATACATGACCTTAATCGTAGCCATGTTAATCTTAATCTATAAAAAAGCCAACCAAATAGGTTATAAAACTGCTAAAAGAAGATTTAAAATGGAACTCAGAAATTTAGCTATTGCTATGATTGTTGTAGATTGTGATGGAAACTTAAACCATTTTGAGACTTAAAAAATGGTCGGAATTTCTTCCGACCATGACTGACTTAATAGCCGCTTTTTTTATATGCTTAAATATTTTTAAATAACGTTATTTTTTCTACTTATTTTATTATTTTTCAAATTGCTTAAGCGTTTTAATAATAATACTAACACAATCTAATAATTGCGCTTTGTCCATTATTAAAGGTGGCGCAAAACGAATAATATTTCCATGAGTAGGTTTTGCTAATAATCCGTTATCACGCAATGCTAAACAGATATTCCAAGCTGTATCACTGTCTTCTTCATCGTTTATAAGAATCGCATTAAGTAATCCTTTACCTCTAACTAAATTAACAATATTACTCGTTTCAATATATTTGCTTAACTCACTTCTGAATAACTCACCTAGTTCAGCTGCATTTTCAGCTAGCTTTTCTTCTTGTACAATTTCTAAAGCTGCCATAGCTACAGCAGCTGCAACTGGATTTCCTCCAAATGTACTACCATGATTTCCTGGCTTAATAACTTGCATAACATTATCGTTTGCTAAAACAGCAGACACTGGGTATACACCACCACTTATAGCTTTACCTAAAATTAAAACATCAGGTTTTACATTCTCATGATCTACTGCTAATAACTTCCCTGTTCTTGCAATCCCTGTTTGTACTTCATCTGCAATAAATAAAACATTATATTGCTCACATAATGCTTTTGCTTTTGCTAAATAATCTTCACTTGGCACATAAACTCCAGCTTCACCTTGAATTGGTTCTACTAGGAATCCTCCAACATTAGGGTTATTTTTTAATGCTGCTTCAAGAGCTTCTAAATTATTATATTCTATTTTAATAAACCCATTAGTATAAGGTCCAAAGTTTTTACGAGCTACAGGATCGTTAGAAAATGAAATAATAGTTGTGGTACGTCCGTGAAAATTATTTTTACAAACGATAATCTCTGCTTCATTTTCATTAATTCCTTTTACCTCATAAGCCCACTTTCTACATAATTTTAAAGCAGTTTCTACTGCTTCAGCTCCTGTATTCATTGGTAAAAGCTTATCAAAGCCAAAAAATTCGCAAGCAAATTTTTCATACTTACCTAAAATGTCATTATAAAAAGCTCTTGATGTTAACGCTAGTGTTTGTGCTTGTTGCACCATAGCATTAACAATTTTTGGATGGCAATGCCCTTGGTTTACTGCAGAATACGCCGATAAAAAATCGTAATACTGCTTACCTTCTACGTCCCAAACATACACACCTTTACCTTTAGCTAATACTACAGGTAATGGGTGATAATTATGAGCTCCGTACTTGTTTTCTAATTCAATTGCTTGCTGCGATGTTAATTGTTCTAAAACAGCCATTTTAATTTGTTTTTAATTAATAAAATAACCATTCCTTCTGTACCTTTATCCTTTCGAAGATTCGAAAATTCAGCGTGGGAGAGAAATCATCCCTAGAACCCGCAAATTACTAAATAATAATTGCTTCAAAAAATCTTATTCAGACATTCTTCCAGACAAGGAAGAAATCTGTAATTCACAAAAAGTTTTAGACCAATATTTCACTTACAGTAATAGTACATTTAAATTTCCTTTTAATAACCTAAAACTAATTTACTGTTTATATAAATACTGTTTTTCATTCACTAATACAGTTTAAACTTAAATATTAAAAACATCTAAATAATTAAAAAGATTCATTTTATTTTAAAATCTATTAAAGTTAATAGAAATAAAGTGACATTTATTTGTTGCTATTATTATTTTTGCAGCATGTCTAGAAGAAAATCAAGAAAACAAGTTTTTGAAAACGTAGAGGTTATTGATGCTGCTGCTAAAGGAAAAACCATAGCTAAGGCTCCAGATGGAAAAGTTATTTTCCTACCAAATGCCGTACCTGGTGATATTGTCGATGTACAAACTTTTAAAAAACGTAAAGCTTATTACGAAGGAAAAGCAACTGCTTTTCATAAGCTTTCAGATAAAAGAACAACGCCTGCTTGCGAGCATTTTGGAACATGTGGAGGTTGTAAATGGCAAGATATGGGCTATGAACACCAACTTTTTTATAAACAAAAGGAAGTTACCAATAATTTAACACGTATTGGCCATATTGAACTTCCTGAGGTTACTCCTATTTTAGGTTCTAAAGAACAGTATTTTTATAGAAATAAAATGGAATTTTCTTTTAGTGATAGCCGTTGGTTAACCTTGGAAGAAATTCAATCTGATAATGACTTAGGCGATAAAAATGCTCTAGGATTTCATATTCCAGGTATGTGGGATAAAATTCTAGACCTAAACAAATGTCATTTACAAGCAGATCCATCTAATGCGATTAGAAATGCAGTAAAAGCATTTGCTATTAAAAATAAATTAGAATTCTTTAATACACGTAATCAAACAGGGTTATTACGTACTATGATGATTCGTACATCAACTACGGGTGATATTATGGTTATGGTTCAGTTTTTTAAAGAAGATAAAACCAAACGTGAGTTACTGTTAGATTTTATTGCTGAAACTTTTCCGCAAATTACCTCTTTACAGTATGTAATTAATGGAAAAGCTAATGATACGATTTACGATCAAGATGTAATTTGTTATAAAGGTAACGATCATATTTTTGAAGAAATGGAAGGCTTGAAGTTTAAAATAAACGCAAAGTCTTTTTATCAAACGAATTCAAATCAAGCTTACGAATTATATAAAATAACTCGTGATTTTGCTGGTTTAACAGGAGAAGAACTTGTTTACGATTTATATACAGGTACAGGAACTATTGCGCAATTTGTTGCTAAACAAGCAAGTAAAGTTATTGGAGTAGAATCTGTTCCAGATGCCATAACAGCTGCTAAAGAAAATGCACAATTAAATGACATTAAAAACGTTGAATTCTTTGTGGGTGATATGAAACAGGTTTTTAATGATGATTTCATTGCAACTCACGGACAACCGGATATTATAATTACAGATCCTCCTCGCGATGGTATGCATAAAGATGTGGTGCAACAAATATTAAATATTGCACCTAAAAAAGTAGTCTATGTAAGTTGTAATAGTGCAACACAAGCGAGGGATTTAGCTTTAATGGATGCCATGTATAAAGTAACAAAAACCCAAGCTGTAGATATGTTTCCACAAACTTTTCATGTGGAAAACGTTGTAATACTTGAATTAAGGGACTAATAATTTAAATTGCATGGTTTTTGTTGAGTAACATATATTCTAATTAATTATATACAACCTCATAAAACTAACTAGAATTTATAAAAATGAAATATTTTAAATATCTTTCTTTACTTATTATTTTATCAATAATAGGTATTACTGTAAGTTGTGAGCGTGACGATATTTGTCCAGAAAGCACACCTACGACACCTAAATTAATTATTGATCTTTTTGATGATAGCAATAGAGAAAATAAAAAAAATGTTATAGATATTGTTGTTATTGATGCGGATGCTGATCTTGTTATTAATAGTGAATCTATATTAACAGGCTACAATTTTCAAGATACTAATAACCTTATTTTACCTTTAAAAACAACGAAAGACACCACACAATATAGGCTTATAAATCAAGCTAAAACAGATAATAATGGTACTCCTGATGATACGAGTGATGACAAAATCATTGGAGGAAACACAGATATCATTACAATTAGCTACACTCGTGAACAAGTATACGTATCACGTGCTTGTGGATTTAAAACTATTTTTAAAAATGTAATCCTTACTGTTGTAGAAGATGATGACGAATGGATAATTTCAAGCCGATATGCAACCGATAATCAATCTGTAGAAGATGAAACAACAACACACTTTAATATATTTCATTAGTAGTTTAGCATGTATGCTACTTTTTTGCATATCTGTTAGTGCACAAAATGATAGTATCCCTAAAACACCTAATGATTCTATAAAAATAAAACTGAAGTATGGACTTCGAGTTGGTGCAGATATTGGAAGACTAATTAGATCTTCATTAGATGATGACTATAGTGGTTTTGAGCTTATGGCAGATTATCGCATTAAAAAACGCTTATATATTGCTGGAGAGATTGGTTTTGAAGAAAAAAACACCATTACAGATTTCTTAGATGTTACAAGTAAAGGTAGTTACATAAAAGGTGGTATAGATTATAATTTGTATGAAAATTGGCTAGATATGGATAACATGATCTATACAGGATTTCGTATTGGTGCTAGTACATTTAGTCATGACATAAATAGCTTTACTACATATAGTACTAATCAATATTGGGCACCTCAATTCTCTTCTAACGAAAAACAGGAGTTTAGTGATTTAACTGCTTTTTGGGCAGAACTTCTTTTAGGACTTAAAGCTGAACTTTTTAATAATCTCTATATTGGGTTAAATGTGCAACTCAAAATATTAGCAAGTCAAGATCAACCCAAAAATTTTGAAAACATTTATATTCCTGGATTCAATAAAACCTTTGATGGTAGTAGTATTGGTGTAGGTTATAGCTATTTTATATCTTATAGAATTCCACTTTACAAGAGGGCTGCTAAATAATATAATTATAACATTTTAAAAGACTAAAAGAGGTTTGGTTATTAGTAGTAATCAAACTTTTTTTCTTTATCAAAAAAACAATTTTATAATGAAGGTCAAACATTTTTGAAGAAGCATTTATCTTACTGTTTCACTTTTTAAAATATAGATAAAAGTAATTCCTCTTTTTCAAAATTCATTTAAAAGACCTTTTTAACCTCTGTTTTTTTATTTAAAAGAGTAGCTTAAGTTAGCCTTTTCCCTTTAATTAATAATTATCTATAGGTACTTACCTATGCTTTAATAGAAAATTTTAATTTAGCGCACTGATGGATATAATATAAATTACTAAAACTAATATATCTTCTTATATCAATTTAATATAAACATTTCAAAAAATTAAAAACAAGAATTAATGACAAGAGTAAGATTAGAAATTGATGAAGTTCAAATTCATCGACCAAAAAAAAGATGGAAACTATACTTTGTTATTCTAGCAGAACATCCTACAGATAAGGACAAAATGATTATGACGACATTACCTCAAGAGCCGTTTAAATTAAGTAAACGTCATGATAACTCTTTTCAATTTGATACAGATGAGATTGGTTCTGAAGGCTTATTCATTCTTAGCAGAGAATTGCCTAAAAATAGAGAGCTAAATGTTCATATTTACCTTAGGCATACAAGAAGGTCAGCTAGAAATTTAGGTGAAATATTACAAGATGTAAAGAATGAAATTGGAGAAGGCGCCTTTGATATTATTACAGATATTGTAGGAACAACCACAGTTCCATGGTTAGTTATAGCAAAAAAAGCAATTCCTCTTGTTGGAAAAATTTTATTAAAAGTTCCAGATAGAGATTTCGGCTTTTTAAGTGCTTTCGAACGATTTGGTAATGAGTTTGAAGATACTTATGAAATTGATAGAAAGAAAGATTTTAGTGGAGATGCTTCACTTGTATACAGCTGGTCTATTGATGAATAAAAACGCATATACAAGTTAGCATATAATGTGTGTTAAGATTAATTATTAAAAGTCTTAACGCATATTATCTTAGATATATAAAAATTAAATTAGCATGCTAATATGTTTTTATTAGAAACCCTATTCTAAACCTGTTTAACAAAAACTTTAGCATGGTGAGAAATAGGAAAGTTGCAAGAATTAGCAATAAAACATAAGCTATTTGCTTTTTCGTGTAGGCTAATCGCTAAGTCTTTTTTTGCTTCGTCTGCTATAGTAACTACTGGATTTAGATTTACTTTTTTAAAACTTCCACTTCCTGTTTTTATAACTTCTAAGGTAGCTTCTGCATCATCTATATATGTTAATACTTCAATATTATTTTGTGCACAAACATATAAATAAGACATCATATGGCAAGAAGCCAAAGCAGAAAGCAAAAGGTCTTCTGGATTATAACATGTATCGTCTCCTCTAAACATTTTGGCAGCAGACACTTGTAAAGCTTCCTTTTTGTTAGCAATGCTTATAGTATGGTTTCGACTAAAACTTCTCGGGTTTTGGGTTGTTTCTCCCTCTCCTAATTGCCAGTTTACATGAGCTTTAAAAATATGATTAAAAGACATTTTTTCTTTTTTTAAGAAAGATACAAAATAGTGGTTTATTTGGATTGTTAGGCATAAAATAATCTCCTTTTCATTTACTAAAGACTCATAATTCTAATCATTTCGACGTTAGGAGAAATCGCATAACAATTGGACTATATCATCCTCTTATTAAATAATGCGATGTCTCAATCGTACCTCATTTAGATATAGCTAAGATGGTTGATTTTGTGCTTCTAAATGATTGAGAAGGACAAAATTTTCTGTAACATTTCAATTAAGATATTACTTCAATCATCCTTTTAATAATTATAATATTTCTTATTTTAGATGATAATCTTATATCTATACTTATTTCATATACTTTCCCTTCTTACTTCCTTCATACATCACATATTTAACTAAACGCGATTCTAATTTTGCGTTAAATAGATGTATTTTACGTGATGGTCTTAAGCCAACATGCTTAAGGGCATCAAGGTTTGAGGTAATAAACCAAGCATCTGTTCCTGGATAATTTTGTTTTAGTGTATCTCCTATATCTTTATAGAATACTTCCATATCAATATTTAAACGTTCCCCGTAAGGCGGGTTAAATAGCATATGTAATTTAGAATTACCTCCCTTTTGAGTTTTAAAGAAATCTTCGTGTTTAATCTCAATAAAATCATCTAATTGGGCATTTTTTACATTTTCTTTGGCTTTAGTTACAGCACTTGGTGCTTTATCGTAACCTATAATTTTATGATGAAAATCTCGTGTTTTCTTTAAAAGAGATTCTTCAATTTTTTCAAATAATTCAACATCCCAATCTTCCCAGCGTTCGAAAGCAAATTCTTTACGCATCAAGTTAGGTGGTATATTACAAGCTATCATAGCTGCTTCTATAAGCATAGTACCAGAACCACACATAGGATCCATAAAATCTGTTTGTCCATCCCACCCCGATAGCATAATTAACCCTGCTGCTAGCACTTCGTTTATAGGCGCAATATTGGTAGCTGTTTTATAACCGCGTTTGTGCAACGAATCTCCCGAAGAATCTAAGGAAATAGTACATTGTCGCCTATCAATATGCACGTTTATTTTAAGATCCGGAAATTTTAAATCTACATTAGGACGTTCTCCTGTAGTATCTCTAAACTTATCTACTATAGCATCTTTAGTTTTTTGCGAAATGTATAGTGAATGCGAAAACAAATCCGAATGAATTGTAGCATCTATCGCTAAGGTTCCCGAGGATTTCAAATAATTATCCCACGGCATATTATAAATTTTAGTATATAAATCTTGCTCGTTACTTACGGTAAATGTATGAATAGGTTTTAAAATTTTAACAGCTGTACGTAAGCCTAAATTAGCCTTGTACATAAAGCCTTTATCTCCTGAAAAGGCAACATTACGCACCCCTTTTTTTATATTTTGTGCTCCTAATTGTATAAGCTCGTTTTCTAATAAATCTTCAAAACCAAATAAGGTTTTGGCAACCATCTTGAAATTTTCTTCCATTTTTTTCGTCTGATAGGTTACAAAAATAACGTAATTTTGCGGCAAACATTATGTTTATTAACATTTAGGTTAAGGATTGTAGTGACATCCTTTTGCTTTTTCTGCAAAAGATATAACGGAAAGCCTGACTTAGTGTTGACTAAACAACACTAAGGAACCACCAAAAACAAAAGATTTTCTGCTAGAATTTATTTTACGCAGAGCCGAAAGGCAAAAATTAACATGACTGAAAATACAACTACCGAATGGTTTACATCATGGTTTGATACACCATTTTACCACATTTTATATAAAGATAGAGATGATACTGAGGCGCGTGCTTTTATGGATACGCTTACCTATTATTTAAATATACCCGAAAATGGTACTATTTTAGATTTGGCTTGCGGAAAGGGTCGCCATGCGGTATATTTAAACAAAATTGGATACGATGTTACTGGCGTAGACCTAAGTGTTAACAGTATTAACCATGCTAAACAATTTGAAAACGATAAATTGCACTTTGATGTACACGATATGTGTAAACCTTACAAAACGCAATTTGATACTGTTTTTAATTTGTTTACTAGTTTTGGCTATTTTGAAAATGACGAAGATAATTTAAGAACCATTAAATCTATTAAAGCCAATTTATATGCTTCTGGTTTTGGTGTGATTGATTTTATGAATAGTGAATTTATTATAGATAATCTAGTTCCAGAAGAGGTTAAAACAGTCGATGGAATTGATTTTTATTTAAAACGCTACGTAGAGGATGGTTATATTATAAAAGATATTATTTTTACAGCCGATAATGTTGACTATAAATTTCAGGAGCGCGTTAGAGCTTTTACGCTAAAAGATTTTGAATTATTTTTTGAACAAGCTAATGTTTACTTATTAGATGTTTTTGGAGATTACAAATTGCGTAAATATAATTCTAAAACATCCGAACGCTTAGTCATGATTTTTAAATAAAAGCTTTTTATATTTTAATGAATAAGTTTATTTTTCCTTTACTAGCAGTTGTTTTAGGCTTTATTTTAGCGACTATTACTAAAAAGCAAAAATCTTGGAACACCAAGCTCTTACTTTCGTTTAGTGGCTCATTTTTATTGGCTTTAACCCTTTTTGAGTTATTACCAGAGGTTTACGAACAATTAAATGCTAAGCGTTCTGGACTTTTTATAATGTGCGGTATTTTATTGCAAATTATTTTAGAATTATTTTCTAAGGGAGCTGAACATGGGCATGTACATATTCATAAAAACGAAACAATCTTTCCTTGGGTTTTATTTATTAGTTTATGTATTCATAGCTTTTTAGAAGGATTCTCTATACATGATCATAATGATATGGTTTATGGGGTACTTGTACATAAAGTACCTATTGCTACTTTAATTACCATGTTTTTATTACAGTCTAACTACAGTAAACTACAAATAGCTAGTTTTTTAATTGTATTTGCGACTATGACTCCTCTAGGAACTTTTATTTCTCACACAGTAGAGGTTGTTGCAGATTATACTCATATTATAAATGCTATAGTTATTGGTATCTTTTTCCATATCTCTACAACAATTTTATTTGAGAGTGGTGACGGGCATAAATTTAATTTATCTAAGTTTATCTCTATTATTTTAGGGGTTGCTATTGCTTATACTATTTAAAAAACAATAAATGTTTAGCAAAGAAGAATCTAGACGTTTACGTCAAGAATTTTGGACAAGTTTCGGAAAATCGTTTCCCCGAAAATGGGTTTTGTACGATACCAAACTAAAAGGGTTTAGTTTTAAGTTTCATTTTGATAATAGAACCGCTTTAGTGGCTTTAGATCTTGAAGACGATTTAGAAAACAGAATTAAATATTGGGAAAAACTACAGGCTTTAAAATCTATTCTTTTAGATGATTTTCTTCCTGATGTTATTTTTCATGAAGAATATATTTTAGATAATAAAAAGGAAATTTCCAGAATATATGTTCCTCTAGATAAAAAAGTCTCTATACATAACAAGAACACATGGAGAGATGTTATGGAATTCTTCAATGAAAAAATGAACTTATTTGAAGCTTTTTTTGAGGAATATAGAGATGTTATTGATCAATAATAAGGAAAGAATCTTGTTTTTTTAAACTCATCGAAATTACAAACAAATCAAATTCTTTTTTCTAGTTCATAATCATCCATAATAAAACCATTTCCAATATCTGTTATCATAACTTTTGTTTTTTCAAACCCTAGTTTTTCATAAGCCTTTATAGATGCCGTATTGTACTTATTAACTTTTAATTTAATGGCTCTTGAGTTATATTTCTTAGCCTTATTGTTTATAAAGTTTAAAGTATTTTTTCCTATTCCTTTTCCTCTATAATTTTTAAGTATGTAGAGTTTGCTTAAAAATAAAAAACTTTCTTCTAGTTTTATAGCTGTATAACCTACAGGTTTATTATTATATGTCATATAATAAAATATTGAGCCTTCTTCTATTTGAGTTTTTATGGCTTTAGAAGAATTAAATTTAGCCAACATATAATCTATTTGGGCAATACTTATAATTGAAGGATAATATTCTCTCCAAATAATATCTGCCAATCTTGTTATAGTTTCAAAATCTGATTCTGATGTTGCTTTATTAATTTGAATCATGTAATATTTAATTAAAAGAATTTAAATTCGCACTCATCTTGACTTTTTGTTTTTAATCGAAAATAAGTTAAAATTTGTCAAGATGAGTTCTTCATGAAATTTCTTCTAAAAAAAAAGACAGATTAAATAATATAAAAGAAAATCATAAAAAAATGAAATATAGCACCCGCTAAGACAAACAAATGCCAGATAACATGATTGTACGGTATCTTGTTAATAGCATAAAAAATAATACCAATGGTATATGCTAAACCTCCAGCAAACAATAATAAAATACCGTCTCGACCAATAGCACTAAATAAATTAGAATAATCGAATACAATTAACCACCCCATGATTAGATACAAAAGTGTAGAAAACACTTCAAATCTTCCTGTATAGAATACTTTTAATATAATTCCACAAATGGCAATTCCCCAAACAACAAAAAACAACGTCATCCCTAAATCAAGGTTTAATGCAATTAATGAAACTGGAGAATATGTTCCTGCAATAAGAAGATATATACTTATATGATCTAATATTCTAAAATAATGCTTGCGTTTCTCGTTTTTTACGGCATGATAAAGTGTAGAGGACATAAATAGAGTAATTACAGTTATACCGTAAAGAATAACGCTAAATAAACTCCAATAGGTTTTATTTGTATCGTAAATAATAAGTAATACTAAGGCAGGAGTTCCTAGCAAAACACCTATACCATGAGATATGGCATTAAGCTTTTCTTCTAAAGAAGTTTGCTTGCTCATTATTTTATAGCCGCTTTAAATCTAACCATTTTTCTGTTAAATCGTAAAAATCGAATTTTACAGCAGGTTGCTGTCGCTCTAGTAGTCCATTTTGAAAACTACGTTGCAGAATATCTTCAATTAAATAATCTTCCTTAACATCCATTGGGTTAAACTCACGCTTCAAAGAAATGTCAAACATACTGGCAGTAGTATTATACCAAAATGCACGCCAACCACTACGCAATTTCTTTATTAAATCGAATGCTGTTGTTCCTGTTTGTCTATGTATTAACTTAATTAAAATCTGTCCCTCTGTTCGGCTTAGTTTTTTTAATTCTTCGGAAAATTCGCCTTCTATATATTTTTGAATACTCTTGGTATATCTTTTCTTTTCGCGATCTCTTTTTAATGTCGCTAAATGCATGTTCATAGAATCTAAACGCTCTGAAGCCAGTTTAGCATACGGGAATACCTTGAGCGTTTTTCGTCTTAAAATTAAATAACGAATACGTTCTTCTCTTTTATTAAACTTAAGTTTATGCAAAAGCATCACTTGATCTAAGTTAATAGATGTTCGTGGCACAGAATCTCCTTCTATGATAAGATATTCAACAACAGTTGAATCTTGTTTAACTTCATTAACCTGAGCAATGAGAAAAAACGGTAGGAGTATGAATATATATTTTAAAAAACTCATTTATATACTACTCATGTATTTAATATTCCAAAAATACATTATTTCTAAAAACTTAATATTTCGCATTAAATGTATCGAAATTTTTATTAAACTTCATTTTTGCGAGGGTTTTAATTCTAAACATAGGTCGTTTTTAAATTTTATACACATAGTCTAAAGACAAATATTACTAAAAGCAACATACTATTTAAAGTATGAATATATGCTTTTTTTAATTATTAATTTAAACTAAGGAAAACATTTTTATTCTATTTATATTGTTATTTTAGTGCAAAATTTCAAAAAAATATGGCAGGCAAAAGTATTCTTAACAAAAAATCAATAGACTTTTTAGAAAAATATTTAAATAATGCAGCTCCAACTGGGTATGAATGGGATGGGCAGAAACTGTGGATGGACTACCTTAAACCTTATGTTGATGAATTCATTACGGACACTTATGGTACTGCTGTAGGGGTTATAAACCCTAAGGCTAAATACAAAGTAGTTATTGAGGGACATGCAGATGAAATTTCATGGTATGTAAATTATATTTCTGATAACGGATTAATTTATGTTATTAGAAATGGAGGAAGTGATCACCAAATAGCACCAAGTAAAATAGTTAACATTCATACTAAAAAAGGTATTGTTAAAGGTGTTTTTGGTTGGCCAGCAATACATACTCGTAGTAAAGCAAAAGAAGAAGCACCAAAACCAGATAATATTTTTATTGATTGTGGTTGCTCAACTAAAGAAGAAGTTGAAAAAATGGGTGTTCATGTAGGTTGTGTAATCACGTATCCAGACGAGTTTCATATTTTAAATGATAATAAATTTGTTTGTCGCGCTTTAGATAACCGTATGGGAGGCTTTATCATTGCTGAAGTAGCACGATTATTAAAAGAAAACAAAAAAGAACTTCCTTTTGGACTATACATTACTAATGCTGTTCAAGAAGAAATTGGTTTACGCGGTGCGGAAATGATTACACATACCATAAAACCTAATGTGGCTATTGTTACAGATGTAACGCATGATACCACTACACCAATGATAGAAAAAAAAGTACAAGGTGATTTAGAAATTGGTAAAGGACCAGTTGTAGCCTATGCTCCTGCTGTACAACAAAAATTACGTGATTTAATTACTGAAACTGCTGAAGCTAAAAAAATTCCTTTTCAACGTTCTGCACTATCAAGAGCAACTGGAACAGATACAGATGCTTTTGCTTATAGTAATGGCGGTGTTGCTTCTGCTTTAATTTCGTTACCACTTCGTTACATGCATACCACTGTTGAAATGGTACATAGAGATGATGTTGAAAACGTGATTAAACTTATTTATGAAACATTATTAAATATTGAAGACGGAGAGACATTCTCTTATTTTAAATAATTTAAAACAATACTTTATCATTCCCGCGAAAGCGGGAATCTTTTTTATATTAAGCTCCTAATGGAAGAATACATAGATATTGTAACTCATACTGGTAAACCAACAGGAAAGTCAGAATTAAAATCTGTTATTCATCAAAAAGGGTATTACCATCACACCTCACATATTTGGTTTTATACCAATGATGGCAATATATTGCTATCTCAGCGTTCTGCTAAAAAGGCTATATGTCCTTTAATGTGGGATGTTTCGGTCGCAGGACATATTGATGCTGGTGAAACTGCAAAACAAGCAGCTATTAGAGAGACTAAAGAAGAAATTGGCTTATCTATTTCTGAAAATGTTTTACAAGAAATCGGCATTTTTGAATGTTTTAAAACCTACGAAAACGGTATTATTGACAACGAATTTCACAATACATTTATAGCGGAATTAACAACTCCTTTTTCGGAGTTAATTCCTCAAGAAGAAGAAGTCGAAGCATTGAAACTAGTGTCTTTTGACGATTTTAAGGTACTTATAATAAATATAGGTAATAATAACAATCACTTTGTGCCTTCAAACAAATCATATTACGAATTTGTATTAAATACTATTTACAAAAAACTGTTAACTGAATGAATTTATTGCTTGTTGCGATTGCCCCCATATTTATTATCATCTTATATATTTATTTTAAAGACAAATACGAAAAAGAGCCTAAACGCTTACTTTTTTACAGCTTCCTGTTAGGTGCTGTTGTAAGTATTATTATCACAACAATTATATATTATGGTTTCGACATTGTCTTACCATTAACAGATCACACAAGTATTATTCAACAATTTATAAAAGCTTTCTTTGTAGTTGGATTAACAGAAGAGTTTAGTAAATATATTATAGTACGCTATTTTGCTCAACCTAAAGCTGCTTTTAATGAACCTTTCGATGGTATTGTTTATGCCGTTATGGTATCTATGGGCTTCGCTGCTACCGAAAATGTTTTTTATGTCCTACAAGGTGGTTATGAAACCGCTATAGCAAGAGCCTTTACAGCTGTGCCAGCACATGCTACCTTTGGTATTTTAATGGGCTATTATATGGGGAAAGCTAAATTTTCAAATAATAAAATCATTTTAAACCTATGTGGTTTACTATTGGCTATTTTATTTCATGGTGCCTACGACTTTTTCTTATTTATAGATTTTGTTCCAGGTATTTGGATAGGTGCATTTGTTTCTTTATTTATTGGAATTGTACTATCCCAAAAAGCAATTAAAAAGCATCAAATGAATTCTAAATTTAAAAAATAGACATTCTTAAAAATAAGACGAAAATGCAATAATTTAGATTGAATGATGTAAATACACTAAAACAAAAAAAACGAGTCAACAAATTATTAGTTTATAAGTTCAATTAAAAAGAATCCTTTCCAAAATAATTTGAAAAGGACTCTTTTATAAATCGTTGAGACAAGACTCTAAAAATAATTTAACATTACTGGATAATTATTTTTTTAGTATTTTTTTGAATGGTATCTATACTATTGAATGTTAAAAAATAAACACCTCGAGAAAGAAACCTAAAATCTATTCTATTATTTATAATTTTTGCTTTTTGCAATAAAACACCATTAATTGAAAATATATTAACATCCTTAATAGACAAGTTATTTTTTAATACCATAGGATACTCTCCTAATTTAATGGGATTTTGTAGCACTAATGTTTTACTTAACTCTAATTCTGTTTTTAATACAGAAAGCGTAGTATCCGAGGCATTATCTATACTATTAACTCTTAACCAGTTTACATTAAATCCTCCTTTAGTAGCATATATTCGTAAAGTATGCTTTCCTGAAGGGATGTTTATTTTATTTGAAGATATGGTAGTCCAATTTTGCCAACCTCCAGTATTTTGAACATTTAAACTTGTATCAGTAGCACCGTCAATTTTTATTTCAAACTTTCCATTATTAGATATTGAAGCCACTCTTAAATCAATTTTATAATCACCATTTTGTGGAATCTCAATACAATATTCCATCCAATCATTATTATCAATATACCCGACGTTCTTATTACCTTCAGAAGAATTCTCTATTTTCACTCCAGACATATTATCATAGTTTTCGGCTTCTATGATAGAAGCTATATTATTACAAGTAGTTGTTATACCATCAAGATCGTATACTCTAACATAATCAACTATAAAATAATCAGGATATTGGGCAGTAGCTGGGTTTTTAGACCAGTTATCACCTATAGCCCAATTCTCTGTAGAAATTTCACCGGTAACTTTAATGTATCCAGGAAATTGACATACGCCACCTCCAATATTTCTCCATGTTTCAACACCATCGATATAAAAAATGTATTTATCAGGGTACCAATCAAGTGTATAAGTATGAAATCCATCTCGAATTCCAGAAACTACAGATTCTTTTCCTTTTACCTTATGAGCACTTCCATAACCATCCCAATGAAAGGCATGATTTATTTTATCTGTCCATCCCCAAGCCTCCATAATATCTACTTCCATACCATCTACACCTCCATTTCCAATAGATCCAACATTACCCTGCATCATCCAAAAAGCAACCCACCAACCTTGTTCTGTTGGTAATTGGCATTTTATTTCAAATCTGCCAAACTTTTTTTCAAAAATTCCTTTTGTTCTTACAGCTCCAACACTATAATCATACGGGTCATTATCATTATTTCTATTATTAATTTTACGCACACGAATTACTAGGTTTCCATTTCCATCTAAATAAACATCATCTCTATCCCACCAACCATCTGGTCCATTAGAGTTTTGCCTTCTATTATATTCCATTTGTTCCCATTTATCGGGATCTGGACTCCCTGTTCCATTAAATTCATCACTCCAAACTAAATTGGTTTGAGAAAATGCTTGAAGAAATACTAAACAAAAAGTAGCAATAAAAAAATACTGTGTTTTCATGAACATAAACTTTAAATTATATGTAAGTATATACGTTCATTTCAAATATAATGGATAAAAAAATAAATTTTAACATTTGATTTCATACGTTCAATTTTATCTTAAAAATTAATCTGTACTTATCAAAAAAATTGAATTTACCTTAATTTATAAAGAAAAATGATTGTAAACAACTTAAATCTAGTTTATAAAAATTCTTATATTTACTACAGACTAATCTATTATGATTATGAGTAAGATACTGAAAGCCATAGTAAATAAAAATATAGAATTTAAAATTAATACAGATTTAATACCAAAGCTTGATGCGCTTCAAATTTCTGAGTCGGAATATCATATTCTTCAAGAAAACAAATCTTATAAAACTAAAATTATTGATTCAGATTTCAATAACAAATCGTATCAAGTAAAAGTTAACAATAATACTTATCACATTAATATTTTTAATGATTTAGACCTTCTTATAAAAGATATGGGCTTTAATATTGGATCTACAAAACACGTAAACTCAATTAAAGCTCCTATGCCTGGTTTAATTCTTGATATTAATATTAAAATTGGTCAAGAGGTTCAAGAAAATGATACTTTACTTATTCTTGAAGCTATGAAAATGGAAAACATTATTACATCTCCCAGAGATGGCATCATTAAATCTATAGTTGTGAAAAAAGGAGATGCTGTTGAAAAAAACCATTTACTAATTGAATTTGACTCATAATACATATTTATAATATTATCCTGAGAAGTTTTTCCAATCTCATAGGTCAAAAAATCTGTTTTTACAGAATTTAAAAATGATATTTTAATGAACAAAATACTAGTAGCTAATAGAGGCGAAATAGCCATTAGAATTATTAAAACAGCTCAAAAAATGGGACTTAAAACAGTGGCTGTTTTTTCTACTGCAGATAGAAATTCTCCTCACGTAAAACTTGCAGATGAAGCCGTATGTATTGGAGAACCACCATCTAATAAATCCTATTTAAAAGGCTATAAAATTATAGAAGTCGCAAAACAATTACAAGTAGATGCTATTCACCCTGGCTATGGTTTTTTAAGTGAAAATGCTTCTTTTGCTGAGTTATGTGAAGCTAATAATATTATTTTTATTGGTCCACGCTCCAAAGCCATAAAAATTATGGGAAGCAAATTAGCAGCTAAAGCAGCAGTAAAACAATACAATATCCCAATGGTACCTGGTATTGACGAAGCCATAACAGATATCGATAAAGCCAAAGCTATAGCTAAAGACATTGGGTTTCCTATTTTAATTAAAGCCTCTGCTGGTGGTGGCGGAAAAGGTATGCGTATTGTTGAAAAAGAAAGTGATTTAGAAACGCAAATGACTCGAGCCATTAGCGAAGCCACTTCTGCTTTTGGTGATGGTTCTGTATTTATTGAAAAATATATAACCTCGCCTCGACATATAGAAATTCAAATTATGGCAGATAGCCATGGGAATATATTACATTTATTTGAGCGAGAATGCAGTATTCAACGTCGTCATCAAAAAGTAATTGAAGAAGCCCCTTCTGTTGTTTTAAGACCAGAATTTAGAACTAAAATGGGTGAAGCTGCTATAAAAGTTGCCCAGTCTTGTGATTATTTAGGAGCTGGCACTGTAGAATTTTTATTAGATGATAACCATAATTTCTATTTCTTAGAAATGAATACACGCTTGCAGGTTGAACATCCTGTTACGGAATTAATTTCGGGAGTAGATTTAGTAGAACTCCAAATTCGTGTAGCTCGAGGTGAAGCCCTTCAACTAAAACAAAGTGATTTAAAAATTAATGGGCATGCTATAGAATTAAGGGTATATGCGGAAGATCCTTTAAACAATTTCCTGCCTAGTATTGGACATTTAGACACCTATAAAATCCCTACAGGTAAAGGTATTCGAGTTGATAATGGATTTGAGGAAGGTATGGATATCCCTATTTATTATGACCCTATGCTTTCAAAATTAATTACTTACGGAAAAACAAGAGAAGAAGCTATTCAAATCATGATAAAAGCAATTAACAATTATCATGTTGAGGGTATTCAAACCACATTACCCTTTGGAAAATATGTTTGCGAACATAATGCTTTTCGTTCTGGAAATTTTGACACACATTTTGTGAAAAATTATTATTCATCAGATACCTTAAAAGAAAATACAGAGCTTGAAGCTAAAATTGCAGCCCTCATTGCCGTTAAACAATATATAGAAGATCAGAAATTATTAAGATTACCTATTCAATAAACAAACCCATCCAACAGACCAAATAAAAATGGATTCAAAAATAGATAAACTAAACGAGCATATTGCTCAAGCATATTTAGGTGGCGGTCAAAAACGCATTGACAAGCAACATGCTAAAAAAAAGCTAACTGCAAGAGAACGCGTTAATTATTTAATGGATGAAGGGTCTTTTGAAGAAATTGGCATTCTAGTTACGCATAGAACTACCGATTTTGGAATGGAAAATGAAGTTTACTATGGAGATGGCGTTATTACAGGTTACGGAAATATTAATGGGCGATTAGTTTATGTTTATGCGCAAGATTTCACTGTTTTTGGTGGTGCCCTTTCTGAAACTCATGCCGAAAAGATCTGTAAAATAATGGATTTGGCTATTAAAGTTGGTGCGCCTATTATTGGACTAAATGATTCTGGAGGTGCTCGAATACAAGAAGGTGTTCGCTCTTTAGGCGGTTATGCTGATATTTTTTATAGAAATGTACAAGCATCGGGTGTTGTACCTCAAATTTCAGCAATTATGGGACCTTGTGCTGGTGGAGCAGTCTACTCCCCTGCTATGACTGATTTTACAATGATGGTAGAGAATACCAGTTATATGTTTGTTACAGGTCCTAATGTTGTTAAAACTGTAACTAATGAAGAAGTAAGTAGCGAAGCTCTAGGTGGCGCGTATACACATGCGTCGAAATCTGGAGTTGCCCATAAAACCTCTGCAAATGATGTAGAATGCTTAGAAGATTTAAAAAACCTCTTAAGTTATCTGCCTCAAAACAATACAGAAACGCCTCAAAAATTAAACTATACTTTAAACGATGAAGTTAGAGACTGCCTATCTCATATCATTCCGGATAGCTCTAATAAGCCTTACGATATGCACTCTGTTATTTCTGGAATAATTGATGAAAATTCATTTTATGAAATCCATAAAGAGTATGCAGAAAATATTATCGTGGGTTTTGCTCGTTTAGGAGGTAGAAATATTGGAATTATAGCTAACCAACCTATGTTTTTAGCTGGTGTTTTAGATGTTAATAGCTCTAAAAAAGCAGCCCGTTTTACACGTTTTTGTGACTGCTTTAATATTCCGTTACTTGTTTTAGTTGATGTTCCTGGATTTCTACCAGGAACAGATCAAGAATGGAACGGTATTATTGTACACGGCGCTAAACTCTTATATGCGCTTAGTGAAGCCACTGTACCAAAAGTTACTGTTATTATTAGAAAAGCCTATGGAGGGGCTTATGACGTAATGAATTCTAAACATATTGGAGCAGATTTAAATTACGCATGGCCAAGTGCTGAAATAGCAGTTATGGGAGCCAAAGGAGCTAGTGAAATAATATTTAAAAAAGAAATTGCTGCATCTAACAATCCTATCGAAAAACTAGCTGAAAAAGAAACTCAATATGCTAATAAATTTGCAAACCCATACCGAGCTGCAAATCGTGGTTTTATAGATGAAGTCATACTTCCCAAAAACACAAGACGTAAACTTATTAAAGGATTCTCTATGTTAGAGGATAAAAAAGTAGATACTCCTAAGCGAAAGCATGGAAATATTCCGCTGTAAAATTATTTAAACTTAATAACTTGAGATTTGTACATAAAAGAATCTTGCCATCTATCAAAACGATTATCGTAAGTTGATGAGAAAACTAAATACTGGCATTTGCCTATACTTTCTGGAGTACGTGTTACCTCAGCAAAATTATTGTTTCTAAATAAAAATTCTCCATCCTCAACAATGCACATTTGTAACCTGTTTAAATTAATACCATTAAGAAAGAAAATTTTGTTCAACCGTTTTGGAGTAGCAATAACAATATCTACACCTTCATAAATTTCATCACGTTGTGAATCAATATTGTATTCATCATAAGCACAATATACCCGCAAATCGGTTCCACGTTTATAGGCATTAAACTCTAGCTGTAAATCTAAAGCTGCCTGTTTGTCTTTTACAAAAATTAAAACTCTAGGAGCATCTTCAAAAGCTTCACCTTTTAATTTTTGAATAACACTAATTACTATACTTGTTGTTTTCCCCGTTCCTTTAGGTGCTATACAAAACAAACTTGCTCCTCCTTTTATTTTTGGTAAAATTGATTTCTGAAGAGGTAATGGCTCATAAAAATCTTTATGTTCAAGGGTATCTTTTAAAGATTGAATGAGTTTTTTAAATGGCATAATATCTGTTTTCTTAGTTATAGGGCAAATATAGTATTAAAAATGTCTAACATAAACTACTCAATACCACTACTTCTCATTTAAAATAAAAATAGGCACTTATTTCTAAGTACCTATTTTAAATTAAATTATTTAGTGACTAAAACTCTAAATCCACTACTAAATCAAATTCATCATAAATAGCTTTATCCTTTAATCCATCGAAAAAACTTGTAGACCCGTATCTTACATCATATTTAGTTCTATCTACTTTTAATGTTGCTGTTGCTTTACTTCCATAAACTGAAATTGAGAAAGTAGCTGAATTTGTTTTTCCTTTAATAGTCAAATCTCCTGTAACTTCATAAGCATTTTTTCCAGATGCTTTTACTTTAGTAAATACTAAAGATGCCTTTGGATGCGCTTTCACACCAAAAAAATCATCAGATTTTAAGTGACCATCTAATTTTCCTTTATATTCTCCTTCTAAATCTGTAGCATTTATAGTAGTCATATCTATAACAAACTCACCTCCTATTAATTTTTCCCCATCAAAAGTTAAAGATCCAGATTCAATTGTAATAGTTCCTTCATGAGAGCCTGTTACCTTATAACCTTTCCATACGACTTTACTTTTATCTGTTTTAATTGCTTTTTTTGTTCCCCCTATAGTAGAAAAAGAAAATGTTACAAAAGCTACAAGTGCTATAATTCCTAAATTTTTAATTGTGTTTTTCATCTTTATTGTTTTTTTATTATTCCTGTTATATTAAATCTATGATCCGTAATAAAATTTTTCTCTAATTACTTTTCCGTCTTTCCAGTCTTGTACAGCTACTTGCGTATAATTTTTAACTCCCCAATCCTTGTGAGTATAATCAAAATGCCACTCTACCATAGTTGTACTTTCTCCAACTGTTATTTTTAAAGGTTTTGCTCCTCTAAACTCTGTTATTGATGCAAAAAAATCTTCTTCTCTTTGTCTATTAGCTTTTTTACCTAAAACTTCAGGATTATCATTTTCTTGCATGATAACATCATTATGATAAAACTCATCAAAAGCTTCTAAAGCTTTTCCTTGAAGAATCATGTCATTTATTGTACTAATTTTTTCAATTAATGTATTCATAATTATCCCTACTAATATTTACGGTACAAATGTCTTAAACTATATTCATTAAGAAAATAAAGTAGTTTATTAAATGATGTTAATCTAGTTTAACTTTTACTGATCGATAATTAATTGTCCTTTTATTTTACTTAGAAATTCTTTAGTAATACCAAGATAAGAGGCAATCATGTATTGAGGTATACGCTGTTCTATCTTAGGATATTGATTTCTAAAGTAAAGATATCTATCCTTTGCCGAAAGGCTAAAACTTCTAACAATACGTTTTTGAGAGGCTACAAAAGCTTTTTCTATAATTTTTCTAAAAAAACGTTCTAATTGAGGGATTTCTGTATATAACTCTTCAATAACGTCATATGAAAAAAGTACCAACTCTGTATTTTCTATACACTGTACATTATAATCTGCTGGGGTTTGAGTTATAAAACTTCCCATATCTGCTGTCCACCAATCTTCTATAGAAAACATAACTATATGTTCCTGCCCTTCTTCGTCTGCAAAAAACATTTTTGTACATCCAGAGATAACAAAACATTCATATTTACATACATCTCCTTGTTGTGCTATATACTGCCCTTTTAAATATTTTCTATATATTAATTTAGACATAAGCACAGCCTCATCCTTCTTTGATAGAACAATATATTTACTTATATAATTTAAAAGTGGTTGTATTTTATGTTCCATCATATTATGAATCTAGTAAGCGTCTATGATAAGTTATCTGCCCTAAATGATAGACCAAGTGCGTTGTTAAATATGTCAAAAAATATTCGGTAGTCATAGGTTCTTTATAAACTGTTATAGGATATTGTTTCTCCAAATCATTAATAGAAAGTCTATTTAAAGTATCTTCAACAACCTTTATGGTATCATCAATTTGCTTGATCAAATCTAACTTTGATACATTTTTAAGTGAAAACTCAAGATCTCTTTTTCTTATATATCTGGTATTACCTAGAACACTTCCTATAAAATGATTTAAATTACCAATAATATGTAAACACAAATTACCTGCAGAATTACTAACCTCTTTTTCTATTATCCATAAATTAGCTTCATTTTTATAACATGTAATTTCATGCTTAAGCTTATTAAGATCGTTCTTAAATATTTTAATGAGAGTATCTTTAAGCATAGTACTTTTTTGCTAGTATCAAATTTAACAATAATAATATTGCTTTATTAAATTGAAATAAGATTTTTGCACGATAAAATTAATCTACTTTTGCACCATGCAAAACAAAAACACATTCAAACCAGAATTTGTAGCTCTAATGGCATCTTTAATGTCTTTAGTAGCTTTATCTATAGACGCATTATTGCCTGCTCTTTCTGATATCGGACATCATTTAAGTGTTACCAACCCTAATGATAACCAACTACTCATTACCATGATTTTTTTAGGTTTAGGCTGTGGTCAACTCATTTTTGGTCCTTTATCTGATAGTTTTGGTAGAAAACCGATAGTCTATATTGGTTTTTTTACATTCGTTATTGCTACTTTTATTTGTGTAACTACTAAAAGTTTCGAAATGATGATCTTAGGACGAGTTGTACAAGGTATAGGTCTATCTGCTTCAAGAAGTATTTGTATTTCTATAATTCGAGATTCTTATAGCGGAAATTATATGGCAAAAATATTATCTATAGTAGTCATGTTTTTTATTTTAGTTCCTGTTGTAGCTCCGGCTTTTGGTCAATTTTTAATAAATTATTATGATTGGAAATCTGTGTTTTATGCAAATTTAATTTTCGGTTTTCTTGTGATGATTTGGTTTTGGCTACGACAACCAGAAACATTGCCTAAAGAAAATCGAATTAAATTTACGCGACATATTTTTATTGATGGGACTAAAGAATTCTTTAAGTATAAAGAAGCTGTTATTTTTACTTTTATTTCAGGTTTTATTACTGGATCTTTTATGGTTTATTTAAGTACGGCTCAACAAATATTTCAGGAACAGTATCAAATGGCCGATATGTTCCCTTATATTTTTGCAAGCTTAGCAATTTCTATAGGGTTAGCTACCTTTTTTAACAGCCAATTTGTAGTTAAATATGGTATGATGCGTATTGCTTATATCTCTACTATAGCCTATGTTTTAATTTCTGTTATTTACATCCTACTTTTTTGGTCTGGAAATAACCCCCATGTTATTATACTTATTAGCTTTTTTGCTTTACAGTTTTTTGCTGTTGGGTTTCTTTTTGGAAATTTAAGAGCATTAGCAATGCAACCCCTAGGACATATAGCTGGTATTGGTGCTGCAATAAATGGGTTTATATCTACTGTAATGGCAGTTCCAATCGCTAACTATATTGGTAGTTTTGTAAACACCTCTGTATTACCTTTATTTATTGGATTTTCTTTTTTTGGTATACTATCCTTATTGACTTTTATTTATTTTAAAAGAACTGTAAAAAAAGTAGTAGAAGCCTAACCAATCATAGATAACGTTCTTTTATAACTTTAATATGCCAAATAGAATGTCCTAAAATAATGAAAGCAGCTGCTCTTGCAGATAAACCTGATCCATTAGCATTACCAATAAATTTTAAATCTTCATTTTTTAAACTATTTAACAATACAATAAAACTTTGGCGTACTGCTTTAAATTCTTCTACAAGAGCTTCTATACTTTTATTTTGTGCTTGCGAAGGATTAATATAATCATCTTGTTCGAACCCAGCTATTGAGGTTTTATCATGTCTTGATATACGAAAACAACGGTATTGAAAAATACGTTCTGTATCAATAAGATGTTGAAAGACTTCCTTAATAGTCCATTTTCCTGACGCATAGCTATAGTCTAATTTCTCATTAGTAATGGATTCAAAAAATTCCAAAACCATATTTGAGTCTTCCCTAAAACCATTTACTAATTCGATATCTTTTGAAACTAAATCGATATATCTACTATAATATTCGTTGTATTCTGTTTTTATTAAATCTTTTGTTGTCATTTTAATATATTTAAATTTTCGCTTGGTAGGTATATAAATCATAATATCTTCCTCCACGGTTTATCAATTCGTCATGCGTACCTCGTTCTACAATACAACCTGCTTCTATTACCAAAATCTGGTCTGCTTTTTTAATTGTACTTAAGCGATGGGCTATTACAATAGTGGTTCTATCTTTAATTAATTCGTCTAAGCTTTTCTGAATTAATGCTTCACTTTCGGTATCTAAATTAGAGGTTGCTTCATCTAAAATGATGATTTTCGGATTTGCTAAAATAGCGCGTGCAATAGCCAAACGTTGACGTTGTCCTCCTGAAAGCTTCACGCCTCTTTCCCCTATTAAGGTTTCTAGCCCTTCTTCAAATCGATCTGTAAATTCATTAACATAAGCTGCTTTAACAGCGTTCTGCAATTCTTCCTCTGATGCATTTGGTCTAGGGAACAGTATATTTTCTCTAATGGTACCTTCAAATAAAAATTCATCTTGTAATACCACACCTAAATATTGACGGAAACTACTCAATTTCACTTTTGATAAATCTTGATTATCAATAGTGACTTTACCTGAATTCGGACTTAAAAATGTAGCCGACAACCCTGCAATTGTCGATTTACCAGATCCTGAACTTCCTACCAATGCTGTTACAGATCCAGCTGGAGCTTTAAAATTAATATTGTATAATACTTGTTTGCCTTCTTCGTATGCAAAGGATACATTATCAAATTCAATATTACCTCTTAAACGATCTAACTGGATAATTCTTTCTGTATTATCCTCTTCAGCTGTCATATTCATAAGTTCTTCAGTTCTATCTAAACCTGCTAAAGCTTCGGTTAATTGACTACCAATATTACTCATTTGTATTATAGGAGCAATCATAAACCCTAACAATAAAGTAAAAAACAAAAAGTCCCCTGTGGTCATTTCTCCTTGTATCATATAATAACCTCCAATACCCATAATACCAGTAGTAGCAACTCCTATTAAAAAGGTTGACGAACTTGTCATTAAAGCCGTTGCTGTTAAACTCTTTTTAACATTTTGAAATAGCCTATCCACTCCTTTTTCAAATACTATACTTTCTTGCTTTTCGGCATTAAAAGCTTTTATAACACGTACACCTGCTAAAGTTTCAGTTAAACGCCCGTTGACTTCAGATCTTATTTGACCTCTTTTTCTAAATACTGGACGAATATATTTAAAAGCTTTTAACGCTATATATCCAAATATAGATAATGGTGCAAATACAAAAAGTGTCATCCAAGGGTTCAGGTTTATTAAAATTATCAAAGATACAATCGCTGTAAATGTACCACCTACCAGCTGTACTAACCCTGTACCTATAAGGTTTCTAACACCTTCAACATCACTCATAATGCGTGACACTAATGCTCCCGATTTCGTGTTATCAAAAAAATTAAGTGGTAAAGACAATACTTTTTTCTGTACCTGAGCCCTAAGCTCGCTTATTAAATATTGGGCTTGTACACTTAAAATACGGGTAAGCAAAAACGATGTCACAGCCTGTACTAAAATAGCTATCAATACTATAACTATTAAACTATATAATTGTCCCATATCCTTATTTGGAACAACTTCATCTAATAATACTTTACTTTGCCAAGGTAAAATTATACCTGCTAAACTTTTAATAACAATGAGTATTAAACCAATAAATACCAAATTTCGTCTAGGCCAAATAATAGTTTTAAAGGCTTGTCTCATACTCACTTTTGGTTTTGACTTTAAGCTTTTTTCTGAAAATTCTTTCAGGTGTTTCATTCAAATAAATTTAATGGAAGATATAGTGAGCTAAATTAACGAATCTTTACAACGATTCATATAAATAATTTTTTAACACTTAATATTATACCTACACATATGCTAACTCTAATGTAAAAAACATACGTTTTTTATTAATGAATTAACACTGAAATATTCAATTTTCATAAGAGCTTATTATATCTTTAAATCATAGTTGTTATTTGTTAAATATTTTCTTTTCTTAAACAACTTCTAGTAAGGTAACTGCTTACATTAATTATAAATAATGAAGAAAAGTTATAACCACCAAATCTAGACTCATTAATCTTTTACCTATTCTTTCTAAAAAGAGTTAAACAACTAAAAACCAAGTACAAACACCTGTTTACCTAACACGTAAATATACGTATTGTCTTACATGTAAAGAAAGTTATTTTTGATTAGATATAACATTGACTTTTAATCTATTAACAACTAGTAATTCATTCATAATTAATGCAATAGAATACAAGGAATAATATAAACTAAAACCAACTTAAAATGAACAAAGATCTACTAAAACTATTTACGTTATTTCTATTACTTAATAGCGCATTTAAAATGAATTCACAAGGCTTATCTCCAGGAGACATTGCATTTATAGGCTATAATACCGATGCCTCTATTACTAGCAATGATAATTTCTCTTTTATTACCCTAACAAACATACCAGCGAATGAAGTTATATATTTTACAGAAGAAGGTTGGAATAATACAACTAATTCTTGGGCTGGAACATCTGAGGGACATATAACATATACAGCTCCAGCTTCTGGTGTTGCATGCGGAACAATTATAAATATTAACGAATCATCTCCAAGTTCTTTTACAGTAACAGGAGGAGGAACAGCTACTCTTTCAAGTGGTACTAGCTGGTCACTAACCGGTGGTGATCAAGTTATAGCATATCAAGCCCTTGCTCCAGAACCAGCAACTACTCCTACTTTTATTGCTGGTGTCCATGGCGATGATGGTGATGGATCTCCAACCACCTTAGATCCTACTACAAAATGGAATACTGCAATAACAATTCCTTTAGGAACTGCACGATCAGAACTTCCTTCAGGCTTAACTAATGGAACAAATTGTGTTTCTCTTTTCCCAGCAGTAGGAACCGAAGTAGACAATGCAAAATATACAGGAACATTAACAGGAACTCCTGCGACTATTTTGGCAGAAATTAATGATTACACTAATTGGACAAATAGCAACACTACTGTTTTCGCTATTACTCCTAGCGATTATACGGCTAACATTACATGTCTTCCTGCTTGTTCAAATCCTGACGCACCTACTTTAACCTACTCACCATCAACAGTATGTACTGGAAGCACGGCAACAATTACGATTAGCGGCTCATTAAACGATGCAACAGCATGGCATATTTATACCGGATCTTGTGGAGGTACTAGTATTGGATCCACAGCCTCTGGAACATTTGCTGTAACCCCTACTGCTCCAAGTACAACCTATTTTATTCGCGGTGAAGGCGGATGTGTAACACCTGATTCATGTGGATCCGTATCTATAGCGGTTACCGCTTTAGATGATGCTTCATTCTCTTATGATGCGGCTAGCTATTGTGTAGATGCTGCTGATCCAACTCCTACTATTACAGGTTTAACGGGAGGGGCTTTTTCTAGTACGCCTGCTGGTTTATCTATTAATGCTAGCACAGGAGTTATTGATGTGTCGGCTTCTACGCCTAATACTTATACTGTTACTTATACTACTGCAGGGACTTGTACTAATACTGATAATGTGAGTGTTACTATTAATGCTTTAGATGATGCTTCTTTTTCTTATGGTGCGGCTAGTTATTGTATAGATACTACTGATCCAACACCGACTATTACGGGTTTAACGGGAGGGGCTTTTTCTAGTGAGCCTGCTGGTTTATCTATTAATGCTAGCACGGGAGTTATTGATGTGTCGGCTTCTACGCCTAATACTTATACTGTTACTTATACTACTGCAGGGACTTGTACTAATACTGCTAATGTGAGTGTTACTATTAATGCTTTAGATGATGCTTCTTTTTCTTATGGTGCGGCTAGTTATTGTATAGATACTACTGATCCAACACCGACTATTACGGGTTTAACGGGAGGGGCTTTTTCTAGTGCGCCTACTGGTTTATCTATTAATGCTAGCACGGGAGTTATTGATGTGTCGGCTTCTACGCCTAATACTTATACTGTTACTTATACTACTGCAGGGACTTGTCCTAATACTGATAATGTGAGTGTCACTATTAATGCTTTAGATAATGCTTCTTTTTCTTATGGTGCGGCTAGTTATTGTATAGATACTACTGATCCAACACCGACTATTACGGGTTTAACGGGAGGGGCTTTTTCTAGTGCGCCTGCTGGTTTATCTATTAATGCTAGCACAGGAGTTATTGATGTGTTGGCTTCTACGCCTAATACTTATACTGTTACTTATACTACAGCTGGAACTTGTACTAATACTGCTAATGTGAGTGTTACTATAACTTCTGTCGATACCTCAACAATATTAAATAATGCTACTATTACTTCGAATTCTACTGGAGCGACCTACCAATGGTTAGACTGTGATGATAGTATGAGTATTATTACAGGAGAGACAAGCCAATCTTATACAGCAACTGTTAATGGCAATTATGCAGTTCAGGTAACAAAAAATGGATGTACAGGTATTAGTTCTTGTGTAGAAATAACTTCATTAGGAATAATAAATAATTCTTTTTCAGATGAATTTGTTGTATCTCCAAATCCAACTAATGGAAATTTGTCAGTTCAATTTGGTAAAACTCAAAAAAACATAACGATTCGATTACTTTCTATTACAGGACAGTTAATAAAAAAAGCATATTTCTTAAATTCTAATATTATTCCATTAGAAATAAAGCAATCAAGTGGTATTTATTTTCTAGAAATATCTGATGATAAAGGTAATAGATCATTATTAAAATTGATAAAACAGTAAATACTTAAAACAATAATTACAACACTTAATTTTATTCAAAGCCTCTCAAAGAGGCTTTGTTTATATATAATCTTATTACCAGCTTATTCAACTTCAACTAAAATTTATTTTTCCAGTTCCAAAACTAAACATAAGAAAAAACAACATCTTTATTATTAGTTAGTAATGGAAATATCATTCAAAAAATTATTAATAAAACAGTATAGTAATTTGCTTTATTTACTACTTTTATTCTTTCTAAAAAAATTACTCATAATAAATACAAACACATGAAAATCATTGGCATAGGTAAAAACTACGTAAACGATAAAAGTGAAATCAGTGCACTTAAAAATGGTGACCAACTTATTTTTTTAAAAGCTGAAAGTACTTTGGTTACTAATAATGAAGATATTGTTTTTCCTAAAATCACAAATGAACTTCTTTTTGAAGTTGAATTAGTTGCTAAAATTGGAACAAAAGGAAAAGATATCGATGTAAACAATGCTGCTTCTCACATTAAAGAAATTGGTATTGGTATAGATTATACTGCAAAAGATGTTCTTAACGCTAGTAGAGCAAACAAAGGACCTTGGGCATTAGCTAAAGGGTTTGATGGCGCTTCTCCTGTAGGTGGATTTAAAGCAATTTCTAACTTTCCGCAACTTGATAATATAAATTTTAATTTACTTATTAATGGTGAAGAAAAACAAGTTGGAAATACAAGTGATATGATTTATAATATGACTGAAATTATTGCCTATGTATCTAAATATATGACTTTAGAGCCTGGTGATTTAATTTTTACTGGCACACCTGCAACTGGTGCTGGACAAATTTTTAAAGGTGATCATTTACAAGCTTCTATTGAAGGAGAATTATTGCTAGATTTTAAAATGATATAATATAAAAAAACTAAACGGAGGGTAACCTTTTAAAAACTCAATAACGGAACGAGTTAGCGATTTTTTAAAAGGTTACCCTCCGTTTAACATGCTTCACACTAAAGTCTTAATGCAAATTGCTATAGAAGTTATCATATCATACTTAGAAAAAGGTGACACTGTTTTCAAAAAAAGGAACCTTCACATGTCATTTTTATATGCTTAGAGATGGTGCTTTAAACTTATATCATAGTAACAGAAATATAAAAGAAAAAATTTAGAATGGAGCTATTAATTTAACTTTATAAATAATTAAGCTGGAATTGTAAAATAAAACGTCGTACCTTCTCCTTCGTTAGAGTCAAGCCAAATTTTCCCGCCATGAGATTCTACAATTTTTTTACAATGTGCTAATCCTATTCCAGTTCCCTCGTATTCTTCTCTTGAATGTAATCTTTGAAAGATTGAGAATATACGTACTCTGTGTTTCTCTTGAATACCTATACCATTATCTTTTATTGAAAATTCCCAAACCGTGTCATTATTGCTACCATTAGATATACTTTTTTTAATACAATTAATCTCTATTAATGGATTAGTATCTACTTTAGTAAATTTAATTCCATTACTTATTAAGTTTTGAAATAATAAGCGTAATTCTAATTTCGCACCTTTTACAATAGGTAAATCCCCTGATATAATCTTGGTATTTGTTCTTTCAATAACATGTCGTAAATCTTTCTTTAAAGTACTAATAGTATTATTACAATTTACATCTTCATATACTTTACTTTTCCCTAAGCGCGAATATTGTAAAATAGCATCAATAAGCTTTTGCATTCTTACACTTGATTCACTAATAAAATTAAGAGTCATTTTACCAGTTTCATCAAATTTATCTTTATAATCATCAACGAACAAACTTATTAAACTAGTAATAGTAATTAAAGGCTCTTTTAAATCATGACTAGCAATATAAGCGAATTGTTCAAGTTCTTCATTCTTAGATTTCAACTCCAAAGCTTGCTTTTCTATTTCTAAATTCTTGATTTTTAATTTTTTATTTAATTTTTTATTTACTAAATAGTTTTTAAAAATAATTAATGCTCCTAATAATAGTAGACATATAAATACTATAAGTAATATATTTAATGTTTTATAAATATTTATTTTTGACTCTTTCTCTTGTAAAATATTTTCCTTTTTCTCAATCTCTATAGTTTGATTTTCAATATATTTTAATTGCTTTTTTATTTCTAAATCACTTGAAATTATCTTTTCTTCTTGTGATTTAATAAAATCTATTTGTTGTTTTATATTTTCTTCTAATTCGCGTTCTATTTTTACTTTATCAGCAAATTTCTTTTGTTGTAACTCACTTTCATTTGACAATATTTTAATCCACTCGTCACGTATTTCGACTGCATTTAAAATCGTATCTACAATTATTTTTGGATTATTATTTTTGTGTTTTTGTTGATATGCTTCTTCTTTTTTAAATTTCTCTGAAGAAGCTTCGGTTGTTTTATATAAGTTTTCCCATTTTTGAGGAGAATTTATAGCATATTGCTTTAATGAATTTAAAACCACAAACCCCTCTCTTTCAATATTTTTATTATTTATTTCGTATACAAAAGAATCTCCAGTATTTTTTATATTTATCATTGAAGTATGATAATTATAATCTTCTGTTACTAAAAAAATATTCTTTCCTGAAATTTCACTTAAGATATAGTTAATATCAAAATTATACTTGTTATTTACATAAAGTAATTGAATATCTTCAATATCTTCAACTAAATTGAATCCAATAACCTCGATGGGTTTGTTATCTGCTTTATGCTTTTCTACAAGAGCCTTAAAATCTATAATAGCTCGATCTGGTCCCAAAACTCCTATTCTAAAACGCTCGTTATTCTCTTGATTTTCCCAAGTAATTTGTTGTGTAAAGTTATATATAAGAATAGTACGTTGTAAACGCTTTACCTGTTCATTATTTGTATGTTGAGCATATGTATACAAACAATAAAAACAACATAGTAATCCAATAGCTATTGATTTTTTAATATTTGTATATACATTTGTTTTCCTACACTCCATTTCTAACTATAAAAAAGCAAGTAAATAGTAATTTACCTTATTAACACTAAATTTGTAAACGTGAATATAATATAAACGAAGTTTCTATCATTTATATTGGTCAAGTATTTTAGTTTACAGAAAAGGAACATAAAATACTTATTTATAGTATAAATAAACTAAAATATTTTATAAATATAAAGGAATTTAATTTGCCATTTTCATATTATAATGATCTCCTAATAGATTAGCTAATAAACCCACTGATAAAGGTTTATTTATATAATTATTAACAGTACTAATCTTCTTAGAACGCTCAAAATCGTCTGGGTTGTTTGATGTTGTTAGCATTACTAATTTAATGTCTTCTGTAAAGGTTTTATCTAACTTATTGTATTCTAAAACAAACTCCCACCCATTCATAACTGGCATATTAATATCTAAAAAAATTAAATCTGGTTTAGCACAAAGATCTTTTGAAGCTTCTACTAAATAGTTTAATCCTGCTTGACCACTTGTTACAGCAATAACATCCTTAAATTCTTCATGCCTCTTTACAATTTTTGTATTGTAAAAATTAGTGAATCTATCATCATCAATTAATAACGCACATTTGATCGTTGTTCCCATAGAATATCAGAATTAATTTAAGAATATTTCAGTTTAAAAAAAGATAACATACTACCTTTTTCTAATTTAATAAGACAAATACATCGTTTTCTATATGTTTAATTGTTGCTTATTTCTGAAATGCTTCTTACGAAGCTAATCAAAATATTAGTTGCTTTAATACGTAGATTTACCCTTTTGTTAAAGTAAATTAACCCCAAGTAAGCAATAATAAGTAAAAGACTACGTTTAGATATACTAAAAGCGCTCTATTTTCTTAATAAAAAGTAAGAATAAACAAACTACGCTATACTATTTATAAAACAGCACAGCGTAGTGATTCACCATCATTTTGATGATATTGTAAATTATAGTATGTAATTTTCACATTAAAACATTATCAATAATATCTTGTACAACTTCTGGATTTAATAATGTACTCGTATCTCCTAAATTACTTGTATCATTATGAGCTATTTTACGTAAAATACGTCTCATAATTTTTCCCGAACGCGTTTTAGGTAAACCAATTGTAAACTGAATTTTATCAAGCTTAGCTATAGGACCTATATGCTCCGTAATAATTTGATTAATCTCTTTTCTTAAATTATCATGATTTCTACTTTCTCCTGTATCTTTTAAAATTACATAACCATATAATGCATTTCCTTTTACATCATGAGGAAAGCCTACAATAGCAGATTCTGCAACAGCAGGATGCTCATTAATAGCATCTTCTATTGGTGCTGTTCCTAAATTATGCCCAGATACTATAATTACGTCATCTACTCTACCTGTTATTCTATAATATCCAACCTCATCACGTAAAGCACCATCACCTGTAAAATACTTATTTTCGAATGCAGAGAAATAGGTGTCTTTATAACGCTGGTGATTTCCCCATATAGTTCTTGCCATGCTTGGCCATGGAAATTTTACACATA
Source organism: Flavivirga aquatica (assembly GCF_001747085.1). GTDB lineage: Bacteria > Bacteroidota > Bacteroidia > Flavobacteriales > Flavobacteriaceae > Algibacter_C > Algibacter_C aquatica. The sequence continues at coordinate 64,940 of NZ_MDJD01000054.1, forward strand.
GGCGTCCTTCAACTTGATTTCCTTTTAATTCATCTCCAGCTTCATCCATTAAAGCAGGTTGAATACCTATGAAAGGTAATGTTGCATAAGTAGGTTTTGTTGGTGTAACAAAAGGAATAGGAGTAATCATAATACCTCCTGTTTCGGTTTGCCACCAAGTATCTACAATAGGACTTTTCTTTTTTCCAATATTATCATTGTACCAATGCCATGCTTCTTCATTAATAGGTTCTCCTACAGACCCCAAAACTTTTAAGGATGATAAATCATATTTTTCAACCAATTCTACGCCTTCTCTTGCTAATGCTCGAATGGCTGTTGGCGCCGTATAAAACTGATTCACTTTATGCTTTTCTACAATATCCCAAAAACGCCCAAAATCTGGATAACTAGGTACACCTTCAAACATCACTGTTGTTGCTCCATTAGCTAAAGGGCCATAAACAATATAGCTATGCCCTGTTATCCAACCTATATCTGCTGTACACCAATATATATCATTTTCTTTATACTGAAATACATTTTTAAAAGTATAAGCACTATATACCATATAGCCAGCTGTACTATGTACCATGCCTTTTGGCATTCCTGTAGAACCTGATGTATATAAAATAAATAAAGGATCTTCAGCATTCATAATTTCCGCTTCACAAACTATACAGGCATTATCTAAAAGTGGTTGTAACCATATATCACGTCCACTTTTCATATTAATATCCGAATTAATTCGCTTTACTACTAAAACCGACTCCACACAGGTACAATCTTCTAAAGCATCATCTACAATACCTTTTAAATCTATGGTTTTTGCTCCTCTATAAGATCCATCACTAGTTATTACCATTTTACAATCACTATCATTAATACGTGTAGATAACGCTGTAGCAGAAAAACCCGCAAATACAACTGAGTGTATAGCTCCTATTCGAGCGCATGCTAGAACTGAAATAGCTAATTCGGGAATCATGGGTAGATAAATACAAACGCGATCCCCTCTTTTTATGCCTTGATCTTTTAAAACATTAGCAAGTTGATTAACGCGTTTATATAGGTCGTTATAAGTAATATGTTTTGCTACTTCAGAAGGATCGTTAGGCTCAAACAAAATAGCTGTTTTATTTCCTCTAGTTGCTAAATGTCTATCTATACAATTTTCGGTAATATTTAATTGAGCGCCTTCAAACCATTTCACCTCTGGTTTTGAAAAATCCCAACTTAAAATAGTATCCCATTTTTTTCTCCACATAAAATGTTCTTCAGCTATTTCTTCCCAAAAACTCTCTGGTTCTCTTACAGACTTTCGATAAACTTGATAATACTCTTCTAAATGTTTTATGTGGTAATTGCTCATGTATTATTTTTTATAATTCTTAAATTTAATAGTCTATTGCAAGTAAAAATAATCAATTCATATAAGCTTTAAAAATCACTATAATTTATTATTTTAATATGCTCCTTTTAATTAATTATAAATTTTAATCTACTAAAATATTTACCATTCTCTCGAATATCTAATCTTAGCCTAACCTTTTTATATACTCTTTAATCTCTTTTACTACCCTTGGAGCCATAATAAGAGTTGCTAGCATAGTAGGAATAGCCATAAGTGCAAAAACACCATCTATTAAATTTAGCATCATATCAAATGGTGTTGTTACTGCTAGTATGATACTTAGTATATATATATAATTATAATAATGTTTGTTATTTGCCCCTACTAAAAAGGATAAACACTTTGTTCCATAATATGAATATGAAAATAATGAGGACACACTAAAAACAAGAACACAAACCATTAGCAAATATTTACCATAAACTGGCATGGTATAACTAAATGCTGAAGCTGTTAAACTAACTCCATTATTAGAGGTCGTTTCCCAAACTCCAGTAACTAAAATAGCTAAAGCTGTTAAAGTACAAACTACTAAGGTATCTATTGCTGGCCCTAACATAGCTACTAAACCTTCACGAACAGGTTCATCTGTTTTTGCTGCTCCGTGTGCCATAGGTGCTGTGCCAATACCAGCTTCATTTGAAAATGCACCACGACGAATACCTAACAAAATCAAAGCACCTAAAACCCCTCCTAAAAATGAATCTCCTTTATAATTTCCTGCTATAAAAGCATCAGTAAAAATAATATAAAAGTACTTTGGTACAACTTCATAATTAGATATTAAAATAAATACTATCAAAACAAAATATAACAAAACCATAGATGGTACCATTTTAGAAGCTGCATTACTAATACGCTTTAAACCTCCAAGAATAATTATAGAAGTTATAATTACTAATATAAATGCAATAATCAAATTAGATTTTAACCCAACTTCAACACCATTAGGAATTAATATAATATCGTTTATAGCTTGAGTTAATTGATTTGCATTAACCACAGGTAAAGCTCCTATCATTCCAAATAGACTAAACATAATTGCTAAAGGCTTCCAGGACTTACCTAAACCTTCCACTATAAAATACATAGGGCCTCCTTGTATTTCGCCAGTACTATCTTTTCCCCGATACATAATGGCTAATGTTGATGTAAAAAATTTAGTAGACATACCAACTATGGCACTTATCCACATCCAAAACATAGCTCCAGGTCCTCCTACCGAAATAGCTACAGCTACTCCCGCAATATTCCCCATACCAATAGTTGAAGCTAAAGCCGTAGTTAATGCTTTAAAATGACTTATCTGCCCAGAGTCATTTGAATCATCGTATTTACCACGTAATACTTGAATAGCATGGCCTAAATAACGAAACGGTATAAATTTCGATAAAATTAAAAGATATAATCCACCTCCTATAAGTAAAATGACTAAAGGTAGCCCCCAAGCGTAATCCGAAAAAATTTTAATGAGTTGTTTCATATATAGCTTAACTATTATAGTTTATACCAATTAAACTTCAAAATCAATTTAGTTATGATTTCATAAATATATCACTTTACAAACATTTATCTTCAATGTACATATCATACTTTTTCATTTAAACAATATATAAATAAAACGTTTAAAGTTCATGATCAGACTATAAGACTATGAGAAGACAAAATACTATTAAAAATAATTTTATGGGAATTATAAAAAGTTAAGATATGTTAAATTATTAAAAAGTATATTTATGGCTAAAAATAATTTATTTTGCAATCTAATCGCTTATATTTTATAGATGCTGTTAGAGCATTTGCTATTTTAATGATGTTACAAGGTCATTTTATAAATACGCTCTTAGCTCCTATTTATAGAGATGAAACTAATATTATCTATAATATTTGGTCTTATTTCAGAGGTATTACTGCTCCTATTTTTTTCACTATTTCTGGTTTAGTTTTTGCTTATTTACTTTTACTTGCTCATGCCAAAGGAGATGACAAATCTAGAATAAAAAAAGGATTGTTTAGAGGTTTCTTTTTAATAGCTATTGGGTATAGTCTTCGTATTAATGTTCTTAGTTGGATTTTTGGAAATTTTAATTCTTATTTTCTTGTTATAGACGTTTTACAATGTATAGGAATATCTCTAATTGTATTGGTTTGCCTTCATATAATATTAAAAAAACATAGCTATTTATTCTCTATAGTACTATTTTCTTTAGGCTTTGTTTCTTTTATAACAGAACCATTGTATAGAAATTTAACTTTAGATGGCGTTCCTCTTTTTATCGCAAATTATATAACCAATACCAATGGATCTGTTTTCACTATTCTTCCATGGTTTGGATATGCCGCATTTGGAGCTTTTCTATCTACCATTTTTTTTAGACATCTACATCGAGAACGTTTTAGACTATTTACAGTTATATTTTTCTTTATTATTGGTTATAGTCTTATACATTATTCGTCATATCTACTTATAGAGTTAAGTATGGTTACTAATATTGAATTATTAAAACTAAGCGCTGATTACAATTATCTTTTTACTAGATTTGGAGATGTCTTAATTTTATTTGGGGGCTTTTACAGTTTAGAACGATTTTTAAAAAAATCTATAATTACTAAGATTGGGCAAAAAACCTTATCCATTTATGTTATACATTTTATAGTTCTTTATGGTAGTTATACAGGTTACGGTTTAGCTTATTATTTCAAGAAATCATTACATCCAACCCAAGCTATTTTAGGTGCTCTCTTATTTATACTTATAGTTTGTTTTATATCATTTCATTATGCAAAAACTAACACTTTTGTTTATAATTTAATACGTAAAACAATAGACAAATTTAAAAACCAATAATATGGCATACGATGAATATTTAGCCGATAGAATACGTCAAAACCTCAAAGAAAATCAAACCATATTTACCGAGCTTAAAATGATGGGAGGTCTATGTTTTAAGGTTAATAACAAAATGCTTTGTGGTATTCATCTTGATAAAAAATACGGTAACAATTTATTAATGGCTCGTATAGGTGAATCGATTTATGAAGCTAAATTAGAAAAGCCTGAATGTTTACCCATGGATTTTACAGGACGTCCCATGCGAGGTTATATTTTTGTAACTCCAGATGGTTTTGATACTGATAATGATTTATCTTATTGGTTAGATTTGTGTTTAAATTTTAATCCTTTAGCGAAAGCTAGTAAGCCTAGAAAAAAGAAATAATAAAGAACTTTTTCTAAAAGTTTAAAAATTGATAAAAGTCAGTTTTTACATATAATATATATTTAATTTTGTAGTTAACTCATTTTAACCTGCAAATCTAAATATTATGAACACAAAAATTAGTCTACTTTTATGGACTCTATTATTAGTTGTTTACTCTTGTAATCAAACAAAAAAAACATCACATTCTAATCAAACAAAAAATAAACATCATTGGAGCTATGCTGGTGAAACATCTCCTGAACATTGGATAGAAATTGAAAAAAATTCTAACTGCGATGGTAAACGCCAATCCCCTATAAATATTATTAATAAAGATACAGATTCTATTGCTTCGAAAAATAATCTTAAAATATTTTATTCACCAAAAACACTTATTAGTAAAGTTGAAAACAATGGGCATTCCATTCAGTTTGATTTTGAGATGGGTGATTCCATTAATTATAAAAATGAGACATATTATTTAAAGCAAATTCATTTTCATGAACCATCAGAACATAAAATAAATGGGATTATTTATCCTATAGAAATGCATCTAGTACATATTAATGAAGCAGGAAAAATAAGTGTGTTAGGCATTTTAGGTGAAGAGGGAGACAAAAGCCAATTATTCGAGTTTTTCGAAAGCTTTCTTCCTATTAAAAACGGTACGGAAAAAGATATCCATCAAAAAATAGATTTATCCAGCTTGTTTTTAAACACTAATAATTATTATTCCTATTCTGGTTCTTTAACCACACCACCATGTACCGAAAATGTTAATTGGATTGTATTTAAAAAACCTATTATTTTATCGGTAGAAGAAGTGCTTAAACTAAAAAACAATATGCCTATTAATAATTATAGAAATGAGCAACCATTAAATAACAGAGTTGTTAATTTTAATTATTAAAAAAACATTACATATCATTCAAACAAGCATCTAATACATTTCATCTGACTATTTTATGGCTAAACAATGTCTTTTAGTCCAAATCAATTATCAGTTTCAATAGAGAGGTGATAATCATTCACTACATATACTTTATTTGGGTTTTAAGGTTTTTAAAGATTATTCTAATAACTTAAAGTTGATTTAGAAAGTACTTTTTTTGAGTATTCCTAAGAGCTTCACAGTATTTACTCCATAATCTATATATAAACTAAATGAGACCAGCTAGTAACCCTTTTTTAACACTTAACTTTTTGAAATTGAGTAATTAGTTTTTTTGAATTATCCAGCTTTTATATTATTTATAAAATAGTGTTATATTTATGGTAAGAAAAAAATATTGTAGGCTTGATTCCTTCATTTATTTTTTAACGTTTTAAACGTCATTAAACAGATAGCCATATATACCCACTCTTTTGAAAACAAAACATATTATCTACTTTCTTTTTGCATTTAGTTTATTTAATATAAATGCCCAAACTCCAGAGCATAAGTGGGTAAATAAAATTCCAGAGGAGAATAAAAGAGAAAACCTATGGCATAAGACTTATTATAGTAAAATTCATAAAACAAAAATAGGCTACAATATTTATTTACCTAAAGGATATTATAATAAAAAAAATAAAAATAGAAAGTACCCAGTAATATATTTTTTTCATGGGGGAAACCCTGGTAATGAAAGTAGAAACGGTTATCATAACTATATCACACCCAAAAACGAAATAGATGCATTAACCCCTATGATTTATGTTTGGAATAATGGTGGCAAAAATGAAAGCCATTATAACTTTCCAAAACTTAATTCTTACCCAGAAACTAGCTTTATAGAAGAACTTATTCCTCATATTGATAAAACATACAGAACCATTCCAGATCGTTCTGCCAGAGGTATTCAAGGGCACAGTATGGGAGGGCGTGCTGTTGCTCGATATATTTTTAAATATCCTGAATTATTTTCTGTAGGTGTATCTATCGCTGGAAATCATTTTGCTGAAAAGAAAAACTCTGAAAATCATGATCAATTTCAACCTGGAGATAATTCATGGGATTTAGCTAAAAATTATGTCAAAACACCAGAAAACCTTATTAAACTTCATGTTTATGTAGGCGCAAAAGACAGGAATTTTGAATCGAATGTTGCTTGGTCTGCTTATCTTAGAACATTAGGTATTCACCATTCGTTTACCAGTATAGAAGGTTTAAAACACCGAGAAGTTAAACAAATGATGGAACAAATTGGTATTAAAACGATTCATTACATGTTTTATCAGAATTTTAAAGAAACAATCGATAAATTCAACCTAAAATAGGTTTTTATTTAAAATTTAAATCATTCATTAGTATTGTTAAATAATAACTCAACCATATATTAAGATGTGAGTAAAAATGAAAATATTACAATATCCCAAAAGCACAATTATAACCTCATTCTCTCTATTTAACGATGAAGACGATCAAGTATCTCCATAACTTCAACTTTTTTACGGACAGATACAGGTATATTTTCTCCATTTTTTAACATTAAATATCCGCCGTCAGTTTTTATAAATGCGCTAATACATTGTAAATTGACTAAATGGCTCTGGTGTACCCGTAAAAATTGATAACTCTTAAGCATATCGGCAAAGTATTTTAATGTTTTAGTCACAAATATTTTTTGTCCATCAAAAAGATAAAAAATCGTATTATTACTGTCAGATTCACAACGAATAATATCATCTAAACTTACAATAATAATTTTATCCATTGTATGGAGTGATATTTTATCGGGTCTATGTTCGGGTGCAGATAAGGTATCCTTAAGGATATTAAGACGTTCTTTATTAGGTTGAATCTGTTTTTTAGCTTTAGTAATAGCTTGAGCTAACTCTTCATATGAATATGGTTTCAAAACATAATCTATAGCTGCAAATTTAAATGCTCTAATAGCGTATTCATCACTAGCAGTAACAAAAATTATTTTTGATTTTAGATCTGGAAATATTTCTAATATATCAAAACCAGTACCATCTCCTAGCATAATATCCAAAAAAAGAATATCTGGTTCGGTATTGCGTAATGATTTTGCTGCCTCAACAACACTTTGTGCTGTATCAACCACTTTTATTTCTGGGTGATTCGATTTTAAATCCCCTTTCAAAAGTTGGAGGGCATCTGGCATATCTTCTACAATAATAGCTGTAAGCATAATAGTTTTAATAATCTGTTTCTAGTGGTATTTTAAATGCGATTTCTGTTCCTGCTATAGTATTTCCATCATCAATAATTTCTTTTATAACTAAAGAATCTTTTCCTGAAATAGATTCAAGCCTCTCTCTAGTTACAGTTAATGCCATAGATTGATGATCTGTATTGGTTTTAGCTTTTTGAGATTGAAAAATCCCCAGCCCGTTATCTAATACGGTACAATGTAAAAACTCTTCAGTAGTATGAAATTGTATTTTTAATTCTCCATCACGATTACCTTTTAAAATACCATGTCTAACAGCATTCTCTACAAAAGGTTGAATTAACATAGGAGGAATAAGAACTTCTTCTGGATCTAAATCGGAATTTACTTCAATATTATAAGTAAAAGGCTTATTAGCCATGAGCTGTTCAATCTCGATATAATGCTTTAATGTATGTATTTCTTGGTAAAGCGTAATATTATCTTTTCTTGAATTATATAAAGTTTCTCTTAATAAAGTCGCAAATGTATTAATTGTATTATTCATACGGTCAGGGTTACTCGTACCCATGGCTTTTATTCCGTTAAGAACATTAAATATAAAATGAGGATTCATTTGTAAACGTAACGCTTTTTGCTCTAAAGAAAGTAAATGATTTTGCATCTGTAAGCGATTGCGTTCTTCTTTGTTTTTTTGTTTAATTCTTCTAACATAGGTCATCGTATACCCTACTATTAATAGAATTATCAGAACTAATATAGCTAACTGAAACCATCCTTTTTCGTAAATAGGACTATCTATAAAAAACTGAAAAGAAATGGGTTCACTTACTTCCCATCTATAGTTTCTTGATTGTGCAGAAAACACATGAGATCCGTAGGCCAATCCTGCTAGGTTCTGTCTATAATCTGAAGACCATGGACTCCATTCGGAGGTATTTAATCGCCACCTGTATTCTACATCATTGGGGTGATCTAGATCTATTGTTTTAAAACTAAAAGATAACTCTGTTTGGCTTGGGTTTAATTTTAAAATATTCTTGCTATTTGCCCAAGAGCTTAAACGTATAGAATCAATACTACGGTAAGCAACTTCTACTTCTTCAAAATGTACACTAGGTTTAATAGTCGCTTTAGTTGTTCCAGAGGGTTCATATTTCGTTAATCCATATATCGCACCAAACCATAAATTACCTTGTTCATCTTTGGTAACAGCATTAAGACAGGTTTCTATACCTAAAAAACCATCATTTCTCCCAAAATGAAAAACATCTACTATATCATTTGATTGATTTAACTCTATTCTATCTACTCCACGTTCACTACCAGCCCAAAGATTTTCTTTATCATCAAATATCATTTGGTAAATATTATCAGAATACGGCTCTTTTTTTCCTTTTAATTTTTTAAATGAAATGGCTCCGTCAATATGCGACCACCATATACCTCCTCCTGCTGTACCTATATAAAGAATATTTTTATGAAAAAGTAAAACACTTATAGCTGTTGCTTGTTTTAAAACATCTCCTAAATGGGTTACTTTGTTTTTTTCAATATAACCTAGATGCCCGTTTTGGGTAGCATACCAAATTCGACCAATAGAATCTTGTTTCATATCCTTGATTTGCAAATCTTTAATACCATTATTTCTTCCAAAAGTCTTTAAAGAAACTAAACGTTCCTTTTTAAAATTATATCTAAACTTTGAAATCCCAGAAGAATATGATGCTACCCAAATAGTATTACCTGAGATTTCTACAGATCGTATCCAGTTCGACGGCAAACCTTTATCTGTATCAATAATATGATTTTTAATAACCGTTTTCGTAATTGTATCTACTGCTACAATAAGTTCTTTATGTTTCTTTTTATATTGTATGGTATCTATAGCAATACTATCTACTTGACTTATTTCTTTAAAAAGTACACCTTTACCCTCTGTTCCTGCCCAAATATTTCCTGAAATATCACTTGTAATAGTCTTAATTTTCACATCATAAAGTTCTTCTTCTTGTGGAATATTATGAACTCCTAAAGAATCGATTTGTACCAAACCTGCCTCAGAATTAGATGCCCATATACCATTTTTTGAAGTATGCACAGCATATACACGATTTCCTTTTAATCCTGTATTTCGATTATAATGTGTAAAGTTATTTTGAAAATATTTATAAAATCCTCCTCCAGAAGTAGCTATCCAAATATTAGATTGTCGATCCAAAATACTTTTTCTCGTATGTGAAACCGACAAACCATTTTTTCTATTAATTTTCTTTTTTTCTATATGTTTTTCTGGATCTATTATTGTTACCCCATCATTATCTGTGGAAAACCATAATTCATTATGATTATGTACAGAAATACTGGTTACTCTAACAGGTTTTGGTATCCATCTATTCCCGTAAGTTTTTGCATTAGTATTTAAAACTAAAATTCCTTGATTAAATGCTGAAGCAAAAACCTTATCATTGTAAAAGATTGCAGCAGTAAAATTATATGCACTATGCCGCTCCATAATCTTAGCACCCTTTTTTATTTCATTTAATTTCCAAAGACCACTATCTGTAGCTATCCAAAACAACTTTCCATCAAACACAATATCGTTAATAATACTGGTATTGATTTTTAAGTTGAGGTTTATTTTTAATAATCCAAGATTTTTTCGATATTCATAAACACCTATATTAGTCGCTAAATAGGTCTTATTTTTTAATCTACAAATTTTGTTAATACGGTACCCTTTGAGATTAGTAAACTTATTTTTGCACTTAATACTAAGTCCATTTTTTGTACCAATAAAAAGACTATCATTTACAAATTTTAGCGAGTGAATATAATTGGATTGCAATCCATCATTTTCATTCCATATTTTAAATTCTTCTCCATCAAATCTACAAAGCCCACCACCTTGGGTACCTAACCACAAATACCCTATATCATCTTGTACAATATCGTAAACTTGGGATTGCGATAATCCATCTTCTAAAGTATATGCCCGGAGTTGGTTATTTTGTGCTGATAATATTCCGATAAAGCTAAATATCAAAAAAATAATATGGAAGGAAATCGTTTGGAGTAGGTTCACAAGAAATACATCTGGTTGATGACAAATATAATCAAACTGATTTTTGATAAAAAGACATAACTAACATAAATATAAAAAAACGACACCGCCTGTTAGAGCGGGTCGTTATAACAAACAAAAATTCTCTCTTTTTCATTTTGTTTATATTAAGGTTAAATTGGGGCTAATTTAAACGATACCGCTCGTTAGAGCGGATCGTTACAACAAACAAAAATTCTCTCTTTTTCATTTTGTTTATATTAAGGTTAAATTGGGGCTAATTAAAAACGGTTCCGCCCGTTAGAGCGGATCGTTACAATAAACAGAAATGCTCTCTTTTCATTTTGTTTATTTAAGGTGTAATTGGAATTAATTAATTACTTGCAATAGCTGTTATATTTGAATCTAGAACAATACCTCCATTCCAGACAAAGCTTTTCATTGAATTTACATATTTAACATCCTTCAACATTTCTTTATAAAATGTTTGCGTCTCCAGAATATTTCCTTTTACTCCAAATTCTTGATTTGGAAAAATGTATTGAAAATCTCTGTCTGAGTTTTCACAATACACATTCTTAATCCGAGGAAGTGGAACAATTGTATTATCGTCTTTAACCATATAGTAGTATGCCTCTACATGTGCACAACATCCTAAATATTCTATTTCCATTTTAATTACCTCGGAAACACCAACTAATCCTGGGTTCTTCAAAGTCGTTACAAAAATGTCTTCAAAAAGTTCTGTATCTTCAATCTTAAAAGTTGATATCTTTTTTGATTGATCTTCCGCATGAACTAAATTAACAACAAAAGGAGCGTGTAGTTTAGTCTTATCTTTAATTTCAGTAGTTATTAAAAAATTTTCTGTTTTAGTAAAACTTTGTTGAGCATTAATAAATTTAAAACTTAGAAATAAAACAATGATTAAGATACTTTTTTTCATGACGGTTTATTTTTGAGGTTTGTTATTTGATTACAAAACTAGCCTCTTAATCTCTATAAAAAGATACTGTTTTAGTATTCGTCATGATTCAATTAGAATTCGTTTTTATGTAAAATCATATTATGAATTATGAATTACCTTATAAAAAAGAGAAATTCAAAATTAATAACAACTACAACCTAAAATATGAGAGAATTTTGGACATTTTTTAGAAAATAGAAAAAGTCAAGATGAGTTCATTACCTAAAAACGATCATTTTTAAGTATTTATACTATTTGTATAAACAACATTCCTCTTCTTTATAATGTATATTTAGCCATAAGGTATAATACCAAATTATATTTGTTTTAGTAAAAACTAATCGCAGCCATTTTTATAAATGGCTGCGAAGTTTAATATTTAAATTACTCTAATTATTTCTGTATTACTTTAAGTACTTCAAAACGTTTTTCTCAATACGTTCTTGAATATTAGAAACATCTGCTTTTTTAAAAGTTTCGCCTGTAATGTTTTCGTAAAGTTCTATATAACGTTCTGAAACCGTTTCAATATACTCATCACTCATAAACGGTACTGTTTGCCCTTCTAAACCTTGAAAGTTATTAGATATTAACCATTGGCGTACAAACTCTTTCGATAATTGCTTTTGCAATTCGCCTTTGTCTTGGCGGTCTTGATAACCTTCAGCATAAAAATAGCGTGAGGAATCTGGTGTATGTATTTCATCTATCAATACAATTTTTCCATCTTTAGTTTTTCCAAATTCATATTTAGTATCTACCAAAATTAAATCTCTGGAAGCTGCTATTTCTGTTCCTCTTTGAAATAATTTACGTGTATAATCCTCTAAAATTAAATAATCTGCTTCACTAACAATACTTTTTGCTAATATATCTTCACGAGAAATATCCTCGTCATGATCTCCCATTTCTGCTTTTGTTGCTGGTGTAATAATAGGTTCTGGGAACTTATCATTTTCTTTCATCCCTTCTGGCATTGGCACTCCACAAAGCATACGCTTTCCTGCTTTATACTCACGTGCCGCATGACCAGACATGTACCCGCGAATTACCATTTCTACTTTAAAGGGTTCACATAAATGCCCAACTGCTACATTTGGATCTGGTGTTGCTGTTAACCAGTTTGGTACTATATCTTCTGTAGCAGCCATCATTTTAGTGGCTATCTGATTTAATATTTGTCCTTTATATGGTATACCCTTTGGCATAACAACGTCGAATGCCGATAATCTATCTGTAGCAATCATAACTAATTGCTCATCATTAATGTTATATACCTCTCTTACTTTTCCTTTGTACACATTTTTTTGTTCAGGAAAATCGAAATTTGTGTCTATTATGGTATTACTCATTTTTGTTTTACTGTTTATGAGTTGGTTTGTTTATATATTGTTTCTATGATTGTAAACTAATACTGTTCACTAATTTATGCTTAGCCCAGATTGAAGCGACATCCTTTTTTTGCCATTAAAAGCAAAAAAAGATATAGTGGAAAGCTGGAAATGGCTTCCAAAAAATTTAATCGGCGTTTTCTATATTTTTATATGCTTCAATTACTTTTTTAACGAGTTTATGACGAATTACATCTTTGTCGTCTAAAAATATCATACCCACACCTTCTACGCTTTTTAAAATTAACAAAGCTTCTTTTAATCCTGATATTGTTCTACGTGGTAAATCTATTTGTCCAGGATCACCTGTTAATAAAAATTTTGCGTTTTTCCCCATACGGGTTAAAAACATTTTCATTTGTGAATGTGTTGTATTTTGCCCTTCATCTAAAATAACAAAAGCATTATCTAACGTACGTCCACGCATAAAGGCTAGTGGTGCTATTTGTATCGTACCGTTTTCGATATAATGTGCTAATTTTTCAGGAGCTATCATATCTCGTAACGCATCGTATAACGGTTGCATGTATGGATCTAATTTTTCTTGTAAATCTCCAGGTAAAAAACCTAGGTTCTCCCCTGCTTCTACTGCTGGTCTTGTTAAGATAATACGCTTAACTTCTTTATTTTTTAATGCCTGTACCGCCAATGCAACACCAGTATAGGTTTTTCCTGTACCTGCTGGTCCTATAGCAAAAACCATATCATTTTTACGCATGAGCTCAACCATTTTGCGTTGGTTTGCTGTTTGTGCTTTTATTAACTTACCACCTACACCATGTACAATAACTTCCCCACTTTGTTTAGAGGTTGTATAATCATCGCTACTCTGACTCGTTAACACACGTTCTATAACATTTTCATCAAGTTTATTATACTTTACGAAATGTTTTAATAGCATATTTATTCTGCGATCAAATTCTTCTAATAATTCTTCATCTCCAAAAGCTTTTATCTTATTTCCCCTAGCGACTATTTTTAGTTTTGGAAAATACTTTTTTAAAAGTTCTATATTAGCGTTTTGAGCTCCAAAAAACTCTTTTGGAGTGATGGCTTCAAGTTCGATGATAATTTCGTTCAAAGGCGTATATTTAATTTTAGAATTTCGTCATGATATAAATGAAAATAATGTTTACTCAGACAAAATGATTTATTAATTTTGCAAAATAGCTTATAGAACTCAAAAATACATAAATTTGAGTGACCTAACGCTAAAAACATATCAACAATTTGCCAATGGCGATCATAACATTAACTACCGATTTTGGTGAAAAGGATTACTTTGCTGGCGCTACAAAAGGAGCGATTTACAGTGAGTTACCTAATGTTAAAATTGTTGATATCTCACATTCTGTATCGCCTTTTAATATTCCTGAAGCGGCTTATATAATCCAAAATGCTTACAATAGTTTTCCAAAAGGAACTATTCATATTATTGGTATTGATTCTGAAATAAATCCTGAAAACCAACATATTGCGATAAAACTTGACGATCATTATTTTATTTGTGCCAACAATGGTATTATGAGTATGATTTGCTCTGAAATTGCTCCTGAAAAGATTGTTGAAATTAATATACACGATAAGATACAAACAAGCTTTCCTGTTCTAGATGTGTTTGTAAAAGCCGCTTGCCATATTGCTCGTGGTGGTACTTTAGAGGTAATTGGAAAAAATATTCCTGAAATAAAACCTATTAAAAACATTGCACCATATGTAAATGATGATAAAACTTTAATTGTTGGTAGTGTTATTTATATTGATAATTATGGTAATGTGGTTACAAATATTAAGCGTAACTTTTTTGAGACCATACAGAAGGGGCGTAATTTTGAAATTTCGGCACGTAATTATACTTTTAAAAAAATACATCAAAAATATAGTGATATTGTTAATTTTGAAATTCCCGAAAATAAGCGGCATGACGAGGGCAGAAAATTAGTGGTTTTTAATTCTGGTGATTTTTTAGAAATTGCAGTTTATAAAAGTAATAGTGCTACAGTGGGTAGTGCATCTACACTTTTAGGACTTAGATTAATGGATACTATTAGTGTTAATTTTATACCAGCCACAATTACTCCACAAGGGAAAGATGTTTTACATAACATGACTAACATTAATGATTACTAATATAAAAAAGAACAATTTATGCTAGTTAGAATAGTTAAAATGGGGTTTTATAAACGGAATATTGAAACTTTTCTATCAACTTTTAATGATAACAAACAATATATTAGAAATTTTAACGGTTGTATTTTTTTAGAATTATATAGAGATAAAAATAATCCGACTGTATTTTTCACTTATAGTCATTGGAAGTCTGAAGAAGATTTAGAAAGTTATCGAAAATCAGATTTATTTATCGATATTTGGTCTAAAACCAAACCTCTTTTTAGCATGCCTGCAGAAGCTTGGAGTGTGGATAAAATGACAACTTTGGAATGATAATTAACAATTTTTTGAATTACAATAAAACATTAGTAGCTAAAAAGAATTAAATGCTAGCAATTTTAAAAAAAGAAATAAACTCGTTTTTTGCATCACCTATAGGTTATTTAGTTATTGCCATTTTTTTAGCATTAAATGGGCTATTCTTATGGTTATTTAAAGGTGAATTTAATATTTTAGACTATGGGTTTGCAGATTTATCTGCATTCTTTTTATTAACTCCTTGGATTTTAATTTTCTTAATTCCAGCGGTAACTATGCGTAGCTTTTCTGATGAGAAAAAACAAGGTACTCTAGAGCTACTACTTACTAAACCTATATCACATACAAAGATCGTTTTAGGTAAATATTTTGGAGCTTTTATACTCATTTTAATAGCACTATTGCCTACCTTACTTTATGTCTATACAGTTTACCAATTAGGAAACCCTGTTGGTAATTTAGATATTGGTAGTACTCTTGGCTCATACTTAGGTTTACTTTTTCTAATTGCAGCATATACTGCTATTGGAATTTTTGCTTCTACTTTATCTGACAATCAAATTGTAGCCTTTATTATTGCTATTTTTATTTGCTTTTTACTTTACATAGGTTTTGAAAGTCTTCCAAATTCCATATCAAATAACTTTATAGAACAACTAGGCATGAGTGCGCATTATAAAAGTATGAGTCATGGTGTTTTAGATACACGAGATATTATATATTTTTTAAGTATTACTATATGCTTTTTAATGATTGCAAAACTAAATATTAGCAAAGCGAAATAAATGATTCCAACTCCCCTATTCATTACTCTTTTAATTATTGTTTTCATACTTGTTTGGTTATTTATAAATACTATAGATAAACGTAAATGGCTTACTTTTTTAATAAGCCTGGTATTAACACCTATTGCATATTTTTATTTATTTTATCCTATACTTAATATATTTAGTAGTTACCATCATGAAAAACATTTTGATTCCAAAGCTTGGCAAGACAAACCTTCTTTACGCTTTGAGATGCAAAAAGAAATTGTTAATAAAAATTTATTAATAGGAAAAACAAAAAAAGAAATAGAACATATTTTAGGTAAAAGCGAATGGTATGGTTGGGATGATTCTATAAAAGCAAATTCACCTGATATGTGGAATTATAATTTAGGCTTTAAACCTGGTGCTTTTAATGACAAACAGGAATGTTTTGAATTAGTATTCAGTAATAATATCGTTAAAAACATTAAACAATATCAATTAAAAAAGACCTTTGAATAAGAACTTAAAACATATATTAATACTAGTAACTACCTTAATTGTTGTTAATTATACAAGTAGTCTAATTTATAATCGTTTTGATTTAACTGTAGACCAACGCTATACTTTAAGTGAGTCTGCTATTAGTATTATTGAAAATATTGAATCGCCCATTATTGTAGACATCTTTTTAGAAGGTGAAGATTTTCCTTCGGAATTTAGGCGACTTCAAAAAGAAACCAAACAATTACTTGAGGAGTTTGCTACAAAAAACAATAATATTATTTTCAATTTCATCAACCCTTTAGAAGATGAAACTACTCGAGAACGTAATATTCAACAACTTACTCAACGTGGCTTAACACCTATGCAATTAAGTATTAAAGAAAATGGAAAGGCTACGCAAGCTATTATTTTTCCTTGGGCTTTAGCTAGTCATAATGAACAAACCGTTATTATTCCTTTAGTAAAAAATAAAATAGGAGCTACACAACAAGAACTTGTTAGCAATTCTGTTCAACATTTAGAATACGCTTTTGCAGATGGTTTTAGCAAACTAACTAAACCTAAACGGCGTAAAATTGCTATTTTAAAGGGTAATGCCCAACTCGAAGACAAATATATTGCTGACTTTGCAAAAAAACTAGGTGAATATTATTTTATAGCTCCTTTTACATTAGATAGTGTTGCTAAAAATGCACAAAAAACCCTTGACGATATAAATGCTTTTGATTTAATAATATCTGCCAAACCTACTGAGGCTTTTACCGAAGAAGAAAAATTAGTATTAGACCAATTCACTATGAATGGAGGTAAGAGTCTCTGGTTAATCGATGCTGTAGCTATGGAAAAAGATAGTCTATATAATGATAACGGTAAGAATTTTGCAATTACCAGAAATTTAAATTTAACAGATTTCTTTTTTAAATATGGAGCACGTATAAATCCTGTTATAATAAGTTCACTTTATTCTGCGCCTATAACTCTAGCTATGGGCAGTGGTAGTGAATCTCAATTTCAGCACCTAAAATGGCCATATTCACCTTTAGCTGGATCAAATAGCAATCACCCTATTATAAATAATTTGAATTTAGTAAAGTTTGATTTTGCAAATCAAATTGATACTCTTAAAAGCGCTATAAAAAAAACAATTCTTTTAGAATCGGCTCTGCTAACAAGACTTGAAGGCACTCCAAGAGAAATAAGCTTAAATGTCGTTACTAAAGAAGCTAGCCCTGAAACCTTTAATAAAGGTAACCAAGCTCTTGCAGTCTTGTTAGAAGGCGAATTTACTTCGGTATACAGTAATAGAATAAAGCCTTTTAAACTTTTAAATGAAAAAAATAAAAGTACACCTACGAAAATGATTATTATTGCTGATGGTGATGTTATTAAAAATGATGTGGCTAGAAATGTTCCCCAAGAATTAGGGTTTGACAAGTGGACAGGAAAAACTTACGGAAATAAAGAATTTTTATTAAATGCCGTTAATTATTTATTAGATGATAACGGACTTATAAACATTCGATCTAAAGAAATAGTGGTTGCATTCCTTGATCATCAAAAAATAACAGTCCAAAAAAATAAGTGGCGACTTGTAAACATCCTATTCCCAATCGTTTTACTAACATTTTTCGGTTTTGGTTTTTACTATTTTAGAAAGAAAAAATACACCTCTTAAATGTTAATAAGTTTGTTTCATAATATAGACTCTTTAGAATATATTTGTAAGAAGTATAATTATAGCTTAAGTCATTTATATGTAATATACATAGCTTAAGTACATTTTACCCTAATTAGTTATTATAGCTTGTGCGCAGCACAAGTAAAGTTTGACCTTTACAAAATTAAAGTTAGCAGATGAAATTTATAGTATCCAGTACTTATTTATTAAAACAATTACAAGTTTTAGGTGGTGTTATTAATAACTCAAATACCTTACCTATTTTAGATAATTTTTTATTTGAGTTAGACCATACTCAACTAACAGTTTCAGCTAGCGATTTAGAGACCACTATGGCCTCAAAATTAGATGTGGAAAGTGATTCTAAAGGAAGTGTTGCTATACCCGCTCGTTTGTTATTAGATACTTTAAAAACATTTCCAGAGCAACCTTTAACATTTATTGTTGAAGAGAATAATACAGTAGAAATTAGCTCTAATCATGGTAAATATGCTTTGGCTTATGCAGACGGAAATGAATTTCCTAAAGCTGTAGCTCTTGAAGACCCTAGTAAAACTGTTGTTACGGGAGATGTACTTGCTACTGCAATAAGTAAAACCATTTTTGCTGCAGGTAATGATGATTTACGTCCTGTAATGAGTGGTGTATTTTTTCAGTTTTCAACTGAAGGCTTAACTTTTGTTGCTACAGATGCTCATAAACTTGTAAAATATACTCGAGAAGACATAAAAGCAAACCAAGTAGCAGAATTTATTATGCCTAAAAAACCTTTAAATCTTTTAAAAGGTATTTTAGCTGCTAGTGAAGATGAAGTTTCTATAGAATATAATGAATCTAATGCCAAATTTACTTTTGAAAATTCAGAATTGATTTGTCGCTTAATTGATGGAAAGTATCCAAACTATGAAGCAGTAATTCCAAAGGAGAATCCTAATAAATTAGTTATTGAAAGAAATCAGTTTTTAAACTCTGTACGTCGTGTTAGTATTTTCTCTAACAAAACAACGCACCAAATACGTTTAAAAGTTGCAGGAGCAGAACTTAATATCTCTGCAGAAGATATCGATTATAGCAATAAAGCAGAAGAGCGTTTAACTTGTGATTACCAAGGTGATGATATGCAAATTGGTTTTAACTCACGCTTTTTAACCGAAATGTTAAATAATTTAAATGCAGATCAAGTACAATTAGAAATGAGTATGCCTAACAGAGCTGGTATTTTAACGCCTATTGATGGTCTTGATGAAGGCGAACAAATAACCATGCTTGTTATGCCTGTAATGTTAAATTCGTAAATTCTTGTAAAAACAAGAATTAGAATGTATAAAAAGAGGTTATCTTGATTTTTTAAGATAACCTCTTTCACTTTTACAAACTAACTAAAAACACTAAACTATTCAGGTTCTAAAGCAAATGCCACTAATTTGGAAGAATCATAAGCATTTATTTCTTGATTTCCATTTGTAGCCAAGGCATTCACATATAAATGTTCTGCAAAAGCTGCCTGTCCTTCACTAGTACAAATACCCAATAAATCTGCAGGTGTAAAGGTTCTAGAATATTCACTAAAACCATTTCGAACATAACCAATTCCATCATTTGTTATAGCATCTCCAATCACCATACCTTTAGCATTGGTTTTATTAACTTGAACCGCATCATTACAGGTTCCTTTTTTTATTCTAAAACTTAAATCTGCAAAATTTTGAGGATGATAAGCTCTAAAAGTCACCTCTATTTTAGAGTTATTCTTGTAAGGAACAAAACCACAACATGTTGGATTAACTTCAGCATCATCAACATTTATTTTAGAAATTTCTGCTTTGGTAATACTATTATCTATTCGCATTACCATTTTAAAAGCATTACAAGTATTTATACCGCTACTTCTTAAATTCACAGATGGTGCATTTATTGAAGGCGTAAATGTATTAAAATGTGGCATTTGAAAAATCTCATTAGGAATATCTGTAACTTTATTACCGTTACTATCAAAAAGCTCTAAAATAAACTCATATAACCCATCTCCATCTAAAGAAGAATCAAAAGAAATAGTTCTAGTATTTCTATCCCAATCTGCATCTAACTCCAATGCATTAAAAGGAGCTTCTTTTGGTGATTCTGTTGGAATTAAATAAAGCCCTGTTTCTGCACCCTTATCAAAAGGACCTAACTTTACTTTATTATAATTAAAATGGAAATGCCCGTCTGAATCTACATATATATATGAATAACGTTTTTGTACTAAATTCCCTATTTCTTCAATATCTCCTGAAGCATTAGATAAATCTGCATTTTTAAGTTTTCTGTACGACCAACGATAATATGTATATTTATTACTAGGTAATTCACTACTAAATTGAACTACAAAAGATAACCCGCTACCAAAAGGTCTTCTATAATTACCTGAGTTCTCATGCTTATCCGTTAACCCTTGTCTATTTAGTAATCGACCTTGTATAGGTACACCAGTAATATTATTTTGTTGTATATGTGATACACTTGTTCCTGTATTTATAGTTTTTATCCATATAATTTTACCGTCTATGCCTTCTGTACACTCCCACCTTACTCTAGGGTCTGTTATATTTATATTAACCTCTGTTCCACAAGGATAGTTCCAATAAGTATGACATGGAATAGATGGCTTATAAACAGTCTTCCATTCGTCATCTATAAAAGCTTCAACCCAAAAATACAAATCTGGGTGATCTCCAAAAAGAGAGTAGTAAATTTCTGTATCAAAATCTCCATTGCTATCTGTATAAACTACAGCTGACTCATCGCATCTATAAAAATAAGACCATAACCAAGGAATATAACAGAAAATAGGATGAAACAAATTAAAATTATTGATTATCAATCCTGTCCTAAATAAATTTACTGCATAATAAATCTACCCATTTTACAGGTCTAAGACTAAATTTAATTAAAATTTCAAAAAAGAACTCCTTGTATATATTTATTTGGAGGAGGTTGCTTTTTTAGAAACGGATTGTCGAGCCATTTGTGCAGGTCAACTTTTACAAAAAGGTTAAGTCTTATAAATGCTACTAAATTAGACAGATACCAGGGGTATTTCGCTTGTGTTTTCAACGCTTTTAAGATAAGAATTGTGATCAGAGCAGTCCAAATTTGTATCATCACGGCATTTTGTGTAGTTCCAATGAAAGATTTAATGTGTAGTTGTTGCTTTATATCTCTAAAAAATATTTCCACCTCCCATCTAGCTTTGTAGAGTTCGGTTATAGTGTTTGCTGTCCAAAACATTTGATTGGTTATGACTTCAATGGTTTGCTGGTTTTTATCGTCCCACAAGGCTACTCTTCGAAGTTTTCTTGGATATTTTTCTTTGGTTTTGTTACCAGTAAGCTCAATTATCTCGTCTTTTAGGACGTGCCCATGTCTATTTTCTGGTAATTCTAGTTCTTTGATGGTCTTGAATTTTATGTTGCTTTTATGCCTAACCACAAAATAAACACCGCTGCTGTCCCAAACATTCAACAGCGTAAAATCATTATAAAACCTATCGGCTACAATAACACTTCCTTTTAAAAGTGGAATATCGTGTGCCCCCTTATTATCAGCTGTTTTTCCATCCGTTATATTTACATAAGCGGGTAAATGCCCATCATAATCAAGCAAAGTATGCATTTTTACCGCTCCTTTTTTGGTTTTATATTTTGCCCAATCAAATAAGCTTAAACATAGGCTTATCGTAGTAGCATCCAACAAGAAAATCTTTGATTTTATTTTAAATTTAGTCCGATTCATTTGAGCCTGCTGTCCTAGACTTTTCAAAAGCACATAGTAGTAATCTCTAAAAAGTTCCCAACTCCTGTTTTTATTCTGATAGCTCAAAGTAGATTTTGATGGGGCTTTGAGCATACCTAAATGATTCAGATTACCTGTTGCTGAGCGTAAACCATTACTTATATCACGTACAGATTGGCTATTAGCAAATTGACAAAACAACATTGAAACCAAGTGAGACCAGCTAGTAAAACCTTTTTGATGTTTATCACTTTGGTGAGAATTAACTAGTTTTTTGAATCTTGATTTATCTAGTTTACTGATTATTTGAGAAAACAAAGTTATATTTAGCATCGGAGAAAGGTTTTTTTGTGTTCCACCACAAAGGTAACTTTGAGGAACAAATTTCCCTTTCTCTTTTTTTAAACGTTTAGGACGCTATTTATTGATTATCATATTTTTAATTAAACCTGGATTTTTACTTTTAAGAGTTCTTACTATATTGTCATTTGTTAAAATCGGTTGAATAATATTGGACAGTCCAATTTCTCTATCTACTGAAGACATGTTAAGATCTGGTCGCAAAAAACTTGTCGCAGAAAATATATTGTCAATATCTCTAAAATTTCTAAACCGTTGCGGATCTGGTAAAGGTGGTATTGGTGGATCTGGTAAACTCGGTACTGGAATTGGGATTTCTGGATTAAAAACTAAATCTGGTATTTTAATAAAAATATCGTCAGGAATTCTAGGAATTAGCCAATGAATTTTATCTACTTCACAAATATGAATTCTCATATTACATAAGCCTCTCCTTTCTATAAAGTTATTAATATTAAAAGACTTAGAAACATTACCAACAACTCTACATTTTCTAATAAACCATAAAGGGAGGAATTTTTCGGGAATAGGCAATATTTCAAATTTCCTCTTATCATTTAATTTAATAATTGGTTTATATGCCTTATATTTCGATACTAGTACTCGATAATCCGTTACGCGTTCAACTCCCTTTTTATTAGGTACTACTAACAAAATAACATCACTTGTTTTTTTAACTTTTGTCTTAAAAACTGCTTCATCATTTTTAACAATCACACTTTCTATTAGCTTCTTCTTTCTGCTAAACAGAAAAGCCTTTAACTCCATGGATTCTGAAGTTTTTTTACTAAATTTAATAGAAACCCTAAAGTTTCCATCCTCTCTTTTAATTGACATAGTTTTGAAATTTTATTGATTAATAGACAACCTTTCATAAAAATCAAACACAAATATTTTGAACTTCATGATGTTTAAAAACAAAACTAAATCACTAATAAACAAAATCATACAACCTTTACATCCATTATAATAGCATGTTTTTCCTGTTTTCATTCAAGTGTTTTTCCTTTTTTAATGAATAACCCCGATGCAAGCATACGGGTATCTGAACTAAAACAATACTAACTACCTTAACTTATGTAAAATATAATATTCCTTATCCAATCCTTGATCTCGAACATACTTTGAGATGCTATTTTCACCTCCAAACTTACTAACTGTATTCACAAAATACCCACTTGACAAAAAAGAACCTCCCATAATATTTTCTTTACTTCTACTTCTGGATGAAGCTTGAATAGTTTCTCTTGCTGTTATACTTTTTATCATTTTAAGCAATGAACTTACACTTTACTTGGAACTGATTGAACTAAAAAGTGAATATGATTTTTGTCCGTCCCAATTTCTAAAAAATGAACCTCATAACACATAGGTATAGATTCACAAACGGAAACCAAACTTTCATCAACAAATTTATAAAAAACAATTCGCCTGTATTCTGTAGAGAAAACTAAATGATAAAACAAAATTGAAACATTGTGAGATTTATGGATATATTCACTCTTCCACATAAACAAAATAATTCTTTAATCGGCCGATGCAAGCATCGGAGAATTAAACCCTAAGAAATTAACATATTATAAAAATCCAAAATAAACCTTAAAATTTTACGTAATTCATTTTTTTTAAACTAAAAAACAAACAATTCATACATTTATCTTATAATTTATTATACATTTACATTCAAGAAAGAAAAAGATTACTCTAATATTTTCTTTAATAACTAAACTTACTTTAAAAAATGAAAAGAATTATTTTACATGCGCTTTTTGTATTAGTACTTACCATAGGTAGTAGCTATGGTCAAGGAATTAATGTCACCACACAAATTGAAGAATCATCGCGTCCATATGGCTCTGGTGATGATCCTGGGATAACTTGGAAGATTAGATGGGATCGGTCTGATCTTTTTAGAAATCGAAAAACTATTCCAGATCCAAACGATCCAAATAAAACAATAATTACAGAATACCCTAATTCTACATATAAATATGATATTAGAAGATGGCAAACCACTCCTCCAAATGTACAAAGTTGGGTTTGGAAAAATACTGAAAACATTGAAGAACTAGACGGTTCTTTATTTATAACAGCAAGATACAATAGCTCTGGTTACCCAGAAAAAAGAGTTTCTGAAGCTTGCATTAATAAATCGCCTTCTTCTGTTCAAAAACCTGTAAGGTTTTCAAGTGGCATATTAAAAAGTTCTGCACCTGGTTTTGTATATGGATATTATGAAGCTGCTATAAAAGGAAGTAGTGGATTTCCTGGTGTATCTCCTGCTTTTTGGTTATATAATGAGATCAAATCTAATCCATCTGTTGGAAAAGTTCGTTATCAAGAAATTGATATTGTAGAAATGACACAAGAAGGTACAAATCCTGCAGATCGAAAAGTAATGGATCATAACTTACATGCCATAACTGGTGCCGCTTCTCAACATTTTTTTGATAATGGTATAAACCCTCCTGTTGGAGGATTTGCGCCTAAAGTTATTTCTGGTGCTTTAAATGTTGGTCCTATAAACTCTACTGCTGGTCGTAGATGGTGGAGACCAAAACAAAATACTGCTGCTCTAAGAAATGTAACTAATAAATTCGATCCTGTAGAAACTCATATTTATGGTTGTAGAGTTACTAAACAAGAAATTATATGGTATGTTGATGGCGAAGAAATAGGAAGAAAAGTAAATACACTTTGGCAAAAAGAAGTCGATTTAACAAACCCTATGAGAATTACTCTTTCTTTAGGAATTAGAGCTCCATACACCGTATTTTGCGAAAACAAATTTGTTTTACCAGATGAAACTGTATTAAATAGTGCAGATCAATTTTTTCCACAAACTATGGAAGTATTATACGTAAAAGTATTTGAAGCAGAAAGTGGTACACCTACCAATATACCTGTAAGTGGCGTAGATTTAAAACTTTCGGAAGTTCCTTTAACTATAGGAGGGCATTCTATGGCAACTCCAGAATTTACACCTATAAAAGCAAGCAATAAAGGCTTTACTTTTTATAGTGTTTCTGGAATGGAAAATGCAGTAATAGATGCTAAAACGGGTGTAATTACGGGACTAAAAGCTGGAACAGCCGTATTTAGAGTAATTACTAAAGACGGAAATTTTTCTGATGATATTACTGTAACGGTTGGCTTAAATTCTGGGCAAACTAGAACTGCTACAATACCTACACCTCCAGGTTCTGCAACTTTAGTTTCTGGAGGAGGAAATCCACCAGATGGCGAAAATAATTGTGATACGCCTTTATGGGTAGCAGGAACTACATATTTCAAAAACGACAGAGTTTCTTATAACGGAAAAAAATGGAGAGTTAGGTGGAGTAAAGCACTTCCAAAATGTGGTAACCCAGAAACTTGTAAAGCATATGTAAACGAAGGAGAATGTTCTCCTGGAACTGGTAATCCTCCGCCTGATAATAATGGGATAAACTGTTCTACACTTCCTGTTTGGAAAAAATCTAACACCTTCAATAAAGGAGATAAAGTAAAACTTAATCAAAATGCTTACGAACTTTTAAAAAGTAATGGAAAATGTATTCCCGGAGGAGCTTCCATGTGCTCAAAAGCTCAATGGAAAAAAATTGGATCTTGTTTAACTGCTAAAAAGGCTACAACAAAAAGGGCTTCAAATTTAGATGATATAATTAAATTGTATCCTTCTCCTGCTTCTAACCAAGTTAATATTGTATCTCCTTTAAACTCAAAAATTACAATAATTAATTTAAATGGTAAACCTATAATTTCAAAGTCTTCTAAAGGAGAAATAACACTTTTTAATTTACAAAATTTAAGTAAAGGTTTTTATATAGTACAAATTGAAACTGGTGGAGAAATAAAATCTAAAAAACTAATTATTAAATAATAAAATATATTTATAAGTCTCTTTTTAATTTTTAAATCCAAAAAAGACTACCATTTGTGGTAATAATGGTCGGAAGATTTTTCTTCCGGCTTTTTTTGTTTTTTATATTTCTAAATTCATTAAGTTTAATTAACTGTTTTTTAGTGCTTTACTTAGATTTTCATATATTTATTTTTGCATCATATATACTAATAATCAATACTTTATATCTATACTTTATATCTATACTTTAAAGATCATAAAATTTCTATAAACGAATTGCTACACATCATTCCCATGTAGCTCCTTTCACAATTATCTACCAACACAAAAGTAGATTATTATGCTAAAGGGCTTCATCGTAAAAAATGTTTTACCTGCTACTTTATAGTATTTTAAAAAATCAAAAAACAAGCCAATGTAGTTTAGAAGATACCCTTAATTATCCTCTTTTTAAAACATTATTTAGCTTAGAACATTTAGAAACCGTTAGAAGGAGTTCTATCTCTGAAAGGCTCTCTAAAATTGATGTCGGTTATTTTAAAGAGATCTTTGATTGTTAGAGTAAGAAAAAATAGAATATACCAACAGGTAGAATCTTTTATGGAAGAACATTAATAAAAAAATTTGGGGAGCTTGTATTGATAAAGGATGCTATAGTAAAGTTCTATACTAGTGTCACTATAAAGAATAGTAAAGGAAATACGCATTATAGAGAAGAAAAAGTCGAAAACCCATTGAGGCTTGTTATAGCTAAAAATAAAAGCAGACCAGAAAAAGAATTTTGGATAATACCCAATGCTATTGGATCTGTCTAATAAAGAAATTACGGATTAGTATAGAAAACGTGTGATATATAAGTATTCTAATGTAAAACATTTTTTATTATTAAATAAAAACGACATAGAAATAATCATTTACATATCCTTAATTAATGCGATGCTGATTATACTATACAAAAAGACCAATAATCTAGGATATAAAACAGCTAAAAGAAGATTGAAAATGAAAATCAGAAACCTTGCAATTGCAATAGTCATAACTCATACCAAAAGTGATTCCAATATGATTTTAAAAAGGAAATATAAAAAAGTGGTCAGAATTTCTTCCGACCACTACTACCTCTCCAGATAGTCTTTTTACTTACCTCAAAAAACTAATAAGAGGATCTAGTCTCTCAAAAGATTCCTTCTTTTTAAAATTCAATTAACTAATAAAACTAAGAGATAATGGATATGTTGGAGCTTCTCCTCTACTAGCTTTTATAGCATTAACAATAGGAAATACTACTGAAATAATTCCTAAAATTAAAAAACCTAATAGCCCTAAGCCAAATACTAATATTAGAGGTATGCATATAATACAATACACAATTAAACTCAATTGGAAATTTATAATATTTTTACCATGCTTATCCATTTGATAAATTTTTTCTTTTTGCGTAAACCAAAGTATTAATGGTAACAATAGGCTTCCAAAACCTGTTATTAAAGTTATTAACTGACTTAAATGGGCAATAACTAAGAGTTGATTGTTTTTTTGCATGATGATGAATTTTTGATAGATCTAATATGACACTCAAATACAAAAAATGTTACAGTCAAATTAAAAATACAACAACAATCAAAAAATTAACATAACTAACCCGAGTTTCCTAAAAAAAATAGGAGCATAATAAGTTTTAGTATTTTAGAGTTGCAAAAAAAAACACGAACTCAAAATGCTCCAAGACAAAGTTATAGGAATCTATTGTATAGTAGACGATATTTTAAAAGAAATGAACCATAAAGAACATCGCAACAGGAAATTCAGTGACAGCCAAGTGCTATCGACAGCACTAGTCTCAGCAATGCTCTTTAATGGTAATCAAAACAAAGCACTGTCATACATGAAGAGCCATATGTGTAAAACTATGATTAACAAAAGTGGTTTCACAAAGCGATTGCACAGGCTTAAAGAATTATTATTGAGCATCTTTTTTAGTATTGGCAGGGTTTTTAAATATATCCATTGTGAAATGGAATATATTATAGATTCCTTTCCTGTAAGAGTTTGCCATAACATACGAATAAGTCGTTCTAAATTGATAAAAGGCGAATCATATCGCGGGTATAATGCATCTAAGAGAGAATACTTTTATGGTTTTAAAGTACAACTAATAACAACCAAATCAGGTATACCTGTGGAGATGTACTTGGTAGAAGGTAAAGAGCACGACTCACAGATCCTACAACGTATGTACCATGATTTACCAGCAGAAAGTGTGCTATATGGGGATAGTGGCTATACAGATTATGAATTGGAAGATTTATTTAAAGAAACAGAGCAAGTTCGCTTACAAATAGCAAGAAAAACCAATTCTAAAAGAAAGGACAGGCCTTATGTAGCTTACATAAAAGATACCATGAGGAAAATTATTGAAACTTCCATTAGTCAAATTTGCAGCTTAATGCCCAGACACATTAATGCTGTGACTACTAATGGATTTATTATAAAACTAATACTGTTTGTGATGGCTTTTCAAATCAAACAGATAATTTAAAATTGGAAACTCGGGTTAATTAATCAACCTTTATTCTCTCATCTCTATTAGCTAGTTCCCAAGCTGTATGAAAAATTAAACGTGAACGAGCTTCTAAGAATTCATAATTAATTTTATCTGGAGTATCTGATGCCTTATGATAATCATCATGTATACCATTAAAATAGAATATGACAGGGATATTGTTTTTAGCAAAATTATAATGATCAGAGCGGTAATAAAAACGGTTAGGGTCATTATCATCATTAAATGTATAATCTAATTCTAGGTTAGAATAGGTTTTGTTTACTTCCTCAGAAATGTTATGTAATTCTTTACTTAATTTATCAGAACCTATTAGGTATAGATAGTTTTTACCATTTTCATGTTTTTTGTCGACACGGCCAATCATATCTATGTTTAAATCAGCTACTGTATTTTTTAAAGGAAAAATAGGATCTTCATCTGCATAATATTTAGAACCATAAAGGCCAATTTCTTCACCAGTAACATGTAAAAAAAGAATTGAACGCTTAGGACCATGACCTTCCTTCTCTGCAGCTTTAAATGCTTCAGCAATTTCTAAAATAGCAACAGTACCAGAACCATCATCATCAGCTCCGTTATTTATATCTCCATTTTTTGAAACTCCAATATGATCTAGGTGAGCAGAAATAATAATTACTTCATTTGGTTTTTCTGAACCTTTAATATATGCTAATACATTTTCAGAACCTTTGATCTTTTTATTATTAAAATAAGAAGCAGGGATCTCTTGAAAATAATCACCTTTAGCTATAGGTGAAGGAATTTCAGCAGCAATATATTTATTTTTAATAAATTCAATAGCTTTTTTCTGTCCTGGTTCTCCAGTTTGCCTACCTTCAAATTTATCAGAAGCATAGACGTAAAGCATATCTTTAAGCTCATTTGCTGTTATGGTTTTAGCATATACTTTAGGATCTATTATTTGCTTGAATTTTTTTTTATTTTGAGACGAGCTACATGATGTTATTAATAGGGTAGCAGATAGAAGAATTGCTAATTTTTTCACGCGTTTAAATTTTAAGTTATTTGGGTACTATATTACAAAAATGTATTCATAGATAGTTTATTTTCTTATTGTTTTAAACTATAATATATTTATAAACACTTATTGAAGTCATCTTGACTTTTTTATAAAAATAAAAGGGTTGTAGATATTTGTGTTGCGAAACATAAAATTACAACTCAGTGTACCAAGTACTAGACAAAGATATGATAGAATTAGAAATAGTTACATATTTAACAGAAACAAAAAGAGGTTTTAAACCTAAAACACTTCTATGTAAAATTGTTAACGCTATTTTATATAAATTAAAGACAGGTGTTCAGTGGTGCTATTTACCAATTGAAACTCTTTTTAGTAATGAAAAGCTACATTATAAAACTATTTTTGGTCACTATCGAAAGTGGAATCAACAAGAAATTTGGAAAATCCTTTTGGATACAGCTCTAAAAAAGTAACAAATCAGATATTGACTTATCAAGCTGTGATTTGTATGGTAGCCATACTACAGCACTAAAAAGGAGGTGAACAAGTAGGTTATAAAGGTGGAAAAAAGCAAAAAACTTCCAATGCATTATATTTGACAAATAGGCAAGGATTACCGATAGCTATGCCTGAACCAGTATCTTAAAAAGTCTATATGACTTCATTATATAGAAAATATAGTGTTATAAATAGTTAACCCGAGTTTCCTAAAAAAAATAGGAGCATAATAAGTTTTAGTATTTTAGAGTTGCAAAAAAAAACACGAACTCAAAATGCTCCAAGACAAAGTTATAGGAATCTATTGTATAGTAGACGATATTTTAAAAGAAATGAACCATAAAGAACATCGCAACAGGAAATTCAGTGACAGCCAAGTGCTATCGACAGCACTAGTCTCAGCAATGCTCTTTAATGGTAATCAAAACAAAGCACTGTCATACATGAAGAGCCATATGTGTAAAACTATGATTAACAAAAGTGGTTTCACAAAGCGATTGCACAGGCTTAACCCACATTATTCATAGGGTGCTTATTAGGTTTAATAATCCAATCTTTACGTTTTCTCCTTAGTTATTTCTTTTTATTTTGAGATTTATACGCTTTTTTGAATGAATTAGGTATACTTATGTGTCCAATAAATCAAAAAACGGTTCATTTTTCACACCAAGACATAGGTATCCCACGGTTTTAAAATGTCAATTTTAAAACCTTTACTGTGTTATTATCTCTCGAAACAAATTTTGATTTACAAACGCTTTTGACAATTGATAGTAAATTCGTTTTTTAGTAACTTTTAGTGTTGCTCCAATTTTTAACAATTGGGTTCTTATCGTGCTTATTTGCCATTTCTTTGCTTTTGTAAATCTTGTCTTTTTTATACTTTTTTTGAGTAGTAAAAACATTTCGTAAGCTAAACTACTTAGAAATAGCCTGAAAAAATTAGCAAAAAAGCCATGATTTGATAATCTATCTGAAAAACACATGTTTTTCACTTCCTTAATTCTGTTCTCGCTTGCTTCCCCGCGTTTTACATAAAAATCAAAGTAGATCTCACGGGCTTCTTGCTCTTTTATATTGCTAATAAAATGACGAACATTTAATCCTTTACCAGTGCTTTCAATTTTTGTATAGGCTTGTTGTGGGCTGTGCCATGATTTGGCTTGATAAGTAAAGCTTATAAAATGTTGATGTTTTATATTTTGATTTACATAGAGATGTTTAACCGCTTTTTCACAGCGTTCAACTTTTCTTTTTAGCACGGCATTACTGGCTTGTCCTGTGGCAAATAGCAAATTGTAATAATCTACTAATTTGTAAAAGGGGGCACAGCTAAATCCTCTATCTGTGCGGATAATGATTTCTAAATCTGGATAAATTGCTCTTATTTTACGAACAATTCTTCTAAATATCCCTACGTACCATCGGTTGGAATGGCTATTACCAGGACGTAAAACAGGTAATATTATTTGTCCAGTTTCGCCATCATGAAAAAACAATTCATTAAGCATAAATTTACCATAATACCCCATTGAACATTGATAATTGTTGGGTTCCATAAGTGCTATCATCTCTAGCATCAATATCTATAATAACTTTATTACGACCTTTTAAACTCGAAACATAATGATCAATCCATGCATAAGATAGTTTGAAAATGGATGCTATATCAAGACTATTTTCGAAACGGGAGATTGTCGATTGAGATGCTAAATCTCCTTGAAGGACATCTTTAAACAAGGGATCATTTTGCAAATGAATCACGTCATTTGCATCTTCATAGCCCAGCATTAACATAAATACACGTTGCTTGAGTTGATGTTCTCGACTATAGGTAATATATTTCGGGTTACGATCATCTGGTAATAATTTACCAAAATGAGATAATAGTTTGTTATCTCGTTCCAATTTCTCAAGAAGAATCAAAGAGCCATCAGAACTTATTTCTGTGGCTGAAAAATCAACCGAAATTGATTGATTCCCTCGATAAAATAATGTGTTTTTAGCCTTCAAATCTGGGTGGTTTTTCAAAGTGAAATATTTGCTGTTAGATACTTAAATATAACACTTTACACTCAGATTTTTTTGCTTTTTATGAATTATTCGGGTTAAACTCTGGTTAAATAAAACTGTAAAAACTGAAATTAATAATGAAAACATAATCAGTATTGTTAAATCTGAATTTTATATAAATACCTTTAAGGATTGTTTTAAATTATAATTTGTATAATTATTTTAAAACAATGACAAAAAAAAATCCTCAACAAAGAAATGTTGAGGATTAATTAAACACTGAGTTAATATCAGTATCAAAAAAGGCAACGACCTACTCTCCCACAAATGCAGTACCATCGGCGCTAATGGGCTTAACTTCTCTGTTCGGAATGGTAAGAGGTGAGCCCCATCGCTATAACCACCTTAAGTTATAGCTATGGTAATAAGTGATTAACTTATCACTACAGCGTTCATCTTTACGATGAACAAATATCTTAACATATTGAAAAACACCCGTAGGTGACATACTTAAAAATTTTATAATATAACTTTTTGTAAACTTTTAAAAAAACAGGCGTACAATAAGCCTATGGGTTATTAGTACTACTCGGCTATGACATTACTGCCTTTACACCTATAGCCTATCAACGTGGTAATCTCCCACGACCCTTTAAAGAAATCTCATCTTGTGGTGGGTTTCGCGCTTATATGCTTTCAGCGCTTATCCCTTCCCAACGTAGCTACTCTGCAATGCTGCTGGCGCAACAACAGATACACCAGAGGTTAGTCCAACTCGGTCCTCTCGTACTAGAGTCAGATCCACTCAAATTTCTAACGCCCACTGTAGATAGAGACCGAACTGTCTCACGACGTTCTGAACCCAGCTCGCGTGCCACTTTAATGGGCGAACAGCCCAACCCTTGGGACCTTCTCCAGCCCCAGGATGTGACGAGCCGACATCGAGGTGCCAAACCCCCCCGTCGATATGAGCTCTTGGGGGAGATCAGCCTGTTATCCCCGGCGTACCTTTTATCCTTTGAGCGATGGCCCTTCCATGCGGAACCACCGGATCACTATGCTCTACTTTCGTACCTGATCGACTTGTAGGTCTCTCAGTCAAGCTCCCTTATGCCATTGCACTCTACGCACGATTACCAACCGTGCTGAGGGAACCTTTAGAAGCCTCCGTTACTCTTTTGGAGGCGACCACCCCAGTCAAACTACCCACCAAGCACTGTCCCTTCATTTGAAGGTTAGACTCTAGATAAGCAAAGGGTGGTATTTCAACAATGACTCCACAACGCCTAGCGACGCCACTTCAAAGTCTCCCACCTATCCTACACATTACTTATCCAAAACCAATACTAAGCTATAGTAAAGGTGCACGGGGTCTTTTCGTCCCACAGCGGGTAATCGGCATCTTCACCGATACTACAATTTCACCGAGCTCATGGCTGAGACAGTGTCCAGATCGTTGCACCATTCGTGCAGGTCGGAACTTACCCGACAAGGAATTTCGCTACCTTAGGACCGTTATAGTTACGGCCGCCGTTTACTGGGGCTTCATTTCAGATCTTCGCTAAAAGCTAAACCCTCCACTTAACCTTCCAGCACCGGGCAGGTGTCAGGCCATATACGTCATCTTTCAATTTAGCATAGCCCTGTGTTTTTGATAAACAGTCGCCTGGACCTTTTCACTGCGGCCACCCCAAAGGGTGGCGACTCTTCTCCCGAAGTTACGAGTCTATTTTGCCTAATTCCTTAGCCATGAATCTCTCGAGCACCTTAGAATTCTCATCCCAACTACCTGTGTCGGTTTAGGGTACGGGCTGCTTCACTCGCTTTTCTTGGAAGTCGCTTCTCTGGATTATCACCTTGACCGAAGTCGCAGTGTACTATCGGGGTATTACTACTCCCTTCAACGTACTATTCCGTCAGTACGCACCAAATTTACGCCTCCGTCACTTTTAGTGTGAGCAGGTACAGGAATATTAACCTGTTGGCCATCCACTACCCCTTTCGGGTTCGCGTTAGGTCCCGACTAACCCTCAGCTGATTAGCATAGCTGAGGAAACCTTAGTCTTTCGGTGTGCGGGTTTCTCGCCCGCATTATCGTTACTTATGCCTACATTTTCTTTTGTAGATTCTCCAGAATACCTCACAGTAATCCTTCGACGACACTACAATGCTCCCCTACCACAATTAATTGTCCATAGCTTCGGTAATATGTTTATGCCCGATTATTATCCATGCCGAACCGCTCGACTAGTGAGCTGTTACGCACTCTTTAAATGAATGGCTGCTTCCAAGCCAACATCCTAGCTGTCAAAGCAGTTCAACCGCGTTATTTCAACTTAACATATATTTGGGGACCTTAGCTGATGGTCTGGGTTCTTTCCCTCTCGGACATGGACCTTAGCACCCATGCCCTCACTGCTGATAAACATTTTATAGCATTCGGAGTTTGTCAGGAATTGGTAGGCGGTGAAGCCCCCGCATCCAATCAGTAGCTCTACCTCTATAAAACTATTAATCAACGCTGCACCTAAATGCATTTCGGGGAGTACGAGCTATTTCCGAGTTTGATTGGCCTTTCACCCCTACCCACAGGTCATCGGAACACTTTTCAACGTATATCCGTTCGGTCCTCCACTGTATGTTACTACAGCTTCAACCTGCCCATGGGTAGATCACACGGTTTCGCGTCTACCACTACTAACTAAGCGCCCTATTCAGACTCGCTTTCGCTACGGATCCGTGACTTAATCACTTAACCTTGCTAGCAACGGTAACTCGTAGGCTCATTATGCAAAAGGCACGCCGTCACAGATCTAGTCCGCTCCGACCGCTTGTAAGCGTATGGTTTCAGGTTCTATTTCACTCCCTTATTCAGGGTTCTTTTCACCTTTCCCTCACGGTACTAGTTCACTATCGGTCTCTCAGGAGTATTTAGCCTTATCGGATGGTCCCGACTGTTTCATACAGGATTACTCGTGTCCCGCACTACTCAGGATTACACTAGATTCACACGCTTTACTTATACGGGACTATCACCCTATATTGTTACTTTTTCCAAAGTATTCTAATTCATTGTGCTTCAAATATCGTGGTCCTACAACCCCACTATTGCCGTAACAATAATGGTTTGGGCTAATCCGCGTTCGCTCGCCACTACTAACGGAATCACTTTTGTTTTCTTCTCCTCCGGGTACTTAGATGTTTCAGTTCTCCGGGTTTGCTCCTATTACTAGGTGACATATCTTCAATATGCCGGGTTGCCCCATTCGGATATCTGCGGATCTAATCATGTGTGCTGATCCCCGCAGCTTTTCGCAGCTTATCACGTCCTTCTTCGCCTCTGAGAGCCTAGGCATTCCCCATACGCCCTTATTTAGCTTATTGTACTTTTTGCTTTTTTAATGAGTTACTATAATTTATATAAAAATCTTATATAAACTATCTGTGATTAATTAGAAATCGCTCGTGATTCTAATTAATCCTTTATATTATTTATTATTAGATCAATCTAATCTTAAATTTTTATGTATCTTTTTTCAATATGTCAATGAACTTCTTTCCTTATATGGAATCGTGGAGAATATCGGAGTCGAACCGATGACCTCCTGCGTGCAAGGCAGGCGCTCTAGCCAGCTGAGCTAATCCCCCATTGTAATTCTTCGTTTAGAATCCTTAATGTGAATTTAGAATTCTCAGTTCTAGAATTTCCTCTTTTTTTTAGTAGTCTCAGGCAGACTCGAACTGCCGACCTCTACATTATCAGTGTAGCGCTCTAACCAGCTGAGCTATGAGACTCTACTATTTTATATTCTTAAATTAACAGCTGCGAGAATAAACTATTTATCATTATAGTTATAATACTTCTTAATCGTCTTTCTCTAGAAAGGAGGTGTTCCAGCCGCACCTTCCGGTACGGCTACCTTGTTACGACTTAGCCCTAGTTACCGATTTTACCCTAGGCCGCTCCTCTCGGTGACGGACTTCAGGCACTCCCAGCTTCCATGGCTTGACGGGCGGTGTGTACAAGGCCCGGGAACGTATTCACCGCATCATGGCTGATATGCGATTACTAGCGATTCCAGCTTCACGG
This sequence comes from Flavivirga aquatica, assembly GCF_001747085.1. Lineage (GTDB taxonomy): Bacteria > Bacteroidota > Bacteroidia > Flavobacteriales > Flavobacteriaceae > Algibacter_C > Algibacter_C aquatica. Next base: position 101,589 of record NZ_MDJD01000054.1, read on the forward strand.
AGTCGAGTTGCAGACTCCGATCCGAACTGTGATAGGGTTTATAGATTCGCTCCTTGTCGCCAAGTGGCTGCTCTCTGTCCCTACCATTGTAGCACGTGTGTAGCCCAGGACGTAAGGGCCGTGATGATTTGACGTCATCCCCACCTTCCTCACAGTTTGCACTGGCAGTCTTGTTAGAGTTCCCATCTTGAAATGCTGGCAACTAACAACAGGGGTTGCGCTCGTTATAGGACTTAACCTGACACCTCACGGCACGAGCTGACGACAACCATGCAGCACCTTGTAAATTGTCCGAAGAAAGGTCTATCTCTAAACATGTCAATCTACATTTAAGCCCTGGTAAGGTTCCTCGCGTATCATCGAATTAAACCACATGCTCCACCGCTTGTGCGGGCCCCCGTCAATTCCTTTGAGTTTCATTCTTGCGAACGTACTCCCCAGGTGGGATACTTATCACTTTCGCTTAGCCACTCAGTCGAAACCGAACAGCTAGTATCCATCGTTTACGGCGTGGACTACCGGGGTATCTAATCCCGTTCGCTCCCCACGCTTTCGTCCATCAGTGTCAGTATATTATTAGTAATCTGCCTTCGCAATTGGTATTCTATGTAATATCTATGCATTTCACCGCTACACTACATATTCTAACTACTTCATAATAACTCAAGATAAACAGTATCAAGGGCAATTCTACAGTTGAGCTGCAGACTTTCACCCCTGACTTAATTATCCACCTACGGACCCTTTAAACCCAATGATTCCGGATAACGCTTGGATCCTCCGTATTACCGCGGCTGCTGGCACGGAGTTAGCCGATCCTTATTCTTACAGTACCGTCAAATCTCTACACGTAGAGCAGTTTCTTCCTGTATAAAAGCAGTTTACAACCCATAGGGCAGTCATCCTGCACGCGGCATGGCTGGATCAGAGTTCCCTCCATTGTCCAATATTCCTCACTGCTGCCTCCCGTAGGAGTCTGGTCCGTGTCTCAGTACCAGTGTGGGGGATCCCCCTCTCAGGGCCCCTATCTATCGTTGCCATGGTGTGCCGTTACCACTCCATCTAGCTAATAGAACGCATACTCATCTTATACCGTAACCTTTAATGTCTAATTGATGCCAATTAAACATACTATGAGGTATTAATCCAAATTTCTCTGGGCTATCCCTCAGTATAAGGTAGATTGTATACGCGTTACGCACCCGTGCGCCGGTCGTCATCTGTAGCAAGCTACAATGTTACCCCTCGACTTGCATGTGTTAAGCCTGCCGCTAGCGTTCATCCTGAGCCAGGATCAAACTCTTCATCGTTATTTTTTTAATATCTTAACAATTAATCAGAATCTCTAGTACTCAAAATGGTTTATTCTCTTTGTCTAATCTTAACCGTTTCCAGTTAAAATCTTACGCTGTCAATTCAATATGTTTATGAACTTGTTTTCTTTGTTCTCTTATCGCGTTTCCTTGATAAGCGGGTGCAAATATAAAACCCTTTTTTATTCTCACAAAACTTTTTTTAATCTTTTTTGAAAGTTTTTTTTCAACTTCTAAAACCGATTAGTAAAACTTCTTATGAACGTATGCCTTCAACAACTAATGCCGTTTTTAGCGGCTGCAAACCTACAACCCTTTTTTAATTCTGACAACCTTTTATTAACCTTTTTTAATGGTTTTATTACATTATTCTGTAAATCCATATACATCAACTATTTATACCTAAAAATAAATAATCTGGTATCACAATATATAGATGGATTTAGCGCTAGACCTTGGCTTTTGCCCCTATACTTCCTTTTATACACTCTTTATTTAATGAAAATTAAAATCTTAATTCAATTTACATACAAATTTTGTTCTTGATTAAGTTCAAGTCCCTAAAATATTACTTGATTCAACTTTTGTTCTTAAACCTAAAAACTCTATAATATATAAACAAAAAAAGCCTTTCAATTTCTTGAAAGGCTTTTACTTTTGGGTGGAAGACCGGATTCGAACCGGCGACCCTTGGTACCACAAACCAATGCTCTAACCAACTGAGCTACAACCACCATGTAACTTGCATTTTGTAATGCGTGTGCAAATGTAATTGATTTAAACCTTTTCTACAAAGACTTTTTTTGTTTTTTTAAAATTAATTTTCCTAAAAAACCTAACTATTTCATTTGCTTATATTTATTATTTTAAAAAATCCGAAAAAAAAATTAATTTCTTATAATCTCATATTTAGTTTCTATAAACTACTAGTTATTCTATTTTAAATCGAACAAACTATCAACAGCTACATAACGTTCAACAGTAAAACCTTCTGCATACTCAACACCAACTAGTCGTCCTAAATCTCTTGCTCTATAAATAATACTATCTGTAAAGTTTTTGCTAGATATAGGAGTTTCTGGCTCTTTACTCAATTCATCATAAAACTGTGTTTTATACGCTAATACAGATTCCATTTTTGTATCTATATATCCTGTAATATCTACAACTAAATCTGGTTCTAAATTTTTCCATTGTATATAATGGTACACTTGTTTTGGTCTCCATTGTTTTTGTAATATTCCGTCATCATTTATTGTTTCAATTTTAATTAATCCGCTTAAAAAACAGGCATCACTAGCTAATTTACTTCCTTTTCCATGATCTATATGCCTATCATCAAACGCATTACAAATCACAATCTCTGGTTGATATTTTCGAATCATTTTAATAAGCTCTAATTGATGTTTTCTATCATTTACAAAAAAACCATCTGAAAATGCTAGATTTTCCCTAACAACAACACCTAAAATTCTTGCAGAATTTGCAGCTTCTTCATCTCTAGTCTCAGCAGTACCTCGAGTTCCTAACTCTCCTCTAGTTAAATCTATAACACCTACCTTTTTTCCGTTAGCAACTTCTTTTGCTATAGTACCTCCACAACCTAACTCTACATCGTCTGGATGTGCCCCAATAACAAGGATATCTAATTTCATGTGTTTATTTTATTAGTCTTTATTGGTAACATTTATAATAATGAATGTTACATTTGTTTTAAGTTTATCTATTTTAAATTTTAAATCATTTATAAAGCGCTCTAATCTTTCCCTTTATTTCCTCGTTTATCTAAAAATGTCCAAGCAATAATACGAGATTGCTTATTTCCTTGCCCCATAGGTATTGTTCTTACATCTTTAGCTCCTAATTTTTTTAGTGACACATGTATTCCCTTTACTAAATCCTTTTTTGAGACTAAAGTTGTAAACCAATTGCATTGATTTTTAAATAAAGAACTTTCATAAAGATAATTATGTATAAATGCTTTTTCCCCTCCTTTATACCACAACTCATTATGGATTCCTGAAAAATTTCTAACTAGCTTCTTATCTCCTACTCTATTTAATCCTTTTAGTTTTCGTGTTGTGGCTTCTATAGCTTCTGTTTCAGATTTGAAAAATGGCGGGTTACATATGGACACAGAAAATTTATCGGTTTCTGTTAGAATTCCTTTCAAAATTTGAGAAGTTTCTTTTTGATGTCTTAAAACTATAGAATTCTTCAAACCATTTTTATTAATAATAGTTTGTCCGTATTCTAATGACTTCTTATCTATATCTGTAGCAACAAAATTCCAATTATATTCTGCTTGTCCTAAAATTGGATAAATACAACTTGCTCCTGTACCAATATCTAATACTTTTATTTTGGTTTTAACTCCAAAACTTTCTAATAAATCTGCCACATAATGTATATAATCTACACGTCCAGGTATTGGCGGGCATAAATTTGCATCTGGAAATTCCCAAAAAACAATATTGTAGTATTTCATCAACAAAGCTGTATTAAGTGCCTTTACAGCCTTTGGATTAGCAAAATCTATGGTTTTTGTTTGGTATGTGTTCTCAAATACAAAGGGTAATAAATCTGGATATGTATTACACAAGATATCTAAATCGTATCCTAATTTATGTTTGTTTTTATGGTGAAAGGTGATGTTTTTTTTGATAGCTATAAAATTTAAGTTATACAAATTTAACAATTACAAACTACACTTTCACTTGTTTCCAATATCCTTTTTTAAACCAAAAAACAGCAACTATTGCTATTAATATTTCAGCAAGAGTAATAGCCCAAAAGACACCAAGTGGTCCAAAAGCTAGAGTAATTGACATAATATAAGCAAATGGCAATTGCAACAACCAAAAACACACAAAATTAATATAGGTTGGTGTTTTTGTATCTCCTGCTCCATTAAATGCATTTATAACAACCATGCCATAACCATAAAAAATATACCCTGCTGCAATAACACGTAGACATAAACTGCCATATTTTACAACGTTTGGTGTAGCATTAAATAGCATTATAATTTGTGGCACAAATGCAAGATAGATTATAGAAACTATGCCCATAAAAATGGCACTGTATTTACCTGTTTTCCAAACCGATTGTTCTGCCCGTTCAGGTTTATTAGCCCCTAAGTTTTGTCCTACTAAAGTAGCTGCCGCATTACTCATTCCCCATACTGGCATTAGAGTAAACATCATTACACGAATAGCAATGGTATACCCTGCTAACACTTCACTACCAAATTCGCTCATAATTCGCATTAAAAACACCCAACTAGATGTGCCTATTAAAAACTGACCTATACCTCCTAATGAGACTTTAATTAAATTTAACATGATATTAACTTGAATCACTAAATCTTTCATGCCTATTTTTATTTTGCTATATCCAAAAAACAAAATACCCAATTGAAATACAACTGCTGTACCTCTACCTATAGTTGTAGCAATAGCTGCTCCTTCAACTCCAAAAGCTGGAATGGGTCCGAAACCAAAAATAAATATAGGGTCTAGAATTATATTGAGCCCATTTGATAGAATTAATGTCCACATCGCTACAGATGCATTACCCGCACCTCTAAAAATTGCATTGATTAGAAATAGCAACATAATAGTTATGTTTCCTCCTAAAAGTACTTTAGTATAACCATAACCTTCTGCTATTAAATCGGGTTCACCACCCATAAGCTCTAATATCTCTTTAGGATATAGAATACCTATAACACTTATAATAATAGCTAAGAATACCCCTAGAAAAATCACTTGAACTGCTGCATTGGATGCGCCTTTTATATCTTTTTCCCCTACACGTCTTGCTACTACAGCTGTAGCCGCCATACTTAACCCTATAGCGACAGCATATATTAAGGTAATCACAGATTCTGTTAAGCCAATTGTTGCCACTGCATTAACACTCACTTGTGAAACATACATAATGTCTACTATAGCAAAAATGGATTCCATGAACATTTCTAAAACCATAGGAATAGAAAGCATAAAAATTGCCTTTCGAATACTACCAGATGTAAATGCTTGCTCTTTGCCTGTTACAGCTATTTTAAAATATTGAATAAATTGTTTTAAAGAAATTTTATTTGATTGCATTCTGAATTTATTAAATGTAAAAACTCACCTAGCGCATAACAAGCATACTTAGGCTATAATTTTGTTCGAGAAGGTCTCGATACGAACGGAAGTTTAATTAAGCAATCATACAACAAAGATGTTAATTTAATTTTAAAATGCAAAATAGATGTATTAAGTAATAATGTTGGTAATGAAAAAAAAATCAGATAAACTAAGCCTTCATTTTTACTTTATTCGAAAAAGTCTAAACGAGTTCTATCTTTTTTAGGCTGTTAAACTCTATTCTAATATCTTCGCAAAAAAAAAAATGAAGATGTTAAAAGCTGTTATTTTTGATATGGATGGGGTTATTATTGATAGTGAACCTATGCATAATAAGGCCTATCATGATATGTTTGATGAAGTTGGCATTGATGTTTCAGATGCTCTTTATGAATCATTTACAGGACAATCTACCATTAATATATGTAAACGCTTATGTGATCATTTTAATTTAGATGAATCTCCTGAAACATTAGTAGCTCTTAAGCGTAAACACTATAAACATTTTTTTGAAAGTAATTCTGATCTCACGCTTATTGATGGTGTTTTAGATTTAATAAAAGATTATCATAGTAATGGATTAACTCTAGTTTTAGCATCATCTGCTGCCATGACTAGCATCAATCAAATTTTTGATCGTTTTAATTTAAACCAATACTTTGTTGCTAAATTAAGTGGTGGAGATTTAAAGCAATCTAAGCCTCATCCTGAGATTTTTATTAAAGCTGCTGAAGCTAGTGGCTTTAGTAAAGATGAATGCTTTGTTATTGAAGATTCAACTAATGGTATTAAAGCTGCTAATGGTGCTAATATTTTTTGCGTGGGTTATGACAGTTTCCATTCTAAAAATCAAGACTACTCTACTGCCAATAAAGTTATTACAGATTTTAACGAGATTGAGTACAAAAAAATTAGTTTGTTTTTTTCAAAAGTCAAACTCAACAGCAACTAATCGCTAGAATCTTCATTGTTTTTTCTAATAATATTTTTTAATCGCTCTTTTCTTAAAGCTGCTTCAGTTTTCTTTTTATTTTTCTTTTGAGTCATTAACCTAGTATGCTTTGCTTTATTCTTTGTATTTTTCTCTCTCCCTGTTTTAGCCATAAAATCTAATTATTCAAAATTTATTATTGCAAAGATATCAGGTTTTTGATTTTAATTACGTTCTCCTACCTATTATACCAACTATTAGTCTTTAAGCTAATATTAAATATTATTAGCTATTGAGCTAATAATTTAATTTATTAGCCTTTAAGCTAATATTTTTTTTTATTCTGACAAAAAAGTAATACATTTGAATATATAGAACATATTAAATTATGATTAGCATTATAACAGGCGATATTATTAACTCTAAAGAAAGTCCTCCAGAGCAGTGGTTAAATGCTCTTAAGTCTATTTTGAGTATTTATGGTAACACACCTGCTCAATGGGAAATTTTTAGAGGGGATAGCTTTCAGTTGGAAATAGATCCCAAAAAAGCATTAGAGGCTGCTTTTTTAATTAAAGCTATTATAAAACAATTTAAAAATACGGATGTAAGGCTTGCTATTGGGCTGGGAGAAAAAACATACCATTCCGAAAAAATAACAGAAGCTAACGGAAGTGCGTTTGTTAATTCAGGAGAATGTTTTGAGCAATTAAAAAAAACAACACTTGCTATAAAATCACCTTTTGAAACGTTTGATGAACAAATAAACCTTATGCTAAATCTGGCGTTATTGACTGTAGATAATTGGACTAGTACATCTGCAATTTTAATCAAAACAGCTTTAGAACACCCTAATTTGAATCAAAAAAAACTAGCTGAACACTTAAAAAAAACTCAAGGAAATATTAGTCAAGGCCTTAAACGCGCTGGATATGATGAAATTTTAAAATTATTATATTATTATAGCTCTAAAGTAGAAAACTTATGTTAGCATTATTCATTAAAATACTATTAGCACATATTATTGGTGATTTCATGTTACAGCCCGTTAGGTGGGTTAAAGATAAAGAAGCTAAAAAACATAAATCCAAATTTTTGTATTGGCATATTTTGATACATCTATGTGCTTTAATTTTAGTTTTACAATTCAATTTTAAATATTGGTTAGGGGTATTTATTATAATTATTACACATTATATTATTGACCTTACCAAACTACACCTTAAAAAACGAATAAACTCTAGGCTTTTATTTGGATTAGACCAATTAGCACATATTCTTGTTATTGCGTTAGTAATAAAACTATATATCCCTTACCAATTTAACCTGGATTTTCTTTTTGAAACCAAAACGTTATTATTTATAACTAGCTTGTTTTGTATAACTACAGTATCTTCTGTAATCATGAAAACGATTATATCTAAATGGGATTTAAAAGATGATAATAATGAAGATACTTCTTTAAAAAATGCAGGAGCTTACATTGGTATACTAGAACGTTTATTTGTTTTTGCCTTTATAGTAACACATCACTGGGAAGGTATTGGTTTTTTAATAGCAGCAAAGTCTGTATTTCGTTTTGGTGATTTATCTAAAGCTAAAGACCGTAAACTTACCGAATATATACTAATAGGCACGCTTTTAAGCTTTGGTTTAGCTATTTTATTTGGATTGGGTTATGAGTCTATTCTAAAATTGATTTAGTTTTTTGATAAGATTGCATGTCCAAAATCAATTTTTAAAACCTACACATCAAACAGTAACATACTTATAAACATCAAAATCTACATCTACGGGTAAATTATATTCATAACCTCAAAGTCCTTTTAAAACTCTCAAAATTAATAGGTTTCGGCTGTAATATCTGTTGTTAGATATAGTTCTAAAATAAGAGCATTATCCGTTTTAAAGTTTGTTAATTTCAAAACTATTTTTTCTTAGTAGCCAAACGATACAGAAACAAAATCACCTTGATATGCAGCATCAATATTCACAGGACTCTCTTCTACCTGTTCTTCATTACTAGGAATTATCAATCACTACCAGAAGAACATGAATTAAAAGTTATAAGTGCTAAAAAAAGCTACATACATACATACATACATACATACATACATACATACATAAAATGTTTCTTTTTTATTTACTTTATTAGTCAATCGCAAGACTAGCGATAAACCTTAACTTAATTACTTTTTATAATATTTAGCATATTTTATGTAAGAAAAGAATCCTAAAACAGCTAATATGGCACAAGCTATTATAATAAACTTAACACTTACAATTTGATCGCCACTAGCGTAACTATGTAATCCTGCTAAATAGAAATTAACTCCAAAATAAGTCATCATTATACTTGCAAATGCTATGATGGAACATAAATTAAAAAACCAACGCCCACGAAGTCCAGGAACTAAACGCATGTGTATTACAAATGCATAAATCATGATACTTATAAGCGCCCAAGTTTCTTTAGGATCCCAGCCCCAATAACGTCCCCAACTTTCATTTGCCCACATACCTCCTAAAAAGTTACCAATACTAAGCATTACTAAACCAACAGTTAATGCCATTTCATTTATTATGGTAAGCTCTTTTATATTAAGGAGCATTTTTTCTTTATTCTCCTTGTTTGTTAAAATCATTAATAATAAAGACACGACACCTAATATCATTCCTAATGTAAATGGGCCATAACTTGCTACAATTACAGCTACATGTATCATGAGCCAATAACTATTTAAAACAGGTTGTAAGTTTGCTATAGCTGGATCCATCCAATTCCAATGTGCAATCATTAAAATCATAAACGTAACAAAAGCAGCTGCTGCTATAGTAAGATTAGATGTTTTACGGTAAAAAATATAGTTTACAACACCAAAAAGTGAATTTAATAGGGGTTTAGATGCTAACCATGATATTTTCTTTGGTGTTCCCATTAGTAATCCAAATAGCATGGTTGACCAAGCTACATAAATCATAGATTCATAAGCATCACTCCATGGTGCATGACCAGATATATACCAACGTACAATTAAACCTGAAGTATGTAACAAAAACAGGCCGACTATAATCCATTTAAAAACAGCTATAGCTACAACAATTACCTTGCTTCTATCTTTAAATATTTGAATAATAAGTAAAATAAATAACAAAACTCCTGCATACATATACCAACTGTATAGCTTCTTGAAAATATCGTACTTATTATATAATACTTCTGTTTTTACTTTATCGTCGCTAAGCATAACTTCTGCACCATGTTTATGCTGGTTTTTCTTAAAGGCTTTCAACAGTTTTTCTGCTTCAGTAAAATCACCTGTTTGCTTCGCTTGGTTTAATCTAAATAAATACGCTATAAATCCGTTTTTTATAAAATTTCCATAAAGAGAATCTTTTATTTTAGATTTATCTAACCTATAATCGTAAGTAGAAACCCATTTATTATTATCATCATTAGGAATTGGAAATATTTTTAAAGAACGTCCTTCAACAGTATTGAATAGTAAATTTACTCGTTGATCTATTTCCTTAAATTCTTTTTGAAAAGCATTTGGTGGCTGCGCTTTATATGCTTCATCTAAATAAGGCGCTAATTTGTATGTTCCTTTTTCTGAAAAGAAATCGGCTAGAGTAGCATATTTATCTGTAACTTCTAAACCAATAATTCGCCTTATAGAGTCGGCTTTTTTTCGTTTTAAAAAAATTACAGGGACATTATACCAAAGCGTTGGACTTTCGTGTATCGACAAAAAGACCTGATTAGCATCTAACCCTTCATAAGTATCATGTTTACTTAGCTTACGTAACATTTCTGATGCGTATGTATTGACAGGCATCATACGTCCACTTAAATCTTGAATTACTAAATGTCCAAATTTATCGGCATGATCTTTAGGTGCTATATTAACTTTCAAGACTGAATCTACTTGTGTTTTAGTTGGTCTAGAATAATCATGTCCATCATTTTCGGAATGCTGAGTTTGCGAAAAGGCTTGTATACCAAAACAAAGCAAGAAAACACCAAGTAATTTTTCTTTTTTTGTTTTTACTTTTTTTAGTTGATCTTTTAAATCGCTAAAACGTGTATTCTTAGCAAATAAAATAGCCATTAATCCAAAATAAAGCATAAAATATCCTATATAAGTTAGTAAAGCTCCCCAATAATCATGGTTTACAGATAGAATCGTTCCTTTTTCATCAGGATCAAAACTAGACTGAAAAAAGCGATACCCACCATGATCTAAGATATTATTCATAAAAATTTTATAGTCATAGTTTTCTGCTTTATCGTCAAGAACAGTAACCTCACTTGAGAATGCGGAATATCCATTTTCTGTGCCAGGGTAACGTTCGGCTTCAAAATCGTTCAATTTTATAGAAAAAGGGAGTTCTAACACTTTTGCTCCATATTTTATGGCAAAATTTAATCCACCAACTTCTATTTGTTTAAAATTAGTATTCATTCCCTGTCCGCCAAGTAAACCTATACGTTTTGTTTTTCCATTAGTGGTTACTTTTAAAACCACGCCGTCTTCATCATTCTTTAATAATTGTGATTTTTGAACAACATCAAAAACACCTTTTACAACAGGTTTAGGAAATACCATTTGCATGTTTCCTATAACATATCTTGAGCGCAAATGTAATGGTTGTAAACTGTCTTTTATTAATTGACCTTGAGCTCTTGTTGCCATGGTCATGTACTCACCATCGAAAGGCGAATTAATTGTAAGCTCGTCGTTTTTATAAGTGATATTTATAGCACCTTCTGTTGGTTTGTTTAATGCTATAAGTATATTATGGATACTTTGTACCTGCCCTACCTTTAGAAAATGATTATGCGGCCCGCTATTTCCTGCTTCTACAAGTTTTAAATATTCCTCTCCGCTTTCATCTGGAATAATGTCTTCTTCAGCTCCAGCTATAAATTTTTCTAATTCAATAGTAACTGGTTGCTCACCATAGGTTGTTTTAATATTAAAATTATTATCTAATCGTGGTGAAAAATCGACTTTACTCTCTACATAACGTTGTTGGACTTTTCCATCGACCTGATAATCTCCATCTATAAATGTAGTGATGTAAGTGCTTCTTGATAAGAATGTGTTTTCTGTAGCTCCTTCTCGTATAGCCATCATCCCCTCAAAACTAACATATCTTGTTACAAAAGCTCCTAGTAATATAAAAATAAAAGCTAAGTGTAAAATAAAAGTTGCCCATTTTTCCTTTTTATACAGTTTAAACCTAAAAACATTACCTACAAAATTAATTACAAAAAATACCATAATAGCTTCAAACCACCAAGCATTATAAATAAGGTTTCTGGTATAAGGAGTTGGCGATGTTTCTTGTCCTGCATCTAGAAAAGTACCTGTTGCCATTGCTACAGCAAAAGCAATAAATAAAATAGCGGTAAGTCTTGTAGAAAAGAGAATATTAGCGAGTTTATTTTGCATAATTTGAACCCGTTTTTAAGGTCGTGCAAATTTAAGTATTAAAGTTGATTTTTTTGAAAAAATTGCCCCAATTAATTCACTAAAAACAGACATTTAACTTTTAACTAGATTCTAGATTAGAAAGTATTGTATTTATTAATACTAAAAATCGTTTATAGTAATTCTTGCTTTTGAGTTTAACCATACATTATCCTACTATCCACTCACATTTTTAATGTTTTGACAATAACATAATAGATTATTTTTCTTAACTATTTTATCTTCCTTAGGAGGATATCCTAAAAATGTTAAATGATTCTCTATTGTAGAAATATCGTTTGCTGTATTAAAATTAAATGATATAGATGCCTCTCTTAAGTACACATAAATACTAGAAATGTTTTTTAATTATAATAATTCATCTTTTATTCTGTTTGCGCAACTTACACAATATAGGTTGCGCACCATGATTGTTGCTCTTCTCATACGTAAACTGGTATTAATTAAGAATCTCACCCACCCTTAAGTCATTGATTTACTGATTAATTCTTTTCAATTTAAAATCAAAAATGGATTTATTATAAAACTAATACTGTTTGTGATTGCTTTTCAAATCAAACAGATAATTTAAAATTGGAAACTCGGGTTAAATACATGTTTTAACTTTAGATTAACAAACTATAAAAGACTACAAAAAACACAGAAATCGATGTTCTGTCTATTTTTTACTTACCAGATCTCGCTTCAAAAATCTTTAGATGTAAAAACGTTCCCATTTTTCGAGCACGTCTTTTAGCATTTTCTGCATAATCTCCTTCAAAAAGCTCATCAATGGTTTGAAACCATAAATTTAACCATAGCCCAAAATGTAATTCTGTAATACTATTGTTATTTTCAGCATCAACTTTCACATGAATTTCTAAAGGGTTTCCTAGGTATTTCGTTTTTAAAAATAAACTCGATTCCCAAAATGTTGTTAATCGATCTAGGTGTGCATCCCAATCTTTGATAACGTCATTAAAAAAAGATCCTAAAACAGTATCTGCTCTTACTTTTTTGTAGAATGATGACACTAATAAAAATACATCTTCTCTGGTTTTAAGGTCTTTTTTCATAGGTTGCAAAATTAAGGTTTTTATACAGAGATTCTCTGATACTTATAAATACTACTCACATAATACTAAACAAAAAATCACAAATCATAAATTATAAACCGTAATTCTTACTTATTTTTGCCTTATGATTTCAATAGTAATTCTTGGTGCAGGCAATGTAGCAACTCATTTATATAAAGCTTTTAGTAATACAGAAAGCACATCTGTTATTCAATGGTTTAATAGAAGTTTAGATGTTATAACCCCATATAAAAACAAAGTTGATATTACAGATAATCTTAATACACTAAAAAAAGCTGATGTATATATTTTAGCGGTTAGTGATGATGTAATTGCTGAACTTTCTTCTCAACTTCCTTTCGAAAATAGACTTGTAGTACATACTTCAGGTAGTGTTAGTGTTTATGATATTGACAAAAAACATAAACGTGGCGTACTGTATCCGTTACAAACATTTAGCAAAAATTCTAAAATAGATTTTGCCAACGTACCAATTTGTATTGAAACTATAGATAAAAAAAGTTATCCGCTTTTAAAGGAGTTAACAACAAGCATTGGTAGCCCAACCAAAAGAATAAATAGTGACCAAAGGCGTGTTTTACATGTAGCTGCTGTTTTCGTTAATAATTTCACAAATCAATTATATAGAATTGGGCATGAGATCACAGAGTCTGAAGGTGCTGAATTTGATTTACTAAAACCACTTATTTTAGAAACTTCAAAAAAGATTTTGGAATTATCTCCTTTTAAAGCCCAAACGGGTCCTGCAAAACGAAACGACAAAAAAACAATAAAGAAGCATTTAAAAACGCTAGAAAGCAAACATCATAAAGATATATATAACCTCTTAACAGCATCAATACAGCATACCCATGGAAGAAAAAAGTTATAAAGAATATTTAGAACATATCACCACATTTATTTTTGATGTAGATGGTGTTTTAACAGATGGAACAGTCCATATTACAGCTACTGGGGATATGTTAAGAACTATGAATATTAAAGATGGTTACGCTCTTAAAACTGCTGTAGACAGAGGCTTTAATGTGTGTATTATTTCTGGAGGATCAAATGAAGGTGTTCGCATACGTTTAAAAAACTTAGGTATTTTAGATGTTTATTTAGGCGCTCATAATAAAATAGAACAGCTTGACGATTATTTTAATAAAAAAGGGATTAAATCTGAAAATACACTATATATGGGAGATGATATTCCAGACTATCCAGTTATGAAAGGTATCGGTTTGCCTTGTTGTCCGCAAGATGCTGTACCAGAAATAAAAGGCATTTCAAAATACGTTTCGCATAAAAAAGGAGGAAAAGGTGCTGTACGTGATGTGATTGAGCAAGTCTTAAAAGTACAAGGGAAATGGAGTGGCAATTTTAATGCTAAGTATGATTGAGTTAGAAGTTAAAATAGAAACAATCTAAGATACGGTATATGTTTAATTTTCTTAAAAAGAAAAAAGAACTTCCTGAGTTTAAGTTCATAAAAACATACTCTGAAAAGGATAAATATTTTTCACGAACAAAAAAATGGGATTGGTTAAATTCTGAGCAAATTTCTTTATTTGAAAAAAGTGTTAATGGAAAAATCAAAATAATAACTCTAGATTATTGGTCTCAAGAAATGTTTCTTGATGCTGACGGACAAAAAACAATTTCTAATTATTTAAATATACTTGTTAAACAATTCCAAAATAGCAAAATGGAAATTCCTGATGATTTAGATAAATTTATGATAGAAACACTACTCAGTTTAAAGTCAGACTTAAATGCTATAGAATTTAATAATTCACCTAAAAAATTAAAACCTGAATTCAAAAATCCAATAAAAAAACAATCAAATAACGCCTAACATCCCTTTTAACTTTCTACAGTTATATTACTTTCTGTACATATAAATATAATTCTCTAAACTTTTAAATACTAAATTTTGAACTTCTTAAACCTCATACGTTGGAAAAACCTAATAATGATTGCTCTTGTTCAATTACTTATTAAATATGCTTTTTTAACTCCTTTTGGAGCGCAAACAAGTTTAGATGGATTAGGTATTACACTTTTAATTATAGCCACTGTATGTATTGCTGCCGCTGGAAATATTATTAATGATATTAACGATATAGAAACCGATTTTATAAACAAACCAGATAAAATTATAGTTGGTAAAACCATTTCAGAAAAAACAGCATACAACCTTTTTATAATTTTCAATTTACTAGGTGTTGGCATCGGGTTTTATTTATCTCATTCAGTTAATAAAGCATCTTTTTTTTCTTTGTTTGTTATTATCTCTGCATTGCTATATATATATGCAACTCATTTAAAACGTACATTACTTATAGGTAATATTGTAATATCAACACTCGTTGCTTTAAGCATTATTATTGTTGGGGTATTTGAATTACTCCCTGGTTTAACCTCTTACAATAGAGATATTCAAATTATCTTTTTTAAAACCATTCTTGATTATGCTTTATTTGCTTTCATAATTAATTTATTACGAGAAATAGCTAAAGATATTGAGGACATAGATGGAGACTACAAAGCAGGTATGAATACCTTACCAATAGCAATTGGAAGAGAACGCGCCACTAATGTATTATTTGTTTTATCGCTCAGCCCATTACTTGCTATCCTATTATATGTTATTAATGATTTATATAAAAATGCCATAGCTGTTATCTATTTTTTACTCTTGGTTGTAGGCCCTCTAATCTATACAACTATTAAAACCTTCAGTGCTAAAACAAAGCAAGATTATCATCACATAAGTAATATATATAAATTAGTAATGTTCTTTGGTATGCTTTCTTTACTTTTATACAAATATGTTATTCTAAAATAATGCTTAACAACAAACTAAAAAACTACCATATTATTTTGGCTTCAGGATCTCCTAGAAGACAAGCATTTTTTAAAGATCTAGGCTTAGACTTTGAAATTAGACTAAAATCCATAAAAGAAGAATACCCACCACGTTTAACACATTTTGAGATTAGTAATTACTTAGCTCAATTAAAAGCATTACCTTTTAAAGACGAATTAAAACCTAATGATATACTTATTACAAGTGATACCATAGTCTGGTATAACAATAAAGCATTAGGAAAACCAAAAGATGAAAACGATGCTTTTAGCATATTAAAATCTTTAAGTAATTCTACTCATGAAGTCATAACATCTGTGTGTTTTACTAAAACTGATTATGAAAAAACGCTTCATAATATTACTAAAGTTACTTTTGGCATGCTATCTGATGAAGAAATATGGTATTATATAAAAAAAGACAAACCGTTTGATAAAGCTGGCGCCTATGGCATTCAGGATTGGATAGGTCAAATTGGAGTTACCAAAATAGAGGGATCTTATTTTAACGTTATGGGATTACCCACTCACCTACTTTATAAAACATTAAATGATATTTCTCAAAAGGAAAAAATTATAAAATAAAAATATATGAAAAAACTTAGTTTCTCATCCTTATCAATGGCTATTATATTAGGCTTTAGCTTAATCCCAAATTTAAGCCTATCTCAAAATAAAAATACGCCTCAACCAGCAACTCTGTTTGTAGAATTACCAGATTACTGTCCTACTCCAGATGCATTCGATATTGCACCAGATGGCTCACTAACATTATCTTGCCCTAATTTTGCCGATAAAACAATATCTAGCGTTATTGTAAAAATATCTAAAGACAAAAAAGTTTCTAAACTTATCGAATTACCAGGCGTTTCAGCCGATAGAAAAGCACGCCCAATGGGCATTGCTTATGCACCAGACGGTAGTTTATATGTTTGTGACAATCAAGGTAAGCAACAAGGCAGACTATTACGTGTTACATTCAATGAAAACGGTGATTCAAATATCGAGATTATCGCTCATGGTATGGCGCAACCTAACGGGCTACGCTACCATAATGATAACCTTTATGTTACGCAACCTAAATTAACAAAAATAAAATCTAAAAATTTAACTAGTGGCCTTTATTGCTTTAAAGCTACAGATAGAAACATAAAAGTTAATAACAATAAAAGTGATTCTAATTTAATCTTTACAACCGAAACCAAAAATCCAAAAAGAAAAGTTGGTCTTGACGGATTAGTATTTAATAAAGCAGGAGAATTATTTGTTGGTGATTTTGGAGATGGCGAAATTATTAAACTTACACTTAATAATGCTGGTAACAAAGTTATTAAAGATGAATTATATGTTAACATACCAAAAACCTCTGGAATGGATGGTATTAATGTAGATAGCAATGATAATATTTATATTGCTGGTTTCTTAAAAAATCAGATTTTAAAGGTGGACACAAACAAAAAGATTACTATTATTGCCGATTACCCAGATAATGATGGTAGCAACGGACAGATAGATCAACCTGCTGACTTAATCGTATATAACGACACACTTATCATTTCTAATTTCGATTTAATGGTTGCTCCAGGTATGGAAAACACTAAACACAGTAAACCTTATACTATTTCTGCAATTGATTTAAAGAAATAACCTTAATTTTTATACCATTTAATATTGAGCACATTTAAAGTTTTTCGTTTTATTCGAAAAACTTTAAATGTGCTTTTTACTTTATGAAAAGTTAAATAACATGGTATAATGATTAAAACTTTGTAAATTTATGTATTATTTAAACCTAAATTAAACTCTTCTTCCCTTTTCTGTTATTCTAAAAAATTAAGATGAGATCATTATAAAGATTAATATCATGATACATAAATTCATAAAAAACATTAAAACCAAAGTGTTATTCTGGTTAGCTATTGGTTTAGTATTTGTAACTTTTAGCTGTGCAAAACAAAAAGTTAATCCCCTTTTAGCATTAAATACAACTTCCAACACCAGTTCTTCTACTTTAAAAAAAACTAATCCAGATTTTAACAAATATTGGTATGCAGGTGAAGCAGAAATATCATCGTATAAATTAGAGCAAGCCCGTTATGGAGAAATACGACAAGGGCATGCTATTTTAGTTTATGTTACCGAAGATTTTTTACCTAACGTACAAGTTAAAGCAGACTCAAGGAACTCTAATAACATTCCTATATTAAAGTTAAATGCTACTAAAAAATTTAATACAGGTATTTATCCTTATTCTATTATGCAAAGTACTTTTTACCCTATTTCTAATAACAAACATGCTATAAAGGTATCTAGTTCTATGCAGGAGTGGTGTGGACATGTTTATGCACAATTAAATAACAGGGAACAATTTGAAATTATGTCTCATTCTTATTTTGAAGGTGAAGCAGATATCAACTTCAAAATGAAAAAAAACATATTAGAAAACGAATTATGGACACAATTACGCATTAATCCTAAATCCCTTCCTACAGGAGATTTACAAATCATTCCTTCATTTGAGTACACACGATTGCGTCATGTTCCAATAAAAGCATACGCAGCGAATGCTTCAATAAGTAATAACACGTACACAATATTCTATCCAGATTTAAATAGAACCTTAATTATTAAATTTAATTCAAATTTCCCTTATGATATTTTAGGCTGGGAAGAAACATTTAAAAGTGGTTTTGGTAATAAAGCTAAGATAATGACCACAAAAGCTTCTAAATTAGAAACTATTAAATCTGCTTATTGGAACAAAAACAACAATAAAGATGAAACACTTAGAAAAACACTTCAGCTAAACTAAAGTTATTTATCTTTGATTTCATCTTTATATCAAGTTTAAAATAATAAATACCTATGTTTTTTGATACCTACAAGAATGAATTAATAATAAGTGCTATTGTTCTTTTCTCTTTTCTACTTATAAAACTCATTACAACTTTTGCTATTACAAGAATTGCAAAAAAAAATGGTATCATTACACCTAGAATAAGGCTTATGCGTAAATACATTAGTGTAACACTAATTTTAATAGTTATACTTATAGAAACTTTTGTTTTTGGTGCTGGTTTTAAAGAACTTGCTGTTGTATTCTCTTCTGTTTTTGCTATTCTTGGTATTGCATTATTTGCAGTATGGTCTATTTTAAGCAATGTAACATCTGGTGTTATTATGTTCTTTTCTTTTCCTTATAAAGTAGGTGATAAAGTAAAAATTCATGATAAAGACATTCCTACTGAGGCTATTATTGAAGATATTAGAGCCTTTCAGCTTAACTTACGTTTAGACAATGGAGATTTGGTAACATACCCAAATAATTTAATGCTACAAAGAGCCGTTACTTTAGTTGAAAAAGATGCTATGGAAGTAGAAGATGATGGTGCAGATATTGTTTAAATAATAAGTCAAATTTTTACAATACATACTCTAAAATTAAGAGTCCAATTTATTTTAACAAACACAACTTAACCACACATCAAACTCATTTTCAAACAGATAAAACACTTCTAAACAAATAAATCTTAAGTAAGGTCACAAAAGCTCATTTGCTAATACTTAAATTTAAAAAAAACATATCCCTAAATATTTATAAAATAAGCAGGAGTAGCTAACGTTAAATAAACATTAAAACCATAGATTGAGCTTCTTCTTTTTATATTTTTGATTTAAAAGCTAAAAATTATTATGCTAAAACGTTATTCATTCCTCATTTTTACTTACTTTTTTTGTTTTTATACCCAAGCTCAAAAACCAAAAACACCTTCATCTTCAAACATTTACGAATCCATACAAAAACTTAACTTTTTAGGTTCTGTATTATACGTAGCCGCGCATCCAGATGATGAAAACACACGTCTAATATCTTACATGTCTAATCATGTAAAAGCAAGAACCGCTTATTTATCATTAACACGTGGTGATGGTGGACAAAACCTTATTGGACCAGAAATTAGAGAACTTCTAGGTGTAATAAGAACACAAGAATTATTAGCTGCAAGACGTATTGATGGTGGCGAACAATTATTTACTAGAGCTAACGATTTTGGATATTCTAAACATCCAGATGAAACTCTAGAAATATGGAATAAAGATCAAGTACTTAGCGATGTAGTTTTAGCCATAAGAAAATTTAAACCTGATGTTATTATAAATAGATTCGACCATAGAACACCAGGCACCACTCATGGCCACCATACAAGTTCTGCCATGCTAAGTGTTGAAGCTTTCGATTTGGCTAACAAAAACACCGCATACCCTGCTCAAGTAAAAAATGTTGGACTATGGAAACCACAACGCCTATTTTTTAATACCAATTGGTGGTTTTATGGTAGTAAAGAAAAATTTGAAAAAGTAGACAAGAGTAACATGCTCCATTTCGATATTGGCACCTATTACCCACTTAAAGGACTATCCAATAACGAAGTAGCAGCCTTAGCTAGTAGCCAACACTTATGCCAAGGTTTTGGTCGTTTATCGCAACGCGGTACGCAACAAGAATATATCGAATTTTTAAAGGGTACACCTATATCTAATAAAAAAGATATCTTTTCAGGAATAGATACCTCTTGGAATCGTGTAAAAGGCGGAAAAGCTATAGGAGCCATTTTATATGAAATTGAAAAAAACTTTAATTTCACAACGCCATCAGAACATATACCTCAATTAATTGAAGCATACAAACTCCTTCAATCTATTGACAACGACCATTGGAAAACACAAAAAACAAAGGAATTAAAGGCTATCATTGAAATGTGCGCAGGTTTATATTTGGAAGCCTCTGCAGAAACCAATTGGACAACTCAAAACGAAACCGTTAATTTAAGTATAGAAGCACTTAACAGAAGTACACTTCCTATAACTTTAAAAAGTATTAATAGTACTAATGGTTTAAATATTTCAAAAAGCATAATACTACAAAATAATGTAAAGCATACTTTTAAAGAAACTATTGAAATTGCAAACAACGCCCAACCAACAACACCATATTGGTTGAGTAAAAAAGGAACCTTAGGGATGTATCATGTAGATAATAAAAATTTAATAGGACTTCCCGAAACACCAAGAACACTTAGCATAAATTTTAATTTAGAGATTAATAATATACCTCTTACCATTACAAAAAGTATTATACAACGTTACTCTAAACCAGATAAAGGAGAATTATACAGACCTTTTGAAATTATTCCAGAAGTTTCTGCTAAAATTACAGATAAGGTTATCATTTTTGAAAATGACAAACAGCGCGACATCACTGTTGTTGTAAAGGCGGGACGTGATAATTTAGAAGGTACAGTAAGCATAAATCATCCTAAAAATTGGAATATTTACCCTGAAAAACAAAAAGTAAATATTATTAATAAAGGCGAAGAACAAACATTAATATTTACAGTAATTCCTCCAAAAAACCAGAGCGAAGGCAATATAACGCCCATTGTAACCATTAATGGGAAAAATTACTCTAAAGAACTTATAGAAATTGGGTACGAACATATTCCCTTTCAAACTGTTTTACTACCTAGTGAAAGTAAAATTGTTCGCTTAGATATTAAAAAGAAAGGTGAAAACATTGGCTACATTCAAGGTGCTGGTGATGTTGTACCGCAAAGTTTACAACAAATAGGTTATAACGTGAGAATAATAAAACCAGAAGACATAAATACCGAAACTTTAAGCAGGTTTGATGCCGTTGTTGTTGGTATTAGAGCTTATAATATTCTTGAAGATTTAAAATTTAAGCAACAACAATTATTTGATTTTGTTGCTGAAGGCGGAAACATGATTGTACAATATAATACCAGTCACAGATTAAAAACTGAAGAACTAGCCCCTTATAATTTAAAACTATCGAGAGATAGAGTTACCGATGAAAATGCAGAAGTTCGCTTTTTAAATCCAGAACATCCTGTTTTAAATTACCCAAATAAAATAACGCAACAAGATTTTCAAGGTTGGACGCAAGAACGTGGTTTATATTTTCCAAGTAGTTGGTCTAATAAGTTCACTCCTATCCTATCTATGAATGATAAAAACGAAAAACCTAAAAAAGGAAGCTTACTAGTCGCTAAACACGGTAAAGGTCATTATATATATACTGGATTAAGCTTTTTTAGAGAGTTTCCAGCAGGTGTTTCTGGTGCTTATCGCTTATTTGCTAACATGCTCTCTATAGGAAAAGAAAACTTAAAACAAGCTCCCCAATTAAACGATTAATTATGACCGATAAAAAACGACATAAACAGCCTTGGCTTAAACTATATTCCATAGTTTTAATAGCTAATGCACTTTATTTTTTAGCCTTTTACCTAATTACACAAGCCTTTTAATATGCAAAAGTTAGAATGGATTGATTGGGTGGTACTTCTAGTAACCCTACTAGCTATTGTGGGCTACGGTACATGGCAAACACGAGGAAGCAAAAATGTAAAAGATTATTTAAGAGGCGGTAATACCTCCAAATGGTGGACTATAGGATTATCTGTAATGGCAACTCAAGCCAGTGCAATTACGTTCTTATCGACCCCAGGACAAGCATTTAATGACGGTATGGGCTTTGTTCAGTTTTATTTTGGACTTCCTATAGCCATGATTGTAATTTGTCTCATATTTATACCTCTATACCACCGCCTTAAAGTATATACAGCTTACGAGTTTTTAGAGAATAGATTCGATTTAAAAACACGAACCTTAGCAGCTATTTTATTTTTAATTCAGCGTGGCTTAGCCGCAGGAATTACCATTTTTGCACCAGCTATAATCTTATCGGTAGTTTTAGGTTGGGATTTACTCACCCTAAACATCATTATTGGTCTACTAGTAATCATTTATACCGTTTCTGGAGGTACACGTGCAGTAAACGTCACCCAAAAACACCAAATGGTTGTTATTTTTATAGGTATGTTAGTCGCTTTCTTTTTAATAGTTAGTAAACTTCCTCAAGACATCACATTTAGCAAAGCCATACAAATTGCAGGAGCTAGTGGTAAAATGGAAGTTTTAGACTTTTCATTTAACTTGAATAATAGATATACCTTTTGGAGTGGTATTATTGGAGGTACGTTTTTAATGTTATCTTATTTTGGGACAGACCAAAGTCAAGTACAACGTTACCTATCTGGTAAATCTGTTAAAGAAATGCAACTCGGTTTAATTTTTAATGGCTTATTAAAAATACCTATGCAATTCTTTATTCTACTAGTTGGTGTAATGGTTTTTGTATTCTATCAATTTAATAAAGCACCCGTTAATTTTAACCCAACAGCAACAGAGGTTGTTTTAAATTCTGAATACGCCGAAGATTTTAAAACCCTTCAAAAAGAACAGCAAGATATTTTTAATGATAAACAAAAAATCATTAGTTCATTTATTAAATCTGAAAACCCTGAAGCTGCCAAATACATTTCAATAGCTAATGAAGCAAACGATGAAATCAGGAAAGAAGCTAGAGTATTAA
Organism: Flavivirga aquatica; assembly: GCF_001747085.1. Classification (GTDB taxonomy): domain Bacteria; phylum Bacteroidota; class Bacteroidia; order Flavobacteriales; family Flavobacteriaceae; genus Algibacter_C; species Algibacter_C aquatica. The sequence continues at coordinate 124,852 of NZ_MDJD01000054.1, forward strand.
TAGACAAAGCCTCTGAAGCTCAAAATATAAAAGTAGAGAGTAATGATAAAGATTATGTGTTTATTCACTTTATTTTAAACAATTTACCACGAGGTTTAATAGGCTTACTTTTAGCTGTTATTTTAAGTGCTGCCATGTCTAGTACAGCTAGTGAATTAAATGCATTAGGGTCTACAACCACCATAGATTTATATAAACGTAATACCAGTAAAAAAACTGAAGAAGAGATGGTTAAAGCTTCTAGGTGGTTCACTTTTGCTTGGGGTATTATTGCCATTGGTGTAGCATGTATTGCTAATCTTGCTGAAAATTTAATTCAATTAGTAAATATTATAGGTTCTATTTTTTATGGTAATGTTTTAGGTATTTTTCTATTGGCATTTTTCTTTAAATTCGTAAAAAGCAATGCCGTTTTTATAGGTGCCTTAATTACTCAAATTATAGTTATTGCTCTATATCTTTTAGATTTATACGACATAATTAACTTGCCTTTTTTATGGTTGAATTTTGTTGGCTGTGTTATCGTCATGGCTATTGCATATATACTTCAAACATTAACTCCAAAAGGAAAGATGGTTTCGGTGTGATAATATGTTAGTATAGGGTTTACTGTTTTGAGGAATTTATTTTCTCTTTAAGAAATATGCGAAAAAGCTACTTTATTTTATAGGTAGCTTTTTTGTTTTGGTATTTTTTACTCATATTGTCGATAGTTAGAATTATTAGGCTTAATTGTCTTAGCTCAATTGGTATAATACCAATTATAATTTAAAACAATCCTTAAAGGTATTTATATAAAATTCAGATTTAACAATACTGATTATGTTTTCATTATTAATTTCAGTTTTTACAGTTTTATTTAACCAGAGTTTAAGTTCTTTAATATTATCAAAAGTTTTATTTTTAAATTGTTCTTTGAGATATTGCCATACTTTCTCACAAGGGTTGAGCTCTGGAGAATATGGCGGTATTCTAATAAGTTTAATATTATCTGGGAGGTTTATGTTTTTAGTAGAATGAAACCCTGCATTATCAATAATCACAATTTTTAATTCCTCAGGATTGTGTTGCGAAAATGCTTTAAGATAAGCTTCAAATATAAGGGTATCTACACCTTCTACTTCCCAAGTAAAATGACTTCCATCGATAGGAGAATAACTTCCGTATAAATCGTGTTTTTAAAAGCTTGTTGATAATTTACTATGGGTTTTACCCCTTGAGCTGTCAGGACTGTCCCTACATGAGTCATCATGCCAAATCTACTTTCATCTTGAAAATAAAGATTGAAGGATTTATAATCTTTATTAAGACTTAATCTTAATTGTTTTAGAAAATTAGGAAGTTTTTTTAAAGACCGATAGGGCTTGTTTTTCTTGTTTATAATGTGATTTTCTTGGATGCTTTTTCTTGATTTTAAAATGACGTATTAAATAAGCTCTTAAAGTCTGATAGTTAATTGTTTGATTGTGGTATTCCTTAACCCAATCTACAGCGTGCCAATATCCTAATATTAGTATTATTTTTTGCTTCAATTACGAGTTGTGTGACGAAAAGAATTAGTAGACCTTATATTATTGGAAATATTTATGATGAAAATACTCATGAAAAAATTGGTAGAGTACAAATTATTACTTGGAATAATAAAACAGAAGATTATTATACAGAAACAGTCAGTAACAAAAATGGCTTCTTTAATCTTTTACAAATTAGTTACATAGACAAACTTGCAATTGGAGGAGAAGCTCCAATGGGATTTTATAGTTTCATTTTAAAAAAGAAAGGTTATCATGAAAAACAAATTGAATCAAAAAGCAAACATGGATTTACAAAAGATACAATTAGATATGATTCTATTTTTTTAACGCCAATAAACAAAACGCTACCTAATAGCCTCTAATATGAAAACCTTAGTCTAGTATTCAAAAATTAACTTAAGTCATTTTTTTACAATTGCTCATGAGAAAGATGTATTATTTCTAATATGGTTAACAAAAACAAATTTTAAATGAAAAATATAACCTTTTTATTATTCATAGTTCTATTTGTTAGTTGTAAAACAACTTATCATTCATACATATATGATATAGAATCAAAAACACCAATTGAAAATGTAAAAATATACAATCTTAATAGTTTAGTAGTAAAAACCGATAGAAATGGATATTTTGAGATAAATAAAATTAAAGGAGGTGAATTATAGAGTTGTTATAATACCATCTATGAGTACTCAAAACGGGGAATTCATTGAAAAAAGTTTTACTGGAGATACAATTTTTTAATTCACAATAAAAGAGAATACAATAAATATTATAACAATTAATAAAGTTATCTAATTATCTGTATAATTAATATGAAAAATATAATAGAAAAAATTATTCGTTAACTGATAAATAAGGATATTTTAAAATAAACACCGTTGAAAATAATATAAAACGCTATTTAATTATTGAAAATGAAAATAAAATTATAGATTCTATTCAAGTAATAGAAACACAAGGAGGAGAAAAAATTAAACATAGTTTTATTCAAGGTAGAAGTGATACCTTATTTCTAAAAAGGAAACTATAGCAGCGGTTAAATAATTTTATAAAAACTTTTCTCTATGCAAAAACAAGATAAAACTATAAACTGGGGATTATTGGTTTGGGGAATATTGCTAACAAATTTGCTCAAGATTTATTAACAGTTGAAAATACTCAACTTTATGCAGTAGCCTCAAGATCCCAAGAAAAAGCAGACGCCTTTGCTGCAAAATATAGAGCTTCTAAAGCCTATAACAATTATGAAGCCTTAGCAAAAGACTCTAATATTGATGTCGTTTATATAGCAACTCCTCACCTATTACATAAAGAAAATACTCTTTTATGTTAAGAAAATGGCATAGCCGTTTTATGCGAAAAACCGTTTGCTATGAATACCGAAGAAGTAGCACAAATGATAAATAAAGCTAAATTCAAAAACGTATTACTTATGGAAGCACTTTGAACTTACTTTTTACCGCATTACCAATTTGTATTAAACAAATTAAAAAATGAAACTTATGGAAAATTAACAAAAATAGAAGCCGATTTTGGCTTTTATAGAGCATTCAACAATAACTCAAGACTTTTTAATAAGTCTTGAGGCGGGGGCAGTTTATTAGATATTGGTATCTACCCTATTTTTGCAACCTTATCAACTTTGGGAATCCCAAAAACTATTGAAGCTCAAGCTTCTTTTTTTGATAATGGTGCAAATTCTTCTTGTAGTATGGCTTTTAAGTATGATAATAACATAATTGCATTATTAAAAAGTACACTTCTCGAAGATACTCCTAAAGAAGCCATTTTTTATTGCGAAAAAGGAACTATTAAAATTAATAAAAGCTTTTTTGCTCCTACTACAGTAACGATAGTCGCAGAAGAAAAAGCAGAGATCATAGATTTTAACTACACGACTATTGGTTATAATTACGAAATTATTCATTTTAACCAACTACTACGCCAAGAAAAAACAGAAAGTAATATTATGTCTTTTGAGTTTAGTCTAGAACTCATAAAAACTCTTGATCGTATTAGACATTTAATCGGTTTAAAATATTAAATAACACTCTACTCATTTTAAAATTTTCTGCAAAATAAAACATAACTCATAAAAAAGCGCAACTTATTTAAGTTGCGCTTTAAATATTTACTAAATGTAGAAAACTATTTAGCTCCCCATTCTTTAAGAGAATCTTTATTCATTTTTACATAATCAGCATTTCCGGCTTTTTCAGCACCAGCTAAAGATTTTTTAGCAGCAGCAATAGCTCCTTTTTTATCTCCTGCCTTAGCATGAATTAAAGATTGTTGTCTAAGCATCCAAAAAGGAGGATTATCTTTAGATATTTCAATGGCTTTATCAATCCAAGTTTTAGCTTTATTAATATCTTTACCTTCTTGTAAATAGTAAACAGCTGCCGAAAAATAATCTCTAGCTCCTGGACCATTCATAACACTCTCTATACTAGCACTAACTCCTTTATCTGTAGGTACTTCAAAAGTAACACCAACATAAACATCTTCCCATAATATTCCTAAAGCAGCAGATTTATTAGTTAGGTCATCAAATGTCATAGTAAAAGTTTCAATTTTCACAGGCATTTTAATAACATCAACAGTTGCTTTAGCAGCTACTTTAGTGTCATCCCATGTTTTTGGTGTTCCCCAATTATCAGCATCAGCATAAAATATTACTTCCCATGATTTTTCATTAGGCTTTGTAAAAATAGCATAAGTCCCTGCTTTTAAAGTTTGTCCAGAAATAACTACTGCATCACTAAATGTAATTTTAGTATTAGCATTAGCTCCAGTTCTCCATAACTTTCCATAAGGTACTAAGTTTCCAAAAATAGCTCTATCACGCATTGAAGGTCTCGAATATTCTAGAGTTACATCGGTTAAACCCACTTTCTGCTCTATTTTAGAAAACGGACTAGGTTGCGGTGTTTTAACTTGTGCATTCACAGTGCATACTGTTGCAAATGCTAATAACATAAATAGTAATTTTCTCATTTTGATTTTTTATTTAATAATACAGATTAATTATTTGTGGTATAAATTTACGCATACAAATTTCGTTAAATGTTAACAAAACCTTAAAATAAGTCATCGTATATTTGCTCAATAATAATTTTTGAATTACTAAAGAATTAGGTTTCTTATTTAGAATAATTTAGAACCGAAAGATTATATATTTTTTAATAAAAGCTATAGATATTCTTTCCTCATTTAACATAAAAAATAAAAATAAATGAAAGCATACTACGCAGAAATAATGGGCACATTTGCTATGGTATTTTGTGGTTGTGGAGCCATGACTATTAATGAAATAACCAACGGAAGTATTTCTCATGCAGGTGTTGCTATTACTTGGGGGCTTATTGTAATGACAATGATTTATGCCTTTGGAGATATTTCTGGAGCTCACTTTAATCCTGCCGTGACCATAGCTTTTGCATTTGCAAAAAAATTCTCATGGAAAAAAGTTCCTAAATATATTTTAGCACAAGCCATTGGAGCTATTTTTGCTTGTTTTTTATTATGGTTTTTATTTCCAGAAAGTCAGTTTTTAGGAGAAACAACTCCTGCTCAAGGTTTTTTGCCATATAAAGCAGCTATTCTAGAATTTATATTAACATTCTTCCTTATGGTAGTTATTATAAATGTATCTACTGGTAGTAAAGAAATTGGTACTATGGCTGCTATAGCTGTTGGAGGCGTTATTCTTTTAGAAGCCATGTTTGCTGGTCCAATGACAAAAGCATCTATGAACCCAATTCGTTCTATAGCGCCTGCTATATTTACTGGTAATTTTCAATATTTATGGCTGTATATTTCTGCACCTATATTAGGAGCTATAATAGCAGTTTCTAGTTGTAAGCTTGTAAAAGACGAAAATTGTTGTTAACAAACTAGTTAGTAAGTATTCTATTTTTATTTAGTTTAATTTAAACGTTTTATATCTTTAACATAAAGCATTTAAATGAAAATTCTCGTTACAGGAGCTACAGGTTATATAGGTAAACGTTTAATACCCATTCTTATAAACAAAGGTAATCGTGTTATTTGTGTAGTACGAGATAAATTACGTGCTGAAAAGAGTTATTTTGAAGAAGAACTCATTGAGATTATTGAAGTAGATTTTTTAAAACCTAAAACACTTAAAAATATTCCAAAAGACATAGATGTAGCTTACTATTTAATCCATTCAATGTCTAATGCTTCAAAAGATTTTGAAGCTCTTGAAAAAAGCTGTGCAACTCATTTTAAGTCGTATTTAGAAACGACAAATGTTAAGCAAGTTATTTACCTAAGCGGTATTACAAACGAAAAACAACTCTCAAAACATTTACGTTCAAGAAAAGAAGTTGAAAACACTTTAGCATCAAAAAAATACGCACTAACAACTTTTAAAGCAGGTATTATTGTTGGTTCAGGGAGTTCATCGTTTGAAATTATTAGAGATTTAGTAGAAAAACTCCCCTTTATGATTGCTCCAAAATGGCTGAATACAAAAACGCAACCATTAGCAGTTAGAGATATTTTATCTTTTTTGCATGCAGCTGCAGGAAATAAATCTATTTACAACACCTCACACGATGTGTTTGGATCAGAAATATTGACCTACAAAGACATGCTACTTCAATTTGCAAAAATTAGAGGTTTAAAAAGATACATCTTTACAGTACCTATAATGACACCCAAGCTTTCATCTTACTGGTTATATTTTGTAACCTCGACTTCATATAAACTAGCAACATCATTAGTAGATAGTATGGGAGTACAAATTATTGGTAAATCAAGTAAAATAAACCAAATATTAAATGTAACGCCTTTAACCTACAAACAAGCTGTAGAATTAGCTTTTGAAAAAATAGAACAAAATAGTATTGTTTCTAGTTGGAAAGATTCTATAATTAGTAGTGGCAGATTAAAAAATAATTTACACAAATACGTAAATGTGCCTAAATATGGATGCTTTAAAGATTATAAGGAACAAAAAGTAAATAATCCTAAAAAAACAATTGATAAAATTTGGAGTATTGGAGGCACTACAGGCTGGTATTACGGTACGTTTCTATGGCGGATTAGAGGATACATTGATAAACTTTTTGGAGGTATAGGTTTAAGAAGAGGACGTACTAGTTCTATAAATTTGAATGCTGGTGATGCATTAGACTTCTGGAGGGTTATTTTTGCCAACAAAGAACAACAAAAGCTCCTACTCTATGCAGAAATGAGGCTACCTGGTGAAGCTTGGTTAGAATTTAAAATTGAGGGTAACATCTTAAAGCAAACAGCAACATTTAGACCTCGTGGTCTTGCTGGTCGCCTATACTGGTATAGTGTACTTCCTTTCCATGGGTTTATTTTTAAAGGAATGATAAAAAAACTTTCTCAATAACTAAACTAATAAATATATAATATTTTTGTTTAACATTTTTATTAATTAATTAAACATTTTGTATATTTGATATCATTAATTGTTCTTAATTCTAGATTTAGTAATATAGAAATTATAAATAATTTCATTAAAAAAGAGATTAAGTCTAATGAGATTAAAACAAACTTAATTTAATATTGCTCTAAATGAAAATTAGCATAATTCACCTAAAAACAGTAAAAAACACGCTAAAAATATTAATTTCAATAAAAAATAATTAAAAAAGTGAATATTTGTGAGAATTTATTATATTGTCATATTGTGAATTAAATACAAAATTTATTTACATATAAACAACTATTTTAGACTAAACATTAAGGATATGGAACTTATTGAAAGAGCGGTAGAATTTGAACAACGTAAACATACATTTAAAACAACTAGTGAACGCATAAAAGCATCAAGAGAGGTTAAAGACCTTATTTTAAGCTTAAATGACATATACAAAAAAGGGAAAGACCAAGACATTATGGATTTAATGAAACGTCTTACTGCTGTTAAACAAAAAATTGAAAAGCGCCTTAAAGGGCGGCCATAAATCTTAAATAATAAATGAAAACAATTATAGTAGTTGGAGGAAGCAAAGGAATAGGACAAGCTACAGTTACAAAACTACTTAAACATTGTAATGTTGTTAATATTAGTAGAACTGTTCCAAAGCTAACACACGAAAATTTAACACACTATAGTTGTAACATTAGAACTGACAACTTACCTCATATTGATGATGTTGATGGTATAGTATACTGCCCTGGAAGTATTAATTTAAAACCTATAGATCGCTTGAGTCTTGATGATTTCAAAAATGATTTTGAAATCAATGTTTTAGGGGCTGTAAAAACAATTCAAAAATATTTATCCGTACTAAAAAAAGGTAATAAACCAGCTATCGTTCTTTTTAGTACAGTAGCTGCAAAATTAGGCATGCCCTTTCACGCCAGTATAGCAGCATCAAAATCAAGTATAGAAGGCTTAGTAAAATCATTAGGAGCAGAATTAGCTCCAACTATTCGCATTAATGCGATAGCACCAACTATTACAAATACACAACTAGCTTCAAAGCTTTTGCGTAATGAAAAGATAGTTAAAAATATAACCGAAAGACATCCTCTAAAAAGAATACTAAACCCTGAAGAGGTTGCTGACATGACAGACTTCTTACTATCAAATAAAGCAGCCTCAATATCTGGACAAATATTTGAAATGGATTGTGGTATCGTAAGCTTTAAAATATAAATTATGAACTCTTTTTTAGCATCTCTAGCAACTTTATTTTCAAGGAATGATAAGCCGCAAATAAGTGAGACTTCTATTTATGACATTAAGATAAGCACATTAAAAGGACAACCTATAAAATTATCGCAATTCAAGGGAAAGTATATACTTTTTGTAAATGTAGCCTCCAAGTGTGGTTTTACCCCTCAGTATAAAAATTTACAAGAACTACATACAAAATACAAAGACAAACTTCAAGTTATAGGATTACCCTGTAATCAATTTGGCAATCAAGAACCTGAAAAACTTAGTGTTATAGAATCATTTTGTGAAATTAATTATGGTGTGAACTTTTTAATAACCGAAAAAATTGATGTAAAAGGCAATAATAAACATCAATTATACAGTTGGTTAACTCAAAAAATCAATAACAGGCAATTTGATTCGTCTGTAAAATGGAACTTTCAAAAATACTTAGTAGACACAAACGGCAACCTAATAGATTACTATTTCTCGATAACAAATCCGCTAAGTTCAAAAATCACAAAACACTTAAAATAAAAAGGATGTTTGGATTATTCAAAAAGAAATCAGAAATAGAAAAACTTCAAGATAAGTACAAATCACTTATGGAAGAATGGCATAAACTATCTAGTATAAATAGAGTTGAAAGTGATAAAAAATACGCAGAAGCAGAAGCTATTTCTAAAAAGATTGAAAGTATATCCTCATGAAAATACTAAAATATGTTATCCTTTATTTAATTCTCAATTTTAGTGCTTTAATTATTGGTGTCTTTTTAATGAATGATGGACCACAAACCGCTTGGTACACCAACCTAAATAAAGCACCTTGGACGCCTCCAGATTGGTTTTTTGGAGTAACATGGACAAGCATAATGATTTGTTTTTCAATTTATATGGCATATTCACACAAAATACATCCAAGTAATAAAGTAAAAAGTCTTTTCTTAATTCAATTTATTTTTAATATTATTTGGAACTATGTTTTCTTCAATCAACATTTAATTGGTTTAGGTTTTATTGTCATCTTATTATTAACAATCATTATAGCAACGTTTTTATTTTTGCTTCAAAAGAAATTAAAAACAAAAACCATATTAATATTACCTTATTTAATTTGGTTATGCATCGCAACATCACTTAATGGCTCTATTTTATTTTATAACTAGAAAAAATCGATGAAAATTTACAGACTACATAAGAAACAAAACTTACCCATATCCATAGATCAAGCATGGGAGTTCCTGTCCAATCCCAAAAACCTAAAAACAATAACACCAGAATATATGGGATTTAATATACTATCTGGTGCAGACAAACCTATGTACGCAGGTCAAATTATACAGTACATTGTAACCCCAATTTTGGGTATTAAAATTAAATGGATTACCGAAATAACCCATAGTCTAGACAAACAGTATTTTGTAGATGAACAGCGCTTTGGTCCCTATGCGTTATGGCATCATAAACATTTTATAAAAGAAATTGATGGCGGTGTAGAAATAGAAGATATCATAGATTACAAAATCCCTTTTGGGGTTTTAGGTCAACTAGCACACCCCATTTTAGTAAAACCAAAACTAGAAGAGATCTTTAGTTATAGAACCCAAAAATTAGAAGAACTTTTTGGTAAATATTAATTTTTAAATGAAAACAAGACTAAACATATTCTGGTTTCGCCGTGATTTAAGATTAGAAGATAATCATGGTTTATTTGAAGCACTAAAAGGAGACTACAAAGTACTTCCCATATTTATTTTTGATTCTGAAATTTTAGAAAAACTACCAGAACATGATGCTCGAGTTACTTTTATATACCAAACAATACAAAATATAAACACATTACTCCAACACAAATACAATACTGAAATTACTTTATATAAAGGCAAACCCATAGACATTTATAAGCAATTAATTAAAGAACATGATATCCAATCTGTATATACAAATCATGATTATGAACCCTATGCCAGAAAACGAGATTCAGAAATAAATGATTTATTAACCCTAAATCATATTAAATTTAGAACTTATAAAGACCAAGTTATCTTCGAAAAAGATGAGGTTGTAAAAAAGGACAACTCCCCCTATTTGGTATACACGCCATACATGAAAAAGTGGAAAGAAACTTTTAAAAGTATAGACTTTAAATCTTATGGTTCAGAAAACTTGTTAAGCAATTTAATTACAAACCAATTACCATCAAATTTAAGTTTATCCGATATTGGTTTTAAAGTATCATTGCAACCTATAAAACCATATAAGATAACCTCTTATCTGATTCAAAACTACGAAACAACTAGAAATTTTCCAGCTCAAGACAGTACTTCTAAACTAGGGCCTCATTTGCGTTTTGGCACTGTAAGTATTCGTGAAATGGTAGAAAAAGCTACAAAAGAAACCAATGAAGTATTTTGGCAAGAACTTATTTGGCGTGAATTTTTCACACAAATCCTTTGGCATTTTCCACATACACAAACTAAAAGTTTTAAACCTAAGTACGATCGCATTATATGGCGTAATAATGAAGCTGAATTTAAAACTTGGTGTGAAGGCAAAACAGGATACCCGTTAGTTGATGCTGGTATGAGGCAATTAAATACAACAGGTTTTATGCACAATCGTGTACGCATGTTAGTAGGCAGTTTTTTATGCAAACACTTACTTATAGATTGGCGCTGGGGAGAAGCCTATTTTGCAGAAAAACTACATGATTATGATATGGCTAGTAATATTGGTAATTGGCAATGGGTAGCTGGTTCCGGTGTTGATGCCGCTCCCTACTTTAGGATATTTAATCCAACAACTCAAATTGAAAAATTCGATAAACAATTAAGTTACATTAATAAGTGGGTACCAGATTTTCAAGAACTCACCTACCCCACACCAATTGTCGACCACAAGTTTGCCAGAGAACGCTGTTTAACAACCTTTAAAGAAGCTCTTCAATAAGTTTCTTTATACAATTTTGAAATTATAAGTTCTTTATTTTTTCCTATAATCTATAGGTTTAATCTCTTTAACTTTTTTAAAAAACCTAATAAAGTGAGATAAATCATTAAAGCGATTAGAAAAGCAATATCTGCTATACCTTTATTGGTTTTCAAGTAAATCTCTACACACAGCATATACTCTTAATATCAATTATATTTTAAAAAATACTATCAAAAACTAAAATTATAAATACACAAGAAATAGTAAACCAATGAGCACAAATGTGTTAATTAAAAATATAGAATGCATTGAAAATTTATATACATACAATATAGTTAGTAAAGAAATGCTTCGTTATCTAGATGCTTAGTGGAAAGCAGAATGTATGGAATAAAAGGAAACAATGTTTAGATAACGTACCTGAATTTCATAGTGATGAAATTAGCAGCCCCATAGTTACTGATAATCATTTTACAAGTAAAATGACTTTCGATGTGACTTTTAAAGATTATGCAGACAACAAATGCTAGAAGTTACAGTTTTTTAAATTAACGATGACAAAATTGTTAATGAACAGTTTTTTTATAGCTTATAGTATGTAAATAATAAACTGGCATAAAAAAATACGCTTGTTAATTAGTTTATTTTTTTATGCCAGTTTATTTTATTTATTATTATTATTATATGTATTTTTATGCTATACGCTCAATTTTAGCACCTATAGCTCTTAATCGTTCATCAATATTCTCATAACCACGATCTATTTGCTCAATATTCTGAATAGTAGATGTTCCTTTAGCAGAAAGCGCAGCAATAAGTAATGAAACACCAGCACGAATATCTGGAGACGTCATCGTAGTTGCCTTTAAATTTGATTTAAAATCATGTCCTATAACCGTAGCACGATGTGGATCACATAAAATAATTTTAGCTCCCATATCGATAAGTTTATCAACAAAAAATAAACGACTTTCGAACATTTTTTGGTGTATTAGCACACTACCTCTTGCTTGAGTAGCCACAACTAAAATGATACTTAATAAATCTGGAGTAAATCCTGGCCAAGGTGCATCAGAAATAGTTAGAATTGAACCATCTATAAAATTTTGTATTTCATAACCATCTATATGCGCAGGAATATGAATATCATCTCCTTTCTTTTCAACAGTTATACCTAATTTTCTAAACATATTGGGTATAACTCCTAAATCATTCCAACTTACATTTTTTATAGTAAGTTCACTCTTGGTCATAGCTGCTAAACCAATCCAGCTCCCAATTTCAATCATGTCTGGCAGCATAGTATGATTTGTACCTCCTAAGTTTTCAACACCATCAATAATTAACATGTTAGAACCTACACCGCTAATTTTAGCGCCCATTCTATTTAGCATTTTACATAATTGCTGTAAATAAGGTTCACAAGCAGCGTTGTATATAGTCGTTTTTCCTTCGGCCAAAACAGCAGCCATAACAATATTTGCTGTACCAGTAACAGAAGCTTCTTCTAAAAGCATGTAAGCTCCTATTAATTTATCTGCTTCAACACCATAAAACTGTTCTTCCTTACTGTAGCCAAACTTAGCTCCAAGTTTTATTAGACCTTCAAAGTGGGTATCTAGTCGACGACGTCCAATTTTATCTCCTCCTGGCTTAGGAATATACCCTTTACCAAAACGAGCCAATAATGGCCCAACAATCATTATAGAACCTCGTAACCCTCGTCCATCAATTTTAAATTCGTCTGATTCTAAATATTTAAGATTAACTTCGTCTGCTTGAAATGTATAAGTTCCTTTTCCTTTCTTTTCAACTTTAACTCCTAGCTTTTTCAACAAACTAATTAGCTTATTAACATCTACGATGTCAGGGATATTGTTGATTTTAATTAATTCTGGGGTTAATAAAACAGCACATAAAATTTGTAATGCTTCGTTTTTTGCACCTTGAGGTTGTATGCTCCCCTTTAACTGGTGACCACCTTCAATTTTAAATATTCCCATGCTTAACTAGTAACGTTTTCTTTGTCTATTATTAGTATGTTTTTTGTGGTGAGTTGGTTTCTTATTATTAGAAAACTTCCCTTTATTAGAACGCATTAAACTTGAGGCATCTGTTAAATCTTCTTTAGATCCTTTTAAGTTAATTTTCCCTTCCGAAAGCTCATATAAATGATTGTAAATTACACCATCTTCTACGGTATCTTTATTCCAATTTAAAAAACACTTCTTCATGTGATTTGCAATAGTAAAAGTAAGCGCTTGTTTAAGATCTCCTTCTTCCCATGTATTAGCAACATCAATCATGGTTTTAATATTATTTCCGTAAAAACGATATTTAGGAAAATTTTGTGGATACCTTAAAGGTTCTGGACGCTCTTCTAAAAGCTCTTTTGTTGGTTTTTCATAAGGTGAATCAACATCTAATTCAAAATTAGACATAATAAAAAGCTGATCCCAAAGTTTGTGTTGAAAATCGGGAACATCTCTTAAATGCGGTTGCATATTTCCCATTACAGAAATAATGGCTTTTGCTATCTTATTACGTTCTTCCTTTGTTTCAATGGCTTTAGCATAGCTAATCATTTTCTGCATATGACGTCCATATTCTGGAATGATTAAGTGCTCACGCTCTGTGTTATATTCTAAATTGTCTATCAAAATTAAATGTGTAGGGTTATATTTATTGCATGTAGTTGTTATGCTAGCGCAAAATACAAAAAAAAACTAAAGACTTATAACTCCTTCAACTTTTTCTGCTACTTCTTTATATTTTTCAATAACAGCGTCTGGATTAGGCATTAATAAATTAATAGAGACGCTTGTATATTTTCCATTTTTAGATTCAGTAGTTCTTATAACAGCTCCCATATTATCAAATATAGCTTCAAGCTTTGTTATTTTTTCAACATCGGTTTTTATAATAAATTTATATAAATACTCTGTTGGCCAACTAGCTGTTTCGTGTAATTGCTCTTTTAATTTTTTATAAAATTCTTCCGAATTTGGAGGTGTACTCATAATCTTTTTAATAAGCTGCAAATATAAGATTTTATGTATTCTAATTTCTATTGTTTCTCAATGATCATATAAACATAACATTTATACAATTGATAGACACAACAATTACTAAAACAACTTTTTTTACTAGTAAGTATTGCTGTTTTAATAGTCATAAAATAAAATGATTATACGTAATATATAACTTGACTATTATGCTTAAATAGCAAATGTATTTTATTGTATTTTTTTTATAGCTGTTAAATTCCGATTTTTACAACTAAATTGAATGCATTTGAATACTAAAAATATTGTTATAACGGGAGGTCCTGGAACTGGAAAAACATCAATCATTAATCAATTGAAGAAACAAAATTATTATTGTTTTGATGAAATAATAAGAGCACTAACTTTAGAAGCAAAAAATGAAGTTGAAACTTCTTCACAAATTTCTAATCCAATTGCTTTTGTAAATGATCCTATGGACTTTAATAGCAAGTTGCTTAATGGGAGAATAGAACAATTTATTCAAGCTAATAAGACAAATAAAAAATTAAACTTTTTTGATCGAGGAATTCCAGATGTTTTAGCCTATATGGATTTCTTCAATCAAGAGTATAATGATATCTTTACTAATGCATGTAAAATACATAAATATAATAATGTATTTTTATTACCTCCTTGGAAGGCTATATACAAGACTGATAACGAACGGTTTGAAACTTTTGATGAAGCTATAAAAATTCATGAATGTTTAAAACAGATCTATAAAAATTTCGAATATAACATTATAGAGGTTCCTTTTGGAACCGTTGAAGAACGTACCAATTACATTATAAATAGTATTTAATTTAGTGGAACATCCCATAAACATACTAGAAAGGTATTGGAATTTTACTGCCTTTAGGCCACAGCAAGAAGCTATTATTAATGCTGCCATTAATAATGAAGACACTTTTGCTTTATTACCTACTGGTGGAGGAAAATCACTTTGCTTTCAAATCCCTGCTTTAGCAAAAAAAGGCATATGCATAGTTATTTCACCTTTAATAGCTTTAATGAAAGACCAAGTTCTTTCCTTAAAAAATAAAGGTATTAAAGCTATGGCTATTACAAGTGGAATAAGTCACAGCAAACTTGATACACTTTTAGATAATTGCATTTACGGAAATTATAAATTTCTATACCTCTCTCCTGAGCGTTTGCAACAAGAACTAGTACAGGATCGTATAAAACAAATGCATGTAAATTTAATAGCTGTAGATGAAGCGCATTGCATTTCACAATGGGGAAGTGATTTTAGACCCGCTTATAAAAATATTGATTTATTAAGGCGATTGCATCCTTCTGTAAATGTTATAGCATTGACAGCATCTGCTAAACCAGAAGTCGTTGAAGATATTGTTAAAGAGCTTGATTTTATTCAACCCAAAATATTTAAACAATCATTTTCAAGATCCAATCTAGCCTACATGGTATTTCATGAAAATGATAAATATTATAGACTTGAAACCATACTAAAAAAACACGTAGAACCTTCAATTGTATATGTTAGAAATAGAAAACTAACCTTAGAAATTAGCACGCTTTTAAAATCGAAAAATATTACTGCCACATATTACCATGGAGGACTCTCAAACCTAGAAAAGGACAGCAATATGACTGCTTGGTTACAAAACCAAAAGCAAGTCATGGTAGCAACCAACGCTTTTGGAATGGGTATTGATAAACCTGATGTGAAAACCGTTATCCATTTAAATTTACCCGAAAGCATAGAAAGTTATTTTCAAGAAGCAGGTCGTGCTGGACGAAATGGTAACAAAGCTTTTGCTGTAATACTAAAAAATAATAGCGATGAAATTTTAGTAAAAAATCAATTTTTAAATGTACTCCCTACAGTAGATTTTGTTAAACAAGTATACCGAAAATTGTGTAACTATTTTCAAGTATCTTATGGAGAAGGCGAATATTTAACTTTTAATTTTGACTTTAATTCCTTCTGTAAAACTTATAATTTCAGTACTATTTTAAGCTATAATGCTTTGTTATTATTAGATAGGAATAGTGTTATTACTTTATCTAAACAATTTAAAAATAAAGTTACCGTACAATTTACTATATCTAACGCTGCTCTTTTTAATTATTTAGAAACACATCAGGATTTTAGTATCATTGTAAAATCGATATTACGCATGTATGGTGGTATTTTTGATCATATAACAAAAATTGATTTGGTACGTATAGCTGAAAAATCTTCGATTCCAGAAACTATATTAATAGAAGCATTACTACAATTAGAACGTGATGCCATTATCACTTTAAACTTAGCAAAAACAGATGCACAAGTCACCTTCATAGAACCCCGTGAAGATGATAAAACTATTAACAGAATAGCTTTAATAATTGAACAACAAAATAAATTAAAGCAACGTCAGGTTAAGGCCATACTTGAGTATATTGAAAATAATTCCACATGTAAAAGTATACAACTACTCTCCTATTTTGGTGAGAAAGACATAAAACCTTGCGGTATTTGTTCCGTTTGTATAAATACAAAAAAGAAAGAAGCTCCTCAAAATATAAATGCAATAAAAAAACGTATTATAGAATTATTAGAAAGTGGAGACAAATCATCAAGAGACATGATACCTCTTTTAAAATGTCCTGAATACTTACTGATAAATGCTTTAAAATTATTATTAGAACATCATATTATAACCGTTACACAGAAAAACACATATAAATTAAGCCATTTATAAAATAAGTATTGTAAAGTTTCTACTTTATTGAAATAATCGATACAAATTGTCCTTATTTAATCTAACGTATAAAAAATAAACATCAACAGATGAAAGATTTAAGAATTGTATTTATGGGCACTCCAGATTTTGCAGTAGCCATTTTAAAAAGATTAGTCGAAAACAATTACAATATAGTAGGTGTTATTACAGCTCCAGATAAACCTGCAGGTCGTGGTCGTAAACTAAATGAAAGTGCTGTAAAAAAGTATGCAAAATCATCTGGTTTACATATTTTACAACCTACAAATTTAAAAAACGATGATTTTTTAAATGAATTAAAGACTCTTGAAGCCAACCTACAAATTGTAGTTGCTTTTAGAATGCTCCCAAAAGTCGTTTGGCAAATGCCTGAATATGGTACGTTTAATTTACACGCTTCTTTACTACCTAATTACCGAGGTGCAGCACCTATAAATTGGGCTATTATAAATGGAGAAACAAAAACTGGAGTTTCAACTTTTTTTATTGATGAAAAAATAGATACTGGTGATATGATTTTTCAAGCTGAACTAGATATAAATCCTAATGAAAATGCAGGAAGCCTACACGACAAATTAATGATAATAGGTAGTGAATTAGTTTTAAAAACTGTTGCTTCAATAGAAAAAGGTGATATTAAAACTATACCACAAATAGAAACTAAAAATATTAAAACAGCATACAAATTAAATAAGGATAATTGTAAAATTAATTGGAATGACACTATTGATAGCATCCATAATAAGATACGTGGATTGAGCCCCTACCCTGCTGCTTGGTGTACCTTAATTAATGGTGATGATGAATTAGACATAAAAATTAATAAGATTGAAAAAGAATATATTGATCATTCTTTTGAAACTGGTTTAATCATTTCTACAAAAAAAGAACTAAAAGTAGCGGTAACAAATGGTTACATTATAATTAAAGAAATGAAACTTCCTGGTAAACGTAACATGGATATAAAATCTCTTTTAAATGGGTATACTTTTAAAGAAAACTCTAATATGCTGTAAACCCTTATTCTCATTGATATTTCAAAAAACCCGACAAAATACACATCCTTTATTAACAAATGAATCAAGTTATCAACAATACCGTGTATTTCCCTTACTATTACTTGCATGATTACATAATCCGTATAAATTTGTATAGGATTTAACGAAATGTTTAACCAATTTATTAATAATTAAATTTTATATTATGAACAAAACAGATTTAATCGATGCAATGGCAGAACATGCTGGAATTACTAAAGCTGCTGCTAAAAAAGCTTTAGAGTGTGCTATCATCGAAATAGAAGGCGCTTTACAAAAAGGTAATAGAGTCTCTTTAGTAGGATTTGGATCTTGGTCAGTTTCTAAAAGAGCTGCAAGAGAAGGAAGAAACCCTCAAACTGGAGATACTATCAAAATCAAAGCTAAAAACGTTGTTAAGTTTAAAGCAGGATCAGATTTATCAAATGCAGTAAACTAATTATTTACTTCTTTTTATAATAAGAGAAACCTTCACAATATGAAGGTTTTTTTTATATATAAATAAAACAGTTGCATTTTTGATAAATAAATATTAGATTTAATTATTAATTTATTAAAATATGGTCACAACCCAACCCAAAAAAGGAGATTTGCTAATAGCTGAACCTGCTATTATTGGAGATGTTTCTTTTAATCGTTCTATAGTATTACTAGCAGATCATTCTCTTGATGGATCTATTGGTTTTATTCTCAATAAACCACTTGAATATACTATAAATGAATTAATACCCGAATTAGAGGCTACATTTAAAGTTTATAATGGAGGTCCTGTAGAACAAGACAACTTATACTTTATTCACAAAGTACCACAATTAATACCTAATAGTATTGAAATTTCTTTAGGTATATACTGGGGAGGTGATTTTACAAAAGTTGCAGAACTTATTAAGAATAATACTATAAAAGAAAATGATATACGATTTTTCCTTGGCTATTCTGGTTGGGAATCAGATCAATTAAATCATGAATTAAAATCCAACTCTTGGGTAGTTACAGATAATATTTATAAAAAAAACATAATCGAAAAAGATTACCAAACATTTTGGAAAGAAAAAATGCTTGAATTTGGAGGTGAATATAGCATTTGGTCTAATGCACCAGAAAACCCAAATTACAATTAGCCTAATCTTATTTTTACGTTTAATCTTTGAAGTAACATTTTAGAGACTTCCTTTATAAATACTTTTTTTCTGTATTTACTTATTGGCTGTATTCCTACCATAACATTAGTGATAAAAATTTCATCTGCCTTTTGAAGCTCAAATGGAGATATAGAATCTTCCAATAATTCGTATTCTGGTAAGGCTTCTATTATATTAATAATTTGAGTTCGCATAACACCTTTTAAACAACCATCAAGCGTAGGTGGTGTTTTAATTATATTGCCTTTAACTAAAAAAATATTTCCATTGAGAGCTTCAATAACTTGTTTATTAGTATTTAAAAGCAAACAATTATTTAAACTGTTTTCTTTAGCATAAATACTACCAACTATATTTAATACTTTGTTATTCGTTTTTAGTGTAGATAACAAACTAGGAGACACATAATAATCTTTAAATAAATCTACCTGATAAAAATCCTCATTATGAATGTAGAAGTCCTCTGAAATGGAGTTAACAGAAATTACATAACTTACATCATTAGTAATTGGTGTATACAAGCCACCTTCGTTTCTATGCACTGTAAATTTAATTCGCGCAGACACTTTTGATAAATCATTTGCTTCTAGCGTTTTATACATTTCAGCTTCTAAAAACTCCATAGTGAAATTCATAGGAATCTCCATACGCATGATACGCATAGATGCCATTAATCTAAAATAATGATCTTCCCAAAACAAAATTTCACCACAACTTGTTTTAATAGTCTCAAAAAGTGCATCTCCATAGGTGTAACCTCTATTTTGAGTTGACAAAATAATATTTTCTTCTAAAATAGTCCCGTTAAAATTTGTCATAAAAAATCCCGCTTACATTATTTTTTGAAAGCGGGACAAATATAATTTAAAATATATTATTTAAAATTAAACTGAGCCTAATACTTGCTTTAAACTGGAAATTTGATTTCCCCAAAGCATTTTAGCTTCATCTATTTCATCTTCTTCAGCAAAATCTGTAATCATTAAAGAAACATCTTTAGTAATTTCATCTACTTGAATTCTTATTTCAAAATAACAAGCCGAGTCATCTTCTTCATCTTCAAGCCATCTAAACTTAATACGCTCACCACTTTTCTTATTTAATAGTTTTGCTTGCTCTTCACTACCATCCCATATAAAAGTAAATAACTCTCCACGAGAATTTACATTGTCTGAAAACCATTCAGACAAACCCGATGGTGTCGATATATATTGATATAATAATTGAGGGGAAGCATGTATTGGAAATTCAATATCAAACTTAATTTTATCGTCCATAAGTATCTTTAAAATTTATACAGCCCAATATATACATTAATTAGTAAGTATTACAATAATATTTAATAATATTTTCTTGCTCTAATGTTTGCTAGAAACAATATTGTTTCTATATTTGCAGCCTCAAATTATGGCGAGGTAGCTCAGTTGGTTAGAGCGTCGGATTCATAACCCGGAGGTCGGGGGATCGTGCCCCCCTCTCGCTACAAAACAAACCCCTTGAAATTCAAGGGGTTTGTTGTTTTCTATACCTTCATTAAATGTCCGCTAATTAAATTTTAAGACCATATTGGCGGTTTTCATTGGCGGTTTTGTCTATTTTACCCATCAAAAATTTTCATATCCTTTATAGCTTTGCCAATAACTCTTTCATCTATATAATGTTTTTGAAGTACTTCATCTGTAGTATGAGAAGATAAAGTTTTTGCCTTATCTCCTAAAGAAGCATTCAGGTATGTCAAATATGTTTTCTTAAATGTTTTAACTGAATATCTCTTCCCGTATCTAATTGGTTATAAAAATGAGTAAAACCTTTCGACAAAGCTTCCATTATTGTCTTAGATTTTATACTCCCTCTTTCTGGAAACAAGATATATTAATCACTATCTTTGTATTTTTCATAGCCCATTCTATAAAGCAATTTTAAAAGACTTCTTGTAATAGGAATAATTTTAAGCGCTACATTTTCATTAAAACCCTCTCCCAATTGTCTTTCTACTTTTAAATTACTCATTTCAATATAAGAAAGTTCACCTTTAATACTTTTAATCATATTCCATTTTAAAACTACTATTTCCTCCCTACGTCCTCCTGTATGCAAAGCAAGTTCTATCCCATCTTTTAAGTATAATTTATATCTTTGTTTACGCTGTTTATCCTTAAGCCCAACAATTGCAATTCCTCTTTCTGGAGAAATAATAGCAAGCAATCTTTTATACTCTTCTCCCGTAATAGTATCCTTCCTTATTACTTCCGCTCTCTTATTAACTTCATCAAAGGGATTTACTATCTTTAATTTATAATACTTAATAGCCCAATTAAAAAACCTTTTAAGAGAAGCCACTTTATTATTATAAGTTCTATTTTTATTCTCCCTCCCTTTTAGTATACTAGTATGGTAAATACCAACATGGTGATCTGTAATACGGTCTATCAAAATCATTCTTTTATTAACTCCATTCTTAACTAGCGCTTCATTAAACTCTTTTAAACGGGACTTTTCTTCACTTATATAATCCTTAGACCTTACTTTTTTTTTATGGTCAGGCACATTAATATTGCTTAAAACCTCAATATATCTTGCTTGAGCATTAATTAAAAAACATCGTTTAGAAACAAACTCTGTTGGAGTGCTTGATACTTTAAACTCTTTTTTGAATTCATTCTCGAATTCTATAGCCTCAACAACAGCCTCAACATAATTGGAAGCATCTAATGTTTTACTCTTCCTCCCTTTGTAAGTACCAGGAATATGAATTCTTGTAATAAACTTATGCTTTTCATAAAACCTACAACTCGATAGTTTTTTATTAGTAATTCCACAATGAGGCTCTTTCTTAACAAAAGAACCATCCTCTTGCTTTTCATTTACATGTGTCCACGAAAAATGCCTATCACATTTACTTTTTGAACAATAAATAGATAGTCCATTATGTTTATTATTAGGAAGTTTTTTTCGCTTCATAATAAACTAATTTGCAAATTCATCATAGAATTGAGATTTTGCTTCCTTATTACTATATACAGAAATAGAGATATCATCTATGACAGTAGAAGTACCATCCAATAAACTTAAATATTCTAATCTATCATCGGATTTATAACATTGATATAGGGCTTCCCATTTATTAGGGTATCTACCTTTTAAATCAGTTATTAGACATTTATCCAGCTCTAAATCTACCAGAAAACGATAAACTTGCTTCTTGCCCCTATAATTTGTACTTTTATTTGTTTTTCATCACACCATTTTTGGATAGACCTAATGTCTTCTAAATTTATGACTTGCCCTAGTTCTTTTAATTCGATTAATTTTTTTTCTGTATTATTTTTAATCACAAATATGAAATAAATACACCTCCTCTTTTTTTAGGTCAGTATATTGATATGCACCTCTGAAGTATTTCTCCTTATTTATAACTTTACTATAGTTTTTGCTTTTACTCGCACCGTCCTGTTGATATGGACTACCTAATAAATTTGGTACTATTTTTTATGCTACATTATTCATTTTTTTAATTTTCAATTCTAATTCTTTTTCTGCTGGCGTTTTATAATTTATGGCGGAATGAATTCTTACGTTGTTATACCAGTTTATGTAATCATTAATAATGTTAAAAGCCTGTAAAAAAGACGAAAACTTATATCTATTTGTGCATTCATATTTTAAAGTTTTGAAGAAACTTTCAGCTACTGCATTATCCCAACAATTACCTTTTCTACTCATACCCTGATTTATTTTAGGGTTTGATTTTAAAATAGTTACCATTTTATTAGAAGCGTACTGAGCCCCTCTATCTGAATGAAAAATATGATTATCGGTAATTTCTCTTTTCTTCCTAGCCATTAACCAAGCTTTATAAACTGTTTTTTCTGTGGTCATCTCATCACTTAAAACCCAGGATACTATTTTTCTATCGGCTAAATCCAAAACGGTAGTTACGTAATGCCATTGGTTTGTTATTTTGATGTAGGTGATATCAGAGACCCATTTCTCAACTAAACAATCACTTACAAAGTTTCTTTCTAGTAGTGTCTAAATTTAATGAAGAAAATTACTTGTTTTTTAATTTAGTTATTGTGCAACGTTTTTATTTAGTTTTTTTATTTCAACCTCTTTTTTATATCCATTCTCTGATTTAGAATTCTTACGATTTCAACAATTTCATTGTCAACTTTTCTATAGAAAATAAGATGAGATTTTATTTTAGTAACTCGATAATTTTTTCGAGTTTGTTCTGCTGATTTTCCAATCAAATAATTGTCTGTTATAAATTCAATTTCTCCGATTATTAAGTCGTAATATCTATCAGCTTGTTCTTTAGACCACTTATGAAAAGTATAAAGCCAAATATCATTTAAATCAACAATCGCTTGTTTACTTATTCGATATTTGTTTTTACTCATAAGTGTTGTCGATGTAATTCAGTCAGATTTTGTTTTGGGTCAAAGTTTTCTACAAATCCACTTTTTTCTCCAATTTTTAGAGCTTTAATTAGTTCTCTTTCTTTTTTTTCTTCTCTTTCTAATAATCGTAGAGCCGAACGAATTACTTCACTAACAGAACCATATCTGCCAGACTTTACTTCGTCTTTGATAAAATCCTCAAAGTGATTTCCTAGTGATATTGATGTATTTTTTCCCATTTTGAAATATATTTATTCAAATATACCAAATCTTGGTAACATAGACAAATTCTCAAATTACACTGCAATCTCTACAACACTTTTAAAACAAAGTGCCTCTTTGATATACTGAATGTTATGTTTATAAATTAAGAACTCATAAAAAGATAAGAGAATCACTTTATCTTTATAATCCTATTCTTTTTGCAATCAGATTTACACTTATTAGCCGTAATACTCAGAAATTAATAATAACAGAACGCATATGAAAAACGTGTGGTAGTTATATATAAAATTGGCTTACAATTTCAATTTGAAATATCTCTTTTTTTATAGGAGTACACTCGTGGAGTACACAAATGCAATCAAATGTAATGCATAATTTTACAAAATAAAAAGCCACCGTAAAACAAAACAAACTACTGATTAACAGATCATTGAGTGAAATTCGGCTTTTTTTTCATAACCCGGAGGTCAGGGGATCGTGCCCCCCTCTCGCTACAAAAATAAACCCCTTGAATTTCAAGGAGTTTGTTGTTTTATGTACTTTTACACCGACCTACATTTACCCTTTTTTACTCATTTTTAACTGGAGTACACTTTTGGATTGTTTTTTAACTTTTTTTACTGCTGCATGAACTATTGTTTTATCTATATAATGCTTCTCGAGTATTTCTTCCGAACTATGAGAAGACAACTCTTTCGTATCTTTTCCCATAGCAGCATTCAAATATGTCAAACATGTCTTTCGCAAATGCTTTAACTGAATTTTGGATCATTCTCAAAAGTTGTGTGTTATTTAGTTTGAAATTATATTAATTAAAATGGATACCCTATAGCGAAGTTTAGAATGGCATTCTTTCTATCAAATTCAAACACTTTTGACTCTGGAATAGGTTTGTGAACGGGCGCAGCCCAATCTAGTCTAATAACAAAACTCTGTATGTCTAGACGTATGCCAAATCCTGTTCCCATAGCTAATTCATTAATAAAATTAGATGAAAATTGCCCACCAACTATGGTCTCATTTTCATTTAACAGCCACACATTTCCTGCATCAAAGAAAAAAGCACCTTTTAAATAAGAAAATAGCGGAAAACGATATTCTATATTTGCTTCTAATTTAACATCTCCAGAGCTATCAAAAAAGGCTGCTGTATCTGTATTGTTAGCAATGTAAGTACCAGGTCCTATGGAACGTGTACTAAAGGCACGAATACTGTATGCTCCTCCAGAAAAAAATTGTTTGGAGAAAGGCAGAATATCCGAATTCCCATAAGGTACCCCTATCCCTCCATACAATCTTGTTACCAAAAGGTTTTCATCGCCTAAGTCAAACTTATACCGCACATCGGTATCTACTTTTACATATTGGGCATATTCCAATCCTAGAATAGTGTTTTTACCATCCTCGTTTCTGTTTCCTTTAAATAAGCTTAATGTATTTCCTACTAGTTCTAAATTACTTCTAATAAAAATAGGGTGGCGCTTACTAGGACTGTTTAATTCATTATATGTAAAACTGTATGTAAGTCCTGAAATTAATTCTTGATTAAAACTGTTTTTTAAGAATGGATTTTCATCTAATATAACATTGAATGCATCAGTACTGTTAGATAGCTTTATAAAACTAGTACTAATTGGATCAAACTCGTGGTACACAAAACTGTTTGCCTGCCATCCATACCCAAAACTATT
Organism: Flavivirga aquatica; assembly: GCF_001747085.1. Taxonomy (GTDB): domain Bacteria; phylum Bacteroidota; class Bacteroidia; order Flavobacteriales; family Flavobacteriaceae; genus Algibacter_C; species Algibacter_C aquatica. The sequence continues at coordinate 150,267 of NZ_MDJD01000054.1, forward strand.
ATTAAAAGAGCTTAAGCTATAAAGTTTACTTCGGTTTAAATACTCTAATCCTAAACTGATTTTTGTTTTTGGAATGGCATAATCAAATTGTTGGGATAGTTTTATTGGAAATAGAAGTCTCGGAAATATTAAATCGCCCATCAATCCAAGTTGTGTACTACTCAATCCATTATTAATATTACTTATGGCTTGTGTTTCAAACCCAAACTTACCTGTAATCTTAATGGTTTCGCCTCCTTTAAATAGGTTTCTATTCGTGTAGGCCAATGCCAATGCTGGTCCAGTAAAACTACTGGATTTTGTGTTTATCTGTAGTTCTGTACTTAAGGATTGTTTATTTAATGGAGATAGGTAAACATTAGCATTAAGTTTCCCTATACTATCCATTTCTTTTACAGATTGATTTTCTTCAAACTTTACGTTTACAAATTTATAAATACCAATAGATGATAATCGCCTGCTGGTGGATTTAAACTTTTTAGGATCGTATTTTTGTCCTTCAGCAAAAAGAAAATAGGGTTTTAACCTATTTGGTTTAAAAAATAAAGAGTCTTGTATAAAATTTATATTTTCAATAGCTACTGTATCTCTTTGATTTTTATTTTGCAAGCCATAGTTTGGAAATACATTTACCTTATTTATTTCGTATGGTATAATTGCCTTTTTAGGCACCTCTTTTTTTAACCTTAAGAATAGATCAAAACGCTTTGTTTTATATTGATTTGTATCTGCTTCAAAAATTAAAAAGTCTGGGTTAAAATTATAATACCCTTTAGATTTTAAATAAAAGTCTATACGTTCTCTTTCTAGTGTTAATTTAGCAAGATTAAAGGGGTCTCCTTTTTTAAGTATTGATGTTTCTATTATTTCTTTTATGGCCTTAAAAATTGGTAGTGAATCATTATAAACCTTATACGTTTCTAACCTGTACGGTGTATATAACTTTATGCTGTAAGTAACCTCACTTTTATACTTTTGGTTTGTAACTTGCGATATGACTTCACTATTAAAAAACCCTAAATTATCTAACCTGTTTTTTATGAGTTCTTTTGTTCGATTTATATTTACAGAAGACAAATAAACGGGGTCTTCTTTTGTCTTTTTATGAATAAATCTATAAATAAACCCAGGCTTACCTTTTTCTACTTTATAGTATGCGAGTAACCCTAATTTAGCACCAAGTACACTGATGTTGGGCTGCGGACGTAATAAGAGTTCTAACTCTTTTTCTATGTCTTTAAGGGCTTCTATTTTGTGCTCTGAATTTATCTTAAAAGTAGCACCCGTGTACAACTTTTCATTCTCTGGAATAAAACGTTTTACACCGCAGGCACTCACCAATATTGAAAGGACAATTAATATAATTAAAGGTTTCTTCATTGTTTGTCTTTTATCTCAATTTGGGTGTCATCTTTAGTGACTTCTTCTTTTAGTTTTCTTTCAAAAAGTTCTTTGAATTTATTGAATTCTTGATTAAAAATCAAAGCTATTCCAGTAATAATCACTTGCCCATCAATAACACTTTCAAATTCATTTTTTCTATATCCTTTTATACGCCATTTGTCATCTTCACTAAGCAGATATTGAATAGAAACTGTACCAATTAAAGGTGTTGTTTCTCCTAAATTTTGTGAGTTTTCTTGAATATCTAAACCACTGCCAACTTCTACAATAAGTTTATCGTTAAAAAGCTTTTTTCTGGCATTAATATCTATTTGCGTTTTATTTTCTGATGCATCTCCCTTGTAATCAGTATAACTATCTAATCCAAAATCAAGTTCTAATCCTGTATCTCCTAAAATTTTACTTGAAAAATTATTGAGTTGATTAGATAGTACATTGTTTACATTGTCTCTAGCAATAGACAATGAGCCTCCACTACTACCATCACTGGTAACAGATGGGAAAAATTGATTGAATACAAGAAGAGAAAACACTTGTTTATTAAGGTCTTCTTCTTGCGTGTTTAATTGTTGTACTTGACTATAGACTTCACCTCCAAATTCTCCTCGATTATCTTTTGGAATATCAAGATTAAAAGATATTTCGGGCTTCAAAATTTCTCCTTTTAAATTGAGATAGACTAAAAACGGAATTTTCTGTCTGTATTTCCCAACGGTAGTTTTAGATTCTCTAGTCGTTTTTGTGGCCATTAATCCAGACGCTGCAGTTTTTACCTCATAGATTGCTTTTATGTTCATATCTGCATCAAGAAAATCTCCTTGCCATACGATAGAGCTGCCTGGTGCGATCGTAAATTTTCTTTTAACCAGATTGTAAAGACTCACTTCGTAGTGTCCGTATTTAACTTCATACTTTCCAGCAAATAATGTTGAACCATTAGGTTCTATCCCTAACTGAAAATCACCTGTTCCTGATACTTTAAGATTATCACTTGCCTGCTCGTCTACCACAATATTAAACACGGCATCTTTATCTATAACCAAGCGCGTATCTATATCGAACCCTTTTAACTTAGATATTACACTTGCTTCTTCGGTTTGTTTGGTAAGTATATCGTCAGGATTCTTCTTATTTACAAACACCACGACACCTTCTTTTTCTACAATATCTAATTCGCTCTCAGGAATGACGTAAGTAAAATTAGACGTTTTATTAATTTTTAAACTACCATCAATTTTAGGTAATCTTAAATCTCCTGCTATAGTTATATCTGTATCTAGGTTTACGTCTCCGTAAAAAAGACTATTGTCTTGTTTAACAGACTTTAAAACTTGTATATTTTTCGCCTTAAGTGACAGTTCGAATACAGGATTCGTATATTTTTTTGTATTTATTTTTCCATCTAAAACCAACGAATTCTTATTCTCGTCCAATAATGTAAACTGTTTAAAGTAAATGCCGTTATTCTCTAATTTTATGGATTCCTTAGGAAGTAAAAAAACAGTATTAAGGGTATTGACCTTTAATGTGGCATCATTAAAACCAATATTACCATATAGCCTTGGCTCCTCAACAGTACCTGTTAGCTTTATATTGGCAAACATATTGCCTTTGGTATTAGAAATTTGGTCTTTGGTAAAACCTTCAATAAGTTTAAGTCCTAGTTTGCTAAGTTTAATATCGAAATCAAGCTGAGATTCTATATTTGAAGGCATATAATCTCCTGTCATTTCTAATGCTATACGCTCTCCATTAATATCAAAATCTAGAGTATAGGAAGACTCGTTTTTAGACTTTGCATTTAGGTTTAGTTTACCCAATGGGACTTGCATGACTAGAAAATCTGTAATGGATGCATTGGCTATAACCCCCATGTCTTCAAAGGGATTTTCTAATACAACATCACCGTTCAAAATACCTTCTGCCACTGGGTTTTCTGAATTGAAGATACTAGTAATGGTATTCAGGTTAAAATTCTTAAAAGAGAAGCCTATATGCTCATTGGTTCTTCCTGGCATCGTATTACTTATTTCTATTTTCCGATGACCTTGTGTAAGAATGAAGTCTGAAAAATCAATACTATTTGGTGCCATCGCAATTTTGTTAGTAGATGGAATATCCCATGCTTCTTTATTTAAAACTAAATTGGATGGGATAATATGATAGATGAGCGTATCATTCGTTTTTTTAATTTCAGATTGAATCTGCATTAATTTATCAAGGGCATCAAAAGCTTGCAAATCTATTACAAGCTTTTCGTCCTTAGTTCCTCCCGCAATAGTTACCTTTTTAATCGCTATAATATCTGCTGTTAATTTTTCTAAATTTAAATTGAAATCAAGGGCTTCTTTATCTGAATTCAAGTTAAAATTAAGGCTGTCTATTTCACTTCCTTTATATACAATATGAGGTGCTTTAAGTTTTGCTATCAAAGATTGTTTGTCCTCATTAAAATCTATAGCTAAATCTATAGTCTTAAATGATTCTAAATCGGACAAGAAGACATCTTTTATAATTGGTGCTTGTTTTATTTTGGCATCGAGCGACATCTTTGCGCTAGTTGAATATGTTTTGGTTCTATTTGGACTTACAGCAGTTTCTAATCTGGCTTTTAATGCATTAATAAGCGTTGTAGGATCCGTGTTAGCTACTAATGTGCCTTCTATCACATTACTTTTAACACTAATATTTGTATCGCTACTATTTACCGTTGCTTCTATAGTAACATCAGTTAGTGGTATGGTTTTATTGTCTTTTACTGCGATGGCATCTGTAATAATAGATTGTGCTGTAAAGTCATTAGCATTTCCTTTAAAATCGGCATTGATTTTAAATTTGGTACGTATATCTCCTGTAGTTATACCAAGAGATTTTAAATTTGCTCCTTTAACATCTATAAGGGTATTAAATTGAGGTGCAATGGTATCCATTAAAATTTGAGTATTCATTGCCAAGTCTAGGTTTTCATCTTTAAATAATAGCAATACCGAGCTTTTACCGTTTATAAGATCCCCTTTGAGTGATAGATTTGAAAAATTGTAATTATTAAACTCTAGTGTTTTAAAGTTTGTAGAGAACGTACTATTAAGTGTATTTAAACTGGAACCACTTCCTTTTATGTCACTTGTAAATGCAAGGGTTCCTATCATTTCATTGTTAAGCAGTTTACCTAATTCTAAATTAAGGACATTAATTTTGCCATTAAAAGCAATATTACTTGTATTTCTATAGTTCCCATTTACATTAATAGTCCCTTCTGATGTAACCAATTGTGCTTTGCCCTTTAAATTATTAAGAGTACCAAATAAATTCCCCGTAAGCTTTATGGTTTTTGGAAGTGTTATCCCTAAAGCATCTTCTTGAATAAATTTTAGTAAATCGGTACGTTGCGATTTAAAATTTAATTGAGAGATATTCAAATTGAAGTTCTCTGTTTGGGTTATATTTTTAAAATTTCCATTTACAAGTAATGTCGTATTCTGTCCCCATTTAAGATTGGATTTAGATAATTTTAAATCATTTAAAGTGCCAACTAAGTGAATATCTCCAGTAAGATCCTTTTGTGATATGATACCTATATATTGATTTGTTTTAAGTTGTGGTGCAAAGAAAAAAGCATCTTTTGGATTGATTCTTAAGTTTTTTAAAGACGTTGTCACTTTTATTTCCTCTGGTGCGTTAATGAGATTGTTTAGGGTATTATAATTCAAAATGATTGAACCAGAAGCATCATTAGTATTAGTGGCTATTCCTAGATTTGACAATTGGGTTGTATGGTCATTAACTAATGCATTGAATACTATTTTTTTTAATTCAAAACCACTATGTTCCTTAAAAGAAAGTGTTGCTATTTTCCCAATACCTTTGGTCTCTTTATAGGTAATCTCGCTTGCCTTAAAATGTAAATTGTTTATGTTTATGTCTTCAGGATTAAAAACACCTTTTGTTGAGGCACTATTTTTGGCTGTAGCTATTATTGCATTATTCTTAAAATCAATATTTCTCACCTCAATCTCCCATTCTGGCCAATCAAAAGTTGTTTGTGATGTTGTCTCTACACCAACATCTTTCTTTGAAGCATTATAGCTTACATCAACTTTAGAATTGGTAAGTCCTATAGTGTTTATCTCTACTTTTTGATGTTTCAGATCTGCTATTGGTAAAGCAAGAGAAAAATTACCAACGTTTGTTTTAAGTTTAAAGTTATCTGGTTGCGACTGGTAGTCTACATTGATATGCTCCATTCTAAAATTTTCAATGGAAACTATAGGCAAAACATTTTTGCTATCTGTAGTGTCTTTAGGAAAAGACAAGGCTTGATCGTAGTTAATTTTAGTATTGGATATTTTAAGGTCTTTTAAATCAAACCGCATCTTTTCAAAATCGAGCGTATTCACTTTCAACGAAAAATCGCCCAATTCTAATCTACTATTTATTCCATAGACCTCGTCATTATAAGCTATTTTAATGTCGTTAAAATTGATCTTTCCTATGTGAAACGTCGTAGCAGACGTTTCCGTTTCAATTGAAAGTGTATCTTTTGGAGTAAATGCATCAAAAAGAAATGAAAAATTATAGTTTTCTTTTGTTGTTTTTCGACTAACACTAGCATGTAATCCAGATAACTCTAGAAAATTAATATTGATTTCTGTACCTCTAACTAATGGCAGTAATTCAATTGAAGCCTCTAAATTTTTTGAATAGAGTAAAGTGTCCCTTTTTTTATCCTCTAGATAAAATCCTTTTAAAAAAATGTTTCCTGAAAAAGTGATGTATAGTTTTTCAATAGCAACTTTTGTTTTCGTCTTTCCTGAAATATAAGCAGTTGCTTTGTTTACAATAATATCTTGTCCCCAAGGGCTTCTTATAAAGAGTATTAAGGCAATAAATAATAAGAATAGTCCAAAGATTATTCTCTTTACAACCTTCCAAAATTTAATCATTTTATTTTTTTTACTTTTTTGAGGCATATTATGTGTTAAATCATAGAATTTAGCATTATAAACACCAAATAACACGTAAATTATCGATTACTGATCTAACTTTAGACACGTGATTTATTAAGATTCACTTATTGAACTCATCTTGACATTTTCTATTTCCTAAAAAATGTCTAAAATGAGTTCATTGTTAACGAACATTTTTTTTCGATAAAAGCATAAAAAATAATTAAACAGGAAATCTTCGACCATAAAAATATTCTCATCAAAAGTATGCGGAAATTTCTACACTAACAACATTTTTGTTTTTTATAAATCTCTAAAACCACAAAAAACAGCTATAATATAAAGTATTATTAAACATAGAGTTATTAAACAAACTACTATATAGATTATATGCATATTTAAAGGAAATTATTAACAAATCATAAAAGAAAAACAAAGCAACATTACAATTCCTTTTTAAAAACCGCTTTTTTTTTGATATTGCCAGAAAATGAACGTGATGTATAAAAAAGATTGTCCTTTTCAGACAGCCTCTTATTTACTAGACTGTCTCGTCCTGAAATAGCGTTACACTAAATCTTCAAGTGTAATGAAAACAAGCTATGTAAAGCGTACTCAAAAAGACTATACAATGTCTTTTCAAGCTGGGAATTGTATCGGAAATCGAGCGAGGTTTACTTACCCGTTCTCAGGCAATGTCTAAGTATGGTATTCAAAGTGACTCAACCATCACCAGATGGTTAAAAAAATATGGTAACTTTGATTGGAGCAACCAAAGTTTTAAATCAATGGCTAAGAGTCCCCAACAACGAATTATTGAGTTAGAAGAAAAATCAAGCTTTTAGAAAAACAAAAAGCACGAGCAGTTTGAAGTTTTTTTTATATTCAATAAATTAAGAACAGATAACTTATATTATTTCGGATATGAAATACCTCATTCAATTATCTTTTTTACTATTTCTTCTCTATAAAATTTAAACATCTTCAAGACACTCTCTATTCATTTTAAATTCATTTAAAAGTAATTATTAACTTACACATCTAAGAAGACATTGTTTACGTATATAGTTACTAAACTCATATAAATTAATAATCATGAAAAAAAGTTTACTTTTTGAAATTTCATTTCAAAAAATTGTAGTAATGTTAGCTATAATTTTTACATCAAGTATTAGTGCCAAGAATATTTATGTTTCTAAGACTGGTAATGATACAAACCCGGGAACAATTGATAAACCCTATAAAACTATTACAAAAGCTTCTTCGGTTGCCAGGCCTGGAGATATTGTTGTTATAGGTCAAGGAACATATGAAGAAACAATTAGACCCGTTCGATCTGGAACACCAGGACAACCCATTACATATACCGCTAAACAAGGCGAGAAAGTAATTATTTCTGCTATGCAAGCATTAAGCGGTTGGACTTCTGATGGAGATGGAAGATGGAAAACAAAGGTCAATTGGGATCTTGGTCAACGTAATTTTGTAATGAGAGGCAAAACGGTACTTGATTTAGCTAGATGGCCTAATAATACCGATGGCGATCGTTTTACTCTAAATTCTTTAAGAAATGATGACGGAAGTCAGGATCAAGTATCTGTGAATGCCTTTTTAACCGATAGAGAAATTCCAAATTGGAATTGGTCTAACGGAGGATCAATTATGTTTTATGGAGATCGACCTGGGTCAGGATGGACAACTTGGAGAGCATGGATTAAAAGACAATCTTCTGGAAGAGTTGTTTTTGATGCGATTAAAGATCAAAGCTGGATCATAGGTTCTCACCCACCTGGCGATAAAGGAGATTACTTCTTAGAAGGGATCAAAGAAGCATTAGATTATAAGAATGAATGGTATTTTAATCCAAAAACTAAAACACTTTTTGTTAAGCTTCCAAAAAATGCTGAGCCAAAAAATGGAGAAGTGCAAATGGCAAGAAGATCAGTTACTGCAGATCTTCAAAACCTTAATTATATTCATCTGCAAAATATTGCACTTTTTGGTGGAAACATTCTTATCAAAGGAATAGGTAATAAGTTAAATGGAATAACCTCTTTGTATGGAAGTATGACAAGAGGTATTACCCCTAAGTTTAACTCGGGGATTAATGCAGTCGATATCAAAAGTGGTTCTAGAAATACCGTTATAGAAAATTCTGAAATTGCATTTGGTGATGCTACTGGTGTATGGGATGCGGGTACCTCTTCTATTATTAGAAATAACTACATTCATGATTTTAATTTTTTAGGATCCTATGATGCTCCAATCATGGCTCGAGGAGGTGTTAATACTAAGATAATACGTAACAATATCTCACGAGGTGGAAGAGACGCTATCCAAATTATCAATAAGAATTCTGAAGTAGCATATAATGATGTGTCTTATAGTAATCTTATAGCGGACGATTGTGCGTTAATTTACACCATCAACAAAGGGCTTAATATGGATATCCATCACAATTGGTTTCATGATGCAAAGGGAAGAGGAAAACTAAAAAAAGCCGCTGGAATCTATTTAGATAATGATGCAGAGAATGTTCGTGTATATAGAAATGTTGTTTGGAATGTAGAATGGACGAATGTTCAAATTAATTGGAATGGAAAAGATATTGATATTTTTAATAATACTTTGGTAAAAGCTCAAGGAGGAACAATGGGTGCTTGGCATAAGAAAGGTACTAAATTTACCAATGTAAAAGTATGGAATAATATTACTGATAGAAATGCAACCGATCAAGGTGGGAATCAAGAAACAGAAGGAACTTGGGAACCACAATCTAATAAACAAAATAACTTGGTAGATAACAAATCTTTTGTGAATCATACTAATAATAATTACAAATTAAAACCAGGAAGTAAAGCAGTTGATTTTGGTAGAGTCATAAATAGATATACAGATAATTATGTTGGGAAATCTCCAGATGTTGGCGCTTATGAAATAGGCGATAATTGGGTACCTGGGCCTAATTGGGATATTGCTCAAGGCCCTACAGGTCAAGGTTGTTATGGTTTGCCTGGGGAATCTTGTGGTACTAATGCTAAGGACAATGTAGAGTTTGTAAATGTACCAACGACATTGCCTGTAGCAGATTCTTATACAGTTGATGTTACTTATGAAGCTTCTATAAATAGAGAACTTGTTGTAGAATTTTGGTCCGCAACAGGTTGGATAGCGAGTAGTGCTGTTCAGACCGTTTCTGCTGGTAAAGAAACAAAATCTATAACTATCCAATTACCAAAACCTGTTAAACCAGGTAAAGGATATGTTTTTAAAACCCATATACGACCAGTAGGAGGAACTTGGCAACAGGCATTAAAATGGACACAATTGAATGATATCACTGTCGAAGCAGTTCCTCAATTCAAAGATGAGATTTCTTTTAAAGAGCCAAAAACAACATTAGTTTCAGCAGATTCTTATGTTTTAGATATAGCTTATGAAGCTTCTATAAATAGAGAACTTGTTGTAGAATTTTGGTCATCTTCAGGTTGGGTGGCACAACAAAAAGAAGTAGTTTCTGCTGGTAAAGGAGTAAAATCTATTACTGTTCAATTACCAAAACCTGCTCAATCAGGCATAGGGTATATTTTTAAAACCCATATACGACCATTGGGTGCAAATTGGACACAAGCAATTGATAGAGATCAGGTCAATAATGTGACCATAATTGGTGGAGGAAAGAAAGAAGAAAAGAAAAAAGATATGTTATTTAATATAGATAATCTAAGAATATCTTCAAATCCCGTTAAGGAAAAGTTTACAATTCATAATTTGACAAAACCAGTATTGATACAGGTGTCGAATTTAAAAGGGCAAAAAGTACTTTCAAAAGTTATCGATAAATATAATAGTATAGACGTGTCTAGTTATAAACAAGGTATTTACTTTATATCAATTAATAATTCTCCTTTTACTAAATTTTTAAAACAATAAGAGTAATAAAAAAAAGGCCGCTTATACTATCAGAGGCTACTGAAAAAGTCACGAACTTAAATAAAAGCGGTAAGTATTTTAGATACTTGCCGTTTTTTGTATTTTGTATTCATGATAGTTCAACAGGAATCTCTTCGGTTAAGCGAGTACAGTTCTTTATATGATTTAATCGTTCCAAGTACCAACTTGTTAAGACGTATCAATGATTTAATAGATTTTAATTTTATCTATGACGAACTAGCATCTAAGTATTCACAAACTCTAGGCAGAAAAGCAGAAAGTCCCATACGTTTATTTAAATACTTGCTACTAAAAGTAATTTATACCATTTCAGATGTAGATGTAGTTGAGCGTTCACGCTATGACATGTCCTTCAAATACTTTTTAGAGATGTTACCAGAAGAAGATGTTATTGCCCCAAGTACTTTAACTAAGTTTCGTAGGCAACGTTTAAAGGACACCAATTTGCTGGATATGCTTATCAATAGAACAGTTAGCATTGCTGTTGAACAAGGCATCATAAAATCCAGATCAATTATTGTAGATGCTACCAAAGAAGCAATAAGCATTATTTGAGCCAAAATAGAGAGTATAAAAGTGCAAATTGAATCATAAAAAGCTTAAAATCAAAAAGAGATTTCACAAAATTAATTCGTGAAATCTCTTATAATGAAGTTCGCGTTTTCAAAATACGATTACTTTTTCAGTAGCCTCATACTATCAAAGCGGCTTTTTTTTATTTGTTTAGGTAGAGTTCTCTTTTTACAAGAAAGACTTTCTCTTTTTGTTGATTAACCCGAATAATTCATTAAAAGTAAAAAAAATCTGAGTGTAAAATATTATATTTAAGTGACCAACAACAAATATTTCACTTTTAAAAACTACCCAGATTTGAATACTAAAAATACATTATTTTATCGAGGAAATCAATCAGTTTCAGTTGATTTTTAAGCCACAGAAATGAGTTTAGATGGTTCTTTAATTCTTCTTGAAAAATTAGAACGAGAACACAAACTATTAGCTCATTTTGGTAAATTATTACCAGGTGATCGTAACCCGAACTATATTACTTATAGTTGAGAAGATCAACTCAAGCAACGTGTATTTATATTAATGCTAGGTTATTAAGATGCCAATGACGTGATTCATTTGAAGAATGACCCCTTGTTTAAAGATGTCCTTCAAGGTGATTTAGCATCTCAACCGACAATCTCACATTTCGAAAATAATCTTGATACAGCCTCCATTTTCAAACTATCTTAAGCATCGATTAATCATTATGTTTCAAGTATAAAAGGACGTAATAAAGTTATTATAGATATTGACACTACATTATGGAACCCAAACAATTATCAATGTTTAATAGGTATTATGGTAAATTTATGCTTAATGAATTGTTTTTCCATAATGGCAAAACTGGACAAATAATTTCACCAGTTTTACGTCCTAGTAATAGCCATTCCAACCGATGGTACGTAGGAATATTAAGAAGAATTGTTCGTAAAATAAGAGCAACTTATCCAGATTTAGAAATCATTATCCGCACAGATAGTGGGTTTAGCTGTACCCTTTTTACAAATTAGTAGATCATTACAATTTGCTATTTGTCATAGGTCAAGTCAGTAATGCCGTGCTAAAAAGAAAAGTTGAACATCTCTATGTAGCTTAAATATAAAACATCAACACTTTATAAGCTTTACTTATCAAGACAAATCATGGCACAGCCCGCAACAAGCCTATACAAAAATTGAAAGTACAGATAAAGGACTAAATGTTCGTCGTTTTATTAGTAATATAAAAGAGCAAGAAGCCCGTGAAATCTACTTTGATTTTTATGTAAAACGCTAAGAAGCAAGCGAGAACAAAATTAAGGAAGTGAAAATACATGTGTTTTTCAAGTAGATTATCAAATCATGTTTTTTTTGGCTAATTTTTTCAGGCTATTTCTAAGTAACTTAGCTTACAAAATGTTTTTACTACTCAAAAAAAGTATAAAAAAGACTAGATTTACAAAAGCAAAAAAAAATGGCAAATAAGCATGATAAGATCCCAGTTGTTAAAAATTGGAGCAACACTTAAAATTACTAAAAAACGAATTTACTATCAATTGTCAAAAGCATTTGTAAATCAAGATTTGTTTAGAGAGATAATAACACAGTAAAGGTTTTAAAATGTGAATTTTAAAACCTTGGGATACTTATGTCTTGGTGTGAAAAATCGACCATTTTTTTAATTTATTGAACATATATATAGAACCAGTCATTCAAAAAAATCGTATAAATCTCTAAATAGAAAACAATAATTAAAGGGTAAACACAAATATTCGATTATTAAACTCAATAGTATACTATGAATAATGCGGGTTAAGCTAAAAAAACAATACCTCTAACTATAAAAAATGTCTTGGACAAAGAATCGAATAGTACTGTACTACACTTTAAATTTTTACGTTTTAAGGTGCCTTTAAATTTTTTAAAAAACACCCTCAAAACGTAATACCCAAATAACATACCTAAAGTTGATACCAAAGCTATTATGAGGTATTGATTTGTTCATAAAGTTTTTATTCTATGGTTCGTACTTTAAATTTAATATTTGTTGTACTACCTTAACTTGAAAGGCGGCAATATACTTGCTTTTAGGTTCGGCATTTAACAAAATTAGAGAATATCCTAATTTGGACAAACGACAGTCCAAAAAAGAAGTTCCATTTTTCGACGAAATAACCGCTTGAAAATGTTTTTTGGCATCAAGCCTTGATTTCTAAGCCGCTAGTATTGCCTTCTTAACGGCTAACTTTATATCCTCGGAACGAACATCATTTGCTAATAAATCCCTAGCTAAATGTATCATCTCTTTCTGGTAAACTTTATTTAAAAAATTCTGTACGGCATCGCTTTGTGCATAATGCTTCTGAAAAATTATCATTTCCATCTTTCAAACTTTTTAACTATACTGGTTTATAATATTATGTAATTGTTGTTTGCTATGTACTCCCGATTGTTTCCAAAGTAACTTTCCATCTTTGAACAGGACTATTGTTGGTACACTTCGAATTTGATATTGTTGTGATAATTTTGGATTTTTATCAATATCTATTTTGATAATCCTCACCTTACTACCTGTTTCTTTTGCCACCTCATTGATAATAGAACCTTGCGCTTTGCATGGGCCACACCATTCTGCATGAAAATCTACCAACACAGGTTTTTCACAATTAATTATATTTTTAAAACTTCCTTTCATTTTAGTTTAATTTTTTTGTGTTTCCCGTATGCCATTAAGTTTTTTAAATAACGCTTCTTCCTCTACGCTTAAATTTTTGGGCAGGTTTACCTGAATTTTAACCATTAAATCTCCGTGAAATTTTGTGCCATACACTGGCATTCCCTTTCCTTTTAAGCGCAAGGTTTTTCCATTATCTGTACCTTTTGGTACCGTCATTTTTACTGAACCTGTTAACGTTGGAATTTCTATTTTGCCTCCCAAAATAGCTATGTACAAGTCTATAGTCTTGGTCACCCACATGTCGTTGCCCTTTCGTTCAAATCTTGGGTCTGGTTGTATTCGAAGACTGATGTACAAATCTCCCTTAGCACCACCATTGACTCCTGGTTGCCCTTTCCCTTTTATTTTTAACTTCAGACCATCGTAAGCACCGGGTTTGATAATTATCCTTAGTTTTTGACCATTAAGTTCAAAGGTGCGTTTACTTCCCTTATAGGCTTCTAAAAGCGTAACGGGCAATTCAGCCTCTATATCGCCTCCAGTAAACCCTCTTGAGCTACGTTTTTTACCGCCGCCAAAACCGCCTGACCCTCTACCTCCAAAGAACTGCTCAAAGAAACTGGAAAAGCCACTACCGTTATCACCGAAAAACTCAGATGGATCCCCTTCATAATAGTAAGTGTTTTGTCCACTGGGTTGCTGCTGTGCATACTGTCTCCAATCACCACCTGCCTGTTCATAGGCTTTCCAGTTGGCTCCTAAGCTATCGTATTTTTCTCTTTTCTCAGGGTCGCTGAGTACTTCGTTGGCTTCATTGACTTCTTTAAATTTTTCTTCAGCAGACTTATCACCCTTGGTTTTATCTGGGTGATATTTGGCTGCTAATTTTCGATAGGCTTTTTTTATGTCTTTTGGTGTTGAGCTTTTGTCAACACCAAGTATTCTGTAATAATCTTTATATTCCATTTTTATAAACTTATTTAACTATTTATGGATGTATTTGGTGTTGTATTTTTTCTTTTTAGCTTAAAAACCGACTTTTAAAACTTAACCTTAATAAGTTCATTGCTTCATGAAGCAGTCCATCAACTTTTTCAACCTGCATTCGTTTTATATGTGCAATTTTTTTTGCATCAAACCCTCTTAAGGTATGTAAATCAAATACACTTTGAGTTGTCGTCGGTAATTTTCTCAATACCATCTGCATATGAGAATTTATACGCTCTTTGGACAATTCTTTTTCGAATTTAGCAGTGAGTTCCTTTTCATTATCCTCGATAAAAATATCTTTTAACTCATAATTATTTTTTCTTAAATTAATGTCATCCAACTCGTCAAGCGTTAGTAAATCACCGTCGCCATCTGTACTGAATTCCTCTTCCATAGCATCCCATTCTTGTTTAGAATACTCATCTATATCTTTAAAGAAAAAATCATCAAATTCTTCATCCACAAGGGCGTCTTGAATCAAGATGTCGATTACCTTGAAGAGCCAAATATGAAAATCATCCTGATTATCTAGCTCATCTATGTGGTCATACACATAAATATACAGGTCGTTTACAAAATCATCTACACCATACCCTTGCTGTTTTAACAGCTCTTTTTTTGAAGCTGTTTCCATACTATTTATGATGTGTTGCTTTGCAGCAGGCAATAGTTCCATAAATTTATCTTTAAAAGCATCTTGCTTATTCTCTTTTTTTAGGTTTTTTAAAACCACAAAAAACTCTTGTATTTGAATGTGATATGTATTTTTCATAATTCTTTATTTTAATCTAATACAATAATTACGTATCTTAGTTTTTTACTCATATTTCAAAAAAAGTACCAATCTCTTTCCCATAACCTCGTAATAAATCAAGTCTTTGTAAACGACCAATTCTTGGAAAAAATGACATACTAAAATGCGTCATTATGTCATTTATTAATTAAACAAAACTGCCATAATGACAAAAAACAATAAACTAGAGTAGTGGATTTTGACTGAAATTAATTAAAAAGGCTTTTTTTTCATTTTGGCATTTCATTTGCCTAGAGCTATTTCGAAATCAATCAAGATTTCAAAAAATGATTTAATGTTTAATTTTTAAATTTTTGTAATTATGAGCACATTAGTTAATGTCACTAAAAATGGAGGTTTATCAAATGTTAATTCAAGTTTAAACTTCCCAACTTGGTCAAGATGGATAGATGATATCTTCAATGCAGATCTACCATCAGTATTTACTTCAAACTTTAATACTGGTATTACCTTGCCAAAAGTAAACATCAAGGAAACAGCTGATGCTTTCGTGGTGGATATGGCAGTACCTGGTCTTAAGAAATCAGATTTTCACTTAGACCTTGACAATCAAATGTTGTCTATCTCTACAGAGATGAAAGAAGAAAACGAACACAAAGAAGAAAACTATACTCGCAGAGAGTTTGGTTATTCTTCGTTTAAAAGAACTTTCACTTTACCTGAGAGTGTAGATGATGGTAAGATTGATGCGAGCTACAAAGATGGTATTCTTAGCATTCATTTACCTAAGAAAGAAGAGGCTAAACAAAAGCCTGCTAGAACCATCAAGATTTCGTAATTGGTTGGTTAGTTTTTTTGATTGATTGAAGTTGGGGCTGAAACCCCAGCCCCTTCTTAATCAATATGTCAAACCCTTAATTTTTTTGAAAAATGAAAGTTTTTGGAAAAGAGATTGGTAAGGCAATTAAATTCCCTCCGTTTATTGACCAGTTTGTGAGTAAACTATTGCCTAATCATAATAATAAAGAAATGGTAACTGTTCCTTATGCCAATATTAGTGATGAGGACAAAGCATTTGAACTTTCCATTGCCTTATCTGGTATGGATAAAGAAGACGTTCAAATGGAGATTTGGGGTAATTATTTAACCATAAGAGCAAAATCCCAAGCACAAAAAGAAAAAAAAGAAAAAAATTGGATTAGAACAGAATTTGTTAACCACTCTTTTTATAGAGCTTTTGAGTTACCAGTAAACGCTGATACAGAAAAAGTAGTAGCACAAATGAAAAATGGACGACTCGATATTAAAATGGGTAAAAAAAATACCCTGAAAGCGCAAAGAACAATTACTGTAAACTAAAGTATTATTTATAACATGTTTAACCTTTAAATAATTTTATAAAATGAAAACACTAAAGTATTTATTTTCAAGCATGTTGACAGTACTACTTGTTGCTTGTAATACAAATGATACTGCCAAAAAAATAAATAAAAAGTCTACTAAAATATCGAAAGAAGCTATTATAAAGCCAGTAAAAAATTATCTAGAAAAAGCAGACTTCAAAGAAAATATAGATAAAGAGATAAATGAATTAATAACCTTAGCAAATGATGACTTAATGGTTGATGCTACAAAAGTCATAGAAGCGACTAAAGAAGCCCGCAAAGCAATTGCCGATAATAACTTTGCTGATGCAAAAGCATATATAGAACTAGGCATAGGTAAAGCAGAAACTTTGACTGCATTAAACCCAAAATTAACATTAACGCCTTTAGATTTTAGTATAGAAACAAATGATTTGGTTACTGATATATCTGCTATCAAAACGATATCCAAAGCTGCAGAAGAAGCTTTGGAAGACCGTAAAATACAAGTAGCTAGAGAATATTGCTGCAAGGCTTGAAAAGTGAGCTAAAAACAAAGGAATATAGATTACCAATAGGTACATATCCTGATGCACTAAAAGCGGCACTTGTACTTACTAAAGAGGAAAAATATCAAGAGGCTGGTATATTGCTTAATGCCACTTTAAATACAATTGTGACCGAAGAAAAAATTGTACCCTTACCTATTCTTCGTGCCGAACGTATGCTTGAAGAAGTGGAAACATTGGTAAACTAAGATGATTTCAAAAAAGAAGATGTAAAATTATTATTAGAAAATGCCGATTATGAAATCAACTTTGCCGAAACCCTTGGTTATGGTAAAAAAATAAAGAGTATAAAGAGTTGTATAGTGCTATTAAAGACGTGAAAAAACAAATGATGGACAACTCCAACACCAATGAAAAAGGGCTTATTAAGCGTTTGAGAGCAAAGTTAAAAACGTTGAAGGAGAAAATATCATAACACTTGGTATTTGATTTTGGTTTCATGGAATGATGCGAGTAGCAGCTCTATTTCACTACTCACATCATTAAAAAAAATAATTTAATATCAATTCGTTATGGCTAAGAAATTTATACCAGGAGATTGGGTAAAAATAAAAAGAAATGATGTTAGACCAAAAATGGAAGTTCTAAAATACATTTCAAAAAAAGAACCAATTTTTGGTTTTGTGAACAATGATACTTATCTGGAATGTGTGTGGTACAAGAATGGTGAGCGCAGGTCTGAAGTGTTTCATCAAGATAGATTGATAAAACAAGTAGAAAAAGCCAAAAACACGTAAGTGGTTTGCGTAAAGAATGTTTTTGGCGAGATATATAAAGTCTAAATTTTATAGAAAGAGAATAATTAAAAATTAAAAACAATGAAAAAGACTCTTTTACTTTTAATGCTGGGGCTATTGAGCATAAGCTGTAATAGTCAAAAAAATGAGACCAAAAAGGACAATACTGAAGAAAAGCAAGAGAAAATTGCAGAAGCACCAAAAGGCTCTTGGAAGGTAGATAAAGAATTTGACGAGGAAGGAAACCTCATTAGATACGACAGTATTTATTCTTGGTCTTCGGATAAAAAATGGAATAACTTGACGTCTTTTGACAAGGATAGTTTATTAAAATCCTTTAAGTCAACATTTCATAATCACTTTTCTCATTTTGAAGATAAGGGATTTGACGATGTCTTTGCCCAAGACTCTCTTTTTAGCAGGCGATTTTTTACTGATGATTTTTTCAAAAGTGATTTTGGCAAAGACTTTATGGATATTAATTGGATGAGAAAACAAATGGTAGCAAGACAGAAGGAGTTTTTAGAAAAATATCATTCCGATTTTGTAGGCAAGGAAAAGGACAGTCTGCAATAAGTAAGAAATTAAGCAAAGTTTAACCATAAAACATATAGTTATGAAAAATTTGATTTTGGCCATCTTATTTTTAATTGGCATTACGCAGAGCAATTCTCAGGAAAACAAATACTTACCAAAGCAAAAAATTCAGGTTGGTGTTATAATGAAAATTGGGCATCCTGAAGCAAGAATATATAATTATATAGATTTTCCCCGCTCCAACTTTATTATTAAGAGAGGTGGCATAATCGATTACAAAAGAATTCCGGGAACTAAGGTCGTTATAGTTGGGGTCGAAGATAAAAAAAATGGCACTCGGCTAGTACGAATTAAAAGGGCTGATGGCGGAAGGTTTTTTGGAAGCCATCCTTCTGTTATAGCAAACTTAGAGAAGGCCTTATCATCTGGGGAGCTCCAAATAATCTAGCTGTAAGCTCTCAATAAACTAAAAATAGTAATAACAAAATAGAATATAGATTCATTTAATAAAAAGTACAATCATGAAAAAGACAGTTTTAATTTCAGCACTATTGTCACTTATCATAAGTGTTGGTGTTATAGGAGGATATGAATATTTCGAAACAAATACAGTTGAAATCAAACACGTTACTGCTACCAATGGACATAAAGTCCTTTATGCAGCTAATGCAGATGGTGAAATTACTCCTTTAGATTTCACTAAAACTACAGATAAGGTGTTGGATGCCGTAGTACATATCAGTTCAAAAAAAATGATACCCAACGGAGCGCAACAATATAGAAGCATACCAGACCCATTTCGTGAGTTTTTTAAAGAAGATCCATTTGGTAATTTCTTTCAAAGACGATATGATTATAGACAACCACGGGGCGGAGCTAATGACGACGAATCTGAAAATATAGAGCCAGAAGCAATACCTGTTATAGGAACAGGTTCCGGAGTGGTAATAAACGAGAAGGGATACATCCTAACTAACAATCATGTTATAGACAATGCAGATGAGATTGAGGTTACTTTGCACAATAACGGAACTTACAAGGCAACTGTCGTTGGTACAGACCCTTCTACAGATTTAGCATTATTACAAATTAAAGCTAAAAATTTAACCGTTTTGCCTATGGTGAATTCTGATGATGTAAGAGTTGGTGAATGGGTTTTGGCAGTCGGTAATCCGTTTAGTCTTAACTCTACCGTTACCGCAGGTATTGTAAGTGCAAAAGCAAGAAATATCAATATCAACAAAGATAAGTTTGCAGTAGAAAGTTTTATCCAGACCGATGCGGCCATTAACCCAGGCAACAGTGGTGGTGCTTTGGTTAATCTCAACGGAAATTTAATAGGTATCAATACGGCTATTGCAAGTAATACAGGTTCGTATAGTGGTTATGGTTTTGCGGTACCAAGTAATATTGCCAGTAAGGTGGTTGAAGATTTGCTGAAATACGGAGCCGTACAACGTGGAATGTTAGGAGTAACCATACGTACAATGGATGGGCACCTGGCAAAAGAAAAAGATATTGAATTAACCCAAGGTGTCTATGTAGAAAAAGCAGCAGAAGACAGTGCAGCAGACAAAGCAGGTATTAAAGATGGAGATATCATTTTAAGTATAGATGATAAAAAAGTCTTGACCTCACCTATGTTACAAGGAATCATTGCTGAAAAAAGACCCGGAGATAAAGTAACTGTAACTGTTATCCGTGACGGTAAACAAAAAGAGATAAATGTCGTGCTTGAAAATAAAAAAGGAAGCACTAAACTTAAGAAGAAAGAGCATAATGAAGTATTGAATATGTTGGGTGCAGAACTAGAGAACCTCGATAAAGATGTGGCTAAAAAATTGAATATCGATGGTGGCGTAAAAGTAACAGAGCTTTATGCTGGTAAATTACGCCGACAAACCCAAATGCGAGATGGCTTTATTATCACACACATCGATGGAAGAAAAGTAAAAGATATTGAAGATGTCATGAAAGCCATAGAAGATAAAGAAGGAGGAGTGATGTTAGAGGGTGTCTATGAAGATATGCCAGGTAAATATTATTACGCTTTTGGACTTAACTCATAGTTCTCTATTTATTGGTTTAATCAAAAAAAAGGGCTTTATACGCCAGTCATGGTCGGAAGAAAAAATCTTCCGACTTTTTTTGTTTTTGACAAGATCATAAAATTACAGTAAATCAATTATTAGATATTATTCCAGAAGCGGTTTTATCTAAATTATTATTAACCACTAAAGTCGATTATTACACAAAGGTTCTTCATGGTAAAAAGATGTTCTATTTATTGCTCTATGGTATTTGTTTTGGAGAATACATGGGAACACTTTGAACTAAAAAATAAACGTGATTATCATCTAAACCTACATCTATAAAATAAATGTCATACCGTATTTCTATCTCTGAACATATCAAAATCATACTAGAATTTACATGTTCTGTCAAAACAGAACGCCTATACTTTATTGGACATACTATATGATACAATAATAAACTCTTATTATGTCGTTTGTGAATATGATCACTCATAAATCGAATATACACTTTTTCAAAGTGTTTTGAAAAACTCTCCGTTGTTCAAACTTTTCAGCTAAACCACGCAGCAAGCTGAGAGGAATTCTTTAGATTAAATACTGTTTACTAACCCCTCACTTTTCCCGCAACAACCTTAACTTGCTTCTTATAAGCTCTACCATACCAAAGTAAAATACCACTCACTGGTAACGAAGCACAAATAAGACCAACCAAAAAGGCTATAATTTTACCCGCAATACCTCCAATGGCACCAATATGGATATCATAATTCATACGTATTACTTTATCTGCAAACTTTGCATGTTTATATTTCCCATAAATACTTGTTGTTTCTATTTCTTCTAGAGTATGCTGATCGAAAAAAAGATAATCCATATCATAATAAAGTCCTTTAGAATTACTTACTTCTACTAGAACAGAAGTCGAATCATTTTCTGGATAGTGCAATTCAAAACTTTTGGCATGCTCATAGGTTGTATAAAGCTTGGGGATGAGTTTATCGTAGATAGGTGTATCATACGCTTGACTTACATATTGAGGAGCACTTTTTGGGATTATGAATTGCGGTGCTTTATCTCCTCCAGTAGCTTTATAAGCTATAAAATAAAACCAGTTGAAAGCCATTACGCATCCTGTAAATGCTAAAATTAATCCGAAAGAAGCAATATAAAATCCAGTAACAGTATGTAAATCAAAGTTTTTTCGTTTCCAGCGTGTTTTTGTATTCCAATCAAATTTTAACCGCTGTTTCCAATTTTTTTTATTTTTTGGCCACCATAGAAAAAGACCACTAATTAAGATTATTAGAAATAATAAAATAGAATATGATACTATTCTAGAACCAATAGCATCTGGAAGCCATAATCGCAAATGTCCTTTTAATATAAATGCAAAAAAACCAGAATCGTTATCTGTCTTTTTTATAAATTCTCCCGAATAAGGATCTAAAAAGACACTTTGGTAAAACACTTCTGGCTCAGCTTCATAAAAAACTACCTCTATAGCTTCATGAGGCTTTCCATATATAACACCATGAATTGTTTTATTAGGTATAACAGCTTCTGCTATGCTTTTTACAACTGAAGCCGAAATAACATCTTCCTCTTTAGGCGTAACATACTTATAATCATCATAAAAACTTTCAACTTCTTCTTTAAAAACCCATAAACAGCCTGTAATTGAAACAATAAAAAGGACGATACCTGTAGATAGTCCTAATATTTTATGAAGCTGCAAAATTGTTTTACGTCTGCTATTCTTTTTTTTACTTGTCATTTATTAGGTTTATATAAGAACTCCTCCTAAATTTTAAAATATGCACACCTAAACTATAGGCGTGCATATTTATGGATTTAAATTATTGACTTACTTTAAATATTCCTTTTAATCCTAATCCTAGAACTTTTGCGCCTTTGGTTGCTGTAGCTGTTTCCGGATCTACAATATAAATATGAGTTTCTGTATCTGTAGAGCTACTAATATATGCTTTACCGCCTTCTACAAACATTGGTGATGTATAACGGTGCCCATGAGTTGGTACTCCTGCTACATCTGTTACGGTTTTGTTTACTAAATCTATTACAACCATTTTAAAGACATCTTTTTTAAAGAAAGCCCCCCAATCTCCTGCTCCATTTGTATCATCTATAATAATTCTAGCAATTGCCTTTCCATTACCTATATAATCCATCCAAAATAATTTCCCTCCGTTGGTTGCAGCTTCTATATCGAAGAAATAACTTGGGTCAAACTCTGTTTCATCATTTTTAATTCTTAAAATTCCGGATGGTTTTGTTGCTGCTGTAAAACCGGCACTCAATGCAGATGTAGAAAAGGAGTAAATATCTCCGTTTTCTGTTTTCTCTATTCCAGTGCTATGACCATTCACGCCTATTGGACTGGTTCTAGAATCTTCAATAATTTTTTCTAATTCGAATTCTGGATATTTAAATACAGCAACATAAGCTCTGTCTACATCTGGAGTTACATACGATCCATCTGCCAACCATTTATGATAAGACACAAATAACTTCCCGTCTCTAAGTACCATTCCTGTTACCCAAGGGATAGATCCAGGATCTGCAGCAGTACCACTCCCCTTATCAATATCTATAGGATGTTCTACAATTCTTTCAAGTACCCCTGTTTCTGCATTTACAATATGAAATCGTTTATCTGAAAGACCTCCATATGTTAATTCCACAGCAAGTAATGTTTTATCATCTATAGCAGCATAGTTATCTAAAGTAGATTGAAATTCAAAATTTGCCTTTTCAGCCAATTCGCCATTTTCATTTAATCCATAAGCAATACATTTATCATCGTCTGAATATCCTGCTGTAAAAACCGTGTTTCCTACATTATGAAAGAACCTCCACCCTTTTAATGGTACACCTTGTCCTTCTACCGAAATTTCACCTGTAGTAAGCGATTGTAACGAAGGTAATTCCAAGATATAATCTACAGGAGCGGCTTGACCAACTGGAAAAGCTTCAAACCCTACTACATATTTAGCTCCCTTTGAACCAGAACCATTAGCTCCTGAATCGTCATCGCTGCTACATGAAAAAGTAACTATAGAAATTGCTATTAGCAATATTATATTTTTAATTGTTTGTATTGTTTTCATTTTATATAATTTTAATATTAGATTTTTTTTAGTTTGACACGTAGTATCTTAATTTTACGTAAAAGGCTCTTCCTGGTTGTTGAATTTCAAAATTGTCAAAAATTTTAGCATCCGTTATATTTTTTGCCAATACAGATAGATTGTATTTACCGTTATGAAAAGAATATCCCACTTGTAAATTATGAGAAAATTGCTCGGGTATAATAGCTCTTTCATTTGCTGCGCCCTCTACAAAAGAGGTTAGCGGATAGTCATGAACATAGTAGATACTCCAAGACATATTAAACCGATCGTTATTTGTGATTACATTTTTGAATTTACTTCCTATACTTAGGTTACCAAACAGATATGGAATATTGGCTATACGCTGATTCTTTAAAAACCTGACACCTGCATTTTCTCCTGCATTACGATCAATAATATTTTGATAGGTGGCATTAACATCTAAAAAGAATGTGTTTTTATAGAGTGTCCTTACCTCCCCTTCTACACCTGTGCTTCTTGCATTAGCTGTGTTGAAGTATCTTGAAAAAATTCCTTCAGATTTAATGGCTATAAAGTTTTCTGATGCTCTTAAGAAAATATTTGTATCGGCTTGAATTTTAAAATCATTGATATCTGAATTAAAAAGGATGCCCAAGTTGGCATTATAACTTTTCTCTGGAAGTAATTCTGGGTTAGATTTAAGCAAAAAACCATCTCCAAAAACCTCATAACCCTCTGGAATTCTAAAAGTACTTTCAAACGATCCTTTTACCTGAAAACCATTCGAAAACTTATACGTTGTTGCTAATCCATACCCTAGCTCTTTAAAGGTATTTTTAAAGTGTGTAAATCGATCTGCTTCCACGTTTGTAAAAAGATCTTCTATAACACCTTTGGAATTTAAAAGATATCCTTTAGTAAATATTGAAGTATTCCATTTAGCATCTAATAAATTTGCATCATAAGAAAGTCCAAATATATTTTTATTAACAATATGAGGATCTTTAAAAGCAATTCGCCCTATTCTCTCAGGGTCTTCTCCCTGCCTTTTTATATAGTTTTTGGTATAACTTAGGTTTAATGCATTCTTATCGTTAATAACATAACTTACTAATCCTGTAATTAAATGCATGTTATCTTTAAATTCGAATCGTGTTTTATTTGCTTCAAATTCTCCTAATGTCTTGTCTCCTCTCTCTATAAAATTACCAAACCAATCATATTTTCTGGAAGACGTATCTACTACTTTTTCTATATTTCGAGTTATGGAGCCATAAATTTTTAATCTAAGTTTTTCTTTAAATAAATTATTTTTTTCAAAGTCTACAGATCCCGAAATAATCTTATTTTTAGTAAACACTTCTCCAAATGGGTTTTGAGGATCTATAGGATGTTGAATTTCATTTTTATTAGCTGAAGCTGTAATTCCAATCATAAAACGATCTGCATATGTTTTGTCTACCAGACCTGTTTTTACACTCACCATTTGCGAATTATATGCATCATGAAATCTTTTTACATGGTCTCTTCTAATTCCTGTATCGTTACCTAGTTCATCCCTTACTACTATATCGTCAATGGTATAGTCATTATCTGAATAGTTGTAAAATGATGCTAATTGTAATACAAATCCTTTTTTACCGTAGTATTGACCATTTAAAGTTGTTCTATGCGTATTAAAAGAACCAATATCGTAAGACACGTCTATAAAGTCATTTTTTCGTTTACTAGTTATAATATTTACAGCTCCTCCCAAGGCATCTGCTCCTAAATATATAGGCACAACACCTTTGTATATTTCTGCACGTTCTATTAAGGTTGCAGGGAAATTGTTAAGCGTTAAAGAACTTCCAAAATTTTCTAATGGGATACCATCAATAAAGAACTTGACTTGTTTTCCAGAAAGCCCATTAAGTGAAAAATCGAAAGCCGATCCTAAACCACCACGTTGGCGCACATTTACACCTGGTATTGTTGTTAAAATAGAGTTTATATCGACGCTTATATTTTTTAAGTCTTTGGTTTGAATAACTTCTACTTCAAAAGCTTTTTCTCTAGTCTTCCTCCCCTCTGTTTTCTTTGTTATAGTAACCTGTTTTAATGCTTCTATATCTTCTTTTAAAACAATAGTAAGTTGTATTATTTTAGAATCTTTTATAATAACCTTATTAATACTTTTTTTGAAACCAATAAAGCGTGTTTCTAAGGTATAAGAACCTTTAGGTAACTGAATATTAAATTCTCCATCGAAATTGGTGGTACTTCCAACATTTTCAAGCTCTATCACTCGAATTGAAGCATCTACAATGGGGTTCGAATTTTTATCCAAAACGACTCCTTTAATATAGGTTTGTGCTACACTAGATAGTACAACAAAATACAGAAGTAAGCTACTCCATTTTTTTAATAAAATTATCACAAGTAATTACAATTTTCTTACATAATCTTAGTTAGAGACTACAATATTATTTATATTTGATCTAAATAAGAATAAAGCAAAATTACTAGCTACCGAAAGAGAAAAATGACGTATTATGGATAAAAAAAGACGAGAAAAAGCGTCAAATGAAATTGAAGGTGAGAAACAAAAAAATGGATGTACATTACGTTCTATTTTTCAATTAATAAGCACACAAAAAGCATGCGGCATATCTACAAAAAAATTTAAATGTTTAGAGCAATATGGTACTGGTTATTATGAGTTTCATCATTTTGATGGATTATATATAAATATATTCGATGTTTTACTAAAAAAAGATTTTGGTGCTCAGGGGCATCTTACTAAAGATTTCCTTGAACTCTCCTTTCTTATTGAAGGTGAACAAATTATTAAGATTGACGGCATCTCTAAAGATTTTGTATACGAAAGTCAAGAAAGTTACCTTGTTTATGTATCTAACGCTATAGGTTCCATAAATTATCATAAACGTAAACGTTTAAAAGAAGTAAAAATTAGAATGGATATGTCTTTTATTAAAAAGCACCGACTTCATGAAGCTTATGATATTTTAAATAAATACGCTGTACATGGTTTGCGAAATGATATTATTAAACCTTTACCTTTATGTATTAAAACTCAAGATATTCTTTCTGAAATTATAATCGATAAAAAAAAGGGATTATTAAAACGATTATTCCTAGAATCTAAAACCCTAGAATTAATTACTTTAAAATTAGATACTAAATCATCAAGTAAACAAGAAACTACAAATCAAACAGATAACTTGGTAAAAAAGTTATATAAGACGCAACATTTAATCTCCTCAGACCTTACTATTCAATATTCTATACAACAATTAGCACGACAAATAGGATTAAATGATTTTTTATTAAAAAAAGAATTTAAAAGAGTGTTTGATAAAACCATCTTTGAATATGCTACCGAATTACGTATGAAAAAAGCGAAACAATTACTACATCATAGTAATAAACCTATTTATGAAATCTCTGAATTAGTTGGCTACAAAAATGCCACACACTTTACTGCCGCATTCAAAAAAATAGAAGGATTAACGCCAAAAATATACAGAAATACTAAAAGCTATGAAAAAATATAGTCTTTATTTTTGAGTTTAGTAGATGATAAAAATAGAATCTAGATCGCTTTACTATTAAAACCTAGACCTAAGACTTATTTTTAGTTCGCTTGACGTTTTTTTACTCCTAGTTAATAAAATGAATCTCTTCTATAAAAATTGGTGCTATTTTATACTCTAATGGGTATTCCTTTAGCTTTTCTAGACTGTGCATTTGCCAAAATTTCCATTTTACGAAGATCAAATAAACTCACTTTCATACAGGCATCTACCCAAACATTAGTTATTTTTAATAGCTCTTCTTTGGTTAATGGATTTACTGCTTTTTTACATTGAATATGGTGATATTCAAAATTAAATTGCTCTTTAAGTTTATCAACAAATTTATATAATGCCAATAAAGATTTGTCTTTTTCTACAACCTCATCTACCAAACCTAAAGATTCTAAATATCTCGCTGTATAAGTTTTTCTACTTCTAATTAAAACATCTGCTTCTACCACATTAATTTTTCGGATTAATAAGCTGTGTGCCCCCATACCAGGAAATAGGTTAAACTTATTTTCTGGCAGTCCAAATTTCACGTCTTCATCTACTATAATAAAATCATGTGCCAAGGTACATTCAAATCCGCCACCATAAGCATTTCCTTCTACCAATGCTATGCTTATAACAGGTAACCCAAATGCGCTGTACATGTCGTAAATAGCTTCTATACAAAGTTGAAGGTTTTTAATTTTTCTTTTTGATTGGTTTTTATACAATTCAAGAAATATGGTAAATCGCCTCCCATGTTATAAACTCCTAAATGTTCAGAACCCGAAACAATAAACTTTAAAGGACGATCTGGGATAGAAAAATACTCTTTTACCCAGATTGAAAATTCTCGAAATTCCTTAAGTATACTCAAGAAAAAATTGGGCATTCCTCTATCTTTTATTTTCCAAAGTAAAAGCTCTCTATCCTTATCGTACGTTACAGAAATATAATTAAATGCTCTCATACCACCACTCTTTTTGTATTCTTATTTGTTGTACTTGTTTGCTTTTTAGTTCTTTTAGGAAACAACATTCTGTCCAATACAAACTTTTGAATTCCTATAGTTAATAGTATATAAAATGGAATTAACAACAGTACACCAATAACACCAAACTCTTGGTATCCTAATACGCCCATTCCCCAGCATATTATTACCCATTGTATTACATAAATTGTCGTGACACGTTTACTACAATAATAAAAGAACTTAAAGATGTTATTTTCTTTTACTCTGGTAACTAAAAAGTAAGCAAATCGCATTAATACCAGATTAAACCCTGCTAAATACAATGCGCCTCCTGGTCCTAGATGAAAATAGTCTCCAAAATGATATTCAAAATTAGAATAACAGAGCCCCCCTCCTATTAACATTAAACCTATTCCTGCGATTAGCATTCTATTAAATAAATAGTTTTCACTTCTACTTCGCTCTTTATACCACATACCAAAGAACATACCTATAAGAATAAAAGAAAACCATGGGAATACAGCAAAATAAACATGCCACCCAGATCCCCATAAAATGTCTGTTAAATAATCAACTCCTGTAATTCCTAATTGAAAACCATGCACTTCTTTGGTTATTAAAACAATACATAAAGCAATAATTAATGGAACATACTTATTTTTAGATAGTTTATTAATAAATCCCATAAATAATAAAGAAAACCCTGCTAGCTGAAGAATATCTCCTGTACCTAGCATATAAATCATATTATTTAAAGTTACTGGTTTTGTCCAACCATAAGCTTCTATAAAATTATCTGGAACTATGCCTATTAAAACTGGAAATACAAATTTTAGAAAATTCATAAAATAGCCTATACCTAAAATATAGAAAGCTCTTTTTATTGACAACTTAATACTTTGATTTCTAGATAGTATAAAAGATACTCCCATAGCAATTAAAAACATAGGAGTTCCTTTGCCTATAAAATGAATGGTTGATCCTAACCACGTTTTAGATTGCGTAGTAATATCTCCGTATATCCATAAAGTATGTACTATAATAACCATTAATACGCTTACGCCTCTAGCAAAGTCTATGGCCAAAATTCTTTTTGAGTTTATTGATGACATGTTCTGTTTTTTTTAATGGTTATGACTAATGGTGTTCAATAATTTCAGACTGATATTTACGCTTATCAATCTTTTTAAATTTTGAAATAGGGTTTTGCAAGGTGCCTTTAAAAATCAAACTCTCCATAGGATCTGCAAGATCTAGCATTTGCTTTGTATTCTTAAGCTGCAATCTATTAAGGCAACAGCGATCAAATTCTGGAGTAAAAAGGTTATATCTATCAAAGTTTGCTTGTAAATTTGGATGTTCTAATTGATAATTATGAATACACCGTGCTACTTGTTCCCAAAAATGATCTTCTGGATAGTTAAGGTGATTCATTAAAATGGAACCTAGGAACCTAAAAAAGCAGTCAAATACATCTGTAAATATGGTTAACACTTTCATATCATCAGAGGTTTCTACATACAAACGTTTTACTTTTTCTGGTAAGTCTAATTCTGGATTAAAAACAATAACCTCTTCGGTAATATCCTTCATTAGTATGTTTATAGGCGTATTATCTTCCATAACCATAATTATGTTTTCGCCATGCGGCATAAACACAAAGCCATAATTATAGAAACAATGTAATAGTGGGCTTAAATAGGCTTGCAAATACTTTTCTACCCAAGTAGATGTATTGTAAGGTGAGGCTTTAATTAACTCTGAAACTAAGGCATTTTCATCTTTATCAATATGAAGAAAAGCAGCCATCGTCATTAATTGCTCACCTTCTTTTATTTTAGAATGTGGACTTTCTCTCCATAAAGCAGATAACATTTTATTATGTGCATTAGTTTTTCCTAATACTTCATAATTGGTATTTTGAAACCCTACTGTAGCGACTTCTCCAAGCATAGCAAACCCTATTTGCTTTAAGTAGGCGTCTTTTTCTAGTAATTCACTAATCCAAGCGGTAATATGGGGAGTACTTTGCATATAATATGGTGAAAGCCCTCTCATAAAGCCCATATTTAAAATAGATAAGGCTGTTTTGGTATACATTTTTTCAGGGTTACTTTTATTATATAGCGTCCTAATGGATTGCTGTGCCGAATATAAATCGGTACTTTCTCCTAAAAAAACAAGGTTTTTATTTGCAATATCTGTTGCAAATATTTGTACTATTTTATTGTTCCATTGCCAAGGGTGTACGGGTATAAACACATAAGATGCTGTATCTAAACCTAAAGCCTCTAACTTTGTATTAAATTTTGAAATAACTTGCGTTCCAAGCTCTTTTTGCATTAAAGAGTTGTATTGTAATGTTTTAATAGCAGTAAATGTTGCTTTGCTTTTGTGCCCTGCTAACCAATATATTTTGAAAGATTGATTGGTTTCTGGAGCATATTTAATATACTCTTCATTATTAAACCCAATTCTTCCATTGTTGGCTACAAAACATGGATGCCCTTCACTCATGGCATGTTCGATAATCTGAAAAGAACAGTTTACTAATTCTTGAGATGAAAATTCTTGGTTAGAATATTTGTAAGCTGCACTTGACAATGTGCTTGAAACCTCTTCTAAATACACCGCCAGTAAATGCTCTGGTATACCTAATGTATCCCTAAATTCAATTATAAATTGAATAGCATCTATAGTTACATTATTCTCTTGATGTTTTTTAACGATGGTGTTTTCATCAATATCCCAATGCTCTAAAAATCGTTTTTTAGCATTAAATTCATAAGTAATTTCAGAAACATCTGAAACTAAACGATAAGTCTCGTATTCGCTATTACTCTTTATTGTTTCAGGTTTTAAAACCAATTCATGACTAAATTCACTAATCGCTTTTCGTACTAAAGTTTTATTTACTTTTTCCCAAACTTTTGGAGATAAATATGCTACAGAGGCTTTAGTTGGCGTATCTACGATTTCCTTTATAATTGGTTTTAATTCTAAATGTTTCCGTTTTTTAGCTTCAACATAGTCCTTGTGTTCACAAAATGCTAAAAAGGCCTTTTTTTCGGGTAATTGAATCTCTTTTTGGTATTGAAACCCTGCTTTTTTATTGAGTTTATGGATTTTATCGTTTCTAACATCTGGTTCTACCACTATTCTATCTACCTCTTCCCTATTGAAAAAATACTCTAAAACAGTTGTAAATATCTGCCAAGTGAATCCAGATATTTTTCGCTCTGGCGGTGCTACTAAAATATGCATACCATAATCTGTTGGTTTAGCATTATAATATTGCGAGATTCTATCTGATGAGGCTTTATATTTTTCCATTAAGAAAACAGATTCGCCTTTATAAATACCTATAAAAACATCATAATCTTTTCTAGAAACCAATTTTTCATATTCAAACTGTACCTCTTCTAATGTTTTATCTAACATTCCCCAATACGATGCATATGGTTGAGTTACCCAATTATGTATGGTTTCAATATCTAATTTGAAATCTAAATATCGCAAATGAATAGTTCCAAAATTATCTATAGGATTTGAAAAAACAGTATTCTTTATTTCTATATTACTTTCTATCATAATCTTTAATACATTTAAGAAATAACTTCTATTAAATCTTTTCTAAAAATGGCAATTGGGTTTTGCAATTTTCCTGCAAACTGAAGTAATGCAACGGGATCGTCTAAATCTATCATTTGTTTATGATTATTAAGCTGAAGCCTATTTAAACACGACAAATGAAAATCTGAAGCAAATAGATCGTACTGTTTAAATTTTGTTTCTTTTTCTGGATAACGCTCTTGGTAATCTTGAATATTCTCTGCAACTGTTCTCCAAAATTTTGTTTCAGGAAAACTAGCATGTTCTTCTAAAATATGAGACATAAACCTAAAGAAACCATCAAAAATATCTGTAAATATGGATAGTAACTTAACATCTTCTGGTACTGGTGCATACATACGTTTTAAATGTTCTGGTAATTCCATTTCTGGATTTAAAATACATGCTTCTTCTGTTATATCTTTTAATAAAGTGTTTACTGGTATATGGTTATCGAGTACCATAATAAGATTTTCTCCATGAGGCATAAATACCAAATCGAAATGATAGAAACAATGTAATAATGGACTTAAATAGGCTTTTAAATACTTACATAACCAGACTTCTATGGATAATCCAGATGCTTCAATAATTTTAGGTAATAAGGCATCTCCTTGATCGTCTATATGTAGGAATGCTGCCATTGTCATGAGTTGTTGCCCTTCCTCTATTGCTGTTACTGGGCTTTCTCTCCATAAAGATGCCAGCATTTTGTTATAGTCATTATGTGTTCCAAATTCTTCAAAATACGGATTCACATAACTTACCGATGCTATTTCTCCTAACATTTTAAAGCCTGTTTCTTGAATATATGGATCGTTATACAATAGTTGCTCTAACCAAACTGCCATTTTTGGGGCTGTTCCTAAATAGTACAAAGGAAGTCCACGCATAAAGCCCATATTTAAAATAGAAAGTGCTGTTTTTGTGTAAAATTTATGGGGGTTTGTACTATTAAATAATGTTCGCACAGATTGTTGCGCTAGGTATTGATCTGGTCCATAACCCAAACAAATTAAATTTCCCATGGCAATCTCTGGAGAAAATATGTTCGCTAATTTGTTAAACCATTGCCAAGGATGCATGGGAATAAAAAAGTAATCGTTGGGGTTTAAACCTTTATCTTTTATAATGGTATTAAAGGATGTTATGGTTTCTGTATCTAACTCTTGTTCCATCAATTTGGCATATGGCAAATCTTCGGTCGCTGCATATACCGCTCTACTTTTATGTCCTGCCAACCAAAGTAGCGAGAAAGAATTTCCGCTTTCTGGAGCATAAGTTCTATAATCACTACTATCAAACCCTATTCGCCCATTATTGGCTACAAACCCTGGGTGACCTTCGGTCATAGATTGTTCTATGGTTTGAAAATCTGCATTAACCAGTGCTTTAGACCTTGGGTTTCCTTTTGTTAATTTAAAAGCACTACCATATAATGTGCTAATAATTTCCTCTAGATAAACTGGCATGTGCTTATCACTAATTGCTAATTGTGTTTTAAACTCTTTTATAAATAGCACAGCATCTAATGCTTTTGGTTGCCCTGCTTCACTCTTTTTAATTGATGTTGTTTCAATCCAAAAATGATTCATAGCTAATGGTTTCGCATTAAATTGATAGTGAATATCACTATGATCTGTTTGAATTTGATAATGATTCCAACCTTTATCTAATTGCTGTAATACTTTTGGTTTTATAAGAAGTTCATGGCTAAATTCACAAATTGCTTTTTTTACTAATAAAGTATTTGCTTTAACCCAGATTTTAGATTGTAAATGACTCACAGATTGTTGGGGAGATACAGCGTTGTCTAAAGTATTCATAGCGCTTCTTTTATTTATTTGGGGTATTGATGTTAATTTTTGAAAATGGGTTCTGGTTAAAAAAGCCAATTGAGCTGTTTTATGAGGTAGTTCTACTATTTTATCTAATCGAAACCCTATACGCTGGCATAGCGCAAACATTTTTTTATTTCTAATATCGGGTTCTACTAAAATGCGATTAATGGTTTTATCTTGAAATATAAAATCCATAATGGTATTGAATAAGTACCACGTAAAATTTGGAATTCTTATAGTGGGCGGCGCTACTATAATATGAATACCACAATCGTCTTGTTTATTCGAGTATAAATCCCCTATAATATCTTCTTGGGGATTGTATTTTTCTAATACGAAAACGGTTTGCTCTTTGTATACGCCTACAAAAACATCGTAATGGTCTGGTTGCATAAGTTTAGCATACTCCTGTTCCACTTGCGGTAATGTGTAACCTTGCATACCCCAAAAAGCAGCATATTCCATATTTACCCATTGGTGTAATGTTTCACTATCTTGAGTTATTCTATAATGACGTATCTGGATCTCTCCAAAATCTTTAAAAGATTTATTAAATAAATAATTATTAATGTATTTTATATTGTCTTTGTTCTGTTTCATCCAGATATAATTATGTTTTTATCATGCCTTTTGGAGACTTAACTTTTAATTGTATTTTGAAAATTAAATAGTAACACACTAAAGTGATTACAAAACCTACCAAGGCTACTATAAAAGGTATTTGTAACCCTTTATTTTCTACTATTAATCCAACAGTAAGTGAGGATAGTAATACTCCTAAATTCTGAAAAAAGTGTACTTTACTATAGTCTAAAGCATAGGATTCTGGGTGGCTTAATTCAAATAATAAAACATCAAATTTTACTACGCCTTGAAAAATAGCCCAACCATAAATTATTCTACCTATAATAATGATACTTTCAAAAGGAAGTGCTTGTAAAGACAAACCAATTATCCCTAATAATAAGGCTGGAATAATACCTTGAAAACGTGTATTATCTATTTTCTTTTTAGTATTTATCCATAAAGCGACTAATGCCACAAAACCAGGAATTGCATACATGGTTCCTGAGATAAGTTTAGAATTATAAATAGAAATACTTTCCCAGTATGTTGCAAAAAATGGACGAATTAAAAAATCACTGAAATAAAGGATCATGGTTACCAGTCCTATTTTAAGGATAAACCCTTTTGGAATAATATCTTTATTTATGGGGCTAGCTGGTGTTTCTTCTATTTTTGAAACCGTATATTTTTTACTTTTTAGCAAATAAGCACTCATTCCCATTTGAATGAAATCGCCTGCTGCCATGATTAAAAAAATATAACTAGCATCAATTAAGTCTACGGTTAACCCACCTATAACGGCTCCTAATATACCTCCCAAATGCACCACAACGGATAATACCCCAATGGTGTCTGGATGTTCTTTTTTTGTGATGATTTTTAAAATATAAGGATATACTAACAGGTAGCTTCCTTTAAATAAAACCATGACTAGAGAAATAATCCAAAAATTGATGTACGATGTTGTCCAAAAACAACAAAGCGCCAACATACCTGCTATACATTGTGTGTATACCAAAATATTAAGCTCTGCTACTTTTTTTGATACATAGGCCCAAAATGGAAAAGCTAACATTACCATAAAGCATATTGCTGCAAAGTAATATCCAACATATACCGGATTACTAACTCCAAAGCGAACTTCAAAAAATTGAGGATAAAAAGGATGCAACAAATAATCGCTTACTACAGCCACCAAAGTCATTAGGATTAAACGTTTTTTCATAACACAGGTTCATGCATTTTAATCTCTTCTTCTTCGGTTACATTAAATTGTTGGAATGCAATTCGCTTTTCTATAGGGTAATGGTCTACACCTGTTAATTCTTTAATAATAAATGAGTTTCTGTAACATGCCATCCCTAAATCTGGTGTCACAAATCCATGTGTGTGTAATTCTGCATTTTGTACAAAAATATCTGTTCCTATATGGTCGATAGCATAGTTACGGTGTACATTATATCTTCCTTTTTCATCTCTACGAATTCTATCTTTAATACCTTCTATAAATTTAGGTTCTTGATACTCGTAACCTGTAGCTAATACTAAGGCTTCTGTTTTATGTTGATAATACTTATCTTGTTCATTCTGGTGTATTTTAAGATAGAAACTTTTTAAAGCAGCATCGTAAGTGGCATGTTTTAATTCTGAATTTGTTCGAAGGTTAATTGAAACTTTATTTGTTACTTGCTTTGTGTATATTAAATCATAAATGTTAGCAATTAAATCCTGATTGATTCCTTTATACAAATGTTTTTGATTTTTGATTAAATCGTCTCTTTTTGCTGAAGGTAAATTGTAAAAGTAATCTACATATTCTGGAGAAGTCATTTCTAAAGTAAGTTTGGAATACTCTAGAGGAAAAAATCTTGGAGAACGTGTAACCCAGTTAAGCTCGTAACCTTGGTCTATGCCTTGCAAAAGGTCGTAAAAAATTTCGGCGGCACTTTGCCCGCTTCCTAAAACTGTAATTGATTTTTTTTCTTGTAATGCTGATTTTTGGGACATATATGACGATG
The DNA here is from genome assembly GCF_001747085.1 of Flavivirga aquatica. Taxonomy (GTDB): domain Bacteria; phylum Bacteroidota; class Bacteroidia; order Flavobacteriales; family Flavobacteriaceae; genus Algibacter_C; species Algibacter_C aquatica. The sequence goes on from NZ_MDJD01000054.1 coordinate 186,458, forward strand.
AATGAATGGCTTCATCCTTTAAAAACTTACAACAGTTAGGTATAAAAGGTTGTGTACCTGTACCTAGTATTAACTTTTTTGTTTTATAAATTTTATCTTCATTTGTTTTTGTACATTTAGATAACACTGTATAATTCTTTTCATCTTCATTATAAGTGATTTTCGTTACCTCTGTTTGAAAATGAACGTTGGATAGTTTTTGTATAGCCCATTGGCAATATTGATTGTATTCGTTTCGAAGTAACAAAAAGTTTTCTCGGATATAAAAAGAATATATTCGCCCTTGTTCTTTTATATAATTTAAAAAACTGAATGGATTTGTTGGATCTGCAAGTGTTACCAAATCTGCCATAAATGGAATTTGAAGCGTTGTATCTTCTAACAACATTCCTGGATGCCAATTAAATTTTTCTTTTTTATCTAAAAAAATGCCATTTAGTGTGCTTATAGATTCTGTTAAACAGGCTAATCCTAAATTCATTGGCCCCACTCCTATCGCTATAAAGTCAAGTATATTATTTGTGTTTGTATCCATTTTTAATTCTTATTTTTATAATTACGACCTGTATCTTTAATCATTTGGATGATATTTAATAAATCATCTATAGTACTTTTAGGGTTTAATAATGTAAATTTCAAGTACACTTTTCCATTTAATTTTGTACTGGCTACTGAAGCTTGACCTGAATTAAAAAGGGTATTTTTAACGTATAGGTTAATGGTATCATGAAGAACTTCTTCTTGAATGCCTTGTCCTTTATATCTAAAAACTAGTGTACTTAATTCTGGTTTGTGAGCGATTTCAAAATAAGGGTCGTCTTTAATACTATGGTATAAGTCTAAAGCTAAATAATGCACTTTTTCAAGAAAAGAACCTATTGCCTTATCTCCTGTCATTTTTAATGTAAACCAAAGTTTTAAAGCATCGAACCTACGCGTGGTTTGTATTGATTTTTCAATTAAATTTGGACAGTCCTCATCTCTATGTTCCAAAGGATTTAGGTAATCTGCGTAGTAAGAGATGTATTTAAAATATTTTGTATCCCTTACCAAAAAGGCACTAGAACATACGGGTTGGAACATGGTTTTATGGAAATCGATCGTAATAGAATCTGCTAATTCTATACCTTTTAAATGTTCTTGATGGGTTTCTGTTAGTATATAACTTCCGCCATAAGCACCATCTACATGAAACCACATATCATATTCATTAGTAATTTTAGCTATCGTTTCAAGCGGATCGAAACTTCCAAAATCTGTTGTTCCTGCTGTTGCTACTATAGCAATGGGGATGTTGCCTAGTTGTTTTTCTTTTTCGATAGCCAATACTAATGCATTGGGATTTATTTTCATTTTATCATCTGTCTCTACAGGGATTACAGCGTTATACCCCATACCTAATAGCGCTGCATTTTTCTTAATACTAAAATGTGCTTTTTCCGAGCAGAAGAAACGAAATTTAGAAACAACACTAGACCACCCATTCTCTTTTAAATTCAATCCAAAATGTTTAAAAGCATAATGATCTCTTGCTATTAACAAAGCCATAAAATTAGATTGTGTACCACCGCTTGTAAATACACCATCAGAAATAGTAGGTAATCCCATTTTTGAACATATCCATTGGATTATTTCTTGTTCAATTAATGTCGCAGATGTGCTTTGATCCCATGTTTCGATGGCTGTGTTTACAGAAGATGCTATTATATCTCCCACTACTGCTGGTAATAATACAGGACAATTAAGGTGTGCTACATAATTTGGATGGTGAAAACCTATGGCATGATCTAGATATAATTCCTTGATTTCTTTTAAAGTATCATCAATAGATAGTGTGCTATTAGAATTTGCTGTTATTAAGTTTGTCTTCGACCTAAGATTACTAGGAGACTCTCCACTATAAAAATTTTCATTATTCAAAAAATTAGTAACATAATGCACTGTTTTTTGAATGTATTCTTCGTATGTGTACTTAGATTCTGGAGAAAAAAACTGATTGATTTGCTTATCTGTAACTAAGCGATTTTCTGTGTTTAGGAGCATATTATTTTTATTTAATCTAAATAAGTTTTGCGAATTTAGAATTAAACTAAAACAGATTCATGACGTATGTTGGATAAAAAAAGACGTGGAGTAAATCAATTCTTATTTTAATAACATCTTATTCCTCAGGTTAAGGTATCGTTTCCCCTTTTGCTACTATAATATATAACTTTATAACAGTACATTTTATATATGAATTAATTTCCCTATTCTTTTCTTACGTATTTTGTATCGAATATTAAAAGATAAAATCTTTCACAAAAAGAAGACCGTCTTTTCAAACGATCTTCTTAAGTTATTTTGAACCCTATTTTATTTAATTTTCAGAACACTCTGAAAAATATTAAAAATTTAGTTGAAAATTATTTTCGCATTATATGTATCCAATGCACTCTTAGCTTTTAAGATATGTAATCCATGTAATTTTAATCCTTTTATGTTTATATTTCCATTAAAAAAGGTAGCATTATAAACTCGTTTTCCTGTCAAATCGAAAATAGAAACTTCAACATTTTCATCTATTCCTAAATCAAAACTCAACTCATCATTAACAGGGTTTGGAAATGACTTTACTTCTAAATTATCATTAACTTCTTCTTTTAAATTATCATCAATCGCAACTTGTTTTGATGATTTAGATACTTTTTTCCAAGTACGTACCCAATCCACCATCATAACTTGATTAGGAATAGTTGCAGAACCAGCAGGTTTTTTTGCTATTTTAGTATTATCTGAGGGTCTTGTGCTACTTGCAGGACATACTCTTTGTGCTACAAAAGGTTTACGTAAACCTAAAGACAAAGCAACATGATAAGGCTTTTGCTTAAAAAAATCATTCACTCTTCTTGCAACTTCTCTACCATTAACATACCATATAATGCTAGCACTATCTATATAAACACCGTAAGTATTAAAATTAGCAGCATTAGAAACAGAAGATTTTTTTTTGTAAGTAGGATTATTAGAAGGTCTAACAAATTTTAATTTACCGCCTACCTTTCGTTTAGAATGCACACTATGTTGCGTTTCATTTTTATTACTGTTTCCTTGAGTAAGCTCTACAACATCTACTTCGTTATACGCCACTCCTCCAACCAAATTGTTTTTTTTAGGATCGCTAAATAACCATAGCGCAGGACTAAAACCAGGGAATCTTGTAACACCTTTAATTCTTCCTTCTAGAAAAATTCCTCTTTTTACATCGGCTACACTTATAACTCCTTTACTTTTTAGCATTCCAGAGCGAAAGTAAAGTTTACCTGGCTCTTGTGTTCCAGCACAACTATTAGGAATTCTAGCATTAAAACCATTTTTTTTATGTACTGTACTAATTGCTGTAGCAGATCCATTATAACTTATGTTATTGCCATTATCCCATTTCCAAACTGCTGCTTGATCTGGTTTTTTTTGCCATATACCACCAGCTCCTCTTCCTTTTCTATTAAATTCATCTGTAAAATTAGCCATTGATTGCCAAGCTTCCCCAGACGGTCTTCCATTAGGTCTATTAACAGCCTGTGAAAATCCTTGTACTACTATTAAAAGCAATAGTAAAAATACCATTGCTTGTTTTCTTATTTCATTCATAAGTTTAGTTGTTTTTTTGTCTTAATTAATAGTTTAAATAGGGTCAAAATTTTAATTAAATTACGAATTACAATTAATATATAAACAAAAGTAATACATGCTTTGAAGAAAAATAATATAAGTATATATTAAATTATTGATAATCAACACATTACATTATTAATGAAATTTTCACAAAAACGCACATATTAATCCTAACCATCTAATAATCAATATTTTTTGTAAGAAAAAAGATTAATTATACTATTTAGTTATCAAGAAGTTTATATTCTAAATATTTTAAAATCCATCTTAACATTCCCCACAATAAATTCATAAAAAAGAATAATAAATTAATATACTTTACTAAAAACCACAGATATTTAAAATTAAGTGTATTATTCTGAAAACATAAAAACTATACTCTTTAAAATCAATTAAGTTAAAAAGACAAGAGCCATAAAAGAATGATATTATATATTTTTTTTTCAGAATTTTAAAATAAGTTCAACTACTCCATAAATAAATATTCAAGTTTACGTTATTTATAAAGTTTCATTTAACTTACACATAAAAACTTCCTGTTTTTTATATATATTTATGTCAAATCTAAACCAACTACCCTATGAGCATATATCTTGATGAATTGGAAAATAAAAGTACACTCTCCAATACTGAAAAAAAAGAAACTCAATCCATTCAATTTGAAGATAAAAGAGCTAAAAATTCTAAACAGAATCATATTCAAAGTACTATAAATAATAGTTCCAGGGTTGTTTCACAAAAAGAAAAAATGGATAGTATTTCTAGCGCTCCTATTCAAAAAAAAGAAAATAAAACAGGTTTACCAGACCAATTAAAATCTGGTATAGAAAATTTATCGGGCATAGATATGAGTGATACTCGAGTGCATTACAATTCTCCTAAACCTACCCAATTACAAGCCCATGCCTATGCGCAAGGGACAGATATACATGTTGCATCTGGTCAAGAAAAACATTTAGGACACGAAGCATGGCATGTCGTACAGCAAAAACAAGGCAGGGTTAAACCTACTACGCAATTAAAAGGTGTTGATGTAAATGATAATATTGGATTGGAAAGAGAGGCGGATATTATGGGAGAAAAAGCAATTCAAAAACCAGGCACAAAAAATTTACAATTAAAACCAATAGCTTCTACTAGTTCGTCTGCACAGCTTAAAACTATACAAAGAGCACAAAATGATGCTGAAAATGAAAAAAATGCGCGTACTAATTGTGCTTTAGTAACTATTGCTAATTTAACGGGTAAAGATAAATCTTCTGATGTAAGTGGTGATCTTGAACAGGATAATCAATTTTTCGTGAATTATATGAGAAGTTACGATGACAGGTTAAAAAATATAGAAAGTAATGAAGAAAACGACATGGACTTACAAACTATGGGTATGATTGCTTGGGTTTTTAAAGATAAAGGTGCTTATCCTAAAGGATGGACGGCAGAAAAATTTGAAGCTTCAATTACTGCGCTTGCTACAGAAAAAGAACCTAATGTAAATGAGCCTCGCACAGTTTCGGATGCCGAAGATGAAATGAAACTCTATGATTCTGGTACTAAATTTGCAGTTCAATGTACTGGTGCTGGTGGTATACTTTCACATTGGTTAATTGCTGAAAATAAAGATGGTACTATAAAATATATTGACGACCAAGCCAATCGTCCTGCTCGTGCCGCAAATGTTGATGATGTTTCTAGCGATTTACAAGAAGATTCTGTTAAAGGTTCTGTTAGAGGTTCTGTAGATTTTGGTTCAGATTTTGGTTCCCTGGATGGAGGATCGCGAAGAGGGTCTTTAGAAAGTTTGTCTGATCGTTCTGATATAGAAGATTCGCAAGGAGGTGATTTAGCGAATCTTCCTGAAGCGAAACAAACTCGAGGAAATCTCTGGGTAAAATCTGGTAAAGTGGGCGATATAAAAGAATTTCTTTCCCCTAATAAAGAAAAAGAAGTTGCTCGTATTAAATATGAGGATATGACAGCTAGTAAGCCTTACGATACTCCTGTTTGGTTTAGAGATGATACAGCTGCAGGAGAATTAGTAGCTGTTAAGGCTGATGCCATAATTTCTATTATTCCTCAAGTTTAAAATAAAAATAATTTTCTTCTCAAGAACAAAGGCTAAATAATTATAGCCTTTGTTTTTTTATAAATATTACTTTTATTGAGGATAATTTTAAAGTTGAAAAGACGAGTACACATCGTTTGGCGTATAGCTTGTTTTTTAACTCAATTCTTTGTTGGCAAATCGGCTTATAGTTCTTGATTAGTTCTTCAAAATCTAATTTAATTATTTCCCAGTCTTTATCCTTATAACAGTTTGGTGTAAAATCATCCTCAGCAACATAAAAATCAATAATTTGAGTTAATAATTCGTCTTTAGAATAACCATATGGATTTCTTTTCAGGTAAAAATCTATCAAATTATCTAATGTGAATATATCTAAAATCTCGTGAATGTCCCAAAAATCTTTTTTCCTACCACCTTGAGCAATTATTTCAAGCTTCATTGCAGACACTTCTTCAATACTTGCAAATCTAATATTTTGTTCAATACTACAAGGAAATACGAAAGGTTCCGTATAAAATAAATCTAATTTTACTAAATCATATTTGTTATTACCTATAAAATAAGATTTTCCCATTCCTACATCTCCAATAGTAGATGTTTCTACATAAGGAAATCTGTCATTTAAGACAAAGAATAAACAATTAATTTTGATTGAGCACTAAACTAAATCAAAAAAATTGACCACTTTGCAAATAGACATACGACCTTAGATTAAATATTAATTGCCCAATTTGCTATATAGCGTTGTAGGTAGTTCTTATTACTTTATTTTTTTCTAATATGTCCTTTTACATAAACTCTTTTTCCTGATTTAGTTTTCCTATAATGGCCTTTAAAATAAGTCGATCCTGATGATCTAGATCTACCAAAACTTTTATATTTATATTTTAAATATTTGTTCTTTCAGTTCAAAAACCTTATGGTTGAGAGCGTTTATTTCTGTACCTAAACTATCAATTTTTACATTTTTCTGACCATAAGTCAGTGATCCGAATAATAGTAAAAAAGAACTACTTTGCTTTTCATAAAACAAGTCCTACACATTAATAAAGCACATTCATAAACTTTAACTTACAAAATGTAAACCATACTAAATCGCAAACATTTCAAATATAAAACTACCCTCTCACCTACTTACTTCTTTTTACCAATTCATTTTTATAAACCTTTACACCTCCCTTTGCAATCTTAAAAGCCGCTTGAATACACATTAAAATACCATAAAAACTAATACCATGTTTCCAATGGATTTCTAGGTGCATAACATCTGCTTTATATAATTCTTCGATACCTATAACAATTAAACCTATAGAAACGATAAGGTTTACATATGAGTTATCTAATATTTTAGATAAAAATGGTATTATATTTTTCATTTTATATTTACTGTAATTTTATAGCTTATATCTGTTTAACTCTAAGCACGCTTTAATAATTTAAAAATTGAACAGATATTCTCTAAGCAATATCCACATCTTCTTCCCCTGCATCTGAAAATGAAATTGAACCTGCCCAAAGGCAATCGCAAGTACTTCCATCGTCTAAGGCACTCATTCCGTTAATAGCAACGTCTGCTATTCCAGGAGACCAAGGTGTAACCGTACTTGGTACACAAGGTGCTGGAGTTTGCACACCACTTGCTGCAGCTGTTGCTGCTATTACTGCTGGATTGGTTGTGGACGAACATTCTCCAAAAGTCATAATATTTACTAATGGAATATAATCGTTAACCGTGGCAGCAGGCATACTATCTGCATTCACTTCATTTGTTGGTAATATAACTAAACTAGATGTTGCTGTTCCATAAGAACAGGACATTGATGCACCACTGCATACTAGATTTGCCATAAGTTTTATTTTTTAATTTAGGGTTTTATTTGATTTTTCGTATTCTCTTTTTATTCCTGTCATAATATTAGTAAAGTTAATTTTCTTTTCTCCTTTACCAGCTGCTTTTATAGCACAATACCTTAGCACATTAATCATTTCCCCACCAGACAGCTCATAATCTTTAGCAATTGTATCGATAACTTGTGGTCCTTCTTCTATTTCGAAAACACTACTCACCATATTTTCCCATAAACGTTTACGCTCTTTATATTTTGGTTTAGGAAAATTGATAGTGCTCTGGAAACGTCTTAAAAATGCCTCATCTATATTAGTCATCAAATTGGTTGCTAAAATAACTAATCCGTCAAAATTTTCAATACGCTGTAATAAATAGGCAACTTCCTGGTTGGCATGCCTATCGTTAGATGAATTTGTTTCTGTTCGTTTACTAAATAAAGCATCGGCCTCATCAAAAAACAGAATCCATCCTTTAGATGATGCGACATCGAATAAACGTCCTAAGTTTTTTTCTGTTTCTCCAATATATTTGGAGACAATCATGGATAAATCTATTCTAAACACGGGTTTGTTAATAGATTTCCCTAATAAAGTTGCTGCTAACGTTTTTCCAGTTCCTGGAGGGCCATAAAACAGTACTTTATAGCCTAGTTTTAAAGTTTTATCTAATTCCCATTCATGCAAAATTAAATCGCTATGCTTAAGCCATTGTTTAATTTCTATTAATTGATCTTTTATATTAGTCTCTAATATAAGATCTGCCCAATCCATTTTGGTAGTTATTTCTTCTGCTGGAAATCTGGAATTATATTTAGGTTTATATTTTTTACTGGTTATTATAATTCCTAGATATTCTTCTGATAGTTGTAAGGCTTCATGAAGCTCTACAGGTTGCTTTTTTGCTTCTAAAATCCCCTCTTGATATAGTGTATTGTTTTCATAAACGATTTTCATAAATTCCAAACGCTTTTGAATATCGTTAGCACCTCCCAGAAGAAAACAAACGGTTTCTAAAGTGGGACTAAAGCCTCCTTTTTTCTCATCTTTAACGCCTCCAAATTCTGAAAACTCCACATCCAGAGATTTATTTTTTATTAAAAACAAATCTAAACTCTGGGGTTTTAAATGTCTTACCATAGCCATGATTAACATAAGGCGCTCTTCAAAAGACAAATTGTATTTCTTTAATATTTGTGAATATCCCGATGTATCATTTTCTGTAACCTGTGGTGGGGTTAATTCCTTTACAGATTTGTATTGGCAATCATTATTAAAATAAAGTGCTAACGCAGTATCTATAACGGCTTCTATCCACTGTATTTCATACTGTAGTATTGTTTCTATTTTTTTACTGGTTAAGATCTCCATATTACTTCTAATAATTTTTGCATCCAACTTAATTTTAATTGCCCTATGGTCCATGGAATGTTATCTAACAGCATGTCATACGACTTTTCTTCAACTACAAGCACGTATTTTTTTTCTTCTACCGTTATCCTCCCTGGTCTACATAAAAAAGAAACTCTTAAACCTTCTACAGAGGTATTCCCAATAGCGCTCCAATGTGCTATAATTGCTTTAAGCAAACCATTATCTATCATTTCTTTTTCTTCCAAACTTAAAGACATAGCATGTGGTATAGGTTCATGTATATCCAGTCCGCAGATTATCTTATTGAGCAGTAATTCATGCTCTTCGGCATCGGTTTTCCCTGTAGTCGCGTACTGGAGTATATAAATAGCTTTATGTTGACTCTCTTCATTTTTAAATACGCCGTTTTCCAATAAACCTAAGCGCTCAAACAACATATAAATATAAGGTCCCAATATAACCATACCTGCATTTTCAATAAAAGCAGATTCTCCAATAGTTTCTTCTTCAATAACTTCTGGAACAATTTCTTTATTTTCTTTTTTAATATATTCTTCTTTTTTATCCAAAAAGAATTGCATCTCGTTTACGATATGCTCTGAAGTGGTATTATTATATACCACTGCTTCAGATATTAATTGAGGTAATGCATTTGAGTGTTTAATGGAAATGATACTCTCAAACAGAAGCAAACTCCAATCTCTTATGGACCAATTAGCTGTCTGGCTTATGGCTATTTTTAATAATAGCTTATCTATAAAATGATTCCAAACCACTTGATAGTTCTTAATTGTAATTTGCTTTCGAAATTTTTTAAAGATTTCAAAAATGGTAAGCAACTGCGACCTTTCTGATGCAGATAAAAATAAGGAAACCACTTCTTTCTGGGCATTCGTATTGAGTTTACTAATGAGCTGTTTTCGAAATGAAGCTTGTTTTATATGAAACATTAATTCCTGAGATCTGTTTTTATAAATAGTCTCCAGGTTATTGATAAGCTCTTTTGTTAAAGACATTGAAATAGCATCTTTCCATACTTTTTCACTTTCAATACTTTGAATCAAATCTTTATATACTGCCTTTGGTTGTTCTACGACAGTTAATAACCAAGACTCTAAATTTTTAGAATTATTATATACCTGTTTGTCATATCTAATTCTTCCTAAAAGTAATTGATATAAATCTTCTTTTGTTACCGATAGCATTTCTGCTAGCTTATCAATAATAAAAGCTGTTATTTTAGAGACCTCAACATGTTTATTAGCATGTATATATTCTAAAAACAGATATTCTACTGTTTTGTAATGGGTTGGTAATATATTTTTAACTCCATATAAATCTTTATCTAAAAGGGTAAAGAATAATTGTTTTGTAGCTAATACAGATTGGGTAACCGAACTATTAACTTGTTTAATAAAAACATTATACATGTTATCGTCCATCAAATCGACAATCACTTTTTGATGTTTCGATTTTTTAAACCAAGAAACAAATCGTTCTGGGTATTGATTTAATACATAATAGATGGATTCTTGAAACGATACAAATAATTTATCTCTTGTCCACCAAGGTAATTTGCCTGTATTGAGGAAATATTGCGTGACATCTAGATTATATCTATCGTTATTTCTTCTTTTATTCGAAACCTTATGTGGATTCTCTGCTAATTGATCTAAAATTGATTTTATAAATTCGGGAATATGCTTAGCTATGTTTTCTTTTTTAAGAGCAGCTAATAAAAGGGACTTTTCTATCTCATGTTTTACTGAAAATAATTCTAATAATTCTTGAATACTATCATGCAAATCTTGTTTTCTGCGATTAAATAGTTTTTCTTTTATCGTTTCAATAAACTCTTGATATATTTTCTCTGGAATTTGATTCGCAGTTCGCTTTATATGTTTTAATACTGAAGGTTTCTCTTGATGCCTTTTTAAATCTGATATTTTAATCGCTTTAAGCACTTCTATAATCTTAGCATCTAAATATAACACTTGAGAAATATGATACATTTGTGACAGGACGACTTCTACATTTTCACCTTTAGAACCTAATTCTACCAATCGTTCTTCTATCCATTGACTTAGTTCTTGCTTAGTACAATTTTTATCTTTAGCATATATTTCCAGTAATACGATTGTTAGTTTATAAGAAGCTTCGTTATAATTATTTTCTGCTAAATGGGTTTGGAATTCTTTTAATGATAGAATCGCTTTTCCTTTATAATAGCTATATAATTTTTTAGAGAACTTAAAAAAAATAGTATTGTAAGTGTATTCTACATCCTCTCTTTTTTTACTTTTTGCTACTTTAATATCCTTTACAAATGCTAATATTTCTTTTCGATATTTAAATCCTTTTTCATCTTTAAAAGCTTCCAAAATGAGAACAAAGGCTTTATCAATAGCTATTTCTTTTATAATTTGATGTAAAAATACTACGATTGTATGAGCTTTTCTTTTGTTAATCGCAACATAAGTATTCAAAACAATTTCCCCTAATTGTTGCTTTAAACGTTCTAAAGTAGCAGATTTAATCGATAATTTATTTGATAAAGTAACCATTTGGCTAAAAAACCGAACCATCACTGCCAATACCACATGATTAGCATGAATTACGATCTTATTAATTAAAGGTTCTGAAAAATGATTGGTTAATTGGTTAACATGAAAACTATCTTTAATCAATTCGTAAAAAACAGCGTAGAATTTTGCTGGTTCTTCTTCTAGTATGGCTTCTACATTTTTAGAAAAAATATTAAACGTGGCCATTCTACTTTCTGCAGGTAAAGATTGATGTTCAATATAATACCTAAAGACCTCTATAATATTTAAATCGTTGTTTGGTTTGGTTATATCATTAATAGCAGATTCTCTTCTATCTACTTCTTCTTGCAACAATATTACTATTTTGCCAAAATTAGGTATAGCACTTATTCTTTCTTTACTTTGTTTAACTCCTAAAACAATTTTTTTAAGCAAGTCTTTATAAGTCAAATTATATTTAACCGCAATTTTATGAATTAGGTATTTTAAAAAACTGGCTTGATTGGAATATCCAGTTATTTCTGTAAAAATATAAGCTAATGTAATTTCCCATATAGCATTTCGAAAATAAGCCTTGTTAATCTCTATTATGCCATAATTTTCTTGATATTGCACAATATCTCTACGAGATTGATTAATATATACACCGGCATCATCCTTAATAGCAATAACAATCTTCTCTAAAGCAGTGTCTTGTAATTGGGAAATTAATCGCTTTCGTATGCTTTCTTTTTGCCCTTCTTTTTTTAAAATAGCGACTAATTCTTCTTTATTATTACGTAATGCCGACTCTAAAAGTTCTATGGGCTTGGTAGAAGATGGTGTGTCCCATTGTAAATAGCCATTTTTTAGAAAAAAAACGAATTGATCGATTTGCTTTTTATAAATTGGCTTGCGCTTCCCTTTTATTAAAGAACCATTATCGTAAGTGTTATTCTTAAAAAAATTTATAAAAGCTTCTTCTATTTTATAGCCTAATTCACGATCAAAATTTGACGCCGAAATGGTTCCCAAATCTAATACAATATCATTATATTGATCTAAATACTCAGGTACATGATATATATCCATTACTTTTTGTAAAATATTTTGGATACTATGTTCTTGAATTTGACTTACTCTTGATTGATAGGTATATCCTTGTGAAGCATCTTCTAATTCTATTTCATACTGCTGACTTTTAATAATATGTGTTTGGTCATCTTTCAAAATTATGCTTCATTATTATCCAACTTCTGTAATAGCTTTATTAATTGATAGGCTTGATACATTTTATCCTCATCTGCATCTGGATGCTGTAATAATTCTAACCATTTAAAATAATAGGTTTCAAATAAATACATCGTTTTATAATCTAACCAATAAGAACTAGATCCTATATGAATTGGTATTTGCTCATAAATTGTATTTTCAAAAACTTTTTGAAAATTCTCATTCTGAAAACGTACTGGCCACTTAGGCATAACAAAACTCAATCTGAATGAAAAGAAGTGTTCATCTATCGCATGATCTCCATAAAACACATGACATTTTGTAATAGCTTCTATATCTTCTTTTTCTGTATGATTCACTTCATTTTTAAAACCTTCTATAATCTTTTGAAGTGCTTCTTTAGACTCGAAACTGGTCTTAGAAATAGCAAAAACATCTCCATTAGTGGCACCTATTTCTAATTGATATACGCCATTGGCAGATACTATATTAAATTGTGCTTCTTTTGCTAATAAAGCTTCTATTAAATTTGTAATGGTTTCATCTCGTTTTACAAAAGGCGTTAAATCTGCATGAGAGCATACTATTTCTAATTCTGGATTTAATAAAGAAAAATCTATTTCGAATCCAAAATAATCACCAAAATACGAAGGCAATAATAACACATGTTCTACTACAAAAAAACCTTCACTTTTCTGACTTACATCAATCAAATAATTTATAGATTTCTCAATAACCTTAGTTGCTTTTTCTCTACTCTTTGCAATATGTACTATATTAGACTTATTATCATTTCTCTGATGAGAAATATAATATCGTTCTTTCTTATTTGGGTCTTTCTTAATGGTATAATTATCTGGAATAATACCATACTTTAATACACTATTTAATAAAGTATCCTCGTCACCTACATAATGCATGGTATGAAATAAATTTTCTTCTATCTCTTCATTAACAACAATGTCTTCTATCTCAACAATTCCTATATTTTCTTCTGGAGTATGAATATCAATTTCACGAACTATAAAATCGATATCCAATGTTTGAGGGTGAATACGTATTCCAGATTCTGAAATGTTTTTAATTAACGATTTTATCTTAAAATCATTAACTCCCATAAGTATGGCTATTTTTCGGAATATTCCAGGTATAGCCTGCTTTTTATCCTCTTCTGGATGTATTGATATGTTTTTATAATTAAAAGATTTTGATCGATTATAACTAATGGATGCATATTCTTTTATAAGCTCTTGCTTTGCTGCTAATAATTGTTTTTCAAATCTTTTAGAAGACATAGCGTCTCCATAACTAGATTTATTAATTTTAAGGAGCGTATAAGTTTGAAAAGCTTCACTATATCTTGATAATAATTGATCTGATACTTTATTTAATCTTTCTAATGAATGATTATCAAAAAAAGCATTAAGATCGTTAGTCTTCTTTTCCCAATAAGCTTTTACTTGATCTGGGGTATATGTTGATGATGGCGGAGCAATAAGATCCAATAAATCGTTTGTATCTGGTAAAATATTCGTGAAATATGATGCGTCTTCATTGTTATGCACATCGTACAATGTATATATATTACATAATTGCGATAAAAAATTGATAATCAATTGATCGAACGGCAATAAATAGGCCTGTAATTGTTTTACCTGAGCTTGTCGTAATGGTGTTGCTCCATGACCTATACCTCTATCACCTATACCATAAATCTCAGGAAACTGTTTACGTATTGGATAATGATATCCTATATCTTGCATGGTTCCTTGAGGTATTGCTATGTTATTTAACGAATTAGATGCTGCTTTAAATTTACTTGCATCCAACGCTTGTATAAAAGCTAATTGTTTTTTAGTTTCTTTTAAATCTGGTTGAAAAGAAACACCTGAGTTTTCAAAAATGAGTTTTTCATTTGATAAAGGGAACCTAACTCTTGCTGTAGTATTCTTAGGAACTTGTAAACGTTCCTTAATAATATGTTGTTCTTTTGTTGTAGGATCTACGTAATTTAAACAAAAATCATTAATATTAACTACACCAGGGATTTTAGATATAATCTTAATAATCTCGGATACTTCTATAACATCTAAAGGATTTTTTAAATCTTCATCTTTTATAAAACCATTAACTAAATGCGGACCATTAAAAATAGTATGGGTTGGAATATTTTCTTCCTGTAATTTCCTTAATGAATAATAACTTACTTCTGGTGCCAAATAATCATTAATACGATGTAATATATTAGCCAAAATTTCTTCACCATCTACTAGATCTAACAAGGTTATTCTTAAATCTACCGAAAGTGTTAATGGTTTATATACCTCAACAGCATAAAGAGATTCACATAAATTACGATGGGAGTTATACAAATCTTGAACTTCATCTATAATCTGCTTATTTTCTGTAGCTTCTTGGGTTGGGTCTACATGATACTCGTATTTCTCTACAAAAACATGTAGTAACCCTTTTATATTGTTTAATTCTTTTTCGTAATCGTCAATAGGATATACCCAAACATTTTTTACGTTAGGAATTTGATCGATCCAGATTTTTCTATAATCGTTAAACGTTACTGGGTTTGTTGTTAAAATATCTGATGCTACAAAAAGCCCATTATCACCCGATTGTAGTACGGTGCCTTTAGACGATTGTAAAAGATCCTGTATCGGTAAACTTGTTTTATGTGCTAATTCTGTAATAGCATACGATATATTTTCTAGTAGAGTAACCCCTGGATCATGTTCATTATAATCTGTCCACACGCTACCGCTAAACTTTTGAAGAATCTCCAAAGCTTCTTCGTGTAGTTCTTCATAAAGACTAGATCCTTTTTTCTTTTTAGAAATATACCCTTTGTTATCCATATATTTTTTACTGTCTACGACTTAAAAAACTTACTCATATCATTATCCCACAACTTGGTAATATGAAATTTTATATCATGGTCACGCCCATAGTCTGATCGTGTTTTTAGTTGCAGTTTATAATTGTACGTTGTGCCTGTAAAACGTATTGCTATTTTATTCCAGAACCATCCATAATGGGCTTGTGTTTTTGTTATTTTATGATGCGATTTTCCAAAAGTGCTCAGCGCATGTGCATGCAACAATGCATACCTACCTGCTTTTTCTTTTCCTACCTGTGCTAACACTTCGAAAGCCATACAACCATCTAAACCAGTAATAACATCGTGCCAATCTCCATCTGCTCGAACAGTTCCTATTTTATAGGTTCCTATACGCATATCTGTTCCTAAAACACCTTCTACCTCTAAAGCCGTTCTTGGTTTTTTAGTACCTATACCTACTTCTCCTGTTTTTTGAAAGGATATAGCTGTTGTGGCTTCCGTTTCGGTTACGGGGGCAACTATCGATAAACTTTTATTTTCTTTTTGATCTAATTCAATACTCCATTCTGGTAATGCATCTTCTATATTCTCGTAAAAGCTTATTACACGGTCTGATTCTTTTCCTTCTGGCGAAAGAATTAATCCATCTTCTTCATTCTTTGAAATTCCATCATCTATTTTATTAACCATAGAATCTATTAAGCTAGAGAAATTACTTTCTTTTGGTCTAGCTCCGGCTCCAAATAATGTTTTAAGGCTTTGTCTATTTAATAACTTAATTTTCAAGAGTTCTATTTTTTATTAAACGGTTATTTTATTTTAAAAGTCAAAATGGTATTTGCTTTCAATTTCGATTTTTTTACAGTTAAAGCTTGTTCTGTACTTTCTTGATCTTTTACTTTATTTGACGTTATAACTTCTAATGCTTTTTCATTATTACCATCGTCTGCAGCTATAATAAAATCTACACCTATTTGTAAATTCTGATTTTCTATTTCTGCCATAGTTTCATCTTCTAATATAGAGGATGAATAAATTTTATGTTCTGATTTTGGCACCAAAATAGACCAGGGTTTTGTTGGTTTAATTTCTTGATTTTCTTCGTAAACTTTTAACGTAAAATCGTCAAGCCCTTTTTTTACAATATGCTCTATTTCTAATTTTTTAACAGATTGGATATAAGGTAAATTCTCCAAATGACTTCTTAACATTCTAGGTACTACTGTGGCTCCTATTCCTTCTATAGTTGTAGAATCGCTATGAGATAATGGACACAGATAATTACTCAGTTCTTTATTTAATTCATCTAAATAATATCCGCCTTGGTCTTTTGCATAAAACTCGACTATACAATTAGCCAACAACCATTCTACTTTTGGGTTTCGTACTTTTATTCTAATAAAAGAGTTAGACTTACTTTTTATAAAACGATGTATAGCATCCAGATCATTACTATTAAAATAATGATGCGCATCGTGTTTCCATGCTCTGGGAAGTACTACTAATGTTACCCTACCTGCTTGTGGCTTAAAAAAACCATCTAAATTGGTGCATTTAACAGCTATAACCTCATGGAAATACTGTAAAATAAGGTGTTCGTAATCCCAAATAGTTAAAGCTCTATCTTTATGCCTTAAACGTTCGCTCACTTCTGTATAGAACAACTCTGGTATGGTTGGTATCTTTCCTCCATAGGAATCTGCTGGTTGTACTACTTTTTTAATTTCTGGAATCTTCTCTGCTAGCTTATGTATACTATAAGATTCTACTTTTTTACCAACTACAGTTTCATCTTCACTTGTACAACTTGCTAAAACGGCATTGGTATAAATACCATTAATTATAGGGTATTTGTAAACTTCCTGTTTTGCTACAAAACGCAACTCATATCCATTGCTATCGTCTTCATTATTATAAGGAAGCAATACCTCTATAATTCCAGATTTACTTAATTGATCTGTACCATCTGAAATAATGTTTTTAGGATGTAAAGTAACCCAACGATCAATTTTTTTATACTGAATTATAATATTATCAGATTGTTCACTATAATCTGGAGTATTATTTTTTAAATCAAAAAACAAGGAGACAATACTATCTGTTTCCAATTTTGATAGTTTTAAATATAAGTAACCTAGTCCTTCAAAACTTGAAAGCATGGTGTTTTTATAAACGCGACTATCTTTTACAATTTTTTCTACACCAAAGGGCGTAAGATGCATATATCCTCCTAATACACTATCTGAGCTATCATCGAATGCATTACTAAAATAGATAGTATCTTTAGCTGTATAGTCTAATGTTAACTGTTTTACTTTTGGTATAAATGGTTTATTAGGTAGTGGTAATGAATCTTCATTTTTAGCATTATATGTCGCTATTTCTGCATAATCTTTTGGGTATAAATTTTTCCCAAAAGTATTTTTAGGTGCTATAAAAGAAAACTTAAAAAACCCATTATTAGTATAAACATCATAAGGTATCGGGTCTTCTAATTTATAATCTCGGGGAAATTGGTATTTCCCTAAATCACTTAACGTTATGGTTCTTTTTTTAGATATAATTTCGCTATTATAACCTTCTGGTGTTTTAGTGGGTTCTACATCGAAAAGGTTTACTTTTGTTCTTATTTTTTCTTCTCTTGGAAACCAATATCCATTAGCTAATGCTGAAATATCAACAACAAAAGAATCGTTTGTAAATTTTTCTGAATATGCTTTATAATATGTTTCAAAACCACCATAATCTGTCGGGACATTATCCCACTCTATATTCAAATCTATATTGGTAAGCTCTTTTTTAAATAATTCGCTTTTACCTACCATTAAATAACCTCCCAATGTTGGTGATGAGCCAAATAGGTTAAACGACTTGGTTAATGGCATTTTACCTATATTATTATAAACGGAAAGGTTTTTAATACCCACTACATTCACATCTATTTTTATATTTTCTAACATAACACCTTTAAAAAAAGAATAGGTATATATAGGAGCATACTCATCGAGTACAACTTTAATCATAGGCCAAGAAAAATCGATTTCCGAGGCTGTTTTTGTAGGTAATACAGTCATTGGAGGTTTTGTATTATCTAATGTAAAGTGCAACGTAAATGTATTCTCTATCTCATCAAACCTAACACCATAAGCGTTTATAGTTTCCCAATCTGTTACTGAGGTATACGATATAGCAAAAGCACCTTTAAAAACAGTGTTAAATATAACATCTAATGGTAATTCTTGACTTATTACCATGTCTTGTAATAATTTCCAGAATGTTTCTTTTGAGGTTTCCTTTTCTAAAGTAAATGTAATATTAATTTCTCGTTCACCTTCTTCTAAAAATAATACTGGAGATCCTATAATATATCCAATATCTGTTATTGTTTTTGGAGATATATCTGAGTTTATTACAGTATTTTCATCGGCACCAAATAGCGATCTATTTTCAACATCTTTTAATGGTTTTCCTTTACTAACAAGGTTGTTTTTAACGATATTAGATATAATTGACTCACTTGTTCCTATTTTTATAAAAGGGCTCTTGTTAAAAAATAATGTTTGTAATGCTTCTATTTTAATTGGTGCTGCTAATAAGGGTTTAGCAGTCTCGAATATGATATTTTTTTTACTTTCAAATAATTTACCAGCTATTAATTGCGTATTTTCTGGAATAATAACTCCTTTAGATGTTGGAAGTAATTCGAAACACACTACTGCTTGAGTAGCAATACCTTTATCTTGTGTTTGTTGTAATACGTCTTTATAATAAAAATCTAAATGGCGTTGCCCTATAGCATTAATTTGCTCTTGAACTTTCTTAAATAATATCGCAAATGTAATGTACATGGCATTATTAGGCATGTGATCATTTTTGGTAAAGACATTCGCTTTTAAATAATCACTCGTAAAATTCTGAATATACAGAATCATTTTTCTAAATGTATGAGTGATCTCATCTAAATCTATTTTAAACTCATTTTCTTTTTTCTCTGAATTTACATAAGTTTTTAACGCTTCAGAAAACGACTTAACCGTTGTTGTTTTTGTTTTTGTTTTTGTTTTTTCTAAAAATGTTTCAAGTTGCGACTTCTTATATTTTAAGACATCTAATAATACATTTCCTATTTTATTGGCTAGAACATCTTCTTTAAAAGATAATAATGTATGATACCACTTTTCTATTTTATTATACCAATCTAATAGTATATGTATCTTTTCCTTTGGAAGGTTGTCTTCTTCTTGAAGGTTTTCAATAGGTTCTTTTATAATACATATAATATAAATAACAGGGTCTTGCTCTACCAAAGCTCTCCAATTACCATCAATTATATTTTCTGTGGTATAAAAATTAATATGCTCTACATAAAATACGATGTACGCTAACAAATCTTCAAAAGAACGCTCATCTATCTTAAACTTTGGGTTTAGCAGATTAGGGTTTATTCTTTGACGTTGTATGGTACCTTTCCTTCTTTCTATCATTAATTGTATAACCTAAATAATAAACTTATCTTGATTTTTTCACATTATTAAGTGCGACTAATTCGGATAAGCTTGTTGGCTTTTTTGTTTGTTTTTTATATAAATCTGGAATATCTGTTCCTTCAATTTTATAATATGGGAATACCAGATTAAATCTAGTATTTGTTAATGGTATTCTGTAATCTAAATTAACCTTAATCACACCGTCTAGATATTCAGATTCATCTAAGTGTACTTTTATAAGTTTAATTCTTGGCTCAAATCTTAAAATAGCAATTCTTATCATTTCTATAATTTGATGCACTCTTGAATTGGATATAGATTCAAATAAATAGGCATATATATCGCATCCGTATCTAGGATTCATAACACGTTCGCCTATTTTTGTGTTCAATAGAATTTCTAATGATTGTTGTATATCTTTTTCATTGGAAGTCATCTCTATTCCTAAAGAACTTTCTTTATGAAATGTAGGCGGAAAACCCCATCCGGTTCCTAAAAACAAACTATGCTTCCCTGTTTCTTGTTTTTTAAATTTCATGTGTTATATAATGTTCTTTATTGGTCATTTGTAACAGCCATTTAATCATTCCTTTGTCTATCAAAATTTAGTTATGGATATTTCATAAATTAATTAAGGTTTACAGTAGAACCACTCACATTTGTTTCTCCACTACTACTAATTGTACACTCACTATCTCCATTAACTGTTGCCGAATCGCTTGCCGATGCAGATATATCGCTCCCACTCATAGTAATATCGTTATCTGATGTTATAGTAACTGAAGAACCTTGGATAGTTAACGCATCTGCTGCCTTAATAGTCATTGCAGATTGGCTTTCTATAGTAATGCCATCTCCATTCATTTGTATTTGATTACTGTTTTGATCGGTAATGGTTATTCCTTCATCTTGATCGCTAATAACTATCGTATTATTATTAGGTGTCAACATAGTCATAACTATATTTTCATCATCAAACGACATTTGTAATTGACTTCTAGTCATTAACATTTTTATATTATTATCACTATCACTTACAACTTCTGGGGGTTGCAATGAGCTACTATATAAACTTCCTAAAATAACTGGATATCCTGGGTTTCCTTCTATAAAACCAAGTACAACCTCATCACCTACTTCTGGATAAAAATAGGCTCCAAAACTACTGCTTGCATAAAAGGAAGCTAACCTTGCCCACACAAATTCTGTAGTATCATTTAGCATAGGAATCTCTACTTGTACTCTAAATTCTCCTCCATCTTCATCATAGGTATCTTTAACAACACCTATTTGCATGCCTTTAACATCTATTAAAGTATCTTTAGTATCGGGTTCCGATGGGGCACTTTTTACTTTTTGACTATGTAATTCTGGAAGTAAACCTATCTGTACTTCTGTAGACCAATTTCCTCCGCTAAAGCTATGATTTACACTAGATACATAGGCATCACCATCAAAAAGTTCACCTAACCCTCCTAATGTAATTAATGTATTGGGTTTGGCATCTGCAGATCCTGGAAATTTAATAGAACCTCGATATTTAGACATCCTTAATCTTAATAATAAAGCGTCTGAAAGTTGTTGAGCTTCATCATCTGTTAAAGGAACAGAGGTATTAAAGGCATCCTCTGCTTCGGTAACAGATTCTAAATCCGATTCTGAAGCGTCTCCTTGTTCATTAATTGCTGGTTCACTTGCTTCGGAATTTACAAGATCTTGTTCAGATGGTGTCCAGGCATTAATTGATAGTGATGTAGATTGCTCAATAGATTCGAGTTCTACATCCATTTCTATAATATCTCTACCGTATTGTAATTCTAATACAGGATCGTCATCACTAGTAATCGCACTTACAGTTAATATTCCATTATCTGTTACTACTGCCATCCCATTACGTTGCGCTCGACTCACTATAAAATCCCAATCTGAGGCATTATATTGTATAATTTTTTCTTTTGTAACTGTAGTTGCTGTAATATCGCTATCTACACCCAGATTTGAGGCTATCTGAGAAATAGCATCACTATCTAAAGCATCTGTAAGCACCAACTTACTTTTATTTTTTGTTGCTTTTACTAGAAGATCTTTACAGGTTACTTGAAATGTAGTTCCAGACTCATCTACTTTAACCGATTGTCTAGTCACTTCTCCCGAAAACACTGTTTCTGTTTCGGTAGCATAACCTAAAGAAATTTCTATTGTATTCCCTGTTTTAAAGGTTGTTGAGTCTGCAATTTCAAACATTTGAGTTGTTGGATTCCCATCTCTTATAGTTATTTGTGCTTCTGCTATTTTATCAACTTCCTGAGATATGCTTACACTCATTACACCATAAGTATCAGGAATAGCATCACCTTCTGAGGTAATGATAAACGATACTAGGTTATTTCCACTTATTATTGGTGAGCTAGCCATGATTCAATTTACTTTAAAGGTGGCAAATATAGCTTTGTTCCCGGAGCTATATTTCTAAAATTTAATATATTATTATACGCTGCAACTTCTGTATAATAACTACTGTCTCCATATATTCTATAACAAATTAATGGTAAGGTATCTCCATCTTTCATTTCTATAAAATGGGTAAGGTCTGGAGATTGGTTATCTGCTTCTGATGCTATATCGTCGGCAGAAATTGCGCCTTCAAAAGCAACACTTAATTTTGCTCGTAATGGTGTACCATCACTTTGAAAAAGCGTATATGAAATATTTAAAGAAGTTAACTTACATTTAAAAACTAATGTCCCCCATGAAAGCATTAAATAATTAGGCTCATGTATACTTCCATTATATGTAAAACAGGTGGCTTTAAAGGTATCTATTTGATCTGACACTGGTGTTATAGTAGATAACAAACTACTTATACTGCTTGAACTTACAGCTCCTGTTGCATCAAAATAAATATCGAAAGTTACCTTTTCTGGAGGTGTACCTTTATACCAAACAGAAGTTCCTGGAGAACCTACGGGTTGAAACTTGTTATATTCTATAGTATGCTCGTGTGTATAAGATGCTGGATTAATTTGTACCGTACAGCTGTCTCCTGTTTCACTAGAATACTCATTGTCTGAGTATGCTATTATTTCCATTAAATCTTTTGACATCTAGCGCTCTTTAAATTTCTGTAATTGTCTTTTCACTTCTTTTTTACAAAGGCTAGTTACCGTTTCTTTAATCATACTTATATCTAAAGCCTCCGCTTTTGGTTTAATTGATTCTTCTACTTTAACTTTAATTATTAATTCTCTTATTTCTATAGGCATAATTTATATTACTAATGAATAATCGTATGCTAACTCAAGGCTTTCTATAAGAATTTCATTATTCATAGAATTTAATGGAGAAAACTCCCATTTTACAGGCCAAGCGTTAACAAAACTCCAGTTTTTTATTGGAAAGCTATCTTCATCTAAAAGACTTAATATTACTGTTTGTGTAATTATTGATGAAGATAAACCTCCGCCAATGGTTGCTTCACACCATAACGATAATGCAGAAATACTTGAAGTAACTCCTCGTTTTAAAACAAGGTTTTGATATTTTGCTCCAGTAGGAACCCGGTGTTTAAACCGGTTTTCCCCACCTTCTGCAATTTCTTCGATACCCATTTCCATAGACATACCAGATACTTCTTTAAACGAGGTATCAAATAATCCTAATTCTAACGGAAAGGTTAGTCTAAAATAAAACCCTGGTAATGGATAATCACTCATATAATTTAACTATTTGCTATAGTTAAACCTTCGTGTGCCAACTCTAAAGTTTCTATGGCAACCTCATTGGCTTCAGATTTTAAATCTGTTGCTGTAATTTTAGTTGGCCAAGCATTGGATAACGTCCAAGTCATTGTTGGAGATCCAGATTCATCCAGTAACTTTATAACCACTGTTTCTCTTTTTATGGTATTCATTTTTATAGCATTATACCATGTCCAAAAATTATTATCTTTTACAAAAACGCCTTTTTTAAGTGTGACATTACTAAATTTAGCAATACCCGGCATTTTAATTGTGCTAAAGGTTTTACTATCTCCGTGTCTATATTCTACTACTTGTGTTTCTGTGTCTAATCCTGATACTTCTTGAAAAGAAGCTGTATTATCTTGAGAGCCTAAACTAACTGAAAAATAAAACTTAGTTAACGGCCATATTGCACCTTGTGCTGATCCATCATCTGCCATAATTATATATTTTTAAAACTGATTATTTAATATTTTTTTATCCTTTTTGCATCTCTTGTTGGAATGTAATCTCAATAAATTCTGCTGGATGAGATACTGCAACTTTTACTGCTACAATCATTTTTCCATTTAGAATATCATCTCCAGTCATCGTGCTACCTAATCCTATGGTTACAGAAAAAGCATCTGCTGGTTTGGTACCTACTAAACCTCCTTGATTCCATAATCCTAGCAAAAAGTTACTAATCATACTTTTTACAGAAACCCAAGTATTAGCATCGTTAGGTGCAAATACATAAGCACTGGCTGCTTCTTTCACAGATTGTTCGATGTAAATTAGTGTTCTTCTAACATTTATATATCTCCAATCGTTAGAGTTACCATCTAATGTTCTTGCTCCCCAAACTAACACACCTTTTCCAGGGAAAGATCTAATGGCACATACAGATTTTCCATCTAATGGCATATTAAGATCTTCTTGAGCTTTTAAATCAATTTTAACAGCTGGTGCTACAACGCCTTGTACTCCTACATTTGCTGGTGCTACCCATACGCCTTCATTATTATCTACAGTTGTATAAATTCCTGCCATTGCTGCACTAGGTGGCATTAAATTTAACTTTTCTAAGAAGTGTTTTAATAATAGCTTATATGATCCGCTCAGATTTTTTAGTACAGAATCTGCTTTATCTTGTGTAATACCATCTGCTGCAGGTTTTGCTGCAAATAACGCTGTTATATATTTTGCTAATGGATTAGGTATAGAACTCTTTGTTTTAGGGTCTATCACATTTGGAAACTCTGCATTTAGCATCGCTTTTACAACAGTATAACTTGCTGGCGCAATATTTTTATATGATATATCTGTTAGTTGATTAACCGTAGTATGCAACCAAGGATAATATGCTGCTGCATAACTATTAAATTTAGGTAATGTTGGCTCTACTGCATTTCTAAAACCTTCAACACTTGTTGTTCCTACCAAAGGCTCACTATATCCTCCTGGTATATCTATAAGTGCTACTCTAGTTGCTAACAACCCACAATGGTTTATCATTTCACCTTGCAACGTATAACATAATGCATACTTTTTTGATAACTCAGTTTCTGTTGTATCCTTTAGCTCTACAGCATCTGGTATCGCAATCATTGTTGGTTCTACTTCTTTTTCTAATACTGTTAAAGCATCTGAAAAAGGGGTTGTCGATGTTAAGCCTGTAGAAGTATAATCATAAGCTCCTGTAGATACGATGTAACATGTTCCTCCTCCGTTTTCATAAAAAAAGCGAACAGCACTATATAATCTATAATTTACTGTACTTGTTCCTAAAGTATACCCATTGGTTCCTATAAAGAAATCTGCTGGTGCTGCATTGTTATTACTTGTTTCTGCATTTGCAGGTTTTGTTGCATCTGCAGGTTTCTTTTTAGGGTCTGCTGGTGCTGCTGGTTTTGCTGCTGCAGTAGCTACAGGTGTTTGATTTACATTAAACTGAATTTGTGGAGGCGTAATACCAAAAATAGCATTAAATTCCGCTAACGATGTAATTCTTACGGCTTTATTTACTAGGTCTTTACCATTGTAACTGGTTTGTCCTGTATACCCGACAAAAGCCGGAATTGCAGTAGGTACAGGTACAACCGCGTTTCCAAAGGCATCCAGCTCTTGGATATAAACCCCAGGTGTTTTCATTGCTGTTACTGACATTCTTTTTGATTGTTTTTAGTGTTAGACATAAATTATGGTTTGAGAATAATATAAATTCTCATTGTTTTTATTTTTAATTATAAGAGATGATGCAGCTGGAACTGGCATTTTCATATCTAGTTCCAATAGGGTATCTGAAAATTGGTTGGTATACCTAATTTTTAATACATCATGTTTTTCTGGTTTTTGATACAGTTTTATAGTATTTGCTGATGTAAAAACATGGGATAGATTATTTTCCATGACTATTCTTTCTTCTGGTCCCAAGTATTTCTCGCTATTAACACTTTCTATACTCATCTCCTGTATTTCAATCTTTTTATCCTGTGATACAATAACGATATATTCCCAAAACGTAGCTCTAGGTTCAAAATTCACCTTTAATATGGGCACCGTATTTTCTTTTAGCGATTCTAAAATATTTCGCATTTGAATATGCAATATGCCGTAGCAGTTCACTTCGATTGGCTCCGAAGTTCCTAAAAATGTACTTAATAAGGCATCATCTATCCATAATTGATATATTCCTGTTCCTAAAGCGCTTATATTTACAGAAACGTAAGATTGATTTTGGGGCGATACTTGATTAAAAACCGTTTGTCCTTGACTATTTTTAATAACTACAGACACCGTTTCTGTTGCCTGAACACTTACATTAAAACGTAATTGACGAATATCTAAATCTGAATTTGGAATTACAGACTCTTCTTTATTAAGTCTATTAGTAATTTCTGAATTTGTTATGTATGTTAACGTTTCTTCCTTTTTTGGTAAGGGTACATTAGTATAACTATCAAAATTTGGATCTGTATTAATTAATTGAAAATACAAATCTTCTGCTGTTTGCAACTCTTCCCATATTTTCTTTGAGGTTCCTACTTCTGCATAACCACGGTATAAATTTCCTAATTTTTGAAACCGGATACCATAATTTTTCATGATACGTTGGGTTTCTTTTACTGGTAATAATTCAAAAACAGAACATGCATTATTGTAAAAATATTGATGTTCTATTCCTAATGTAAACCAGTGTTGATGACTCATACTCATTTCTTACTTTATCGCTTTTGGGCACTTGTATCTAGGTTACTAATACCTGCGACTTGTTCCTTCACTTGTCCTTTTTGTATACTAATCATGCGCACTTTATATACCATAGATGGCACATATTTAGCGCCTATCCCACTCCATACGTGACTTAATTCTTGCACAGGCACATTATAAATCTCAAAAGTTAATCGCTTAATTATGGGATCGAGTTCTGGGTAAGTTTCAGATGTAAAAACTCTATATGTTTGAAATGTACCAATTACAGCAGATAACATTTTTAATGACTCCATATAATTATCTGAATTATAATTAGCCGATACCAATAAATACAAATTGAGATGTACTGGAGGGTTAACTTTATTAAAAGTCCCTTGTCCATTAGTAATATACTCTCCTCTATTTTTTACTGTTTTTTCGTGTTCAAGGTTTATAATGGACAAAACCACTTTATTCTCTATATTATTAGTAATACTACCGTCTAAATTTATAAGACTACCAACCACTACAACATCATCGGTAAGACCAAAGGACATTTTAAGTTCTTTGTTTAGTAAATCGCTAATAAATAACAGTGCTTTATCTAACATTTTAATCTTTTTTTATTTTACAAATTGTGTTTTTATCGCTGCTGTTACCATTCTTGAAAAATAAATACCTACAACACTCATCCCATACAACACCCTAAATAAGGGTTGTTTATTAGTAATGATTTCTGACACTTCTTCTATATCATGTGCAATTTTTGCATTTACAATATGTACATCTGCACTTATAATATATGAAGCTGTCAATGCTATAGGAATACTAATAGCCATTATAAATAATATCCATAAAAACTCTTTAGAAACTGCTTTTTTAACAGCAGCGTATATCTTTTTAATTTTACCCGATTCTTCTTTTATGCTTTTCAAATCCATACTCCAAAGTTATATTTATGGTAAATCTTTTTGCTTTTTTTCTATCTTTTTATTTGCTAAATAATAAGCATAAGCTCCAAGTAAAAAACCAATAATTAGCATAACTATACTGTTATCTATCCATTTTAACATTCTAAAAACTATAACTGCGAATACCAGTATTATAGTAACATAATATGCTTTTAAAGACGCATTATTAAAAAATCCAGCACGGGTATTAGGGTATAGCATAGCTATTATAAAACCTAAACAGGCAAAAAATAAAATAAAAGACATGGTATATAATAAGACGGTTTTATAATTAGTTACAGTTACTAATTTTTTTTCTACCTTATTTATTTTACTACTCGGGTCTTTAAGTCCCAATGTGTTTACAATACTAGATACTATTGATGTCGATTTTTCACTATTAGCTTTTTCTCCATCTACTGGACTTCCATCGGCATTAACTAAGTCATTAGAATTACTTTCTTTAAGTGGCTTTCCTAATTCTTTACTTATAACTTCCCATATATCATTATAACCTTTATCATATCCCAACGCCCAAAGTCCTAATCCTTTCAGCTTTTTTTCTTTAATAAGTTGGGTCTTAAACACAAAACTCGAATCGTTTTCAAACCAACATTGTCTATACTGCGTTTTATCTCCTTTTACTTTATATGTACTATATGCACTTTTACTTGTAGGGTCGATATAAATAGCTTCATTCTTATCGATATTCTTTTTAATGTAACTATAGGTTCTAGCACCAATGTATTTTTTTACTTTAGATTTTAAATCTAAATTTTTTGTTTCCCATAAACTCCCATAAGTAGGCAATGCTAATATTATTTTAGAACTAGCGATATCATTATTAATATAATAGTCTACAGAAGATGTTAGGTTATATGGTTCCCAAGTTGTGCCACTTTTTAATGGAGCTACTGGTCCTGCTACGGTACTCCCCTGACCATAATAATCGTATCCCATAATAACAAATCGATCTACAGCTTGATTTATAGCTTTAAAATCTATGGCTTTGCTCCAATTTACACTGGGTAGTGTTACATAGATTTTATAATTTTTATTTGCTTTTTTAAGTCTATTAGATAGTGTTAATAAAAAACTTGTGTAGGCACTTTTCTCATTTTTCATTACACCTTCAAAATCAATACATACGCCATCTCCTTTTCTTTTAGAGATTAATGAAATAAGGTTACTTATTAAGGTATCTGTTGCATCTGCATTTTTTAAAAACACTCTATTATTCTTCTCTCCAAAATTACTAACCGTTAGCAGTATTCTTTTATTTGTTTGCTTTTGAACAGAATCAATTAACGCAGTTGTTTCCCAATCATGAATTGTAATGGCTTGTCCTGTTTTAGGGTCTACCTCATACGAGAAATAAGCAACCGTTGAAAGCAACGAGAAATTAATTTGTTTATAATAATCCTTCTCCCAATATGGATACCATCCAAAAATCTCATAATCCAATTCAAAATCTTTTGGTGTTTTAAATCTATTAGAAATAATAGAATCTACATTGGTTGCAAAAGTGGGCGCTTTATTCTTTTTTAATATTTTATGATGCTGATGTATAAATTTTCTAGCTTGTTTAGTAGAATCATTATGATTAAATATATTTTTTAAAAACTTGGCTACTTTCTTCTCTTTTTTAAAAGTTTTGGTTGTATCCTGTAAAGGAGAATAATCCTTTGTAATACTTGAAGAGTACATATTTTGTTGTACCACAAAACACATAAAAACAATTAAAAAAACACTTTTATAGTTCACTAAATTAGGTTGGGTTAAAATTAATTTGTAAGATTGAAAGATAGTTATTTTATACAAATTCTCATATATTTAGGTAGCTGAATATTTATTAAAAGCAGACTTTCTTTCTGTCAATTTAAACACCTCAATATAAATAACATACATTTTAAAAATTTTATAAAACATCACTTTAATTGTTTTTTTTATTTCAATTTACTTAAAAAAACAAGTTTCTTATAGACTTAATTACCTTGTTTATTCTTCACTTTAAAAAAAAACGTTTTTTCACACTCCTTAAATTTAACTTTTTTAACACGAATATTCTTTGGAAAATAAAATTTTATACAGCTGCAGCATCTGTCATTTTATATCTTCAAACAAGCCAATATTAAGAAATCACTACTAGAAATCGTAAAAAAACACCACAAGCACTAAATATTTACGCATAAAAGCATGAATTATTAGAATAAAGGAAAAAAATAATTGAATATCCGTAATTACTAATAATTGATTAAAAATGCTTATTTTGTTAAAAAAACAAGTCATGAATATTTTTAGTTTTACCGCCCATTTTGATAGTGAAGAAGCTTGTCGTACTCATTTTAAGCAAGAAAGAGATAAGATAGGAGTTAAATGCCAGCGTTGTGGTCATACTCATCACTATTGGATAAAGGCTGTTTGGAGCTATGAGTGCAAATCTTGTAGAGCCCGTACATCTTTGAGAAGTGGTACTATTATGCAAAATTCTAATCTATCTTTTATGATATGGTATAAGACAATGTTTTTGATGACTACTACCAAGAAAGGATTTTCTTCTAAAGAAATCCAGAAACAGCTTGGTTTAAAAAGGTATGAACCTGTCTGGGCGATGGTTCATAAACTTCGTAAAGCAATGGGTAACAGAGATGCTCGCTATACTTTAGAAGGTATGATTGAAATGGATGAAGGTTATTTTACGGTCGAATCTTCTGAAATAGAGCAACAAAAAGGAAAAAGAGGTCGTGGTGCAGTAGGAAAGCAAAACGTAATGATAATGGCAGAATCCACTCCCTTAGAAGACCCGAAAACCAACAAGAAGGATCGCCAATGTCTCTACTTTAAAGCCAAAGTGCTGACAGATCATAAGGCTGATGGTGTAAATGATACTGTTAAAGAGTCTTTAGACGAACAAAGCATTGTTTTTACTGATAAAAGTACTTCATATGTTGATATTGCTGATTTTGTAGAACTACATATTAGTGAAAAATCAGATAAACAAACTACTAAAGAGACCTTGAAATGGGTACATATTACCATAAGCAATGCCAAACGAAACTTACTTGGAAATTATCACAAAATTAAAGGCAAATACCTACAACTCTACCTAAACGAATTTGTTTACAAACTCAATCGAAGATATTTTGAGGAAAAACTATTCGATAGACTAGTAATAGCTGGAATTACTGGATTATGAGTAAAAACGGATATTCAAAAAAAATATAATTAAGATGTAGATATAATAACAATTTATAGCTTCACCCCAAATTTTGTACTTTTATAAATATATGTTAGCGGCTAAATATTAAAATTCCCTACTACAACAATCTTAAATAAAAATCGTAGAACAAATAATATGATTGAATTGCTTAAAACCTATATTCAAAATAAAGATTCTGAGAAAGCCATAGAACTAAAAAACTCATTTTCATTTCACGAAGCCATTGTATGTGGCAAAATTGAAATTGTAAATAGTTATTTTGAGAAATCGAATTCTAACTTAGTTAATACACATTCAAGCGATGGTTTTACGCCTTTATCTTTAGCAGCTTTTTTCAATCAAACAGCAATCGCTAAATTATTGATAGAAAATGGTGCAGACCCGAATTTGTCCGCAACAAATCCTTCAAAAGTTAATGCCCTTCATTCTGCAATTGCAAAAGAGCATTATGAGCTTTGTAAAATATTACTCGAAAAAGGAGCAAACGTAAATGCAACTCAAATACAAAATGTAACGGCTTTACATGCTGCGGTACACAGAGGCAATTTAACTTTAACTAAACTTCTAATTGAAAACGGGGCTTCAATCGGGTTAAAAATGGATAATGGAGATACTCCACTTATAATAGCTAAAAGAGAAGACCATAAAAACATAGTGCACTGTCTGTTGAATAAGCAAAACTAGTATACGGCATTTATAGCTAAAACATCCAAAATATCTTTTAAAGAATGGTTACACGTACTTTTTTCTTTTTTAATCGTGTATTATTCAACTTCGCAACTAATTCATTTGAAATAGTTAACGGAACAGCAACAAAAGCACAATCTTGTTTTAACTCAATAACACCTAATTGATCTTTATTTATAGCACCTTGCTTAAAAAACAACCCTGCAATGTCTCCTTTAGAAATTTTATCTTTTCTTCCTCCGGAAATAAATAATGTTTCCCAGAACTGGGGTTTATAAGGTGCTTTTTCTGAAATATTTTTGCCTTTTGCTTCTACAATAAATTCAGGCAATTGTTCTTTTTCCCATCTTAGTACATAAGCAGTACCTTTTGCATTTACACGAGCTGTTCTACCGTTTCTATGTATAAATTCTTCTTTATGTATAGGCAACTCATAATGAATAATATACTTCATTTCAGGGATATCTATACCTCTTGCTGCTAAATCTGTAGCAATTAATAGTTGACTGGTTCCATTTCTAAACTTAATTAAAGAACGTTCCCTGTCTTTTTGTTCCATGCCACCAGAAAAACAAGCATGACCAATTTTATTTTTCTTCAAAAAAGTACTCACCTGCTCAATACTATCTCTTAAATTACAAAAAACAATCCCTGGCTCGTTACCTATGTGTAGTAACAAATCTAACAACGTTTTTAACTTGTTCTTTTCTGGCGAAACCACTGTTTTAATCTCTAACTTAGATACAGTGTTTTCTTTTAAATAATTAATAGTTGTTGGTTTATCTAATCGCACAAAACTAGGAATAGTAACGCCTTGCGTGGCCGATGTTAAAATACGTTTGTTTACACTAGGTAATTGACTTATAATCCCTTTCATTTCATCCTCAAAACCAATTTCCAAAGATTTATCAAACTCATCCAATACAAGGGTTTTAATACGTGCTTTAGAAAAGCGATCGTTATTAAAATGATCTAAAATTCTGCCTGGTGTCCCTATTAATATGGCAGGAATATGCTTTATTTCAATTTTATCTTTAGACATTGGCCTACCACCATAAACCGCATTTACTTTAAAACCCGTCCCCATATTTCGAACAACTTGTTCTATTTGTATGGCTAACTCACGAGAAGGCACTAAAATTAATGCTTGTACATCGTCTATATTTTTATCTAAAGCTTTAATTAATGGCAATAAAAAAGCAACTGTTTTACCTGTACCTGTTGGTGAAAGAAGTATGGTATTTGTCGTTGTATCCATTACAGTAATCGCCTCTTCCTGCATTGGGTTTAGCGCTTGAATATTTAATTTAGCTAAAATATCCTGTTGTTCTTTAATACTATTCGACATAATTACTTCTTCTTTTTCTTTTTAGGTGCTTCCGTTTTTGATTGCCCTAAACTTGTTTGTTCTAAATAATTAGCCAATACTTTATCTACCAACTCCTCTTTAGTTAAATGATGAAATACGGTTTGTACTTTCTCTCTAAATTCCTGAGAAATAGCACGGTTTGGTTTGGTCTTAAATATTTTTTTAGCCCATAATAAGCCATTATTTTCTTCAATACTTTGAGCATCTGCTTTTTTAAATTCATTAAAAACAAGATCTAATTCATCTTCAAAATCTGCAATATCTTCAACTTCTTCTTTTTGCAAAATAGTTAAAGAAAGCCCTTTTGCTCCTGCTCTAGCCGTACGACCACTTCGGTGTACATAAGCTTCGTAGGTATCTGGTAAATGATAATTTACAACATACGACACCTCTTTAACATCAATACCACGGGCTGCTAAATCTGTAGCTACCAAAACATTAATAAAACCTTCTCTAAACTGCCCCATAATTCGATCGCGAATGCCTTGAGTTAAGCTTCCGTGAATGGCACCAGATGAAAATTTATTTATTGCTAAATTTTTCCCTAATTTATTAACTGCTGCTTTCGTTTTACAAAAAATAATACCTCTTTCCCCTTCTCTAGAATTTAAAAAATGAAGTAATACTTCCAGTTTCTCTATAGGTTCTACAACAACATATTGATGGTCTATACCTTGGTGTCCAACTGTAGACATATCTGCTTCTACTTGCTCAACATCCTTAGACATATAGTTTTGAACCAATTGTTTTATGGTTCCTGGCATAGTGGCTGTAAATAATAAAGTTTTTCTCGACTTTGGAATAGCTTTAATAATAATACCCAAATCGTCTTTTAAGGCACTTACCATTTCATCTGCTTCATCTAATACCAAATACTTTACATTTTTAACATCAATAGCACCACGCTTAATTAAATCTACTAAACGCCCTGGAGTAGCAACAACAATATGCGTAGTATCTTTTAAGCGTTCTATTTGAGGTTTTATGGGAATACCTCCACAAATTGCTGCTATAGAAACCGAAGTACTATGAGCTGCAAAAGAAACTAAATTTGTATAAATTTGTTGTCCTAACTCTCGTGTTGGAGCTAGTATTAATGCTTGCACATTTGTATTTTCTACATCAATTAACTGTAATAACGGTAATCCAAAAGCTGCTGTTTTACCTGTTCCTGTCTTTGCTAATGCAACAACATCTTTGGTTTTATTTAGTATTAACGGAATCGTCTTTTTCTGAATATCTGTTGGAACAGAAATTTGTAAATCGACTAAACTTTGAAGCAATGGTTTGCTAATTCCTAAATTGGAAAACTCCCTAGACATAAAAATAATTTTTGACAAAGATAACCACACTTTTCTTGGAAGTAATATCAATTAGCTTATAAATGATATCTATTTTAAACTTGGTATAAATTTGGTATAAACTTGTTTTTCTAGACAAAATAAAGTTATCTAAAAAAAAGTATTGGTACACAAGAACTCATCTTGACTTTTTCTATTTCCTAAAAAATGTCCAAAATGAGTTCTGTTAAAAATAGTGACTCGAATAAATATATGATCGCGTTTTAACTTACCCACCATATTATAAATTACCTATAATAAACTAATTTCATTACTAAAATTAGACATCTTTTTATGTTTATTACACTCTCTTTACATTTCGTTATATATTTAAACAAATAATGTATTAAACTACAAATAAAGAGAGATTAAACGTACTAAATAACATGCGTTTAATAGGAAATTTTCTAGATTTGTAAAAAACACCTTTTGTTAGTAACAAGACATACAAAAAATTAAAAACATGAGTTTACTATTGGTAAGAGCTTCAAAAAAATTAAGCTTAAATAAAGAAATAATGGACTCATATTGGAAATATTATAAACGAGAACAAAATTGTTTTTTCTTATCTCATCCAAATTTAGATCAAGCATCAAGACAACCTTCATCGTTTAATATAACACCTTATATCTTCAAAAAAATGAATTTTGATTATTTACTAAAAACAGACATTTTATTACTTGTATCAAGTCTCATGATTTCAATTCTACCATGTAAATCTATATTTCATATTCTTCTATCATATAATAACGACATTAAAAGGTAATCCTGTTTTGTTACACAAACACATAAACAAAAAAAATACGAGATAAAGAATATGGCAAAATCTGAATTACATTTTTTAGGACATATAATAGACCTAATAACAGTAGAAACCGATTACAACAAAATTTATGATGAACACAAAGGCATTCCTGTATTTTATAACGAAGGCGGTTTACTTAGGTTTGTTTTTAATTTAGGCGAAAACCTTCGTTTTTTAGAACGCATGACCACCATTAACTACGACTTATACAAATTAGGATATCCCGTAGATGAAGGACAAATTATTTTCTATGATGCTAACGATGATATCTCAAAAACTTAGACCTTTAAAGATGCCCCTATTGTAGATTATAAAGAAATATTTAACTCTAATGGTATTGGTATACAAGTAGAAATGATAATTTCGCCTGCCATACAAGATTATGGATGTAAAATTCACAGAAGTTGGCATTTAGCTCCAATTAAAGAAGACACGTATAAACCACCAGTATATGCCACTGAAGAAAAAGAAAAACTCCCCTTTAGAATAAACATAGATGCAAAAAATAGTGATATAAGAAACGGTATTTTTGGTTTTGATAAAATACCTAGTAACTATAGAAGTATATGTAAATCTGATATTGAAAAATTACGTCAAGAATATAAACCAATAGCAGATATTTTAGACGAAGAATACTTACCCCCTTGGTTAAGCATACGTAAAGGACAAACCGTAGAGTTGGAACTAGATTGGAAAAAGAAAAGTAGAGCAAACCAGTATTCTCAAATAGCTTTTAATACACACGCAGATTTTACCATAACTCCAACAAACTTAAAAAATGCAAATAAAATACAAATTACTTGCAACAACACCAACCCACAACCTGCACAATTACTTATAAAAGCAGACGGTACTACGGTAGGCGCCCTCAATATTTTTTACCCAAAACCTAAAACTATTGATTTAGAGTGGTTTTTTGTTGAGATTACTGGAGGAAGAGTTGATTATAGAAAACTTGACGATGAAATCAAATTATCTAGAATAACTAGTTTATTAAAAAAAGGCTTGAATCCTGCATTAATTGACGTTAATATAAAAAACGCCGTTGCCTCTACCGTTAATTTAGAATCCAAAAAAGAGTATTTTAAAACCAGTGGCATTATAAAAAAAGCAGAAAATCACCACTATATAGAAAGTAATAAAAAAGAACTTTTTGTTGCAGCATTTAATAAAGCTTATAAAGTAAATACAACTATACTTTCATTATTTTTAGTTAATAGGAGCTGCCTCACTACTGGCGCAACAGGAGAAGACGGAGGAGCTTTTAATGTTGTTGCAGGTTTTTCTCCAACTGGTACTGGCATAGCTTATGGTATTCTTGACAACGAGAACAACTTATTACCTACTGCTATAATGCACGAAATAATGCATGCTTTAGGCTTACAACATACGTTTAGCACAAAAGCTCCGCATACTTTTTTAGCAAAAAGAACCAAAAACTACATGGATTATAAAGGCAGTAAAGAATTTACCTGGAAATGGCAATGGAATAAACTCCACGCATATCCATTTTTAAAATAAATATTATGAAACTATTATACCTTTTTATTACACTACTTATTTTTTCTTGTACTTCTGTACCTAAAGATTATTTAGTAAATAATAATACTTGCAATTTCAACGATTCCATTTTTAAAATTACTAAAGACGAAATGTTTTTTGATGTTACTCGATTAAAAGGCAGAGAACTAATTGTTGTTAATAATGAGTTTTTTAAAAATAGATTTTATTCTTATGAAGATGGAGAAATAACAAACAAAAAAACTAACAAAAAACTAGATATAGGAAAGTGGATAGATTATTATTCAGATGGTAGAATTAAGTCTGTAACCTTTATATATTTGAATGGTAAAAAGGAAATAAATAAAGAAACCTATTACGACAAACAAGGTAATATCACAAAAGTTATCGATTACGAAAAAGGTTATAATATATGTTGGGCAGAAGCTATAGAAATAGTAAAACAATTAGCCAAAAGAGATATTAAAAAGTATAAGATAGACTCCTTTTATTTATCTCGAATCGACTTAAACGAATTCCCTAATTCTAATCCAGAATGGAGAGTCTCAATGAAAGGTAACGAAGCTTATAACGAAAAAGACAGAAAAAACTATATTATAGACGGAGTAACTGGAAAGTTAAATAGAACCTATACTGTAGGTCTAATATACGATAGTTTAGATGATTGAAACAAAACACAAAAATGAGAAATCTCTAATAATTTTTTTCCTAAATAAAACAGCTTACTTTTTTACTATACTACTCGTTTTTTCTTGTACTTCTGTACCTAAAGATTATCTAGTAAATAATAATACTTGTAATTACAATGACTCTGTTTTTAAGATTACTGAAAATGAATTTAATTTTGAATATAATGAGTTTGATAGTATTATAGAAGAGAAAGGTGCTTTACTCATAGAAAATGACAGTCTAATCATCGAAATACAGAAAAATTCAATTGGCAAAACCAATAAAAAAACACAATTAACAAAATGGATATTTTACCATTCAAATAAAAAAATAGAATCTATCTTATTTTTTCTAAGAAATTCAAGTCATACCGAAATAGGAAAAGAAACCTATTACGACAAACAAGGTAATATCGCAAAAGTTATCGATCACGAAAAAGGCTACAAAATATGTTAGGCAGAAGCCTTAGAAATTATAAAAAAAATAGCTAAAAGAGATATTAAAAAATATAAGATAGATACTTTTAATTTATCCCGAATCGACTTAAACGAATTCCCTGACTCTAATCCAGAATGGATAATCTCAATGAAAGGTAACGAAGCTTATAACGAAAAAGATAGTAAAAAATATGTTATAGACGGAGTAACTGGGAAGTTAAATAGAACCTATACTGTAGGTCTAATATATGATGATTTAGATGATTGAAATAAATGATCTTAATTTTTATTAATAATATATCCTTTTTTAATCGTATAATAGTCGAATATTATTCGACTATTATACGATTACATCTTAAGCTAACTACTTAGATTCATTGAAAATACATACTAACAACTATATAAAATTTTTAGTTGATTAAAAAAACTATTACATTAGTAGATCATATAGAAGATATATAGTTAATAACTATATATTTTTGTTAACATTTATTCCTCCCAAATATTCTGCAAAAAAAATCTGATCTCTAAGCGGATTTTCAAAAACCAATCTTTACGCCGACTTTTAGCCAGATTCGCAAAATGATCCCAAAAGACTTTTAAAATCTTTGCGCTGACTTTTAGCTACATTCGCAAACTGAATTCTGAAAATCACTCTGAATCCGAAAATCTGAATAAAAAGCTGCACCTAAAAATTACCGCCCATTAATTAAAGAGTGCGGTTAGCTGTTTATCAAAACGATATAACCCAAATAGTACGGCAAAATGTAATTACTCATTTCTGTCGCAACAAATGTTAACAATATGTATAAAAAATGCTTACTTTAGTAATAAACCGAATGGTAAGTGCTCCTTAGCTACTGCTGATTTTCCTAGCGGAAAATCATACGCGCTAAGTCGCACTTTTCATACATGAACCGTTGGGCGTAATTTAAAAAGACATCGTAAAAATTAATGAACACAGTAAAAATAGGAGACAAATTTGAGGACAAATCCTATGACTTGATTCAAAAAGCAATCGAGAATGATGAATTAGGGATTTCTAAAAGTTCTGCTGTTGTTCATAGACAAAAAGGGTATTATTCAAAAGATAGAGAAAAAGACATAATCTTTGATTTAGCTATAGAAATATGGCCAAAAAATGCAGAAAGATATACTCTATTATATCTTATAGAATGTAAAAGCTCTCCATCTGGTCATAATGTACCTGTTGATGATGTAGAAGAGTTTCATACTAAATTTAATCAAGTTTCTGGCGGTGCTGTGAAAGGTGTTATGATAACCGATAACAAATTTCAATCAGGAGGTTTGACTTTTGCCAAGAATAAAAGAATGATGCTAATCGAGGTAGACAAAGATGACAATCATTCAATAATTCTTCATAGAACAGAAAAAGACAAAGACGAGAAAAAAGAAGAAAAGAAAAATCCAGATGCAATTTTCTTTAATTTTATAAAAAAGGCTTTAGGATTAAAGAAAGTAAAAGGTTTAAAAAAGTTGACTGCTGAAAAAATCGAAAATTTAGCACTCCCAGTTTTACAAAAATACAATGACCTTTATTCTTCAATAAAAATTGATGATTTCATCGAACATCTAAAAACCGAATATGACTTAAAGTTTGACTTTACTCAAGATTTGGAAACTGTAAATGGAAAAAAAATCGCAGGTTTTTACGATATTGAAAACAAAGCAATT
Source organism: Flavivirga aquatica (assembly GCF_001747085.1). Lineage (GTDB taxonomy): Bacteria > Bacteroidota > Bacteroidia > Flavobacteriales > Flavobacteriaceae > Algibacter_C > Algibacter_C aquatica. Next base: position 226,099 of record NZ_MDJD01000054.1, read on the forward strand.
TTAATTGACAAGTCAATATTATCTTCGGAAAAGTTTCCTTTTGTGCTTGGACACGAATTGGGTCACTTTTTCCTTCATAGTGAACTTAAAGTAAATCAAGAAAGATATAATGATTTTGAAGATTCAGAATCAATCCTGTCCTAAATAAATTTACTGCATAATAAATCTACCCATTTTACAAGTCTAAGACTAAATTTAATTAAAATTTCAAAAAAGAACTCCTTGTATATATTTATTTGGAGGAGGTTGCTTTTTTAGAAACGGATTGTCGAGCCATTTGTGCAGGTCAACTTTTACAAAAAGGTTAAGTCTTATAAATGCTACTAAATTAGACAGATACCAGGGGTATTTCGCTTGTGTTTTCAACGCTTTTAAGATAAGAATTGTGATCAGAGCAGTCCAAATTTGTATCATCACGGCATTTTGTGTAGTTCCAATGAAAGATTTAATGTGTAGTTGTTGCTTTATATCTCTAAAAAATATTTCCACCTCCCATCTAGCTTTGTAGAGTTCGGTTATAGTGTTTGCTGTCCAAAACATTTGATTGGTTATGACTTCAATGGTTTGCTGGTTTTTATCGTCCCACAAGGCTACTCTTCGAAGTTTTCTTGGATATTTTTCTTTGGTTTTGTTACCAGTAAGCTCAATTATCTCGTCTTTTAGGACGTGCCCATGTCTATTTTCTGGTAATTCTAGTTCTTTGATGGTCTTGAATTTTATGTTGCTTTTATGCCTAACCACAAAATAAACACCGCTGCTGTCCCAAACATTCAACAGCGTAAAATCATTATAAAACCTATCGGCTACAATAACACTTCCTTTTAAAAGTGGAATATCGTGTGCCCCCTTATTATCAGCTGTTTTTCCATCCGTTATATTTACATAAGCGGGTAAATGCCCATCATAATCAAGCAAAGTATGCATTTTTACCGCTCCTTTTTTGGTTTTATATTTTGCCCAATCAAATAAGCTTAAACATAGGCTTATCGTAGTAGCATCCAACAAGAAAATCTTTGATTTTATTTTAAATTTAGTCCGATTCATTTGAGCCTGCTGTCCTAGACTTTTCAAAAGCACATAGTAGTAATCTCTAAAAAGTTCCCAACTCCTGTTTTTATTCTGATAGCTGTTTGCTGTCCAAAACATTTGATTGGTTATGACTTCAATGGTTTGCTGGTTTTTATCGTCCCACAAGGCTACTCTTCGAAGTTTTCTTGGATATTTTTCTTTGGTTTTGTTACCAGTAAGCTCAATTATCTCGTCTTTTAGGACGTGCCCATGTCTATTTTCTGGTAATTCTAGTTCTTTGATGGTCTTGAATTTTATGTTGCTTTTATGCCTAACCACAAAATAAACACCGCTGCTGTCCCAAACATTCAACAGCGTAAAATCATTATAAAACCTATCGGCTACAATAACACTTCCTTTTAAAAGTGGAATATCGTGTGCCCCCTTATTATCAGCTGTTTTTCCATCCGTTATATTTACATAAGCGGGTAAATGCCCATCATAATCAAGCAAAGTATGCATTTTTACCGCTCCTTTTTTGGTTTTATATTTTGCCCAATCAAATAAGCTTAAACATAGGCTTATCGTAGTAGCATCCAACAAGAAAATCTTTGATTTTATTTTAAATTTAGTCCGATTCATTTGAGCCTGCTGTCCTAGACTTTTCAAAAGCACATAGTAGTAATCTCTAAAAAGTTCCCAACTCCTGTTTTTATTCTGATAGCTCAAAGTAGATTTTGATGGGGCTTTGAGCATACCTAAATGATTCAGATTACCTGTTGCTGAGCGTAAACCATTACTTATATCACGTACAGATTGGCTATTAGCAAATTGACAAAACAACATTGAAACCAAGTGAGACCAGCTAGTAAAACCTTTTTGATGTTTATCACTTTGGTGAGAATTAACTAGTTTTTTGAATCTTGATTTATCTAGTTTACTGATTATTTGAGAAAACAAAGTTATATTTAGCATCGGAGAAAGGTTTTTTTGTGTTCCACCACAAAGGTAACTTTGAGGAACAAATTTCCCTTTCTCTTTTTTTAAACGTTTAGGACGCTATTTATTCAGAATATGATTTTTTTACCGATAGACATAATTTAGTGAATGATAGAAATTGGATTGAATGGCAAGCAAATAAGTTTGCAATCGCTTTATTCTTACCAAAAATTTTATTTCTTCCACACTTAATTGCTTATCGAACAAGTATTGGAATTAGCCGACCTGAACATATTTACCTAGACGAACAAACTATAAACAAGCAGGATTATTACAAAACAGTTGATTATTTATCGGACTATTTCGGAATTAGTAAAACATCTGTGAAATATCGAATTGAAGAGCTTAATTTAATAACTTATGCTAAACCAAAAGATGATATGCGAAGTGTCATAAGAAGAACGTTTTTTGAATAAACTTTTAATCAATTTCTAAAAGTTTATTTATTGATATTTCTAACCCATTAGAAATTTTAATTAAAGTAAGTAATCTTGGGTTTGTTTTACCGTTCTCAATCATATATAACTGAGTTCGACCAATCTCACAATCAAAAGCAAATGACTTTTGGTCAATGCCCTTTTCTTCTCTCAACTGCTTAATTTTAGCACCTAACTTTTGAAAATATTTTAATTCTTTCGTGTTCACTATACCGAATATCCGTAAATTATTTATATATTGTGTTCGGAATAACGAACACGTATTTAATGAGCCAATTTAGAAAGCTAAAGATTTATAAAAAATTCCAGCCTCGAGAATGGAAATATATTCCCGTTCCTGAAATCCGACTTGAGGGAAGATGGCTAAAAGAACTCGGATTTGAAATCGGAAAAGAAATTGAAATTAAGCAACAAAAAAATAAACTGACTATTACTCTGACTGACAAAAAGAATGAAAAATAACTACGCCCAACAAGGTATAAAAAACATAGGGCATTTAGTGATAACTGAAAGGTCTGTGATTATTTGCAAAGTCGCCAAATATAAAATTTGGCGTTTAAGACAAAAAAGATAAAAGCAAAATATTATATTTGGCTAAGTACCAATCCGAAACGACAGTGCTTATCATCTGCCCTACGTTTCTTATACTTAACGTTGTAGCCAATTATCCAAAAAAATGCCCGAAAAGTTAGAAAATAAACTAATCCATATTATTGAAAGTGATAAATGGATGACTAACATTTTAAAAATAGTCAGAGATTTAAACCTAAAAGATTGTTGGATTGGAGCTGGTTTTGTTAGAAATAAAGTTTGGGACGAAAAACACGGAAAAGACAGATCCGAACTTAATGATATTGACATAATATTTTTTGACAAATCAAATTTGACCAAAAAGTTTGACTTAGAAATAGAATGCAAACTGAGAAATCTGAATCCTAAGCTAAATTGGTCTGTTAAGAATCAAGCAAGGATGCATATTAGAAATGGACACAAACAATATGCTGATTGTAACAAGGCGATTTCCTTTTGGCCTGAAACAGCTACTTCAATAGCTGTAAGATTGAATTTCAAAAACAAAATTGAGTATATCGCACCTTATGGATTAGAAGATTTATTTAATCTCTTAGTTGTACCAACACCGAAGTTTGATTTGACTATTTACAAGAATAGAATTGAAAAGAAAAACTGGAAAGATAAATGGAACGAATTAGAAATAAAAACTGGCTACAACAACGGCTAAAGTTAATGTGGGCTTGAGGCTTTATTCGATGTTTTGTGTATATTTACTAAGTCGCTAAATCCTTTTCGATTTAGCTTTTGACAACAAAATTAAAAACTAAACAAAAAGGCTTCAGCTTAGTGCGTGCTCGAAAATCTCTGATTTTCTTACCCCACACTAACCTTAAGCCAAAACCGTTGTGCGCAAGCTGAGAAAATGAACAGAATAACAATAATATTATTGATTTTTGGGCTTTTAAGTTGTAAAAGTGAAAGTCAAAAAAAGGAAATGGAAACACAAAACTTGGATTTGGAAACTTTAGCGTTTGAGGGAATTAGGATAGACTTTCAATTCAACTCTGACAAGCCGACTTTCGGAGATTTGTTTTTAATTGTTGGATTTGAAAATCCTGACCGACTTCCTAACAGTAGAGAATTTGAAAAACTCGCTGAATTGGAATTTGAACAAGTGGATGACTATTTTGGAATCAAAAATAAAACTGAGATTGGAGATGATGTCAAAATTTGGCTATTTCCAATCATAAATGGAGAAGAAGTTTATCATAACAAAGGACCTTTCGATGCTATTCGAATAACCTATGGTGTGTTACGGAATGACCAAAAAACGGCTGAACTTTATGAAAAAATATTTCACTCAATAAACTCAAATCTTGATGTGACACCAATGTTTGAGGGAAAACGGATTGAAAATTTTGGAGAAATAAATAAAATAATAACCAAAACCATTGAATATTGTAAAGCGGAACTTAAGGTAGAACCTGGTTCTGATAAAGCTTTACAACTTGATTGGTAAAAGTCGAGTAGGTAAAGGGGAATCTCACCCCTAAACCTCTCACAGAACCGTACGTGATAGTCTCCCATCATACGGCTCTTCTTAACAAGTCAAGTCAAGGTGTAAATCCATATTGCCAATGTACAAACATATTTGGGTACTGCTTAGCAGTTTCCTGTAACCATTTGTAAGCTGCAAACCAATGTTTACGCCTAAATCTCCGATATTTGTTGCGTACCCATTTTGCAAGTCGCTTATTCAGGAAACGGAACACATAATGTAATTCACTCATTCTAACTTTACCGTAATAATGAATCCAACCCCGTACTTTATCTGCTATAATGCCTGCCAAATCTAACAGGCGTAAGTGAACCATACGATGGAGTTTCATCTTAAACAAGGTTTGATTGATACGTTTCTGACTCGTACGACTAATAGATGGTGTAAAACCCAAATGAAAATTACCAAAGTAACCCTTTACCATTCGTGGCTTAAATGTAAATCCTAGAAAATCGAATGTTACATAATGAACCTTAAATGGGGGATGCTTCTTTTGGTTGCGTTTGCAATAAACGATATTGCTTTTACCCGATTTTATCTCCAATTTACATTGGAATAATCGAGCTTTTACCGCTTCCAAAGTCCGCAGGGCTTGTTTGAAATTATCGCAATGAATAATAATATCATCTGCATAACGCTCAAACTTTACTTCGGGATGGTGCGTTTCTATCCAACTATCAAAAACTATATGCAGGAAGATGTTTGCCAGTAATGGACTGATTACTCCTCCCTGTGGGGTGCCTTTGATTCGTGGATGTATTGTGCCATCTTTCTTCTGGACTGATGCTTCCAACCAACGTTTTACATACAAGTGAATGTGCTTCTTCTTGGTAAAATGACCTAATGCCTGAAGCATCAATGTGTGGTCTATATCATCAAAAAAACTCTTGATGTCCAAATCAATTGCCCAATCCATCTCCATACAGTTTTTCCTGCATTGTTTAATGGCATGATGCGATGATTTACCTGGACGATAACCAAAGGAATTTTTACTAAATTGTTTATCCACAATCTGTTCTAATTCCTCTCGAATTACCATTTGAGCCGTTCGGTCTTGCACCGTTGGAATACCTAGCTTCCTTATACGACCATCTGTTTTGGGTATCTCTACCTCGCGTACAGGTTTTGGAAAATAACTACCACTTGCCAATCTATTCCATACAGGATACAAATATTTAATAGGGCGTGATTGCACTTCTCTAATTGATAAATCATCAACTCCTGATCCGCCTTTGTTACTGCGTACCTTTTTAAAGGCTTCCATTACCTGTCGCTTTGATATCGGTTGCGACTTTTGTTTCTCCTTGAAAATCATCCTAAAAAAAAAAAAATCTTAGTTGTAATACAAATTAAAACTGTTAAGTCAGCCCCTTCGCTCCATATCCATTACAAATACTTCTTCACTACTACGGGCTAATCCGCCACTAAATAATAGTATCGCTACTTTCTTCCTTGCCCTTCGGGGTTATGGAATTTTTGCACTATTATTTAGCTTCTCCTGTTCCGTAATTGAGCCATCTAGTAAACCTCCTGCCCTCTTTATGCCGATTGCCACTTGACCAATACATAGGTTACTCCCGTCAAGTTCTCTCTCGCAAGACCGCCCATCCCTCGATTTTGACAATACTAAAGTTGTTTACGACACTTCTACAAGGGTTAAATCTCTTCTCTTTCAGCTTCTTTACTCCCACCATAGCATACTACTCATAATACAAAAATGGTAGCGCCTTTTACCTTATCGCTCAAGACCAACCCGTGAAAAGCAAGCCCCATAAGGCGGTTTGACTGATATGCCTAACATCCCAGTCGAGAGACCAATTCTCATTTTCTTTTTCTTTGTGTGAGTCCTTCTTGATTTTCTTTATCAAGCTCGTTCCTGAAAAAAAATGAGCCTCTCATCTCAATTACAGTTTGTTGCTCATAATCTATTTTACTAAATTGTTTCCCGAAGCAACGCAGGACACACAGCCAGCGCACAACAACGGCTATAAATAATTGCTTGTTCTTGCCTACTTCTGAAAATCCTCGCGGATTTTCAGTTTGGTGCGTACTTGCAAAGTTAAGTGCTAAACCACGCAACTATTCATAGCCCAACCGTTAGCAATAATTATAAATGCACAAAATTCTGGATTTAATAAATAGTTCTAATACACCTATCAAGGTCTCTTTAAATCCAGAGCCATATGCTAAAATAAATAACTGCTTTTATAATGTTGAAGATAAAATTTCTAAAGATAAAGGTGATATTATTTATGGATGGAAACTTCACGAGACAGTTTATTTACAAGAAGCGGAAAGACATGCTATATGGAAATCTCCTGAAGGATATTTATTAGATATAACTCCCGACCCCAATTATAATACAGAAATTTTATTCTTAGAAGAAGATGGTGATTGGATGTTTGATGGTAGCTATAACGGAAATTTAAAAGTAAATAACACTGATAATCCTCTAATAGACGATTTAATTTTGGTTGACAAAACCATTACTAGTCTTTGGAGAAAAGGGAATAGAATTTCAAGAACACACATTAATGTACCTGACATTGCATTAAAATTTATTAATGATTTAGAATCACTAGTGTCCGATAAAAAAAGCCTCAATTTTTGAGGCTTTTTTTGTATACTGTCGTTTAAATCTCTCACCAAATAAACGACATGAGTAAAAGTAGTAATTTTTTCGGACAGCCGATTTTTAGTCAACTAATAAATCTTTTACCTAAAGACAACATAGATTTGATTTTCATAAGTAAAAACGGAGACCTAATTGAAGTAAATAAGATTGAAAAACCAGTTTATATCCAAACTTTTTCAAGAAGAAATGGACAGTGTAATAGAGAACTTGAATCTCTGAATATTTTAGCTGAAAAATATAAAGGAACTGTTGAATTTATTCTTTTAATTAATAAAGACCATGAATCAAACCCAATGTGTCAAAGTTGAATATATAGAGCAAAATCTCCTGATGATTGTAAATCAAATGAATATAACGAAAACATAAATATTGTTTACTTCAATGATGAGGATTTAACAAATCTAAAAGATGGTTACGGACAGATGATTTACGGAGTAAGAAATACAGAATACCCAACTTGTTACTATATAAATAGAGATAAAACTATATTTAAAATTACTACTATAGAAGATATAATTGTAGAATCAAATATAATATCTTCAAAAGACGAATCCCTAAATGACAGAGAATTAAGCAAAAAGAGTTTTGAAAATAGAGTTCCTAAAATATTTGAGGAATTTGTAGATAAAAACTAATGGTAACAATGTATAAGAAAACATAGGGCTTTCGTGCTTAACCAAGAGGTGTGTGTTTATTTGCTAAGTCGCCAAATATAAAATTTGGCGTTTATAGTAAAAAAGATAAAAGCAAAATATTTATATTTAGCTAGGTTATAAACCGAAACGAAAGTGCTTATCAACTATTAAAAACGAAAAAATTGAATAATAATCTTGTAATTGGAGATAGATACGATGGAGTGCTTTTGGAAACAATTAAAGGCTCATCTAGACCACGAGTCCGACCACTAGAATATTTTGACCAAGGTATTCGAGTAGAATTTCCAAGACGTTTGAGGGAAGAAAACCCTTTAGGTACAAGATTTAGAGCTGATGTAAAAGTTTCTCAAAAAACTCGAAATGGAAAACCTTTTGGAAGTCCATATTTAGTAGCAACTGATAGTAGTATTGTAAAATTAGATTACAAACCTACGAAGTCAATAAAAGCTATCAAGTTGAATACAGCAAGTGATAGAGCTTATGAATACATTGAGAAAGAATTCAAGACGGAACCAAAGCTTATCAAATTTTCTGATTTTAGAGAAAAAGCATATGCAAATTCTATCGACGAACCAGAGAAAACTACATCATTAGTATCAAGTTCAAATCGTTCTGATATCATAAAGACTTATGCCCTATCTAGAGCCAATGGAAAATGTGAATCTTGTGATAATGACGCCCCATTTTTAAAAAGAAACGGACAACCCTATTTGGAAGTTCATCATATAATTGAGTTAAGCCAAGGAGGAAGTGATTCACCAAAAAATGTGGCCGCTATTTGTCCAAATTGTCACGCACGTGTAACACACGGACAAGATGCGCAAGAATTTAATAATGAACTAAAGGACAAGATAGAAAATCTTGAGGCTGAATTAGAATAAAAAACTGTACACAACACGGTGTATAAAACATAGCTAATAAGTGCTTAATCGAAAGGTTTGTGTATATTTAGAAAGTCCGCCAAATTTTTAATTTGGCTTTTTAAAAGAGAAAAATTAAAAACAAAATATAAAAATTCGGCTCTGTGTTAAACTGAAAATGTAGTGTCTTTTTGCATGCTACGTTTCATACACAAGTCCGTCAGACTGTCTAATAACTTATCCTATTTTCTTAGGTAAATATTTCGTTTTTTCGTATCTTAATGTTATGAAATTCATCCTAGGAAAAGACCGAAAACAGACCTGCCTTTTTCCTGTTTCTCTTGAAGATTCCATCGAACAAGAAAATAGCGTGAGGTCAATAGATCAATTTGTAGATTCACTTGACTTGAGCGAACTTGGTTTTCGTTCAGTTTTTACAGAAAATGGACCGCCTGCTTACAATCCATCTGTCTTACTAAAACTATACATTTATGGCTACATGAACCGCGTGCGTTCTTCAAGGCAATTGGAAAAAGAATGCAAACGAAATATTGAAGTGATATGGCTTTTAGAAGCTCTAACTCCTGACCATAATACTATTAGCAATTTTAGAAAAGATAATGCCAAGGCCATTAAAAAAGTGTTTTTTGCTACCGTTAAAATAGCTCGAAATTTTGGACTCATAGGTGCAACATTGGTTGCTGGAGATAGCACCAAACTCAGAGCGCAGAACAGTAAGAAGAACAATTTTAACCAAAAAAAAATCGGGCGCCATCTAGATTATATTGATAATAAACTGCAACAGTACAATAAAGCACTCGAGCAAAGTGATAGCGACAGTGAAAAGCAAGAAATAAATAAAGATATCGACAAACATAAAGGACGCAGAGAACACTATAAGCAACTTGAAAAAGAACTAATAGAATCAGGAGAACCACAGATATCAACCTCGGATCCTGATAGCAAGCACTTAATAATACGTAATAACATTACTGAAGTTGCCTACTGTGTTCAGACCACTGTAGATGCAGATTACAACATCCCTTTTGATTACCTAGTAACCAACACGAATGATTCCAAAGCAATGGGACAGATGCTACGTAGAGCAAAATCTATCTTACACACCAATACATTTACCGCACTTTATGATAAAGGTTATCACACAGGAAGTGAATTCTGCACAGCCAATCAATTAAATATAAAAACACTGGTTGCAATACCTGGAATTGGGAGAGCCTCACAAGCTCCAGACCCAAACTACAACTCTGAACATTTTAAATACAATAAAGAAAATGACACCTATATGTGTCCACAGGGAAATATTCTTAAGAGTAATGGAAGCACTTATAAAGGAAGAAACTATAGATTTAAACAGTACAAAACAAATCAATGTAAATCTTGCCCCGTGAGGGACTTATGCACAACTTCTAAAGTAAATGGAAAGGTAATACAGCGCAGTGAATTTCAAAAATACATAGAAGAAAATGCGCAACAAGTTTTAAAAAATCCCAAGGCATATAAAAAAAGACAAGCTATTGTAGAACACCCTTACGGAACCATAAAACGACAATGGGGCTTTAGCTATATCTTAACTAAAAAAACAATGCAAAGAGCAAGTGCTGATGTAGGGTTTATGTTCATAGCATATAACCTGAAAAGAATATGGAACATAATGAAAACAAAGAAACAAACGCTTTTTAGAGCTATAAATATTGGTATGTTGTCTGTATTAGATTTTTTAGGAGTTCTAGCTCTTTATTCTAGTCTTTATCAAAAAAAGCAAATTGCTATGTAATAAGTGTAGTAAAAAAAAGTATTTTAGTACGAACTATTAAAAAACACGGAGGTTATTAGACGAACTGCCGTTACCTGTAATGCCGAAAATCGTGCTTCCATTGAACATTTGAACTAAAAAGTCCACCGCGAAAACAGCACATTTATTTTTTGCTAACTCGAAAAGCCAACGCTGAAAAAATAAAAGAGCTGTTTTTTTATCCAACGCTCGAACAAATTCAAACTGAATTACTTGTTATCTTAAATTTGACAAACTATATTTGACACTTATTGTCAAGTAACAATTTTCAAATGGAAACAATCGGACAAATTTTACGTAATAAAAGACAAAATCTAGGGCTTCTTTTAAGGCAAGTTTCAGCTTATCTTGATATTGACCAAGCAATATTGAGCAAAATCGAAAGAAACGAGCGAAAACCGACAAAAGAAATGTTGGAAAAGTTAGCTGAAATTCTGAAACTTGATAAGGATGAACTTTTAATTCAGTTCATTAGTGACAAAATTGCTTATGAAATTGCAGATGAAGATTGTGCTAGTAAAGTTCTAAAAGTTGCCGAAAAAAAAATAAAGTATCTAAAATCAAATCCAATACCAAAACTAACATAGATGAGTACGGAAATACAAAATATGAGCATTGCCAAAGAACCACAATTAAGGATGTATTCACCACCAATTGATAACTCAAAAAAACAATCAAAGGAAAAAGAAAAAATTGATGTTATATCACTTTTTTCGGGCTGTGGAGGAATGGACTTAGGATTTGATAAAGCTGGTTTTAATATAAAATGGGCTAATGATATTGAAAAAAGAGCTTGTGAAACCTATGCAAAAAATATTGGAGACCACATTGTCTGTGGAGACATAACTGAATTAGATTATTCTCAAATACCAGATGCAGATTTAATACTTGGAGGATTTCCTTGTCAAGATTTTTCTATGATTTGGAAAAGAGGTGGAATAACGACAGACAGAGGTAATTTATACCAAAACTTTGTTGAAATAGTTTCTCAAAAACAACCTTTAATGTTTGTTGCAGAAAACGTAAAAGGAATTTTGACTGCTAATAAGAAAAAAGCAATAAAGACAATAATTAAAGATTTTTCAGAAACAGGAGATTACGGTTATAATACAACTGCACATTTAGTGAATTTTGCAGAATATGGAGTAGCTCAACTTCGTCAAAGGGTATTAATTATTGGAGTAAGAAAAGATTTAGATACATTTTTTGACATACCAGCACCAACAAATGACGCAGACAACTATTTATCTGCTAAAGAAGCTTTGAAAGGAGTAAAAAAAGTAAAACATAACAACGAGCATCAAAACATTCAAGCTGGTACTATTGAAAAATTAAAGCTAATTCCACCAGGAGGTAATTTTACTGACATACCAAAAGATTCACCACATTATGTAAAAGGAATGATTTCGCACGTTTATCGCAGACTGCATCCTAACAAACCGTCAACTACAATTATTGCGGCTGGTGGTGGTGGAACTTGGGGATATCATTATGATGAACCAAGACCGTTAACCAACAGAGAAAGAGCAAGATTATTTGGTTATCCAGACGATTTTGTATTTGAGGGCACTATTACAGAAGTGAGAAAACAAATTGGTAATTCTGTTCCACCTTCAGGTATTTACCCTTTTGCAAAACAGATTAAAACATTTTTAGAAAACATCAAGGTCAATGCACACTAATATCCAAAAATACGGAGGCGACTTTCGGAATGTTTTAGATAAAGAATTTAAGACGTCAAATAATATTACTGTTGCATCAGGTTACGCTTCACTTGACGTGATTAATGCTTTTGAAAAACCATTTATTGAAATTGCAAAAAAAGGCGGTACATCAAGATTGCTATTAGGAATGGCATTTTATGAGGGATTGGGTCAAAAAAAGTTGAAAGCAGTAACAAAATTGAATGAATCTTTAAAAGCCTACAACAAAAACTCAGGTGTGTTTGTGACTAACGGCAGAAGATACCACGGTAAAGTATATCAATTTGATAAAGATGTAACATCAAATATCTATGTTGGTTCATCAAATTTTTCTGCAAGTGGTACTAAAGGAAATATTGAATGTACTGTACCAATATTAGATGATAATCAAAAAGTAAATCTAATAGCTTTTTTAAATGACCTTTATTCACCATCCTACTCGATATCAATTGACCAAGCGGATATAACAGTTCCTGGTAAAAAGAAAATAGTTCTTGATAAAGTAGAAAGACTTTGGACTAGTTTAAAAACTTATGACTCTTCTTCAATTTCTTTAGCAAAACTACCAAAATTTGTTTTCCCATTAGACCGAGTTGCCGAAAAGGAAAAATCAAACCTAAATGTTTATTTTGGAAAAGGTAGATGGAGTCGGTCAACTGGTAAAGTTAAACCAAGACCTTGGTACGAGATAGAACTGATTGCTAGTAACGATTTGAATTCTCAACAATTTTATCCTAAAGGAGATTTTCTTGCTTATACTGATGATGGTTTGATTATACCAATGAGGACTCAAGGAGACTATTATAAAAACATTCGTTCAAAAAATAGTTTACAGATTTTTGGAATATGGCTAAAGGGAAAACTAGAGACAAGCGGAGTATTAAAAAAGTACGAACCTGTTACATTGGAAACCTTGGAAGAGTACGGAAATGATAAACTGACTTTCTATAAATTTGAAGAAGGTAAATACTATATGACCTTTTAAGCCAACGCGCAAAGCCATACACATTCGCAATTCACGCCAGCCATCGCTCAACCAAAAATTGCAAAAGAGTATGTCTTCTGCCAACGCTAGCAAGTTCGCGGAAAAGGTCGAGTAGGTAAAGGGGAATCTCACCCCTAAACCTCTCACAGAACCGTACGTGATAGTCTCCCATCATACGGCTCTTCTTAACAAGTCAAGTCAAGGTGTAAATCCATATTGCCAATGTACAAACATATTTGGGTACTGCTTAGCAGTTTCCTGTAACCATTTGTAAGCTGCAAACCAATGTTTACGCCTAAATCTCCGATATTTGTTGCGTACCCATTTTGCAAGTCGCTTATTCAGGAAACGGAACACATAATGTAATTCACTCATTCTAACTTTACCGTAATAATGAATCCAACCCCGTACTTTATCTGCTATAATGCCTGCCAAATCTAACAGGCGTAAGTGAACCATACGATGGAGTTTCATCTTAAACAAGGTTTGATTGATACGTTTCTGACTCGTACGACTAATAGATGGTGTAAAACCCAAATGAAAATTACCAAAGTAACCCTTTACCATTCGTGGCTTAAATGTAAATCCTAGAAAATCGAATGTTACATAATGAACCTTAAATGGGGGATGCTTCTTTTGGTTGCGTTTGCAATAAACGATATTGCTTTTACCCGATTTTATCTCCAATTTACATTGGAATAATCGAGCTTTTACCGCTTCCAAAGTCCGCAGGGCTTGTTTGAAATTATCGCAATGAATAATAATATCATCTGCATAACGCTCAAACTTTACTTCGGGATGGTGCGTTTCTATCCAACTATCAAAAACTATATGCAGGAAGATGTTTGCCAGTAATGGACTGATTACTCCTCCCTGTGGGGTGCCTTTGATTCGTGGATGTATTGTGCCATCTTTCTTCTGGACTGATGCTTCCAACCAACGTTTTACATACAAGTGAATGTGCTTCTTCTTGGTAAAATGACCTAATGCCTGAAGCATCAATGTGTGGTCTATATCATCAAAAAAACTCTTGATGTCCAAATCAATTGCCCAATCCATCTCCATACAGTTTTTCCTGCATTGTTTAATGGCATGATGCGATGATTTACCTGGACGATAACCAAAGGAATTTTTACTAAATTGTTTATCCACAATCTGTTCTAATTCCTCTCGAATTACCATTTGAGCCGTTCGGTCTTGCACCGTTGGAATACCTAGCTTCCTTATACGACCATCTGTTTTGGGTATCTCTACCTCGCGTACAGGTTTTGGAAAATAACTACCACTTGCCAATCTATTCCATACAGGATACAAATATTTAATAGGGCGTGATTGCACTTCTCTAATTGATAAATCATCAACTCCTGATCCGCCTTTGTTACTGCGTACCTTTTTAAAGGCTTCCATTACCTGTCGCTTTGATATCGGTTGCGACTTTTGTTTCTCCTTGAAAATCATCCTAAAAAAAAAAATCTTAGTTGTAATACAAATTAAAACTGTTAAGTCAGCCCCTTCGCTCCATATCCATTACAAATACTTCTTCACTACTACGGGCTAATCCGCCACTAAATAATAGTATCGCTACTTTCTTCCTTGCCCTTCGGGGTTATGGAATTTTTGCACTATTATTTAGCTTCTCCTGTTCCGTAATTGAGCCATCTAGTAAACCTCCTGCCCTCTTTATGCCGATTGCCACTTGACCAATACATAGGTTACTCCCGTCAAGTTCTCTCTCGCAAGACCGCCCATCCCTCGATTTTGACAATACTAAAGTTGTTTACGACACTTCTACAAGGGTTAAATCTCTTCTCTTTCAGCTTCTTTACTCCCACCATAGCATACTACTCATAATACAAGAATGGTAGCGCCTTTTACCTTATCGCTCAAGACCAACCCGTGAAAAGCAAGCCCCATAAGGCGGTTTGACTGATATGCCTAACATCCCAGTCGAGAGACCAATTCTCATTTTCTTTTTCTTTGTGTGAGTCCTTCTTGATTTTCTTTATCAAGCTCGTTCCTGAAAAAAAATGAGCCTCTCATCTCAATTACAGTTTGTTGCTCATAATCTATTTTACTAAATTGTTTCCCGAAGCAACGCAGGACACACCACTACAGGTAACAATGTATAAAAAAAATAGGGCAAAAAGTGCTTAATCGAGAGGTCTGTGTGTATTTGACAAGTCGCCAAATTTTTAAATTTGGTGTAATTGAAAAGAGAAAAGATAATTAACAAAATTTAAAAATTCGGCTTGTACATAATCCGAAAAGTATCGCATACAACCGCCCTACTTTTCTTATACGTAGCCGTTAGCTTTAATTAACTCACTCAAAAGTAAATAAAACGGACTTCAAAAATTAATCTCAAAAAATACGGACTGACCAAAGCAGTGCGCCTACTGTTGCGTCGGACTGATTTGTAGTGCGGAGACTAAATGCAATTGGAGCGGATAAGTAAAAAACTATACGCTTTTAGAAAAATACACATCACATATTTCCGACAAAGGAACTTCTAAAGCTTGACTTATCTTGAATAAAGTATGAATAGTGGCATTAGTCCTTCCCTGCTCAATTCTTGAAATATTTGTTGTATCAATTCTCGCCTCGATTCTACCGACCAAATCCACCTGTGTTAAACCTTTTTCAAGTCTAATTCTTTTTATGTTCTGACCTACAATTTTTAAAACTTCTGACTTTTTCATACTTGCCATATTTGACAAATCAAGAAAAGGTTTATATTTGCATATATTAATGTCATATATGACAAGTTTTATGAAAAAACAAAAAATAGATTTTTCAAAATTAGTTGATGATTCTTTTCTATCTCCTGAAGAATTCGCAGAATGTTTGGATAAGGGAGTTGAGATGTTGTTTTATATAGAAGAGGATACTTTTGATAGAAAAGATATACAAAATGTTGTTTTTGCTTTAAAAAGAATTAGTGATAGCTTGAGAAATTAAGAATAACTAAAGCTAACAATGTGTAAAAAAAATACTATTTTTAATCCTTAATCGTAAGGTCTGTACTTATTTTGCTTGCTTCTGATTTTCCTTCGGAAAATCACAGCTTACAAACCCGTACTTTCCTTACACGATAACGTTGTGGTGCATTAAAACAAACATCCAGCTAAAATCAAAATGATTGCAAAAAATGAGTGACGGAAATGAAATTTATCAAATAAATAAAGTAGTTTCTAAACTTCCACGATGGTTTAAAAATGGACATCGAATTAATTCACAAATTTTACTTAACTATTTAAAATTAGAAGAAGAATACGAAACTGTCAAATATGAACATCTTGCTGAAAAGTGTAAACATTTAAGAACTTTTAAAACCAATTTCGACCAAATGAAAAATTTTGGCGAAAAAAATCACGGTAAAATTTTTGAAGTTATCGACACTAATATAACGCTATGGAAACCCTTAAAAAAAGAGATTTACCTACATTACAAAAATTACAAAAGAGAACTTTCTTCAAAAAAGCTTGATTACAAATTTGTAGATAATGAAAAAGAATTAGCTGAATCAACAATTGAGTTTTTCAGTAAACATGAATTTTGGAAAGCGACAATCGGAAATGCACCTAAATACTTTGTACATATTCAAAATGGTAAAAACCACATTTTCGGTCTTTCAAAGTTTTGTGCATTTAAGAATATAACCATTGAAGAATATATATCTAGTTACAGGTATAAAACAAATGGAGGAAATACACAAAAGCATATCGCCAGAATAACGGGGAAAGATTGGGTTCCACGTAACAAGGTAAACTCAGAAATAAGAGAAGAATTTGACAATTGGATAACTGAATTTCATCCTAATTACACTCTGAATAACGCATCTTTTATAACTATAACTCAAAAGAAAAAAGTTCCGTCAAAAAGAAAGAAATTTATTGACCCAAAAACTCTAGAAGAACAATTAAAACTGCAAAGTGTAATTGGAGCAGTTGGAGAAGAAATTGCGTTACGTTTTGAACTAAATAGAATTGAAATATCTGGAATTAAAAACCCTGAAAAATATATTGAACACACTTCTAAGAAAAATTCTGGAGCTGGCTTTGATATAAACTGTTTAGTCAAAAAAGACAACCGTTATATAGAAGTAAAGTCATCATTAAATAATAATTTAGACTTTTTCATAACCGAGAATGAATATTGCACTCTTAAACAATTAGGAGAAGAGGCATTTATATATTTTGTTCACGTTACAAACCTTGAAAAAAAAGAGGGAAAAGTATTTAAGGTTTTGAGAAATCCAATTTTGGAATTAAAAGCAAATGGAAATTTGAAACCGATAGCTTATAAAGCAAGTTTGGGCGAAAAAACGCACCACAACAATGTATATAAAAAATAGCGCAAGTCTTGGCTAACACTAAGGCTTAAGGATTTTTGGAAAGTCGCCAAATTTTTAAATTTGACGATTCCCAATAAAAAGATAAATAGTAAAATTTAAAAATTCGGCTTGTGTTTAATCCGAAAAGTAACCGCTTATTTTCAGCGCTACTTTTCATATACGGAGCCGTCAGACTGTCTAATAACTTATCCTATTTTCTTAGGTAAATATTTCGTTTTTTCGTATCTTAATGTTATGAAATTCATCCTAGGAAAAGACCGAAAACAGACCTGCCTTTTTCCTGTTTCTCTTGAAGATTCCATCGAACAAGAAAATAGCGTGAGGTCAATAGATCAATTTGTAGATTCACTTGACTTGAGCGAACTTGGTTTTCGTTCAGTTTTTACAGAAAATGGACCGCCTGCTTACAATCCATCTGTCTTACTAAAACTATACATTTATGGCTACATGAACCGCGTGCGTTCTTCAAGGCAATTGGAAAAAGAATGCAAACGAAATATTGAAGTGATATGGCTTTTAGAAGCTCTAACTCCTGACCATAATACTATTAGCAATTTTAGAAAAGATAATGCCAAGGCCATTAAAAAAGTGTTTTTTGCTACCGTTAAAATAGCTCGAAATTTTGGACTCATAGGTGCAACATTGGTTGCTGGAGATAGCACCAAACTCAGAGCGCAGAACAGTAAGAAGAACAATTTTAACCAAAAGAAAATCGGGCGCCATCTAGATTATATTGATAATAAACTGCAACAGTACAATAAAGCACTCGAGCAAAGTGATAGCGACAGTGAAAAGCAAGAAATAAATAAAGATATCGACAAACATAAAGGACGCAGAGAACACTATAAGCAACTTGAAAAAGAACTAATAGAATCAGGAGAACCACAGATATCAACCTCGGATCCTGATAGCAAGCACTTAATAATACGTAATAACATTACTGAAGTTGCCTACTGTGTTCAGACCACTGTAGATGCAGATTACAACATCCCTTTTGATTACCTAGTAACCAACAAGAATGATTCCAAAGCAATGGGACAGATGCTGCGTAGAGCAAAATCTATCTTACACACCAATACATTTACCGCACTTTATGATAAAGGTTATCACACAGGAAGTGAATTCTGCACAGCCAATCAATTAAATATAAAAACACTGGTTGCAATACCTGGAATTGGGAGAGCCTCACAAGCTCCAGACCCAAACTACAACTCTGAACATTTTAAATACAATAAAGAAAATGACACCTATATGTGTCCACAGGGAAATATTCTTAAGAGTAATGGAAGCACTTATAAAGGAAGAAACTATAGATTTAAACAGTACAAAACAAATCAATGTAAATCTTGCCCCGTGAGGGACTTATGCACAACTTCTAAAGTAAATGGAAAGGTAATACAGCGCAGTGAATTTCAAAAATACATAGAAGAAAATGCGCAACAAGTTTTAAAAAATCCCAAGGCATATAAAAAAAGACAAGCTATTGTAGAACACCCTTACGGAACCATAAAACGACAATGGGGCTTTAGCTATATCTTAACTAAAAAAACAATGCAAAGAGCAAGTGCTGATGTAGGGTTTATGTTCATAGCATATAACCTGAAAAGAATATGGAACATAATGAAAACAAAGAAACAAACGCTTTTTAGAGCTATAAATATTTGTATGTTGTCTGTATTAGATTTTTTAGGAGTTCTAGCTCTTTATTCTAGTCTTTATCAAAAAAAGCAAATTGCTATGTAATAAGTGTAGTAAAAAAAAGTATTTTAGTACGAACTATTAAAAAACACGGAGGTTATTAGACGAACTGCCGTTGTACACTATTTGAGAATGAATAAACTAAATTTTACTGAGTTTAAAAAAATAACATTGAATGAAAAACTCAATAATTGTATTTCATTATTCGAGTCGTATATTTTAAAACATAATTTACACGAAACAAAATGGTTAATAATACTTAATTTTTTAAAAGAAAGTAATCGTTGGGATTATATAGATGAATGGTTTTACAAATATTGTGAAATTTTACCCGAAAGTATACTTGAAGAAACTGATTTTAAAAGTAACTCTGAAGACTGGAAATATATTACAATTGAAGAGTTTAAGGAATACAAAGAATTATATGATAACTCCAAATATACTGAAGAAATAAATAGTTTAATGATACACATACATCAAATGGTTAGTATTGAACTATATACGGATTCGAAAAAAATCTCTAAAATCTCTTTTGCAGAATATTCAAAATATATAAAATTCATTTAAAAAATAATGAAATGGTATTTACAGAAAAAACAAAAGACAATGAAATTTATGTTTATATGAATGGAAAATTGATATATAAAAAATGGTTAAATACAGGTCAGTCGAAAATATTTGATGTTATTTCTTATGACAAATATACATTGAGATCAATCAAAGATCAGAAATAAACAGTGTACAACAACGGCTAAAGTTAATGTGGGTTTGATTTCTAATCCGATGTTTTGTGTATATTTACTAAGTAGCTAAATCCTTTTCGATTTAGCTTTTGACATCAAATTAAAAACTAAACAAAAAGGCTTCAGCTTAGTGCGTATCCGATAAATCGCTGATTTATCTCCCCCACACTAACCTTAAGCCAAAACCGTTAGCTGTAATTACTCCATATTTTGAGAAAAACAGATTTATTTAAATAATCTTTTATATTTTTGAAATAGTTCAGAAAAGATAAAACATAATAAAAATTACATTGCTGAATAAATGAAAAAAGGATATCACACTCAAGAATATAGACCAGATGAGCAGCCTCTAGAAAACCCAATCAAATGTTTAGCTAAAAATGCTTGGTTAGGAATTGGATATTATTTTTGGACAGATATTCAATTTGCACATTATTGGGGTGAAGATTTTAAGAAAAATTACAGAAAGTATCCTGGCTATTATACAATATATGAAGCAGAAATAAATACAGATAATTTTATCGATACTGTTTTTGATGAAGGAGGTTATGATTTTTTCAAAGAGAATATTGAAAAAGCATTTTTAGTATTAAAAAAACAGAGAAAACCCATTACGCTAGAAACTGTAAATAGATTCTTATCTGATGAAGTATACTCCAAATTAGCAATTAATGGTATAATTTATGATGATAAACCAATGAACAAAAAAGACAGAACAAGAATCTACAGTGACATACCCGATTTATATTATGTGAAAAGAATACAAATGGTATGCTTTGATTTAAAAATAATTGATAACTTTGCATTATATTTAGATGAACAATCATAAAAACATTATTATGTTGAATTACAAAGACTTAAGAGGTAAAGTTGATGAGATTTTATCTCAATACGACAATAAAAAAATAGAGTCTTGGTTAAGTTTTGATGAGAAAAGAATTGAAAACGAGAACTTTATTAACGGTAAAAGAGTAAAAATAACTATTGAAAAACCTAGTGAAATAGATTTTTTAAATATGCATTGTTCTTTTGGTGAAGATGAATTTTATAATGAAGCTGCTTAATGGAAAAAGCAATTCAAATACAATATTTAGGCTTACAAGTCAAAGAAACTACTATGAAAATTGGTGGTTATGATAAATCTATTGCTAACGAAATAGAAAGTGAACTTGAAATAAAAACAGGTTTTTCTGAAGATAAGTCTGATAGTTTTGTGATAATATTTAATTTGAAATTATTTAACAAAGAAAGAGATTTTCATTTAAGTATTGAAGCTCATAATCATTTTGTATTAAATCAAGATGTATCAGAGGAATTTAAAAGTTCTACTTTTATCAATGTAAGCGCTCCTGCCATAGCTTTCCCTTATGTAAGGGCATATATCTCAAATATAACGTTAAATTCAGGATATGATTCTATAATCCTACCTTCTTACAATTTCGTTAAATTATATAAAGAAAAAAATGAAAAAACAAATAGCTAAAGTCGAGTAGGTAAAGGGGAATCTCACCCCTAAACCTCTCACAGAACCGTACGTGATAGTCTCCCATCATACGGCTCTTCTTAACAAGTCAAGTCAAGGTGTAAATCCATATTGCCAATGTACAAACATATTTGGGTACTGCTTAGCAGTTTCCTGTAACCATTTGTAAGCTGCAAACCAATGTTTACGCCTAAATCTCCGATATTTGTTGCGTACCCATTTTGCAAGTCGCTTATTCAGGAAACGGAACACATAATGTAATTCACTCATTCAAAAAACAATGCAAAGAGCAAGTGCTGATGTAGGGTTTATGTTCATAGCATATAACCTGAAAAGAATATGGAACATAATGAAAACAAAGAAACAAACGCTTTTTAGAGCTATAAATATTGGTATGTTGTCTGTATTAGATTTTTTAGGAGTTCTAGCTCTTTATTCTAGTCTTTATCAAAAAAAGCAAATTGCTATGTAATAAGTGTAGTAAAAAAAAGTATTTTAGTACGAACTATTAAAAAACACGGAGGTTATTAGACGAACTGCCGTTACAAAACATTAGAACCGAACTCAGAGATAAAGAACCATGGCAACTGCAACACTTCACTTTTTAGGACAAGAAAGAGATCTAATTCGAATATCAGTAAAATACAAAAAAGAATTTTGGGCGTGGAACGGAATGCCTGCTTCAATTCCTTTAGGCGGAATGTTAGTACTAGAATTCGCTACACACCCAGACGACAATAGGTTTGAAGAACGCATTACAACAATAGATTATAACCGATACAAAATGGGTTATCCTATGGATGAAGGAGAAATAATCTTCTATGATGCTAGTAGTGATATAATTAAGCGATGGAAATTTGCCGATACAATAATAAAAGAAATAAAGACTGTTTTTTATACAGAAGGAGAAACCCCAATGATGACATATTTAGTGCTTTCGCCAGCGATACAAAACTATGGCCATTTGCATCTAAAATCCTGGAATATAAGTCATACTGAGCCTGAACCTTACAAAACACCTATTATTGCCACAGAAAATAAAAAACAATATTTTGTAGAAGAAATTAAAATATTAAATTTAGATGAAGGCTCTACAAACTCAGGAGAAAACAATGAAAAAGGTATAATACATAACAAAGAATACACTTTAAAAGCTAGCAAATTCAGAAATAATAAAGCTCCCGAAAATTTAAATAGTATTAAATGGTGCTACAGTTATGTAAAAGAAAATGAAACTGTTATTGGAAACATAAAACAAACTGGAGAAGAAATTACTTTTAAAACTGACGACTTAGATTATTGTGGTTATTCTATTACCTTTTATGCCTACATTGAAAAAAAAGAAAATGAAGCTGAATTAGAAGTATTTCATCATTACCGTTTTAAATGGTTTGATAGAAAAATCGTAGAACAACAAATAGAAGAAAGATTAGAGAAACCTTGGAAAATAAATCAAGGAGGGACTTCGCTTTGTGGTATGGCTTGTTTATTTTACATCTTTGCTAAAAATGATAAGCAAGGTTACAAAACACTTGCTGAAACACTTCATAGAACAGGAAAAGCTACTCATAATGGATATACTGTAGAACCCGATGAAGATGTAAAAGAAGAAATGTACAATACAAATCCTAAAACTTCTAAAGAACACCCTTGGATTCCAGAGGTTGATTGGATTACTATGGCAACCACAAGGAGTAAAGAAAGTGATTTTGGTTATACAGGTAAAAAAGGACAAGATGCAAGTGCCATAAATTGGCCTTGGTTAATGACCAATCTAGGAAAGAAACTTTTAGGCTATACAACAGTAGAAATGGATTATTACAAAGTAAACAAGTCTTACATCCGAGATTTCTTTGGTTCAGATGAAAAAATCAGAATATTAGAAGAAGATATTGACAAAGATTACAAAAACGGATATGAAATTTGTATGATGATTGACGCAGATATGATGTATAATAAACCTGATTATGATATTACAGATTTTGGAGAATATCATTGGATAACATATGAAGATAATCTTGAAATTTTAAATTCTAAAGGTAAAACTGAAACAGATTATGATGAAGTAACAGATATAAATTTTGACGTTGTAACTTGGGGAGATTTTAAAAGAGATAAAGGTATTGACAAAAAAAAATTGAGATTATCAAAAGCCTCTTTTAGAAATAATTATTATGGTTATCTAAAGCTTAAATAATATGAAAAGAGTTTTATTCTTATTTTTAATAACTGTGGTGTCTTGTAATTTTGATAAAAAGTGTAAAGATTCAATTACCCTGAACTCGGATATATTTATTTACGGATGGGATAAAAATCATGCAACTATTAAAAAAGCTGTAATTTATGAATACAAAAAAACTGATTATAAAAACGAATTAAATTCACACTTAATAAATGACTTTGTAAATCCTTTTGTTGTTAGTAACAAAGATGAATTACATTTGCGCACTTCAGGTTTATTAAAAACAAAATACAATTACAAACTTGTACTAAACGATACATTAATTTTTAAAATATCTGACTTTGAAATTGGCAATATTGAACGAGGTACCGCAGTTACAGTTCAAAAATATTGCGTAATGAAAAGTTATAAAGTGAATGGAAATAATATAAGTCAAAAAAGTAATCACTTACAATTTGACAGCTCTTTAGGAATAGTAAAATAACGTTTTGTAACAATTTGTATAATGCATATGCACCCTACGGGATGCAAAGGCACCATACAAGAAGCGTTGTAGCTAATATTGAAAAAAATTGATGCACTAAATAATATGTCAGAAGAATTAAGCAACATAGAACCCGAAGATTTACTTTCAACTGTAGATGGAATTCCATTACCGCCAGCAATAAAGAAAAACTTATGGAAATCACTAGGTAGACTTGTTACAGGATTAGTTGACATACCAGTTGCTTATCTTGAATCAAAAGCTGAAAGAATTAAGGGAGAAACTGTAGCTTTGAACGTATTTCGTTCTAAAGTGGCAGAAAAAGCTTCTGACGAGTTTATGGAGGATGAGCAATTAATGAATAGAGCTGTAAATTATTATGGTTCAAAACTATTAAAAGAACAACTAAATAGAGAAAAAGTAATTGACAAGACTGTCGAAGAATTAAAATTAAATCCGCCAGAAAATGATACTAATCAAGAAATTGATGAAGATTGGCTAGATTTATTTTCAAGAATTTCTGAAACAAAATCAAATGAAGAAGTACAATTAATATTATCGAAAATATTAGCTGGTGAAATTAAAAATCCCGGGAGTTTTGGACCAAAATCATTACATACATTAACGATTCTAGACCAAAAAACAGCCAAAATATTTCAAAATTTTTGTTCAGTTAGTTATGAGTCTGAAGGTCTAGGCAGCAGTTTTACGAGTGTTATTTGTGAACCTTTTGGTGGACCTGGAAGTAACGGATTATCCGAGTTTAATTTAAATTATTCAAATCTTGCACAATTACAAGATGCTGGTTTAATCCAATATGACTTAAACGCTTGGAGAGAAATACCACCTATACTTTTTGTATTACCTTTTAAGTTTGGAAATAAGGAATTCTGCCTAAAACAAAAAGAAGAAAAAATTAACACATCGATTAGAACAAAGGTTATCAATTTCACCAAAGTTGGTTTAGAATTGCGAAAAGTTCTGCAAATGGAAAGTAATGATAGTTACAATGAAAAAACTATTGATTGGATAAAGAATAAATTTAAACTTGAATAATACTAGCTACAACAATGGCTATAAGTAATTGCTTGTTCTCGCCTACTTCTGAAAATCCTCGCGGATTTTCAGTTTGGTGTGTACTTGCGAAGTTGATTGCTAACCCACGCAACTACTCATAGCCGAGACCGTCAGACTGTCTAATAACTTATCCTATTTTCTTAGGTAAATATTTCGTTTTTTCGTATCTTAATGTTATGAAATTCATCCTAGGAAAAGACCGAAAACAGACCTGCCTTTTTCCTGTTTCTCTTGAAGATTCCATCGAACAAGAAAATAGCGTGAGGTCAATAGATCAATTTGTAGATTCACTTGACTTGAGCGAACTTGGTTTTCGTTCAGTTTTTACAGAAAATGGACCGCCTGCTTACAATCCATCTGTCTTACTAAAACTATACATTTATGGCTACATGAACCGCGTGCGTTCTTCAAGGCAATTGGAAAAAGAATGCAAACGAAATATTGAAGTGATATGGCTTTTAGAAGCTCTAACTCCTGACCATAATACTATTAGCAATTTTAGAAAAGATAATGCCAAGGCCATTAAAAAAGTGTTTTTTGCTACCGTTAAAATAGCTCGAAATTTTGGACTCATAGGTGCAACATTGGTTGCTGGAGATAGCACCAAACTCAGAGCGCAGAACAGTAAGAAGAACAATTTTAACCAAAAAAAAATCGGGCGCCATCTAGATTATATTGATAATAAACTGCAACAGTACAATAAAGCACTCGAGCAAAGTGATAGCGACAGTGAAAAGCAAGAAATAAATAAAGATATCGACAAACATAAAGGACGCAGAGAACACTATAAGCAACTTGAAAAAGAACTAATAGAATCAGGAGAACCACAGATATCAACCTCGGATCCTGATAGCAAGCACTTAATAATACGTAATAACATTACTGAAGTTGCCTACTGTGTTCAGACAACTGTAGATGCAGATTACAACATCCCTTTTGATTACCTAGTAACCAACAAGAATGATTCCAAAGCAATGGGACAGATGCTGCGTAGAGCAAAATCTATCTTACACACCAATACATTTACCGCACTTTATGATAAAGGTTATCACACAGGAAGTGAATTCTGCACAGCCAATCAATTAAATATAAAAACACTGGTTGCAATACCTGGAATTGGGAGAGCCTCACAAGCTCCAGACCCAAACTACAACTCTGAACATTTTAAATACAATAAAGAAAATGACACCTATATGTGTCCACAGGGAAATATTCTTAAGAGTAATGGAAGCACTTATAAAGGAAGAAACTATAGATTTAAACAGTACAAAACAAATCAATGTAAATCTTGCCCCGTGAGGGACTTATGCACAACTTCTAAAGTAAATGGAAAGATAATACAGCGCAGTGAATTTCAAAAATACATAGAAGAAAATGCGCAACAAGTTTTAAAAAATCCCAAGGCATATAAAAAAAGACAAGCTATTGTAGAACACCCTTACGGAACCATAAAACGACAATGGGGCTTTAGCTATATCTTAACTAAAAAAACAATGCAAAGAGCAAGTGCTGATGTAGGGTTTATGTTCATAGCATATAACCTGAAAAGAATATGGAACATAATGAAAACAAAGAAACAAACGCTTTTTAGAGCTATAAATATTGGTATGTTGTCTGTATTAGATTTTTTAGGAGTTCTAGCTCTTTATTCTAGTCTTTATCAAAAAAAGCAAATTGCTATGTAATAAGTGTAGTAAAAAAAAGTATTTTAGTACGAACTATTAAAAAACACGGAGGTTATTAGACGAACTGCCGTTACCTACAATTTGAGAAATAAGAAACTTTTGATATTAGATTTAGATGGAGTACTAATAACAAATTCATCGTGGAAAGCTGACCGAATTCACTCGGATGGATATTCTGAATTTAACGAATCTTGTGTTGAGAACTTAAATCAACTTCTAACTCTTGCGGAATTTGACATTTGGTTAAGTTCGACAAGGAGAACTGTAAAAACTTTAAATGAATTCAATCTGATTTTTAAAAATCGTGGAATAAAAAAAGACATCGTCGGATTTTTACCTGAATACTCAAATTGTAAAAACAGAAAAGAAGAAATATTAAAATTTATTGCGGAATTTAAACCTTCAGATTTCCTAATTATCGATGATGACAAAACTCTGAACGGACTAGAAAATAATATAAAAGACAACTTAATCTTGACCGAATTGACTAAAGGATTTAATTCGGACAAACTAAAAGAAGCTTCTGGAAAAATAAGCGAATTAATCGGAATTGAAAAATACAAGGTTTACGCAAAATACAACGGACAATACGATGTAATGGCTGATTTCAGAACAGGTGCAAAAAGTGATTTAAAAAAAATATCAGAACGTGAATGGAGTGTTATTGAGGAAATTGAAGATAGTTTATGTGTCTTGAACACGGGAAAATATTCAAAAACAATACAAGCCGAAATGCAATCGAAAATTGACAAACTAAAACCTATGATTACGAATGAAATATGGCATTTGATTAAAAATAATGAAAAGCCAATTTTAGAGAAAAAAAAATCTTGGTTCAATAGAATATTAAAAAAACTGTAGGTAACGTGTATAACTAATTACTCGTTCTGTGTGTACTTGGAAAATCCTACGGATTTTCCTCTGGTTCGTTTTCTTTTGTTAACTTAGACCTAGCCAACGTAACTAGCCATACACGAACACGTTACCCACAAGCGAAAAAAAAAGCCAACCGCACATTAAGCACATTTGGTTTTTGCCACCACACAATCCAAAGCTAAAAAACCAAAAGAGCTTAATCTCCCCACCGCTTCCAATAGTTACGATTTTGACTTTCTTCTTGTTGGATACATTACTTGTTGTTCTTTAAATTGACCGATTTCTTCTCTGAGTGTTTGGTTAATATTTTGAATTAAATCATTTTGAAATTTCATAATACCCAATAAATCGTGCATTGCATTTAAATTTTCTAGCTGTTTATAGACAATTTCTTCTAAATCGGCTTTGGTATATCTTTTGCTCATATTGAATTATATAGATTTTCTAAACTATGGTTTTTTTATCTGGGACTAAGGTAATTACTTTCTGGAACAAATCAAAATTATAGTCCAGAAATTCTAAACTATAATATGAAACAACTAAATTTGAATACCGAAAATCGAAAAAAAGCATGACTGAACTCGGACAATATTTATCCAAAAAATCGGCAAGTAAAGCAGGGATTTCGAAGAAAACTGGAATTAGTAAATCTAGAATCAGCGAATTAACTCTTAATCCATCTACTCAACTTAGAGCTTGGGAATTATACTTAATTTCTTTAGCATTGGACGTAGACCCTGGAGAAATGTTCAAAGAAATTTTTGTTGAATTAAAATTACCAAGCAAATAATGGCTAAAATACCTTTTAAAGTTTCTGCAAGAGCAGGTAAACTATTGGGTAGAGAAAATTTCTCTAACCCTGAGGGTGCTATTATTGAGCTTGTAAAAAATTCTTATGATGCAGATGCAAATAATTGTTTTGTGTTTTTTGATGTACCAACTGAAATAAAAAAAGATAAAGAAGGAAAAACTCATCAAATCCCTATAAAAGAAAAAAGTATCTTATATATAATTGACAATGGTGAAGGAATGACTGAGGAAGTTATTAAAAATCATTGGATGCAAATCGGAACAGGAAACAAGGAAAAAGACTTTGTTTCTGATGATGATAGAATAAAAACAGGAGCAAAAGGAATTGGACGATTTGCATTAGATAGACTTGGATTTGAAACAGAAATGTGGACACTTTCCAAAAATGCTAAAAATAAAAATGGCTCTTTCTGGAAAATGGACTGGAATCAATTTGATAATTCAGAAAAAATCATTTCACAAATTGAAGCAGAATTAGAACCAATAAAAATTGAATTAAAAGAAAAAATCAGAAGCCTTACCAACAATAATGAACAGGTAGAAAATTTAATTGACAAAATAGATTTTCATAGAGGTACAATTATCAAAATATCAAATTTAAAAGATGATTGGTTTAATGAAGAAACCTCTTCTGTTTTTAAAAGCTTGGAGGCGTTAATTCCTCCGAAGGAGCTAAATATTCCATTTGAAGTTTACTTTAACCATTTTCAACAACCAAAAGAATTTGGAAAAGTTGAAACTGCATTTTTTAATGACTTCGATTATAAATTAAAAGCATCTTATAATGCTGAAACATTAAATGTAGATTTTGAGATAACAAGAAATGAAATAGATATCAAAGCATTAAAAAAGAACTATCCAGATGTATATAAATCGAAAAGTTCTCCTTATGATTTAAAAACTCTAGAAAATAAAGTTTTTAGTTATTCCAAACCCATTGATAAAATTTTAAAATGGAAAACAACCGACTCAAGTGAAAAACTTTTGAAAGCTGTTGGAAGCTTTAATTTGACATTTTATTATTTGAAATATTCAAATTCTGTTAAAGAAGGATACCCATTTAAATCAGTTGTTGCTAGTGAACGAAAATCAACTTTAGACCGTTTTGGAGGAGTTAAAATATATAGGGATTCGTTTAGAGTAAGGCCATATGGAGACCCTAATAATGATTGGATGAAATTAGGAGCAAGAGTTGCTCAAAGTCCAGCTGGTGCTGGGCAAAGAATTGGAGATTGGAGAGTGAGACCTGAACAAACAGCAGGTATCATTACAATATCTAGAAAAAACAATCCCCTTCTAATTGACAAATCAGATAGAGGTTCATTACAGGAAAATGATGCTTTTGATAAGTTTAAAGATATAATTATTGGATGTATCCACGAATTTGAATTTGATAGAACGAAAATTATAAACCCTCTATACCTGAAGAATAAAAAAGATGCAGAAGCAAAAAAAGAAAGGGAAATTCAAAAACGAGCAGAGAAACTAGCTGATAAAATTGTTGCAGATAGAAAAAAAGCAGAAGAAGCAATTTACGGTAAAAAGGGAAAGCCTAAAGATTTATTCGAAGAGAAAAAGGAAGAAGAAGAAAAGAAATCCTATCAAGATACTTTTAAAGACACCTTTAAAGCCATTGAGGATGAAAGGAATGAAGAAGACAACAAAGAACTTGTTCAAGTTAGGTCATTAGCTAGTTTAGGACTTGTAGTTTCTTCCTTTGCTCACGAATTAAAGGAAATTAAAGACAATGCGTACGAGATAAAAGAATTAGAAGAGATTTTTAATGCAATTGCAACCAAAGAAAAAAAAGACACTGTTGAGTTTAAAGATGGTATTGAAATAATTGAATTGTTAGATGAAAATTCAGATAAAATTATTCATTGGGTAGATTATGCTTTAACGGCTATAAGAAAAGACAAAAGGACAAGAGGTAAATTTGAATTCTCCCCTTTCTTTAAATCTTTAAATGAATCTTGGATTAGAATATTCAAAAAAAGGGATATTCACCTGAATATAGATGACAATCTTGAGAAAAATTCTTATAATTTTAGAGCTTTTGAAATGGATATTTCTACCATATTTACTAATCTAATAAATAATTCTATTGATTCATTTAATAATTTAACAGAGCCT
This sequence comes from Flavivirga aquatica, assembly GCF_001747085.1. Taxonomy (GTDB): domain Bacteria; phylum Bacteroidota; class Bacteroidia; order Flavobacteriales; family Flavobacteriaceae; genus Algibacter_C; species Algibacter_C aquatica. The sequence goes on from NZ_MDJD01000054.1 coordinate 256,791, forward strand.
CAAGAGAGATTAATAGACATTAATATTTGTCTTAAAAAAGAGTCAATTGAGATAGTATACTCTGATAATGGAATAGGTCTAGACAAAGTATTTGAAGATGATAAAGATGAAATATTTTTACCATTTAAAACTGCAAAAAGAGATAGAAAGGGTAAAGAAATAGGAACTGGTTTAGGAATGTACTTAGTAAAATCAGTAATTGATGACAACAATGGGACGATTGACATTCTCGAACCTGAAAAAGGATTCTCAGTATTAATCTCATTTCCAACAAGAAAATAAAAATATATGGCAACTAAATACAAAATTGGGTACATTGATGAAGATGATAAACAAGTAAAAAAGTACCGTAAAAGATTTCGAGATTTTGGAATTGAAATTATTGGATATGAATTTCAACAAGGAATGTCTATAGAAGATTTAATGGAGCAAGTTTATCAGTCTGAAATCGACTTATTGATGATTGATTATAAGCTAGATGAGTCAAGCAAGGTATCTTTCAATGGTGAAGCAGTTGAACGTGAAATTTACGATAAAAAGCCATTATTTCCGCATATAATTTTCACAAACCGAAGAGAAGATGCTGAACATTTTGTTGATGATTGGAAAATCATTTTTAGCAAAGATGAAATCCCAAATAAAAATGATGAAGATTATAATGAAGATAAAACAAAACATTTTATTACCAGTTTAATTAAAAGCATTGAACAATATAAAAAACGTATTGAATCTAGGAAAAATAAAATTTCTGAATTGCTACTCAAAGGCGAGAAAGAAGGTTTAGATTCTTCTGAACAAGACACTTTAATTACTTTACAGAGAGAGTTAGGGATTTTAGATAACACAAAAAAAGAAGTTCCTGAAAAGGAAATTTCACTTGATAATTTAGATGATTTAGAAAAAACACGAAAAGAAGCTGAAGAATTCTTACAGTCATTAATTAAAAAAAGAAAGAATGACAGTAAGAATTAAAACTCCGAAAAGACGTAAAAAGCCTGATGAAAGTGAAAAAGGTGAAAATCACTCTAAACACAGGCCTAATTTAATTGAGGATTTTCATAATCATTGTGGTTACTGTGGTGCTTATGATGGATTTGGATATACAAAAACATATTTCGAGATAGACCATTTTGTTCCAAAAGAGTTTTTAAAAAAGACAAATAGTAAAATTGGATTTTGTAAGTATGACAATTTAGTATATTCATGCCGTTCCTGTAACAATTCTAAATCTAGTTTATGGCCAAGTGAAGATGAAAATATCCATCATAAAAATGATGAAGGATTTATTGACCCTTGTAGTGAAGAATTTGACACTCATTTGTACAGGACATCAGATGGAGCAATTCTATGGAATACAGATTTAGGTAAATGGATGGCTACCGAAGCATTTAAATTTGATGAACGTGAAAAGGAAATAAAAATACTCTGGAATTATAATCAAATAAGAATTCAAATTGAATCCTTAATTGATTTACTAAATAATGAAGTTGAGGGAAGTGAAGAATATAATTTAATTTATGAAAAATTAAGTCCTTTAAACCTGAAACACTTTATTTTTCAGAAACAATTAAATGAAATAGATAACAATGACTAACCAAAAACAAACTGGTTCATATTACACGCCACAATACTTGGCGAGTTTTATTTCAAAAAGAGTTTTATCTCATTTTGAAAGCAGAGCCCGTATGTCTATTTTGGAACCAAGTGTTGGTGATGGTGCTTTTATTTCTGAATTAGCTAAGGAAGAAAACATAAACATCAATTTAACAGCATTAGATATTAATAAAGTTGAATTAAAAATCGCATCTGAAAAGTGGAGTAAAAAAACAGCTTCATTTGTAAAAACAGATTTCTTAAAATATTCAACCTCAAAAAAATATTCGGTAGTTATAGGTAATCCTCCTTATGTCAAAAAAAACATTCTTACATCAAAACAAATTGAATTAAGTAAAGCTATACATTCAAACGAAAACTTAACAGAAGCTTCTGTTAAAAATATTTGGGCTACATTTTTGGTTAAAGCAAATACATTATTAGCGAAAAATGGAGTTTTAGCATTTGTATTACCTTCAGAATTATTGCAAGTCAAATTTGCAGAAGAAGTTCGTGAGTATTTGAAAAATGAATTTGAAAGAATTGAAATTTTTACTTTCAATGATTTAATGTTTGAATGTAAAGGTCAAGATACAATTGTTTTATTTGCTTATAAAAAAGCAGAACTTAAAGGTGAATTCTTCACTAACATTTCATCAAAAAAATCATTAGAACAAAATGATTTTGTACTAAAAAACAACAACTTACTAGTCAAGTCAAATGTAAAATGGACTCATCATTTTTTAACTTCTGACGAATTAACATTTATAGATAACTTAAAAAAAGAGCTTAAAACAGTTAATGATTATTCAGATTCAAAACCTGGAATTGTAACTGGAGCAAACAAATATTTTATAATTAATAAAGAAACTGAAAATAATTATAACTTATCAAAGTACACTAAACCAATTATTCAAAAAGGACTTTTTGTAAATGGAAGTGTTGTTTTTAGTGATGAGGATATTCAAAAACTTGAAAAAAACAATCGCCCAACGAAACTCTTACAATTAAATGATGCCGATAAAATCTCAAAGAAGTTAAGAGAATATTTAGATCTTGGTGTATTAGAAAAATTACCTGAAAGGCATAAATGTGGAATTAGAAAAAATTGGTATGTTATTCCAAATATTTCTAAAAAACCAGATGCTTTTTTCTTTAAGAGAAGCCATTTATATCCAAAGCTTTTAAAGAATGATTCTAATGCATTCGTTACAGATTCTGCATATAAAGTAGGAATGAGAAATGGTTATGATTTAAATAGCTTTATTTATTCGTTTTACAACACTTTGACTTTACTTCTTTCTGAATTAGACGGCAGATATTATGGTGGTGGAGTTTTGGAACTTATACCAAGTGAATTTAAAAAATTACCTATTCCATATAATAAAATTAGCACTAGTCAATTTGATAATTTCACGACTAATTTTGAGAACAAATCAAATATTGAGGAAATACTAATACAGAATGATTATAATATCCTTAATTCTACTCTCGGAATTAATAATGAGGATTTACTAAAGTTGACTAAAATTAGGAATAAACTAAAAAAGAAAAGATTACGTGAATAAGCCAACGCAAGTTCAAGCACATTTAAAGTTTGCTCGTTCCTCACAAATTTAAAAGAGCTTTCACCCCAACGCTAGCAATTTTTCGGAAAGAAAGCCAGTGGGTAACAATGTATAAAAAACATAGGGCATTTGTGCTAAACCGAAAGGTCTGTGAATATTAACAAAGTCCACTAAATATAAAATATGGCGTTTATAGTAAAAAAGATAAAAGCAAAATATTTATATTTAGCTAAGTGTTAAAACTGAAATGTAGTACTTATCACCTGCCCTACGTTTCTTATACTGAACGTTAGGCAAAATATAACCAGAATCATCTAAAAAAACAGAAATACTATAGATACCAGAATATTGATTATGCATTACGATATCGAAATGTCAATTCTAAAGTGAGGATATAAATGAAGTTGCATCTTTTGATTAATTTTAATTTTTTATATCTTTTAAATTCTTAATTTTTATAATACTATTATATTTAAGATAATTTCACTTTTAATTCTTTTTAATTTATTTATGATATATAACTTAACAAAGTTCATACACAAGAGAATATGTCTGGTATCTTTTTAGATGAAAATTCTCGTGAAAAAGTGATTAAAAAATTTAATAAGATAAATTCTGTAAATGAATTTGTTTCATTATTAAATTTCATAGAAAAAAATAACGATAATTTAAAAGATAAAAATGCATTTAAACCAATAAACTCAAAACAGTTATATCATATATCCAAGACGAAAGACAAAAGGTATTTAGAATTTAGTATTCCTAAAAAAAATGGTGGAAAACGAAAAATTAAAACACCTGATGAAATATTAAAAAGAGTACAAAAATTAATCAATTATTTGCTTCAACTTGTTTTCGAGCCTTATGCACATTATAGTTCTAATGGATTTTTATTTGGTAAAGGAATAATAAGAAATGCAACACCACATATTGGAAAAGAATATGTTTTAAACCTTGATATAAAAGATTTCTTTCCATCAATAAATTTTAGAAGAGTTAAAGTAGTTTTAGAATTAAACCCTTTTAATCTTAAAAACGAAAGAGAGCCAATATCATTTATAATTGCAAATCTTTGCACTCATAAAGACCAATTACCTCAAGGAGCACCAACTTCACCAATATTATCAAATATTGTTACTCAAAAGTTAGATAGAAAACTCACTAAAATCAGCTTGAGTAAAAATATAAAATACACAAGATATGCAGATGATGTTACTTTTTCAAAAAAAAATATTCTAAAACATATTTTCATCAACAAAGTTTCTAAAATAATTCAAGAAGAAAACTTTATTGTAAATGAAGATAAAACTAGATTACAAAAATCAACAGAAAGACAGCAAGTAACTGGTTTGATTGTAAATAAAAAGTTGAATGTAAAACGCGAGTATCTTCAAAAAGTTAGAGCAATGCTTAATAATTGGGAAAAAGGCGGACTTGAATATGCAATCAACGTTTTCAAAAAACATCAACCCACTGAAAAAGTGGATTATCCTTTCAAAGAAGTTTTATTAGGTCATATTTCATTTATAAGACAAATTAAAGGAATTGACAATAACGTTTCTATAAAATTGACTGAAAAATTTAGTTTGCTAAATAATTTGATTGATTATAATTTCATTAAAAATGATATTGTAAAGAAACGTTTAATTGACGATAATCATAAAATGGAAAGGTTCCTATTAGTTGAAAACTTAACAGACAACGATAAATTCATTTCATTCTGTACATCTGCTTTTCATCAAATTGAAAATTTAGTAAATTATTATTATTGGTCTAAATTTGATAATATTGAGCTATTGCTTAATTATTTATAGATAAACAATCCTAGTTTTAAAAGTAGATATAAAACAATTGAAAAAACAAAAGGGTTAAAAAAAATAAGTGATTTAAACATTAATGTTCTTGTTTATTTATACGAAAAAGAATTTTACTTTGATAAAAAGAAATTCTATAAACAAGAATTAACCAAAATACGAGAAATCCGAAATGATGATTCACATAGGTGTTCTGTAATAGATGTAGATAAAAAGGAAATAACAAAAGAGTTTAATAGATTAGAACAAAAGAAAATTAATTTCAAAAAGAACAACAAAAATTTAGTTTACAGTAAAGTAGAAACTAAATTCTTATTAAAGTATGAAACTTATAAGTTTTTAGAAAAGAAGAATTACAAAGCTGTGAGAGAGATATTACGACAAGTTTCAGTAAACATAAAAAATACTTTGCCTAACACGGTATAAAAAACATAGGGCATTTGTGCTAAGCCGAAAGTTCTGTGCATATTAACAAAGTCCGCTAAATATAAAATTTGGCATTTATAATAGAAAAAATAAAAGCAAAATATTTATATTTAGCTAAGTAATAAACCGAAACGGTAGTGCTTATCACCTGCCCTACGTTTCTTATACTTAACGTTAACTGTAACGCTTCGAAACCATGACAACATAAGAAAATCAGGACAAAAAATTCAGTAGATACGAACAGAAAATTTTACTTGTTATTCCAATATAGATAGCAGCAACTAAAATATTTAACAATGAAAAAGAAAATAATTTTATTATTCATACTAGTATCTAGTGTTATTAATGGGCAAATAAAAATTCCTGATAATTTTTCTAAATCAGTAATACCCGAATATCAATCTGAATTTTGGAGAAAACTTAATTTCAGTTTAAATGAATACGCTGTTGAAAATAGAAATAATGAAATTTATGTTTATTTAACTGGACAACAACATAAAACTTCACTTGCTATAAAAGGAGGAACCTTAATAGCTATAAATCATGGAGAATTTGGAGGAGAATTAAAATTTTTATCCAAGGAAAAAACTCATAAGCAAATACTTATAAAGAAGGGAAATATCAAATTTTTATTTGAATATAAAAATAGAATATTTTTTATTGATGCTCTTGCTCATATGAGTACAAGAAGAGGAATCATGTATGAATTAAAACAAAAAAAAAATCAATTTGAATATATAGAAGTTATTAATCTTGAAGATGCTCCAAGTGCTATGGAAATAATTAATGATAAAATACTTTTTGCTTCTCATGAAAATTTTTATGTTGTTGACAATTTCAAAAAAAAAGAACTCTTTAAAAATAAGTTTTGGAGAGGTTTATATCCAAACTCTATCGCTTTTTTTGATTGGAAAAACATCTTCGTTGGTATAAGAGGTGGAATTGTGAAATTGAATGTACTAGAAAATAAGATTAATTTATATACCGAAAAAGAATTTTAATTGTGTTTCGTATTCAGTAAATAGAAAGTACTTTATTGAAAACTGAAACAGTAGTAATGTAACGCTAAAACAGTTAACAACGGCTAAACTTAATGTGGGTTTTTCGGTTTTCTCGATGTTTTTGGCTTCTTTACTTTGTCCGCTTAAACTTATTTGATTAGTTTTAAGTCGACAAAGAAAAAACTATAAAATAAGTCTAAGCTAAGTGGCTCGTCCGATAATCTGTCGATTATCAACTCCCACACTAAGCTTAGCCAAAACCGTCAGACTGTCTAATAACTTATCCTATTTTCTTAGGTAAATATTTCGTTTTTTCGTATCTTAATGTTATGAAATTCATCCTAGGAAAAGACCGAAAACAGACCTGCCTTTTTCCTGTTTCTCTTGAAGATTCCATCGAACAAGAAAATAGCGTGAGGTCAATAGATCAATTTGTAGATTCACTTGACTTGAGCGAACTTGGTTTTCGTTCAGTTTTTACAGAAAATGGACCGCCTGCTTACAATCCATCTGTCTTACTAAAACTATACATTTATGGCTACATGAACCGCGTACGTTCTTCAAGGCAATTGGAAAAAGAATGCAAACGAAATATTGAAGTGATGTGGCTTTTAGAATCTCTAACTCCTGACCATAATACTATTAGCAATTTTAGAAAAGATAATGCCAAGGCCATTAAAAAAGTGTTTTTTGCTACCGTTAAAATAGCTCGCAATTTTGGACTCATAGGAGCAACATTGGTTGCTGGAGATAGCACCAAACTCAGAGCGCAGAACAGTAAGAAGAACAATTTTAACCAAAAGAAAATCGGGCGCCATCTAGATTATATTGATAATAAACTGCAACAGTACAATAAAGCACTCGAGCAAAGTGATAGCGACAGTGAAAAGCAAGAAATAAATAAAGATATCGACAAACATAAAGGACGCAGAGAACACTATAAGCAACTTGAAAAAGAACTAATAGAATCAGGAGAACCACAGATATCAACCTCGGATCCTGATAGCAAGCACTTAATAATACGTAATAACATTACTGAAGTTGCCTACTGTGTTCAGACCACTGTAGATGCAGATTACAACATCCCTTTTGATTACCTAGTAACCAACAAGAATGATTCCAAAGCAATGGGACAGATGCTGCGTAGAGCAAAATCTATCTTACACACCAATACATTTACCGCACTTTATGATAAAGGTTATCACACAGGAAGTGAATTCTGCACAGCCAATCAATTAAATATAAAAACACTGGTTGCAATACCTGGAATTGGGAGAGCCTCACAAGCTCCAGACCCAAACTACAACTCTGAACATTTTAAATACAATAAAGAAAATGACACCTATATGTGTCCACAGGGAAATATTCTTAAGAGTAATGGAAGCACTTATAAAGGAAGAAACTATAGATTTAAACAGTACAAAACAAATCAATGTAAATCTTGCCCCGTGAGGGACTTATGCACAACTTCTAAAGTAAATGGAAAGGTAATACAGCGCAGTGAATTTCAAAAATACATAGAAGAAAATGCGCAACAAGTTTTAAAAAATCCCAAGGCATATAAAAAAAGACAAGCTATTGTAGAACACCCTTACGGAACCATAAAACGACAATGGGGCTTTAGCTATATCTTAACTAAAAAAACAATGCAAAGAGCAAGTGCTGATGTAGGGTTTATGTTCATAGCATATAACCTGAAAAGAATATGGAACATAATGAAAACAAAGAAACAAACGCTTTTTAGAGCTATAAATATTGGTATGTTGTCTGTATTAGATTTTTTAGGAGTTCTAGCTCTTTATTCTAGTCTTTATCAAAAAAAGCAAATTGCTATGTAATAAGTGTAGTAAAAAAAAGTATTTTAGTACGAACTATTAAAAAACACGGAGGTTATTAGACGAACTGACGTTAGATTTAATTTAAAAAAGCACGCGGAAAAAGACTTCTAATAGGATTGGTAAAAACTATGAGTAAGGAAGTTTTTTATACAGTACGTGTCAATGATAATTGACGCACTCAAAGTCTTAGCGATTGCATCGTGCAAATCAGAATTTGTAAACGTTGTAACGTCTAAAAGACTTTGGTGAAGTTATTGAAAAAAAATTAAAAAGTCAAATGTTTGTTTTTCAACAACTCGATAGTACTGTATAAAAAGCTGACGAGATATTTGCATTTTTCACCACTCAGTCCCATTGTTATCGACTCCCCATATTAAATATATAAGCAATAGCTAACACTGACAATTATAAGTCTTTTGGCGGGGTTTATTTTGAGCGCTTTTTAAAACACCGTTTCTTTGTTCCATTGGATGGATGATAAAATTTCTTAGATTTGAACAAATAAACTAAACATAACACGCAGTATAAATAATAACACCTTATGGGTGTCACTATTCATACTGCTATCGTTGTGTTTCATACCCACTCAAGCGAATGAGTAAAACGCTTTTTGTATATTTGTATTTATTAATTAAAGGTTATGGACATTCAATCAACAAAAATAGAATTAGTAAAGACTATTTTAGCTATAGAAAACAATGATTTTATTCAAAAAGTTGCTGAATTCATTAAGAATGAAAAAGCTGACTTTTGGACAGAGTTGAGTGTCACTGAACAAAATGAAATCAGAGAAGGAATAAATGAACTTGACAAAGGAAAAAGAGTTTCATATGATTCATTTTTGAAGAAAATATCTTAATGAAAGTATTTTTATCAGAACTTGCTGAAAACAAACTTCTAAAATTATCTGATTATATTCTAGAAAATTGGAATTTAAAAACACGTGATAAGTTTATTGAAAAACTGACAGAAAAAATAAAACAAATTTCTCTTCAACCTAAAAGTTGTCCTCAGTCTTCTGAATTTAAAGGTCTTTATAAGTGTGTAGTGACAAAACAAACAACTTTTTACTATCGAATTTCGACAGAATTAAACGAAATTGAAATAATCACAATTTTTGACACAAGACAAAACCCTAATAAGTTGAAAAAAGACATCTAGCTCTAAAAAAGGTCGAGTAGGTAAAGGGGAATCTCACCCCTAAACCTCTCACAGAACCGTACGTGATAGTCTCCCATCATACGGCTCTTCTTAACAAGTCAAGTCAAGGTGTAAATCCATATTGCCAATGTACAAACATATTTGGGTACTGCTTAGCAGTTTCCTGTAACCATTTGTAAGCTGCAAACCAATGTTTACGCCTAAATCTCCGATATTTGTTGCGTACCCATTTTGCAAGTCGCTTATTCAGGAAACGGAACACATAATGTAATTCACTCATTGTTGTCTGTATTAGATTTTTTAGGAGTTCTAGCTCTTTATTCTAGTCTTTATCAAAAAAAGCAAATTGCTATGTAATAGTGTAGTAAAAAAAAGTATTTTAGTACGAACTATTAAAAAACACGGAGGTTATTAGACGAACTGACGTTACAAAACATTAAAACTCACTAAAACCTAAAAAATGGCTAACGATAAAATTACTATGCAGGAGAAAAAAAACCCTCCTAGAGTAAAAGAAGAATATAATACATTATCAATAACTATTACGTGTGATGACCCTGATGTAATAATAGCACCAGCAGCTCAAAAACCTGCCACATTAAAATTTGCAAAACCATTAATTGAAAAAATAGAAGGTCCATTTGATGAGAATAATGAGCTTGTAGATGAAATGGAAGTGGACAAAACTTATGTTTTTAAAGCTACAAAATTCAAAGAATCAACTTTTACTCCAATAAAACACATTTGGTTTGCAGAACAAATAGATGACGGCGAGATAGTAGACCTAGAATACAAAAAAGGAGAAAACCCATACTTAGATAAGGATGATGCAGTATGCTACAGCTATAAAGCAAAAGATGCTGAAAAAATTCGAATTTATGCATACGTAGCTAAACCTATTGAAAAAGTCAGTATTTTATCTAACATAGGTTTTGTTGATGATTATGTCATAGCTATTCGAAACGGAAAAATTGTATACACTTGTAATAGTGGATGGATAGATAAAACTCACGCTTTTACCGATACCAAGAGAACAGAATTTTACATTGGTGTAAAAAACCTTTGGAATCAAATACTTAATGAAACTGGTATAAAATCTAATTCGCCAAATGATAAGGGGTTTAAAGTTACATATCGACAAGATGCTACATTAATTCAGAATTTACCTTTAGTAAACAAACCTGTTAGATTAGGCAATACAAAGTCTTATTTTGTAAAAAGTAATTTAACGGTTCAAGAAAAAGAACAAGTGGCATTAGCAATATTTCAAGAAGTTTCAATAGCTTTTGAAAGTTTTCAAGCTTTTGGTGCAGTCATAGGTAAAGGAGATTCAAGTTTTGAACCTGCGGACTTAATTTCAAATTTGATTAGTTTTTATAGAATCGTAAAACCCGAATTAACTGAAGAAGTCATTTTAAACTTAAGCAAAGAATTAACCGCAGAGCAATCAGTCGACGTTTATAGAAAATACCCTGGAACGTTTAGTGATGAGAAATATAAGAATAGAGTGTTTAAACCTAAATATTTTCCGAATGAACACTGTGACGGACAACCAGTATTCCCAAAAGAATTAAACTCTATAAAACCAACAAGTAAAAATAGTATATTTAGAGATTGGATGCCTATTTTTGATATACACGCTGGAAAACCACCAATTAGTGGAAGTAATAAATTATAAATGTTATGAAAACCATTAATAAGCATTTTGGGAAAATTTCATCAGTAGTTTTATTGACAACAATTTTATTTTTAAATTTTTTTGGTTTAAAATTAAGTTACTTCAAATCTTTCCTAGCTTTCAACAATATTTTATTTTTCACCATAATTATTGTTTTTTTTATTTCATTATATTTCTTTTACTATAAATCAAAAATATTCTTTAAAATTACATTCATATGTGTTTTATTTTGTTTGCAAGCTATATTCATATCTAAATTTATAAACTTGATTGAGATACAAAATATTAACTCGTCTATAAACGAAAAAAAATCGGCAGTAAGTTTGGGTTGGGTTATTATTCTACCAATTTTGTTTATACTATTCATCATTTTAGGATTAATATTTGATTATATCAAAAGTAGAAGAACTAACGTTTTGTAACAATGTATAAAAAACATAGGGCTTTTGTGCTAAACCGAAAGATCTGTGAATATTAATAAAGTCCGCTAAATATAAAATTTGGCATTTATGTTAGAAAAGATAAAAGCAAAATATTTATATTTAGCTAAGTAACCCGAGTTTCCAATTTTAAATTATCTGTTTGATTTGAAAAGCCATCACAAACAGTATTAGTTTTATAATAAATCCATTAGTAGTCACAGCATTAATGTGTCTGGGCATTAAGCTGCAAATTTGACTAATGGAAGTTTCAATAATTTTCCTCATGGTATCTTTTATGTAAGCTACATAAGGCCTGTCCTTTCTTTTAGAATTGGTTTTTCTTGCTATTTGTAAGCGAACTTGCTCTGTTTCTTTAAATAAATCTTCCAATTCATAATCTGTATAGCCACTATCCCCATATAGCACACTTTCTGCTGGTAAATCATGGTACATACGTTGTAGGATCTGTGAGTCGTGCTCTTTACCTTCTACCAAGTACATCTCCACAGGTATACCTGATTTGGTTGTTATTAGTTGTACTTTAAAACCATAAAAGTATTCTCTCTTAGATGCATTATACCCGCGATATGATTCGCCTTTTATCAATTTAGAACGACTTATTCGTATGTTATGGCAAACTCTTACAGGAAAGGAATCTATAATATATTCCATTTCACAATGGATATATTTAAAAACCCTGCCAATACTAAAAAAGATGCTCAATAATAATTCTTTAAGCCTGTGCAATCGCTTTGTGAAACCACTTTTGTTAATCATAGTTTTACACATATGGCTCTTCATGTATGACAGTGCTTTGCTTTGATTACCATTAAAGAGCATTGCTGAGACTAGTGCTGTCGATAGCACTTGGCTGTCACTGAATTTCCTGTTGCGATGTTCTTTATGGTTCATTTCTTTTAAAATATCGTCTACTATACAATAGATTCCTATAACTTTGTCTTGGAGCATTTTGAGTTCGTGTTTTTTTTTGCAACTCTAAAATACTAAAACTTATTATGCTCCTATTTTTTTTTAGGAAACTCGGGTTAAGTAATAAACCGAAACGTAAGTGCTTATCACCTGCCCTACGTTTCTTATACAAGACGTTACCCACCCACAACTCGATTGAGATAATTCAAAAAATGAATCGTGAAATAATAGATATAAATGATTATACAATTTTATTGGAAGAGGCTTCTACCGATAATAATTTAATAGATTCATGTTTTTTTGACGAGCCTGTAATAGCTATCGCCTTTTATGGCTCAGGTGATGTTGGTCTTAACGTGAAATTTGATGGAAAAACCAAAGAGTTCCATCACACTAAAGGTATGGTACTATCATTTTATGCAGATAATATGGTAGAGTTTGAACATCATGTTTCCAAACTAAAATCACTACAATGTCTAGTAATCGCTACAGCAATTAAAAAAATAGACAAATTGCCTAATGGTGAAGGTCAATTCTTGGAACAATTTTTATATCAATTAATTCACCCAAAAGACCATTATGTTGAAGGTCCTGTATTTAATATGAGCCCAGAAATGTTTCAATTAGTTGAACAGTTCTTTAGTAATACTTACGAGGGTGAGATTAAAATGATGTTTTATAAAAGCCATATCACAGCTTTACTTTCTCATTATTTTGGACAATTGGCAAAACAACAAAGCACAAAACTTGATACTTCGCAAATAAAAAAAATCAATCTTGCTCAAGAAATTTTATTATCCGATTTAGAAAATCCTCCTTCCTTAACAGAATTGGCCAACAGAATTGGCACCAACACTAATAAGCTTAAAATAGAATTTAAAGCACAGTTTGGTGTTCCTGTTTTCAAATACTTACAAAACGAACGTTTAAAAAAAGCCTACAGTTTAATTAAAAACGAACAAAAAACAATTCAAGAAGCCGCTTGGGCTGTAGGTTACGACAGTTTAGGTTCTTTCTCTAACGCATTTGAAAAAAAGTTTGGCTACAGACCTAGCCAAGTGTAAAATTCTTTTCGAATAAATCATAATTCTTTCTAAATAAGTCGCTGGAAGGCAGCTACTATAGATTTGTATCATAATTTAAAAACTAAAGATTATGATCAGTAAAAATTTATTTAGCATTGTATGTGGTATACTCGTTTGGATTTTAGGAGTTAGCTTTTACCTCTTATCATTTTATGTTCCCATTTTAGAAAACCCGGAACTACAATCTAATATCGCATTGGCTTTAGGTATTATACCTAGCGCATGTATAGGAACATATCTGTTCTATACAAAAAGTCACATAAAACCATCTCAATTAGGGCTTACATTCGTTATGGTGGCTACGCTTCTAGATGTAATAATCACAGTTCCAGTATTTATAATTCCAAATGGTGGAAGCTATTCAGAATTTTTCGGAGACCCAATGTTTTACACAATTGTAGTTGAGTTTTACTTCATTGTATTCTATTTAGGAAATCATTTAACCAATAAAAAAATCAAAGCATGAAAACTATTGTTTTTTTTATTACGGTTTTATTGAATGCACTTTCTACAGGTCTTTTCTTTGCTTGGTCTGTTTCAGTCATATTGGGAACAAAAAAAGTAGGCCATTTAACGTATTTGGAAACCATGCAAAGCATTAATAGAGAAATCCTGAATCCATTGTTCTTCATTGTGTTCTTTGCAAGCTTAATTGCATTGGGAATAACTACTTATTTACAGTTCAATAACAAAACTGTATTTGTGTTAGTGCTGGCATCAACAATCATTTATCTAATTGGCACTTTTGGAGTTACAGCTTTTGGAAATGTTCCCTTAAACAATGAACTAGAAGTATTAACCATTACCAATCTTAAAGCAATAGAGCTAAATAATTTTAGAATCTATTATGAAAGTGCATGGAATCATTACCATTGTATTAGAACCATTTCAAGCATGGTTTCATTCATTCTATTACTTATATCAACATTTATTCAAAAAACATTTTAAAACAATTCATTATGAAAAAAAACATTTTAGTAATCGGTGGAACTGGAAAAACTGGTCGCCGAGTAGTAGAGCAATTACAAAACAAAGGAATTGAGCCAAGAATTGGTTCAAGAAATTCATCACCAAGCTTTGATTGGGATAATAAAGAAACATGGATAGAAACCTTAAGCGGCATCGAAAAAATGTATGTTACGTATTATCCTGATCTTGCTGTTCCAGGAGCCAAAGAAGCTATAGAGAGTTTAACTTATTTAGCAAAAGAATTAGGTGTTAAAAAAATGGTGCTGCTCTCAGGAAAAGGTGAAACTGAAGCTGAAGCTTGTGAAAAAATTGTGATGAATTCTGGCATGGATTATACAATAGTTAGAGCATCTTGGTTTAATCAGAATTGGAGCGAAAGCTTCTTTTTAGACCCTATTATTTCAGGAGAAGTGGCATTACCAATGTCTGATGTATTAATCCCGTTTGTAGACGCTAATGATATTGCAGAGGTTGCTGCTACTGTCCTACTCAATGATACATACAATGGTGAAATTATTGAGGTAACAGGTCCCGAATTAATCACTTTTAAGGATATCGTCAATATCATTTCAAAGACTAGCAATAGAAAATTAAACTTCTATGAAATCACATTAGAACAGTATATTGATGGCATGAAGCAAATGCAAATACCTAATGATGTTGTGTGGTTAATCGAGTATTTATTTAGTCATGTTTTAACTAATCCAAAGAATCAACTGGTAGTTAATGATATTGAACGAGTTCTAGGCAGAAAAGCAAAAACATTTCCAGAATATGCACAAGAAACTGCTGAAACTGGTGTTTGGAGTCAAGTTGAAGTCCGATAACTATTGCCAACAAAGATAGGCATAAAACATAGCTAATATAGGCTTTCCGAGAGGTTTTTGTATATTTACAAAGTACGCCAAATTTTTTATTTAGTTATATTTGAAAAGAAAATTAAACATAAAAATAAAAAATTCGGCTCGTGCTAAATCCGAAAAGTTAGCGTTTATTTACACGCTACGTTTCATACACAAGACCGTCAGACTGTCTAATAACTTATCCTATTTTCTGAGGTAAATATTTCGTTTTTTCGTATCTTAATGTTATGAAATTCATCCTAGGAAAAGACCGAAAACAGACCTGCCTTTTTCCTGTTTCTCTTGAAGATTCCATCGAACAAGAAAATAGCGTGAGGTCAATAGATCAATTTGTAGATTCACTTGACTTGAGCGAACTTAGTTTTCGTTCAGTTTTTACAGAAAATGGACCGCCTGCTTACAATCCATCTGTCTTACTAAAACTATACATTTATGGCTACATGAACCGCGTGCGTTCTTCAAGGCAATTGGAAAAAGAATGCAAACGAAATATTGAAGTGATGTGGCTTTTAGAAGCTCTAACTCCTGACCATAATACTATTAGCAATTTTAGAAAAGATAATGCCAAGGCCATTAAAAAAGTGTTTTTTGCTACCGTTAAAATAGCTCGCAATTTTGGACTCATAGGTGCAACATTGGTTGCTGGAGATAGCACCAAACTCAGAGCGCAGAACAGTAAGAAGAACAATTTTAACCAAAAGAAAATCGGGAGCCATCTAGATTATATTGATAATAAACTGCAACAGTACAATAAAGCACTCGAGCAAAGTGATAGCGACAGTGAAAAGCAAGAAATAAATAAAGATATCGACAAACATAAAGGACGCAGAGAACACTATAAGCAACTTGAAAAAGAACTAATAGAATCAGGAGAACCACAGATATCAACCTCGGATCCTGATAGCAAGCACTTAATAATACGTAATAACATTACTGAAGTTGCCTACTGTGTTCAGACCACTGTAGATGCAGATTACAACATCCCTTTTGATTACCTAGTAACCAACACGAATGATTCCAAAGCAATGGGACAGATGCTACGTAGAGCAAAATCTATCTTACACACCAATACATTTACCGCACTTTATGATAAAGGTTATCACACAGGAAGTGAATTCTGCACAGCCAATCAATTAAATATAAAAACACTGGTTGCAATACCTGGAATTGGGAGAGCCTCACAAGCTCCAGACCCAAACTACAACTCTGAACATTTTAAATACAATAAAGAAAATGACACCTATATGTGTCCACAGGGAAATATTCTTAAGAGTAATGGAAGCACTTATAAAGGAAGAAACTATAGATTTAAACAGTACAAAACAAATCAATGTAAATCTTGCCCCGTGAGGGACTTATGCACAACTTCTAAAGTAAATGGAAAGGTAATACAGCGCAGTGAATTTCAAAAATACATAGAAGAAAATGCGCAACAAGTTTTAAAAAATCCCAAGGCATATAAAAAAAGACAAGCTATTGTAGAACACCCTTACGGAACCATAAAACGACAATGGGGCTTTAGCTATATCTTAACTAAAAAAACAATGCAAAGAGCAAGTGCTGATGTAGGGTTTATGTTCATAGCATATAACCTGAAAAGAATATGGAACATAATGAAAACAAAGAAACAAACGCTTTTTAGAGCTATAAATATTGGTATGTTGTCTGTATTAGATTTTTTAGGAGTTCTAGCTCTTTATTCTAGTCTTTATCAAAAAAAGCAAATTGCTATGTAATAGTGTAGTAAAAAAAAGTATTTTAGTACGAACTATTAAAAAACACGGAGGTTATTAGACGAACTGACGTTAGCTACAATACACTCACACTCAATAAAACTACTCTTCAACATATTCTAAAATATCTGCAGGTTGACATTCCAAAGCTTTACAGATAGCTTCTAAAGTAGAAAACCTGACTGCCTTAGCCTTACCCGACTTTAAAATAGACATGTTAGCTGTAGTAATACCAATAATTTCAGCCAACTCTTTGCTTTTCATTTTTCGTTTTACAAGCATTATGTCAAGATTCACAACAATGGGCATATACTAAATGGTTAAATCGTTTTCTTCTTTAAGTTTTCCTCCATTTTTAATAAAATCTACAAGCATATATAAACCAAGCCCTACAAGTATAATAAAAAAGTAATGAATATAGTTGTTTATAAAGATATCTAGCTTTAATTCTGCTCTGACACACGTATTGTAAATAGCCCCCAATACTCCAAAGATGATAATAAACAAACCACCTTTCCTAAATTTCACTTCACTCGTTGCATTAAAAAAACCTTGTTTTATAACTGCTTTTAACCCTCTTTGAACTTGAGCCAACCCAATAAATAAAATAATGCCTCGCATGAAAATAATGAAATGGTTAAACATTCCGAAAACTTTATCATCATAAGCTTTACTATACATAAAATCTGGTATTACTAATATGATAAGACAAGTAATCAGTAAAATTATAAGTAAGGTATTTATTAATATTAAAAATCTATATAAAAGTTTTATTTTTTTCATGTTTTTAAATGTCTTTAAAATCAAATGTAAGAATTGATGAGTTTATTTTTTTAATTAAAAGGAGAGCCTATTACATGGAACACAATATCGAATATAAAATGAGCAAACATAGCATTTAACAAGCCCCATCTCCAAAAAATAAAGCCAAATGTTGTTCCTGTTATTAAATTTCCAATCATAGTTGCACTAACAGTGAAAATAGTTAGCTCAACAAAATTACTCGACATAGGAATATGCATTAAACCAAATAAAATACTTGATATTATAATTCCAGTCCAATACATAGCATTAGATGGTTTTTCTATTCCCTTTAAATATCGAATTAAAGAAATTATTATGGACATAATACCTAACCTAAATAATACTTCTTCACTAACCGCTGCAACAAAGGCACCTAAAATATAAAAAACTTTAGATGGGCGTTCATATTTAGCGATTACAGGATGAAACTCTTTTTGAATTTCAATTAACCCAAGCAAAAGTATAGCTGCTGTAACAGCAATAAAAATACTTGACAACACTATCTTTTTATTAAAATATATTGATAGTCTTTCTTTAGAAAATAGAGCAGTAAGTCTGGGAGCTCCCAAATGGGTTTTTCTACTTGCAAATAATCCCAAGAGAATAAAAACGGAACTAAGTCCTGCACTGGTTAACCCTATTGCTAAAATAGTCTCAAGAATAGGTTCAGACAATTTGGGGTCTATTTCACCAGGTTCTAATTTAAGTCTTCTTATTTCCTTTGAAAATGGAATATTGACAATAGAACTGGCTATAAACAGCACTAAAATAGTCAGTGCAACTTTCCAATTGTATTTTTTTTGAACCTCTACATCTCTAACAATTGGTTTTGGCAAATAATGTTTCATAATTTTATCTTGTATTTTTTAAAAAACGCGTTCTAACATTGAAAAGGAATTAAGTACACAGTGGGCTATAATTAATGCCCATAAGTTACGTCCCAAATACATATAGGCTACTCCCATAATAAAACCTAGTATACCAACGGTTATAGACCTTTCTGATAAATCATACGAATGTCTATAACCAAAAAGAGCTGCTTGAATTATAACCGCTAAAATTGTAGCAAATGGAGTTTTTGAAAATAGGCACTCTAACCAATTCATTAGAAAACCTCTATCTATCAATTCTTCTAAAGCAGATTCTACCCATACAAAAATAATGATTGTAAAGAATAAGGGGAAGTTCCCTTTTAAATTACCAAATCTTGGAACTTTATATTTTTTTACTTTATTTACAGTTTGCCAACTAAATATATCCGGAAATAGTTCTTTTAGAATTTCAATAAGCACTATTGACAGAATACATGTTATAATAATTAGTACGGCAATCACTAAAGTCCTTTTCCAAATTTTAGGTTTACATAATCCCAAATTTTTCCAAGTAATACTCCTTGTTTTCATTCTCCATGTTGCTACTAAAAGAGCAATAAAGGAGCTTATAAGAACACTTGCTATAAGACCTAAAGGCTCAATATATAGCTCTCTTGCTAAAAATAAAATAGAGATGTAAATGGTTAAATCTATAGCGCAATCTTTTAAACTAATTTGATGTAAAGGTTTTGTAACTGAACTTTTCACTGAATAAAATTATTGTTTTTCAATAACAAAAGTATATAATATTATTGAAAAACAATAATTATTTTAAGAAAGAATATTTTACTAAGAAACTCTTGCGTGTGATTGACCTTTTGAACGAAAAAAATCGGACTGAAAGACACAGCATAATGTGTAACAAAAATTAATCTAGTCTAGAGATTAAAAAAAATACTCTAAAAATAAAAAGTACTGTAGCTAACAAAGACGTATATAATTTATTGCTAGTTCTAGCTTACTTACGAAAATCCTCGCGGATTTTCTATTCGGTTTTTGGTTTACTAAATTACGTGCTTAACCACGCAACGAAATCATACACAAAACCGTCAGACTGTCTAATAACTTATCCTATTTTCTTAGGTAAATATTTCGTTTTTTCGTATCTTAATGTTATGAAATTCATCCTAGGAAAAGACCGAAAACAGACCTGCCTTTTTCCTGTTTCTCTTGAAGATTCCATCGAACAAGAAAATAGCGTGAGGTCAATAGATCAATTTGTAGATTCACTTGACTTGAGCGAACTTAGTTTTCGTTCAGTTTTTACAGAAAATGGACCGCCTGCTTACAATCCATCTGTCTTACTAAAACTATACATTTATGGCTACATGAACCGCGTGCGTTCTTCAAGGCAATTGGAAAAAGAATGCAAACGAAATATTGAAGTGATGTGGCTTTTAGAAGCTCTAACTCCTGACCATAATACTATTAGCAATTTTAGAAAAGATAATGCCAAGGCCATTAAAAAAGTGTTTTTTGCTACCGTTAAAATAGCTCGCAATTTTGGACTCATAGGTGCAACATTGGTTGCTGGAGATAGCACCAAACTCAGAGCGCAGAACAGTAAGAAGAACAATTTTAACCAAAAGAAAATCGGGAGCCATCTAGATTATATTGATAATAAACTGCAACAGTACAATAAAGCACTCGAGCAAAGTGATAGCGACAGTGAAAAGCAAGAAATAAATAAAGATATCGACAAACATAAAGGACGCAGAGAACACTATAAGCAACTTGAAAAAGAACTAATAGAATCAGGAGAACCACAGATATCAACCTCGGATCCTGATAGCAAGCACTTAATAATACGTAATAACATTACTGAAGTTGCCTACTGTGTTCAGACCACTGTAGATGCAGATTACAACATCCCTTTTGATTACCTAGTAACCAACACGAATGATTCCAAAGCAATGGGACAGATGCTACGTAGAGCAAAATCTATCTTACACACCAATACATTTACCGCACTTTATGATAAAGGTTATCACACAGGAAGTGAATTCTGCACAGCCAATCAATTAAATATAAAAACACTGGTTGCAATACCTGGAATTGGGAGAGCCTCACAAGCTCCAGACCCAAACTACAACTCTGAACATTTTAAATACAATAAAGAAAATGACACCTATATGTGTCCACAGGGAAATATTCTTAAGAGTAATGGAAGCACTTATAAAGGAAGAAACTATAGATTTAAACAGTACAAAACAAATCAATGTAAATCTTGCCCCGTGAGGGACTTATGCACAACTTCTAAAGTAAATGGAAAGGTAATACAGCGCAGTGAATTTCAAAAATACATAGAAGAAAATGCGCAACAAGTTTTAAAAAATCCCAAGGCATATAAAAAAAGACAAGCTATTGTAGAACACCCTTACGGAACCATAAAACGACAATGGGGCTTTAGCTATATCTTAACTAAAAAAACAATGCAAAGAGCAAGTGCTGATGTAGGGTTTATGTTCATAGCATATAACCTGAAAAGAATATGGAACATAATGAAAACAAAGAAACAAACGCTTTTTAGAGCTATAAATATTGGTATGTTGTCTGTATTAGATTTTTTAGGAGTTCTAGCTCTTTATTCTAGTCTTTATCAAAAAAAGCAAATTGCTATGTAATAGTGTAGTAAAAAAAGTATTTTAGTACAAACTATT
Organism: Flavivirga aquatica; assembly: GCF_001747085.1. GTDB lineage: Bacteria > Bacteroidota > Bacteroidia > Flavobacteriales > Flavobacteriaceae > Algibacter_C > Algibacter_C aquatica. The sequence continues at coordinate 278,208 of NZ_MDJD01000054.1, forward strand.
AAAAAACACGGAGGTTATTAGACGAACTGACGTTACAAAACATTAAAACTGATAGCAATGAAAATACAGAAACAAGTAAAAAATATTTACATTAAAAACTTACTATGGAATTTATAGCAAAAGTCAATGCAGAAGGAAAAGCTTGGGTAAAAATTGAGAACTATCCTGTTGAAGAACGCCTGACAGAACATCCTGAAATTGTTAAGCTACAGTTTTTAGATGAGGATAATACTGTACTGAATCAAGCAACTATACAAGGTATTAAAGGAGGTAAAGCTACTAATTTTATTTATGGCAAAAAATTCAAAATTAAAATCTTTACTAAAGAGATTGAAGATGATACAAAAATAGATTTAAGCCTAAAGGGGAAAACCAAAAGCAAAAATCAAGACTTTTTCGGGATTGATAAACTAGTCTGGTCATTGAAAGTTAAAGGTAATGAATGTGAAACAGAACTTTTTATATTGCCGATGTTTTGGTATAGCGAAGAATTTGAAACTTATAAAAATCATAAAACGATCATTGAATCGGATGACCTAAACTCTTTCCACGTTGAAGTTGTACTTAATGGAAAGACAGCATATTTACCAAAAAAAGAAAATTGGTTAAAACCTATTGCCTACCGTAGAAACTATGAAGAATATTTGGGATTATATAAGTATGAGGATTTAACTGCACCTCACTCAAAAACAAAAGATTTAGTAGATAATTACGAAAACAAGTATATTTCTAAAAACCCTGAAATTCTAACTTTAGTAAAAGCATTTTCAGATTTTTTAAACCAAGAGGATTTAAAAATAGAAGGAGAGCAAGGAATAAAAAATCAAGTAAAAACAGATGCTAAAAAATTATGGAAATTATCCATCAAACAGGTACAAGAAGGAGAATTGGACGACAGACCATTGTACTGGGCGAGGAACAAAATGCAGGTTAGGTTAAAACGGCATCCTTTGTTTGAAAATGACATAAATTTTGAAGAAAGTCTTGTTAATTCTGGTTCAGTATTAAATGATATTATTATTTCATTTGAAGAATTGAGTAGAAATTATAAAGGTGTATATTTTTCAGGTAAATCAGATAAAAAACTATTAATAACAGGGTTTGACCCATTTGTTTTAGACCCAACAAAAGGAGGTAATCCGTTACAAAGTAATCCAAGTGGTGTAAATGCCCTAGCCTTGCACGGTAAAACTATTGGGGATTATTATATACAGACATTTATTGCTCCTGTTAGATATAAAGATTTTGATGAATTTAAGGATGGTAAAGGCATTATAGAAAAATTTGTTACACCTTTTATATCAAAGGCAGATATGATAATAACAGCCAGTCAAGGCGGTGTGTTTAGGTTTGATATAGATAGGTTTCCTGCAAAGAACAGAGGTGGTTTTGCAGACAATATGCACTGGGGAAGTGGAAACGATGACAACAAATCTTACTTTAAACAACTTACTATTGGTGGTAAAGAATTTTATGAAACCACATTACCTTACAAAAAAATAGTTCCTGATGTTAACAATCCTTCTGATGCGTTTTGGATTTATTTTAATCAAACGTTTGAAGCAGTTGGAAAAGATTACCCAGAAGACCATATCCAAGGAACGCAGTTAATAGAAGATATTAGCGATGGTACGTCTGAAAATAATTGCATTATTAATAATTTAAAAGAATTACAATCTTTACAATCAATTAAAGGGTCTGGAAGTAATTATCTTTCCAATGAAATCTACTATCGAGTTGCAAAGTTAAGAGCGGAAATGAAGCCAAATTTACAAACGGGGCATTTACACGTTCCGTTGACGCAGTACGGAAGAAGTTTTTCTGATTCAAGAGGAAATATAGTAACCATAGATATTAACTCTAAGATGGGAGAGTTAATAGACAAAATAAGAGAAATAATCACAAAAATATAATTATGAAGTTCGTTTTATTGATATGTGTCATATTGCTTAATTTTAATTTGGCGTTATCTCAACCAGTAAGTACCCCAAGTATAAGAATCGATAATACTCTTATTAAAGATAAAATAACTTGTCTTGGCTCAGAAGATGGAATAAGCTATTTTTTATCTATTAAAAGGAAATGCAAAGATTGTATTAAAAAATCCTTTTCAGTAAGAGTTAACAAATATTATAAACTAATATACAAAAAAGACACTATGCGATTAAAGTTATTATTTGATTCGCATAGCCCATATAGATTTAAAATAGATAAATTACTTTTTCAAAAAGGAGATTTTATTATTGATTTAAAGGGGTGTAATAAAGTATTAAAGTCTAACCATAACTCTATTTTAATAAGGGAGTTACCTTACGATTGCAAGACATATATTAAAGAAGATTAAGAGTAACGTTTGCTAATCGAGTAGACGGGTGACGACCTAACGGTCGCCACTGCGCCTCTCACACCACCGTACGTACGGGTCTCGTATACGGCGGTTCACCAAATTGAAGTTTGCTTATTATTAATGTAATCTATCAAAGGTTTATACCCTTTTCGTTTTAGTCTGGAAACGGTAATGGTAGTTCCTAGAATTGAGCTTTGGGCAACTGCCCAACCTCCCATTCGCGTTCTACTCCAAGCATAAGCTTGTCCTTCTTCTATACCTAATCGAATTAGGTTTTTACGTTTCCTCTCTAGCTTCTTCCAATCATGCCAAATGCAATATCGTAACCGATTTCGTAACCATTCATCCAGCTTTTTAACTTTTGCATAAATGTTGGTTATACTATTTTTTTATTTTAATTTTCTCAAAAAAAAATTTGTATCTTTATATTATGGCAAAAAAAATTGATATTCAGATTTCTGAGAGTGAATTAAAGTTGAAACAACTTTACAATAAGGAAACAAGTAGGTTAAAACGTAGTAGGTTAAAAGCATTACTATTGATAAAGCAAGGAAAATGTAAATACACCAAAGAAGTTGCTAAAAAAGTAAAATATGACCGTCGTAGCATATACAATTGGTTAAAAATGTATGAAGAAGGCGGTCTGGATAATTTATGTACCATTTCAAGTGGCGGTAACAATACAAAATTACTTAAAGAATCAACAATTAAAGAGATAGACAGATTATTAAATAACCCTAATAGTACTATTACCAGTTATGTAGAGTTATTGTCTATTCTGACTGAAACCACCCAAAAGGACATAACCTATTCAGCACTATATCAACATTGTAAGTCAAAGCACTATTCTAAATTAAAAGTAGCAAGAAAATCACATCATAAAAAAGATGAGCAGGCTGTAGAGGCTTTTAAAAAAACTCCCCAACCTATTAACTAATATTAGAATGCATCTTAATAAAGATAAGTATGATAGTATTGATATAATGTTTCAAGATGAGGCTAGATTTGGGTTGATGACTCATCAGAAAAGAACCCTCACCGCTAGAGGAGTTCAAGCAAAAGTATACTACCAACATAGCTATAAATATGTATGGCTTTGGGGTAGTTTTTCACCAATAACGGGACATGCCTTTTACTGGGAAACACCAATTGTAAACAATGCTATATTTGAGAGCTATTTAAAAGAACTTAGCCAACAAAACCCAAGAGAGTATAAAATTTTAGTAATAGACAATGCTGGTTTTCATGCTTGTAAAAATATAGAAATACTAGAAAACATTTATCTTTTAAATATACCTCCTTATTCTCCAGAGCTAAATCCAGCAGAAAAAGTATGGCAATGGATGAAGGATAGAATAGCTATGAAGTTTTTTGAATCCATAGAGGATTTACAAAATAGGATAACAGAGACTATACAATTGATGGACGCAAAAATAATTAAATCAATTACAGGGTACGAGTTATACACTAAACCTTTTATTGAGAAAATTCAAATATGAAATTGTATTAGTGACAATAAAAACAAATAATGTCCTTAAAAATAGTAGGTAAAAACAAAACTTAGTATTATTGATTATAAACAAGATAAAACTAAATTTACTTCAACATTAGCAGTAACAATGCAAAAAATGATACAATTAAACTTAAAATAAAACTATTGAAAAAAATACATTTAATTTTCATTTTATTTGCTTGGTCATACATGGCCAATACTCAGAATTATATAGATCTTGTCAAATTCGACTACGCCATTACTCCTGTAAACACATTTGATACTACTGCAGCTACAACTACACTACAAGAAATAAACGGAAATCTAACCGCCCCTATTGTGATTAATGACCGTTTTACTTTCCTAACAGGAATTACCTATAAAAACATCTCTGCCTCTTTTAACCCTAGACGAACAGAAGAATCCGTGACGGGACTTACCTTAAAATTGGGCACTAATGTTAAATACAATTCAAAATGGAGCGGTACCTACATGTTCCTTCCTAAAATTTCTTCCGACTTAAAGAAAATCTCCAATCGAGATTTTCAACTAGGCGCTGCTGTGTTAATGAAATACACAAAAACAGAACATTTTAACTACAAATTTGGTGCATATGGAAACAGTGAACTATTTGGCCCCTTTATTGTGCCTCTTTTAGGGGTTTATTACCTAAACCCTTCTGAAAAATTTGAAGCAAAAGTACTTCTTCCTCTGTCCGTTGATCTCAACTATTCAATAAGTAAAGGTCTCCTATTCGGACTAAACTTTAATGGTCAAATAAGGAGTTATCATCTAAATACTCCTGTAAACACAGAAACAGATCGTTATATAGTAAAATCTGCGAAAGATCTATACACTTATTTCCAATACAGAGTGAAAAATGCTTTAAATTTTCAACTAGGTATTGGACGATCTCTAGGGAGATCATACCGTATTTACAATGAAAAGATTTCATTAGGACTTCCACTCGTCAATTTTGGAGACAATCGCACACAACTTAACACCAATTTCTCTGATAGTTGGCTATTTAAAATTGCTGTTTTTTATCGATTAAAATTAGAGAAAAATAAGCCTCAATAAAGTTAAAATAGACCTTGTGATAAGTTATGTTTCTTTCCTAAGAAATCAAAATCTATAAATAGTGTTTTCATTCTTTATAGATTGATAAGAAGGATATGGTTTACATAAATAAGTAAAAGATTAAAGTTCTCTCAACATTAAATACCAAGCTTATTATTAATTATACGATCTTATAGATGCAGAATTTTCTATCAGATTTTTAAATGACTCAACGAGTTTTTTTAGTTCAATTTCTGTATTTTTATTGATTATTTTTCCATTTTCATCAATTTTCCCTTTTATTCCTTAAATTAAAAGGGTTGTTTTATCTGTAAATTTTGTTTGAATAGTTTCCATAATCAATTTCAACTCCTTATGCCCTTTTTCTCCACTTGCAGATGCTGTTATGATTCCAATAGGTTTATCTGAGAAAACCGTCGTTTTTATCTACTAAAATATTTTCTTTCTCTCTTAAACCACTACATATAACCTCAAAAAAAACATAAAAAACTAATTACCAACACCTTAAATACTAAATAAATAGATGTAAATTATTGATTTATTTAAGAAATAAAACATAATATATTATTAATTTAGCAAGAATAAACATGTTAAAATAATATGTAATAACCTACATTTTATTAAAATTAATACTAAAACTAATTAAAAGATGAATGAAAACAATTTAGACGACGTTATGGATGTAAATGTGGCACAAAAGCAACCTATATTTAAAGCTGATGTACCAAAAAATATTTTAACTCCAGATATCGTTGAAACCGAAAGATTAGGTACACTAAATTTCTTTGATGGTATGCCTCTACCCGACACTATTGAAAAAGTTTACGACAACCTTGATTATCTTCGAGGTGTAGAAACTTTCTTAAATGGTATTCCTGCTGCTTCTGTATACGCTGTTTTAGAAGGTATTAAAAGTGAAGGTGTAAACCCTGAAGATCTTGCTATTTTTGAAGAATTAATGGATGCTAGGTCATTATTCTTAACAGCAAATTCTACTACTATTTACTGCATAGCTGAATTAAATGTTAAAGATGCTCCTATAGTTATAGAAACACCCGCTAATATATTAGGTCCTATTGACGATGCCTATTTTCGCTATGTAACAGATCTTGTTCCTGAAAAAACAACTGTATTTAAACATATTGACGATGAAACACATATACCTGACACTTATGATATGCGTACAACCCGTACTTACCGCAATTTAATGTTCTTTCGTGTAACAGTTCCTGATGGTAAAACACGACCTGAAACAGTTCAAGATATTAAAGATAATTTTAAAATGTATCCTTATTTGAATATCCGTTTTTACTCATAATCCAGTAATTCCAGCTATTACTAGTCTATCGAATAGTTTTTCCTCAAAATATCTTCGATTGAGTTTGTAAACAAATTCGTTTAGGTAGAGTTGTAGGTATTTGCCTTTAATTTTGTGATAATTTCCAAGTAAGTTTCGTTTGGCATTGCTTATGGTAATATGTACCCATTTCAAGGTCTCTTTAGTAGTTTGTTTATCTGATTTTTCACTAATATGTAGTTCTACAAAATCAGCAATATCAACATATGAAGTACTTTTATCAGTAAAAACAATGCTTTGTTCGTCTAAAGACTCTTTAACAGTATCATTTACACCATCAGCCTTATGATCTGTCAGCACTTTGGCTTTAAAGTAGAGACATTGGCGATCCTTCTTGTTGGTTTTCGGGTCTTCTAAGGGAGTGGATTCTGCCATTATCATTACGTTTTGCTTTCCTACTGCACCACGACCTCTTTTTCCTTTTTGTTGCTCTATTTCAGAAGATTCGACCGTAAAATAACCTTCATCCATTTCAATCATACCTTCTAAAGTATAGCGAGCATCTCTGTTACCCATTGCTTTACGAAGTTTATGAACCATCGCCCAGACAGGTTCATACCTTTTTAAACCAAGCTGTTTCTGGATTTCTTTAGAAGAAAATCCTTTCTTGGTAGTAGTCATCAAAAACATTGTCTTATACCATATCATAAAAGATAGATTAGAATTTTGCATAATAGTACCACTTCTCAAAGATGTACGGGCTCTACAAGATTTGCACTCATAGCTCCAAACAGCCTTTATCCAATAGTGATGAGTATGACCACAACGCTGGCATTTAACTCCTATCTTATCTCTTTCTTGCTTAAAATGAGTACGACAAGCTTCTTCACTATCAAAATGGGCGGTAAAACTAAAAATATTCATGACTTGTTTTTTTAACAAAATAAGCATTTTTAATCAATTATTAGTAATTACGGATATTCAATATCCTTACAACTCACCTAAAAACATAGAAATAGAACAAAATTTTATAAACCTTTCTGGTATACAGTTCAACACCATACATGCCAATAATTTTAAATTTTATGAAGAATTAAATGCAGTAGTCCAATATGAACCAGCTACAGCTTTCGATCCTGAAACTGTTGGTATGTTTGCTAGTATTGGAATAAAAAAAGGTGAAATTTTTGCTCCAAACAGCCGCATGTCTGCAATATTAAAAGATGCTGTAAAAGTAGCTAATGCTACTGCCCGAGCATTAACATTTGCACCTCGTAAGGAGAAATATTATTACTATCCAGGAGAAAGACAATGGTACACTTGCTTTGCAGAAGGCGTAAATTATGATTTTATGAATCAAGGAGAAATGGTACTAAATGATCGAGCCTTCTTTCATTATTATGCTACAGGAATTACTCCCCAAATGGTTAAGCCAGAACCAGGAACGGGTTCTGTATATGCGATAACTAGCAAAGATGTTGATGGAAACTATCTAAATGGAGCTAATACTTATATGGCAACATTGCCTAAAGATGTTCCTGTTGAAAATTTCTGGTCTTTTATGGTTTACGACGGACAAACCCGCTCTATGTTAGAAACCGATCAAAAAAAAGCTGGACTTGATAGTAATAAAGAAGAACTTATAATTAATCCAGATGGCTCTTGTACTATTTATTTTGGACCGTATGAACCTGCTAATAATAGAGGAAATTGGATACAAACCATGCCTAATAAAAGCTTTAATGTAATACTTCGCCTTTATGGCCCTTTAAATCCTTGGTTTGATAAAGACTGGATTCCAGGAGATTTAGAACTTATAACATCATAAAAAAGTAAAACGTACTAAAACCAAAAAGAGGTTTTCTTAAAAATTATTTAAGAAAACCTCTTTCACTTTTTATCCTGGTAACTTGAAAATATACATTGCAATAAAATACTTTTCAAAATACCATTATCAATACCTTAAATAGCGATGTATTTTCCTTTTCTATTCTTGTAATTTATAATTAAAAACAATTCAAAAAATATAGTAGGCGTTATAAATGCTATGCTATAGATAATCTTTATTATTGTGATTATTATTTTAAACCGTTTTTAATTTATTAGGCTTATTTTTTCATCAAAATTGTAATTAACGCTTTGCCATAAGTCTCCATTTGGAGAGTAGCTTTTATCTACGCCGTATTTCATACCAAAAAACATATTATATATACAAATAGACTTTTATAAAATGTACACTCACTTTTACAGGCTAAACCATCAAATCAATTAAATTGGTATTACTTCGTTTTAACAATAATCAAATCACTTTTTAATGATTTAGACTTAGCTATTAATTTAATTTCACCTGCTATTTTAGACGATTTTAATACCGCTAAACACATCCCACTAAATGCTTTTCTTTCATTTCCTTGAAAAGATTCCACACTAGTTTGGTCTCCATTATCTACTGCTATTAATTTACCTGCTCCTTTTACAGTAAAATTAACTAGATTAGTAGCTTCTGGACATAAGTTACCGTTTTTATCCTCTATTCTTATAGTTACATAAGCCAAGTCTTCACCATTTGCATGTATTTCTTTTCTATCTACAGATAAACTCACTTTTATAGGTTTTCCTGCTGTAAATATTTGTTCCTCTTGTACTACCTTATCATCTTTATAACCAACTACCTTAATGTTTCCTGCTTTGTAAGGAACATTCCAAGATAATCTGTATTTAGATTGAAAAGTATTAGATTCATAATTATTAAAAACTACTTTAATTTCTGTTAAATCCTTTCCTTTTACTCTTTTCCCCATGGATTTGCCGTTTACAAAAAGTTCTGCCTCATCGCAATTTGTGTAACAATGCACAGGAATATCTTTACCTTCCATACCTTTCCAATTCCAATGTGGCAATAAATGAATCATTCGTTCACTTGTCCATTGACTTTGATACAAATAGAATCTATCCTTTGGAAACCCACATAAATCTACAGCACCAAAATAAGAACTACGAGATGGCCAGTCATCATTCCAGTATCCATTAGTAGAGTTATCTCTTCCTCCATAAGGTGTTGGTTCTCCTAAATAATCGAAACCTGTCCAAATAAATTCTCCCATTATAAAAGGGTTTTGTTCTTGATAATGAAATTCTATATCTGGTGGATATGCCCAAACTGGTCCTATTAAATCGTAACTTGTTACATGAAGCGATTTATGAGTTTGGTATTTCTCTATAGGTAAATGATACACACCACGACTACTTGTACAACTAGAAGTTTCTGTTCCACATAATGGTAATTGTGGATATTTTTTATGAATTTCGGAATAACCTAATGGTTTATAATTCATACCTGCAATATCAACCTGTTGTGCCATATTATTATCGTATGGTGCTGGCGAATGGTTAAACCCTGCCGAAGTTGGACGTGTAGGATCCATTTCTTTACAATATGCATTCAATTTTTTTGCTACTCGCCAACCATTTTTAGCATCTTTTTGTTCTATAATCTCATTACCTATACTCCACATCACTATTGATGGGTGGTTACGATCCCTTTTAATCATGTCTTTTAAATCTCTTTCTCCCCACTCATCAAAAAAAACATTGTAACCATTAGGTACTTTTTCCATTTTCCAAACATCAAAAGCTTCATCCTGTACCATTAACCCTAACTCATCACAAAGTTCTAATAACTCTCTTGAAGGTGGGTTATGACTCGTACGAATAGCATTTACCCCCATACTTTTCATAATCTGTAACTTTCTTTCATCTGCTCGACGGTATACTGCAGAACCTAAAGCGCCATTATCATGATGTAAACACACGCCATTAAAACGTACTTTTTTTCCGTTTAAGAAAAACCCTTCTGATGTATAAGATATAGATCTTAATCCTATTTTAGTTTTATAAACATCAACAACATTTCCATTTTGTGTTATTGTTGTTGTAACCGAATATAAGTTAGGGGTTTCCGTATCCCAACGCTCAGGGTTTTCTATGTTACAGAACAACTCAGAAGTATACGATGAATTCGCTTCTATATTAGTATCTTCATCAACAGACATGACTAATTTACCTTGTGGAGAAAAATACGCTTGCTTTATATTTACTTTTACTTTATTCTTACTTTTATTTACAACAACTGTTTCATTTTGTACAACAGCTAAATCTTTTGTTACCGTAGGTGTCGTTATATAGGTTCCCCACTGTCCAACATGTATAGGGTTATCAATTTTTAACCAAACCGAGCGATATAACCCTGCTCCTGGATACCAACGTGACGATAAATCTTGCGGACGCAAACGAACTGCAACAACATTATCTGATCCATCGTACTTTAAATATTTACTAATATCAAATTCAAACCCTATATACCCATAAGGACGACTCCCTATAAACTCACCATTTACCCAAACATGCCCATCATACATCGCGCCTTCAAATTCCATTCTTACTACTTTCCCTTTAGCATCAGCATTCATTTTAAAATGCTTACGATACCAACCTGTACCATGAAATGGAAGCCCACCTGCACGAGCATTGTACTTTATATCAAAAGGTCCTTCTATTGCCCAATCGTGTGGTAAGTTTAACTCCCTCCAATTATTGTCATTAAATGTAACCTGTTCTGCTCCTTTAGCTTCAGCATTATAAAACTTCCAAGACTCATTAAAATTGATATCTTGGGCTTGCACTGTTGAGTAGCCAAAAATAGTTAGCATGGTTAAATACGCTAAAAAGAATATTTTTCTCATTTTTTAATTATGTTTAATTTGTTTTCGTTTTTCTATTGGCTAGAAATGCTTTCCTGTTGAGATTTCAATATCTCTTGCGGTATTATAATACTCTTTATACTTATTAAAAAATCATTTAAAATTTCAAATGATTCTAACACAAAACTAGTACATGAGAAAACCATAAAAGAACCATAGTTATAGAATAACATAACATATGTTCAATTTTAACCATTCTTTTTTATTGTAACACGTTAGAGCTGTGTATTTCTCTGGAAAACAGTATCAATTAATCAAATTATTAAGTTTAACTAATTTTCTTTATAAATTCTGAAATCTTTAGCAACATAAAAACCACTACCGTAAGTTGACACGTAGTATTTGCCAGGCGTAAAATAATCGATAGCAATATCATTTATTCTGTCTGATTGTCCGTTACCTTTATTTATTTTAATCCAAGTTTCACCGCTATCTTTAGATAAATAAGTACCTGGATTTAGGTATCCTATCTTTTTATTTGGTAAAGTAGAAATAAGTATAGTTTTAGAATCGTATCTGGCTACTTCTACTCTATTTACCCATGGATAGTCAAATAGTTTGTTCCAAGTTTGAAAACCATTATCACTTACCCACAAACCACCTTGATTTTTATCTGCATTTTTATATCCGGAAGTGATATAAACTTTTCCATCTATTGCAAAATGAATATCATTAATCCCAAATTCACCTGATATTTCATCTGTTGATTTTACACGTACCCAATGTTTGGCTTTATCAATAGATTTGTATAATCCTCCATTTCTATTTTGAACAGTAGCATATAATACATTGTTGTTTTTAGGATCAAATTTAATTGTAGAAACGTCTAAAGTTTTAGGTAACCCTTTATTTGATTCTATCCATGTAAAACCTCCATCTGTCGATTTATGTACTCCAAAACCAGTAACAGTATCTCCTACATATTCCATATTTCTAGTCGATTTTGGAACGCAAAAATACATATTGTCAGGCTGTTCCGAATCAATAATTAAATTTAACTGATGAACAGATTGATCTCCCGAATGTGCTTTAATATTCCATTTAGGAATAGGCGTACCGTGTTTCACCCACGTTTTCCCACTATTTGTAGATCGCATTAAATCACCTCTGTGTGCTTGCCTAAAAAACAATGCATAATGTATTGTACTATCTTTTGGATGTATGGCATAACAACTTAAAGATGCTTCATCTTTTAAAATCTTATTATTAGTTGCAGCCTGCCTATTTGGTCTAAGCGGGCTCTTATCCTTATTAGTTACCCAAAGTGAATTTTCTCCTGCCGAACAAAACACGCTGCCAGGAAAACGCTTATCTTGATAAAAGCCATGCCCAGGAACATTACTATTTCCTGCTCCTATATAGCTATTAAAACTTGATCCTGTTCTAACATCGTCCACATCTACCCATGTATCTCCTTTATCATAAGACATTAAAGATATTTTAGCCAATTGTGTGTGTAATATTGTTCCCTCTACATTAAACTTCGCATAATTACAAGCTTTACGTTCGTACCTATCTCTATTAATCCAATCGTGCAAATAAAGAATTTCTACATTAGTCCCTATTGGATTATTTCTTTTTTTCCAATATTGTAAATCACCACCTTTATTCCAATTCTTTCCATTTCTAAAAGTAATATACCAATGCTTACCTCCATCTTTACTACGCCACATTGAACCCGGTATAAAATTGTTTCTTGATGCATTGGAATACATATTTATTAAGTACAAATTATTTACATCACTAGGGTCTACTGTTATTTGTGTATATCTTGGCGTAATACTAGATGATAATTCTGGATACTTACTTTGAGCTTCTTTATCTTTAATTCCAAAATAATGGGCAACAACATGATAGTAACTCTTTTTTATTGATTTATTTTTTTCAAATTGACGCATATCCAAAGCTAAATCGCCATTTATTTTTGTCCAGCTCTCTCCATTATCTATACTTTTAAATATTCCTCCTGTATTGTCCTCAATGGTTTTCCCATTAGCCTTCCATGTTATTGCTGCAACAATATATAGGGTTATTTTATTTGTTTTTGAATCATGATGCATTACAAAAGATCTAATAACATCAGTATCTAATCCATTGCTTTTTAGCTTCCAGCTTTTCCCTCCATTTTTACTTTTATAAAAACCATAGTTTGTAGATACATAAACTGTTTTTGAATCTGTAGGATCTACAATTATAGTTTCAACTTCAGCTTTAGTATGTAACCCCTTATTTATTAATTTCCATGTTTCCCCTTTATTAATACTCTTCCAAATTTTTCCTTGACTATTTTTATCAATAAAGGTTCCATGTGGTTTTGATTGAGTAAACAAAATACGTCCAGTATATCTCATAAGTCCTGCCCCAACATACCATATATTTTCATTTTTTGGATCAACAGTTATACATGACATTTTTGATTTACCAAATGCAGATTGTGAACTTATTTGTTTACTCCATGTCTTCCCTTTATTATTAGTAACAAAAATACCTGTTGTTTTTAAATCTGTAGAAAAACCAAAATCTGGCGTTTGTCTAGAAAAATCTAGGCTACTAAATTTTTCGGGGCCTCTGTTGCCTATTTTTACACCTGGAGCATCTGCATTTAAAACGGTTTGATATGTATACCCCCTATCATAAGACACATAAGAATTTCCCATATTAGGAGAAATAAATAAAACATTAGCATCTGTGGGATGCCAAAAAGCACATTTATTATTCCCGCTCATACCTGGTCCAAACTGAGTCCATTCTATACTCGAATCAGAAGACACATTTTTACTCTTTAGATCTTTAAAAAACTTTAAATCTTGTGCTATAACTGTATTTACTATAAGTAAACAGCTAAAAACGAATAGTATTTTTTTTGAATTCATTCTTCAATATATAAATAAGTAATTCTTGCTTAAAATTGATTTTTAATGTCCTCCCTTCGGGTGACTATCATTAGTATATCTATATACTTTAGGTTTTCCTGTACCCCTGGCCTCTTTAATTTTAACTTCCCAAGCTACCTTTAGCATTTTTAGTATCAATTTGTATTGATCATACTTAATCAAATTATGAAGTTCTTGTGAATCGTTTTTTAAATTATACAGCTCTTCGTAAACAGGTTGTTCCCCTTCTAATGAGGATTCAATAAAACTTCTATATGTAGCTATATCTGGGTCATGTACAGCATATAATATTTTATTTATAGGTATACCCAATTGTTTTGCCGTTTCAATTTTTTTAGATGCTGAAAACGTATTATTTTTATAATACCTTATATATTTCCATTCTTTATTTTGTACTGCCTCGCATCTTGGATTTCCAAACTGAGTAGACCACAAATTTTCTGTAAAAAGATAATCTCTAATAGCGCCCTTGTCTCCTTTAACAAATCCTGAAATATCTACTCCCTGAAAGCTTACAGGTTTTTTTATTCCTGCCATAGATACCATAGTTGCAGCAACATCAATACTTTGTACCAAAGCATCACTTTTTATGCCTTTTAATTTACGCTTTACTTTAGGATCCATAATAATCATAGGTACGTGTGTCGTTTTTTCATAACACAATGCTTTTCCTCCTAAACCTTGCTCTCCCATAAACAAACCATGATCTGAAGTAAAAATAATAATGGTATTTTTATCTAGTTTTAAGTCTTTAAGCTTCTTTCTTAAATTTCCGACTAAACGATCAATACCTGTCATAGCTTGTAATTGACGTATATAACGTTCTCTAAAGCCTTGTGGAGTATTTGAGTAATTATATCCTGTTTGCCTATCTTCTGTTCTTAATAAATCTGCAGGTAATTTTGGGTTTTTAATATCTACTTTTGCTATATAATTATCTGGTAAAGGGATATCTAAATCACGATACAAGGTTTTATAAATAGTATCGTCTGTATCTCTTAATCGCATAGACCCTGTACCCGCACCATGAGGTAAATTAAAATTCACAGAAAGCATAAAAGGTTTATCTTCTGGACGTTCTTTTAAAAACCGAATAGCACTTTTTAATCGCCTTTCATTATTATCAATAAAATCATTAACACCTTCATTAATAATTTCTGGTTGTGTACTAGCTATAGCATCATTAAATATATCATGTACATCCTTTGGGTAAAAACGTATATGCCCATGACCTGCATACCAATAATCAAAGCTTTTCTCCATTAGCTCACTGGTATACCCTCCTTCTCCTACAGGCGCATGATTTTTACCAATCCAACCTGTATAATATCCTGCTTTTCGCATCACTACAGGGTAAGACTGTTCCCATGCTTCATCGGAAACACTGGTGCCTGAGTTAAAATTAACACCATGCTTTCGCTCAAATTGGCTTAATAAAATAGAAATCCTACTAGGCGTACAAATGGCACTTGTTATGTGTGCATTAGTAAAAAGTACTCCTTCTTCTGCTAATTTATCAATATTTGGAGTTTGCACGATGGTATTCCCATCGCATCCCATTAGCCCATAGGATTGATCGTCTGTAAGTATAAAAATTATATTAGGACGTTCTTGTGATAACACAGAAGTAACCGTAACAAAATAAAAAGCTACAGCAAGAAAGGTTGTTAAACTAGTTTGAAACTTATTCATTTATAGAGTAAATATGTTATTAATTTTTGAGAGTAAATAATAAAATAGCGATTAGTTTTAATTAAAATTCACTAAAAACCCTAATCTTTAAATAGTTTATAAAACATTGTACCTTTTTATTATTGAATTCAAAAATACCTAAAAACAGTTTTTTTATTATACGGT
The DNA here is from genome assembly GCF_001747085.1 of Flavivirga aquatica. Classification (GTDB taxonomy): domain Bacteria; phylum Bacteroidota; class Bacteroidia; order Flavobacteriales; family Flavobacteriaceae; genus Algibacter_C; species Algibacter_C aquatica. Next base: position 293,935 of record NZ_MDJD01000054.1, read on the forward strand.
ACGTTTTTATTACCATAACATATGTGTTAAAACTCAAAAATCAACCTTATCTATTTACCACATAACATTCTGTTATACATAAATTTAAACATATGTTATACTAATCCTAACATAAGACATCCTAGATATTTTTTAAATGTATGAATTTAGCTTTATGTTTTACAAATACAATAAAAATTCGATTTAGCATTATGTTTTACAAATACAATAAGATTCGATTTAGCTTCATTTTTTTACTTGTTACCAGTTTCATGGTTGCTCAAAAAAACAATTTACCAAGACGAAATATTTCTACTCAAAGAACAAAGTATAATTTAAATTTAGGGTGGAAATTTCATTTAGGAAATACTAATGAACATCCTGAATCTGTAAATTTTAATGATTCCAACTGGGAAAGTGTTTCTGTCCCTCATACTCTACAACTCGTTTCTTATGAAATGGATAGTATACAAGAAACTTGGGTTCAAAAAAAATACTTAAGAGATTTTGGGTGGTACAGAAAACAGGTTTTTGTAGATGATGATCATACAAAAAAAGTGTTTCTGGAATTTGAAGGTGTACATAACGCTACAGAATTATGGGTAAACGGAAAATCTGTTGGTGATTTTAAAGTCAACGGTTATGTTCCTTTTCATTTTGACATCACTAATTTTGTGAATTTTGGAGAAGATAATTTAATAGTCATTAAAGCCGATAATAGTTTTAATAAAACCATAGCTCCAGATCCACATAGAACAGATTATATAAAATTTGGAGGCTTGTATAGAGATTTATACTTAGTAACTACCAATAAACTACATGTAAACTTTAATTGGGAAGACTATGATGCGGGGGTACATATTACAACACCAACAGTTAATAAAAATAATGGTACGGTATCCATAAAAACAACCGTTAAAAACGAAAACTCAACCTCTAAAAACTGTAAAATAGTAACTAAAATCATTGATGCAAAAGGTTATGTTTTAAAAACTATAGTTCATAATAAAACCATAGAAGGAAACTCCAATTACACTTTTAGGCAAACAACTACTATAGAAGACAATTTTCATTTATGGTCGCCAAATACTCCGTATTTATACAGATCTCATTCTGTAATTTATAACCATGATAAGCCTGTTGATTTTGTAGAAAACACCTTTGGCTTTAGATCTTTTAAACTCGTAAAAGGTAAAGGCTTTGTTTTAAATGAAAACCCTATATTTTTGATTGGAGCTAACCGCCATCAAAATTATCCAAATATAGGAGATGCTATACCTAATTCGTTTCATTACAACGAAGCCCTTCAATATAAAAAAGCAGGTTTTAATATAATAAGATTATCACATTACACACAAGACGATGCTTTTATTAAAGCATGTGATGAATTAGGGATTCTAGTTTACGAAGAACCTTCTACATGGATCATGTGGAGTGATGACCTTTGGTTTTCAAAGTTAGAGGATGCTACAAGACACATGATAAGAAATCACAGAAACCATCCATCGATTGTTTTTTGGGGAGCGGGCATTAATCACAGAGGACCAGTACCTCGCATGCAAAACACCACTAAAGAAGAAGATCCTTTTCGACTTACGGCTTCTGCTTCCAGCCCTTGGAATGGTGTTAAGAATGAAGGTGTAACAGATATTCATGCTACCATGGACTACAGAAGATCTGAATTTCCTGAAGGTGCTTTTTCTATGGTTATGGAACATGGTTCCTCTGTAAACGCAGATGTTAATCAATTCCATATTTCAAGATATAAGAAAAGTAAAAATAACATTGCAGCCATTGCCTGGGTTGGAGCCGATTACAATCGTTTACAACCAGACAAAGATTATACTCGCTGGAAACGAGGGTTTACATCTCAAAACGGGATATTATCGGCCTACAGAATACCAAAACCTGTTTATTACTGGTATCAATCGGAACTCATAAAAAAACCGATAGTTCATATTGCAGACGAAACAGCTTCAAATACTGGAAAAATTCGAGTGTTTAGTAATTGCCAAATGGTTGCATTATATCATGATAACCTCCTTATAGCTAAACAATTTCCTGATAACAATACTACTAAGTCAAATTTAAATCATCCCTCATTTACATTCAATTACAAATGGAAAAAGGGACGTTTAAAAGCTGTAGGCTATAATAACGATGAAATTATTTCAGAACATTCTCGAAGTAAACAAGAAACTCCTCATCATATAGCATTAAAATTTAATATTAATAATCAACCTTTTTTTGCTGGTGGTTCAGATATTAGGATGGTTCATGCCTATATCCTAGACAAAAACAACGAAATTGTAACCTCTTCATCTAACAACATAGAATTTTCTGTTTCTGGAGCAGGTAGCATTATAGATAATGGTCATATAAATGCAAATCCAGCATCACCACATAACGGCGTAGCAACTATATATATTAAAGGGAGTGAAAACACTGGAAGCATTACTGTTTCAGCCAAGTCTAAAGGATTAAAACCCGCAAAAGTTTCAATAAGTACGCAACCTTTTAATACTAATGAAATAACAAAAAACGCAAAACCTATTTACGATTACCCAATTTCGAAAGTAGATATTGGCGGCAAACAACAACTCGTTCAATTTGATTGGTTAGAATGGACAGAAAAATCAAATAACGACTTAGAATTTTTGTTAAACGATTATAATGCTAAAATCGAAATAACATCAACTTCTAAAATTAACTGGTTAGGAGATTCTTCAACAATGTTAGGTGATTTAAGTTTTATGGGAGCCGATGGTATTTATATAGAAAAAGGTGTTTTAAAATTAAAAATATCAAACTTAAAAGAAGGTCTATATAACATAGAAACTTTTCATCACGCCAGAAAAAACAATACTAAAAAACTGACCAATAATATTGAAGTCACCATTACAGATGTTTCAGGCAAATTCACAACAAAGGCAGAAGATCATATTGTAAATTATTATGAAAACGATAACACTGGAGAACGCAAACCATTATCTGTAAAATCTAAGTTTAAGATTAAAGGTAACACACCAGTTATTCTTGAATTTAAAAATATAGCAAATTCTGGTCAATTATGGGTAAATGGCTTTGTATTAAGACGTTTAATAAATTAAAAAATATAAATTTAATCATTTGTTGCTCCAATTAAATCATTTAGCATATTAAGTTCCCATTAAAAAAAGGAATTTAGCCAATGTATTTAATACTTATTAAAGTATAATTAAATCAAATACAAATCGATATGTTTTTAAAAAAACTGGCTTTTATTTTATTTGCGTTTATAGCTCTAATTACATCTTGTAAACAAAAAGAGAATAAAAAAATAGTAGAAGTAAAACCAGAGGATAAAAAAATTATTTACGAGCCTAATTGGGAATCTATAAAAAAACATTATAAAGATCCTGAATGGTTTAACAACAAGAAATTCGGCATCTTCATACACTGGGGGGCATATTCCGTACCTGCCTATGGATCTGAATGGTACCCAAGACAAATGTATATGGATACAGCTACCTTTACTGCACAATTAAAACTTAAACAAAAAGGTCCTAGCTCTACTTATAAACATCATTTAAAAAACTGGGGAAATCAAAAAGCATTTGGTTACAAAGATTTTATTCCAGCATTTAAAGGCGAAAAATTTAACGCTGCAGAATGGATCGATTTATTTAAAAAATCTGGAGCAAAATATGTAGTTCCTGTCGCAGATCATCACGATGGTTTTGCTATGTATAAATCTAACACAACACAATGGAATGCATATAATATGGGTCCTAAACGAGATATTTTAGGAGAACTTTTTAAAGAAGGAAGAGCTAAAGGGTTAATTATGGGAGCGTCTTCTCATTATGCCTTTAATTGGTCGTTTTACAATAAAAAAGATCATTTTGATACTACAGACCTTCAATATGCAGATTTATACTCTTCTAAAGGGAAAGACTTAAAAGAGCCTGTATCCGAAAAATTTAAACAAAGATGGTGGAATAGAACAATAGATTTAATTGATAATTACCAACCAGACATTCTTTGGTTTGATTTTTATTTAGATATTCCAGATTTTGCAGATTTACGTCCCAAAATAGCAGCATACTATTACAATAAAGGTATTGAGTGGAATAAAGAGGTTGTTATAAATGACAAAAACTTTAGCCATGAAGCCTTCCCTGAAGGTACTGTAATTTACGATTTAGAACGAGGTAAATTACCAGGCATTAGAAAATTGCCTTGGCAAACCGATACTTCCATAGGTAAAAACTCTTGGTCTTATGTTACAAATTGGAAATCTAAAACACCAAATCAAATTATTGATGACTTGATTGATATTGTTTCAAAAAATGGAAACTTACTTTTAAATGTAGGTCCAAAATCTGATGGTACCATTCCTCAAGAACAACAAGATATACTATTAGAAATTGGAAACTGGTTAAACACCAATGGAGAAGCTATATACAATACCAAATATTGGAGAACCTTTGGAGAAGGGCCTACAGAGGTCAAAAAAGGACATCACTCAGAAGGGAAAAACAAAGGTTTTACAGGTCAAGACATTCGTTTTACTCAAAAAGAAAACAAGCTATATGCCATCATGATGGCATGGCCAAAAAAAGATCACGTTCTTATTAAATCTATAACTCCAGAAGATAAAGTGTTAAATATAAAAATGTTAGGAAGTAACTCTAAACTTAAATGGTCTCAAGATGCTCTAGGCTTATTTGTAAAAATGCCTATAGACAAACCAGGAAACCATGCTTTTGTTCTTGAGTTAACCCTATAACATATAAAACTTAGTTGTTTGAATTAATTGAAGTTAGTTTTTTTTTACTATTAAGAGCATATCCTAAATATAAGATATGCTCTTATAAATTGACACACACTTACCTCGTTAACAACAACATATAATTACAGACAAAATATCTACAAAAATGAAATACATAGTTTGCGAAAAACCAGGCGAATTTATATTAAAAGAAAAAGAAGCACCAATAAGACAAGCAGGAGAAGCCTTATTAAAAATAACAAAAGTGGGGATATGCGGTACAGATTTACATGCCTATGGTGGCAATCAAGCCTTTTTTACTTACCCTAGAATTTTAGGGCACGAGCTAGCATCAGAAGTTTTAGAAATAGACGACAATGAAAAAGGCATAAAAGTAGGAGACAAAGTTGTTATTATGCCTTATATAAGTTGTGGAAAATGTATTTCATGTAGAAACGAAAAAACAAATTGTTGTAATAATATTAAAGTACTGGGTGTACATACAGATGGGGGTATGCAAGAACAAATTACAGTACCATCTAATATTTTACTACCTGCAAATAATTTATCTTATAACGAAATGGCTATAGTAGAGCCGCTAGCTATTGGTGCTCATGCAGTAAGACGAGCAGCCATTAAAAAAAACGAATTTGTAGCCGTAGTTGGCTGTGGTCCAATTGGTATAGGTATTATGAAATTAGCCCAAATAGCAGGAACAAAAGTTATTGCTATAGATATGAATAAACAACGTCTAACTTATGCTAAAGAAAAAATTGGAGTCGATTATATTGTAAAAGCAGGTGATAATGCTATAAATGCCATTTCTAAAATTACAAATGGCGATTTATGTACCGCAGTATTTGATGCCTCTGGAAATAAATTTGCTTTAGAAGCCTGTCCTAACTACATGTCTCATGGAGGTCGTTTTATTTTAGTTGGTTTATCTAAAGACGATTTAACATACAACCACCCAGCAGTTCACGCTAAAGAAATGACATTAATGTGCAGCAGAAATGCTACTACCGAAGATTTTGAACATGTTATAAGCGTACTAAACCAATTTCCAACAGACTCATTTATAACACACTCTGTTCCATATACAGATATGATAACCCATTTTGATAGTTGGTTAAATCCAGCAACTGGAGTTATTAAAGCAACCGTAAGTTTTAATTAAAAAAGAAATGTCAAAAAATTACGTACAAATAGACCCAAAAGACAATGTTATTGTTGCCATAACACCTTTAGAAAAAGGTACAATTACATCTGTATCTGGAAAAAACATCACTTTAAAAGAAAACATAAAACAGAAACATAAATTTACACTTAACCATTTTAATGTAGGCGATAAAATTTATATGTATGGAGTTTTAATAGGTAAAGCAACACAAACTATTCAAGAAGGTTGTGCCATTACTATTGAAAATGTTAAACACGCTTCCGCGGAATTTAAAGACTCTAAAGAACCCTTTACTTGGTCTGCTCCAGATATTTCAAACTTTAAAACCCGCACATTTAAGGGTTACCACAGAAAAGACGGAAAAGTAGGAACCGCAAATTATTGGTTAGTTATTCCGCTAACATTTTGTGAAAACAGAAATTTAGATGTCTTAGAAGGTGCCCTTTCAGAAAAACTAGGCTACGAAACTAAAAAAGATTTTGCTGTAAACACCGATGCTTTGATTCATAAATATAAATCTGGTGCAACTACAGATGAAATTTTCAATACACCAATTATTACCACAAAAGAAGAATTATCTAAAAACAGAGTATTTCCAAATGTAGATGGTATTAAATTTTTAAAACACGATGGTGGCTGCGGAGGTACTCGACAAGATTCTCAAGTATTATGCAAACTTCTAGCAGGTTATATAACCAATCCTAACGTGGCTGGAGCAACTGTATTTAGTTTAGGTTGCCAAAATGCACAAATTAATATGCTCCAAAAAGCCATAGAAGCTATAGACCCAAATTGTAAAAAACCAATACATTTTCTAGAACAACAACGTAGCGAAAGCGAACGTAAACTTATAGAAGAAGCTGTAAAACACACCTTTATTGGCTTAACAAAAGCAAATAAAATAGAACGTAAACCAGCACCATTAAGCAAATTAGTATTGGGTTTAGAATGTGGCGGTTCAGATGGGTTTTCAGGTATATCTGCAAATCCTGCATTAGGTTATGCATCAGACTTACTAGTAGCCCTTGGAGGTTCTCCCGTATTATCGGAATTTCCAGAATTAAATGGTGTAGAACAAGGTTTAATTAACCGTTGTGTAACAGACCAGGATTCTAAAAAATTCTACAACTTAATGCGTGCATATTCTGCGGCAGCAGTAGCCGTTGGTTCTGGTTTTGAAAACAACCCTTCTCCCGGCAATATTAAAGATGGTTTAATTACAGATGCCATGAAATCTGCTGGAGCAGCAAAAAAAGGAGGCACCTCCCCTATTGTTCAAGTGTTAGATTATACAGAGCAAGTAACAAAACCTGGTTTAAACCTATTATGCACTCCAGGAAATGATGTAGAATCTACCACAGCTTTAGTAGGTTCTGGCTGCAATATTATCGTTTTTACTACAGGGTTAGGTACGCCAACAGGCAATCCTGTAGCGCCTGTTTTAAAAATGTCAAGTAATACACAGCTGTACAAACGCATGAACGATATTATTGATATTAATGCAGGTACCGTTATTAGTGGTGAAGATAGCATTGAATCTATGGGCGAAAAAATTTTAGACCACATTATAAAAGTAGCAAGTAACGAAGTCGCATCAAAAGCAGTACTTCATGGTAATAACGATTTTATCCCTTGGAAACGAGGTGTGTCTTTATAAAAAACAAAAAGAAACTAATGATAAACTCAGTAACGAATACCCAAACAGTAATGAACGCACTAAATAGAGATATGGTAGATACGAATACATATACCGAAAGAGTGATACAATTTGGAGAAGGTAATTTTTTAAGAGCGTTTGCCAATTGGATGATTCATAAAATGAATAAACAAGCTGGTTTTGATGCTGGTGTGGTAGCCATTCAACCTATAAATCAAGGGTTAATAAAACTATTAAATGAGCAAGATGGCTTGTACACCCTGTATCTTAATGGTATTAAAAACGGAAAAGCCATTAGCGAATATGAAGTGATTGATTGTATTCAACGTGGTATTAATCCTTATGAAAATTATAACGACTATTTAATAAATGCTGAAAATCCTGATTTACGCTTTGTTATTTCTAATACCACCGAAGCAGGAATAGCATATAATGTCAACGATAAATTAGAAAACACACCGCAAAGTAGTTTTCCGGGTAAATTGACATCACTTTTATATAAACGCTTCCAATTTTTTGGAGGAGCTTCCGATAAAGGCATGATTATTATTCCATGTGAGCTTATTGATAAAAATGGTTATCATTTAAAACGTATCGTTTTACAATATGCAGACGATTGGAACTTAGGCAGTGATTTTATAGAATGGATTAACGAAGACAATATATTCTGTAATACACTAGTAGATAGGATTGTTCCTGGTTATCCTCGAGATAAAATGGAAACTATCACCAAAACATTAGGTTATAAAGATAATTTAGTTGTAGAAGGCGAACAATTTCATTTATGGGTTATAGAAGGTCCTGAAACTATTAAAGAAGAAATACCTGCAGAAGCCTGTGGTTTAAATATTGTTTTCACAAATAACATGGAACCATACAGGACACGTAAAGTTCGTATTTTAAACGGTGCTCATACGTCTTTAGTTCCAGTTGGATATTTATATGGTATTAACCGAGTAAGAGAATCTATAGAAGATCCTGTTGTTGGCGAATTCTTAAAAGATGCCATTTTTAATGAAATATGTCCTACTCTAGATTTACCAGATGCCGAATTAAACCAATTTGCTAATGATGTTTTAGACCGTTTTAAAAACCCGTATTTAGAACATGAATTAATAAGTATTTCTTTAAACTCTATTTCAAAATTTAAAACACGTGTTTTACCTTCAATACTAGAATATATTAAAAAGAAAAATGAGCTCCCAAGCCATTTACTATTTTCATTAGCCTCATTAATAACATTCTACAAAGGGGAAAGAGGCTCTGAATCTATTACTTTAAAAGATGACGAAAAAGTATTAAAATTCTTTAAAACACAATGGGAAAACCAAGATACTTCCACTGTCGTTAAAACCACACTATCCAATATAGATTTTTGGGGAATAGATTTAACAACATACAAAGGGCTTGAACAAAACGTACTAAAATATCTTGAAGCTATTCAAGAAAAAGGTATGCAAAACGCATTAAAAGATTTTATAAAATAATATTATGATTATAGATTCTCATCAACATTTTTGGAATTACGAACCCAAAAAGCATGAATGGATAGACGATGATATGGCTGCTATTCGTCAGGATTTTTTGCCTTCAAATTTAAAAAAAGTCTATAGTGAAAATGGTATTGATGGCTGTGTAGCTGTTCAAGCAGACCAAACATTGATTGAAACAGACTTTCTATTAGACCTATCCAAACAATATGATTTTATAAAAGGTATTGTTGGTTGGGTTGATTTAAGAGGTGATAATATTGATGCTGTTTTAGATAATTACAATCAATTCAATAAAATAAAAGGTTTCAGACATATAGTGCAAGGTGAACCCGATCATAACTTTTTATTAAGACCTCATTTTTTAAGAGGTATCAAAGCTTTAGAAAAACACAATTTCACCTATGATATATTAATCTTCCCCCATCAATTAGGAGCGGCTTTAGAGTTTGTAAGGCATTTTCCTAATCAAAAATTTGTAATAGATCATATTGCTAAGCCTTACATTAAAGATGGTTTTTTTGATGGTTGGGCAACACTTATGAAAGAAATAGCAAAACAAGAAAATGTCTATTGTAAGATTTCGGGAATGATTACTGAAGCTGATTATAAATCTTGGACCGAAGGTCAATTACACCTATACATGGATTTGGTTTTAAATGCTTTTGGTACAAATCGTATTATGTACGGTTCCGATTGGCCAGTATGTTTAGTTGCTGGCACTTATTCTCAAGTAAAAAATTTAGTTACCAATTTTATAGCAAACCTTTCGGTGTCCGAACAAGAATCAATTATGGGAACCAATGCTATTCAATTTTATAATTTATAACACTATTTAAACAAAATATCATGGACTTAGGATTAAAAGGAAAAGTAGTGGTTATTACAGGAGCTGCTGGTATTAAAGGAAGTATAGGAGAAACTATTGTACAAACTTTAGCTAATGAAGGTGCAATACCTGTTATTGTATGTCGTAATGATCGTGGGGTTGGATATGAAAAGGAATTACAGGAAAGAGGTATTGATGCTGCATTTATTAAAACAGATTTATCAGATTATAAACAAATAGAACAGGCAGCTAAGACTATAGAGAAAAAGTACGGGCGTGTTGATGCTCTTATAAATAATGTAGGGGTAAATGATGGTGCTGGACTTGATGCCTCTATGGATGATTTTATGTATTCATTGAAACTTAATATGGTAAGCTTCTTTGCTATGGCGAAGTATTGCTTGCCAATGCTTAAAAAGGTTAAAGGAAACATTTTAAATATTGGCTCTAAAGTAGCTTTAACAGGACAAGGTGGAACTTCTGGCTATGCAGCTTCTAAAGGTGGCGTTTTGGGACTAACTAGAGAATGGGCTGTAGATCTTATTAAGTTTGGTATTAGATGTAACGCTATTGTTATTGCAGAAAGCTGGACGCCTGCTTACGATGCTTGGATAAAAACTTTAGAAAATGGAGATGAAAAACTACAGGATATTGTAAAAAAAATTCCACTAGAAAACAGAATGACCACGCCTCAAGAAATTGCCAACCAATGCCTTTTTACAATTTCTGAAAAATCATCGCATACCACAGGACAGTTTATTACTGTAGATGGTGGTTATGTACATTTAGACAGATCTTTACTAACAGAATAGCATCATTTGTTATCCTTTTTAATACAGATAACACAGTTTGTAACCTTCACCTTTTAACATTTTAGTCTTACTATTTTATTAATTAAAAATTTAAAATAAAATATGAATAAAGCTTCCAAAATTCCAGTAGTAAAAAAAGAATTACTATTTCCTTTTATAATAATAACCTCTTTATTCGCTTTGTGGGGTATTGCCAATGATTTAACAAATCCTATGGTTTCTGCATTTAAAAAAGTTATGCCAGAATTATCTAATATGCAAGCATCTCTAGTACAATTTGCATTTTACTTTGGATATTTCTTTATGGCTCTTCCTGCGGCTTTATTTATTAGAAAATACAGTTATAAATCTGGTATTGTTTTAGGTTTAATATTGTACGCAACTGGAGCCTTTTTGTTTTACCCTGCTGCGAAATACGAAACTTTCTCTTTTTTCTTAGTATCATTATGGGTTATAACTTGTGGATTGGCCTTTTTAGAAACCACATCAAATCCTTTAATTTTAGCTTTAGGAAATAAAGAAACAGCTACGCAACGGTTAAATTTAGCTCAAGCATTTAATCCTATTGGGTCACTTATGGGAATGGTAATAGCACAAGTTTTTGTTATTAGTGCATTGAGGTCTGATGATTATACAACTGAAGCTTATGGCGCTTTAACATCTACAGAATTATCTGCTGTTAGAGAAAACGATTTAAGCATAATTAGTATCCCTTACATTGGTTTAGGTGTATTAGTATTGGTTATTATGTCTATTATTATATTTACTAAAATGCCAAAAACAGCGGATGAAGATAAAATGTCTGTCTCTGAATCGTTTAAAAAATTATTTGCAAATAAAAACTATCTACTAGGTGTCTTGGCTCAAGCATTTTACGTGGGCGCTCAAATTATGTGTTGGACTTATATTTTTCAATATGTAGATAATATAAATGAAACACTTGGTTTAAAACTTACTGCTACTTATTTTAATGTGGCCGCAATGATTTCATTTTTAGTAGGACGTTGGATAGGTACTGCTTTAATGCAAACTATCAACCCGTCAAAAATGTTAATGTTATTTGGTATTGGGGGCGTAATTTGTTGTGCTGGCGCCATTCTTTTACCTGGTATGTATGGGCTTATTTCTTTAGTTGCTATTTCTGTTTTTATGTCTATAATGTTCCCAACCATATACGGAATTGCGTTAAAAAACATGGGAGATGAAGCTAAAATTGGTTCTGCTGGTTTAGTAATGGCTATTGTTGGTGGTGCATTAATGCCCGTTTTGCAAGGAGGCATATTAGATTGGGGAGGTTCTGGTTTTTCAGATGTAAAAGTTTTAGGGTTTATTCCTGAAGTTAATTTTTCTTTTATACTGCCTTTAATATGTTTAGCTGTGGTTGCCTTATATGGTTACACAACGTATAAGAAACAAACAAATTAAACGAAAAATTTAGTTATGAGTATAAAAAGATACTGCTATGCATGTGATTTAAAAAACGATTCTAAATTAATTGCAGAATATAAAGCCTACCATGCTGCAGGAAATGCATGGCCAGAAATTACTAAAAGTATAAAAGATGCTGGTATTGTAGATATGGAGATCTATTTAACGGGAAACAGAATGTTTATGATTATGGAGGTTGATGACACCTTTAATCCTGTTAAAAAAGCCGAAATGGACGCTAACAACCCAAAGGTTCAAGAATGGGAAAATTTAATGTGGAATTACCAACAAGAGCTACCATGGGCTAAAGATGGAGAAAAATGGATTTCCCTTGAGCAAGTTTTTAAGTTATAAACTTAATTTATATAGAGTGACTAATTCATGTCGAACTGGGTACTATTGTCTAAATTATATGTTTTGAAAACCAAAGATATAGACTGTACTCAGTTTAACATTTTAATTAAACATTTTCTTCTTTAGTATCAAGTTTTAATATAAATACTATTACTTCTCTTTTTCAATTGGTTGTAAAATCAAACTTATCTTTTTGTTTACCAACAACCTCAACAATGTCTAACTCTTGGACTTCAAATGGGCACGTTTTTATGTCTGGTTTATTTTTAAGCCAAAATGTTGAAGATATCGTAATACTTGATGCCTCATTCGTGTTTTATAATATCCATAAAATGTATTTTTAGCTACAGAAGCAACTGCTACTCCTGCAATATTATACTTTTTATCTCCTTTTAATACCGAGTTTTTTATTTGCAAATTTCCATATTTAACAGATAGCTAATATGCTCTAATTGTAGCTAGCGCACTACCATGTTTCCAATATGGTGATCTTTCGTACCATTTTTTCTTATTCAATTCCTTGCCTTTAAACTCCTCTGAAAAATTCTCATTTTTCACCTATTTAAACCCTTTTGATGGTTCTGGAGTTTGGGCATAAAAAAAAGTAACTAGATATATTATATATAAAATAAATTTCATTGTTAATTATTAAAATTCAATACTCGTTTTAATAAATTTAGAAGCTCCCAAATCTATACTTCTTTGTGACGGCAAGGAGCTTGAAATGTAAATATTATAGACTCCATCTCTTATAATAGTTTTACCATTCTTATTAAATTGATTAAAGGATGCCTTATTTAATTTAAAAGAAATCGTTTGAGTTTCTTTAGGGTTTAATTGTATTCTTTTAAAAGACTTTAAATCAAAAATAGGATCTACTTTACCTGCAAGAGGCGAACTTATATATAGTTGCACAACTTCTTCTGAAATAACATCACTTGTATTAGTAATATCTACAGTAACCGTATAATCTGAATCTATTTTTAAATTTTTGTATTCGAAAGACGCATAGGATAAACCAAACCCGAATGGATATAATGGTTCTTGGCTCATATATTTATAGGTTCTTCCTGCCATATTATAATCTTCATAAGGTGGTAATTGCTCAATAGATTTTGGAAATGTAATAGGTAATTTGCCTGAAGGGGAAACATCTCCAAATAAAACATCTGCAACCGCATTACCGCCTTCTTCTCCAGGATACCAAACAAATACAACAGCATCAACTAAGTCATGAAGTTCTGGTATTGCAATAGGACTTCCTCCTGTTAAAACTAATATTAAAGGTTTATCACCTTTTCTTCTTATTTTTTTAATGAAATCAATTTGATTTTGAGGTAATTTTAAACGTGTTCTATCCCCTTTATCACCAGATGCTAAGGCTTCTCCTTCTTCGCCTTCCATTAAACCTGATATACCCATAACCGCAATACATGCATCTGCAGATGCCGCTTCTCCAGTAGTCCAATCTATTGGGTTTACATTTTTCTGATATGGTAGTACTCCCGATTTGTAATTAATAGTGGTGCCAGGACTCACTTTACTTACGATACCATCTAAAATTGTCTGCGTACTACTAGTAAGCCCATAATAATTCCCTAACAAAACTTCTTCGCTCGAAGCACTAGGTCCTGTTATATAAAGGTTTCTAATATCTTTTTTAAGAGGAAGGATATTGTTTTTATTTTTCAATAATACAATAGATTTTTGTGCAACTTCTTTAGCTAATTGTCTATGTTTTTTAGAATCCACAACCTCCGATGTTATAGCATCATATGGGTTTGTTCCTATAGGATCGAACAGCCCTAATTTGAAACGGGTTATAAAACTTTCTTTTAACCGCTCATCTATAAGTTCTTCTGTGATTAGTTTTTGATTTAAAGCTTTCTTTAATGTTTTATAAACATTTCCGCAGTTAATTGTGGTTCCACTTTTTAAGGCTAATGCTGCAGATTCTTCTGGTGTGTTTGTTACTTTATGAAATTTATGAAAATCACTAATGGCTCCACAATCTGACACAATATATCCTTTAAAGCCCCAATCGTCTCTTAATATATCTTGCAATAAATAAGGACTTCCACAACAAGGTGCTCCTAAAGTTCTATTATAGGCTCCCATAACACCTTCTACTTTAGCTTCTTTTACCAAGGCTTCAAAAGCTGGTAAATATGTTTCAAATAAATCCTTTTTATTAACTACAGCATTAAATTCATGACGAAACTCTTCGGGACCACTATGTACTGCATAATGCTTAGCACAGGCCGCAGCTTTTATATATTTAGGATCATTACCTTGTAATCCTTTTACAAAGGCAACGCCTATTCTACTTGTTAAAAAGGGATCTTCTCCATAGGTTTCTTGACCTCGTCCCCAACGGGCATCTCTAAAAATATTAATATTAGGAGACCAAAATGTTAAACCTGCAAATTTGCTTCTATTGCCTATTTTTATGGCTTCGTTATATTTTGCTCTGGCTTCGTTTGATATGGCTGTTGCTACACGCTCTATAAGAGCATCATCAAAAGTTGCTCCAAATGCTATAGCCTGCGGAAATACTGTGGCTCTTCCGTTTCTAGCTACACCATGTAATGCCTCATTCCACCAGTTATATTCTGGAATATCTAATCTTTCAATAGCTGGACAAACATCGAGTAATTGTGAAGCTTTTTCTTCTAATGTCAATTCAAAAATTAACAAATCAATACGTTTTTCGTTGGTAAGCGCTGCGTTCTGCCATTCAAATTTTGGCTTAACTTCTTTTTTTTCAACAGTGATAATCTCCTTATTATCGGTCTTGCATGAATAACAAATTATCAAAATTAATATTAGAAGACTTTGTTTATTTAAAATTTTTAAAATCATATTACAACGGCGTTATAGTTTTTAGAAAGAGAAAATATATGTATCAGTTAATAAATATTCCATGTAAAACCCGTAAATTATATTACAGGGTTCTTCATAATGATTATTCTTAAAAATTATTTAATTAAGGTCTCTCTTCCTTTTCTGCAATAATCATATCATCATAATAAAATTTACTAATTCCTAGTGGAATTGGTTGTAACCTAATTGGAAAATTACCTGTTGTCCCTTGAACAAATTCAGCTATAATCACATCTTCCCATACACCAACAGTAGCACCAGTATAAAATTTATTAGGAAGCAAAGTGCTTCCAATGTATGGTTTAGCAAAAGTTGTAGTATGTTCTGGAAAGATATATTGTTTAGCCGTCCAAACATATGTTTTTCCTGCTTCGAACAAATAAGTTGCTGAGGTTCCTGTAGATCTAAGGTCTGGTTTGTTACCTTCTGGAGCTTCTACAAACGCTACTGTACCTATATCTGGTGTATTAGGTGTTGTTGGCGTAACAAAAGTTATAGAAGATGTTCCGTTTCCTGAATTCATCCATATTAAAGGGTCATCAAAACTTCCAGCTCCATTTAAAATATCACCATTATCCATTATCACTGGTGTTGCTGCTAATATAGCAATAGCACCTCCTCCTATGGATCTTATAGGCCCCGAACCATCATGAGAAATTGTAATAACATCTGGTCGATAAATTTTATCTACTAATGTTATGTTTAACTTCTTATTATCTGTATCTAAATTAACAGCAGATATCGCAAAATTAATACCATTAACTAATACTTGAAAACCTTCTGTACTATCTCCAATTGCAAATGTTTCTGCATCAAAACGAAAGTCAAAAGGTACTTGTATAGTCTCATCCCTTAACTCTATAATATTACCATTTAAATTAACTGGTGTTGGTACATTTACTTTAATTGGAACATCTGTAAAGGCTTCCAATGGACGTTCGTCTAATGATCTTAAATTTGAATTAGCACCATCATAAGAAACTGTAACTGTTTTAGTCACATCCAATGGCTCTAAAGGTGTTTCTAAATTCAAGAACAATGCTCCAGTTATTTTTTTATTAGCGTCTAAAACATTGGTTATAGTTACAGATGCAATAGGTATAGATGATCCATCAATTTTAACAGTGAAATTTCCTCGTAAATTATCCGATAATTGTTCAAACCTTGAACTAAATGGTATTACAATACGATCATCATCCAACTCTAATACATTTCCAATTTGCACAAATGGTTCATCTAACGCTGTTATATTGAAAACAAAAGGCATTTCGTATGTTTCATCATCTGCTCCTATCTCTTCTGTTTTTAATCTTTTAGAAATTAATCGTCCTTTAAAAGTACCTATGCTCCTATTGAAAGCAATGGTATCAATAGTTGTCGTTTCATTAGAGTTGTAGATATTTTTTTCGTCGGCTTCATTTTCTTCAATAGTATGAATTTGCCATACTGTATTTGTTGGTCTTGCTGTATTATTTGGTATATCACGACTTAAATCTTCAAAAATTAACTCATCTCCAAATTTTAAGTTTATAACATCTAAATTTTTAAAATCTATAATGTTTTTATCAAGATCTCGAATCTGCATATCTGCAACAATGGTATCATATACATCAACAACAACCTCATATTCGTATATCCATTTATCACCTTCTTTTCTGGTACGCGTTGTGTCTATTATAATCTCTTCTTTTACTGGATCCCAACCTGTAGGTAATGCAAATTCTGCATAGGAATCAAACTCATTGTAGAGTTTAATTTTGGTAAGTGTATCTCCTTTTTTAAACAAGACATGTACGGTTCTATCTGTTGAAACAGTTTCACCTGGATTAATAATATAGTTGTCATAATTTTCCAAATCATTTGGGACAGGACCTTTTAAAAAGAAAGCCCCTTCTGGAATATGCCATTCATGTTTTGTATATCCGTTTGATAAATCTGAAAACGAAGCAAAATTATTAACTTCAGATAGCATTAGTTCTGTACCAAAATTTGTTGTAAACGCCACGTCTATAAAAGAGTTTGGAGCAACGTATTCATCATCTTCGCAACTAACAACAATTAGCAACAAGAGAAAAAGATTGGCTATATTTTTTATATTTTTCATTTTTTTAAATTTTTCGTTAATCTTGTTAATCTTTTATAACATCCCAATTTAGGTTAGCATCAATTTCATTCTGCGGTATTGGCAAGTAAGCGTGCAAACTTTCACTAAATTTACCTGATCCAATAATAGCATCTTGTGCTCCTATTTTTTCTCTAGTTCTTTGGTTTTCGGGAAGCGTAAAGTGCTCAGGTGTTTCTCCTGCTCGAGTTAAAAAACATTTATATCTTGGTTTAGCGTGTTTCCCATTAAAATTAGGCGGAACCGTCCAATAATCATATTTTATTGATGCTAGTTTCATTAACTGTTGCTTAAACACACCCCAACGTCTTAAATGTGTTGAACGTTCTCCTTCAAGTGCTAATTCTAATGGTCTTTCGGTAAAACGTAAGTGTTCCATTAAATTTGTTATAGTTACGACTTCACCTCCATTTATATCTAAATTAATATCGTCTATATAAGTTGTTTCAGCATTAAGAAATTCTGCTCCTGGATCGCTACTTTTTCCTAGTAAATATAAATGCGATCGTTTTCTTACTCTATTGATATATCTTAAGGCTTCAGATAGGTCGCCTTTTTCTAACATACATTCGGCATAAAGTAAGTATATATCTGCTAGTCTAATAACGGGTATATTAATATCAGATTTATTATTAAAATCGGTAGATTTATCTTCTCCTGCTCCTGCTCCAATAGTATTCCAGTGTGTGAATTTTTTAAACACGTTTAATCTATTTCTGGCGTAAGCAATACCATCTCCATCTCCAAAAGTACCTTGAGGGACACCATACATTGGTGAGTCAATATCATCTACAGATCCCATTGAATTAGCCATTCTAAGACTATATCTTCTTAACCTATCTATTGTTCCTACTACTTCCCCTTGATCATCATATACATTTGCTCCTATATTCATATTAGCAGGGTCGTTAGCGTCTGGTTTTTCTTCACGATATTTTAAAGTTATCCAAGAGCTAGGTTGTATCCCTGCACCATATATTAAATGTGTTACATCTTGAGCTAATATTTCTTCTCCTACAGCATCTAAATTAACACTTGTTGTAAAATTTAATTCGAAAATAGATTCAGAGTTAAACTCTGCAATACCTGTAAAATTTTTAGCTAAATCGTCTACCAATTCATAATTGTAATTGTCTATAACATTTTTTAAATATACTTCTGCTTCTGCAAAGTTATTATCAACTATATAACTTTTACCTAATAAAGCTTCGCATGCTCCACCTGTAATACGTCCTAAATTATTACCATCCTCCTTTTCCCATGCGGTATAGGTTTCTGGTAAATTTTCTAATGAGAATGTTAAATCTGCTCTATAAAATTCTTTTACTGCTTCGGCTGTAGAAAACGCTTGTTGAAATTCTGCAAAAGTTTTAGGTATTGAGGTTAATAATGGTACAGAACCACCATTATAACTAGTACTAAGCATATAGTAAAAATAACCTCTTAATGCTCTTGCTTGTGCTACGATTCTCAATCCTTCTTCTTCTGCATCTTCATTGGAATAACCACTTTTTAATCTCTCATAGTTTTCAATAACTTGATTGGCTCTAAATACACCTAAAAACAAAGCATTCCATTTATTTTGCACATACTTTGTTGTACCATCGAAGTTTTGATCGTACATGGCATCTGACAAACTTTTTGCACGCCATCTCTGGTGTGTTGCAATATCTGTTCTTACAGCTTCATCTCTAATCGCTATAATATCTTTATCTTTTATAACACTATAGGTTGCGTTTAAACCAAAATTTAAATCGGTATTATTATTCCAAAAATCCCCTGTAGTTAATGCGTTAGGATTTGTTTGTTCTAAAAAATCTTTTTCGCATGACTGTATAACAACAAATATTAATAATAGTATTATTATTTTGTTAGCAAACATATGATGTTTTACTAGACTTGTTTTTTTATTTAATCTTTCCATCTTCATTTTTTTAAATTAAAATTGAAATTGTAAACCTGCTTTATACTGAGAGCTAATAGGGTATGTACCTCTATCGATACCTCTTGTACTAAACCCATTATTACCTACTTCTGGATCGAAACCAGAATAGCTTGTAATGGTTAAAGCATTTTGAGCTTGTAGGTATATTCTAAACTTAGAAAGTCCTAGTTTTTCAAGTAACTTCTTAGGGAATGAATAACCTAATGAGACGTTTCGTAGTCTTATAAACGAACCGTCCTCTAAAAAGTAATCGGATGCACCTCTGTAAGAAGGTGTATTATTATCGTTATAGCTAGGGATTTGAGAATTTAGATTTACAACGGTCCAAGAATAATAAATATCGGCATGTGTTCCTGCTTGGTATGCAAAAGCTTTACTTCCGTTCATTACTTCTGCACCATAAGATCCATACCAGTTCATACCAAAATCGAACCCTCTATAATTAGCGCTAAAGCTTAAGCCTATATTAAAATCGTCTGAGCCACTTCCTTTATATACTCTATCGTTTTGATCAATTTTTCCATCACCAGCATCAGGAATACCATCATTATTGGTATCTACAGTTAATTGATCTACATATTTTAGTTGTCCCAATTCTGCTGCACCATCTATTAATCTATATTCCTCTAGTTCTTCTTCTGTATTAATAATACCATCTGTTTCACGCAAGAAAAAAGCAGCTGCTTCATAACCTTCTGTTATAACGCTTACTAATTCTCTAGCGCCTTTACTAGACACGAAACTATTGTCTAAGAAAATAATAGGGTTATTAGGACTTGTTTTGGTTACTCTATTTGTGTTTTTTGTATAAGTTACAGCAACGTTCCAATTAAATCCTTTTTTACCTTTATGTCTAAATTTTGCAGCATATTCTACACCTATATTTTCCATATCCCCTATATTTAGGATACTTGTTCGGTTATTTCCAAAAACTCCTGTAGATGCTGGATTTACTACTCCAAATAATAAATCTTTCTTTTCACTTCTATAAAAATCACCAGATATTGTTAGTTTACTATTAAAGAAACTTAAATCATATCCAAAATTTTGCTCTACAGTAGTTTCCCATTTTACATTTTCATTAGCATACCTTTCTTGAGTAGTTCCTAATGCAGGAGTTTCGACTCTAGAACCAAGGTTAGGGTCTGCGTTATTACTACCAAAAACATAATTTTGTCCTAAATTAACAACCGCTTGATTACTATATGCTGCAAACTTATCGTTTCCTGTTGTTCCATGACCAGCTCTAAATTTAAAGGAATTAACAACACTTTTAATAGGCTCCCAAAAAGGCTCTTCAGACACATTCCAACCTACTGTTACAGATGGAAAGAACCCCCATCTGTTACCTTCACTAAATTGAGAAGACCCATCGTAACGTCCACTGGCATTAAAAAGATATTTACCTTCATAATTATATTGTAATCTTACTAAGTTACCTCGTAATGTTCTTGTATAATCTCGACCTCTAGAGGTTACAAGAGCACTACCTGTATAACCATCAAAAACCGTAATTAGAGGGTTTGCATTGACTTCTCTTTGTGCTTGAAAAAACTCATTTTCAGATTGTTCTGAGGATACCACTCCTAACAATACTAGATTATGTTTACCAAATGATTTTTTATAATTAACGATTCCTTCAATAGTTAATTTATTATATGATGTTGAGGTCGTCGTGTTTGATGTTATATCATTAGGGTTTGGTGGTATTAAATCTCCAGCTGTATTATAAACATCTAGTCTTGGAATAATTTTTACGCCCTTAAGGTCTGAGTAAATAGCACCTCCTCTTACACTAAATTTAAAAGCTTTTGTTGCGTTAAAATCGAATTGAACATTTGCAGAATGGCTATTTCCTGTTCTTAATTCTTTTGTATTTAATTTTCTGGCAACACCCCCCAAATTCTTAATAGGGTTTATATTATCATCTAAAGCATCCTCTGTTGCATCTATTAATTCTGTAGATCCTAAATCTATACTAGGTTGATATGGCTTGTATTCTAAAACGGTATTAAAAACATTATTATTTGGTAATATTTTTTCGTCTCTTTTAAAAGTTAACCCTGTAGTTACCTTCCATTTTCCTTTTGTAAATTGTGTGTTTGATCTTATGTTAAAACGATGATAATCTGAATTTATCATAACACCTTCTTGTTCGAAAAAGTTGGCATTAAAATTATAAGTTAAACCTTCTTTTCCTCCAGATACGTTTACCGAATGGTTTTGTATTGCTGCTAGATCATTTAAAATAAGATCTTCCATTCTGGTGTTATTAGAAAACCAGCTTTTGTTTCTATGGATATCTACATTAACACCTCCTTGAGTTTTATCTGTATCTATTGCAAGCTTAAGCATATTAATATATGTAATTTGCTCTGTGGTCATTAAGGGTACTGATGATGTTATATCTTGCACGCCGTATTCACTATTAACACTAATAGTCATTTGTCCCACTTTACCCTGTTTCGTGGTAATTAAAATAACACCGCCAGCACCACGAGTTCCGTAAATAGCAGAAGAAGCTGCATCTTTTAAGACATCAATAGTTTCAATTTCGCTAATACTTAATTGAGGATCGCTATCGAACGGAATACCATCTACTACATATAAAGGTCCATTTTGTCCATCTTGTAAAGAACTAAACCCACGAATTAATATATTTGCTTCTTCTCCTGGTTGTCCAGAACTAGAGGTTATACTTACACCTGCAATTTGTCCTTGTAAAGCCGAACCTATATCTGATGTTGTGGTTTTTACTAACTCTTCGGCTTTTACTTGACCAACAGCTCCTGTAACTTCCTTTTTCTTTTGTGTTCCATAACCAACAACAACGACTTCATTTAATGTTGAAACATCTTCTACCATAACTACATTAATTATAGTTTGATCTCCAACCTTAATTTCCTCTGAATTAAATCCTAAATACGAGAATTGTAAAATACTATTTGGACTGGCTATAATTTCGTAATTCCCATCAAAATCTGTAACAGCCCCTTTATTGGTACCCTTAATAATAACGGTAACCCCAGGTAACAACCCACCACCGCCAGAAACAGTCCCCGTAATAGTCTTAGTTTGTGCTTGTGAAAAACTAAAACTCAATAAACAGACTATACCTGTTAAAATGACTTTAGTTTTCCTGTTAAAGAATAATTTAAATTTCATTATTTAATATTGTTTAGTTTAGATACCAAATTTTGAAATTTATTCTTGCCACAAAGGTGTTATATGGCTTTAATTTTGTAACAAATGAACTAAAAGATAGGAATCCATTAACAGTGTATTGGAATTCCCTTAAAAACCTTATATAAAACAAAACATTTTGAAAAACAGATAATTACAAATTTTATTTATTAATTAAATGGATTATATCTCAAACTTGACTTTTTCCTGTTTTATTTTTTTAACATATTCTCTAGGAAGTACACCAAATTGCTTTTTAAAACATTTTGAAAAATATGATGATGTATTAAATCCTGTCATATACATGATTTCTTTTACAGAAAAATCACTCTGTTCTAATAATTGTACGGCTCTTTTTAAACGAATATTTCTAATAAAAGCACTTGAAGATAATCCTGTAAGTCCTTTAAGTTTAATGTATAAGTTACTACGACTAAAGCCCATTTCTTTAACTAAAAGCTCAACACTAAAATCTGTATTCATCATATGTTTTTCTACAATTTCAATAGCCTGTTGAAGAAATTTTTCGTCTAATGATGTTACTGTTACTTCCTCTGGTTGTAATGTAATTTCTCTATTAAACTTTCTTCTTAGTTCTTCTCTGTATTTTAATATATTACTTAATTTTAGTTTTAAAATATTTATATCAAATGGTTTTTTAATATAACCGTCTGCTCCTATTTTTAAACCTTCAATCTCACTTTCATTTGATGTTTTTGCTGTAAGCATAATGATAGGGATATGACTAGTTTCACTTTGGCTTTTCAAGCTATTACACAATTCTATACCATCCATAACTGGCATCACCAAATCTGTAAGTACTAGATGAGGCATCATCTCATTAGCTATTCTTAATCCTTCTTCTCCATTATTTGCTTCTAAAATTTTAAATGTATCGCTAAGTGCTCGCTTTATAAAAGTTCTTATATCGTCATTGTCATCAACAACTAATACTAGGGGTAGTTTAGATCGAGTATTTAAAATTGTAGAATCGGTTATTTCATCATTTAAATCTATAGCAAACGATTCTTTTTCAGAAGTTCTTGCATCAAAATCGCTTTCTGTTTTTTCTTTAATGCTTATTTCTGGAATTTTCTCATAAACACTTTTTCCTTGTGGCAGTTTTACAATAAAACTAACACTCTCATTGGGTACACTTTTTACGTCTATACTCCCTTGATGAAAATTTAATAAATTTTTAGTGAAAGACAAGCCTATTCCTACGCCAGTTTGAAAACTTTTATTTTTATTTTTCTTTGTATAGAATCTATTAAAGATATTCTTAATTTCATCTTCACTAATACCATATCCAGTATTTTTAACTTCAATAATAACATGATTAGTATCTGACTCTGTTTCTTTATTTTCTTTAGAAATTTTTATGGTTACCTCCCCTTTTTCATGAGTAAATTTAAATGCATTAGAGAGTAAATTTTTTATAATTTTTTCTAATGCATCATGATCAAACCACATCTTAATATTTTCATGAGCAGATTCTATATTAAAAATAATATTTTGTTTATGAGCTATAAACTGAAAAGGTTCTCCTATTTCTCTAATAAAATTTAAGATATCTGTATTACGAAGTACTAACCTCATTTTGCCCTGACTTATTTTTCTAAAGTCTAATAGCTGGTTTACCAATCTTAATAAATAATCGGTATTTCTACTCATAATCTCATATTGTTCTTGAACTTCAACATTATTACGAACACTTTCTTTATCTATTAAATACTCTAAAGGCCCTTTAATAAGAGTTAATGGTGTTCTAAACTCATGAGAAATGTTGGTAAAAAACTCCAACTTAGCTTGTTGCAATTCTTCTTGCTTTTCTTTTTCAATATACTCTAACTCTAATTGGTGTTTTCTTGTCGATTTAATAATTGTAAATTTTCTAAAGGCATATAACAATATTAATGTTAAAAGCACATAACTTAAATAAGCTCCTATTGTTTTCCAAAATGGCGGTGAAATATTAAGTTTTATAACTTTGGGAGTAGCATCCCAAATCCCATCGCTATTAGATGCTTTAACTTTAAATGTATATTCTCCGTATGGTATATTAGTATAGTTAGCAAATCGCTTATCTGAAGGAGATAGAATCCAATCTTTATCGTAACCTTCTAATATATATGAAAATTTGTTTTTTAAAGGAGCTCCATAATGCAAACCTGCAAACTCAATTGAAAAGCTATTTTGATTATATGTTAAATCAATATTATCTGTATAATTTATGGAGTTATTTAATAAAATGTTTCCGTTATATTCTTCTCCTACTTTAACCTCTTTATTAAAAACAGAAAAATTTGAAATTACAGTTTCTGCTGGTAAAATGTTATCATTAATTTCATTTGAAGAGAACACATTAAAACCATTTATACCTCCAAATAATAATGAACCATTACTCCTTTTTAAACTTGCTAATTCCTGAAATTCATTATTTTGCAATCCATCATTGACATCATAATTCTTAAACGTTTCTTTTTGGGTGTTAAACTTTGAAAGTCCTTTATTTGTCGACAGCCATAAATAGCCAGATTCATCTTCTAAAATAGCTTTTATTACGTTATTAGGTAAACCATCTTTATGGGAGTATCTTACAAATCTTTCTTTTTGATTATTTTCTGCTGGTATATACTTATTAAGTCCACCTCCAAATGTACCAACATAAAGTTCTCCTTCATTATTCTCATATATTGGTAAAATATAATTATGACTTATTGAGCTAATATCTCCTACTATATTTCTATAAACCTTAAATCTAGGATTCTCCTTTAACAATTCTTTTGAATCTAGTTTAGACAATCCATTTCCTGTTCCAAACCATATATCTCCTTTTTTATCTTGATAAATGTTTCTAATTATATTATCTGAAATACTATTGTTGTTTTGGGGGTTATGCTTAAAAACATCGACTTTATAATTATTTGTATCTTTTTCAGGTATCATTCTATAAATACCTCCTCCATAGGTTCCTATCCAAATATTCTTTTTTTTATCTTGTAAAATAGTAAATACCGCATTATTTGTTTTAATTAATAACTCTATCTGTGGTTTATCATTTTTAATAGCGTTATCGATATCTAACATGTAAAGTCCACTTATATCTCCTGTCCCTATTAAAAGTACTTTCCTATTGTTAATAGTAACCTCTTCTAAAGCAAAGATTTTTAAAATGTTAGTTATTTTTTTAAACTTATTAAATTTTCCATTATCATTTTCTTGGGCAAGTATATTTAAACCACCTCCTTCGGTTCCTACCCATAAATTATTATCACTATCTTCATATAGAGACCTTATTTTATCGTAACTAAGACTATTAAGGTTTGATGTTTTTTTAATGTGCTGAAATTGCTTCTTATTAGGGTCTATTTTATTAACGCCTCCACCATTAGTTCCTACCCATATAATACCTGTTCTATCCTTATATAATGCTCTTATTACATTTTTACTAATACTATTAGGATTAATGGGATCGTATACAAAATGATTTTTTTGTTGAAGCTTCTTATCTTTTGTATAATCGAATTGAAACAAACCATTATTATTACCTATCCAGTATTGATTTTTATCATCAATAACTAATGCTTGGGTAGGTGCTTTTAATAGAACTTTACTTATTTTATCAACACCATTAATATTATCCTTTACAAAAAGATTGTTAGACGAGCCTATAAGTAATCTTCCACTTTTATCTTCTCCTAAATAATTAATAGCCAAAAAAGTATGATTAAAGTTAACAATGTCATAACCTCCTTCTCTATTCTCTAATATTTTAAATAATTGCCTATTACTTGCACACCATAAATCCCCATACTTATCTTGATGAATTACTTTTATAGCGATATCTTTTTTAAAATTTATGTGTTTAAAAACAGAAGCTCCTTCTGGTTTTTGAAAGTCTAGTAAGTCCAGACCTTTATTGGTAGCCACCCATAATCTTTTTTTCTGATCATCAAAATAAACATTACTTATATAATCACTACTAATACTGTTTATATCATCTCTGTCATGTTTATACCTTGTAAACTTATTTGTTTTTTTATTGAACCTATTTAAACCACCTCCAGTTGTTCCTATCCATAAATCTCCTTTTTTATCTCCTGTAATAGTATATATAATGTTACTACTTATACTTTCCTCATTATTAGATTCGGGTACATAGTTTATAAATTTATAGCCATCATATTTATTTAAACCATCAAAAGTACCAAACCACATAAACCCTTCGTCATCTTGATAAATACAATTTATATCACTTTGAGATAAACCATCATTGGTGGTTAAATGTTCAAAATTGATATTGTTTTGCCCATAACATCCCACAAGCGATAACAAGAAAATAATAAGTATATAAAATAATTTATTTCTAAAATAAATGAGTTGGATAATCATATTTTAAAGTATAGGTTACACTCAAATATAGCTAAAAATCTTACTAAAAATGAAATTGTAAATCCTAAGTTTTTTCAATTACCCCTCAAAAAAACATATATGTTACAAACAGAATCATATGTTTAAAACAGTCCAAAACTTAACTTTTAGATTTGCATAACACCTAATCACACTATAAAGTGATTTAAAGTATAAAAGGTAGAAACTAAAAACTCTACACTAATAATATCTAGAGTTACAAATTACTTCTAATCAAAAAAACTTACATCATATATATCAAACATATACAAAATCGTGTTTTAAGTAAAAATACTAAAACATAATAAAATAAAGGATTAACGATAATTAAATAATAAAAACGATGCAGTTTATTAATAAAATAAGGTCAATATTCTTGTTAATTGTCTTAAACATTGTGATAATTACAAATGCTCAAACCAAAAATACGCCCATGGTATATGAAGCAAATTGGGAATCTGTAAATAAGGTCAATGAAGCTCCAAATTGGTTTAAAGACGCTAAATTTGGTATTTATACTCATTGGGGACCTGTATCTTCGGCCTTTGTTGGTTCAGATCCAACTAAATCTTATCGGGGGTGGCACGGAATGAAAATGTATGATAATGGTAAGTTAGACAAAACTAATATTACCAAACCAAGTAACAACTACATTCACCACAGGAAAAAATATGGTGACCCAAAAAAGTATGACTATAAATATATTATAGAACAATTTAACCCTTCAGCTTTTAATGCAAAAGAATGGGCTGCTCTCTTTGCTTTATCTGGGGCTAAATTTGCTGGTCCAGTTGCCATGCATCATGATAATTTTGCAATGTGGGACTCCAAAGCAACTAGGTGGAATGCCATGAATTATGGAGGTATTAACCCTTCTGCTGAATTAAAAAAAGAAATTGAAGCCAGAGGTATGAAATTTATGGGATCGTTCCATCATGCTTTTACTTGGCAATATTTTGCTACTGCACATGCTTATGGTGGTGTAAAATCTAAAGACTATGATTTATATACAAACCCACATGAACTAAACTCAGCAACACCAGATGATAGATTTTATAATGAATGGTGGGCTAAACTTAAAGAGTTTATTGATTTATACCAACCCGATTTACTATGGTTTGATTGGTGGTTGGAAAATATGACGGAAGAAGCTCGTACAAGATTTTTGGCCTATTACTATAACAAAGGTCTTGAATGGAATAAAGAAGTTGTAGTATGTTATAAAGAGAGTACTTTTAATGAAAATGCAGCTATTAAAGATTATGAACGTGGTCGCCCAAACCAACCAAAAGAAAAGTTTTGGTTAACAGACACTTCTCCTGGAGCGTGGTTTTATCGTCCTGACGCAAAATTTAAGACACCTAATGAGTTAATAGATATATTAATAGATATCGTTTCCAAAAACGGCAATATGTTGCTAAATGTGCCTCCAAATCCAGACGGCTCTATTCCTCCAGTAATGGTAAATTTACTTACCGAAATGGGAAAATGGTTATCTGTAAACGGAGAAGCTATTTATGCTACCAGACCTTGGGCAGTTTTTGGTGAAGGTCCTACACGTTTACCTGAAGGAGGGCACAAAATTGAAAAGATTAAAATAACTTATCAAAACACAGATATTAGATACACTAAAAAATCCAATAAAGTATTTTATGCTACAGTAATGGATAAACCAAACGAAGAAACGGTTATGAAATCGTTAAGTACAGAAATTGGTATACTAAACTCAAAAATTGAAAAAATTGAACTATTAGGAAGTGACGAGAAAATAACATGGAAAAGAAATGAAAAAGGGCTAATAATAAAAAAACCAACTATATTGCCTACTCAATATGCACATTCTTATAAAATAACACTGGAAGGTTATACAGAAAATAATATAGGTGGAGCTGTGGACGCGCATATAGATTAATAATACAAAAAACATTTAATATAAAATAATATTAAACATATGTTGAAATCTAAGTTTATAATATTAACATCCATTCTAACAACAATATATTTATTAAATGCTTGTAAAGCACAATCAGAAACTTATATCCCTCCAAATATTGTATGGATTACTTCTGAGGATAATTCCAAACATTACATGCAGTTATTTGATGAGCATGGAGCAAAAACGCCAAACATTGAAAAACTTGCTAATAATGGCGTGATCTTTACACACGCCTTTTCAAATGCAGCAGTATGTAGTGCAGCCAGATCAACTTTAATATCGAGTTCTTATGGCCCTAGATTAGCAACTCATTACCATAGGAAAATGGAAAAAGTCCCTATGCCCAATGGCTTAGAAATGTTTCCTATTTACTTGAGGAAAGCTGGTTATTACACTACTAATAATTGGAAAGAAGATTATAATATTATTAAACCAGATAGTGTTTGGGATGATTCTTCAAAAAAAGCAAGTTGGAGAAACCGTAAAGCAGGACAACCCTTTTTTCATGTATTTAATATAGGAACAACACATGAAGGAAAACTTCATTTTAATGAAGAAGACATGAAATTAAAAACTATTACCAATCCCGATTCTTGCTTTGTTTTTCCTAACCATCCACAAACAGAATTATTTAGATATACAAATGCGCTTTATCATGATAAAATAAAAAAAATGGATAAAGAAGTTGGTCAAGTTATTAATCAACTAGAAAAAGACGGATTACTTGAAAACACCTTTATTTTTTACTATGGAGACCATGGTGGTGTATTACCTGGAAGCAAAGGATATCTTAGCGAAACAGGCTTACATATTCCATTAGTAGTTTATATCCCATCTAAATATAAAAACTTGGTAAATGTTAAACCAGGAACAAAATCTGATGGATTTGTAAGTTTTATAGATTTTGGACCAACAGTTTTAAATTTAGCTGATGCTGAAATTCCTAAAGGCATTGATGGAAAACCTTTTCTTGGTAAAGGAGTAACAGCAAAAGACCTTGAGAGTAGAGATGAAACTTTTAGTTATGCAGACAGATTTGATGAAAAATACGATATGGTTCGTGCACTTAGAAAAGGCAAATATAAATATATTAGAAACTATCAAGCTTTTAATTTTGATGCTTTAATGAATGAATATCGATATAGACAATTAGCCTATAAAGAATGGAGAAAATTGTATGAAGAAGATCAATTAAATGACATACAAGCTAAGTTTTTTAAAACAAAACAACCTGAAGCACTTTACAATTTAGAAATAGACCCATACGAGACAAACAATCTAGCTAATCAATCAGATTATTCAAAAGTACTATTGGATATGCGTAAAAAACTGAATGCTAAGATAACAAACATGCCAGATTTATCATTTTACCCTGAATTTCATTTAATTAAAAATGCTTTTAATAACCCTATAAATTTTGGTCAAAAACATAAAGCTGATATTCATAAATACATAGAAACTGCCAACCTTAGCTTGTCAGATTTTGAAAGTGTACAATCTAAAATTGAGGATGGACTTAATTCAAAAGATCCTTGGGAACGCTATTGGGCATTAATTACATGTAGCAATTTTGGTAAAAAAGCCTCCCCTATGATTAGATTAGCAAAAAAGATATCTAAATCAGATAGTGAGCCAATAAACAAAGTACGTTCTGCCGAATTTTTAGGACTTATTGGTATTCAAAATCCTGTAGAACTTATGACAAATATTTTTTATAATGTAGAAGACCCTGCCGAAGCATTATTAATTCTTAATTCTATAGTTTTAATGAAGGATTGTGACCATAAATATACCTTTAATATAGATACAAAAAAGGTTAACAAAAATGTATTTAAAGACAAATTAATAAAATTTAGAATTATATATATAAATGACAAAGATACTAGCATAAAGTGAAACTAGACAAAGCTCCTATTAGTTATAAAATAGTACTAGTCATATTTTTAGAGTCATTATTCATTTCTTGCGAATCAAAGAAAAAAGAATAAACAGTATTCCCATACACTTTACCTAAAAATAAACCAAATGGGATCAATATTCTATACATGACCCATATCCTATAGTATATAAAGGGAAAATTTATCTCTATTACAAATCAAATTTTGATAAAAAACCCTAAATATATTCGTATGTAGGGGAATTAGCTATGGCAAACAACCCTCTAGATCCCTTTACAAAATACGCGCTTAATCCAGTAATGCTACTGAAACCACTTTACTCCCCTTTAAAATAGGTATGGCAGCATTAGCTATAAAAGATGGTAATTAACATAATGCTATTTAGTATGCAGAAGATGGTGTAAACTTTAAAATAGCTTCTATAGTAGAACTGATGACTAATGCTGGAGAGCCTTTTATACCAAACGCTTTTACCTACACAAAATACAGAAAAGGTATTATTTGGGAAAAATCTCATTTTACTAATGTAGAAATGTAGCAAACTCAAAAGGTCTTAATCATTCCTTACTAACACGTTTTGATTATGGTTTAAATCTTAATGCGTGTTATCTCGAGATGAAAAGACACCGTGTAAACCATAATCTCGAAGTTTATTTTAAAAATGACCTTAGTAATAAACAACGAAAATTAGTTTTAGGAGAAAACAAAAAACTTAACAGTAAATAAATTTACCACTATTTCTTTTATCAAAAAACACATTAAAAGCATAAAATTATTATAAATTACCTTTAGTATAAGTAAGAAATAAGCTATAGTGAATACTAAGTTTTAATTTTCCCTATGAATGACATTAGTCTTTTAAAACCAACAAAAACCGCTACTCTACTGATTAATAACAATTAATGAGTTTTTCAGCTTTTCCCACAAAAATTAACCCAATGTTTATAAAAAAATATTCATCAATAAAATGCGATTTCTATAATTCTAAAAAATATTAATTCCTCATAAAAGCACTATTATTCATATCAAAAAAAAGCATTTTCATTTTTTTTATGCCAATAAATTATCAATACTATTTTTCTTACATTAATTTGTAAGAAAAATGGTTTCTTGTTGGAATTTTCGTCATTTAAATATTAATTTCACGCACTAATTAATAACTTTTAAATAACCTACAATGATGAAAAAATTATTACCTATTCTTTTGATTTTATTTAATTCTACATTTATTTTTTCCCAAAGCAGCTCCTTTTGGGAAAAAGTATCTTCTACTAAAAATGCTAAAATTAAAAAAAGTAAAAAAGACATTACCGCCCCTAACACCTATACTTTAAATATAGAAGGGTTAAAAAAAGCATTAACAAATGTCCCCAAACGGAGGAATCTTTCAAAAAAATCTGAAACCATAATAGCTTTTCCTAATTCACTTGGTAATCTAGAAAATTTTAGAATAAAAGAGGCTTCTATTATGCATCCTGATTTACAAGCAAGGTATCCTGACATAAGATCTTATGTAGGTCAAGGAATAAAGGATCCTTCAGAGGTTATTAGATTTAGTATTTCTCCTCAAGGAATGCACAGTATGACTCTATCTGCTAGTAAACGAGCTACTTTTATTGAACCCTACACAGAGGACCTTTCATATTATAGAGTATACGACCGGTCTAAAAGAACTCATGTTGATGAATTTGAATGTAAAGTCACCAATCAAGTTAACAAAACATTAAATAAAGGATCCAAAAGCTCTTCAACGTTAAAAAATGCTGACGATTCAATACTTCGTACCTATAGAATAGCAATTTCTACTACAGCAGAATACACACAATATCATGGCGGCACTAAAGCTTCTGCTCTAGCTGCTATGAATACAACCATGACAAGAGTTAATGGGATTTACGAAAGAGATTTTAATGTAAGCTTTACTTTAATTGCAAATACAGACGATGTTATTTATACTAACACTAGTACAGACCCTTATGCAAGTACTTCAGGAAATTATAATAGACAAGTACAAGCTACATTAACAAGTGTTATTGGTGAATCTAATTACGATATAGGTCATTTATTTGCAAGAGCTGGAAATAGTGGAAATGCTGGTTGTATAGGTTGTGTATGTGTTAACAATCAAAAAGGAAGCGGTTGGACATCTCTTAATTCTCCAGAAGGAGATCCTTTTGATGTTGATTATGTTGCTCATGAAATAGGACATCAATTTGGAGGAAACCATACTTGGACATATGGTAGAAATGAAGATTCTAATGTACAAATGGAACCTGGTAGTGGCTCTACTATTATGGGATATGCAGGTATTACAGGTTCTACAGATGTTCAAAGTAACAGTGATCCTTATTTCCATGCTATATCTATTCAACAAATAACAAATTATATAAAAAGCAAAAACTGCCAAACAAACACTAATACAGGGAATGCTGTTCCTGTAGTAAATGCAGGCTCAAATTATACCATTCCAAAAGGAACTGCTTTTGTATTAGATGGTTCTGCTACAGATGCTAATGCAGGAGATGTACTTACCTACTGTTGGGAACAAATGGATGAAAACAATTCGAGAACAACATATCCTAATGAAAACGCAACTTCTGGCGTAGCATTCAGGTCTTTTAACCCTACTACAGATACCAAAAGATATTTTCCTAGATTAGAAACTATTAAAACTGGAGCTACATCATGGCAATGGGAAGCTGTACCTAGTGTAGCAAGAACTTTAAATTTTAGATTAACTGTAAGAGATAATGTTGCTGGTGGTGGCTCCAATAGTAGTGACGATATGCTAGTAACTGTTAATGGTACTGCAGGTCCCTTTATTGTAAACAGACCTAATACAAATCTAACTTGGTACGCAGGAACAACACAAACAGTAGCTTGGGATGTAGCTGGTACAACTGCAAACGGAATTAATGCTGCTAATGTTGATATTTTATTATCTACAGACGGTGGAGACACCTATCCTATTACTTTAGCTGCTGGAGTTACTAATGATGGATTCTATAATGTCGTTGTTCCTGATAATGAAGGAACCCAAAATAGAATTATGGTTAAAGGGTCTAATAATATATTCTTTGATATTTCAAACACAAACTTTACCATTTCTGCTCCTATAGCTTGTAATGCAACTGCACCCACAGGCTTAGCTGCATCTAGTATTAGTTCTAATTCAGCTATTTTAAATTGGAATAATATCCCTGGGGCATCTTATAATTTGGAATATAGAGAAGTTGGAGCAGCAGCATTCACCACGCTTTCTTTAACTGAACTTTCACAAACCTTAACAGGTTTAAATTCTTTAACTCAATATGAAGCTAAAATTAGAAGTATATGTCCAGATAATTCAACTTCTGTATACAGCACTATTCATAAATTTACAACTACAGAAATTCCTTTAGATTATTGCACTTCTACTAGTTCAAATGTTAACGATGAATATATAAGTAGAGTCCGATTAAATACTATTGATAACACTTCAGACGCTCAATTTTATAACAACTTCACTGGTATTTCAACCACGTTAATAAGAAATAGTAGTTATACTATAGTAATAAATCCAACTTGGACAGGAACCATATATAATGAAGGGTATGCTGTGTGGATTGATTACAACAAAAATGGAGTTTTTACAGATGCTGGAGAGTTAGTTTGGTCACAATCTCCAACAAAGTCTAGTAGTGTTAACGGTACCTTTACTATTCCTTCTAACGCTATTGAAAGTACAACAAGAATGCGTGTATCCATGAAATATAATGGTACCCCTACTTCTTCTTGTGAATCATTTCAATATGGAGAAGTTGAAGATTACACTGTAACCATTGGAATATCTAATGCAGATAAAACAACTCCAATAATGAGTTTAATTGGAGACCCTGTTCTAAATTTAACACCAGATGATACTTATATCGAACTAGGAGCAACAGCATCAGACAATATAGATGGAGACCTAACACCACATATTATAATTGGAGGCGACATTATAGACACCTCTAAACTTGGCTCTTACAATGTGACTTATAATGTTAGCGATACAGCTGGAAACTCAGCCATTGAAATTGTTAGAACTGTAAATATAACCTCTACCTCATCTAATTCTGATACAAGTAGAGATGGTGGATTAGATAATGAATCTAAAGAAGGGTTTAAAATGTTTCCAAATCCTTTAACTGGTAATACACTTAACGTATTAGTTCCAAACACCGAAATCTTCTCATATAAAGTAATAAATATGATTGGGCAAACCGTTATTAAAGGACTCTCTAGTAAAGAAATTGGAGTAAGTAATTTAAACGCTGGCCTATACTTTATTGAAGTCTATAATGGTAATGAAACTAGGATTAAAAAGTTTATCAAAAAATAGATTATATTTGCCGTGACTAATTCAAATAATACTATTTCTTATCTAAAAATATAATCATTTTTTAATAAGAAATAGTATAAGTAAAGAAAAAATCCAGATAGTTTCTATCTGGATTTTTTATACCTTTTAATAAACGTTTCTTAACTTTTTTACTTAACCAAAATTAAGGTTTTAGGCTTGACTTAGATGACGTTTTTTTAAGGCTTAAAATAAAACTATTAAGACAATAAAAAATCAAAAATGAATTTATTATTCTTTTAAAATCTTTTTCGAAATGATATGATTATCAATATTCATATTAAGTAAATATAATCCTTTTGAAAAATTTTGAACAGGTATATTAATCTTTCTATTTTTAATAAAGTGTTTAGAAAAAACTAATTCTCCTAGTAGGTTATATATTTTAACAGAAACATCTTTAGGTACATCATTTAAATGGATAGTAACATAATCTTTAAATGGATTTGGAGATAGCGTATATATTTTATCACTTTCATCTGCTATACTTAAAACCATACTACAAGCCGAGTCTTCAACTTCTGTAGCTGTTAAAGTTCCATTATACAAGGCAAAAGCATCCATTTTACCTATAAAATTACTTGTCGTATTGTTATTAAAACTATCTGTTCCACTTATCTTTCCAGCTATACCTCCTAAACCTGTATGTATTTCTATTGAACTTGGTGCAGAACTATCTAAAGCTACCTCAACCCCATCAATGTAAAGTTTATGACTTGTACTACCTCCATCATACACTAAAGCCACATGATGCCAATCTCCATCGTTTGGAAAAGGAAAACTTAACAAAGAAGATGTTGTCTCTGTTTCTCTCACTATTGATTCTAAATTAGAACCATTTAATCGCATCCCTATTCCTACTAATCTACCGCCTTCGTCCAATATATTTTGGATACCTGTTAAACTTGTTGGTTTAACCCATGCTACTATACTTCTTGTACTTGTTGCTGCCGTCATGAATGCTCCTAAACTATACTGAATATTTACAGTTCCATCAAACACTACAGATTGATCCCCCTCTTCAAAATCGACTGTATCATAACTTAAAGTTCCATTTATTGGATTAGGATTATGATTATTTCCAGATGCATCATTTGCATCACTCGCTGTATCAAAATCCCAGTAAGCTTCATAACCGCTTACTGCCTGACAACCAACTATCGAATTTACTGGCGGAGCTGTAGTAATTATATATGGTAATGGCACTGTACCACCTCCACTTCTATAGGTAGGTAATGGTGCCGAAGTATCTATTAAATGATTCCGTAAATCGATACTCATATTATTACCTATCTCCAATATTCCTGCATCTGGACTTCCTGATAATAAATTTGTAGTTTCACTTATGTCATTTATTAAATCATATAGCTCATACGAAGCCGCTTCATAATTGTGTATTAATTTATAATCCCCTTTTCTTATTACAGATACTGGTTTTTGATCACGTATATAGCCTGGAAAATGCCAAAATAAACCTGTTCTTGTCATACTCGTTCCATTAGTCAACATTTGCCATTGGCTTTCGCCATCTATATCGTAACCTACAGGTAATGTACCTCCTGCCGCTTCTACCAAGGTTGGATATAAATCAAAGGCTAATATGGGCGTGTTATTCACTGTACCTTTGTTTGCCAACCATGAAGCTTCGGACCAAACTAAACTAACAGATCTAATACCACCTTCATACAAATCGCCTTTCATGCCTCGTAATGGTCCATTATCGTCTGTACTTATTGCTCCACCATTATCGGAAATAAAATAAACTAAAGTATTTTCAGATAACATATGTCCTACGTTTCTAGGGTCGGCTGTTGTTTTTAAGTAATCTATTAATCTACCAATGGTTTGATCCATACCTTCGGCTATAGCAGCTTGTCCTTTATTATTATGCCCCATAGTACTAGGTGTTTTAGCATCGTATTTAGCATATAAATCTGGGCGTGCATTAGCCTGATTAAAAGGTCCATGAATAGCATAATTACTAAAGTGCATAAAAAATGGGTTACTAGTATTCGCATTCATAAAATCTATAGCAGCATCTGCCATAGCATCTGTAACATGCTTTGCTGTACCCTCTAAGGAACTATCACCTGCTAAGGACATCGATTCAGCTAAAGTATAAGGATCTGCATATACATCTAATTCTGAACCAATATTACTATGAAAAGTCCAATTACCTCCAGATTGGGTTGCAAAATAGTTACCTGGATTACCTTTAGTTCCTCCTCCGTAATTAACATCAAAACCTTGATCTGTTGCTGCATTGTTAGATACATTTGTACTTTCATTTTCTCCTACATGATACTTCCCTAAATGAACGGTAGTATAACCTGCAGTTTTCATAGTTTCTGCCAAAGTAATAGCAGATGCTGGTATTTCATCTATTCCAGATGGTAAACCATTTGGAGGTCCTATTAATAAAGTAGAATTTCCGCCTCGGTTTAAATTATCTACCGCAAAAATATTATTGGTAGGTCTGGAAGCATACTGACCACTTAAAATAGCAGCTCGAGTTGGTGCACAATTAGCTCCATTTACATAAGCATGAGGAAAAGCAATACCTTCTGTAGCTAAGGTTTCTAAGGTTGGGGTTTCGTAAAAATCGCTTGGATTATTCAAATTAGTTAACCCGGTACTAACTTGAGACCATCCCATATCATCTGCTATAATAACTATCACATTGGGGCTCGGATTTTGAGAGTGAAGAAATGAGAGAGGGAAAGTTAATAATAAAATAAATAATAATGAACACAAATAAGTAGTTTTTTTCATAATATTTTAAGTTATATTTTCTTACATAAATATAATTCATTTTATTATAAAACAGACACCAAAGTATTGTTTTATAACACTTAACACTAAAAAAGCTTTTACACAACATCTTTTACAGGAATAATTAATCAAAAAAAATAGGAGAGCATAAAAGCGAGGCCACTGAAAAAGTCACGAACTTAAATAAAAGCGGTAAGTATTTTAGATACTTGCCGTTTTTTTGTATTTTGTATTCATGATAGTTCAACAGGAATCTTTTCGGTTAAGCGAGTACAGTTCTTTATATGATTTAATTGTTCCTAACACTAATTTGTTAAGGCGTATCAATGATTTAATAGATTTTAATTTCATCTATGAAGAACTTCAATCAAAATATTCTCAAACTCAAGGCAGAAAAGCAGAAAGTCCCATAAGACTATTCAAATATCTTCTGCTAAAAGTAATTATTGCCCCAAGTACTTTAACAAAGTTTCGTAGGCAACGTTTAAAGGATACCAATTTGCTGGATATGCTTATCAATAGAACAGTTAGCATTGCTGTTGAACAAGGCATCATAAAATCCAGATCAATTATTGTAGATGCTACCCATAGTTTATCAAAATCGAACCCCATTTTAGCTATAGACGTTTTACGGGAACGTTCAAAACAACTTCGCAAATCAGTTTATGCTTACCAAGAAGATTGGACCTGTAAGATGCCGGTCAAGAATCAGGGCAATGATTTAGAAAAAGAACTAGCTTACTGCAAGGAATTAGGAACCTTATTAGATGGCACTCCTACACTTAGCGAAGTTCCAGCAATAAAAGAAAAATTGAACTTACTTAAAGAATCTGTTGATGATATTGAACACGCGGCTCAAGATGTTGTTTCAAAAGATAAGGATGCAAAGATTGGCCACAAATCACAGGACAGCCCGTTTTTTGGTTACAAAACTCATTTGGCAATGACTGAAGAGAGAATTATCACAGGAGCAGTTGTTACTTCAGGAGAAAAAGGAGATGGTCCAATTTTACCAGAATTAATAACACAAAGTGAACAACATGGGATTGATGTGGATACTGTTATAGGAGATGCCGCTTATTCTGGCAAAAAGAATTTAGAATTAGCCCAAGAAAAAGATATAAAGATTGTAGCTAGATTAAATCCAGCTATCAGCCAAGGGTTTAGGAAAGAAGAAAATGAATTTGATTATAATAAAGATGCCGACATGTTTGTTTGTCCAGCAGGACATTTAGCCATAAGAAAAGCAAAGCAAGGCAAAAAGAATGTTGCTAAAAATCAAGTAATCACTTATTATTTTGATGTTGAGAAATGTAAAAGCTGTCCTTTAAAAGAGGGGGTGTTATAAAGAAGGAGCTAAATCAAAATCTTACTCGGTTACTACTAAATCAGACATTCATAAAGAACAGATGGAGTTTGAACTTCTGATTGTTTTAAAGAGAAATCCAAACAGCGTTATAAAATAGAAGCTAAAAATGGAGAATTAAAAAATGTCCATGGTTATGGAAGAGCTATATCTTATGGTATAGAAAATATGCAAATGCAGAGTGCTTTAACAATATTTGCTGTGAATTTGAAAAGAATTCTAAAATTAAGCTAGTCAAAATAAAGAAATTAAGACCAAGGAAGCAATAAGCATTATTTGAGCCAAAATAGAGAGTATAAAAGTGCAAATTGAATTATAAAAAGCTTAAAATCAAAAAGAGATTTCACAAAATTAATTCGTGAAATCTCTTATAATGAAGTTCGCGTTTTCAAAATACGATTACTTTTTCAGTAGCCTCCATAAATGCTCTCCTATTTTTAAAATTTACTTTTGTTCTCTTACTTTTTAACGACACGTTTAAAAGTAATTTTATTATCAATGTTTATTTTTATTAAATACTGACCTTGAGGTAAACCTTGTGTTCCTACCTCTATAACTTCATTTTTCTTAAATTCTTTTGAGAATAACTGTTGACCTAAAACATTTATTAATTCTACCTTAATATTTTTATAGGTATCCCTCATACTAATACTAAACTTATCTAAAAAAGGATTAGGATATAAAACCATATTGGCTTCTTTTCTAACTACACTTTCATTTACACTTAAAAGTTCGTTATTTGTTTTATCGTTAGAAATAATTCTACTCGAACCAGACGTAGTACAACCATTAATTACGATATCGTCAATATAAACCCAATCTTGATTTCCAGAAGCATCAGCTCTAAACCTAAACTGCGTCGTTGCAGTAAATGGTCCGGCAATTATAACTTGATCAGTATAAAATTGATCATTAACAAACTCATCATCCCTGTTCCACTCTTCTACTGTGGTGAAATTCGAACCTCCATCTGTAGATATTTGTAACCAAAAATCTTCATTACTATTATCCATACTTCTACAGTAATATCCAAAATCGATAGTAATTTCATCATAAATTACTAAATCTAAATTATCTGTTGTTCCTACAGATGTTGATGTATTATCACGAAGTCTCATACTATAAGTCCCTGTAGTTGCATAGCTTGCATTAGAATCTCTAACTGCATCTGATCCTCCATCGTTCCAAATACCCCAACCTGTTTCAAAACCTTCAGTATTTATTACTGTATATGTACAACCTCCTCCTAATGGATTTACAGTTATAATAACATCTGCACTATCACTACACCCACCTTGAGTTACTGTTACTGTATAAGTTGTCGTTACCGTTGGGCTTACAATAATACTTGCTATAGTTTCTCCTGTACTCCATAAATAGGCACCACCTCCAGAGGCTGTTAAAGTTGTAGAGTCTCCTTCAGTTATAGTAACATCGCTACCAGCATCTGCTACTGGTGATGTATTTACAGTAACTATAACATCATCATTATCTGAAGAAGAACTATTTGAAACTGTTACCATATAAGTTGTCGTAACCGATGGATTTACCATAATACTTGCTGTGGTTTCTCCTGTACTCCATAAATAAGTTGTACCTCCAGATGCTGTTAAAATAGTAGAATCTCCATCGCAAATAGTAACATCCAATCCTGCATCTGCTATTACTTGACTTGAAATACATGCCGAATCCTCAACTTCTAGAGCTGTTAATGTATTATTGTAAAATGCAAAAGCATCCATTTTTCCTGTAAAATTGCTAACTGCACTGTTATTAAAACTATCTGTTCCACTTATCTTTCCTGCTATTCCTCCTAATCCTGTATGTGCACCTACAATACTTGGAGCAGAACTATCTGAGGCTACCTCAGCACCATCTAAATATAGTTTATGACTAGTACTTCCTCCATCATACACTATTGCGACATGATGCCAATCACCATCATTTGGAAAAGCAAAACTTAATAAAGATGACGTCGTTTCTGTATCTCTAACTATAGACTCTAAATTAGCACCATTTAATCGCATCCCAATTCCTACTAATCTGCCCCCTTCGTCAAATATATTTTGAATACCAGTTAAACTTATTGGCTTAACCCATGCCATAGCACTTCTTGTACTTGTTCCTGTTGTCATAAATGATCCCGAACTATACTGAATATTTACAGTACCATCAAACACAACGGATTGATCGCCTTCTTTAAAATCAACTGTATCATAAGTTAAAGTTCCATTTATTGAGGCTGGGTCATGACTATTCCCTGAAGCATCATTAGCTTCACTTGCAATATCAAAATCCCAATAAGCTTCATAACCACTTACTGCTTGACAAGCTGCACTAGAGTTTTGAACTACAAAACAAGAAGCATCTTGTATTTCAGTTATTGTTAGTACTGAGTCGTATACTGAAAAAGCATCCATTTTACCTATAAAATAACTATCGGCTGCATTAGCAAAACTGTCATAACTACCAATAACACCACCTATTCCTCCTCCTGTCTCATTATGTGATCCAATACTACTTGCTGCAGAAGTGTTTGATGTTGCTAAAACACCATCTATATATAAAGCATGTGTTGTATTTGCACCATCAAACACTAAGGCTACATGATGCCAATCCCCATCTGTTGGATAAGCCGTACTTAAACTAGTTGATACAGTAAGCGATTCTCGTACTATAGATTCTAAATTAGAACCATTTAATCGCATCGCTATTCCTACCGTATTGCCACCTTCATCAAAAATTTCTTGAATTCCTGTTAAACTTGTTGGTTTTATCCAAACTGAGACACTTCTTGCAGACGTAACTGGTGATAAAAATGTACTTGTACTATAATTTATATCTACAGTACCGTCAAATACAGCAGATTGATCACCTTCTTTAAAATCGACTGTATCGTAGGTTAAAGTACCATTCATTGGAGTTGGATCATGACCGTTTCCTGATGCATCATTAGCATTACTTGCTGTATCAAAATCCCAATACGCCTCATAACCACTAGCTGCTTGACAACCTGCTGTTGAATTTGGAGAAGAAGATGTTGAAATAATATATGGTAATGGTACTGTAGTTCCATCACTTCTATAGGTAGGTAGTGGTGCTGAGGTGGTTACCAAATGATTTTGTAAATCGGTACTCATATCATTAGCTATTACCAATGTTGCTGTATCTGGACTTCCTGATAATAAATTTGTTGTTTCACTTATATCCGTTATTAAATTATATAATTCGTATGAAGCTGTTTCGTAATTATGGATTAATTTATAATCTCCTTTTCTTATCACCGATACTGGTTTTTGGTCACGTATATAACCTGGGAAATGCCAGAATAACCCAGTTCTAGTCATACTAGTTCCGTTAGTTAACATCTGCCATTGGCTTTCTCCATCTATATCGTAGCCAGATGGTAAAGTCCCTCCTGCTGCTTCTACTAAGGTCGGGTATAAATCGAAAGCTAATATTGGGGTGCTATTTATAGTCCCTTTATTTGCTAACCATGTAGCTTCAGACCAAGCTATGGTAACAGATCTAATACCACCTTCATAAAAATCGCCTTTTTTACCACGTAACGGTCCATTATCATCTGTACTTATCGCACCTCCATTATCGGAAATAAAATAAACTAAGGTATTTTCAGATAGCATATGCCCTGGGTTTCTTGTATCTACTGTCGTTTTTAAGTAATCTATTAATCTACCAATAGTTTGATCCATACCTTCTGCTATCGCTGCTTGTCCTTTATTATTATGCCCCATGGTACTAGGCGTTTTTGCATCGTATTTGGCATACAAATCTGGACGTGCATTAGATTGATCGAAGGGTCCATGAATGGCAAAATTACTAAAGTGCATAAAAAACGGGTTACTAGTATTCGTATTCATAAAATCTATAGCTGCATCTGCCATAGCATCTGTAACATGTTTTGCTGTCCCTTCTAAAGAACTATCGCCTGCCAAAGCCATTGACTCTGCTAAGGTATACGGATCTGCATATACATCTAATTCTGGACCAATATTACTATGAAAAGTCCAAACACCTCCAGATTGACTAGAAAAATAGCTTCCTGGCGCGCCTTTTGTACCACCACCATAATTAAAATCGAAACCTTGATCTGTTGCTGCATTGTTAGATACATTTGTACTTTCATTTTCTCCTACATGATACT
The DNA here is from genome assembly GCF_001747085.1 of Flavivirga aquatica. Taxonomy (GTDB): domain Bacteria; phylum Bacteroidota; class Bacteroidia; order Flavobacteriales; family Flavobacteriaceae; genus Algibacter_C; species Algibacter_C aquatica. The sequence goes on from NZ_MDJD01000054.1 coordinate 337,481, forward strand.
TCCCTAAATGAACCGTAGTATAACCTGCAGTTTTCATAGTTTCTGCCAAAGTAATAGCAGATGCTGGTATTTCATCTATTCCAGATGGTAAACCATTAGATGGTCCTACTAATAATGTAGAATTTCCGCCTCGATTTAAATTATCTACCGCAAAAATATTATTGGTAGGTCTGGCAGCATATTGACCACTTAAAATAGCAGATCGAGTTGGTGCACAATTAGCTCCATTTACATAAGCATGAGGAAAAGCAATACCTTCTGTAGCTAAGGTTTCTAAGGTTGGGGTTTCGTAAAAATCGCTTGGATTATTCAAATTAGTTAACCCGGTACTAACTTGAGACCATCCCATATCATCTGCTATAATAACTATCACATTGGGGCTCGGATTTTGAGAGTGAAGAAATGAGAGAGGGAAAGTTAATAATAAAATAAATAATAATGAACATAAACTTTTAATTGTTTTCATATTTAAATATTTGTTGATTAATCAACACAAACTATAAGATTTTTCTTTAAAAAGCAAATTTTAAAACAAAAAAACAATAATTATAGAATCATACTTAAATAATCTTGATTTTATTATAACTATTTATATAACAGCACTTTAAAACACAACATTATTCTCCCCTCTCTTTTAAAGGTGCTACTACAAATAATAACACAAAACTTAAAACCCGTCACTTAAATAAAAAAATATTAAAAACAAAACTTTTTAACATTAAAAACGATTAAAATTGTAAGAATTAAACTATTAAATATGTTATAAAATAAGTATTTTCTTGCTTTTAATAAAGTAATTACATATGTTTGATAATAAGTAATCAACTCTAATCATAATTTTTAACACAAATGAAAAAGTTTTACTCCCCGCCCAAACAAGTCCTAATCGTCCTATTTTCAATACTCAGCTATTTATCAATAGCTCAGGATTTTAATGTTCAACACCTCCAAGATGATATTAATAATTTAGGAGGTACAAATACCAGTTTTACAGCTGTTTCTTCTTTAAACAATGCAGTTGCCTTAGCTAACAATAATAGAAAAACCCATGGTGGCTCCAACGGCGTAACTGCTGCCAGAGAAGGAGACGATATGGCAGGAGCAAGAGTTCTTACAGCTACAAACACTTTAACTTATTTTAGAGAATCTGGATCGCAAGCAGAAAACACGAGATTCAACACTTCAATATGGGAATATACTGGTTCTGGAGGAGGAGCAAATGAAATGATTGTAAGAGGGCGTTATGCTGTCGATCTAAATGGGGGAACTTATACGATAAATCAAGCCATATCTGGTATAACAAATGCAGATAAATGTATCCCTTTTATTACGGGAATTATGAACAATTCTGGAACAGACGATGCCGATTCCGGAACCGCCATTGCTTATTTAACAAGTAGCACTAATTTAAGAATAGAAAAAGGGGGTACAAACGTACCTGATGTAAGGGTATATATAACACTTGTGGAGTTTACAGGATCTAATTGGACAGTTTTACATGGAGATTCTGGTGATGTATCAGGTGACACTGGTACCATAACACTTTTTGATGGTTCGGATGGCACAGGAACAGCTACAGATGTAAGTAGTTGGAATAACGCTATTATATTTAGCCATCATAGAGGAGATACTGATACTGGAGGAACTAATGATTCTCATTCCGATAATTGGCCATCTATAAAAAATGGAGCAAATAACCAAAGTGTAGACTGGACCTTCTTCTCTTCACACGATTCAGATGGAACTAATCGGCACTTTGTTCATGTGTTAGCTAACGCAGGAATTAGCGTAACCCGTTTTTCGGATACTTCTAGTGCTACAAGTGTAACTATTGACATAACATCGGCTGCATTAACAGACTTAAATCAATCCTTAATTGTAGGCTCATCATATCACAGTGGAACGGGAGCTGGCTATGGTAGAGGTTGGAGAAATTACAAATTAAACTCCTTAACCGAAGCTGAACATTGGGTACATAGAGCTGGTGGGGGTACATCTACTTTAGGCCACGAAATTCAAATTGTAAATTTAGCTAACGCTGGTAATATTACTCAAGGCCCTGGAGGGGTTACATCTAATATAGAATTATGGCTTAAAGCAGATTCTGGTGTAGAAGAAGCTGCTAGTGATAGCGCAGAAGATACAGATCCTGTCTTAAATTGGCTAGACAAAAGTGGAAATAGTAATGATGCGACACAAGCAACTGTCCCTAATCAACCTCTTTTTGATGCAACAGCCATTAATTTTAACCCTATGGTTCATTTTGATGGTACTAATCATGAAATGCTTGCAACCACAGCACCAAATTCAACCATGACCATCTTTGCCGTTGCTGAAGGTACTTTTAGCACAACTAAAAACTTATTAGATTTTAATGCTGGAGCTACTGGTTCCATTGTTTTAGAACAAACAGCTTCAACAACCCTACAAAGTCGCTATTTTAATGGAGCAACACCTACTGGAGTTATTACTACAACCATAGCAGATGCTACTCCCTTTTTAGCAAACTACGATTTTGTTGCTAATTCAAATTCCGAATTATTTAGCGGCGGTGTTACACAAGGAACAGCTGCTACAAATGCATATACTTTACCTGCAAGTGTAACCACTGGTATAGGTACAGATCCTAATGATATTAACAGAAGATGGGATGGTGGTATTGCTGAATTAATTGTTTACAATAAATCCATAACTTCTGGAGAAAGAGATCAAATTGAATCGTACCTAGCTATTAAATACGGAATGACTTTAGGTGCTAATGGTATTTCTCAAGATTATGTAGCTTCAGACGGTACTGTAATTTGGGATCAAGCTGCAAATAGTGGTTTTAATTTTAACGTAGCTGGTATAGGTCTAGATAATGATTCAGAATTAAACCAAAAACAATCCAAATCAACCAACACTTCAGATGATATTACTATAGGTATTATAGATATAGCAACTTCAAATAGCACAAATACTAACACCTTTTTTGCTGATAAAACTTTTTTAATGTGGGGTAATGATAATGGTTCAACAGCTGCGGGCACTCCAATAAATAAAGATTTTGGTGCTGGAACTGGTGTAACAACAAACGTAAGTTTTACGCCTATTGGTAGAAAATGGAAAATTGTTGTAAAAGATTCTGTTCCTACTATTAAATTATCAATACCCGAATCTATGGTATCTTCAACATTAACTTCTGGTGGCTCATATGTTATGGCTATATCAGATGATGCTTCATTTACTACAAATGTAACCTCCGCTACTATGGAAGATGTAGGATCGGAATTGGAAGTCGACTTCTATTTTGAAGGCACAAAATATATTACTTTTGGTTATGCTCCAGAGTCTGCTACCTTATCAAGAGCTGCTTCTTTTGATGGTACAAATGCCTACCTCACTGCTGGAGATGTAAACGATTTAGCTAATACAAATTATACAATTAGTGCCTGGGTTAAAAGAAACGTAGGAGAAGATAAATTTGATGTCGTATCTAAAAGAAATTATTTTAACGAAGAAAATGCTCTACCAGAAGCCTATACACATGGTTACGCTTTTAGAATAAATTCAACAGGACAATTTCGAATGGTTTGGAGAGACCCTGCTGACTCCTCAAATAATGTCATGCAAACAACCGCTACAATACCCGAAAATGAATGGCATCACATATGTGCCACTTTTGATATGGCTACTAATTTAACAAATTTATATATTGATGGTTTTCTAGAAGATAGTGATGATACTTTAGACCCTATGAATGTTCCCTCTGATGGACATTTTATGATAGGAGCCGCTCACTATATTAAAAGACAACAGAGAGCCAGGGGTAGTATAGATGAAGTACGCGTATGGGACGTTACATTATCTGCCGACCAAATACGGTATATCATGAATCAAGAAATTGAAAATAACTCGAATTTTGCAGATGGCAAAGTTTTACCTTCTGCTACAACTAGAAATGAAATTATCCCTATTCCATGGGCAAATCTAATAGGTTACTACCCTATGAGTACATTCATTTTTGGAAGTGTTAAAGACGAATCTAATAGTCGTAACGATGCTACTATGATTAATTATAATACTATAGATAGTCAAACTGCTCCTTTACCATATAAAACAGTACAAGATGGAGACTGGGACACTAGTACGACATGGGAAAATGGAGATGTACAATACCTGCCTGGAGTAACTTCGTATTTAGATGTTAATGAAACTATTGATTATAATATTGTTGAAATAGATCACAATGTTACCATGAATAACTCAAACACAACGCTTATTCCTGCTGCAAAAAATGGAAAAAGAGTTTTATTAGGTTTAGAAGTTAATAATACTGGTGATTTACAAATTAATGGTAATACTGCTACTAACACTGGTTTCGACTTAACAGTATCTCATTACCTAAAAATTGATGGCACTCTTGATTTAGAAGGTGAATCGCAATTAATTCAAGGTGAAAATAGTGATTTTGAGACAACAAGTACAGGTACTCTAGAGAGAGACCAACAAGGAAATGCTAGTACTTATCTGTATAATTATTGGTCTTCGCCTGTTGCACCTACTAGTAGTGGAAGTTACACTCTTCCAGATGTGTTTTCTGGAACGACTTTTTTAACCACAGGTATTAATGGTGCGGCATCTCCTTTATCGATTGCCGATTATTGGATATGGAAATATAATAACAGAGGAGGTAACACATATTCTGAATGGCAACATGTAAGAAGTACAGGTTCTTTAAACGCTGGGGAAGGCTTTACTATGAAAGGTCCTGGAGCATTAACCTCAAATCAAAATTATATTTTCCAAGGACAACCTAACAATGGAGATATTACTTTAACAATTAGTGCAGGTAATGATTATTTAGTTGGAAATCCATACCCATCTGCTATAGATGCTAATCAATTTATTATGGACAACTTAGGTACCACAGATGGTGGTAATAATGTTAATGGTAATATAATAAATGGCGCTTTATATTTCTGGGATCATTTTGCTAACAATACACATAATTTATCAGAATACGAAGGCGGTTATGCAACCTATACCCTTTTAGGCGGTGCTGTTGCTATTTCTAATGATACTAGAATTGATCCTTCTGGAACTAGTGGCACTAAAATCCCTGAAAGATATATTCCTGTTGCTCAAGGTTTCTTTGTATCTGCTGTTTTAGATCCTGCTCTTCCAGTAACAAACCCTGTTATTGGCGGTAGTTTGCTATTTAAAAACAGTCAGCGTATCTTCCAAAAAGAAACGGTTTCGGGTGCCAATACAGGATCTATATTTATTAAAAATAACTCAAAAAAGAAAGCATCTATCACCAATAAAAACACAGACGATAGACAAAAGATAAGATTGATGTTTGATTCTCCAGAAGGATATCATCGACAATTACTTGTCGGTATTGATGAAAACGCTTCAAACGATTTTGATTTAGGGTATGATGCTACATTAATTGAAAGTAATAAAGAGGATACATATTGGGTATTTAATAACAATAACTTTGTTATTCAAGCAGTCAATAATTTTAATAAAGAACAAAAATTACCAATTGGAATAAAAATTAGAACCAACGGTTTAGCTGAGTTAAAAATTGATACCCTTGAGAATATAGACGATAAACTAAATATATATATTCATGATAAAGAGTTAGATGTATATCATGATTTAAGAAAAGGTAGCTATAAAATACACCTAAATACAGGCGAATATTTAGATCGTTTTGAAATTACGTTCTTTGATCTAAATAATTTAGGTACAGATGATTTCGAAAAAAACAATTTAGAAGTCTTCTTTTCTAATGAAAAAGAGAGTATTATAATTAACAACCCAAAAACGAAACTAATTGATACCGTTAAACTATATAATATCTTAGGGCAACCTATTAAAACTTTTAATACAGAATCTAACGAAAGCTATATTGAACGTAAAACGGAAGCGTTATACCTAACTACTGGTGTTTATATTATTAAAGTAAAAGTTGAAAATACAATACTTTCTAAAAAAATTAGTATAAAATAATAGTAAATCAAGTTAATTGATTAATAGCAGCATAGAATAATCCTATTAATTCCCAGGGGTTATTCTATGTTTTTTATATGGACAATTAATGCTTCTAAATCAAATTTAAATTGCTCACCAGAATTCATATTCTTTAAAGTATACATATTAGAATTTATTTCCTCCTCTCCTACTAAAACTACAAATGGAATCTGACGTTTATTTGCATGATTCATTTGTTTTTTCATTTTAGCCGCATCAGGATATAATTCCGCGTTAATACCATGTAATCGTAGTTCCTTAATCGCTTTCAAACTAAAAAGCGCTTCTTTATCTCCAAAATTAATAAATAGTACCTCTACATTTTTGGTTACTGTTTCTGGAAACAAACCTAATTGTTCTAAAACTAAATATATTCTATCTAAACCAAAACTAATACCTACACCACTTACATTTTTTAATCCAAAAATACCAGTTAAATCATCATAACGACCACCGCCTCCAATAGAGCCTATTTTTACAGTTTTTGGTGCAGCTACTTCAAAAATAGCTCCTGTATAATAATTTAAACCACGAGCAAGTGTAACATCAAGTTGTAAAGTAGTTGTATTCAAACCTAATTCTGAAATAGCTGTATTTATAAATGCTAATTCTTCAATACCTTTCTTCCCTTCTTCTGAAGTCTCTAATATTCCTTTTAAACTTTCTATTTGAGATTCAAAAGATCCAGATAAAGTAAATAAAGGTTTCAGTTTATCGATTCCAGATTGCGGAATCCCTTTATTCAACATTTCTTCTTTTACCTTCTCTTCCCCTATTTTATCTAACTTATCAAGAGCTACAGTAAAATCGATTAATTTATCACTAGCTCCAATAACTTCGGCTATACCAGACAATATTTTACGATTATTAATTTTTATAGTAACGCCTTCCAGTTTTAATGCTGAAAATACCTGATCATAAAGCTGAATAAACTCAACTTCTTGCCAAAGAGATTTAGACCCCACTACATCGGCATCACACTGAAAGAACTCTCTAAAACGCCCATTTTGAGGTCTATCTGCACGCCATACAGGTTGTATTTGATAGCGTTTAAACGGAAACTCAATATCATTCTGGTGCTGTACAACATAACGCGCAAAGGGTACTGTAAGGTCGTAACGCAATGCTTTTTCTGAAATACTTGATATTAATTTGTTAGAATCCTTAGTCTCATATGCTTCACTATTTGCTTTAGCTAAATAATCTCCAGAATTTAATATCTTAAAAATTAAACGGTCTCCTTCTTCACCATACTTCCCCATTAAAGTTGATGAGTTTTCAAAACTAGGTGTTTCTATAGGTTGAAATCCAAATGTTTGAAAAGTACCTCTAATAGCATTGAAAATATAATTTCTTTTTGCTACCTGTTCTGGATTAAAATCTCTGGTTCCTTTTGGTGTACTTGGTTTTTGAGCCATTTAACTATAATTGAAAATATGATTTTTTTAAAAATTGGATTCCTGCGTTCTCAGCAATGACAAAAATAATTTAATTTATTAGCTTATTAAAATAATTAAACAAATCGCCTTTAGTAATAGCCGCTCCTTGTTCAATCATTTTAAACTTATCTAAGTTTTTGTCTTCTGTATATTCTTTATCTGCTTGCAAAAATTCAACATTGTCATCCATTAAATTTTCACGCAGCCATTTATAACCTTCTGAAGTTGTAATATCTACATCGTTTTTAAGTGTAAGTGCTATAACATGCATTTTATCTTCCCCTAAACGAAATAAATACATGTGTTGCGGTGATATATGCTCTAAATATTCTGCTTTGTTTAAAACACCTTCCCATATTAAATCACTAAACACATCTAGCTCCATTTCTGCGAGCTCAGGTTTATTAGTTTTTAAATTAGCCCACTCATCTGCTGTAATAGATTGAGTAGCTAAAAAATTAATAAATTCTTGATGTAATTCTTCAAATTGTTCTTTTGTAAGTCTACGATATTTCATAATAAAAATGCGCCCTAATTAAAGAGCGCAAATTTAGTAATATATAATTATTTAATACATTTAAATTTAACAAGGTTTTTTCCAAATAGAACCATTAGCTATATATACAAAATCTATAGGCTCTTTTTCTCCTATTTAGCCAACACTGTTAAATTTTAAAGTTTCACTGTCTACTTCTTTCTATTTCATATAAATCCCAATTATCTCCTGCTCCGTATTTCTCAAATAAACGCACACCATCTACAGTATCTTCTACTTTCCATTCTACAGAACCATGTAAAAAAAATTTAAAGATAAATTACATCCAGTTTCGAAAATTATTTTATTACTAACATCTACAGCATCCCATCTACAAGATTGTAGAGCTTTTATTAATTCCTCTACAGAATCTGAAGCAGTTGTCTCACTTACATCTGTAATATTAATTAATCTGTAGTTTTAGTAAACCCTACTACACTAGCCAATATAGTAGCTGTAATGGTTGTTCTTTCTTCTTAATCGAACAAAGTTTCATTATCTATAGAAATTTCTCCTGTAGCTCTGTCAATAACTAATGCATTTATGCTTTCATTTTGTAAAGAAGAACACAATAGTTCCTTCTGTTGTAGCAAATTTAGTAGATGTTAACGCCATACCTTTTATCGAGTTTTCTTCTACAATTATTGCTGCAATCTTTTCTAACTCTATTTCGGGGTCAAAAACATTCGTAATATTTATAATGAACATCGTCCATTTAGATGCATCATTAGTTTTAACTAAAACTTCTCCTACTTACTTTTGTTTTAATTTTATAATTAAATACTTAAACTTTAACAATACTAAGTTCTCCTGTTTCACTGTTTATACTTAATGCGCCTTCTGGTTCCTGTTTTATAATAATACTATAAATCAAAGTTCTTGTTGTAGTTGTTGCAGAAATATGACTTATACTAGTCGTTTTTACCGTATTTTATTCAATGATATATACCTGATTCTAACAGATATAACTAGCACAATTGAATCATCATTAATTATTACATGGAGTAATTGACAAACATACAAATAGTATAATTACTATAAAATTTAGGGTTAAATTAATATTTAGATAAGAAATCTAATTTTTCATTAAAATACTTGTATCTGTTTTTCTTATAAATTTTATAAAACAAAAACGTCTAGTTATTTGAATAACTAGACGTTTTTTTGAGTGTACAAAAATTTGTAATACACACAACTTTAATTATTACAAGTAATAAATATTAAGCTTGTGCTATTACTTCAAATGGTAACTCTACAGATACTTCTCTATGTAAACGTACTACGGCATTATATTTACCTAAACGTTTTACACTTCCACCAATAACATTGATGAATTTTTTATCTATTGTTTGTCCTTCTTTTTCTATAGCAGCTGCAACATCAATATTATTTACTGAACCAAATAATTTATCTCCTGCACCAACTTTTGAAGCTATTTTAATTTCTAACGCTTTTAAAGCTTCTGCAACTTTATTAGCATCATCAACTATTTTCTTCTCTTTAAAAGCTCTTTGCTTTAAGTTCTCTGCTAAAACTTTCTTTGCAGATACTGTAGCTAAAATAGCTTGTCCTTGAGGAATTAAAAAATTTCTACCATAACCGTTCTTAACTGTTACAACATCGTCTTTAAATCCTAAATTTTCAACGTCTTGTTTTAATATAAGTTCCATTGTGTTATCGGTATTTTATTTTAATAAATCTGCTACATAAGGCATCAACGCTAAGTGACGAGCTCTTTTTACAGCTACAGACACTTTTCTTTGAAACTTTAATGAAGTTCCTGTTAAACGTCTTGGTAAAATTTTACCTTGTTCGTTTACAAACTTTAATAAGAAATCTGGATCTTTATAATCAATATATTTAATACCAGATTTTTTGAAACGACAATATTTCTTTTGCTTATTAGTTTCAATATTAAGTGGAGTTAAATATCTAATTTCTCCGTCTTTTTTTCCTTTTGATTGTTGTTCTATCGATGACATAATTAAGCTTTTTGTTTAAGTTTAACTCTTCTTCTCTCTGCCCAAGAAATAGCATGTTTATCTAACGTAACTGTTAAATAACGCATAAAACGCTCATCACGTCTAAACTCTACTTCTAGTGGAGTAATAACTTCTCCTGGTACAGTGTACTCAAATAAGTGATAGAAACCACTTTTCTTGTTTTGTATTGGGTAAGCTAATTTTTTTAGTCCCCAATCTTCTTTAGCTATCATCTTAGCGCCGTTAGAAACAAGAAAATCTTCGTATTTCTTTACTGTTTCCTTTATCTGATCTTCAGATAAAACGGGATTTAAGATGAAAACAGTTTCATAATGATTCATAAAAATCGTATTTATTGTTAAAAATTGGCTGCAAAAGTAAGTAATTTACATTTATAATACAACAATTTTATTTTTATTACACTATAATTTTATCTTTGTAAAATAAAGGTATTTCAATATGTTAAAAAAATGCAAAAACTAGCACTTTAACGATGATTTTTGGTTTTTAGCCGAATTTTTTGTACTATTGTCGATATCTTAACCGAACTAATATAAAATGTTATGACTTTAAACTGTGTAGTAGTAGATGATTCAGCAATACAACGTCTTTCCATTGTTAAGTTAGTCGAAAACCATTCGTCTCTAAACTTAATTGCGGAGTACAGTAGTGCCTTGGAAACTAAAAATGGTTTAAATACGCATCAAGTAGACTTAATTTTTTTAGACATTGAAATGCCAGTGTTAAATGGTTTTGAACTTTTAGACGTATTAAACAATAAACCACAAATTATTTTTGTAACCGGTAAAACAGAATACGCTTTTAAAGCTTTTAATTATGATGCTACCGATTATTTACACAAACCCATCACTAGAGAGCGTTTTAACACCTCTGTAGATAAAGCTCTAGAACAACATAGATTAACTTTAGATTTTAATGAAGAAGAAGGAGAACATATTTTTGTAAAAAGTAATCTTAAGAAACGTAAAGTTTATATTAAAGATATTAAATGGATTGAAGCTCTTGGTGATTATGTAAAATTAGTTACAGAAGAAAACAGCTTGGTAGTATTATCTACTATGAAATCTTTTGAAGCTGAATTGCCAGAAGGTAAATTTTTAAGAATACATAAATCATATATTGTTAATCTCGATAAGATTGACAGATTTAATAGTAAAAATGTTGAAGTTGGTGCTTATGAAATCCCTTTAAGCAGAAACAAAAAGACTCAACTAGTAGACGCTTTAAACAATATTTAAACAAATACTCCCTAACCAACCACCAACCCCCTAATAAAGAGCTAGTTTAAGTAAAGATTTTTTTTGGAAAATTTATATTTGTCTAAAAGTTATCAACATTTAAGATTACTCTCACAGACCTAAAGTCTTTAACACTAAGAAAGCTATTATTTATTCTAATAATAGCTTCCTTGGTTTTCCCTAACGATTGTTGCTTAGGAATTTTCACTAAAATATTTTTATGAAATTGATTTCTAATTCTAGCTATTGGTGGCGATTCTGGACCTAAAACATAATCTTTAAAAACCCGCCTTAGTGATTTAGCATACCATATAGATGCAGTCTCTACTCTATTATAATCCTTATGTTTTAATGTAATTTTTATTTGCTTATAAATAGGCGGATATTTATAATTATATCGATCGTTTATTTGCTCTTTAAACATATCTATATAATTATTATTAGAAACTTGTTGCAATATATTATGATGCGGATTATAAGTTTGAATTAAAACCTTACCTCTTTCCTCGGTACGCCCTGCTCTACCAGATACCTGGGACATAAGTTGGAAACTACGTTCATGCGCTCTAAAATCTGGAAAATTAAGCATATTATCGGCATTCATGATACCAACCAATTTAACATTCCTAAAATCTAAACCTTTAGTAAGCATTTGTGTACCTACCAAAATATCGATTTCTTGCTGCTCTAAAGCGGTTATTATTTTTTCGTAACCATATTTCCCTCTTGTGGTATCTAAATCCATACGAGCTACTTTATGATCTGGAAATAATATTTTTACTTCCTCCTCTATTTGCTCTGTACCAAACCCCTTATTATCTAAATCTTGACCTCCACAAGCCATACAATCCCTTTTCATAATCTCTACATAACCACAATAATGGCAACGTAATTGTTTTCTATATTGATGATAGGTCAAACTCACATCGCAATTAGGACATTGCGGTGAATGCCCACAAGTTTTACACTCAACTATAGGAGAAAAACCTCGTCTGTTTTGAAATAAAATAATTTGATGTTTTTCATTTAACGTTTCTGTTATTTCTTCAATAAGTCTATCACTAAAATGCCCCCGCATAAGTTTCTTTTTAAACCTCTCTTTTATATCTACTAATTCGATATCGGGCATCATAATATTATTGTAACGTTTTGTTATTTCTACTAAACCATACTTATTTTGTTTTGCATTAAAATAACTTTCTAAACTTGGTGTTGCAGACCCCAAAAGTGTTTTGGCTCCATGTATACTTGCTAAAACAACAGATGTGTCCCGAGCATGATAACGTGGTGCAGGATCAAACTGTTTAAAAGACTGTTCATGCTCTTCGTCGACAATTATTAAACCTAAATTATTAAAGGGTAAAAAAATGGATGAGCGTGCTCCTAAAACTATTTTAGCTTTCTCGGAATTGTGTAAAACATGATTCCATACCTCAACACGTTCATGAGATGAATACTTAGAATGAAAAACAGCCACTTGATCTCCAAAGTAGTTCTCCAAACGCTTTACTAATTGCGTTGTTAACGCTATTTCTGGAAGTAAATACAAAACTTGCTTACCTTGATCTATAATGGTTTTTATTAGTTTAACGTATACCTCAGTTTTACCAGAAGATGTTACACCATGAAGCAATGTAACATGATGTGTTTCAAAAGTCATTTTAATTTCACTTAAAGCTGTTTCTTGGTACGAATTAAGAGCTTTAGTGGCTTCATTATCTTCTCCTGAATATTGTACCCTATCGGTCTGAATATGATACTCTTCAAGAATACCTTTGTCTATCAACGATTTTATAATAGAAGATGAAGCACCACTTTCAACAGATAAATCTGAAACTTTTACAGGCTTTTTATCTCCAGCAGAAAGCATAAATAAAGTCATAACAACCTGACGCTGTTTAGGTGCTCTACCTAGATCCTCTAATAATTTTTGAAGTGTCACTTCCGAAGAAAAATTAGTATGTAATTTAACATATCTAACCAACTTAGGTTTATACTTTTCGTAAACTTCTTCTTCTACAACAACAGCTTCTTTTTCTATAAGCCTTTTAATTACTGGGAGTACATTTTTTTTATCTAGTATATTAGATATATCGTGAATCTTTAAAGAAGATTGATGATTAAGCGCTTCGTAAACCAAAAACTCATCATCCTTTAAAATAGATTCATCAATAGTTTTTATCTTATTTTTAATAACAACTGTCTCACTTTCTAAAATAAAGGCGCTAGGTAATGCTGCACGCATCATATCTCCCATAGTGCACATATAATATTTAGCTACCCATTGCCATAATTTTAGCTGCTTTTCATGAATTATTGGGGTTTCATCTAAAATTTGCTGAATATCTTTTGCCTCATAAGCTAAAGGCGCTTCATTATGAATTCTATAAACAATACCTGTGTAAATTTTTGACTTTCCAAATGGTACAGCAACTCGCATACCTACTTTTAGAAAATCAAATTCTGATGCTGTAATACTATATGTAAATAGTTTTTTTAGCGGTACAGGTATAATAACGTCTATAAAAAAGTTCAAAATGAGTATTTGATTGTTAAATAATTATTTAATAATTCTTTATCTATTTTTAATCAACAATACGTTTCCAATATTGTGTAGCATATAAAAACGAAATATAACCTCTTACTTGTAATACATTTTTCTCCTCAAGCTTTAAACGACAGTTATATTTTTTTCCGTTTTCTGGATTAAAAATAGTTCCATTATTATAATAGTCACCATCTTTTTCCATATTCTTAATTAAAACTAAGCCTAAAACAGGTTTGTCTTTTTCATCACCTTCACATTTTCGGCATAAGGCTTCCTTCTTTTTAGGGTTTAATATCTCTATAATCTTCCCAAAAACTTTACCATCTTTTTCATAAATTTCTATTATAGACTTTTCTTTATTTGTTTCATTATCAATAGTTTTCCATTTCCCCAAAATATCCTGAGAAAACATTGAAAACGACATCAAACATAAAATACCACAGCATAAAGAAGCTCTCATAACTAACAACGTTTTTTAAGTTTATTTAAAGAAGCATTTAACTCATACCCTAAAAGTAAAATATTAGCATTAAGCAACAAATAAAACAATAGGATTAGTAACGCTCCAATCGAACCATATAACTTATTGTATTGTCCAAAATTTTCTATATATAATCCAAATAAATACGATGACATAATAATAAGCAAGGTTGTAAACAATGCGCCTATTGAAAAGAAGTTAGAAAGTTTGCCTTCCTTAGTTCCAAAATAATACAGTGTAGCAGTAGCTAAATACACCATTATAACAAAAAACACATATTTAACAACGTCTGTCCAAAAAATACTTTGCTGCTCTACTTTGTAACCCCTATTTTCAAGTGCTTCTAATAAATTTTGAACTACATAAATTTGAAAATACCCTAAAACTGCTATAGTAATAATTAGCAAAAAGGCTAAAATTAAAGCTATTCCTAAAGCATATAAATATTGACGAAATATATTTCTAGCTAGCTGTTGATGATACGAATTTTCAAAACCTGAAAATACAGCATTTACACCATTCGCCATTAATGTTATAGATAAAACAAAAACTGAAGACAATAAACCTCCACGCTGTGACTGATCTATATTTTCAAATATATTTTGAAAGAAAAAATCTGAAGTATTTGGTGGTAAAAACGATTCTAGAAATCTTAAAAACTCAATTTTAAAATCATCAATAGGTACATAAGGAATTATAATTAAAACAAATAGTAAAAAAGGGAAGAGCGCCATAAAAAAGCTAAATGCAATAGCACTTGCTCGTGTTGTTAACGCACCTCTTACAATACCTGTAATATATAATTCTAATAAATCATAAAAAGATAAACCTTCCAGCCCTGGTAACTTTATTTGCTTAAAAAACCGTACCAAGACATTAATTCCAGGGATTTTGTCTAGTTTGTCTTCAATAGATTTGGTCATTAATAATTTGCTTTTAGTATTTATTGCAAAGTTATTAAAATTACGGTTGTATTGATTTTAAACTGCTAATAAACCAAATAATAAAAAGTGATTTTCAAAAAAACACTACATCGCCTTTAAACTCAAATCCATATTATGGACAGAATGTGTTAAAGCACCACAAGAAATATAATTCACACCGCACTCGGCATAATGTCTAATAGTCGTTTCGTTTATATTACCTGAAGATTCGGTAAGACATTTATCTCCTATTAGTTTTACTGCTTTTCTAGTATCTTCATAATCAAAATTATCAAGTAAAATTCTATAAATCCCATCATTCTGTAAAATTTCTTCTACTTCAGTTAAATTTCTAGCTTCTACCATAATTTGTAATTTTTTACCTGTATCTCTCAAGTATTGCTTAGTAGTTTCTACGGCTTTTGTTATACCTCCAGCAAAATCAATATGATTATCCTTTAGCATAATCATGTCATACAAAGCAAACCTATGATTTTCCCCTCCTCCTAATTTCACAGCCCACTTTTCTAAAACACGAATACCAGGAGTTGTTTTACGAGTATCTAAAATTCTTGTTTTTGTACCTTCTAGTAAATTAACAAACATTCTTGTTTTTGTAGCTATAGCACTCATACGCTGCATTGCATTTAAAACTGTACGCTCTGCTTTTAAGATAGATTGTGATGATCCTTCAACGTACATAACAATATCTCCATAAGTAACTTCGGTTCCATCCTCTATTCTTACATCTAACTTTAAGTTTTTATCGACATAAGCAAAAACCTTTTTTGCGAAATTAACACCTCCTATAACACCTTTATCTTTTACTAAAAGTTTAGCTTTTCCCTTTGCGTTTTCAGGGATACAAGCTAATGAACTATGGTCGCCATCTCCAACATCTTCTCTAATAGCATTAGATATTATCATTTTAACTTCTGTATCAAACTGCTCCTGTGTTATCATAATTAATTGTGAATTTGCAACAAAAATAAGAAATTGATTTACTATATTAAATTTTTACATTTACGAATTTTATGTTTTTTTGTTATTTAAATACATTATTCATAAATACTAAACAGTAATTTTGCTTTTATGACTATCAAACTTATTGCCATTGGCAAAACAGATAACAAACAACTTCAACAGCTAATTAACGAATACACAAAGCGTTTGGGCTTTTATATTAAGTTTTTATTGGAAATTATTCCTGATATAAAAAACACCAAAAATTTAAGTGAGGAACAACAAAAGCAAAAAGAAGGTGAACTTATTTTAAATAAGCTTATTACTACAGATGTTTTAATTCTGCTTGATGAAAATGGAAAACAATTTGATTCTGTTGGATTTTCATCCTATTTACAGAAACATATGAATTCTGGAATTAAACAATTGGTATTTGTTATTGGCGGACCTTATGGTTTTTCTAAAGATGTTTATAATAAATCAAATGGAAAAATATCATTATCTAAAATGACATTTTCTCATCAAATGATTCGTTTATTTTTTATTGAACAACTTTATAGAGGATTTACAATTTTAAAGAATGAACCTTATCATCACAGATAAATTATAAATTCTCCAATTCTTGCCTTTGCTTTTTAGTTAACTTAGATGTATCAGGAATGAAACCATCCATAACTGCTGTATTCCAATGTTTTTTTACTAAAATATGAAGGCTCTTCTAAGGCATGGTACTGTAACCGTAATTCTTCAATAGTTTCTGGATTACATTTTATACTAAAACTATCAAACATTTCAATATTTGTAGCGGTGAATATTTTCCCCATAACTTTAAATACTAAAACGTTTGGTAGTTTTGAAAAAGGAATAGATTCTGTAACTCCTTTTTTGATAAGCAATATGCTCTGTAATCTTCTATATTCATGCCTTAAATATAAAATAATTACGATCGCATTATTATTTAATGCGCGTATAATATTTGTTTGCGTTTTTCAAGCTGAATTTCAAGATCTTTTATTGTTTTCTTTACAGCATTTTCATAATTTTCTTCGTTAGATGTTGCAAACAACCGTGGTCCCGGAGCACTTAATTCTATTTTGCAAATTTTCCCTTTTGCTCTATCATTATGCTCCACTTCAAAATGAACCTCAGCATTAATAATCCAGTCATACTTTTTAAAAAGTTTTTCTAATTTTTCTGTAACGTATGTGTTCATAGATTCACTAGTTGCCATATGAACGTATTGAATGTTTATTGCCATAATATGAGTGTTTTTATATGTTTACTCAAAAATAATTTTCTTCCTCTTTATATTACATGATTTTTATCATATTCACCTTTCCTTTTTGTTTAAAAATATTTAGACATAGAGAATCTTAAAAAACTATCTTCTTTAAAATTAGATAGAATAAACTCTTTATTATCAATACTATTAAAAATTCTAGCTTCTATTTCTGCTTTCCAACTACTTCCAAAACGTCTGGATGCTTCAATGCTAAATATTTTACTACTAGACTCTAAATCTGAAATTCCTCCAATTAAAATAGAAGTATCTTGGGTATCATTAAAAGCTATTCTACTACCGAAAAAGACATCATTCTGTAAGGCATTTAAAGCTAACTCATCACGATCATCGTAAAGGTACTCTCCTAATACACCTATATCCAAACCATTACCATCTATATTACTAAATGTAAATTCTAAACCTGCTACTAAAGCAAAAAAATCTTGAGCTTTAGACGAACGGTAAATAGACTCTAATTTCCAAAGAAATGCATTGTGAGTTATTTGTAAATCTAACCCAGATTGATTAATTACAGGATAAAAAGCATTAATATTCCCTAAGGTATCAAATACAAATAAAGGCTCCCTTCCGTTTCCATAAAAATGAGATACACCAACATCGAAAGCACCAAAATAGTGAGACCATCTAAATGCTAAATCTTGACGCCATTCTTCAGCACCACTTTCATAATTTAAATCATCTTTATCTATAATTACAGGAAACCTTAATCTTCCTTTTTCTCCAGAGAATGTTCGTTTTCTATGATATGGTAGATAAAAAAAATCAAAGCTACCTATCTTCTTTGTAGTTAATGTAAATTGTGCCATGGGTTGTCCTAGTTTTTCTTCCCCATCAAAAGACTCCACTGCATCAGTTTGATTTATAATATCTACTAAATGATTACTTTCTGTAACGCCCCAATATATCTTTTTCAAACCAAGACTTAATTCCCAATTCTTTTTTGCTTTTTGGTAATAAAGTTCTCTTATATCCCAATGAGTACGTTCATCATCTCTATCAACTCTAAAGAATCCTGTAAAATTGATACTTTCATAACCTTTATTCCATTTTACTGCATATTCTGGAGTAAAAGCTAAAGAAGGGAAATGGCTTTCCTGTTTATTAAAAGCGGCATCATTATAAAAATATCTGTACTCTGCGGCTACTTCTAATTCAAAATCTTGTTCTACTTTATTCTCTTTTGTTTGTGCATTAATTGAACTTAATGACATTAACAGAGATGTATAAAAAACTATATGTATTTTCATTCTTATCTTTTTAAATAAAAAGCAATACCCAATAGCTACGCTACTATTAATCTATTAACTAAAAAAACCGATGATAAATTATAACTAAAGAGGTATTGCTTAATTGAATATAGTCTCTCTTAACTTCCCGTTCTAATTAAAGCATTTTGTGTAAAATCTTCTTCTGTTAATGCTACATCAAAATTATAATTTGAAAAAAATAAAACAGTTTCTTTATTACTTTGGTGATTAATCATATTAAAAGTAGCTGCTCTCCAAAATTTGTTTTTATATAATTTATATCCCGTATAGGTTAATGTCTTTAATAATGCATTTTTACGATCATAAAACTCCACTTTTTCTATTCTATATCCTTTATTCTTATTATAAGTTACCAAGCGCCTTGTATATCCAGATTTTTGATCGACTGGATCTTGCTCAACGATAAGAAGCTCTCCTTTTTCTTCAATAAACTTATAAGTATACTTTTCTACCTCTATTGAAGACAGATCCTCATATGCAAATTCGCTTCCAACAAAAGGTCCTGATTTATTATTTGATGAAATACGCTTTACTCGTTTTATTGATGGTAAAAATAACCATTGATCGTCTGAGCCAACTTTGTGTGTAAACGTTAATGTAGATGTTCCTTTTACATCCTTTGGACTATTAAAAACAATTAATGATTTATCCCCGTCTTCTGTAAGTTCTAATGTTTTAGTTGTTAGTGAACGTTCACTTGTTTGACCATTTTTATTTTTTAAGATCATCTTTAAATGTACTGTAGAACTTTTAAAACCTAAATCTGCTTGTTCTGCTGCTTTAGCTATTTCTAATCCGCGTGCTTCGGCAGATTGAGCCTGTATAACTATAGTACTTAATATTGCTAGTATAAAAATTATTTTTTTCATTTTTTTTATTTATTAAATTATTTATCGAAAGCTACTTGTGCTACTTTTTCGTTTGAAATGATTTTATCTTCTTTTTTACTTGTTAGAATTAATAATGATGGTAATAAAATAAAATCGATTACCAGAGCTGCAATAATGATAATTAACGTAATTCTTGCCATATAACTATTTAGAGCGAATGATGATGTAGATAGCACCGTAAACCCTGCTAACAGTACTACTGTTGTTGTTACAAGAGCTTTACCAACGGTTTCAAATGCATACACTACAGCTTGTTTAGAATTATAACCTAACTCTCTTTTTGCTCTTAAAAATTTACTCATAAAATGCACTGTATCGTCTACAATTATTCCCAAAGTCATTCCAAAAACTACCACCATTCCTGTATTAATTTGCCCTTTATAAAGTGCCCAAATACCAAAACCAACTAAAACAGGAGTCACATTAGGAATGATACTTAACAGCCCTAATTTGAAACTTCTTAAAGCTAACATAAGTACTAATGAAATTAATATAAGTGCCACTATATTTCCATTTAGCATGCTATCTGCTTGTCTAAAACCTAATTTAGAAAACATTAGTGTTGGGCTTACACCTATGGCATGCATCGCTTCTGGTGTATTGTTTTTTAACCAATTCTCTCCTCTTTTCGAGAACGCTATCATTTCTGCACTGGATATATTTTCTGTAGTTACTGTAACACGTGTTTCAGACTTATCAACATTTATTTGGTTGTTTAAATCCAATCCAAAAGGCAAAGACAATTCATAAAGTAATAGATACTGTGCTGCTTCATCACGATTTTCTGGTACGCGATAAAAATTTGTATCGTCTCCGTGCATGGAACGATTAACACGTCGAGCAATCTCACTAAAAGCATTTACATGTATAACCTCTGGTTGTTTCTTTAACCAATTTTCAAAAGCATTTAAATTTTTAAGATACTCTGGATTGTTAATACCTCCACTTTCTCCACTACCTACAGAATATTCAATGTTATAGATACCTGTTAAGTTTTCACTTATGTAATCTGTACTATTTCTAAAATCTACTGTCTTATCAAAATAATTAACAAACTCGTCATTAAAAGTATTTTTACTAGCTAAATAAGTTAAACCAGAAATAACTAATACAGAAATAATTGTAAGACGTACTGGTTGCTTAACAACAAAGTTTCCAAAAACAGTGTATAAACTACTTTTAATTGGAGTATCTGAAGCTTTTTTTACTTTAGATTTTACTGGTAAAATCGCCATTAAAGCTGGTAATGTTGTTGTGGAAAATAAAAAAGCCATCAACATACCAAAGGCTGTAATATTCCCTAAGTCCCAAAAAGGAGGAACATCTCCAAAGTTCATAGTTAAAAAACCAATAATGGTTGTTAAACTTGTAATAAAAACAGGCATAAAATTTAATCGCATGGCCTCTTTTAACGCATCAATCTTATTTAAGCCTTCCTTACGCATTTTTTGTAGCATAGTAACGAGTATATGAATACTATCTGCTACTGCTAAGGTGAGAATCATAGTTGGAAAAACAGCTGATGGTGGTGTTAACTTTATCCCCATAATACCAACAAAACCAATTGCACTAATAATAGAAAATAATACAACTATTAGAGTTGCAAATGTGCTAACAAAATTTCTAGTAAGTATTAATGTCGTAATAACAACAATAACCAACATGATCATGGTTAACATCAAATCTTTCATAGACGCTTCAAAAAAAGCTGTATTCATAGGTATTAACCCAGAAGAATGTATTTTTATTTTTGGGTGTTTCGTTTCAAAATTAGAAATCATATTTCTAACAAAAGGCGTGACTTCTCCTGGAATTTCGTTAATGTCTACCCCAGGAAGTTTTACAGTAATGTTTATGGCAGTAACACTTCCCGCTTCATTTATAATTCTATTAACGAGTAAAGGTTCCTTTAAAGCTATTTGCCTTATTTTTTTTATGTCGTCATCAGTTTTAAGTGATGATTCATAAGAAAGATCATCCACATATAAATCATCGCCCACAGCACGAGTATATTGATAATTAGTAATCGCATCTACTCTGGAAGAATATGGTGTATTCCAAGCTTCTTTAGTTAAAGCTTCAATAGCAGATAAATTGTTTTTCGTAAAAACATTACCATTTGAAGGTGATAATACCAAGACAACATTATCATCTTTTGTGTACTTTTCTTGAAGCGCATCAAAGGCTTCTAACTCTGGATTAGATTTACTAAAGAATACATGATAATCTCCATCAAATTCCATGTTTCCTTGCGAACCTAAACCTAATGCTAATAGCATTGTGATCAACAAAACGGGCCATTTAAATTTTATTACGAAGTTGGCCCAACTTTTCGCAAAAGCATTTGTGGCATTGCTTGCCTTTTTTAGTGCATTCATAATTCGATTTTTAATTAATTGACCGGTCGTCTATTTATTATAACCAGCTATTCATTTTGATTGATACTTATTTATATAACGATTATTTAAATATTAAAGAGGACAAAATCATTTATTAATTTAATAATTGACCAGTCATCTATTAGTTTGTCAAAAAAAATTATTTTAATATAAAATCCTTAACCATAGTCATAAAATTATCTATAGGTCCTTTATTTTTCATTTCTTTCATTGATACTAAAGAACCCTTCCCTGCATCTTCAATAAATGCCGCTATGAGTTTTGCTTCCATTGGATTCTTTATTTCTCCTAAATCTTTTGCCTCTTGAATAACCTTTGTAAGCGCAGATAAAATAACAAACTCATTATCGCAAATTGTTTTTCTAATATTCTCGTTATGCTCTGCCATTTCATTGCCTAAATTACAGGCTAAACACCCTAACTTATATTCCATATCGTTTTTTAGAATATTATATCTAAAATCATGAAACGCATATAATCGTTGTAATGGGGACATCGATAAATCTTCCAAAATATTTTTGGCAGGAGCAAAATGCCCTTTAAAATATTTATTTATAGCTTTAACAGCAAAGTCTTCTTTAGAATCAAAATAAAAATAAAAAGAACCTTTAGGCACATCTGCGGCCTTAACAATATCGTTTATACTTGTTCCATTATACCCTTTACTCCATAGAACACCCATTCCCTTTTCTAAAAGGAAATCTGCCTTGGCATCATGTTTAACTGTTTTAAGCATAAATTTTATTTCGATACAAAAGTATGACCACCCGTCTAGTAAAACAAGTTTTTTATCAAAATAATGTAAAAATATACATTTTGCCTTCCCTAAAAGCAACTGTTTTTATAAATATAATAGTACTTTTGGCTAACTAAATATATCATACATGCAACTCGTTTTCGCTACTAACAACCTTAATAAACTTAAAGAAGTACAAGCTTTAGTTCCATCACATATAAAGCTATTAAGCCTAAAAGATATTGGCTGTTTAGAAGACATTCCTGAGACACAAAATACCATAGAAGGTAATGCTATTCAAAAAGTAGAATATATTAAACAACATTATAATTATGATTGTTTTGCAGATGATACCGGCTTAGAGGTTGAAGTATTAAATGGAGATCCAGGTGTTTATTCTGCACGTTATGCAGGAGAACAACGCGACGCTAATGATAATATGGAAAAACTTCTTAACGAGTTAAGTAATAAAAAAAACAGGTCTGCGAAATTTAAAACAGTAATAGCCTTACATAATAATGGTAAACTTAAAACATTTACAGGTATATGTGAAGGTGAAATAACTGAAAACAGGCATGGTGAAAAAGGTTTTGGCTACGATCCTATTTTTAAACCAAATGGTTATGAAAAAACGTTTGCAGAAATAGATTTAAATTTAAAAAACAAGATTGGTCATCGCGGAAAAGCTATCCTTCAACTTATTACGTTTTTAAATTCTTAAAAACTTAAAAAATAGTTACAAAAAACACCAATCCTGTTGGTTCTTAATATTCTTTGTGTTATTTTTAATTTATGACAGAGGAAGCCATAGAAAAAGAGAATGCAACCATTACAAAAGCCTATAAAGAATTATTAAAAGTTAGTTATACCACACTTTCTTCTGATGATAAAAAACTAATTAGGAAAGCTTTTGAAGTTGCTTTAGACGGACATAAAAATCAACGTAGAAAATCTGGAGAAGCTTATATTTTCCACCCTATAGCTGTGGCCAAAATTGTAGCCCAAGAAATTGGTTTGGATGCCACCTCTATTGCTGCTGCTTTACTACATGATGTCGTTGAAGATAGTCCTGATTATGAAATTAAAGACATTGAAAAACTCTTTGGAGAAACTGTAGCTACAATTGTTGATGGCCTAACCAAAATATCCTCTTTAAGCAAAGAAAAAGACATGGATGTGTCTTTACAAGCAGAAAACTTTAGAAAGATGCTGCTTACTCTTAATGACGATGTACGCGTTATCATTATAAAAATTGCAGATAGATTGCATAATATGCAAACCATGGACTCTATGCGTCCAGATAAGCAAATTAAAATAGCCTCTGAAACCTTATATATTTATGCGCCTTTAGCCCATAGAATTGGTTTATATAATATAAAAACAGAACTTGAAGACCTAGGGTTGAAATACACAGAACCAGATGTTTATAATGACATTTTTAGTAAAATAAAAGATAGTAAAGAAGAACAAGATCTTTATATAAAGGAATTTAGTGAGGTTATAAAAACATCTTTAAATAAAGAACATTTAGACTATTCTATAAAAGGACGGCCAAAATCTATTTTTTCTATTAGAAGAAAAATGCTAAAACAAGGCGTGTCTTTTGATGAAGTCTACGATAAGTTTGCTATTAGAATTATATATGAAAGCAACGAAGCCAACGAAAAGTTTATTGCTTGGAAAATCTACTCCGTAGTAACAGACCATTTTAGACCTAATCCTATACGACTTCGCGACTGGATTTCTTCGCCAAAATCTACAGGTTATGAAGCATTACATATTACTGTAATGGGGCCTAAAGGACGTTGGGTAGAAGTACAAATTCGTAGTAATCGCATGAATGAAATTGCAGAAAAAGGTTATGCTGCACACTACAAATACAAACAAGGTAATGAAAAAGAAGATAATTTAGAAAGCTGGATTAATAGACTCCAAGAAGCCCTTGAAAACCCCGAAACCAATGCTGTAGATTTTGTAGAACAGTTTAAACTTAATTTATATTCAAAAGAAATATTCGTTTTTACTCCCGCTGGAGAATTAAAATCATTACCAAAAGGAGCAACCTCTTTAGATTTTGCTTTTAGTATCCATACCGAAATTGGTATGAAAACCCGTGGAGCCAAAGTAAATGGTAAACTGGTTCCCTTAAGTCATGAATTAAAAAGTGGAGATCAGGTAGACATATTAACATCGGAAAGCTCTAAACCTAATGCCAATTGGTTAGACTATTCTACTACAGCTAGAGCTAGAAGTAAAATAAAATCAGCGTTAAAAGAAGATAAAAAACTTATTGGTGAAGAAGGTAAAGAAATATTAAGGCGTAAATTAAAGCAACTTAAAATTACGCTCAATGAATCTTCTATAAATCAATTAGTTAATTTCTTCAAACTAAAAACTAGTTTAGATTTATTTTATAGAGTTGGCATTGGTACCATAGATAATACCATGCTCAAAAATTATGCTGCCTCCAAAAGTAATGTTTTAATGAGTTTTATTAAAAATAAAATTTCAAAAAAAACAATCATAAAAAAAGAAGATCTAGACAAGCAAGAGGTCACTGCTAATTATGATTCACTTGTTTTTGGTAAAGAAGAAGAAAAACTAGACTATAAATTGTCAAATTGCTGTACTCCTATTCCAGGAGATATTGTTTTTGGCTTTTTAACAGTTAATGAAGGAATTAAAATCCATAAAAAGAACTGCCCTAATGCGGTAAGCTTACAGTCTAACTATGCTTATAGAATTATGTCTGCTAAATGGATAGACTCCTCACAACAAGAGTTTTTAGCTAAAATTGTTATTTCTGGAATTGATCATATAGGGCTTGTTAACGAGATTACCTCTATAATTTCAGAGAATATGCATGTAAATATGAAGAGCATTAGTTTTGAAAGTAATGATGGTTTATTTTCTGGAAAAATTAATGTTCTAATAAAAAATAATACCATTATAAAAAAGCTTTTAGAAAAACTTAAAAAAATTAATGGTATAGATAAGGTTACCAGAGTGTAAAAAAAGTGTAAATTTGCGACGAAATTATGGAATCAAAGGCAGATAATAAAAATCAAGACATAGTTAAAAGCGTATTTACAAGCTTTTTAGAAAATAAAGGACACCGTAAAACTCCAGAACGCTATGCTATACTGCAAGAAATTTATAATAATACGGAACACTTCGATATAGAATCTCTATATCTTAGTATGAAGAACAAAAAATATCGTGTATCAAGAGCTACACTTTATAACACCATAGAATTACTTCTAGAATGTGGTTTGGTTAGAAAACATCAGTTTGGACAAAATCAAGCACATTACGAAAAATCATATTTTGATAGACAACATGATCACGTTATTCTTACCGATACTGGTGAGGTTATTGAATTTTGTGATCCTAGAATTCAGTCTATTAAAAAAACAATCGAAGAGGTTTTCGATATTGAAATTAACAATCATTCACTTTATTTTTACGGAAATAGAAAATCAACTAAATAACGAATTTTTACAATGGCAGTAGATTTACTACTTGGATTACAATGGGGAGACGAAGGCAAAGGAAAAATTGTTGACGTATTAACAACTAACTACGATATTATAGCGCGTTTTCAAGGAGGTCCTAATGCAGGACATACTTTAGTCTTTAATGGAAAAAAACATGTATTACATACTATTCCTTCTGGAATATTTCATGATAATACTGCTAATTTAGTAGGTAATGGAGTGGTTATAGACCCTATTATTTTTAAAGGCGAACTAGACAAATTAGAAGAACAAGGTGTAGATTATAGAAAATCTTTACTTATTTCTCGTAAAGCGCATATTATATTACCTACACACAGATTACTTGATGCCGCTAGCGAAACCTCAAAAGGAAAAGCTAAAATAGGTTCTACCTTAAAAGGTATTGGGCCAACTTACATGGATAAAACGGGACGTAATGGTATTCGTGTGGGGGATTTAGAATTAAGTGACTGGAAAGAACGCTATAGAGCATTAGCTGACAAGCATGAATCTATGATTTCTTTTTATAACGTGGATATTGAATATAATTTAGCTGAATTAGAAACAGAATTCTTTAAAGCTGTAGAGGTTTTAAAATCTTTAACTTTTATAGATTCTGAAGAACATATATTCCAAGCACAAAAATCTGGAAAAACCATTCTAGCTGAAGGTGCTCAAGGTTCGTTATTAGATATCGATTTTGGAACATATCCATTTGTTACATCAAGTAATACTACAGCTGCAGGAGCTTGTACAGGATTAGGTGTAGCCCCTAACCAAATTGGAGAAGTATTTGGTATTTTTAAAGCCTATACAACACGTGTTGGTTCTGGCCCATTCCCTACCGAACTTTTTGATGAAGATGGCGAAACTATGGGACGCGTTGGTAACGAATTTGGAGCAACAACAGGACGTAGAAGACGTTGTGGTTGGTTAGACTTAATTGCTTTAAAATATGCATGTCAAGTTAATGGCGTAACACAATTAATGATGATGAAAGGCGATGTTCTTTCTGGATTTAAAACCTTGAAAGTATGTACAGCTTATAAATATAAAGGAGAAACTATTTCACATCTACCTTACAATATTGAGCCAGAAAACATTGAGCCTATTTATAGTGAATTTAATGGTTGGAATGAAGATTTAACAGAAATGTCTGAAGCTTCTCAATTACCTCAAGCTTTAAATGAATATATAGAATTCTTAGAAAAAGAATTAGAAATCCCTATTACTATTGTTTCTGTAGGTCCAGATAGAAAACAAACTATTTTTAGAGGTAAATAGGAAATATACTTATATAAAAAACTAAAAGAGACTGCCTGAAAAGACAGTCTCTTACTTTTTAGAATACATTATTAAGTTTATAAATAATAAGGATGAGTCACAAACCTTTTTATACGATCAAAATTCATTAAGCCTTTTATCTCCATAATTATTCTGATTTAATTTATACTAAATCATTTTATTTTTCTTCTTTAGTAAAAACTACAAATAAAAGAAATATCACAGGTTAAATTAAGTAAGCTACTTACAAGAAAATATTAACTTTACCCATCTTCAATGAATAAAGTAAACTTAAATTACAATTAAAAAAATAAATACTTATCAAGATTTTGGAGCGTTTTTTGCTACAATGTACTGAAACATCATATTAATCGTTATTTTTGCGACAAACATTTTGCACTTTGAAAGTATCTTATCCTTTTTACATCTTACTATCTTTCTTTTTTATGTTTTCTGCATCTACATATGCTCAAAAACAAAAAAAGATTGAAATCGAATACGCTGGTAGACTTAATATTGACGAAAAAAATTACCCTGGCGCGAAAGTTTTAACCCGAGACGATGCACAACAAGTACACATCAAGCATGCGGGTACAAATATGTGGTGCGACAAAGCCGTACATTATGGTAAGGAGAATTTTATTGAAGCCTATGGTAATGTTATTTTAAAACAAGGAGATACCATTAATATGTCTTCAAAATATATAGAATATAGCGGTATAACAGAATTAGCTTTTGCTAGTGGCGATGTTGTTTTAAAAGACCCAAATTCTACAATTTCTTCGGATACTTTATATTTTGACAGATTAAAACAACAGGCTTTTTATAAAAACGGTGGTACTGTTGTAAAAGATTCATCAGGTACTATTACTAGTAAAATAGGTAGATACTATATGGATATTAAAAAATATCAATTTGTTGAAGATGTGGTCTTGGTAAATGATGGAACAACCATTAATTCTAACTATTTTGATTTTTATTCAGATACTGGTCACGCCTACCTATTTGGACCTTCAACCATAACCACAAAAGATAGTAAAACCTATTGTGAAAAAGGATTTTATGATACTGAAATCAAAATAGGTTATGCACTCAAAAATGCAAAAATAGATTACGATAACAGAGAAATTATTGGAGATAGCTTATATTTTGATAACAATAAAAGCTTCGCATCTGCAACCAACAATATAAAAGTCACCGATACCATAAATAATAGCATTATAAAAGGGCATTATGCAGAGGTTTTTAGAGAAAAGGACTCACTGTTTATTACCAAACACGCCTTAGCTATTACTGAACAACAAAACGATTCTATTTACATGCATGCAGATAAAATTATGGTCACTGGTAAACCAGAAAATCGTACTATACAAGCGTATTATAATGCAAAAATATACAAATCGGATATTAGTGGAAAAGCAGATTCTATTCATTCAAATCAAAAAACAGGAATTACTAAATTAATAAACATCCCTCGTTTTTCAGTTGGCGATAAATTTTCAACCAAACGAAAACCCATCATGTGGAATATTGAAAATCAAATGACAGGGGATACTATTCATTTAATATCAAATAGCGAAACCGAAAAAATTGACTCTTTACTCGTTTTTAACAACGCATTCATTATTAGCAAAGACACCATTAGTGAGAAAGGTTATAATCAAATTTATGGTATGCGTTTAGTTGGTTTATTTAATAAAGACAATCAACTAAAACAAGTAGATATTACAAAAAATGCAGAATCCATTTTTTACGCTCGTAATGATAAGCAAGAATTAATTGGTATAGATAAAGCTAAAGCAGGAAGTATTTCTATTTTATTTACAGAAGGAGATATTGATGAGTATACAAGATATAATCAAGTAGATGGTAAACTTTATCCAGAATCTAAATATCCTGAAAAAGAAAGATTTTTAAAAGGTTTTGACTGGCGAGAAGAAGAACGTCCTAAAAGTATTGAAGACTTATTTAAAGATGATCCTCCATTAGATTTACCTATAATAAAAGGTTTAGAAGACTATATTCCTCAAGAAGATTTTTTTGATGATGAGATGTTGGAACGGATAGAAAAAGCAGGAGATAGAACAACTAATAACAATAAAAAAGAGAGCACTACTAAAAGACCAACAAAATTACCAAAACCTTTAAAACCTATACCCAAACCAATAAAAGGAAATAAGAAGAAGAAAAAAACTAAACCTACAGCAAAATAGCCTAAATAATGACTTCAGACTTCTTTAAATATCAAGCGCAAACAACACCTCATCCGTTAGCTATGAAAATATCTCATGCAAACGGATCTTATATTTATGATAACAATAATAAAGAATACCTAGATTTTGTTGCTGGAGTATCTGCATGTCCTTTAGGGCACAACTATCCAAAAGTCGTAAACGCTATCAAGGAACAATTGGATAAGTATATGCATGTTATGGTATATGGTGAATACATTCAAAAACCTGCTGTAGAACTTACCAAATTACTTGCAAAAAACCTACCTTATCCATTAGAAAAAACATATTTAACCAATTCTGGCACAGAAGCTATCGAAGGCGCTTTAAAATTAGCCAAACGAGCTACAGGTAGAAGCGAAATTATTGCAGCTCACAAAGCATACCATGGAAATACTATGGGATCTATGAGTGTTATGGGCTACGAAGAACGTAAACAAGCTTTTAGACCACTTTTACCTAATGTAAAATTCATTACATTTAATAAGGAAGACCATTTAAAATATATTACCCATAAAACAGCTTGTGTTATTTTAGAAACAATACAAGGAGGAGCTGGTTTTATTGAACCAAAAGACAACTATTTAGAAAAAGTTAGAATACAATGTTCTAAGGTTGGAGCGCTTTTAATTTTAGATGAAATACAACCTGGTGTAGGAAGAACAGGAAAACTCTTTGGCTTCGAACATTATAATTGTATTCCTGATATTTTAGTCACAGGAAAAGGCTTAGGTGGAGGCATGCCAATTGGAGCATTTACAGCATCTAGTCAATTAATGGACTCCCTTCAAGATAATCCTAAATTAGGTCATATTACTACTTTTGGTGGACACCCCGTAATTGCTGCTTCTGCATTAGCTACTTTAAAAGAAATCACAGAAAGTGACTTAATAAAACAAACATTACAAAAAGAGCTATTATTCCGTAAACTTCTAGTCCACCCATTAATTACTGAAATTAGAGGAAAAGGACTTATGCTTGCTTTTCTAACGCCTTCGGAAAATATAACAAATTCAGTAATTCTAAAATGCCAAGAGCAAGGTTTAATACTTTTTTGGCTACTTTTTGAACCTAAAGCCATCAGAATTACACCGCCTTTAACCATCTCAAATGATGAAATCATCAAAGGATGCGATATAATTATTGATATTTTAAATAAAATAAGCAATGAACACAACAAAATAACTAATTGATATTCAGATATTAAACCCTAAAAATCAATGTTTAAATAAAAAATGTTGATTACTTTGTTAAAAACATTTACTTAAACTCTAATAAAAAGGCAAATAGAGCCTTAAATTTATTCTAGTGGAACCTCACAAATGTATTTATGGAGTTTAGTCATAATGACAATAACGATTTACCTTTAACTAAGTTTGAATCAATGCTTAAAACAAATCATGTTTTATTCTTTGATTCAGAAGAATTTGAAAACATCATTCATCATTACTTAAATCAAGGTAAAATAGCATTAGCAAAAAAAGCCATAAAATTAGGTTTAGACCAACATCCTACATCTATTAATCTAAGACTTTTTAAAGTAGAAGTTTTTGTTTTCGAAGATAAATTAAACGAAGCAGATACATTACTAAATGAATTATATAATTTAGATCCTATGAATGAAGAAATATACATTCAAAAGGCTAATATTTTTTCGAAAAAAGATGAACATCAACAAGCAATCGAAGTCTTAAAAAAAGCATTACAGCTTACTGATGATGTTATAGACTTATATTCTTTAATTGGTATGGAATATTTATTTCTAGATCAATTTGAAGACGCCAAGACATATTTTATGAAATGCTTAGAATCTGATCTAGAAGATTACTCTGCACTTTATAATATTATATATTGCTTTGAATTTTTAAATCAAAATGAAGAAGCTATCTCTTACCTAAATACATTTTTGGATAAAAATCCTTACTGTGAAGTAGCGTGGCATCAATTAGGAAAACAATATTTCGTTTTAGATGAATATAAAAAAGCATTAACATCATTTGATTTTGCTATTATTTCTGACGATACTTTCGTTGGTGCATATCTTGAACGTGGTAAAGTTTTAGAAAAATTAAATCGTTTTGATGATGCTATCGAAAATTATACTATCACTTTAAAATTAGATGAGCCTACTTCTTTTGCTTTATTACGTATTGGTACTTGCTATGAAAAATTAAAAAAGGATGATTTAGCAATCCAATTTTATAACAGAACAGTTCATGAAGACCCTCTTTTAGATAAAGGTTGGATCGCTATTACCAAATATTACAATAGAAAAAAGAATTACCCTAAAGCACTCTATTTTATTAATAAAGCTATTAATATTGATTCCGAAAATGTAAAATATTGGAAATTATATGCTCAAATAAACCAAAGATTAAAACTTTATGAAGAAGCCGAACGCGGTTTCAAAAAAACATTAGAATTAGGTAATTACGAGTTGAATACATGGCTATCGAGAGGTGATCTTTTAATCAAATTAGGAGAACCACAAGCTGCTATTTATAATTTCGAACAAGCTATAGAGTTTTATTCTGAAAATGCAGAGTTAGAATATCGTTTAGCTGGGTTATATTTTTCTTTACATGAAAATGATAAAGGAGAGTTTCATTTAAAAAATGGTCTAAAGTATAATGAAGAGTATGCCTTTATAATTGAGGAACTTTTCCCAGAAATCTCAAATAGAATACTAGTAAAAAACTTACTAAAAGCACATTTGTAAACAAATATATTTTCTATTTTCATCCCTTTTTACCAAACTTAATATTTGGCGAAATTGTAAGTGTTTCTTTAACTTCTATATATTTTTAATAACATAAAATGCATACCTTTGGTTTTCGTTTAAAAATTAGACATGCAAAGACGTTTTATAGATTACTTAATCATCTCTTTTAAAGGTTTAGCAATGGGGGCTTCAGATGTTATACCAGGTGTTTCAGGTGGTACTATTGCTTTTATATCTGGCATTTATGAAGAGCTCATACAAAGCATTGATAAAATCAATATAGACATATTAAAAGTATGGAAAAAATCAGGTTTTAAAGTCGCTTGGGAAACTATAAATGGTAATTTTTTAATTTCTTTATTTACTGGTATTACTATTAGTATTTTATCACTTGCAAAAGTTATTAAATGGTTGCTGTTTAATGAACCTATACTATTGTGGTCATTTTTCTTTGGCTTAGTACTTTCTAGTATTATATTCATTGCAAAACAAATTAATAATTGGAATATTACAATTATTGTTGCCATTTCAATAACTTCAGTTTTATCTTACTTAATAACTCTTGCAGAACCGTTTGCTTCTCCTGAAAGTTCTATTTACTTATTATTTTGTGGCTTTATAGCTATTATAGCCATGATTTTACCTGGTGTTTCTGGTGCCTTTATTTTACTCATTTTAGGAGCTTATCAAATAGCTATTGATACCATTACTAATCTTATAGAAGGAATAAGTAAAGGTGATTTTAACCTATTTAAAGAAGCTTTTTTTAATTTTTTATTATTAGCTATTGGAGCTATGATAGGACTTAAAGTCTTTTCAAAAATCCTTAACTGGATGTTTCAAAACAAAAAAAATATAACATTAGCTATATTAACTGGCTTTATGATTGGCTCATTAAACAAAATTTGGCCATGGAAAAAAACCTTAACATGGAGAATTGATTCTCACAACGAAAGAATCCCTTTTCTCGAAAAAAGCATATCCCCTTTTTCTTTTGAAGGTGAAAATCAAATGCTATTTGCTATAATCTTAATGATTCTTGGTTTTTTAACTATTTTTATTCTTGAAAGATTGGGACCTAAAAAATAGAAATGGAAAGCACAAGAACACTTACCGATAAACTTTTTCTAATTCTAAAAGGCTTAGGTATGGGTGCTGCAAATAAAGTACCTGGTGTTTCTGGCGGTGTCGTAGCCTTTGTTTCTGGTTTTTATGAAGAATTTATTTATTCCCTTAAAAAAATAAATAAAAAAGCTTTTAAATTAATTATTAATGGTCGTTTTAAAAGCTTTTACAATTATATAAATGGACGGTTTTTAAGTTTACTATTTTTTGGAATGATAGTAAGCTATTTTAGCATTTCAAAAATTTTAGATTATTTAATTGCAAACTATGAACTCTACGTATGGAGTGTTTTTTTTGGAATGATAGTCGGTTCTATTTATTATATCAATAAAGATTTTAAAAATTGGAATTACAAAACATACATATCTCTTTTTATTGGCATTCTAGCTGGTATTAGTATCAGTTTTTTAAACCCTGCCAAGGAAAATGATAACCTTTGGTTTGTCTTTTTTTGTGGAATTATTAGCGTCTCAGGTATGACCTTACCAGGTTTTTCAGGATCCTTCATACTCATTCTTTTAGGAAACTATGTATTACTTTTAGTCGATTCTGTTAACTCACTTTATGATACCTTTTCAAACATTATAAATGGTGATTTTAGCTTTTTAAAAAATGCTGAACGTATAAGAATGCTTAAAGTCCTTGCTGTTTTTACATTAGGATCCATAACTGGCTTAGTCACTTTCTCACATTTTCTAAGCTATATCTTAAAACATTATAAAAACATCACCCTTTCTGCAATCATAGGTTTTATAGTTGGGTCTTTAGGAGTTGTATGGCCTTGGAAAAAAACAATATACAAATTAACAGAAAACGGTAACTTTCTATTAGACTCAAGAGGAAAAAAAATCATTGAAAATTATAACCGTTTTATCCCTGAATTAAATAGTGAAACATATTATGCCATATTTTTTATTTTTCTCGGAATTGCTATTGTTTTAGCGCTAGAATGGTATGGCCAAAAAACAACAAAAATACATGAATAAATTAGGCCTTTTAGGTAAAAACATCTCTTACTCATTTTCAAAAGCATATTTTCAAAAAAAATTTGAAGATAAACAAATTAATAACACCACTTATGAAAATTTTGATATTGAAAGTATAGATCTATTTCTTTCTATAATAAAAAATACTCAAGATCTAAAAGGCTTGAACGTTACTATACCTTATAAGCAAGATGTACTTCCTTTCTTAGATAAAATAAACAAAAAAGCAAAAGCTATAGGAGCAGTAAATACTATTAAGATAACAAAAAAAGGTAAACTTGTAGGTTACAATACCGATTGTTATGGTTTTAGTAAAAGCTTAAAACCTTTTATAGAATCTCATCACAAACATGCATTAATTTTAGGTACTGGTGGTGCAAGTAAAGCTGTAGCTTATAGCTTAAAAAAAATGGGAATCTCTTATAAATATGTTTCAAGAAAATTATCGAAAGGTATTAGTTTTACTTATGATACTTTAACTGAAAAAGATATAAAAGAACACCAAATCATTATTAATTGTACACCATTAGGTACATTCCCTAATATAGATATTTGTCCCAATATTCCATATAATTCCATAAACAGCCATCATGTTTTGTATGATTTAATATACAACCCTGAAGAAACTAAGTTTTTAAAACAAGGCAAACAACGACAAGCTAAGACGATTAATGGTTTAAACATGCTTAAATTACAGGCTGAGAAAGCTTGGTCTATATGGGGTTTAGAATAAAACTTTCTTTATAATCGTTAAAACACAAGCTACAACTTTGTTAATAATTTACTTGTTAGTATCTTTAAAGTCTAAAGTAATTTAATGAACCTTAACATTTTTTAAAATGTCTGATATAGATAAACTGCAACAAGCAGAAGAAACTAGTGCAAATAATTCTAATGATAAAAACACTGAATTAAATGAAAGCCAACAAGAGAGTACTGCTCCTGTTGAAGATTCAAATGCCACAAAAGAAGACCTTGAAAACACTAGTGAAAAAATTGAGACAGCTTCAGATAATGATGAAGTCTTGAATGAAATAGAAGAATCTAATGCTGAAGACGCTGAAGATGAAGGGAATAAAGACAGACATACTATTGAGGTAAAAGCCTACGATACTATGTCTTTAGAAGCTCTTGCTATTGAATTAGAAAAGCTTTTGAAAAATGAAAAAGTTCAGGCAATTAAATCGCATATAGATAGTATAAATGCGGAATTTAAAACCAAATTTCAAGCACTTCTTGATGAAAAAAAGGAAGACTTCATTAATGAAGGAGGTAATGAAATAGATTTTTATTATTCATCCCCTGTCCAAAAAAGATTTAAAGAAGCCTATAAAGATTATAGAAAGAAGCTAAATGATCATTATCAAAGTTTAGAGAAAGACTTAAAACAAAATTTAGCTAACAAACTTGAAATTATTGAAGAGTTAAAAGGGTTATTAAACTTAGAAGAGAATATTAACACTACTTATAAACACTTTAAAGAGTTACAAGAACGTTGGAGAACTACGGGACCTATACCTAGAGATAAATATAATAATGCTTGGAATAGCTACCACCACCATGTTGAAATATTTTACGATTTTTTACATTTAAATAGAGATTTACGAGATTTAGATTTCAAGCATAATTTAGAAAAGAAATTATTAATTATTGAACGTGCTGAAGAGTTAGCTCAAGATGATAATGTGATGCGTGCTTTTAGAGAGTTGCAAGAACTTCACAAAATGTGGAAAGAAGAACTTGGACCTGTTGGT
Source organism: Flavivirga aquatica (assembly GCF_001747085.1). Taxonomy (GTDB): domain Bacteria; phylum Bacteroidota; class Bacteroidia; order Flavobacteriales; family Flavobacteriaceae; genus Algibacter_C; species Algibacter_C aquatica. Next base: position 373,827 of record NZ_MDJD01000054.1, read on the forward strand.
AAAGAACATAGAGAAGCAATCTGGGAACGCTTTAAAATTGCTACCAAAATAATTAATGATAAACGACAAGTTTATTATCAAGAAATAGATAAAGTTTACGAAAAAAACTTAGACGTAAAACTTGAAATTATTGCTAAGATTGATGCTATAAACACTCAAGAAAGTAATTCCCATAGTGCGTGGCAAAAGAAAATCAAAGATATTGAAGAACAACGAGAAGCCTTTTTTAGCGCTGGTAAAGTTCCAATAAAAGTGAATGAAAGTACTTGGGCTAAATTTAAAGAATCTGTAAGAACATTTAATAGACAAAAAAATGCGTTTTATAAAGATCTTAAAAAAGATCAATATAAAAACTTACAACATAAATTAGATTTAATTAAAATAGCTGAAGACAATAAGGATAGTGACGATTTTGAAGTAACCACTTCTTTGATGAAAAAAATTCAAAGTGATTGGAAAAAAATTGGTCATGTACCTCGTAAAGACAGTGATAAAATATGGAAACAATTTAAGGCTGCTTGTAATCACTATTTTGATAAACTTCATGCTAGCAGAAATGCTGCCAATCAAGAATATGTTGAAGCTTACAATAAAAAGAATGAACTTTTAAGTGTCCTGAAAGACTTAAAACTAACAGGTACTCAAGAAGAAAATATTGCTGTAATTAAAGACTATATAAATCAATGGAAAACGCTTGGTAGAGTTCCTAATGACAAGCGTTATATTGAAGGTAAATTTCAGAAAACTATTGACGAACTACTTAGTAGTTTGAAAATGGATAAGAATGAAGCTGAAATGATTAAGTATCAAAATAAACTTGATAGTATCAACGCTTCTGACGACAATAAAAACTTAGATAATGAGCGTACTTTTATTCGCAAAAAAATTGATGAAGTAAAAAGTCAAATCAATCAGTTAGAAAATAATTTACAATTTTTCACAAATGTTAAGGATGACAATCCACTTGTAAAAGAAGTTCATGATAACATTAAATCACATAAAGAAGCCCTAGATCTGTGGAAAATTAAATTGCAAAAAATAAAAGAGCTATATTAAGTAGACAAAATAAAAAACAGACTACAATAAATGAATTTCAAAGCTATAATTCAAGGCTATAAATTGAAACCATTTACTGAGAATTCAATAAAATAAAAACCTGATAAGCTTTAAAAGCTTATCAGGTTTTTATTTTAAAACTTAAAGACTTTTAGCTTCTTCCCAAAATACGTCCATTTCGGCTAGAGTCATATCTTTTAAAGGTTTATTCATACTTTTTGCTTTACTTTCTAAATATTGAAAACGTTTAGAAAATTTCTTATTAGTACGTTCTAAGGCATTTTCTGGGTTTATATTTAAGAATCTAGCATAATTTACCATAGAAAATATAACATCTCCAAATTCGCTTTCCATAGCATCTTGATTACCAGAGTCTACTTCTGCTTTAAATTCGTTTAACTCCTCCTCTACTTTTTCCCAAACTTGATTAGGCTCCTCCCAATCAAAGCCTACACCTGCTACTTTTTCCTGAATTCTATTTGCTTTGACTAATGCTGGTAAACTTTTAGGAACACCTTCCAAAACACTATTTTTGCCTTCTTTTAATTTTAAATTTTCCCAATTACGCTTTACATCTTCTTCGTTTTTAACTTTAACATCTCCATAAATATGAGGATGCCTATGTATTAGTTTTTCACATATACTATTGCATACATCTGCAATATCAAAAGCACCTTTTTCTCTTCCTATTTTAGCATAAAAAACCATATGTAATAATACATCTCCTAATTCCTTTTTGACCTCTTCTAAATCATTATCTAGTATAGCATCTCCAAGTTCGTAAGTTTCTTCAATGGTTAAATGTCGTAAGGTTTCCATAGTCTGCTTTTTATCCCATGGACATTGCTCACGCAATTCGTCCATAATAGTTAACAATCTATCAAATGCCTTTAGTTCTTCTGCTCTGGAATTCATTCTTGGAGTTTTAACAAAAATACAATTTTGGAATAAATATAAAATGTTAGAATTTATTAGTACTAGATTTCTTTAAAAATATTTTATGAGTTTTGAATTGCTCTTTCTTTTATATTCAGAAAATCTTTTGGTTGGAAAATAAAGTACTATAATAAATATAATTGAAACAATTAAAAGCTGATAATACTCTGGAAAAGAAAAATCATTTTCTTCAGTCAAAAAATTAGTAAATACTAATAGTTTAAAAACTAAAAGTAATGCGTATAAATGAATAATATAGAAAAACATTGGAGCTGCTCCCATTACTTTTAATAATTGCATCCATTTGTAGTTAAAATATTCAAAAAACCATAATAGTATAAAGCCAACACCTATAGTTAATAGCAAGTAGTTAAAAGAAGGTGGATACTTTGTAAAGTTAATAAAAGACATTACCGTTTTTAATGCAGAATCTTGTGTTTCCCATGGTAATGTTTCTCCATAAATATTAAACCCACGTAAGATTAATAAAAGGCTTAAACATATAGCTGAAAGTGAAACTAGCCACTTAGCTCTATTTTTAAAAGTACGTTCATGTTTATATAAAGCTCCTGAAAAGTAACCTAATAATATTAAACCAATCCAAGGTAATATTGGATATGACACTTTTACATTTACAACGCTATCTTTTAGTAAATAACCTCGGTCATGGAGTATCGTCCATAATGAAAACCCAATTTCATCATAATTAAATGAAATGGGCGTTAATATATTATGTCCAGCCACAATTAGAATACCTATAATTAATATTAATAATCTTGGTAGTTTGCTAAATAACGATAATGCTATCATGCTCATTCCAATAGCCCAAATTATTTGTAAATATAAAGTTTGATAAGCGCCATACCATGAAAAATTAACTACAGTCAATTCTAATAATAACAAGAAAATACCGCGTTTAAATAAAAACAAACTTGCAGATCTTGGCGGTTTATTTTTAGGATTAGCGTAAAGCCAAGCACCTAAACCTGTTAAAAACACGAATGTAGGTGCACAAAAATGTGTACTTATCCTTGTGAAAAAAAATTTAGGCTCTATAACATTAATATTCATAGGATCCGTAATAGGTATATTAGAAAAAAAACGTTCTCTTACATGATCTACAAGCATAATAATCATTACAAGACCACGAAGTATGTCTATTGAAGAAATTCTAGAGGTTTTAGTAGAAACTGTCATATTCAAAATTGTAATATTATAAAATTTAAAAACTAGTTTTAAATTTCTGGTTCAAAAATAGGTGAAATCCTACTATTCTATAGCTAAATTTAGAAAGTATATACTACATTTAACAAAAAAATTCTTGGTGTACCAGAAAACAACCTTGTAGGTATTAGTGCGCCTATCCAATACTATTTATTTAATAAATTATTAATAGATAAATAATTTTAAACTTATCTATTTGATAGTATAAAGCGCCATCTAATACAGCATGCTCTGAAATAAAAAATAGTGTTCCAAATTGAGATAATTGCTTAGAAGCTGCATTTTCACCTAGACCAAAACTAGGAATTAGAGATTGATTATTGAACATATATCGTCCCAAAAAACCTGCTAAATATTTTGGTAATCCAAAAGGTATTTGTCCGCCTCTAAAATTGTCTTTGCCTTCTGCAATACCAATTTATTAATGAAAAACTTAAAAACATTAGTAATCTTTTAAAGGCATATAATACCTTTAGAATATAGGCGCTTTAAAAAGAAAATTATTATGAGCATATATTTATAACTACTTAATTTTATAAACTGGAAAAAAAGATACCTCTTTGGTAACATAGAATGATAAAAATGTCTATAACTACTCTATGAATACTTTTATATTTAAACACAAAATATTAAAGCTATGTATTACAATTATTTAAATTATTTTTGAACAATAATTTATTGTTTTAATCTAGCCAAAAAAATTACATGAACTACTTCGACCAAGATTTCGAAGTATCAAATAGAAATTCCTTTTTTATTTAGACGCAAACGTCGGGGAATTAAACCCGAAAATGATTAAATTCGTTTAACAACCAATAAAATTTCATTGAAATGGATCTTTCTTTGCATTAGCTGTAATTAGAAAAAATCTCCAATACGGTTTTCCATAATTAAATTAACTTGTAAGTGAATATTTTAGCTAAATAATTTTAATAAACTTATAAGTATGAATATTATACAAGCTATTAAACCAGGTCCTAAACCAAAAAAAGAAGATGGCACTCCTGACAAAAGAAGACGTGTAAGACCTGAAACTAAGCCTAAACATCCAGGGTTAAAACCTCATAAACATAAACCTAACGACTAAATTTAATAAGAACTATTTTATTTAAAACTATGGTATTTACAGACGAAAAAATTGAAGAGATATGGAAAAAAGGAACTGTTGTTTCTGGTAATAAACCTAATGAATATAGAAAAGACCAATGTGGAGTTTGGATAGCTAAAAATCAATATGGAAATAGGAAATCAAAAAATATGGCTAAACCTGATGGAAAATTAGTTTGTACAATAGTAATCAAGCGGTGTTGATAATGTAGAAAATAATTACGTCAAAATAGATAAATATCTTTTAATATTAAATAAAAAAGTAATTATGGCAAGATACAGAATCTCAGGAGTAAGGAAAGACTATAATAACGTAATAACTCATTATGCATTTCATACAGTTAATAATAAAACAATTAGTAGAGCATCAAAAAAATCTAAAGTAGATGCTATAAAACTATTAGAAATCAATGAAAACTCTGCTATTACTTGGATTTGGAATTATTCTACTGCCTACTGGAAAATAGGAGAAAACGTAGAAGTGATAAATGGAAGTAATGGTAAATATCTAAGGTCAAACCCAGACAATACTAAAACAGACAATCTAGCAAATTTAATTGATTTCGATTGGATAGCTCCTTAAAAATTACAGCTAATAATACTATAATTAATATAAATTTAAGAGCTTAACCCAAAGTCTATGGGCATTTAACCAAATCCGCCAAACCTTTTTGATTTGGCTTTATAAAAAAGATAAAACTAAGTAAAAAGTTTTGGCTAAATGCTAAATCGAAAGTTAACTACTTTTAATTCCCGAACTAACCATAAACAATACATTAGCCATTATTTGCAAATGAAGATTAAGAAATTTTTAAAGAAAAACGAAATTTATTTTAACACTATGACTTCTCTATTACTAGGGTTAATGGCAATAATTGTTACGTATAATTCAAACATAATAGCCAAAGAACAAAAGCAAATGAGTTATTATGAGAATACGCCAGATTTTCACTTATCGCAAGAATACAAAAGAGATTCGACAGGTTACCCTAGAGAGGTTGCAATTAAAATAGCTAAATTCGGAGGAAAAGCAAAGAATATTTCTCTAAGAATTAGAAGTTTTGCTCACTTCGAAATTATCGATGAACAGAATAATAAATTGAATAAATATATCCATTTAAACGGCTATTTTAACCAGAGTTATAGAACAGGAGAAAACAAGGGGGATATTAGATTACTAAAAGGCCTTGATAACAATAAAAAATTTGCTGAATTCACAAGAAGGATGAATGCTGGATTAACAAAAAAAGGGTATACTTCTATGTCTATTAATGCCTTATTTATCGTGAAAATTAATTACACAGATTTTCTCAATAATGAAAAGTATGAATATTATGATATTAGCTTTGCTGATGGCGTATTAATTGAAAAAAGTGATTTCAGAGTTGAATTATTCGAAAATAAAAAACCTTTACCTAAATCTATTCCTATCACAAGAATCGAAGATGAGGATATTGAAAACTATTTGAAAATCGTAGTAAATAAGGAACAGTAGCTAAACTAATATAAGAAAAAAACATAGACCTTTTAGGCTTAATTTAATACCATTTTAATCATAAAATGATGCATCTCAATTCATTATTTTTATACTTAAATTAGTATAAACAAAAAAGAGGCTGTCTAAAAAGTAAGTTTTTAGTTTAAATGTCACATTGAGTACAATCGAAATACTTTGATTTTCAAAACATTAAAACTTCGACTGCGCCCAGTTAAACAAGTACTAATTACTTTTTAGACAGCCTCTTTTAATTTCATATAATTAACTTCTTAATTAAGAAGCATTCTCTTTTTTTATTAAGTTTAAAGCAGAACCTTCGTTATACCAATCTATTTGAGATTGATTATAGGTATGGTTTACTTTAATAACATCTTTACTTCCATCTGCATGCACGGCTTCAATAGTTAATTGTTTTCCTGGAGCAAATTCATTTAAATCTAAAAAGTTAAAGGTATCATCTTCTTGAATTACATCGTAATCTGCTTCGTTTGCAAACGTTAAACCTAACATCCCTTGTTTTTTAAGGTTTGTTTCGTGTATACGTGCAAACGATTTTACAATAACTGCTGCTACACCTAAATGTCTTGGTTCCATAGCGGCATGTTCTCTAGAAGAGCCTTCACCGTAGTTATGATCTCCTACTACAATAGTTTTCACTCCTACTGCTTTATATGCTCTGGCGGTATCTGGTACGCCACCAAATTCTCCTGTTAATTGGTTCTTAACAAAATTTGTTTTTTTACCAAATGCATTTACGGCTCCTATTAAACAGTTATTAGAGATATTATCTAAATGCCCTCTATAACGTAACCATGGCCCCGCCATAGAAATATGGTCTGTTGTACATTTACCAAAGGCTTTTATTAATAGTTTTGCGCCTTTTATTTCGCTACCAATAGGCTCGAAAGGTATTAATAATTGTAAACGCTCGGAGTCTTCTTTAACGGTTACTTGTACATGGCTTCCATCTGCTTCTGGTTCTAAATAGCCGTTATCTTTAACTTCGAATCCTTTTGGTGGTAATTCCCATCCTGTTGGTTCTTCGAACATGACTTCTTCGCCATTTTCATTGATTAATTTATCTTTTAAGGGGTTAAAATCTAAACGCCCGGCTATGGCTATGGCTGCTGTTATTTCTGGGGATGCCACGAATGCATGTGTGTTTGGATTGCCGTCGGCACGTTTCGCAAAGTTTCTGTTGAAAGAGTGTACTATACTATTTTTTGGTGCATTTTTAGGGTCGCTATATCTTGCCCATTGGCCAATACATGGGCCACAGGCGTTGGTGAATATTTTTGCGTCTAATTTTTCGAATACATTAAGAATGCCGTCTCTATCTGCGGTATAGCGTACTTGCTCAGATCCTGGGTTTATCCCTAATTCTGATTTCATTTTTAGACCTTTATCTAAGGCTTGTTGGGCTATTGAGGCTGCTCGCGATAAATCTTCGTAAGATGAATTGGTACACGACCCGATTAAGCCCCACTCTACTGCTAGTGGCCAATCGTTAGCTTTTGCTTTTTCGTTCATTGCTGTACCTACTTCTGTAGATAAGTCTGGTGTGAAAGGGCCGTTTAATAGAGGGCCTAGCTCTGATAAATTAATTTCGATTACTTTATCGAAATATTGTTCTGGGTTGGCATATACTTCGTCATCGGCAGTTAAGTATGTTTTTACTTGGTTAGCTGCATCTGCGACATCTGCTCTATCTGTAGCGCGTAAATAGCGTTCCATAGAGGCATCGTATCCAAATGTAGAGGTTGTTGCGCCTATTTCTGCTCCCATATTACAAATGGTACCTTTTCCTGTACATGACATAGCTGTGGCTCCTGGTCCAAAATATTCTACTATAGCATCTGTTCCTCCTTTTACGGTTAAAATTTCTGCTACTTTTAAAATCACGTCTTTAGGTGCTGTCCAACCTGATAATTTTCCTGTTAATTTAACACCTATTAGCTTAGGGAATTTTAGTTCCCATGCCATACCTGCCATAACATCTACTGCATCTGCTCCTCCTACGCCTATGGCTACCATACCTAATCCTCCTGCGTTTACGGTATGCGAATCTGTTCCAATCATCATACCTCCTGGGAATGCATAATTTTCTAATACAACCTGGTGAATAATACCTGCGCCTGGTTTCCAGAAACCTATACCATATTTATTAGAAACCGATTCTAAAAAATTAAAAACTTCGCTACTTACATTATTAGCATTTCTTAAATCTGCTTCAGCGCCTTCTTTAGCTTGTATTAAGTGATCGCAGTGTACTGTGGTTGGCACTGCTACTTTGCTTTTTCCTGCTTGCATGAATTGTAATAACGCCATTTGAGCTGTTGCATCTTGACAAGCTATTCTATCTGGAGCAAAATCTACATAGTCCTTTCCTCTAACAAACGCTTTAGTGGGGTTTCCTTCCCATAGGTGGTTGTATAGTATTTTTTCTGAAAGTGTTAATGGTTTCCCTACAACCTCACGTGCTTTATCAATACGTTCTGCCATTTTAGCGTAAACGCTCTTTATCATTTCTATATCAAATGCCATATTCTTATTATAATTTTAGTTTTTTTGATGTTCTCTAAGGTACAAAATAAGTACACGAATGAAAAACAGAAAGTTACTATTTTTTAGCGGATAAACTTGCGTTAGGGATTGAACGGCTTGTTTGAAATCCTTTTTAAATTGTGGTCATTTAGTTTGATTAGAACTAGAATTAAACAGATTATCACAGTCGTACCAATTTACAAGGACGTTTAAAAAGATTGAGTAGTGAAAGCCCGACCCTCGTGGTAACGCCCAAATTCTGGATACAATTATGACGAAGTAATCTGTATTTTCAAGAGATTGCCACAGTTCTATCTCCTTTTGCTATGACACTCTAAACTAAAAAAGTCCGAATCTAAGATTCGGACTTTTAATATATTATATAACAATTAAATAATTTACATTACTAATTGCTTTTGAGAAGGCTTAAATTTAGTTAAAACAATACCATCTACTGCTTTTTCATACTCTTCTAGGGTTGGTGTTCTTCCTAAAATTGTAGATAACACAACTACTGGTGTAGATGATAATAAAGATTCTCCTTTTTTATCTCCTGAATCTTTTACTACTCTTCCTTGGAATAAACGTGTTGAAGTAGCCATTACTGTATCTCCTGGTTCTGCTTTTTCTTGGTTACCCATACATAAGTTACATCCTGGGCGCTCTAGGTATAGCATGTTTTCGTATTTAGTACGTGCTAAACCTTTTGGTGCGCTATCGTCGAACTCAAAGCCTGAGTACTTTTGTAATACTTCCCAATCGCCTTCTTCTTTTAACTCATCTACAATGTTATATGTTGGTGGCGCAACTACTAAAGGTGCATTAAATACAACTTTACCTTCTTGTGCTTCAATGTTCTTTAACATTTGTGCTAAAATTTTCATATCTCCTTTGTGTACCATACAAGATCCTACGAATCCTAAGTCTACTTTTTTGGTTCCTCCGTAGAAAGATAATGGCCTTATTGTATCGTGCGTGTAACGTTTAGAAACATCGTCATTATTTACATCTGGATCTGCAATCATTGGTTCTGCAATCTCATCTAAATCAATAATAACTTCTGCATGATATTTAGCGTTGGCGTCTGGTCTTAAAGCTGGTTTTATTCCTGTTTTAATTTCTGTTATTCTAGCCTCTGCTTTGTCTACTAAACCTTTAAGTACTTGCTTTTGGTTATCCATACCTTTATCGATCATGATCTGGATTCTACCTTTTGCAATCTCTAATGATTCGATTAAAGTATCGTCTTCTGAAATACAGATAGAGGCTTTAGCTTTCATCTCTGCTGTCCAGTCGGTAAACGTAAAGGCTTGATCGGCAGTTAGTGTTCCTATATGAACCTCGATAATTCTTCCTTGAAATACGTTTTCTCCTCCAAACTGCTTTAACATTTGTTGTTGTGTAGCATGTACTACATCACGGAAATCCATATAAGATTTCATAGCTCCTTTAAATGTTACTTTTACGGATTGTGGAATTGGCATAGTTGCCTCACCTGTTGCTAATGCTAAGGCTACTGTTCCTGAATCTGCTCCAAAAGCAACACCTTTAGACATACGTGTGTGTGAGTCTCCTCCAATAATAATATCCCAATCTCCTACTGTGATATCGTTTAATACTTTATGAATAACATCTGTCATTGGAAAGTATTTTCCTTTTGGATCTCGTCCTGTAATTAAACCAAAGTCATTCATAAATTGCATTAACCTTGGAATGTTAGCTTTAGACTTATCGTCCCATACTGAAGCGGTATGACATCCAGATTGATATGCACCATCTACGATTGGAGAAATTACTGTAGCTGCCATCATCTCTAATTCTTGAGATGTCATAAGTCCTGTAGTATCTTGCGATCCTACTATATTTACTTCTACACGAACATCTGATCCTGCATGCAATGTTTTTCCTGGCGTTGTACCTACTGCATTTTTGTTGAATATTTTTTCTACTGCTGTTAATCCTTGCCCTTCAATAGAAATTTCTTTTGATGTCGCATATACTTGAGGTGCTTCAATACCTAAAGTTTTAGCTGCGAATGTTTGCAATTTTTTACCGAAAACAACGGCATAAGATCCGCCTGCTTTCATAAACTCCATTTTCTGTGGTGTAAATGCCGCAGAAATGTCTTTTAATTCTTTATCTCCGTTATAAAGTTTCTTTTCTTTAGTATTAATGGTAAGTACTGTTCCTGTTTTTACAGAGTATACTTCTTTTAAAATAGGTTCTCCATCTGCATCAACAATAGTATTTCCTTCTGCATCTTTTTGTTTTTCCCAGTTTTTAAGGTCTAAACCAATACCACCTGTTACACCTACTGTAGTTAAGAAAATTGGAGAAATTCCGTTTGTTCCTGCTATTACTGGTGCTATATTAATAAATGGTACATATGGACTAGATTTAATTCCTGTCCATAAAGCTACATTGTTAACACCAGACATTCTTGACGAACCAACTCCCATTGTTCCTTTTTCTGCAATTAGCATAACCCGCTTATCTGGGTGCTTTTCTTGTAATGCTTTAAGTTCGTTTTGCATGTCTTTATTGTGCTCAAATAAACACTGACCATGTAATTCTCTATCTGATCTAGAATGTGCATCGCCTCCTGGAGATAACAAATCTGTTGAAATATCGCCTACTCCTGCTATGTATGTTACAACATCTATTTTTTCGTCTATTTCTGGCAATTTGGTAAAGAACTCTGCCTTTGCATAGCTTTCTATAATATCTTTAGCGATATCGCTACCTGCTTTGTATGCTTCTTCTAAACGTTCTGTATCTGCTTCGTAAAGAAAAACCTGAGTTTTTAAAACATCTGAAGCTTGTTTAGCTATAGAAGTATCTTCTCCTAACGCTAAATCTAACAATACTTCTACTGAAGGACCACCTTTCATATGTGATAATTGCTCAAAAGCAAAGGTTGGAGTAATTTCTTTAACTACAGACTCACCTATAATGATTTCCTTTAAGAATTTTGCTTTTACACCAGCAGCACTAGTAGTTCCTGGTAAAACATTGTAGATAAAAAAGTTAAGAGAATCTTCTCTATACTCGTTATCTAAATCTTTAATTTGGGCAATGATTACGCTTAGTAATTCAGCACCGTCAATTGGCTTTGGATGAAGCCCTTGACCTTTTCTTTCTTCGATCTCCTTAAGGTAGTCTTTATAAGTGTTCATATGATATATAATAGAATTCTTTTAATGTTAAATGCTGACTTATAAAACAGTAGTTAATACACTATCTTATTTCTTATTTTTTAAAGTTTTGCAAAGTACAAAATTAAAGTAAAATTGTAAAAAGAAACCGTCTAATACAACAAGTCACTATATTAAATTAGTATAGTGACATAAATTATTAATATGATTATTTATTTATCATATTTTTAATATCAAATTTGAATATATGATAAGTTATTCAAAAAAATATTTACAAATAAACTCCAAATCTCTTAAATTCATTTTTTGGTTTTTTCAGATTTTTTTTACAAAAATATTCCAAAATGAACTAAAAATCTATAGTATTTTACTAAAACAAGCTTTTAATAATTTGTTCCTCTGTAATATTTTCTGCCTCTGCCTTGTAGTTTTTAATAATTCTATGTCTTAAAATACCTATTGCTACAGCTTGTACATTTTCTATATCTGGAGAAAACTTCCCATTAATTGCTGCATGAGTTTTTGCTGCTAATATTAAATTTTGTGATGCCCTTGGTCCTGCACCCCAATCGATATAAGATTTTACTAATTCTGGGGCTAATTCTGAATTTGGTCTTGTTTTTCCAACCATTGATACAGCGTACTCAATAACGTTATCTGCTACAGGAATACGTCTTATTAAATGTTGAAAATCTATAATTTGTTGTGCCGAAAATAAAGCGTTAACTTTTATTTTTTTATCTGTTGTAGTAGATTTTACAACCTCAACTTCTTCTTCAAAAGTAGGATAGTCTAGGTTTATAGCAAACATAAAACGGTCTAACTGCGCTTCTGGTAAAGGGTATGTTCCTTCTTGTTCAATAGGGTTTTGAGTTGCTAAAACAAAATATGGCAAACTTAATTTATAATGATGCCCTGCTACAGTAACAGCACGCTCTTGCATAGCTTCTAATAAAGCAGCTTGTGTTTTAGGCGGGGTTCTATTAATCTCATCTGCTAAAATAATATTAGAAAAAATAGGCCCTTTTATAAATTTAAAATGACGATCTTCATCTAATATCTCACTTCCTAATATATCACTAGGCATTAGATCTGGAGTAAATTGTATGCGTTTAAAATCTAATCCTAAAGCCTGAGCAATGGTATTAACCATTAAGGTTTTTGCTAAACCTGGCACGCCTATAAGCAATGCGTGACCTCCTGAAAATACGGATATTAAAATTTGACTAACAACTTCGTCTTGACCAATAATTATCTTGGCTATTTCAGTTTTTAAATCTTTAAATTGTGTTACAAATTTTTCAATAGCGACTACATCGGACATATTCTTACTTTTTTAACCAGTTACCAGAAAACTTGCAATCTCTATGTTCTCCACTAATTTTAATATAAGTATCTAGTATTTTTGATTCTTGCCATTTCTCTATGGCTTTTATCTTCTTCTCTTCGAGTGCTAATTGTTTTATTTTTAAATAATCTTGAGCATAGTCTGCTTTATGCTCATCAACTCTATCTGTAACCGTTAAAAGTTTAAACTTAACATTTCTAGATCTATCTTCTTCTTTTAAAACTAAACTTATTTCATCGTCTTTTAAGTTCTGAATTTGTGAATATAACTCTGGATCCATTCTAGTTAATTCAAAATTATAGTCTTGTGTTGTTGGGTTTATTAACTGACCGCCGTTATTTTTTGTTTCTTTTTCATCACTTGCTTCTTTAGCAGCTTCAGAAAATGAGATACTACCCTCAACAATTCGTTGTCTTACTTTTTCTAAGCGTTCCTTTGCATCTTTTATAGCTTTACTAGATACTTTAGGTGTTAACAAAATATGAGCAACATCATACTCTTGTCCTCTAATTTTTTCTAACATAATAATATGGTATCCAAATTCTGTTTTAAAAGGCTCTGATATTTCTCCTTCTTGAAGTGCAAATGCCACTTGTCTAAATTCTTTAACCATTCGAGGTTGCTTTCTGTTTAAGGTATATTTACCTCCTTTACTTGCTGACCCTGGATCTTCTGAATATAATACGGCTTTAGAACGAAAGCTAGCTCCATTCTCTACAATATCTGCTTTAAATTGTTTTAACCTATCTATTACTTTTTGTTTTGCCTCTTCACTTACTTTAGGTTCTGCAACGATTTGCGCAACTTTGAGTTCTGTTCCAAAAGTTGGTTTTTCTTCTTCTGGTATTTTATTAAAAAAGGAACGAATTTCTTCCGGCGTTATCTCCACTTCTTCAACAATTTTAGCTTGCATTTTTGATGCCAATTGGTTAGCCTTGTTTATTTCAAACATTTCATCTCTAAAACTCTTTTCATCATCTTTTTTATAAAATGCTAAGAGTTTTTCCATAGAACCATTGGTTTGTTGTAAAAACTGTTGAATTTGGTAATCTACATTTTTTCTAATTTCAGCATCAGATACCTCTATACTATCTTGAATGGCATGGTGTGCATATAACTTATCCTCTAATAATTTACCAAATAGTTCGCATTTCCCTATTTCACTTGTATTAACACCTTGTGCTTGTAATTGTAAATATGCTTTATCAATATCTGAATCTAAAATAATATAATCACCAACTACTGCTGCTACGCCATCAATTTTTTTTGCACTTTGCTTATTTGTGGAATCTATTTTCTTAGTAACTTTTTCTTCTTTTATCTCTTCCTTAATAACTTCCTGCGCATACGTAAAACTTACTGATAGTATGGTTATGCATAAAATTGATATATCTCTCAAATTAGTTATAAATTTCAAATTGTTTATTTTTAATAGCATCTTTAGTAATATCTTTTTCTAATCCCCTTATAAGCTCCAACTTCCTTTTGTTAATCACAATTTGATCTATAGTTGGCTTAACGTATTGTAATGGAGCGATGTCGTTTCTCAACAGAACACCATTAATTTTCATCAAATATACTCCTAATGAGTCTTTGAGTTGAATAAAATTAGTTTTTTTTAACAGTTGATCCTTGTTTTCTAACGTAACTACTGGAATTTTCTTTATAACTTGACTTAATTTTACCCAAATAGAGTCATTGAACGAATATGATTTAAATTGTATTGATATGGAATCTAGTACCTTTTTGTCTTCAAAATTATAGCGTTTAAATTTTTCTTCAATATCATCATAATCCATAATATTTTGATCGACATGTATGTAACGAAACTTAATGAGTTCTTCATTCAATTTAAAAGCTTCCTTATTATTATAATAATAATTTTCAGCCTCTTTTTTAGGAACTAAAGTGTCTATACTACGTTTAACCAATGCTTCTATATAAGCTTTAGTGTATAGATCATTTTTATACTGAACAACTAACTTATTGAATGCTTCTTGTTTTTCTTCATTTAAATTTAATCTGGCTCCATCTACAAACAACTGTTGGGTTGCCCAACGATTAATAAAATTTTGAACAATAAGTATGCTATCTTCTTTAGGTGTACCTTCTGAAACCAGCCCCTTGATATCATCATAATACAAATAAGCTTCATTTACTCTAGCAATGGGAGATTCATCATTTGATTTTTTAAAAAAATCACATGATGATATCAATAACACTAAAAACAATATGATGAATTTTATACGCACTTATTATTTTTTAATTTGAGATTTTATACTTTTTAAAACTTCTTGATTTATATTTATTTTATATTTCACACTCAAATCTTTAATCCAATTCTTTTCTTTATAAGTTTGGTAATCGCTAATAACTGCTCCTTTAGATTCTTCAAATGTTTTTTGTTCTTTTGGTAGTACATCTTTAACTTTTACAAGTACAAAAGCATCATTGTGTTTATATATTTTTGAAACACCCTTTTTAAAACTAAACATTTTTGGAAGCGATTGGTGCTCTGCATCCATTAGACCCGAAGTAAATATGACTTCTACTTTATCACTACTATTTACAAGTGACTTTATTTCATCTAAAGCCATATCTTTTTTCAATAATTTCGATACTTTTTTAAGTATTTTTTGCTTAGTTGAAGATGCAACAACGGCATCAATTCTTTCAGATTGTATGTAATTCTTTTTATTCTTATTATAAAAATCTTGAATACCAATGGAATCTGTTTTCGCTGCATTCCAAATTGTTGACTCCATTAATTCAAATAGTAACAATCCATCTCTATATTCTCCTACAATATGTGCAAATTCTTCATTTTCATTTTCTAAATTATCTTCTTGATACTGAATTAAGTTACTGTTTAAAAATGCTTCGTATTTATTTGATATAACATTTTTATAAGAACTTTTCTCTACAGTACGTCCTTGGGTTTTGATTAAATAGTCTCCAAAATCTTTATAAAAAAACTGCTTCTTTCCTATTTTAATTAATGTTTTGTCTTCTTTAAAATCACTTGGTAATTTCCATGTTCTTTTAAAATAATCATCATTAAGAATTGACACAAAATAATCTAATGCTGGTTGTTTATCACTAATACTATAGTGTGCTTTAAGTTTCTTAACTAATGCTTCATCAATTAATTTAGATCTATCGTCACGTTTTATTTTCTGCTCTAATTCAGACTTTATCACTTCGAATTCTGGCACAGGTTTCTTTTCATATAACTTAACAATATGCCAACCATACTTGGTTTGAAAAGGCTTAGATACGTCTCCTATTTTTTCTAAATTAAAAGCTACATCTTCAAACTCTTGTGTCCCTAATTGCCCTCCAGAAAAAGGTGATAACATACCGCCTTTTGGAGCTGAATTTTTATCATCTGAAAACTGTTTAGCTAAAGCCTCAAAACCTTCTCCTTGATTTATTTTTTTGTATATCTCGTTAATCCTAACTTCTGGTTTTTCAGCCAAAGAATCATTCTTCTTACTAACTACCATTATATGTGCAACAGTACGTTCTCCTCTAGACTTTCTTTTATCTGTAACATTAACTATATGATATCCAAAACGTGTTCTAAATGGTTCTGAAACACTCCCTACTTCTGTATTGAATGCTGCATTTTCAAATTTGTAGACCATTTTAAACCCTGAAAAGTAACCTAGTTTTTCTCCATAAACAGTTTGTCCGTTATGTACTTCTTTTCTAACATTCTCAAAACCTTCGCTTAAAGTTCTATCTCTCAGCTTTATTATTTTATTATATGCTACTAGAGTATCTTCTGGATTTGCGTTTTCAGAAATTTTTATTAAAATATGACTCGCTTTTACATCATAAGAAACTCTAGTGTATGCTTCCTCTATTAAAGCATCTGTAACTTTAGCATCTGTAACAAAACTTTTAGCTAATTGTTTTTTATAACTAGCCAATTCTCTAAGATAAGATGGCTTTTCATGAAGACCTAATGCCTTAGCTTCTTTTAACTTTAATTTATAATTAGTAAAAAGTTTTAAATACTCATCAACATCTTTTTGAGATTCATCCTGAACCAAATCAAGATTTTTATTATAAACTCTTAAAAATTCTGAGGCATAAATAGATTCGTTATCAATGGTAAAAAGCACATCTTTATTTGTTGATTGCCCACTTACATTTAATATTGATAATGTTAAAAATAAAGTAAATAAATATCTTAATTGCATAGAATGAAAATTATTAAACGGTTACAAAAATACTAATATAAACCTATAATACAAGTTGTTTTATAAACGATTAAAAAAAGCATATATTACACTTTTTTTAAAATTAAAATCTTAAGTATAGTTGATGAGAAAACTAAAATTAATTTGGGATTTCCACGGACCAAATGCCAGTAAAATAGCACAACACCACGAAATTCACTTAAAAGAATATATTCAATTGGAGAACTTAAATATCTCCATTACTGGATTTGAAGATTTAAATAATCTTCATACTATAGCTTTTTTGGTAGTAAACGAAAACGATATGAAACCTATAAGAGATGCTTTAAAACCACATAGAGGACAAGTTTATATTGAATAAAATTTCCATTATAAAACAAACAAAAGTAAGACGTAAGAAATTAGGAGTTATCAAAATCATCCTATTTTTTATATTTAACAGATAAAATAAAACCTCTTAGAATTAATCGTAGAGGTTTCTGTTTTTATACTATTATATGCAAGTCATTTTATTCCTTTTTTAGAACATACGTATAGAACCACATTAAAGTAAATGTAGGTATAACATCTAAACCAGGAAGCGCTTCTTCGGCAAAGGTTATAATTCCTGCTATTTTACCAGGTTTTCCCTTATAAAGGCTCGTCATTAACCAACCAGATACTGGCGCCCAAATAATATCTGAAAACTCTCCTATTCCTGGAATTATAAAAGATGCGCATCCAATTGCATCTAAAATAATACCTAGTACTAATTTTTTATATTTATTCATTAAGTAATATTTAATATATCACTATAAACAAGAAATATACCAATTTTCATTACAATACTACTTTCCAATTAACTTTAAAAACTCATTTCTAGTCTCGCTCTTTTCAAATTGACCTCTAAATCCAGAGGTTGTAGTAATCGAGTTTTGCTTTTGCACACCACGCATCATCATGCACATATGAGAAGCTTCTATAACAACAGCAACTCCTTGAGGTTTTAAAGTGTCATTAATACAATCTAAAACTTGCTCTGTTAAACGTTCTTGCACTTGTAACCGTCTAGCAAAAACATCTAAAATTCTTGGCAACTTACTCAAACCTACAATATAACCATTTGGTATATATGCTATATGGGCTTTACCAAAAAATGGCAAAATATGATGCTCGCAAAGTGAATACAGCTCTATATCCTTTACAATAACCATCTCATTATAAGATTCTTTAAACATAGCGCTTTTAAGAATCTCTACAGGATCTTGATCATACCCCTGAGTTAAAAACTGCATAGCTTTAGCTGCTCGCTCTGGAGTTTTTAAAAGTCCGTCACGCTCTGTATCTTCCCCTAAATCTTGAATAATATTTTTGTATCTATCTTTAACATCATCAGTTACTTTCATATTATACTCTTCAAACTTCTTATAAGGCATATCTTTTTTCAATCTTTTAATGAGTTTTTATTTTTAATTAAATATAGAATTTAAAATGAACTTAATCATAAAACAAATTCTTAATTTCACTTCAACAATTCTAACCAACAAATTTAAAAAACAATAATGATTAAACTTGTACGTATTATTGATGCCATTCCGAATTTAGGTTATCTTCTTTTTTCCGCAGCTTCATTATTAATATTTCTTTTAACTTACTTCTTTAATTATAATGTAAATACATTAGATATTACGGAAACAGCCTCTTTAATATTTGGATACTCAGCTTTAGGTTTTATTATTAAGAATGGGAGTTTCACAAAAAACAAAAATAAGTTTTTTAAATTTTTCTTATTAAGTATTTCTGTTTTATTAATAGGTACAGTACTCAAAATACTACACTTAAATTATTCAAAAAAAGTTTTTCTATTAAGTTTTAGCTTAATGAGTTTATCATATTCCCTCTATTTTGTTAAAAAGAAATATAAATTAGTTTTAGATTATTTTAAATAGATATACTTCACCAGTATAGTACTTCTAAAGCTAATTAACATAAATCACTTCCTATATTTTGATGAAATTTGGATAATTAATTTTATTTCTACAGTATTAGTAGTAATATTGATTTATTTTAAATATAAAAAATCACCAAATTGGTTAAGTCAATAAAATGATTCGAGCAAAAAACATACATAAAAATTACGACGATCTACATGTTTTAAAAGGTGTAGATATACATATTAAAAAAGGTGAAATTGTTTCAATTGTTGGCGCTTCTGGAGCTGGAAAAACAACTTTATTACAGATATTAGGCACACTAGACCGAGCTTCTTCAAATAAAAAATTTGAATTAAGTATAAATGGCACTAATATTAGCGCTGTTAAAGATAAAGCTTTAGCCAAATTTAGGAATGAGCATATTGGTTTTATCTTTCAATTTCATCAACTCTTACCTGAATTCACTGCTTTAGAAAATGTTTGTTTACCTGCTTTTATTAAAGGTACTAAAAAATCTGAAGCAGAAAATCGAGCTAAAGAACTTCTAGATTTCTTAGGTTTATCCCATCGGTACGATCATAAACCAAATGAATTATCTGGCGGAGAACAACAACGTGTTGCTGTAGCTCGAGCTTTAATAAATAAGCCTGATTTAATTTTTGCCGATGAACCTTCTGGTAACCTTGATAGTGAATCTGCCGAAAATTTACATAAGCTCTTTTTTAAATTACGTGACGAATTTGGACAAACTTTTGTTATTGTAACCCATAATAAGGAATTGGCTGATATGGCTGATAAAAAACTAACTATGGTTGATGGTAAAATTCTAATCTAAATTCGTTTTATTCATTTTTTTGAGCAAACAACCAATCTAATAAATTAGGTGTGTCGTAAGCCAGAGGCCAACAAATATGAGCAACATTTTTTAACTCTGTATATAAAGGGGCTCCTCCTGCTCTTTTTATTGATGCAATCATATCTCTAGAAAAGTTTACAGAAACAGCTGTATCTATTTCTCCATGAAAAGCCCAAACTGGAACATCTACAATTTTATGTGCCAATTTAGGGTTTCCACCCCCACATATAGGAATAGCTGCCGCAAACATTTTAGGGTATTGTTGAATATAGTGCCATGTACCAAAACCTCCCATAGATTGCCCTGTAACATAACGTCTAGTAGGATCTATAAAAAATTCTTTTTCTATAGATTTAATAGCATCAAAAACTAGAAATTCAATATCTGTAAGTGTATTTAGTCTATGGCTTGAAGAAACTCCCCAACTAGAATTTAGTGGACATTGCGGCACAAAAACAAAACAAGGATAGTCTTTTCTATTTTTGGACTTAGTCAGTATTTGAGATGGCCAGCAACTTGAAATTTGTTTAATATTATCTGTACCTCGTCCTCCTGTACCTGAAAGACAAACTACTAATGGATATGTTTTTTTAGGATCGTAGTTTAGTGGCTTTAATAAACGATAATTTAATGTATCATTTTGAGCATTCACATATACTCTTGCTTCAAAAAGTTTAGCTACTTCTAAAACATGTTTCGCTCCTTCTCTATGTCGTTTTATTGAAGTAATATTATCTTCACTAGTTGTTTGAGCTTGTGTTTTTGATATTTGAATAATCGATATTATTATTGATAAAAATAGAGTTATAAACGCCTTCATCTTTTTGTATATTAGTAGAGTACACTATTAAGTATTAAAGATACTATTATATTTTATAAAAAAACCATTTACGAAATAGTCTTAATTTTTCGTTTGTTATATAAAGCTATCAGTCCTAAAAAGGGACCAACAGCAAGTATTATAAAGAGGTATTTAACATTAACCATATTAATCAATACATTAAAAACCTGAATACTAACAATAGTTATTGCAAAACCTATAGAATTTACAATAGTAAGTGCTGTTCCTTTATATTCTGAGATAGTATTTTGGGCTACAAGTGATGAAAACAAGGGAGAATCTGCAATAACAACCATGCCCCAAAACACAAGAAAACCTATAAAAAGAAACTCATTATTAATCATAAAAAAAAATGGTGATAATAAACAACATAAACATGACAAGGCTAATGCGCTAAAAGCTATTTTTTTTGCTCCAAATATTTGAGATAAATATCCAGATACTACACAAGCAAAAGCACCTACTCCAATGATAATAAAACTAAGTATAGAAACACTATAACTCATTGTATTATGTACTTTCATATAAGCTGCTAATAATACAGGAATAAATGCCCAGAATGTATACAACTCCCACATATGTCCAAAATACCCAAATGCAGCACCTCTAAAATTAGGTGCTTTAAAAACTTTATATAATACCGAAAAATCTAATTTTGAAGCAAGCTTTCTATATGGCCCATTAGGTATAAATACAAGTATAAGCACACCTCCTAATACTGCCAATCCAAAAGTAATGTACACAACTAATTTCCATGGTAACACAGTTTCTAAACCATTTAAAAAATGAGGGAATGCTGTTCCTAAAACTAAAGCCCCAACTAAAAACCCTAATGATTTGCCTAATCCTTCTCTGTAATAATCTGAAGCTATTTTCATTCCTACAGGGTATATACCTGCCAAAAAGAAACCTGTTAAAAACCTAACTACAAATAAACTAATTATACTATGACCTCCATAAACCATCATTACATTAAAAACAGCGGCAATTATAGCACTAAAAAAGAATACTCTTGATGGTGAAAACCGGTCTGTTATCGTAAAAAGTGCAAATAAAAATGTTCCTAAAATAAAACCAAATTGTACAGCTGAAGTTAAATGTCCTAGTGCAGATGTATTCAAGTTAAAATTGCTCATCAAATCCTCCATAATACCATTTCCTACAAACCATAATGAAGTACAACAAAATTGAGAAAAAACAATAATGGGTAAAATTCTTTTTGAAGACATCTTTAATAAAATTATAAAATGAATTTAATTTTTAATCGAGGAACAATATAAGACGTTTTTAAATTCAACTTATTACAATACTTTTGTTAATTATGAATGATACATTAAAAAAGTTAAGTAAAACCGAGCTTAAAGAATTTCTGGACGCTAAAGTTCAACAATATAATAACCCTAAATTTATTGAAAGTGACCCCATACAAATTCCGCATATATTTAATAAAAAAGAGGATATTGAAATTTCAGGTTTTTTAACAGCCACTATAGCCTGGGGAAACCGAAAAAGCATTATTAATAATGCTAATAAATTAATGAATTTACTAGATAACGCTCCTTCGGATTTTGTAATGAATCATCAAGAAACCGATTTAGAAAAACTACAGCCTTTTGTACATAGAACTTTTAATGGTAATGATTGTGTCCAGTTTATAAAATCGTTAAAACATATTTACAAAAATCATAACGGATTAGAGTCTGTTTTTGCTAAATCTTCTAAAAACGAATCTCTGCAAACTTCTATTTCTAAATTTAAAACTATCTTTTTTGAAATTGAACATTTACCTAGAACTCAAAAACATGTTAGCGACCCTTTAAAAAATTCGGCAGCTAAACGCATTAACATGTTTTTACGTTGGATGGTAAGAAATGACAATACTGGTGTAGACTTTGGTATTTGGAAAAACCTTTCTTCCAGTCAACTCTCCTGCCCTTTAGATGTACATTCTGGAAATGTTGCTAGAAAATTAGGGCTATTAAACAGAAAACAAAATGATGCTAAAGCTTTATTAGAATTAGATACAGCTTTAAGACAATTAGACCCAAAAGATCCTGTTAAATATGATTTTGCATTATTTGGATTAGGTGTTTTTGAAGGATTTTAACATTTGTTTTATTTACCTTTACTCTACTTTATACAACTATAATTAAGACTTTTTATATGAAACATTATTTAGCATTTTTATTATCGATATCTACTTTATTCGTTTATTCTCAAAAAAGAAAGATCCCAACTGATACTATGGTTGTTACCACACATAATACAACTATAAAAAACACTAGTTTTTCATATACAGCAACTACAGGTACGCAACCTGTATGGAATAAAGATGGCAACCCTATTGCGACACTTTACTACACCTATTATGAGCGCAATAATGTTAAAAATAAAGCGAATAGACCTTTAGTTATTTCTTTTAATGGTGGTCCTGGTTCTGCATCTGTATGGATGCATATTGCATATACAGGTCCTAAAGTTTTAAATATTGATAATGAAGGTTACCCTGTTCAACCTTATGGTATTAAAAACAATCCTAATTCTATTCTTGATGTTGCAGACATTGTGTATGTTAATCCTGTAAATACTGGTTATTCAAGAATGATTAAAGATAAAGAAGATAATTTACCTAGCAGGGAAACCTTTTTTGGTATTAATGCAGATATTAAATATTTAGCCGAATGGATTAACACCTTTGTTTCTAGAAAAAACAGATGGGAATCTCCAAAATATATTATTGGTGAAAGTTATGGTGGCACCCGAGTTATGGGCTTAGCTAACGAATTACAAAATAACCAATGGATGTATTTAAATGGTGTTATTTTAGTATCCCCCGCAGATTATAAACTTTATAATACTTCGCAACCTGTATATTCGGCGCTGAACTTACCTTATTTTACAGCGGCAGCATGGTATCAAAAAGTATTACCTGAGACATTACAACAAAAAGATTTATTAGATATTTTACCTGAAGTTGAAAATTACACTATCAATACACTCATGCCTGCATTGGCTAAAGGAGGTTTTATTTCTAAGGATGAAAAACAAAATGTTGCTAAAAAAATGGCATATTATTCTGGATTAAGTAAATCGGCCATTTTGCAAAACAACTTAGATGTTCCTACACGCTTTTTTTGGAAAGAGCTTTTACGTAATAAAACGGGACAAACCATTGGACGTTTAGATTCTAGGTATTTAGGTATTGATAAAACCGAAGCTGGTGATAGCCCAGATTTTAATCCTGAATTAACATCATGGATGCATTCTTTTACTCCAGCTATTAATTATTACATAAAAACGCACTTAAACTTTAAAACAGATGTTAAATACAATATGTTTGGTGATGTACACCCTTGGGACAAAAGAAATAATAATACCCGCGAAGGTTTAAGAGAAGCTATGGCTAAAAATCCATATTTAAAAGTACTAGTTCAATCTGGCTATTATGATGGGGCTACAACTTATTTCGGGGCTAAATATACGATGTGGCAAATCGACCCTAGCGGAAAAATGAAAGACCGTTTTACTTTTAAAGGCTATAGAAGTGGACACATGATGTATTTACGTCACGATGATTTAATATCTGCTAATGATGATTTACGTGAGTTTATAAATAACTCATTATCTAATGGTAAGGCTGCTAAGTATTAAAAAGGGAGTTTATTTTGCAGTCTTTTAATTTTAAATCACCTAATAATTGGGTAAAATTACTTGTATTATAAATTAGGTATTTTCATTCTAATAAATATCACTCTATCATTATATCTTTAAGATGTAATCGAAAACAAATCACTCAACTAAGTAGCTACTATTTGTTTTAAATTACTAAGGTGGCATCTGAAAAACCTATTTTTAAATAGAGTAAGATATTTAATTAAAATATAAGTCATGGAAACAAAAGCATCATTTACATGGACATTAAAAGCATATGAAGATCAAGGAAATTTATTTCTAAAATGGCATACTGACGCTCCTTTTAGAGCTCAACAAGGTCAAATACATGTTTACAAAGGAAACTCATTCCCTTCAGACCCCAAAAAAGATACTAAAGCTTGGACTTGGGACGATAAAAACAATCCTTGGAATACAAAGTTGCCTTGGGGAACAGGCTGGCATTGTGCGTGGATTGCAGAAAAACCTAGTAATGGCCCTTATACTTATGTGGTTAAGATTGTAACAGATAAATCAATGGGTCCAAATGTATTAAAAGATATAGCTATCCAAGATTTTGCATAAATACAACA
Organism: Flavivirga aquatica; assembly: GCF_001747085.1. Lineage (GTDB taxonomy): Bacteria > Bacteroidota > Bacteroidia > Flavobacteriales > Flavobacteriaceae > Algibacter_C > Algibacter_C aquatica. The sequence continues at coordinate 398,757 of NZ_MDJD01000054.1, forward strand.
AAAGGGTTTAGCTTAAAATTTGAGCTAAACCCTTTATACTTATTTTCTTTAATCTATTATTTTTTCAATCTTCTATTTCCTTACCAATTTCAAAGGGTTTTAACTCTTCATTTATTATATTTTCTGTAACGTGATTAATATAATTACTCATCGTTTTTAACGAAACACCAACAATAATTTCCATGATATTTTCAGGAGAAAAACCTACTTCATAAAAAACATTTAAGTCTACTGCTTCAATATTACCTCTAGTTTCTGTTATTTTTTTACTTATATCAATTAAAGCATTCAAACGTTTGTCTTCTAATTTTTTCTGTTTTCTCACCGCATTTAGTATGGATGAAGAAATGCCATTCGCTTTTGCTGCACGTGTGTGAGCAGCTGTACAATAGTCACATTTATTAACGATACTTACCGCTAATAAAATAAGATGTTGCTCTCCCGATGAAAAACTTGTTTTTGAAAAAGTGTTAAATAAATCAATATAACCTTTTAAAGCAGATGGAGCTCCAGCCATATATCTAAATAAATTGGGTAACATTCCATATTTTTTCTCTCCGTATTTAAGTAATTCTTTAGATTCCTCGGGCGCACTTTCAATAGAGTGCTTAATAAATTGTTTCATATTATTGAGATTAAATTATAGCACAAAGTTAATCTTGATGTAAAGTAGAAACAATGGACAAAGGTTCACTCTTTGCTTTTTCTATATTTAGTAGGAGACATTCCTGCCTTGCTTTTAAAAATTTTACTAAAGTAATAAGGGTCACTAAAATTCATTTCATAAGAAATTTCTTTTACAGTCTTTTTTGTATGTTCTAGAAGATATTTACTGTGATCTATCTGTTTTTGAAGCAATATTTGACAAGGTGGAGAAGCATTATGTTTTTTTGATAGCTTACTTAAGTATTTTGGTTTTACGCCTAGTTCTTTTTCATAAAAAGCAATATCATGTTTATCAATAAAGTGTTTATCTATTAAATCCTTAAATTTTTCTAATATCTCCATTTCTTAATTATTTACAGCTATTCAATAAACGTATTTATTTACCTCAAAAACATACCTCATTCGATTAATATTTTTATAGAATCATTTAATGAGTAAAGTAAAAGCCCCGTCAGTTTTTAAATCAGACGAGGCTTTATATTATATTAACTTTTAGTTATCCTTTCAACCAAGCTCGTCTTAATTTTTTTTGAGCATCTGTCGCACCTGCTTTTTCAACAATACCTTCACCTGCTGTATAAGTTTTAGTAGTTGTAGCTTTAATAAGTATCTCCTCTCCTTCTCTATCAAGTATCACCTCAATATTTTTACCTGGTGTCCACATGTAGATTTCTTGCAATACTTCATTTGCATTTTGTAATGTTAAATTCGTACCATTAACTGTTTTAATAACATCTCTTGGTTGCGCCCCTTGTTCTACCCAAAAACTATTAGTTGAAACTACATTAGTAAAAAAGATTGTACCCTTTTCTGGATCTGCTCCAACAATTGGAGCACCATTCATCATAATATAATTAGCTTCTACTTGAGCTTCACCTATTTCTAAGCCTACTTTTTCAAAAAAGGCACTATAGTTTATTGGCGTATCTCCAATAACATGTATAGTAAAAAAATCTTGCAATGATGGGTAAGTCATAGCTACAATTTCATCTATAAGCTTATCATCTTCAAATGGCTTATTTTTTCCATATTTATTTGAAAGTTCTTTCATTAAAGACAAAATACCTCTATCTCCATTACTTTCTTCTCTCAATAAAATATCAATACACATCCCTATTAAGGCTCCTTTTTCGTAAACGTTATAATATTCATCTTTATAAGGATCTTTTAAAACATTTTCACTCATTATGGTAAAACTCATAGCATCATTCATACGTTTTGATCCTTGAATTTTATTCATCATTTTATGGTAAAACTCAGCTTCATCAACCAAGCCTTGATTTATCTGAAATAGGTTAGCGAAATATTCTGTAACTCCTTCATACATCCATAAATGTTTTGAAAACGTTGGTTTATTATAATCGAAATAATGTACATCTTCAGAATGCACACTTAAAGGTGTTACAATATGAAAAAACTCATGAGATACAACATCTGTCATACTTGTTGCTAAAGCTTGGTCATCCATAGACTCTGGCAATACTACGACAGTAGATGTGTGATGTTCTAAGGCTCCAAATCCTTTAGGAGAATCTTCTTTTCCTTCTGATAAATATAAATAAATATCATAACGGGCTGTAGAATTAACATCTCCCAAATATGCTTTTTGAGCTTGCATCATTTTAAAAACTGTTTCTTTTAAAGATGCGGCTGTATGCACATTATTTGGAGAATAAACGCTTAAAACAATTTTAATATCACCTACTTGAAATTCTTCAACATCTAAATTCCCATACATCATTGGGTTATCAGTAATATCAAAATACCTTTGAGCAAAATAACTAGTTGTTATCTTTTTTCCATCTTCACTTACTTTAGAATCCACATTTTGTAATGCCGAAGTTCGTACAAAATCTGCTGGAGCCGTGATATCTAATTTATATTGATTATTTTTTAAAGAGTCAAAATACCCTATAAAACCATGTAGATTTAGCACATAATTTTTAGGCTCTATGTTAGTTCCCGATGGAGAAAATGGCTGTTCTCCACCAATACCTCCTACAGCTTCAATATCATAAGTGTCATTAACCAAATAAGTAATTTTATCTAGTCCTTTTGCTTTAGCTATAGACCAAGTATTGACATCTATTTTGGTAACTTCCATTTCGTTACCTTTATAATCAATTGCTTTAAATGCTTCTACATATTTTCCAAAATCACTTACAGAATATGTTCCTTGTACTACCCTAGGCAATCTATATGTTACAGTTTCTACTGTAAAACGCCCTGGGTTAATAATTACGGGGGCTTTATCTTCTGTAATATTTGTTAAGTCTATTGAAGACTCAATAGGTAAGCTTGCTGCTAAATCGTTACTTGTATTTTTTGTAGGGTTACAACTAGCAAATAAAATACTTGCCATTAAAGAAGCTGTAAAAAGTCTTGAATTCATTTATTTTTTTTATCTTTTTTAGTAGAATCGAAAATACTATTATGTTAGATTTTACATTCTTAATATTTTGTTAAAGCTTAGGTTATTCAATAGATAATATACTATTTTATTCTGAAAATAAAAGAGCTAACTTATATATTGCAATATTTATATTACAAAAATGCAAGTTATTTTGAATATTATCCTTGATAAATTATATTTGTTTGCTTTAAATAATCAAAAAAATATAGATGAAATGTAATTTATTTGTTTATTAATATTAATTTTAAAGCTGTAACTTTGTAAAAAAGCATATACATGTACAACTGTTTTGACATAGCAAAAGAACTATTGAAATTTGCAAAAGAAGATGCTGTTCATATGGGAACAATGAAATTATTAAAATTAACTTATATTTCCCATGGTTACTATCTTGGTTTTAAAGGGAAACCTTTGTTTAGCAATGAGGTACAAGCTTGGAAATACGGCCCTGTAATTCCAGAACTTTATCACGTTACGAAACGCTTTGGTAGTCGTTCTGTCGATTTAGAAATTGTAAACCTATACTCTGAAAATAATTTGAATGAAACTGATAAAAAATTTTTAAAAATTATCTGGAATAATTACAAAAAATATAATGGTTTACAGCTATCATCAAAAACTCATGAAAAAAACACACCTTGGGATTTAGTATATAATAAAGTACACTACAAAACAATTGACAATTCTGTTATTGAAGAATATTATAAAAAAATAATAAGTGACAGAAAACAACACGCAGCCTAACAGGACTACTTCAACTGATAATAATATTGAAGTTGAAAGTCATTTTAACACAAATACACAAGAGGAAATTAATATAGACATCAATGATGTTGATAACAAATCCCAAAAAGAAAGAAATGAATTTTTTAGCGGGAATATGGATAATATCGATATTTTCTTAAAACACGAAGAATTTAAATTAAAAAAAGCCAATAGCGATTCTGAAAGAGGTTTAAGAGAAAGAAATGCTGCTTTAGCATTTAAATTCTCTTCCATTTGGGCTCTATTTATTGGATTAATTATCTTACTAAAAGGTTTTGATTTTTTTACGTGTTATGAATTATCTCAAACAGAATTTCTTTTTGTTATAGGTTCTTTAACAACCTCGATTTTCACTTTTTACTTACTTGTGATAAAATATCTATTTTATCACAAAGAAGATAATTCTTAAAAAATAGCATATACCAATAGTCCTAAAAAAATTTATTGTTTGATTAAAAAACCTTATGCAAGCCTCTTTAATAAGTATACTTATTCCTTTTAAAAACACTGAAGCTTTTATAGCCGAGTGTTTAGAGTCTATTTTAAAACAAACTTATATTAATTGGGAATTACTTATAGTTGATGATTCATCTACAGACAATAGCTATAAAATAGTAAAACAATTTGCAGCAAAAGATAATAGAATTAAACTTTTAAAAAATTCTGGTAATGGTATTATTGATGCCCTACAATTAGCTTTTAAACATACTAACGGTGAATTTATTACTAGAATGGATAGTGATGACATAATGCGACGAAACAAACTAGAAACCCTAGTAAATAATTTGCTTAAATATGGAAAGCAACATGTTGCTGTTGGCTTAGTTCATTACTTTTCTGATGATGGTGTTAAAGATGGTTATAAAAGTTATGAGGTTTGGCTTAACAACTTAACCAAAACAGGTAGCAATTATTCTGAAATTTATAAAGAATGTGTAATTCCTTCACCTTGTTGGATGATCCATAAAAGTGATTTAATAGCCTGTGATGCCTTTAAACCAAATAGATATCCAGAAGACTACGATTTGGCATTTCGTTTTTATAAACATAATTTTAAATGCATTCCTTGTGATACTATTTTACACAACTGGAGAGATTATAGCTCCCGTACTTCAAGGACTCATGTACATTATGCCGAAAATCATTTTATAGATTTAAAACTACATTACTTTATAACATTAAATTTTAATAAAAGTAAAACACTTGTTGTTTGGGGCGCTGGAAACAAAGGGAAAACTATAGCCAAAACACTTATTGAAAAAAATATAAATTTTGAATGGATTTGTGATAATCCAAATAAAATTGGTAGAGATATTTATGGCAAAATATTAAAACCTTTTAATTCTTTAAAAGAAATTAAAAATCCGCAAAGTATTATTACTGTAGCAAACAAAAATTCTCAACAAGAAATTAGAGACTACATGAATACATTAGATTTTAGACCTATTAATGATTATGTGTTCTTTTGTTAAAATCTATTACTAAAAAACGAAAAAAAATATGTAGGTTTGACTAATACAAAAAGAAATGCAGTTTAAACACCCAGAACTTCTTTACGCCCTATTCCTACTGCTTATTCCCATTATTGTTCATTTATTTCAATTACGGAAATTTCAAAAAGTAGACTTTACAAATGTGGCCTTTTTAAAAGAAGCAACTTTACAAACACGAAAAAGTTCACAAATAAAAAAATGGTTAGTGCTATGCACTCGATTATTATTAATTGCAGCCATTGTAATGGCATTTGCACAACCTTTTACCTCAAAGTCTAACACTTTTAAAACTAAAAAAGAGATTGTTATTTATCTAGATAACTCCTTTAGTATGCAAGCTAAAGGTAACCAAGGAGAACTTTTAAAACGTGCAATACAAGATGTTATAAGTAATGTTGATAATAATGAAACCATATCTATAATTACTAACGATAACGTTTATAAAAACACCTCTATTAAAGCCATAAAAAATGATTTACTACAATTAGAATATTCATCTAATAAATTAACAACAGAAGCAGCTTTATTAAAAAGCAAAACGGTTTTTAGTAATCAAAAAGAGACATTAAAAAATTTAGTTTTTATATCAGATTTCCAAGAAAATGGTTCTGTTATTAATTTTAAGTCTGATTCATTAACTAATATCCATTTAATTAAACTAAAACCTGTAAACGTTAATAATATTGCTATCGATAGTGCTTTTATTTCTGAAACTACTGCCACTTCTATTAAATTAAAAGTGAGATTAAAAAATAGCGGAATTGCTGTTGAAAACTTGCCCATTTCTCTTTATAATAATGAAACTCTTATAGCAAAAACATCTGTAGCTATTGAAAATGAAGCTGAAACTACTTTTTCTCTTCCTATAAACACCACTGTAAATGGAAAAATAACCATAGATGATGCTAATTTACAGTTTGACAACAGCTTATTTTTTAACATCAACAAAACTTCTAAAATTAATGTTTTAGTAGTCAATGCTAATAATGATGACTTCTTAAAACGTATTTATACTAAAAAAGAATTTAATTATACATCTGCACAAGAAAATCAACTAAATTATAATAACATAGATAAACAGCATCTTATTATTTTAAATGAGTTAAAAACAATACCCCTAGCATTAGTTTCGGCTACAAAACAATTTATTTCTCAAGGAGGTCATCTAATTATTATTCCGTCAAAGGAAATAAACAATGCTTCATACAATCAATTTTTAAATAATTATGGAGTACATTTTAATAAATTAGTTGAAACAGAAAAACGTATTACTAGTATTAATTATACACATCCACTTTATAATAATGGTGTATTTGAAAAGCAAGTAAGCAATTTTCAATACCCAAAGGTTAATAATTTTTATAGCATCTCTTCTAAAAACACTTCTTCCGTTTTACAATTTGAAGATAACAAGCCATTTTTAAGCCAAAGTAATAATGTATATATATTTACTTCAGCTTTAAACCAAGATAATTCTAGTTTTAAAAATTCACCTTTAATAGTACCTACTCTTTATAATATAGCAAAACAAAGTTTCAAAATTCCTGAACTATATTATACTATAGGAAACAAAAACACTTTTGATGTAGAAATACAATTACAGCAGGATGATATTTTATCTTTTGTAAATAATGATATAAATATTATTCCTAAACAACAGTATTTTAATAATAAGGTTATAATTAACACCTATGAAACCCCAGAAATTGCAGCTACTTATACTATTAAAAACAAAAGTGAAGCAATTAAAAATGTAAGCTATAATTACAATAGAGATGAAAGTGATTTAGTATATAGAAATCTTTCAATATCAAACAACGCCACTATAAGTAATTCCATTACCAATATTTTTAATACTATAAAAAGTGATACAAAAGTTAATGCGCTATGGAAATGGTTTATTATTTTTGCGCTAGCGTTATTGATTATTGAAATGCTCATCTTAAAATTCTTTAAATGAACATACTTATAAAATCTGCCACCATTATAGATTCAAAAAGCGAGTTTCATAATACAACTCAAGATTTGTTAATTGAAAATGGTGTGATTGTTAAGGTTTCCAACAGTATTAAAAACCCTAATAATTATCAAGAAGTAAAACTAGACAACCTCCATATTTCACAAGGTTGGTTCGATAGTAGTGTTAGTTTTGGCGAACCAGGTTTTGAAGAGCGGGAAACCATACAAAACGGACTTAAAACAGCTGCTTCATCTGGTTTTACTGCAGTTGTTGTAAACGCCAATACAAATCCTGTAGTAGATAAAAATTCAGATATTACGTTCATCAATTCAAAATCTAATAATCATGCTGTCGCCTTGTTACCTATTGGAGCACTTACTGTAGGCAGTAAAGGGAGCGATTTGGCAGAACTTTACGATATGAACACTGCCGGAGCTGTAGCTTTTTATGATTATAAAAAACCTATTTCTAATCCAAATCTTATGAAAATTGCTTTGCAATATGCTAGTAATTTTGATGGTTTGGTTTGTTCTTTTCCTCAAGAAAATAAAATTTCGGGACATGGAGTTATGAACGAACATATAACAAGTACCACTCTTGGTTTAAAAGGGATTCCTGCTTTAGCTGAAGAATTACAAGTCTCTAGAGATTTATTCTTACTTGAATACACTGGAGGAAAATTACATATCCCTACTATTTCTACAGCAACCTCTGTTGCTCTAATTAGAGAAGCTAAAAAGAAAAAACTAAACATTACTTGTAGTGTAGCCATACATAATCTATACTTTACAGATAATGTTTTAACAGATTTTAATACCCATTTTAAAGTACTTCCTCCTTTACGTACTAAAACAGATGTTGAAGCTTTAATTGAAGGAGTAAAAGACGGTACTATCGATATGGTTACCTCAGATCACAACCCTATAGATATTGAGCATAAAAAAATAGAATTTGACCATGCAAAACACGGAACCATTGGTTTAGAAAGCGCTTTTGGAGCTTTACAAAAAATATTCACAACAAAAAAAACTATAGATATTTTAACCAAAGGAAAATCAAGGTTTGGTATTGAAAAATCAACAATAAATATTGGTAACGAACCGAATATTACACTTTTTAATCCTGATACGAAATACACTTTTTCGATAAACGATATTGTATCTAAATCTAAAAATGCCATTTTTGAAAATGAAGATTTAAAAGGAAAAGTTTATGGTATTATATCAAATAACAAAATAGTTTTAAACGCATAATGATAACAGAACAAGATATTGAAAAAGGACGTAAAAATGCTATTATTAGCTATTTAACAATTATTGGAGTTATTATTGCTTATTATTTGAATAACGAAGAAAATAATAAAAGTTCTTTTGCTGCTTTTCATATTAGACAGTCTTTAGGTTTATGGTTAACTTTTTATGCTCTAGGATATATTATTGGAAGTTTTGATAGTTGGTTAGTTACATCTAGTTTTTACCTATTTTTTGCTGTATTGTTTATTTATGGTTTTACAAATGCTCTTAATAGAAAAGCTCAAACTGTACCTCTTGTTGGTGAATTATATCAAAAACTTTTTGCTAATTTGGGAAAATAAACTCCTTCAAGGCAATTTCACAATACATTAAATTTTCAAAAAACAAAAGAAAAACAAGGTAAGCCTCTAGTTATTAACCCCTAAAATTAACAAATGGAAAATAAATCACTCTCTCTACAACATATTATTCGTAAATCAAGCTTAACTAAAAATGCACCTTTATTAATTATGATGCATGGTTATGGTAGTGATGAAAATGATTTATTTTCGTTCGCAAACGAATTACCTGAAGAACTTTTTATTATTTCTGTTAAAGCTCCTTACCCTATGCAACCTTATGGCAATGCTTGGTATGCAATTAATTTTGATGCCGAAAAAGGTAAATGGAATGATAATGAACAGGCTGCAACATCAAGAGATTTAATTTCTAAATTTATTGATGAAGCTATTGCAACATATCCTGTTAACAAAAATAATGTATCACTATTAGGATTTAGTCAAGGTAGTATCTTAAGTTATGCTGTCGCCTTAAATTATCCTGAAAAAGTTAAAAACATTGTGGCTTTAAGTGGTTATTTAAATAAAGATATTTTCCCTAAAAATATAGAAAACAGAGACTATTCTAATTTAGATTTTTACTGTTCTCATGGTAGTGTCGATCAAGTTATTCCTGTAGATTGGGCTAGGCAAACTGCTCCTTTTTTAAACAGTCTTAATATTAAACATCAATATTCTGAATTTCCAGTTGGTCATGGAGTAGCACCACAAAACTTTTTTGAACTTAAAGATTGGCTGAGTAAACGTATTGGATAACAACAACTAACTTTTAAAAGTGCTAATCCTTAAATTGATATACAAAATACTCAATTAGAAAACTCTTTTATTAAAATTGTTATTTCTGAAAATTATCCTTTACAGATCTAATTCAGCTTATAAAACAAGTTACTCATCATATAAACGATTTAATATCAAAAACTTACCCTGATTTTATTTAATAACTAAAACTCATCTTCATATGAAATTTTTAAAAGCGAAACTCTTTCTGGAATAGCTTTTTCTTCTCCTATTGAAGGTGTAACTTCAAGCATAAATACCATTTCTATATCTTTTATTTCTTTTTCAGAATCGCTATTTTCATACCAGTCTGCATACAAATAATCTAAGAAATATTTTCTATAAGATCTGTAATTACTATTCCAAAGCTTCATCATATATTTTCTCCATCGTTCATCTTTATACTGAGCAGACACATTTTTTGGTTTAGAGTAATTGACTGGTGCTTCATTTTTAAATAAATCGATTTGAGAACCGTCATTTAAAGTAGCAGAAATAACAAACCAGCCATCTTCCATCATAGGGTAAGGTGCAAACATATCCCAACGTTGATCAATCCTTAAAGCACGTGCTAAATTATTATAGTTATAAGGTAAATATTCATCTATACTCAAGTTTAACTCTCTTAAATTCCATAGTAAGGTATATATACATAACAACAGAGCTGTTCCTTGTACTATCCAACGCCTAATCTTTTTATAAATAGATAACTTAATACTATAAGCTGTCAACTTTTTATTTGTACCAATAAATTGTTTACGCTTAACTAATAATAATTGAAAGTAACTCCTAAGCTCTTTAAAAAATTGATATTTACTTAAAAACGCACTTACTTTAGGGAGTAACCTTTCCCAAAACCAAGCAGGTATAAATACTAATAATGCAGCTGAACATACATAATGAAATATCCCTAATTCCATCATAGTATTTATTCCCAACATATGAAATATTAAAAATATAGAAACTCCTAAAGCACGTATCTGTCCATTAAAAAAGGGAATAAAAAAAATGAGCATCCCATATTTCTCAAGATACAAGGTTAATGCTGTTAAAAATTTCATTAACAGTGGATATTTTAATAATTCAAGACCTAAAGGTGTCGTAAACTGCTCTACACTTAATGCATAATATATTGCAGTAAAATCTCGCGTCCATATTGGATGGTCTTTTAATAAAGCTGAAAAAACATATAATGAAATAATTTGCATCAATAAAGCCACACTTCCAAAAGAAGTTATACTTACAGAGTTAGGATTTTTTGGTTTTAATACATTATCTACAGACCACTTAGTATTAATTGGTAAAAACATAGACCAGAATAATAACACCCGTAAATAAGTATCTCCCCCATGAAGTAAAACAGGGTTTCTATTATGTAAAGAAACTAGTAATATGAAAGACAACAAAGCGCACGCTCTTGTTTTATATCCAATCATATAACCAATAGCAAAAACTCCAGCAGCAATAAACAACAACGCTATAAAAATGGGTTCTCCACTCATTAAATGAATGGAGTAATACATATTTTCATAATGAAAATTAGTAAGGAAAATATCTCGAGGTAATACACCATAATCTGTATAATGTGCCGTAAGATTTACTGATCTTATAATAAGATCGACGATTAAAATCATGCCGATACTTATTCTAAATAGAGCTAGAGACCTATAATCTATGCCTAATAATCTACTATTAAGTAAAAAAGATCTTGTTTTTATAAAATAATGATTAAGGCTATGCAGATTCATGCTTTAACATGAGTAATTTATATCAAAAACATTTCTTAATTATCTTATATCTATTAGTTCGAAAATGTATTTAACAATATTAACGTAGTAAATTACTGAATTTCTATCACAAAAACAATTTGTTAGAATATTAAATTGGTGTAAACCTATTTTTAGGACTAAACGCTATAATAAAAAAGTCCAGCGATTAGCTGGACTTTTTTATTAAATTTATAGATTTTATTAGTTATTTATCACTAATCTAAAACCTTCCCCATGTATGTTTAGTATTTCTACTTTTTCATCCAACTTTAAATACTTACGCAATTTAGCTATGTAAACATCCATACTACGTGAAGTGAAATAATTATCATCACGCCATATTTTTGTAAGAGCCAATTCACGAGGCATTAAATCATTTTCATGTAACGCTAACAAGCGTAATAATTCGTTTTCTTTAGGCGATAACTTTACTGGTTCACCTGCATCAAAACGTAAGAAACGTAATTTCGAATTTAAATCGAACTTACCAATTTTAAACTCAAATTGCTTACTATCTGAAATTGTTTCAGTTGCTTTACGTTGTATTATAGCCTTTATTTTCATTAATAGTACCTCACTATCAAATGGCTTATTTAAATAATCATCTGCTCCAACTTTATAACCTCTTAAAACATCTTCTTTCATAGTTTTAGCTGTTAAGAAGATAATAGGTACATCTGTATTTTTTTCTCTTATTTCTTTAGCTAATGTAAACCCATCTTTATAAGGCATCATAACGTCTAAAATACATAAATCAAAGTCATCCTTCTTAAATTTCTCAAACCCTTCCATCCCATTTTTAGCATGAGTAACCTCATAATCATTCATCATTAAATAATCTTTAAGAACGGTACCAAAATTTGGGTCGTCTTCAACTAATAGAATTCTTTTTTTTTGCTCTTCCATATTTATGATATTAGTGGAAGCTTTATAATAAATGTGCTTCCTTTTTCTTTTTCACTTTCTACTGATACATAACCTTGGTGGTCTTCAACAATTCGTTTAACATAAGCTAACCCCAAACCATGACCTTTAACGTTATGAATATTTCCTGTGTGTTCTCTATAAAATTTTTCAAATACTTTTTTAACAGCAGCTTTACTCATACCACTGCCATGATCTTTAATTTTTAATAAAATATTAGTCCCTATATTTTCCGTATGTACTTCTATTTTTGGTGTTTCAGGAGAATACTTAATAGCATTATCCAAAATATTAACAACGACATTAGTAAAATGAGTTTCATTAGCTAGAACTGAAGACTTTTCAGCATCAAAAAATGTTTTTATATACCCATTTCTATCTTCAACTAAAAGCTCTACATGTGTAATAGCATCATCTATTAAATCATGTAATTTAACTCTATCCTTACTAATATTTAATTCGTTCCTCTCTAATTTAGATATTCTTAATACATTTTCAACTTGTGCATGCATACGCTTATTCTCTTCCTTTATCATAGTAAGATAACGTATAACTTTTTCCTTATCGTCTATAATTTTAGGATTTCTAATAGCATCCAAAGCTAAGTTTATAGTAGCTATAGGTGTTTTAAATTCATGTGTCATATTATTTATAAAATCCGTTTTAATTTCTGAAATTTTACGTTGTTTCATAAGTTGATATATGGCACTCGAATACGCTAGTATTATAATTAATGTAAAAGTTATGGACAGCAATACCATGCCAATAATAGATGATAAGATAAACTTTCCATCATCTGGAAAATTCACCAAAAGTTTATACAGGCTTCTGTTAGTTTCATCATAAAAAATAGGAACACTAAATGTAGATTTTATATCATTTTCAAAATTATCACTACTTACTTTTGTTGCCAAATCGTTACTATAAATAGCAAATTCAAAATCTATATCAATCCCGTCTTTCTCTAGTTTTTTAGATAATAGCTTACTAATCTCAGCTTCAGAAACTCTCTTATGAATAGGAGTTCTCTTTGAAATCTCTTTAAAACTTCTCTCGAAACTTAACCGTTGAGCTTCATCTATACTACCACTTTTAATAATTTTCGATATTGGGCTTTTTATATCCTTTTCTGAAATTCCTACATTAGTATAAATCTCAGTAGTTGAACTCCTTATAATATTTTTTATATCAATACTATCTAAACCAATGTCAAAGAGCGAAGAAGAAAGTTTATAATTTTCTTCTAAAACATTACTTTTGTATATAAGCGTTTCTTTTGTACTATTATTTTTCTGATATATTAATAATTGAGAAACAGCATCTTCATCTTCTTTTTTATCACTATCTAAATTTAAAAACTTAGCAAAATATTTTTCAGATTCGTTTTGTTCTATTGTATTAGAAACATAATTTAATGCTTTATCTACATTAAACTTAAAACGTTCTTTTTCATTTTTTACCGAATCATTTATATAGTAAGCCTGAATAAATATAATACCTATAAGAGATAAGCTCATTAGTATTATTAATAGGATAAATATTCTTTTACTCATCGTCCAAAATTAACATTTTAACATTTAGGGCACTTCTCTTTTAACCTTACATTAACAAAAACTATAACGTATTTACTATCTATAACTTACAAAGAATTTCTTTATGTATTTTAAAAACTTGTTTTTCTGTATTTTCAAAGTCTATATTATCAATAACATAATGAGAACGTTTTATTTTTTCTTCATCTGTCCATTGATTTTTCATGATAGCTTCAATTTTTTCTTTTGTTGTACCATCACGCTTTAATAATCGTTTTACTCTAAATGCTTTAGGAGCAGTTACAGTAATAATATAATCACAAGCTTTATATCCTCCATTCTCAAACAAAATAGCTACTTCTTTTATAACATAAGGGGCACTTTGTTTTAAAACCCATTTTTCAAAGTGCTTCGCTACTCTTGGGTGTATTATCGTATTCATTTTTTGTAAATACGTTTTATCGTTAAATATAATTTCTGCAATAAAAGGTTTATTTAAAGTGCCATCTACATATGCTTTATCTCCAAATAACTGTGTAAGTTTTCGTTGAATAATTTTAGACTTAAGCATAAGCTTTTTAGCTTCTTCATCGGCTATATAAACAGGTATTCCTAAGCTTAAAAATTGCTTAGCAACTGTTGTTTTTCCACTACCTATACCTCCTGTGAGTCCTACAATTGTCATTTTGTTGTTATAAATTCAATACGTTGTTGACTAATTTTTGCATTTCTAACGACTTCTGGTGTTTTAACCAACTTTGGCACTAAAAAAGCTTGATCCTTACTACTTTTGGCATAATCGCAGATTACTTTAAAATCTTTCTTTGTTATAGTATTAAAATCACTTAAACTGACATAATACGACACACTTACTTCTTTAGGAAAGTATTTTAGTTTTATAGCTTTGGGTACATTAATAACATTTACAGGTATTTTAAAAACACCTTCTGTAAATTTTTCTACCTTAGCTTTAAGAACAATATTATTATTTGAAAACTTTAAACCTGATTGTGTTTTAGGTAATTTCAATTTTACACTTTCTAATAAATTTGATCTAACATCATTAAAAACAACTTCTTCAGTTTCTAGATAATCTATTTTTGATACCAATATATTTGACCCAATAATAGTTATAGAATCAGGATCTGAAACTATTTGTTTTGAAATATCGTACCCTTGACTAAAGTTGATGTCTACATTAATTTTTACAGGGACTTTTTTAACCAAATTAACACCATATCTAAACATTAATGTATCTGGCGATATATTAAGTAACTCTTCATATTTTTCAAACTGAGTATTGCTTAAATATGCTTTTGATTTATTCCATAAAAAATAGCCTTCTTTTTTATAAACATCCTTAGCAAAATCAATTTCTAATTTTGGTTTTAAAAAATAATACTTAAGCCATTTAAAACCGTGAGTCTTTAGAGTGATATTAAGTTGTACAGAATCGTTTAAAATAATATTTTCTTCTGGTACATTTTGCTTTTCTATATTAAAAGCTATAGTACTAGTATATTCTTTTGATAATTTTGTAAATATTAAGATAACAAATGCAAACAGCAGAAATAAAATAAAAACATTTATTCTCTTGTTTTTAATTGATGCTAATATTTTAGATTTTATTTTTTTTATCATTTGATTTGAAAAATAACTGGGGAAAATATTTCTCTGGTTCTTTATTTAATATTGAAATAGCATAAGTAGATCTTAAAAACCCGTAACCATATCCAAAAAACTGAATACCAATGGCTACTATTGAGAGTATAGAAACACTTAAACTTTTAGTCGTTATTAAAGCTAGTATAAATGCTATAATGAAATACAGTGTATAGACTGGTAATAACCATTTAAAATTAATGAAATATAATAATATAGAAACTATTAAACCTAAACTAAACAGTGCAGGAAACCAATAGGTAATCTTTTTAGTTGTTGGATGCCATGAGTTTAAAATAGGACGAACCAAACCAAATTTATTAACTTGTTTATAAAATGTTTTCCATGAAATACGTCGTTTATGATATACAAATGCTTCTGAAATTAACTTTGTTTTATAGCCTAAATTCCAAAGTCTTATGGATAAATCGGGGTCTTCGCCTGGATGAATGCGTCCAAAGCCTTTGGAATCTATAAAAGCCGCTTTAGAAAGTCCCATATTAAAACTACGAGGCTGAAATTTATCAACGCTTTTCTTATTGCCTCTAATACCTCCTGTAGTTATAAAAGAAGTCATTGAAAAGTTTATGGCCTTTTGAAGACTTGTAAATGATTGATGTGCAGCATCTGGTCCGCCAAAACAATCTACATAATTAGCTTCTAAGCTTTTGTTTACTTCTATTAAATAGTTTTTAGGTAAAATACAATCTGAATCTAAAATGATAAAATAATTACCAGCAGCATTTTGCATACCATAATTTCTAGAATCTCCAGGGCCAGAATTAGCTTTAAAAAAATATGAGATATTAAGTTTGCTTGTATAGCTATCAACCACTTCTTTTGATGATAAGGTTGATCCATCTTCAATAATTACAATTTCAAAAGGAATTTCTCCATCTAAAGCATCAAAGCTCTGTAAAAGTTCTTCTATTTCGTCTGGGCGATTATAAACTGGTATAATAAATGAAAACTGTAATTGCATAAAACGTTTATATAGTTGTGATTTTGTATCCTAGAATTTTTGAAATAAAAAATTATAGTTTTCTATTTTTTTCTAATTCTTGAAATGTTATTTTCAAATATTTTATTTGTTCAAAAATATTATTCCATGGTTCTGCATTTATTTCATATGTTTCAGTAGTTTTTCCATATCTATCTTTATACTTAATTACAAACCCATTAAAAAAATCTAGTTCTATGATCTCACTTATATTCAAATTTAGCTCCTGTTTTCCTCTTATAATAGAATAGCTATCAATCTTAACATTTCCCAATTCGTTTTTAATTTCTAATATTATTTTTCTTTGTTTAATCGTTAAATATAGTGGGTAGATTAAATATAAGAATCCATAATACCATTCCGTAGGCTTGATTGAATAAAAGAACAACCCTCCTAATATTAGACTTCCAAACAAACTCTTGATTAATGAGATTCGAAGGTTTTTAATTAAATGATCATTCATATTTAATACTGTAATTTTAATCACATAACACAAATGTAACAAAAAAGCCACCGGTTTAAGGGTGGCTTTTTCTCTATATAAATATATTTTTTATTCTTCTCCTACAAAAGTACTCATTACGGCATCACTAACGCCCATATTACTAAAACCTCCATCATTATATAGGTTTTGTAATGTCACACGTTTTGTTAAATCACTAAATAAAGACACTGTATAATTAGCACAATCTAAAGCGGTTGCGTTACCTAATGGTGACATTTTATCTGCGTAAGCAATAAAGCCATCAAAACCTTTTACTCCGCTACCTGCAGTTGTTGGTGTTGGCGATTGTGATATCGTATTTACACGTACTTTCTTATCGCGCCCAAAGAAATATCCAAAACTACGAGCAATACTTTCTAAATACGCTTTATTATCAGCCATATCATTATAATCTGGGAATACACGTTGTGCAGCCATATATGATAAAGCTACAATACTTCCCCACTCATTCATAGCATCTGCTTTATAAAGTGTTTGCATTACTTTATGAAAAGACATTGCAGAAACATCTGTTCCTTTTTGTGTCCATGCATAATTTTGATCTGTATAGTGTTTTCCTTTTCTAACGTTTATAGACATTCCAATAGAATGCAATACAAAATCAATTTTACCACCTAAAATCTCCATTGATTTTTCAACCAAGTTTTGTAAATCTTCTTCAGATGTAGCGTCAGCAGGAATAATTTGTGATCCAGTTTTTTCAGCCAATTCATTAATTTGTCCCATACGCATTGCTACGGGTGCATTTGTTAATACAAATTCTCCACCTTCTTCATGAACACGTTCTGCAGTTTTCCAGGCTATAGAATTTGAGTCTAGCGCTCCAAAAATGATTCCTCTTTTTCCTTTTAATAAATTATATGACATACTTATTGGTTTATATGTTGATTCTTATGTTTATTTAATCAGCGCCCAAAGATACTAATTAATTCAGCAATTCTTTAGCATGTGCTATAGCAGATGAAGACATTTCTACACCTCCAAGCATTTGTGCTATTTCTACAATACGCTCATCATGATTTAGCTTCACTAAATTTGTCTGAGTCATATCATTAATATCTTCTTTATATACTTTAAAATGTGAATGTCCTTTGGCTGCTACTTGAGGCAAATGGGTGATAGAAAACACCTGCATTGTTTTACTCATTTGTAACATTATATCTCCCATTTTATTTGAAATTTCACCAGAAACACCAGTATCAATCTCATCGAACATAATCGTTGGTAACTGAACATACTTAGCTAAAACAGACTTAATAGCTAACATAATTCTAGATAACTCACCACCTGATGCGGCTTTTTTAAGTTCATTAAAGTTCCCGCCTTTATTAGCTGAAAATAAAAAAGATAATTCATCTTTTCCGTTAGTAAAAAACAAATCACTATATACTGCATCAATATTAAATTGTGCATTTGGCATACCTAAACCACTTAAAACAGATTCTAACTGCTTCTTTAATTGAGGGATGACCTTAATACGTTTTTCATGTATTATTTTAGAAATAGCATTTAAGTCACTTTCTTTTAATGCTATTTCTGCTTCTTTTTTCTGAATAGTATCATCTAAATTTTCTGTTACAGATACTTTTTCTTCTAGTTGATTTTTAATTGCAATTAGCTCAGAAACATTATTTGTAATATGCTTTTGCATTAAATTATTAAGCATTTTTAATTTTGAATCTACAGTTTCAAGCCTAACAGGATCTGCATCTAAACCTTCCTGCAATGCATTAACTTCACTAAAGACATCATCAAACTCAATTAAACTACTATTAGCTCTATTAAATAACTCTTCATATTTTGATGAAAATCCAGATAACTTTTGAAGTACATTTTTTAACGATGTTACATTAGCTATTATACCAATTTCTTCTTCATTTAAAAGATGATAAGCTTCAGATAACTTTTCTTTAATGCCTTCAATATTATTTAAAGTTTCATATTCCTCTTCTAAAGTTTCTAATTCTCCTTCAACTAAATTAGCTTCTACTAATTCACTTAACAAAAAAGCATTATAATCATGCTCTTTAATGGCTTCTGCTTGAAATGCTAAAAGTTCTTTAAGTTGTTTTTTAAGAGCTTTATAGACTTTTAATTCTTCATTGTATTTTAATAATGTCTTTTCATTATTAGCTAAAGCATCAATAACTTGAAATTGAAACTCATTACTTGTAAGTTCTAATGTTTGATGCTGCGAATGTATATCTATTAAACGTTCTCCTAGTAATTGTAAACCAGCTAAGTTTACTGGAGAATCGTTCACAAATGCTCTTGATTTTCCTGATGGCAATATCTCCCTACGAATGATGGTTTGCTCTTCATAATCAAAATCTTCAATTTTAAAAAGAGGCTTTAGTTTATAATTTGAAATATTAAAAACAGCTTCTATAACACATTTCTCAGAATCATTTTTTAAGCTACTTAAATCTGCTCGTTTTCCTAAAATTAATGATAAACCCCCTAGAAGTATCGATTTTCCTGCTCCAGTTTCACCAGTAATAATTGAAAACCCATCATTAAAATCTACATGAAGATTATCAATTAAAGCATAATTTTTTATTGAAAGTGATGTTAACATGTATTAGAGTTCTATTAGCAGTGTTTTTATTATATTTTCAGCCTTTGAAGGGCTAAACCTAAAACTTTATGTTTTGCCATTTACTACTATGCATAGGTGCTACTCTTTGAAGCGCTTCTTTTACACTAGCAATATTCACATTTGGTCCGTCACTAAAGATTTGTTCAATTTCATCTGCTTTTGCATCAAAAAAAGTACGTAATATAAAAGAATTAGGTCTACGACTGTTCATCGTTTGAAACTGCTTTAAACAAGCTGCTATTTTATCTTTTCCTTCTTTGGCATTATCACTCATAAGATCTAGACCATTTCTATGATAAGTATACATAACGTGTCTATATTCTTTAAAAGTTTGCGACAAAATATTATCTATAAGCGTAAATCTACTTTGTAAGCCATCTTCTATTTTCCAGCCCTTAAAATTACCTTGTTGCGAATAATTTGTTATGATTTGTGCCTGTTTATAATATTCATCTCCTCCTTTTTCTGAAAAAGAATCTGCATCTAAAGCCAAAATCATATAAACATGATATGCTAAAACAGATACTAAATTAGATTCAAATTGAGTGGGATTAAATATTAAGTTTTGATATTCCAAATATGTAAAACTAAAATCTTTATCATTAAAATTGTAAATAGGTGTACTAAATGAAGATCCAAAAACTGGACGAGAGGATTGCACCTGTATAGATGCTTGAAATGTTTCTCCACTGTAACTATCTACATTAATTACCATATTGCAGTTAATACGCTCTTGGGCTTTAAATGTTTTTTTAGTCCATTTTGTTTTATTAATAAATTCGTTTAATTGCTTCTCTAGAGTTTTAAAAATAGGAAAGTTTTCATTTCCTGTTTGCTGTGCATTTACCACAAGACTACAGTTTAACTCTTGTGAAATTCCTTTAATTCCTAAGCAAAAAATTAATATAACTAGAATATTACGCATCAATTTGTATTATAATATTATTTAATAAGTCTTTAGCAACATCTGCTTTAGACTTTAACTGAAATTCTGTAATGTTTTCATCATCATCTATAAAAGTAACTTTATTAGTATCACTTTTAAAACCTGCTCCTTTATCTTGTAACGAATTTAATACAATTAAATTTAAATTCTTTCTTTTTAATTTTCCTTTTGCATTTTCAAGTTCATTATTCGTTTCCAAAGCAAACCCAACTAGATATTGATGTTTTTTAATAGCTCCTAAAGAAGCCAAAATGTCTTTTGTTTTTTCTAACTCTAATGTTAACGTTGGTGACTTCTTTTTTATTTTCTGAGTAGCAACTTCTTTTGGTTTAAAATCTGCTACTGCTGCAGAAAGTATCGCTATATCTGTATTATTATAATAGTTATGTACAGCATCATACATATCTTGTGCACTAAGAACTGGTTTAACTTGTATCAAGGCGTGTAATACAGTTTCATGTGTTGGACCTGTAACTAAAACAACCTCTGCTCCTAGATTAGCCGCAGCTTTAGCAATTTCAAACCCCATTTTACCACTAGAATGATTACCTATAAAACGAACTGGGTCGATGGCTTCATAAGTAGGACCTGCGGTAATTAATACTTTTTTTCCACGTAATGGAAGTTTGTTTAAAATATCTTTTTCTATAAATGCAACTACATCTTCAGGTTCTGCCATTCTACCCTCACCCACCAAACCACTGGCTAATTCTCCACTTGTTGCTGGAATCATAACATTACCGAAGGTTTTGAGTTTTTCGAAAGATTGTAATGTAGATGGATGCTTATACATATCTAAATCCATTGCAGGTGCAAAGTACACTGGACATTTAGCAGATAAATATGTAGCCATTAATAAATTATCGCAAACTCCATTTGCCATTTTAGACATCGTATTTGCTGTAGCTGGAGCTATAACAAATAAATCTCCCCAAAGCCCTAGGTCGACATGATTATTCCATACATCATTATCATCTTCTTCATTTGTAAAAGATGAATAAACAGGATTTTTTGAAAGTGTTGATAAAGTTAAAGGTGTTACAAAATCTTTAGCGGTAGGTGTCATAACTACTTTTACGTTAGCACCAGATTTAACAAACAGCCTTACTAGTGAGGCTGTTTTATAAGCTGCAATACCAGCTGTGATACCTAATAGTATATTTTTACCGCTTAGTATACTCATAACAAATAGCTTTCCAGATTTTATCTTTTTACTTTTCTCTTCCTTACAATCACAAACTTATGCTTGAAAGGTGTTATCTTGATAAAAAATAAACTCTTTAAATTTTACCAAAAACTATTTTATAGTACAATTTACAAATTGAATTAACTATTATAAGTTCAATCCATAACCTGTATAAACAACAAATTAAATTTCAAAACGATATATAGAAATCGTTTTGAAATTTAATTTGTTGTAATTGAAATTTTGAAAAAAAATTATTCTTGAGATTCTTTCTCTGTATTTCTAAAATAAATTTTATCTGTTAACCATTCTTGAACAGCTAACGCATGAGGTTTTGGTAATTTCTCGTAAAATTTAGAAACCTCAATTTGCTCTTTGTTCTCAAAGATTTCTTCAAGACTATCATTGTAAGTAGCAAACTCTTCTAACTTATCAATAAGCTCTTTTTTAATCTCTGTGTTAATTTGTTCTGCACGTCTAGCGATTATAGAAATTGACTCATAGATGTTATCTGTTGGCTCATCTAATTGATTTCTGTCGTACGTTACAGTATTAACAGGAGCATTGGTTTTTTTTAAATCCATTGTTATTGTTATTTAACTTTTTGTGCTATATTTCTTTAACGCTTCATCTATATCCTCATCCATATCATTAACATCTTCTATATGTTTAGAATTGGTATATATTTTCCTAAATGAATCTGAATATTCTTTTGCAGTATTTAAACGATCTTTTTTCAAATGAATTAATCCATCTAAACTGTTTTTATATTCTACACTATTCATAGCTAGTTTATAAGCAGAATCTAATCTATAATAAAGGGCTTCTTCACGAAATGTAGATCCTGGAAAATCAAATATAAAATTATCAAAAGATCTTACTGAAGCAGGAAAATCTGATATTTGATTATATTGCTTAGCTATTTCATAAGCCTTTTTTTCTAATTTAAAGTCTAACTCTTGAACTAACTTACTAGCTTCAGAAAGATATTTAGACTCAGGAAATACATTAATAAATTCTTGAAGTTTTTCAATAGCTTCTTTAGTTTCTGTTTGATCTTTACTATAAACAGGAGATAACATATAATAGCTTTTTGCGCTAATAAATGAGGCTTCCTCTAATTTTTCACTTTTAGGGTAGCTTGATGTAAAACGATCAAATTGATAACCAGCCACATAATAATCTTCCATTTTATAAAATGACATAGAATATAAGTACATCAATTTTTCTGCTTGGGGCTTTCCTCTGTAATTTGGTACTATTTGAGCAAAAAGTCTATTCGCTTTTGTAAACTTCCCTTCATTGTATAGATCTTCTCCCATTTTAAATTTTGTAGCTATATCTTCAGACTTTAATGCCTTTTGAAATTGACTACAACTACTTAAAACAGTGAATACTATTAATATATATATATACTTGCTCATAGGTTTTTAAACAGAATGCAAAATTAAGTTATTAATATGACTTTTAAAAATATTATTTCAAAGCTAAAATAAGAGCTTAAAGTAAGCAATTATAAGGTTTAAGTAATATTTAACAATCCTAAAACTTATTTACAAAATCTCTTATTTTCTCTTTTAGATTATTTGAAGCTACTACTAATGGTAACCTAACAGTATCTTGACATAAATTTAATGCCTCAAAAACTGCTTTAATTCCAGAAGGATTATTCTCCTCAAATATATATCCAATAGCATCCATAAGTTTGAAATGAATTTTGTACGCTTCTTTCGCTTCTCCTTTTAAGCCCAAACGAATCATATTAGAAAATGCTTCAGGGAATGCTTGCCCTATAACAGAAATCACACCTGACCCTCCTGCTAAAGTTACTCCTATGGCTAAATCATCATCTCCTGAAATCACTAAAAAGTCTTCTGGTTTATTTTTTAATAACTCTAAATATTGAGCCATATTGTTTCCTGCTTCCTTTACAGCTATAACATTTTCAAAATCATTAGCTAATCTTAAAGTTGTCTCCACATCCATGTTTTTAGAAGTACGCCCTGGAACATTATATAAAATAATATCTACTGGAGACACTTCTGAAATAGCTTTGAAATGTTGATAAAGCCCCTCTTGTGTTGGCTTACTATAATATGGCGACACAGATAATATAGCATCTATATTATTTAGGTTTGTCGATTTTATTTCTTCAACAACTTGAACTGTATTATTTCCTCCAATACCTAAAACTAATGGCAAACGCTCATTATTAGCTTTAGAAATAGTTTCTATTACTTCCTTTTTCTCTTGCTTGGTTAGTGTTACGCTTTCTCCTGTTGTGCCGCAAATTACAAGATAATCTGTTCCATTATCTATATTATAATTTACAATATTTGTCAACGCATCATGGTCTATACTCAAATCTGATTTAAACGGTGTAACCAAAGCAACTCCAGTTCCTAGAAACTTACTATTCATTCTTACTTAATTTTATTTAATATAGTTAGGTATTTAAACATCTCTGATTTAAAAATGTTAAATTCTTTTAAGGGGATTTTTACAATTAAATCATTTAAACGCTCATCTGTTTGCAAAATCCCTATTTTAAATTTTGCTTTAGAAAGCGCTGTTATTAATTTTAACTCTAAAATTTCTTTTTCATAATAATTAATTAAAACATCAAACTCAGTATCTAAAAACAATTGCAAATCTGGATTTTTAACAATACCGTTCCATCCAAAATCTTTAACATTAAAGCAATCATTCCAAATACTAGTCGCTTGATTTAAATTTTCAGAAAAAGCTATAACTTTAAGTTTATTCGAATGTATTTGTAAGTCTTCTGCTAATATTCTAAACGACTCATAATCATTAAACTCTTCGATGTTTAGTATAACACCTATACTTTCAACTTTATTTTCGTTAACATTCAGTTGTCGCTTCGATAACAATTTATTCAAGTACTTTATATTAGATTTTTCTTTAAAACCTTTTAAAATCATTATATCTTTATCCTTTGCTACAAAGGTAGCAAAAGTACATTCAATTTATTTGTTTTATATATGAGGTTTACACATTTATTTATTTTGTTATATATTTTTATTCTTTTTGGTTGCAAACAAGAGAAATTACAGCTTATAAAAATTGAAGGAAAACAAATAAAAATAACAAATACTATAGCTGCTAATTCTGAAATTGAATCATTTACAACTCCTTTTAGAGAGCATATTCAAAAAGATTTGGATAGTGTTTTAGCATACTCAGCAGATACTTATTCTAAATCTGATGGTAAATACAATACCGCTATAGGTAACCTAATGGCTGATGCTGTTTTTAGTGAAGCCTCCCCTATTTTTAAAAGCAAAACAGGACATAACATTGATATGGTATTATTAAATTACGGAGGTATTCGATCTATCTTATCAAAAGGAAACGTAACAAAAAGAACCGCTTTTAAAATTATGCCTTTTGAAAACAGCATTGTTGTTGTTGCTCTTAAAGGTACTCAAATAGATAGTCTAACTTATTATTTAAGTAAATCAAAAACAGCCCACCCTATATCCAAACTTAAATTGAGCTTAAATAAAGATTATAAAATTATTGAAGCAAAAATAAATGGAAAAAATATAGAAAAAGAAAAAACATATTATGTAGCAACCAATGATTATTTATATAATGGAGGAGATAACATGACTTTTTTCAAAACAAACGATAGTCTTTATGTATTGAATTACAAAATTAGAAATGCTTTAATTGATAATTTCAAAAAAGCAGATACCATTAGCCCAGTTAGAGACGACAGATTTACTCAAAAATAATAATTTAATTATGAAACGTAGAGATTTTATTCAAAAAGCATCTGCAGCAACAGCATTAGTAACTCTTGGAGGTTTAGGGTTGCAATCTTTTACTAATATTGATAAAACATCTAAAATAACCATATTACATACTAATGACGTACACAGCCATATAGATGCTTTTAGTCCAGGTGACGGCAGAAATGCTAATAAAGGAGGTGTGGCAAGACGTGCTAGTTTAATTGAATCTATTAGAAAAGAAAACCCAAATACATTATTATTAGATGCTGGAGATATTTTTCAAGGCACCCCCTATTTTAATTACTACGGCGGTGAATTAGAATTTAAACTAATGAGTAAACTAAAGTATGATGCTGCAACTATTGGTAATCATGATTTTGACAATGGTATTGAAGGTCTATACGCGCAATTACCACATGCTGAATTTCAATTTCTTTCAGCTAATTACGATTTTTCAAATACTATAATGGACACCCATACTAAGCCTTATAAAGTATTTATAAAAGATGGTATTAAAATTGGAGTTTATGGTTTAGGTATTGAATTAAATGGCTTGGTTGACCCTTCCATGTATAAAGAGACCAAATATCTTGACCCTATTGAAACAAGTCAAGATATGACTCGTATTCTAAAAACAGAAGAACAGTGTGATTTAATCATTTGTTTATCTCATTTAGGCTATCATTACAAAAACAATCCAAATAAAATAAGCGATTTAGCATTAGCTAAGGCTACTAAAGATATTAATTTAATTATTGGTGGACACACCCATACTTTTTTATCTAAACCTACAATTGTTAAAAATATTGAAGGCAAAAATACTTTAGTAAATCAAGTAGGTTGCTACGGTATTAATTTAGGTAAAATAGATTTTTATTTTGATTCTGATAAGAATAAAGCAGCTAAGGGTACCTCTATAATAGTTTAAGCTAAAATATTATCTGAAGAAAACCTGTCATTAATCTCAACAGTTTTTTTATTAACAATTTTGTCTTCTATCACAGATCTAAAAACAAAATATAACCCTAGAGCATACAATACTCTAAATAGCATAACAAAACTCCAATTATGTAAATAATAAACATTTATATAATCTAAAATTGCAGAAAAGCTAAAACATATTATAGCTATCAAAAAGAGAATAGACTGTTTAGTTTGTCTATTTAAATAAACTCCAAATGCAGCAAACCCTAATACTATTAACACTAAACTTTTCACTACAAATAAAATAACCCCAGTATTATCTAGCATAACCTCTCTTAAACCCCCATATAAAACATACAAGAAATATAAGTTAATTAAAAAAACAACCAATAAATACGCTCCTATTAGCTTATCAACTTCTAAGAATTTAAATTTAGGTATTATAATAAATATCAAATACGTAAAACTTAAAAAATAAAAAATATTCGACGCATGATAAACTGTATCTCCTTTAAAAAATATTACAGAAGTATCTCCAAAAAAAGAGAACAATAAAAATGAAATAAATGGAATACTTAAATATTTATATTTTATAAAAAAGAATATACAAAATACAGGAATAAATAAAGGCATTGTTGATTGTAAAAGCAACTCATTTTCAGTTATAGCAACAACAACGTTTACAACTATTAATGTTAAAAGCGCTCCAAAAAAGACTTTATTAAAGGTAGATTTATACCAATTTTTCATGATATTAACAATAGTAGGTTGATAACAAATATAACAATATATTTTAATTATAACGATAAAACCATACATTTCATCGGTTTTCATAACTAAAATGCGTTTTTTATAAGGTTAAAGTATAGATATTGATAAGTAATTGCTAAAAATGCGTCTAACACTTTAATTATAATATTTTATAAAATGAAAAAATATATTCCATTAATTTTAAGAGTAATAGTAGCTGCAATATTAATTCAAACTTTACGCTTCAAATTTTCTGCTCACCCAGATAGTATTTATATTTTTGAAAAAGTTGGACTAGAACCTTATGGAAGAATAGGCATTGGTATTATCGAACTAATAGCAGGTATCTTACTTCTTATACCTAAAACTGTTTGGATAGGAGCCACATTAACCTTAGGAGTTATTGGAGGCGCTATAATGATGCACTTAACTCAACTTGGAATAGAAGTTAATAATGACAGAGGCTTACTATTTACAACAGCAACAATTACATTTATACTCTCTGCTATCATTCTATATGTTTATAAAAAAGACATACCTTTTATAAAAAAAGCATAAAACAACTTTATTCTACAGCAGCATAATTTTCTTTATCATTAGTCTTATTCAATAATTTTGTTTGCTGATATAAAAAATGAAAAGCCGTTAAATTAAGTGTAACGAATATAAAACTTAAAAAACTACGTTCTGAAATATAAAAATATGCAATTTGTATAACTTCTGAAAAAACAATACATAAAACACCGATAAACAAATACAAAGATTTCTTATTATCTCTATAAAAATAATTCAATAAAGCTACAGATAACAACAATAAGAGAACTACATTATATATCAACTCTAAATAATAATCATTATTCATCTTTAAAAAGGGAACCACTATAGCTTGTAAAACATAGACTAAATATATATTCAAAATTGTTAAGACAACTAAATTTATTTTGAAGTTTTTTAAAACATGAAGAGCACATAACGTGCTACATATTTTTCTCATTAAAAATAAATAAGCAATAATATACAATAAATTCCCTACAAAGTAATCAAAATCATCCAACATAGAACCTTTCTCAGGTGACATCATTTGAATACCTCCATCCATTAAGTTTGATCCTGAATAAAATAATAAAAACAAAAAAAATAGAGTGTTCTTTTTCTTTATGCACAATGCATACATTACAGTTATCACAGGCACCATCAATAAATATAGCATCTCCGCTATTACACTTTTACCGCTAAATTCAAAAACAGCAAACAATATATATAATAACAATATTAAAGACAGCAAAACCTTCGAACTATACATAAAATCATTTTGTTATATGATAAATATAACAAAATGATTCCATTAAACGCAAAAAAAGAGCATTTTATCGATGTTATTATGTCTTGTTTATATCCTGAAACGGCTTAAATTTATTTTGAAATTTTGATTGTTCGAATAAAAAATAAAAAGCAATAAGAGAAATCATTACAGACAAAAAGCTTAATAAAAAACGTTTTGCTATATAAATATAACCAAGAGCAATAAACTCAGAGAAAACAATACATAACACCCCTAGGAATAGGTATAAGGACTTCTTATTATCTTTATAAAAATAATTTAACAAACCTAAAGACAGCAAGAGGAGCATTATTATATTATAAAACAATTCTAAACAGTACTCAATACCAAACTCTATATGCTTGCTTACAATAAACTGTAAGACATAAACCACGTATGCATTCAAAAAAGCTAAGACAACTATATGAAATTTTAAATTTTTAAAAACATATGACAGACTAAGCGATTTAGCTACATCTATAAATAAAAAACTATAAGCAAAAATATAAAGTAAATTACCTATATGATAATGAAATCTATAAAAGAAAGAACTTTCTTTATAAAAACCGCAATGAATTATTAAAGCTAAGAAATCTGAAAATGAATAA
Organism: Flavivirga aquatica; assembly: GCF_001747085.1. Lineage (GTDB taxonomy): Bacteria > Bacteroidota > Bacteroidia > Flavobacteriales > Flavobacteriaceae > Algibacter_C > Algibacter_C aquatica. The sequence continues at coordinate 427,909 of NZ_MDJD01000054.1, forward strand.
CATAACAAGAATAATAAAAATAATTTATTTTTATTATTGACAAAAAAAACATAAACTAAAAACATAAGAGGTACAATTAAAGACTCTATAAAAAGAGCGACATCTTCATAACCTATAAATTCAAAAACAACAAATAGCACGTACAGCAACACCACTAATCCAACAAAGACTTTTGACTTGTACATAATAGCAATTTATATTAGCGTGCTAATATAGTTAAAAACAACTATTAAGCGTTAAAAGGTGTTATTCGTCGAATTTTACTGTATTTTATGTAAGAATTCATACTCATTAATTAATGAGATGCCTAATTTTTCTGCTTTTTCTTTTTTACTTGGACCCATATTATTTCCAGCAACAATAAAACTTGTTTTCGAAGAAATTGAACTACTCACTTTTCCGCCATTATCTTCAATAAGTTTTTTTAACTCATTCCTTGATATTGATTCAAAAACACCTGTAACAACAATAGATTGCCCTTCTAAGATATTAGTTTGACCAACAAGTTCTTCTGCAGACATTTCCAACTGAACACCAAATTGTTTTAACTGATTAACAATAAGTATATTTTCTTCGGATGTAAAAAAGGCATTTACACTTTCGGCTATTTTAATTCCTATTTCATTTACATTTACTAAATCTTCTTCTGAAGCATCAATAATAGCATCAATACTTTTATAATGTTTCGCTAATTTTTTAGCAACTGTTTCACCTACATATCTAATACCTAATGCGTATAGAACTCGTTCAAAAGGAATATTTTTAGACTGTTCAATACCTTGAATTAAATTGTCTGCACTTTTCTCTGCCATGCGTTCTAAAGGAACAACCTGATCTTTTGTTAATTCATACAAGTTAGAATAATTAGAAATTAAATTTTCATTTACCAAAAGCGCTACAGTTTCTCCTCCTAAACCATCAATATCCATAGCTTTTCTAGATATAAAGTGCTGAATTCGACCTATTATCTGAGGTTTACATCCATTATAATTAGAACAATAATGTTGTGCCTCTCCTTCCTTTCTAATAAGCTCCGTATTACATTCTGGACAGTGTGTAATATATTTTGTAGAAATAGAACTAGCTGAACGTTTACTTAAATCTACCCCTAATATTTTTGGTATAATCTCTCCTCCTTTTTCAACATACACCTCATCTCCTATTCTAACATCAAGTTTTTCAATTTGATCAGCATTGTGTAAAGAAGCTCTTTTTACTGTGGTACCCGCTAATTCTACAGGCTCCAAATTTGCTACTGGTGTTATCGCTCCCGTTCTACCTACTTGATAAGTTATACTATTAAGCTTTGTAAAGACCTGTTCTGCTTTAAACTTATACGCCATAGCCCAACGAGGTGCTTTAGATGTATACCCCAACTCATCTTGTTGCTGTAAATTATTCACTTTTATAACAACACCATCTGTTTCATAAGGTAAATCATGACGATGTACATCCCAGTATTCTATAAACTCCAAGACTTCATCAATAGAATTGGCCAACTTAGCAGCTTTTGGAACTTTAAATCCCCATTGCCTAGCTTTATCTAAGCTTTCAAACTGTGCTTTAACTCCTAAATTTTCCCCTGTTAAATTATAAAGCAAACATTCTAACGGACGTTTAGCAACCTCAGCACTATCTTGTAGCTTCAAGCTTCCTGAAGCTGTATTTCTTGGATTTCTATAAGGTTCCTCCCCTATTTCAATCCGTTCTTCGTTCATTCTATTAAAACCTTCAAAAGGCAAAACAATCTCTCCTCGAATATCAAACTTTGGTGGATAATCTCCTTGCAATTGAAGCGGCACAGATTTTATAGTTTTTATATTAGCCGTTACATTATCTCCTTGAAATCCATCTCCTCTAGTTACCGCTCTAATTAAAACACCATTTTCATAAGTTAAACTTATAGATGCTCCATCATATTTTAGTTCGCAAGTATATTGAATATCACCATCAACTAATTTTTTAATACGTGTTTCCCAATCTTCTAAATCTTCTTTTGAGTATGAATTATCTAAAGAATACATACGGTGTTCATGAACAATAGTTTCAAAATTTTTAGTGATTTCACCTCCTACACGTTGCGTTGGTGAATTTTCATCAAAAAACTCTGGATGTTTCTCTTCAAGTTCTTGTAATTCTTTAAGTTTTATATCAAAATCATAATCTGATATGGTTGCATTATCTAATACATAATAGTTGTGATTATGCTCACGAAGTTCACTACGTAATGCTTGTATTTTCTGTTCTATATTACTCATTAATCTTAATTCCTTTAATCATTCTATCTTTTTTAAAGATATCTTGTTTTAATTCTATTTTCGAAAAACTATTATCTCTTAACAAAATAATCATATCATTCCCTAGATACTCATTAATTTCAAAAAACAAACTTCCATTATTAACCAAGCTATTAACTGCTATTTGAGTAATAGCCTCATAGAATTGCAATGGGTTTTCATCCTTTACAAAAAGTGCCAAATGTGGTTCATTATCCAAAACATTATCCTTCATAAGTTTCTTTTCTTGCTCTCGAACATATGGCGGATTAGATACTATGACATTAAATTGACCAAGCTCAGAAACAAATTCTGTATAACTTAAAGTTAAAACATCTGCTTCAATAAACTCAACATAGACATCATTTAAATTAGCGTTATGCTTCGCTATATCAAGAGCTTCTCTACTTACATCTAAAGCATAAACTTTAGCTTTCGGTAACTTTTTAGCTAATGAAACTGCAATACACCCACTCCCTGTTCCTATATCAAGAATATTAACACCTTCTTTGTTTTCAGTATATTTTAGAACCCACGCGACCAACTCTTCCGTTTCAGGCCTGGGTATTAATACGCTTTTATTCACTTTAAAAGGTAACCCATAAAATTCTGTTTCTCCTAATATATACTGTATCGGTTGTTGTTGTTTTAATAATTCTAAGGCATTTAAAATAAAATTACTATTAGCAATCATATAATTTAAATCCATTGCTAGTTGAATTCTAGAAACTTGATAATAGAATTCTATTAGAAGATAAAAAAAGCTATCTACTTCCTCCTTTGCATAAAAAGCATCTAACTCTTGATGAAACGTATTTTGAATATCTTTTAATTTCATAAATCTTTTATCATCCAAACACCACATGAATAATGTCCCGTATTACCTAATGCGCCTTGTAAATGTTTAAACCCATAACTTTCATAAATATGTATAGCTGCCTTGAGCTGAGATGCAGATTCAATATAACATTGTTTATATCCTAAATCTTTGGCCGTCTGCATACATTTTTCAAACAGTTTTTTACCATACCCAAGTCCTCTTACTTTATGAGAAAAATACATTTTTTGAATTTCACACACTTCAGTTTCAAAACCACTTAAAGGCTTTATTCCTCCTCCTCCTAAAACTTCTCCATTTTTATCAATAACAAAATAAATATCATTATCACTTTGATAAGACTGATACATTCTTGGAGTCTCCTTATCTGAATATGCCGTACCTTCCAAAGGAATTTTAAATTCATGGAAGCAATCTCTAATAACTTGCTCTAATTGCACGTTATCATCAGGCTTAATTTCTCGAATAACTATAGTATCTTTACTCACTTTAATTAGTACTTTTAAAGTAGTGAAGATACATTAAATCTAAAAATTTGAAAATGAAAAGACTTATAATCTTATCAACAATATATATTACTCTTTTTAGTTGTTCTATAAACAAAAAACCAGAGTTTATAAACATTGAGAACATTAAAGTTTTAGAGTCTACCTCAAAGCATATTACTTTTACAGCAAATGCTTTGTTTATAAACCCTAATGATGTTGGTGGCGAATTAAAAACCGATGAAATAAAAGTTTATGTTAACAACAATGAAATGGCTACTATATCTACAGAAAATTTTAAAGTTCCTACTAAAAAAGAATTTTTTATTCCTTTAAAAGCTAATATTCCAATTGATAGCATTTTTAGCGATAACAGTCTTAGCGCTTTACTAGGAAGTATTTTTAATAAAAAACTAAAAGTGCAATACAAAGGCGATATTAAATATAAAATTTTAGGCTTTACGCATACCTACAGTATTGATAAAACCGAAAATATAAAGATTAAACTTTAATATGGTTACTCAGCACGAAACTTACATAAAACGCTGTATTGAAATTGCAAAAAACGGATTAGGAAACACTAGACCAAACCCTTCTGTTGGAGCTGTTTTAACCTATAACAACAACATTATTGGAGAAGGTTATACAAGCCCCTATGGTGGCAATCATGCAGAAGTGAATGCTATAAACTCAGTTTCAAACAAAAAATTACTAAAAGAAGCTACTCTTTATGTGACTTTAGAGCCTTGTTCCCATTACGGAAAAACACCGCCTTGTAGTGATCTAATCATTAAGTATGGTATACCAAATGTTGTTATAGGATGCGTTGATGATAATACACAAGTAGCTGGAAAAGGCATTAAAAAACTTAAAAATGCCGGCTGTAATGTAACTGTTGGCGTCATGGAAAAGGCATGTAAAAAACATCATAAACGTTTTTTTACATATCACAATAAAAGACGACCATATATTATTTTAAAATGGGCTGAATCCATTGATGGATTTATTGCTCCAATCACAAAAGACCAACTAAAACCAGTCTGGATTACTAATGAATTATCTAGACAAATCGTCCACAAATGGCGAGCAGAAGAACAAGCCATTTTAGTTGGTACCAACACTGTAAATCAAGATAACCCTTCCCTAACTACAAGAGATTGGGCTGGACAAAACCCAATTAGAGTTGTAATTGATAAAGAAGAAAAACTTCAGAAAAATCACGCCATATTCAATGATAAAGCTGAGACTATCATTATCAATAAAAACAATATTAATTTCTCTAAAAATATAACCAAACAAATAACTCATCTTTTATTTAAAAAAAATATAACATCTGTAATTATTGAAGGAGGTACAAAAACATTACAAACCTTTATAGATGAAAATATCTGGGACGAAGCCCGAGTTTTTACAGGAAACACATCTTTTAAATCTGGAGTTACTGCTCCTAAGTTTTCAGGTAATTTAGTTTCCGAAGAAAAAATAATAACAGATACTCTTAAAATTTACACGAATGATTAAAACTATTATTTTCGATTTTGGTAATGTATTTATCAATTTAGATATCGAAGGCTGGCAAAAAAATATGCTAGATACATTTCAAATAGATACACTTTCTGAAGAAATACTTGCTTTCAACAACTTTTACGAACAAGGGTTAATTTCCACCAATGAGTTTCTGGAATTCTATATTGAAAATTTCCCTAAACTTTCAAAAGAAGATATTACCTATGTTTGGAATTACATATTAAAAGATTTCCCTAAATTTAGATTAGATTTCTTAAAAACCTTAAAAGCTTCTGCAAAATACAAACTCATTCTTCTTAGTAATACAAATGAACTTCATATTAGTTGGATCAAAGAAAACGTTTCTTTTTATGAAGAATTTAAAAACTGTTTTGATGCTTTTTATTTATCTCATGAAATTCACTTAACAAAACCTAACAATGATATTTTTGAATTCGTTTTAAATGAAAACAATATAAATGCAAAAGAATGCCTTTTTATTGATGACAATCAAAATAACATAAAGGCTGCAAACGCGTTACATATTCAAACTTGGCATATTACGCCATACACTGAAGATGTGATCAACTTATTTGAAACCAAAAATGACTTATTTTAAATTCCTTTGACAGAAAAAGACACATATAACACTATTGAAACCGCAATAAGTTCTGTTTTATTTAAAGACAAAAACAGCAAGTTTTTTGGATACGCTTTTCCCGTCTTAAATGAAGATAAAGTTAAAGCCTTTTTAGAAAAATTAAAAAAGGAACATCATTCTGCAAGACATTGGTGCTATGCCTATCAATTAGGCACAGAAAAAACAAGCTACCGTGCTAATGACGACGGCGAACCCAGTAACTCTGCTGGCATGCCTATTTATGGGCAAATACAATCATTTAATGTCACTAATATTCTAATTGTTGTAGTACGTTATTTTGGAGGTGTTAAATTAGGTGTTGGAGGCCTAATAAACGCCTATAAAACTACAGCTCAAATGACTCTTGAAGAAGCTAATGTTATAGAAAAAACTATAAATATCGATTACCTTATCACATTTGATTACAAAAACATGAATAAGGTGATGCGTGTCATTAAAGAAAAACAGTTAAATATTACAAATCAAAAATTAGAAATGGATTGTCAAATTACAATTTCTGTTAGAAAAAAAGATTCAAAATCTATTTTTGAAATCTTTGATCGTCTTTTTGAAATAGATATAAAAATACTGTAATAATATTCTGTTTTTTTTTAATTTAAGCCTCAATTAGCCTCATAAAATATTCAGGCGCCCTAACTGGTCTATTTGTTTTCTTATCAACAAATACTAAAACAGTACTTGCCGTAGTTAAAATTTCATCAGCTTCATTTGTAATTTCATATTCAAATTCAATTTTTGCTGATGGCTTATTTTTCAGCTTAGTCTTCACTTTAATTATATCATCATAACCTGCCGACTTTTTATAATTTATATTTAAAGAAACTACTGGCAACATTATTCCTTCTTCTTCCATTGATTTATAAGAAACCCCTAACTTTCTTAACCATTCAATTCTTCCCATTTCGAGATATAATGCATAATTTCCATGATAAACTACCCCCATTTGATCTGTTTCACCATATCTCACTCTTATTTGTATTTCTTCAAATTTCATAGCGCTATTCAATTATTTTTTTGTAGTTTCGGTTTAAGAATAAACATGGTGAAAAAAATCTAGAAAATCAATAGTAAATGATTTTTTTTTTAAGAATTTTGTTCACATATTTGCCAAAGAATTAAAGGGGAGATGAGAAGTCAATTCTCATAAATAATCTATCTAACAAAAACCAACAAATCTAACAAATGAGTGTAACTGCGCAATCGGTATGGAATAATTGTCTCGAATTTATAAAAGATAATATTCAACCGCAAGCATACAAAACTTGGTTTGAGCCAATAATAGCAGTTAAGCTTACAGATGCAGCTTTAAGTATTCAAGTACCTAGTAAATTCTTTTATGAATGGCTTGAAGAACATTATGTGAAAATTCTTAAAGTATCACTAACTAAAGAATTAGGTGAAACAGCCAAACTTGTATACATTATAAAAATGGAAAACACGTATGGTAATAAACAACCTTTTACAGAAAAAATTCCAAGTTCTAATAGAGGTGCTGTGAAATCTCAAAATGTAGATATTCCTTTAAATAATAAAAGCCCAGAATTACGTAATCCATTCGTTATTCCTGGTATTAGAAATGTAAAAATAGAATCTCAACTTAATCCAAATTATAGTTTTGAGAATTTCTTAGAAGGAGATTCAAATAGACTAGCTCGTAGTGCCGGATTAGCTGTAGCTGCAAAACCAGGAGGAACATCATTTAACCCACTATTGGTTTTTGGAGGCGTAGGTTTAGGAAAAACACATTTAGCTCATGCTATAGGGGTTGATATTAAAGATAAATATCCAGAAAAAACAGTACTATATATATCTGCAGAAAAATTTACTCAGCAATACATAGATGCTGTTAAGAAAAATAATAGGAATGATTTTATTCATTTTTACCAAATTATTGATGTACTAATTATTGATGATGTACAATTCCTTTCTGGAAAAACTGGAACACAGGATGTATTCTTCCATATTTTCAATCATTTACACCAAAATGGAAAACAGGTTATTTTAACCAGTGATAAAGCACCTGTTGATATGCAGGACATAGAACAACGCTTATTATCACGTTTTAAATGGGGATTATCTGCTGAATTACAAAATCCAGATTTCGAAACCAGAGTTTCAATTTTGAAAAACAAATTATATCGCGATGGTGTTGAAATGCCAGAAGATATTATTGACTATGTTGCAAAAAATATAAAATCTAACGTAAGAGAACTAGAAGGAGCCATTATTTCATTAATTGCTCAATCTTCTTTTAATAAAAAAGAAATCACTATAGATTTAGCTAGAATCATAGTTGAAAAGTTTGTAAAAAATACAAAACGAGAAGTTTCAATAGATTATATCCAAAAAGTAGTTTCAGATTATTTCCAAATGGATATTGACACACTACAATCTAAAACTAGGAAGCGTCATATTGTTCAGGCTCGTCAATTAGCTATGTTTTTTGCTAAAAAATTCACAAAAGCATCTTTAGCAAGTATAGGCTCTCAAATAGGTAAAAGAGATCATGCCACAGTTTTACATGCATGCAAAACTGTCGACAATTTATCTTCAACAGATAAACAATTTAGAAAATATGTTGAAGACATTACAAAAAAACTTTCTATTTAAAACAATCTAAATAATGACTAAAATTCTGATGGTATGCTTGGGAAACATTTGTCGTTCTCCACTAGCCGAAGGTATTTTAAAATCTAAACTTCCACAAAATTCATTTATTGTAGATTCTGCTGGCACCGCAAATTACCATACAGGAAGCACACCCGATAAACGTTCTATTGCTGTTGCAAAAAAATATAACTTAGATATCTCAAATTTAAGAGGCCGTCAATTTAATATTTCAGATTTTGATACATTTGATATTATTTATGTTATGGATAAATCTAATTATAAAAATATTATTGCTTTAGCCAGAAAGAACGAAGATCGTTTAAAAGTTAAATATATTTTAAACGAAGTTTATCCAAATCAAAACTACGATGTCCCAGATCCTTATTATGGCGGAGATGAAGGTTTTGAAAATATTTATAAAATGCTTGATGAAGCTTGCTCTATAGTTGCAGAAACTCTAATTTAAAACCAAATGAATACATCTCTAGGGAAACTATATTTAATACCAACAACTTTAGGCGATAACAACCCTCTAGAAGTTTTACCCATTACTGTAAAGCACACTATAGATAAAATAGATACATTTATTGTTGAAAACGACAAAACAGCCAGACGTTTTATTAAAAAGATTAGTCCTGAAAAATCACAACCCAGCTTAAACATGTTTCACCTAAACAAGTTTACTAATGATAGTGATTTACCTAGTTTTTTAGAACCTTGCTTAAACGGTAAAAATGTTGGCCTTTTATCTGAAGCTGGCTGTCCAGGTGTTGCAGATCCTGGGGCTGATGTTGTAAAGATAGCCCACCAAAAAAATATCAAGGTTATCCCTCTAGTAGGACCTTCATCTATTTTAATGGCTATAATGAGTTCTGGTATGAACGGACAAAGCTTTGCCTTTAATGGCTACTTACCTATTGATAAAGATGAACGAAAAAGTGAAATTAAACGTTTAGAACGCTTATCATTTGAACATAACCAATCACAATTATTCATAGAAACACCCTATAGAAACAATAAGATGATAGAAGACTTATCTAATAGTCTTGAAAAAAACACCGATGTCTGTGTTGCTTGCGATATTACACTTCAAAGTGAATTTATAAAAACAAAAACGGCTAATGAATGGAAAAAAAATAAGGTAGACCTTCATAAAAGACCTACCATATTTATTATCCATAAAAGCTAAATTTCATATTGTCTGCTTACTTTTCATAAAGTAAATCATAATTTCAATAGTCTTAAATAGCTTTTGCTCTCTTATTTGCTTTAACAAAAGAAGTATCATATCCAGAAAAACGCTTCATATAATTCTGTACCGTTGTTCCAAAACCATCTGCAAAGTTATCTAGACCATAACTCCTTAAATATTTTTTCACATTACCTGGCCCTGCTAAATGTGCCGCAGCTAAAATTCCAGATTCTGTAACTATAAAGCCATTAATTCGCCTTCCAACAAAGTTTTTAATATCACGTCTTAAAATCCATTTGTTACGAGCAGAATTAGCTATAAATGCCTTTTCCTGTAATCCTGGGCTTTTTAAAAATTTAGTAGGGTTATTAATTCCTATCATTTTTAAAGTTTCCTCCCCAAATTGATATTTACCCAAATACCCGAAAGAATTAATTGAAAAATAATCACCTCCAGATTCTTTAAAAGCTAAAGCTTCTTTAAAACCAACAAAGGATTTCCCTAAATAAGGTGAAAATTTATAATCGGAAGTTTTTGATTTAGAATAAAGATTATTATCTTTATCGGCATCATTACTTACTGTATAATTTAAGCTTAAGTCTTTTGTTGAATACTTACCACTTAAATCAATAGTTTCATTAGATTGAAACGATACATACACTATAATAGATATTGTAAGCGCTATTAATAAGTAACTCGCAATATTTCTTACCATAATTTTAAATTTTTTCAGAATATTTTAAAGTAAAATACTCCTTGAAATTTCAGCGTGCAAAATTAGAGCTTTTTCAAATTCTGTCAAAATTTTTCGACTATGTGCTGTTTTTAGATGTAGAACGGATGAAATACACACTTATTTTGACTAAATTCTAGAGCTGGAAGTGGTATTTTTATCATATTAAATACATCAAAAATAGACCGTAGTAACTTTGAATTTGTCCTAATGGCATTTAAATTTACATCAAAACTCAGATAGTATTGGCGATACCTCTTATTATTTGTTAACAACTGATTGTCAACATCTTTAATTCCAGATAACATACCTTCTCCTCCATAACCAACAGCTATATTTAGCCATTTAGGGATTTTACTATCTTTAAAAAATGAATGAAGGTTTGCACTTAACCAATACGTTTGCCCATTATAGTCTTTTAAAACTTCCTCTAAAAACGATTCACCGAGCTTATCTGGACGTTGTGCAGCATACTTCGTTTGATGAAAAGAGTATTTTAAGGCAATCCTTTGTTCTTTCCATAATAATTCTTGCCCAACATACAACCCTGTTCCTGTGGCATTAGCTAAAACATCTCCCCATGAAAATCCCCATTCATCAGAATACCCATCAAGCACCTCTACAGCTGTTAAAAAACTAAAACCTAAAGTTGCTCCGTAAATTAATTGGTTTTTCTCACTTACACCACTCCATTTAAGTAATTGTGCACCATGCCTACCTACTTGATAAGAAGTAAACACATGCCCTAGTTTATCCATTTGTAACCATTCACTATTATCATTTATGGTATGAAACTTAGAACGATCAAAATCCGCATACCAAAGTTGATTTAATCCAACAAGTGTAAGACCAGCCAACGAAGCTTCGGTAATAGCAATAGCATTTCTTCTAGACTTATTTAAAGTATCACTTGGAGTTAAAAACGTATCGAATTTAGGTTGGGAAAAAGATATTATTGGCAATAAAGCAAAAAGAATAATATGTCTTATATCAAAATACCCCACTATTTTTTTACACCCTGAGCATTTAAATAACTATGATATTGTCTAGCGTTTGCATTATGCTGTGCTAAAGTTTTAGCAAATTTATGAAATCCAAAACGCTTTGCATCTGCTGCAAAATATATGTACTTATGCTTTTCATAATTTAAGACAGCATCAATTGCCGAAATATCTGGCATAGCAATAAGTCCAGGTGGCAAACCTTGGTTCCTATATGTATTATAAGGTGACTCTATATTTTTATGTACATTCAAAACACGTTTAATAATTGTGTTTTTATATTTAGGCAATTTATACGCAGCAAATTTAAGTGTAGGATCTGCTTGTAATGGAATTCCTTTTTTTAATCTATTTATATAAACTCCTGCCACTCTAGGTTGCTCACTTTTTTGTTTTGATTCTTCATAAACAATGGATGCCAAAGTAATAACCTCATTTTTAGATAAACCAATATCTTTTGCTTTTTGAGTTCTTGTAGCATTCCAAAAACGATTATACTCTTTAAGCATTCTATTTCTAAACCCTTCTGCCGATGTATTCCAAAAAACCTCATAACTATTAGGTAAATACATTCCTAAAGCCGTTTCTTCTTTAAAATTATTTTCAGTTAAAAAAACGGGGTCTTTCATAGCCTTTAATAGTTCAATACTATCTACCTCTATTTGGCTTGCTACTCTTCCTGCTAGTTTTTCAAGTGTTTCTTGGTTATTAAAAGATAATTTTACTGGTAGGTTTACACTTCTTATGGAATTAATAATGTCATTATTATTCATTCCTTTTTTAATTTGAAAGCGCCCAGCTCTTATATGTGTTGTATATTTTTTTTGCTCAGCTAAAGCATCAAAAGCATCAATATCAATTAATAATGGCACTAATTGTTCTCTCACATCATTATAAGTAGCGTCACTTGGTATAATAATATAAGCCGTTTCATTATTAAAAGCTGTATTAGGTTTTAACATGACTTTATATACATAGTTGGCAAAAAAAGCCGCCACTACCAATCCTATAATTGTAATTACAATAAGTATCTTTTTTATATACATTTAATTATTTATAAGCTGTAATAAATATTCATTTTTATAAGAACCATTCACATAATTCCACGCCTTTTTTAACCCAACTTTTTCAAACCCTTGATTAGTAAAAAGTTTTATACTGGCTTTATTTGATTCAGATATATTGCAATATAACTGGTGCAAGCCTAAATGCGAAAAACTATAATTAACAAGTAAACTTAAAGCTTCTTTGCCATAGCCTTGCAATCTATCATCAGGTTCTTTTACTAAAATACCCACTCCTGCTCTCTTATTTTTAAAATCAAAATCAAATAAATCAATAAGACCTAAATTCACATTATTATAACTTGAAATAAGCAATCTTAATTGTTTAACTTCAAAAATATCTTTATGTACATGCTCTAAATATTGTTTTATCAAAAATTTAGAATATGGCGTTTGAGTATTACTAATTTCCCAAATAGACTCATCATTTTCTATAGCATAAATAAATTCTAAATCTTCAGGCTCTAAAGCTCGTAAATATATATGCTCTCCTTTTAGAGTAATCATATTAAAGCTTTAAAAACATAAGTTGCAGGGCCAATAAGCCATACATTTTTATATGAATTATTTTCAACATCAAAAGACACTTGTAATATACCACCTTCTACATTTAAAGTAATTAAATTACTTGTCGTTTCTCCTAAAGTATGCATTGCCAATGCTACTGCTGTTACTCCTGTACCACAAGATAATGTTTCATCTTCTACGCCTCGCTCATAAGTTCTTACTTGAAACGTTGTATCAGAAATTTTCTTTACAAAATTAACATTAGTTCCTGCTTCATTGTATGGAGCTCCATATCTAATTTCGGCACCTTTTGTTTTTATATCAAATTTTGTGATTTCTTCTTCAAACTGAACATGGTGCGGCGATCCTGTGTTTAAAAAAACATGATTATCATGCTTTTCAATAGTATCGACATCAAGCATCTGTAGTTTAACAATACCATCTTCAATAACTGCGTGGTGTAATCCATCAATAGCCTCAAAAACAGCTTTACTAGTAATAACTCCTAATTGTTTAGCAAAGGCTACTAAACACCTTCCACCATTTCCACACATGGAACTTTCATTACCATCAGCATTATAATATACCATTTTAAAATCTAGACTATCATGATTTTCTAATAATATAAGCCCATCTGCACCTATGCCAAAACGTCTGTCACATAAAAAAGCAACATGTTTGGTATCTTTTTTGTTAAATATTTGTTGACGATTATCAATCATCACAAAATCATTTCCTGTTCCTTGATATTTATAAATTGTATGTTCCATAATAAAACACAAATATAAAGTGTCTAGTTTAAAAGATAGAATTTTTATAAAAAGAAATTAGTTTATAATAGGTTTTTATTTTGTATTTTATAGATGATGTTAATTCATCAAAATTTTAAACAAAAATAAAAGACAGTAAATACATAATCATATGGTTTGCAACCTTTTTAACAACATATATAACTGTAATAAGACTATATTTTTGATTGTTAAATAGTCGTTAAAGTTGAATTTACAATTCAATAATTAATTAATTTTAATCGTTAATAAAATTTAAACAAAAACATTCATTACTAGAATTCAATTATTATTTTTTGTAAAAAAATGAATGTTATATATTATCGTTAAAAAGAAATAAAAAAACAGATGAAAATTATGAAGAAGATTTTAACATTAGTATTAGTTTCAGCATTAGGTGGTGTTTTTACCTTGGGTGCTTACAAACTTTTTTTAGAGAAAGAACAATCTGTTGTTGTAACCACAGCAGATACTAAGCCAGCATTTTTACCCGCAAGTAATGTGAGTAATGCATTTATAAACTCAAATGAAACTCCTGACTTTACTTTAGCTGCAGAAAACACAGTTAATGCTGTTGTACACGTTAAAAACGTAACACTTAGTTCTGGACAAATGACTCTTGAAGATTTATTTTCAGGAAGGCGTTCCCAACGTGCTCAAGTTGGTACAGGTTCTGGAGTTATTATAAATGCAGATGGATATATTATTACAAATAACCATGTTATAAATAATGCTCAAGAACTATCTGTTACATTAAACAATAATAAAACGTACAATGCTGAGTTAGTTGGAACAGATCCAAAAACAGATATTGCACTTTTAAAAATTGATGCAGATGAAGATTTACCTTTTGTTACTTTTGCAGATTCTGATAGTGCAAAAATTGGAGAGTGGGTACTTGCAGTAGGGAATCCTTTTAATTTAACATCTACAGTTACTGCGGGAATCATTAGCGCTAAAGCAAGAGATTTATCTGGTACAAGCGCACAATCATTTATTCAAACAGATGCTGCTGTAAACCCTGGAAACTCAGGAGGTGCCCTTGTTAATACCAATGGAGAGCTTGTTGGTATTAATACTGCTATTTCATCTCAAACAGGTTCTTATATTGGTTACTCATTTGCTGTGCCAAGTAATATTGCTAGAAAAGTTATTGAAGACCTTATGGAATATGGTAATGTTCAAAATGGTATTTTAGGTATTCAAGGTGGTGGTTTAAATAGTGAGTTTGCTAAACATAAAGGAATAGATGATACAGAAGGTGTATATGTAGATAGTGTAGTAGAAGATTCTGGTGCAGATAAAGCTGGTATTCAAAAAGGAGATATTATTAAAGAAATTGATAATATTAAGATATCTAAATTTTCAGATTTAACAGGGCATTTAAGTGCTAAACGTCCTGATGATATAGTAAATTTAAAATTATCCAGAGATGGTTCTATCAAGATGGTTTCTGTAACTTTAGCTAGAAATGAAACTTTTAGACTTCCTCTTGTTGGTCGAATTAAAAACACTACCCCAAAAGATTTAAAGAAATATAAGGCCAACCATGGCGTAAAAATAATTGAATTGAGTCCTCAATATGCCGACTATTGGAAAAATAACGGTATCGATAAAGGGAATATTATTACTTCAATAAACGATATTAAAGTAAACTCTGTAGATGATGTACAAAACATCTTAAAAAACAAATCAAACACTGAATCTTTAAGAATAGAACTAATAAACTCTAATGGAGAAAAAGAGCGTTATTATTTTAGATAAAGACTCCTCTATTTTTTAATAACAAACCCTTCAAAAATGATTATTTTTTGAAGGGTTATTTTTTTACAAAACATCTTACGAAAACGTTTGAAATATAGTATTTTTACCAAAACTTATTCAACTAAACTATTTAAACAATGGGTTCTAACAAAACTTATGAAAAGGAATTAGCCTTTCAAGCCGACCGAAGAAAAGCTACAGTAGAATTTATCAAAATTATAAGCGACCTATGGTATGATAAATCTATTGAATTAGTGATTTTTAGAAATCAATTAATAGATAGAAATGTTAGCCAGATCTTAAACTTGCATGAATACGCTGGTAAATTTGTTCAAAAACCTATTTCTATTTTTGATTCTGTAGAAATAGCTCAAGCCATTAAAGCACTTGATTTACCTCCTGCTAAACTGGATATTGGTAAACTTACCTACGAGTTTCATTTAGATGATAACAAGCATAGCAATGCCACTGCTTTTATTGCTAACCAACTAAAAGACGCTAAAAAAAATGGTAACATAAAACCAAAAGATGTTGTGCTTTATGGTTTTGGTAGAATAGGCAGGTTGATTGCAAGAGAACTTATGGCTCGTACAGGAAAAGGAAGTCAATTACGCTTAAGAGCCATTGTTACTAGAGGTACTATTGATTCTAAAATTCTTGAAAAGCGAGCTGCTTTATTACGTAATGATTCTGTTCATGGTGATTTCCCAGGAACTGTTTCTGTTGATATAAAAAATAAAGCCTTAACTATTAATGGTACTACTGTAAATATTATTTCGGCTAGTACTCCTGAAGATATTGACTATACTAAATATAATATTAACAATGCTCTAGTAATAGACAATACTGGCGCCTTTAGGGATAAAGAAAAATTAAGTTTGCATTTAAAATCTCAAGGCGTTAATAAAGTTCTATTAACGGCTCCGGGAAAAGGGGTTCCTAATATTGTTTATGGCGTTAATCATGCAGAAAATAAACCTGATAAAGTTGATATATTTTCTGCAGCATCATGTACAACCAATGCCATAACACCAGTTTTAAAAGTTATAGAAGATTCCTTTGGTGTAAAAAGTGGTCATTTGGAAACTATCCACGCCTATACTAATGATCAAAATTTAGTTGATAATTTTCATAGTAAATACCGCCGTGGTAGAGCTGCTGGATTAAATATGGTTATTACAGAAACTGGAGCTGGAAATGCAGTTGCAAAAGCACTTCCCAGCTTAGAAGGTAAATTAACATCTAATGCTATTAGGGTACCTGTACCCAATGGATCTCTAGCAATTCTTAATTTAGAATTAAAAAATAAAACATCCCTTAATGGAGTTAATACTGTTTTAAAAAAATATGCTTTAGAAGGTAATTTAGTAGAACAAATTAAATATGAACTTAGTGATGAATTAGTCTCAAGTGATATTATAGGAAGTTCTGCACCTTCTATTTACGATAGCAAAGCAACTATAGTACGTAAAGATGGTAAAAACATCATTATATATATATGGTATGATAATGAATATGGATATAGCCATCAAGTTATCAGATTAGCAAAATATATTGCAAAAGTAAGACGTTATACTTATTATTAATATTGGGGCATCCATATTCAATTATACATCGTATATAACCTAGCCTCATTTTTTGAGGCTTTTTGCTTATTTATAAGCATATACTAAACAATATTTTTTAACTTCGTGAACAGAACTACAATCTGATTAAAAACCAATCCTAAAAATGAATCGTATTAAATCTCTCTTTTTAATAACATTTACTTGCTTATTCTCGCTAAATACATTTTCGCAAACTCCTCAAAAACAAGAAGAAAAAGATAAATTATCTCTAAATAGTGGTACTATAGATACTCAATTTGAATACGTTATACAAAAATCCAGTAAATGGAGAGACCCAAAGGGGCAAGCGTATAAAGTTATTAAACTTCATTGGCTTTATGAATTAAAAGCACATACATTAGACTCGTTAAAAGCCGTTCACAAAAATTTAGAAGACACAAGATTAATTGTTGAAACTCAAACTAAAGAAATTTCAAAATTAAAAGAAAACCTTTCTAATACACAAGGTGACTTAGATCAAACCAATACGGAGAAAAATAATATGGCTTTATTTGGTATTCAAATGAGTAAAACCAATTACAATGTACTTATGTGGTCTATTATTGGAGGTTTATTTACGTTTCTACTTTTCTTTATTTATAAATTTAAAAACAGTAATTCTATAACAAGTGATGCGAAAAAAGCACTAGCTGATATTGAAGAAGAATTTGACGAACATCGTAAAACAGCTTTAGAACGCGAGCAAAAAGTACGCAGGCAATTACAAGACGAAATTAATAAGCATAAAAAAGTCTAAAAAAAATCTTTTTTTAAGCATCTAAAAATCTGTAATTATAAATTACAGATTTTTTTTAATTAAGAACTCATCTTAACTTTTTGTATTTAACCGAAAATGAGTAAAAATTTGTTCAAATAAAGTTGTTTTTAAAAGACATAGCATTGCTACGAATAAGAAAATAACTGAAATATGGGCAAATTTTGGACATTTTTTAGGAAATAGAAAAAGTCTAGATTAGTTCCAATAGTAAAACTTGATTTTACAAAAAAAATCATCTAAATTTGCTTACTCAAAATATACTATCTGGAATAACTCTATGTTTTATCCTACTTTCTTACTTTCTATGGATAAAAATTAAATGAATTTACATTTATCAAACCCATAATAATTATTTAAAATTCACCTAATATGTTAAAAACATTTATATTGCATAATATAAAATTAAAAATTTTGCTCTTTTCAGCATTAAATATTCTTGCAACACATGCGCAAGAAGCCCCAAAGCCTTTTTTGGCTGATTCAACAAGTTCTGTCAACTGGATACTAAATAAAGAAGTAAGTGATGAATTTAACGATTCAGAAATAAATGAAGATCTCTGGTATATTGTTGGAAAATTTAAAGATGGAAAGCCTGTATATAAACACCCTGACAAACCAAATAAAAAGGTATGGAAAGGAAGAGCTCCTTCTCAATTTTCAGGACGAAATTATCGTTTAGAAGATGGAATGCTAAAACTGGAAGCTCGTTGGGAACCAGATTTCCCATTTAGTGATGAAATTAGAGTACCTGTATTTGGAGATCCTCTACCTTATGAAAATATAACTACAGCATGTTTCATTGCTCGTAAATCATTTAAATACGGATATGTTGAGATTAGAAGTAAAGCAGCAGATGCAGAAGTTACAAGTGCATTTTGGTCAATGGGTAAAAACCTTGAGTTCGATTTCTTTGAAATGTATGGCGATGGAAGAGCTAAAGGTAAAGAACATTTAGATAAGGAACTTTGGTGGTCCATTCGTGATTGGAAGAACTTAAAAGGAAAACCTTCATATACAGAACGTAAAGACTTAGGCTTTCGTGTTGCCGACGATTTCCATATATATGGCATCGAATGGGACGAAACTGGTATAAAATACTATGTTGATGGCAAATTATTCTCATCTGTTACTCCTGAAGAAGCAACGAAATGGGCTAAAAAAAATAGAGAAGTAGGTGAAGACTATAACGGATACGTAGCAACTAACCCTATTAATATTTGGTTAGACATGGAAATTTTTCCTTGGCAAGGAATCCCTAAAAATAAAGCAGATTTAACTTTGAATGGAACTCCTGAACAAAAAGAAAAAGGACGTATGGATTTTGAAATTGACTATGTTCGTGTTTGGCAAAAATCAACAGATAAAAAAGAAGAAAAAGAACTAGAGAAAGAAAAAGTAAAAAAAGAGACAAAAAGAAAGAGAGAAAAAAAAGAAAAAAGAAAGAGAATAAAGAATAACTAAGGTTTTAAATTAATAAAACCTCAAATAGAAAAACTCAAATCATATATTTTGTATGATTTGAGTTTTTCTATTTACGAAACAATTTATTGCATGTTCTACTTACATGTAATTCTAAAAAACCAACTAAAAATTCATAATAACTTCCCAAACAATTAAATTATCTTTGTAGCTTATAAAGAACCTCCATGCGTATAGATATTATAACTGTTTTACCAGAATTACTTAAAAGTCCTTTCGAAGCTTCAATTTTAAAGCGTGCTATTGATGCTGGTTTAGTTGAAGTACATTTTCATAATCTTAGAGATTACACTAGCGACAGATATAAATCTATTGACGACACCCAATTTGGTGGTGGAGCTGGTATGGTCATGATGGTAGAACCTATTGATAAATGTATTTCCTATTTAAAAACAGAACGTCATTATGACGAAGTTATTTATATGACTCCAGATGGAGATACCTTAAAACAAGGTATTGCAAACCATTTATCTTTAAAAGAAAATATTATTATTCTTTGCGGACATTATAAAGGTGTAGACCAACGTGTACGCGATCAATTTATAACTCGCGAAATTTCCATTGGCGATTACGTGCTTTCTGGAGGAGAATTAGGAGCTGCTGTGTTATGTGATGCTGTTATAAGACTAATACCTGGAGTTTTAGGCAATGAAACCTCTGCCTTAACCGATTCTTTTCAAGATAATTTATTAGCTCCTCCTATTTACACCAAACCAAGGGAGTATAAAGGATGGAAAGTACCAGAACTACTATTTAGTGGCAACTTACCAGAAATTGAAAAATGGCGTGAAGAACAAGCCTATTTAAGAACTAAAGAGCGTCGTCCAGATTTATTGGAGGATTAATTCTTTAAATTCAAAAAAATACAATATAATTTATTTACACTTGAACATTAGTAGTTTCCTACTAAAAAAACATTTTTCAATTTAACTTACAGAGCACCTTTGAGAGCCAAGTTATTAATCACTTAATAATATGGCTTTTAGTAATTCTTGCAACAATTCAAAAAAACTAAACTGTAAAATAGGTAATCGATATTCTTTAGAAAAAAGAAAACTTAAACCTATTAAAAATAAATCAAATAAAATTAGTTTATATAAACTAATCTCTACATTTCAAAGTGTTTTCTGTTTTTTTTAAAATTTTATCGACTTTGTAAGTTATTTTCTAACTGTAAAAGTTTCTCTCTTTATCATACTTTCTTCTACTCTAAATTATATAAGTTTAGTAATGAGTATATTCAAAAAACTTTTAACTTATTACTATTTACTTATTACTTTTTACTTATCTTTGCAGCCAATTTCGGGTTAACCTCTGGCGAGAATCGTGAATGTTGTTCTGAATTAATAATTATTAAATATAAAGATATGGAATCTTTAATAAAATTTGTACAAGACGAATTTGTAACAAAAAAAGAATTTGCAGAATTTTCTGCAGGAGATACAATTACTGTATACTACGAAATTAGAGAGGGCGAAAAAGTACGTACTCAGTTTTTTAGAGGTGTAGTAATTCAACGTAGAGGAACTGGAACATCTGAAACTTTTACAATTAGAAAAATGTCTGGTACTATTGGTGTAGAGCGTATCTTCCCAATTAATTTACCTGCATTACAAAAAATAGAAGTTAACAAACGTGGAGCTGTACGTAGAGCTAGAATTTACTACTTTAGAGGGCTTACTGGTAAGAAAGCTAGAATTAAAGAGCGTAGACGTTAATAATAGTATATCTACAGTTTATGTAGAATTTAAAAGCCTTAAGATATTTTCTTAAGGCTTTTTTTTATTAACAATTGTTAATAAGTATGGTTGATAAGCAGTTGATATCTAACACCTTAAAAAATTGTTTTTTTTAAGTTCAGATATTATCTTAGCCATAGAAATAATAACAATTTGAATTGTTTTCATTTTTTAAATGGATTAATATTATTTCTAATATGAGGTAACGTTCTTTATTAAAATTGTTTTTTGAGGTTTTATTGTAACACGATATGTGTAATATCAAAAAACCATGATGTTATAAAAAGTTCTAGATGTCTTTACAACTAGAAACTAGTATAACTGAAAGTTTTATATAAGTAACAAAAACGAAAGTAATTGTTATAATATAGAGCAATGTTTTTAGTGAATTTTAAGCGAAAGCTAAAAAAGAACTATCAATATCAAGAAAAACAATTAACTGAAACTTTTGAGTAATAAGTCAATACATTTTGAAAATTACCAAACTGTTTCGTTGAATTAACAGCACTTGAATTAAAAAGGTTTAAATGAAAACTTTAAATTGATTTAGTAGCAATACTAATTAGGTCATGTTATGTTATTTCAAGAAAGCCATGTCAAAGTAGATTAAGTTCTATAGTGATATGGCTTTTATTATTTTATGATTTCTACGACCTATTTTTAACAAATTTATAAATACATTACCTTTTTTTACAATTATATCAAAATCTAATTGATTTAAACATTTTCATTAGTCTATAAAAAAGCCAATTTTTGTATATTCGCAACGCTAAAAACGAAACTATCTTATTTACTTCTGTTTTTAGCATAGTAATAATTCAAAAAAAAGTCACCGATGTCTAAAATTATTTATACGAAAACCGATGAAGCTCCAGCTCTAGCAACGCGTTCAT
Organism: Flavivirga aquatica; assembly: GCF_001747085.1. GTDB lineage: Bacteria > Bacteroidota > Bacteroidia > Flavobacteriales > Flavobacteriaceae > Algibacter_C > Algibacter_C aquatica. The sequence goes on from NZ_MDJD01000054.1 coordinate 449,830, forward strand.
TCTTACCTATTGTTAAAGCATTTGTTAAATCTTCTGGAATTAATATTGAAACTAAAGATATTTCTTTAGCTGCACGAATTTTAGCCATTTTTCCTGACTTTTTAAAAGAAGACCAACGTGTTTCGGATGATTTAGCCATACTAGGTGAATTAGCAAAAAAACCTGAAGCTAATATTATAAAATTACCAAACATTAGTGCATCTGTACCGCAATTAAAAGCAGCTATAGAAGAATTACAAGCTCAAGGTTTTGGTATTCCTAATTATCCTGATGAACCTAAAAATGATTCTGAAAAAGAGATTAAATCACGTTACGATAAAATTAAAGGAAGTGCAGTAAACCCAGTATTGCGTGAAGGTAATAGTGATAGACGTGCTCCCAAAGCTGTTAAGAATTATGCTAAAAAGAATCCACATTCAATGGGAGCTTGGTCTAGTGATTCTAAAACACATGTAGCAACAATGTCTCATGGAGATTTTTCTCATAATGAAAAATCTACAACTATAGCAGACGCTACAAGCATTACAATTGAACACATAGATAATAATGGACAATCAACTATTTTAAAAAGTAGTTTTTCTTTATTAAAAGGAGAGATAATTGATGCTACTATAATGAGTAAAAAAGCATTATTAAGCTTTTTAGATGAACAAATTGCAGATGCTAAAGCTAATGATGTATTGCTTTCTTTACACATGAAAGCAACTATGATGAAAGTAAGTGATCCTATTATTTTTGGTCATGCTGTAAAAACTTATTTCAAAGATGTATTTGCTAAACATAGTGAAGCTCTTGAAGAAATTGGTGTTGATGTAAACAACGGTTTTGGAAATTTAATTTCTAAACTTCACGAATTACCAGAAGCTAAGCGTAATGAAGTTCAAGCAGATATTGATACTGCTTTTAAAAATGGCCCTGCAGTTGCAATGGTAAATAGCGATAAAGGTATCACTAATTTACACGTACCTAGTGATGTTATTATTGATGCATCTATGCCAGCCATGATACGTACTTCTGGACAAATGTGGAATGCAGAAGGTAAACTTCAAGACACTAAAGCAATTATTCCAGATAGTAGTTATGCAGGTATTTATACAGCAACTATAGATTTTTGTAAAAAACATGGTGCTTTCGATCCTACAACAATGGGAACAGTTCCTAATGTTGGTCTTATGGCTCAAAAAGCCGAAGAATATGGTTCTCATGATAAAACATTTGAAATTCCATCTAACGGAACAGTTCGTGTTATTGACGCTTCTGGAAATACTTTATTAGAACACCAGGTAGAAGAAGGAGATATTTGGAGAATGTGCCAAACTAAAGATGCTCCTATTCAGGATTGGGTAAAACTAGCCGTAACTCGCGCTAGAGCTTCTCAAACACCAGCAGTATTTTGGTTAGATGAAAACAGAGCTCATGATGCCGAATTAATTAAAAAGGTAAACACTTATTTAAAAGATCACGATACATCTGGATTAGATTTAAGAATCTTATCCCCTGTTGACGCAACTATTTTTACATGTGAAAGAATTAAAGAAGGAAAAGATACAATTTCTGTTTCCGGAAATGTTTTACGTGATTATTTAACAGATTTATTTCCAATTTTAGAAGTTGGAACTAGTGCAAAAATGCTATCTATCGTTCCTTTAATGAATGGTGGTGGTTTATTTGAAACTGGTGCAGGAGGTTCTGCTCCAAAACACGTACAACAATTATTAGAAGAAAACCACTTACGTTGGGATTCTTTAGGTGAATTTTTAGCCTTAGCTGTATCGTTAGAGCATTTTAGTGAAGTAAACAACAACCCTAAAGCTAAAGTTTTAGGTGCAGCTTTAGACGATGCTACAGAAAAACTATTAGAAAACAAAAAAGGACCTTCTAGAAAAGTTAAAGAATTAGATAATAGAGGTAGTCATTTCTATATAGCACTATATTGGGCTCAAGAATTAGCTAAACAAACCGAAGATGCAGACTTAAAAGATGAATTTACTGCTATAGCTAAACAATTAGCAGATAATGAAACAGTAATTTTAAATGAGTTAAATAGCATTCAAGGAAACACTATAAATATTGGCGGATATTATGAGCCTAAAGAAGCGCTTATCAATGAAGCCATGAGACCTAGTAAAACATTTAATACTATTTTAGGGTAGAATATAATAAGAATAAAAATATTTTAAAAGCTCCTTTTTAGGAGCTTTTTCTTTTATAAATAAAAACTGGCGTGATTACCTCAAAGGTATAACATAAGTAAAACACAAAAGAAAATGAAAATTCGTATCTTATTTATTTTAATTTTATTACTACCACTATCAATTTTAAGTCAAAACAAATATTCGACTACCAGAGTTAAAACAAAATGGGCCACTTTTGAATAAATTTTTTATAACATTAATAATTAACCTTTGTGATGAGCTTTTTCTCGACGTGACAATCTTGTTTAATATTAACTACCTTCCTTAAGTCACTGGATAATTTTTATTAAATGTCTCGCTGTAACGAAAAATTAATATTCATTTCATTTACAAAAAAGAAAAGAACTCACGCCTTCTCATTATTTCAAACTCAAAATAGGACTTCTATTCGTGTTTTTGATTAGTAACACTCATGCACACTAAAAAAATCTGTATTTTTGAATTATGAACTTTACAAAAACTACCGAACAAGATTCTAACTACAACCATCTGGAAAATATGTCTATTTCAGAATTGTTAGAAAATATAAATAATGAAGATAAAACGGTACCTCTAGCTGTAGAGAAAGCACTTCCACAAATAGAAAAATTGGTAGAACAGATAGTAAATAAACTAAGCCAAGGTGGACGTTTACTCTATATTGGTGCTGGAACAAGTGGACGTTTAGGCATTTTAGATGCCTCCGAATGCCCTCCTACTTTTGGAGTATCTCACGATTTAGTTATTGGCCTCATAGCTGGTGGAGACACAGCTATTAGAAAGGCCGTAGAATTTGCAGAAGACTCTCTTACTCAAGGATGGGAAGATTTAAAAGCTAATAATATTTCGGGTAATGATGTTGTTGTAGGTATTGCAGCTTCAGGAACCACACCATACGTTATAGCAGCTCTAGAAACTTGTAATAAGCATAATATTATTACTGGTTGTATTACCTCCAACCACAACAGTCCTTTATCTCAAACAGCTCAATTTCCTATTGAGGTTATTGTAGGGCCAGAGTTTGTAACAGGAAGTTCTAGAATGAAAGCTGGTACAGCTCAAAAATTAGTACTTAATATGATAACAACAACTACCATGGTTCAGTTAGGACATATAAAAGGCAACAAAATGGTAGATATGCAATTAAGTAATAACAAATTATTTGATAGAGGTACTAAAATGATAATTAGCGAGCTTAATATTACAAAAAGTGAAGCTGAAGTACTTCTTGAAAAATATAAAAATGTTCGCTTAGCAATCCAAAATTATAATCATGGAAACTAAAACAGATAGAACAAATAAAGACATACTTGTAAAAGGTATTAAAATCATGGGAATCTCTCTAGGATGCATGTTTTTAGGCCCTACACTTTTTTATATAGCTTTAACAAACCAAGAAAAACCATTATATATCCCTATTTTAATAATAGCTATAATAGTTTGTGTTTTAGCTGTATTTTTAGCTTTTAAAGGCATTAATACCATTCTAGATAGTATGTTTAAAAAGAAATAAATTTTAGTTCAATGGAGCTTTCTGTTTTGGTGTTGTTGGGTTATAACCAAAATCGCTATCATTTAGTAAAATACCTAAGCGCTCAAAAATATAATTTATAATAGCATAATGGTGTATCGTATGGCTATTTGCTTGTGCTAACAAAGCACCATAAGTATATGGTATTTCAACTTTTCCTAATCCTAAATCATCAATAACAGAGATAGGCTTATTCATATCAAAATCTAAACTATTTAATCTTTCAATTATAGAACTTAAATATTCATTAGCGCAACCGCATTTAGATTCAACATCTGTATTTCTACTTCTTGCAGTTAGATCTACTTGATTTTCAGAATTCATATTAAATATACATTCATAAAAATCTAAAATATGCCTTATATGACTTCCTATACTTGAACAATAAGGAGGCACTGTAGCATTACATAATTGATCATCCGTTATATTATTTAATAAAGATTGAGATTTTTGCAATGTTTTTAGAGTAGATTTTATAATTATATTCATGGATACTAAAATAGCTAAATAAATTGAAATTTCGTTATATTAGTCTTAGACAATCCATATCCTTACATAATTAAAAGTACAGTAAAGCTTAAAAACAAACCTCTAAAAAAAACCAAAATATCTTAACAAACTATAAACCAATATTTTATTTTAAGATTTTAAATCTTCTAGAACCAACCTTAATTCACCATAAGAATATTTATCATCCAATTGATTTTTTAAATCAGACAGATTTTCAAAGTTTTTTTTGGGGATAATTTCTTTTAATTCATCATAATGTACTGTAGACATTAAATCCGTAATTTTTACATCACCCGAAGGTACAAAACTAGCTAAATGACCAAAAATAGTGTTCATATTTAGCTCCCTTTCATTAGCTATTTCTGCTATTGACTTACCAGACTTAAAAAGTTCTAGAGATTCCTTTTGAGTATTTCCTTTTTTTCTTTTAGGTTTTTCTTCTTCAAAAATCTCTTTATTTATAGACATTTCTATATCATTCTCTTCACAAAATGCTCTAATAACTTTTAAAATTACACTTCCATATTTTTCAACGCGAACCTTCCCCATACCGTTTACTTGTTGGAGTTCTTCTTTACTTATTGGTAAAGTCTCACACATCTCATATAATGCCTTTTGCGTGAATACCTGATAGTGAATTAAATCATTCTCGTTAGCAATATCATTCCTAAGCACTCTTAATATTTCATACAATTCAACATTTGCTGTGCCATCTACAACTACTTTTCTTGGCTTTTTAGGTTTTTCTTTTGCAAGAAATACAGACTTAGCTCTTAACTCTAAAATACTTTTTGATGTAAACCCATTGGATAATTTACTTAAGTACAATAATTTAGCAGTTAATAAATCTTCTATAAGATCTGCATTTTTAACTAAGTCCTTATCAATCGTTTTATTATCCGTTGTAAAACTCAATGTCTTTATAGCAGAAACAATATGTGCTTCGGTTTCTGTTTTAAAATAATTAATTGCTTTTTTAAAACGTTCTTGAATCATTTCGCTCAATTCTGGTATCCCTTCATCTTCAGAAAGGCTCTTTAATTGTGCATTAAAACCATTACTAACTTTTAAAAAATTAGTTACAGTATTTTTAATAGCAAGCATGGGTTCTTCAACCTTACCTTCAATACTATTTCTATTTTTATAATAAATATCCAAAAGTCGATTTATGGGATACATAAACTCATAAAAATCGAAAACTTCAAATATTAAATCAAGCTGAAAATTTTTCTGCGAAAGCTCTAAAACAGCTTCATCAGGCTCATTCTCTTCAGTATTTTTATTAAAAGTAATCACATTAGCATCACTAATAATTTGGCTAGAACCTATTTTATTTTTTAATACTAAACCCTCTAAAGATTTACATCTACTTAACGCCACATAAGTTTGCCCATGAGCAAAAGCACCTTGTGCATCAATAATAGCTTTTTCAAAAGTTAAACCTTGACTTTTATGGATTGTAATAGACCATGCTAAACGCAGTGGCATTTGAATAAAAGCCCCAATTTTCTCTTCAGAAATAGCTTTAGTTTCAGGATCTACCGTATAATTTATATTTTCCCAAATTTCAGGCTTGGTTACAATATTAAAATCATCATCTGGACAATGTACAACCACCTCATCTTTATCTAATAATATTACCTTCCCTATCTTACCATTAAAATAACGCTTTTCTGGACCACTATCATTCTTTACAAACATCACTTGAGCGCCAACCTTTAACTCAACAATCTCTTTATTAGGATAAGCATGTTCTGGAAACTTTCCTTCTATTTCGGCTTTATAAGTAACTACTTTAGGACTTAATTTATCTAATTCAGTATAATTGGTTGCTTCAGCTTTATTATTATGAGTGGTTAACGATATATAGCCTTCATCAGGTTCTGGTTTAAAATCTGGAATATATCTTTTGTTTAATTCTGCCGCGGAAGCTTCAGAAAGCGCATTATTTCTAATTTCATTAAGAATCTCAATAAACTTAGGATTATCCTGTCTGTATATATGCTTTAATTCAATAGTAACTGCAGCACATTCTTGATACGAATGACTACTAAAAAAGAAGCCATTTTTATAAAAAGGCTTTAATAACTCCCATTCATTTTCCTTAATAACAGGAGATAATTGTTGTAAATCACCAATCATTAGCACCTGTACCCCACCAAAAACCTTATTTCTATTTCTAAAACGACGTAAAGTTTTATCAATTCCATCTAACAAATCGGCTCTCACCATACTAATTTCATCAATAACCAATAAGTCTATAGACTTAATAATATTGATTTTAGTTTTACTAAATTTTCTATTAAACCCCTTAGAACTATTTAAATCGGTATCCGGTAAAATGGGTCCAAATGGCATTTGAAAAAACGAATGTATAGTAACTCCTTTAGCATTAATTGCAGCTACACCTGTAGGAGCAACTACCACCATACGCTTTAACGATTTTGTTTTTAGCCTATGTAAAAACGTTGTTTTACCTGTCCCTGCCTTACCTGTCAAGAATATAGATCGGTTTGTATTATTTACAAACTCCCATGCTAATTCCAGTTCTTTATTTACACTCATCAATTCTAATTCAAAATAGGGATTGAAGATACATAAACTACCCATTTTTTAGGGCGAGTTTTTAATAAAAATAAAAATCGCACTACCCTGTTATATCTTTATGCGATATTATAATGAATGCCTCCATAGTAAGTTGACGAGGTATCAAGTAAAAATATTTTTAGATTAATGAAAACCTAAGATTTTCAAATTTTACCCCGAGGCAAGCCTCGAGCGAGGAATTCTTTAGATTAAATTTATTTTTAGTTATTTAAACTCTTCTTTATTAATTACTTGATTAAATTTTATATTGGTGGAAATTTCCTCTACCCATTCATCTTTTAAGATTTCCCCTTTCCAATTAGATTTAGTATACCGTCTATAACTCGGTACTAAAATATCATTGACCTTTTCATACTTTACTTCCATTATTAAAGGCTTGTTTATAATGCCATGATCTACTACAGTAAATAAAAACTGATCTACTAATAAAGTTTTAGAATTAATATATAGATGGTATACGTCACTAGGATTTCCATCATTTAGTTTATATGAGATTTTTACAATATCATATTCATTTTCTTTTACAGTTTCTTTTCTAAGATATTCGTATTCAATACCAGGATCTAAAAACTTCTGCATCATAGTAAACCAAAAGAAATTTGTTTTACGAGTGAATTCTACTTGATGTAAGAGTTCTGGATCATTGATACTTTTGTTTTGGTGTTCAAGCGAAAATGTATCTCCATTATATTTCTGAATAATATTTCCTTTAAGATTAGAAAGCGTTCTTTCGTGTTTAGAATATTCACCCAGAGAGTGTTCACCTTCAAAAATATATTTTTCTATAGAGACATCTTCTTCCTGATCTGAAGTTCTGTAGGTATATGTATAAACTACATTTTTTAAAGCCTTTAATTTATCGTAAGTTCCTGTTTTCTGAACCATTTTATAAACTAATTCATGAGCTTTGTTTTGAAAATGGATTTTCTCTTCTTGGGATTGGTTTGTTGCTTCTTCCTTTTTCGAATTCTTACTTTGACAAGATGCCATTATAATTGTCAATGCTATTAAATATATTACTTTTTTCATTCTATTATATTAAAAACATTCCAAACGGTATGTTTTGGGTTAAAAATTTTTGTTACTCTAATTGTTTAACATAGGCAATAAAGCCAAATAAGTACTGTTGTAATATTTCTTTATCATTATAAAGTTTACCAATTCCTCTTGCGCCTTCAAAAGCGCTTATAATATACATAGCAGTCACAGTAGTATTTATATTTTTTTTTATCTCCCCTTTTTCTTTACCATATTCTAATAGGTCTATTAAAGCTGTTTTCCATTCTTCAATTATTTTTCTTAGGTTTATTCTAAAAGTTTCCTCAGCACAACCAAGTTCATTAATCAAATTATTTAATGGACAGCCTAATCTGCTTTCAGTTTCAGAAAAATTTGCAATTCGATTTGTAAAAAGATCTATCAAAAAAGTAATTACGGGTTTAGAATCATGATTTTTTATCGGGCCTATTATGCCATTATAAATTCTATTTCTCAGTATATGATTAATAGTTTGTTTACCTAAATCTTCTTTACTTTTGAAATGGTGATAAAAAGCACCTTTAGATAGTCCTGCATGCTTAACAATATCTGGAATGCTGGTAGATCTATATCCATTTTTATAGAATAACGTAAAAGCATTCACTAAAATTAAGCGTTGTGTTTCTTCAGATTTTATTCTTTGAATCATAGGCAAATATATAAAAAACATACCTATGTGAATGTTTTTAATTTTATTTTTTTGTTTTGAACGTGTTCCTTATATTTTGTAACGTATCTGGTATATATATAAAATAAAACTAGAACCTCCAAGAAAGTTAATCGATATAATTAGAAGTTCATTATACTTTTCTGGAATGGTAGCATGTAAATATAATGAAAGCCTGAAGCAGAATTATCTGAGGATTATCAAAAAAAACATTAAAATGATAGACAATTAGAAATACAAAGAAAACTAAGATCTCTAATATACCCTTTATAGAAAAAATTAAGGATATAGAGAGGATTACCTTAAAATGAAAATAGCTTCACTAACAAATAGTGAAGCTAAATTAGGATAGATAGCCAAAGGCTAATCCTCCATAGTTTGTCAAAAACAACTATTTTTTCCCGTTTTTACTTAGATTTTATAACAGTACTTTCTTCTTTAAATAAGCTGCTACAGACACAACAATAACTACTACTATTAAAATATAGATAAAAGTTGGTATAGGTAAAGGATCTCCTGCTGCATAACTATGTAGCCCGGACAAATAGTAATTCACTCCAAACGACGTCATAATAATAGAGCCAAAAGCAAATACACTAGCTGTATTTATGATGTAAGCACTTTTTAAATTAGGAATAAGTCTAAGATGTAAAACAATGGTGTATACGATAACACTTATTAAAGCCCAAGTTTCCTTTGGATCCCAAGCCCAATAACGTCCCCAAGACTCGTTTGCCCAAATGCCTCCTAGAAAAGTTCCAACAGCTAGAACAAACAAACCAATAGTCATTGAAATCTCATTAATATAAGTTAGCTCTTTTATTCGGATATCAATTTCTTTTTTAGTCTTATCTGTTTTAAAAATCATGAGTAATAATGCCATAAACCCTAATATAGCAGAAAGCGCCAAAGGTGCATAGCTACTTACAATAGTTGCCACATGTATTTTTAACCAAAACGATTTTAAAACAGGCATTAAATTGGTAATTTCTGGACTTAACCAATCTAAATAACTCACAAATAATAAAGCTCCAGAAAACAACGTAGAAAGCGGAAGAGTAAAGTCCGATTTTCTAAACGTTAATAAACCACATAGTAATAATACCCATGCTACAAAAACTAACATTTCGTAACCATTACTCCAAGGTGCATGTTGTGCTACATACCAACGTAGAATAATATTTCCAGTAAATAAAATGAAACAGATTAGCGTTACAATAACTAAAATATTCCAAATAATACTAAGCCCTTTTCTTTTAGTGAAGATTTTAATAATAGCTAAAACCAGAAGTATGGCACCTATAACAAAAAACACTTGAAATAACCAGAAATTAAGATTAAGCTCGTTATATAATAATTCAGCTTCTACACGCTTACGGTTAGGAATAATATCTTTACCCAAAATATCCTGAAAAGTCTTTATGTATTCCAATTTTTCACTAGCAGCCACCCAGTTTCTTTCCTTAATATCTTTAAAATAGGTTGGAATAATTTGTTTGGCAAATTGAGCATCTTCAGCAGGAAAATCATCAAAATGATGTGTCTGGCTATGCCACTTATTATTTTCATCATTAGCATTAGGAAAAACTCTAAAATAATTACCAGAAAAGACATTATATAAAATATTAAAACGCTCGTCTACTTTTAATACTTCTTTATCAAACTCACTACGTTCGGCTGGTTTCTTTTTATTAGTCTGTTCTACAACATCGCTTAATAAATATTTGCCCGCCTCGCCTATTAAGGTATTAAAAGCAACTAAACCACCATCACTAATATCTAAACCCTTAAATAATTCGCCTCCTTTTTTCTTATCTACTTTTATAATTGGAATAAATTGCCAAACATTAGATGCTGCTTGCATTGCTAAAAATGCTTGATTGGCATTTAAACGTACCTGCTTACCCCCTTTTGCAAACTTAAAGTAAGGTTTTCTAGATAGTTTTCTAAGAAATTCTGAAGCCAACGTATTCATAGGTTTAATTCGTCCATCTAAATCCTGAACCATTAACCTCCCAAATAACTCAGCATGTTGCTCATCAATGCGCTGTTGCTCTATAACTTGTATATTAATTTCTGGTTTTTCTTCTTGAGTAAAAACAGGACTTGAAAAACCTAATAAAAGCAACACCAATGCTGCGTGTTTTAATTTTAACTTTTTTAAATTTTTATTTACTAACTTAAAACGTGATGTTTTACCAAAGAGTGTAAAAAACATACCTATCATCATTAAAAAATACCCTAAATAAGTCACATTTGTTCCAAGAGCATCATGATTTACAGCTAATACTGTCCCCAACTCATCAGTATCATAACTCGCTTGAAAAAAACGATACCCTTTATAATCTAATACATTATTCATAAAAATACGATGTGGTATTTCTGTATTATTATCTATAACTTTTACTTCACTTGCATACGCCGATGGACTTGTTGATCCTGGGTAACGTTCTAACTGAAAATCGTTTAAATAAATTGAAAAAGGTGTTATTATTGGTTCTGCTCCATAAGATAATGAGATTTTAATATCATTAATATCAACCTTATGTTTAGTCGGTAAAAAACCTTCTCGGTAAAGTAATGTGGTTTCTTTAATAACATCATCAACTTTAACATTTACAACCAAAGCATCGTCCTTTTGCTTATCATTATCTTTTGTTTTTTCCGAAGTACTTTTTAAACCAATTTCTCCTTTTGGATGGTATGATAGTAATACAAAAGAAGCATCTCCATCGCGATATAATGTTCGTAATTGTATTGCTTGTAAGCTATCTTTCTTTAATGTACTTGCTGTTTCTGTAGCCATTACAAACGATCCCAAATCTCTAGGTGAGTATATACTAAACTCGCCGTTATTTTCGGTTATGTTTATAACATCTTCTTCTTTAACCTCAAAACCTATTTTATGTTTATGAGCTCCAATAGCTTCAACCTCTCCTTTTTCTAAAAAAACAGTTTCTCTTCCATTACCCGAAGACACTACCATTTCAATAATTGCCTTTCCTTTTTCAGCATCATCTTTTATTTCTGGAATAGCATCTGCTACAAATTCCTGATAAAACACCGTAATTGGCTTGTCATTAAAAACGGTTTCTATACTAAAATCATTATTACTTAAAGGTGAAAAATTAAGTTGTTTTTTAATGGTTTTAGAATTCGTACCATTAGATAAATGAATATGTAAATAATTATTATCCGAAATAATAACATTCGACGATGTTCCTTCACGCACTCGCATAATACCTCCATAAGAAACATAACGTGTAATACCTGCACCTAATAAAATAATTACAAATGCTAAATGAAACAGTAATAGTGCCCATTTATCTAGACGCCATAGCTTGTATTTATAAATATTCATAATAAAACAAACTCCCAACCCTAACATAACAAGTTCAAACCACCAAGCATCATAAATCATTTTCCATGCCGTAGTCGTACCAAAATCGTTTTCTATAAAAGTAGCTACAGCCATAGAAACCCCGAATATAAATAAGAGTAAAACTGCTAAAATGGGAGATGCAAATAGGCGTAAAAGTTTATTCATTTTAATTATTTAGGAGATTAAATAGATAAGAGGTTATCTAAAAAATCGTTTTTAATATCATGACAAGAAGTAAACTTTAAATCTAATTATCTAGTAAAAAGATAACTTCGCTCTCGTATATAATGACATTATATTTGACTTTTAAACAACCTCCTAACTTTAGTATTTTTGTTATTTATTTTCTACAGAAGACACTGTTTTAATATCCATTTTATCTTCTCGCGCTTTAGCTTCTTCTAACCATTTTGGCAATAAGGTTTTCTTGAATTCTTCTTTTTCTGCCTCTAATTTTTCAATATCTAAACCTATAAACTTTTGAGCTTTCTCTTTTGTTGAAATATCTGGCATTTCTATAGGCTTATTGTGTCCTAAATCAGCTAACAAACGTGCCAATTTAACGCGTGATTCTTGAACAATTACTAATCCACTACCAATAACTCTGGCTGTTTCAACTGGTGAGTGAAAAGATGCTCCATGCGAAGCTGCAGAGTAATCCCAACGCCATTGTCCATGACGAATGTCTGTTAAAATAGGTTTCATTTGAGCTTCTGTAGCTCCTAGATCCCAACATTTTTTAGCTTCTAAATGTGCTTTTACTAAAAGATCTTCTAATTTTAAACGGTTTTCGGTTGCTTTACGTTGTCTTTCATAAACATTAGCTATAAGTTTACTTGACTCTTCTCTATGGCATACTTGACAAGCATTAGATGTATTATTTAAAGGTGATTGGATATGATGATCTGTAAATTTCTGTCCACCTTCACTCTTATATGGCATATGGCAATCTGCACAAGATACACCACGATCTGCATGTACTCCAGTTTTGAAAGTTTCATATCCTGGATGCTGAGCCTTTAGCATAGGCGTTCTGCTTAACTTGTGAGTCCAATCTGAAAACTCTAAATTATCATAATAATTCTCCATATCTTCTACAGTCATACCATCTTTCCATGGAAATACTAAATACGGTGTCCCTTCTTTCCCTGGTAACTTTTTATCAAAATAATATTCGACATGACATTGTGCACAAACCAGAGAACGCATTTCATTATGTGTCGCTTGGTTAATATCTTTCCCCATAGCATCAAAGGCTTCTACTAAAGCAGGTCTTGTAATACGAAGCTTCATCGTTTCCGGATTATGGCAATCTGCACAGCCAATAGAATTTACAATCTGCTCGCCTTTATCTGCCCATTTTCCGCTATAAAACTCGGCAATACCAATCTCATTCATTAAACGTGGTACATCTGGACTTTTACAAGTCCAACAAGTTGCTGGCATTGATCCATCCCCTTTTCCTTTTGGTCCTCCTGTTCTTAATGTGTTATGAATATCTTCTACAGCATAAGCATGTCCTCTACCTTGGTTATAATCTTTAGAAAACCCATAACCTGCAAATAAAACAACTAAACGTGGATCATCCTCTAAAATATCTCGCATTGCAGATCCGCCTTGGTATGATTTAAATGTTGTATCTAATGTCTGTAAAGACGATTGATATTCTAATGGAAAATTTTCTCCCCAAACGTCATTTCTAGGTTCATTCTCGATAATATCTACATGAGGCACATATTTGTACTTTGCTTCAGACTTTCTATTAACTATACTAGAAGCTAAAAGCCCTAGTAGAAAGACAACGATAATGGTTACTATAAATAATACTTTGTTTTTCATATTAAGTGAATGATTAATTTTATTAGTCTTTAATTTCTTTATCTAGCCAAGAAGGTATTACGAGTTCATCTTCTTTATCTGTTGGTAATGGTGCTATGTTATATTTTATCGTACTTAAACCATGTATTTTACCATGAGGTACTTGCTTATGACAACTCCAACATTGCCGCTCTGTTCTATTCTCTCTATGATCTTCTAACCAACCATCATATTTTACTTGAGTCACTTGTTGTACATGGCAACGAATACAATTGTTTTGTACCACTTCTTGAGAAGCTTCTTGCATTTCAATAACGTCTGGTTCTGCTCGTGCTGTAAAAATAGTAGCATGATACAGCCCATCTTTTGCTTTAAAATAATATTTATTAAAGGTATTATCGTGAGGTACATGACAATCGTTACATTTTGCCCACTCACGATGAGAACTATGCATCCAACTATTATAAACAGGTGTCATAACATGGCAATTTACACAGGCTTGTGGATCATCAGACAGATAAGAGACTATTTTAGATTCTCTAGCCATAAACAAACCTAAACCAATAACAACAGCGATAAAAAATACTGCAGTTGTTCTCCATCTAGACTTTTTTTCAGGTAATATTCGTCGTTTTACTTCCAATAGTTTTATTTATCAAATTAATATTCTATATCTTCTAATATATATTATAGTATACAAATTGCTTAAGCGAAATTAGTATTTGCCCTTCTTGAAAAATATGACAATTATCATATAAATAATTTATTCTTAAATTATTTATATGTTTTATACCATTGATTTCTAAAAGTATTTTAAAGCTTTGTTATCTTTATAACCTAAATTCTAATTAATAAATAAATTTTAAGAGAACTAAACCTCTGAAAGCGATTTATTATCGCCTCTAAACTTCCAGTGATTTTCTGTTTAGCTTATTACTATTGTAAAAAAGCAACCAAAAAGTTAATAAATACCTTTTTAAAAAACCATCAAAATATTCCTCTATCATATCAAAAAAGGAAATAATTATCATTCTATATTTTTATACTTAAAACACATGAAAAATACTTCCTGCAGTACTATTTATGATAATAAATTTACTAATTCATTTATTTAACAGGAAACAGTTGTTGTAAGTCTTTAATCATTAAAACCTATATACATGATTAAAAACTTATTTATATTTCTAAAACTATGTTAACTTTTTATTGATCACAATTCAAAAAATAAAACCGCCCTATCAACTATATATAAAAAGAAGAGTTTTTGATTCAATAAAAAAAATAATTGATGGTCAATA
The DNA here is from genome assembly GCF_001747085.1 of Flavivirga aquatica. GTDB lineage: Bacteria > Bacteroidota > Bacteroidia > Flavobacteriales > Flavobacteriaceae > Algibacter_C > Algibacter_C aquatica. The sequence continues at coordinate 464,855 of NZ_MDJD01000054.1, forward strand.
GGATAAGAACAATATCATTTATAATGTTACTATTTTATTTAATAAAAATACAAGCTCAAAATAGAAAGTATATTTTAACTAAAACCTAAAATTTAATAATGCCATATATTACAAGCGCATTAACAAAAGGTGATAAAATTTTAATCAATTAAAAGAAATTGTTATAGAAAGTTCTTAGTCTCTAAACAAAAGTTTCAAATACAGAAAGATATAAAGTATATTATTATTGATTCTAAATTATATTCTGAATTAAAAATTATAAAAGAAAATGTAAAAATACTTTTCAAATAATACGATTTTTCTTTGAGATCTTAATTATTTAAACAAACTCCAATAAACAAAAGTAGTTTTTAACTCTTACCAGTTGTATCTTGAATTCTCTATAAACTGCCCTTTTCTTATTATAGATTTATTCTAAGACATAGAAAGTACTCGAATCGACTAAAAGTCAATATTTTTACTAGAATTAAAAAAGGTTAAATCACTTCAATAAATAATGCTATTTCACTTTTGAATTTAATATAAAAAACACTCTTTTTATAAATTAGATTCAAAAGTGAAATAGCAATAGAACAAATAATAAATTATAAAATTTATTGTTTAATAACCTTTACATTAAAGTTATCGTTAATATTTAAAATATATAAGCCTTTATTTATTTCTTCTATATCTATCTCTGTTTGAGTTCCAGATTTAATAATTTGCCCTGTAATATTGTATAATTTCCAAGTCAACCTATCTCCTTTAGATAAATTAGTTATCGTTATTAAGCCTCTTGTTGGATTTGGATATACTTTTATTTTAGTATTATTAATATCTAAATCACCTTTACTAAGTCTAAGATCTGAACCATTAGTAGCTCCTGGGGTTGGTGCTGAAAAAGTAATATATTCTGTATCTCCATCAAATGTTGCTCCATAAGAGGTATCTGTATCTATATCTATAAAAGAAATTTGTTGTATTAAAGTGGTGGCATCTGGTGATGTTAATAATACTTCATCTGTTCCTTTTAATTTAAAATCTAAATGATTTGCTCCTTGGCTTAATTCTTTATCTGCCCATAATAATAAATAACCTTTACCTGCAACCGTTGTTTTACTAGCATCAGTATCTGTAATTTTCCATTTTAAAGGTTCGGCAGTGTCGTCAGAAATATAATAACCTGCTAAATTAACGGCTGTATTTTCTGGATTGTAAATTTCTATCCAATCGTCATATTCTCCATTTTCATCTGCAATAGTCGCATCGTTTTTCCCTTGTATTTCATTAATAACTATATTAGTTGACCCTATTGCTATTGGCTCAAAAACAGCTTTAATACTAGCATTTGTGGAAAAAACAGGTGCTATTTCAGCATCGGTACCAGAAACATCGCCTTCCCACCTTACAAACTTATATCCTGGTAAAGCTTCTGCAGAAAAACGAATAGGAATATTTTTAAAATAAGTTCCTGTAAAAGTTTCTTTTATAGATTTCACATTGTGTACTCTTACTAGCCCTTTATTTATATCTGAACTTTCATAAGTTACCTGTATAGGATCCTCTAATCCATATTCATTTTTAATTCTAGTGAAAATGGCTGCGTCTAACCTTCCTTCAACATCTTTCCTGAGTGCATTTACATTATTTTTCCATTCTGTTACATTAGCAAAGGGCGGTATATTAGATCTATTATAATCCTGATCTATTGCTAATTGAGAATTTATAATAGCATGCGCAGGTATCTCACTTTCTAATTCACTTTCCATCGTATTTATTATAGAAATAGTGCGTTCCTTATTATAAATATGGTTTAAAGTAGCGGCAATGAATTGTAATGCTTCATTTTTATACGGTTCATGCCTTCTCATTTCAGAAGGAACAATAGATGATACTGACATTGGACCTACTAATGGAACATGTTCTTCTCCAAACAAACCGAAAGTAGCATCATAATCATGCATATAATAATGGTTTTCATGTGCCGTTTTTCCAGATAAATCTTTCCAACTTCCAAACCCATATTCATTAAGATCAGCATAACTAATTAAAAATTGTACGTTTACATGATCGTTAAAATTTAATTTATTTTCTAATTCTGTCCTGTCTGTTGTAAAACCGTAGATAATTTGATCTCTACCACTTTTTTCAAACTCATTCTTTTTTAATCCAAAATTATGCTTTACATAATCGCTATCATCATCTTCTCTAACGTTAATAATACCTTGATATCTAGCGTTTACATATAATACGGCTGGTCGATATCCTTCAAAAGGGAAATCTGCTAAATTATCTTGTCCTAATAATCTTGACATAAAGGCATCTCTCATATGAGTTTCAGACCAATCTTGACTTGCATTTCTTAATAAAAAACTATCAAATTTACCTATATTTTTATTGGGATACATTTTATAATCAAAATCATCATCGCCATATATCTTATCTGCTTTTATTTTGCCATTTAATTGTGGTTGACTTAGAGAGGTCTTTCCTGATGCTCTAAAATTTGCATATTGATTTATCACAACTCTTCCATCCGTTTCTATAAAACTAAATGCAACCCGACCATCAATAACCTCTTTATTTCTATGGTTAAAAGATGAGTTATCGGATGTTAACAATACTAAAGGGAGATCGTGAGAAGCTCCTATAATATAAGATCTATTTTCAATAATACTAAATTCTGAAATTGATTTTATTGCAATCGCTTTTAATATTGTATTCTCATTAATACTTATAGGTGTAGTATATACCAAAGAAGATGTGCTTGGTATTGTGCCATCTATAGTATAATAAATTTCACCTTCTCCTGTGTTTGTTATTTCTACAGTTTGTCCTGAAGCATAAAGTCCTGATGCTACACTAATTTTTATATCTGAATCTAATAATTTAAATGCAGTAGTATCTAGATTTTCAGCATTAGGCGTTGGGGCATTCATAAAAGAAAAAGAACCATCATTAAGACGTGCATAAGAAATATCATTCTGCATTGGAGGATATTCTATTTTATGTATTTCAGAACCATCTACATTAGAAAGTATAACGCTTTCTCCTAAAGGTGAAAGTTTAAAATTTGTGTTTAAATGGGTACCAGCTGCAGCTGAAGTTTTATTAATATTATCCCCTCCTGCATGTATTAATAAAAATCCATTTGCTGAAATAACTGTGCCTAGTGGAAAAGTCCATTTTTCTATATCATCACTATCATTACTTAAAAAATAATTTCCAATATCAATTTCTGAAGCCGTTGTGTTTTTTAATTCAATCCAATTTAAATAAGTGTCAAGCGGGAAAGGTCCGACGTAAGTTCTAAAATTTTTTGCTTGAACTTCATTTATAACTATATTTTGAGAATATAGTGTTGTTGTTACTAATGCTAATAATAAAAATATTTTTTTCATTTGCTTCTTTTTAGAGATCATAGTTATAAAACAATTTAATATGGAAATTTCCTACCCTCTCTTAAAACAACTTAAAATGATCTAAATTTTTTATTCTTTTTTATTAAACTTATATCTTTATAAATACCAGTCAATTATAACGGTTTTATCTTTAAAAGTATTCACAAAATAATAGTGATTTTTTTACTTTTTATTTTTAATAAAAAGTGGAGTGGCTTCTTATAGCAATTATAATTTAAAACAAGCTTAAGAATTTTTATATAAAATTCAGATTTTACAATGTTGATTATATTATTGTTAATTTGTGTTTTTACCGTTTGATTTAACCAATGTTTAAGATCTTTGATATTTTCAAATGTTCTGTTTTTTAAATCGTTCTTTTAAATATTGCCATACTTTTTCGCAAGGATTTAATTCCGGGATATATGGCGGTATTCTAATAAGCTTAATATTGTCTGGAATATTTATATTTTTAGTAGAATGAAAACTGTATAATTCTTTCTAATTAGACTTACCAGAATATTTGCCTAAACACAACAATTGGGCTTTATCCAAAATTTGTATAATTATTTTAAAACAATGACAAAAAAAAATCCTCAACAAAGAAATGTTGAGGATTAATTAAACACTGAGTTAATATCAGTATCAAAAAAGGCAACGACCTACTCTCCCACAAATGCAGTACCATCGGCGCTAATGGGCTTAACTTCTCTGTTCGGAATGGTAAGAGGTGAGCCCCATCGCTATAACCACCTTAAGTTATAGCTATGGTAATAAGTGATTAACTTATCACTACAGCGTTCATCTTTACGATGAACAAATATCTTAACATATTGAAAAACACCCGTAGGTGACATACTTAAAAATTTTATAATATAACTTTTTGTAAACTTTTAAAAAAACAGGCGTACAATAAGCCTATGGGTTATTAGTACTACTCGGCTATGACATTACTGCCTTTACACCTATAGCCTATCAACGTGGTAATCTCCCACGACCCTTTAAAGAAATCTCATCTTGTGGTGGGTTTCGCGCTTATATGCTTTCAGCGCTTATCCCTTCCCAACGTAGCTACTCTGCAATGCTGCTGGCGCAACAACAGATACACCAGAGGTTAGTCCAACTCGGTCCTCTCGTACTAGAGTCAGATCCACTCAAATTTCTAACGCCCACTGTAGATAGAGACCGAACTGTCTCACGACGTTCTGAACCCAGCTCGCGTGCCACTTTAATGGGCGAACAGCCCAACCCTTGGGACCTTCTCCAGCCCCAGGATGTGACGAGCCGACATCGAGGTGCCAAACCCCCCCGTCGATATGAGCTCTTGGGGGAGATCAGCCTGTTATCCCCGGCGTACCTTTTATCCTTTGAGCGATGGCCCTTCCATGCGGAACCACCGGATCACTATGCTCTACTTTCGTACCTGATCGACTTGTAGGTCTCTCAGTCAAGCTCCCTTATGCCATTGCACTCTACGCACGATTACCAACCGTGCTGAGGGAACCTTTAGAAGCCTCCGTTACTCTTTTGGAGGCGACCACCCCAGTCAAACTACCCACCAAGCACTGTCCCTTCATTTGAAGGTTAGACTCTAGATAAGCAAAGGGTGGTATTTCAACAATGACTCCACAACGCCTAGCGACGCCACTTCAAAGTCTCCCACCTATCCTACACATTACTTATCCAAAACCAATACTAAGCTATAGTAAAGGTGCACGGGGTCTTTTCGTCCCACAGCGGGTAATCGGCATCTTCACCGATACTACAATTTCACCGAGCTCATGGCTGAGACAGTGTCCAGATCGTTGCACCATTCGTGCAGGTCGGAACTTACCCGACAAGGAATTTCGCTACCTTAGGACCGTTATAGTTACGGCCGCCGTTTACTGGGGCTTCATTTCAGATCTTCGCTAAAAGCTAAACCCTCCACTTAACCTTCCAGCACCGGGCAGGTGTCAGGCCATATACGTCATCTTTCAATTTAGCATAGCCCTGTGTTTTTGATAAACAGTCGCCTGGACCTTTTCACTGCGGCCACCCCAAAGGGTGGCGACTCTTCTCCCGAAGTTACGAGTCTATTTTGCCTAATTCCTTAGCCATGAATCTCTCGAGCACCTTAGAATTCTCATCCCAACTACCTGTGTCGGTTTAGGGTACGGGCTGCTTCACTCGCTTTTCTTGGAAGTCGCTTCTCTGGATTATCACCTTGACCGAAGTCGCAGTGTACTATCGGGGTATTACTACTCCCTTCAACGTACTATTCCGTCAGTACGCACCAAATTTACGCCTCCGTCACTTTTAGTGTGAGCAGGTACAGGAATATTAACCTGTTGGCCATCCACTACCCCTTTCGGGTTCGCGTTAGGTCCCGACTAACCCTCAGCTGATTAGCATAGCTGAGGAAACCTTAGTCTTTCGGTGTGCGGGTTTCTCGCCCGCATTATCGTTACTTATGCCTACATTTTCTTTTGTAGATTCTCCAGAATACCTCACAGTAATCCTTCGACGACACTACAATGCTCCCCTACCACAATTAATTGTCCATAGCTTCGGTAATATGTTTATGCCCGATTATTATCCATGCCGAACCGCTCGACTAGTGAGCTGTTACGCACTCTTTAAATGAATGGCTGCTTCCAAGCCAACATCCTAGCTGTCAAAGCAGTTCAACCGCGTTATTTCAACTTAACATATATTTGGGGACCTTAGCTGATGGTCTGGGTTCTTTCCCTCTCGGACATGGACCTTAGCACCCATGCCCTCACTGCTGATAAACATTTTATAGCATTCGGAGTTTGTCAGGAATTGGTAGGCGGTGAAGCCCCCGCATCCAATCAGTAGCTCTACCTCTATAAAACTATTAATCAACGCTGCACCTAAATGCATTTCGGGGAGTACGAGCTATTTCCGAGTTTGATTGGCCTTTCACCCCTACCCACAGGTCATCGGAACACTTTTCAACGTATATCCGTTCGGTCCTCCACTGTATGTTACTACAGCTTCAACCTGCCCATGGGTAGATCACACGGTTTCGCGTCTACCACTACTAACTAAGCGCCCTATTCAGACTCGCTTTCGCTACGGATCCGTGACTTAATCACTTAACCTTGCTAGCAACGGTAACTCGTAGGCTCATTATGCAAAAGGCACGCCGTCACAGATCTAGTCCGCTCCGACCGCTTGTAAGCGTATGGTTTCAGGTTCTATTTCACTCCCTTATTCAGGGTTCTTTTCACCTTTCCCTCACGGTACTAGTTCACTATCGGTCTCTCAGGAGTATTTAGCCTTATCGGATGGTCCCGACTGTTTCATACAGGATTACTCGTGTCCCGCACTACTCAGGATTACACTAGATTCACACGCTTTACTTATACGGGACTATCACCCTATATTGTTACTTTTTCCAAAGTATTCTAATTCATTGTGCTTCAAATATCGTGGTCCTACAACCCCACTATTGCCGTAACAATAATGGTTTGGGCTAATCCGCGTTCGCTCGCCACTACTAACGGAATCACTTTTGTTTTCTTCTCCTCCGGGTACTTAGATGTTTCAGTTCTCCGGGTTTGCTCCTATTACTAGGTGACATATCTTCAATATGCCGGGTTGCCCCATTCGGATATCTGCGGATCTAATCATGTGTGCTGATCCCCGCAGCTTTTCGCAGCTTATCACGTCCTTCTTCGCCTCTGAGAGCCTAGGCATTCCCCATACGCCCTTATTTAGCTTATTGTACTTTTTGCTTTTTTAATGAGTTACTATAATTTATATAAAAATCTTATATAAACTATCTGTGATTAATTAGAAATCGCTCGTGATTCTAATTAATCCTTTATATTATTTATTATTAGATCAATCTAATCTTAAATTTTTATGTATCTTTTTTCAATATGTCAATGAACTTCTTTCCTTATATGGAATCGTGGAGAATATCGGAGTCGAACCGATGACCTCCTGCGTGCAAGGCAGGCGCTCTAGCCAGCTGAGCTAATCCCCCATTGTAATTCTTCGTTTAGAATCCTTAATGTGAATTTAGAATTCTCAGTTCTAGAATTTCCTCTTTTTTTTAGTAGTCTCAGGCAGACTCGAACTGCCGACCTCTACATTATCAGTGTAGCGCTCTAACCAGCTGAGCTATGAGACTCTACTATTTTATATTCTTAAATTAACAGCTGCGAGAATAAACTATTTATCATTATAGTTATAATACTTCTTAATCGTCTTTCTCTAGAAAGGAGGTGTTCCAGCCGCACCTTCCGGTACGGCTACCTTGTTACGACTTAGCCCTAGTTACCGATTTTACCCTAGGCCGCTCCTCTCGGTGACGGACTTCAGGCACTCCCAGCTTCCATGGCTTGACGGGCGGTGTGTACAAGGCCCGGGAACGTATTCACCGCATCATGGCTGATATGCGATTACTAGCGATTCCAGCTTCACGGAGTCGAGTTGCAGACTCCGATCCGAACTGTGATAGGGTTTATAGATTCGCTCCTTGTCGCCAAGTGGCTGCTCTCTGTCCCTACCATTGTAGCACGTGTGTAGCCCAGGACGTAAGGGCCGTGATGATTTGACGTCATCCCCACCTTCCTCACAGTTTGCACTGGCAGTCTTGTTAGAGTTCCCATCTTGAAATGCTGGCAACTAACAACAGGGGTTGCGCTCGTTATAGGACTTAACCTGACACCTCACGGCACGAGCTGACGACAACCATGCAGCACCTTGTAAATTGTCCGAAGAAAGGTCTATCTCTAAACATGTCAATCTACATTTAAGCCCTGGTAAGGTTCCTCGCGTATCATCGAATTAAACCACATGCTCCACCGCTTGTGCGGGCCCCCGTCAATTCCTTTGAGTTTCATTCTTGCGAACGTACTCCCCAGGTGGGATACTTATCACTTTCGCTTAGCCACTCAGTCGAAACCGAACAGCTAGTATCCATCGTTTACGGCGTGGACTACCGGGGTATCTAATCCCGTTCGCTCCCCACGCTTTCGTCCATCAGTGTCAGTATATTATTAGTAATCTGCCTTCGCAATTGGTATTCTATGTAATATCTATGCATTTCACCGCTACACTACATATTCTAACTACTTCATAATAACTCAAGATAAACAGTATCAAGGGCAATTCTACAGTTGAGCTGCAGACTTTCACCCCTGACTTAATTATCCACCTACGGACCCTTTAAACCCAATGATTCCGGATAACGCTTGGATCCTCCGTATTACCGCGGCTGCTGGCACGGAGTTAGCCGATCCTTATTCTTACAGTACCGTCAAATCTCTACACGTAGAGCAGTTTCTTCCTGTATAAAAGCAGTTTACAACCCATAGGGCAGTCATCCTGCACGCGGCATGGCTGGATCAGAGTTCCCTCCATTGTCCAATATTCCTCACTGCTGCCTCCCGTAGGAGTCTGGTCCGTGTCTCAGTACCAGTGTGGGGGATCCCCCTCTCAGGGCCCCTATCTATCGTTGCCATGGTGTGCCGTTACCACTCCATCTAGCTAATAGAACGCATACTCATCTTATACCGTAACCTTTAATGTCTAATTGATGCCAATTAAACATACTATGAGGTATTAATCCAAATTTCTCTGGGCTATCCCTCAGTATAAGGTAGATTGTATACGCGTTACGCACCCGTGCGCCGGTCGTCATCTGTAGCAAGCTACAATGTTACCCCTCGACTTGCATGTGTTAAGCCTGCCGCTAGCGTTCATCCTGAGCCAGGATCAAACTCTTCATCGTTATTTTTTTAATATCTTAACAATTAATTAGATCAATCTATATAATCTAAATGGCTTATTCTCTTTGTCTAATCTTAACCGTTTCCAATTAAAATCTTACGCTGTCAATTCAATATGTTTATGAACTTGTTTTCTTTGTTCTCTTATCGCGTTTCCTTGATAAGCGGGTGCAAATATAAAACCCTTTTTTATTCTCACAAAACTTTTTTTAATCTTTTTTGAAAGTTTTTTTTCAACTTCTAAAACCGATTAGTAAAACTTCTTATGAACGTATGCCTTCAACAACTAATGCCGTTTTTAGCGGATGCAAACCTACAACCCTTTTTTGTTTATTCAACACCTTTTTTAACCTTTTTTTAATGATTTAATCATAACTCTTTTTAAATACATATACCTCAAGTATTTAAACGTGAAAATAAATAATACCCTAGTACAATATTTATCAGACTTTGGCGTTTCATCAGCTTTTAAGTCTCAATGCATCATCATATAATAGACTTAACTACTTCATATCTTTAATTAAAAAATACCTTAATTAAGAAATAGAAATTATACTTAACTTTGAACTGACTTTAAATCTTTAGTTTTATTACAAACAAATAAATGCGCATTATAAAAAATAATGTACAATTGAATAGCACAAAAAAATGAAAGTTAGTTTTCTTATCTATATTAAGGAATTTATATTTCTAGCTTTGAGTATTCTACAAGAATTTATTTAATGAATTGAGATAATTTAAAGCTTAATTGCATCATTTTATTATACCTTATTCCCAGTCTCCTTTTTTTTAATATTCTTGTAAAGAAAGTAAATGTTTGTTAAAACAATAAAAAAGTTTAACAAAATTACAGGTACAGAACTAATAAACACCCCGTATATTCCTAACAAAAAAGCTCCTATAAGATTAACTACTCTAAGTTTGACTATTGAATTCATCATTATACTTATAGCTATAAACAAAGAAGCTACATAACCTAATATTTCTATCCAATTTATTTGATTCATCATATTACATATATTTTATAAAACTTAATAATTATTCAAATTTCTATATTTAAAAGTAAAAAAAATATTATTTTAATTGTAAGTTTTTATAGTTACATAAGACAATAGTGTAAGAAAAGCTCTGTTTTTAAAAAAAAGACAGTATTGCTGTTAATTTACAAACCCCTAAAAACTAAAAAAATTATGTCTTTAGTAACAAAACCTACTATTATGTTCCCTGAACATCAAATCAACCAAGAAGAAATGATTGATGTATTAAAGGATTTATTTCCTTATCACCCAAAATGGAGTACCGTTGAGCGTATGATTAAAAACACTCAGGTAGAATCTAGAAATTTACTTTCTCCAATTAAACAAGTAACTACTCACCCTGGATTTGAGTATAGAAACAATTTATATAAAGATGAAGGCTTAAGAATGGCTTCTGAAGCTACACAAAAAGTACTGTCAGAAAATAAAATGAAACCCGAAGATATTGATCTTCTTATTGTTGTTTCTTGTACAGGTTTTTTAATGCCTTCTCTAACTTCTTATTTAATTAGTGATTTAAATTTTAGATCTAACACGAAACAACTTCCAATAGTTCAATTAGGGTGTGTTGCTGGTGCATGGGCTTTAAATAGAGCTCACGAATACACGAAGGCTTATCCTGATCACAATGTTTTATTAGTATCTGTTGAGTTTTCATCTTTATTATTTCAACCTCAAGATGATAAAATATCTTCTTTAATCTCAAATTGTTTATTTGGAGATGCTGTTTCTGCATGTGTTATAAAAGGCACCCCAGAAGAAGGTGATGAAGGATACTTAATTGAAGGTATCGATTCTTATTTAAAAAAGGATTCTGATCACTATATTAAATATGATGTAAAATCTACTGGTTTCCATTTTGGCTTAGATAAAGATGTTATGCACAGTATAAAAGATGTTGCTCCAATAATGAAAGATTTTATTCAAAAAGATTTTAATGCAAATGTTAATGATCTAGATTTTCATATATTTCATACTGGGGGTAGAAAAATTTTAGACGAATTAGTTTCTAATCTAGATTTAATAGAAGAGAACGTATCTAAAAGCAGAGAAAGTCTTAGAATCCACGGAAATATTGCTAGTGGAGTTGTTCTTGATGTTTTGAATGATGAATTTATTGCAAATAACAGAAAAAATGGAGACAAAGGTATAATGGCTGCTTTTGGCCCTGGATTTACTGCAGAAATTAATCGTGGAACTTGGATTAAAAATTAAAAAATATGGTGATTCATATCGTAATTTTTAAGCTCATTAAAACAGATACTACATCTATCGACAGTTTAAAAGAACAACTTTTTAGATTAAAAGATTTACCTTATTTGGCAGATTTTGATATTATTGAGAAATCTAACTTACTAAAAAGTTATATTGATGGAGATCTTGTTTTATTTTCAAAATTTAAAAATAAAAAAGATTTAGAATTGTATATGACAGATGAAACACATCTCGAGGTCATAAAAAATACTTCGATTAATATTCAAGAAAAGTATATACTTGATTTCGCTTCTAACAATATTAAAGTTTAAGGAACTGGTATATTTGTTTACCATAATATTATCTTAGACCTCTAATTTTTCTACACACTTTTATTTTTAATAAATTTAAAAATAATAAAAAAACACCCTTTAAGATTGTTATTTTAAAGGGTGTTTATTCCTAAATAACATAATTGTAATAACAAACGAGCCTAAATTATTGATAATGATACCTAGATTTATTCGTATACAAATTTTTTACTACAAAAGAAATGCATCAAAGCTTACTAACTTCAAAAAAACATAATACACAACTATACCTTGAAGACAACTCTAAAATAAAAATTATACTTAATATAAAATTGTATGTATTTGTTTATACCATTATCTTTGTTCTCTTAATTTAATTTATTTTAATGATACATATAACATTACCCGATGGCAGTGTTAAAACGTTTGAAGAAAACGTTACACCAATGGATGTTGCTAAAAGCATTAGTGAAGGATTTGCAAGAAATGTGATTTCGGCGAATTTTAATGGTACAAGCGTAGAAACTGTGACGCCTTTAACCACCGATGGTTCTTTAATTTTATATACCTGGAAAAATGACGAAGGTAAAACTGCTTTTTGGCATTCTTCTGCTCATGTTTTAGCTCAGGCTATTGAAGAGTTATACTCTGACGCTAAACTTACTATTGGTCCTGCTATTGAAAATGGGTTTTATTATGATGTAGATTTTGGCGAGCATAACGTTTCTGAAAAAGACTTTAAGACTATTGAAAACAAAATGTTAGAGATTGCCAGAGGTAAACATGATTTTAAAATGCGCTCTGCGACTAAAGCTGAAGCATTATCTTTATACGAAGGCAATCCTTTTAAAACGGAGTTGATTGAAAACCTTGAAGATGGTACGATTACTTTTTGTGATCATTCTTCTTTTACAGATTTATGTCGTGGTGGACATATACCTAATACAGGTATTATAAAAGCTGTTAAGATTTTAAGTGTTGCAGGTGCTTATTGGAGAGGTAATGAAAACAACCCTCAACTTACTCGTATTTATGGTATTTCTTTCCCTAAACAAAAGGAGCTTACCGAATATTTAACTTTACTTGAAGAGGCAAAAAAACGTGACCATAGAAAATTAGGCAAAGAATTAGAGTTGTTTACTTTTTCTAGAAAAGTAGGGCAAGGTTTACCGCTTTGGTTACCTAAAGGTGCTGCTTTACGTGAGCGCTTAGAAAACTTTTTAAAGGCTGCACAAAAGAAGGCTGGTTATGAAATGGTCGTTACGCCACATATTGGACAAAAGGAACTTTATGAAACTTCTGGTCATTATGCTAAATATGGTGAGGATAGTTTTCAACCTATTACTACACCTAAACAAGATGAAGAGTTTTTACTAAAACCTATGAACTGTCCGCACCACTGTGAAATATATAATAGTTCTCAATGGTCTTATAAAGATTTACCAAAACGTTATGCTGAATTTGGTACGGTTTATAGATATGAACAAAGTGGTGAGTTACATGGTTTAACTCGTGTTAGAGGGTTTACTCAAGATGATGCTCACTTATTTTGTATGCCTGAACAATTGGATAAAGAATTTAAAGATGTTATCGATTTGGTTCTTTATGTATTTGGTTCTTTAGGCTTTGATAACTTTACCGCTCAAGTATCTGTTAGGGATCCTGAAAATCCTGATAAATATATTGGTGATATAAAAAACTGGGAGAAAGCTGAACAGGCTATTATTAATGCTGCAAGAGATAAGGACTTAGATTATGTTATAGAAACTGGCGAAGCTGCTTTTTATGGCCCTAAACTAGATTTTATGGTTAAGGATGCTCTAGGAAGACGTTGGCAACTTGGCACTATTCAAGTTGATTATAATTTACCAGAACGTTTTGATTTGACTTATAAAGGTAGTGATAATGAATTGCACAGACCTATTATGATTCATCGTGCTCCTTTTGGTAGCATGGAACGTTTTATAGCATTATTACTAGAACATACTGGAGGGAATTTCCCGCTTTGGCTCATGCCAACACAGGCTATTATACTGTCAATTAGCGAGAAATATGAAAAATACTCAGAAAAAGTTTTAAATTTGCTAGAAAATGACGAAATTCGCGCCCTTGTAGACCATAGAAATGAGACCATTGGTAAAAAGATTAGGGAAGCAGAAATGCAAAAACACCCTTATATGATTATTATTGGTGAACAAGAAGAGAAGGAAGGTAAAATTACTGTTCGCCAGCATGGTGGAGAGGATTTAGGAATGATTAGTATCGAAGATTTCTCTAAAATTATTAAAGAAGAGATAAAAAAAACGTTAAAAACGTTCTAAAATAATAAGTTTAATTTAAAAAATATAACGCCATAGCACTTAGAAGACGACAACAACCTAGAAGAGTCTCACAAGAAGACAAACACAAAATAAACTCTAAGATTACTGCTCAAAAAGTACGTCTTGTTGGAGATAATGTGGAAATTGGTATTTACACCAAAGGAGACGCCTTAAGAGCAGCAGACGAGCAAGGGTTGGATCTAGTAGAGATTTCACCTAATGCAGATCCGCCTGTTTGTAAGATTATGGATTATAAAAAGTTTCTTTATGAGCAAAAGAAACGAGATAAAGCCTTAAAATCAAAAGCAACTAAGGTTATTATTAAAGAAATTCGTTTTGGTCCTCAGACTGATGACCATGATTACGAATTTAAAAAGAAACATGCTGAGAAGTTTTTAAAAGAAGGTGCAAAACTTAAAGCTTTTGTATTCTTTAAAGGACGATCTATCATATTTAAAGAACAGGGGCAAATATTACTATTACGTTTAGCTCAGGATCTTGAAGAATTTGGTAAAGTTGAACAAATGCCTAGATTAGAAGGTAAGCGTATGACTATGTTTATAGCTCCAAAGAAATAAGTACTCGATTTCTTTAAGAAAATAAAAATTAGTAAAATACAAGGTGCTAAAATAATTTTAGCATAGAAAGCAATTAAGCGAAATAATTAAAACTAGGAGAAGAAAATGCCTAAAATGAAAACAAAATCTAGTGCCAAAAAACGATTTAAGTTAACAGGTACTGGTAAGATTAAAAGAAAGCACGCTTTTAAGAGTCACATCTTAACAAAGAAAACTAAGAAGCGTAAGCTTGCTCTAACTCATGATGCCTTAGTACATAAGGCTGATGAAAATAACATTAAAACAATGTTACGTTTAAAGTAATATTACTTTAAACCGGTTAAAACAATTTATAAACCCTGGAGTTAGGCTTATTAATTAACTATTGTAAATTTTACAATTAAAAAATAAAAAAGTGTCAATTTTACTGACCGCCTACTACAAAAACAATTAAAATTATGCCAAGATCAGTAAATTCTGTAGCTAAAAGAGCTAGAAGGAAAAAGGTACTAAAACAAGCAAAAGGTTACTTTGGAAGACGTAAAAACGTTTGGACAGTAGCAAAAAATGCGGTTGATAAAGCGATGCAATATTCGTATAGAGATCGTAGAAATAAAAAGAGAACATTCCGTGCTTTATGGATTACGCGTATTAACGCAGCAGCCAGAGAACATGGTTTATCTTATTCTCAATTTATGGGAAAATTAAAAGCTAACGATATCGAATTAAACCGTAAGGTTTTAGCTGATTTAGCTATGAATAACCCTGAGGCTTTTAAAGTCGTTGTAAACAAAGTAAAATAAGGCGTTTTCGCCTATTGTAAAACATATTTCGCTTAATTAAAAAATCTGATTCTTAATTGAATCAGATTTTTTTATTTTATAGAAACTGTACTATATTTATATTAAAGAGCTATATCTTAGAAAAAATCTTTTTTTAAAAACTTCTAACCTAGCATATTGCTTTTTACAATGAACTCATTTAAGGTTTTGAAAAAAGAAAAAGGTTGTAGAAATTTGTGTTGCAAAACATAAAAAATCACAACCCTATGTACTAAGCAAAGATATGATAGAATTAGAAATACTCCCCTATTTACCAATAGGAAAACAAGAGCCAAAGCCAAAAGCTCCATTAGTTGAATTTATAAACCGTATCCTTTATTAAGTTAAAAACAGGTGTTCAATGGGAGTTTTTACCAATAAGTAGCTTATTTGAATCAGAAACATTAAGCTATCAGTATGTATTTTATCATTATCGTAAATGGAGTAAGTTAGATGCATGGAAATCTTACTGGATTCCTTGTTATCTAGTCATAAATCAAAGCTCGATTTGTCAAGTAGTGATCTAAATGGTAGTCATACTACAGCCTTAAAAGGTGCAGAACAAGTAGGCTATCAAGGTAGAAAAAGTGTAAAACCACAAATGCTTTATACCTTACCGATCTGCAAGGTATACTTTTAGTTATGTCTGAGCCTGTTAGTGGCAACCATAACGACTTATTTGATATCGAAGTACATTTCAAAGAAGTCACAGCAACTTTAGAGTGTTCTGATATCTGTGTAGATGGATTATTTCTAAATGCTGATGCAGGATTTGATTCTCAAAAACTTAGAGATACATGTGAGGCTAAAAGAATCATAGCTAATTTTGCAGAAAACAAACGTAATAGCAACAGTGATAATCGAGATTATTTTGATCAAAAATTATATCTAGAAAGATATTCCATTGAAATAACTAATGCCTGAATGGATAGCTTTAGGTCTTTATTAAATAAATTTAATAAAACTATAACAAGCTGGAAAGGTTTTAATTTTATTGCTTTTATAGTGATTGCTCTAAAAAAAATATATCTTAAGAAAAACCTTAAATGAGTTCATTTAAAAAATCTACTATTGTTATTAATTAGCTCGTTATATTTTTACTTAGTGCTCTTTTAAAAACAACTATATCTGGACTAATTTTGACTCATTTTCGGTTAAAAACAAAAGTCAAGATGAATTCTCATTCAAAATATACTAGACCTTATTTTAAACTTCTACGTTTTCTGTTTCTTTTTTCTTGCTGCTGGGAATAATACATTATTTAAAATTAACCTATAACCTGGAGATGTTGGATGTAAGTCAAGTTCTGTCTTAGGGTCTCCTACTCTATGTTGATAATCTTCTGGGTCATGCCCTCCATAAAATGTAAAAAAACCTTTTCCTTTTATACCATGAATATACTTTGCTTCGCCATTTACTTTTGTTTCTCCTAGCACTAATACATTAGATTTTATTTGATCTCTATTAAATGAAGTTGTTTGCCCCATAAATCCTTTTACTAATGCGGTATGGTTTTGACACAGCATAGTAGGAATTGGATCCCATTTTGCGGAAAACTCCATGAGCGAAAAATAGTCTGTGATTTTTGGAATTCTACGCTTACTAGTCATATCAATAGATGAAAACTCATAAACTTTTGGGCTTCTTTCTAAAATATAGTTTGAAAAAGCAAATGTTTTATTGTAATCTATTTTATTTTGATATCCTGGATCGCTGCCATCTCCATCAAACATTGGTTCACAAATATCAATGCTTTCTGCAGACAGGGCTATATCAAAACTATCTGTTGCACTACACATAGCGAACATAAATCCTCCTCCAATTACATAATCACGAATTTTTAAAGCTACTGCTCCTTTTTCTTCTGAAACCTTAGCATATCCTAATTTAGCAGCTAAACTTTCTGCTTTCTTTTTATCTTCAATATACCATGATGCTGCTCTATAAGCTCCATAAAATTTCCCATATTGCCCTGTAAAATCTTCATGATGCAAATGCAACCAATCAAAAAGCAGTAAACCATCATTTAATACTTCTTCATCATAAATAGTTTCATATGGAATTTCTGCATATTGTAAGACCATAGTTACTGCATCATCCCAAGGTAATTTGCCTTTAGGTGTATATACTGCTATTTTAGGTGCTTTTTCTAAAACTACTGCTTCCATATTTTGGCTAGGACTACTAATTTCTTCTAAAATACTTTCCGCTTTAGTATTGGAAAGTATCTCGAATGAAATGCCTCGTATTTGGCATTCTCGCTGAATAGCTTCGGTGTCTGGTAACAAGAATGAACCTCCTTTATAATTAAGTAACCATTTTACTTTCAACTGCTTATTAAGAACCCAATATGTTATACCATACGCTTTTAGATGATTTTTTTGACTTTCAATATCCATTGGTATTAGGATATAAGATGCATAGGTTTTAAACCCTAAACATATAAATAATAGTGTAATAAATATCTTTTTCAATTTGAGATAAGCTTTATAAGTTTTCTAAATCCTTTCTTTATGGGAATAACTACATACTTAACGATTCATGATGAAAGATAGTTAAAATTTATTTTTATCTAATACTGTTTAACATGAGTTTAATTCTTAAAACGGCACATCATTATCGTCATCATCATTAAATGAACTTCCAAAAGCTTGATCTGGGCTTGCTGCAAAGTTCTCTGCTTTAAATGTATCATCATTTGCGGCTGCATTCATTTTAGAATGAAATTCGAAAGGAGAATCAAAGTCTTCCAAGTTATCAAACTTACCTAAGTGACCAAGGAATTTCAATCGAATATTTTCTAACCCCCCATTTCTATGTTTTGCAATGATGAATTCTGCTTGCCCTTCTGTTGGTGAACGTTCATCATCATCCCACTCTTCTATTTTGTAATATTCTGGTCTATAGATAAAACTTACAATATCGGCATCCTGCTCAATTGCTCCAGATTCACGTAAATCTGATAATAATGGTCTTTTACTTCCACCACGGGTTTCCACAGCACGTGATAATTGAGATAATGCTATTACAGGTACCATTAACTCTTTTGCTAAAGCTTTTAAGTTTCGGGAAATCATCGATATTTCTTGCTCACGATTACCTCCATGACTAGGTCCCCCAGTCATTAATTGCAAATAATCAATCATGATTAATTTAATACCATGTTGAGATGAAAGACGACGTGCTTTTGCTCTTAAATCGAATATAGATAATGATGGTGTATCATCAATAAATAAAGGCGCTTTTTCTAAGCCTTTTACCTTTACGTTAAGTTGTTCCCATTCATGTTTTTCAAGCTTACCTGTACGTAATTTTTCTGAAGACAATCCTGTTTCACTGGATATTAAACGCATTATTAACTGTACCGATGCCATCTCTAATGAGAAAAAGGCAACTGGTATATTTTGATCTACAGCAATATTTCTTGCCATCGATAAGGTTAATGCGGTTTTACCCATACCAGGTCTAGCTGCCACAATAATTAAATCTGATGGTTGCCAACCTGATGTTAATTTATCTAATTTATTAAACCCTGTAGGAATACCACTTAACCCTTCTTTATTTGAAATTTCTTCAATTTGTTTCTTAGCTTGTATTACTAAGTCTTGCGCAGTTTCACTAGATTTTTTAATATTTCCTTGTGTAACTTCGTATAATTTAGATTCAGCTTTATCTAACAAATCAAAAACATCTTTAGTTTCATCATAAGAGTCTTCTATAATTTCGTTAGAAATTTTAATTAAACTACGTTGAATAAATTTCTGTAAAATAATACGTGCATGAAATTCAATATGAGCGGAAGATGATACTTTTTGGGTTAAAGATATAAGATAAAAATCCCCTCCTGCCTGCTCTAGTCTTCCATCTTTTTTTAACTGCGTAGAAACCGTTAATAAGTCGACAGGTTCACTATTTTCAAATAATGTAAAAATAGCTTCAAATATATATTGATGTGACTCTTTATAAAACGCATCTGGACTTAAAATATCAATAACTTCATCAACACCTTTTTTATCAATCATCATCGCACCAAGAACAACCTCTTCTAAATCAGTAGCTTGAGGCGGTATCTTCCCTCTTTCAAGGTTAATTATTGTACTTTTATCAACTTTATATCCTTGAACTTGATTTGGTTGCTTCATGACTACTAAAGTAATTAAAAAAGAGTTTTTTTCAGAGATAAAATGTCATGTGATTGTTAACCAATCATTAACAATTTAACTGTTAATAACTTATAAATATTGTGAATAAGAATAAAAAAATCTGAAAATTTAAGGTTTCAGATTTTTTATTATGCGGTTTATTTAGCTTTAGTCTTTAAAGACTCCCATTTTTTCATATTTTTCCATACGTTGGGATACTAAATCTTTTGGTGATAAGTTTTTAAGAACATCATAAGATTTAACAATAGCATCTCTAACGGCTAAAAATGTTTTTTCACGATCTCTATGTGCCCCTCCTAGCGGTTCTTTTATAATTTCATCTACTACTTTAATTTTTTTGGCATCACTTGCTGTAAGTTTAAGCGCTTCTGCAGCTTTTTCTTTATGCTCCCAACTTCTCCATAAAATAGACGAACAGTTTTCTGGTGATATCACTGAATACCATGAATTTTCTAGCATCATAACTTTATCGCCTACTCCAATACCTAAAGCACCTCCTGATGCTCCTTCACCAATTACAATGGTAATTATTGGTACTTTTAAACGAGTCATTTCTAAAATATTTCTAGCAATGGCTTCTCCTTGTCCACGTTCTTCTGCTTCTAGTCCAGGGTATGCACCAGGTGTATCAATTAAGGTTACTACAGGTAATCCAAACTTTTCAGCAGATTTCATTAAGCGTAATGCTTTTCGATATCCTTCTGGATTTGCCATTCCAAAATTTCGATATTGCCTTGTTTTAGTGTTATAGCCTTTTTGTTGCCCGATAAACATGAAGCTTTGATCTCCTATTTTACCTAAACCACCAATCATCGCTTTATCATCTTTGACATTACGATCTCCATGTAATTCCAAAAAGCTTTCTCCACAAATCGCATTAATGTGATCTAGAGTATAAGGTCTATTGGGGTGACGTGATAATTGTACACGTTGCCATGGCGACAAATTTTTATAAATATCTTTTTGAGCTTCTTTAAGCTTCTTTTCTATTTGAGAACAAGTTTCAGTAACATCAACTTCACTTTCTTCACCAATAACTTTACATTTTTGGAGTTGATCTTCTAATTCTTTTATAGGGAGTTCAAATTCTAAATATTCCATAAGAATTTTTTATTTAATACCGATTACATTTTGGTTAAGCTACAAATATAAAAACTTTAATTTTGTTAAACCCAAATTCTGGGTTAGAAAATCCATTCTAATTTTAAAATTACAAATAGAATTCAAGTAAGGTCTATGATTACTTTCTTTTTAACTTTCTAGTATTCTTAAATATTGCGTTTAACATTACGACTCCTATAATAACTATAGCTCCATAATAAAAAGAGGTACTCATTATTTCTTTCTCAGGAAATAATATTATAGCCATAATGATACCATAAATAGGTTCTAAATTATAGGTTAGCACAACTGTATATGGGCTAATAAGCTTCATTACATATGTAGAGGCAATGAAAGCATATGCTGTACAGATAGAAGCTAGTATGAAAAGATATATATAATCTGACTGATTCAAACTAAAAAAGTCTTCTGAAAAACCGCTATCAAAACACATTATATATAGAGAGATAAATAAAACACCACTCAAAAATTCATAAAATGAAATAACGGTTGCTGTGTGCTTTTTTAAAAAGCTTCCATTCAATACTGCAAATAATGAAGAAAAAAACGCTGATGAGATACCTAAAAGAATACCTGTTAGGTATTTAATTTCACTTTTCGTAATTATAAAAATACCTATAATCACTATTATTCCAAAAAGAATTTCGTACCATATTATGGTTCTCTTATAAATTATAGGTTCTATTAAAGAAGCAAAAAAAGCTCCTGTAGAAAACATAGCTAATGTAATAGATATATTAGACTCATCTATAGCTCCAAAAAAAGTAATCCAATGCAATGCTATAATAATACCAGCTATTGAAAGTTTGAAAATAGATTTTAAATTTACTATTAATTTAACCTTCGCTATTTTAACGTAAAAGAAAATTAAGATTAAGGCTATTGCCATTCTAAACCAAACTAATGAAATGGCTTTTATGGTTATTAACTCTCCTAATATAGCTGTAAAACCAGCTATAAAAACTAAAAAATGAAGGTGTAAATAATTTTTAAGTTTAGCGTTTGGCATTTTGTAATAAATAAACTGCTAAAACACCAAAAATAATATTAGGAAACCACACTGCTACTAATGGTGGGAAATCTGATTGTTCTGCCATAACACCAAAAATTTTATCAAAAAACACAAAAACCATTGCTATACATATTCCAACAGCTAAGTTAACTCCCATACCTCCACGTCTTTTTATTGACGAAACAGCTACTGCTATAATAGTTAATATAAAAACAGACACTGGTAAACTCCATTTTCTATATAAAACCAATTTAAAACGTCCCACGTTTGAAGAACCTCTAGCTTCTTCTTTAGCTATAAAACGTTTTAAATCACCATACATTTTAGTTTCCGCAGCATATATAACAGGTATTAAGTCATCTACTTGAAAAGAAAAAAGGGTGTCTTTCTTTTTAAGAATTTCTAATTCATCTTCATGATCCAATACCTTACGCTTAACATAGTTAGTCAACTCATAAGTAGATGTTGAATCTTTTTCAATATACTTAATATTATCTGCTGTTATTCTATGTACAAGTTTGTCATTTTCAAAATGCTCTAATGTAAAATTACTTCCTTTTTTATTTTTAACATCAAAATTACTAACGTAAATAATATCGTTATCATTAATTTGTCTGAACACATTTTCGTTATCAACAGCTTTCCTTCCTCTTTTTAGATATTTATAGCTAAAATCGTTAAAACCTTCACTTGCTTTAGGAGCTAAAAATAAACCTAAAACAATTGATAATAATGCTACTATAGAAGCTCCAATCATGTAGGGTCTTAAAAAACGAGAAAATGAGACTCCAGAACTTAAGAAGGCTACAATTTCTGTATTATTTGCTAGTTTAGATGTAAACCAAATGACTGATAAAAATAAAAATAACGGAAAAAGTAAGTGCGCAAAATAGATTGTAAAATCTAGAAAATAAAGTAATACTTCTCCTAAAGGGACTTCGTTATCAAGAATTTTTCCGATTTTTTCTGCAAGATGTACAGTTATCCCTATCGGAATAAACAGTAATAACATCATAAAAAATGTAAATAGATAACGCTTTAATATATACCAGTCGAGTATTTTCAATTTTATTTAATATTTTTTTTACTTAGATATAAGAAAAGTAGACTAAATTATGACTAGCTTAAAATCAAAATTTTCTATCGAAAACTTAAGTTTTATTATTCTCTATTTATCTTCTTTCTTATAGAACTTATCTTGACTTTTCTATTTCCTGAAAAATGTCTGAAATTCGCTCATATTTCATTCTTTTTTTTAATGTATCAATGCTATGTCTTTAATATGTGCTCTATCTGAACAAATTTCAACTCATTTTTCGGTTAAAAACAAAAAGTCAAGATGAGTTCATATATTTTAAAGACGATTATCCATTTGTTTTACCATTTTATCTTTCCAAGATCTAAAATCTCCTGCTAATATATGTTTTCTTGCTTCTCTAACCAACCATAAATAAAAACCAAGATTATGTATGGTTGCTATTTGCTTGCCTAACAATTCATTAACCGTAAACAAATGTCTTAGGTACGCTTTACTATATTCTGTATCTACAAAGGTTATACCCATTTCGTCTATTGGTGAAAAATCTTCGGCCCACTTCAAATTTTTAATGTTTATTGTACCATGTGCTGTAAATAACATCCCATTTCTTGCATTACGTGTTGGCATTACACAATCAAACATATCTACTCCTAACGCAATATTTTCTAAAATATTGATTGGTGTTCCCACTCCCATTAAATAACGGGGCTTATCTTCTGGTAAAATTGAGCAAACAACATCTGTCATTGCATACATTTCATCTGCTGGTTCACCTACAGATAGTCCTCCAATGGCATTACCAACTGCTCCTGAATTTGCAATATACTCCGCAGATTGTTTACGTAAATCTTTATATGTACTTCCTTGAACTATAGGAAAAAAAGCTTGATTATAGTCGTATTTAAGAGGTGTTTTTTCTAAATGATTAATACATCTATCTAACCAACGATGCGTCATATGCATTGAACGTTTCGCATAATTATAATCACAAGGGTACGGCGTACACTCATCGAAAGCCATGATAATATCTGCTCCAATACTACGTTGAATTTCCATCACATTTTCTGGTGTAAATGTATGATAACTACCATCTATATGTGATTTAAATTTTACGCCTTCTTCTTTTATTTTTCTATTAGCAGAAAGTGAATATACTTGATATCCTCCTGAATCTGTTAAGATGTTTCTATCCCAATTCATGAATTTATGAAGTCCACCTGCTTTTTCTATAATTTTAGTTTGCGGACGTAAATATAAGTGATATGTATTACCTAAAATAATATCTGGATTTATATCATCTTTTAACTCACGTTGATGCACACCTTTTACTGTAGCAACTGTACCAACAGGCATAAAAATAGGTGTTTCTATTACACCATGATCTGTTGTTATTTTGCCTGCTCTAGCCTTACTCTGAGCATCTTTTGCTTTTAATTCAAATTTCATCTGTTGTTTTGTTGCTCTTTAATAGAATTAGATACAATTGCTCACATTTAAATAATTTTATGTTTTAACTTTGTGAACCTTTCATTTTACATATTAAACATCTCTTTTAATATCTAAACATTTAGAGATACCTTAATTTATAAAATAAGCTATTAAGTTGGCAAAGATAAATAACTGAGAAAAGATAATGATTGTAATAAAAGAAAATAATATTCTTTTGGCAACGTTTTTGATATTATATCATGAATCAAAAAAACAAACATTATGACAAGCTTCAAAAACATTCACAAAGACTTTAAATTTGAAGGTCTAGTGAATAAAAATCTTTTTTTTATTTTATTAATTGCTACCCTTATACCTGCCTTGTCAATAGCACAAACTGAAAAAGGTATTGGTATTAAAGCAGGTTTGAATTACAACTCCAATGGTGATTATTTTGAATCTATTAATAGTAATTCTCAAAATCCAGATAGAAATATTGGATATCATTTAGGTGTATTTGCAAAAATTGGAGGTAATTTATACCTTAAACCTGAACTTGTTTACACCAGAACAAAAAGTGATTATAGAGATAATAGTTTTAAAATGCATAAAATTGATGCTCCTATATTGGTTGGCACCAAAGTAATAGGTCCTCTTAGTGTATTTGGAGGTCCTTCATTTCAATATATTTTAGATTCTAAGTTTGGTGCTATTTCTATTAATAATATCGAAAATGATTTTTCTGTAGGGTTAAATTTTGGTATTGGTTTTAACTTAAAAAAAGTTGGTATTGACTTGAGATACGAAAGAGGCTTCGGTGATAATGAAGCTACTTTTATAAATAACAATATTATTAATACTCAAAGCAAAATAGATACTCGACCTAATCAATTAATCTTGAGTTTATCAGTAGTACTTTAATACTCCTCTGGTTATTAAAAAACAAAAAACCTCGCTAATGCGAGGTTTTTTGTTTTAAGTATATTATCTAAATATAGTTATTCCGCATCTAAATAATCTGCTTTTCCATCTGCATCTGTATCTGTAAATGTTATAATAGTTCCTGTAAAAGTACCATCTTCCTCCTCATTTATTTTATTTAAAAGCACTTGATTCGATTCTAAAGTCATCATTTTAAGCTCTTCAACAGTAGCTTTTTTTTCTGTTACTGTTATAGTGATTTCATCTTTAGTTAAAATTCCATCTCCATCGTCATCATTATCGACATAATTAGGTATATTATTTCCATCTGTATCATCATCTTTAACACCAGATGCTTCAGTTGTTACTGTAAATAAACCATCTTCTGTTATATCTTCTAAATAAGAAGGAATCCCATCATTATCATGATCATTTTCAAAACATTTTAATAGTTCAAATTTGAAAATTAAAGGTGAAAGTTGAAGACGATTTTCTGGATTAAACAAATAAGCTAAACCAGTAGGCAAAAACATCATACCTACTCCTGCATTATTATAAACTGTAGTTCCATCTCCTTGATCAACTTGATCTGCAGCTGCATTAAACTCTGGAATCACTAATTTCCACCCTCTTATTGTATTTGTTAAATCTATAATGCTTGGGTTTGGGTGTAATGCACTATCAAAAATATCTTCATCTAACTCAATACCTTCATATGCTATTAAAACATTATCTGAAAAAGCTGGAGAATTAACACCTCCTCCTTGATTTAGTTTTAAAATATAGTATTCAAAAGTAACATCTCCTATAGTTAACGTTTTAGATTCTACTTTATCGTTTAGCAATGTATTACCTGTAGGTACTGGAGCTCCCTTTTCAATTTTAGTAATTACCAAATTTTTAATTTTTGGATCACTCTCTATTGTACTAGAATTATAATAATGTGTTTCTAAATAATTTACAATTGAATCATTATCTTTTATTTGTTGTTCTGATATATTTATATTCTGCGGAGCTTGTATTCCATCATCATCTTTTTTACAAGATAAAAAACCAACTGTTAAACATAGTATAGATATACTTACTTTCTTTAATTTCATTTTGCAAATGTTTATTTTTGAAGTTATAAGAGATTCATAAACACATTCCATAGTATTTTATGATCGTATTTATGCATAAGAATCTTCAATATTCCTTATTTTTGAGGTCGCAAGATACAATTTTAATATAATCTTGCACAAAACATTAACGTAGTTTTCATCTGTTTATTTTTATTGTTTTTTAATTCCCAGGTGTAATCCTCGTCCATTATGTTTTTAGTTAAATTTTATTTTTTCAGTTATTTTCATTTTACAAAAATTGTATGCGAGTAGACAAGTATTTATGGAGTATTAGATATTACAAAACAAGAACATTAGCTACTACTGCTTGTAAAAAAGGACATGTACGTGTAAACAATGATGTTGTAAAACCTAGTAGAGTGGTTTATCCTTTAGATATTATTGAATTAAGAAAGGATCAAATCAATTACAAACTTAAAGTTAATGATATTCCTGAAAGCAGAATTGGTGCAAAATTAGTCGATATTTATAGAACGGATATTACTCCTAAAGAACAGTTTGAAGCCAGAGAACTTTTAAAATATTCTAAAGATTATTATAGAAAAAAAGGTGTTGGTAGACCTACTAAAAAAGATAGAAGGGATATCGATGATTTTACAGATGAAGCATCCATAACGGAAATTTAATCCTATTGAAAATAATTTTTACGGGTGTTAAATCTGACTTTTGAAAAAAAAATAAGATCCCCAGATAAAAATGAGTAATTTTATACTTTAATTTTACAAATAACTATTATGACTGTTGAGAATAATGTAATACTTAATCATAACGAGATTAATCATAAAATAAGACGAATTGCATTTCAAATATATGAAAGCAATGTAAATGAAAAGGAAGTTATTTTAGCGGGTATAGATAAAAACGGTTATATATTTGCTAAAAAATTAAAAACTGTACTTCAAAAAATATCAGATATTAGTCCTATACTCTGTAAAGTTAGTATTGATAAAAAGAGCCCTTGGTTAGAGATTAAAACCTCTATGTCTTCTAATGACTATAAAAACAAATCAATTGTCCTTGTTGATGATGTTTTAAATTCTGGAACGACATTAATTTACGGTGTCAAACATTTTTTAAATGTCCCCCTAAAACAATTTAAAACTGCCGTATTAGTAAATAGAAACCATAAAAAATACCCTGTTAAAGCAGATTTTAAAGGCATTTCTCTATCTACGTCTTTACATGAACATATTAATGTTATTTTAGAGGGAAAAACATTTGAAGCCGTTTTAGAATAACAAAGAAAAGATTTCTTTTACGATATCCTTTTTAGTTTTACCATCTGTAGTTATCTTAATTTCTGCGTTATTATAAAACTGTACACGCTCAAACAAGTGTTTACCTATAAACTCTGTTAATTCTTCTTCAGATTCTATATGAGCAATTAAAGGACGTTTACTTTTCTTCTTTATAAGTTTACTTACCAGTGTAGGTATTGAAGCTTTTAAATATATACTCTTGACGTTATTCGCATTTAATATCAAATCCATATTATCACCATAACAAGGCGTACCTCCTCCAACTGATAATATTATATTATTATCTCCTTTTAATAATTCTTTTAAATAAAACGCTTCTTGCTTTCTAAAATAGATCTCTCCTTTTGTTTTAAAAACCTCACTAACAGATGCATTTTCTTTCTTTTCAATAAAATCATCTAAATCGAGGAAATCATAATTCGCTTTTTTAGCTAATTTCTTTCCCAAAGTCGACTTTCCTGAAGCCATATATCCAATTAAAATAATTTTCATTTTGCGTTATATATTGATTATTAAAAATATACGTTTTAGTGATGCAAAAAAACAAAAAAATCTTTAAAAAAAACATTGTTTAATTAATAAAACATTTTATATTTGCACCCGCTAACAGCAACATATGTTAGTTATTGAAATTAATGACCTGGTAGCTCAGTTGGTAGAGCATCTCCCTTTTAAGGAGAGGGTCCTGGGTTCGAGCCCCAGCCCGGTCACTAAAAAAGTCTGAAAATAATATATTTTCAGACTTTTTAATTTAAAATACTTTTAGCCCTCACACAAATCTTGCCTCTCTTAATTACACAATAAAACTTTATTCTTAATATTTTAAATTATCTAAGAGTATCTCTGACTTCATTTCATCTATTCAATCTCTCCACCTTCTTATTTAACTTGATTTTAAATATTAAAAGAAAATCAATCATAATATGTAGGTAATTAATATAAAAACAATATGTAAGTAAAATTTATCACCTGAAATAACAAGGAAATGGATTACGTTTTATAAATTTGAAATGTCATTTAAAACCTTAAATATGAGTAACCGAGTTAACAGAATAGAAGAAGAAAAAAGTAAATCCACTACTACTAGTAGTTCTCAAAAAAATAATAACCAATCTTCTTTTCAGTTTACCAACAATCTACCAAAAGCTATACAAATGCAAAAACTTCAGGAGACGGCAGACAATAGCTCAAAAGTAAAGCAACTAAAGGCTACACAAGAAATGACAAGCAACGCACCTCAAACACAACGTTTATTACAAGCACAGGAGCGTACACAAAAACATACCATTCAAAAAAAGAGCAACAATACAGGCTTACCCGATACACTTAAATCTAACATAGAAAACCTTTCTGGCTATACTATGGATGATGTAAAGGTACATTACAACTCCGATAAGCCTACTCAATTAAAAGCTCATGCCTATGCTCAAGGAACAGATATTCACTTAGGATCTGGTCAAGAAAAGCATTTAGCCCACGAAGCTTGGCATGTGGTACAACAAAAACAAGGACGTGTACAACCCACCACGCAAATGAAAAGCAAAGTGAACGTGAATGATGATGCTGGTTTAGAAAAAGAAGCCGATATAATGGGAGAAAAAGCTTTACAAATGCAAACAACAAACACAAGCTCTAACCTTAAAATGAAATCCTTAATTTCATCTCACCACTCCCCTGTGCAAGGTAAATTTGTAAAAAGTGAAGAGGATCCTACTCCTGTTGTTGAAGCTGTTGGACAGTTACAATCATATCTCCAGCGTACTTTGAAAAAATGGGTACCTTTAGCTTTAGCAAAAAATATTCTTGAATCCAATGTAATTTACTATCAAGATGAAGACTTAGAACCAGAAGGCATATTAACAAAAATAATTAATGATGAAGATGCACGCCGAAAAAAAATAAAAGAAGAAGACCTAGATTGGAATGACGATAGTGACAAAGACCTTATGGGATTAGAATCTAAAAGGTTCACAGGTAGATCTGGTAAATTAGGTACACATGAAAGCCCTATAGATTTAACAACATACCAAAAGGATAAAGGAGGAGAACACAGGAAAATACGCTTTGAAGAGGCTGAAGGAATTCAAGCTATTGGTTATAGAGCAGAAACTAGAACTCCTAAACAAATTAAAGAAGCTAACGGCTTTAATGCCTTTGACCCTATGACTGGCGGAGAATCTAAACGACTCGTTAGAGAAATGTATGGTGTAACCTCTGATATTACTCCAAACGGTGTAAGCCGAGCTTGGATTAGCAAACAACCTTCTGTACCCAGACCTCGTTTAAGCTCTTTAGGATTTTATCCTGATGCACAAGGGTTTGCTTCACAACGCTGGGTTTACAAAGTAAGAATGCCTTCTTCTATGCGACATGTAATCCCTACCGAAGAAATGGTAGGAGGAAATGTAAAAGTTAAAGGGTATAGTTCTTCTGATTCTTTATTAATAATGGATAACCCTAATTTGAGTCAAGCTAGATATATTGCACTATTAGAAAAAGATCTAGACGAAATACACTTTCTAACCCCAATACCGCTTAATTGGATCGTAGGCTTTAAATTTAATAGTACCGGCCGTAAATGGTATCCTTTAGATGAATATCCACAAAACGATACCAATGTATCCCCAAGCGATTATAGTGAAGATGATTTAGATACTGATGAGCAACTTCTTCCTGACCAATCTGAAAAACGAGTTGTTAAAAATATAGAAAAAACCCATATTGAAAAAGGTGTAGGTGGTGTTGGAATTGGAACTTTAGTTATAAAAAATTCCGATAAAAGCGAATGGAAAATTGTTTATATGGAAGATGACAATGTAGTTGTAGAAAATAGTAATGACGCTCAAGAACTATGGAAACTAAGTAAAAAAGATGATCTTTGGAAGAAGAAAAACACATAACCTTAATAATATAAATAATTACTTCTAGTTAATATTTATAAAATACACTAAACATCTTAGCTCTTTTATAATTTGTGTTGTTTTCTAGCAATCGGTATCATCAACCAACCTAAAAAGTAAAAGAATTATCATTAATCAACTACTTTATGAATTAAAACTAATTTTTAAAAAAATAATTAGCCTAAAACATAGAAAATCAGCAGGATAAAAAACCACAATTCATTTAACTTAAACTTGAGTGTTTTTTTTATTGTTTAATTAATAAAACATGTTATATTTGCACCCGCTAACAGCAACATATGTTAGTTATTGAAATAATGACCTGGTAGCTCAGTTGGTAGAGCATCTCCCTTTTAAGGAGAGGGTCCTGGGTTCGAGCCCCAGCCCGGTCACTAAAAAGTCTGAAAATAATATATTTTCAGACTTTTTTTATTTAATTTTCTTTTCAATACCTCAAGTTCGAATCAAGCATTATTAGATCAATACCAATTGTTTTGTTTATGAAATATTCTGTTCTGGTTAATCTATAGAGGAAGGAATTTAGAAGAAGTTAAAATCCTCGCTGCTTAAAATAATATAGTGGAAGCATTCCTCCTTTTTTAAACTCTTATAACTATAATAATGGAATTCATTATTAATAAGCTTTATTATACGCTTTAAAACAATATTCTTTTAACTCATTAAAATCTAACTCAGCTTCATATTTTTCAAAAAAAAAAGACTGTCTTCTCAGACAGCCTCTTTCAACCAATTAATTAAATTTTAATTAATAATCTTTGAAAATTCTCGATCTTCAGTTTTAACGACAACTTTATATGTGTTCTTTTCTATGCCTAATAATTTATAGGTTTTTTGAATGTGCTTAGTATCTTTAATTTCATCTGAATGAATTAGCTCATAATTTGTTAAAAAAGCAGAGTTTTCAAGATAAATATCAACACTTAAAGGTTCTTTGTTTAATGCTAGTTTAATAACAAAAACTAAATCATCTTTAACTTTTATAAGAGGCTTAAAGATTGTTTTTTCTAAACTCTTATCAAACATAACATTACCAGAACTAACAATAAATGGTACAGTATTAATTTCTAAGTCTTTATCAAGTTCGAATATATAAGAACCATCTGGAAGTGATGTTAAATCAAATCCATTAGTGTAAACACCAACTTGTTTTACAGCTTCTTTATATAATATGATACCGTGATTATCTTTAATAGATATTAGGTTTCCTAGCTTTGCATTTGTTAAAGTAATAGAAGTTCTTTCAGAATCATTCTTAATTGTATAGAATGGAACTTCTTTAGCGAAACTTAACATGGTAGTAAACATTATTACCATTAAGATTCCTTTTTTTGTGTGTTTAAATACGTTTTTCATGATTTGGTTTTTATAACGTTTAACACTACAAATATATAACAGGACTCAAATCATTAAAACATTGATATTAATATATTTATATGCTATTTTATCTGTTATCTTAATGTTAAATCAATATAGAATAACAAGGAGGTAATTAAGCATATTTATTAAGAAAAAACTACAAATTCATTTTTATAAATCTTGCATTCCAAAGTATAATTATACATTTTTAATTATTTATTAATACGTCTAAGTTTCTAAAATTTTAAATTAAAAAGTATTATTCAAGTTTAGCAAAAACATCACAAAAAGAAACAAATCAAAAATAGTTTTCATCATTTTAAAAGCTGCACTTATATATTGAATAAAAAGGAAGAAAAGTAATACCATAAAAAACCCCTGAAACTTATACTGTTTCAGGGCTAATAATTTTCGGACTCATATTTGATTCTAAAAGAATAAGCTATTTTTTTATAATCTCAACAAAATACAACTCATTTGGCTCTAAAGTTGGGTTAACGCTTACAGGAATCCCTTTTAACAGGTCTTTACAAATAATTCCTCCACTTCCATTTAATGCAATTGTTAAAGTCGCATTAGATTTCCCTACATTAACTATAGACAAAACCTTATTACCAACCTCGTTTTTAACAGCTCTCCAAATGCACCCTTTGGTTCCTATTGAGTTTACCTCAGAAACCGTTACTTCTGGCATTAAATTTTTATCTTTTAAAATAGTTAAAGCCTTTGTTTTTATTTCTAAAACTGAATTTAGTTTTATTAAAGTGTCATGATCTCCTTTTAAACTCGGTAATTCATCTCCATATTCATTTTTCACTAAGCTCTTATCATCTATAATTACAATTCCTCCTTTATTTATATATGCTTGAATAGATTCTAATTCTGCTTTCGTAACAAACGGTGTATCATAAATTAAAACCACATTCCAATTTTCGTTATCTTGTTTTCTTAAAATATCTTTTGTTACAAAACCTAAAGACGTTCCTTCAAAATTTAACGCTTCATAAAGTTTAAAAAGATCATCCATATGTGTCTTCTTATTTATTGCAGATGTTTTAGAATAAAAAAGACGTAACGGTTTTCGCTGTCTTTGCATAGACATAATCTCTTCTGAATACGCATTTAAATCTATAAGCGTTGTGGCAACTTCATTAGTTACTCTAGGTTGCTGATTATTAGATCCTGCATAGCCTTTCCCTCCTCTACCTGTAGCTGCACCATTCGATTTTCTTGGCCAAAACCATATTTGACTAGCTGTCATACCATAACTATGTGCTAACCAAAATGTTGCTCTTGCATAGTTTGGGTCTAAATATAAATCTCTAGATCTTACAGTTGATAAGTAATGTAATTCTGAATTAAAATTAATCTTATTAGGACTCACAGATTTCATAAAATCATACCCCATACATAACTCTCTCCATTCAAAAGCGTAATACTTTTGCCATTCATGTGCTTTTCCCCAAATAAGCTTATGGGTTGCTCCAGAATCATTACCTATAATACCACTTAAATCTGTTAAAGCTTCTAAATCTATACCGTGAACTCTTTTATTTTCCGTCCATAAATTGGGCATGATTTTTAAATGCACTTTAGCTTCTGAATCATGTTTAGTCACTTCATCCTTTAAAAAAGTATACCATTCTGTTACTCTATCCATATTGAATGCAGACCAGTCATACCATTTTGGAGATCCTTTTAAACTAATATCTATAGGCATACTTACAGAAACCTCATCAAAACTATTAAAGCTGGTTTTCCATAGTCTATTTAATTCAGATATTCTACTGTGTTTAAGTTTTAGCCAAGTTTTAAATTTCTCAATAGTATATTGAGATGCTGGACCAGATGCCCATGGTAATTTTTTCTTTTTTAAATCTGTATAGGTAAAAAAATGTGGTTCATTACACAACATATACCCCAGTTGGGTATATTTTTCTCCTGCCATTTTTGGAACTAACCCTCCTAATAATTTCTTTTGTATTTCTCTAGCTCCTGGATGATCTATATCGTAAACTGTATAAGTATCTTCACGCATGCTAAATTCTTTTCCATATTTGGATCTCGCCCATTTTGGTATTGTTTTATGATTTAAAAAAACAAATCCTATAGATGGGTTCGATTTATCTTCTATTTTTTTTAGTATTCTAGAATTAATTGTTCCGTCTTCTTTAACTACATACGATGGAGTTACAAAAAATCCATCTAAATTACCATGATACTCATTAAGTTCTTTTGTTCCCGGTTTCCATGTATAGTCTGCTAAAAAAACAGGACGATTTTTAAAGGTTAATTGATCGCCTTCTAACGTTACTTTAGTCCAGTCTACTTTAGGGCTTGGTTTTCTAAATGCTTTTTTAGCTATTAATAATTCCAAAAAAGCAGTAGCATCATCCAGCATTACAATCACATCTTTTCTTTCAAAATCAGCTAATTCTTCTGCTTTTTTTTGACCTTCTTTTTTATATGCATGGATCATTTTAAAGGTTTTAGTGTTTTCCTCTACATGTTTTTCATCCCAATTAGCATATTTTAAAAATATTTCGGCAGTCCTTACAGTTGTTTTTTCTTTTAAAACATCAATTCCTTTTTTTTCTGCGGTTTTAATTAGCGTTTCAAGTTTTTTAATTTTTTGTTGTGCTTGTTTTTCTAAAGTCTGCGCATATACAGAAATTGATAATAGCCAAACCAAAAGGAAACCTAAAAATTTTGATATAATTGATTTACGTGTTCTCATTAAATATATTATTCTGTTATATATGGTTTATTACTTTTAAGCCCTGGTTCTTTATATTTTTCTAATTGTTTAAAGAGCTCTATTTGCAGTGTTTTTACAATGGATGCATAAGCTTTATGGTTATAGAAATTGATTAATTCGTCTGGATCTTTTTCTAAGTCAAATAAATAAGGTTTCTCTCTTTTATCGATAACCAATTTATAGCGATCATTTACAGCAGTAACCCACCAACCTCCAGACTTAGCGTAATATGTTATTCTATCTGAAGTTATTTCTTTTTTCTTATTTATAAAATCTTTTGACGTGTCTAAACCATGAAACTTAGTATTAGTCTCTACGCCCATTAAACCTAAAATTGTAGGGGTAAAATCTACATTTGTATATGCTGTGTTTATTACTTTACCTGCTTTTATTTTTTTAGGATAACGAATTACAAAAGGAATTCTTGCTGAAGCTTCATAGGGTACACCTTTATTTCTTCTGTTGTGCTCAAAAAACATATCACCGTGATCTGATGTAAAAACAACGATAGTGTTGTCTGATAAATTATTTTCTTCTAAAAATTTAAGAATACGTCCTACACTATCATCTACATGCTTTACCATTCCAAAATATTGCTGTAAAGCTACCTTATCAAACTCTTTTCCTTCATTTTTATCTTCTTTTTTACCTTTTGCCCATTTAGGTTTTATAGCTGTAAATTCATCTGCCATTGTTTTTGGTGCTTGTACATCCATATGATTATACATTGTATTATAAGGTGGACGTGCATGGTCTGGAGTATGCGGGTCTGGTATAGAAAGCATTAAACAAAATGGCTTGTTTTTATCACGTTCAAGAATTTCAAGAGACTTATCTGTAAAATAATCTGTTAGATGCGTAATTTCATTTTCGGGTAGTCTTGCTGCTTGTTTATCGCCAATACCTTGTATTCCGTTTGAGGTAATATGAAAATAAGGCGCATGTCCACCTGTCATCATATATTTATTATCTGTAAATCCAGCATTATCCTGTACATTAAACTTATATTTTGAGTGTCCTGCTAAATGCCATTTACCAACATAAGAAGTTGCATAACCTTGGTTCTTTAAAATTTTAGCAAAAGTAACAACATCCTTATTTAGGTGAAGTCCGTTTTTTGGAGCTCCTGTAGCTTGAGGGTATAGTCCTGTTACTAAAGAAGCGCGTGATGGTGTACATACAGGAGATGAAGCATAGTAGCTTGTACAAATAGCGCCTTCGTTTGCTAATTTATCAATATAGGGTGTCGTTGTATTATTCCCTTTTCCCCAAACAAAAGCTTGCTCTTCTGGTAATAATTTTTGATAACAACTTAATGTTCTAAAATTATGCTCATCGGTATGTACTATTATTAAATTTGGTTTGGTTTGGGCTAAACTTGATAATGTTATTAAACATGTTGCTAAGTGTATTAACTTCATTTTTTATTTTTTAATTAAAACATGTGTTATACCAGTTTTCACAAGAATTCCTATGATAGCTAGTATTGCTATGACTAACAGAATCTCTTAAAGTTTAATGCAATATTAAAATTATAAAGTAATACTTTTCATCTAAAAGGGGTTTATTTTTTTAATGTTGCAGCTATTTCTGTATTGGTTGTTTTCAACCCGCTAGACTTTGCATGTAAAACAATTTTACCTTCTTCTCCTTTTTTAGACCTAATAACAACTAAAGCTAGTCCATTAAACACTTTTCGTTTTGTTGCTTGAAAAGATTCATGGTTTGTGGGATCTCCATTTCCTATGGCGATAATTTCTCCTGGCCCAGAGACACTATATTCAACTATATTATGTGTTCTAGGTACAGTTAATCCGTTCTTATCGATAATTTTTACTGTAACAAAAGAAAGGTCTTGTCCATTTGCAGTAATACGCGTTCTATCTGGAGATAGCTTAATATGGCTTGCTTTTTTTGTAGTTTTTATTTCGCTTTTAGCCCAAACTTTCTCGTTTTTATAGGCTACTACTTTTAATGTTCCTGGTTTATAGACAACCTCATTCCAACGTAAACGGTATTTATATTTTTCTTTCTTTTTTCTGCCTAAGGATTTTCCATTTAAAAATAATTCGGCCTCATCCCCAGATGTATATACAAAAACAGGCGTAACTTTACCTATGCGTTCTTCCCAATTCCAATGTGGTAAAATATGTGCCATTGGGAAATTAGGACGCCAATGTGCTTGATATAGATAGAAACGATCTTTAGGAAATCCACACAAATCTACAATACCAAAATAAGAACTCCTTGGTGGTATGTTTTTTCCCAACTTTTTTAAAGCTTCTTTCATACGCGTTTTTTCAGCTGGATCTGTAAAATTAAGTAGGTTAGTTTTATCTTTGTTATATGGTGTTGGTTCTCCTATATAATCAAATCCTGTCCAAACAAACTCTCCAAAAACATAAGGGTTCTTTTCTTGAGCTTCAAATTCTAAATCTGCACGATATGCCCAATTAGGTGCTGAGAAATCGTAGCTGCTCACTTGAAAATAGCCACCTGAACCTTCTTTTTTATTTTCTGAAACAGGAAAGAAATATTCCCCTCTTGAACTTACTGTAGATGCTGTTTCACTCCCATAAATGGGTAAGTTTGGGTTTGCTTTATGTACCTCTGCGTATAAATGCGGTTTATAGTTTAAACCAAATACATCTGCTGTTTTTTCGAAACCATTTGTTGTGGCTTCTGGTCTACTGTTTCCAAATGTTGTTGGGCGTGTATTGTCTTCAGAACGAATTATATCTGCTAACATAACTGCCATAGGCGCATCTTGAGCATCTCTTAATTCTATCATTTCGTTACCTGTACTCCACATGATAACAGAGGGATGGTTACGGTCTCGTTTTACCATGGCTCTTAAATCTTTTTCATGCCATGCTCCAAATAATGATGCATAGTCATTTTTGACTTTCTTTTTTTGCCAAACATCAAAAGCTTCTACTTGAACAAGCATCCCCATTTTATCACACAGATCAAGAAATTCTGGTGCTGGTGGGTTGTGAGCTGTTCGTATGGCATTGGTTCCAAATGATTTTAGAATTTCTATTTGGCGCTCCATAGCTCGTACATTTACAGCCGTTCCTAATGGTCCTAAATCATGATGCTGACAAACTCCATTTAAATGTACTTTTTTACCATTTAATAAAAAGCCACTATTTGCAGTAAATTCTATAGTTCTAATTCCAAATGTAGATGAATAGGTATCTAGAACCTTACCTTTTTTTATCAAAGTTGTCTTTACTTCATAAAGATTAGGAGCATCTAAATCCCATAATTTCGGTGAATTGATTATAATATCACAGTCTTGCTTAAATGCTGTTTTTTGCGCTTCTACTTTTGTTGGGTTAGCCCCTTTAGTGTAAATTTCATGAAGAATTTCAAGATTACTTATTTCTTCATTTATATCTGTTTTAATATGAACTGTTGCTTGTTCTTTATTAACCTTTGGTGTTGTTACGAAGACACCCCAATGCGTAATATGTATTGGATTGGTTTTCACTAGACGTACATTTCTATAAATTCCCCCTCCTGGATACCAACGGGAAGATTCTGCTTTGTTATTTAATCGAACAGCAATTGTATTTTCTTCTCCTACTTTTAAGTGGTGTGTTAATTCTAATCTAAATGATGCATAACCATAAGGCCACTCTCCTACGTATCCTCCATTTAACCATACTTTAGTACCAGACATTGCCCCATCAAATTCAATAAAAACTCGTTTACCTTTGTCTTCTTGAGGTGATTTATATGTTTTTCGATACCACCCAATTCCTGCCCAAGGTAATTTTCCTGTTTGATTAGGCAAATTGGCACGAAAAGGGCCTTCTATTCCCCAATCATGTGGTAAATTTAATAATCTCCAATTTGCGTCATTAAAACCTATTTCGTCTATGTTTTTTGGTTCTTCAAGTGTTGAACCATCTGACATAGATCCAAATCTTGCAAACTTCCAATCATCATTAAAAGATTTTATAATTCTTTCTTGTCCGTAGGTATTAAAATTACATATGACAATAAAACATATAAAAATGAATTTTATAAAACTTAATCTATTTATCATAAATGAATTACGTTGATTTTGTCTATTTAAATTGATCGTATTCTGGATTTACCTTAGCGTTTTTAAATCTTGGACGTTCTTTCCATAAATTATATGTTTCCCTAAGCTGAACAAATTGTTCTGGTTGCTGTCCTTGATCGTTAGTTTCTTTTATCCACTGTTCTAAATACTGCCTGTGTTTTTCTAACTCTTTTGCATAATTTAAATCTTTAGCTAGATTATTTATTTGATGTGGGTCTTTATCTAAATCATATAACTCTTCAACTGGTCTAACACCAAACCAATGTGCTTCTTGGTATGCTGTTAATT
Organism: Flavivirga aquatica; assembly: GCF_001747085.1. Taxonomy (GTDB): domain Bacteria; phylum Bacteroidota; class Bacteroidia; order Flavobacteriales; family Flavobacteriaceae; genus Algibacter_C; species Algibacter_C aquatica. The sequence goes on from NZ_MDJD01000054.1 coordinate 503,689, forward strand.
TACCATCTTTTCGTGCTTTTTTTAAATCTTTTACAATAGGTCTGTTATCTCTATATCCAGCTTGAAGCATTGGTCTTTCGGGGAAATAGTTCTTTATATATCTATACTTTTTTGATGCTACGGTACGTATTTTATCAATTGTAAAATCACATCGATCTCTGGCTCCAACAATATATTCTTCTTCTCTATACTTTTTTTCAAACAAATTTTGTCCATCTAAATATTTAGGTGTTTCTGCTTTTCCTAAAGCCAAAGTTGTCGCAGATACATCTAATAAAGATACTAAATCGTTTCTAACAGTTCCAGATTTTAGGTTTGGATGATTTCCATTTATAATTAGTGGCACTAACATCCCGCCTTCGTAACAAAATTGCTTATGTCTTAAGGATGTTGGACTTCCATGATCTGAGAAGAAAAATATAATGGTGTTTTCTAATTCTCCATCAGCTTCCAATTGTTTTAAAAGTTGCTCTACCCTCACATCCGATCCTCTATTTGCATTATAATGTCCTGTCCAAGCAGCTCTCTGTGATGGTATGTTTGGAAAGTAAGGTGGTAATGCGACATCATTAATAGCTAATTTTTCGCCTGCACGTACATATTTGGCATCTTTTTTACCTCCCATAATTTGCATTTGTCCAAACCATGGTTGGTTTTTATCTTTACGGGCATTCCAATTATCTACAGTAAAAGATAAATAATCTTTAGCTTTATTACCTTGCCATCCATTCATTCCCGGCTTATAATTATCTTCTGTTCCTACACTATACATAGCTGTACGGTCGTAATGAAAGTTATAATCGTCTTTTCCACTGTTAAATGTAAAATAACCAGCATCTCGCATTAACTCTGGTATTGTTTTTACACCATGAGGTAATTTTATACGTAAACTATCTGGCACAATAACGCCATCTGTTGTTCTGCTAGATCTATGGTGATGTGTTCCTGTTGTTGTTTGCATTACTCCTGTAATTAATGCCGAACGACTTGCCGAACATACTGGTGCTGTGGCGTAGGCTCTTTTGAAAAGTACGCCCTCTTTTGCTAACTTATCTATTACTGGCGTGCTGTTTTTATTTATACTATCCCCATAACACCCCATAAAAGGGGATAAATCTTCTGCAATAATCCATAGGATATTGGGCTTTTTATTTTGATCTTCTTTAGGTTTTGTTTGTGCTTTTTGACAATTTGCAATTGTTACAAAAAGTAATATAAAGCTAAGGCTTCTTATTTGGTTTTTCATTAAAATTATTTTTTTTGTAATGCCATCAATTTTTCTCCAAAGGTAATCCCTAAACGCTTTTGCCCTTCGGTGTTGTAATGCACATTATCTGTATGTTTGGGGTAATCATTCCAAGTTCTATCTGTTGTTGTTTTTATAACATCTACAAAATTATCTGCATTTGCTACATCTACATAGGCCTTTCTTACCATATCTGGCCCTTCTGGAAAATTACCATATTTTGAATTTATTTGCCCTACAACAACAGGCATTTTTTTAACTTTAAATGCTTTGCGATAACTTTCTATTAATGTTTTAAGGTTTTCCTTATAACTTCTTGCACTTATTTCTCTTGATGCATCATTTTCTCCTTGCATCCACGCTAAACCTATAATTTTATAGGACTTTCCTTGGTCTTTTAATTTTGATAGTTCTTTGCGAATTTGATTTATATGTTTTTCATATAATTTCATATTTTGCTTCTTTTCTCCTTTTTCTAGGGTTTTTGCTTTTTTAGCAGACCAATTAGGATTCCAAGCGCCATATAAAGATGTGCCTCCTTGAGACGTTTTAATTAACAAAAACTCTTGTTTTGGATTTTTCTCTGCAAGTATTAAGCCTATGAATAATTCTGGTCCAAAACGTTTTGTGAAGTTATACTTTTCACTAGGTTTATTATCTGAATAAGACAATGGTTTTGCTGGTTTTCGATTAATACTAACCTGTACTCTATTCGATACTTTTGCTATTCTTTCTTTTATAGAATCATCTAAATCATCATAATTACCTCCGCCTGCCATATTAGATTGACCTGCCAATAATACGACTTGTACTGTATTTTTTTTTATAGTACATGTTTTAAATGATTTTGAATACCCAAAACAAATAGTTACTACTAATACTAAAAGTAATATAGCTAAGTAAGGTGTTATTCTTTTCATAGGTTTAAATACTATAATTTAACTCTTTTTTATATGAAGTTAATTTTATCGAAAAAACTCAAACTATATCATTAATAAGATAGTCCTTTGTTATTTCTAACCTTTAATGTCTTTTTTGATTTTTTATCTGTTCTTATAAAAGTCTTCACATTACCTTCATAAACATTATTAATAATTTCAACATTTTCGCAATTAATTAGATCAAACATGTGCGCATCTGGAAATTGTGGTTCTTCTGTTGTTGTTTGTTTAATTATATTACCTTTTATTATTAAACCATCAACTCTATCTGCCCATACAATTCTATTATCAAACGTTTCTATGTTATTGTTTTCGAAAACAATATTTCTATCGTAAGTTATTGTTTGATCAAAAGCTTTCCCTAATCTGGGTGATACTTTTAAAATAGCATGTTCTGAAGATCCTCCATATGCACAGTGTACAAATCGATTATTACGGATAATTACATCTTCGACATTGCCTGATTCAAACCAATAGAAGGTCTCCCCTCTTAACATTACAGAAGACATCATAGATGACAAATCATTATCTTCTATAATAATTTTCTTTGGGGTTTTTATAATAATATTTCTTGCTCTATGATCTCTTATTTTACAGCCTTTCATAGTAAAATTAGGATTCCATGTTTTGTTTTCAACAATATCTCCTTCTTTTAAATCTGCTGGTATTTCATTGGTAAATGTTAAATCTATATACCTATCATTAACAACTTTTACAGAAGCTACTGTATTTATTTCTGCTCTCTTAGGATTTGGTACTTTAACAAACCATACCTCATCTCCTACTCCTACAAATTCAAACCCTAATTGCTGAAAATGCATTAATCTTACTCTTATACTTTTCTTATTTAAAATCTTATTGACCTCAACATAGGTACCATGTACATTAGTACCATCGTCAAGCATACCTTCAAAACGACAATTTTCAATTAAAATATCACCTTTACAATTTGCAAAATGTGTCGCATCTGCTATTATAGATATAGCTCTATCCGAGCCTTCTTTAATATAAATACCTGAGTTTAAAATTTTAATATTTTCGGTTCTTTCAAATAAAAACCCCATCCCCAGAGCATGATGTATCGTTACATTATCAAAAACAACGTTTTTAGATGATAAAACCTGAAATGCTGGTGCATACCTATTACTTTCTTTATCTCCTTTTGAATGTATTACAGTTCCTATAGTTGGGTAACTTTTCATATTATCTCCATAAATACGTAAAATTCCATGAGGTCTTTTTTCGACTTTGTTAGCTCGCAAACTCATATCTAAAGCTCCATAAGCAACCTGCTTAGTATCTTTGTCGAAAGTTAATGTACTACCCAATGACGAAAATTTAAACCCATCTATATTAGGGAATACTATTTGTCCTTTCTTTAACTCCCATGAAAACCCTTCTCTATAAGGCTTTATTTCATACCATTTTTCTTTTTCATTAACTGCAGTAACATCTCCTTGAAAGCTAAATGGAATATCCCAATCCATTTTTAGGTTACTTATTTTAAGTCTTTTACAATTATTTATTTGAAAAGGTGCTACTTGGCCATGAAATATAAATTCAGAATTGTTTCCTTCTATTTCAATAGTATCAAAATTTTCTAATAAAAAGACAATACTCTTCTCACCATTGCTATGATTTGTTATATATGAAAATTTATTAATTGCATAATCTGGCAAAAATTTATAGGTTCCTTTTTTAAAAACCAGTTTTATATCTTTTTGCTTAACATTTTCTATAGCATTTCTAACTACAGAGGTCATGTCTTTTTTAGATGGATAAAATTCTATTACTTTTTGAGCTTGAACACTCAAAACATTAAAAAATAGAATTAGGCAGATTAATTTCAGAATATTATTTATCATTTTTAATTTATATCTTCTTTTTATTTTTGTTTTATATTATATATACCGATCCATACTAGTACTTACAACGTATTTGTTTAATTTAAAAAAAGCACGAATCTATTCATATTAAAACAAATAACGGATAACAAAACATAAATTTTGTATTTCTGAATTTACACTATGTCCTTATGCGTAAAATTGTTTTATTATTATAGATTTAAGACCATATCTTATACTAAACATGAAAAAATGGTTTAATAACAATTGTAAATAATTATAAATTGAAGTTTATTTTTGAACAGATTTACTCTTTATCATAATTTGATTGAGCTTTAAATATTTTAAAATATAGCATCGTTTAGTTAATTAATTATAAGAAGTAATTAATTATAAGCTAACTTTTTCTATTTTTGCCTAGCTTAAATTAAAGCGCACGTGGCGGAATTGGTAGACGCGCTGGCTTGAGGGGCCAGTATCCGTTTTAGGATGTGGAAGTTCGAATCTTCTCGTGCGCACAATAATTAAATCCTCAAAATATTTATCTTTAAGAATCTTATACTTTATTTAATCTTAAATCCCCTCAATGATTTAATTTTAGAATAATTGCATACAATATGCATCTCCACCTGTATGGCATAAACATGATATTTTTCTCTTAATTATAAGAGCTTCCCTTTTTACAACAATCACTAAAAAGATTTTATATATTAAGGTCTCATTACTCCTTTTATACTTGTTTAATTAAGCAAAAAATGTATATTTAAGATATTACTTTCAATTAATGTAATACAATATTACCAAAATATAATTAATCAACGTATAGCGAAGTACTTAAATATATAAAAAAGAAAGATTTAAAAATTATTATGAAATATATAAATGATGAAAGCCTATTTTTTGAACAAGGCACTCAAATAAATATTACCAGAGATCTTAATTTTCTACTACAGGATATTCCAAATTCTTTAAGAACGCTTATTGATAATCACACACAAAAACCAAAAGACCCTGAATATTTAGAGCAAATAAAAACAGCTATAAAAGAGTATCCTAAAATAGGTTTTCTTTATAAATTACTTGTTGATGAATATAACGATGATGATGAATTACATGCTAAATACACTATTAGTTATTATGAAAAATTCCCTGATGACTTTTTTGCAAAATTAAACATGGCTCGTGTGTTTTTAACACAAGAAAATTATAATGGCATAACATCTATTTACGGTAAAAACATAAGCGTTTTATATGCATTTCCTGATAGAGAACAATTTCATTATACAGAAATAGCAGACTTTATATATTTTATAATTAGATACAAAATATCGGTAGGAGATATTAAGGGTGCTTTAGAAAACGAAAAAAAATTAGCTGCAATTACTTCTGATAAAGGCTTCCTTGAACATGTTAATGAAATGATTGAATTTTATAAAAACGAATTATTAGAATTAAATAAAATCACAGTACTGCTCTCCTATAATTTTAACGATGTATATCCTGAATTAGGAATTACGCCTGAAGAAATAGAGATTTTAGACGATTTAAGAGATAGGCTGTACGACATCGAATCGCCTTCTCCTAATTTTGTTGTAGAGTTACAAATATTAGTAGATAAATACCCTAAAAACCCATACTTTAAGTTATTTATTGCCGATTATTATACTAAACTTAGTAATCATGAAGCTTTTATTGAGAATATTAATATTTTACTTAAAGCGCATCCTGATTTTTTAATGGCTAAATTAGAAATGGCACAATTGCTACTTACAATAGAAGCTAAAGACAGAAGTGAATTAGAATTAGTGAACGATGCCGTAAGATTACTTGATGATAATTTGGAATTTCAACATATAAAGCCCTACAGGAAATTATACCATATAGAAGATGCTCTTATGTTTTATTTTGTTGTACTTCAAATACATTTAAAATATAATAAACTTGATTTAGCTCATAATTGTTTAAATATAATTAAGCATATTGAAGAAGGCTCAAGAGAACACTTTTTGGGTAGAAAACTTATTGATGATTATAATAGAGGCGTCGTTTTTAATAATTATAACTAATGCTTTTTTAAGGAAGTCCTGCTTCATTTACTTAGCAAAGTAATGAAGCAGAAATTCTTTCTGTTTTACATTATATATTCTAAACTATTAATTAACTCCATTAAAAACGGCAAATATTTATAACAGCATAAAATATAAATCTTTAGTTTTCTTTAGTTAATAAAAAATAGTATTACTTAGAAGCTATGGAAATATGCCAACAGAAACATTCTGGAAAGCACTATGAGACGATAAAGTTTTGTTTGAAATTAGACCCCTTGAATCTGCCTGTCTTAAATAAATACAAGCCTTAAACGATGTTCAAGCTTCTAAAATGATGGTTAATGAACTCATGAACCAACACTAATAGAATTACATGGTGTAAATGTTGAAATACCAGAACCATATATAACTTATTTTAAAGATTGAACAAACACTCCTTTTGGAGCAGGATATCATGCATAGAAAGTAGGTTTTTCTGTAAAAGATGTTATGCCTTATATGAGAAAACCTCTTGTCAATGAGCAAATACACATTTATGGAAAAGCATACTCAGATCAACAAGGATGGGTAGAAGGCACTTTTTGCGAAGCTAAAAAAATGCTACAAGAGTATTTTGGTTTAGTGCGCCCATTATGCTGAGTGAAACATATTATTTAGGCTGGTAACTCCTATTAATTTATCTCTTTTTTCTCTACTAGACAAACTTTTATGTCCTTTTTATTTATTACTAAATAGCACTCACCACTAATTACAAATAATTTACTTAGCTTTTAACTGATTTAAAAAAGTTACATATTGAGAATTATTAGGATATAATTGCACCAACCTTGAAGCCGTGTTAACAGCTTTTTCTATTTGATTTCCTTTATAATAAACAAATGCTAACACATACAATAAACTATCGTTTTGAGGCGCTTGCTTTAATCCCACAAGAGCAGCTTCTTTGGCTTTCTTTAAATCCTTTATTTTATTATACAAAAGACTTAAATTATAGTATAACTTTATATTATCTGGCATATGCTTAATAGCCAAATTCATCTGGATAATGGCCTCTTCATCTCTATTTAGTTCTCCCAATAATAAACTATAAGAATAGTACGTTTGTCCGTATTCTGGTTCTTGCTTAATAATCGTTTTAAATGCCTCTTCAGCTTTAATAAAATCTCCATTTCTATAATACAGATTAGCAAGGTTAACTCTTGCCATATTATTGATATTATCAATTTCTAAAGCACTTTCATAACTTTTAATTGCACTGGCTAAATCCCCTTTCTTTAAATAAAAATCTGCTTTCTTTATTCTACCACCCGCAAAATCTGAAGTAACAGCCAAATTAGTGTTAAACTCTTTTTTAACTTTTCTATAAACATCTTTATACTCTGTAGGTATTTGAATTTCATCTAAAAAAGCTATTGCAAAAAAAGCTTTAACCCTAACTGTTCGCTTCTTATCTTTTAATAATGGTAAAAAATAATTTATATAATCTTTAGAATTAATATTACTTAAAACATCTAAAGTAGCTCCTCTTACCAATGCCGAATCATCATCTAAAAAGCTTAACATTTTATTAATAGCCTCCCTATTTAAATAATTAGCCATTCCTTTAACAGCAGAAGCTCTAGCTATATTTGGATATATAGTATCTCTCGCTAATTCTAATAAAGTATTTAATCCATTTTCTTTACCTATTAAACCTGGCACTAACAATTCCGAAAAATGCTTATAATCAGGTTCTCCATGGTTCTTTTTAAAGTTCTCCCATGCCCACTTATCGTTTTTATCTTTATGGCATCCCACACATGCATTTGGTATTCCGTATTTAATACTTAAATCTGGTCTTGGAATTCTAAAACTATGATCACGCCTAAAATCGTTACCCATATAAAACTTACCAGCCATATGGCAATTAATACATTGAGCCCCTTCTGAATCTTTTTCATGAAAATGATGAGAAGGTGTATTGTATGTTTTAGGTATATGGCATTGCAAACACAAATTATTACCTTCAAACTTAAGTTTTAAAGAATGGGAATCATGGCAATTAATACAAGTAACGTTATTATGATACATTTTGCTCTGTACAAAAGACCCATAAACATAGACTTCATCTAAAATTTGTCCATCTGGATGATACGTCCTTTCATTAATTAACTCTGGAAAATAATGATCCAACATAGTTCCTTCAAAATTAAAACTTTTAGAAATCTGTTCTCTCCTCATGTGACATCTAGCACATTGATCTACTAATTCTTTTGGCTTCGTATTAGCACTCATCTGTAATTCATTTGAAAACTTATAATCCCTACCCAATAATTTTACCTGATCTACATGTTTTTTTCCTGGTCCATGGCAAGCCTCACAACTCACATTAATAATAGCATATTTTGTATCATAACTATGTGAATTAAAATCATAATTTTTTCTAACATTTGTTGAGTGGCAGTCCGAACACATCGTATTCCAATTTAAACCACCTCTAGACCAATGCAACCACTCAGAATGTACGACTTTAAAATTCGGATATAAATCAAACCATTTCTCTTTTTCGGTATCCCAAGCTGTCCTTAAACATTGGTAATGACCATTAGGAAATTTTACAATGTATTGTTGCAATGGTTTAACTCCAAAAACATATTCAATCTTATAATTATGATTTTCACCTTCTGGACCTTCTGTATTCACATAATAATCATTTTCTTTTTTAAAAAAATGAGAAGAGACTCCTTGACTTGAAAATTTTACATTATTAAAATCACCAAGAACACTAGAATCTGAAACCTCTTGCATTGCTTTATCATGGTGAGACCCTTCCCATGTTTTAAACTCTGCTGCATGACATTCTTTACAATTGTTATCTCCTAAAAAATGACTATCTGGTATTACTTTTGTTGAAGTGAATATATTGTTCGTTTTATTAGTAACTGGTAAATACTTTGACTCTTCTTTTTTACAAGAAAAAAAAACCAATACTATAATGATAAATGTAATTTTGTGAAATTTCAATTTTTAAAATGATTTTAGATTTAAAGGGCGGCATAAAAATAGCCGATTTATTATTTATAAAACCTAAGTAAAATCATGTTTTAACAAGAAAAATTTACTTATCCATAAATGTATTTTTGATAGCTTTTAGGAATGTTACAACAAATGTTATACTTTTGTTTAACGAAAATTCATTTTTAATGAACAATATTCAAGTCAACTTTAGTATAAAAGACTTAGAAAACCTTACAGGAATAAAAGCGCATACTATCCGTATTTGGGAAAAACGCTATAATTTACTTAGCCCTAATAGATCGAACACTAATATTAGAAATTATAGCTTAACAAGTTTTCAAAAATTATTAAATATATCTTATTTAAATAATAATGGATTAAAAATATCCAAAATCGCTAAGCTAAAAGAAGAAGAAATTCCTATTAAAGTTAAAGAAATGGCTTCTAAATCTAAAATTGAAGATCATGCCATTAATGCTTTAAAAATGGCTATGATTAATTTTGATCAAGTTCTATTCTATTCTACTTATAATAACCTACTTGATAATAAAACATTTAGCGAAATTTTTTACTCGGTGTTCTTGCCTCTTTTAAATGAAATTGGTCTCTTATGGCAAACTAACACCATTACTCCTGCTCATGAGCATTTTTTATCGATTCATATAAAGCAAAAAATACTCCTAAATATAGAAAAATTACAACAATTAGAACCAAAACCTTCATCTAAAACTTTTGTTCTTTTTTTACCTGAAAACGAGATTCATGATATAGGATTACTCTTTATAAATTACCAATTGCGCAGTAAAGGTTATCACACTATTTTCTTAGGAGAAAGTGTCCCAATGGAAAGTCTTTCAGATTTACTTGAATTTTTTGATGAAATTATTTTTATATCCTTTTTTACTGTTTACCCTCTAGAAAAAGACATACCAGATTACATAAGTAAATTCAATAAGTTACTTTTAAACAAAGAAAATACAGAACTCATATTATTAGGTAGAAAGCTTTTAGAGGTTAAACTTAGTAATATTCCTAAGAAAATTAGTACATTTAATTCCATTAAAAACTTAGTTAAACAGTTATAAAACATTTTTATTTTGTTTAACTTTTACATATATTTGTTAAACAATATGAAATCAATCATAAATATAATAGGGTCTGGGTTTTCTTCATTAGCAGCTTCTTGCTATTTAGCTAAAGCTGGATATGATGTTACAATTTTTGAAAAAAACGAAACTATAGGTGGTCGTGCTAGGCAATTAGTAAAAAATGGGTTTACTTTCGATATTGGTCCAACATGGTATTGGATGCCCGATGTATTTGAACGTTTTTTTTCAGACTTTGATAAAAAACCTTCAGATTATTATAATTTAGAAAAACTAAATCCTGCCTATAGTGTTTATTTTGGAAAAAACGATTTTATTACTATTGAAGATACTTTTGAAAAAATTAAACTTGCTTTTGAAAAAGAAGAAACTGGAAGTTCTAAAAAGCTTAATAAATTCATTAAAAAGGCTAAAGACAACTATAATATAGCTATAAAAGATTTGGTTTATAACCCAGGAGTATCCCCTTTAGAGTTAATTACTCCTGCCACTATAAAAAAAATCAATCAGTTTTTTAGCACTATTAAAAAGGATGTTAGAAAAGAGTTTAAAAACGACAGATTAGTTAAAATTCTTGAATTTCCCGTATTATTTTTAGGAGCTAAGCCGAGTGATACACCTTCATTTTATAATTTTATGAATTATGCCGATTTTGGCCTAGGTACATTTCACCCTAAAAAAGGGATGTATCAAGTTATTTTAGCTATGGAGTGTCTTGCTAAAGAACTTGGAGTCCATATAAAAACCGAAGCTAATATTGAAAAAATTATAGTAGAAAACGGTAAAGCAAAAGGACTTGTATCTAATGGTAAAGATTATAAATGTGATATTATAGTAAGCGGTGCAGATTATCATCATACCGAAACACTATTGGAAAAACCATATAGACAATACTCTGAAACCTATTGGACAAAGAAAACCTTTGCTCCTTCCTCACTCCTATTTTATGTTGGTTTTGATAAAAAGTTGAAAAATGTAAACCATCATACTCTATTTTTTGATGTAGATTTCGATCTGCATGCAGAAGCTATTTACGACCAACCAAAATGGCCAGAAAATCCATTATTCTATGCTAGTTTCCCTAGTAAAACGGACAATAATTCTGCTCCAGAAGGTAAAGAGGCTGGAATATTTTTAATTCCATTAGCACCAGGTTTAAAAGATACTACAGAATTAAGAACTATGTATTTTAAAAAAATAATCTCACGTTTTGAAAACTTAACATCTCAAAATGTTAAAAAACATATTATCTTTAAAGAAAGTTTTTGTGTTAATGATTTTATAAAAGATTATAATTCATACAAAGGAAATGCTTATGGCATGGCTAATACCTTAATGCAAACAGCTTTTTTAAGACCTAAATTAAAAAGTAAACTTGTAAAAAATTTGTTCTTTACAGGGCAACTTACAGTTCCTGGTCCTGGAGTTCCACCTTCCTTAATATCGGGAAAATTAGTAGCAAACTTAATAACTAAGCACCATAAGGTACTTGTATAACATAACAAACGATAACTAATGAAGTCTTTATTTGATACCGTCTCTTACAATTGCAGTAAACTTGTAACAAAATCATATAGCACTTCTTTTTCATTAGCTACCAAAATGCTCTATAAGACCATACGGAATGACATTTATAATATCTATGGCTTTGTTCGATTTGCAGATGAAATAGTAGATTCTTTTCATAATTATAATAAAGAAAAACTATTTAATAAATTTTCTGATGATTTAGAATTAGCCTTAAAAGGTAAAATTAGCCTAAACCCAATATTAAACTCATTTCAATATACATTTCACAAATACGACATTGATAAATCTTTGGTAGATGCTTTCATGAAAAGTATGCGCTTAGATTTACATAAAACAGATTATCTAACAACTGAAGAATATAACGATTACATATATGGATCTGCAGATGTGGTCGGCCTCATGTGCTTAAAGGTTTTTGTTAGAGGAAACAAAAAAAAATACGGCGAACTTAAAGATACAGCAATGGCTTTAGGTTCTGCATTCCAGAAAGTAAACTTTTTAAGAGATTTAAAAGCAGATCACGACGTTTTAAACAGAACATATTTCCCAAATACGGATTTAAACAATTTAGATGAATTATCAAAACAAGATATTATCAGTGATATTGAAAAAGATTTCGAAAAAGGATTAAGTGGCATTAAAAAATTACCTATTGAAGCTAAATTTGGAGTTTTTATGGCATATAGATATTACAAACAATTACTAAAAAAACTAAAAAGAACACCAGCTTTAAAAATAAAAGACTCTAGAGTTCGCGTTTCTAACCCAAAAAAAATAGAACTATTAATGCGTAGTTATGTAAAATATCAATTAAATTTAATCTAAATTTTAAGCGATGTATATTTTCCTTTGGATATTAATATTTTTATCGACTTTCCTTTTTATGGAATTTATGGCGTGGTTTACACATAAATACGTCATGCATGGCTTTTTATGGAGCCTACATAAAGACCACCATAAAAAAGATCATGATAGTTGGTTTGAGCGCAATGATGTCTTTTTTATTTTCTATGCAGTGGTAAGTATTGTTTTTTTCTTATTATGGAAATACACTAGTTTTTGGGCTGGATTGCCTTTAGGTCTGGGTATTTTTGCATATGGTTTATCTTATTTTTTGGTTCATGATATTTTTATTCATCAGCGCTTTAAACTTTTCAGAAATACTAATAATTGGTATGCAAAAGGTGTTAGACGCGCTCATAAAATGCATCATAAGCATTTAGGTAAAAAAGATGGGGAATGCTTTGGAATGCTCTTTGTTCCTTTTAAATATTTTAGGAAATAACTTAATATATGACAAATAATTTCCATTTCGATTATATAATCATAGGAAATGGTTTAGCTGGTCTACAGCTAGCTTTAAAAATGGTTTCAGACTCTTTTTTTAAAGATAAAAATATAGCTTTAATTGATCCTTTAGAAAAAAATACCAATGATAAAACCTGGAGTTTTTGGGAAAAAGAACCTTCCAAATGGAATCATATCTCCTATAAATCTTGGAAAAGCGCAACGGTACATACTTCTAAAAAAACAATTCATTTACAGCTAGCTCCCTACACTTATAAAACAATTAGAAGTATCGATTTTTATACTAATGCTAAAACGGAGTTACTTAAATATAATAATATTTCTTTCATTAAAGACACTGTTATATCTATTCCTGAAGCAGATGGTGTAACTGTAGAAACTACAAAAAATATTTATACTGCTTTACATGTTTTTGATAGTAGATTACCTGAAAAATTCTTAAAAAAAACTACAAATCACATAACACTCATTCAACACTTTAAAGGCTATATTATTAAAACTGAAACCGAAAGTTTTAATGAAAATAATTTCACTATGATGGATTATCGACTTAAAGATGGTGAGCAAACTACATTTACATATGTTTTACCATTTTCTAAAAATGAGGCTCTAATTGAATTTACTTATTTCACAGAAGACCTTGTAAATGATAAGGTTTACGATGACTATATAAAAAGATACATTAAGGATTATTTAAAAATCAACAAATACTCTATTCTTGAAATCGAAAAAGGTCAAATACCTATGACCAATTTCCCTTTTGACACATTTAATACAAAGCACATTACTAAAATAGGTGCTGGAGGTGGTTGGGTGAAAGCCTCTACAGGGTATTCCTTTAAGCATACCGAAAAAAAAGTAACTAAAATTATTGATAACCTTAAAGTAAATAAAATACCTTCAAGTAACTTATTTAATAATAAGTACAAGTTTTATGATACCGTTTTTTTAAAAGTTTTGAAAGATGAAAATCATAAAGGTGAATGGATTTTTCAGCAATTTTATGATAAAAATACCATACAAACTATGTTTAAATTTCTAGATGAAGACTCTAACTTTTTTGAAGAACTTAAAATTATGCGTTCATTATTTTCTTGGAGTTTTATTAAAGCCTTTTTTAAAACGCTTTAAACGGATACATAACTCCTTCTTCTATTTTAACAACCCATCAATAGTCTTTCTAACCATATCACTATTCCAATTAGCTGATCCATTTTTATCTATTACAATATTCCCTTTTTTATCTATCAAAAATGTTCTAGGAATACTTGTAATATTAAATGCTTCAGGATAATTAGTGATTGGATTATACACATTAAAAGTATAATTATTATCCATTAAAAATTGATTAATCACAGCATGCGTTTCACTAGACACAAAAATAAATTCTATTTTATTCTTATAATCATTGTAAAGTTCTTGCATACTTGACATTTCTGCAATACAAGGTGGACACCAAGTTGCCCAAAAATTTATTAATACAACTCGTTCTTTAGTCTCTTCAAAATTTAGAACGACATCATTTTCATCTTTTAATTTCCAATCATAGTTTGTTACAGTAATTTGTTCTGATTCATTTATTGTAGATGGACTAAAAAGAGCCAAACCTTTATGTAGTAAAATCTGTATAGGTCGACGAGTTTGTGGAACAATCAATAAACCAATTACAATTAAAAAAATAATATTTTTTATTTTAGATTTAGAAACTTTCATAGTTTAATAATCTCTTTTCTTGAGTTATACAGTTTAAATATTCTTATTAAAAAAGGCTAATATCGTTTTCTTATAATTAAATATAAAAAAAGGTATAGTTTCTTTGCAAAGAAACCATACCTTTTAAATCAAACAAAAACAGTTTTAAATATATTATCTAGTAACTGTAGCTTTTAAGCTAACTACAGGCCCTACTCCCATTGAAATTGGAGTATGATCCATTGCATCTGCCGGCACCATGTGCGCTAAAGGCTTTAAAGTAAAAGGTGCTGGACTGTTATCTGGACTTGGCTCAACAGAAATAACGATAGTTTTTTCTTTTAAATCTAATGGAAATGTTAATCCCTCTGGAGCATTTTCTAAAAAATCTTCTCCTGGAAAAAATCCATCTGCACCATTAGGCATTGGCAATGCAACCGAACCACTGTAAGGAGCTCCATCATCTGTTGCAGAAACATTAGTAAATGTTCCAGTACTTAAAGGCGTACCATTAACTACAGCCCATCCTTCATATTTCCATCCTGCAGGAAGTACAGGTAATCCTTCTAAACCTGCTACTGGTGGTGGAGCATTTGTGTTATCTAAAAACCATACACCACTAGCTTCATTAGTCATATCATTATCTGTAGGAGTTGCTAATATATACTTCCCAGAAGCATTACTAAAATCTCCAACTACTTCTGTATTTACGCTTGCTGTACTTCCTGAAAAATCACCTGCTAAAATTTTAGTATCTGCTGGTGTTTCTGCTTCAACTCCAGTTTCTCCTGCTGGTTCTATTGTTAAAACAAATCTTGTCGCTGCTGCTAATTGAACAGCATCTACAGTAAAAGATTGAGGAAAAGTTACAGATGAAAACGTACCTGTAGAAACTGGAGATCCATCTACAATAATCCACCCTTCGTAAACGTAACCTGCTCCTAACTCATCTAATTTTTGATCTCCTTGTTGAAAATCTAAAGTTAAATTTGCTGTTGTTGCTGCGCTGTTATCGTCGTCATTGCTACATGAACTAGCAAAAACTCCAACTGCTAGTATTGCTAAAAACATTTTTTTAATCATCATATTTTTTAAGTATTTTTTAATACTTCAAAAATATGACACATTTTTTTCTTTAAATGTTAGGTAGCTAACATTAAGCAATATTTTTATGTACTCTTATTTCTTTTCTAGTAAATTCAATAATATTTTCCTCTTTTAATTCATTCAATAAAATATTTAATGTTGACCTTGAAGTACCAATCAAAGAGGCTATATCTTTTTGCGTATAAGGATGATGTATAATTTTATCTCCAGTTCTATCACAATCATATCCATAATCTGTACATAATTCATGTAAAAACTCAAGAAGGCGTGTTTTGGTATCTTTAAGTAATAATAGCTGTAGTCGTCTCTCTAATTTTTTAAACTTATAACCTATTACTTTATAAATTTTAAAACTAAAGGTTTGATTATTTCTCATTAAATCGTGCATTGTATCTACTCCTATTTGGCAAATACTAGTACCATTATCTATCGATTGTGCAAATTCCTTTCTTACAGATTCTCCTAAAATTGCTGTTTCTCCAAATAATTCTCCTCGCGTTAAAATGGCCTTTACAATCTCATCTCCTTCTTCGCTATAATAACCTATTTTAACTTTACCTTTTTCTATAAGATATACTTTATTAGCAGAGTCTTCCTCAAAATAAATATAATCTTTATTTTTATAAGCATCAAAACCATGACCTACCTTGTATGTTTTAAATTTATGAGGGCAGAGTACCTTAAAGAGATTGACGTCGTCAAAGAACCAAAGAGATTTCATATGTTTATTTTAAATAATTATGTGCCTAATATACTTCTATGTATATTATGTATACGTTAAAATTTTAATCACAGATGCTTGATTAAAACTATTATAATTATTTAATTGTCGAGTGACACGAATAAAACTTACAAAATAGGGTATAAAAAAACCTCCTAAATTAGGAGGTTATATCGTTTGTTTTATCTTCTTCTTTTTCAACCTCTAACACGTCTAACATATCATGTTTTTGCAGTAAATTATACCATTGAATAACTTTCTTTATATCGCTAGCATATACTCTGTCTTCGTCATAGTCAGGTAAAACATCAAAGAAATATTCTTCTAGCTTATCTTTACTATCTTTTGGCTTCACACTAGTCTGTTCACCGTTTTCTTTCTTCTTAATATTTTCAAAAACCTGTTTTAAAGGCACTTCCTCTGTTAATGTATAAATCGCAATTTCGCTTAAAATGCTAACATTGTTTTGTACACTTACAGAAAGGCGTTTATTATCCATTAAAGATTCTACTACAAACCCCCCACGTGTTTGTGCTATTAATTTATATAAACCTGGTTTTCCTGATATGGATAGTACTTTATCTAAACTCATAAATTTATTTTTTTGAAAGGCGCAAAGATCAATTGTTTATTGATGTATTGCAAATATTATCGTTTCTTTTTTTGATCTGGAAAACGCATTCTATAGTCAACATTAATCTTGCCTTTAGATATATTTACTAATTTTCCTTTTATTAAACGCTTTTTTAAGCTAGATAGTTTATCTGTAAATAAGACCCCTTCAATATGATCATATTCATGCTGAATAACTCTAGCTATTAACCCATCAAAAGACTCTGTATGCTTTTCAAAATTTTCATCAAGATATTCGATTGTTACATTTGATTTTCTAAAAACATCTTCTCTAACATCTGGAATACTTAAACACCCTTCATTAAAAGCCCATTCTTCCCCTTCTTCCTTGGTTATCTTCGCATTAATAAAAACGCGTTTAAATCCATTAAGTGCCTTTTGCTCATCTGCAGTTAAATCTTCATCTTCAGAGAAAGGTGTTGTATCTACTAAAAACAACCTAATAGGTAAGCCTATTTGTGGTGCTGCTAAACCAACTCCTGAAGCATTATACATGGTGTCAAACATATTTTCTAAAAGCGTATTAAATTCAGGATAATCTTTAGTAATATCTATCGCTTTCTTTTTTAAAACTTGGTGGCCGTAAGCTACAATCGGTAAAATCATCTTATGTTTTATGTTAATCTTTGCAAAAATACAATACTTATAATTTATTGTCTGTATTTATAATAAATTATTCTTTTTGAAATGTTATTATTTAGAGTACAAATAACTCTGTAATATAAGGGTAGCACTAATTTCATCTACAAGTGCTTTATTTTTTCGTTGATTCTTTTTTAAACCACTATCAATCATTGTTTGAAATGCCATTTTTGAAGTAAAACGTTCATCAACTCTTTGGATAGGAATATTTGGAAACTGTTTTTCTAATTTATTTATAAAAGATATTATGTGTACTTCACTTTCTGAAGCTGTATTATCCATTTGCTTAGGTTCTCCTACCAAAAACAGCTCTACAGTTTCTTTCGCAACATAGTCTTTTAAAAAAGCAAGTAAATCCTTAGTGTTAACTGTAGTTAGCCCTGAGGCTATAATTTGTAGCTCATCTGTTACTGCTATACCTGTTCTTTTTGTTCCAAAATCTATTGCTAAAATACGAGCCATTTATCTTTTTTTGACAAAAATAAGGCTTTAATCCACATTTCTTATTAGAAAAGCTCATTACATCGATATCATAAAAAGATACTCTTTAATATTTTTTAGTTATTTCTTGTTATACTAAATTACTTTAATCTTCTTTAAAAAATTATAATCTCTAAAAACAAGAAAGGTCATCTTTTCAGACAACCTTTCTTACTGCTTAATCCTCTCTGATTAATTAATAAATACTTGAACTTTAATTTTTACACTTTAACGCGTTTATTTATCTTAGGGAATATAATATCTAAGTTACTAACATTTCTTATTCTATTTAAGTAAAGTCTAATATCACTACTACGTGTAATAATATCTTCTACCTTATCTTCTTTAGTTAGTAATGAATCGGTATCCTTTACTTTATTAATTTCATAATTAAACTTATCAAACATTTTTTTAAAATCATTATAAATAATTTTACTTATTTCAACCTCTAAAAAGACATCTTCACTTTGTGCATTTCCTAGAGAAGAAGAAAATAATAAAATTAATATTATATAATGTTTTGTTATCATCTGTTTATTAATGTTCTACACAACAAATATAAAAGCACATGAAAGCTTAAACATAAAAAAATGGTTATACATCATGTATTTTCGTTTATAAGGGAAGACACTTATTTTTATCGACAAACAGTTTAACGGTAAAAAGTTGCCGATAAAAAACATAAAATAAATATTTTACTAAGTTATTTTGTACAATTTTATAGAGGAAGTGATTTTTATCTTTACAAAAACACTTTATCTCTAAGTATTTTTGAACTTAAAAAAATAGATATTCTAACTTTTCATTCCCTTTTTTAAATGATACCTATTATATTTGTGCAAAATTAAATATCGATGACAGAATTACAACAAATCATAGAAAATGCTTGGGAAAATAGAGACCTTTTAAAAGAAGAGGTAACGACTTCTGCTATACGAACAGTTATAGATTTACTAGATAAAGGTGAATTGAGAGTTGCAGAACCAATATCTGATGGTTGGCAGGTTAACGAATGGGTAAAAAAAGCTGTTGTTTTATATTTCCCTATTCAAAAAATGGAAACTTTAGAAGCTGGTATTTTTGAGTATCATGATAAAATTCCATTGAAAAGAAACTTTGCTGAAAGAGGAATTAGAGTTGTTCCTAATGCTGTAGCAAGACATGGTGCTTACATCTCTAGCGGAACTATTTTAATGCCTAGTTATGTAAATATAGGTGCTTACGTTGATGAAGGTACTATGGTTGATACTTGGGCTACTGTTGGTAGTTGTGCTCAAATAGGTAAAAATGTACATTTATCTGGTGGTGTTGGTATTGGTGGTGTTTTAGAACCATTACAAGCTGCTCCAGTAATTATAGAAGATAACGCATTTATTGGCAGTCGTTGTATTGTTGTTGAAGGTGTTCGTGTAGAAACTGAGGCTGTTTTAGGTGCAGGTGTTACTTTAACAATGAGTACCAAAATTATTGATGTAACTGGTGATGAGCCTGTAGAATACAAAGGTCTTGTACCAGCACGTTCTGTAGTTATACCTGGTAGCTATGCTAAAGAGTTTCCTTCTGGAAGCTACAATGTACCTTGCGCTTTAATTATAGGTAAACGTAAAGAGAGTACTAATAAAAAAACATCGCTTAATGATGCCCTTCGTGAGCATAATGTAGCTGTTTAATACTTAGACAAAAATAAAAACCATACAAGAGAGCTACTTTTATACGAAGTAGCTCTTTTTATTTTATATTTTCGCATATATAAATTGTATTTATGAAAATACTTATCATACAACAAAAAATGATTGGCGATGTACTAACAAGCAGTATTTTGTTTGAAGCTCTTCGTCAAAAATATCCTGATGCTCAATTAGACTATTTAATTAATGAGCATACCTTTCCTGTTGTTGAAAACAATCCTTTTATAGATCATTTTATCTTTTTCACTAAACAACATGAATCTAGTAAAAAAACACTTTTTAAACTTGCTAAGTCTATAAAGCAAAAAAAGTATGATGTTGTAATTGATGTCTATTCTAAACTATCTAGTAATTTAATAAGTTTTATATCTAAGGCAAGTACTCGAATTTCATACCATAAAAGCTATACTTCATTTTTATATCATAATAATATAAAAAGACAAAAAAGCAATAATCAAGAAGCTGGTCTAGCTATTATAAATAGAATGCAATTATTAAGCCCTTTGGGTGTTGATATACAAACTATTAAACCAAAGATTTATTTAACTGAAGAAGAAATTTCTAAAAGCAAACAATTTTTAGAAAATCATGATATTAACTTTTCTAAACCTTTACACATGATAAGTGTACTTGGTAGTGGTGATAATAAAACTTATCCTTTTGGCTATATGGCTAAAGTTATTGATACCATCGTTGCACAAACCAAGGCTCAAATTTTATTTAATTACATCCCCAATCAAGAAGAAAAGGCAAGAGAAATTTATAACCTATGCGAAGACACTACTAAACAATATATTTTCTTTAATGTGTTTGGGAAAAGTTTAAGAGATTTTTTAGCAATAACGCATCATTGTGATGCTTTAATAGGTAATGAAGGTGGAGCCATAAACATGGCTAAAGCCTTAAACACAAAAACATTTTCTATTTATTCACCTTGGATAGATAAAGCTACTTGGAATCTTTTTGAAGATGAGAACAATATAAGTGTTCATTTTAAAGACTTTAAGTCTGAGCTATATAATAAACCAGAAAAAGCCTTTAAAAAAGAAGCCTTAACTTTATATAAACTATTTAAACCAGATTACTTTGTAGATAAGCTTAAATCGTTTTTAAAAAGTTAAGACTAGTCTTTATTTCTATTTCTTTAAAGTTTCTCTAAAGCTTTTTTAACTGCGATTTCAACAAATTTACCTTTCATTATTTTTTCTTGAACCTTACGCACATTAGCTTTCATTTGCTTATAATCTTCGGCAGTTAAGTTTTCTAAAATACTATTTAAATCTGCCAAGTTAGAAACCCCAATTCCTAAGTTATTATTTATTATAAATGGAGCAATGGCTGCTTTATCCCAAACAATAACTGGCATACCACATAAAAGATATAATGAGGTTTTATGCGGGTTATTATATTTTAAATACTCTCCATACTTCCCACTGCATAATTCTGTAGAAATACCGTCCCAGACCAATCCAAAATGAGCTTCAATTTTATGAGCAACTTGGTCAGACGGGAAAGCTCCTTGATAAAAAATAACAGATGCTTCTTCCTTTACCTTACGTTTTGCTGGATCGAAACTTAACCCATACAATTTCAAATTATATTGGCTATTTTCCAAGGTATCAAAATCAAAGATGTAAGAATTCTTACCGTTACCAAAACCACCAGCATAAGCAATTTTATAAACATCTTCTGTACTTATATTTTCATTTTGAACAGGTTTATCTGAAGACACATAATCAAACACCTCTAAAACTATAATAGGAATTTTTGTTCCCTGTTCTAAAAACCAGTCTTTCATCGATGGGTTATGTACAATTATAGCATCCGAGCATACAATTTTAGATAACTCTGCTTCCACATCTTTAGTTCTTCCCTTTAAAACCCTTACATCATGCACTATAGTAATAATTTTGCAACGCTTTAATTTTGCTACAAAAACAATAAGCTTCCTAAACTTATTGTTCGGATATTGTGTACATATTATAGATTTAAATGGCAACCTTATTAAAGCCATAGAAATCCCAAAAATATTTTTTATAGTTCCTATAGCAGAATTAGGTATAGATGACTGTTTAAACCCTAGATTCTTAAAACCTAAATTCTTTAATGTAACTTCACAATCTGTTTTTGCTTTTCCAGCAGCATTAAATAATGATTTATAGTTTCTAGAAATATAATACATATAGGTTCAAAAGTTTTTTTTAGGAAATTTAAATCCTAGTTTTGTTAAAAAATTAAATGTATGCAAAAATATGATTATTTAATTGTTGGTGCTGGCTTATTTGGATGTGTTTTTGCACATGAAGCTACTAAACAAGGAAAAAAATGCCTTGTTGTAGATAAGCGAACACATGTAGGAGGAAATGTATATTGCGAAAATATTGACGGCATTAATGTACATAAATATGGTGCTCATATATTTCATACCAACGACAAAGCTATCTGGGATTATGTAAATCAATTTGCTGAGTTTAATAATTATATAAACTCGCCTATATCTCTATCTAAAGGCAAATTATATAATTTACCTTTTAATATGAATACATTTTACCAATTATGGGGAACAAAAACACCGGAAGAAGCAAAAACTATAATCGAAAGTCAAATTAAACAATTTGGAGTTAAGACCCCTAAAAACTTAGAAGAACAAGCCCTTTCTTTAATTGGAAAAGATGTTTATGAAACCCTTATAAAAGAATACACAGAAAAACAATGGGGTAAAAAAGCTACCGACCTTCCATCGTTTATTATTAAACGATTACCAGTACGCTATACTTTTAATAATAATTATTTTAATGATACCTATCAAGGTATTCCTATTGGAGGTTATAACAAAATAATTGATGGACTATTAAAAGATATCGATGTAAAAACTAATGTTGATTTTTTTGAAGAAAAAGAAGAGTTAAGTGCTTTAGCTAATAAAATAGTGTACACCGGAAAAATTGATGAATTCTATAATTATAAATTTGGTAACTTAGAATATAGATCCTTACGATTTGAAAATATTAGGTTAGATACCGATAATTATCAAGGAAATGCTGTTGTTAATTATAATGATGCTACTGTGCCTTATACACGAATTATTGAACATAAACACTTTGAATTTGGTAAACAAAAGCATACTGTAATAACAAAAGAATTCTCAGAAAAATGGACTCAAGAGAAAGAAGCATATTACCCTATAAATAATGATGATAATCAAAATAAATATCAACAATACAGAGCACTTTCTATACAAGAGGACAACATTATTTTTGGAGGTAGACTTGCCGAATATAAATATTATGACATGCACCAAATAATAGCTTCTGCATTACAAAAAAGTAAACAAGAATTAAGTTAACTAGATTGGTTTATACCAAAATTGGTATAAACCAACTTGTTCTTTTTTGTATACTTTCTTATGGAGTTATTTAACTGTAATGCCTCTGTATTTTTATATGGACGCTCATGGTATAAATGCAAACATACAGCACTATAACGAATCTGCTTAAATTTAAGTCCTTTATTCATCAATCGTTCTCCTAACTCTCTATCTTCTCCACCATATTGCATACGTTCGTCGAACCCATTAGCTTCAACTATGTCTTTTTTCCATCCGGATACATTCATACCATCAAACGTAGCTTTAGTTGGTGTAAACGTATTTAAAAACCATGCTTTAAAACCTCTAGAAGTTAATTTGTTAGACTTAAACGTTTTTTTAAGTCCGTTTTTAACTAACCATTCGATATAAAAACAATCCTGATTTTTAATATGTTCTTTTGAAATACTATCTGATATTAATTTTGGTAATTTTAAATATCCTCCAGACAAAAAATAATTTGGTTTTCTTAGTTTTAAATGTGTCTCAACAAAATCTTTTCTAGCAATACAATCTCCATCTGTAAAAATCAAATAATCTGAAGATGCTTTAACTACTGCTTTATTTAATATTTTTGTTTTTTGAAACCCATTATCCTCATGCCAAACATGCTTAATAGGATAACTAACCTCTTTTTTTATATGCTCAATAAGTTGTTTAGTTTTATCATTAGAGCCATCATCGGCAATAATAACTTCAAAGTTTTTAAAACTTTGAAAATTATAACTCCAAAGTACCTTTTGCAACCATTCGGGTTGATTATATGTACTAATAATTACTGAGGTCTTAAATGTGGTCATTGCCACAAAAATAACTATTTTTACCCAACCATAATGAAGAATATGATTAAACTATCTGGTGTTATTATCACCTATAACGAAGAGCGAAATATTGAAAAATGCTTACAATCTTTAGTACCTGTTGTTGATGAAATTGTTGTGGTAGATTCGTTCTCTTCCGACAACACTAAATCTATTTGTAACAAATACAATGTCAAATTTATAGAACAAAAATTTCTAGGTTATATTGAACAAAAAAACTTTGCGCTTTCTCAAGCTTCCAACGACTATGTCGTTTCTCTTGATGGTGATGAATCTCTTTCTGAAGCATTACAAGAATCTATTATTTCTTTAAAAAAAAATTGGAAACTTGATGGCTATTATAGCAATAGATTTAATAATTTTTGTGGACAATGGATTAAACATTCCGATTGGTATCCTAATAAAAAATTACGAGTTTTCGATAAAAGAAAAGCACAATGGAAAGGCATTAATCCTCATGACAATGTTGTGCTGCATAATTCAAAAGATAAAACAGGTTATTTAAAAGGAGATATTTTACATTTAACTTATCAAACTTATTCTGAGTTTAATTTAAAAACCGAACACTTTTCTACTATTGCAGCAAAAGCATATTACAACTTAGGAAAAAAAGCACCTCTATGGAAAATTTTATTCAACCCCACTTGGGCTTTTTTTAAAGCCTATTTTTTAAGGTTAGGATTTCTTGATGGCTTAAACGGATTTATAATTTGTGTACAAACAGCAAACATTACCTTTTTAAAATATACTAAACTTAGAGAACTATATAGAAACGAAGAAAAATAAAAAACTTATTTTTTCCAAAACTTTAATTTCTTTTTTAATCTGCGTTTACGATGGTATTTTTCTTGAAAGGCTTCAGTATCATGCCACATTAAATTAAATATTTTATCGTAATCTTCACCTGTACATTTGGCATACTCGTCGCTCATAACTTCTATCATAGACTTATGTATAGTAAGTCTAGAAAAGTTTTTAATACGAGTTTCAAAATCTAACGTTTTAAATTCCATGCGATTTAAATCAACCAAATAAAATGTATAATTCCCTTCATCAGTTTTAATCAATGTATTACCGGGAGAATGATCTAAAAAATGAATTCCTTTTTCATGTAATTGAAATGTAAATCTTGTAAAAGCACGAAGTATAGCTTCATGATTTGGATAATTAAAATTTGTAGTTAATTCTCTATACGTTAAATCATCATTAATTTGCTCACTTATATAATAGCTTTTCTTGAATAAAAAAGACGTAGTAAACTCATAATAAGCAATAGGTTTAGGAGTTCCCACCGCTAACTCTATAAGTTTATTAGCATACTCAAAAGAACGCTGCGCTTTACTTTTCCTAAAAAATCTGTATGCTATTTGGTTAAAAATATTGGGGACTCTAAACGATTTAATGTTAATTGTTCTTTTATTAAGTTTAAATAGCTTCAAAGAATTTCTATCTTGATTGCCAAAAGGAACACCCAGCGTTTCAAAATTTTCTATAAAACCATCTAATAAATTACTACTTTGTTTAAACGATTTATGTATTTGTTTTTTTTTATTACCCAATTAAATATTTGTTTACGCTTTTACGCTAGAATTTTTCTTTATTTTCAGAACAAATTTCATATAAAAAATGAATCTGTTTTATTATAAAAACTCATAATCTATATGAAGTCAAAAATAAACAATTCTACATATAGAATTTAATTCAATTTAAAAAATAACCATCAATAGTCTTAGCACAGTTTTCCCAAGTATACTGGGTTACAGTTTCCCTTATATTTGTTTTTAATAAAAAAGCTTTTTCTATTAAAGGAATAACATCTTGAGAACTTGCATCAACGTCAAACAAAAAGCCGTTTTCTCCATGATTTATTAAATCAGAACAGAAACCTGTTTTAGAAGCTACTGGCACACAATTAGACATCATTGCTTCCAGTATAGGTACTGGTCCTCCCTCTAATATAGAAGGGGAAACAAAAACATCTATTTTACTATATAAATCAGGGTAAGTTTCATAAGGCACATCATTATAGTAAACAAAATTTGGCAAACTAGACAACTCATTAAATTTACTATAATTCTCCCAATTATTACCAATCAAATGAAAGATTCTATTTGGCAAGTTTTTAACGACTTCTAAAATTAAATTTGGGTTCTTACGTATGTTGTAAGTAGAACAAAACCCTACGGCTCCATTTAATCTAGTATGGCTGCTAAAAAAATTTGAGCACGTCCCTATATGTAAAACTTCAAGCAATTCTGGTTTTACTCCCATCTCAATTAAATTAGTTTTAATTTCAGAATTTAAACATATAATAGTATCTGCTTTGTTGAGACACCATATTACATGAGTTTTGGAATATTTTTTAGACCAATTGGGATGCGTAAACATGACAACATTTTTTTTCTTCAAAATACTTGGTGTACTACGAATACACCGACAAAAGTAGTTTTGATAAATATAATAATAGCCATCAGCATCAGGTAAATCACGTAATTTATTATGAAAATAAGGCTCTGCGTTTAAAGAAGAATGCCTTGAAAGACGTCTTATTTTAGCTCCAAAAATCCAATCCTTATCTTTCTCTCTAGCGATATAAACCAATTTATTTATCGTTTTAGTTGCAGAAGATGCATAAAACTTCGAACAAAATATAGCCCATAAATATTTCCATTTATGACATATTGTAAAATAAAGATTCTCTTTTAAATCATTATTACCATTCATCATTGTAATCATTTTACTATGTTTTTACTTATTAACTTCCAATTAATAGAATAACGCCTAACCTATGTAGATATTTTCACTTATCCAAATGCATCTATACAGTATTTAGAATAGAGAAGTAATAAATAACCTTATCCCAAGCTTAATACCAAAATCTTTTCTATTTTTGTTTGCAAACCTACCCAACTATGTATCAAATAGCTGTAATTTTAATAAATTATAACTCTTCAAATTTCACCATTAACGCTGTTAAATCTCTTATTAATAACACATCAAAAGAACTTAACTATCAAATTATTGTTATTGATAATGCTTCTAATTATAGTGATTATGAAACATTAAAAAGAGGACTTCCAAAAACAGAGCATTTAACGCTTTTTAGAAGTAAAAACAATACAGGATTTGGTGGAGGTAATATGCTTGGAATCCAATTTGCAAATGCGGAGTATTATGCTTTTGTTAATAACGATACTTTAATTAAAAATGACTGCTTATCAATTTTATTAGACTTTTTAAAAAATCATAATGATGTAGCACTTTGTGCGCCTCAAGGATTTGATGAAGATGATAATGTTTTAAAATCATTCGATCATTTTTTAACATTAAAACGAGAATTATTTGGTAGAAAAATACTTGAAAAGCTAAACCCTAAAAAATATCCTAAAAGAAAGAAAATATATAGCACTCCCCTAAAAGTGGAATGTATTCCTGGTTCTTTTCTATTTGCAGAAGCAAATGCTTTTAACTTAGTTGGTGGTTTCGATACTAATATATTTCTATATTACGAAGAAACAGATTTAGCATACAGAATAAATAAATTGAATGGTAGACATGCTTGTTATTTAGTTCCTAAAGCACAATATGTTCATTTTAGAGGGAAAAGCACATCAAAAAATATTATAATTAAAAAAGAGTTAAAGTTATCTTTACTATATGTTATAAAAAAGAATTCTTCATATTTAAACTATCTTATTCTAAAAACATTTATGATAACAAAATACTTCTTTAAAGCATTAGTAAAACCAAAAAACTTTACGTTTATAAACTTATTATTATTTCAAGGTGCCTCTATAAGCAAATCCTTGAAACATTCTCAAAAAATATTAGAAAAATAGATGACCATTTTACATGTTTCTGGAGTTACAAATTGGGGTGGTGGAGAAAATCACCTAGAAAATTTGTATTATGAATTAAATAAGTCTAACCCAGAAGTAACACAATATATTTTTTGTGTTAAAGATGCCGATTTTCATAAAAGACTAATCAAAGGGAATTACAATCATATAGCAGCTCCACTAGACCTTAAAATTGACCCTAGATTTATATTTAAACTAATTAGAGTCTGTCGTTCTAAAAAAATTGATTTAATTCATATACACGACCCTACAGCATTAACGCTTTCCGTTATAGCAGATCGAATTTACGGAAAATTACCTCCTTTTATTTATGGCAAGAAAACATCTTTTCCTATAAAAAACAGAAAATCTACGCTTTTTAAATACAATTATAAAAAAATACAAAAATACATTTGTGTTTCTAAGGCTGTAGAACAAGTTACAGCTAAAAGTATTGAAGACACTTCTAAAATTATGACCATTTATAATGGTATACGATTTAGTAACAAGAATACCAAAACAGAATTCTTGCTTAAAGACAAATTTAATATACCTAACGATAAAATTATTGTGGGTAATATTGGCAATCATATAAGAGCCAAAAATCTATTTGCTTTTATAGATGTCGTTAATGATATTGTTAACGTAAGAAAAAATAAATCTTTTCATTTTGTACAAATTGGAAACTTTACAGAAAGAACACAAATGTATCAAGATAAGGTTAAAGAGTTTAAACTTGAAAAACACATTAGTTTTACAGGCTTTATAGATAATGCTTCTAGTTTTATTTCTCAGTTCGATATCTTCCTATTAACATCTCAGTCTGAAGGCTTACCTCAAGTAATAAACGAGGCTTTTTATTTTAAAGTTCCTGTTGTTTCTACAAATCCTGGAGGCATTCCAGAAATAATAAAAGATGGAGAAAATGGTTTCTTATCAAACGTTAATGATTTCGAAAAATTATCAAAAGATTTAATTACTCTAAGTTCTAATAAAGATTTATTAGATAATTTTACCGAAAAGTCTTTTAAACAAATAACGACTTATTTCTCTTCGGAGATTATGGCGAAAAAAACTTTGGAAGTTTATAAAAAAATAATCTAAAATGTCTTCAAACCAAATACAAAAAAAAATAAACATTATACTTCCGTTTCCTACGAAACGTCCTAATGGAGGTCCAAAAGTCATGTTCATTTATGCCAATTTTTTAGCCGAAAAAGGCTATGATGTTCAAATATATCATTCATTAAATACATCATATCAAAGATATAAAAAGCCATATTTTATAAGAGCTATACTGCATAAAATAAGAAAAACTCATAGACCTAATTGGTTTGAATTAAATCCTATTGTTAAATCTTGTAATATAAAAAGAGTCTCAGATCAGTTTATTAGAGATGCAGATTATATTTTGTCAACTTGGTGGGCTACAGCTCTAGAAGTTCATGAATTAAGTGCTACTAAAGGAAAAAAAGTAAATTTTATTCAAGATTATGAAAATAATCATGAAGATGTCAGTTTACTAGAAAGATCTTATGAGCTAGAACACACTACAAATATTGCTATTTCATCTTTTGTTTACGATATTATAGAACCACTATCTTCTAAAAAACCATATCTTATATTGAATGCTATAGATACATCTAAGTTTTATATAAAAAATGATATAGAAGATCGAAAACCTTCAATATTAATGATGTATTGTAAAAGTACTCGAAAAGGTTCTACCTATGGTGTTGAAGCATTACTTCGCATTAAAGAAAAACATCCTCATGTTAATATTTCATTCTTTAGTACTGCCAAACGACCAAAAAATCTTCGTGAAGACATCAATTTTTTCCATAGACCAAAAAATTTAATTGATATATATAATTCACATTCCATTTTTTTAACACCAAGTATAAAAGAAGGTTTTGGGCTTCCTGCATGCGAGTCTCTAGCCTGTGGCTGCACCTTAATAGCTACAAATTTAGAAGGTCATAAAGATTTTGCATTCAATAATGAAACCGCATTAACTATTGCTCCAAAAAATCCTGATGATATTGTTGAAAAAATAGAATCCCTTTTAAATAATGATGACTTAAGAAAGCATTTAGCTAAAAAAGGAAATCAATTTTTATTGAATAATTTATCTTGGAAAAAAAACATAGAACAATTAGAAAACATATTAAATAACATCTAATATTTTTTTAAATAATTACATATGCATCAAGAAATAAACAAAACTATACAAGTTTTAAAACAAGGTGGTATTATACTCTACCCCACAGACACCGTTTGGGGTATTGGCTGTGATGCAAACAATGCTGGAGCAGTAAAAAAAATATACGAATTAAAACAACGTGAAGATAGTAAAGCTTTAATATGCTTAGTAGCAGATGACAGAATGTTAAAAAAGCATGTAAAAAACATACCAGATGCAGCTCTAAGTATTATTGACATAGCAGACAAGCCTACAACCATAATTTACGATGAAGCACAAAATTTAGCTTCAAATTTAATAGCTCCAGATGGTACTATAGCTATTAGAATTCCAGATGATGACTTTTGCTATCAACTTTCAAGAAAATTTAATGGCGCTATTGTTTCTACTTCTGCAAATATTAGTGGTTTCCCTACTCCTAAATCCTTTAAAGAAATATCTAAAGCTATTTTAAAAGGTGTAGACTATGTTGTAAATTTGCATCAAGAAAAAAACTGCTCAAAACCATCATCTATTATTAAATTGAGTAATAATGGAATTGTAAAAGTAATAAGACCTTAAATTCTCAGATTTCGAACACTCTATTCTAAAATAAGTGTTTTGGAATTTAGTTTTCGGGTATTGAATTTTTTATTAATGAATTACAGAGACGCACTACAAAACCCTATATTTAAAATAATTTCACAATCTGCTAAAGAAATAGAAATAGAATCTTTTGTTATAGGTGGGTTTGTACGCGATTTTATTTTAAAACGTGGTCATGCAAAAGATATAGATGTTGTTGCCATAGGAGATGGTATTAAACTAGCAAAACAAGTTGCTAAAAACCTTCCTAATAAACCCAAGGTTCAAGTTTTTAAAACCTATGGTACGGCAATGCTTAAATATAATGATATTGAAATTGAATTTGTTGGTGCTCGTAAAGAATCTTACACAGAAGATAGTAGAAACCCCGCTGTAGAAAATGGCTCTCTAGAAGACGACCAGAATCGTCGTGATTTTACAATAAATGCTCTAGCATTAGATTTAAATGAAGAGAAATTTGGAGATTTACTAGATCCTTTTGGAGGCACTAAAGACCTAGATAACAAGACTATACAAACGCCATTAGATCCAGACATTACATTTAGTGACGATCCATTACGTATGCTACGAGCTATACGGTTTGCTACTCAGCTTGATTTTATTATTGAAGACAAATCACTTCAAGCCATTACCCGAAATAGTAATAGAATTAAAATAATTACTAACGAACGTATTGTAACAGAGCTTAATAAAATACTTGAATGTAAAAAACCATCTATTGGCTTTTTACTCCTAGAAAAAACAGGTTTATTAAAATATATTCTTCCAGAAATAACAGCTTTAAAAGGGATTGATGAAGTCGAAGGACAGCGCCATAAAGATAACTTTTACCACACTTTAGAGGTTGTAGATAATATTGCTATAAATACAAATAATCTTTGGTTACGTTGGGCTGCTTTATTACACGATATTGGTAAAGCTCCAACTAAAAGGTTTAGTAAAAAAGTAGGATGGACATTTCATGGACACGAATTAGAAGGTTCTAAAATGGTATTTCACTTATTTAAGCGATTAAAAATGCCATTGAATGATAAAATGAAATTTGTGCAAAAAATGGTATTTATGAGTTCGCGCCCTATAGTATTAGCCCAAGATATTGTAACAGATTCTGCTGTACGTCGCTTAGTATTTGATGCAGGCGATTATGTAGAAGATTTAATGACTCTTTGTGAAGCAGATATCACCACTAAAAACCCTAAAAAATTCAATAAATATCATAATAATTTTAAAATTGTTAGAGACAAAATTATTGAAGTTGAAGAGCGCGATCATGTTAGGAACTTTCAACCGCCAGTTTCTGGTGAAGAAATCATGAAAACATTTAACATTAAGCCATCTAGAGAAATTGGTTTAATTAAGGAAGCAATAAAAGAAGCAATTCTCGAAGGAGATATACCTAATGAGTATCAAGCAGCATATCAATTAATGATAGAAAGAGGTAAAAAATTAGGTCTAAAAGTTAGCACGCAAAATGATTAAAATTGTTAGAACAGACTCTAAAGACTTCGATTTTATAAACCTCGTTAAACATCTAGACGCCTATTTAAAAGTTAAAGACGGTGACGATCATGCTTTTTACAACCAATACAACAATATAGATGTATTAAAACATGTTGTTATTGCCTATTTAAACGAAGCTCCCGTAGCTTGTGGAGCTTTTAAAGAATTCGATAATAATACTGTTGAAATAAAACGCATGTTTACCCTACCTGAATCTCGAGGGAAAGGATTAGCTTCCAAAATATTACTAGAACTAGAAAAATGGTCTAATGAACTATCTTATAATGCTTGTATTTTAGAAACAGGAAAAAGACAGACCGAAGCAGTAGCATTTTACAAAAAAATGAGCTACACAGCAATTCCAAATTACGGACAATATAAAAACATGACTAATAGTCTATGTTTTAAGAAAATTTTAAGCTAAAATATATAATTACCTCAAAACAATTAAGAGGTTCTTTTTATTAAAGAAAATGAAAAAAGATAATAAAAGAGTTATTTATTGGTTACTCACAGGTTGCGTTTTAATATTCATAATGGTTGTTGTTGGCGGCATAACAAGATTAACCCACTCAGGTTTATCTATTTCAAATTATAAATTAATATCGGGAACCATTCCACCTATCAATGATGCAGAATGGCAAGAAGCCTTTAATTTATATAAGCAATATCCCGAATACCAAAAACTAAATAATCAATTTACCCTTCAAGACTTTAAAGATATTTACTTCTGGGAATGGTTACACAGAGTCATTGGACGTTTTATAGGTATGGTCTTTTTATTGCCTTTTTTATATTTTATAATTAGAAAGCAACTTACAGCCCAAACCATTAAAAAATCTATTATTTTACTATCCTTAGGTGCTTTTCAAGGTTTTTTAGGCTGGTATATGGTTAAAAGTGGACTCGTTGATAATCCAGATGTAAGCCATTATAGATTAGCAGCTCATTTAACAACAGCATTTATAACCTTTGCTTATACCTTCTGGGTAGCCTTAGATTTAATGTTTCCTAATAAAAAAGAAATAAATAAAAACTTTAGAAACCTAATACGTTTAGGGCTAACTATTTTAATTATTCAAATTATTTATGGCGCTTTTGTTGCTGGTTTAGACGCAGGTTTTATACACAACCACTGGCCTATGATGAGTGAAGGTCAATTTATGCATGATACCGTTCTTATTGAACAAAACCCTGTATATAAAAACTTTATAGAAGGAAAAAGCGGCGTACAGTTTGTACATAGAATATTAGCCTATATTGTGGTTATTATAATTTTCTTAATTTGGAAAAAATCAAGAAAATTAGATTTAACATTATACCAAAATAAAGGAATAAACACACTAGTAATAATAGTTTTTATTCAGTTTTTATTAGGTATATGTACTATTTTATTACACGTCCCAGTTTGGTTAGGTGTAGCTCATCAAATAGGTGCTTTTTTCTTATTAAGTGCTACAACATTCACCTTACATCGCTTTACAAAATAATTAAAAATGCCTACCTTTGTAGCATAATTTTACACCAATGGTTTATAGATTTAGAGTTATTTTAGACAATGATACTGATGAGGATGTTTTTCGTGATTTAGAAATCCGTGAAACAGACACACTAGAAGATTTACATAATATTATAACACAATCTTTTGGGTTTGATGGCACTGAAATGGCATCATTTTATATAAGTAATGATCAATGGAATCAAGGTGAAGAAATTTCATTATTTGATTTAAGTGAAGATAATTCAACGCGTTTAATGAATGAAACATCTTTAGATAGTGTTGTTCATGAAGCACAAACAAAACTCATCTATATTTACGATTTTTTAAGCATGTGGACATTTTATGTTGAATTAGCTGAAATAGTTGATGAAACAGAAGGTAACGACTACCCTAATCTTATGTTTATTAAAGGCCAAGTTCCAGATACTGCTCCAGATAAATTATTTGAAGCTGATAACATCAATGATTTTGATGAATATGATGAAGATTCAGACGTTAATGACTACGAGAGTTTAGATTTTGACGAAAATTGGAATTAAGTTCCCTTTTTCGCCCCCCCTTTATCATTTAAACTCACTTAAATAAAATATTGATATTACATTAATTTATCTAAATTCACATTCTCATAATTTCGAGTCAAATAAGCTAAAGAACGTTTAAGAATTTGCCCCATATTTTTGCAGCGTTTAAAAGTGACATCTTGAGTATAGTCGAAAATTTTCATTTTCAATAAATCTATATTTTCTTGTTTAGAAATAACATCCTCTTCCATACAATCTAATAACTTATCTATTCTACCATGAAAACTTTTTAATCGCTTTACTAAAATAGAACGTTCCTCTGTCTTATACTGGTTTATAGACAGTTTCTGCATGCCTCCAGACACTAATTCCACCATTTTTAAATTCTCTTTAAAAAATTGAGGCCGGTATATATTAAATTTCCCTTCGTAAGATTGTTGATCAAAATCTATTGGTCTAATTTTATAAACTACATGATCAAAATCATGAGTAGGAACAATTACATAATTATATGAACGCATGTCTCCTAAGAGCCTAATCATACAGCGTTCATTAAATTTCACAAACTCTTTGGCTATCTGCGATTTTTCAGATTTATCACATTTTGGTAATATATTTTTTATAAAATCATCCCCTGGAATACCTGCTATATGCTCTTCTATTAATGTATTTTCATGTACTAAAAAATTCAAGTTATAGGGAGAAAGCATGTGCTCCAATTCTAAACCATACACACGAGATGCATCAGCTATTTTCACATAAAAATAAGTATAGTTATCATTTAAAATATTTCTAATCTTAATTCTAAAAGGTTTAGAATTTCCAAACGTACAGTAATCAATAGCATCAACACTAAGAAACGGAATGGCACTTTCATTTCCATCAGAATGCAAAATAGTATAAACTTTTTTTAATGCTAAATCAATCTCTTCTCTTTCAAATTCATTATAATAAACCCTAATCCAAAGCGTATCATTATCATCCTTATCATAAACAACTATAGATCCTTGAAAACGCAACAAATCATCATAAAAAATAGGAATTTTTACATTTCTATTATAATCAGATAGATAATCATGTAATCTAACAGTTATAGGGTAAGACGGCTTTTTTTTAGAAATTTTTAAATCTTGCATAAACTTGAAAACTTATTCAAATTTAATGCTTTTATTTATAAGCCTGTAACAAAAAAGGAAGACTGTCGTCATACTTAAAACTCGTATTACTCATTAAAATCTCTTTATCAAGTTTTAAAACTTTATATTTTTTTTTAATGAACAACACTTGTTAATAATAACTAACCTATACTAATTTTTAAAGTTAGCATATAAAAACTAATAGCTTGGAATCTATACTCACAATTAACAACCTTACTAAAAAATTTGGATATTTAACAGCTGTAAAAAACTTATCCTTTACTATTAAAAAAGGTAATGTTTACGGTATTTTAGGACCTAACGGAAGTGGTAAATCCACAACATTAGGTATCGTTTTAAATGTAGTAAATAAAACTGAAGGTGACTTTCATTGGTTTGATGGAAATACCTCAACCCATAATGCTTTAAAAAAAGTAGGCGCTATTATTGAACGCCCAAATTTTTATCCATATATGACTGCCTTTGAAAACTTAAAATTAGTTTGTAAAATTAAAGGTGTTAATTATAATAAAATAGACGAAAAACTAGAAATAGTTGGGCTTTTAAATAGAAAAAACAGCAAATTTAAAACTTACTCCTTGGGTATGAAACAGCGTTTAGCAATTGCTTCTGCCCTTTTAAATGATCCAGAAATTTTAATCCTTGATGAACCTACTAATGGATTAGACCCACAAGGTATACATCAAATTAGGGAAATTATAAAACAAATAGCAGCTAAAGGCACTACTATTTTACTCGCTTCTCATTTATTAGACGAAGTTGAAAAAGTATGCTCTCATGTTGTAATACTTCGTAAAGGCACAAAACTATACTCTGGTCGTGTTGATGAAATGATATCTAGCCATGGTTTTTTTGAATTAAAATCCAATAAAGAAGAAAACTTAATAGCGTTTCTAAAAAACCATAATTCTTTTGGAAAAATTAAAATTCAAGATGATTTGATAACTGCTTTTTTAAACGAACCTATGAATTCTGAAGATTTTAATAAACTCCTATTTGAAAAAGGTATTATACTAACTCATTTAGTACAACGTAAAGAAAGTTTAGAAGAACAATTTTTACAATTAACAGATAGATAAAACCCAACCAAAAACGAACCGCATGTTACGACTTTTAAATTTAGAATTGCAAAAACTATTACTAAATAGAACTAGTAAAATACTCATTTTTGTATCATTTATTTTACCCTTTTTTGTTATACTATTATCTTCCCTAAAAATTAATGTTTTTGGTTTTTTCACTCTAGAATTAGGCGAATTAGGTATTTTTAATTTTCCTATAATCTGGCATCTAACTACCTTTTTTGCATCTTATTTTAAATTATTTTTCGCAATAGTTGTCGTAAGTATGATTGGCAATGAATACAGTAATAAAACAATTAAGCAAAATCTTATTGACGGATTAAGCAAAAAAGAATTTATACTTTCAAAATTTTACACTATTACATTCTTTTCATTACTATCTACAATATTAATTAGTTTAATATCTTTTTTCATTGGTCTATATTATTCAAGTTATACAGAAGCTTCTATAATTTTTAGAGAAACTGAATTTTTATTAGCATACTTTGTAAAACTAATTGGCTTTTTTAGCCTCTGTTTATTTTTTGGAATGTTAGTAAAACGTTCTGCTTTTGCTCTAGCATTTCTATTCATCCTCTATATATTCGAATGGATACTGTACGGTTTAATGGCTTGGAAACTAGACATTAATTTAGCAGAAAAGGTTCATAATTTCTTTCCATTACAATCTATGTATAAGCTTATAGACCAACCATTTCAACGAATTGCCATGACCAAGTTCCCTAATAAAGAAAATTTAGCTTACGATTATGGAACTCATGGCTACGAAATAATCATTGTATTGAGTTGGACTGCTCTATTTGTATTTTTATCCTATAGATTATTAAAAAAGCGAGATTTATAATATCTTTGATAGCAATGCTATTTAAAAGATGAAAAAACTATTTTGCTATTTTACTTTCTTAGTTGCCTCTATTTCTTATAGTCAACAAGAAGCGGCAAACTGGTATTTTGGAGAAAATACAGGTATACGTTTTAATTCTAATGGCTCTACTACAAATTTAACAGATGGCAAACTAAATACAGATGAAGGTTGCACCACTATTTCAGATAGTGATGGTAATTTATTATTTTATACAGATGGTATTACTGTTTGGGACAAAAACCATAACCCTATGCCTAATGCTAATGCAGCTTTAGGCAATGGTCTTTTTGGGGATCCATCTAGCTCGCAATCTGCCATTGTTGTTCCCAAACCAAACGATTCTAATATTTATTATATTTTCACAGTAGATACCGTTATACAAAATGACCCAGATAGAGGTTTTAATTATTCTATAGTAGACCTAAGTCTAAATGGCGGATTAGGAGATGTAATTAGTACTTCTAAAAACATCAATCTATTACAAGATAGCACAGAAAAAATTAGTGCTGTATTAAAAGATTGTACCTCTAAATCCATTTGGGTAATTACATTTGCCTCAGCAACAGGCTTACCATCCGAAAACCCTAATTTCAATACATTTTACGCCTACGAAGTATCTAGTACAGGTATAAATCCCACGCCTGTAAAATCAACTTTTAATATTGTTGTTAATGATTTTAGAGGCTATTTAAAAGTATCTCCAGATGGCACTAAACTAGCATGTGCAAATTCAACATCAGGATTATATCTTTACGATTTTGATGTTACAACAGGAAAAGTGAGTAATCAAGAAGCCATAAACATTAACTTTTCTCATATTGGTAAAACACAATCTCCTTATGGAATTGAGTTCTCGCAAAATAACAAACGACTATATGTTTCTGCTTATTACCAAACCAATCAGGAAAATTTCCTTAACCCATCAAGTCAATATGGTTCGTTATTACAATATGATTTAACAGCAACAAATATAAACGCTAGCGAAGTAGTAATTGATGATAGACAAATGTATCGTGGCGCACTACAGTTAGCCCCAAATGGTAAAATTTATAGAGCCATGAGTGCCACATACCCTGTAGGTTTACCATATCTTTCGGTTATTAATACTCCTAACGAATTAGGTATAAATTGTAATTATAAGCACAATGCTGTGGCACTTGGTCGAAATTCCAGACAAGGGCTACCTCCCTTTATAGCATCATTTTTTTCCGAAAAAATAAATATTACAAGAAACAAATCTAATTCTACCTACTTACCATTATGTCTAGGAGAAAAATATACGCTTACTGCTGAAGATATTCCTGGAGCAACTTACACTTGGACTTTTAACGATGTAAAAATTTCTGAAAGTGATTTTGATTTAGAAGTATCTAAAGCTGGCATGTACAAAGTAACAGTACAAACCACAACTGGTGACTGTAGTAACATTCTTGAAGGAGAAGCCTTAGTTGCTTATTTTAACGAACCAATTGCAAATCCAATAAATGATGTTTCTATATGCTCCAAAGATCTAGCGTCTTTCAATTTTTCTACACAAGCCAAAGAACTTTTAGGAATGCAAGATCCGCTTATTTACTATACTAAATTCTATAAATCGCAGAGTGATTCAGAATTAGATGTAAACGAAATCACTCTAAATTTAACTAATACAAGTAACCCACAACGATTTTACACAAGAATTGGGCTTATTGGAAATACAACATGTTTTAACACTAACATTTCTTTTTTAGCAACCATTTTTGACTCTCCTGTTGTAGAAACTGTCAACCCAACAACAATATGCGACACTCAAACAGCAACAGATGTAAATATTACTAATGGACAAACAGATATTGATTTACATCAATTTGATAATATTCTTTTAGGTAGCCAAGATCCATCAAAATTCTCAATCACCTATTATCGATCTATATCAAATGCAGAGAGTCAAAAGAATCCATTAAATTTTTCTTATTACAATCAAACACCAAACAACGAAACTGTTTATGCTAGAATAGAAAACAAATTAAACACAGACTGCTTTGTTATATCATCTCCAATTAGCATAACTGTTAATCCATTACCAGAATTTACAAATGCAACATTAACTCAATGTGACGAGGATGGTATAAACGATAAACGAACTACCTATAATTTACTCGAAGCGGTAAGTATACTAACAAATGGCTTACCCAATCGCTCTGTAAAATTCTTCAAAACTTTAAATAGTGCAGAGAACAACACTGATGAAATATTAAATATTAATAGTTTTAAAAACACAGAAGATTCTCAAGTCCTTTTCACTCAAATCATTAATGATAATACAAATTGTTTTAGTATTGCAGAACTCACCCTAAAAGTATCTATAAATAAAATTAACGACTACATAGCTCCACCTGTTTGTGACGAACAGAACTCAAGAGATGGCATAAACACATTCAATTTAAATGATATAACAGCAGATATTCAATCTTTAAATAGCATAACATTCCCAATAAATTATTACGAAACTTATGAAGATGCTCTTTTAGAAAAAAATAAACTAAAAACCCCATATTCAAACGTAAATAATCCATACGAACATATACTTTACGCCCGTGTCGAAAATAATAATGCATGTTTTGGAATTGGAAAAATTTTTCTGAAAATTAATGAATTACCAGATATAGACACCCAAGAAACCATATACTATTGCTTAAATAAATTCCCTGAAACAGAAACAATTGATGCTGGAATTTTAAAAGGTAACCTATCCAATTACTCATACAAATGGTCTAACGGAGATACAACTTATAATACCCAAATTAATACAATTGGAGATTACACTGTGACAGTAACAAATATATTTGGATGCTCAATAGACCGAACAATAAGCGTTAAAGCTACTAGTATAGCTTCTTTTAACCCCTCAAGCATTCCTATTAATGTCATCCAAAATACACCAATTACAATCAGTGTTTCAGGAGAAGGCACCTATCAATATCAACTAATTAATAGCGAAAACCGCATTGTTATACCTTATCAAGATAGTCCCATTTTTGAAAACATAAAAGCTGGTATTTATACTGTTTTTGTAAAAAATAAAGATAAGGATTGTGGTCCTCCTATAAGCAGCACCGCTTACGTTATTGGTTTCCCAAAATTCTTTACACCTAATAACGATAGCATTAATGATACTTGGCAAATAATAGGTGTTTCTAATATGTTTCAAGCAAATACTAAAATATTAATTTTCAATAGATTTGGAAAATTAATAAAAGAACTCGTTCCTTTAGGAGAAGGATGGGATGGCATGCTTAATGGTAATAGACTCCCCCCAGATGATTACTGGTTTGTTATTAAACTACAAGATGGCAGAACCTTTAAAAATCATTTCACTTTAAAGTATTAAGTCCATAAAACTAAATTAATTGCATTCTACCTGATTTTTTAACATTTCATTTAAATTAAAATTACTTTTATCCCACTTTGTGCATTAAAATGCTCTTATAAAGCTTGAGAAAACACAATCGAACCTAATACTTATTTAATTTCGGCATAGTACGCCTATGACAAATCAAAAAGTATACATTTTAATAGGTTTTTAAGTGACTTCAAGGCTTCATAGTTTTTTAATATACAAAACAGGATTAACTCGATATTAATCCATGTTAACAGTAGTAATATCTGCCAAGAAAAATCTATAAAACTACAATCTATGAGATATGTTTATTACATATTGTTAGTACTCATTTGCAGTAGCCATGTTATGTTTTCTCAACAAATTTCAATAGATGATTCAATAGGGTTACAACCTCTCATAGAAAACAACCTTGTTGATGGTTGTATTGATATTAGCAATATTAACTCCTCCGTTAATGGAAGTGCTAGTGGCTTTTCAAGTTTTGCCTATTTTGAAAAGGCTGGATCAAATTTCCCTTTCGAAAATGGTATCATGTTATCAACCGGAGGCGCAACTTCTGGAGGTAATTCTTCCATAAGTCCTACACTTAGTGAAAGCTCTACAACTTGGGGAACAGATCCAGATTTAGAAACAGCCTTAGGTATAACGAATACGCTCAATGCCACATCTATAGAGTTTGATATTATATCTACTTCCAATCAATTCCAATTTAATTATTTATTAGCATCAGAAGAATATTTTGGTATAAACCCTTGTCAATTTTCCGATGGTTTTGTTTTTTTAATAAAAGAAACAGGAAGTACAGCTCCATATCAAAATATAGCC
Organism: Flavivirga aquatica; assembly: GCF_001747085.1. Classification (GTDB taxonomy): domain Bacteria; phylum Bacteroidota; class Bacteroidia; order Flavobacteriales; family Flavobacteriaceae; genus Algibacter_C; species Algibacter_C aquatica. The sequence goes on from NZ_MDJD01000054.1 coordinate 545,320, forward strand.
TTGGTTCCTGGTACCTCAACACCAGTTAATACCAATACCATTCATGATGAAATATTTGGTGTATGCGAGGCTCAAAATAGTCAGTATTTTGATGGGTATAATGTTGGAGACACAAATTATAATGGTAGAACTAGTGTTTTAAGAGCATCAACTAATATTACCCCTTACGTACAATATCACATAAAACTAATTATTGCAGATCAAACAGATGGCAGATCCGATTCTGCTGTATTTATTGAAGGCAACAGTTTTAAAATTCTAGATTTAGGGGAAGACATATCAACCTGTGCAAGTTCTGCTATTTTAGATGCAGACTTACAAAATCAATTCGCGTTTTATTCATGGTATTTAAATAACAATTTAATTAATGGAGCAACAAGCCCAACTTTAAATGTAACGCAAAGTGGTATTTATAGAGTTGAAGTTTCGGTATCTTTAAATAGTGTTAATTGTGTTGAAGAAGATGAAATTACAGTTACACTTAGTACAGAAGAACCAATTAATGCAATAAATGACTATCAACTATGTGACGATTCAAGTAATGACCAAACAGAAATATTCGACCTATCAACTAAAAATTCAGAATTAATAAACAATATCCCTTTTACAAATTACGATTTTTCATATCATTACTCCGAAACAGAAGCGCGAAGCAACACAAATGGCATAACAACCCCCATTCCTAATACAACTAACCCTCAACCTATCTTTGTTAGAATACAAGATTTAGATAGCAATTGTTTTGCATACACAACCTTTAATTTAATAGTTAACACCGCTCCTAACATAATAGCACCAACAGCTTTAGAAGTTTGTGATAGCGATGATAATCCCGATGGATTCGCCGTAATTAATTTATCAGAAAAAAACGATGAAATCACAGCTGGCCAAAGCGAACTATTTGTAAGCTATCACTTTACTCCATTAGACGCTAGTACAGGAGACAATCCAATACCAACACCTTACTTAAACACAAATACACCATCAGATCAAGTTTATGTTAGAGTTGTTAATACCACTACAGGCTGTGTAAATACAACCACACTAGACGTTAACATAACCGTTAGCCCTATTGTAAATAGAGATATACAATATATAAATGCCTGCGATAGTGATTTAGACGGAAATGCAAATTTTGATTTAACAAAAGTTATTAATAAAATACTAAATGGCTTAACCAATGTTTCTACATCTTTTTACTCCGATCTTAATGATGCAATAGCTGACGAAAATGCTATTGCAGATGAAACAAACTATCAATACACCAACACCATAACAGAACCTGGTTTTACAACCATTTACTTAAGGATTGAAGATAATACAACAGGATGCGCTTCAATAGTACCATTTGAAATACATACCAATTTATTATTAACAGGTACAGACACAGGAGACTTTGCTTTATGTGATACGAATGATGATACTACAGACACCTTAGATTTTAACCTAAGTACCGTTGAAGATTTTATTGAAGGCGATTTAGAACCAGACTCAGTCACAGTAACATTTTATGAGACCGAAGCTAATAGAGATAATAACATAGACCCATTACCAAAAAACACACTCTATTCTGCTATAAGCCCCCAAGTTTTATATATTAGAGTTGATAATGGAGATTGTGTTGAAAACACGGAAATAACATTATTAGTAAACCCAATACTTTTATTCACCCCAATAGATCCAATTCCTTATTGCGATGATGATGATGACGCTATTACAAGCATAGATTTACAATCTTTAGATAGTGTTGTAACTGGCGGCAACACCAACTTTACGGTGAGTTATTTCCCTACTAATACAGATGCACAAAATAATAGTAGTAATAGACTACCACCTTTTTACACAAACACCAATCCTATTGAAACTCTTTACGCTCGTATTGAAAGTGATTCTGGGTGCTCAACAGTAAATCCATTTCAAATTGAAGTACTTGTAGCACCAACAACAACACAACCAAGCAATATTGTTATTTGTGATAATGATCAAGATGGACTTTCTATTGTCAACCTTAATAACAAAATTCCAGAAATTGTTGCCAATACAACAGGTTTAGCCATTAGTTTCCACACATCTCTTGACAATGCAAATAATAATATAGACCCTATAACAAATCCTCAAAATTACGAAACAACAACGCAAACTATTTATACACGTGTTGAAGATAGTGTTAGTGGTACAAATTGTTATGCTATAGTTACTTTTGAAACTATTGTGAACACCTTACCTATAATCCCGTCTAATATTGAATTTCAAATTTGTGAAAGTAATGGAGATATTTTTGCCGATTTTTTATTAGCAGATAAAGACGCCGAAATATTAAATGGACAAAACGGAAAAGAAGTCTTTTATTTTGAAGATGCTTCATTTACAAGTCCTATCGACAAAAACAATGTCTACCGAAATTTATCCAGAGAACAAATTATATATATACGTGTTGAAAACATTACCGACCCAACTTGTTTTGACACATCATCAATAACATTAAAAGTCTCCCCCAACCCTATTTACAACCCTATAACAGATTATTTAATTTGTGATGATAACAGTAATGATGGTATACATGAATTTAATTTAAGTGAAAAAGCAGATGAAATAAGACAAGGTTCTCCAGATATTTTAAACATTTCATTTCATTTAACATCAAATCAAGCTGATAATAATATAAGCCCTTTACCACTTACTTACACCAACACATCCAACCCGCAATCGCTTTATATAAGAATTGAAAGTAACGATTCCTTATGTCATATTGTTGAAGATCTCGGTATTAATATAATCGCATCACCAGAAGTCACTAGCGCATCAATTCCTTCTAGCTGTGATGCAGATTATGATGGGATTACGACTTTTAATTTAGAAACAGCCAATTTTCAAATTTTAGATCGCGTTCAAAGTAATCTTATTATAAATTATTTTGAAAATTTAAGCGATATTAACCAAAATGATGGATTAGACAATACGCTTGAAATAACAAATCCAACAAATTTTCCTTCAAGCACAAAAACCGTATATATAAAAGTAGCCAACTTGTTAACAGGTTGTTTTAGCATAATCCCTTTAGAACTTATAGTTAATTTACCTCCAAGATTCAATACTATAAACACCATTCCTATTTGTGATAATGATACAAACACTTACGATTTATCATTAACAAATTCGATACTTATTAATGACACATCGTTGGCAAATATATCTTACCATAACACTCGAATTGACGCTGAAAACAACACATCCCCACTAGCAAACATATATAACTATACCTTAAGCAATCACAATATTTATGCAAGAATCTCGGACACCAATACAGGATGCCATATCACAACAGTATTCAATTTACAGATAAATCCAAACCCTATAGCAAATACTTCTCCAGATGTTATGGAATGTGATAACAATTTTGATGCAGATGATACTTCTCAAGTCAACTTAGCAACTTATGAAAATATTATTTTAGGAACCCAAAACCCAGATACTTTTAAAGTAAGTTATTATAATAACCTAAATGAAGCTTATGCTGCAATACCTAGCATTCAACCTCTCAATAAACTACACCAAATTTTTAACGGAGAAACTATTTATGCTCGAGTAGAAAACATAAATACGAAGTGCTTTGACGTATCAGAATTTAACACTATTATAAACCCATTACCTATAATCCCTATTAATGATATTGTTCCCCTATGTATTAATGATTTACCATTAATTATAGATGCAAATACAGGAAACTCTGGAGACACCTATTCATGGTCTACAAATGTTAACTCACTAGTAGACACCACCACAACATCAATAATACAAGTAGGAAGAGCTAATTTAGGAGAATACTCAGTCACAATTACCACACCAAGCGGTTGTAATAACACAAAAACATTTACTGTAATAGAATCTGAAAAAGCTAGTAATGTTATTACCGCTCAAATAGATTTTCAAGACCCAAATAGCATTACGATTGTTGGTTTAAGTGGTATTGGAGATTATGTTTTCCGTTTAGATGATGGAAATACACAAACATCTAATATTTTTGAGAACGTAACCTTCGGCCCACATGTAATCACTGTAGAAGATTTAAATGGTTGTATTCCCACTTTAATTCCAATATTCATTTTTGATATTCCTAAATTTTTTACACCAAATGGCGACTCCTTTTTCGACACTTGGCATATAATAGGAGCCAATCAATTACCAGGAACACTTGTCTATATTTATAACAGACATGGCAAACTCTTAACAACATTACAACATACTTCAGCGGGATGGGATGGCACATACAATGGACAAATTATGCCTTCCGACGATTATTGGTATGTAGCCCAAATAATACAAGACGGAGAATCTTCAGAAATAAAAGGGCATTTTACCTTAAAACGTTAAAAAAACTAGACTTTAAAAACAAATCCTACCTTTAAGTAAATTATTGTATATACTATCTTAAAAAAATCTTAATTTTCTAATTAGCTTTAACTCTTTGTTAGAGATATTATTATATTAGCCTCTTAGTTTGTTAAATTTATTTTAAATTTATATTAGCTAAAAATTCATGTATTATTTAAACTAACATTAATTAAAAAAAGCAAAAATGAAAAAGATTCACTCCAAAGGACTTTTTATATTATTATTTGTTTTGTTATCCTATAAAGGATTTTCTCAATTAAGTACGAGGCATTACATACCACCTATTACAGATTCTGATAGTGGCACTAATAAAATAGCAGATCAACATATGTATATATCTACACCTAGCGATGAAGATGTATTCTACGAAGTATATGCTGCTAATGATTTAACAATACCTTTTAGCTCTGGGGTAGTATCAAAAGCTGCCTCTGTAACAGTTAATTTAGGGACAGGTTACGGACAATTCGTTGTTCGAAAGCAAGAAACTTCTATTGTTTCTAAAAAGGGCTTTATTGTAAATGCTACTTCCCCTGTTTATGTATCTATTAGGTTTAATTCAGAAAGAACAAGAGGTCCAGGTAGAAGAACTCCTCAACAAGCAGGAGCTTTAGTTAGTAAAGGTAAAAATGCTTTAGGAAAAACCTTTAGAGTTGGAGCGTTTACTTTTGCAAGGGTAAGAGTATCTACATTACCTGTTTATTTAAATTTCTTCTCCATTATGGCTACCGAGGATAATACGTCTATTAGCTTTCCAGGTATTGCTGAACCCTTAAATGGTAATGCCGGAAATAATTTTTGGGGAGATGACTCTGAAAATATATTAATAAATGCTCATAATAATGATTATATAGGTAAACAATTAAATAAAGGGGAAAGTATTATTATTGCTTTAAGTCAAAGAAACGCATTAATTGGTCAAGAAATAACATCAGACAAAGATATAGTAGTAAATTGTGGATCTATACTAGGTAGCTTTATAAGTGGCGGTCTTGATTATGGAATAGACCAAATTGCTGACACTTCAAAGCCAACTAGACCCACAACCAACGAAGTTGAATATATTTTTGTACGAGGTGATGGAGATGATGATCATGAAAAAGTATTGTTAGTTGAGCACACTCCTGGAACTACCTATTCTATTAATGGAGGTCCATCTATAGATCTTAATGGATTTGGTGGACCTAGAGGTACAGGAATAATTCAAGGTGATCAATACACCAATGGCTATATGCATGTTGTAGCATCTGCCCCTATTTTTGCCTACCAAGGTGTTGGTCGTGGTGGTAACGATGGTAATAAAGGTCTGTTTTTTGTTCCGCCTTTAAATTGCAGTGCCATCGGAAATGTTGAATCTATAGCTAATATAGATCAAATTGGTTCTTTAGATTTTTCAGGAAGTATTAATATTGTAACTAAAAATGATGCCACAGTATCTATGACTTCTTCTTTATTTGTAGGGGATATCCCTTTAGGTACGCCTACTCCTGTTACAGGAACAGATTATGTTATTTATAAAGTAACAGATCCTTTACCTAATAGTACAGCCCCTAGAAATTTAATAGGTGATATTTCAATATTCTCAGATAGGGAATTATATTGCTCTTACTCTAATTATAATAGTGTAGCTACATCTGGAAGCTTTTATTCTGGTTTTGCAGCTGAACCAACAATAAGTCTAAACCCAACAGCAGCTTTACTTGGTAATTGTGTAAATAATGTTTCAATAAATATCCCCAATGCTGCTATTTTTGATAGGTTTGAATGGTTTGTTGACACAGGTAGCGGGTTTAATCAAATAACAGTAACTGATGATACAAATCCAGAATATATACCAATAGAAGCTGGAATTTATAGAGTAATAGGAATTATAGATTGCTCTACAACGCGATTATCATCTAGAGATTTCCCTATAAGTATATGTCCTGAAGATACTGATGGAGATAGTGTACCTAATAGTATTGATATTGATCTTGATAATGATGGCATTTTAAATTGTGATGAATCTAACGGCAATAGAGAAATAGATTTAACAGCAATAACTACTAATATAATTCCAGAAGGTAATGGTACTCCAAGTATCTCACCATCTGTAAATGGTAATTTTACAAGTACTGTTCCTGCTACCAATTTTGGGACTGAAACCAGCGTAACATATGCTATGGATTTTGCCAGTCCTATCAACTTATTATTAGAATATGATATATCAGGAAGCCCTCTAACCGTCAATCAAGAATTTGTAATTGAAGTTGAAGACACCAAAACCTTAACCTTACTAAATCCAGATAATCAAATACTTGTAGATACCGATTTTGATGGTATATTCGAACCTAATGTAACGTTATACCATGGGTTTAAAATTAGATTTAGAATTAACCCACTTGCTTTACCAATAACAAATCCTACTTTCACATTATCTGCATATTATGTAGATCAATTCACTTATAAGCATATTAACAATTCAAAAACAAATGATAATCAATCATCTTTCAAAATAACAGAACCTTGTAGTCCTAGAGACTCAGATGGTGATAATGTAGAAGATGCCTCAGATCTGGATAGCGATAATGATGGTATTCCGGATATTATAGAATCTCTTGCTCCTAATAATTTAACATTATCTGGGGTTGATGCTAATTTAGATGGATTGGATGATATATTTACTAGAGGTACAGCATTAGTAGATTCTGATAATGATTTGGTTTTCAATTTTTTAGATTTAGATAGTGATAACGATGGTATTTTTGATGTTGAAGAATCTGGAAGTGGATTACCTGACACAAATTTCGATGGAATTATAGACGATATATCGACTAAAATAGGAGCAAATGGTTGGGATGATAATGCTGAAACTACTCCCGACAGTGGTATTCTAAATGGAGATATTAGAAACACAGACACTAATACCCTTTTTGATTATATGGTTTTAGATAGTGATGGAGATGGCTGTAATGATGTTACCGAAGCTGGTTTTTCTGATGCTGACAATGATGGATTATTAGGAGATATAGCAGTAACAGTAGACACTAATGGTCTTGTTAATAATGCTACAGATGGTTACAATAAGGATATTAATAATGATTCCTATATAGTAGCTACAGCGCTTACAGTAACAACACAGCCAGAAGATACTGCTGTTAGCGAAGAGTATGATACATCTATTTCTGTAGAAACAAATTCAGATATTATTCAATGGCAAGTAAGTACTGATGCTGGTGTTACATGGAACGATATCACAGATGATACCACATATGATGGTTCACAAAGCGACACATTAAACATTACTGCTGCTCCAGAAGATTTTGATGGATATAAATACAGAGCTGTTTTAAATATTACAGGAAATAATTGCGAAAATGCCATCACCGACGAAATTCTTCTAACCGTAACCCCAACAGGCGTTGTAGTTGTAACAGGTTTCTCTCCAAATAATGACGGTATAAATGACACATATTCAATCGATAATCTAAAAACACAATTCCCTAACTTCGAAATAGAAATATTTAATAGATGGGGGCGATCTGTATATAAAGGAAATGTTAACACACCAGATTGGAATGGAAAAAAAGATAATAATGGAGAACTTGTTCCTGTAGGTGTTTATTTTTACGTAGTAAATTTCAATACAGATGAAAGATCACCTGAAAAAGGAGAAATTTATGTTAGTAGATGATATAAATTAGAGTTTTTAAAAAGCACTTATAAAATAAAAAACGCAGAATGATAATTATCATTCTGCGTTTTTTATTCACGCTTATTTATATATGAAATGATATTTTTAAGCTAATATCCGCTTAAAACCTAAATACGCAATTAAATTTTAGAGTATCAGTATAGATTTTTTCGGCTAGGTCTTTAAATTTTAAAAGTAAAATGTTTGCTTACTACGTTTTATCTTTAAATTGAATTAGTATATTTTTATTTCAATTTTATTATATTCACCAAATAATAAAGACATTCTAAAGAGTAATTTTGTTATACAATAAGGGTTAATCGAAAATTAATTGTCTTATAATAAAAAATAAAGGTGTAAATTCCTATTTTTTTTCTTATAAGAACTGTTGAAGTGTAAAATTAAAATTACACTTTATTATTTTAATTAAAAATAAATTCTCCAAGGTTATACTTTGGGATTAAGGTAAAAATTGCTATTCCTGTAAACCTGCCTATCGGCAAATTAATAGGAATCTAAATATATAATTAACTCTCGACTTAAAAAAAGTCTAAATGAAACTAACATATGCTCTATGGCTTTGCCTAAATAGCTATTAGTTTAAAAATTCTTTATTTAATAATATTAATGAATTCATTTTTTTACAAAAAACTAGAAATGAGAAAGATTAACTGCCCCAAAGTATTATTTATAGTAACGCTTATTTTATTTAGCTTAAAAGGCTTTTCGCAATTAAGTAGAACGCACTATATACCACCATTAACTAATGCTGATCCAGCTATTCCTGGAGGTTCTATTCCTCAGGATCAACACATGTATATCTCTACACCTAGTGTAAATAATGTAACGTATACCATTATTGCTGTTGGTCAATCTACACCTTTATCTACAGGAGTGGTATCTAACGCGACACCTTTATCTATTCCTTTAGACACAGGAAATGGTCAGTTATTTATACCTGCAATCGAGACTAGTGTTGTTACTAATAACAGAGGGTATATTATTGAAGCTAGTGAACCTATATATGTTTCTATTAGGGTTAATGCAGGTGCTCAAGCAGGTGCTTTTGTTAGTAAAGGACTTTCTGGATTAGGTACAACTTTTAGAGTAGGAGCTTATACTAATGAATCTGGCAGGACTCCAGGATCTTCAGGTATTAGTGATAACTTATTGAGTTTTGTTTCTGTTATGGCTACAGAAGACATGACAGCCGTTTCTTTTTCAGATATTTCTAACAATACAGAAGTTGTTAATTTTTCAGGAACATTCCCCTTAAATAACATTATTCTAAATAAAGGAGAATCTTACACCATAGCTATGAACAGCTATTCTAGAAGATTTTCTGAAACAAATAAGGATGGACTAATTGGAGCACTTGTACAATCAGATAAAGCTATTGCCGTTAATTGTGGTTCCGCAAATGGTAGTTTTGTTAAAGATGATGGTAGAGACTATGGCTTTGATCAAATTGTTGATTTCTCTAATGTTGGTAATGAATATATTTTTGTTAAAGGAGATGGTCTTAATTCATTTGAAAATGTTTTAATTGTAGCCCATCTCGATAATACACAAATTAGAGTAAATGGAAATGCAGCTCCTATAGCAACTATTAATGCAGGTGAATATTATGTAATTGAAGGTCTTGAATATACTGCTGAAAACAATATGTATGTCCAGACTTCTGAAAATGTTTTTGCCTATCAAGGTGTAGGAGGTCCTAACCGAGCAGGATCTAATCAAGGCATGTTTTTTGTTCCTCCTTTAAGCTGTGAAGCTAGTGGTGATTTAGACAATATTGCCGACATTACTCATATAGGTTCAAAAAATTATACCGGAGGCATTACTATTGTAAGCAATGGCACTGTTACCATTTCCTCGGCTAGTGGAAATATACCAACAGGATCCGGTGACACAGTTACAGGAAAACCAGGTTACATGACATACAGAGTAGATGGCATTACTGGAGACATTACCGTTAGAAGTACAGGTGAATTATATTGTGCTTACGTTAATTTTAATGCTCAAGCTACATCTGGTAGTTTTTATTCGGGATTCCCATCACGCCCAGAAGTTAATTTTAATTTTGGTGTAACTTCGTTAGGTATCTGTATTCCTAATGTCATTCTTGAAATAGATAATGCTGCAGATTTTACAAATGGTATACAATGGGCTATAGATACGGGTTCTGGATTTAGTGATATTCCTGGAGCAAACTCAGCAACTTTTACGCCAACAACACCTGGAATATACCAAGTAACAGGAACACTGTGTACTGGAAGAGATTTAAAATCTCAAGAAATATCGATAAGTGATTGCCCAGGTGATACCGATAATGATGGCGTTAATGATAATATTGATATCGATATCGACAATGATGGTATATTAAACTGTGTCGAGTCTTTAGGTAACCAAATTATTGATTTATCAACCCCAACATCTGGAAATCTTGCAGTAGGAGGCTATACGTTTACTGGAAATGTAACTGCCAGTACTAATAATTCAGCTACAACACCATTTAGCGGAATGGCAGATGGCACTTTTTCTAGTGACACTTCTATATTTGATGCAACAAACGAATCTAGTACAACATATAACCTTAACTTTAATTCTCCTTTAAATTTATTATTAGAGTACCCTACTAATGGTAGTGTATTATTGACTAGTGATGACGAGATTATTATTCAGGTTCCTAATAATAAAACTGTTACGCTTTTAGATCCTGATGATCAATTATTAGTAGATACGGATTTTGATGGTGTTTATGAAACTGGTGTAACACAAGTTACTGCGTTTGAGATAAGATTCAAATTAAATGGAGCATCCTTAGCTATAGGAACGGGTACATTTACTTTTTCATCACATGCCGTAGATAATTTTACTTATAAACATATAAATAAATCAGTAACATCTGCAAGTCAAGCTTCTTTTAAAATTACTGCAACTTGCTTACCAAGAGATTCGGATGGCGATGGTATTGACGATTCTCTTGATTTAGATAGTGATAATGATGGCATACCTGACATTATTGAATCATTAGGACCAAATAATGTGACACCTTCGGGCATTATAAACTCTCAAGGTTATGACACAAACTTCAATATGAGTGCACTTCAAATTGATACTGATAGCGATGGTGTTCCTGATTTTTTAGATTTAGATAGTGATAATGATGGTATTTATGATGTTCAAGAATCTGGCAGTGGTTTACCTGATACCAATTTTGATGGCATTATAGATAATATAATCGCAACTATGGGAACAAATGGCTGGGATAATAATGCGGAAACAGCTATAGATAGTGGTCTTATTGGTTATACTATAAATAATGCAGATTCAGATAGTCTTTTCACTTATATTGATTTAGACAGTGATGCAGATGGTTGTAGTGATACTACCGAAGCTAATTTTTCTGATGGTAATAACGATGACCTTTTAGGTGATAATATACCAACAGTAGATATATTAGGAAAAGTTAACAATGCTACAGACGGGTACACAGGAGCCCCTAATGATGATTATATAACTGCTGCAATTTCAATTACTATAACTAGTCAACCCGTAAATGATAATATATGTACATCCTCAAACACATCATTTACAGTTGCTTCTAATGCAGACGCTTTTCAATGGGAAGTAAGTTCCGATAATGGTACTAGCTGGACAACTCTAACGAACAGTGTCGTTGATGGAGCAACATATAGTGATGTAACAACGAATACATTAAGTGTTTCCAACACACCTAACTCTTTTAATAATTACCAATACAGAGTACTTTTAAATATCACAGGTAATACATGTGGTGGTATTTATACCAATACAGCTACTTTAACTGTAAACCCTTTTATTAGTCTTCCTAGCAGCCTATCACCTCTAGAATTATGTGATGGCTCAAATAATGATGGAACAGAAAACTTCGATTTAACTAGCAAAAATCAGGATATTTTAGGGACACCTATTCCCGCTGCTTATACTGTAACATATTACACAGACCCTAGTAGAAATACTCCCTTTGAAATTTCAAATATAACATCATACTCCTCTACAGGAGAAACCATATATGTTACAGTTACCGGGCCTAGTGGATGCCCTCCTAATACGAATTTACAATTTGATTTAATTGTAAATCCATTCCCTTCTACTGGTATAGTGGCTAATTATGAACTTTGTGATGACGACACAGATGGTATACAGACCTTTGTTTTAGACTTTTTAGATGCCACAATATTAGGCACTCAATCGCCAACAGATTACGCTGTTAAATACTACTTAGCATCAGACGGTTCTGAAATAACAAACACTGTATCCTATGAAAACAGAACGCCCAACAGTGAGGCTATTATAGCAAGAGTAATAGGTCCAGGCGGATGCTTTGGTGACGATATCCCTTTTGATTTAATTGTACACCCTTTACCTAATATTTCTACAAACCTTCGTATAAATGTATGTGATGGTGACGCTGGAGATGATAGTACAGATGGCATATATCCCTTTGATACATCTAGTTTAGAATCTGATATATTAAATGGAACAAACCCAGCTAACGTCACTACATATTATACTTACACTAACTCAAGTGGAATCTTTGTTAATGATGCAACATCATTACCTAATCCTTTAGTAACGTCGTCACAAACTATTACCGTTAGAGTAGAAAGTAACACTTTAGCAAATAGTATAAGTGGTCAAGCATGTTATAGTCAAATAGATATTCCTTTTATTGTAAGTGTACAACCTGTTGCTAACCCTATAGCTCCAATAGAGGTATGTGACGGTGACGCTGGTGATGATGATGCAGATGGGATGTATCCTTTTAATACATCGACATTTGAAGATGATATTTTAAATGGTCAAACAAGTATGATTGTATACTATACTTATATAGATGAATCTGGATCACAAGTTACTAAATCTAGATTTTTACCAGATCCATTACGTTCTGGTACCCAAACGATACTTGTTGAAGTAGAAAATTTCACGAATCCAAATTGTAGTGATACTACTAATATTGATTTAACTGTTAATTTATTACCAGGTTTTACAATAAGTGCTCAAACTCCCATATGTAATTCAACACCAGGCTCTGTTGTTACTTTAGATCCTGAAGAAGATAACCTAACCGAAGTATACACATATCAATGGGTTAATTTAGCAAACCCATCTACAGTACTTGCAACGACTAATACTTACGATGCTTCAATTGCTGGAACATATAATGTAACTCTAACAAAAACAGATGGTACTGGATGTTCAAGATCAAGAGATGTAGAAGTTATTGAATCTGAAATAGCAACTATAACTATAGCAAACGTAGAGATTAATGATACTTCCGAAAATAATAGTGTCAAGATTATTGATGAAACCACTTTAGGTATTGGAGATTATGAATACGCCTTAGAAGAGGAGTCTTTAACAATTAATGATGAAAGTACTTTTGACTATCAAGATGATTCATCCTTTTATAATGTAAGAGCTGGTTTCTACAATCTTTGGATTAGAGATAGAAATGGTTGTGGCACCTCTACCCCACTTCATATAGCCGTAGTAGGTTATATAAAATACTTTACACCTAATGGAGATAATCAAAATGACTATTGGCAAATACAAGGAGTCAATGATCTAATAAAACCAAGTAGTAATATTTTAATATATGACCGTTATGGTAAACTATTAAAACAAGTAGACCCTTTAGGTCTTGGTTGGGATGGTACTCTTAATGGTAAAATGTTACCTGCAGATGATTATTGGTTTAGAGTACATTTATTAGATGGAACAAGCTTTATGGGTCATTTCACATTAAAGCGATAAAGCTCAATAAAAACTTAACAACATTAAAAATATCCCATAGTACATACTATGGGATATTTTTTTGGTAATTTTATAAAATCATTTAGTCTTATAGAATGCAATTTAAAATTGAATCAGAATTTAGTCCAACTGGAGATCAACCAAAAGCCATCAAAGAACTTATTGACGGCATCACTTCTAATGAAAAATATCAAACCTTACTCGGTGTAACTGGATCTGGCAAAACATTTACAGTCGCCAACGTTATAGAAGAAGTGCAACGTCCAACGCTTGTTTTGGCTCATAATAAAACCTTAGCAGCTCAATTATATTCTGAGTTTAAACAGTTTTTTCCAGATAACGCTGTTGAGTATTTTGTATCTTATTATGATTATTATCAACCAGAAGCCTATATTCCTGTTTCTGGTGTTTATATAGAAAAAGATTTATCTATTAACGAAGAAATAGAGAAAATGCGTTTAAGTACAACTTCTTCCCTACTCTCGGGTCGACGTGATGTTTTGGTAGTAGCGTCAGTTTCTTGTTTATATGGTATTGGTAACCCTGTTGAATTTCAAAAAAATGTAATTACACTAGAACGTGATCAAGAAATATCTAGAACAAAATTATTACATCAATTGGTACAAAGTTTGTATTCTAGAACAGAAGCAGAATTTAACCATGGTAATTTTAGAATAAAAGGCGATACTGTTGATATATTTCCTAGTTATGCTGATGATGCTTTTCGTATCCATTTTTTTGGTGATGAAATTGAAGATATTGAAGCTTTCGATATTCAAACAAATAAAGTTATAGAAAAGTATGATCGGCTAAATATTTACCCTGCAAACATGTTTGTAACTTCTCCTGAAGTTCTTCAAGCTGCTATTAAAGATATTCAAGATGATTTGGTAAAACAACATGATTATTTTAAAGACATTGGAAAACACTTAGAAGCAAAACGCTTAAAAGAACGCACAGAATTTGACTTAGAAATGATTAGAGAATTAGGCTACTGTTCTGGTATAGAAAACTATTCCCGCTATTTGGACGGCAGACAACCAGGTACACGTCCTTTCTGCTTATTAGATTACTTTCCAGACGATTATTTAATGGTTGTGGACGAAAGTCATGTTACCATATCTCAAGTACACGCTATGTATGGAGGAGATAGAAGTAGAAAAGAAAATTTAGTAGAATACGGCTTTAGACTTCCTGCTGCTATGGATAATAGACCCTTAAAATTCGAAGAGTTTGAAGCTTTACAAAATCAAGTTATTTACGTAAGTGCTACCCCCGCAGATTACGAATTACAAAAAACAGATGGTGTTTATGTAGAGCAAGTTATTCGCCCTACAGGATTATTAGATCCTATTATTGAAATACGTCCAAGTTTAAATCAAATTGACGATTTAATAGAAGAAATGCACCAACGTATTGAAAAAGACGAACGCACTTTAGTAACTACACTTACTAAGCGTATGGCAGAAGAGTTAACAAAATATTTAGACAGAATACAGATACGCTGTCGCTATATACATAGTGATGTAGATACCTTAGAACGCGTTGAAATTATGCAAGATTTACGTAAAGGCCTATTTGATGTATTAGTTGGAGTAAATTTATTACGTGAAGGTTTAGATTTACCTGAAGTATCGTTAGTCGCTATTTTAGATGCTGATAAAGAAGGTTTTTTACGTTCTACACGTTCACTTACTCAAACTGTAGGTAGAGCTGCTAGGAATCTAAATGGAAAAGCTATTATGTATGCTGATAAAATCACTAATAGTATGCAAAAGACTATTGATGACACTAATTACAGACGTGAAAAACAAATAGCTTATAATACGAAACACAATCTTAAACCTAAAGCTTTAAATAAAAGTTTGAACAGTGCTTTATCTAAAAACTCTGTAAGCACCTATAGTTACGAATTAGAAGCTTTAAAAGCTGCAGAGCCAGAAAGCGAGTATTTAAACAAAGGGGAATTAGAAAATAAAATTAGAGAGAAACGCAAACTTATGGAAGGTGCGGCAAAAGCTCTAGATTTTATAATAGCAGCAAAATTACGTGACGAAATTAAAAATTACCAAAATAAATTAGAGAAGCTAAAAGTTTAACTTTTTCAGCTTCTCTATAACCCTCACTATTTAGGATAATATCAACACTTCCCTAAATAGCTTTCTTTGTTTAAAAATGTCTTAGGGACAATGGGATCTAATTATATTGTGTTTTAAAAATATCTATTAATACATCTGGTGGCACTATTTTATTTGGAAAACTATCCATTAAATATAAAACTTTGGTTATAGACTCATGACTAAGACCCATTCTTAAACCAAAATTATACAATTTAACAACCTCTGAGGAACTTCTAGTTTTTTCTTGATCTACATTCATCAACAAGACCAGCCTATGAAATTGAACAATACGCTCACTATGTGACCTTAGGTGCGTATATGAAACAGGATGTTCAATTAAATATTCAAAATCTTCTCGCGAAATATCAAGCTGCTTTGAAACACCTAACAAAAAGTTATATTCAATATTCTTTATATCTTTATCTGATTTTGCAAATGCAATCATTTCAGATAATAGACTCAGTTTTTCTACTCGATTAATCATTTTAAAGGGATTAATTAATTACAGTATAAAGGTACACACAAGAGTAATTTAATAATCGTATATATAGTGTCACTTATCGAAAAAGTGGACGCTTTTTGTCGTGATTTTTATTTATTTCATCAATAAAAGACTTTTATTCATCCAAAAAAAACGTATTTCATCATCTAAACCATTGACAATCAGGTAATTCAAAATAAGATTCAATTGATTGATTATCAAGCATTTACACTATTTTAAGTTATCAAAAAAATGTCCTTATAAAAAAACAATATTTAAGGTATCTTTGTAAACACTAAGAAAAGGCGAAAAGAGATTAATTTTTAATAATTTAGGTTATCAAATAGAAGTAAATTATAGGTATGACAAATAACGATACTTTAAAAAAATTACGCGTAGCTTTAAAGCTACGCGATGATGATATTGTAAAAATTTTAGAACTTGTAGATTTTAGAATTTCAAAAAGTGAACTTGGTGCCTTTTTTAGAAGGGAAGACCATCCTAAGTATATGGAATGTGGTGATCAAATTTTACGTAATTTTTTAAATGGCTTAGTGATTCATTTAAGAGGTCCCATGCCCAAAAAAGAAGATAAAAAAAGAGCAACATAAATTAGTTGCTCTTTTTACATTATGAGTTTTATCTAATTGGATATAACTATAAATTCACTACGCCTGTTAGCTTGATGTTCTTTTCTTGAGCACTTTACTTGGTTATTACAATGGTTTGTTAATTTCGTTTCTCCATATCCCTTACCTGTTAATCTACTTTTTAAAATACCTCCTGTATTTATAATATAATCAAGAGTAGATTTATTTCTTCTATTAGACAATAAAAGATTATATGAATCTTGTCCTTTAGAATCTGTATAAGAACGCACATCTATTTTTACATTCGGAAACTTTTTCATATAATTTATAACCTTAGTCAATTCAACCTTAGCATCTTTACGTATAAATGATTTGTCGAAATCAAAATAAATTGGATTTAGACCTAATAGTTTAAACAAATCTGTTTTTACTTCAGCAACCTTCTCTTTCGTAACCTTTTGATCTGATAACTCTGCTTTTGCTTCTGTAGCATTTTTCTCTTTTAAATCTCGTTTAGGTTTTGCAATCTGCTTTTCAGGATCTAAGGCTAGCTTTAAAGAAATAGATTCATTTTTTTCCTCTCCATTAATTACAACTTGAGTTGTATTTTCTTCATACGCCTCTTTTTTTGCATATATACCATAGTTATACATTTCTGCTTTACAAGCAAAACTAACCTTGAAACGACCTAATTCGTCACTTCTTAGTACATCTATAACCTTATCATTTTCATTAGAATCGTATACAACAATATCTGCATTAGGTAAAACCTCTTGTGTTTTTTTATCCATAACGACACCAGATATTATTTTTTCACAATCTTGCTCTAAATCGAATTTTAATAAAATAGGCTGCTTATCTTCTGCATTTATCGTAAGCTGAGATGTATTTTCTTTATATGCTAATTTTTTCACATATATACTGTACGTCTTTGGTTTGCAATCCAAATTAAACTCAAAATGTCCAGATGCATCACTTATCACTACATCTATAATTTTATCATTATCACTGGCCTCATAAATAACGACATGCGTATAGGCCAATGGCTTTTGGCTATCTTTATCTTTTACAATACCTGATATTTCTTTTAAACAATCTGATTCTAAGTCTAGTTTTAATGAAGTAGATTCATTTTCTTCATTCTTTAATTTCTTAAGGAATAATTTATCATAATCATTTGTCTCACTTTTTAATTTTTCATTTAGCGAAAAAGAATTATGAAACACAAATACACTTATGATTGATAATATAAATAGTCTTTTTTTCATATTTTGAGAGAGAGGTTAGTGATTTTTTTTACTTGAGATTTTTAACAAAAATAACATTTGTTAACAATCACCCAACTTTTATTAAAAAAAATTTAGTTTTTTTTAATAATTAATATTACAATCTGCTAAAATATTGCGAATAACATAAATAAAAAAGTCATGGATCTATAGAAATAAACAACATACAACTAACTCATACCTTACTATAGATAAATAGATTAACAAAAGCACAAATCCCTTTAACTCTTAAAAAATATATTTTCTAATATTAGAAAGTAATAAACCTATAAAAGTTAAAAATCTCCAAAAATTATAATTCTTGGAGATTTAAATAATCTTATATGTATGAGTGAGTCATTTTAGGTCACAGTTAAAAACAATCGTATTAGCTTAATACTTGTTGCACTTTGTCTGCTGCCTCTTGAAACTCAGTAGCACTCATAACATCCAATCCAGAATTATCAATTAATTCTTTGGCTATGTCTGCATTTGTTCCTTGTAAACGTACAATAATTGGTACATTAATGGTTCCCATGTTTTTATAAGCATCAATAACACCTTGTGCTACACGATCACATCGTACAATACCTCCAAAAATATTAATTAAAATAGCTTTAACTGCTGGGTCTTTTAATATAATTTTAAAAGCTGCCTCAACACGAGCTGCATCCGCAGTACCTCCAACATCTAAAAAGTTTGCTGGCTCACCTCCTGCTTGTTTTATTAAGTCCATCGTTGCCATAGCCAAACCTGCCCCATTAACCATACAACCTACATTTCCATCTAGGTCTACATAGTTTAAACCTAGTTCACCTGCTTCAACCTCTATAGCACTTTCTTCACGTACATCACGTAAATCAATATAATTTTTATGCCTATAAAGAGCATTATCATCAATAGTAACTTTTGCATCAACGGCCATTATTTTATTATCACTTGTTTTTAAAACAGGATTAATTTCAAATAAAGACGAATCTGATTTTACATAAGCTGTATATAATGCCATAACAAATTTTGTCATTTCTTTAAATGCTAAACCTGACAAGCCTAAATTAAAAGCAATACGTCTAGCCTGAAATGGCAATAATCCTACAGCAGGATCTACTTCTTCTGTAAATATTAAGTCTGGCGTTTCTTCAGCAACAGTTTCAATATCCATACCTCCTTCGGTAGAATACATAATCATATTACGACCTGTACCTCTATTTAATAATACTGATACATAAAACTCATCCGTTTCACTTTCTCCAGGGTAGTATACATCTTCTGCAACTAAAACCTGATGTACTCTTTTACCTTCAGCAGATGTTTGGGGAGTAATTAAATCCATTCCAATGATTTGTCCCGCAATTTCTTCAACTTCTTGAAGGTTTTTAGCAAGCTTTACACCTCCACCTTTACCTCGACCACCAGCATGAACTTGTGCTTTTATAACGTGCCAACTTGTCCCAGTCTCACTTGTTAATTGTTTTGCAGCAGCAACTGCTTCTTGTGCATTTTGAGCAACTATACCACGTTGGATACGCACTCCAAAGTTACTTAGTATTTCTTTACCTTGATATTCGTGTAAATTCATAATTTGCTTAATAGTTTAAGAAACACAAATGTAAATAATCGGGTTTACTTACCCTAATATTTAATTATTAAAACTTTCAATAATTCGAAGGGAATTCCAAAAGTTAAATAATTAACATTTTGTTTAATTTGTATAATTTTTTGTTGATTTATTTTTTATATTCTTTAAAAAAATATCTTTGTCAAAAATTTGAAAATTATGTTAGAAAATCAATTGCTAAAAATTGCACAAGATTTTGGGAGTCCAGTTTATGTTTATGATGCTGAAAAAATTGAAAATCAGTATAAAAGGCTTACAAATGCTTTTAAAAATGTTAAGAAATTAAAGCTTAATTATGCAGTTAAAGCATTGTCAAATATATCTATACTTAAACTCTTTAAAACATTAGGTTCTGGAATTGATACTGTTTCTATTCAAGAAGTACAACTAGGTTTAGCTGCTGGTTTTTCACCAGATCAAATTATTTTTACGCCTAATGGTGTCTCATTATCAGAAATTGAAGAAGCTGCTAAATTAGGAGTTAAAATTAATATTGATAATTTATCAATATTAGAACAATTTGGGACAAAGCACCCTAAAGTACCTGTATGTATTCGTATTAACCCACACGTTATGGCTGGTGGAAACGCTAATATATCTGTTGGACATATTGATTCTAAGTTTGGTATATCTATTCATCAAATACCCCACTTGTTACGTATTGTAGAAAACACTAAAATGACTATTAACGGTATACACATGCATACTGGTAGTGATATTTTGGATATTGAAGTATTTTTATATGCTAGTGAAATATTATTTGATACAGCAAAACAATTCAAAAATTTAGATTTTATTGATTTTGGTTCTGGTTTTAAAGTCCCTTACAAACAAGGAGATATAGAAACCAATATTGAGGAACTAGGAAAAAAGCTTTCTGCTAGATTTAATAAATTCTGTAAAGAATATGGTAAAGATTTAACCTTAGCTTTTGAGCCAGGTAAATTTTTAGTTAGTGAATCTGGTAGTTTTTTAACTCAAGTAAACGCTGTAAAGCAAACGACATCAACAGTTTTTGCTCAGGTAGATTCTGGCTTTAACCACTTAATACGCCCTATGCTTTATGGATCCCATCATGATATCGTTAATATCTCAAACCCTAAAGGTCGTGAGCGTTTTTATACCGTTGTTGGTTATATTTGTGAGACAGATACTTTTGGAAATAACAGACGTATTAATGAAATTACTGAAGGAGATATTTTATGCTTTAAAAATGCAGGAGCTTATTGCTTCTCGATGGCTAGTAACTATAATTCTAGATACAGACCCGCAGAAGTTTTATGGTACAATAAAAAAGCGCACTTAATTAGAAAAAGAGAAACGTTTGAGGATATTTTGAATAATCAAGTAGAAATAGATTTTACCTCTAAAAAAGAAACTGCTTTAACAAAATAGCATTCTTATACTCATATTTTTATATAAATTCCTTTTAATGCTATATATATAGTATTAAAAGGAATTTTCTTTAAAAAAGACAGTTTTAGTAATAGATACTAAGAAAATCGTTCTACTTTTGGAACATAACAATATATTTAAATGAGTTTTACAAATCCATTAGTGTATGGAGTCCCTTGTTTCCTTGGGTTAATCTTACTTGAGTTAACGTATAGCAAACACCATAAAGACAAAAAAGATTTATATAATAAGAAAGATTTAATCGCTAGCCTTTTAATGGGAATAGGCTCTACAATTATAGCTCCTCTTACAAAAACGATTGCTGCCATTGTACTTTTTAATTATGTTTATGATGTTTTTAACCCGGAGATAAACGGTATTAGAACAAACATTATGGGATGGAAATCCTTTGGTTATGCTTGGTACATCTGGGTAATTTGTCAATTATTAGACGATTTTAGTTATTACTGGTTCCATCGTCAAAATCACAATGTAAGATTTCTTTGGGCTGCACATATTGTTCACCACTCATCAAACAACTTTAATTTAGGTACTGCAGTAAGGAATGGTTGGTTTACTATTTTTTACAAACCTTTTTTCTATATGTGGATTCCAGCTCTTGGCTTCCCTCCAGAAATGGTTGTGGTTTGTTTAGGTATTGAAGCCTTGTGGCAATTTCAACTGCATTCTGTTTTTGTACCGAAGCTAGGGATTATAGAAAAAATATTTAATACGCACACTATGCACCAAGTACATCATGCTCAAAATATTGAGTATATGGATAAAAATCATGGAGGCTTTTTAAATATCTTCGATAAAATATTTGGTACTTGGAAAGCATTAGATGAAAACATTGAAATAAAATATGGAGTTACCCATGCTCCCAATTCTTATAATCCATTAATTATACTCACTCATGAATATAAAGATATTTGGAATGATATGAAAAAATCTAAAAATTGGTACCATAAATTCATGTATGCCTTTGCTGCTCCTGGTTGGAGTCATGACGGAAGCTCTTTGACTATTAAACAGCAACAAAGATTAAACAAAAAAGTAAAGTAATTTATTGACATATTCGCTTTTAGTTATTGAACTCGTCCTGACCCTGACTATTACCTATCTTTTAAACTAAAAAGACTCATGTAAATAAAAACAAGTTGCATAGAATCTATAGATATTTTAAGGGTCTTGTTATGCTTATTATGGCTTAGATCATGTTAGAGATTGCCATTATTGGTATTTTAATTTTTGGAGGATAATGGAAAGATATGATATTAACTACTGATGTATTTAAAAATGTATACTTGATAAACTATGCTTATTCGCTTTTTGTAGTTTATATAGCATGAACAGGTATTATTGATCTACTTTACTTCCCTTGTAAAACATTTATAAAGCAAATAATAAAGATAAATTGGTGGTTAAGCTGTTTGCAAAACAAAAGAGTTACTCTCTTAATTTACCTGTAAACACACTAACTTTTGAATTAAACGGATTACCAGATCCACGTCTAAGCATTACTATTTGTCCACAATGCCAAAGTGCATCTGCAATGGGACCATTAATAATATTCCAAAATGGAAATTTATTATCAAATTGAGAAACCTTTTTAGTAAATCTTAAAATATCTGCTGCCTTTTTAAAGTTTTTTAAGGTTAGTTCTCGTTTCTCTTTAAACGAAAGTTCCAATTCAGTGTTATTTCTTTCTGATTTTGATATTGAACCAAGAATAAATTTTGATAACCCTAGTAAATGTTCAATAGTTTCAGCACTTGTACGACTAGATTCACTTATTTTATATACTAAATCTTCATCACGTAATCCTTCAGTAGCCCAAAAATATCTAAAGCCCAAACCATCAATCATTCTTGCTGCTACTGTTCCTGCTGTATAAGTTTTGGGGCACTCAGTAATTTCATAATAAGGCAATTCTTTATTAGTTACATTTTGAGCATTGAGATTCATAAATAAAAAAGCTACAAATACTATACATATATTTCTCATAATTTTATTATTCTTTTATTTAACAATTTTGATAAGTAACAAGTATCTATTTTATCTGTTATTCTTAATTTTTAGAATTTTCAAAGATATGTAATAACACTTACACTCCTTTTTAACCTAACCAAATTATTAATTTTCATCTAAATTAAAGCACATCTTATTCATAAAAGAAAAAGAAACAACAGATGTCTAAAAATAAACTACTGACTGTCTTATGTTTAAAATTAAGTTTTTTAAAAAAAATAATGCTTTGATTTAATGTAATACTATTCGAATAAAATCACTAAATTGTAGGTATTAATTTACATAAACTAATCTTTTAATCATGAAACATTTAATCACAAAAACACTATCTATTTTTATTTTTATGTCCCTTATTTTTTTAGTAAACGCATGTAGTTCTGAAGAAACAAAATCTGAAAATTCCCTAGAAACAAATCAAGTATTAAAACAGCAAAAACAAAACACTTTTGAGGCGTGGCAATCTGCAAACTTAAGCACTTTATTTTCTAAATTTAAAGATCAATCATTCTCTTATACTTTTAGCAAGGAAGGTTTTAAACAGAATTTAGCAAATGATCAACTTAAACATTTTCGATTTTACTTAGGCGTAAAAAATAATCAACTAGAAATTACAGTCTATGGTTTAACTGCTGATGAAATGAAACTACCAAACCCTCAAAAAGGTAAAATAACTTTAAATTCTACTAAATTTGAAAACTATAAAAATATTAGTACTCTTAATTTTGCTGCTAAACTAAAAAAAGTAACAAATAAATCTGCTAAAAAGCACATACTTGCTCTTAGTAGTGCTGTAGACTATATTGTAGCTTGGGAAAATGCTCTAAAAGATTTATCTACTTTAGAATCTAAAGTGTCTTATGATGCTATTAGAATTAGATCATTCACAATACATAAAGAAGCTATTGAGTTTTTAGTTAATAAAAATCAGTCTTCAAATATTGAGTTATTTTTAGGATTAAATAAAGAATTCAAAATGACTACAGTTTTTCTTGAAAGCGGTAATTTAGATAATAAACTTTCAAAACAAACTAATAGAACTTATGCTCTTGACCTTACTACTCCATGTCCGAATATGTGTGATAAAAAAATGGATGATTTATATAATTAAAGTTTGATTTTTGCCTTTAAGCTTATAAAATAAATAAGGATGATTATTAGAAATGTAACCATCCTTATTTTATTTTTTATTAAACCTAGTCTTAATTTATTACTAGAATAATTATGCGTAGAATCAAAATGTTTCTTCTAAATTGACTATTTTATTTTGAATAGCATAAACGACAAGTCCAGCTAAATTTTTTGATTCTGTTTTTAAAAGTAAATTATTACGATGCCCTTCAACAGTTCTAGGACTAATAAATAAAAACTCTGCTATTTCATTTGTTGTATACTGTTTACAAATAAGATCTAATACTTCTTTTTCTCGTTTTGTAAAATAAGTAGTATCAAAGCTAGATTTTACATGATCATCATTTTGATTTAGCAAACCTTCATGTATAAATTTAATAACTTGAGGATCGTAATAAAACCCTTTTTCTGCAACTTCTTTAATAGTTGTTAACATTAACTTTGGTGTACTATTTTTTGCCAAATAAGCAACAGCTCCAATGGAAATCATATTAACAATAAATGGTTTACTAAAATAACTAGTTAAAGCTATTATTTTAATACAAGGAAATTCTTTTTTAATAAGTTTTGTAGCTTCAACACCATTAAGTCCGGGCATTTTTAAATCTGTAATAACCAGTTCTGGCAAAACTTTGGCTTTCCGAAGTTTACTCATTAAATCATCACCATCTTTGGCATCAAAAAGAATATCAATTTGTTTTTCTTTACCTAATATAGATATAAGTCCTTGTCTAAATAACAATTCATCATCTGCTATAGCTATTGTAATTTTAAGCTCCATAATTGCAACAGTTTATAATGAATGTACTACCCTTTTTTTTTGAACTTTTTATCAAAAGATCTCCATTTAAAATAGCCACTCTACTTTTTATATTTTGTAATCCTAGTCCAGATTTTCTCTTTATTTCAGAGACATTAAAGCCTCCTCCATTATCATTATAAGTCATTTCAAACCCTCCATTCTCTTTAATAAGTTTAATTTGCATTTGCTTTGCTTTTCCATGAATTAATGAGTTATTTATTAACTCTTGTGTTATTCTAAAAATATGCAATTCATTAGATTTACTTAAATTATCTATAGTTTCAATCTTATAATTTATATTAATTGCGGTGTTTGATGTAAATTCATCAAACAACTCTTCTAAAGCTACTTTTAATCCAAATTTATCTAATATAGGAGGCATTAATTCATGAGCTATTTTCCTAGAACTCTCTATAGTTTTAGTGGTAATGTTTAATATATGATTTAAGGCTTCCTTATGTTTATCATTAAGGCTAATATCTTCAAGTAATACATGCGTCGTTAAGCTTACAACATTAAGTTTAGAGCTAATAGCATCATGTAAATCTTGTGCTATTCTATTGCGCTCTGCTTCCTGTACCTTGATAGTAGTCTGTAATATCTTTTTTTGATGACTCAATTTAATATTTACCTTTTCTATTTCTTTTTCTATAATCTTTTTTTTAGTATGATGAAAGAATGAAATTAAAGTGACAGCCATTATTATTAATAAACAGATACTTATACCTACAATACTTATCAGCGAATTGTCTTCCAATTAAATTATATTTTTGATTTAAAAATTTTATGCCATTGAATAAATATTAAAACCTGATAAACAATAAATAATACTGAATTAAGGATCCAAAATAATCTATTCATAGTTGAATTTAAGACATTAATAAGATTCCCTGAACAAAATATAAGAGTACTACTTATAAGATATATAAAAATACCATAATTAACATAAGCATATTCTATTTTTTCTGTTAAAGCATTATAAAAATACATAACTGAAAAAGAAACGATACTCAATGATGTTAATATTATTTCTAACAAATTAAACTTAAAATAAATAGATGGAGTTTTTACATATTGAAATGCTAGTATCAACATAATACCTATAAAAACAATTTCTACTATTCTTTTGTTTTTATAAGTTTTAAATAATTTCCAATAAAATAAACTCAAAAAAACAAATTGAAAAATGAAATAAAAATGAGAAAGAAAAAGGTTATTAATTCCCATTATATACAAATAATTAAACACAAGTTGAACAACTAAAACAGTTAACAAGTAGAAAGTAAATATTTTAAGACTTATATTTTTATTGTAAGCCCTAAAATATAAAATAGTGTTAACTAAAAGAAATACACTTCCTAGCAGTAAAAAAACTCTTTCAATCATATTTTAATTCAATGTTAAACAAAAAACCTATCCTTTCTATTAGCCATTAGCATATTAATGCTAATAGTGCCATTATCACTCATCACTTTAATACCGGTTAACAATATTTAAAATTAGACCATTTATTTTAGATAAAATAGTACAAATTTAAAAACAGGTAAAAATACCCGTTTTCATTTGTAAGTAAATAAGCGTTAAAAAAAAGAGTAAGTTAATTATACTATTGTAAATAACCAATATTTAAAAGCGGTATATGTATAATTTAACAGTTAAAAACGATTACATTAGAGACATTGGTGCCTCTAATGGAGTTATAGTTACACAAGGTAAAAGCTTTGTTTTTGATAATCAAGGTTCTCTATATTTAACAATTCCTGGAATGAATGAAATAAATTTTATTGATTTAGGAGACAAAAAATTAGAAGGCTACCCAGAGCCTACAGAAACTTAGGGAGTTCTAGTACGCTATAGTACTATTGACGCTTATTATAGATATGAAGGTCAAGGAGAACTTACAGCTACTTTTGATACTTATGGTACTTGTACTATTTCTACAAATAATGGCTCTATGCTTTTAATATCCTTACCAGAATTTAGTCTTTAAACAAATTTATAACACTTAATCAAATAAACATTATGGAACCATTTTTAGCAGAAATTATTATGTTTGCTGGTAATTTTGCCCCGAGAGGTTGGGCACTTTGTAACGGGCAATTATTACCAATCGCACAAAACACGGCTTTATTTTCACTTTTAGGAACAACCTATGGTGGTGATGGTAGGACTACCTTTGCTTTACCAGATTTAAGAGGTAGAATAGCAATGCATGAAGGAACAGGTCCTGGTTTATCTCCTGTTAGATTAGGCCAAAGAGGGGGCAGTGAACTTGTTGTACTGACAACTAATGAGTTACCAAATCATAATCATAGTGGGAGTACTTTAAATGGATCTGTTTCTGTTAATGAAGTTGATGGGTATTCTGATGAACCAGCAGGAAGAAACATAGGTATCTCTCCAACTGACACACCATATAATGACAAAGTCACTGATAGAACTATGGCAGCTGATTCTGTAAATATTACAGGAAACACTAGTAATACGGGGGGCAGCCGTCCTTTTTCAATAAGAAACCCTTACTTAGGAGTGAACTATATTATTGCTTTACAAGGTATTTTTCCTTCTAGAAGTTAATAAAAATTAACATTACGTTATAGCGTATCTATCATAATATTTGGTATTGAACTATTGATAATTGTATCGGAATTATCAATAATTCAATACCAAAAAATCATCATTATAAGATAATTAAAAAATGGAATCTCACCTTTGAAAACTAGGCTAGTACTTTATATTGGTATTATTACGATTTTATTTTGTTTTTGTTAATGCCATCTTAACTGCTAATACAGTCAATACAGAAGCCATAAACCATTTTTGGATTCTTAACCAAATTGACTTTTTAGAAAACCAATTCGCCATTTTAGCAGCAGATATTACAATCAAAAAATTAATCGAAAAACTTATTATTTGAACAATTCCGAGTTGAAAACTTTGACTTAAAATCGAACCATATTCAAGTTTTATAAATTGTGAAAAAAATGAAAGATAAAACACAGCCATTTTTGGATTTAGAACATTTATTAATAATCCAATATTAAAAAGTTTAAGAGGCATATCTGATTTCAAATTTTTATCGGCATCAAATATTTTGTTTTTCGAAATGACAGTATTATAAGCCAAATAAAATAATTATCCAACACCTAAAAATTTAACTGCTACATATGATAAGGTACTGCAAAGAAAATAGCAGTTAACCCAAAAGAAACCATTAATATATGAAATAAAAACCCACTCATTATTCCTAAAAGAGATATGATTCCAGCCTTTTTTCCGTGTGATAATTATCTAGAAATTAAATAAATCATATTCGATCCAGGAGACAGAACCATAATTAATGATGCTAATACTAATAAATCATTAACAAGTATCATTTTTTAAGGTTAATTTATCTACTGTAGATTTATACTTTTTTTTAGTCATTTAAGTATAGTTTAATACTATTAAAAATAAATTATTCTTGATTTTTTAGTTTTTATCTCCCGTGACATCAACTAATTAATCCTTAATTGTTTCTTGATTTGAGATAGGATTGATTCCATATTTATCAAATAAATATACCAAAGCGGTCATGGTTGCAGCTCCTAATTCTAACTCTCTCTTATTTATAGCGTCAAATGTATCATTACTAGCATGATGATGATCGAAATACCGTTGACTATCTGGTCGTAAGCCAGCAAGTACATTTGAGTCTGTTTTAAGCGGTCCTACATCTGCTCCACTTCCACCCTTTTCAAAATAATGAATTAAGTAAAGTTTAAATAATGGTTTCCAACTTAATACTTGATTGAAACTGGCATCGTTACAATCGAAACTAAAACCTCGAGGTGTAAACCCTCCTGAATCACTTTCTAAAGCAAAAACATGGTTCTCTCCTTTTTGTTTTGCGACCTCTGCATATTTTTTACCACCTCGTAATCCATTTTCTTCATTCATGAATAGCACAACTCTAATACTTCGTTTAGGCTTAATTCCTGATGCTTTTAGTAATCTTAAAACATCCATAGATTGTACTACTCCAGCCCCATCATCGTGCGAACCGTCACCTAAATCCCAAGAATCTAAATGTCCTCCAACGATCATATATTCATTAGGATACTCGCTTCCTGTAATTTGTCCAATAACATTATAAGATTGTACATCTTTAAGTTGCTTACAGCTTTGTTTGAAATATAATTTAATAGAACTATTCAATTTCAACATAGTACTTAACAATTCAGCATCATTAGTACTTATTGCTGCAGATGGAATACGCTTATCTATAGAAGTATCTGCATAAGTCATACTTCCTGTATGTGGCAAATCGTCTAAACGTAAATTCATTGAACGTACAATGACACCAATTGCTCCATATTTTGATGCTTCTACTGCTCCTTTATAACGTTGGTTTACACAACCTCCATAAGCAGCAAACGTATTAATTAAATCGGCTTGCATTGGTCTGTTATAAAACACAATTTTACCTTCTATTTTATCTTTTCCTAAAGCTTCTAAGTCTTCAAAATTTTTAACTTCAACAACATTTGCTTTTAGTCCTAGTGCTGGAGTTGCTATCGAGCCTCCCAGTGCACATATATTAACTGTAGTGGTTTTCCCTGGACTTGTTTCTATAAAAGCATATTCTTTTGCTCCCCTAACCCATCTAGGAACCATTACTGGTTGTAGCCATACTTTATCTAATCCTAATTTGTCAAGTTCTTCTTTTGTATAAGCTACTGCTCTTTCTGCTCCTAAAGATCCTGATAGGCGACTTCCTATTTGATTTGACAAATGGTTTAACCAATGGTAACTTTTACCATTGGTTAATGATTGTGTGTATATTTTTTTTAAAATTTCTTGATCTGTTTGAGACGAAACAGATATAGAAATTAATAGAATTATAAGAAAAATATATTTTTTCATTTATTAAGTTTATTAAATAGGTTCATACAACTACTAGGAATTTAAGTTTAAAGATAGTGTTTCTGTAAAAAAACAAACCTTAACAAAGGCATAAAACTGTGTTAAGAAGCAGGAGCCTTTATGCGTTAACGATTGAAGCGGCATCCTTTTTAGCAAAACTATCCTGAATTTGTTCAGGATAGTTTTGCTAAAAAGATATAGCGGAAAGCGTGTTAAAACGCCAAAAAACTACTCTTTATTAAGTTGTTGTTTATATAATTCAATATTTGCTTTAATGTCGTTATTGAGTTCTGGCTCTTTAATATCTGTATAAGTACTTAATGTATCATAAATAATTTTAGCCACTAAGTAACGCGCAGTAGGTTTATCATCTGCTGGAATGGTAAACCATGGAGCATGTGCTTTAGATGTTCTATTTATTGCATCTTCATAACATTCCTGATATTTATCCCAAAGTTTACGCTCTTTTAAATCTCCTGGTGAGAATTTCCAGTTTTTTTCTTGTTTTTCTAAGCGACGAAGTAATCTGTTCTTTTGTTCTTCTTTTGATAGGTTTAAAAAGAATTTAAATATTATGGTTCCGTTTTCTGTTATGTGTTTTTCAAAATTATTGATTTGTTCAAAACGTTTATCCCAAAAAACCTCATTAATAACTTCTACAGAATTTACTGTTGGTATATTTTCTCCTAAAATATAGTGAGGGTGTACACGTGTAACTAAAACATTTTCATAATGTGTTCTATTAAAAACTCCAAATTTTCCTCTTGCTGGTAATGCTATATAGTGCCTCCACAAATAGTCATGTTCTAACTCCAACTCTGTAGGTACTTTAAAACTATGTACAACAACACCTCGTGCATTAAAATCTTTAAAAACTTCGCGTATCAAACTATCTTTCCCAGAAGTATCCATACCTTGCAAACAAATTAAAACAGCATATTTATTGTGTGCATATAACGTGTCTTGAAGTTTACCTAACTTTCTTCTTACGCTTTTTAACTCGCCTTCAATATGTTTTTTATTTGCTCCTAAATTTATTTTTGTTGGTTGTTTTGATAGATTTATTTTAGAAGTGATTTTAAAATTATTCAAGTTTATTTCTTCCATAGTATGTGATAATTAATAATATTCTATAAATATAGTGAATCCATAATTTCGATGAATAACACATATATGTATAATCTTTTTAATAAATTGCGACTCTTATTTACACAATATCCCTAATTACATGAAAAAAATTATCCTATTATTCTTATTTACAGCTTCTTTAACCATTAATGGACAAGTACACTGTGATGATGCCAATGCTTACTTAGTTAGTGCATATTCACATGTTAAAACTTCCTACGAAGCTAATAATATAAGTCATCTAAAATATTATGCTAATAGATCTGTCGAGTCTTTTAAACTTGCACAAACAGAATTAGATATCTGTGATTGCGTTGAAGCAAAAAAACTGGCTGATAAAAGCATGAAGTTATTAGTACAAGTTGATGATGCTGAAACTTATGAAGACGGACGTTTTTTTGTAAAACGTGCTAGAGAACTTAGTAAGGAATGTGTTATTGAAATTGATAAATGCTCTATAGCTAGTGATAGTGATGAAGGCACAGCATCTTCTACAGAAGATAGTAATGACCTTGACGAATTACAACAAGAACAGTTAAAATTACAACAACAACAAGAAGCTCTATTACTTAAAGCTGAACAAATAAAATCTAGACTAGCCGAACAAAAAGAAAGAGCATTGTTAATTGAAAAGAAAGAATTAATTCTCTCTTATGAAAATGTCCTTACATCTAACATTGAGATGTATAATAAATCTTTAGATGATTGTGATTGTGAGCAACAAGCTATTAACAATATTACTTCGCCTAGTGATATTTCTGAAAAAAGTTTTGAAGATATTAAAAAACACTACATAGCTAATCTTAAAGCATTAGCTTCAAAATACTTATCAAAACTAAATGCATGCAAGTAATAATTACTTTTTAAAATAAAAAATAAGCCCCATAAAATAGTTATTTTATGGGGCTTATTTTTTATTTTACTTATCTATATTATCTATATTATTTACTCGCAAATAACTTGACATCAGTTTCGCTTACTTCTTTTCCTCCTAAAATAATTAAACGTTCAATTACATTTCGAAGCTCTCTAATATT
Source organism: Flavivirga aquatica (assembly GCF_001747085.1). Taxonomy (GTDB): domain Bacteria; phylum Bacteroidota; class Bacteroidia; order Flavobacteriales; family Flavobacteriaceae; genus Algibacter_C; species Algibacter_C aquatica. Next base: position 577,690 of record NZ_MDJD01000054.1, read on the forward strand.
TCCTGTCCAATCATATTCTTGAAGTAATTTTATAGCTTTATCTGAAAACATTTTTTTCACACTTCCTTGCTCGCTTGCTATCTTTTCTGAAAAATGTTTTACCAATAAAGGAATATCATCACGCCTGTCATTTAAAGCTGGTACTTTAACTAGAATAACGGCTAGTCTATGGTATAAATCTTCACGAAACCTACCTTCTGCTATCTCTTTTTTTAAATCTTTATTTGTTGCAGCCAGAACTCGTACATTAACCTTTATATCTTTATCACTACCAACACGTTGAATTCTACTTTCTTGTAATGCTCTTAAAACCTTAGCTTGTGCTGGTAAACTCATATCTCCTATTTCATCAAGAAAAATGGTACCCCCATTTGCTGCTTCAAACTTTCCTGCTCTATCTTTATTAGCACTTGTAAAAGCGCCTTTTACATGACCAAACAATTCGCTTTCTATTAACTCGCTCGGTATTGCAGCACAGTTTACTTCTATTAAATTAGCTTTTGCTCTATCACTTTTTTCATGTAACCAATGTGCAACTAATTCTTTACCTGTACCATTTGGGCCTGTAATTAAAACTCTGGCATCTGTTGGAGCTACTTTATCTATAATATCCTTGATTTGCGAAATAGCTTCACTCTCACCAATCATTTCATATTTCTTGCTTACTTTTTTCTTTAAAATTTTGTTTTCTACAACCAATTCTTTTCGGTCTAAAGCAATACGAACGGTATTAAGTAAACGATTTAAATCTGGTGGTTTTGAAATATAATCAAAAGCACCTAAGCGCATTGTATTTACAGCTGTATCTAAATCTCCATGTCCTGAAATCATAACAATAGGTATTTCTGGTTTAATCTTTTTTACAGCTTCTAATACTTCTACACCATCCATTTTTGGCATTTTAATATCACAAAGTATTAAGTCAAAATCTTCATTTTTTATTTTTTCAATTCCTAATAAGCCATCTTCTGCTTCTTCTACTTGATAGGTATCATTTTCTTCTGAAAGAATTTTAACAAGCACACGTCTAATGGCAGCTTCATCTTCTATTACTAATATTTTTGACATATTTATATTTTATATTTAAGTCTAGTTCTTAAATAAAACGTACTTACATCGTTTATTTAAAAATTTTATTTCTATTTTAATTTCGCAACATACTTGTTTTATATGATTAATGTTACCTCTATACATATATGCTACTAAGTAGGTACTTAAACAATATTCATACCCAAATTAAAAAACATACTAAATATTATATATTAATTTAAAATTTAACTTAGCTTTTGAACAACATGAACATCTCTTTGAGGAAATGGGATTGTTATATTATTTTCTTTAAAGCTTTCATATATTTTAAAACGTAAATCACTTTTTATTAATAATCCATTAAAACTATCGTTTACATAAAAACGTAGCCTAAATTCCAAGGCACTATCTCCAAAGTTTTCAAAAAATACGGCTGGACTTGGTTTACTTAAAATAGCTTCTTCTTGTAATGCGATACCTAAAAGTAACGCTTTTACTAAATCTATATCTGCATCGTAAGCAACGCCAACATCTACATATTCTCTTGTTACCTCATTATTTTGAGTCCAATTATATAAAATTTCATTTAAAAATTTATGATTGGGTATTACTAATATTTTATCATCATTGGTTATCGCTTTTGTTGTTCTTAAACTAACATGTGTCACCTTCCCTACTTTTCCATCAATTTCAATAATATCATTAACAGTGATAGTACCATCTATTAAAATAAATATTCCAGAAATAATATCTTGAAATAATTTTTGCATCCCTAAACCAAGGCCTACAAACAACGCTGTAGATGCTGCTAATAATGCTGTTACTTTTACACCCGAAGCATCTAAAGTCGTTACTATGACTACTAAAAATATAATATATTTAAAAAAAGTAAATACCGTTTTAAAGCGATTTTTATCGTCTTCCTTTAACCTCTTGCTTGCCATAGTTCTAGCTAAGCGTAGTAAAACATGAGTAAAAAACAATGTTAATACCAAAATTAAAATGGTTCCTATGGTTACTTCTACCCCATCGGAATTATACAAACTCTCTGATAAAAACTTTTGAATCGATTCAATCATTTTAATACTTTATCCATTTAATAAGTTCCTTATAACTTGCTTTTTTTCCATACATTAAGATACCAACTCGATAAATTTTTGCAGCAAACCAAACGGTAAAAATAAATGAGCCAACCAAAATTAATAACGATAATAATTGTTGCCACAATGGTACTCCAAATGGTATACGCATAAGCATAACCACTGGTGATGTTAATGGTATAAATGAGAATACTGTAGATACTGTTCCGTGCGGGTCTTCTATAACTGTAAAGATGCCAATATATACGGCTAACATTAAAGGCATAATAATAGGCATCATAAACTGCTGTGTATCTGTTTCATTATCTACTGCAGCTCCTATAGCTGCGTATAATGAACTATATAGTAAATACCCTCCTATAAAAAAGAAAACAAAAGCTACCACTAAATTAGCCAAAGGCAAATTATAAAAAGCAATTATTGCTTCTTGTACTTTCATATTTAATTCTGGAGTTTCCATGGCTTGTTGCATAAGCTCTTGTTGTGGCGTTTGCACTTTCGAAATATCTATCCCTATAAAGGCAGAAACTACAACCATTAAAACAGTACTTAAAACTATCCATATGGCAAACTGTGTAATCCCAGCAAGAGAGGTGCCTATAATTTTACCCAACATTAATTGAATGGGTTTTACAGATGATATAATTACTTCAATAATCCTACTTGTTTTTTCTTCAATAACACTACGCATAATCATGTTACCGTAAATAATAATAAACATGAATAATAAATAACCTGCCGCTATACCAAAAGCTAATTTTGCAAAACTATCTGTTTTCGAAGTCTTCTCTCCTTCAAAACTCTCTTGAGCAATATTAACCCTAACCTTTGAAGCATTAATCATTGCGATATCTACTTTATTTTTTTTAAGATTAATATTAGTTAACTTATTACCTAACTGCCTTTCTAAATCTGAAATTACAGTTAATGATGGAGATTCTTCAGAATAAAACGTGATATGATTTGATGCCATTTTCACATCACTTATTTTATCAACATGCAACAACCCGTATGCATTGCTTTCTTTTGAAAGTGCCTTAGCCTCTTCTAAAGTCATATTATTCTCAAAAAGATTATAAGTCGTTTTTTCTGAGCTTTCAAAGATATCTTTTACTAAGTTTGACTCATCTAAAACAGAAATGACATGTACTTTATCATTATTTAATTGTGATAAATAAGCAACAACAGCTATAAGTGCTATAAAAATTATAGGACTTAAAACTGTCATAATTATAAACGATTTATTTTTAACCTTAGTTAAATATTCACGTTTTATAATGAGTGATAAATGGTTCATATAAATTAATTATTCTTTACTGTTTTAATAAAAATATCGTTTACACTTGGTATGAGTTCTACAAAATGAGACACATCTCCTTTAGTAGTTAGATAATTTAATAAGTCGTTTGGTTTATGTCCATCTTTAAGCTTAATATTAAGTTTTAATTCGTCTTCTAATGTTTTAAAATTAGCTTCTGAAACACTAAATTTTTCTGTTAATTCTTGCCTTAAATATTCTTTATCGTTTACACGAATACCAACCTCATAAGTGTTTATTTTATATTGACGCTTTATATCTATTAATTTACCACCTAATATTTTATTAGATTTGTTTATTAATGCTATATCATCACACAATTCTTCAACAGATTCCATCCTATGGGTTGAAAAAATAACGGTAGCCCCATCTTCTCGTAAGCGCAAAATTTCATCTTTTATTAAATTAGCATTTATAGGATCGAATCCTGAAAAAGGCTCATCAAAAATCAACAGTTTTGGCTGATGTAAAACGGTAACAACAAATTGTATTTTTTGAGCCATTCCTTTAGAAAGCTCTTGAATTTTCTTGTTCCACCAATCTCCTATTTCTAAACGGTCAAACCAATATTTTAAACGCATTCTAGCTTCTGCCTTGCTTAAGCCTTTTAGTTGCGCCAAGTACAAAGCTTGCTCTCCTACTTTCATTGATTTATACAGACCTCTCTCTTCTGGTAAGTAGCCAATATCTTTAATGTGCTGCTCGTTAAGTGATACGCCGTCTAAATGTACCGTTCCCACATCTGGCATCGTTATCTGGTTTACAATACGTATTAACGTTGTTTTTCCTGCTCCATTTGGCCCAAGCAACCCAAATATACTCCCCTTAGGAACAGCAATTGAAACATTATTTAATGCTTTAAAGTCTCCAAAATTTTTAGAAACTTTATTAACTTCTAGTAAGTTACTCATTTATATTTTTTAATTGAGTTGTCGTTGGTAAATATATTAAATGTTATGCGAGAAGCTTTAATGCTTCATATATAAATAGTAACTAAACACATAAATTTGTTACATCATGCTTTTAATCGTATTTTACTTAATTAAGTATAATGCCCTTTTATTAATATTCTTAGTTAGTTATTTAAAATAATTTTATTTAGGGTTTAATAACAAATCGTATCCTAACTCTATAAGAACTATTTTCTAGTTATTAATTATTCTCTATAAAATCACAAAACATTTAAAATAAAAGATAAAATCATTCGTTAGTGTTAATTCAATTAACAGTTTTTGTAAATTGTTTTAATTATAAGATTAAGATATCTCTATGAAATAAGAGCTATTATGCTACATTAAATACTTTATAGACTTAAAAAATTGAGCTTCTATAAAAAACAAAACCCACCCTTAATTAAATTAAGGATGGGAAAAAAATTGCTATGAAAAAGAAAAATTATCACTAAAATACATTAGTGATACTCCAAATATAGTTTTTTTTTATTAAAGTACTAAAACAAAACATAAATTACTTTTTACCAAAAAAAAATCCGTACAAATACGGATTCTTTATTTTTTAATAGTTTTAATTACGAAAACATATCTTTTACTTTCTCAAAGAAAGATTTATCTGATCTTTCTGGCTTTGGCATAAAATGTTCATCTTCTTGCATTTCTTCAAAGAATTCTCTTTGTTTTTTATTCAACGTTTTTGGTGTCCAAACATTAACATGCACTAAAAGGTCTCCTTTTCCGTATCCATTTACACTTGGAATTCCTTTTCCGCGTAAGCGTAAAATTTTACCAGATTGTACTCCTGCTTCAACTTTAATACGTACTTTTCCTGTTACCGTATCAATTTCTTTTGATGTTCCTAAAACAGCATCCGGATAACTCACATATAAATCATAATGTAAATTATCTCCCTCTCGTTGTAATTTATCGTGATCTTCTTCTTCAATAACAACTATAAGATCTCCAGATATTCCATTTCCTGGTGCTTCATTACCTTTTCCTGAAACTTTAAGTTGCATATCATCTACAACACCTGCTGGTATTTTAATAGATACTGTTTCTTCTGCTACTTTTAACCCTTGCGCATCTGCATCACTTGGTTTTTTATCTATAGTTTGTCCTGCTCCTCCACACACATTACATGGTGCAGATGTTTGCATTCTACCTAAAATAGTGTTTGCTATACGCGTAACTTGTCCACTACCATTACATGTAGAACATGTTTTATATGTAGTTCCTGGTGCTTGGACTTTACGTTTTACTTTTATTTTCTTCTCTACACCATTAGCTATTTCCTCTAAAGTTAACTTTACACGAATACGAAGGTTACTCCCTTTAACTCTACGTTGGCCACCGCCTCCGCCGCCAAAACCTGAGAAACCTCCACCAAAGCCGCCTCCGCTGCCAAAAATATCACCAAACTGGCTAAATATGTCATCCATATTCATACCTCCGCCGCCAAAGCCGCCGCCTCCATTCTCAAAGGCTTGATGACCAAATTGATCGTAACGTGCTTTTTTATCGCCATCACTTAAAACTTCATAGGCTTCAGCTGCTTCTTTAAATTTACCTTCAGCATCCTTATCGTCAGGATTTTTATCTGGATGAAATTCTATTGCTTTTTTACGATAAGCTTTTTTAATTTCTGCAGTACTTGCTCCTTTACTAACTCCTAATATCTCGTAATAATCTCTTTTAGCCATGTCTTTAATTTATTGCCCTATAACTACTTTTGGAAAACGAATTACTTTCTCGCCTAAAACATACCCTTTTTCAATAACATCAATGACTTTTCCTTTTAAATCATCTGTAGGCGCTGGTATTTGAGTAATAGCTTCGTGATTATCTGCATTAAAAACATCTCCCTTTTCAACTTTTACAGACTTCAACCCTTTTTGCTCTAATGTATTTACTAATTTTTGATAGATTAATAATACACCTTTGCGTAGCTCTTCAGCTTCTTTATCTTCTTCTATATGACTTAATGCTCGTTCAAAATCATCAAGAATTGGCAATAAAGTTTTCATAACATCTTCACTTGCGGTAGAAAATAACTCAATACGCTCTTTAGCAGTACGTCTCTTGTAATTTTCAAACTCAGCAAATAAGCGCAAAAACTTATCTTTCTCTTGTTTTAACTCCTCTTGAAGTTTTTCCTCAATAGTTTGCTCTTCAATAACTTGTTCTTCAACCTCAACAGTTTCATTTTCTGCAACGTCTACTTGTTCGTTATCTATATCGTTTATTTTATCTTCTTTACTCATTACTGTACCTAAATTTTATACAAATACTAGAATTAGTTGGCAAAAGTACTGCCAATATTATAAAAATGCCATAATGTCACTAAAATATTTTTTTTTTTTTACAGATATGATTACCTAATTTTACACAATAAATTATACCCTTATTAAGGTTTTTGTCTAAAAAATGAAATAACATTTTTTACTTCAACCAAAAAACTCACTAAAAATAATTAAAAATGAAAAAAAAAATCGCCTCTATTTTTTTTATGACCGCTTTAACTGTATTTGTTATAAGTTGTAAAGAGACTACTAAAGAAGCTACAACTACTGAAGCTCAAAAAGTCAAAGAAGTAAAAGTTAAATCTAATGTATTTACTGCTAATGTTTCTTCATCTACCATTGAATGGAAAGGCTTCAAACCTACTGGGTCTCACAATGGAACAATGCATTTAAAAACAGGTTCTATTAATGTTGTTGATGGAAAAATTGTTGGAGGTTCATTTCTTATCGACATGACGTCTATTATTGTTACAGATATTCCTAAAGAAGATGCTGGTAACGCAAAGCTACTTGAACACTTAAAAAACCCTGACTTTTTTAATGTTGAAAAGTACCCTACTGCTACTTTTGAGATTACCAGTTTAAAAGAAATTGATAATAAAACTATGGTTTCTGGAAATTTAACACTTAAAGAATTAAAAAACAACGTAACACTCCCTGTTACTATTTCTAACGAGAACAATATAATATCTCTTATTAGTGATACTTTTACTATTGATAGAACTAAATGGAATATAAAATATAAATCTAAATCTATTTTTGGTGATTTAGGTGATAAGTTTATTAATGATGATATTGAATTAAAAATTATAATTAAGGCTACTAAATCTTAAATCTCATCATACTATATTAAACTTATAAAAATCCATTCAATAACATTATTGAATGGATTTTTCATACTGCTTACTTATTCGTAAAAATACAACAACTTAATATTACATCTGCAAACAAAAAACATAAGAAATCTATTTAACTCATTCCAATAACCCCTCTAAAGCGGGGTCTAAATGGTGATACTCAAAATAAAACCCTTCATTTTCTATTTTTTTAGAACTGACTCGTTGACTTTCAAATAATAACGTATACATATCTCCTAAAATCATTTTCATAAAAAATTTAGGGATATTTGGTATAAATAAAGGTTTTCCTAACTTATTAGCTATAATCTTAGTTAGGTCTTGATTTGTAACAGGATTTGGAGCTACTCCATTATAAACACCTTTTAAATTATTTTCAAATACATACAAAAACATATTTGCTAAATCCTGAATATGAATCCAAGACTGCCATTGTTTTCCATTACCAAAAGCAGCACCCAACCCTAGTTTTATAGGTTTTATCATTTCTTGCAATGCTCCTCCCTTATTTGACAACACTAAACCTATTCTAATTTTTGATACTACAATACTTAACTTCTCAAATTCATCTACAGAACGTTCCCATTGCTGCACAACTTCACCTAAAAAAGAAGAGTTAAAATCATTATAATCTTCACTATAATAATTAGTTAAAGAATCTGGATATATTCCAATAGCACTTGCCGAAATTACTTGTTTAATTGTATGTTGTTGTGTTTTTAAACTATCAATTAATAATTCTGTAGTTTGTTTTCTGCTAGCTATAATTTCTTTTTTATAGTTAGATGTCCATCGTTTTGAAACAGTTGCTCCTACTAAATGAACAATAGCATTTACCCCCCTAAAACAGTTAGCATCTATTGTTTTTGCTTTTGGATTCCAATAAAACCCTTGATAGTTTTCTGTTTCGGTAATTTTAGATTTACTCGTTGTTAAGAAGTTTACTTTTATCCCTTTTTTATGACAAAGTAATACAATCTCTTGACCAATTAATCCCGTAGCACCTGTTATTAAAACACGCATTTTCTTTTTTTAATAAAGTTACAAAATCCCCTAGTGGATTACTATGGTTTTATATTAGGTTTAACAAAATCAATGAATTACAAAAAGTAAACTACATAATTTTAAACCTCTCTTATTAAAGCACAAAATCTTATGAACTATAAGTATTATTAAGATATTGCTATTAAAAATTAAAAAAAATTATGAATACTCTAAAGCATTTAACCTTTTTAATGAATATTACAACTCTTTACAAGCCCGCAACATTTCACGTTTACCTGGTGGTCCAGGGAGGCGTTCTACAGTAAAACCTACTGCTTGCAATGCACGACGCACACTCCCTTTGGCTGAGTATGTCACCAAAACTCCATCACTTTGTAAAGCATTATACATTTTTTGAAAGATGGCTTCTGTCCATAATTCTGGCTGTACCCTGGCTCCAAAAGCGTCGAAATAAATTAAATTATAGACATTCTCATCTTTAATTTCAGAGAAAAACAGATTTTTTTTTGTTAATAAAAAATGATCAGATACCTGATGCTTTTCATCCCAAGGAATTTCATGGAGTTTTTTAAAAAGCTCTTCATTTTTTTCTTCATTTAACTGTTTAGGATAATTTAATTGGTTAATTTCTTCCATGGAAACTGGATACCCGTCAACACCTACATAACCAATATTTAGGTTTAACTTTTTAGCTTCCAACAAGGTAATAAAAGTATTTAATCCTGTACCAAAACCTATTTCTAAAATATTAATAGCTTTATTAGTCTTCCCTCTATATTCATTATAATTATATAATCCATGTTTTATAAATACATGATACGCTTCTTGTATGGCTCCATGTTTAGAATGGTACTGCTCATCCCATTCTGGCAAATGGATGGTTGAAGAACCATCTCCTGTAATAACAATTTCTCTATCCAAAATTAATTTTTTAATAAAACCCCATCTGCTTCAAACAAATAAGTTTTTTTTGGTTTTGTAATGTTTGCAATAGCTTTAGTAGACTTCCCCTCATCTTTAGCATAATGTTTTTGTTCATCAACAGAAACCTCTTTTACATAAGCTTTACCGTTTACAATAACATCTTTCCCAGTTATATCTTTTGGTACAAAAAAACCATAATCTTTAAACTTTACCATAACTTTTGTACTACCTTCTATATTTAAAGTCATCCAACATCCTTTTACTTGGCATACACTATTTACTTTTGCTATCATTTTAGAGTTTATGCTATCTCCTATATTCATAGTTTCATAATGATATGCCATAGATACAGACTTTATAGCATCGTCTGCAATAATTTCTTTTCCAAAAGATGTATATTCTACTTTTTCACTTTTATTTGAGTCTTTAGCATTGTTTTTACTTTTCTTTTTACAAGAATTAAAAAATAAAACACTAAAAACCAACACAATAAGTAACTTCATAACATTAATACTTCTATTTTAAGCGATTTATGTAAATATACCTCTTTTTTAAAAACGTTTTTATTTAAATTTGTATTATAAAATAACTAGAACTATGAGTACTATAATCAACAATATAGAGATTATAAAGGCTAAAGCTACTAAAATCAATGATGTAGATTTTAACAATTTAAAATTCGGACATGTGTTTTCGGATCACATGCTAGAATGTAATTTTAAAGATGGTAAATGGGCTGCTCCTAAAGTAGTACCTTATCAAGCTATTACTTTAGATCCTTCTTCTAAGATTTTTCATTATGGGCAATCTGTTTTTGAAGGCATGAAAGCTTATAAAGATGCTAACGAAGATGTCTGGTTATTTCGCCCGTTAGATAACTTTAATCGTTTGAATATTTCTTCAAAACGATTGGCTATTCCTGAGTTACCTGAAAATTATTTTATGGATGGCCTAAAAACCCTATTAGAGGTTGATAAAGAATGGGTTCCTAAAAACGAAGGTAGTTCGCTATATATTAGACCTTTTGTTTTTGCTTCTGGAAATGGATTTCATGCTTCACCAGCAGATGAGTATAAATTTATAATTTGTACAGCACCTTCTGGAGCATACTTTTCTGGAGAGGTACGTGTATTGATTGAAGAAACTTATTCGCGTTCTGCAAACGGAGGTGTTGGTTATGCTAAAGCTGGCGGTAATTATGCTGGTCAGTTTTACCCAACACAATTAGCAATAGAAAAAGGTTACCAACAAGTTATCTGGACAGACGACAATACACATGAGTATATTGAAGAAGCTGGAGCTATGAATATTTTTGTTCGTATTAACGATACATTAATTACTGGACCAACTAGTGATAGAATTTTAGATGGTATTACCCGTAAAAGTATTATCGAATTAGCTCAAGCCGAAGGTATAGCTGTGGAGATTAGAAAACTATCTGTACTCGAAGTTGTAGAAGCTGCTAAAAATGGAACTTTAAAAGAAATGTTTGGAGCTGGAACTGCTGCTGTTATCTCTCCAATCTCTGGATTTGGATATAAAGACACAGATTACGACTTGCCAAAGCTAGATGATACTTATGCTAACTATTTAAAAAAGCGTATTACAGATATTCAAACTAATAAGGCGGAAGACCCTTTTGGATGGCGTTATAAGATATAACTCATGGATTTTGAAAAAAGAAACATATAAATTACAATTAAAAAAGGAAGCTAAAATTAGCTTCCTTTTTTAATAAATGTGTAAATAATACCCAAAATAACATCGACTTTAATACGACATTTTATAAAGTTGGTATAAAAAACCTTATTTACTTAAAATAGATTCTATATTTGGTTTAAAATAATTAGGACCTTTAAGTACCTTACCGTCCTCTCTATAAATTGGCTCTCCGTCTTCTCCCAATTTACTCATGTTACTTCTTTGTATTTCATTAAAAACTTCTTCAATCTTATGTTGCATACCATGCTCTATTATAGTACCACATAAAATATAAAGCATATCCCCTAAAGCATCAGCTACCTCTACTAGATCATTATTATTAGCGGCTTCTAAATACTCCTCATTTTCTTCTTTCATCAAATTAAAACGTAACATATTTTTCTCTTCACCCAAATTGGCCTTAGGTGTTTCTCTATGTCCAATTTTAAATACTGTATGAAATGCCTTAACCGCTTCTATTTTATTCTTCATTATATTTCAAATTAATTCTATTTTCTTTATTTTGCATAAAAATAACTATATGTTTAGTAAAGGTCAAATCATTTTCGGTGTTTTATTTTTTATTGTCTTTGCTGTAATTATTGCATACACTTATCGCAAAGATTTTAAACTTCATAAACGCTTTTATGCTGGTAGCATATGGGTTCTTATTGCTTTTATCACCTTTATTTTGCTTATTTCTGCTATTAAGTTTTTTTTTAAATAATAAAACGCCCTACTTTTTTATTTCCATTAATCTTTATATTAAACTAAAAAAGACTAACATTAACTAACTCTTTAACAAAAATAAAGAGTAAAATTCTATGTAATAATTATTTTTTTCATAAACATAAACTTACATAAAAGGTTAAAAAACAAGAATTAAGGCATGGTTTTTGAAAGCTTATCATATAAGTTTAATTATCTAGACTGGGAAAATCTATAATTAACTTGTTACATAAATAAATAACCAATTTTAACGCAACCTTTTTAAAGGTTCTGCATCTAATTAATAACTCAACTAAATTTAACAAATGAAAATATTATTAATTTTCAGCATTCTCATTGTTATTAATATCATATTATTAGTTTTTAGTGTAAATAAAAAAACTGATCCTTAATTTAATACTTTGAATCATCAAATCATTATAAAACAGTATCTATCAAGACATTAACCAACTTAATAGATACTATTCTTTTTGATTTCCTAAAACTCTTCCACATATATAGGTTATCAAACATACATTTCTACATCCTTAAATTCACAAAAAACCAATATAACAACCTAAAAACCATTTATTTGCGGTTTTACATCTTTGTATCTACAAGCTTTATTCCTACAAAAAGAAAATTTAAAAATGATTATCTTTGAATTAATACAATCATTAAAACAGAAAAAATGAAAGCTATTAAGTACATTTTATTCTTATTACTCATTATTATTATTGGTCTCGCTAGTTATATTGCTGTACAACCAAATGAATTTGAATTTTCCAAAAGTAAGGTGATAAAAGCGCCTACTTCACTATTATTTAATAAAGTAAATGACTTTAAAAATTGGCCTAGTTTTTCACCTTGGATTGAAAAAGAACCTAATGCAATATTAACTTATGGAGAAAAGACCTCTGGAGAAGGTGGTAATTATGGCTGGAATGGAGAAATTTTAGGTGAGGGTAATATGAAAACACTTTCTGTAGAAAATAATAAATCTATTTCTCAACATATTTCTTTTATTAAACCGTTTGAGTCTGAATCTGATATAAATTGGAATTTTGAAACTACTGATGAGGGAACCAAAGTTACTTGGGCAATGAAAGGAAAACAAGATTTCGCAACTAAAGCGTTCACAACCTTCAAGGGATCCATCGAAAAAAATACAGGACCAGACTTTGAAAGAGGTTTATTTAAATTGGATAGTATAGTTGATGCTGATATGAAAAAATATGGTATAAAAATAAATGGCACCTCTGAACACGGAGGTGGGTATTATTTATACAATACAACTTCATGTAAAATAACCAATCTAAAAAATAAAATGCAAGAGATGTTGCCCAAAGTTGGTAAATATGCTATGAATAATAATATAAAAATAGCCGGAGCTCCCTTTGTTAATTATCATAAATGGGATGAAGAAAATAATGCTGTTATGTTCTCTTGTTGTGTACCAACAAGTACAAAAATTGAAAGTACGGACAATGACATTCTTACAGGGCAGCTACAACCTTTTAAAGCTATAAAAACTACCCTAAAAGGCAACTATACAAATTTAAAAGAAGCTTGGGATACAACCATGAGATACATACCTGAAAACGGTTTGGAATTTACTAAAAATGGTCCTATGTTAGAAACCTATCTTACAGACCCTATGAACACTCCTAATCCAGCAGATTGGGTTACCGAAATTTTTATTGCCATAAAATAATATACTACTATATATTTATTAAATTTAATTCGTAAAAACATGATGCAAAAATACCTCCAGGTAATTCAAACTAAAATTATTTAATGAAAAGTCTTTTATTTGTTTTTTTTGGAGGTGGGTTTGGTAGTGTACTTCGTTTTTTAATTGGTAAATATCTCAATAATGCTCAAAATGGTATTCCTTATGGAACATTTGCTGCTAATATTTTAGGAAGTTTATTTATTGGTATAATATTAGGCTTAGCTGCAAAAAATGACACCCTATCTCAAAACCAAACATTACTTTTAGCTACTGGGTTTTGCGGGGGCTTTACAACTTTTTCAACCTTCGCTTATGAAAACCATATATTTTTAAAATCTGGTGATTTTACGAGTTTTGCTATCTATACTATAGCAAGCTTTATCATTGGTTTTTTAGCTGTCTTTTTTGGCATGTATTTGGTAAAATAAATACTATAATAAAATTAAAAACCTTTAAATAAGCCCATAATTAACTAAGTTATCAACGTATAATATCTAACTATTTCTTTTCCTTATTAAAAATTTTCCCATAAAATAAAGGTATCTTGCCATATTATCTAAAAGTTACCTTTTATAGAATATGGCTAGTACTAATAACTCCCCAAAGAAAGCACCTACATCTTTACATAATTCAACATTCGATACGATAATTATAGGATCTGGAGTTGGAGGTTTATCCTCAGGGATTTGTCTATCACGTGCAGGTCAAAAAGTATTAATTTTAGAACAACACGACGTACCTGGTGGCTGGTGTCATAGCTTTTATCTTGATGGTCATCGTTTTACACCTGGTGTTCATTATGTTGGTTTGGTTGGTAAAGGCTTATCCACAAGTGAATTATATGAAGGGCTGGGTATTGCAAATGAAATAGCATTTTATCGTCAGAATCCAGAAGCTTTTGAACATTGTTGGATTGGAAACGAGCGATTTGATTATCCTGCCGATTTTAAAACATTCGAAAATAAACTTATTGAACGTTTTCCGCAGGAAAAGAAAAATATTATTAAGTACTTAAACCTTGTCACAAACATTGGAAAACAATTAGACTTAATACCAAAAGTACGCGGTTTTTGGCAACTTATAACTATTCCTTTTCGAACAAAACACATGGGAAAATATGCACCATTTAGTTTAAAACGTGTTATGGGTTGGTATATTAAAGACCCTTTGTTACAAAACATTTTAAACATACAAGTTGGTGATCATGGTTTACCTCCTGCCAAAGCTAGTTTTGTATTTCATTCTGCCATTATGCACCATTATTCTAGTGGTGGTTTCTACCCCATGGGAGGCGGCGGTGCCATTGTTAAGGCCATGACTAATGCTATAAAAGTAAAAGATGGGATCATAAAAACGAGTACTCTTGTAAAACGTATTTTATTAGAAAATGGAAAGAAAAAAAACAAAGCTATTGGAGTAGAACTTGCTAATGGAGATCAAATATTTGCAAATAACATAATTTCTAATGCAGACCCAGGAATTACATATCAAAAACTAATTGGTGAAGAACATTTAAGTAAAAGACTAAAGAAAAAACTTCATAATACAACATACTCTTGCACATCATTAATGCTCTTTCTTGTTGTAGATATGGATGTTAAAAAAGCTGGTTTAGACTCTGGAAACATTTGGCGCATACCAAATGTAAACATGGATGATTTGCATAGTGACATGCAAAAAAATGATATTTTAGAGGATGATGAATTTCCTGGTATGTTTATAAGCTGTACAACACTTAAAGACCCTATTAGTTACGATGGAAAACACCATACCTTAGAAGCTATAACCTACATTAATTATGATGCCTTTAAAGCATTTGAAGGTGAAGATATAGAACGTTCTCAAGCCTACTTAAAATTTAAAGAACAATTAATTACTAAATTTTTTGTGACTTTAGAAAAAGTTATTCCTGGAATTTCAAATCATGTAGTACTAAAAGAATTAGGCACTCCATTAACAAATAAATATTATATTAATACCACACGTGGTAATGTTTATGGCACAGAAAAAACTCTAAAACATATTGGTCCATTTGCTTACAAAACTAAAAGTGAAATTGACAATTTATATATGTGTGGTGCCAGTATTGTTTCTCATGGAGTAGCTGGAGCTAGTTACTCTGGAGTCCAAACAGCAGCAGCAATTTTAGGCTCTCATCAAGATGACTTAATAAAAAATACAGAAGACCAGCATTTACGTGTTTTTGAAGCTGAAGATGATACTAATTACCCAGATTGGATGAACAAAAAAATTGAATTAAAACAAACTAAAACTGAAGCAAAAATAAGACAGATATAATTATTTTTCTTTATTTTTAATAATTTAATGCTTATCAAAAACCTTTACACCAGCTTTAATCTTAATTTTTAAATAGTTTTCTCTTGGCACTATAGGACAAGAGTACTTTTCATTATAAGCACAATATGGATTATACGCTTTATTAAAATCGATTAGCATGACATCCCCTTCTGGAATTCGAGTATCAATATAGCGACCTCCTCCATAACTTTCTACACCGTTAGTTTCATCTAAGAAAGGAAGAAACAAATAATCTTCAAACCCTTTTTCTTTTATTAAATCTTTACCTTGATAAATATTTAACTTAAATGTTTCATCTTCTATTTCAAAAGACAAAACACCAAAAATACGCTCTTCTGAAACTCTATTTGTTGTTGTTTTCATATTAAACCATTTCGTATCGGGAGTTCTAAACAATGAAGCTTTAACAACATAAGTAGAATCAAACTTAAAAAAATCTAACCCTTTAAAGTTTTTTCTATCCTTATCTTTTAGAGGAGATTTTGTCGCATCTTTGTATTCAGAATTCAACTTTTTCTGAAATTCTGTTTCTCCTAAAATAGGACGTTTACCTTGAGCGCAACCTGCAAGCCAAATTACAGACAATAAAATAGGAATGAATAACTTCATTTTAATACATTTTTATTTCAAAAATAAGATTAATCTATTCTACAGCTTTAAAAGTTACTTTTAAATTTTCAGGGTACATCGTAAACTCAAATCGCTCTTTTATCTCTTCTGGTTTTACTTCTAGTTTAAAATTAAAATGTTTACACAATGCAGAAATTAAAACAATCATTTCACTTTTTGCCAAATGCATGCCTGGGCAATACCTAGCACCTCCTCCAAATGCACGCATAACATTAGGAGAATGTTTTTCATGCATTGGACATTCATTTAAAAGCCATCGCTCAGGAGTAAATGTATTGGGGTTAGAGAAATAATTTTCTTGCGTCTGGGCTACTTTATTTTGCAAAATAATACTTGTTCCTTTAGGAATCGACACATTTTCTATAATTATATGTTCATTAGATTCTAAGTACAACTGCGGCGTTGTCGGTTTTAATCGCATAGTTTCTTGAGCAACTGCATTAGCATATTTTAATAATTCTATATCATCGTAAACACTTGAAAGTACTTCATTTTTATATACTTCTATAGCCTCTTCCCTAACCTTATTTACAATTTCTGGATGCTGTGCTAAATAAAAAATAGCCCAAGACAATGTGTTTGATGTTGTATCCTCTCCAGCCAATAACATCGTAAAAACATTTCCATAAATTTCTTCATCACTAAAATTAGCTTCTCCATTTTCTACTAATAACGCCTCTAGGAAATTAGATGGTTGTTCTTTTAGTTTAGGCTGTTTTTCTATTCGCCTTTTTGCTTTGTTAATAACATCGTAAATGACATTTTCTATAGATTTTAAAGAATTATCTAACACCATGTCTTTCTTGCTTTTAAAATATCTCCAGATAGGAAATGGTGCAGTAACACGTTTATTAATCATAGGGAAAATAACTTCTAAATGTTTTTGAAAATCATTAGAGCTATTATTAATAGTATCCAACTTATAACCAAATGCAACCTCTGTAGTAATATCAATTGTAAATGCCATAAACTCTTTTTGAACATCAACAACATGCTCTACCTCAGCATACTTTTTAAATTTTTCAAGAATAGTTTTTGTTTTATCTAAGATAATAGGATAAAATGCTTTTACATGTTTTACACTTAACGCTTCAGCTATAGGCTTTCTATGTCGTTTCCAAGTCGTTCCTTCTGCATTAAAAACACCATCCACCCCCATTTCTTTTAAAACCTCTTCTATTTTAGAGAAACGTTTAAATGTTTCTGGTCGCATTCGTAACATTTTGTTATTAAAGTCTGGGTTTGCAGATACAACAAACTCCTTTCCTACAAAATTGATTTTAAACAAATCACCAGACTCTTCTACCCAACGCTCTAAAACTTGATGTTTATTATAAGTATTAAATTGAGGCAAGTGTCCTAATAAAAATGCTCCTTTTGGAGACTTTAAATCTTTAATTTTTATTATTTTATTATCAAGCATAAATAATGATTTATTAGAAAACTAAATGTATGTTAAAACAATTAATTATAAAAAAATACATACAAAAAATACAACTTACAATTATTTTATATAATTTTGTAAAAGTAAAATAAATAACATGAACAACAACGTCACAATTTATAAGCAACTATCGACCTCTTTATTTAGAAAAAGTTGGGCTTGTTATATATTGTGGTGATATAAATATAAAATATTACAATATTAAAAAGTCCGACTTCACAGTCGGACTTTTTGCTTTTAGATAATTTTCAAAACTTTAATTAAGACCAAAGCATACATATAGAAACATAAACTAAGAATAACTAAAGCTAATGAAAACACTTTTTAACAATTACTTAAATACTTTTAAAGGTCTATCTCGAGAAGTATGGTGGTTATCTTTAATAACTCTAATAAATAGAGCAGGAACTATGGTTATTCCTTTCTTATCATTATACTTAACCAAGAATCTTAATTTTACATTAAGTGATGTAGGGTGGATTATGAGTGCATTTGGTTTGGGCTCTGTATTTGGCTCTTGGTTAGGTGGTAAGTTAACAGATAAAATAGGTTATTACAAAGTAATGATATATAGCTTATTGTTTACTGGTATATTATTTATCGTATTACAGTTTATAACAACATTTAACTCATTTTGCTTAGGTATTTTTTTAGTTATGTTGGTAGCCGATATGTTTCGCCCTGCAATGTTTGTAGCGCTTAGCGCTTATAGTAAGCCTGAAAATAAAACACGATCGGTTACTTTAATTAGACTTGCCATAAACTTAGGATTTTCTGCTGGACCTGCTATTGGAGGCATTATAATTACAACTCTTAGTTATGGTGGTTTATTTTGGGTAGATGGTATTACATGCATCGTAGCTACTCTAGTTCTTATTAATGTTTTAAATCCTAAAACAACTAAAACGTTAGATGATGTTAAAACTGAAAATCCAAAATCAGCATATCAAGACAAAGCTTTTTTAATATTTTTAATGGCTATGGTACTTTTTGGAATAGTGTTCTTACAATATTTTTCAACAATGCCATTGTATTACAAAGATGTACATCATTTAACCGAATTAGAAATAGGAATAATACTTGGAATGAACGGTTTTATCATTTTTGCTTTAGAAATGCCTTTAATAAAATGGTTAGAAAACACAACTTATACAAAATCTGGATTAATACTTTTTGGAGCTTTACTTACAGGTTTAAGTTTTATTATTTTAAACACAACATCATGGACTGGCATTTTAATAACAGGCATGTTATTAATGACTTTTGGTGAAATGATTGCATTTCCTTTTTCTAATGCATTTGCTATGGATAGAGCAAAAAAAGGCAATCAAGGAGAATATATGGCATTATACTCCATTGCATTCTCTATTGCTCATATTTTTGGGCATAATGCAGGTATGAGAATGGTTAACTATTTTGGTTTTGATAATACTTGGTATGTTATCACTTTACTTGCTGCGCTTTGTATATTTTTATTATTCATTTTAAGTCAATACTTAAATCGAAAAAAAAAATTAAAAACTCAATCTTGAGTTTTTAATCAAAAAAAACTATAAATCATAATAGCTATGAATTTAAATCAAATAACCATTCCTTCATTAAATGTCGAAAAATCTACTAAATTTTACAAAATCTTGGGACTACATCTTATTGTAGATGCACTCCTAAGATATGTAAGGTTTGAATGCCCAAATGGGGATGCCACATTCTCTATTCACAAAGTAGACGAATTATCCCAAAAAAATGGCATTACAGTATATTTTGAAGATGATAATTTAGATACATTAGTTCTAAAACTTCAACAAAAAGGTGTTATTTTTACCAAGATGCCAGAAGACACATCTTGGTTATGGCGTGAAGCTCATTTACTTGATCCTGATGGAAATAAAATTATTTTATATTTCGCTGGTAAAAACAGAAAAAATCCGCCATGGAGAATTAATTAACTCAATTTCAAAATACTATTCATAATATGAAAAACGTCCTATTACCAATAATTCTATTACTTTTGGTAAGTTGTAATTCTTCCGAAAAAAAGAAAACAATTTCTAATGGTGAAATTCAAAAACAAATTCAACAAGACAATAGCAAGGTCTTTCCTAAGCTAGAGCCTAACCGCTATAATGTAGCGTTTTTAATTATGGATGGTACATTCAACACAGAATTAACGGCTCCTTTTGATATTTTTCAACATACTATATTTAGAGACAGTATTAAGGCTATGAATGTTTTTACAGTTGCTAACACTGATGATGCTATTACGACATTTGAAGGCATGCGCATTTTACCTGATTTTAATTATATCAAAGATTCACTTCCAAAAATAGACATACTAGTCGTACCAAGTGCAGAGCACCATTTAGACACCGATTTAAATGATGAAATCATGATTAATTTTGTAAAAAAAGTTAATAATGAAGCACAATTTATCACATCACACTGTGATGGTGCATTTGTACTAGCTAAAGCTGGTGTTCTTAATAATGTAGTATCTACAACATTCCCTAGTGATATTGATAAAATGAGATCTAAATTTCCCCACTTAGATATTAGAAAAAAAGTCTTATTTGTTCATGATGGTAAATATATTACTTCTGCAGGTGGTGCCAAAAGTTTTGAAGGAGCTCTTTATTTATGTGAGTATTTATATGGCAAGGAAGTCGCACAAGCTTTAGCTGGAGGTTTAGTAATTGATTGGAATTTAGAAAATGTTCCACATTTAATAATTAAAAAATAAAATTGAAATCTTTAAAAAAGTTATTTATTGAATTGAATACATAAAACCCTTTTATATTTTAACCTATTAAATAGGCTTAACTTCCTTTTGCTTAATAACTCGAGACAAAACAATTTGAGTTTTAGTTTCACCATAACTAATAAGCTGATCTATAAAAATTTCTAAATGCTTATGGTTTTTTAATACCACTTCCATCACAATGTTTTCATCACCTGTAATTCTATAGCAGTTTATAACCTCATCATACGTTTTTACTTTATCTAAAAAGGGTTTTAATTTCCCCATAAAAGCTCTTAAAGTTATAATAGCTTTAAGCTGATATCCAATCTCAAAAGGAGAAACAATCGTTTTATACCCTTCAATAATCCCCATATCTTCCATCTTTTTAATGCGCTCTGAAACTGCTGGGGAACTTATACCAACTTGCCTACCAATTTCTGCATTAGATAGCCTCGCATTTTTCTGTAAACACTTTAAAATCTTACTATTAAGGGCATCTACACTCATTTAAAAGAAAATTAACTATAAAAAATTAGAAATTAAAGCAAATATACGATTTTACTTTAAAACCTAAAGCTAAATATAATTTCTTGTGACTAATTTTGAAGTAATTGTTTAGAGAAAAAGATTATGCTACCTAATACCCCATTAAACCTATCGGATTTACCGATTTACAAAAAGGCTTTAGAGATATTTGATTTATCTCAGAATATTTCTGTTTATCTAAATAATGACTTATCCAACTTAAAACCAGATGGGTCTGAAGACAATAACATCTATTTTTCAGGAGATATTATACAACAATCAATCTCATTAGCACCAGAAATTTTAAACGCTGAATTAGAGCGTCATTCCGACAGAAAACATAAGCATATTGCCTCTCTTAAGCGTCTTACTAATAAGCTTTATAGAAACTCATACAGATTAGAACGATCAAATAGCAACGGAAAAGATTTTTTACCTATTCTACGTAGTGAATTAAGGAAATTTAAGAAATTACAACGTAGCTGGATGCTTAGTTTATAAAATATCTATATTATTTATTATATAGTGAAAAATAAAAAAAACAGAAAAAGCGACTCTTAAAATATTAGCTGAACTTTAAAAACCCTTCGACTCCTTCAGGATAAGTGATTCACGTACTTTTTCTAAAACAGAAAAATGGTTCTCTGTTTACATATTACGTCTATACTGCCCACCTACTTCAAAAAGAGCATTTGTAATTTCACCTAAAGAACATACTTTACAAACTTCCATTAAAGCTTCAAATATATTTTCATTATGGATCGCTTTTATTTGAAGGTCTTTTAATAACGTTTTAGTATCATTAGCCGTATGCAGATTTTCTAATGTTTTAATTTGAAATTGCTTTTCTTCATCTGCAGCACGAATTACTTCCACTGGTAAAACCGTTGGAGATCCTTTACTACTCAAAAATGTATTTACTCCTATAATTGGGAACTTACCATTATGTTTTAAGGTTTCGTAGTACAAGCTTTCTTCTTGTATTTTACTACGTTGATACATGGTTTCCATAGCTCCTAAAACACCTCCTCGTTCTGTAATTCTATCAAACTCTAAAAGCACAGCTTCTTCTACTAAATCTGTTAATTCCTCAATAATAAATGAACCCTGTATTGGGTTTTCATTTTTAGCTAACCCTAGTTCTTTATTAATGATTAATTGTATGGCCATTGCACGACGTACAGATTCTTCTGTTGGTGTCGTTATAGCTTCGTCGTAAGCGTTGGTATGTAACGAGTTACAATTATCGTAAATGGCATACAAAGCTTGTAATGTTGTACGAATATCGTTAAAATCTATCTCTTGAGCATGCAAACTACGCCCCGATGTTTGGATATGATATTTAAGCATTTGTGCTCTAGCATTAGCATTATACTTATGCTTCATCGCTTTTGCCCATATTTTTCGAGCTACACGACCAATAACTGCATATTCAGGATCTATGCCATTTGAGAAAAAGAATGATAAATTTGGTCCAAACTTATTAATATCCATACCTCGACTTAAATAATATTCCACGTAAGTGAAACCATTAGATAAAGTGAGTGCTAATTGAGTTATTGGATTTGCGCCTGCTTCTGCTATATGATAGCCTGAAATTGAAACTGAGTAAAAATTACGCACCTTATTTTCAATGAAATATTCTTGAACATCTCCCATTAAACGTAATGCAAATTCTGTTGAAAAAATGCACGTATTTTGCGCTTGATCTTCTTTTAAAATATCTGCCTGAACCGTTCCCCTAACTTGAGCAATGGTTTTAACTTTAATATCTAGATATAGATCTTTAGATAATACTTGATCCCCTGTTACTCCAAGGAGCATCAAACCTAAACCATTATTTCCTTCAGGTAATTTGCCATTATATTTTGGGCGTTCTTTTCCCTTGTATATCTTTTTTATTTTCTCCTCAACTTCAGCTTCTAAATTATTTTCCTTGATATAAATTTCACATTGTTGGTCTATTGCGGCATTCATAAAAAAGCCCAATAACATAGGTGCAGGACCATTTATAGTCATACTTACCGATGTCATTTCATGAGCCAAATTAAAACCTGAATATAACTTTTTAGCATCATCTAAACAGCAAATACTAACACCTGCATTACCAATTTTCCCATAAATATCTGGCCTCAAATCTGGATCGTTTCCATAAAGTGTTACACTATCAAAAGCTGTTGATAAACGTTTTGCTAATAAACCTGCACTTACGTAATGAAATCGCCTGTTTGTTCGCTCAGGACCACCTTCACCTGCAAACATACGTGCTGGATCTTCACCTGTGCGTTTAAAGGGATATAAACCTGCTGTATATGGAAATTCTCCAGGTACATTTTCTTGTAAACACCATCTTAAAACATCTCCCCAAGCTTGATATTTTGGAAGTGCAACTTTTGGAATCTGTGTATGAGACAAAGATTCTGTATGGGTTTCTATTTTAACTTCTTTATCTCTAACTTTAAACGAATAAATAGGTTTTTCATATTTGTTTACTTTATCACCCCACCCTGTAATAATTTCCCAATTATAAGGGTCTAGATTTAGTTTTACGCGATCAAATTCTTTGAATAATAGTCCTAAAAAGTTTTTATCGCTTTCATCTTGAACTTGATCTAAAATGTTATCATGCACTAATCCCGACTTACTCAAATATAATTTCTCGTTTTCGTTCGAAATAGAGGCTACAGAACAAATCGTTTTATAAATTCCATAAAGTTTTTGAGTGACTTCTACTTGTTTATTTACTTTTTCATCATATCCTCTATTACTCTCTGCTATTTCAGATAAATAACGTGTTCTTGCTGGAGGGATAACAAAAATCTTTTCACTCATTTCATTTGAAATA
Organism: Flavivirga aquatica; assembly: GCF_001747085.1. Classification (GTDB taxonomy): domain Bacteria; phylum Bacteroidota; class Bacteroidia; order Flavobacteriales; family Flavobacteriaceae; genus Algibacter_C; species Algibacter_C aquatica. The sequence continues at coordinate 601,823 of NZ_MDJD01000054.1, forward strand.
TTAAAGGTAGATTTTAAATTAGCATCGGTCTTTTCTACTACCTTCCCCATAATTGCTTTATAAAGCGTATTCATTCCTAGATCATTAAATTGCGAAGCAATTGTTCCGTAAACAGGTAATTCATCTTGTGGTAAATCCCAAAGATTATTATTTCGCATGAATTGTTTTTTCACATCACGCAAAGCATCTAAAGAACCACGTTTATCAAACTTATTAATGGCTACCAAATCTGCAAAATCAAGCATATCAATTTTTTCTAATTGTGTAGCTGCACCAAATTCTGGAGTCATAACGTATAATGAAACATCAGAATGTTCTATAATTTCAGTATCGGATTGTCCAATACCAGAAGTTTCTAAAATAATAAGATCATATTCCGCAGCTTTTAAAACTTCAACAGCTTCATTCACATATTTAGAAAGCGCCAAATTAGATTGTCGTGTTGCCAAACTCCGCATGTATACTCTAGGAGAATTTATGGCATTCATACGAATTCTATCTCCTAAAAGTGCGCCTCCTGTTTTTCGTTTTGAAGGATCTACTGAAACTATACCTACTGTTTTCTCTGGAAAATCAATTAAAAACCGCCTCACTAATTCATCCACTAAACTAGATTTCCCTGCACCTCCTGTACCTGTAATTCCTAAAACAGGTGTCTTAGATGTTTTATTTTTTGCATGAATCTTTTCTAAACTATCTTTTGCTACTTCTGGAAAATTCTCTGCAGATGAAATAACTCGAGCTATAGCCTTAGAGTTTTTACTTTGTAATATATCCACCTCTCCATTTAACTGATCTCCTATTGCAAAGTCTGATTTTTCAACTAAATCATTAATCATACCTTGTAGCCCCATTTCTCTTCCATCATCTGGCGAATAGATACGTGAAATGCCATAATCCATCAATGCTTTAATTTCCGATGGCAAAATAACACCACCTCCGCCGCCAAAAATCTTTATATGTTCTCCGCCTTTTTCTTTTAAAAGATCAAACATATATTTAAAATATTCGTTATGACCACCTTGATATGAAGTTAAACATATGGCATTAACGTCTTCTTGAATAGCAGTATTTACAACTTCTTCAACACTCCTATCATGACCTAAATGAATCACCTCAACACCTGTAGATTGAATAATACGACGCATAATATTTATGGAGGCATCATGTCCATCAAAAAGTGATGCTGCTGTAACTATTCTAACTTTATATTTTGGTTTATAGGGAGTACTTGATATCATTATTAAATAAACTTATTTTTTAAGCCACTAATTTACGAAATATTCAAAAAAACAAACCATTTACACAAAATTATCTAAAACTATATTACCCTCTAACTTTTATATATTTTTAAGCTAATTTTGGGTATCAAAAGGTTTAAAATTTCATGAATAAAATCACTATTTTAATACACTGTAAAGACCAGCCAAACATTATAGCATCTGTCACCAACTTTATAGCAGAAAAAGGGGGAAATATTGTTTATATCGACCAACATGTTGATAGGGAACAAAACATATTTTTTATGCGATTAGAAAGTGAATTTTTTTCTGAAGCTTTTTCTACTGAAGCTTTTAAAATTACATTTAAGGATTCCTTAGCCGAAAAATTTGGAATGAAATGGCGTATTTATTCTTCTGAAGTAAAACCTAAAATGGCCTTGTTTATTTCTAAGTACGACCATTGTTTATACGATTTATTAGGGCGCTATAACTCTGGTGAACTTAATTTAGAAATTCCTTTTATTGTTAGTAATCATAACGATTTAAAATTTATTGCGGATAATTTTAAAATTCCATTTTATCATATTCCTGTCACTAAAGACACTAAAACTGAAGCTGAAGAAAAGCAACTTGAGTTATTAGAAAAATATGATATTAATTTTATTGTTTTAGCTAGATATATGCAAATTGTTTCTGGTAAATTAATAAATAAGTATCCTAATAAAATTATTAATATTCATCATTCTTTTTTACCTGCTTTTGTTGGTGCTAAACCTTATCATTCTGCCTATAAAAGAGGTGTAAAAATTATTGGTGCTACAAGTCATTACGTTACAGAAGAATTGGATGCTGGGCCTATTATTGAACAAGATGTAGCACATGTATCTCACACCCATTCTATTAATGATTTAATAGCCAAAGGACGTGATTTAGAAAAAATAGTATTAGCTAATGCTGTTAAACTCCATTCTAACAGAAAAGTTATGGTATATAATAATAAAACTGTCATTTTTTCTTAAGATATAAATATTTTCATTTAAAAATATAGTAATTTTCCTACGCAAAAAGTTGAATTTTAGTTAAGTTTGTGACTTAAGCACTTTTGGTGCATCTCATGAATAACGAAATTATTAACCATTAACTAAAATTTTAACTTTTATGAAAACAAAATTATTTTTATGTTTAGCATGTTTACTAAGCATCAATTTTAGTCAAGCTCAAAATTTACCAGCAAATCCAGAACCTGGAAAATGCTATGTAAAATGTATTACTAAAGATGAATTTAAAGACATTCAAGAAACTATTGAAGTGTATCCCTCTTACACTAAATTAAAAGTTGTTCCTGCTAAATACAAAACAGTTACAGAACGTGTATTAATAAAAGAAGCGTCTAAGAAATTAGTTTACGTACCTGCTGTATACCAAACGATTGAAATTCCATATACAAAAAAAGAAGGAAGAACAGATTTAAGAGTTACTCCTGCTTCTTTTGGCTCAAGCTCAAAAACTTTTGAAGTTTACCCTAAAACTGCTGGCTGGGAGTATAAAGAAACAACTTGCGATTCTCCGAATAAAGAAGATTGTGTTGTAGCATGTTTTGTTGAGTACCCATCTCGTTCTAAAGATGTCAAATACACAACATTGGCTAATGATGCGGGAACCAGAAATATTCCTATAAATCAAATAAGTACAACTTACAAAAAACGTATTATAAAAACACCTGCAAGAATGGATGAAGTTGAAATACCTGCAGAATATGGTACTATTACCAAACAAGTTATAGCTAGTCCTGCTACTACTATAAGTTCTGAAGTACCAGCCAAAACATTAAACGTAACAAGAACTGTTTTAGCTAAAAAAGGAGGTATTACGACTTGGGAAGAAGTTGATTGCGGATTACTAAGCGCAAATGTTTTACCTATTTTTTACGAAACTGGAAGTGCTCGTATTACGCCATCTTCTAAAAAAATAATTGATGAAACTTTATTACCATTACTTAACAAGAAACCTGTGAGTATCGAACTGATGTCTCATACAGATTCTAGAGGTAATGACAATTTTAATATGTCTTTATCTCAACAACGTGCTAATTCGGTTGTAAACTATTTAGTTTCAAGAGGTATTTCAAGAAGTCGTTTATCGGCTAAAGGATATGGGGAAACTAGATTAGTAAACCGTTGTTCTAATGGAATAGCATGTTCTGCTTCTCAACACCAGAAAAACAGAAGAACTGAATTTAGAGTTTTATCTAACTAAACTTTTAGTGTATCGTTATTTCAGGACGAGACAACAAATTTTAAAAAAAAGGTACTTTAAAAAGATACCTTTTTTTTATACAACCAAGCATTCTAATAAGAACACTGTTTTAAATTATCTTTGAGTTATAATATAATTAGGGAAATTAGCTATTTTCTTTTCTATTTGAATCCCATAAGTATCATCCATAATAGATTTCATTAAACCAAAATACTTATAATGTATTTCCCAATCATGTAAGTCTTCGTCCGTTTTGTTCCCTTTTATAATAATTGGTATGTTTAAAAGATTGGTAAGTTGATATTTTATTTGACTGAGTGTGACATTATCTGCTTTAATTTCGGAATCTCCTATCAAAAAATGACGCGTATCTACACCCCAATCTATTTGCTTTGTATCCCAAAATGTTGGTTCTTCAATATTAAAAACTAAAGTTTTCCCTGTTATTTCCTTATTTACTTGTTTCAATTTTAAAGCTTCAATAATGAATTTTGCTTTATTTTTATAGGCATTCGTTTCAAAATTAAACTTTACTTTATAATTTTTATTTAAATTACCTGAAAGCACTATTTGTCTTTTATGTACATTATATGAATATGCCAAAATATCTTTTAAATGCCCTTTTAACTCTAAAAAGAATTTATGTTTTTTAATTTGTAATATTTTCACATTCTCATCTATTTCTAAAATCTCAAAATCATCCTTCAAACTAACCTCTTCTTTTTCAACTTCTTTACTGTACAACTTCGTTATAAACACATCATCTACTGATATCCGTTTTTTATTATCCTTTAAAAATCCTTCTATATGATGCCCTTTAAATTCTGCAGGATGTCCTTCCCATAACTTTACACCTTGAGCATTATACAAAATACCATAAGGCAAACTCACTACCTTATTATTAGCAAAGGTTTCCCCTTCGTAATCTATGGCTACAGCTAAATCCATATTACGTTTTTCCATAAAACGTTTTACAACCTCTGGGCTTTCTTTAGTTAAAGAAAGTACATAGAAATTATCTGAGTATTGTTTTTGAAGTGATTCCAAATATTTTGACACATGTACACAGGGACTACACCAAGTTGCCCAAAAGTCAACAAAATACAAGGCGTTATTATTTTGCTTTGTAATTTTAGAAGCTTGTATATGCTGAGAAACTTTTATCTGTCCGAAAAAAAATAAAGGAAATAAAAAACACATTAAATACAAAGAACATTTTGTAAACTTCATTTAAAACAGTTTTTAGATTAATACTTAATTAAATATAACAAATACTATACTAAAATAATATTTTATATGACTTTTAACTTTTTTATACTCTGAACTCATCTTGACTTTATCTATTTCCTAAAAAATGTCCAAAATTCGCCCATATTTTAGTTATTTTTCATGTGTAGCCTATGCTATGCCTTTTAAAAATAACTTTATCTGAACAAATTTTTACTCATTTTTGGTTAAATCCAAAAAATCAAGATGAGTTCTTTTATAGTTATAAAAGAAACTAAATTATTAGGCACGAATGTTGTTAGCTTTTAATTCGTAAAATATATCTTTGTTATAAATTATAAACCCAAAACCATGATACGTAAATTTTTGGCAGTTCTCTTAATATTTAACCTTACTGCTTGTGCTGAATTGCAGCACGTTGTTAATCAATTACCTCAAGCTACAGGAGTTATAGGCAACGCAGAAATAGCTTCTGGACTTAGACAAGCCTTAAACTTAGGTATAGATAAACAGGTTACTAAGCTAACTCAAACAGACGGATTCTTTAAAAACAATCTTGTTAAAATATTATTACCAGAAGAACTTCGTAAAGTAGATAAAGGACTAAGAGATATAGGTCTAAGCAAATTAGCCGATAAAGGTTTAAAAGTACTTAATAGAGCTGCAGAAGATGCTGTAAAAGAAGCTACTCCAATTTTTATTAGTGCTGTAAAAGATATTACATTTACAGATGCAAAAAATATTCTGTTAGGTAATAACAATGCTGCTACAAATTATTTAACTTCTAAAACCCAAACAGCTTTATACGCTAAATTTAATCCTGTTATTAAAAACTCTTTTAGTAAAGTTGGTGCAGACCAAATTTGGAAAAATTTAATTAATAAATATAATAGCATTCCTTTTACTAATAAAGTAAACCCTAACTTAACAGATTACGTTACTAGTGAAGCTCTAAAAGGAGTTTATACTATGATCGCTGTTGAAGAAAAAGACATAAGAACAAAACTATCCTCAAGAACAACAGATTTATTGAAAAAAGTTTTTGCTTTACAGGATGGTAAATAATCTCTATTAAAGTAATAAGCATAGTATATACCAAATTTAGAAAAACCGAATAGAAATATTCGGTTTTTTATGCTTACCACTTAACTATAATCATCATATTACTATCTCTATTTCTCATTTCTTAATAGTTTTACAACATAGTCATTTATTTTCTAATCTATATTGAGTGAAATTTAATGATTTATTTATGTAAGATTAAACTTATTTTTATGGAAAAATAGTTAGGTAATTATTTTTTATTCTTTAATAAAAAACGTATATTTAGATAACTATTATTCAGTAAGTAAGATAATGAATAGAATAGATATCATAAAAAATCACCAGAATAAGCTTACAGAACAGTACAAAACTCTAATTGAGCAAGCTTATAATTTAAGCCAAACAGATTCTGCTTTAAGTGACATTTCTGAATATCGAGCTATTAAACTACTCAACAAGCTTAATAGACTAAAATATCTTTCTAGAGAAGTTAAACAACAAACTAGTGCTTGACGTTATTTAGCAATTTTTTAACTTTTCACTTACGTCTAAAAAACACAAATCATCGTAATTTATAAAAAAAAAGTTATGAGTACACATTTCTGTAAAGTTGGTAAAATAAAACCCAATTTAAACAAGTTAATTAGCTTAAAAGAGTTAGAAAATAAGATTTCAAACTTTGTAGAAGACGTTAGCAAGGTCGATTATCCTGAAGGTTTAAACAGTAGCTTTTAAAATACTTAAAAGCTTTTGTATTTATGAGCAAGGAAAAGACATATTCATCTATATAGGATTGCATTATTGTAATACTCTTTTTTTTATGTCCTTGTTTTAAATAGAAAAGTTTCTCCTGAAACAATGTATACCTATACATTATTTCCTTCTTATATCAAATTAAATTTCAAGAAAGCAGTTACTATCTTATATCTTTTAAATTTATTTAGTTGGAGTATAAATAATAGTACTCTTATTTTATGATTTGATTTGTATCTAACTAATAAGTCTATTCCTTTCTATTTTTAATTTATTCTACTCCATTCTTCTTAATCATACAGTATACCTTTTTAAATATTATAAAATAGATTAAATTTTATGCAACAATTCAATTTAACTATAAAAGTTTAGAAAAATAACCTTCTTTTTATTCTCTAGAAAAAAATTTGTAATAATAAATTAGATCAATACCTTAACTATAATTAAAAAGGCTATCTCAAAGGATATGAGACAGCCTTTTATTAATTAACACAAGTTTTTAATTTCTAATAATATGAAAAGACTAAACCTTGTTTTGTAAATGGTTGATTTAATTTTTCTTAATTACTTTAAATATCTTAGTATCTTTTTTCCCTACCAAAGTAACTATATAGATACCGTTTTTGTTATTTTCAAGCATTAAATCAAACTTGTTTTCATTATTAGTAAGATTCTTTTTATATACAACACGTCCATCTAGACTAGTAACTTTTATAAAATGAACATCTTTATTATCTTTATTTCCTAAAAGAATAGAAAGCCTATCTCTAAATGGATTAGGGTATGCTACTGCATCAACGTTTTCAAAAAGAGTTTCGTCATGTTTATTTAAAGAGTTTTTGGCTCCAATTGCTGTCAAATAACTAATTTCTAATTGAGGTATCATAGAACTACTTTCTTTAGATGCAAAAGCTACATCGTTTCCATCTGTTTGTGAAACAATAATACTAACCATTCCATTAGTTGGTATTTGAGACCCATCCAAATTCCATGTATAAGTTCTTCCTATACTATAACTTGAATTTAAACTACCTAAAAGAACAGTAGAAGAAGGCTTATTTCCATTAGATAAATTGCTTTCTGTCCAACTATTACTATCACCTAATTCAATATTTATGTTCCCACTACCACTGTCGCTATCACAAGTTAGCTTTAATTTTGCTTCAGTAATACTTCCTTTAATATTACTTAAATCAAATTGAAAGTAACCTACACGCTTTCCTGGCTCAACTCTAACAATAGTATTATTAAACCCTGTAGTTCCTTGTAGATACGCATCATGAATAGGACTAAGAGTTGCTGTTATAGGTTGAGAACCTGCATCAACTACAGTTATTGTACTTGTAGCTGTTTTATCTCCTTCTTCTGTTGTTACTGTAATGATGGCACTTCCAACACCATTAGCAGTTACCAGACCGTCTTGATTAATAGATGCTACCGTATCATTATTAGAAGACCAGCTTACTGTTTTGTTAGTAGCATTAAAAGGCAAAACATTAGCAACTAACGATCCAGTTGTACCTTCCTCTATTGTTAGTGATGTTGGTACTATACTTACTCCTGTTACAGACACTGGACCTGTCGAACCTAACTTTATAAAAGCAACCCAATCGTTGCTATCTGGAGCTACGAGATTAGAACCTAATGGAACAGCATTTTGAATTTCTCCAGATCTAGGATTAAACCATTGTACGGTATAGTTTGAGTTTCCTGAAGGTAAACTAAGATTTGTACTCCCTCCGTTTGGTCGATAAATCGCATATACACCAATAGGGTTTGCCAATACGAAATCATTATTATCAGAAGTAATACCATCATCACTAACAGCTCCTACAACATACTCTTGTAGATAATTATCAAAGAATTTAACCGCATATCCAGCTTCCTTGTATTTTACACCTCTTTTCCTATGATCTTGATTATTAAGATCTCCATCATCCTTTGTATAACCATAATAATATTCAACACCGGCTCCTCCAGCCATCATTGTTCCATAAAGTACTTTTTTACGAACATCTTTATCTGAAATACGAACACCTAATGAAGGAGTTCCTTGTTCGTCATTTGCAACTACCCATTTTTTACCAGAGTTCTTCGATTTTTGAATCCATTTTTTTACATCATTATGTACATCATTCACATTTGTCTGTAATGATACCCCAGTAAGCTCTGATGCATTCCCCAATAACGGATCATATTTTCTATCTTTTTCATGAGGAAAAGTATGAAGAACAATATTATTTTCATAGGGATCTATAGATTTGATGTAACTAGCTACTCCCTTATTAACATTAGCTGACAATTTTGTCTCTTCTCCCATATTCCAATTAAGAGCAAGGTGATGAGCAAAACGAGCAATTAATTCTCTATAATATAATTTTCGTTCTCTTCCATTATTTCCGTTATCCATTAGCCTATCATTTTCAGTCTCTAATGTTTTAAAGTGAAGATAAACTCCTTTTTTGTCTGCGTATTCAAAGATGTTTTCCCATTGATCCATTTTGGATACATCGAATCGATCATGGTGTAAACCATCATCCCATTCTTTTTCTTTCCTTAAGTTTTCATAGTCTCTTACACTTCCTTTAATTAAATGAGGAAAAACATTCTCGTCATCACCTTCTGCATTAAAAGTTAGAAACGACATGACATTAGCTCCTTCTTTATGCAAATAGTTTATAACACCCAAAAGTTCTGTTCCTTTACCGTTATTCCATGTATAACTACTTGCATCTGTTGCAACATAATCTTGTTGATGTCGAGACCAAGATTTTCTTCTATTTCCTTCATTAGGAGTTGCATCAAAATCCTCATAAGCAAAAGCATTTTCTGGAGAGTCTGCACCTACTTTAAAGAACATTTTACCATTTGGAGTTCTAGGAGTAGTACCAGAGAACCTTAAATAATGTTCTCCTACATACACCAATCTTCCATTTTCTTTGTTCCTAAAATCACGTCCAGACTTATTAGACTCTGTGATGTTTATAAAACCTGTATCACCGTCCATAAATCCAGCAGTAACACCACCACCATTTATGGCAACGTTTGATCCTGTCTTAAAAGTAGCTTGCCAGTTCCATCGACCTGTTAAGTTTGGAGCAAAATGCACTCTCCATTTGTTTCCAGAATTACAGCTACTCTCGTCTGCATCTCCACAAGCAGCAAAAAAACCAGGTACTTTGTACTTCACTCCACTAGAGGCATGAGTAAACAATACTTCTAAATTGTAATCTGAAAAAGGATTTGGAGTAGCTGTTTCAGATGTGTTTGGTCCATCGAAAGTTAAACTCACTTTGTGCCAGCGTTTGAGCTCACCACTAACTGTTTGAGCTCGCAAAAGCGTAGGCATTAATGAAACTAAAAAAAATAGAATCATACTAATCTTAATTTGGGTTTTCATAATTTAATTGTTTTTGTTAAAATTAATTTCTTCAACTGTATGTATGTACGAAAAAGGACTACATTTTAGATGTCTTATTTTACAAAAAAAAGTTAAATAAAATCTGTTTAAAAAATATACCTTAATGAAAAAATTAAGTGAACTTTCTGATAGTATTTTTACTCACTATCAACCATTGATTTATACAAAAATTTAAATATAAATGAAACTAAAAAACTTAAATCATATTAATTTCTGTTTGAATTTAAATAGATTAACTGATTAAAAATGAATCAAATAACAACTTCAATAATGTGATAAAAAAATCAATTAAATATATTTAAACTACTTAAAGGTTATTAGTTTATAACAATGTAATATATTTAATACTAACTTTTTTTACATAGAAATCACACTATTTAGTATAAATCTCCATTGGGAAACATTTGATTTAAATACTTCAAAAAATTATCATACAAGATGTTCTAAAACAAATACATCAATAAAAAGTAGTTATTCTATTTATTTTGTTACTAACACTCATTATCAAACAGTTAAATTCATTAAAATTAAACTACACACCCGTAATCACTCATAATTCAGCAATATTTGTAATAACGAGCCTATCAAAAATTCTTTCATCAAAACACCCTCTATTGAGTTTATAAGCAAACTCATTCAAATATAATTGCAAGTATTTTTTTGATTTTATGATGATTACCCACAAAATTGTGTTTAGCATTATTAATAGATATATGTACCCACTTGAGAGTTTCTTTAGTGGTTACTTCATTTGATTTTTCACTTATATGAATTTCAATATAATCTGCAATATTTACATATGAAGCACTCTTGTCTGTAAAGATGATGATTTGTCCATTATCTATAACTTTTTCAAAGACTAGCTCTGTAGGATCTGCTTTATAATCTTCTAATACTTTAGCTTTGAAATTGCAACATTGTCTTTCTGTTTTCCTATTTCTAGATCTTCAAGAATTGTACTTTCAGACATAATTATAACAATTAGATTTGGTTTCACTACCACATCCTGATTTTTGAGTTTCATGTTGATGTTCTGAGGCTTCACTGTACAGACAAGGTTTATAACGCTTTAAGCCTAATTGACGTTGTGTTTTTTTTGATTGCTGTTAACAAGAACATTGTTTTGCAACAAAAAAATAGAACTCTGCATATTACCATTTCGATAATATTAAAACTTAAAATGAAATCTATTAATGATATTAGTAGGTATAAAAATTAGCTCTCAAAAATAAGAGCATGATAAGCTTTGTTAGCTTTAACTAATTTTTATAGTTTTTTTATTATTTATTAACACAATAATCGACAATACGTTTAGAAGTATTTTTGGACGAATGAATCTATTGAATTAATTTTTAAATTCCATAGAATAAAATTCTCACACTTTAATTATGTTTACCAAAACTAATTTAGCACTTCTAAATGACGATCTAATTCAACCTTCATGTCTTGCTGAAGTTTTTCAGCCTTTAATGCAGCTGCTTGATCAAAATTCTCTTGATTAGAAGCATAAATAATACCTCTTGAAGAATTAATAAGTAATCCTACTCTATCATTTATACCATATTTACAAACGTCTTGTAAATTACCACCTTGTGCTCCTACTCCTGGTACTAATAAAAAACTATCTGGAATAATTTTTCTAATATCTGCTAAATACTCTGCTTTGGTTGCCCCAACTACATACATTAAGTTTTCTGCATGTTCCCATTCTTTTGAAGTCTCTAAAACTTGTTTATAAAGTTCTTTTCCTTCAACCGTTTTTGTTTGAAAATCGAAAGCGCCAGCATTAGATGTTAGCGCTAACATAATGGTGTGTTTATCTTTAAAAGCTAAAAAAGGTTCTACTGAATCTTTTCCCATATACGGTGCAACAGTTACACTATCAAAAGCTAAATCTTCAAAAAACGCCTTAGCATACATGGTACTTGTATTACCTATATCTCCACGCTTAGCATCTGCTATTGTAAAAATTTCTGGATGCTTTTCGTTTAAATAATTAATTGTTTTCTCTAAAGCTTGCCACCCTTTTATTCCATAAGCTTCATAAAATGCGGTATTAGGCTTATAAGCTACACATAAATGGTGTGTTGCATCTATAATAGCTTTATTAAATTCGAAAATTGGATCTTCAGTTTCTAATAAATGCTTTGGTATTTTATTTAAATCAACATCTAACCCTATACATAAGAAAGATTTTTTTTGTTTAATTTGTTCTATTAATTCTTGTGTTGTCATTCCTCTTTTAGTTTAAAAAATATGAAAAATGAATAGTCGCAGACATTTCGTAAGTAATATAGCTCATGTAATATAAATCATATATTTGTATATTATTTTCGACGAATCAATCTCAATTCCTAAAACATCTTTATTTTTAGAAACTGATTTACCTTGATTACAACTAGTAGCTAATAAAATTACAAACAAATAATAGTATGCTATTTTTCACAAATACAGACTTCTATTCTTACGGAAACAATAATCTTTTAAATAACATCATTGTTTGCCTTTAACTTCTCTGTATTTTCGGCTAATTGTAATTCATCTATAATTTTTTGAATATCACCATTTACAATATTAGATAAATCGTAAAGCGTTAATCCTATTCTATGATCTGTAACACGTCCTTGTGGATAGTTATATGTTCTAATTTTAGCACTTCTATCTCCACTTGTTACCATAGTACCACGTAAAGCCGCATCTTCTTCCATCTTTTTTGCTAACTCTAAATCGTATAAACGTGATCGTAGTACTTTAAAAGCCTTCTCTTTGTTTTTATGCTGCGATTTTTGGTCTTGACATTGCGCTACTAAACCTGTTGGTATATGCGTTAAACGTACTGCCGAATATGTCGTGTTTACAGATTGACCACCAGGACCTGATGAACAGAAAAAATCAATTCTTACATCTTTAGGGTTTATTTCAACATCAAACTCTTCTGCCTCTGGAAATACCATTACTGTTGCAGCACTGGTATGTACACGCCCTTGAGTTTCAGTTTGTGGCACACGTTGTACACGGTGAACACCTGCTTCAAATTTTAAAGTACCGTATACATCTTCGCCATTAACTTCAAACTGTATTTCTTTAAATCCGCCATTAGTTCCTTCACTAAAGTCTACAGTACTTACGTTCCAGCCTTTACCTTCACAGTATTTTGTATACATTCTAAACAGGTCTCCTGCAAAAATACTAGCTTCATCTCCTCCTGTTCCTGCACGTAATTCTACTACAGCATTTTTAGAATCTTCTGGATCTTTAGGTATTAATAATACTTTTATTTCCTCTTCTAATTTAGGAATTCCTTCTTTAGCCTCTTCATATTGCATTTTGGCCATTTCAACCATTTCGGCATCACTTCCATCTGCTATTATTTCTTCAGCTTCAGCTAGATTACTAGTAAACTCTAAATAAAGTTCACGTTTATCCATTAAAATTCTTAAATCTTTATATTCTCTATTTAATTGAACATAACGTTTTTGATCTGTAATAATGTCTGGTTGAATGATTAAATCACTTACCTCATCAAAACGTTGTTTTACTATTTGTAATTTCTCTAACATCTGCCTTATTTAATTGGGAACCAAAAATACGATAATTTATGAATTTTATAACCGATATAATGTACCCTATTCAAAATTAGTTTTTTATTCTTTAGGGTTAATGAATTTTCACTTACAAATTATAAGATAAAACACTACATTTACACACAAACAAAAATCTATATTTAAAAATGAACAAAATTTATGTACTAGCCCTATGTTATGGTACTACAGTGCATAATGCACAAAAGTTAAAAGGAAATTTTTATTCAAATTTGTGAAGTAAGTAAAATTAAATATTATTTAGTAACATATAAATAAAAATATATGATTTTATAAGACTTACCCTATTTTACTCTTCAACCCAAAAGTTTTTTACCTTATCTGGTTTTATAAGAATATAGGTTACTATAAAAAATAATGCATATATATATATTAGCCTATGTAAGTAAATTAGTAAGTTAAAATGAAAATAATACGCTAAAACAGCACAAAGATCTGCAAAACCAAATCCAAAAACAGAAAACATAAAATACATAGACTTTCTTATGCCATATTTATAGTTATAATTTGCAGCAAACACACATGTTATTATTATAGCCGTTCCATAGATATATAGTAAGTATTTTTGAAAAACATCATGTAAAGCCCCAGTTATCGAGTTTAAAATTTTGTCTAAAGTATAAATATTCAATGCAATTAAAAAACCATAAATAAATACCGATCTAATATCAATTTTTGCAACTCGAGTTTTCTTTAAAACATGGTATATAAGTGCTAAATACCCACTTATTGCTATTATTGAAATAATTTTATTATAAACAGGATCTTCATAATAAATTAAAAGAATGTCCGATACAAGAAAACATAGAAATGAAATAAAAACCCATTTTTCTTTATATCCTTTATAAAAAAGAAAAACTACAAAAAATATCAATATTGTTATAATTCTAATAACTCTAATTTCAAAAAAACCATATGCATTAATAATGTATATATTTATTAAAAATAGTATTAATGATATAACAACTAGTAGTTTTCCTTTTAAATTCATTAAATTTATTTCCTGCAAAAATAAGTCTAAAAATAAAACTCAAAATGAGATTTTGGTAATATCTCTAGCATAATTTGATTTTTATTAAAATTTCAACATACTAACTTCATTTATCTAAAGTAATCAATATTTATAATAATTTACTATTGAATATATCGTTATTATAATTAATATGCAACAATTATTTTCTATATCATTTTCTATAAACCATTTATTTTGTGGTCTTTTGGAATTAATTTAATGCTTTCCTTTATGGGGTTTCACTTTATCCTAATAGTTTTAGTAAAGCTCTTTTTAATATGTCTTCTATGGTATTTTATTAATGAAACTAAAGGCAAACAAAAATTAGTGTTTTATAACAATTTAGGTATTTCTCCTCTAAAACTTTTTTCTTTCTTGTTTATTATTGATTTACTTTTAAGTATACCTTTCCTTTTTCTCCTTAAAGAGTTTATATGATATTTGGAGATAAGGAATATTGATTTTTATCTAAAAAATTAAATTTTAAATAACCTATAATTTAAAAAAATGACGTTGCAAATCTTGATTAATAACTTAGAAGAGCTTAAAAATTATTACAAAAAAGGGATTTGATTTATACCAATTAAACTAAAAATCTACTGCAAACCCCACACCTAAAAACTGTTTCCACTGTACTCTAGCTCCTGCCTCATCATCTGCTTCTCCTTCAATTTCTGATGGTTTTGTAGTTTTAACATCATCATCATACCTTATATGTGAACCAAACGTTGCTCTAACAAAATCATTGACTTTAAAATCAAAATCAATTTTCCAATCTAAATCTATATTTCCAAAATTATTTAGATAATCGGTATATAAACTCACTTGATTTTTTAAGCCTATATTTTCAGCTACTTCCATTTCGTAACTATTTGTTAGAAGAATCCCTACTTCTTCTCTTACTCTTTCCCCTTCGGTAATCACATTACCTGCAGCATCTAACACTGCTGGAGTAACTCCAAAAGCTCCTGCATTAGCTAAATCTTCATCTAAAACAAAAGTTGCTTTTAAGGTTAGGGGCGAAAAATAAAAAGATAATTCGTCTATATCTTTACCATATTCCATACCACCCCCTAAAAATACATATCCTGGTGCTAGCAAGCTTGAAATGGGCTTATCTTTGTCTGGATATTTATATCCATTGGTTAATTGCGTTCTAAAATTAAGACGTGCAGAATAATACCAATGCGACTCACTATTGGGTTTATAACCTAAATTGGAGTTAATCTCTAATAAATCATCTGTTTTCCTTAATTCTCTGGATTCTTGTTTATTTATACCATAGCGTAAATCGATATTATTCTTCCATGTTAAAAATTCATCACTATAATTAGCTGAAGATTTAACACCTAAAAGCCCCGAAATAGAATTACTTCCCCCTGCATTCCAATTAACAAAGGTCACCTCACTTAAATCGACAGATGCTTTGTTTTTTTGAATCCATTGTGGTCCTATTTCCTTTATTTTATTTTTCTTAAAAAATAACGAATCTGGTTGAGCATTAACTAAATGATAAAAGAAGCAAACTAAAATGAATAGTGTGTATCTCATGTTTATGTTAGGTTATTTAAAACACATTTCTTATCAATAATCATTCCATTTTAACAAGAAATAATCTTATTTAATAACAAAACTCACCAAATTCAGATTTTATAGTCAATTTTTTAGTTTCTGAAGCTTCTACTCGACCTATTATTTTAGCATCTACATTGAAAGTTTTAGATATAGCAATAATATTTTCTGCAACTTTTGGAGAAACATATAATTCCATTCTATGACCACAATTAAATACTTGATACATTTCTTTCCAATCTGTTTTTGATTGTTCTTGAATCAATTTAAATAAAGGAGGAATTGGAAACATATTATCTTTTACAATATGAAATTCATCTACAAAATGAAGAATTTTAGTTTGCGCACCTCCAGAGCAATGTACCATACCATGAATAGTTTCACTATTATATTCTGATAAAATTGCTTTTATAATTGGCGCATAAGTTCTTGTTGGAGACAGTACTAGTTTACCTGCATCTATTGGAGCATTCTCAACTTCATCGGTTAATTTAACACCTCCCGAGTATACTAATTCTTCTGGCACTGAAGCATCAAAACTTTCTGGATATTTTTCTGCTAAATATTTACTAAACACATCGTGACGGGCAGATGTTAATCCGTTACTTCCCATACCGCCGTTATATGATTTCTCATAAGAAGCTTGTCCAAAACTTTCCAAACCTACAATAACATCACCAGCTTTAATATTAGCATTATCTATAACGTCTGTACGTTTCATTCTTGCCGTTACTGTAGAATCGACAATAATAGTACGCACTAAGTCACCTACATCTGCAGTTTCTCCACCTGTTGAATGAATAGTTACTCCAAAACCTTTTAAATCTTCTAATAATTCTTCGGTTCCATTAATTATAGCTGAAAGTACTTCTCCTGGAATTAAGTTTTTATTTCTTCCAATAGTTGAAGATAGCATAATATTATCGGTTGCTCCTACGCATAGTAAATCATCAATATTCATAATTAAAGCATCTTGAGCGATACCTTTCCAAACTGAAACATCTCCAGTTTCTTTCCAATACATATAAGCTAATGAAGACTTTGTTCCTGCACCATCGGCATGCATGATTAAACAATAATCGTCGTCGTTTGTTAAATAATCTGGAACTATTTTACAAAATGCTTTAGGAAATAATCCTTTATCAATGTTTTTAATCGCATTGTGAACATCTTCTTTTGATGCAGAAACCCCACGTTGTGCGTAGCGTTTTGAAACTTCTTGACCCATAATATTGTATTGAAATGCAAATTTACTTTTTTGAATTAAAAAATCCCGCTTTTAGTAACGGGATTTTTTAAATTATATATAGTTTTGTTTTAAGCGGTTATCTTGCGTTAGGGATTGAAGTATTGTTGAAGCTCCTCACAGAGAGCGACTACTGAAAGCCCGACCCTTGGGTAACGCCCTAAAAACACTACCTTGTAAACAATAACTCTCTATACTTAGTTAAAGGCCAAACCTCATCATCTACCAAAAGCTCTAATTTATCGCAATGGTAACGAATATCTTCAAACAAGGCCTTCACGTGATTACAGTAAGCTATCGCTTTCTTTTCTACTGCTTCCATGTTATTTGCTTTCTTTCTTTCTTCAATCATTTTCGTAACATTAACATTAATGCCTTCTATATGACTAGATATTTCCTCTATTAAATTGATTTGCTCCTTAGAAACTGTCTTAAATTTTTTATCAAAAATTTCTTTTAAACCTCTTACATTTTCTATCAAAACATTTTGATACTTAACTGCTGTTGGCACAATGTGATTACGGGCAATATCTCCTAACACACGACTTTCTATTTGAATATGCTTAATGTAAGCTTCTATTTCTATTTCATAACGTGCTTCGGTTTCAATTTTACTCATTACATTCATTTCTTCAAATAGCGCAATACTTTCTTTAGAAACCCTAGCTTTTAAGGCTTCGGGAGTTGTTTTATTATTACTTAAACCTCGTTTTTTTGCTTCTGCTTCCCAAGCTTCGCCATAACCATTACCTTCAAATAAAATATCTCTACAAGATTTAATATATTCTCTTAATACGTTAAAAACAGCTTCGTCTTTCTTTAAATCCTTTTTATCTATTAATACGTCTACTTCTATTTTAAAATCTTTTAATTGTTTAGCTACAATAGTATTTAATACTGTCATAGGGTTTCCACAATTAGCTGTAGACCCTACGGCTCTAAACTCAAATTTATTACCCGTAAAGGCGAAAGGAGATGTTCTGTTTCTATCTGTATTATCTAATAAGACATCTGGTATTTTACCAACAACATTAAGCTTTAATTCTGTTTTTTCTTGAGGTGATAATTTACCTTTAGTAACGCCTTCTAGCTCTTCTAAAACTTTTGTTAACTGCTCTCCTATAAATACAGAAATAATTGCTGGTGGCGCTTCATTGGCTCCTAATCTATGATCATTACTAGCAGATGTTATAGCTGCTCTTAAAAGTGACTCATGCTCATGAACTGCTTTAATAGTATTTATAAAAAATGTTAAGAATTGTAAATTACTCATTGGAGTTTTACCTGGAGCTAACAAGTTTATTCCCGTGTCTGTAGATAGTGACCAATTGTTATGTTTTCCAGACCCATTTACACCTGCAAATGGTTTTTCATGTAATAATACTTTAAAATTATGACGAGATGCTACACGTCCCATAATGTCCATTAACAATGAGTTATGATCTACCGCTAAATTTGCTTCTTCAAAAATTGGTGCTAATTCAAACTGATTTGGAGCGACTTCATTATGCCTTGTTTTTACAGGTATTCCTAAAAGCATACATTCGGTTTCCAACTCCCGCATAAAATTTAATGCTCTGTTAGGAATGGAGCCAAAATAATGATCATCTAATTGTTGACCTTTTGCCGAAGAATGCCCTAATAATGTACGCCCTGTTAACGTTATATCTGGACGACTTGCTGCCAACATTTTATCTATTAAAAAATATTCTTGTTCCCAACCTAGCGAAGAAGATACTTTTTTTACGTTTTTATCAAAATATTTACAAACTGCAGTTGCTGCATTATCTACCGCATGTAACGCTCTTAATAATGGTGTTTTATAATCTAAAGCTTCTCCTGTGTAAGCCACAAAAATGGTTGGAATACACAACGTTGTTTCATAAATAAACGCTGGAGATGTAGGATCCCAAGCAGTATATCCTCTTGCTTCAAAAGTATTTCTAATACCACCACTAGGAAAACTAGAGGCATCTGGTTCTTGCTGTACTAGTTGAGTGCCTCCAAATTTTTCGATAGACATACCGTCTCCTATCGTTTCAAAAAAAGCATCATGCTTTTCTGCTGTAGATCCTGTTAATGGTTGAAACCAGTGTGTATAATGTGTTACGCCTTTGGATAAGGCCCAATCTTTCATTGAAGATGCTACTTGATCTGCTATATTTCTATCAATTTTCTTCCCGTATTGAATAGCATTTGTAACGCCTTTAAAAGCATCTTTGGTTAAATATTGACGCATTGTATTTTCATTAAATACATTCTTACCAAATAAATCTGACCGACGCTCTTTCTCTTCTACCACAATTGCTTTATAAGCCAGAGATTCTTTTATAGCATGAAATCTTAATGTTGACATTCTTAATTAAATTAATTAAAATATTTTGAAAATAAATTACTGGACAAAAATAAACACCAAAACAATAAAAACTTAAAACAAGAAAACTTATTGTTAACATTTTTTCAGTATTTATATAAAATAATGGTCTTTTTTTTAAATAAACCTTAAAAAAATGGGGTATAAATAAAAATAACTAACCTTTTCATTAAAACACCCCCTATAAATTTTAAGTAAATGTATAAAAATTTATATTTGTGAAATTATTATCAATATTACATTTTATTAAAATATTCATTATGGCAAAAATTAAATTAGAATACCTTTGGTTAGATGGTTATAAGCCAACTCAAAACTTGAGAAGTAAAACTAAGGTAGAGGAGCATGAAAACTTCAAGGGAACATTAGAAGAATTAGGAAATTGGTCTTTTGATGGGTCTTCGACTCAACAAGCTGAAGGTGGATCTTCTGACTGTTTATTAAAACCTGTTGCTATTTATCCAGATCCAGAACGTAGAAATGGTTACTTAGTAATGACAGAAGTTTTAAATGCTGATGGAACTCCTCATGAATCAAATGGTAGAGCTACTATTGATGATGATGATAATGATTTCTGGTTTGGTTTTGAGCAAGAGTATTTCATAATGGATACAGCTACTCAATTACCATTAGGTTTCCCTATTGGTGGTTACCCTGGTCCTCAAGGTATGTACTACTGCTCTGTTGGTGGAAAAAATACTTGGGGTAGAGATTTAGTTGAAGAACATGCAGATTTATGTATCGATGCTGGTTTAAATTTTGAAGGTATTAACCAAGAGGTTGCTGCTGGACAATGGGAGTTCCAATTATTCGCTAAGGGTGCTAAAAAAGCTGGTGACGAAATATGGATTGCTAGATATTTATTAGACAGATTAACTGAAAAATATGGTTACTACATTGAGTACCATCCAAAACCAATTAAAGGTGACTGGAATGGTTCTGGTATGCACGCTAATTTCTCTAATGAGGTTTTAAGAACTTGTGGTTCTAAAGAAACTTACGAAGCTATTTGTGAAGCATTCCGTCCTGTAACTAAAGAACATATAGAGGTTTATGGAGCCTTTAACGACCAACGTTTAACTGGTTTACATGAAACCGCTTCAATTACAGATTTCTCTTACGGAGTATCTGATCGTGGAGCATCTATTCGTATTCCAATTATTACAGTAGAAAAAGGTTGGAAAGGCTGGTTAGAAGATAGAAGACCTGCTTCTAATGGAGATCCTTATAAAATTGCTGGACGTATTATTAAAACTGTTAAATCTGCTAAAATTTAATAACTTTAGTCCACAACATTTTAACATTTTGTTCATAATAAAAGCGTTTACAATATTTTTGTAAACGCTTTTATTTTTGATATATAAATAATAACTTTTTATTTAGGTTTCCAAGTTGATACTGCCTTAACAGCCGCATCTGTATAATCTGTAAATATACCATCGACACCTGCATCGAAAAACAAATGGTATTCTGCTTCAGAATTTCCTTTACTCCATTTTTCATCTTCATTTCTAAATGTATATGGGTGTACTTTTAAATCATATTTATGTGCTAAGTCTACAAAATTTGTTGCTGGTAATACTGTAATATTATTATTTGCATCTTTTGAAAAAGAAATAATAAATGGTTTCCAAGGTCCTATACCATCTGCATATGTAGAAGTAAAACGCATACCTTCTTCGGTTGTGAAATACTCATAGGTTCTATTATCACCATTGACATAAAAATCAAATGGTGACGCATAAGAAATAAAATCACCTGTTGGTACATTATAATCTAAAGTACCATCGTTATTTACATTATAAGTAGAAATTAATTGCACTAATTTAACCGTAGATTTCGAATTGATATACTGTAATGGTGCTACTTCGAAACACTGAACAAAAACTGGAGCATCGTATGAATTCATTTTTTCAGAATCTAACACCTCTAAAAGCGCATCTTCTATCGCTAAACCTAATTTATTATGAAAATAAGGGTGCTTCATTTCTGGATAAATCCCTACTACTTTCCCTTGTGCTCCTGTTTTCAACTTTGTTAATGCTATAATCTCCTTTAATGTTGGAATTTGATATAAGCCATCAAACTGATTAGACCTATCTGACCTTGGTTGTTTAGCTCTTAAACGTTTTATTTGAGCTAGAGTAAAATCTGAAGCAAACCAATCTGTAATTTCTTTACCATCTAAATTTTTTGTGGTTTTTAAATTCGCAAATTCCAGCAAGTCGGCAACATTGGTTGTACCTGACATAAATGGTTCGTGACGAGCAATTAGCACACCATCTTTAGTCATAACCAAATCTGGTTCAATAAAATCTGCACCTAATTCAATGCCCTTTGCATAAGCTTCTAATGTATGTTCTGGAAAAACAGATTGCGCTCCTCTATGGGCAATTACTAATGGCTTCTCAACAACACCTCCTTCTCTATCATCTGTTTTATCGCATGAAACTATACTTACGAATAACGAAAAGATAAGAATTCCTATAAACTTAATTTTTTTCATTCCCTTTATTTCTTTATAATTAATAATAGCGAAAGAAACGACTCACAAATTAAATTATCTCTATGTAAAGGTTAATATAACTATATGTTAATAGCCTACTTTTAAATGATTGTTAAGTTTACATATTAAAATTACAGTTTACCTGAAGTAAATACAAAAAACATAAAAACCCCGTAAGCCATCACTAAAAAGAACCCTTTGATTCTACTTATTTGCAATTGTTTTGGCAAGAAAATTAATGGTAATAGTATTGCTGAAATACCTAGCATCCAAAAAATATCATTAGATAATATTTGAGGCTCAGTAACAGGTATAGGTTTAACCATGGCCGTTAACCCTAAAACAGAAGCTATATTAAAAATATTCGAACCTATTAAATTACCTAAAGAAATAGCTTTTTCTTGCTTAGCAGCTGCAATAACAGAAGCTGCTAATTCTGGCACACTAGTACCAATAGCTATTAAGGACACACCAATTACAGCCTCACTAACTCCTACATCTTCAGCTATATCTTTAGCTCCACTTACTAACCATTCGCTACCAAAATAAAGTGCAGTAGCACCTATAATTAACCATAAAAGTATTTTAAAATTAGATACTACAGATAAAGTATCATCAACCTCATCACTTACAACTGTATCTTTCTTGGCTCCTTTAATAAGGATAATTAAAAATACGATAAGCCCTACAAATAAGAACCCTCCTTCAATAGCTGTTAATACATTATCATTTTTAAGAAAATAATACAATACCATTGAAAATACCATCATTACTGGCCAATTAACTTTATAAAAAGATTTATCTACAGCAATAGATCCAACCATAGCCGTAATACCTAATACCAAACCAATATTTGCAATATTAGAACCTACTACATTATTTATAGCAATAGCAGACGAACCAGACAAAGCTGCTTGAAGACTCACTAATAATTCTGGGGCAGAGGTAGCAAACGATACCACCGTCATACCAATAATCATTTTAGATATATTAAACTTAAATGATAAAGCAACAGACGAACGCACTAAAAACTCACCACCTATGACTAATAAAATAAAGCCTAGTAAAACCCAAAGTAAACTCATAATTTTTTTTTTGCGAAGATAATATAAGAATCTACGATTAACCTTTTTTTAATTAAGGTTTTTGACTTCTTATCTAAAGCTAAAATTAAAAGACTCAAAAGTATTTATTCTACACAAACCCACTACCTAAAGGTAGTTATTTATTATAATTCCATTTTTATTTAAAGAACTCATATTGACTTTTTGTTTTTAACCGAAAATGGATCAAAGTTTGCTCAGATAAAGTTGCTTTTTAAAGGTCATAGCACCATTACGCATTAAAAAATAACTGAAACATGGGTGAATTTTGGACATTTTTTAGGAAATATAAAAAGACGAGTTCAAAGATAAAACACTTAAAAAACAATATTTATTTTACCAAAAGCCCCTTAGTTTTTAAAATTAATTCAAAAAAAACCCTACAATAGTATCAAATTAAAACATAAAACGTAATTATTAATTGCAAAATGAAACTAAAACAAAGAAAGTCACTTTTCTATTAAAACCATTTTAATTTTTAAAGTTACATATTCGTATTCAATTTCATCGATTTATTAAAAAACATTTGGTAAGCATATTAGTAAATATATATCTTCAAAAAACATTGATCTAATTAACTATTTACTAACCTAAAAAACTGAAAATTTATGATAACACTTGCAAAACTTCTAATTGAAATAATTTTATTTATTGTTTCAATTATTTAACACCTTTATAGATAAAGCTTAGTCTAGAATAAGTTTTACTATTTTTGTCTTCTAAGAAGCTCTAAAAAATGCAAAAGCAAATATTCAAATTTTTAGCAAAGGTTAATAAAACTATATTACCAAGTTACTCTAAACAACAATTAGATTTAGCTAAAGCAAACAAATTACAAATGGCTATTATAGGCTGGAGATGGTTTGTTACCAAAAATGCTTTAGATTAAAGCTTTATTTTAACTCTCTTAAAAAGCGGTGTTAAATAGTAACTAAACTTTAAAAATTTATCTAAACCTATAATTACTTTCTGATTAATTCAAATAATATAACTAGTTCTTAATAAATTAATAAATAGACAAAAGCCAAATAACTTGATATTACTAATTATAGATTAAACATAACTATTAATTAACAATTACTTTTTTCACCACTTTTTCATTGTTCGAATAGACCTCAAGAAAATAAACACCAGAATTTACACTACCCAAATCTATACTAATAGTGTCTTTTACTTTTCTGAGTATTAACTTACCGAAAACATCGTAAAGTGCTAAACTACTTAAAAGCACTTTAGTAGTTACATAAACCTTATCATTCGTGGGGTTAGGATAAACACGTATAGCATCATTTAAACTAAAACTATCTTCAATACTTAATACATCTGCTTGATACACTTTAACGTAATCTATAACCATAGCACTCTTAGTAAACCTAGAATCTATGGTTCCTGCAATGCCCCCCATTGCTATGTTCAACAAAATATATTGATCGGCATCAAATGGCCATGTACTCGCATCCTTAACCAGTGGATTATAAACATAATAGACTTCACCATCAATTAAAAAAGTAATTTGATTAGGAGACCAATTAACCGAATATATATGAAAATTATTTACTACATCGCTAATTTCCTTAGAATTCGTATTCATCGTATTACCAAAACAACCAGCACATGAGGTATGCAATGCGCTTGATACATGATTTACAGCACCTAAACCATGCTCCATAATATCTATCTCGCCACAAGCAGGCCAATTTGTTGTGCCAAAACTTGAATCCCAAAACCCACCATTTTCATCAATATTCTTACCCAACATCCAAATTGCTGGCCAGGTTCCTGCTCCTTCAGGTAATTTCGCTCTAACATCTACCCTACCATAGGTAAATGCAAATTTTGAATTTAATCTTGCAGAGGTATATTCCTTTGTTATTCCTTGATATGTAAAAGATTCTTTTATGGCTACGATATTTAAAAAACCGTTATCAACAAAAGAATTTTCTAAACGATTTGTATAATGTTGTTCTTCTCCATTAAACCAACTTCCTCCTGCCGGTAGTTGTGTTTGATGATGCCAATTATCGGGGTTCACAGCCTCAGGAATATCAAAATTATCTTCCCAAACTAAATTTGTGTATTCTACATCAATAGCGTTTGGATCCGTTCCTGCAGAGCCGTCTCTAAAATTATCAATTAAATAAGTTCCTGGAGTTGTAACTCCTCCATCAATGAAAATTGTTAATTTACCATATGTGCCAGCAGCATTAACAGGTGTTACACCATCTGAACTTAATACTGCGTTGGAAAAATTGAAAGTAATATGATCTATCCAACCACCTCCAGAAGGTACATTTTGGGTAACCTGAACATTAGGATTTTCACCATCCTCTAACTTTAAAGTTACAATATGTGTATTAGGATCAAACCCATAGAATGATAACGAAAGAATATTTTGAGAGTCTAAATCAATAGGCTTTATTAAATCAATTGAAAAACCCTGCCATGCATTAGATCCATCATTAAAAAATTGTCCTACATCATTTCCAGAATCATTAGGATCTTTATTAAAAGAAAAACCACTTCCTAAAAAAGCCGTAAAATTATCTGATGAATCAGAAAAGTCTATCGATACCTCTTGTGAAACAGACAGTTGCGAAACAAATAAAAAGACAAAAAATAGATTAATAAAATCCCTCTTCATAACTATAGTATTTTTAAGTTAATAAAAATACTTTATTCCACTTCAATAGCTTAGTCTTTAACCTATACAAAAACCATACAATATAACCTATTATCTCCTTTGGAAAAGCTAAGAAGCTATTTTTACTAGACCTTTTTTTACTTATTCATTCAGTTAAAGATAATACAGTCACCAAAAAAAGCTATCTTATATATCAAATTTTAAAAAAGAGAAATTCCTATAAACACAAATGTATCATTAAACTGGGTTGACGTAAAGGGTATTACCTTTGGCACATACCAAGCGATGTTAAAAGGTAAAAATGGAATGCGCTATATTTTAATCTAATAAAAAAACATGCAAAGATACAGGAAAGTGTTAAAATAGCTTTTGAAACATTTCCTGAATTAAAATTAAAAATGCCATAAATAATACTAAAAGACTTAGAGTGGTTTATGCTTTATTTCAAGATTTAGAGTTCTTTTCTTTGCTAGAAAATTTGAAGTTTACAAAAAATTAAAAGTAAAAACATTTATATTTGACTTAATATCAATAAAAAACGAAGTCTCAAAACTCCCCTAGGTTTCTAGGAAAAAAATAGTCTCAAATAATAAATGAATGAACTATATATAATATTAAAAGAGCTAATTGGCTTAACAGAAATTGAATGGCAAAACTTTAAAACAAAGCTACAGCAAAAAGAGTTTAAAACTAAATCCTTAATAATTAAAGAAGGAGGTATTGCTTATAATCTATACTTTATTAAATCTGGTTTATTAAGAACATATCATTTGCAAAACGGAAAAGAAGTCAATACTTATTTTGCTTGTAATAACCAGATTATTTCAGCCTTTTCTAGTTTTATAACACAAACACCTTCTTTTGAAAATTTAGAAGTTATTGAAGATAGTATTGTTTATTCGTTATCATATCAAGCATTGACGGAGTTATATAAAGCGTCTTCCAAATTTGAAAAACTTGGGAGGGTTTTAGCAGAAAAAAATTACTTATGTATCCTTGATAGAACCATTACAATGCAAACTAAAACTGCTAAAGAAAAATACTTAGATTTTATTAAGAATTATAATGAAAAAATAGTTCTAAGAGTTCCGCAATACCAAATTGCAAGCTTTCTTGGGATTGCTCCAGAATCGTTAAGTCGAATTAGAAAAGAAATATCCATTTCTTAACAAATATCAATGCAAACAAATTAAATTTTTAGTCACTTTGTATTATAAAAAACAAATACAATGCGGGTCAAAAAAATAATTAAATCATTAAGTATATTCTTCATTATAGGTCTCGTAACAAGCATAATAATTCAATCTTGTGCTATAAAACCATTAGCATGGTTACCTCCAATAAAACCAGAATTAAAAGGAGTTATAGCAGAAAATGAATTATTAAATTCAACAGAATGGATCGATTTAAATGGTTGGTATGGCCCAGAAGACATTGCTGTAGATAAACAAGGAAATCTATATTGTGGTGCTCATGTTTCAAAAAACGATTTCACAGATGGTAGAATTTTAAAAATTAACCCTACAGGTAAGGTTTCAATTTTTTGTAAGACAAATGCTTGGGTAACAGGATTACATTTTGATAAAAATGAAAATCTTATTGCCTGCGACCAAAAAAGAGGACTAATAAGCGTCGATAAAAAAGGAGAAATAACAATTTTGGCAAGTCACGATAAAAATGGAAATAAATTCCTAATACCAAATGACGTGGATATAGCTAGTAATGGAATAATATATTTTTCTAACACTTCTTCTAAATATTCATTTAGTCGTAAAAATGCTCGTAAAATTCTATTGGAAGTAAAACCCGATGGTGGTCTTTACAGCTATAACCCAGAAACAGAAGAAGTAAAAACAGTAATAGATAGTTCTTTTTTTGGAAATGGTGTTGCTGTCTCTAAAAATGATGACTTTGTGTTAATGGTTGATTTAACTAAATATAGAGTTGTTAGACATTGGTTAAAAGGAGAAAAAAAAGGAGAAACAGATATATTTATAGAAAACCTGCCTGGTCTTCCAAATGGAATTTCAAAAAGGGATGATGGCAGTTTTTGGCTTGGGTTCACAACTCGAAGAGATGATTTATTAGATAAAATTCAGCCAAAAGTAGGAGTAAAAAAATTAATATCTGGAATACCGCTTTGGCTTCAACCAAAACAAGAACCTTTTGGTATGATTATGCACATTAGCGAAAATGGGGCAATATTAAAAACATACTACGATACTACTGGTAAATTTGTTTCGGAAGCTAGTTCTATTGAAGAGTACAATGGTTATCTTTATCTTGGAGGTGATTTAACAGACCATATAGGAAAATATAAAATGGATTAATAATGCATAGAAATATTGAAAAAATCAAGTAAAAAAATAAAAAAACTAATACTAAAGTTTGAAAACGGATTAAACTCTGCTGAAAAAACGCTTAAGAAAATTAATAAAATTTCTTCTATAAAAATAGATAAGGTTTTATTAACAAATTATTGGAGGAGTTCTGATATAGAAAATTTCGTAGAACTATTAGTAAGTCCAGAAATCAAAAACTGGGAAGAAATTGATGATACTTATGCTGATAAACTAATTACCGAAATTAAAAATAACTTAATCAATGACGCCCTAATAAACAAAAATATAACCGCTTTAGAGAAAAGATATAAAAAATCGAAGAGAACAATATTTAACTGGATTTTTCACAAAAATATAATGGACAATAGAAAGATTTTAGAATTATTAAAAGAAAATACAATAGTTCAATTATAGAATTGTTCCTTTTTAATTTAAAATATTAAGAGCACAAAATGAATTATTTCTTGATATTAATGATTCATTAACTCTATTAATTCTTTTTTGTGCTCTATCCACTGTTAGAAAAGCACTTGAAAGTCATTTTAAAACGAGTAGAACAGAAAAAGAAATTCTTACTACAAATCCAACTAAAGGTTTTAAAAGTAAAAAAATAAACAAAGCCATTTTTTGTAAATATTATTTAATGTTACTTAGTTCCATCTTTTTTAGGACTGAGTAACCTTTTTTTTTCAGAAAAGTAGTGTTTGTATTGGTGCTTCTTTATTCAGTGGCAAATTTTACACCTTAACAAAATACAAGGCAAGGTACTTACAAAAAGAGAGATTATGTAAAAAACCATACTTGTTATTCAATTATAATTCATTCAAAATACTACTATATCAAAACAAATACACTTAACGATTATTCAACTGTTTTTTCTTCTTTTTCATAAACAAAACCAGACACTTATATGTTTATAATAATACTACATAGTAATCCAGCTTATTTCTAACTACATATTTAAGTAATTATTGCTTATTTTTGTAGTATCATGAATTTTATATCAAAAAACATAAAGCATTTGAGGAGTTTAAAAAAGCTATCTCAAGAAGGTTTAGCCGAAGAACTTGGTATTACACGTTCGCGTGTAGGATCTTATGAAGAAAGTCGCTCTGCTCCTACTATAGAGTTGCTTTTAAAACTATCAGACTATTTTAAAATACCTGTAGATATTTTACTCCGTAATGACCTAACTAAAGCAAAAGATTTCTCTTTTATTGAGTTAAATAACCAGCGTGTCTTATTCCCTATTACAGTAAATAGTGATAATGAGAATTTAATAGAAGTAGTGCCAATAAAAGCATCTGCAGGGTATTTAGCAGGGTATGATGATCCCGAATATATTGAGCAACTTCAAAAAATAAAACTCCCCTTTTTACCAACGGGTAAACATCGTGCTTTCCCTATTAAAGGTGATTCTATGTTACCCATGAAAGATGGAGCTTTTGTGATTGGTCGTTTTATTGAAGATAGAAATGATATAAAAAGTGGTCGCACTTATGTTTTAATTACTTTAAATGATGGCATGGTATATAAACGTGTTAAAAATAATATTAATCATGATAACTCTCTATTACTAATATCTGATAACAAAGCGTATAATAATTATAGTGTTCCTATTAGTGAAGTATTAGAACTTTGGGAATTCACCTGCAGTATAAACACACAAGAGTATAGTGAGGAAGAATTAAAAATAAGTAGCATTATTAATATGTTCAATCAACTAGGCATTGAACTTAAAACCTTAGAAAAAGTTTTAAAATGATGTACAGCATTATAGATGTTGAAACTACAGGTAAAAGTAATCAGATTACAGAAATATCTATTTTTAAATTTGATGGTAAGGAGATTATCGACGAATTTACATCCTTAGTCAATCCGCAAACCTTAATTCCAGATTATATAACAGCCTTAACTGGTATTGATAATGGCATGGTAACTAATGCTCCAACATTTTCAGAAATAGCAAATGATATTCTATCAATAACCGAAGGCACTATTTTCGTAGCACATAATGTTAGTTTCGATTACAATATTATAAGAAATGAATTCAAGGCTATAGATATTGATTTCAGAAGAAAAAAATTATGTACAATCCGATTATCTAGAAAGCTTTTACCAGGCCACAAATCTTATAGCTTAGGCAAACTTTGTACTGCTTTAAATATAAATATTACAGCTAGACATAGAGCAAAAGGAGATGCAGAAGCAACGGTTATTTTATTTAAAATACTACTTAACCAAGAGAATGCAGAAACTATATTTAATGATTTTTTAAAAAAATCTTCCAAAGAAGCTACATTACCTTCTCACCTACCAACATCTGTTTTTAATAACCTACCCAATACCGCTGGCATATATTATTTTAAAAATAAAAAAGGAAAAATCATTTATGTAGGTAAAGCAAAAGACATAAAAAAACGCGTTTTAAGTCATTTCTACAGTAAAACAAAAAAATCCTTAGACATGTGCCGAGAAACATCAGACATAGACTTTGAACTCTCTGGAAGTGAATTTATAGCTTTACTTATGGAAGATGCCGCTATTAAACAGCACTTTCCAGAATATAATCAACAAGCAAAACGTAAACCTAAAAACTATGCTATATTCAGTTTCGAAGACCGCAAGGGCATTTTACACCTCGCTTTTAACACCTTAAAGTCAAGTCCAAATCCTTTAAAAGTTTTTCATGATATTATAACATGTAGAGCCTATCTTGAATCTCTTTGCACACAATTTAATTTATGTCCTAAATATTGCCACTTACAAGAAGGTGTTGCCTTCTGTTCTCACTATACTATTAAATCGTGTAAAGGCATCTGTAAAGATTTAGAACAAGAATACAGATACAATAACCGTGTTATTAAAGCTATAGAACATATAAATAATAGTACCGAAACCCAAGTAATAAAAGAACAAGGTAGAACTATTAATGAAGATGCTTTTGTGTTAATTAAAAATGGAACGTATTTAGGCTATGGTTTTATTGATAAAATGGAGCAGATTAGTAACAATGAAGCTTTAGAAGGTTTTCTAATTCCTCAAAAAGACAATTTAGATATTCAGGCCATAATTAGAAAACACTTATAACCAAACTTAAGTATAAGGATATAGAAAACAAAACCTTTTAGGGTAAATTAGACACTATATATTAAATTAATATTTAATAATTTTCTCTGTTAATTGGTACCCTCCAAAAACACCATGCCCTCCTTCTCCCTTTATGTTAGTGGGAGGTATAGTTCCATCATAAAAAGGATTAGAAGCATTTTCTTTATTTAAATAATTAGCATAAAGACTATTATATAGAATAGGTTCCATATTAGCAACACGTAATACTATATTGGTTATTGTAGAATTTTCTTTTTGTGTAAAAAAGCCAAATGAAGATATGGTAATTCCATCTTTAATATTGTCTGTTGCAAAACGTTGTATTCCAAAATTTAAAAATGATTTAATAATAAAATCTTCCAACTCTGCACCTATAACATAATAATTAGATTCTCCTCCAATATCTTTAAAAGAAATAACTACAGATTCTTTAAGAACACCTTCTGAATTTAAGTTATTAGAAATTTCTCCATTAATTTCTGCTACAATACCTTTTGGAATATTACAAGTTGCAGTAAACTCTCTTTCTTCTACAATAACTCTTAAATTATAACTTTTTCCAGCAATGATATCTAACTTAGAAGATTCTATTTGATAGCTTAATGTTTCTGGTATGTATAATAGTGCAACCTCTTCTCCTATTTCATTTGATAACAATACAATTGCATCTGTTATTACTAAAGCTTCTAATTCGTCTGTATCTAGATCATTTATAGATACTGCTGTTTTTGAAACACTTACCTTTAAAACTTTATCTTGTGGAGATATAGAGCTATTAATTAACACTAACTCTTCTTTCGTATTTACAAAGTCACCTATATTCACAGCCTCATCGCAACTCATAATAATAATTCCTAATATAACATATAGTATCTTTTTCATAATTAAAATTTATAAGAATAATTAATAGAAGGTATAAATACTAATGCAGATACACGTCTTAAAGATTTTTCTGTAACAACTTCTGAATCTGAATCTCCTATTCCAAAAACAGATGATAGACCATCATTTACATAATAAAAAAAAGGGTTTTTACGAGCATATATATTGTATATTGAAAACCCCCAGGTTCTACGATGCTTTCGTTGGGTTATTTTATGAAACTGAATCCCTAAATCTAATCTATGAGTAGCCTCTCCCCTAATATTATTACGATTTGTTGCAAATGAATTGGTTTCAAAAGTATCAAATGTTGTACCTCCTTCTCTTATTGGAAAATTATTATGACTACTTAAGCCTTGTAGATTAGCTACCGTAAAGTTAATCCCCGATCGATATATCCAGGAAGCAGAATATGTCACTTTATTAGAAGGCTTATAAAAGCCCACTAATGAAATATTGTGACGTTGGTCATATCTAGAAAAGTATTTTCTTCCTTCATTAATCTCATCAAATTGCCGTTGAGACCAGGATAACGTATAACCAAACCATCCTTGTAAAGCCCCTCTTTGTTTTTTTAAAAGGCACTCTGCTCCGTATGCCCAACCTATGCCATAGGTAATATTATCTTCCCAATTTATATTTTGTCCAGTTTGTAAGTCTTGAATATTTATAAATGAAGCGCCTTCTTTATAAGTAATTATATTATTCATTCTTTTATAATACCCTTCAATTTCTAGGGAATATCCAGTATTATCAAAATCTTTTGCAAGCCCCAATGCATATTGCTGAGAGCGCTGCGGCAATACATTTTTAGTGCTACTTACCCACAAATCTGTAGATAAACCTGTTCCTGTATTTGACAATAAATGTACATACTGATTCATTTTTGAATAAGATGCCTTCAACGCATATTGATTTAAAAACTGATAAGCTATAGATAATCTAGGCTCAAGAGATAATTCTTTAAATCCTTTTATTTTATAATAATTAGCTCGAAAACCAATAGTTGTTTTTATTTTTTCTGTAAATGAAATAACATCTTCTAAAAAAGCAGAAGATTCTATAGAGTTTAGCTCTTCCTTATTTTTTCCATTAATTTCATTTTCTTGCGAAAGATGCTTTTGTTCTGGAACAAAATAATGCAAAGTTGCTGCTCCTCCAAATGCAAGATTATGTTTTAGATTCAGGTGATAATCAAAATCTGTTTTCAAACTAAAGTCATCAATTCCAGAATGGGCATTAAAAATAGTACGTTGGTTATTTGAAAGCCTTTCATAACCTGCATCTAGATTATAACGACTATAAATTAAGGATATATTAGAAAATAGTGCATTATTATATTCATGATTCCATCTGGCAGTTGCAGTTATATTTCCCCAATTAAGCTTTTCTTTAATATTATTAGTATCATTCAATTCTGCTTTAAATGAATCTTGCCCAAAATAACTACTCAAATACAAATTATTTTTTTCATTAAGTATATGATGCAATTTTACATTCATATCATAGAAATATAAATTAGTTTTATTTGTATTATTTTGCTGAAAAGAACTCGCAATTAAATCTGCAAAACTGCGCCTTCCACTTATTAAAAAAGAGGTGTGTTTTTGTTTTAAAGGTCCTTGTAACGTAAAAGATGATGATAATATTCCTAAATTTATATTTCCAGAAAACTTTTCTTTATTACCATCTTTCATAGTTATATTAGTAATTCCTGATAACCGCCCTCCATAACTTGCAGGAAAAGCTCCTTTATATGTTTTTATAGACTGTATAGCATCTACATTATAAACAGATAAAAACCCAAATAAATGATTCGAATTATAAACAGTAGCTTCATCCAAAACAATTAAATTTTGATCTGGCGAGCCTCCACGAATATAAACCTGAGCACTACCTTCTGTACCAGATTGAATCCCTGGCAGAAGTTGCATCGTTTTTAAAACATCATTTTCACCCAATAAAGCAGGAGTATCTTTTATTTGCGAACTAGTAACCTGAATTGTTGACATTTGTGAATATTTACTTACTTTAAGTAAAGTGTTATTTGCGGTTATAGTTACATCATCCAAACTTTCATAAGCTGGAGGTAACTCGAAAACTAAAGTTTTATTTTTTGAAATTACAACCTCCTTATTTACAGACTGATATCCTAAATAAGAAATAGTCATTTTATAAGTCCCTTTTTTTACCTTTATAGAAAAAAAACCGTAATCATTAGTAATGGTTCCTCTTTTTAATTCATCAATATAAATAGTAGCATATGGCAATACCTCAAGAGTTCCTTTTTCTCTAACATAACCACTTAAAATACAATCTTTAAATTCTATGTTTTGATAAATAACAATTTGATTACCTAGGTTTTTAAAATGGTACTGTGTATTTGTAAAAAGTGTTCTTAAAATTTCGGAAAGTGGTTTTAAAGTTAAATTCAAAGAAACTTTTCTCTCTAAATTAATAGAGGTTTCTGAATAAGCAAATGTTACTCCAGAAAGTTTTTCTAATTTAATTAATATATTTTTTACGCTCTCTTCTTGGGTTTTTAAAGATAGTCTTAAAGAAAGTATATCTTCGTTAATACCCTGTGCTATAATGGCATGAGACAAACCAAATACTAATAAAATATAAACAAGTATGTTTTTTAAATACCTCAATAAGTTATTGCAAACAATTCCCTCCTTTTAACAAAACAAAATCACGTTCTCTCTTAACAGATATTTTAAATAAAAGCTCTAAAGTTTCTAAAACTTCTTTTACGCTTGCTTGGTCAAATTTTGTAGTAAGCGTACAATTTTTTAATTTACTATTTTCTAATTCTATAGTTAAATTATAAGTACTACTTAAATCCGTTATAACCTTAGACAAAGGGGTTTGGTTAAAAATTAATTTTTTAGTTTTCCAAGAATCAAAATTCTCATTTTTAGTTTTAGTTTTACTCATAGTTCCAGTATCCGTAGCTATTACAGATTCTCCTGGCAGCACAACAAGCTTATTGTTTTTATTAGCAAATGTTACACGACCTTCTACTAAAACTAAAGATGTTACTTTACCATGATGTCTACTCTGTAAATTAAACTGAGTCCCTAAAACTGTAGTTTTAGTATTATTTAACGCAACAATAAATGGTTTGTTTTTATTTTTTTTAACATTAAAAAAACCTTCACCAATTAATTCAATTTCGCGATTATTATCATTAAAATTGTTATCATAAATAAGCTTACTTCCTTTTTTTAACCATACAGAAGTGCCGTCTGGTAAAGTAAATTCAGTTGTATCATGAGCTATAATAACTTTGCTATCATTCCATAATGCTGGTACTGCTATAGCTAGTAAAAGCAATAGAATTGCAGCGACTTTCCATAATACAGCAATTTTTTCTCGAAATTTAACACTTTCTTTAGGGCTAATTTTATTTTTAACCTCTTCCCAACTAATATCCACATTAATATTTTCAAAATCTTTAGCTATTATAGCCGTTTCCCATATTTGCTTTGTTTCATTAAAATAAGTTAGATTATCACTTTTTAAAGTAATCCATTTCTCAACTAGAACAGTTTCTTGGACAGATGCTTTGTTTTCTAAATATTTTAGAATTAGTGTATCGTCTACTATGTTTTTATTTTCATCCATAAGGTACTTATCTATAAGACAACATTAAAATTAAAAACACGTAAAACGTACAAAAAAAATTAAAAAAAATTAAAAATACATTTACCAATTCTGTTCTTAACCTTTTAAGTGCATTACTTATATGTGTTTCTACAGTACGCTTGGTTAAACCCAACTCTTCTGCTATTTCTTCATTTGTATAACCTCTATAACGACTCATTGTAAATATCTCTTGATTTTGTTTTGGCAACTTTTTTATTGCCAAATGAAGTTTCTCTGCCATCTCTACAGTACTTACCTTAGTAGCATCCTCTATATCTGTAATTCTTTCAACCTCTGTATCTGGTACATCTACCATTTTTTGTTCTCGTTTTATATAATTAAGACATGCATTACGAACCGATGTATATAATAATGCTTTAAAAGAAGTATGTATTTCCAGAATAGTACGTTTTTCAAAAAGCTTAATAAATGTATCTTGAGTAAGGTCTTCGGCTGTTTGTAAATCTTTTACGAATAACTTAGCATAAACCACTAATGCTTTATAATACTTTTTATATAGAATTCCATAGGCTTTAACATTACCTGTTTTAAACTGATTTATAAGTAAAGATTCTTCCATATTTTTTTATACTCTACAAAGGTAATTTTATTTCCTTCTAAAAAACACCTCATTAAGCACTAAAAAGCAACAACTTAAAAAATAATTTATTTTTTTCATTTTAAATTACGTGTTTTAAAAATATTCTTGTCTTAAGTAAAACGAAAAAATTATTTACTTATGAAAAAACTTTTAAATACTTTAAAACCATTAATACTATTAATAGTTTTTACAGCATGTTCTTCTGATGATGATTTAATAGAAAAAAAAATTAACTATGTATCTTTTGTTGGTCAACTAGAATCTGGAAATAAGTTATTATCTACATATGAAGTATCGGGTTTTACTTATGAAGATTATAAAACTGCCAATGTTAAAACTAAATGGTGGAAGGCCGATGATATAAATGGAACAAATGCAGTAATGATAGATGGTGCAACAGAGTTAAACTACATGCTTACAGACAACGATATTTCTAAGTTTATAGCCGTAGAATTAGCCATAGAAAACACTATTAACACGACCCTACGATCACCTTTTAAAGGCCCTGTTGATGGCACTATAGTAAATACTGAAATAGTTGCTAATGCTATAGATACTCAGCTTTTTAATCAAATTAATACTGTTAATAAAACATTAGTCAACGAGAATATCTGGAAAGGTTTTTCTTTAACAGATACTCCTATGTATTTAATTCATAAAAATGCTAATGGTGATGCAGACAGAGGTTTTATAATAAATCCACAATCTACAATAACAAATGCTATTAATGTCCCAAACACAGAAAATGGAGGTTTAAATGTAGTACGCTATGATACTCAAGTTCAAGAAGCATTAAGTGTTATTAATAGCGAAAACGGTTTATATGATTTTGATTTTAATATAAATGGCAATAGTGTTTATTACATTCAAGTGTATACAGATATAGAAGTAGAAGCTGGATCACAACTAGCAACATATCCAGGTGGCTTTTTCGATATCAATACAATTACCGTTGCTAGTATAGACTTTATTATACACGAACCTTTCCATTCTTATCAAGACACCTGGACTTTTTCTAGTGGTGCCAACCCTACTTTAAACCAAGAAATTTTAGAATTAAGAGCGCTTGCTCACCAAATTTTTAAAAATTTTCCAAATGGCAATTTAGATACTAACACATTAGAAACTAAGCTAAAACAATATGTAGCTATTATAGCTGCAGAAACAGTAATAACTGGTGACGATAGTTTTATATCAGGGGAAAAACTAGAAGGCACACCTCGCTATGTTGAAAAAATGGCTCTACGTAAATCTTTTGCTAAACGTGCAGATGAACCTTTTATAACAGGAAGTATTACAGATAATGATTATGGTATTGTAGACCAAGCAACTTTATACGGTGTAATTGACGCGTTACAATACGAAATTGGTGCTTCTGCTTACTTTGCACTTAAATCCATTAATAATAATGCTTTAGAAGAAATTGAAGCAGGAAAATCACAATATCAATCTGCCAAAGATTTCTTTAAAATGTCACAATCTGAGCTTGACCAACAGCTTCAAAATGCAAAAAATTCTGTAGACTTTTCAAAAATACAAATGAAAGTTACAGAATGGTTACCACTATTATAGAACTTTTTAATAAAAAAGAAGTTTTTACAAATACATGTATATTAGAAAAATTTAAAAAACATCTATCAAAAAAGGGTGCTTTTCAACTTATTTTAAGTTAAAAGCGCCCTTTTTCTTAAATTAAGAAATATTATTTAATCCTTACTATGCATAATAAATCTTGAAAATACACTAGTATTGCTTTCAATACTATTTTGATCAAGAATTTGAGTGATTTCTTTACAAAAATCATCAACAATACAGAAAATCTCAGTAATTTTATCTTTAGAAATCATAAGCAGAAATTTGTTTATTCAGACAACTAAACATACAAACCTTCTACTTTATTCGCTAATAAAAAAGCTTATTTTTAAATCGAACTCACGTTAAAATTATAACTTTAAACAGAAAAAATAACTTCCAAAGTTTATGCAAATAAAAAAGAGTTACAGTGATTTATTTCTGTAACTCTTTAATTATCAAGTGACCTCGACAGGATTCAAACCTGTAACCTCTTGAGCCGTAATCAAGTGCGCTATTCAGTTGCGCCACGAGGCCGTTTTTGTGGGTGCAAATATAGTATTTTTATTAAAACATCACCAAGTTTTTATAAAAAAATTTAAATGATTATTTTTGAACATGGCTAACGTACTTTTATTAGAAAAATTTAATCATATTTTAGACGAAAACATTATCAACGAAATTAATCACGTTGGTATAGTAAAACAATTTCAAAAAAACGATATTATTATAGATATAAATCAACCCATGAATTATATCCCTCTTCTCTTAAGTGGAAATATAAAAATACTACGAGAAGATAATCTAGGTGACGATTTATTAATCTATTTTCTAGAAGCAGGAGAAACCTGTACCATGTCCTTAACATGTGTCATGGGAAGTTCTAAAAGTAAAATTAGAGCCGTTGCCGAAAAAGACTCAAGCATTATACTCATACCCGTTAACCATATTCAAAAATGGTTTCACGAAAATCACAGCTGGCGCAATTTCATTCTAGAAAGCTACCAATCCCGTTTTAACGAAATGCTTGAAACTATAGACACTATAGCCTTTCTTAAAATGGACGAACGACTATTTAAGTACTTAATAAATAAAACAAAGCTTCACGACTCAAATATACTAACCATCAAGCACCAAGATATTGCAGAAGATCTACACACCTCAAGAGTCGTTATATCTAGAATATTAAAACAACTAGAAAACGAAAATAAAATCAAACTTAGTAGAAATAAAATTGAAGTTCTATAAACATTAATCATTATCTATAATTATAGCTTTTTAGGCGTTACCACAAGGGTCGGGCTTTACGCTACAATCTTCTTGCTCGTACCTCACAAAAGGATTTTCACTACAATCCCTAACGCAGCTACAGTACTAAGTAACATTTATTACAAAAGTAAAAACAACTTCACAGTACATTTGGCTTAAAACATTTTAAAATGGAATCTATTTTAAACCCATGGTCTTGGTATGTATCAGGCCCTCTTATAACCTTAGTCATGGTACTACTCCTTTATTTTGGAAAAACCTTTGGTATGTCTTCCAATTTAAGAACTATGTGTAGCATTGCTGGAGCTGGAAAATTTGCAGATTTCTTCAAATTTAAATGGAAAGATCAATTATGGAATTTAACAGTAGTTGCAGGCGCTATTATTGGCGGATTTATAGCAACACAATACCTATCAAACGATAACGGAACAAATTTAAATCCACAAACAGTAGTAGAACTACAAAATATGGGATTTAAAAATTCTGGCGAAACATTAGTTCCAGACGAAATATTTAGCATAGAAGCCCTAAAAACACCAAAAGCATTAATACTATTAATTATAGGAGGCTTGCTTGTTGGTTTTGGCACACGCTACGCTGGAGGTTGTACTTCAGGACATGCTATAACAGGATTAAGTAGCCTACAAAAACCCTCTTTAATAGCAGTAATAGGATTTTTTATTGGCGGATTAATTATGGCCAATTTCATTTTACCCTTAATATT
Organism: Flavivirga aquatica; assembly: GCF_001747085.1. Classification (GTDB taxonomy): domain Bacteria; phylum Bacteroidota; class Bacteroidia; order Flavobacteriales; family Flavobacteriaceae; genus Algibacter_C; species Algibacter_C aquatica. Next base: position 641,955 of record NZ_MDJD01000054.1, read on the forward strand.
TTAGATATGAAATTTTTAAAATTCTTATTAGTTGGTATATTCTTCGGTATTGTATTAGTAAAATCCGAAGCCGTTTCATGGTATCGTATCTATGAAATGTTTAGATTTCAATCCTTTCACATGTATGGCATTATAGGTACAGCAATAGCTTCAGGAATTCTCTTTTTACAAATTTCAAAAAAAGGCTATATAAAAAACATTAAAAGCGCAAATATTTTTGTTCCAAAAAAAGAAAACGGACTTATTAGATATATCATAGGAGGCATCATTTTTGGCTTAGGCTGGGCACTCATTGGTGCATGCCCAGGCCCAATGTATATTCTCTTAGGAACAGGCACATACAGTATGATTATTGTAATTCTAGCAGCCATTTTAGGTACATTTATCTATGGTATTTTAAAAAACAAACTGCCACACTAAATGGATGGAACCCAAATCTTAGGATATATTGGAGCGCTAATTGTAGGCTTAGTTTTAGGACTTATTGGAGGAGGAGGTTCTATATTAACTGTTCCCCTATTAGTATACCTTTTAGGCTATAATCCTATTGTAGCTACAGCCTATTCCTTATTCGTTGTAGGCACAACATCAATGGTTGGTACCTATCAAAAATTCAGGAAGGGCTTAGTCGATTTTAAAACAGGACTAGCTTTTTGTTTTCCTTCTTTTATTGCTGTGTACCTATCACGCAGATATTTAGTGCCAAATATTCCAAATACGCTTTTTACTTTTGGAGATTACCCCCTCACAAAAGAAATGGGTATCATGATATTTTTTGCAATTATCATGCTTCTTGCATCAATATCTATGATAAAAAAAGGAAAAGATAAAAATGCCATTTCAAAAAAGCAACCCTATTATAAAACATTTATTCAGGGACTAATTATAGGCACAATTACAGGAATAATTGGAGCCGGTGGCGGGTTTTTATATGTTCCAGCCTTAGTTATTTGGGCAAGTATCCCAATGAAAAAAGCTGTTGGTACTTCATTAATCATCGTTACTATTAATTCCCTAATTGGATTTACTGGAGACATGCAAACCTTAAACATTGACTGGTTTTTTCTGCTTTCATTCACAGGCATCTCTATTATAGGTATCCTTATAGGCGTATTTTTATCAAAATTTATAAGTAGTGAAAAACTAAAAAAAAGCTTTGGCTACTTTGTATTAATCATGGCAGTATACATTATGTATAAAGAGTTAAATAGTTAAGTGACATAAGTCACAAAGAGAACTTTAGAGTTTTGTACTTTTGAATAGTTTTCTTAAACAAATTTCCGTTTTCATGGAAATGAAAAAGAAGTAGATTATGAAAATAGAACAAATATACACAGGTTGTTTAGCACAAGGTGCTTACTATATAGAATCTAATGGTGAAGTTGCCATAATAGATCCTTTAAGAGAAACACAACAATATGTTGACAAAGCAAATAATGAAAATGCAAAAATTAAATATATTTTTGAAACCCATTTTCATGCAGATTTTGTTTCTGGCCATGTTGATTTAGCTAAAAAAACAGGTGCAACCATTGTTTATGGACCTGGTGCTGAAACTAACTATGATATCCATGCAGCAAAAGATAATGAAGAATTTAAATTAGGCAATCTTACCATAAAAGTATTACATACCCCAGGGCACACATTAGAATCTTCAACCTTTTTATTAATTGACGAAAATAATAACAACCATGCCATTTTTTCTGGAGACACCTTATTTTTAGGAGATGTTGGTAGACCTGATTTAGCAATAAAATCAGACCTAACAAAAGAAGATTTAGCTGGTATGCTTTTTGACTCTCTACGCAATAAAATAATGCCACTAGCAGATAACATTATTGTATATCCAGCCCATGGTGCTGGCTCTGCATGTGGTAAAAATTTAAGCAAAGAAACCGTTGGTGTTTTAGGCGATCAAAAAAAAACAAATTATGCATTAAGAGCAGACATGACGAAAGAAGAATTTGTTAAAGAAGTTCTTGATGGTATAGCACCACCACCACAGTATTTCGCAAAAAATGCTATGATGAATAAATTTGGTTACGACACTTTTGAAACCGTTCTAAAAAAAGGCAATACACCATTAACCCCAGAAGCATTTGAAGCTATTGCTAATCAAGAAGATGCTTTAGTTTTAGATGTTAGAACAGAAAAAGACTTTGTAAAAAGTCACATCCCAAATTCAATTTTTATTGGTCTAAATGGAGGTTTTGCTCCATGGGTTGGCGCTTTAGTTACCGACTTAAAACAACCTATTTTATTAATAACTCCAGAAGGTAAAGAACAAGAAACAGTAACAAGATTATCTCGTGTTGGATATGATAACACTCTAGGATACTTAAAAGGAGGTATAAATACTTGGAAGGATTCTGGAAGAGACATTGAAACCCTAAAATCCATTTCTGTCGACGAATTCTCTAACCAATTCAAAAAAGAAACGATCAACGTTCTAGATGTTAGAAAAGACGGAGAATACAAATCTATGCACTTAGAAGGAAATAATGTGCAACACTTTGCTCTAGATTATATTAATGATAATATGAATGCTATCGATAAAAATAAAATGTATTACATACATTGTGCAGGTGGGTATCGCTCGGTTATTGCCGCTTCTATTTTAAAAGCACGTGGGTTTAATAATTTAATTGATATCGCTGGTGGGTTTGGAGCTATTAAAAATACAGATTTACCAATCACAGATTTTATTTGTCCAACAACATTGTAAACTTTTAATAATACTATTTTAATAAGGTTTTCCCTTTTCATAAAAAGTTAAGTTAAATAACATAAACTTATGTAATCTAACTAGACTTTATACGTCTAAAAAATTAATAATCAATATATTAGTGTTAATTATAGTTGATTAATAGCTAGAAAACCCCGAAATACATATATTTCGGGGTTTTCGTTTATTTTTAGGTTATAAAAAAACTAACACCATTTAATAATAGCACTGGCCCAAGTAAAACCACTACCAAAAGCCGCTAATACAACATTATCCCCTACTTTAATCTTTCCTTCTTCCCAAGCTTCAGTAAGCGCTATAATTACAGATGCAGCTGTAGTATTACCATACTTTGTTATATTATTAAATACCTGATCATCACTTAACCCAAACTTTTTTTGTATAAATTGAGCAATACGTAAATTAGCTTGATGAGGAATAAGCATATCTATATCCTCCTTCTGCAAACCATTTTTCATCAAACCTTCTATAATCACTTCACTAAAACGCACAACAGCATTTTTAAATACAAATTGACCATCCATATGCGGGTAATAAGATAAGTCTTCTTCTTCAGATCCTATAATTTCTGGTACCCAATGAGATATACTTGGTGAAGCAACAATCAATTTATCCGCGTGCTTCCCTTCACTATGCAAATGCGTAGATAAAACACCTTTAATATTATCTTTTTCTCTTGAAAGGACACATGCTCCAGCCCCATCACCAAAAATAACAGACACACCTCTACCCCTAGTAGTTTTATCTAAGCCATTACTATGATATTCTGCCCCTATAATAAGAATATTTTTATACATTCCAGTTTTAATAAATTGGTCTGCGACAGATATCGCATAAACAAAACCAGAACATTGATTCCTTACATCTAAAGCCCCTATGGTTGGCATATCAAGCATGTCTTGAATTTGCACACCACATCCTGGGAAATAATAATCTGGACTTAAAGTAGCAAACACTATAAAATCAATATCATCTTTAGTCAAACCTGAACGCCCTATAGCAATTCTTGCTGCTTTAGCGCCCATAACTGCAGAAGTATCATCTGTCCCTTCCTTAATCCACCTTCTTTCTTTTATACCTGTACGCTCTTGAATCCATGCATCATTAGTATCCATAATCTTAGATAAATCGTCATTAGTTACTACATTTTCAGGAACATATTTACCTAAACCTATTATTTTTGAATTGTACATATTATGGTTGCATATTAGAGCAAGCAAATTACAAAATTAAATGCTGGAAATTACAATTAGATAAAATACAAAAAATACTATTAAGAAATTTTAGAATTTAGAATTTGAAAATTTCAACATTGGTAATCATTTTTTCAAAGAAAAAACCGTGTCAGTTTGTCATATTTTATGAATTGGCATTTTTGTTGAATACCAGTTTAAAGCAAATTAAAACTAAAGTATAAACAATTTTTCCACCTTCGTGGAAAAGATAAATAATCAGATTTCCTTCTAGGAAATGAATAATTAAAATAATTATATTATGGCAAAAGGAAGTATTAATGTTTCGGTAGAAAATATTTTTCCACTCATTAAAAAATTCTTGTATAGTGACCACGAAATATTTTTACGTGAGTTAATAAGTAATGGTACAGATGCTACTTTAAAATTAAAGCACCTTACAAGTATTGGAGAGTCTAAATCTGAATATGGTAACCCACAAATTGAGGTTAAAATTGATAAAGAAGGTAAAAAACTTCATATTATTGACCAAGGTTTAGGTATGACAGCAGAAGAGGTTGAAAAATACATCAACCAAGTTGCCTTTTCTGGTGCAGAAGAGTTTTTAGATAAATATAAAGATTCTGCTAAAGACTCAGGAATTATTGGACATTTTGGTCTTGGTTTCTATTCTGCATTTATGGTTGCAGAAAAAGTAGAACTTATTACTAAATCTCATAAAGATGAACCTGCTGCACATTGGACTTGCGATGGTTCTCCAGAATTCACATTAGAAGCTTCAGATAAAACAGATAGAGGTACAGAAATTATACTTCACATAGCAGAAGATTCTACAGAATTTCTTGAAGAGTCAAGGATTAGCACACTATTATCAAAGTATAATAAGTTTATGCCTATTCCAATTAAATTTGGAACAAAAGAAGTGAACGATCCAGATTTCACTCCAAAAACAACTACAGATAAAGATGGTAAAGAAACTACAGAGCCACACAAAAAAATTACTGTAGATAACATTATTAATAACCCTAACCCTGCCTGGACTAAACAACCTGCAGATTTAGAAGATCAAAACTATAAAGATTTTTACAGAGAATTGTATCCAATGCAATTTGAAGAACCTTTATTCAATATTCATTTAAATGTAGATTATCCATTTAACTTAACAGGGATTTTATACTTTCCAAAAATGTCTAACGACATGCAAATTCAGAAAGATAAAATTCAATTATACCAAAACCAAGTATTTGTAACAGATAATGTTGAAGGTATTGTTCCTGAATTCTTAACCATGCTTCGTGGTGTTATTGATTCTCCAGACATTCCATTAAACGTATCACGTTCTTACTTACAAGCAGATGGAGCTGTTAAAAAGATTTCATCTTACATTACGCGTAAAGTAGCAGATAAATTAAAATCATTATTTAATAATAATCGTGAAGATTTTGAAGCTAAATGGAACGATATTAAAATTGTTATTGAATACGGTATGCTTTCAGAAGAAAAATTCTTCGAAAAAGCAGATGCTTTTGCTTTATATCCAACTGTAGATGGTACACATTATACATACGAGGAGCTATTCAATAAAATTAAAGCTAATCAAACAGATAAAGATGGTAAACTAGTTATTCTTTATGCTTCTAACAAAGATGAACAACACAGTTATATTGAAGCTGCCAAAGAAAAAGGTTATGAAGTTTTATTATTAGATTCTCCAATAATTTCACACTTAATACAAAAATTAGAAAGCTCTAAAGAGAATATTACTTTCGCCCGTGTAGATGGAGATCATGTTAATAATTTAATTAAGAAAGATGAAACAACTATTTCTAAATTAAACGAAGATCAAACTAAGGCTTTAGATGAATTATTAAAAGACGTTATTCCTTCTGATAAATTTACAGTTCAGTTAGAATCTATGGAAAGTGATGCTTCTCCATTTATTATTACACAACCAGAATTTATGCGCCGTATGAAAGAAATGCAAGCTACTGGTGGTGGCGGTATGAATATGTTTGGAAACATGCCTGAAATGTATAACCTTGTTGTTAATACAAACTCTGAATTAGTTGGTAAAATTTTAGACACTGAAACTAAAGATGCGCAAGCAAGTTTAATAACGCAAAGCTTAGATTTAGCACGTTTATCTCAAGGCCTATTAAAAGGTGAAGAACTAACAAACTTTATTAAACGTAGTTACGAACTTATTAAGTAACAAAGACTTGTATTAGTCGAAATCTTTTTTCGCTTTCGCGGAAAATTATAAAATTCGAAACCACTTTGTAAAAACAAGGTGGTTTTTTTATTTTCACTACTATATCTTCTTAAAAAATGTAAAATTTATAAACTTAAACTAGGAAATTCACGTTATAAGATGTTATATAGTAAATTGACTAAACATTTATGAGAATTACTTTTACTGAAACACTACTCCTAAAACTTTTTTTATTATGTTTTATCTGTAATAGTATAGCACAAACACCAAATTCCACAGATAAACAAGACTATTTATTAGATAAAGTAAAACCTAATGTAATAGGAATAAACATAAAACACGCTTGGAATAATAACATCTATGGACAAGGTATCAAAGTAGCTGTCGTTTCACATAATTGGAACTTAAACCATAAAGATTTATCATCTCCTCGTTTAGTTAGGTTAAGCCCCATAGTATCCAAAACCATTAACTCTACTAAAAAAATTAATCATGATACAACTACATTAAAAATGTTATTTGGACAAAATGACTTTGATTTTACTGGAGCTGTACATAAAGTAGATAGCGTATATTGTTCAACTACAGAAAGAGAAATTACTTTTTCTGGGCTTAGTTCTTTAATTACTAGGTTAGATTTAGCTATTTCAAAAGCAATTAATAAATTAGATAAAGGAGATGTTTTAATTTTAGAAGAACAAACACTTGATCCAAGCGGAAAACTTGCCCCTATTGATTATAATATTATAGTATGGGATTTAATAAAAAAAGCTACAGACTCAGGAATTATAGTCGTTGCAACAGCAGGTAATGGTAGTGAAAATTTAGACGCACCAGAATTCGAAGAATATAGAAATAGAGGAGATAACGGCATTATATTAGTTGGTAGCGGTACACGCAAAGGCAGATACCGTACCTCTACTTCTAATTACGGAAGTCCAATTCATTTACAAGCTTGGGGAGACAATTCTGCTTTTTCATTGGGCTATGGAGAGACATATGCCAATGGAGATAATGCCACTCAATTTTCAAAAACCTCATTTGCAACTCCTATCGTAGCATCTGCTGTAATTGCATTACAATCTTATGCTAAAGAAGTACATGGAATTATATTACCTCCAAAACAGATTAGAAACATACTAATAGAAACAGGAACAAAATCGAATGCTACAGAGCATATTGGCCCACTACCCAATGTAAAACGAGCTTTCGAAAAACTAGATGAGCTTAAAACGTCTTCTCCTTTTACAATAGAATTTTTAGATCATGATGGTACAATGTTAAAATCACTTACCGCTACTTATGGAGAAAGCATACTTCCACCTAATCCACCAATACGCTCGGGTTATCAATTTTTTAAATGGAGCAAAACTACAGATTGGATTTCTAAAAACACCTCTGTTATAGCTCAATATGTACCAGCAGGAACAAATTATAAAGTAACTTTTGTTGATAGAGACAATAACATACTAAAAGAAGAAATAATTAATCATGGAACTTCTGCAACAGCTCCTATACCCCCTAAACAACAAGGTGCCTCTGTTTTTTCAGGATGGAATAAACTTTTCTTTAATATAACTAGTGATTTACAAGTAACAGCTCTTTACGATATAGCCGAAACAACTTATACAATTACCTTTAAAGATTTTAATGGAACACTTTTAAAAGAAGATTTAGTTGGAAAAGGAAATATAGTTACTGCACCTGTGGCACCATTAAGAACCGGTTATAAATTTACAGGATGGGACATTAATTTATCTAATATTGTTTCAAACTTAACTGTTACAGCTCAATACGAATCTTTGTTATCTATACCAAATTCAGAAAAAGACATTTTAAAAATATATCCTAATCCTGTAAAAAATAAAATTAATATTGAGGTAAACGAAGTAACACAAATATTAAATTATCAAATATTAAATTTATCTGGAAAAATAATTAAATCTGGGACGACAGAAAAAATCATTGAAGTTTCATCTTTAACCGAAGGTATATATATTTTAAAAATATTATTTGATAATAAAGTAATAAGTAAAAAATTTATAAGACTTAATTAACGTAAAAAACATTTAAGCACACAATTTTAAAGAATTGAAATATCTAAAAAACACTTTGTGAAAACGAGGTGTTTTTTTTGTAACTAAAATAGATTACAATCGTCATATTAAAATAATCAACCAAAAGCTAAAACAAAAAAAATCATATTCACCTAGTTATCAACTACTTTTACAAAAAAAAAAAAAAAAAACGAACACCACTTATAAAAATGTATTAAATCACACATCAATCAATATAGACTTAATCATTAAACTATGAAACATCTAAAAAAACATTTTCTATTACTCATTTTATTCTCATTTTTTCACTTTACCTCTTCGGCACAACAAAAAGGCACACTACTTTTAGAACAACCTAACATGAGTAAAACACATATTACATTTGTTCATGGAGGCGATATATGGATCACACCTATAGGCGAAAAACAAGCCTTACGAATTACCAGTACAGTTGCAGTAGAAAGCGACCCTCATATTTCTCCAGACGGAAAATTAATAGCTTTTACATCTAATAGAACAGGAGATGCAAGTGTATATGTTGTAAGTATAGAAGGTGGCAACCCTACGCGTTTAACATATCACCCATCTGCCGCTTTTGTTAGGGGCTGGTCTAATGACGGTTCATATATATATTATGCTTCATCCCGAGATACTGCCCCAGCTCGTTATCATCGATTATGGAAAGTAACTAAAGATGGCGGACCAGAATTACAGTTAACTTCTCAATGGGCTACAGATGCCAACTACTCGCCAGATGGAAAATCAATGGTGATAGATAGAGTGAGGCGCTGGGATAAAGAATGGCGCGCATACAGAGGAGGACAAAACACCCCACTGTCTATTCTCAACATGAAAAATATGAACGAGGTATTATTACCTAATAATAAAAGTACCGATATCTACCCTATTTGGTTAAAAGATAAAATCTATTTTCTTTCAGACAGAGATTTAACCATGAATATTTGGTGTTATTCAACAACATCTTCGACACTAAAACAAATTACTACTTTTAAAGGAGCCGACATAAAATCACTTACAGGTAAGGAAAACCAGTTAATATATGAGCGAAACGGAGCATTACATCTGTTTGACCTCAACACTAAAAAATCACAGCAATTACATATTAAAGTAAATGGTGATTTTCCTTGGGCTCAAAAAAAATGGAAAGATGTGAGTAAATCTGCTAGAAGTGTGTCTTTATCACCTTCAGGAAAAAGAGTAATTATGCAATCTAGAGGAGAAATTTTCACTGTACCAGCAGAATATGGTGATTCAAGAAACATTACCAATACTTCTGATGCCGCAGACCGTAAACCAATTTGGTCTCCTCTTGGAGATAAAATCGCATGGTTTACAGATAATAATAAAAAAGAATATGTCCTTAGAGTTACCTCCCAAGATGGCATGTCTAAAATAAAAGATTATTCAATTGGCGAGTCAAAATTAGGATGGGAACCAATATGGTCTCCAGATGGAAAATATATTGCATTTAATGATGACGATGTTAGAATAAGATTACTTAATCTTGAAACAGAAAAAATAGCTACAATTGATATTGGTGGCATAAACTTAGAACGTGGAAACTTAGGTTTAACTTGGTCTCCAGATTCCAAATGGTTGGCTTATTCCAAAACCTCTCCAAATAATTTTAAACGCATCTATGTCTGGTCTCTTGAATCTAATAAAACCCAAGCCATAACCAATGAGCTAGCACATAGTATCTCACCTACTTGGGATCTTGATGGTAAACATATGTACTTTATTTCAAGTACCGATCTTGCTTTAAGATCTGGTTGGGCTAATACAAGTTCCATGATGGCAAACCCTAAATTTACATGCTATGTTGTAAACCTTCGTAATAATGATCCTTCCCCTTTTGAATTAAGAAGTGATGAAGAAAAGGAGAAAAAAGACAAAAAAGATAAGGACAACAAGAAAAGTGAAGGGAAAGACAAAAAAACAGACAAAGATTCAGCAAAAAAAACTATTGTTAAAATAGATTTTGATAATATAGAACAACGTACTATAGCTCTTCCTATGCCTACTAGGAATTATAGATATGTTACCTCTGGAGCTAAAGGTTCTGTTTTTATATCAGAAAGATTGCCAAATACACTAGCAAACACTATTCATAAGTTTACTTTAAAAGATAGAAAATCAAAAGTATTCCTTGAAAAAGCTAATCAATTTTCTGTTTCGGCAAACGGAAAAAAAGCTATTGCTAAAACAGGACCTAGTTGGAAAATATTTAACACATCAGCAGCTAAAGGAAAAGGAAAAGCGGTACAGGTAAAACTAAAAATGCATTTAGATGTTCAAGCAGAATGGAAACAGATATTTGAAGAAGCATGGAGGTACCAACGCGACTATTTTTACGATCCCAATATGCATGGCAGAAATTGGCAAAAAGTATATAAACGCTATGCCCCTTTATTACCTCATGTAAAACACAGGTCTTCATTAAACTATATTCTCGATCAAATGAATGGTGAACTTTCTGTGGGACATAGTTTTGTTAGTGGTGGCGATTACCCAGAAACAGAAAAATATCCTACGGGGTTATTAGGTGCCGATTTTGTTTCTGAAAAAGGCCATTGGAAAATTGATAGAATTTATACTACCGAAACTTGGAACCCTAATTTATCTAGTCCTTTAAGTAAACCTGGAATGAAAGCACAAACAGGCAATTATATTGTTGGTATTAATGGAAAAGAAATTAAAGCCAAAGACAATATTTTTAAAGCCTTACAAGGTACACGTGGTGTACAAACTGTAATCCATATTAACACTTCTCCTGAATTTAAAGGTGCTTGGACAGAAACTGTAAAACCATTACGAAATGAAAATGCACTTAGGCAAAGAGCATGGATTGAAGACAATAAAAGAAAAGTAGATAAACTCTCCAATGGGAAATTGGCCTATGTTTGGGTTCCAAATACTGGTGGTTCCGGTGTAAATTACTTTAACCGTTATTTATTTGCTCAACAAGATAAATTAGGCGCTGTAATTGATGAGCGATTTAATGGCGGTGGGCTTTTAGATGATTATATGGTCGATCTTTTAACAAGAAAATTAAGAGCAGCCATAACCAATGAAGTCCCTAATGGAAAAGCTTTTAAACTACCAGCTGGAATTCATGGTCCAAAAGTACTCCTTATTAATGAACTCGCTGGATCTGGAGGAGACTATTTCCCTTGGATATTCAGGCATCAAAATGCTGGAAAACTTATAGGGCAAACAACTTGGGGAGGACTTGTAAAATCGTCAACACATTATTCATTTATTGATGGCGGACGAATGACTGCTCCAGATAATGCTGTATTCGACCCCATAAAAAAAGAATGGATTGGAGAAAACAAAGGTATTGCTCCAGACATAAGTATTAGACAAGATGCAAAATCTATAAGCGAAGGAAAAGACCCTCAATTAGAACGTGCCGTTGAAGAATTATTAAAACAATTAAAAAGCACAAAAGAGATAGACATGATACCTCCTACTTTTTCTAAACCTGCCAAACAAAAATAAGCTTATTATTACGCTATAGGTTCTAAAAAATCTAAACCACTTTGCAAAAGCAAGGTGGTTTTTTTGTAACTAAAATTAATATCAAGCGTCATACAACAAATAGAATAATTTAAACCAATTATACAATTTAATCATGACACCAATCACTTCTTTTAAAGCGCTACTATTTATAACTATAAGTCTTCTTTCTATAAATCAAATAGATGCTCAGAATCTAGAAGAAAACATAGATGCTTTAATACGTTCTACATACAAGACTAACGAACCTGGTGCATCTATTTTAATTGCAAAAAATGGCAAAACCATCTATAAAAAAGCCTTTGGTCTAGCTAATTTAGAATTGAATGTTCCTATGACATCCGATCATGTTTTCGAAATTGGATCCATTACCAAACAGTTTACAGCAGTTTCTATTTTAATGTTGGAAGAACAAGGCAAACTAAACTTAACCGACAATATCACTAAGTTTATTCCAGATTACCCAACTCAAGGAAAAACCATTACAATTCATCATTTATTAAATCATACATCTGGTATTAAAAGTTATACAAGCATGCTTCAATTTAAAGCACTAGCCCGAAAAGATATGATGCCAACTCAAATTATTGATGTCTTTAAAAATGAGCCTATGGATTTTGATCCTGGTGAAAAATTTCTATATAATAATTCGGGTTATATCCTATTAGGGTATATCATAGAAGTTGTTTCTAAACAAACCTACGAAGAATTTATTGAAACCCATATATTTAAAAAACTAGGTATGGCATCATCATTTTACGGAAATAAAACAGAGCTAATTAACAACCGTGCTTCTGGTTATAGTAAACCTGGAAAAACTTATGTAAATGCAGATTATTTAAGTTTAACGCTTCCTTATGCTGCTGGAGCTATTATGTCTACTGTAGATGATTTACTAATTTGGCAAAATGCTATCGTTAAAAATAAATTAATCAAAAAAGCAAGTTTAGAAAAAGCGATTAATGGTTCTCAATTAAATAATGGAAAACAAATCCCTTATGGATATGGTTGGGTAAAAAATACGATAAATGGTTCTCTTTCTTATCAACATGGAGGTGGTATTTTTGGATTTACAACTATGGGTGTTTATTTACCAGAAGAAGACGTATTCGTCTCTGGGTTAACAAATTGCAACTGCAAAAACATTAATACTCTTGTTACAAAAATAGCTGCAATAGCTATTAATAAACCCTACCCTACTAAAAAGGACGTTATAAAACTTTCAAACGAAGAAAAGAAAAAATGGGTAGGTTCTTACGAGTTAGACAATGGCCTTTTTGTTTATATAACGTTAAAAAACGGACAACTTTACAGACATAAAGACGGTGATAAAGAAAAAAAGATCTTCCCTATTTCATCTGAAAAATTCATTCTTAATGGAGGGTTAGTTTCATATAGTTTTTTTAAAAAAGATGGTAAAAAACATGTTAAATTTAAAGGTCGCTCCAATGAACTTTTAGGTGTAGAGGTAGACAAACCTGCCCCTAAAGCAAAAAAAGAAATAACTTTACCTAGTAATATCTTAAAACAATATGTTGGTAAATACGAATTACATCCAAGTTTTATTATTGAAATAACCTTAAATAATAACAAACTCTTTGGTCAAGCTACAGGACAACCTAAATTTGAAATGTTTGCTGAAAATGAAAGCACCTTTTTTCTAAAAGTAGTACCTGCAATTATTAATTTCAACAAAAAAGATGATGGAAGTATAAAAAGCTTAATACTTCATCAAAACGGAAAAGACATTGAAGGCAAAAAATTTGAATAAAACAATTAAGTAAAACTAATACCAAATTTTAAAAATAAGAAAAATGAAACCAAACAATCTTGACACATTCAAAACTCTATTTTTAGTAAAAGGTATACTCACTTTAGCCTTTTCATTATTCTTTATTTTTTATGCGGGTATGGGTTTATTTTTTAGCACTATTATTGAAGCTTCAGATAAATTAAATGATGCTCCATTTAACCTAGGAATTATTTTTGTTATTATTGGTGTTATTGGAATTATTATATGTGTTACCCTAGGTGTACTAACTTTAATAGCTTCTAAATACATTAAGCATCGTAAAAATTACACCTTTATTTTTGTAATATCTATTATAAACTGCCTAACAGGTATTTTAGGAATTCTTTTAGGTGTTTTTTCCTTGATTGAATTGACTAAACCTGAAATTAAAGAGTTATTTAATAAAGCGTAATTTTTGTTTTACACTTAACAAGTTTAAATTATTAGTTTACTTTTTGATTAATAAGAAGTTACAACCCTCTAAATTATAGTCAACTTTTTAAACTATATTAAGGCGTTACAAAAACTTAAATGTATTAATTTAAGAAAACTAATATTATTCTTATTCTAAAACAGTACTCATTACTAACCATTTAGATAAACAACAAAACTGTTTCAAAATCTGCCCCCTTTAAATTAGGGTTAAAACACCTTTTACTATTAAGCTTTTTTCCTACACAAAAACATAAAATATATCATAAAATTTGTCCTGTTTAAGATTAGTATCAATCCTAAATAAAACTTATAAGTAAATACCTTTTGATAGATATTAAATCTGCATTAAAGTTTGCGAGAATTATCAATAATTCTTAGCGAGAAGAGCATTTTATAATTAAACTTAAAATTTTATGAAAAATTTATATAGACTTATTTACTTTATCATATTCAATGGAATATACGGAATTGGTTTTAGTCAAACACAAAACGACATAGAAATAATTAAATCACAATCTAACCTTGAAATACTAAATACATTAAGTAAAAAATACGAGAAAGACAGTAAAGCGAATAAACAAAGAGCATTATCTCTTGCAAAGGAAAATGGTTGGGAACCCTTTTTTCTCAATAAAAATGGCTCAATGAGTCAATTAATAGGTGTTTCGGTCGATGGAAAAAGCCCTGTCTATTACACCACAGACAATACCAATGCAGCCACTTCAACCCGAACTAATTTTTTAAATTCTGGAGGAGGTCTCGGGCTAAACCTAAATGGACAAAATATGACTGCTTATGTATGGGATGGAGGTCCTACGTTACCCACACACAATGAGTTTGGATCAAGAGTATCTATTTCTGATGGAAATACGGTAATAAATCCAAGCAGTAACAATAGCCAACATGCCAATCATGTCACTGGCACTATAGTAGCAGCAGGTATAGTTTCATCTTCAAAAGGCATGGCACCTCAAGCTAATGCAAGAACCAACGATTGGAACAGTGATCTATCTGAAGCAAGTTCAGCAGCAGCTTCACAAGGCATGCTACTTTCTAACCATTCTTATGGTTGGAGGTTAAGAAATAATTTTGGCAATGTAATTATGGCTTCATGGCGTTTTGGTGCTTATGAAACAACAGCTCGTAACTGGGATAATATCATGTATAACGCACCTTATTATCTTCAAGTTAAAGCTGCTGGAAACGATGGATTAGATAATACTGCAAACTCCAATCCTTTAGGTGGTTTTAACAGTTATGATAAATTAACTGGAATTGCAACTTGTAAAAACAATTTAGTTGTGGCTAATGCTCAAGATGCAAACATAAGTGCTACAGGTCAGATTAACAGTGTTTTTATTAATAACTCTAGTAGTCAAGGTCCCACAGACGATTTAAGGATAAAACCAGATATTACAGGAAATGGAACGAGTTTATATTCTACAGCTACCCTTACCAATCCTATAACACCGTTAACAAACTCTAGTTACGGTAATGCTACAGGAACATCAATGGCTTCTCCTAATGTAACTGGAACTTTACTGTTACTACAGGAACACTTTAAAAATACAACTGGTAACTTTATGAGAGCAGCAACTTTAAAAGGACTAGCTCTACATACAGCTGATGATACTGGAGCTACAGGTCCAGATGCCATCTTTGGATGGGGATTATTAAATGCCAAATTTGCTGCAGAAACAATTACAAAAAATGGCACACAATCAATCATTCAAGAGCATACGCTTACCAATGGAGATAGTTATAGTTTTAATGTTACATCAGATGGTGTTAACCCTTTAATGGCATCTATATCGTGGACAGATCCCGCAGGAACAGCCTACACTGGAAGCACTCCCAATATAGGTAATGCAACTTTGGTAAACGACTTAGATATTAGAGTTACAAATGGAGCTGGAACTAACTTTCCATATAAATTAACATCTGCTACAACTAACGGTTTAGGAGATAATACTAAAGATCCTTACGAAAAAATAAATATTTCTGGTGCTGCTGGAACATATACTATTACGATTACTCACAAAGGAAACTTAGTAAATGCTATTCAAAAATATGCCGTAATTGTAACAGGCATTAGTGTGCCTACTACAGATTTGTATACCAAAGATAGACCTTATGATACAGGTATAGAACCTAACCCTGATAATGGTCCTATGTGGATAAGTGACGATATTTGGGTAAGACAGAACATAGATGGAGGCCTTACACATGAAAACCCTGAATACAAAACACTATCTCCAAATGGTGTATATATAAGAGTTCATAACAAAAGTGGAAACACAAGTAGCTCTGCTAAAGTGAAATTATACTATGCTAAAGCGTCTTCTGGTTTAATATGGCCTACAAATTTTGTAAATTATAATATAGGAACAATTAACCATGGTGATGAAATTGGAGAAGTAAGCATTCCTCCTATAGCACCAGGAGGTAGCACAATAGTTGTTATTCCTTGGTTTCCACCAAATCCAGCAGATTATACTTACGACGTACACCATTTTTGTTTGGCTGCTCGAATAGAAGCTCCTAACGACCCTATGTTTAATGAAGTCAATGGAGTGAATATAGGTACAAACGCAAGAAACAATAACAACATTGCTTGGAAAAATGTTAGCGTTTACAACTTAAATACAACAGATTTTATTGAACCTACAGCTATTTTCGTTCGAGGCATGAGATCTAAATATATTAATATTAGATTTTTAGATAGAGGGTTTAATGAAGAACTTAAAAATAACTTCTTTGAAATGGGAGGCGAAATAGAAATTACACTAGATGAAGAATTATTTGAAAGAGCTATAAAATATGGCAGCTTAGAGGGTATTAAAATTATCGATAAAAATAAAATCTTAATTCGTTCCAGAGATTCGAAAATAGCTAATTTATTTATTGAAAAAGGAGAAGTTTTTGGAATGACATTTAATTTTAAATTAGATAAAGACCTCAACTCTAGAGAGCAAATCATTTTAGACGTTGTACAAGAAGATGCGGAAAAAAAACAACTTGAAGGCGGCGAACGTTTTGTTTTAATGAAAAGCAAAGACATTAAAGAAGAAAGTCCTATTTACATATCTCACGAACCAAAAATTATGACTATTTCTCCAAATCCAAACGAAGGATTCTTTAAAGTATACCTAAAAAATAAGGATGAGGGTAGAATAATTATCACAAATTTAATGGGGCGTATTATTTTTGAAGAAAAAACAGATAGCAGAAAAGAAATAGAGGTAAATATTTCCAATGTAAAAACAGGATTCTATGTTGTTAAATTTATTTCAGATCAAAACAAAATAATACATGAAAAAATAATTAAAAAATAGCTCTTTTAATTATAAAACAAAGTAACACTTTAAAAGTTGGGAAAGTTAATTTTTAATTTTCTCAGCTTTATTTTTTTAATCTTACCCCTACTCTTCTCTTGCTAATTAATTGATTAAAAAAGAAGTAAAAACACTCCTTTTTACAAACTCCAAAAATAAGCTTCGTAAAAAAATAAATAAAAAAAACACCCCTGACATATTACGACACAAAGCAGTCTAAATTTGTACTAAGTTTAATCATTAAAATCAATCAAAAAATGAAAAATGCAGTTAGCTGGTTTGAAATTCCAGTAAAAAATTATGAAAGAGCAAAAAAATTTTACACTACCGTTATGGATGCTGAAATTATAGACCACCACATGCCAGAACAGAATGTAAAATATGGTATGTTTCCTCATGATAAAGATAATAATGGTGTTGGAGGTGGTCTTATAGAAGGTGAAGGACAAACTCCTACTGTTAATGGTCCTACTATTTACTTAAACGCTGGTGATGATTTAAGTTTAGCTTTAAGTAAAGTTGAGCCTTCCGGAGGCAAAATAATAATGCCAAAAACCAATATTGGAGAAAATGGTTTTATGGCTCAGTTCACCGATACTGAAGGCAATAGAATTGCATTACATTCCTGGATGTAATAAAACACAAAAATCATCAATCAAAAAACGACATGATAGCGAATTGTAATAAGGTTCGCTATCTTTGTTATTATGTCTCAACTATCAAGACTTATAGCCATTCTAACTCTGTTAAAATCCAAACGTCTTTTAACAGCCAATGAACTTGCACAAAAGTTTGATGTAAGTATTAGAACCATTTATCGAGACATAAGAAAACTAGAAGAAGCAGGTGTACCAGTTACTACTATTGAAGGCAGAGGTTATTCATTAATGGAGGGTTATCAAGTAGCTCCAGTTCAATTTACAGAAAAACAGGCTAATGCTTTAATTACCGCACAACATTTAGTAAATCAAACCAAAGACATTTCTTTTGTTGAAGATTTCAAGGAAGCATTAACAAAAATTAAATCCGTTTTTAGATCTTCCATTCAAGAAAAAAGTGAGTTACTTGATAGTAAAATTCATATTTTCAATAATAATTATGAAAATATTTCTAGTAATGCACTTTCAGAAATACAACTGGCTATCACCAATTTTAACTATGTTGAAATTAACTATTGTAAAGCTAATGATACTAATATTTCCTTCAGAAAAATAGAACCCTACGCCTTCTATTCTACTAATCATAAATGGATATTGATTGCATGGTGCCATTTGCGCGATGAATATCGTGCTTTTAGAATTGATCGAATACAACACTTCAAAATATTGAACAATACATTTGAAGATCGAAAATTTAATTTACAAACCTATTTTCAATCTTGTCCTTACAACGGTAAATAATTTAATTAAAAGCAATTATATTTGTTACTAAAAATTTTTCTATGAAAAACATATTAATTGTTCTTGCCTTAACGCTTTTTATATCTTGTTCTAAAGATGATGAGCCCATAGATTTTATTACTCAAAACGACCAAGAAATCATGGACTATATAACTACGAATAATTTAAACGCTCTTAAAAGTGCTTCTGGATTATATTATGTTATAGACAATCCTGGATCTGGAAAACACCCAACAACGACAGATAACGTAAAAGTAACTTATAAAGGATATTATACTAACGGATCTGTTTTTGATGAAAACACTAATGGTATTGAGTTTAACTTGCAACAAGTAATTAAAGGATGGACAGAAGGTATCACTTATTTTAAAGAAGGTGGTAGTGGTATACTACTAATTCCTGCTCACCTAGGCTACGGAAATAGTGGTAGAGGAAATATCCCTGGTGGTTCTGTCCTTATTTTTGATATTAACCTTATTTCTATCAATTAAAATCTAAATTATAACGATATCAAATGAAGAATCTTTTAATAGTTCCTTTACTCTTTTCTGTATTCACTATTGGTTGTAACTCTAAATCAAAAAAGAATGAAGAAAAAGAACTAAAAAAAGAGAAAGAAGTTAGTAATCAAGTTGAAGCAGAAAAAAACAGCCAAAATTATTTACTATTGAATAATGCTGCAGGAAAATTTAAAATTGGAAGTCCAATTCCTTTTCCTAAAACTTCTAATCATTATAAAGTAAGAAAAGAAACACAAACAATAATAGAAGAAGGTGTTTCCGTAGAAGAAACAGTCTATATAGTTAGTAAAGGTGAAAAGAATATATTACACTTAAAACAAGGATATAATTCTCAAAATATAAACGAGATTACGGTACTATCCTCTCTCTTCGCAACATCTAAAGGGATTGGAATCAATTCAACAATTGAAGATTTTATAACGCAATATCCAAACTATAAAATATGGTATACATATGTTAGCGGAGTATACGTTATTGAAACTAAAGAAATAAATGCTCAGTTTCTTCTGAATGCTAAGAACTTTATTGGTAATCCAAAAATCACAAGCGATATAACCGTACTAAAAAAAGAAGATTTTAAACCTGGAACGAAAATCATAAAAATTAGAATGATATAAATTCAAAGCGAATAAAAAACGATAATAAGCTATTACACTTATCGCAAACCACTCACCTTAAGACCTTAAATCAAACATGAAAATAATCTCAACCAATATTGCGAAACCTACCACAATCGTTTGGAATAATAAAGAAGTAACAACTGGTATCTATAAAAAGCCTACAGACAAGCCTATTTATCTAACAAAAAATGATGTTGTAAACGATGAGGTTTCAGACCGTTTACATCATGGAGGTTTTTATAAAGCTTGTTATTTATTTTCTGCAGAACAATATCCATACTGGAAAAACCTATATCCTAACTTAGATTGGTCTTGGGGTATGTTTGGAGAAAATTTAACTATTTCTAATTTTGATGAAACAAAAGTGTATTTAGGAGATATTTATAAAGTTGGAGAGGCTTTAGTTCAAATCTCTCAACATAGAGAACCTTGCTATAAATTTGGATATAAATTTGGAACACAAAAAGTACTTAAACAATTTATAGAACATGGTTTCGGTGGTACTTATATAAGTATTATTGAAGAAGGCTATGTAAATATAGGTGACACTTTCACTCTAATTAAACGTCCAGAAAATAGTTTAACTGTGAATCAATTGTTTCATTTGTTTTATGCTAAAAATAAAGATCAAAACTTACTAAAAACGGCTTCGAATAGTCAAGCAATTCCACAAAAAAAGCGATTGTTTTTTAAAAAGTATATCACTGAAGATTGAAATGGTTTAAGTT
The DNA here is from genome assembly GCF_001747085.1 of Flavivirga aquatica. GTDB lineage: Bacteria > Bacteroidota > Bacteroidia > Flavobacteriales > Flavobacteriaceae > Algibacter_C > Algibacter_C aquatica. Next base: position 662,537 of record NZ_MDJD01000054.1, read on the forward strand.
ATCTTTGCATTAAACAAATATTATATGTCATTCAAAGACTTAAAATTAAACAGACCTATATTAAGAGCTATTGCTGAAGCTGGGTATGACAACCCTACATTAGTTCAAGAAAAAGCTATTCCTTTAGTTTTAAATAAAAAGGATATTATCGTTTCTGCGCAAACTGGCACAGGGAAAACGGCTGCTTTTGCACTTCCAATTTTACAGCTCCTATTTGATAAACAAGATGCCCCAAAAAAAGGTAAAAAAATAAAAGCTTTAATAATAAGTCCTACCAGAGAATTGGCAATTCAAATTGAAGAAAACTTTAAGACATATAGTATACATACCAATCTTAGAACAACAGTTGTTTACGGTGGTGCCTCAATAGAACCTCAAAAAGACATACTAAAAAAAGGAGTAGATATTTTAATTGCAACACCTGGACGCTTACTTGATTTACATAAACAAGACATTATTAATTTAGATTATATTGAAACTTTTGTATTAGACGAAGCAGATTTAATGTTAGATATGGGATTTATTGACGATGTAAAAAAAATTGAACGCTTATGCTCCAAAGAAAAACAGGTACTATTATTTTCGGCAACCATCCCTTATAAAGTCGAACAGTTAGCTAATACTATTTTAAATAACCCTGAACGTGTAGAAGTAACTACCAATTCATCAACATCCAAAAACATTAACCAGCTACTTTATTACGTACCTAAACCTAATAAAATAGAATTGTGTTTACACTTATTAAGAAATACTATTAAAGGAAGTATCCTTATTTTTAGACGTACCAAGTTTGGTGTTGAAAAACTAGAGCAAACGCTACTCAAGAACGGTTATAAAGCTGATAGCATACATGGAGACAAAAGCCAAAATTTAAGACAAGAAGCTTTAAACAATTTCAAGACTAATCAAATAAATATTTTAATTGCTACAGATGTTGCCGCTCGTGGTATTGACATTGACAAATTAGATGCTGTTATTAATTTTGATTTACCTAATATACCAGAAACTTATGTTCATAGAATAGGTAGAACTGCTAGAGCTGGACATTCAGGAATAGCTCATTCTTTTTGTTCTGCAGACGAAAAAAACTATGTTCAATCCATTCAACAACTTATTCAAATTCAAATAGACGTAATTGACGACCATCCTTATCCCTTAGATCCTAAAACAAAACCTATTGTTCATAAATCTAAAAAAATAGGAAGCAAACATAAAAAAGGACGTAAAAGTGAAGCTTCTAAAAAGAAAAAGAAACGATGGTATTAATGGAGTACTGAAAATATATAATATAACTTCTACCTTTTAAACTTGAAATCTTTTATTAAAATACTGCTTTAATAGAAGCACTTGAAATACAGTCATAATTCCAAGAAATACAATTGCATACACAAATTTTTTCGACACTTTAAACCCTGTCAACATATTAGATATCTTGTTATTTAATAATATACTAAAATTAATTTTATTTAACCAACCAGTACTTTCGGTTTGAGTACCAAATACAATATATAGTATTAAAATAAAAAAGCTAGCTAAAATTAAACTCCAAATAGTTTTTGATATTAAAGGCTTATAAATGATTATATGCTTCTTATCTAATAGTTCTATTTGAGACATGATATCATCTGTAAAATTAAAAGACGGACACTCAAGAGAACCTTCTTGAATAACTTTTTTTGTTAAGTTATTTAAATATTTATTTTCTTTCTCTTTCATAATACTCAATTATTTCTGGTTCTAACCTCTTCCTTAAAATAGTCGCTAACTTTTTTCTACTTCTAAACAATTTAACTTTCACATTATTGGAAGTCGATTTAACTATTTCTGCAATCTCTTCTAACGATTGCTCTTCGAAATAATATAATGTTAGTAAAAAACTATCATTACTTGGCAACAAATCTATACAATCTTGAATAGCTTGTGTTCGCTCATCTTTTTCTAAATTATCAAAAGCATCATCAATTGTTTTTAACTGAGACTCTGTAAACTCATCTATAGCCACATCATTAAGATGTTTTTTAGTTTTCTTTAATCTATCTAAACAAGTGTTATACGCTATTCTATAAATCCAAGTTGAAAATTTAGAGTCTCCTTTAAATTTATTTAGTGATTTATATACTTTTATAAAAGTGTCTTGAGACACTTCTTCTGCCTCTTCCCTATTTTTAAGCATTCTAATAGTTAAAGTAAAAACCAAACCTTTATAGCGTTCCAATAAAACAGCAAAGGCATTAGTATTTCCTTTTATAATTAAATTGATATAATATTGATCGGTTCTAGTCATTTTAAAAGATAAGACGACCATATTCACTTTTGGGTTACATTAAAATAAAAAAATATAGAAAAGATGTAACCAAAACAAAAAACGTATCGTCATAAACTATGAACACATTAAATTTAATCAATTAAAACGAATAATTATGGAAGCAATATTAATTCCTATCAGCCTTTTTACAGCTATTTTTGGTATGGTTTATCTTTATCTATCTACAAGAAACAAAGAACGTTTAGCCCTTATAGAAAAAGGTATAGATGCTAGTATATTTCTAAAAGGTAAAAAACATACAGCTCCTATCTGGAAAGTTTTCATTTTAAACCTATCCTTATTATTAATAGGTATTGGTTTAGGTGTATTTATCGCTATGATAATTCAAGCATACACAACATTTGATGAAGAAGCTCTATATCCAGCTATCATATTTCTTATGTCGGGTATAAGTTTATTCATTGGATTTAAAATGACTAAAAATTTAGATCAAGAATAATATTTAACAATCAATCAAATTATTAAAACTGTTTTCTTAAGAGAGCAGTTTTTTTATTTTACTAAAAAATCGAAATAAGTATTAGGAAATGGTTCTCCTCTAAGTGTAAAATGCCACCATTCTTTTGGGTAATTCCTAAAACCGTGTTTAAGCATAATAGACTGAAGTAATTGTCTATTCGCTTTTTGCTTACCTGTAATATTCTCGTAATTAACCCAAGATGATTGTCCAAAAAAATCGTATGGACTACCCATATTTAAAGGCTTTCCTGTATTTCCATCAATAATTGTTAAATCTACAGTACTACCTCTACTATGTCCAGATCTAGAGGCTATATAACCTTCTTTAAATAAATTTTTCTTCTTAACATTAGGATAGAATACTTGTTTATTAATAGTATCGTTTAAATTTCTAGCCCATTTTATAAAATGATTTACAGCTTGCTGTGGTCTATAACCATCATATACTTTTAAACATAAATTTTGCTGTTGTAGCTCTTCATGTACTTGTTTTAAAGCTTTTACGGTTTTAACAGTTAATATAAGTTTATTTGATTGATAACCATCAGCAGGTTTACCTATAAAATTATTTGATGTATAATAACGTAACTCTACATTCAAATCTGGAATAAAATCTTTTACATATACAAAACCTGTTGGCGGTTGCGCAAAAGAAAATGTGCAAAAAAATAACACAATATATTTAAATAATTGTTTCATTTAAGTAAGTTATAGGCTAATGTAAATAAAATAATCTAAAAAATTGGTCATAAAAAAACCGAGTTCCCTCAAACTCGGTTTTTCTTCAATTTGCTTTTTTATTATGAAACTAAACTTAGGATTACTATATCTAGTACATAATGCAAATATTAATTAATTAATCCATTGAACTAAAAAGTGTGTTATTTAGTACACTTCAAATATATAATTAAGGAATGAAAACGAACGACTAAATACATTTAAATTCGATGAAATACATTTAATTTTAACATTTAACGACAAAACAACAATAATTGTCGGTGAAAAACAATTTTTCATATCCTCGTATTTTTTATTCAAAAACAAAAGAAATAAAAAAAGCATCTTAAAAATAAGATGCTTTTTTACTAACTAACCAACCAAAAATATGAATTACTATTTCTTAATTTAAAGTAACCACTCTTTAAACTTTTATTTGAAAGTAATTACTATTATAATAACAATATTCATGCCAAAGTCTGTTAATGTTTTTTTTATGAATTTTATTTAGAATTACAGAATATTAACTTCTAGCTCATCTTGACTTTTTATTTTTAACCGAAAATGAGTCAAAATTTGTTTAGATAAAGTTATTTTTAAAAGGTATAGCATCGCTACACATGAGAATATAACTGAAATATGAGCGAATTTTGTACATTTTTTAGGAAATATAAAAAGTCAAGATGAGTTCTTTATAAAATATTATAGCCTGTTAGCTTTTAATATTTAATTATAGGATATTTGCTTATTCAAAATAACAAACCATCTCATGAAAAAAATTTCATTTTTGTTTTTCGCCTTTTTAATAATTGCATGTAGTGAAAAACAACACGACCTAGTTGTAAAAACAAGCATAAAAGGATTAAAAAAAGGAACTGTTTATCTAAAAAAAATAGAAGATACAACTCTTATAACAGTAGATTCATTAGTTATAAATGGTAATTCTAAATTTGAACTGTATAGTGATTTAGAATCTCCTCAAATTTTCTTTTTATATTTAGATAAACATAGCGCAGAAAAAGATAGAATTACATTTTTTGCAGATAAAGGTATTACAGAAATTACTACAACCCTTAAAAACTTTGTTTTTGATGCAAAAATTAATGGTTCTACACAACAAAAAAAATTAGAAGAGTATTTACATGTTATTTCAAGAATAAATAACAGAAGTTTAGATTTAATTAAAGAAAATTTTGAGGCTCTAAAAAATAAAGATACAGTTAAAATGAATGCTATTAAAAAAGAAGCTGATAATACTACTAAACGGAAGTATTTATACACTGCAAATTTCGCCTTAAATAATAAAGATAGTGAAGTTGCTCCATACTTAGCCTTATCAGAAATATATAACGCTAGAATTCATTTACTAGATACCATAAACAATTCATTAACACCAAAAGTTAAAGCTTCTAAATATGGTAAAGAATTAGAGCTATACATTGCTAAAAGAAAAGAAAGCAGTAATGAGTAATTAATTTTTACTCTTCTCTAAAATAAAAAAAGCCCTTTATAAAACAACTTTTAGCTCGAAGTAGATACTATACTCTATAAAAAGACTAACAAATGGACGGATAATCAATCTGAAAGAGCAAAAAATACTCTTTTGAGCACTATCTTGCATATTCAAAAAATATACAAAATTTGCCAAAACCTCTCTTGGATTTTTAACCAACAAAAGACAAAACTGCCGCTCTGATAAGAATTCAAAAGCTTTAATATTATAGCCAGAATGTCAATTCATTATAAAAACATCTTAAACTATTTTGATAACAGAAGTACAAATGATTTAGCGGAAGCTTTCAATGCTAAAATTAAAGCCTATATAGCACAATTTATAGACGTAACAAACGTAGAATTCTTTCCTATTTAGACTAAACCAATATTTTTGCCTAACCACCTAATCCCACAAATTGTTTGACTTGGTCCCCTTTTTTATTTTTCCTATTAAATCACTTCAATATAGAAACTATAAATGAGATTAATTTCCATAAAAAAACCTCACTAAAAAGTGAGGTTTAAAAGAGCCGATGGAGGGACTCGAACCCACGACCTGCTGATTACAAATCAGCTGCTCTAGCCAGCTGAGCTACATCGGCGTTTTAACGGGTGCAAATATAGTATCTAATTTGATAAAAACAAGCACTCAGTCAAAAAATTTTATCCAAGTTTATTAATTTTTTCAATTAACACTCTTCCTTTGGCTTCCAATTCACTGTTAATTGACTTAAAATGAGCTTTTACGTTCTCAACATTCTTTGCATTAACTTTTGCGATTAATTCATCGAAAATTAAAATAGCTTCATCTATAATTGCTTCACTGTTTTCTGTGTCTTTATCTGTATTCGAATATTCCCAAATATAAACTGCTTCTATAATATCTCCTAAAACGTAATTAATATCTTTTTTTAAATCTCTAACATTTGCCATTTTTGTATCTTTTATTAAATTTTCAACAAAAATAAGTAATTAATTAATATAAAGATTCCCGATTTACTCATATAATTTCTATAGTCGGATACAAAATTTATTCTTCTATATATAATTTAGTGAGAAGATTTTTTATACTTGAATAATCTCACATATTTACTTACTATTTTTAGCTAAACATAGACTTCTAATAAAGTCGCTTTTTCAGAATTAATTTCATATTGCTTAATTCCAGCAGGCAGTAATATTGTTTCTCCAGTTTTTAAATATTCTGATATTCCATTTGCTATAATTTCAGCTTCTCCATCAACACATATGTAAATTAAAAAAGAATCTTGACTATTTTCCTTTTTGATATTTTCTGTTATCTCTAAATAACTTGTTGTAAAATAAGGACAGCTTATCATATCATTAGATTGATTTTTAACCTTAGAATAATTTACTTTAAAATCATCTGGCATATTAAAATCTATGGCGTCTATAGCTAAATCATTATGCAATTCTCTTTCATTGCCAGCATCGTCTACTCTATCCCAATCATAAACTCTGTAAGTTACATCACTAGTTTGCTGTATTTCGGCAAGCATAACACCTGCTCCAATAGCATGTACGCGTCCTACTCCAATAAAATATGTGTCACCAGCATTGACCTTATCAAAATTTAAAATTTCTGTAAGCGTCTTTTCTTCTAAATGTTTTAAATATAAGTCAGTAGTTACTTCTTGATTAAACCCTACTATTAAATTAGAATTCTGATCTGCTTGCATAACATACCACATTTCTGTTTTCCCAAAAGAATTATGCCTTTTAGCAGCCAATTTATCATTAGGGTGCAACTGTATAGACAAATCTTTCTTAGCATCAATAAATTTGATTAAAAGAGGGAATTTATCACCAAATATTTTATAATTTTTATATCCTATTAAATCATCCTTTAAATTTTCTAAAAGATATTTTAATGATTGCCCTTTTAAACTTCCATTAGAAACTATTGAAGTATCTCCTTCTACATCACTAATTTCCCAACTTTCTCCAATATTGGGTAAATCACTTTCTTTATTTAAAAGATTATTTAATTTTCGTCCGCCCCAAATTTTATCTTTTAAAATAGGTTTGAATTTTATTGGATATAGAGTATTATTCATTATTTGTTATTTTCCTGAATAGCTTACAAAATTACGTGGTGTCTCATAAAGCGTTATCTCTAACTCTAATGATGGTTTTAATTTGGGTTTAATTTTGTTATAAATTACAACAGCAATATTTTCTGCAGTTGGATTTAAATTTTTAAATTCTAAAACTTCTACATTTAAATTTTTATGATCAAATGCATCTTCAACTTCATTTTTAATAAGATTCCTTAAAATCTTTATATCAATAACATAACCTGTTTCTTCATCGATATCTCCAGTAACACTTACTATAAGTTCATAATTATGTCCATGGAAATTAGGATTATTACACTTCCCAAAAATTTCTTCATTTTTTTCAAAACTCCAATCAGGTCTATGTAACCTATGAGCTGCATTAAAATGCGCTTTTCTACTAACCGTGACCTTCATTAGAATGTAATATTAATATGTTCATAAAATTTATCAAAAATAACTTTAAACCATTCTGTATATAACTCCGGACGTAACGAAATATCATTTTTAATATCTTCTATACGCATCCATTTCCAATTTGCAACTTCTTCTACATTAATAATAGGCTCTTTATTATATTTTCCTAGCAAAACATGATCATATTCATGTTCTGTTAAACCATTATCAAAAGGAGCTTTATAAATAAAAGAAATAGACTCTTCTAAATCTACAGTAAACCCCATTTCTTCCTGTAAACGTCTCTTTCCAGCTTCAACATTAGTTTCTCCATTTCTTTGATGACTACAACATGTATTAGTCCAAAGTCCTGGTGAATGATATTTATCAAGAGCTCTTTGTTGGAGCATTAAATCATTTTTATCATTAAAAATAAAAACTGAAAATGCGCGATGTAATAATGCCTTTTCATGAGCTTCCATTTTAGGCATTAAACCTATTTGTTCGTCCTTTTCATTAACAAGGATTACTTTTTCTTCTTCCATAGTATAACAAAAATACAAACAAAATATAACTTGTTAATCTTCTAATTCAATCGTCTTTAAAATAAACTCTATATTTATTATACATGAAATTAACATTTTAAAGCAACTTATATAGTCTCACCTACATATAAAGTAGCTTTTTCTCTTGCAATATAAAGTCTTATTAAATAAAACAGAAAAATATATCTAACTAAACCAGCATAAGATATAGTTCTTAATAAGAAAAACTCTTAATTTTTCTCATTTTTAATAAATTAAAAAGACTAAAAACCAATTAAAAGAGACAGATGATATAATTTAGATTGTTATACTTTCTTCACCTAATAAATACTATAAAAAGGTTTATTTTAGCCAAAAATTTGGAGATGACCTTTAAAGACGAAATAGAAAGAAGAAGAACATTTGGTATTATATCGCATCCAGATGCTGGAAAAACCACTTTAACCGAAAAATTATTATTATTTGGTGGTGCTATTCAAGAAGCAGGAGCTGTAAAAAGTAATAAAATAAAAAAAGGAGCTACAAGTGATTTTATGGAAATTGAACGCCAACGTGGTATTTCAGTAGCTACTTCTGTTTTAGCTTTCGAATATAATGGTATTAAAATTAATATTCTTGATACTCCTGGTCATAAAGATTTTGCAGAAGATACTTTTAGGACACTTACTGCTGTAGATAGTGTTATTGTTGTTATTGATGTCGCAAAAGGTGTTGAAGAGCAAACAGAAAAGTTAGTTAAAGTTTGCCGTATGCGAAATATTCCTATGATTGTATTCATTAATAAAATGGATAGAGAAGGAAAAGATGCATTTGATTTACTTGACGAAGTTGAGCAAAAACTTGGACTTAAAGTAACCCCTTTAAGTTTCCCAATTGGTATGGGTTATGATTTTAAAGGCATTTATAATATTTGGGAGAAAAACATTAATCTCTTTAGTAGTGATAACAGAAAAGATATAGAAGAAACTATCGAGGTTTCAGACTTAGCATCACCGGAATTAGATAATTTAATTGGTGATGCTGCTGCTAATACTTTAAGAGAAGAAATAGAACTAGTTGATGGTATTTATCCTGAGTTTAATAAAGAAGCTTATCTAAATGGTGATTTGCAACCTGTATTTTTTGGTTCTGCTTTAAATAATTTTGGTGTTAGAGAATTATTAGATTGTTTTGTTGATATTGCTCCTAAGCCTAGACCAAAACAAAGTGAAGAACGAATGGTAAACCCAGATGAAGATAAATTTAGTGGGTTTGTATTTAAAATACACGCAAATATGGATCCTAATCATAGAAACCGTTTAGCGTTTATTAAAATTGTTTCTGGAGAGTTTAAACGTAATGCTCCTTATTTACATGTAAGACATAATAAAAAAGTGAAGTTTTCTAGTCCTAATGCTTTCTTTGCTGAAAAAAAAGAAATTGTAGACATTTCATATCCTGGCGATATTGTTGGTTTACAAGATACGGGAACCTTTAAGATTGGTGATACATTAACTGAAGGTGAAGTATTGAATTATAAAGGGGTTCCTAGCTTTTCTCCAGAGCATTTTAGATATATTAATAATGCAGATCCCTTAAAATCTAAACAATTATTTAAAGGAATAGATCAACTTATGGATGAAGGTGTTGCCCAATTATTTACTTTGGAACTTAATGGCAGAAAAGTAATTGGTACAGTAGGCGCACTGCAATATGAGGTTATACAATACAGATTAGAACATGAGTATGGCGCTAAGTGTACTTATGAAAACCTTAATGTTCATAAAGCTTGTTGGGTAGACCCTGATGATGAAAAAAATGAAGAGTATAAAGAATTTTTAAGAGTAAAACAGCGTTTTCTTGCTAAAGACAAACGAAACCAATTAGTGTTTTTAGCTGATTCTGCATTTTCTTTACAAATGACTCAGCAAAAATACCCTAGTGTTAAGTTTCATTATGTTTCAGAATTTGAATAATAAAAAAGTACTTTAATAATAGTAATCAAATTTTGAAAAATAGTTTGATGTGAGTTTATAAAACTACAGATAAAATAAAAACCTTTGATTCAAAAAATAAGAATCAAAGGTTTTTTTTATGCTTGTCCAGTTGGACCAAAATTTAAAGGCATAGGAGGTTGTTCATAATCTTTTATTTCTCCATGAGCTTGTTCAAATCTATATACATTATCACCTAAGGCTTTAAGTAAGCGCTTTGCATGTTGAGGTGTTAATATAATCCTAGATTTCACTTTACTTTTTGGAACTCCAGGCATGATCTTAACAAAATCGACCACAAACTCTGAAACAGAATGATTAATAATAGCCAAGTTAGAATATATCCCTTCGGCCACATTTTCATCTAATTCAATATTAATTTGTCCTTGTTTTTGATTTTCTTTTTCGTTTGCCATAATAATTAATATATTTTTATTAATAAAAAAATCCTGCTAGTATTGAGCAGGATTTTTCTCTTTATGAGATTCCCACCTACGTGGGAATAATTTGAGATTATCCAACTCCCTTATATAAAGAAGTTGGAATCTCTTTAATTGTAATTTAATTCTTGCTTCACTTGCATCATTTCATCAAACTCTTCTTTTGAGCCAACAATAATATCTGTATAGCTACGCATACCTGTACCTGCTGGAATTCTATGTCCAACAATTACATTTTCTTTTAAGCCCTCTAAAGAATCAACTTTACCAGCTACAGCTGCCTCATTAAGTACTTTAGTTGTCTCTTGGAACGATGCTGCAGAAATAAATGATTTTGTTTGAAGTGACGCTCTTGTAATACCTTGCAGTATTGGTGTAGCCGTTGCTGGCTGTGCATCTCTAGCTACTACAAGTTGCTTATCTTCTCGTCGTAAAATAGAATTTTCATCTCTTAACTCACGAGGCGTTATAATTTGACCTGCTTTAAGGTTTATAGAATCTCCAGCATCCTCAATCACTTTCATTCCAAAGATATCATCATTTTCCTTAATGAAATCTGCTTTATGAGCTAATTGATCTTCTAAGAAAATCGTATCACCAGAATCAATAATACGTACTTTACGCATCATTTGTCTAACAACAACCTCAAAGTGCTTATCATTAATTTTCACACCTTGTAAACGATATACTTCTTGTACTTCATTCACTAAGTATTGTTGTACTGCCGAAGGACCTTTAATATTCAAAATATCGTTTGGTGTTATTGAACCATCAGATAAAGGCATACCAGCTTTTACATAATCATTTTCTTGTACAAGGATTTGATTAGATAATTTAACTAAGTATTTCTTAATATCACCTAATTTAGATTCTACAATAATCTCACGGTTACCTCTCTTAATCTTACCAAAAGAAACAACACCATCAATAGCACTTACAACTGCTGGATTTGAAGGATTACGAGCTTCAAATAACTCTGTTACACGTGGTAAACCTCCTGTAATATCACCTGCTTTTGCAGATTTACGAGGTATTTTAACTAAAATCTTACCAACATTAATTTTCTCTCCATCGTTAATCATAAGGTGAGCTCCTACTGGTAAATTATATGAACGTATCGTTTCACCATCAGCTCCTTCAATATGAAGTGTAGGAATAAGTTTTTTGTTTCTAGATTCAGAAATTACTTTTTCTTGGAAACCTGTTTGCTCATCTATCTCAACTTGGTATGTAATACCTTGTTCAATGTTTTCATATTTTACTTTACCAGCAAATTCTGAAATAATTACACCATTATATGGATCCCATGTACAAACTACATCTCCCTTAGTTAATTGATCCCCATTTTTAACAAAAATAGTTGAACCATAAGGAATGTTATTAGTACTTAATACTATACCTGTTTTCTTATCTATTAATTTAAGTTCAGATGTACGAGATATTACAATATCAATATTGTTTCCTTCATTATCTTTACCTTTAACAGTTTTTAAATCTTCTATCTCAGCAATACCATCAAACTTAACAGCTAATTTGTTATCTTCCGAAATATTACCTGCAATACCTCCTACGTGGAATGTACGTAATGTTAACTGTGTACCTGGTTCTCCAATTGATTGAGCTGCTACAACTCCAACCGCTTCACCTCGTTGTACCATTTTACCTGTTGCCAAGTTACGCCCGTAACATTTAGCACAAATACCTTGTAATGCTTCACAAGTTAAAGCAGAACGTACTTCTAAGCTTTCAATTGGTGATGCTTGAATTACTTTTGCTATATCATCTCCAATTAATTGACCTGATGATACTAATAACTCATCAGTTAATGGATTGTGAACATCATTTAATGATACACGACCTACTATTCTTTCTTCTAAAGTCTCAACGACTTCATCATTTTTCTTTAATGGCTCAACTTCAACACCTCTTAATGTACCACAATCTTCTGTATTGATAATAACATCTTGAGATACATCTACTAAACGACGTGTTAAGTAACCTGCATCGGCCGTTTTAAGAGCCGTATCTGCTAAACCTTTACGAGCACCGTGAGTAGAAATAAAGTATTCTAAAATTGAAAGTCCTTCTTTAAAGTTAGAAAGAATTGGGTTTTCTATAATTTCACCTCCACCTGCATTCGATTTTTTAGGTTTAGCCATTAATCCACGCATACCTGTTAACTGACGAATCTGTTCTTTAGATCCACGAGCTCCAGAATCAAGCATCATAAACACTGAGTTAAATCCTTGTTGGTCTTCACGAATACGTTTCATCGATAATTCAGTCAGTTCAGCATTGGTAGATGTCCAAATATCAATAACTTGGTTATAACGTTCATTGTTTGTTATAAGTCCCATGTTATAGTTCCCCATAATACCATCGACTAAACCATTAGCTTTATCAATCATTCCTTGCTTTTCTGGTGGAATTATAATATCACCTAAACTAAATGATAAACCACCTTGGAATGCAAATTGGAATCCTAAAGTTCTAATTGAATCTAAGAAATCTGCTGTTTCTGGTACTGATGTAGATTTTAATATATCACCAATAATATCTCTTAAAGATTTCTTTGTAAGTACTTGGTTGATATATCCAGCTGCTTGAGGTACGTGTTGATTAAATAATACACGACCTACAGTTGTTTCTATAATTGTTGGTGCAAGTTTTCCATCTTCATTAATATCGATCGTTCTTACTTTTATACCTGCATTTAAATCTACACGTTCTTCGTTAAAGGCAATTTGTACTTCCTCTGGCGAATAGAATGTTAATCCTTCTCCTTTAATTGGCACTTCAAGTGTAGAGGTACGTAGCTTAGTCATATAATAAAGACCAAGTACCATATCCTGAGAAGGTACCGTTACAGGAGACCCATTTGCTGGATTTAAGATATTATGAGATGCCAACATTAATAACTGACATTCTAAAATAGCTTCTGGTCCAAGTGGCAAGTGTACTGCCATTTGATCTCCATCAAAATCGGCATTAAATGCTGTACATACCAATGGATGTAATTGGATTGCTTTCCCTTCTATCAATTTTGGTTGGAATGCTTGTATACCCAATCTGTGCAATGTAGGCGCACGGTTTAATAATACTGGATGTCCTTTAAGAACATTTTCCAAGATATCCCAAACCACTGGTTCTCTCTTATCTATAATTTTCTTTGCAGATTTTACAGTTTTCACTATACCTCTTTCAATTAATTTTCTAATTACAAAAGGTTTGTAAAGTTCTGCTGCCATATTTTTTGGCAATCCACATTCGAACAATTTTAATTCTGGTCCAACAACAATAACAGAACGTGCAGAATAATCAACACGCTTACCAAGTAAGTTTTGACGAAAACGCCCTTGCTTACCTTTTAATGAATCCGATAATGATTTTAACGGTCTGTTAGAATCTGTTTTTACTGCTGAAGATTTACGTGTATTATCAAATAATGAATCTACAGACTCTTGAAGCATACGTTTTTCATTACGTAAAATTACTTCTGGAGCTTTAATTTCAACCAATCTTTTAAGACGATTGTTACGTATAATTACACGACGATATAAATCATTTAAATCTGATGTCGCGAAACGACCACCATCTAACGGTACTAAAGGACGTAATTCTGGCGGAATAATTGGAATTACTTTCATAATCATCCATTCTGGACGATTCTCTCTATTATTATTAGATTCACGCAAAGATCCAACAACTTGTAAACGTTTTAAAGCTTCAGTTTTACGTTGTTTAGACGTTTCTGTATTTGCTTTATGACGTAACTCGTATGATAATGTCTCTAAATCAATTCTAGCTAATAACTCAATTAGACATTCTGCTCCCATTTTAGCAAGAAACTTATTTGGGTCTGAATCGTCTAAATATTGATTATCTTGAGGAAGCTCTTCTAGTATATTTAAATACTCCTCTTCTGTTAAGAAGTCCATTTTTTGTAATGGTTCTCCTTCCTCATTTTTAGCATTACCTGGTTGAATTACTACATAACGTTCGTAGTAAATAATCATATCTAATTTCTTAGATGGTAAACCTAATAAATAACCTATTTTATTTGGTAGAGAACGGAAATACCAGATATGTGCTACAGGAACTACTAAATTAATATGTCCTACTCTATCACGACGTACTTTCTTTTCTGTTACTTCTACACCACAACGGTCACAAACAATACCTTTGTAACGAATTCTTTTATATTTACCACAAGCACATTCATAATCCTTAACAGGACCAAAAATACGCTCACAGAACAAACCATCACGTTCTGGTTTGTGAGTTCTATAATTGATAGTTTCTGGTTTTAAAACCTCACCTTTAGACTCTGCTAATATAGACTCTGGTGACGCTAAACCAATTGAGATTTTATTAAATCTCTTTACTGTATTCTTATCTTGTTTTCTTGCCATAATGCTGAATACTTTTATTGTTTTATAATTGAAGTTTTCACTTCAATTTAAAAGATTCCCGCTTACGCGGGAATGCATATTATTCCTCTAATCTAATGTCTAATCCTAATCCTTTCAATTCGTGCATAAGTACGTTGAAAGATTCTGGTAATCCTGGATCTGGCATTGGCTCACCTTTTACAATACTTTCGTATGTTTTTGCTCTACCAATTACATCATCAGATTTTACTGTTAAGATTTCACGTAAAGTACTTGATGCTCCATATGCCTCAAGTGCCCAAACTTCCATCTCACCAAAACGTTGACCACCAAATTGCGCTTTACCACCTAATGGTTGTTGGGTAATTAACGAGTATGGTCCTATAGAACGTGCGTGCATCTTATCGTCTACCATGTGTCCTAGTTTTAGCATGTAAATCACACCAACTGTTGCTGGTTGATCGAAACGCTTCCCTGTTCCACCATCATATAAATAAGTATGCCCATATCTTGGAATTCCAGCTTCGTCTGTAAATCCGTTGATTTGCTCTATAGTAGCTCCATCAAAAATAGGTGTCGCATATTTACGATCTAATTTTTGACCTGCCCAACCTAATACAGTTTCATAAATCTGCCCAATGTTCATACGAGATGGTACACCAAGTGGATTTAACACAATATCAACAGGCGTTCCATCTTCTAAGAATGGCATATCTTCTTGACGAACAATACGTGCAACAATACCTTTGTTACCGTGACGTCCTGCCATTTTATCTCCTACTTTTAATTTACGTTTCTTAGCAATATATACTTTTGCTAGTTTGATGATACCTGATGGTAACTCATCTCCCACAGAAATTGTAAATTTTTCACGTCTTAAAGAACCCTGTAAATCGTTTTCTTTAATTTTATAGTTGTGAATTAAATCTGCTACTAATTGGTTTGTATGATCATCTGTTGTCCATTTACCAGACACTAAATGCGCATAATCATCTACAGCATTTAACATTTTTAGTGTGAATTTTTTACCTTTTGGCAATACTTCTTCCCCTAAATCGTTAAATATACCTTGAGCTGTTTTTCCATTTACAATAGTGAATAATTTTTCGATTAAAATTTCTTTTAAATCATCGAATTTTCTATCGTATTGTGCTTCTAAAGCTAAGATATCATCTTTATCTTGAGCTCTTTTCCGTTTATCTTTTACTGCTCTAGCAAATAATTTCTTTTCGATTACTACACCATGTAATGATGGGGATGCTTTTAATGATGCATCTTTTACATCACCTGCTTTATCACCAAAAATAGCACGTAATAATTTTTCTTCCGGAGTTGGATCACTTTCTCCTTTAGGTGTAATTTTACCTATAAGTATATCACCAGGTTTCACCTCGGCACCTACACGAATCATTCCGTTTTCATCTAAATCTTTAGTCGCCTCTTCTGAAACGTTAGGAATGTCGTTAGTAAGCTCTTCATTACCTAATTTAGTATCTCTTACTTCTAAAGAATACTCATCGATATGTATAGATGTGAATATATCTTCACGCACTACTTTTTCTGAAATTACAATCGCATCCTCAAAGTTATATCCTTTCCATGGCATAAAGGCTACTTTCATATTTCTACCAAGTGCTAATTCTCCTTTTTGAGTTGCATAACCTTCGCATAAAACCTGACCTTTAGAAACTTTATCTCCCGTAACAACAATTGGTTTTAAGTTAATTGAAGTTCCTTGGTTTGTTTTTCTGAATTTCACTAATTTGTATATTTTAATATCACTATCAAAACTTACTTTAGCTTCATCTTCTGTACGATCGTATCTAATTTTAATTTCATTGGCATCTACGTAAAGTACTTCTCCGCTTCCTTCTGCATTAATTAATACACGAGAATCTGATGCTACTTGACGTTCTAAACCTGTTCCTACAATTGGCGATTGTGGTAATAATAATGGTACTGCTTGACGCATCATGTTAGACCCCATCAAGGCTCTATTCGCATCATCATGCTCTAAAAATGGAATTAAAGATGCTGATATAGATGATATTTGATTTGGTGCTACATCTGTATAATGAAGATCATTTGGATCTATTACAGGGAAGTCACCTTCCATTCTAGCAATTACCTTTTCATGTAATATTTTTCCACTTTCGTCAACTTTAACAGTAGCTTGAGCTATTAATTTTTCTTCTTCTTCTTCTGCACTTAAATATGTAGGCACATTTTGAATATCTACAACACCTTCTGTCACTTTCCTATATGGTGTTTCAATGAATCCCATTGAATTCACTTTCGCGTATACAGACAAAGAAGATATTAAACCAATATTCGGTCCCTCTGGTGTTTCAATAGGACATAAACGTCCGTAGTGCGTATAGTGTACATCACGAACCTCGAAACCTGCTCTTTCACGAGATAAACCTCCTGGTCCAAGAGCTGATAAACGACGTTTATGCGTGATTTCAGCTAATGGATTGGTTTGATCCATAAATTGAGATAACTGATTTGTTCCAAAAAATGAATTAATTACAGATGATAATGTCTTTGCATTAATTAAATCTATTGGTGTAAACACTTCATTATCACGAACGTTCATACGCTCACGAATAGTACGTGCCATACGTGCTAAACCAACACCAAACTGTTGAGATAATTGCTCTCCTACTGTACGTACACGACGGTTAGATAAGTGGTCAATATCATCAATTTCTGCTTTAGAGTTGATAAGCTCAATTAAATACTTTATAATAGTAATGATATCCTCTTTGGTAAGCACTTGCTTATCCATTCCGATATCCAATTGTAATTTTTTGTTCATTCTATAACGTCCAACTTCTCCTAAAGAGTAACGTTGGTCACTAAAGAATAATTTATCTATAATACCACGCGCTGTTTCCTCATCTGGCGGCTCAGCATTACGTAATTGTCTATATATATGTTCAACAGCCTCTTTTTCTGAGTTTGTTGGATCTTTTTGAAGCGTGTTATGGATGATAGCATAATCACCTTGTTCTGCTGTTTCTTTATGTAAAAGAATTGTTTTTACATCGGCTTCAATAATTTCTTCAATATTTTCTTTATCTAAAATAGTATCACGATCAAGCACAATCTCATTACGCTCAATAGACACTACTTCTCCTGTATCTTCATCTACAAAATCCTCATGCCATGTATTTAATACACGCGCTGCTAATTTTCTTCCTAAATATTTTTTTAATCCAGATTTTGATACTTTAACTTCTTCTGCAAGATCAAAAATCTCTAATATATCTTTATCACGCTCGAATCCAATGGCACGGAAAAGCGTAGTAACTGGTAACTTTTTCTTTCTATCAATATAGGCATACATTACCTGATTGATATCTGTAGCAAACTCAATCCAAGATCCTTTAAATGGAATAACTCTTGCTGAATATAATTTTGTTCCATTAGCATGGAAAGACTGACCAAAGAAAACTCCTGGTGAACGGTGTAATTGAGATACTACTACACGCTCTGCTCCATTGATACAGAATGTACCGCTTGGCGTCATATAAGGTATAGTTCCTAAGTACACATCTTGAACAATGGTCTCGAAATCCTCATGTTCAGGGTCTGTACAATATAACTTTAACCTTGCTTTAAGTGGAACGCTATAAGTTAGTCCTCTTTCAATACACTCTTCAATGGCATATCTTGGTGGATCCACAAAGTAATCTAAAAATTCTAAAACAAATTGATTACGTGAATCTGTAATTGGGAAGTTTTCCATGAAGGTGTTATATAAACCTTCATCTCCTCTTTCTTCAGATTTAGTTTCTAGTTGGAAAAAATCCTGAAAGGATTTTATCTGAATATCCAAAAAATCTGGATATTCTGTTCTATTTACAATAGACGAGAAATTTAATCTTTCAGCTTGTGTTGATAACATCAATGGACGGAATTTTGATTAAAAAAAATAGTTATAACGTATGTAAATATTATATACGCAAAATGGTTTAGGTCTTGGAGATTATTCTCCAGACCTAAACCTTTATGTTTTTGAGTTGTTAAGCTTATTTAAGCTCAACCTCTGCTCCAGCTTCTTCTAAAGATGCTTTTAAAGCTTCAGCTTCATCTTTAGTTATAGCTTCTTTGATAGCGCTAGGTGCATCATCAACTAAACCTTTAGCTTCTTTTAATCCTAAACCAGTTAATTCTTTAACTAATTTTACAACAGCTAATTTAGAACCACCAGCCGCTTTTAAGATAACATCAAATTCAGTTTGAGCTTCTTCTTCACCACCTCCAGCAGCAGGACCAGCAACAGCAACTGCAGCAGCAGCAGCAGGCTCGATACCGTACTCATCTTTTAATATAGTTGCTAACTCATTTACTTCTTTTACAGTAAGGTTAACTAATTGTTCTGCGAAATCTTTTAAATCTGCCATTTTCTATCGTTTTAATAATTTTGTAATAATATAATTGTAATAAAGTGCGTACTATTTATGACTATCCTTCTTTTTCAGATAGTGTTTTAATAATTCCAGCTATTTTCCCTCCACTTGATTTAAGTGCAGAAACAACATTCTTAGCAGGCGATTGTAATAATCCAACAATCTCTCCTATCAATTCTTCTTTAGATTTGATATCTACTAACATATCTAATTGGCTATCACCAATGTAAACTGACTCCTCAATAAAAGCGCCTTTTAATAAAGGTTTCTCTGATTTCTTACGGAAAGTTTTTATTAATTTAGCTGGTACATTACCAGTTTCTGAATACATTACAGATGTATTCCCTTTTAAAACTGATGGAAGGTCTCCGAAATCTCTATCTGAAGCTTCCATTGCTTTTTCAAGTAATGTATTTTTAACAACTGCTAATTTTACGTTTGCTTTAAAACAAGCGCGACGTAAGTTCGAAGTAGTTACTGCATTCATTCCTGAAATATCTGTTAAATAGATATTTGCATTGTTAGCTAATTCTGCAGTTAACTCTTCAATTACTTGTGATTTATCTTCTCTTGTCATAATAAAAGTTTTAACTTATTAACCAATTTTAGGATCAACAGCAATACTAGGACTCATAGTAGAAGACATAAATATGCTTTTTACATATGTACCTTTTGAAGCAGTTGGCTTTAATTTCATTAATGTTTGTAATAATTCGTTTGCATTACCTGCAATTTTATCAGCACTAAAAGATGCTTTCCCTATAGCTGCATGAACGATACCAGTTTTATCAACTTTAAAGTCAATTTTACCAGCTTTTACTTCTGTTACAGCTTTAGCAACATCCATAGTTACTGTTCCTGTTTTTGGGTTAGGCATTAAACCACGAGGACCTAATACACGACCTAAAGGTCCTAATTTACCCATTACACTAGGCATAGTAATAATCACGTCTACGTCTGTCCATCCGCTCTTGATTTTATCAAGATATTCATCTAAACCTACGTAATCTGCTCCAGCTGCTTTAGCTTCGGCTTCCTTATCTGGTGTTACTAATGCTAATACTTTAACATCTTTACCTGTACCATGCGGAAGTGATACCACTCCTCTAACCATTTGATTAGCTTTACGTGGATCTACTCCTAAACGTACAGCTAAATCAATAGATGCATCAAATTTTGTATTGGTAATTTCTTTTACTAATTCAGATGCTTCATCAACAGAATAAATTCTTCCTTTTTCTATTTTCGCTGCAGCTTCTTTTTGCTTTTTTGTTAATCTTGCCATTTTAAATGTCTATTATAGATTAATTAGGGAATTGCCCTGTTACGGTTATACCCATTGATCTTGCAGTACCAGCGACCATTTTCATTGCAGATTGGATAGTAAACGCATTTAAATCTACCATTTTATCTTCTGCGATAGTCTTAACCTGATCCCACGAAACTTTAGCTACTTTTTTTCGGTTTGGCTCTCCAGAACCTTTCTTCACCTTAGCTGCCTCTAATAATTGAACTGCTGCTGGTGGAGTCTTGATTACAAAGTCAAATGATTTGTCTTTGTAAACAGAAATAACAACTGGTAATACTTTACCAGCTTTATCTTGGGTTCTAGCATTGAATTGCTTACAGAACTCCATGATGTTAACACCTGCAGCTCCTAAAGCGGGTCCAACCGGTGGCGACGGATTCGCAGCACCTCCCCGAACTTGTAACTTAACTACTTTACCTAATTCTTTTGCCATTTTTAATAATTTAATTAGATACGATTCTTAAATTGGAAGCAAAAGAACGTATCATTTATATAGTGTAACAATTGTTATTATACTTTTTCTACTTGCATATAACTTAACTCTAATGGTGTTTTTCTTCCAAAAATCTTAACCATTACTTCAAGCTTACGCTTTTCTTCATTTATTTTCTCTATAGTGCCATCGAATCCATTAAATGGTCCATCAATAACCTTAACAGTTTCTCCTTTTGTATAAGGTATTGCTACATTAGCAGTCTCTTCTACAGATAGTTCATCAACTTTACCTAACATTCTATTGACTTCAGACTGTCTTAATGGTACAGGATCTCCTCCTTTTGTTTCACCTAAAAAACCGATGACATTAGTAACCGATCTTATAATATGTGGAACTTCACCTGTTAAATTGGCTTGAACCATAATATATCCAGGAAAAAAAACTTTTTCTTTATGTATTTTTTTTCCGTTTCTTATTTGTATAACACGTTCTGTTGGCACTAATACTTGGTCAACATAATCTTGTAAACCTAAACGAGCTATTTCATTCTCAATATAAGTTTTGATTTTGTTTTCTTGCCCACTTACAGCACGAACAACATACCATTTTTTTTCACTTACTTCAGACATAAAATCTTATTTAACCGTTAATCATTTTAAAGTAAGCCGTTATTATTTTACTAAAACCAGTATCAATACCCCAAATTGCTAGAGAAAATATAATTGAAAATACAGCAACTAAAATAGTTAAACTTTGAGCTTCAGCCCAAGTAGGCCAAGTCACATTATTTTTTAGTTCTCCAAATGATTCTTTTATATAATTTACAATTCCAGCCATTTTTTATGTTCTTTTTTAATATGAATTGAAAAACTTTAATTCAAATCTATTTATAAAATAACAGGCTCTTAACCTGTTATCATTTATTAGCACGGGTTGAGAGACTCGAACTCCCGACACCTGGTTTTGGAGACCAGTGCTCTACCAACTGAGCTAAACCCGTAAAGATAAAGGTATTTCGATAAAACGAAACACCTTTATTATATTCATTCGACTAGGATTAGTCTAAAATTTCAGTTACTTGACCTGCTCCTACTGTTCTACCACCTTCACGAATTGCAAAACGTAAACCTACATTCATTGCAATTGGTTGAATTAAATCAACAGTAATAGTTAAGTTATCTCCAGGCATTACCATTTCAACTCCATCAGGAAGCGCAATGTTTCCAGTTACATCAGTTGTACGTACATAAAACTGAGGACGGTAGTTATTATGGAATGGAGTGTGACGTCCACCTTCTTCTTTTTTAAGGATATAAACCTCTGCTTTAAACTTAGAGTGAGGTGTTACAGAACCTGGCTTAGTAATAACCATACCTCTTGAAATTTGAGATTTCTCAATACCTCTTAATAAGATACCTGCGTTATCTCCAGCTTCTCCTCTATCTAATATTTGACGGAACATTTCAATACCTGTTATTGTAGATGTTAACTTCTCAGCTCCCATACCAATAATTTCTACAGGATCTCCTGTATTAGCAATACCAGTTTCAATACGACCAGTTGCAACAGTACCACGACCTGTAATAGAGAATACATCCTCTATTGGCATTAAGAAATCTTTATCAACCTCTCTTAATGGCTCTTCGATCCAATCATCACAAGCTTGCATTAATTCTAATACTGTATCTACCCATTTTTGCTCACCATTAAGCGCACCTAAAGCAGAACCAGAAATAACAGGACCATTATCTCCATCATACTCATAGAAAGATAATAAATCTCTAACTTCCATATCAACTAACTCTAAAAGCTCTTCATCATCAACCATATCAACTTTGTTTAAGAAAACAACGATACGAGGAATACCTACCTGACGACCTAATAAGATATGCTCACGAGTTTGTGGCATAGGACCATCTGTTGCAGCAACTACTAATATAGCTCCATCCATTTGAGCAGCACCAGTTACCATGTTCTTTACGTAATCGGCGTGACCTGGACAATCTACGTGTGCATAGTGACGGTTAGCTGTTTGGTATTCTACGTGAGATGTATTAATTGTAATACCTCTTTCTTTTTCTTCTGGAGCATTATCAATAGTATCGAAATCTCTCGCTTCTGATAAACCTGCATCAGCTAATACTTTAGTAATAGCAGCAGTTAAAGTTGTTTTACCGTGATCTACGTGTCCAATTGTACCAATATTTAAGTGTGGTTTTGAACGATCGAAAGTTGCCTTTGCCATGTTTTTAAAATAATTTAATCTTTGTTATATAATATATTAGTGTATTCTAATTCTCTTTATTAATCTTTAATTATAGAGCCAATGACGGGAATTGAACCCGTGACCTCTTCCTTACCAAGGAAACGCTCTACCCCTGAGCTACACCGGCTTAAATATTAGAGCGAGAGACCGGGTTCGAACCGGCGACATTCAGCTTGGAAGGCTGACGCTCTACCAACTGAGCTACTCTCGCAATTATTTAATAATTCTAAGTTTAAAATATCTTTTCCAGTATGGTTATAAAAAAAGTGGGGAGAGCAGGATTCGAACCTGCGAAGACGTAGTCAGCAGATTTACAGTCTGCCCTCGTTGGCCGCTTGAGTATCTCCCCAATTAAACTTAATTCACTCTTTTAAAGAACTTTTATATTTTGGTTTTCAACATATTTAAAAACCAAAATATTTTATTTTTATTTGAGCCGATGGAGGGACTCGAACCCACGACCTGCTGATTACAAATCAGCTGCTCTAGCCAGCTGAGCTACATCGGCGTTTCTTACACTTTTTAAGCATAAAAAAGTCCGCTATTTCTAACGGACTGCAAATGTATAGATTTATTTGTTTAATCAAAACATTTTTTAAAAAAATTTACTATAAATGTGCTCTTAATTTTTCTTTTCGCTTTTTTAACTGTCTTTCTAGCGATGCAATAGCCATATCTGCGCCTTCTTCAAAGCTCTTACATTGTTTTTTTACAATTAAACTATCTCCAGGAACACTTACTCTTGCTTCAAATATTTTATTTTCTTTATCGCTTGTGTTTTCTAATTTTAAAAAAACATCTGATTTAATCACTTTATCATAAAACAAATCTAATTTATCCATACGTTTCTGAATGAAACTTATCAACTTCTGGTCTGCATTAAAATTAACTGATTGTGTGTTTACTTTCATACTACTATTTTTTTTGGGTTAGACAATACCTATACCTCTAATTATAATTAATTTAAATCAATAATAATTATTCATTGTTCCTTCTTTATATTTAAAATAGAAAAGAAGACACTTATATCTTTATCTGTACTTATACTTTTATTTAAAAAGCCATATGCTTTCTTTTACAATAAATTTAAACAATTGAGATATTCATAAATACTATTTTTTACTTCTTGGATGTGCATTTATATGTACTTTTTTTAATTCTGCTATACTATTATGTGTATAAACTTGTGTTGCTGCCAAGCTTGAATGTCCAAGAAGTTCTTTAACAGCATTTAAATCGGCACCTTCGTTTAACAAATGTGTTGCAAAAGAATGCCTTAATATATGCGGACTCTTTTTTACTTTTGAAGATGCTATACTAAAATAATCATTTATTACTCTGTAAACAAGTGTTTCGTATATTTTAATCCCTTTTTTAGTTAAAAATAAACTATCTCTATCAGAAATACTTTGCAACTCACTCCTTAAACCTAAATACTTAACGGTAGTTTTCACTACTGATTCTAACAACGGAACCATGCGCTCTTTATTTCTTTTACCTAATACTTTTAACACTTTATTATGTATATCGATATTTACCAGATTTAATTCAACAAGTTCTATCCTCCTAATACCTGTTGAATAGAACAACTCAATAATGAGCTTATTTCGAATACTTTCAAAATCATCATCAAAATTTAAATCATCAAGAACTGTTTTAATTTCTGCTTCTGAAAAAGGAATTTGTATTTTTTTACTTGTTTTTAGAGCCTTATGTTTTAATAAAGGATTTAAATTAATATCTCCTACTTTTAAAAGAAACTTATAATAAGTATTTAAACCCGATATTTTCCTATTAATACTCCTATTTGACAAACCTTGCTCGACGAGAAAAACTATCCATGTTCTTATTTGAGCATAATTAACAGTATTAATAGAACTTTCTTGATATTCTTTATCTATAAACTCTAAAAAATCTCTTAAACCACTTTCATATGCATTTACAGTTAATTCTGAGTAGTTTTTTTCTAACAATAAATAATCTGTAAATGATTTGAAAGGCATATGTAAATTAATAAGTTTTTAAAAAATCTTGCTAAACAATATATAATTGAATATACAACGATTTTATTTAATGTTAAAACAAAAAAATTCCCGCATTAGCGGGAATTTAAATATATTTCTGATTTAGAAGCTATTAAACTTCTTCTGCATCTCTTAATCTTTGAATATATTGAGCTTTTTGTATTTGAACTCTACGTAAAACTGAAGGTTTATTAAACTGCTTGCGTGTTTGTAATTGACGCTTGGCTCCAGTTTTATCAAACTTTCTTTTAAAACGCTTTAGCGCTCTATCTATATTTTCTCCTTCTTTAATCGGTATTATTAACATAGTGTCTTAACCTCCTCTCTTTTAGATTTTCGGCTGCAAATATATAAATAATTCTGAATTCAAAAATTAGTAATTAAAATTATTTTACGTTGCTGGTTTATATTCTTTTTTATCTATTATAATCTTAGACAAAATTTCTCTAAGTATTTCTGAGGTACCACCTCCTATAGTTCCTAGTCTACTATCTCTTAATAGTCTGGCCATTGGATAATCTTCCATATAACCGTAACCTCCTAAAAATTGTAAACATTGATAAATAACCTCATCTGCCATTTTTGTCGCTTTAAGTTTAGACATAGTGGCCTCCTTTACAACATATTCCCCTTTATTTAACCTATAAGTCACAGAGTAATTAAACTCTTTGCAGATTTCCATATCTGTATATAAATCTGCTACATTATGCCTTAAAGCTTGAAATTTATCGATTGTTTTATTAAATGCTTGACGTTCTGACATATATTTCAATGCATATTCTAAAGCAAATTCTGCTCTTGCATGTGCATTAACTCCCATTATTAAGCGTTCTAATGAAAAGTGTTGCACAATATAAGAGAAGCCTTTACCTTCTTTCCCCATTAAATTACTTGCCGGTACTTTAACATTATCAAAAGCTATTTCACCTGTATCCGAAGCACGCCACCCCAACTTATCTAATTTAGTTGCCGATATACCATCCACATCTCTATCTACAACAAATATACTTATGCCTTTATTTCCTAATTCTGGATTCGTTTTTGCAGCAATCACTAAATAATCACTATACACTCCATTAGTTATAAAGGTTTTTGATCCATTAAGAACATAATGATCTCCTTCTTTAACTGCTGTTGTACGCATGCCTGCTACATCACTTCCTCCAAAAGGTTCTGTAATACACAGACATCCTATTTTATCTCCTGTTATACTAGGCGCTAGGTATTTTTGTTTAATAGTATGATCTCCTTCTGCATTTAAATGGGTCATTGCTAAATAGGCATGTGCCCATATTGCTGCGGCAAAACCTCCTGAATTTATCTTTTGAAGTTCTTCTAGAAGAATAACTGTATAAAATAAATCTAAATTTAATCCGCCATAAGCCTCTGGGTAATTAATACCAAAAAAACCCATATCTCCAAATTTCTTCCAAATAGATCTATCTATGCTACCTGTTTTTTCCCAAGTTTCAATATTTGGAACAACTTCTTTTTGTAAAAAATCTTGAAGGCTTTTCCTAAAAAGATTATGCTCTTCTGTGAAGTACATATTATTCATTTATTATCTTTTTCAATCTAACGACAAATATAATTTAATTATGTCGATTTTATTTAGTGGAAAGCCCTTTACTTTTGCTAATTCATCTAATGATTTATAGCCTTCTCTTAGCTGACGTTGCTCTACGATATAATGTGCCAAATCATAGTCTATATGCTGAATAGTCACCAATTCATCTACTCCTGATGTATTTATGTTAATTTTCTTAATCTTTCTTGGTGTTTGTACGGTAAATTGACTAATAATTTTCTTAATTAATTCTGGTGTTAGCCCATAAACATCTTGAAGCTGAATATCTGCTATAAAACCTTCCTTAAATTTATTTCTGAATTTTATTATTCGGCTAGAAAGCACCTTGCCTATTCCACTTATTTTTTGAAGCTCTTGAGCTGTAACTTTATTTAAGTCTTGCTTTTCTGAAAAGGCCTTGGAGGCTTTATAATTTTGAATTATTTTAGTTTTGGAATTGTTAATCCATTTTGGAAATTTAAAATACGGAGAGATAGCTTTCAATAAAGAATCTGACACTTTAGTTACTTCTTGAAATTGTTTTGTAGAATTAATCCATTTGTCTTGCTTTCTGTAAGCTAGTAACCTATCAATCTCATGATTGGTCATTCCTAATGTTGATCCTTTAAAATCTGTAATATAGTTTGGGTTAAAAGGGTAGATTTTTGGTTTACGTGATTCTAACTCTACTAATTTAAGTGAATCTATTTCTTTTATAAACACAACTAGTTCTTCTTTATTTACTGAAATGTCTTCTCTAAAAAAATCTACAAAAAAGTATATACACTGAAATATAACAATAAGTATTATCAATAAAAAAATCCCATTTCTTTGTTGCTTAGTGAACTCAAAATGGGGTTTAATATTTTGCATTATTATTTATTTATGATTTCGCTGCTTTTATAGCGTCAAGATATCTTTTCAATTGCTTTTTAACTACTGGGAATAAGAAAAACAACCCAACCATATTAGGAAACACCATTGCAAAAATCATAGCGTCAGAGAAATCCCAAATAGATTTCATACTTGCTGCAGCTCCAATTATTATAAATAATAAGAATAATAACTTATATATTAAATCAGCTGTTTTTCCTCTACCGAATAAAAACTTCCAAGATTGTAATCCATAATAAGACCAAGAGATCATAGTTGACACTGCAAATAACACTACTGCTATTGTTAAGAACACATTAGAGTAAGGAATATATTGAGCAAAAGCCATTGACGTAATTCCTGCACCTTCATATGATATGCCATCTATCATTACCGATCCTTCTCCTCCATATTCAAAGTATCCACCAAAATTAAAAATAATGATCACAAGAGCTGTCATTGTACAAATAACAACTGTGTCAATAAATGGCTCTAATAAAGCTACCAAACCTTCTGAAGCAGAATATTTAGTTTTTACCGCAGAATGCGCTATAGATGCAGAACCTGCCCCTGCTTCATTTGAAAAAGCTGCACGCTTAAACCCTACTAACAAAACACCTATTACGCTACCTACTCCAATTGCTGTAGGATTGAAGGCTTCTTTCATTATTAAAGCTACAGCATCATCTATTAAAGAAAAGTTACTTAGTATAATATATAAACAAGCAACTAAGTACATAACCGCCATAAAAGGTACTACTTTCTCCGTTACCTGAGCTATTCTTTTTATTCCGCCTATAATAATAATGCCTACTAAAAGAGCTAGTATCACACCTATTATTGCTCCTGCGCTTGTACTTTCTAATCCCATTAGTTCTTTTAAAACTATTGTTGCTTGATTAGATTGAGCTGCATTACCACCTCCAAAGGAACCTCCAATACAAAAGATAGCAAAAAATACTGCTGCTATTTTCCCAAGCATAGTAAATCCTTTTTCCTTTAAACCTTTACTAATGTAATACATTGGACCTCCATATACTGTTCCATCTTCTCCAACATCTCTATACTGAACTCCTAGCGTACATTCTACAAATTTTGAAGACATTCCTAACAACCCACAAATAATCATCCAAAATGTTGCTCCTGGTCCTCCAAGCGCTATAGCTAATGCTACACCTGCTATATTTCCATTTCCAACTGTTCCAGAAACAGCTGTTGCTAATGCTTGGAAATGCGTTACTTCTCCTTCTTGACTTTCATCTCTAATAGTTTCTATTGCATCTCCACCTGGAGTTGAATCTCCATACATTTCTTCTAAAACAGGTCTATCTATATCATCGTATTTACCTCTAACGACATTAATAGCCGTTGGAAATCTTCTAATATTTACAAAACCAAAATATATTGTAAAAAATAAAGCACTTCCTACTAATAAAATTAAAACAAAAGGAATTCCTCCTATTTGAAAAAAAATAACGCTACTAAAAAAATCTGAAACAGGCTTAAACGCTTGATCAATTTGTTGGTCTATTCCTACTTCTGTAGTCTCTTGTGCAGTTGTTAAAAATGGTAGTATTAAGGTAAAAATTGAAAGAAGATATTTCTTCATAGGAGTGAATATTAATTTATTTTATTGAAAAATTCTTATTAAAAGCCAGCAAGATGCTAAAAAAAAATGGGTTTTTAAAACATAGACAGTTAAAAAAGCAAAAACATTATGTAATATTATACTCAGAATTTAAAGCATTTATTTGTTCTGGTCTTCCTAAAACAATTATTTTAGAGTCTGGCTCTAATTCTAATTCGGCTTCTGGATTTACTACATATTCTCCCTTTTCATCTTTATAACCAATTACAGTACAGCCCGTTTTTTTACGAAGGTCTAGATCTTTAATAGTCCTAACTTCATTTGTATTGTATAATTTTTTAACAGCTACTTCTTCTATATTTATATTAGATTTACCAACAATAGATAAATTATCAATAAATTCCATTAAGCCTGGAACGACAACTAAAGAAGCCATATGATCACCTCCAATTTTATCTGGCAAAATAACATTATTAGCGCCTGCAAATTTTAGTTTATCGTATGATGATTCTAACGATGCCCTACTAATAATGTTTATAGTTTTATTTATTTGTCTTGTCGATAACACCACAAATAAATTATCGGCATCATTGGGTAATGCAGAAATTAAACAAGAAGCACGATCTACACCTGCTTGAATCAAAGTTTCATCTTCATTGGCATTACCTATAACGTATTGTACACCATCAAATCGAAGGTTTTCCTCTAATTCTTTATTTTTTTCAACAACTACAAAAGGGCGATTATGTGTTAATAATTTACGAGCTGCTTGCTTACCATTTCTTCCATAACCACAAATAATAACATGCTTTTTAAAATTATCTATTTTCTTTTGCATCTTTTTATGTATTAATTCTTCAACATCATTTTTACTTAAAATATATTCTGTAATTATTGAGAGTGCATAACCTACTATTACGACACTTGCTAAAATTAAAAATATGGTAAAAATTTTGGATTGATTATCTAACGGAACAACTTCACCAAAACCAACAGTAGTCATGGTTATAACTGTCATATATAAAGCATCAACCCAAGAGTAATCTGAAATTATTTTATAACCAGAAACCCCAATTAGCAAAATAACAACTAACAAAAATAAAGCTGTATATATTTTAGTTCTAAAAAATTTTATTAGTGGATTCATCTACTAATGAAATTTTTTAATAGTACAGATATAATTCATATAATTATACTTAAATTAATATGATGGTTAATTTTACTTATTTCATCTATTATAAATCAAAAACAGACGAACGTTTTGTATAGATCAAATCTTTAATTCGCATCCAAAATGCTAAAAATAAGTACAACGTAAAACCAAAACCCACTGTAACAAAAGTTATATACATAAAAGAAGTTCTAACAACTTTTGCCCTAATACCTAGTCTATCTGCTATACGCTGACAAACATAATATCCGTGTTTTTGAAAAAACAATAACGGTTTGTAAATATTGTTCATGCTGCAATTTAACACTAAGTTTATTTGTTTAAAAGTTTATTTGTTTAAAAATGAATTTCCTATTGCACATTTCAAACATTTATTTTTGTCACAATACGCTGTCTTAAGCTGAATGAGCGCTTGCGAATCTAATGCTGAACTCGAGCACTTTTTTAAATTATTAAAGGCTTTTATTATGTTATTTTTTTCTGAATCTATTATTGACGCTATCTTAATAATATTATCATCTATAATTTCGCCTTTTTGTTTAGCATAACAAAATTTAATTGGTAAAATAGTATTTATTAAAATTAATTCTACAAAGGGTTTAGTAAGTGTTTTATTTAATGCTTTTGATTCTTTTTGAAATGTATAATGTGTTTCCCAAAACTTAGAGGTTGATACTTTAAAGAGATCGTAAAAACCTTTTAATTCGTTTATCTCTATAACTTTTGAAAATAAATTTTGATATTTATGGTATAAACTTGCCAGTTGAGACAATCGAATTGTTGGAAAATTAGGTGGCCGAAGTCTAAAAAACTGTACTGGTGCTACCTGATTATTTTCTAAATTGAATTTTTGCTTTAAAAACTTATAGTCTTTAACAAGATTTAAATAATATGGTGTTTGCAAATCATCTTCTAATTGACCTGCTTGTCCTAATAACAATGCTTCTAAAGTTTGTTGATTGGGTTGTGTTTTTCTTATAATTGAAAAATCTAAAGATTGTGCTATACTAAAAAACGATTCTCCATTTACTTTTAGTCCAAAATTTTTAGCTAGCATTTTAAACAATACAGCCTCCCAATCATTTTTTGATTCTTTTAATAAAGCCTCGATGGTTTTCGATTTTCTCTCTAAGCGTTCAAAGTATAAACGTTCTTTCCAATTATTTAGAACAAAATTATCTATTGACGCAAAATTATTTTCACAATTAATCCACTTACTTTGTTTAGAAAATAGTTTTTCATAATTATTTATAACAGATATATCTATAAAATCTTTTAACTGTAAGGTAGGTATAGACGTATTATCTTTTCTAAAAACATCTGTATCATGTTCCCAAACAACATGTAGAATAACATTGTCATATGCCCTATCCTGTTCATGGTTATGCAAAAACCAATCTGATGATTTTATATGAATCTCTACATTACCTGCCCATAACTGTTCTCCCAATCTAAGTTTAGCATTGAAAAAATCTGGCCCCGAATTTAGGTTATGTTGACCTCCATTGGTAATTATAATAGATTTTCCTAAAACCGTTTTTAAATTATTTATTTGAAACTTTTTATGTTTCCATATATAGTGTAGAAAATCTTCTTGCATACTTTTAAATATGTACTACATTTTATATTAATAGTTGTAATCATAAATAACGCTTAGCTAATTTTTAAATTGCAGGGTTAATTATTTTAGTTTAGCTTACACTATAAATACTCGTATATTCTATGATAAGATCACTTTTGTTAAAACTTATTTATTGAAATCTAATAGCTTTTACTGGAGAGATTTTTGTAATAATATATGATGGCACTAAAAGCATAAGCAAACATAATATTAGTGTTCCTACGTTTAGGGCTACTATATAACCCAAACTAATAAAAACAGGTGCTTCCGACACATAATATACAGTAGGGTCTAAAGGGAATAGTTTAAAATATTTTTGAGCTAATAAAATCCCTAAACCTAAAATATTCCCCCAAAACAGCCCTAAAAGAATAAGATAAGATGCATTATATAAAAAGAGTTTACGTATACTCCAATTATTACTTCCTAAAGCCTTCAAAATACCTATCATTTGAGTACGTTCAAGAATTAAAACCAATAATGCTGTAATCATATTAATACCTGCTACCAATATCATGATAGCTATAATTCCATAAATATTTTTATCAAATATTTTTATCCAATCAAAAATGGTTGGATATTTAGTTGTTATCGTATTAGAATCTATTAATGTTGGCATTTCTGCATGAATCTCAGCTCCTTTTTGCTCTAGTTCATCATAATCATCTATAAAGACTTCAAAACTCCCTATTTCATCCGACTTCCATTTATTAATGCGTTGAATATGACGTATATCTCCTATAAGATATTGTGCATCAAAATCTTGAAATCCTGAATTATACACACCAACAATATTATAAGTAATTATATTAGGCAACTTTTCTGGATCGTCTTTAGAAAAGACCATTTGAAACTTATCCCCTACCTTAAAATATAATCGTTTAGCTAAATATTCTGAGATTAAAACTTCCTCATTTCTTTTTTTTGTATAGTCTGGAAGACGTCCTTCAACTAAAAATTCTTGATAATACTCCCAATTATAATCTCCTCCAACACCTTTTAAGTAAGCGCCTTCAAAATCCGTTTCGGTACGTATAACACCAAATTTTGCAGCTATTGCCTGAATGTGCTTAACACCTGTAACTGACTTAAATTCAGGATAAAAATCTTGTTTTTTAGATATTGGATAAACGCTTTCATGAGAATTATTGCTATCATAATTACTAATAGTAACATGCCCATTAAACGCCACTACTTTGTCCCGTATTTTTTGCTGCAAGCCTATTCCCGTTGCAATAGCAATCATCATAACAACAATACCTATAGCAATAGCTGCAATACCAATTTTTATTATTGGCGCCGATATGCTACTTTTATACGCTTTACTACCAATAATGCGTTTAGCTAAAAAAAACTCGTAACTCAAAATTTACTATGCGGTTTAATATTTTCAAAAATACTGTTTTATTATTTGTTCTGGTAATGATTTCTTGTGCAAACTTGTCTAAACCTAAAGACCAAAATAAAAAAACGAAAGAAATCCAAAATAAAAAAACATTAACAAAAAAGCTTACTCCTATTGTTGGAGCGAATCAATTTAAACATTATTTACCATTATTAAAAGAGAAACGTGTTGGAATAGTTGCAAATCAAACTTCTGTAGTCTTTAAAGGTGAAAATAATTTTACTCACCTAGTAGATTCTTTATTGGCTTTAAATATTAATGTGAAAAAAGTATTTGCGCCTGAACATGGTTTTAGAGGTTCTGCAGATGCAGGAGAAGTTGTTAAAGATGGTATTGATACTAAAACTAATCTACCTATCGTATCTCTTTACGGAAAAAACAAAAAACCTTCAAAAGAACAGCTTCAAGGTTTAGACATTGTTATTTTTGATATCCAAGATGTAGGTGCTCGTTTTTATACTTATATATCTTCTCTACATTACGTTATGGAAGCTTGTGCAGAACAAGGCATTCCTGTTATAATTTTAGACAGACCTAATCCTAATGGTCATTATATTGATGGTCCTATTTTAGAAAAAGAACATAAAAGCTTTGTAGGCATGCATCCTATTCCCATAGCTCATGGTATGACTATTGGGGAATATGCAAAAATGATAAATGGTGAAAAATGGTTAGCAAATAATGTACAATGTAAACTAACGATTATTCCTATTAAAAACTATAATCATAAATTAAATTATAGTTTACCTATAAAACCAAGTCCTAATTTGCCTAATGATAAATCTATTAATCTTTACCCTAGTTTATGCTTTTTTGAAGGCACAAACGTGAGTATTGGAAGAGGTACAAACAAGCAATTTCAAGTGATTGGATCTCCTTTTTTCTTTTTAAAAGGACATCATTATGAATTCATTCCAAAGCCTAATTATGGAGCAAAATACCCTAAACATGAAAATAAAATATGTCATGGGTATGATTTATCAAATTATAACGACTTAGAGGGTATTAATTTAAAATGGTTGATTGAATTTTATAATGCCAATAAACAATATGCTCCAAAAGAAACATTCTTTAGTAATTTCTTTACAAAATTAGCTGGTACCAAAAAATTACAGCAGCAAATTGAAGTTGGTATGACAGAAAAAGCTATTAAAAAAACTTGGATATCTGGATTAGAGAAATTTAAAAAAACCCGTGAAAACTATTTAATTTACCCCTAAAAACTGAATAAATTGAAACGTATTATAGCATCTTTAATCCTATTATTGACTTCAATAGGCTTTAGTCAAAATATTGATAACTCTATTGATTCAAAAATTAAAACTGCTAGAAAACAAGCTAAAAAGTTTTTACGTAAACAAAGGGTTCCAGGTATGTCCATCTCTATTTCTCAAAAAGATGAACTCATTTGGTCTGAAGGTTTTGGTCATGCTAAACGAAAACCTAAAGTAAAAATCAATCCTAATAAAACTCTTTTTAGAATAGCTAGCATATCAAAATCTATCACAGCGGTTACTCTAGCCAAATTATTAGATGACAATATTATTAATTTAGATGAAAGCATTTACACATATCTTCCCGATTTTCCTAAAAAGACATATGATTTCACTGTTAGAGAATTAGGTGGCCATTTAGCAGGAGTTAGACACTATAAAGGCAGTGAATATTCTCTTAATAAAAAAATGCAAATTACTGAAGGTTTAGATTTATTTAAAAATGATCCTCTTTTATTTGAACCTTCAACTCAGTTTTTTTATAATTCATTTGGATATGTTTTATTAAGTGCTATTATGCAAAAAGCTTCAAAAATAGGTTTTAACACATTGGTTAACAATTCTATTCTAAAGCCTTTACAAATGACTAATACTTTATTGGACGCATCAGACATTAATATTCCAAATAAAACTCATTTTTACAGAGGAAAACATATTCTATCTAATTCAGTAGCTAATGAATATAAGGTTGCTGCTGGTGGTTTTTTATCAACTTCAGAAGATTTAATAAAAATAGGACAAGAAATTATTTCACCTCAATTTATTTCAAAAGCATCATTGTCTCAACTTATAACATCTCAAAAATTAAAATCAGGTAACAACACAGGTTACGGTATTGGTTTTTCAGTTGAATACACTAAAAACAATACTCCTAAATACTATCATACTGGCGGAGGTGTAGGTGCCTCAACTATTCTTTTAATTTATCCAAAAGAAGCTATTGTTATTTGTATATTAACTAATAAATCTGGTGTTGAAACACATAAAATTGGAAAAACATTAGAGTCAATTTTTGTAGAATAAAATGTTTTAAAAAAAAACTAAACTATCTTTCTTATTTATATGTTTTATTATACAGTTTTATAAACGACTATTGCTGCTAAAAACTAAACCTTAATTCGTTTTTTCATCTCTTCAACAATATTAAATGCAGCAGGACAAATGGCTACATTTTTTAATGTTAGGTTTGATATTTGTTGAAATTTTTTTCGATCCGTATGTGGGAACTCTCGGCATGCTTTTGGTCTTACATCATAAATTGAACAATAATTATCTGTTCCTAAAAATGTACATGGTACACTTTGCAATACATAATCATTATCTTCATCAACTCGTAAATATTGATTAATAAATTGCTGCGCTTTCATTCTAAAATGTTTTGCTATACGGTTTACGTCCTTATCGGTAAATAAAGGCCCCGTAGTTTTACAGCAGTTCGCACATTTTAAACAATCAGTTTTTTTAAATTCTTCATCATGTAAATCCTCCATCAAATAATCTAATTTTTTAGGTGGTTTATTTTTTAGCTTCGTGAAGAATTTTTTGTTTTCGTTATGTTTATCTTTGGCGAGCTTTGGAAGATTGTTTATAATGTCTTGCATGGTACAAAAATAATATTTTACGTCATTACGAAAGAATAATGGTTAAAGTAATCTTTAAAAAGATTACAATACCTCAACTCTGTTCTATACAGACTTTTTAGGACATCTTAATGACAAACAAGTTTCCGACTTTACGGAAGTAAAAAACTATTAAATGAAAGATCTTTTTGGAAAAGCTTTATTAGATTATCAAAATGGGAATTACACTGAAGATATTATTACTTCTACAAGTATTTCTGATGATGACGTTTTACCTCTTCCTTATTTGTTTAGAGATTTTAAAGACATGCCTAAGCTTGAACAAAAAGCTTTAAAATTAACAAAAGGTTCTGTGCTAGACGTTGGTTGTGGTTCTGGAGTCCATAGTTTTTACTTACAACAAAAAGGTTTTTCTGTTAAAGCTATTGACATTTCAAATGGAGCTATTAACGTTGCTAAACAACGTGGTGTTATAAACGCAGAAATAAAAGATATTTTAGATGAAACTCAAACATTTGATACAATTTTATTATTAATGAATGGGACTGGTGTTTTTCAAGAACTATCACAAGTATCTAAATACTTATCTCATTTAAAAAGCTTATTAAACCCAAATGGACAAATTTTGATTGATTCTTCTGATATTAAATACATGTATGAGGATGAAGATGGTGGTTTTTGGATAGATACTAATACCTCTTTTTATGGTGAACTCGACTATTTTTTATCTTATAAAGGAGAAGAGGAATTACCTATGAAATGGTTATATCTAGGATTTGACACTTTAAAACTCGCTTGTGAAGCTGTTGGGCTAAATTGTGAATTAGTTATAGAAGGTAATCATTTTGATTATTTAGCGAGGTTAACTCCTGCACAGGTCTAATATATTTTAATTTATTCTCGCGTAAATATTCGCAAAGTTTCACTAAAAAAATGAGCAAAGAATATTTAACTACCATAACTTCTATGCTTAAAATTTAATTCAAACATAGAAGTCTCATATTTTTTATATTTCGAAACAAAACTTCAATAAAGTTTTCTTTCTTTTTCTTAGAAAATAGAATATATAAACGTTAGAAATCGAACTTATAAGTAGCTCCTGCTATAAGTTGAAAACTTTGTACTTGAAAATTTTGCCAACGCTGATAACCTTGACTAGCAATGTTATTTGCTTTTGCAAATACCGAAAACTCATCATTTATATGATAACCCAAATGTGCATTAGCATCAAAATAACTATCTAAATCTACAACCATAGAAGTAGCTCCAAAAATATTATCATCGACACTTAATAAATCTTTACGTCCTCCTACAAGAAATAAATTCGCTCCTGCAAACCAATGGTCATTAATTTGATAATCTAAAAACACAGATCCTTTAATATCTGGTAAATTCCACGCTTCCGCTTCGTCATCTGTAGAATAACCAAAGTATTCTGCTTTCATACCTAATTTAAAGTTTCTATTTAAATCTACCGTAATTTCTCCTGAAAAACTAAATGTATCTACATTATCGTATACTATTCCAAAAGAATTTCCATATTTATAATCTTCGACATCGACCACAGCTAAAGACGTAAAATTATTTCTAAAAAGAGCCTTATTTCTATCTGATATATAATGTCCACTAACATTATAGCTTGTATTACTAGACAACTTTCCTTTTAAACCAACATAGGCATTGTATAATTGATCTGTTGGAGATATAAATAAAGTTGGAGATACAAACGGGTTTTCTCCAGCAAAACCATAATATGAATTCTGAATTAAATCTCCTTCAATCCCTCCATAAGCAATCAAAACATCTTCAACCATTCTATATGTAGCGGTAACATTTGGATAGATATATAGTTTACTCTCACTAGCTTCTGTATCACTTAAATAATAAGTAGAAACTCCAATATTTACAGTTAAATCGTCTTGTTTCATTTGGTAAGTTGGAGAAATTCCAATTTGAAAATTACCATATTTTAACTCTTCATCTGTAAAATAATCTTTATCAAAATCTCCTGCTATATAATCAATTTTAACACCTGTAGAAATTTCTATATCTCTAATTGGAACATCTACTTTTCCTTTAATTATTAATCTATTTTCTCCAGAACCTTGGTTATCTCCAAAACGTCTAAAAAAGAAACTTCCTGAATTAATATAGGTATCTTCAAAAGCAACATCTGCTCCAAAATGCGCATCTAAAAATGAATGTCCTACATCTAATCCATAAGTAAATATCTTATCGTTAGCATAGTTTTCTGGTAGTCCGTACCAATTATAGATTTGATATTGGAAACCTGCCTCTACATTCCATGATAAATCTCTTAATCTTGTTCCGTAATTCAATTCTATTTTTGTATCTGAAAACCGACTATCAACTAATACATCTTCAATATCTCCTAATGATGAATGGTTACTTATATACCCTCCAATATTTTCATTTCTACTTATAGGGTGATTAAAATACACTTCTCCTAAAAGTGTCTTATAAGATCCTACACCTAAAGTTGCATAGTTATTATACAAATTAGGTAATGGTTTTTTTTCAATTACTTCAGCTTTCCCTTTTGCTGGAGTAAAGGTGGATGCTACTGGAAATGAAAAAATATTATATTTAACTTCCTTTTTCACCTGAGTAGTTTCATCGTTTAAATGTGGAACTTCTTTTACCTTAAAGGCATCAGAGACTGTTGGAGCATAAGGTTTCACTACATCAATAACTCCTGTATTTAAGGTGTCATTTTCTTTTCTTTGAGAAAACCCTATAGTTACACTGAGTAAAAGGATAACTATAAATATATTTTTTATGTGCTTTCGCATACTAATTATTTTTTATTTACGATTGACGATTTTCTTTTTTATAAACTAGGCCTTTATTACTTTAGACCTGACAAAACTATTACAATTAATCCTCTGGTCTAACAGATGAATTTGTTTTAGCTTCTTCTATTTTAATTTTCCTTAATTCATCTTGCGCTTGAGCAGCTACATCATTAAACTCAGGGAAGTTTTGAATAACACTTTCTAAAATATAAGTAGCTTGAAATGCATCATTTAATGCATAAAAATTCTTAGCCATAATTACTAAGCCTTTTGCACTATAATATTTATACCCTGAATAGTTTTTTGCTAGTTTTTGAACCGTTTTATTAGATTCTTCATGCTCACCTTCCTTATTTTTAAAATAAGCGTTATAATACAATGCCTCTGCTGCAGTTTCTCCTGTTGCTATTTTTTCAACTTGAGCATATGCTATTTTAGCCTTAGCATGATCTCTTGTTTTCATTGCAGATCGTGCAATTATAATACGTGCATCACTTTTTATTTTATTATCTAATTTTGAACTAACTAGTACCTTTTCTGCATAAGACACTGCTCCTTCATAATTCCCTAATTGATAATTAGCCTTCATTAAATTTGATTGAGCAAATATTACATTCTGCGGAAAACTAGCTTCTGTTT
The DNA here is from genome assembly GCF_001747085.1 of Flavivirga aquatica. Classification (GTDB taxonomy): domain Bacteria; phylum Bacteroidota; class Bacteroidia; order Flavobacteriales; family Flavobacteriaceae; genus Algibacter_C; species Algibacter_C aquatica. The sequence continues at coordinate 702,343 of NZ_MDJD01000054.1, forward strand.
CTAGTCTTGATAGTAAAGGAATAGCATTATTCCAGCTTTTATTAACTAAATAAAATTGTGACAAACGTTGCAACGCTTCTTCTGTATATTCATTTTGTGATTTCTCAACTATATACTTGTAATGTGGTACTGCATTCTCTAATAAATCTTTTTTAATATATAATTGTGAGACATAAAAATGTGCTTGTAATGCATATAATCCTTTAGGAAATTCATTTAAATATCCATTGAATTGCTTAATAGCTTTACCTGTATTACCATCTAAATATTGCTTTTCGGCAGCTTCATAAGTTGCATTATCCAGATCTGCATTAGTAACCTCTACATAATCTAACGTTTTTACCCATGATGCATAATCATCTACTCGTCCTAAATCAATATAAATTAAACGAACTGTAGATACAGCTTGAACTGCTTCTGGAGATCCTGGGTAATCTCCTGCTACTTTTTTAAATTTAGTTAAAGCTTTCTCATTTTTACTATCATTGTAATAAACCAGCCCTTGTCGTAATAATGCTTTTGGTACAAATGTACTCACATTATATTCTGCACTCAAACGATCGTAAACAGTCATGGCTTTATCTACTTTATTTGCTTTTACATATGAATTACCTAATTCGTACATAGCATCATCACGTAATTTTGACTTAGGATATTTAGATATAAATTTTTCTAATTCTGCTATTTTTTCTGAAGATTCACCACTATAGCCTACACTTAAAGCTTTTTGGAAAAATGGGTAATCTGAATCTATTTCATTTAATTTAATAGCTTTTTCGTAAGCTGTTATGGCTTTAGAATACTGACTAGAAACAAAATACCCGTCTCCTAATCGTAAATAAGCATCATTTAATCTCACCTTATCTTCTTTTTTATTTGAAATAAATTGATTGAAATATTGGATAGATTGCTCGTAATTTTTCAACTTTAAATAAGCATAAGCTATGTTATAATCTATGGTTTCATTTTCTGGTGTCTCTGAAGAAGATACTTCTTGTTGAAACTGTTTAAACCCAACTAAAGCATCGTCATAACTATTTAAATTATAATCTACTTCTGCTTTCCAAAAGGTTGCTCTTGCTGTATAGTTAGGGTCTCTTGGTTCTTTTAATGAAGCATCAAAAAGCGATTCTGCCTCTAAATAATTCCCTTCATTATAAAGTTCTAATCCTCTATAAAAAGCTACTTTTTGATAAGCTACTTTATCATCAAAACTCTTTTTACCTCCTAATAATTTAAGTGCTTCTTTATAATTCTTTGAAGTAATATAAGAATCTATTAAAAGCGTTTCTATTTCTTCTTTATAACTTGTATTTGGATATTTATCTAAATAACTTGTTAAAACTTGAGGTGCTGATTGATATGGATTACCTATTTCATAACTAATTTTCGCATAATTTAACCATGCATCTTCTTGAATTTTTAAATCAAAACTCATCTCTGAAGCATTTCTAAACGCATTTAAAGCTTCTTGTTTTTTGTCTAGACTTACATAACTTTCTCCTAAATGATAATAGGCATTTTGTGATATACCATCTTTTCCCCCTATTATTTTACTAAACTCTGAAACAGCGTTTTCATAATCGCTCTGTTTGTAATAAGCATATCCTAATTGATAAAAATCTATGTTATTCCATTTTCCATTTTTTCCTTCATACTCTGTTAAAAAAGGAATCGCTTCCTCGTATTTTTTTAAATTAAAATAACTTTCTCCTATAATTTTTGAAAGTTCTGAAACTTCTGATTGATCACTTGTTGCTAACCTAGCTTCAGCAAGTTTAATAGCTTTTTCAAATTTTCCTAGTTTAAAATTTAAATCGGCTTGGTAATAAGAGAGCTTTTCTTTGTAACGTTCTTGATCACTTACTTGATCGAAATAAGTGTTTGCTTTATCATAATCATCTCCTTGATACGCCATAAAACCAATATAATATTTAGCTTGAGAGCCATATTCTTGAGAGTTTTCAACTTTACTTAAATATTTCTTAGCGTTTTTAAATTGCTTTGATATAAATGCTGTATAACCATTATTGAAATAAAACCTTTCCCTGTCTTTTCCTCCCAAAGCATCTTCGTTAACTTTTTCATACCATTTTCTTGCATGTGCATATTTTCCGTTAACAAAATAATAATCTGCAACATCTGCAAAGGCCGTATTTCTTTTTGTGCTCGTGGGGTATTCTTCTACAAAATTTTCAACTAATTGATCTGCTTTATGCTGATTTAATCTTATCGCACAATTTGCAATATAATACGTACAATCTGATTGTAGAATATTTTCTTTAGTTGTTTTTTTAACATCTCTAAATATAGATTGTGCTGCTTGGTATTGTTGATTATTATAAAGTGATAAAGCTTTTTGATAATCGGCTAAGTTACTTGTATAAACGGCAGATTTCTGTGCTATAACTTGAAAACTAAAACTTATAGCCACTAAAAGTGAAACAATATTTTTTTTAGTCATTAAATGATTTGGTTTTTAATTTAAAATCAAAGATAAATAAAGAATTCTATTTTTTGATTTCAATAATTGTAAAACAAAATTCTTTTTCATTATTAATAATATACAACGTAACTATTATATTATAATTATGAATTGATTTATGAAATATTAAAATGGTTAGAGATAAATAAAAAGGATGATTATATACTTTTAGAATTTCAAGGTTTGGAATTTGACATTTTTACAATACTTTTACGGGGCTTTAAAACGTTACTAGTTTATGTCTAAACCTATTTTACAATTAAAAGATGCTTCTATTTTTCAAGGTGACAGCCTTGTCCTTTCCAATGTAAACGTTAAAATTAACAAAGGAGATTTTGTATACTTAATTGGAAAAACGGGTACAGGAAAAAGTAGTTTTATGAAAACACTTTATGGTGACTTACCATTAATTAAAGGAGAAGGGCATATTGTTGACTTCGATTTAAAAAACCTTAAAGAAAAGGATATTCCGTTTTTAAGACGAAAACTAGGAGTTGTTTTTCAAGATTTTAAGTTGCTTACAGACAGAACAATTAACGATAATTTACTATTTGTTTTAAAGGCAACAGGCTGGAAAGATAAAAAAGAAATGAGTACGCGAGTTGAAGAAGTACTTACTAAAGTAGATATGAAAACTAAGGGGTTTAAATACCCCCATGAGCTTTCTGGTGGTGAACAACAACGTATTGCTATTGCCAGAGCTTTACTTAACAACCCTGAGCTTATTCTTGCTGATGAACCTACTGGTAATCTTGACCCCCAAACGAGCGTTGAAGTTATGGAGGTTTTACAGGATATTAATAAAAATGGAAATACCATACTTATGGCTACCCACGATTATGCTTTATTACTTAAATACCCTAGTAAAACATTAAAGTGTGATGAGAATGAGGTTTATGAGGTGGTGCAACGGAAAGGGTAAAAACTGCCTGATTGCTCAGACAGTTTTTAAAGTTATTTTTTGATCATTTTTTGGGTGTGAATCGCTCCAGTCTTCATTTTAATTTCAACAAAATACATTCCTGAATTAAATTTAGACATATTTATTTTCAATTCTTTAGCATTTACTTCTTTAACTGAGTAAACTGTTTTACCAGTAATATCTGAAATAGAAATCGCATTTAAATCTTCTTTATTGGTTATATTTAAAATCCCAGTTGTTGGATTTGGAAATATTGATAAACCATAATTACCTACTAGGTTTTTTCCTTGAGATTCATTAATCTTCGTTTTTACTTTTCTAGAAGTATTAGCAGAATTAATTGGCGGAGGTGGACAATCTAATGCTAAAGTCTCATCAATACTTAAATCGATATAACCTCCAGATTCTGGGTAATAATCTCCACTTAAAATTTCAATATTATTTCTTGCTTTAAATTTTAGTTTTGAACCACCAGTCACATCATTATTTGTCATTTTAATCTTATAGGGAGCTGTTACTAGTTTATAAAACCATGGACGGTATAAGACTCTATCTTTAACCTCTACTGTTCCAAAATCGTCCGCCATATCTTTTGCCATTTTTACGGCTTCGTAGGCGTCTAGCACTCCCGAACCAATTTTGCCATAAAATGCTTGATTAACTGTTAAATTATCGACCTTTCTAGATGAAAGTTTAATAATTGTCTCTACTTCTTTTTGAGTTAAACAATAATTAACATCGAACATCAGCCCTATAGTTCCTGTTACAATTGGAGCAGCATAGGAAGTACCTCCACTGTAACCATAATTACCTGTAGACTGTCCAACTACCTGAGTTAACACATGTCTACCCGGTGCTGCAACATCAACACTATCATTATATGTTGTAAATGGATAAACATTCCCTACAGCTTCAAATCTATCCTTTTGATTATTATGCAAAGGATTAGAATCATTTAATTCATACAAATGTCCAACAACAGTTACAGCAATTACTTTATCATTTGCTGCAGGGTAATGGTATGCTTCGGCTCCTAAATTACAACTAAAAGCTCCATTACCAGCTGCAGCTACTAAAACGGCTCCATTACTATAAGCTTCATTCATTGCCGCTTCATAAATTTGCGTCGCATTTTGAGACAAAGTGCAAAATCCCCAACTCATATTAATAACTTTTACTCCATTTTGAGCAAGTTGAATAACAGCACTAGCCCCACCTGACTTTCCTCTAATAAAATTATTAAAACCAATAGATGATATTCCTACATTATTATCTGTCTTTCCTCCAGCAAATAAAGATACACTTGTTCCATGCCCATTTGAAGAAGAACTATTTCCGTTGAGTATATCTGATTGTCCTATTAAATCTTCATGATTAGTATTTACACTTTCTGAAATACCCAAAACGACATTAGAATTACCAGTACTTATATCCCAAGCTTCTGGAGCTCTAATATAATTTAGTTCTTCTTGCTCTTGTAATTCCCCCCACTTGTACCAAAATCATTAGGCAAATAAAGTAATTGAATTTCTGGTACTTTTTCAATATTTAGAAATAGATTAGAAGCATTATTCTTTAACTCTTCAATCATGTTTTTATCTTCTACTTCAATTTCAAAAATTGTTTGAAGTAAAGGTGTTTTCGATGTTGGAAATGACTTTTTAATTTTTTTCGTATTATACTTTTTAAAAATACTATTAAGTATCTTGTCATTAAAAGAAAAATCACTTCCCCCTCTATTAGCTATAGGTCTCTTCGAAGTATTCGGAATACTAAACCAATATATATTAGCCTTTTGAGAATATCCAAAAGTGGTCGTTATGCAGAATAAAATAATTAATATATTATTTTTCATAACTATTCAATCTTTGTTTTCAATAAATCTAATTCTTTTTTAAGCTCAATTGTATAAAGTGTAAGTTCTTCTATTTTCTGTAAAAGTAATTTATTCATTTCACCAAGTTCAATACCATTTGCTTCAACTTCTTTAGCACTCGGTATACCTTTTAAATGTCCATTTTTATTAATATAATTTTCTACTTCATTTAATGTTTGCAATTTATAATCTGCTTCAAAAACATAATCTGCCCAATCTGTATAGACTTTTACTGCATGCGCTCTTACTTTTCCTTCTACAGATAGTCTATAAGTATCTGAACCATCAATAAAAGAATTAGTTCCAATACCTAAATTAGAATTGGTTAATATATTCCCCTCTACCATAGCGCTGCCACTTTTAACTACAAACTTGTGCTCAGGTAAATAATTTCCATAACCAGCGATTACCATTCTACTATTTGTTTTTGGCATATGAATAAAGACATTATCACTACCGTCTTCATTTAATTTAAATATTTCTGATTGATTTTTATTTAGGATGACTAATTCACCTTTACCTCCTGCTTCTGCAAAAAACCTATATCTCCCCATATTATTCCTATCCTCAAGTCCCATCCAAATCATTGATTTAGAAGATAAATTTGATTGAGGAAAGTCATAAATCTGAAATGCAGCTCCACTAAATCCAACAGAATTTGGAGTAAATTGTGTCCCTGCAGCTAATACTCTACTGGCCTTACTTACGTCTTGAAAATTATTAAAAATAGTACCATCAGGAACAGAATTAGTAAACTCTCCTATTGTTGCTTTTAAAGTTCCGTTTACTTCAAGCTTATAAAGAGATGATGAAGAAGGCGTAATACCTATTCCTATATTTCCTGTTAAATTTGTACTTCCAGAACCATTTGCAGAAGTTCCGTTTTCATCAGTTACTTGTGCGTAAGAAAGTGTTGTTGTTAAAACGCTAAATAAAAATAGTTTTTTCATAATAAATATTTAAAAAAGTTAATAATATAAAAAATTAAGTATTATTTTTTTGTTATAAAACAAGACTTAACTTACTTCAAATGTACTGTTTTCTTAAAAGATACTAGGATAGGAAAGCCTTAATTCTTTTAAGGGAAAACCTTTTTTAAACTAATCTATTTTATCTAAATTTTAAACTATAATACTCCCGTTTTTAGGACAGCAAATTAAATTAACAAAGTATTAAAGTGTAATGGATAGAAATGAAACCTATTAAGTGATTCAGAGAAAACCTAGATTACATACTTTTAATTTTTCTTACTTACTATTTCATCTTTTCTTAAAATGTTTTACATTAATATTCTTTCCTTATATAAGACCTGAAAGTGTATTCTTAACACGAAAGTATATACCAAGTCTTTTATATCTATCGTTACAAAAGTAAATGAAACTATTATTTTTATTATATTGATTTTTTCATTATTTAGTACCTTATCCCGTGATATTATAAAGCTTTTGAATATCCGTAATTACTAATAATTGATTAAAAATGCTTATTTTGTTAAAAAAACAAGTCATGAATATTTTTAGTTTTACCGCCCATTTTGATAGTGAAGAAGCTTGTCGTACTCATTTTAAGCAAGAAAGAGATAAGATAGGAGTTAAATGCCAGCGTTGTGGTCATACTCATCACTATTGGATAAAGGCTGTTTGGAGCTATGAGTGCAAATCTTGTAGAGCCCGTACATCTTTGAGAAGTGGTACTATTATGCAAAATTCTAATCTATCTTTTATGATATGGTATAAGACAATGTTTTTGATGACTACTACCAAGAAAGGATTTTCTTCTAAAGAAATCCAGAAACAGCTTGGTTTAAAAAGGTATGAACCTGTCTGGGCGATGGTTCATAAACTTCGTAAAGCAATGGGTAACAGAGATGCCCGCTATACTTTAGAAGGTATGATTGAAATGGATGAAGGTTATTTTACGGTCGAATCTTCTGAAATAGAGCAACAAAAAGGAAAAAGAGGTCGTGGTGCAGTAGGAAAGCAAAACGTAATGATAATGGCAGAATCCACTCCCTTAGAAGACCCGAAAACCAACAAGAAGGATCGCCAATGTCGCTACTTTAAAGCCAAAGTGCTGACAGATCATAAGGCTGATGGTGTAAATGATACTGTTAAAGAGTCTTTAGACGAACAAAGCATTGTTTTTACTGATAAAAGTACTTCATATGTTGATATTGCTGATTTTGTAGAACTACATATTAGTGAAAAATCAGATAAACAAACTACTAAAGAGACCTTGAAATGGGTACATATTACCATAAGCAATGCCAAACGAAACTTACTTGGAAATTATCACAAAATTAAAGGCAAATACCTACAACTCTACCTAAACGAATTTGTTTACAAACTCAATCGAAGATATTTTGAGGAAAAACTATTCGATAGACTAGTAATAGCTGGAATTACTGGATTATGAGTAAAAACGGATATTCAATTAAAGCTTTTTATTTAACCCCTTATTTTAAAAATTTATAATGTATTTTTAAACACATTTTAAGCTTTCTTATTACGTAAACACAAACTATGAAAATTATATGCATTGGTACTTTAGATAAGTTTTCACGCTTTTATTTAAAAATAAAAGAAAACTTAAAAACTGATAATAAAAACCACTTATTTCATATTTACAGTATTCATTTTAGTGGTTTTATGTATACTCTACTCAGGTTTAAGTTTAGTTCATGGCTACCTGCTAAAGGTTGGTTTAATGCATTAATAAATAAGAAAAAGTATTTACGAATAATAGAGAATAAGAATCAATATAAAAACATAAATTATAAAAATTTTATCACATTTCATTTAAAATTAAATCCATCTCTTTCAAAAATTAGTTTATTAATACAAGCTTTATCTTATATTGATATTTTAGATGATATTTTAAAGAAGAAACGACCAGATGCTATTATTTTATTAGGTGATTCAAGACTTAGTATTGAGATATGTATAGCTCTAGCAAAAGTTTATAATATCAAAGTATACTTTATAGAACAAGGCCCTTTTAATACCACTTTTTTTGACCCCCAAGGTGTTAACGCTAATGCCTCTATTAACAATATTAATTTAAAAAACGCTTCTCTTCCTACTAAAGAGCAAATTGAACTAGTAGATTATTTAATTAATAAGCCTAAGCAAAAAAAGTACAAAAGATCTCCAATATACAGAGGCATAGACTACAGTTTAGCTTATTTTTTTGAAAAAAGCTATCTATTCCCTCCTGATTTAAAATATACAGATACATTTCCAAAATTTTATAAATTCAAACAACAAGTTGTTTCTCCATTATCAATTAAACCTAAAGGAGAAATAAAACTTTACTTATTAATATTACAAGTCCCTTTGGATGTTAACATGATCTATCATAGTCCAAATTTCAAAAATCATTTTGAAATTGTTAAGGCCATTCATAAAAACTTACCAAAAAACTCAAAACTTATTCTAAGGGAACACCCTATTTATAAAGACAAATACGATAAAGAATTATATGATTATGTAATAAAACATAATCTTTCTTTTGATAATCATATCTCGTTAAAAGATTCTCTTAAACAAGCTGATGTTATTGTTGTTAATAATTCTACTGTAGGCATTGAAGCCATTTCGTTAAAAAAAACTGTGGTAGTGCTAGCAAATGCATATTACCGCCATCCCGAAATATGTATTAAGTATACTAAAAACGATAATTTAAATAGCATACTTACTAAAGCTCTTAATTTTAAACCTAAAGAACAATTTATTTATCATTTCTTATACAATTTCCTAACACAACACCTAATTGAAGGGTTTATAACCGATGAAAATTTAAATGCTCCTAAAAGTATCGCAAAAAAAATAAATAAAAGCTATACCTAAGTTTGAGTAAAACAATCTATTTTTACTAAAAATTCAATATCAACTATGCCTTTTTTCTCTGTTATCATACCTTTATACAATAAAGAATCACATATTAAGGACACTCTAAATAGCATCATAAAACAGAATTTTAAAGATTTTGAAATTATTATAATAAATGATGGAAGTACAGATGGAAGTCTTGAAGCAGCCAAATTAGTTTCTGACAATAGAATTAAAATATATAGTCAAAATAATTCTGGTGCTTCTAGCGCTAGAAACTTAGGAATAAAAAAAGCTATTGGTAATTATATTGCATTAATGGATGGAGATGATATTTGGTACCCTAATCATCTTCAAGAATTTCATAATAGTATCTCTAAATTCCCTGATGCAGGTTTATTCTGTAATGCATATGATATAAAATTATCAAAATCTCAAATAGTAAAAGCTAGTTACAGTATTCGAAAAAGAGAAATCCCTCATATTATCGATGATTATTTTTTAGCAAGTACAATTCGTTCTTTAGGCTGGACATCTGCTATTGCTTTTAGTAAAAATGATTTTTATAATATTGGAGAATTTAAACCTAAAATTACTTCTGGACAAGATCTTGATTTCTTAATTCGATTTGCTCTAAAAAAAACTGTCATTTTTAATCCAAAAACAACATGTTATTATGATAAAACAGTAGCAAATAGCTTATCTAAAGAAAATCATCAAGAGAGTAAACGTATTTTATTCAACAGTTTTCAACAAGAAGAAAAATTAAACAAATCTTTAAATATTTACTTAAATCTTAATCGTTATTCTTTAGCCATTCAATGCAAGCTTGCTAAAAACAAAACTACTTTTGCTAAATTGTATCCAGAAATTGACAAGAAACTACTCAATTTCAAACAAAAAATATTACTTGAAATGCCAAGTAATATACTAATGCTCACAAAGAAGTTTCACTTATTTTTAATAACTAAGGGTATATATATATCTTCTTTTAAATAAAGACAATTCATTTGTTTTAATTAAGGCTTTATATACTAATTGAATATTTATAAATTTCACTTTTAATGATTTTCGGAAACAGAAAATTATAAATAAAAGAAATTTAATTACTATCATCTTTCAAACCTAAAATACTAAAAAAGAAGCTAAATAAAATTAATTGAATTCCAAGTACCATAACTATTGTTACCGGTACAATAGTTTTTAATGTTTGATTTATATCTATACCTTCTTTAAACCCTAAGTAATACAAAACAAATCCTATAATAGTAAAAAACAGCCCAACTAATAAACCTCTTTCTAAAGTAAAATATAGAAATAGCTTATTATAACCTTTCTTTCTTGGTATTAACCCATGATTTGTTGCGTAAATCTTAGTTAGCGCGTAAAAAACAACAAATTGAAAACTAATTAAAAACAAACCAGCGAACAATGGTATCCATCTTGCTGCCTCATTGTTATTGTTTAACATGGTAACAAATGTTCCTATTATACCTATTAACATAAATAATATACCAGGTATTAAGAATAACCATTTTGGGCTATATAAAAGTAAAAATCTTAAATGTCTCCAACCGTCTGGAAATGTTCTTAAATGAGCCTCTCTACTTCTTCCCGCAGGAAATACTGTTGTTGGCACTTCTGTTATATTAAGATCCAACATAGATGCTTTTACAACAATTTCTGAAGCAAACTCCATACCAGTGGTAGATAACTCCATTTTATTATATGCCTCTCTTGTAAAACCTCTTAACCCACAGTGAAAGTCTCCAATATTAGTTTTAAAAAACAAATTACCAACGAAAGTTAATACGGGATTACCAACATAACGATGTAAAAAAGGCATGGAGTCTTTATTCGTTACACCTTTAAAACGATTTCCCATAACGAGATCAAATCCTTCTCTTAATTTTTCTATAAAGAGGTTAAGATTAAGAATATCATGGCTATCATCAGTATCAGCAGTAATAATATACTTTCCTTTGGAACCTTCAATAGCTCCTCTAGAAGCATTTCCATAACCCTTTTTTTCAACATTTATAACAATAGCCCCTAATTTTTCTGCTATTTCTTGTGAACCATCGGTACTCCCATTATCTCCAATGACAACTTCTCCTTTAATATTGTTTTTTTGCATAAAAGCCTTAGCCTTTTCTACACATATAGCAATAGTTTCTGCTTCATTTAAGCATGGCATTACAATAGATAATTCAAGACTCATTTAACTCTTTGTTTTTCAAAAATTCATTTAACAATATTATTATTATCGCAAAAATAAGCCAATCAAAATAGAAAACATAGCGTTTAATAGGATGAACAACCAATGCTATAAGCGTATTATTTGCAAACATAAATAGAGTTCCTAATAGGATGAATTTATATATAGCACTTCTATTAAATTTTGAAAAATAAAACATACTATACGCTAACAACATAAGGAATAAAAGCATTTGTTTAAATGATCCAAACGAATTTTTTAGATTTTTAAAAAAAAGTGTGATCCAACTTTTAAAATTTTTATTAACCAAGGGGAAGATTATTTTAGAACACAATCTATTTAAAGCTATATTTTGACTATTAAAGTCAAGTCCTTTATCCTTATAAAAATTCAGTCCCAATTTATAAATTCTTTTATTACATATCTTAGTAAAATTATCTCGATAAAAATAAGCATCATCATTACCATTATTTAAGCTTTGATTGCGTGTTAACTGGGCTTCTTTTAAGCTTTTATGGACCATTTTAAAATACACCCTTTCTTCTTTTTCTGTAAACAAATCTATATCACTTTCATTAGAAATATAAAATGGTGAGCTTATCAAATGCACATAATTCATTGCATTATTTACAAAATGACCAAATACAATTTTATTATAAATTCTTTCTGATAAACTAGTTATAAAAGGAAGTGTTATTAAAATGATTAAAAATTTAAAATTTTTAATCAAGGATTTACTTTTAAATATTAAATATGCTACAATTATTAATAATACTGGTATTAAAACTATAAACTGCCCTCTCGTTAAAATAATAACAATTAGTAATAAACTAATTTTATAAATATACTTTAGATCCTCTTCAATAAACATTTTTAATGCATAACTAAAAATGATTAAAAAAAATGGATAAGTTAAAGCTTCAGATAAAATGGTATTTCCTAAAAAATGTAAATAAACACAAGGTGCTAAGCATATTAATTGCAAAAAAATAAAGCCCAAAAAAGCTATATTAAAAATATTTTTTAATGTTTTTATCAAAAAACTAACACCATAAGCAATAATTGAATACTGGACTAATTTTAATGGGAATGCAAAATTGCTATCAAAAATACTTGTAAAAATCTTAAGAAAGATACAATAAACAGGACTATGATTAAAAGCCATATACAAAAAAGTATAGCTATCTGGATAATAAACAATTTCTTTATTAATTACTAGAACACCTATAATAACATATATTGAAATATAAATTAAGTCATAGATATTAATACTTTTATTAAAAACTTTCAATTTTATTTATTCTTTTTATGTTTTTTAAATGCCTACAACTTAGTACAAGCTATTGTTTTCTTTCGTCAAATCTATAAAATGCATACTATAATCCATAATAATATATCAAATCATTTGTCTATCAATTAACTTAAAATTATAACTCTTTCTATCTTAACAAATATTATTAATTAAAAAAAGTATCGTAATTTACTGTATCTTTTACCACCCGCTTTCGTTCTTTAAAATGTTCATTAAAAATACTTCGAGTGTATTCCACTTCATTTGCCTTAATATCTAATAAATCTGCTATAGAATGAAATAAATCATCAATCATATATTTTCTATCTTCAACAAATGGTATTTTTTTTTCTTTTTTATATTTTTTAGATTGCCAAACAAAAAATGGAATTTCAAACATTTTTTGAGAATAAATATCTTCATTATGTCCTGCCATATTTATATCATCAAACATTTCTTCTCCATGATCTGAAAAATAAAGTGCAAAACTCTTTGTATTTAAGCTATCTAATTTCTTAATAACACTAGATACTAAGAAATCGTTATATAAAATCGCATTATCGTAATGATTTATCTTAGTAAAGTTTTCTTCCGATCTAAAATCCGTAACTGGTTCTTCATGAAACTGATTAAACTCTTCTGGATATCTATTTTTATAATGATGATGCGTTCCCATTAAATGAATAAAAATCACTTTTTTCTTTACATCATTATTTATAACTTCATTAAATTCATTTAAGAGTTCTCCGTCTAAAACCTTACTATTACCTGCTATAGTAGTTGTTAAAAACTTATAATTCTTCGCGGACAAGCTAATTTTTGTTATCATACTCTCGTAAGGTCCTATAGGTCTTTGGTTTGACAACCAATATGTTTCATACCCTACACTATTAATCAACTGAATAATGGAACCCTCTGATATTTTCTCTGGGTTTTCATAATTTCCCAAAGTTAATATTTTAGTAAGTGCCCCAACAGTAAAAGCATGTGGACTAATAACATCTTTGTAAATTAATAGCTCTTCTTTTCGTTTTATAAGTTCTGGCGTTGTTTCTCTATAATAATTATAAAGTCCCAGATGAGTTCGAGATGTAGATTCTCCAACTATTATAACAAAAACTTCTTGTTCTTCTTTAGATGGCCTTTTATAAATATTATGAAAATCTCCATTTTTATTTTCTTTATAATCTCCTAATTTTTTAGACTCTATATAATATTCTATATTTGATTTTACCATCAAATATGGTACATTAAATACAATTAATTTAGAAAACTTTAAAAAGATAAGGATACCAATCAATAAACCCATTACTTTAAAACGATTAATGTTCTTAACAACTGTATTTATTAGGCTTATTTTATTTATTCGAAAAATAACAATGCTAGTAATAACGAATATTAAAAAAGTAAAAAGACTTATAGGTATATCTACATAAAAATCGATAAATTCTTTCGTTTCTTCCAAATTAGAATCTAAGGCTACAAAAATAGCTGAAGCACTAAAAGGAGTCTTAAAAAGGTAATAATAAACAGTTTCAAAATAAATACTTATTGAAAAAATTAAAAAGGAAAAGGCAAAATAATATATACTGAATCTTTTATTATTATTATTAGTAAAAAGATACAATGGACAAATAAGTGTTATAGCAAAAAAAATATTTTCAATTAAATTATAAATAATATTTAAAGCTATTTGATTAAATATGCATTCGAATATGAATGCAACTATTATAAGTATAAGATACCTTAAAAACACTTTATCTATTCGCATATCGCCCTTTTAATTCCTTATATTCATCAATTCCCTTAACTCCAACAGTATACTTATATAGTATATCCTTAAAAAAAATTCTTCTTTTTCTTAAAAGAAAAAAAATAAGTTTTAACAAAAATAAATAACTAAAGATTTTATAATCGATAAAATATAAAGCAGCCTGTGTTTTTATAAAATCGTCACTTCTAACATTACTTGTAGAGCGTTCTATAGAGTGCCTAACTATAACTCGATTTTCAAAATAAATTCTTAAATTTTTATTTAAAACTTCTTTTAAAAACAAATATTCTTCTCCAGAAGGGAAGAAACTACCTAAACCAAAAAAAGAATTAAATGCAATATTATTTTTTATAATATCTTCTCTTTTAAAAGCTATTTCAATTGATGACACCCCTCTTATATATCTCTTCTTAGAAAGTTTTCTTGATTTTTTTGAATAGTTTTTATAATTTTCCCCTGTAAATGTATCAATTTTAAACTCAACTATTGAAACATCTTTTAAACGACAAAAAGTATCAATAATTATTTCTTGAAAATTTTCAACATATTCAACATCATCATCTGCTATTAAACATATACTTCCTGTTGCATTCTTAATGGCTAAATTTCTACTTTTCGAGAGTCCTTTATCATAAGAATTTATGACTCTTATATTTTTAAACTCTGAAATTAACTCGCGCCCTTTTTCTGTTTGATTTATAATAAGAATATTTAAATCTTCTATTTTATTATAAAGAAACATGTCCTCTAAGAAAGACAATGAAACCCGGTTCATTGTGGAGATTAATATTTCTAGCGTTAAATTATTAGCTTGAGATTCTGTCATCGATACACATATTAATACTCTTTATAAACTTCTATTCTCTCCTATAAAACTATGTCTTAAAATATAACCTACAACCATAAAATATAAAACATAGCGAACAAAGTGAGCAATAACAATGCCCTCAGTACCGTAAATATCTATAAAATAAACTGAAAAACAATAAAAGAGTAAAACTGATAATATTTCAGTAAAAACAAAATAAGTCATTTGTTTTTTTGCTAAAAACTGATAAGATAAAACTATAGAAATAAACTTTATTAAATCACCTATTAATTGCCATTTAAATAAACTAGTCATATCTAAAAATTGGTCTGTAAAAAGGCCTTTAATTATTAAATCCCTAAAAAGGTAGATAAATACCATTCCCATAATAATTAAAGGTAATAACAATTTATAGATTTTTTTAACCTCTTTTCTAAAGTCAAAGGTTGTATTAATCTTAGCGTATTGAGGCAATATGTATAAAGGAAATATTGCTGCTAAAAATTGCATGTAAGTTTTAGAAATAGATGTCATTGCCGTCCAATAACCAGCTTCTCGCATACTAATTCTATTTTCTATTAAGTTTCTTATAGCTATATCTGTTATATTAATAAATAATATAACAACAACTGACATAACACTATAAGACAATAATTGTTTTTTAAAACTCAAATTGAATGAGAACAGCTCTTTTAAATTAATATACGCTTTATGCCTTTTTGAGAAGAAACTAAGGTAGCTTATAAACTGTATTAAAGGAATTACACTAATAGCTAACAAACTACCCTTCAATCCTTTATTGAAGGTTAAAAGCACAATTAAAAATGTACTTACTATAATTGTACTTAATACCGTTTTTGAGTATAACTTATAAGCAGAAATACCGTTTAATAAAGAACTTAAAATAGCATTGACTGCCATAAAAGGGATTATGAACGATAAGATTTTAAATATATAAGCATAGTTTTTATCTGTGCCAAAAATGATATCATTAAAAGTATCCGATAAAAAGAATAAAATTACAAACGAAACTAAAGCCGCAAAAATACTAAAAACAAACACAGTTGAAAATAAATTATTAAGCTGTTTTTTATCATCTCTATTTTCAGAAATATATTTCACTAGCCCATTAGAAGTTCCTAAAATAGAAAACTGTCCAAAAAAAGCAATTACATTTTTTAAATTACCTACTAGTGCAATTCCTTCTGCTCCAATTAAAATAGCTAAAGCTTTTTGAGAAATCAAAGCAAATCCCATTCTGACTAAAACCAATAATGTATTAGCTGAAGTCACTTTTAATAACAAATTATTCTTTATGAAACTTGGTATATTCAATAATTCAGCTGGGTAAGTAAATTAATTAAAAGTAATTTAGTCCTTTTCGCTTTCTAAACAAAAAAGAGAACTCCCAAAAATAAGTAAAATTATACCATAATACATTATATAACTCACAAAATGAGCAATAACAGCACCTTTAACATTATCAAACAGATTGATAAAATAAATGCTTGTTGTGTATAAAATTATAACTAAAAAAGCCTCAGTTAAAATATAATGCCAAAACATTTTTTTAGCTAAAAATTGGTATGCAATAACAATTGATAAAATCTTAACAAAATCGCCTAATAATTGCCATACGAACAAGTCTTCCACTGGTAAAAATTCATTAGTAAATATGACTAATATGATATACTTTCTTAATAAATATATTATAAATAAAGCTACCACTAAAATGGGAATTATAGTTTTATAAAAGCTAAATACTTCTTTTTTAAATTCCTTAGTATCAGTAATCTCAGAAAAACGCGGTAAAATATACAACGCTATTAAAGAACTAATTAACATTAAATAGTATTTAGATATTCTAGTCATAGCTACCCAAAAACCTGCATCTTTATAACCTATATTTTCCATAATATAAGATCTAATCGCAATAACAACAAATGGTAATAAGACAGCTGTAAAGAGCGCCATTAATGAATAGGCGCTTATTTTTTTTAAAAAACCCAAGCTAACACTATTAACCTTTATAAGGGGCACTAAACTACGTCTATTAATAATGCCAACCAATGTAATCAGAAATATTAATGATTCTGCTATAACAGCAGATATTAATGCTCCATCTAACTTATCTTGGTAAATTAAAAGCAAAGCTATTGAGACACTTAATATTTGCCCAATAATATTAATAATGATAAGTATTTTATACTTTGAAAAACCATTCATTATTGAAAATGAAAACATATTTAAAGAATAAAAAGGAAGTACTATGGCAAAAATTTGGATGACATAAGCATAATCATTATAAGTAGGAAATATTATATTATTTATGAGTTCTGCATTGAAATAACAAAGAAATGATATACTTATAGTAGAGATGAATCCAGTATAAAAAACCGTAGATAGTGTTTTACTTAATTGTACAGTGTCTTCTTTAAATATTGAAACATATTTTACAACACCTTTATAAAAACCATGTGTAGCTATAGTTTGGAAAGAATTCACGAAATTACGCAAATTCGCTATTAAAGCTAATCCTTCCGCTCCAATAAATACTGCAATAGCTTTTGAAGTCAATAATCCTGCAATTATTCTAGTTAATACAGAAGCTGTTTGTAACGAAGCTATTTTAGCTAAAACCTTACTATTTATATAATCTATTAATTTTTTCAATTAATATGAATTTTCTTTACCAACTCGGCCTATTTTTTAAAATTGTAATGTGCATACCATAAACGCTGAAAAGAATATATTATTCTTTCATTTTTCATCTAAAAGAAACCAAATATACAAAATCATTTAGTGCTAGTTTATTATCTTAAAAAACGTAAGACTAGACATACAGATACAGAGGAGATCAAGATTTCTTTTTAAGGAGGTAATATAAATTAATACTAAATATAGTTATGTTAGTAATAATTATGGGTTTTGAAATTGGTTGAAAAAGAAAGCCATAAAACACGAATAGTAAACAACCTAAATTGTTTACTATTCGTAATTTAATAACCGATTTCATTAAAAATGATAATAGTACAGTAGCCATCGCTAAATACCCTACCCATTCTATCCATGAAATCCCAAAGAATTCCATCTTTGTTATATTGACTTGTTTCGTTTACGTTCTACTTCAGTTAAATAAATTTTACGTAATCTTAAATGATTTGGAGTAACCTCTACATATTCATCTTTTTGAATATATTCTAAAGCTTCCTCTAAAGAAAATTTAATAGCAGGTACTATTTTAGCTTTATCATCTGCTCCTGATGAACGTACGTTACTTAATTTTTTAGTTTTAGTTACATTAACAGACATATCATCTCCACGAGAATTTTCTCCAATAACCTGTCCTTCATAAATATCTTCTCCTGGATCAACGAAAAACTTACCTCTATCTTGTAATTTATCAATAGAATAAGGAATAGCTTGTCCTTTTTCCATAGACACTAAACTACCATTTTGACGTTCTGGAATACCTCCTTTTAACGGTTGGTATTCTTTAAAACGGTGTGCCATAATAGCCTCGCCAGCTGTAGCTGTAAGTAACTGATTTCTTAAACCTATAATTCCTCTAGACGGAATTATAAACTCACAAACCATACGCTCACCTTTTGCTTCCATACTAAGCATTTCTCCTTTTCGCATCGTTACCATTTCTATAGCTTTACCTGATACTGTTTCTGGTAAATCTATAGTCATTTCTTCAACAGGTTCACATTTTATACCGTCAACTTCTTTTATAATTACCTGAGGTTGTCCTATTTGAAGCTCATAACCTTCACGACGCATCGTTTCTATTAAAACCGATAAGTGTAATACACCACGTCCAAAAACCATAAACTTATCTGCACTATCAGTTTCGTTTACTCTAAGCGCTAAATTTTTCTCTAGCTCCTTGGTTAAACGCTCTTTAATATGTCGAGATGTTACAAATTTTCCATCTTTACCAAAGAAAGGTGAATCGTTAATAGTAAACAGCATACTCATAGTAGGCTCATCAATAGCAATAGTTTTTAATCCTTCAGGATTTTCCCAATCGGCAACAGTATCACCAATTTCAAAACCTTCTAAACCAACAATTGCACAAATATCTCCAGTTTGAACTTCTTCTACTTTCTTACGTCCTAAACCTTCAAAAACATGAAGCTCTTTTATTTTAGATTTTACGATACTACCATCTCTTTTAACTAAAGAAATATTCTGACCAACTTTAAGTTCACCTCTAGTTAAACGCCCAATAGCTATTCTTCCTGTAAAAGAAGAAAAATCTAATGATGTTATTAACATTTGTGTTGTTCCTTCTTCAATTTTTGGTTCAGGAATATGATCTATAACCATATTTAACAATGGTTCTATGTTTTCTGTTTCATTTTTCCAATCATCGCTCATCCAATTATTTTTGGCTGAACCATAAACTGTTGGAAAATCTAGCTGCCACTCTTCTGCACCTAATTCAAACATTAAATCGAAAACTTTTTCATGTACTTCGTCTGGAGTACAGTTTTCTTTATCTACTTTATTTACAACCACACATGGTTTTAAACCTAAATCGATTGCTTTTTGAAGTACAAAACGCGTTTGCGGCATAGGTCCTTCAAAAGCATCTACTAATAATAAAACACCATCAGCCATGTTAAGTACACGCTCTACTTCTCCACCAAAATCGGCGTGACCAGGTGTATCTATAATATTAATTTTTGTATCTTTATATATTACAGAAACATTTTTTGAGGTAATAGTAATTCCTCTTTCTCTTTCTAAATCGTTGTTATCTAGTATTAAATCACCAGTATTCTCGTTTTCACGAAATAACTGACAATGATACATAATCTTATCAACCAAAGTAGTTTTACCATGATCTACGTGTGCAATAATTGCAATGTTTTTAATATTAGCCATAATAGTGCCTTATTTTAAGCGTGCAAAGGTAAGTGTTATTTTATAATTTAGTTAAAAATTTACTATAATAAAAATCAATTATAGTTTTTATACATAAATATTGTTAGTTTTAGTATAAAAAAACAACTAATACTTTAATCTATCAACTATCAAAAAAGGTATTAACTATGACTTTATTTCAAAGATACGCAAAGTTTACTCCGTACTTATATTTTATAGCTATTACTGGATATTGGTTTATCGTAGTAAACAAAAACGAAGGAATTACTGCTTACCCTATTTTATTATTTGCAGTTCCCTTTTTATGGCAACTTTTTAAACCTAATAAAAAATTAAATTTTGTTTTAGGTATTACCTTTGTGTGTTTATCATCATATATTATATTAGCTTATCTATCAGATATTTTTAATATTATATCATTATCAATCCAGATTAAACAGTTTATGTTTTGTGGAGGAATTTTTGTTATTGTAAACTTTGTAATGGCATTATGGATGATAAGAAATAGTTTGAAAGAAAATATTTAACATCTTTTCATGTTCTGCTTTTCCTTTACCTAAAAATATTTTTTTCATCTTCTTTTTAAAAACCTACCTGTTCACATAATACCTGCTTGTTTTAAGTTTCTAAAAAACGACTACAACCTTAAACTGTCTAGTAATCTTAATGTTTTTTGTTATGTAGATTTATTGAAATATTCTAAATAAAAAACGTAGGCTATGTATTTATCATCATGCTGCAAAAGCAAAACATCCTGAGAGAATTCTACTTGATTAAAACCTAATAGTCTTTTTTCGTACTTAAACCGTAAATATATTCATAACTATTAATTACCCCCTAAAACCTACAATTTTGAAAACCTCAACTATCTTTATCTTAATGTCTTTTATGCTGTTTGCTTTAAAAAATAATGCTCAAACTAAAGCACAAGCACAAGAAATGCTTCAATTAGTTAATAATTTAAGAGCCAAAAATAATCGTACACCTGTTTACTTAAATAATAAGCTTAATCTATCTGCAAAAAATCATTCTAAAGATATGGCAGACAATAATTATTTTGATCATGATGGCTTAAATGGCTCATCTTTTTCTGATCGTATTTTTAAAACAGGTTATTCTGGAAGTCCTAGAGGTGAAAACATTGCAGCAGGTAATAGTTCTGTTAAAAATACCTTTGACCAATGGGTAAATAGCGCTGGACATCTCGACAACATACTTAATCCAAATATAAACGAAATGGGTATTGGATACGGTTTTAATAGTAATGCTAATTATCGTCATTATTGGACTCAAGTATTTGCCTTAAACAACTCATTATCAAATGAAAAAATTGTTGCATCTAATTTCACAACCTACCCTAACCCTGTGAATGATGTTCTTTTTATAAAAACCTCACTCGATTCTAGTAACTTAAATTATACATTAATCTCTTCTACAGGACAATTAATTATAACTGGAACAACTTCAGGAAACAATGGTACATTTAAAATAGCTGTTAATAATCTGTCAAAAGGTGTTTATTTTTTAACTCTAAATAAAAATACAGTACGAAAACTAATTAAGCTCTAAATAATAAGGGATCTTTGTATTACGTCTATTTTTAAGAAATACTATAATTACTTTTGCTATTAGAAACATTTAAGGCATATAATTTTTTAAAATGATTACATTTGCAGCTTAAATTTTAAAGCATATGAACCTTAACGAAGTTCCCAAAATAAAACACACCAATTCAAACAACTTTTTTCTACTATGTGGTCCCTGTGCTATTGAAAGCGAAGACATGGCATTACGTATTGCTGAACAAGTAGTTACGATTACAAACAAATTAGAAATTCCTTATGTTTTTAAAGGAAGTTTTAAAAAAGCAAATAGAAGTAGAATCGATAGTTTTACTGGAATTGGTAATGAAAAAGCTTTAAAAATTCTAAAAAAAGTATCTGAAACTTTTGATATCCCTACTGTAACTGATATTCATGAAGTTAGTGATGCTGTACTAGCAGCTCAGTATGTTGATGTTCTGCAAATTCCTGCTTTTCTAGTAAGACAAACAGATTTAGTTGTTGCTGCTGCAGAAACAGGTAAAGTGGTAAATTTAAAAAAAGGACAATTTATGAGCCCAGAAGCCATGAAACATGCTGTACAAAAGGTTAAAGATTCTGGTAATAATAAAGCTTGGATAACAGATAGAGGTACTATGTTTGGTTACCAAGATATGATTGTTGATTTTCGAGGAATTCCTACTATGCGTGAATATGCTCCTACTGTTTTAGATGTTACTCATTCACTACAACAACCTAACCAAACTATTGGTGTTACTGGAGGTAGGCCCGATATGATAGAAACTGTTGCCAGAGCAGGAGTTGTTAATAATGTAGATGGACTATTTATAGAAACTCATTTCGACCCTGCAAATGCAAAAAGTGATGGAGCTAATATGCTTCATTTAGATAATTTAGAATCTCTCTTATCTAATTTAGTTACAATTAGAAAAGCAATAAATACTCTTTAAGCACCCTTAATTTTTTCACCTTAAATGAAATACTTTACTATTAAACCTATACTATTAGGTATAACTCTCTCTTTACTTTCTTTTAACTCAATAGCCCAAGATATAAATTCTAAAAAATACACTTCATCTAACAAAGGTAAATTCTTTATAAGTTGGGGTGGAAATAGAGAAGCATATTCAAAATCTAATATAAGGTTTAAAGGAAAAGATTATGATTTTACAATAAAAGATGCTTCTGCTAGAGACAAACCTAAGGGATGGCATGTAGATTATATAAATCCAACAAGAATAACGATACCTCAAACTAATGTTAAAGTAGGTTATTTTATTTCGGATAATTACACCATATCACTAGGCATAGATCATATGAAATATGTTATGAATAGAAACAGGTTTAAAACTGTTGATGGTTTTATTAATTTACCAAACACTGAAGAAGGCTCAATATACAATGGTACTTATAATAATGAAAACTTTTTTGTGTCAGAAGATTTTTTAAAATTTGAACATACTAATGGTTTAAACTATGTCTATACCGAATTTTCTAGATATGATGATATTTCTAAACTATTCAGTATTCAAAATACAGATAAATTTCAAGTAAATATGACTGAAGGTTTAGCTGGTGGATTTTTGTTACCAAAATCGAATACAACGCTATTACAAAAAGACAGATATGATGAGTTTCACTTATCTGGTTATGGTATTTCTGCTCATGCAGGCCTTAACCTAACATTTTTTAAACACTTTTTTATGCAACTAGATTTAAAAGGAGGTTATATAAATATGCCAGATATAAGAACTACTAGCAATACAGCCGAAAGTGCTTCACAACATTTCTTTTATTTACAACGTGTTGTATCTTTTGGAGGTATTTTTAAAATTTAAGTATACCTACTTACCAAATAACACACCCTAACTTTATTTCCTATTATTTTTTCTTATGATAGGAAAACATCTATTCTACTAACCAAGATAAAGATGATAACCAAAAACACCAGAACTATACATAAAAGAAATTAATGATAAATTAGACGACGACACTTATATAGTAGTCGCAGTAATATCTTACAATAATACAGATACAGTTTACATAGAACAAAGTAACTTACCAAAAATTTAACACTTCTTCAAGAATGATATAAGTTTACTATTTTGTGCTCAATTTTTATAATACACTTTCTCTTCTTTTCTTATGTTCTAAAAGAACATTTTCACACGTTTATAATTATTCTCTCCTACAATACTTCAAAATCTACTATTTCTCTAGAAAGAAAACTTATTATTCTTAAAAATCCTCCTCAAAACTCAAACTTTTTAAAAAGTATAAAACAATCAATATAAGGTTCTTACATACTATTATTCGTATACCTATTTATAAAAAATATTACAAAATGTTAGATGTAAAACATTTTCAAAAAAAAAACGAGATTAATTTCGCACAAATAATAAATATTTTAAATCTTATTATTAATTAATAACTTACAAAATTATGTCAAAAAAGTATAAAAAAATTATAGCCAAAGTTTTTTTTCTAGTATCAGCTATTGTTTATTCTCAATCACCAGTTAGTGGATTTTATGCAAAAAAAAATGAGTTATCAATAGCATCTGGCTATTCATTTAAAAGTTACAACAAATTTTACAGAGGTACTACATTAAGTGATAACACTCCCGCTAATTTAGGAAAAATAACCTCATCAATTGTTAATTTATATGGTGAATATGGTATTTCGGATTGGCTCTCTACAGTAGCAAGTGTTCCTTATATTTCTATTAAAAGCGAAACTGGAGTAGATCCCATACAAAATAAAAATTTAGTAGAAGGTGTTCAAGATTTAGGAGTAACACTTAAGGCTAAAGCCTATGAAAAAACTTTAAAAGGCGCTTCTAAATTAACATTAGGTGCTTCTGCTGGTATCAACATCCCTATTAGTGATTATGAAGCTAGTGGAGTATTATCTATAGGTAATAGAGCAACAACTATAGATTTTATTGCTATAGCTCATTACACAAGTCCTTTTAATGTATTTGCAGAACTACAAACAGGTTATAGTGATAGAAATAGTAGTGATTTTGAAATACCAAATGCGGCATTACATATCGTAAAAATTGGGTATTTTAATGATTGGATATATGTACATACTAAATTGGGAATTCAGAATTCATTATCTGGCTTAGACATAGGTACTCCAGAATTTGCCAAAGCAGGTGGTCCTAATGCTTTACCAGAAACAGAAGTAGATTATACTTCATTATCCTTTGATCTATACACCCCTGTTTACAAAAAAACTATTGGTCTTTCTCTAGGGTTTGCTACAACATTAAATGGACGTAATTTTAATGCTGAATCTGGTTTTTCTCTATCCTTAGTTTACAAATCATAAATAAAACTACTATAAAGAAGCAAATATTTTGAGGGTATTATAATTAATTACAATCAAAATAGATTACCCCATTTTATGCATTCTAATTTTCAATATACTACTACTTTTTTATTATCAAACATCTCAATATTATTTATAGCGACAAAATTGTATTGATATCAGTCAAAAGTATATGGGTTAAATGCATAAAATGGGTTAAATAAGCCAAGCTTTTTTACTTTTACTCAATAACTCTGAAGCAGCATGTAAAAGCTTGACAAAATTTTCATGATCTAAATCTTCTAAAGTTTTTAATTGAATAGAACGTACTTGTTTTCGTTTATTATCATTTTTTAAGACAGGAAAATCTTTTTCTAAAAGAATGCCTTGTACAAAAGCGACATCAACATAATCCTTTCCTTTTAAAACATTTAAGTAAATCATTGGTTTTTTTTCAATGTTATAAAACGGGATTCTATAACTATACTTCTCCTCTACTTCTGGTAACGTATCTAGAATAATACTTCGTATATAAAGCATTATAGATTGATAAGGTTCTTTTTGATTTATAAAATATTCGTCTACTGGCTTCACTGTTTTCAATAGATTTAATAAACTCGTTTAAATAAGTTCAATTATAAAATTCAAACTTAACAAAAATTTATGATGTCGATTTAAAAAATATTCATTTACTTTGTATTTCAAAGTACTTTTACATGGAGCCAAAAGATTATTTAAAAGATATTAATGAAATTAAAGACATGATGAATAAATCATCCCGATTTATATCATTAAGTGGTTTATCTGGAATACTTGCTGGGGTTTATGCCTTAATTGGAAGTGCAGTTGCATACTGGTTAGTTAGAACATCTGCAAGAGGATATCTAATTCTAGATGGTACAATTTTCAAACTGTGTTTATTAATTCTCTTTTTAGTTGCCTTATTTAGTATTACTACTGGTATTATTTTAACCACTATAAAAGCAAAAAAACACGGAGCCAAAATTTGGGACAGTACATCAAAACGTTTAGTTTTCAATTTTCTAATTCCTTTAATAGCAGGAGGACTTTATATTTTAATCATTTTAATTCAAGGTAAATACGGTCAAACAGGAGCTTTAATGCTAATTTTTTACGGCTTAGCTCTGGTAAATGCATCAAAATATAGTATTGGATATATTCGCTATTTAGGGTTTATTCAAATTATACTTGGTTTAATTGCTACCTTGTTTCCTGGATATGGTTTTTGGCTATGGGTTATAGGCTTTGGAGTCATGCATATTATATATGGGGGATGGATGCATTTTAAATATGATAGAAAATAATTAACTGTATTAAGTATACTTTGAATTTAAAATTTTAAAACTTAGAATTATCTATAGTGAGTATTATAACCAATATAAATAAAGTATTCGATCACCGAATTAGATTAGGTATCATGTCTATTCTAATGGTGAATGAATATGCAGATTTTAATATGCTTAAAGAACTTCTAGGTGCTACAGACGGTAATCTTGCTAGTCACACTAAAGCCTTAGAAAAAGCAGAATATATTAAAGTTGAGAAGCAATTTATAGGAAGAAAACCCAATACCCGCTACTCTGCTACCAATATAGGAAAAGCGGAATTTAAAAAACACATTAATGCACTCGAAAAATTAATTAACAAACAATAGATATTTTTTTATTTATCTACTTTGAAAAACAAAGTACTTTAAAATGGATTATAGGAAACAAATTATTAAATGGTTTTTTGATAAATCTCAAAAGATTTATGGAATCATGCTTAGAAAGTATATACCATGGGAAATTAAAAAAACAGAATTACTTACTTACCCAAAGGATTCGTTTGGAAAACACTTAGGGATATTCTTAAACAACAATAATTTTGAACTAATCCCTAAAGGAGAAAGACACGATGCATATCATATAATAACAGGATATGGAACTAAAGTTGAAGATGAAATTGCCTTACAATTCCTTTGCTTTGGCAATGGAAAAAGAAGCCTATACATATTCGGTCCTATTATTCTAGGAAGCATTATACTCCCTGAATACTTTAAATATTACTACAAATCATATCGTATTGGAAAAAACGCAAACATATTTCATCACTACGATTATAAAAAACTTTTAAAAATATCAATAGAAGATTTTAGACAAGCCATATTTTCAAAAGCTCAAATTGAAATAATCAAACTACAATACAAATAGATATAAAAAACAAGCATTATGAAAAACATCCCCCTTATTATTTCTGCTATTTTATTTAGCACCCTTTTTTACAAACAAGACACAGGCTTAAACTTAAGTATATTCAGTTTTATTACAATTATCATCCTAATTATATATAATAAATTAGCGTTTAAACAAAAGAGTACCATAGTTTTTAGTCTTATATATTTAATAACTGCAATAACGGTATTCGTCTATAATTCCAACTTATCAATAATATCAAATACCGTTGCGTTTTTCACATTAATAGGTAATGTTTGTGAGCAAAATTCATCCATTTACATAAATTGGATAAATGGACTCTACTCATTTATAGCTGGTTTTTTTCATCGAAAACTTAATGTTACTAACAAAGATGAAAAAATATCTAAACAAGAACTTGATTATCTGCATTTAGCAAAAATAATTGGCATTCCATTAATAGTCATTATCGTTTTCATCAGCTTATATAAAAATGGAAATCCTATATTTAGTAATCTTATTTCTAAAATTGACTTTAGCTTTATAAACTTACAATGGATCTTATTATCTGTTTTGGGTTATTATTTATTCAGTAACATTTCGAAACCAGTAGAAGTAGATCCAGCTACATCTTACGATTTAAGTACAGGAAACATATTAACTAAAAAAAGAGAGTTGATTATAGAAAATCTAAAAAAAGAAAATCAATTTGGTCTTATTCTTATAGTTTTACTAAATGTATTAATCGCCTTTTTTCTTATTACCGATATTACGTATTTAATATCTACTACAGATTTTAGAGCGCCCACTTTTTCAAATCAAGTACATAGTGGTATTAATGCATTGATTGCTTCTATAGTAATAGCCATAATAATTATACTATACTTTTTTAGAGGAAATTTAAACTTTTATAAAGCTAATAAAAACCTAAAAACAGTAACGTATACTTGGATCGCACTCAATATTATGTTAGTCATTAATATTGTAATTAAAGATTGTCAATATATCTATTATTTTGGTTTTACCTATAAACGTATTGGCGTTTTAATTTACTTACTACTTACAATAATAGGTTTATTTACAACGGCTATTAAAGTAAAACATATAAAAAACTTTTGGTATTTATTTAGAATAAACACTTTAACTGCTTTTACCATATTAATGATTTCTAGTACGATTAATTGGGATAGTTATATAACACATTACAATCTTAACTATGCCAAGTCTATGGATTTTAAATATTTGATAGACCTATCAAATAACAATACGTTCTTTCTTAAAAACTATGCCGAAAAAAATGATTTAAGTAATGAAAGAAAAGCGGATGTTGAAAAAAAGTACCAAAACTATTTAAGCAAATTGAAAGATAACAAATGGCAAGAAGTACAATACGATAACTTTAAAATTCAATAAAACTTATGAACCTTTCTCTTACTATTTTAAAATCAATAGTACTTGCAACATCCATTTTTTGGTTGGTTATTATTTCTGAAGACTTTGAAGCCTCCATGTTTTATCTTATACTTTTATCAATAATTCCAATTTCATTATGCTGTACCATAGTAATACTATCTACTATTGCTCCCTTTTTTTGGTTCAAAAAAAATAGTAGAACTAATAAAGACATCTTTAAAAAGTACTTCCCTTTCTATGCTATAGTAAGTTTTGGTTTGTGTAGTTATGGTATTTACGAATCTAAATTTGGGGCTTACCTTATAAGCTTTTTTGCTTCAGCATTTTTTACAACGTTGCAAACATGGGTTTTATTAGTAAATCATAATAAACAGAAAAGACATATTACAACCAGTACAAAGTACATTCAAACTACAAAACCTGAAGATAACATATGAAATATTTAAAAAAGACCGTTTTATTTGGTGTTATAGCATTAATAATTGTCCTATTTATAGATTATTCAGTATCTCATAAAGCAAAAGACTTTATTTATGATGACATCTCAACAATAAGTAAAAACAAGGTTGGTCTCATTCTAGGAGCCAGTAAATTAACAACTAGCGGCAATATTAACTTGTACTACAAGTATAGATTAGAAGCAGCTATATCATTATACAAAGCTGGAAAAATAGAACTCATATTAATTAGCGGAGATAACGGAAGAAAAGGTTATGATGAACCTACCGATTTTAAAAACGATTTAATTAAAAACGGGATTCCAGAAAATAAAATATTTCTCGACTATGCTGGTTTTAGAACTCTGGATTCTATAGTAAGAGCCAAAGAAGTATTTGGACTTACTGAGTATACTATTATTTCTCAAAAATTCCATAATGAACGTGCTATTTATCTAGCAAGACATTTTAATATTAACGCTATTGCTTTTAATGCTAAAGACACTCCTACTCGCTATATCTTTAAAACTAAATTACGAGAATATCTAGCAAGAACTAAGGCTTCAATAGATATGTTATTTAATGTAAGCCCTAAATTTTTAGGAGATAAAATAGAGATAAAATAAACCAGAAACACACAACACCTATAAATTTCATAATCAAAACAATAGTATGAATAAATCAATAACTA
The DNA here is from genome assembly GCF_001747085.1 of Flavivirga aquatica. Classification (GTDB taxonomy): domain Bacteria; phylum Bacteroidota; class Bacteroidia; order Flavobacteriales; family Flavobacteriaceae; genus Algibacter_C; species Algibacter_C aquatica. The sequence goes on from NZ_MDJD01000054.1 coordinate 732,056, forward strand.
CAAGTAAAACTATAGCTATTTTAAGCTTTGCTATTGGACCATTCTTTTCATACTTGAATTAAGCTTTAGTATAAGTATAGGGTTTATATATCTAGGATTGATATTCGTAATACTAGCTGCCTGTATAAATATGATTTCATTAATCATTTTAATTTTTTTTCTACTAGACCCAAATAATCAAAAATCTGAGCTTATAAAGACTTGTTTCATTGTTTTATCAAACATCCCTATAGTCATTTTATATTTCACTATTCTTAATTCACAACTAATTTATTAAAACATAAAACCATGACTTTTAAATTCAATAAAACATATTTAATACTAACAATAACACTCTTTATAACAGAAGTTTTAATAGCATTATATTTAACAAGTGGCTTTATTCGTTACACTGTTGGAGATTTTCTAGTTGTCATACTTTTGTATTGTTTCTTTAAAAGTTTTATCCTCGAAAATTATTTAAAAATTGCTCTTTCAGTCTTACTATTTTCTTTTTTCGTTGAGTTTATGCAATTAATCAACATCCTTAACATATTGAATATACAAGACAATCAATTGCTTAGAACATAATTAAGAAGTACCTTTCAAGTTTAAGATTTAATTACTTATACATTAGGCACAATAATTGTTATGATTTTTGAATACAAACTAAAAAACCATGGATAACATCAAACAATTTCTATGCAACAGATACAAAATTGTATTTGCTCTATTAATTACTGCAGTTTTTAGCATGATATTATTAATGGTTAGAATGAAAATTACAAATTCTTATTTTTATTTATTCTTAGTTTGGAATTTATTTTTAGCTGTTATTCCCTTTAGTATTACAAGCTATTTACTAAGTTTTTCTATACCTAACAAAGTAGTCCTTATATTTTGTTCTGTATATGGTTACTCTTTCTTCCTAATGCACCATATATTATTATCGATTTTCTGCATTTAAAAGTAAGCCCTAATCAGTTACTCTGGTTAGATGTTTTAGTCCTATCTTCTTTTGCTATAACAGGATTAATTCTTTTCTTCTTTTCGTTATTAGATATGAGAATAGTTTTAAAACAATTTATAAAAAGCAAATTTGAATATCCGTAATTACTAATAATTGATTAAAAATGCTTATTTTGTTAAAAAAACAAGTCATGAATATTTTTAGTTTTACCGCCCATTTTGATAGTGAAGAAGCTTGTCGTACTCATTTTAAGCAAGAAAGAGATAAGATAGGAGTTAAATGCCAGCGTTGTGGTCATACTCATCACTATTGGATAAAGGCTGTTTGGAGCTATGAGTGCAAATCTTGTAGAGCCCGTACATCTTTGAGAAGTGGTACTATTATGCAAAATTCTAATCTATCTTTTATGATATGGTATAAGACAATGTTTTTGATGACTACTACCAAGAAAGGATTTTCTTCTAAAGAAATCCAGAAACAGCTTGGTTTAAAAAGGTATGAACCTGTCTGGGCGATGGTTCATAAACTTCGTAAAGCAATGGGTAACAGAGATGCCCGCTATACTTTAGAAGGTATGATTGAAATGGATGAAGGTTATTTTACGGTCGAATCTTCTGAAATAGAGCAACAAAAAGGAAAAAGAGGTCGTGGTGCAGTAGGAAAGCAAAACGTAATGATAATGGCAGAATCCACTCCCTTAGAAGACCCGAAAACCAACAAGAAGGATCGCCAATGTCGCTACTTTAAAGCCAAAGTGCTGACAGATCATAAGGCTGATGGTGTAAATGATACTGTTAAAGAGTCTTTAGACGAACAAAGCATTGTTTTTACTGATAAAAGTACTTCATATGTTGATATTGCTGATTTTGTAGAACTACATATTAGTGAAAAATCAGATAAACAAACTACTAAAGAGACCTTGAAATGGGTACATATTACCATAAGCAATGCCAAACGAAACTTACTTGGAAATTATCACAAAATTAAAGGCAAATACCTACAACTCTACCTAAACGAATTTGTTTACAAACTCAATCGAAGATATTTTGAGGAAAAACTATTCGATAGACTAGTAATAGCTGGAATTACTGGATTATGAGTAAAAACGGATATTCAATAAAGCAAAATTGAAAAATACTTAATAACATTTATAATCTTACTTACTGCATTTGGTATTTATTTAGGGAGATTTTTACGCTATAATTCATGGGAGGTTATTCAAAATCCATCGAATTTATTTAACGATATTTTAAGTATTATAATCCACCCAAATAAACACTACGAGGCTTGGTTATTTACCATATTATTTGGTATATCTTTAAATATTGGTTTTTGGGTATTTAATGTTTTTGTTAATTCTAAAACAGTTTACAATGACTAAAAACAGTTAAAGTAAAATAGATACTTAATTTTAATTATGCTTTAACAGGTTGGTTAACATTTGGAATTTCTCTATTTTTTTCCTGAATTTTTCGCACTACCGAAGTTGCTCTTTTTCTAGTTAAAAGACGTGGTAAGCCTGATAAAAACTTATTAAAAATTCCTGGTACTGCAACCTCTTTTCCTTTAATCATTGCTTTATAACCATAAGCTGCCACTTTATCTGCACAAGCCATATTAAAGGTTATTTTATTTTTAGAACATTCTCCAGAAACAACCTCTTGAAAAGATGTTTTAGTAGGTCCTGGACATAATACTGTTGCTGTAACACCTGTTCCTTTTAACTCATTAGATATAGCTTGAGAAAACGATAACATATAAGCTTTTGAAGCATAATAAATAGACATTAAAGGCCCTGGCTGAAAACCTGCTAAAGATGATACATTTAAAATTTTCCCAGAATTACGTTCTAGCATACCTGTTAATACTAACTTAGTTAAGTGTGTACTAGTTATAACATGTAGCTGTAACATGTCCATTTCTCTCCTCCACTCCGTATCTGCAAACTTACCAAACAAACCAAAACCTGCATTATTAACTAAAACATCAATAGGCATACCTTTAATTTCATTAAAAATAACTTCTGAAACACCAGGATCGCAAAGGTTTTTTACTATTGAAATTATTTCTATATCATTTATTTTTAGAATCTCTGACTTTGCATTTTCTAAATTAGTAGCATCTATATCAATTAAAACAAGGTTATAATTATCCTTAGCTAATAAAAGGGATAGTTCTAACCCTAATCCAGATGCCGCTCCAGTTACTAAAGCTGTTTTAGACATTATGTATTATTTATTATTCTTAAAATTTATTTTAAATTATTTATTTGCTTATCCGTCAATATAATCTTGTAAATAAGCAAAGTGTTCTGTCAATTTTCCGTTCTCAGTAATTTTTGAACGTTTTAGAATTCCATCTTTATCTCCATTAAAAAATGCAGGAATAACATGTTGCAAAAACATATCACCAAAACCTTCACTAGCATCTTTTGGAAGCTCACAAGGTAAATTATCTACTGCCATAACAACAATAGCTTTATCATCTTTATAATCTACTTCTCTTTCAGTTTCTGGATCATAACCATAAATAGGTTCTGCTATAGTAGACGCACGAAGTGTTGTGGCTACAGGTCCATCAACATCACAACTAATATCTGCTACTACTTTAATATTAAAATCTGAAGACTTCACATCATCTCTCGTATATAAATATGGAGCTCTGTCTCCATAAAAATGTCCTGCAATATAATAATCTGTTACTTTAGCAAAACGCATAAAATCCGATTCATATGCTTCGGGATTATTAAAGAAATCTATATTATCTAGTATAGTACCGTCCTTACGCTTGTTATAAGCTAAAACATCTATTTTGCAATATACTGGCTCATTAAAAGTATTATTTAGATACTCATTAACTGAAATACTTTTTATCCTCATAGCATCTAACATCTCTTGAACTCCATTAGATACCTTTCCACTCCCCGTTAATAATATTTTAATATTAGGTAATCTTATACTATTTAATTCTTTTATTAAAGCGTCTTGATTTGGTAAAGTACCTGCTTTTGGTAAATTAAATGAATTATACTTTAAGCCCCAAGCTCTAAACCCATTATAGCTGCCTACTATACCTGCATAACGTCCAAAACCTATTAAACGAAAACCTTTATCATTAACTATGGTTTCATGATCGAAAAGTTCTATGTTTTTTTCTAAAATAGTTTTTAAAAGTTTTCTATTATAAGGCTGTTTTTTAATAGTATGCGAAAAGAAAAAGTATTTTTTATTAGGTATAAGCGTATCTATTGGCACTTCTTTTACCCCTATCATAACATCGCAATCATTAATATTTTCTACAACTTCTAATCCCTTTCTTTTATATTGCTCATCTGAAAATGCACGAATATCTGAAGATTCCACTTTAAAAGTAGCTTCTGGAAATAGTTTCTGCGCTTCTTCTAATTTTGAAGGTGAAAATACAACACGACGGTCTGGTGGACTTTTACGTTCTTTTATAATGACAAACTTAAGACTCATATTAATTTAATTAGTAGTTAATTCTTTCATGAGAGTAAAAAAGTGATACAAATTTTGAACGAAAGTAACAGGATTTGAAAGCTTATACAAACTTTTTCGATAACTTTGCATTCTGCGTTAAGGATTGAGGCGGCATCCTTTTGCTTTTTCTGCAAAAGATATAGCCGAAAGCCTGCCCCCTTTTGGGAGCGCTAAAATGATTATCATTTTTCAATTAGTAAAATTACTGCTTAGGCAGAAAAACGGGGTCGACTGGTTTTGACAGCGAGATTAATTGAACGGTAAGCACGTCGTGTAATGACATTGAAACACGTTAAAGGCTAGATCAAATTTTAAACGGCGAGAATAACTACGCTTTAGCTGCATAATCTGAATTATAGTAAGATTAGCCTAGGTACACAAGGTGTACAAGCTTTATGTCTCCGGAAAGCCTTGGTTAACGGCGTTCCATTTTGAGGCATCGTAAATGTTAACATAGATTGAGTAGCGCTTTGATGCTCTTTTGAAACTAAAGAAGATAAGTTATAAGTAGGTTTTCTTTAACCAGCTTATAATCGAAAACCCAAGAAAAGAATAAACGTGTAGAAAGCCCTTTGGTTACTTGTTTGGACGAGGGTTCGACTCCCTCCGACTCCACAAAAACCCCTTATTTATAAGGGGTTTTCAGTTTACAGGGGAAAGATTAGGGGAAGAAAGTGAATTTTTATTTCAATCTAAACGATAGACATAACCGAGCTCCAAATATTTCCAAAAAAAAACTAGAAGGTTTTTATAATAATTTTTTTAAAGCTCGTGCAATCATTTTTTTTCTTCCCAAATAAACGCATTAATTTCTTTTTTGTCATCCATATTGAATAACCTTGAGTTCTTTTAGATTTATTAGGAACTCCACAAAACTCTCATAATAATTTAATTATATGAGAGTTTTATTTTTTAATTGACATATCAGATTAAAAAACTACATTAGATTAAACTTAAACCATGACCATTCAAGATTTAGTTGGTAAATACACTATAATAGGAAGCAATCAAGATTTAGAAGAAAACGAGTATAGAGGTACACTAAGTTTAAAACTTGATGCTAACCAAAGAATTAAAGCCAAATGGCTTATAAACAACAATCAAAGTCAAATAGGTACTGGTTTTTTTAAAAATAATATTCTTGTTATTAATTTTAAATACAAAGACGATAACGAAAATATATATAAAGGAGTTGTTGTTTATAAATGTATTTCTAAAGATATCTTAGATGGTTTTTGGTCTGAAAAACATGGAAACCCATTATATCTTGGAGAAGAACGTTGCTTTAGGGTTGGCATACAGAAAGAACTTTTAAATTAGTTCTATCAAACTATACGCATAAAAATTACAATAATATACTGGTTTTAATTTAACTAAAAACAGTACTATTCTTCATATCCTATTAACATCTTCAATTAAAACTCATATAATCTAACATTTGTTTTGTTATATAACCCATTTATGGTATTAGTTTATTTTATATAAACATATTTTTGAATGTTATAAAACAATGTATTAATCAATTCTTAAACAGTTTTAATCTATGATTAGTAATATTGATGAAAACTATAGTAAAATAGTCTCACATTTAAAGTAAATCATTTTTCTATAAATGCAACCCCTTAACTTGTAATTACCTCCTTTTATAAATTATTTAATAATAGATATTATAATGAAAAAACTCATAATCCTTACTTTACTTATTACCCTAACAGCTTGCAATAAAAAAACTAAAGAAGAAAAAAAAGAAGCTCCCAATGTGGTATTCATTTTTGCTGATGACATGAGCTATAGTACTATTAACGCCCTAGGAAATACAGGAATTGAAACCCCTAATTTAAATCGATTAGTAAACAATGGCACCACATTTACTAATACCTATAATATGGGAGGTTGGAACGGCGCCATATGCACAGCTTCCAGATCTATGATAATTTCTGGACGTAGCCTTTGGGATATTAACCAATTTAGAACCAATTGGTTAAAAAACAAGAAACTTGACAAAACATGGGGGAAACTTATGGAAGCTAATGGCTACGATACTTACATGACAGGAAAATGGCATATCGATGCAAAAGCTAGTAAGGTGTTTCAAAATGTTGTACATATAAGACCTGGAATGCCTGGAGATTCTTGGGAACATGAAGAAATGATTGCCAAATTCAAAGCTATTAAAGATACTAAGATAAACCCCGCTAGTGTTATGCCTATTGGATATAATAGACCCTTAAATGAACAAGATACTTCTTGGTTCCCTACAGACACAAAGTTTGGTGGTTTTTGGGAAGGTGGTAAACACTGGAGTGAAGTTTTAAAAGATGACGCCTTTACTTTTATTGAAAAAGCCGAAAAAAGTGAGAATCCTTTCTTTATGTATCTATCTTTTAATGCTCCTCATGACCCTAGGCAAGCACCACAAGAATTTTTAAACAAATACCCTTTAGACAAAATTAGTCTTCCAAAAAGTTGGTTACCAGAATACCCTTTTAAAAACGGTATGGGCTGTGGTCCAGATTTAAGAGACGAAGCTTTAGCTCCTTTTCCTAGAACAGAATATGCTACTAAAAAACACATTCAAGAGTATTACGCTTTAATTACACATTTAGATGTACAAATTGGAAAAATTATAAAGCGATTAGAAGCTAGTGGTAAAATGGATAATACCTATATTATTTTTACAGCAGATCATGGATTAGCCATAGGTAAACATGGACTAATTGGAAAACAATCACAATTTGATCACAGTATTAGAGCACCATTTATAATTTCTGGTCCAGACATACCTAAAAACAAAAAAGTAACGCACGATATTTATTTACAAGATGCTATGGCAACTACTCTAGAAATTGCTAATATAAAGAAGCCAAACTATGTGTTTTTTAATAGTGTATTAGATTTAGCTAAAGGCAAACAAACTAAAAGTCATTACGAAGCTATTTATAATGGCTATGTAGATTTACAACGTATGATTAGAAAAAATGGTTATAAACTTATTGTATATCCAAAAATTGAAAAAACCTTATTATTTGATTTAAATAATGATCCAGAAGAGATACAAAATATTGCTTCTCTCGCAAAAAATAAGACTAAAGTAAAAACCCTTTTTAAAGACCTCATGCTTTTACAAAAAGATATGAAAGACACTTTAAATTTAAATAAGATATACGATAAACTGTAATTACAACTCCATGTTTAAACTATCAAACATAAATTTATTAATAATATTTTTTATCATATTTAGTTTCCTCTCTTGTAATAAAAAACAAGAAAGCAAGTCTCAAAAACCAAATATTATTTATATCATGTCTGACGACCATACCTCTCAGGCATTTGGTATTTATGGAAGTCGATTAGCAAAATTAAACCCTACACCTACATTAGATAAGATTGCTAACGAAGGACTTATTTTTGATAATTGTTTTGTAAATAATGCTATTTGTATACCAAGTAGAGCTGCAATTATCACAGGACAACGCGCACAAACAAATGGTGTTTTAGACTTAGATGGACAAATAACTCCGGAACAACAATATCTGCCTATAGAAATGAAAAACTTAGGTTACCAAACTGCTATTGTTGGAAAATGGCATTTACATAATGAGCCTTCTGCTTTCGATTTTTATCAAGTACTACCAGGACAAGGTAAATATTTCGATCCTACTTTTAGAGTTCGAGGAGAAAAACCATGGACAAAAAACACTATAAAAACTAAAGGACATTCATCAGACAATATTATGGATATAACTTTAGATTGGTTAAAAAGCAAAAGAGACCCTAACAAGCCTTTCTTTTTAATGCATCATTTTAAAGCACCTCACGATGATTTTGAAAATGCACCTAGATATAACAACTATTTAAAAGATACATTTATTCCAGAACCAGAGAACTTATATGATAATAAAAATAATGGCTCTGTTGCAACACGAGGTATTAACGATTCGCTTACGCGGATAATTGGCTCCTCTGTTTCACGAAGAAACATAGTACGTAATCAAGCTATGAATCTATACATAGATAGCACCCTTTATAGAAATTACAGAAATGCACAAGAAGTAAAACCTAGTGAGCTGGTTAAATATATACGTAATGATGAAGAGGATAAAAATACAAGTATTGTTTATCAAGAATATTTAAAAAGATACTTAAGATGTGTAAAAGGTGTTGATGATAATGTAAAAAGATTAATGGACTATTTAAAAGCTGAAGGGCTTCTTGAAAACACGATTATTGTATACACAGGAGATCAAGGATTTATGCTAGGAGAACACGATTATATTGATAAACGTTGGATGTACGACGAATCTATGCGTATGCCTTTTTTTGTAAGATATCCCAAAACAGTAAAAGCAGGAACTAGAACAGATGCGATTATTAACAATACCGATTTCGCACCTACGTTAATAGAAATGGCAGGAGGTAATACTCCTAATTATATGCAAGGAAAAAGTTTTAAAACCATATTAGAAACAGGTAAAGAACCAAAAGGTTGGCAACAAGCTACCTATTATCGTTATTGGATGCATTTAGCGCATAGACATGCAAACCCTGCACATTTTGGTATTAGAACAAAAAACCACAAGCTTATATTCTATTATGGGAAATATTGGATAGATACTGATAACCCCGAAATTAATTATAATAATAAAAGTTGGGGTAACAATTTTACCAGACATACGCCTGTTGCTTGGGAATTCTATGATTTAAAAAAAGATCCTAAAGAAATGAATAACGCCTATAGTAATCCTGAATATAAAGACATTATTACTAATCTAAAATCACAACTTATTAAACTTAGAAAAGATTTAAATGAAACAGATATTAAATATCCGCACATACAGGAAATAATTAATGCGCATTGGGATTAATATACACTAACAATAAATAAAAAAGAGGCTATCTAAAAATATTTTTAGATAGCCTCTTGCAATTTATACTAATCCATAAAATTTGTGTTAACCGCTTTTTTAAAGCAAACAATTAATACACCCACGTACAAGTATCTTTTAATAAAGCTCCTTTAAAATCTGCAGAAACCTCAACCTTATTTTCTCCTTTCTTAAGGTTTAAATCTTCCCATACAAAAGCACCATTTTCTTGAGTTGGTTTCTTATTAATTTTTTCTCCATTTAAAGTAAGCTCTACATTTTTAGCATTTGAATATACCTTAACCTTTGTTGTTGGATTATCTCTGTAAATATGTCTTTTACTTGTAATATAAAGAACAGGCATTTTAGACCAATTAGCTTTATAGAAATAAAAAACATCTTTTTTAACCTCTCTATCGTAAGTTATCATGCCTTTATGATTTAACAGTTCGGCATCTCCACGGTCGACGATAGGCCAACTAAAATCAAACATATTCCATATGTATTTACCCCATATATATTTACGTTTATTAATTACCTTATAATTTTTTTCATGTACATAACACTGGTATTGCTCTGTATAAAATTGTCCTACCGTAGGGTCTGGAGGCGTTAGTTCTTGTCTTTGATGTGCAATAGAACCTCCAGCTCCATATTCTGAAACAGCAATTTTTAAATTAGGCTTCTTTTCATGTACACCATCCATAAAAGCTCCTATACCGTCATGAGGGTTATTATACCAACCAAAATACTTATTCCAAGCAATTAAATCTGTTACTTCATGTCGATCCATTAACTTTTTATTAGAAGCTGCCGTAGTAAGACGTGTAGGGTCTTCAGTTTTCATAAGCTTCTGAAATTCTTGCGCATGCTCTATAGGAATATGAACTTCGTTATACATGCCCCAAAGAAGAATTGAGGGATGATTATAATTTTGTCTAATAAGCTCAATGATTTGTTGGCGGCAATTTTCTTTATATTTTTTGTTATTTTTCTTATATGGTGGTGTAATAGGAACTTCCGCCCAAACTACTATACCATTTTTATCCGTAATATCATACATAAGATCTGCTTGTTGATAGTGCGCAAACCTAATTGTGTTTACACCCATTTCTTCCATCAATGCCATATCACGCTCATGCTGATCATTAGTTAAAGCAGAACCAGATTGCTCCCACTCTTGATGTCTGGAAACTCCTCGAAGATTAATATATTCATCATTTAAAAAGAATCCTTCATTAGCATCTACGTGAAAATATCTAAGCCCTAGTGGTTGCTGTACAACATCTATTTCTTTTCCTTTTTTTATAATGGCTATTCGAGCTGAGTACAAGTAAGGATCTTTTTTTCCATGCCATAAATGCGGGTTTTTAATAATAGCTTTTTGACTCACATCTTGAAGTCCATTTTTTAGTATTGGCTTTGTAACTTGTTTCCAAATAATTTTTCCAGAGGCATCACTAATAGAAGTTTCAACTAATACATTCTGTGCCTCTTTATACCCATTATCCAGTTTTGTTACAATTTCGACCTCAGCCTTTTTTTTAGTAACATTTTGTTGCTTTAGGTAAACTCCTGGAGAAGCATAATCAATTGGTGAGATACAAACTTGGTCTGTATATATAAGCTCTACAGGTCTGTAAATACCTCCAAAACGTGTAAATAAATAATCGCTTGTGGGTACTATTTCAGCATTATCGGCATTACTAACCATGACCGCCAATTGATTATCTGAATTAAATTTAATTAAATCAGTAATTTCAAAAGCAAAAGCAGCATATCCGCCATCATGAGCTCCTACTTCTTTTCCATTTAAATAAACTTTTGTTCTCGCTAGAGCGCCTTCAAATCTAATAAAAACACGCTTTGCGTTTAATTTTGAAGCGGCATGAAAAGTCTTTCTGTACCAAGCATGTCCTTTATAATATCCCGTTTTCTTAATAATATCTGTATTCCAGGTATGAGGCACACTTACCCATTGCCAACGACTACTATCAAAATTTTCTTTGGAAGCATGTCTGTGAGGTCCTTGAAAAAACTTCCATGCCCCATTTAATGATTGGGTTATTCTTGGTGAATCAACATTAATAGGTATTTCAAGCTTATTATCAGGCAAAGAAAATACAGTCACTGAATTTAAACAACTTAGTAGTACTAAGTAAAAAAATAATGTAAAAGGATTTAGTCTATTCATTTAATCAAACTATTTTTATAATTATCTTGGTATTAAAGAAGATTATTCTTAATTAATTTATAAAATTAAAAATACTAAGTAGTTTTGGTGTGACTGTAAGTATTTCAAATGTACTTTAGAGTTCATTTCTAAACCATAAACTATACAGATACCTTATTTTCAATATTTAACAATTTAATTTTTGGATAGAAGAATTTTACAAGAACAACAATCATACTTATTATTTAAATAATTTTTTATAATCTTCGGGTGTATCAATATCTCTAAAAATTTGAAACGATTCTAACTCAAGTGTAATAATATTATATTCTGAATTGTTTAAAAATGATTTCGCGCCTTTATCCCCTTCAAGCTTTAAAAGCTTATCAATAATAGTTATAGGAAAAATTGCAGGAACACCTTTTTTATTCTCGTAAGCAGATGCTATGATTTCACCTTGATTATCTTGATATAGATTAATTAATGAATCAATATAAGCTGAATCTACATGAGGCTGATCTGCTAATGTTATTAAAACAGCATCAGAATGTTCTTTTAAAGTTTGTAAATGTTTAATTCCAGAAACAATACTTGAACTTAAACCGGATTTCCAATTAGGATTATTAATAAAAGTGACCTCTGGCTCTTTTATTTCTTTTTTAATAAGCCCTGAATTTGCACCTAACACACAATAAACGTTGTTTGCTTTAGATGCTAATGCATTATGTATTGTAACTTCCAAAAGTGTGGATTTTTCATAAGGTAACAACTGCTTAATACGTCCCATTCTGGAAGATTGACCTGCTGCTAGTATGATAATCGATATATTCATTCTTTAATTTTGAGAATGAATTTTACCCGTAATTGTTTTTAAATAAATAGGTTCTTTATTTCTCGTAACTGCTAAAACTTCAGATAAAATGGACAAAGCAATTTCTTCTGGTGTTATAGCACCTATATTTAATCCTGCAGGACTATGTATACGTTCTAAAAACGATTCTTCTAATTCTGTTGTATAATCAAATAATTCATTTTGAAGTTGTTCTCTCCTTTTTGCAGATCCTAATATGCCAATATACAACTGTTTACAATCTTTTAATTTCAAAAGATATCTAAGATCTTGAGCATAATTATGAGTCATTAAAATAACTGCACTTTGTGCATCTATACCATCAACAACAAAAGTTTCTGGCGTATCTGAAATCACAGATTTTGCTCCAGGAAAATCTTGAAGTTCTTTTGGGTCTCTTATAGATGTAACCACATCGACTTCCCAACCTAAAAGCGATGCCATTTTACAAAGCTTTACAGCATCATGTTCTCCTCCTATAATAAGTAACTTAAAACACGGAAGTAGTTTTTGTGAAAATATTTTCACATCTTCATTTTGCGAAATTTGATTTTTATGTTGTTTTGAAAAAGTAAAATTTTCCTTTTCTCCAAAGGAAATTATAGAATAGAAATCTCCTACGCACTCATCCTCTTTTTTATAAAATGATTGAATAGTAAATGTTATTCTTTCTTCTAATTTCTGAAAAAATAGGTTTTTAAATTCATTAGAAATATCAAGAGGTTCTAACAAAATATACAATATGCCTTCACATCCTAAACGATAACGACCATCGTATGTCATTATTTTAGATTTCCCTGTTTCAAAAACAGATTGCGCTCTTCTTAATACCTCTTTTTCTACACAGCCTCCACTTACAGCACCAACCATAGTACCGTTACTAGATAGTAACATGCGTACTCCTGGACGCCTATAAGAAGAACCATCCAAATCAACCACCGTGGCAAGAACATTCTTTACCTCAGACGCTTGATTAAGGATGGCTGCTTGTATTATTTGCTTAAGTTCGTGTGTCATGGACTCAATATAGCAAAAACATTCTTAATATCAATTCGAATATAATATTACTTAATTATAAAGGTTTCTTTAAATTTAGCCATTTCTTTTTCTTTCCATGCTTTACTCAAATTTTCTGGATCAAACCAACGAGGTTCTGTGTGTGTTTTACTCCATAATTCGGCTGCTGAAACCATCTTTTTAAGTTGCTCTGGATGTTTTGCACTTAAATCATTTTCTTCACTAATATCTTCGTCTATATTGTATAATTTCCATCCATTTTTATACGCTTTAGTTGCTTTCCACTCATCTTGTCTAACTCCAACATCTGAAAAACCACTACGGTGTCGCATTGCAAAAATCATTTCTCCTTTACGAGGGCTTTTGTCTTTCTTAAAGGCTTTCCAAATATCTTTACCATGAAGATTATTATCTTTTGGAAGTTTTTTACCTGCTAAACCAGCAAAGGTTGGGAAAAAATCCAATGCAGAAACAGGATAATCGTAACGTTTTCCTTCTGCAACATTTTTAGGCCAATGGAAAAACATTGGTACACGATAACCACCTTCATAAGTATCTCCTTTTTCTCCTTTAAGCGGGTCGTTATTTGCTGCTTGTCTTAAACTACCTCCATTATCACTCAAGAAGACAATTAGTGTATTGTCATATTCTCCTGATTTTTTTAATGCATCCACTAACTTTCCAACACCTCTATCTACCGCATACACCATACCTGCATAAGTACGTCTTCTTTTATCTTCAATATTTTCAAATACTTTCATATCCTCTTCTTTAGCTTGAAGTGGACTATGTGGTGCATTGTAAGCTAAATAAAGAAAGAATGGTTTATCTTTTTTAGATGCATCATTTACAAAACGTATAGCCTCTCTAGACAAAGCATCTGTTATATACTCTGTTTCCTTAACTTCTTTTCCGTTATGTTCTAAAGGTGTTAAATAATCAAAAATATTCTTATTACCCGAAGCAAGTTGCTTCTCATATTTTGGTCTATATTCACTAGGAAAATAGTTATGTCCGCCACCAAGAAAACCATAAAAGTCATCAAAACCTCTATCATTTGGGTGATAACCTGGAACAGCACCTAAATGCCATTTACCAATAGCTCCAGTATAATAACCCGATTCTTGCAGCATTTTACCCATAAATTTTTCACTTAATGGAATTCCTTCTCCAACAGTTACTGCGCTATTACGAGGTAAATTAAATTGAGATCCAAAAACATGCGGATATCTTCCTGTTAACAACCCTGCTCTACTTGGACCACAAAATGGATGTATTACATAAGCCGAAGTAAAAATAGTTCCTCCTTTTGCCAACTTATCAAGCTCTGGGGTAATAATGTCTTTAGAGCCATTAAACCCTACATCTCCATATCCAAGATCATCACACAAAACAAAAACTATATTGGGTCTTTCCTTTTTTATTTCTGCAGCAACTGAATTTACCTCGCCAAGTTTAACAGGTTCCTTTTTTTTCCCTGAGCAAGCCAAAAAAATTATTCCAGCAAATAATAGTAATGCTTTATTGATATTTAATTTAGTCATAATTTAATTTTTAAATATGTTTTTAAACATTAATTTAACAAATAAGTTAAATCAATGCCTATATAAACAAAATTAAGGTTTTAGTTTTAACCCATAAAAATATTTATTATCAGCTAAGATTAACTATCACTTTTTATCAAAAACAAATACTAGATTACCTCAATAAAATCTATTTTTTTAATATTATTTATTTAATCAAGCATTATCCTTTAACGCTTTTGATAATAAAAACCAAGTAGAAAGTGCAATTGATACGATAATTCCAACAATGCATGAAAATTTATATTCTAAATTGAAACCTTCTGGAGCAACTAAAATATAAGTCGTTACAACAGCTGTCATAAATGCAGAAGGTATTAATATAAACCAAATACTTTTATTATGTTTTTTCATATAAACCGCAATAGCCCATAAAACTACAGTAGCAAGCATTTGGTTAGACCAACCAAAATATCTCCATATAATAGCAAAATTAATTTTAGTTAATGCTAATGCAATAAGAAAAATAGGTACTGTAACCATTAAACGTTTAACTAATTTAGATTGATTAATGTTTAACGAATCTGCAATAGTTAGTCTTGCACTTCTAAAAGCTGTGTCTCCAGATGTTATTGGAGCTGCTACTACACCAAAAACGGCTAGAATACCTCCTACTCTCCCTAATGTTGTATTACATATAATATTAACTACCCAAGCTGCATTGTGACCTTCTTGAGCCATAGTCTCTCCTAATTCTCTAACGCCTCCAA
The DNA here is from genome assembly GCF_001747085.1 of Flavivirga aquatica. Lineage (GTDB taxonomy): Bacteria > Bacteroidota > Bacteroidia > Flavobacteriales > Flavobacteriaceae > Algibacter_C > Algibacter_C aquatica. The sequence continues at coordinate 747,703 of NZ_MDJD01000054.1, forward strand.
AAAACGACATTGCAATTGCTGCCCATACTAATGCCACAATACCTTCTGTTATCATCGCTCCAAAAAACACTTTTTTACCATGTACTTCATTAGTAAGACAGCGTGCCATTAATGGTGATTGTGTAGAATGAAAACCAGATATAGCGCCACAAGCAATCGTTACAAAAAGTAATGGAAAAACTGGATACTTTTCTGGATTTGAATGCATATTAGTTATATTTTGAAAAGTCAATTCTGGAATTGAATAATCTTGAAATATCAAAGCAAAAAATAACCCAACAGCCATAATTAAAAGAGACAGACCAAATATTGGATATACTTTACCAATTAATTTATCAATTGGAATCATTGTCGCTAGTAAGTAATAAATAAATATAATACCTACTAATAATGATACATTTAAACCTGTTAGCTCTTGTAGTATAGTTGCAGGTCCTTTTACAAAAACGACTCCAACCAATATTAGAAGCACCACAGAAAATATACGCATAAAATATTTAACTCCTGTTCCCAAATACTTACCAACAATTTCTGGAATACTATCTCCATCATGTCTTACAGATAACATTCCTGAAAAATAATCGTGTACTGCCCCAGCAAATATAGATCCAAAAACAATCCATAAAAATGCAACTGGCCCCCACAACGCACCTGCTATAGCACCAAAAATTGGACCTAACCCTGCTATGTTTAAAAATTGGATTAGAAAAATTTTGCCCAAACTAAGCGGTACAAAATCTACTCCATCCTCCTTATAAATAGCAGGAGTCGGCCTCTTGGTATCAACACCAAATTTTTTTTCAATATAATTGCCATAAACAAAATAACCTAATACTAAAATTAGTATACTTATTAAAAAACTTATCATTCTTATTATATTTTAAATTTATACTCTTTTTCTAATAATAAAATATGTAATTGCTGCTATTGAGAATAAAATTGAAGAAAATATCAAAAGAATTTTCATTTCATTAGTATTAACAAAGGCTAATATGACCATTCCTAAACCTATAACAACTAGGGTATACATTACCATTTTTGCAGGTAACAATGAAGGTAGAGCTATCTCTATTTCTTGAAAAGTCTGTTTTGAATTTTGTATTTTCTTCCAATTAGGATGCTCTGTTTTTATGAATAGTTCTATCACAGTTAAAACAATTAATGGTATAATTATTCCTGTAATTAAATCTGCAAGACGCATGTTTGCTATAACCCAATTTGATAAGGGGTCTAAAATATCCAATCCTGTTAAAAACCCATCTTTTGTAAGTCCAAATTTAACAATTAAAGCGGCTATAAAGCCCATCAAAGTTGTTCCCCAAACTGTTTTAATTCCAATCTTCTTTGAAAACAAGCCCCAAATGGTAGGTAATACCAAAGGGCCTGTTAGTAAAGTGGTTAAATCTATTATAAATTTGGTATACCCATACCTTGGTATAAGCAAAGATCCTGCGATAACCACACTACCTAAGATTACAGTAAAAATACGACCAGCAAACATAAGTTGTTTCTCATTGGCATTTTTATTAAAAATCCGTTGATAAACTTCGGTTGTAAACGCTCCTGCAAATACATTAATCTGTGATGTAGCAGCACTTGCTGTTGCTGAAGCCATAGCTGCTACCATAAGCCCCATCATTCCGGCAGGAAGCACGAGATTACAAGCCAGAATATAGGCCTGTTCTACATCTTGACCAGATTTAATAACACGATAAACTAATGCTGGTAACATCCAAAAAATAGGACTTATTAAATACATCACCCCAAAAATAAATGCTGCTTTTTTTGCATCTTTTGAACTAGGTACACAGGTATAACGTTGAACAAACGCCCACTCTCCTCCTATTTTAAAAAAATGAATAATTATCCAACCTACAAGAAACCACCAGGTAAAATCATCTACTACTGGAGATAAAAACCCTTCAGGAGCTTTTTTTAAAAAGGCATCCCAGCCTCCAGCTTTGTTTAAAATTAATGGAACTACAAAAATTACGGAGATTACTAAGATTACAAATTGTAAAACATCGGTTACCAATACAGCCCATAAACCTCCAGAAAATGTAATAACAATAACAATTAAACATAATATTACCGAGGTAAAAGGAACCGATAGCATTCCTGTGCTAGCATCTGCTAATAAATGACCTTCTGGTAAAGGCATTAAAGCACAAACAATCTTAGATAATGCATAAATGGCTCCACCAACCGCAAATATTCCAAAAGTACCCTGAAACCATGTGTAAAATTGGACTATAGAGCTTCCAAAACGTAACTGCAAAAATTCTGAAGCAGAATTAACGCCTAATTTTCGCCAATAGCCTGCAAGAAACCAGCCTACAAGCATTGCCGATACTCCATAACACATATTTATGGCTACGGCTACAAATCCATATCGGTAAGCAATACCTCCCCAAACAACAAATGTACCGGCAGAAAAAATAGTCATAAAGCCTGACAACCCAGATACCCACCAGGGAGACTGCCCTCCTGCTGCAAACATATCTTTAGAGTTTTTCATTTTTCCTGCAAGTATTAAACCTGCAGCAACAACACCTATCATGTATAATAGAATAACTATATAATCTGCTTTTGTCATTGTAATTTACAATATCATGATTTATTATTTGTAACAACGAACTTCAAATAGTTTAACATTTTCTGAACCATAAGTTTCATACATCTTAATCCTAAATCCTGAAATTTTGATAGTATCAAAATTAAATTTTATTAGTCGTCTTTGATTATCATCCTTAGTTTCATAGTTTTTCCATTCTCCATCAACTAACAATTCTAAACTCAACGACTTAAGAAGTTCTGGAGGTATTATTGTTGTATACGCTTCGTTTTCACGCGTATTTTTCAACATCATAATATTCTTCTTAACATTGGTGTCACATTTTATCTCTATACTAGAAAGCATTATTGGGTCATTCCATTCAAAAGTTAATTCTGAATCTAAACCTTCCGATTTCCAGTGATGAATTTCTCCATTTTCATCTCTTGATACACCATCTAAAAGTAACTTCACATCACCAGAAAGGGTTGAAGAAGCATATATTTTATCAGCAGTATTTGCTATGTTTTGTGTATCGTTAGCGGGTCTTTGTGGAATAAAAGCATCATCTCTTAACAATTGCTCTTGTAATTCGGTAATGTGATTTTGTGTTAATTCTCTTGGAGTTATTTCTTTTTTAACACACAATGCTGCTGCAGTACCTACGGCTTGCCCCATAGTAGCACAGGTTCCCATAACACGAGATGAAGATAACGAAACATGAGTTTGGCTAATGTTTCTTCCTGCAAACAACAAGTTTGAAATATTTTTAGAATATAATGATCTAAACGGAATCTGGTATATTTTATCGAAATGCTCATGCCAAAAACTAGGTGGCTGACTTAAGTTTTCGATACCTCCTGGATTGTGCTCGTCTAAAGGCCATCCTCCAAATGCTACGGCATCTTCAAAATCTTTAAAACTTAATTGATCTGGTTCAGAAAGAATATAATCTCCTATAAATCGACGTGACTCTCTTCTTCCTGGTAATGATCCTACCCAATCTAAGGCAAAATTATCGGCTTCTGGAAAATCACCTGAATTTTTCACATAATCCCATACACCATATGCATAACCCATTAATCTATGTCTGTCAATTTCAGCATCTCCAATAATATCACCCTTACTACCTATCTCAACCCACCAAAACCCTTCTACAAAAGGTATTATTCTGCGATCTGGATGTGTTTTTTCGGCATCAAATTTTATGGTAAAAGGAGGAGCTTTAAATGGCATAGGTTTCCCCATATCTTTAGATGATAATAAAATAGTAGCGCCCATTTGCCATCCATCTGGTTCGTCTGGAGCATATTTTTCATTAAATTCGGCTTTACCTTCACGACCTGTTCTATATAAGGCTCCTGATGTTGCTCCCATTAACCCATCTCCAGAACAATCTATAAACTGTTCTGCTAAAAGAGTGATAAGCGTTTCTGTACTTAATTGCCAACATAAAACAGATTCTATTTTTGAATCTTTTGTATTTGACCGAACAGCTTGTGTATTCATCATTAAAGTAATATTTGACTCTCTTGTAACAAAATCATATAACACATGATCCCAAACCGTAAAAGAGTGTTGCTCATTACAAAAACGATTTAATAAAAGAATTTCTTCTAAGATACCTGTTTCGCGTTCTGGCAATCCACTTTTTAATTTAGTCACACCATGTACAATAACACGTATTTCGCTTGATGCATTGCCGCCAAGAACAGCACGATCTTGAACCAAAACTACTTTTATTCCGTTTCTGGCAGCAGACACTGCGGCACAAATACCAGCCATTCCTCCTCCAACAACTACAACATCTGAACTTATTTTTTTTTCTCTAATTAGAGTTGGTTTTTCTGTAGATCCCATTTGCACCCATTGATCAGAGGAGCGATCTGTTAAGTCAATTAGTTTTTTCATTAAATACTATTTTTGGTTTTAGTTATCTACAATTTGTCTTTATGTTTTTTATAAAAACATTTTATTTCTCTTTCTTGTTTTGTTGTAAGTGTTTCATTATTTAAAAACCAGTACGCTCGTCTTGCTATTATAAAGTCTCCACTTAATAATGGTAAAACATTTTCAATAACAACTTTTGAATTAGGATTTTTATCTTGCATCAATTCTAATAAAAGTGATACTTCTTGATAATCGAGCTTACTAAATTGTGTGCTAAAATTATTTAAATACCCTTTAGAAACCTTATAATCTGTATTTATAAGAGACCTAGTAGTTGTTAATTTTTGTTCCCTAGATCCTTTAAAAAATAATGTTTCGGCAGCATATAAATAGTTTTCAACTGAAGCTCCTTTTAAATAATTGAACGCTGTTCTTAACAGGAAATCATCTTTTAACCCTCTTTTAATTATTGTATCTATAAATTCTTTACTATAATTTTTACGTTTTTGTAACTCTGCTATAGCTATATAAAAATAGGTTTCATTTTCATCTACTAAAAATTGTTGAAGTTGCTTATTTGATACCGATTCTCCTGTTTTATTTTTAATTATCGAAACTATATCTCCATTAACCCAGTGCCACAAAGTAAAACATGTTAAAGCAGCTCCAGGAACCGTATCTTTTTCATCTAATTCTAAAGCTGTAGCTCCAGAAACAGCATCTATATCTTCTGTATGTTCATCAACAACTGTTAAGATTTCATCAAGATAGACTTCTTTATATGGGGAGTCTATATTGGCTAGAATGGTATGTAGTTTTTTGTAATCTTCAGGATCAAATAAATCATCTTCATATTTTTCTAAAGTTGCTCCGTTTTCTAATTCATATTTTTGATAAACACCAATGTTATTCCAATATATTCTTACTGATACTATTTTGCATACTTGTTCTAGACATATTACAGATTCTACATCTGTAAAATAGGCTATAGGTAGTCCATCACTATCCTGTACTTCCACAAGAGTTACTTCTACAGGTATATCTTCTCCAGGGTGTTTCAAAACAATCTTATGGTTAATATTTTTAACAGCCATAGATTTTGTTTGGAAACTTATTAGGAACCAAAGAGGAAGCAATAAACTTAAAGTTATTTTGAGACTATTAATCATTATAACAACGTATTTCAAATAATTTGACAGTTTTAACTCCATAGGTATCAAACATGTTGATTCTTATTGCTGTAGCCTCAATTTGATCAAACTTAAACTTTATTAATCGTGTAATATTTTTTTCTTGACTACATACTTTAACCCAATTACCTTGCACTCTGGCTTCCACATCTAACCTCTTTAACAACTCTGGCGGAATTGTTGTTATATGATTTTTACGTGAAGGTTGTTTAAGCATCATAATGTTCTTCTTTAGATTAGAATCACATTTTATTTCTATTTTAGAAATAGAAACAGGAGCCTCCCATTCTAATTGTACTTTTGCAGGCAAATCTTCTTCCGATTGCCAATGGTTTATTTTCCCATCAATATCTCTTGAAATACCATTGATCAGGTTTTTAACATCTCCAGAGCGTGTTGATGATCCAAAAATGGTGCTAGCTTTTTTAGCTAAATCTTTAGGATCATTAGCAGCTACTTTTGGGATGTAAACATCATCTCTCATTAATTGTTCTTGTAATTCTTTTATATGAGTTTGAACAATATCTCTTGGCAATACATTTTTTTCAACACATATTGCAGCAGCTGTACCCACTGCTTGTCCCATTAAAGCACAAGTTCCCTGTATTCTTGTTGATGATAATGCAATATGTGTTTGACTCACATTACGCCCTGCAAACATTAAATTTTCTATGTTAACAGAATATAAAGTCCTAAAGGGTACTTGATAAATTTCTTTAAATTTATAATGAAAAAAACTTGGTGGATCATTTAGATTTTCAATTCCTCCAGGATTATGTTCATCTAACGACCACCCACCAAAACCTATGGCATCTTCAAAATGTTTATGCTCTACCAAATCCCTTTCTGATAATATATAATCGCCTATAAAACGACGTGATTCTCTTCGTCCTGGTAATGAACCTACCCAATCTAGAGCATAATTAGCAGATTCAGGATATTTTCCTGAATTTTTTACATGGTCCCAAACGCCATGTAAATAGCCCATAAGCTTATGTCTATTTTCTTCTTGGACATCTACAATATCAAAATCATCACCTAATTCTACCCACCAAAATCCATCAATAAATTGTTTTATTTTTCTTTTGGTTGATTTTTCTTCATCGTATTTAATTACAAAGGATGGCGGTTCATAAGGCATAGGTCTGCCCATATCTTTAGCCTGCATTAAAATAGAAGCTCCCATTTGCCATCCATCGGGTTTGTCTGGAGCATAGGTTTCATTAAATTCAGCTTTACCTTCACGTCCTGTTCTATATAATGCACCTGCTTTTGCAGCCATAAGTCCATCCCCAGAACAGTCAATAAAAATAGGGGCTTTTATGATAAACTCAGTTTCTGTAGTAAGTTGCCAGCAACACGCAGAAACGATTTTATTTCCATTCATTTCCGCATCGATAGCTTGCGTATTTAGCATCACCGTTAAGTTGGGTTCCCGTGTTACAAAATCATATAAAACATGATCCCAAACGGGGTAAGATTCTTGCTGATTTTTTGCTCTATTTTCTAATAAGAATTCTTCTATAATTCCAGTCTCTCTTTCGGGAAGATTATTTGGTTTTAGGTGTGCCACTCCATTTACGGTTACACGTATTTCGCTTGAAGCATTTCCTCCCAAACATGGACGGTCATTAATTAAAACCGTTTTAGCACCATTTCTGGCTGAAGCAACTGCGGCAGGTATACCAGCCATTCCAGCGCCTATAACAACAACATCGTACGATTTTGTTTTTTTTCGTAATGGATTTTTTACTTTTTTTCCTGTGCCTAATTGGTGCCATTGCTCGTCCTCAATAAGATCATTACTAACATTAATTTCAGTAACATTACCATTTATAGACTTACATGATGCCAGAGGCAAAAGACTTGTCGTAATTGCAGTACCAGCTATATTCCTTATAAACTTCCTTCTTTCCATACCCCTTTAATTTAGCCTATAATTATATTTTTAAGATTTAATTCTATAGATTCTATATATTGAACTCATCTTGACTTTTTCTATTTCCTAAAAAACGTCTAAAATTCGCTCATATTTCATTACTTTTTTACACATAGCGATGCTATGTCTTGCAAAAAGTGCTTAATCTGAATAAATTTCAACTCATTTTCGGTTAAAAACAAAAAGTTAAGATGAGTGCTTTATTAAAAACCAATTAAGCATAACAGCGTACCTCAAATAATTTCACATTTTCGGCACCATAAGTTTCAGTCATTTTAATTCTAACGGCTGTTGTTTTTATAGTATCGAATTTAAATTTAATTAATCGCGTTCTGTTTTCTTCAATGACTCCTAGTTTTATCCATTTACCATTTACACGTGCTTCTAAACTCAAAGATTTAAGTAGCTCATTAGGAATACCGTTAAAATAAAGTTCATCATTTCTACTATCCTTACGCATCATAATATTACGTTGAAGGTTGGTATCACATTTTAACTCTACATAAGATAATGATATTGATGATTCCCATTCTAACTGAAGATCAGCAGATAAACCATCTGATTGCCAATGATTATTTTTACCATCAATATCTCTAGAAAAACCATTAATTAGTTTTTTTGCATCTCCAGACGATGTTGTTGAACCAAATATCAAGCTTGCTTTTCTAGCTAAATCATTAGGATCATTTGCTGGACGTTTTGGTATAAACGCATCATCTCTTAACATTTGTTCTTGTAAATTCTTAATATATTTTTGTCCTACTTCTCTAGGTAATACATTTTTCTTATTACAAATAGCTGCAGCTGTACCTACTGCTTGCCCCATCAATGCACAAGTTCCCATAATTCTACTCGAAGAAAGTGCTATGTGTGTTTGACTTACATTACGACCTGCAAACATTAAATTAGATACATTTTTAGAATATAAACTTCTAAAAGGAAATTGATACACCTCTTCAAAATGATAATGGAAATAACTTGGTGGTTCCGAAATATTTTCAATACCTCCTGGATTGTGCTCATCTAAAGACCAACCTCCAAAGGCTACAGCATCATCAAAATGTTTGTGTTCTGTCATGTCTTTTTCAGAAACGATATAATCTCCTATAAAACGACGTGATTCTCTCCTCCCTGGTAATGATCCTACCCAGTCCAAGGCTAAGTTTTCTGCTTCTGGGAATTTACCAGAGTTTTTAATATAATCCCATACTCCATGTAGGTATCCCATTAATTTATGTCTGTTTTCTTCAAAGTCTGCAATAATATCATCATCACTACCAACTTCTATCCACCAAATACCTTCATGAAAACCAGCAAATTTTCTTCTTTTATGTCCTCCTTCATGTGTGTATTTTATAGCATATGATGGTGGTGAATATTTCATTGGTTTCCCCATATCTTTTGAAGACATTAATAAGGTAGCCCCCATTTGCCATCCATCTGGCTCGTCTGGAGCAAATTTTTCATTAAATTCTGCTTTACCTTCTCGTCCTGTTCTATATTCGGCACCAGAAGTTGCCGCTAATAAACCATCTCCAGAACAATCAATATATACAGGCGCATTAATGGTAAACAGAATCTCTGTAGTAGCTTGCCAGCACAATGCAGATTTAATTTTGTCGCCGTCCATAACTGCTTCTATGGCTTGGGTGTTTAACATTAGAGTAAGATTAGGTTCTCTTACAACAAAATCGTAAAGGACATGATCCCAAACAGGAAAAGATTCTTGCTCGTTTTCAAATCTATTATGTAATAATATTTCTTCAATAATTCCTGTTTCGCGCTCTGCTTTCCCTTTTATGTTATTCACTCCATTTAAGTGTACACGCATTTCACTAGAGGCATTCCCTCCTAAAACAGGTCTATCTTGAATTAAAACTGTTTTAGATCCATTTCTGGCAGCCGCTACTGCTGCACAAATACCTGCTGCTCCACCGCCAATTACTGCCACATCATAGGCTACGGTTTTCTTTCTAGAATTTGAACCTGTTTTTCCAGTTCCTAAATCAAACCATTTATCCTGCTTTCTATCATAAACCATGTCTTTTGCACCTACACATGACGCTGTTACTAATGGAATAACTCCTGCTGCAACTGCAGCTGTAGTGCCTTTTTTAAAAAACTCTCTTCTTTTCATTTTCTATCTAGTTTAGTAATACTGTCTTTTATATTTTTTTAATTATTTAATATTAGGAAGGTTACTTTTCCACCCTTTATTAAATTGTTCTGTAAGTTTTTTTACCAATTCTGGATTTGCCTCAGCAATATTTACCGTTTCTAATGGATCTGTTTTATGATCGTATAATTCTATAAAAACTGGTTCTTTTTCTGGGTTCGATCTATCTTTCCAAATAATAAAACGATGTTGCTCTGTTCGCATAGCATATCCCATTAAATTATTTTCAAAAAGGTCTCTATCCCATTTCTCTTTTTGTTGTTTTTGGATACGTTCTTCTACCTCTTCAATTAATGGTCCAAAATAAGTTTCTCGCATTGCTGGTCTTAAAGGGTATGCTCCCCACTCACGTAATGCTGGTGAAGGGAACTGGCTAATTGCTGCTGTTTTCCATGGGGTATCTGGCTTTTCTAATAATGTTTTAAAACTATAACCTTCTACATGTTCTGGAGTTTCTATTCCTGCCAAATCACATAAGGTTGGGTACATATCTACTAATTCTACTAAAGCTTCTGTAGTTTTACCACGACTTTCTTTTGGCATATCTGGTGTCCAAATCATCATGGGTACACGTGTTGCTATTTCGTAGTTTGTTGCTTTTCCCCAAATACCCATGTCTCCTAAATGCCATCCATGGTCACTCCAAACTATAATAATAGTATTATCACGTACTCCCGCTTCTTCTAAAGCCTCAATCATTTTACCTATTTGCGCATCTACATAACTTACACATGCTAAATAGGCATGCTTTAATGTTTTTGCTAATTCATGATCTATAGCTCCTTTTTTAGGAATACCGCTTCTTACACGAAGTTCAAATGATGGATGAAGTCCCATTTGCGCTCCATTCTCAGGACTACGATCTTGGTCTGTTAAAGTAATGTCTTCTCTATTATACAAATCCCAATATTTTTTAGGTGACACCCAATTAAGGTGCGGTTTATTAAAACCTAAACCTAAGAAAAAAGGTTTGTCTTCTCTTTTGGCCAACATTTCTTTCATCGTGGCAATGGCAAGTTCTGTATTATAACCGTCAGAGAAAGTATTGTCTGGAACATCTGCAGATTCGTAAGCAGCTCCTGATGCTAAACCAAAACGTGCTACTTTACCATATTTGGCTACCATTTCTTTACGTGTTTGTGCACGTTCTTTTATGTTCTTTTCCAAGGCAAAAGCAACAGGTTTCTTTATTCCTTTTGTTATCATGCTATCTATAGCTGGAGTTCTACTCCATGATAATTCATCATCTAAATCTCCATGATGAAATATCTTTCCCGCGTATACAGTTTCATATCCATTTTGCATGAAATGCTGAGGTAATGTGACCACATTTGGATTGCTTTCTCTAAATTTTATATAATTATGATAAACTCCACTAGTCTCTGGACGAATACCTGTTAAAAGACTCGCTCTTGACGGCCCACAAATAGCTTGTTGGCAATAGGCTTTATTAAATAGCAAACCTTGACTTGCTAGTTTATCTAAATTTGGACTTACTGCTACATTAGAACCATAACAGCCTAATTCTGGTCGCAAATCGTCAATACCAATAAATAAAATATTTGGTTGTTTTTTAGTACTTATTTTTTTTTCACCCTGAGAATTTCCACAATTTGTAAATAAAAAAAGCAGTATTAAATAGGATATGTATTTCATAGTAGTCATTTATTCTTCAGTTAAACTAACATATTAATGACTAAATTATATATAATTCTACCTAAAAAAGCAATAATTAGCATTACAAAAACTTAACATTGCTTATTTTAAGCTTATATTTGATTCATTATAACAAATAAACCAACCCTCTAAAAAACAAACTTAAAATACTGATTATGAGATCAAAAAATTATTTTTATTCATTTAAAATATTGATATTCATAATTATTTCGCATTTAACCATGAGCTTACATGGACAACAATTTAAAACATATCAAAAAGAAGGTACTATCTTAATAAAAACAAGTTCAGATTCTGTTTTAAAGCATTTAAAAAACGAATACAAAAAGACTTTAAGACAAAAAGACACTTCTCAAATAATAAAAAACCTTATTTCTTTAAGTGCTTTTGAACGTATACATTTAAATTATAGTTCTGCGTTTAACAATTCTGGTAAAGCTCTATTTTTGGCTGAAGAGTTTAATGATTCTTTATTAATAGCAAAAGCTCAAGAAGAATTAGGTGTTTTAACTTATTTATTTAAACAAGATGATGAGGCTGGATCTAATTTTAAGAAAGCGCATTTATATTATAAAGCATTATATAAAAATAAGAAAATTCAGTTATCCGATTTATATCAATCACATTATAATCTTGTGTTGTATTACCAAAGAATTGTTGATAAAAAATCACTAAAAGCTCACATAGATTCCTGCTACACAATAGCTAATAAAGGCAAACATAAATTAATTTATCAGGTTTATTTAAATGAAAAAAAATCTAGTTTAAAAGAATGGGAAAACAAACCTCAAGAAGCACTTAAACTCTTAAATGATTCTGCTACTACTCTTGAGAATTTAGATAACCAATTCGAAGTGACTAATATTCACAAAAGCTTTCTTATTATTATTTATGGAAGAATTGGTAATATTTATATGAATTTTGGACGCTTAGATTTAGCAAAAAATTATTTTAATAAATCGATAAACATTGAAGATATTAATAGCGAACATACATTTTATAAATCTTTTATACATGCGCGTTATGCTACATTATTATTTAATGAAGGTGATTATGAAAATGCCTATTTAAATCAACAGAAATCTAATACAATAAATAACACCTACTTAAACCTTAGGAATGATAAAAACCGTGGTTTTCTAACTATAAAAAACCATTATAAGGATGAATTAGATAAAAAGAATGTATTATTAAACAAACAAAACTTCGACTTAAATGAACGTAATCAAAAAATTCTACGCTTTAGAATATTCTTTTTTATAGCGTTCTTTCTTTTTATTATAACCGCTTTAATTGTAAGATCTAAAATAAAATTCTTAAAGTATCAAAAAAAAGAGCAAAACTCAAAAGAGTTATTAGATATTAAAAATAGCGAGCTAACAATTAGCACACTTCAGCTAATAGAAAAAGAAGAAGTTATAAAATCGTTAAGTGATCATATAAAAAAATATAATGCAGATAACGGCTCAAAATTATTATTAAAGTCTATCGAAAATCGTTCTGTAAGTTTGTGGGACGCCTTCAATAATCGATTTATTTCACAAAACGATGGTTTTTATGAACGCTTAAAAGAAAAAGTTCCTAATTTAAGTTCTGCCGATTTAAAAATTTGTGCTTTAATAAAACTGAATTTTTCTGGAAAAGAAATGGCTTATTTATTAGGTATATCTTTAGGTAGCGTACATGTCGCTAGACATCGGTTACGTAAAAAAATAGGGCTTGAACGAGATATAAACCTGACTAATTATATTAATTCAATTTAAATTATTTTACTTATTGAATTAATAACTGTTTCAGTTGTCTTTTTAAGTATTTTTTAATTTTTAAGTATTCTTTCTTATAGGCTAAGTTATTCCATTCATACTGGTCTTTAGAATGATCGTAAAGTTCTTCCTTTCCATTTGCATATAGAATATATCTGTATCTTTTTGAACGCACTGAATAACTTTGATCTTCTACAGATTTACTTTTAAAATCACCTCTAACAACTGTTAATGCTATATTTGGCCCATTCCATAGTTTTTTTTCTGGATTTACTAAAAACGGTTTCATACTATGACCACTTAATCGTTTTCCTTTTTCGTTTTTCATGTTGCTCGCTTTAATTCCACATAAATCGGCAATTGTTGGATATATATCAATTAAAGATACTGGATTATCAATGCGCTTCCCTATACTTTTTAACATTTTTGGAACTCTAATAATCATAGGGATTCGAGTACTTTCTTCCCAAAGATTATTTTTATATAAAAAATCCTTTTCTCCATGGTTATACCCATGATCACTCACTAAGACAACAATAGTGTTTTTATTAAAACTACTAGTCTTTAGAGCCTTTATAACTTTACCTACCTGATCATCTACAAAACTAATACAAGCCAAATATGCTTGAAGATACTTTCGTAATCCTTCATCAATATTTTTATACGATGCTTCTAGTTCATCATAATGTTTTGCCCAAGGTGGCATCCATTTAAATGTTGTTCTGTAAAATGTATCCTCAGTATCATTTTCTTTTATTATTGGTAATTTCAATGTTTCTAAAGGATACATATCAAAATATTTTTGAGGCGCAATTAATGGTGTGTGCGGCCTCACAAAACCAACTGCCATAAAAAAAGGTTTATCACTCCCTTTTTTATCTAAACTATTAATTTTTTCTACTGCCCAATTAGCACTTTCTTCATCATTTAACAAATCTCGATCATCATCATTAATATACCTAAATGGTTTCCTTTTTTTATTGTGATACCAACCTTTGTATCCTGGAACCTTTTTGTTTCCGGGAACCATAGGAATATCTGCTAAAGACGTAAACAAACCGTCATTTTTATCATTGGAATAGGCTTTTGGCATTGATGGGTGTTTTGCAACTCTTTTTCCGTTAAAAGCATAAGGACCAAAATAATTTTCTACACCATATTCTGTCCATTCAGATTTCACTCTATGATGCATCAATTTACCTGTTGCATAAGTACTGTATCCATTATCGCTCATAAATTGGGCTAAGGATTTACAATTTTTTAAAACCTCATTTTCTGTCCATTTTGAAAACCAAAAATTACTAGATTCATGTGGATAAATACCTGTTAGCATACTTGCTCGAGATGGTGCACAAATTGGTGCATTTGTATGGGCATTTGTAAAAACAGTCCCTTCTTTTGCTAATGCATCCATGTTTGGCGTTTTAACTTGCGGGTTCCCATCTAAAAAACCCGTATAGTCATTTAAATCGTCTAACATTACAAGTAAAACATTAGGACGATTATTATTTTGAGAAAAAACAGCGTTTCCACAAGGTAAGTTCAGTCCTAAAACTAAACATAATAAAAACATGTCTTTTTTTATTAACATGGTACATTTTTTTAATTATTTTTCAGATAAAACTATCACATCAATACTAAGAGTTTCATATAAAAACCAACTTTATCTTCAGTAAAAACATAAAAAACTCTAAAAACTTAAGTCCTTAGAGTTTTAATTAAATTCTGTATATACAAACTATCATTTTGAGACAGACGTAATACTAATGAACCTTTATTTTTTTTTTACCTATCAATACTTTTTTTATTCCTGGATTTACTGTTTTCTCTATAATATATCCATTAGTATATTTCACTTTAACTTTTATTGGTTCCCCACAATTAGCTATACCAAAATGAACAAAATTATTGAAACTTAGTGAATATTGTGCTCCTGTTGCTCCAATACGACGAACTTGTTTATTCCCACATGAGCTAATTGTAACTAATGCTCCTAAAGCGGTTACATTTCTTTTTGTTGAATCATAAACCTCAACTGTTAAATAACTATTTGTTTTAGCATCTACTAAATCATTTTTAAATAGATGCCATTTTCCTCTTTCGTTGCCCACAACAACATCCACTCTTCCATCTTTATTATAATCTATATTTTCTACAGCCATACCTATAGCCCCTAATTCTGTAGAGATTATATTATGATTTTTTAATTGTTTAAATCCAGATGTTCCTTTATTTAAATAAACTAATGATTCATTTTCATGAATTAAATCCCCTCTTTTAATCACTAACAAATCTTGAAAACCATTATTATCAAAATCTGCTACAGTAGTAGCAACCGTATGTGCTTCATTATAAAGGTTGAATTTTTTAGTAGCGTCTTTAAATTTCTTCCCTGTATTTTCTAATAAAATATCATTAAGTCCTTTTGGATGGTTTTCGGCTGGATAATTCTTAACACCACGAACGATTCCTGTCGATGGTGCAAAAAGGTATCCTGCTAATCTCCATTTATTGTTTCCTACATATCCAATATAATATCCTCTTTTAGCGTTATAATCTGCATTATCAGGAAAACCAAGTGCGTTACTATTTACTAAACGAATATTCTTTCCCGAATGTGTTTCGCCTTTAAACTCATAATCGTAAGACGCCTCTCCAATATAATACGTGTCGTTATTTGGCCATTGAGACTGAAAATTTTCTATATTTAAAATATCTCCTGTTTCTAAATCATCGAATTGAAATTGGCCTCGTTTTGTAAAAAAGCCCCAAACATTGGTTTGCTTATCAAAAAATGATTCTCCTTTTTTAAATTCTAATCCTCTATTAAAAAACAAATCCAAATCGCCATCATTATCAACGTCTATTTCTACTATACCATTTACATGGTCAATATCATACGGAAGTACTTTTTTAGAAACATCATTAAAAGTAAAATCTCCATTACCCTTATAAAGCTTTACATTTCCATCTCCATACATTACAATATCAAAAATAGCATCTCCATTAAAATCTGTTACCAAAGATTTTTGCCCATTTGTTTTAGAGGCTGGTAAGGTTGAATTGAGTACTAGTTCTCCCTTTCCATCATTTTCATATACATAATTTTCACTTGCACCTTTCTTTTCTTTACCTGGAAATGCAAAATTTAAAAGATCTAAATGTCCATCATTATTCATATCTATAAACTGAACTGTTCGTCCTCGCATTAATGCTAATGGCGTGCTAAAATCTGGTAGCCCTATAAATTCACGACCTTTAGTTACTCTATACATTTTAGAGTTTCGAGCATTACTTCCCGAACCTCCTCCACGAGACATAATAACTTCTATGTTTCCATCTTGGTCAAAATCTCCAGCAGAAAGGCCATGCAAGTCTCCCATAATAATATCGTGAGGCTTGGCAAACTTACCTTTGTTATTCCAGCATACTTGAATACCGTAGCCATGATCGTTAATTAACAAGTCTAAATACCCGTCTTGATCTAAATCGGCTACTACTGGGGCATCCCATTTTCTTAAATTTTTCTCTTGCCTTGGAAAGTCTTTTTTTACTTCAATAAATTGTCCAAAACTATAAATAGATACAAGACAACATGCAGTTGTTATTAAAGATAATACTGTGTTTTTAAGTTTCTTTTTTAAATTCATATTATTTTACTACTTAATCTTAACTGTTAATTTTCTTTTATTCTTTTTTCTGCCGCTACATCAAAATATTTCAAAAAGCGTATTTCCTTCCACAATTTCTAATGACTGCTAATACTTTATTTCTTCCAGTTTGCTGCCAACCATTGGTATCAAAATCGGCTATAATTTCTCTATCATGCTTACCTGTATAATTATTTACTATAGTGGACAATGTTTGAGATAATACTGTTTTCATTTCAGTATTTTCCCAATCTGTAGTCCTGTCTTCTATTCTAAAAAGTGAGGTATACCCAGGGTATCTAATTGGCGCTGTAACTTTTTCAATCCATTTACCATTTTCTTCAATTTCTAAAACCGCTTCAAAAAGTTCAAAGTTTTTAATGGGATAAAACTGTGCCGTTAGTTTTACTATATTTTCATGCACTGTGTAGATAGCAAAACAAATTCTGTCTTCTGGTTTTAAGTTTTTTGGTAAGGATAATAAGTCTTCCGCATTAATTGACAAGGATGTAAAAATTAGTATAATTACTAATAATTTATTTTTCATTTTTAGTTTGTATAGTTTTCTTTAGATGCTATCTAACTTAGACTATAAGCCTAAGAAAAAGTTTAAATATAACTTTAGATTATGTGAAAAAATCTTAATCCCAAATTA
This sequence comes from Flavivirga aquatica, assembly GCF_001747085.1. Classification (GTDB taxonomy): domain Bacteria; phylum Bacteroidota; class Bacteroidia; order Flavobacteriales; family Flavobacteriaceae; genus Algibacter_C; species Algibacter_C aquatica. The sequence goes on from NZ_MDJD01000054.1 coordinate 765,197, forward strand.
CTGGTATAAAAACGCTCATTTCACTTACTCCTCTATTCGCCCACGAAAAATAAGGTACTAATTGAATGTTTACATTTTCCCATGTTGGTTTAGTAATTTCATTATACATGCTTTGTTTATTACTCTTTCGTAGTTTTAAATCGCCGCTAATTGTGGTTATCCCTCCTAAAAAATCAGGTTTATAAGTTGCTTTTAAATTTGATTTTAAAGGTAAATACACATCTAAAACATCTGTTCCTTTAGGTAAATCTGGTGTTTCCACACAATATACAACTGGACCTCTTTTAACTGCTGCTTGATTTCTAACTTCTTCTATAAGTGCATGGCCTTCTAATAATTTAATATCCATAGGCATATTTAATGAGATTACATCACCTTTTTTCCATTTACGATTTAAGGTTGTAAAAGTTCCTGCCTTTATATTATCTCCTGCTTCTTTTCCATTTACTAAAATGGTTGAACCATGAGCCCAATCTGGAATTCTTATTAAGACATCAAAAGATTCTTTTTTACAGCTTTTTACTGTAATATCTACTTTTCCTTCCCATGGATACTGCGTTACTTGTTCTAGTTCTATTTTCGAACCGTCAAATAATTTAGTAGATAATTTATTTCCTCCATAAAGATTTACTGCAATGCCATTTTCTGTTAAGCTATATGCCCAACCAGAAACTTTTGCTATAGTACGTACTAAATTTGGCGGGCAACAAAAACATGGAATATATGGTTGACGAACATCAAACTCGGTATCATTACCAGGATCATAACCATCATGACTCACACGTAGTGGGTTAGCATAAAAATAGTCTTTCCCTTCTACACTAATTCCAGATAATGCACTATTAAAAAGCACTAATTCCATAATATCTGCATACTTAGATTCACCATGTAATCCTAACATTCTATAACTAAACATAGAGTTACAAATATTGGCACAGGTTTCATTATATGCTGTTAAATTTGGCATCATATACTCGGTTGTAAAACCTTCATGAATCATATCTTTATGCCTAGAAACTCCATGATGTGTTTGTCCTACCGCACCCGTTACGTACATTTTTTTATCTACAACATCATTCCAAAGCCTATCTAAAGCAACAATTAAAGCTTGTTCTCCTGTTTCTGCATAAACATCTGCTGCTCCAGCATAAAAATATAAAGCAAGTACAGCATGTCCTTCTGCTGTTTCTGCTTTTCTTAAAGGTGTTCGTTCTTGAACCATATCTCCAATGTTTTTAAAACCAGTAGTTTTATCAGCTATTACCTTAGACTTCCCTCTCATGTTAATAAATAACTCTGCTAGTTCTAAATACTTCTTTTTCTTAGTTGTTCGGTATAACTCAACTAAGCCCATAATTTGTGTTTGATTAAAACCAAAACGTGCTAAGGCTTTAGGTTGAGGCATAAATACTTTATACAAAAAGTCTGCATGTTTTAATGCTACATCTAAAAAATTTGTCTTCCCTGTAATACGGTTATGTATACAAGCACTTGTAAATAAATGCCCTGCATTATACATCTCATGGCGCTGTCTGTGGCTAAAGCGCTTTATATTGGTTATTTGAACTTGAGTTTGCAAATAACCATCTTCTGCTTGGGCTTTAGCTATTATAGTTATGTAATTATCTAGTTCTTTTAAGATTTTTTCATCTTTGTTTTGTGCATATAAATACATGCAAGCTTCCATGTATTTATAGAAATCTCCATCATGCCAATCTGTACCTTTATGTTCTCCTTCTTTAAGGCCAGCAGCAATTTTAAAATTGTTTAAGGCATGGCCAACATCTCCTGTTAATAGCTCTCCCATGTATGGTATCATTATTCTTTCGACAGTCTTAAATTTATCTGCCCAAAAACCGTTTGTCCATTGACAATCCTCAATATTGATACTTTTAAATTTTACATGTTTGCTATTTGCATTATTGATTATGCCTTGTGTTTGAGAAAAAGAAACAAACGTTAAAAACACAAATGCAATAAATATTATCCTTTTTTTTATCATTTTTTTTACAAAAAACACTTTTACTAAATTACTTTCGAAAATATTATCTTTCATATGACTCTATGTATTTGTACATCATTTTGATGTACTTCTCCGTTTTTATTAAAAACAAAGTTGTTGTTATTGAACTCATCTTTACTTTTTCTATTTCCTAAAAATGTCCAAAATCCTCCCATATTTCAGTTATTTCCTCATTTGTAGAGATACTATGCCTTTTAAAAATAACTTTATCTGAACAAATTTTGACTTATTTTCGGTTAAAAATAAAAAGTCAAGATGAGTTCAATATGATTTAAAAAACATATACCATAAAAAACTGATATACAAACTAAATACTACCTCTCTTTTTATTTGTTTTTTATACTAAATTCTATTCGGAAATATTATAAAAATAAGAAAACTTATTAATAACATCATAGAATACGAGTTTAACATAACTAAATATAACACTTATTTTCAGCTATTTAGACACTGTACCAAAATCATAAATAACAACCTCTTCATATTTTTCTCCTGGATTTAATAAAGTAGACGGAAAATTAGGTTGATTAGGGGCATCTGGATAGTCCTGCGTTTCTATACAAAAAGCAGCATGAGGTCGATATTTAATTCTATATTTACCAACAACAGTATCACTTAAAACATTACTAGCGTAAAAAACAATACCTGGCTGTGTTGTTGACACTTTTAATGTTCTTCCATACTTTGGTTCTAAGGCTTCTGCAACTATGCGTAATGAATCTTTTGGCTTATTTAACACATAACAATGATGATATCCATTTAAGTGAATGTTATGTATTTGATCTCCTAATCTAGTCTTGCAGCTCAAATCCCATGATTTACCTTTAAGAGGTAAAGTGCGACCTGTTGCGTTTACATCTTCATCAAACTCTAGATAATTATCTGCCTCTATTTTTACTAGGTGATCATAAATAAGTTCTTTTCCTCCTGCAAGGTTAAAATAGCTATGCTGAGTAAAATTAACATGTGTAGCTTTATCTGTTGTAGCTTCAAAGCTTACATGAATAGCATTTTCTTCGGTAAGTGTATATGTTACATAAACATCTAGATTACCAGGAAACCCCATTTGGCCATCTTTAGATAAATAATGTAATTGTATTCCGTTTCCTAGTTTGGTTTTTATAATTTCACTATCCCAAACCGTTTTTTCAAATTCAAAACCACCATGTAATGTATGCGCTCCATTGTTTAATGGTAACTGATACGAAATACCATCAATAACAAACCTACCATTCTTAATTCTATTAGCAAATCGTCCAATAGTAGCCCCCATGCTTCCATTAGGGCTTGTTATATATTGTTGAAGATTATCGAACCCTAAAACAACATCATCAAATTTACCATTCTTGTCTGAAGTAAAAATGGAAGTGATAATCCCACCATAATTGGTGAGTTTCACTTCCATTCCTTTTGAGTTTGTTAACGAATAAAGATAAACTTCTTTACCTTCTACTTCTCCCCAAACTTTCTTATTTACTTCACTCTTATGTTCTTTACATCCCATAAATTGGATAATAAAAATTAATATTATATAAGAGCTAAGTTTATGCACTATTATATCTTAGCTAGATTTCCTTTCCATCCTTTATTGAACTGAGCAACTAACTCTTTAACAATTTCAGGGTTTTCATCTGCAACATTTTTAGTTTCTGTAGGATCATTAACATGATCGTACAATTCTACAAATAAAGGTTCTGCTTCTGGGTTTGTATAATCTTTCCAAATTATTACACGGTATTTATCTGTTCTCATACCATAGCCCATAAGCTTATTTTCAAACAAATCTCTATCCCACTTATCTCCTTGTTGTTTTATAATTTTTTCTTCAACCTCTTCTATTAATGGCCCAAAATATGTCTCTCTCATACCTGTTGATAATGGATTTGCAGCCCATTCTCTTAAAGCAGGTGTTGGAAATTGACTAAATACAGCAGATTTCCATGCTTTATTTGGATTATCTAATAGCGGCACAAAACTTTGTCCTTCTAAATGACTTGGCAATTCTATGTCTGCTAATTCACATAATGTTGGGTACATATCTACCAATTCTACTAAAGCATTAGATTTTTTACCTCTAGTTTCTTTTGCCATATCTGGAGTCCAAATCATTAAAGGTACACGTGTTCCTATCTCATAATTAGTAGCTTTACCCCAAATACCCATATCTCCTAAATGCCAACCATGATCACTCCAAACGATTATAATGGTATTATCTCTTACTCCAGCATCATCTATAGCTTGAATCATCTTTCCTACCTGCGCATCAATATAACTAACACAAGCTAAATAAGCATGCTTAAGTGTTCTTGCCATCTCATCGTCAATCGCTCCTTTTTTAGGAATACCATATCTAGCTCGTAATTCAAATGAAGGATGTAATCCCATTGCAGCCCCATTCTCTGGACCTTCTGTTTGCGAAGCTAATTTTATTTTAGAAGGATCGTACATATCCCAATATTTCTTTGGTGCTAACCAATTTAAATGGGGTTTTTTCATTCCCATACCCAAAAAGAAAGGCTTGTCTGGATTTTTTTCAAGCATATCTTTAAGTGTAGCGATAGCCAATTCTGCATTATATCCATCTTCATAGAAATGATCTGGCACATCTGCTTTTTCATAAGCTGGCCCTTTTCCTAAACCATTTCTTGGAGCATTTTTCCCATATTTAGCAATAACTTCTTGTGTTGCTTTTTTAGAAAACGCTTGATTTTCTGGAAGTGCATACCCTCCAGGTGTATTACTTTTTTCTATTGTCATTTTATCATAAGCAGGCTTTCTACTCCATGAAATATTTAAATCTGCAAATCCTGGTTTGTGATAAATTTTACCAGTATGCGTTGTTTCATAACCATTATTCTTAAAATGCTGTGGTAGTGTAATAATATCTGGGTTAGCATCTCTAAAATAAGTAAAGTTCTCTATAACATTAATAGTTTCTGGTCTTGCTCCCGTCATTAAACTAGCTCTTGAAGGACTACAAATTGGTTCCTGGCAATATGCTCTATTAAAAAGTAAGCCACTACTAGCTAACTTATCTAAATTAGGTGTAATAGCTAGATCCGAACCATAAGCTCCTATTTCTGGACGTAAATCATCGATAGCTAGAAATAAAATATTGGGTTTTTTCTTCGGTTCTTCCACTTTCTGTTCTTCTTTCTGCTTACAACTCATTGCCATAACAAGCAGACAAACAACACCAATTAGTTTTCTCATTTGTTTTAAATTATTATTCATTTTAATAGTTAAGTTACTTTTAAACCTTATTATTTAATTAATCTTTCTACATCTACAAAAAGAGGACCAAAAGCCAATCTTTCAATTTTTATAAAAGCGTGAAAGTTACCTGTTCCTGAAGGAATTTCAAAATTATTGAAGACTACTTTTTTTTGTCCTTTTTTAATAGGAACAGAAACATGCTTATTTTTATATTTTAAATGAGCAACACCGTCTGCTTTTATTTCAGGTAAATCATAAGAAACGTTATAAATTCCTTTTTCAGTTTCTACTCGCCAATACCCTAATTGGTTGTCTTCAATAACACGAGGTCCACCATAATCAAAACGAGAAATAACACGAGGTCCTCCCCAATCAAATTTTGAAAGTGTTAATTTTAATTGTTTATCACTTCCTAAATGTATTCTTTGTATTCCTTTTTCATCACGCTCTTCATTTACTTCATCAAACCAACTTTCATAACGAGCTAACATCTCATCAACAATCTCTGGATGATCTTTAGCTATATTAATACGTTCACTTGGATCCTTTTCTACATCATAAAGTTCAAGGTTTTTCAAAACATGTTTCAATACATGATCTGTTGGTTGGTGAACAATACCATGAGGAAAATCATGCGGACTTACTAATTTATACTTTGGAGTTCTAACTGTAAAATGCATATACTTAAATGGCGTTGGTCCATAATGCATTTGTACAAAGAAATCGCGTTCTTTTAAATTATCTGCTTTATTTTTTGTCCAAAGTGGTAATAATGATTGCCCATCAATATGAACACCTTTAGGTGATTTCACTTTTGCAGCATCAAGTAAAGTTGGAAATAAATCGATTATAGCCCCCATATCTGTTGCTTGTTTTTGTGGCTTTATTTTATCTGGCCATTTCACAAAAAATGGTACACGTATACCTGCATCATAAACACTTGTTTTCGTTCCTCTTAAATTTGCTACCCATCTTCCTGGGTAACTATCGTTTTTTGTTCTTCTATGTCTTGGTCCATTATCTGAAAGAAAGATAACAATCGTATTATCTGCTATTCCTAAATCTTTTAATTTATCAAGTACTCGTCCTACATTATAGTCGATATTATCAATCATACCATAGGTTAACGCATTATCTTCATGTAATCCCATTTTTCTAAAAGGTTCTGCTCTTTTATCTGGAACTTGAAGCGGGAAATGAGGTAAGTTGGTTGCTAAGTAAGTAAAAAATGGTTTTCCATCTTTTTTACTCATAAAATCTAATGCGGCATCGGTAAAAATATCATCACAATATCCATCATACTTTTTAGAAACATTGTTATGCTCTAAAACAGGATCAAAATATGTGTTTCCTGCTGGTCCTGCAGCTTGTCCTATTCCTCCTCCTTTATGAATTAGTGCTTCTTGAAAACCTTGATCTGTTGGACGCATAGGTATATTATCCCCTAAATGCCACTTTCCAAATATTCCTGTTCGATATCCATTATCTGCTAATACTTCCGCAATAGTGGTTTCAGATGCATTCATAAAATGATCTACTTGTGTTACCGCAGTAACTCCTGCACGATAAGGGTAACGCCCTGTTAATAATGCCGCTCTAGAAGCTGAACAATTAGGATATGTAAAAAAGTGAGTCATTTCTATTCCTTGCTCACCAATGGATTCCATATGCGGTGTTTTTAAATATGGATTTCCATGTGAACCTATATCACCATAGCCTTGATCATCGGACATCATAATAATAATGTTCGGCCTATCTTGAGCAATTAAAGATTGAAAATTATATATAAAAACCATTAAAAATAATAACACCCTTGTTTTTCTATTACTTGTACTGTATAAATAAGTTTGTTTTTTCATTGTTGTGTGATTCAATTAATTTTTTTTAAATATTTACCAGTTTGTAAACGAACCGTCTTTTCTTACTAAACGCGGCGTTTCAACAGGTTTAAATCCTTCTTTAAGAGCTAGTTCTTCATTAAATTCTATTCCTAAACCTGGTTGGTCTGACACTTTATATCTATTCCCCTCCAACTTAGGTTGTACTGGATAATAATTAATATCGTCTAATCCCGGATTTTCTACAGGTGTATTCATTTCTTCTAACCATGTAAAATTAGGACTCGCTGCTGCTAAATGAATTGTTGCAGCCGTACAAATGGGACCTATTGGGTTATGCGGCAATAAATCAATGTAATGAGCTTCTGCCATATTCGCTACTTTTATAGCTTCGGTTATACCTCCCACATTACAAACATCTATTCTAGCATATTGTGTAATGTTTTTTTCTATGTATGGTAAATATTGCCACTTACTTGCAAATTCTTCTCCTATAGCAAACGGTACGTCCACCATTTTTCTTAACTCTTGATAAACTTCGGGAGATTCATCTCGAATAGGTTCTTCTATAAAATCAAGTGTACCTACTGGCATACGCTGTAAAAAAGAAACAGTTTCTGGAACAGATAAACGATGATGATAATCTATACCTATAGTAGGTTTAAAACCTACTTCTTTACGTAAATCTGTTAACCATTCTGCTATAATGGCTATAGACTCTCTTGGCTCGAAAATTGAATTATATTTACCTTCTTCATATTCGGCAGGAGCTAAACGTAGCATTTGCCAACCTTCTTTTATTAAAATTTTAGCACGCTCAATTAATTCTTCTTTACTACTAAACCTTAGTGAGGCAAAACACTCTACATAATCTCTTTGTTTTCCGCCAAGTAATTCATAAACAGGCACCCCTAAGGCTTTTCCTTTAACATCATGCAAAGCTATATCTATTGCTGAAATCGCAGCAGTTAGCACACGGCCACCTTCAAAATATTGACCTCTGTATAAATCTTGCCAAATAGCACCTATTTGGCGTGGATCTTTACCTATTAATAAAGGGCGATAATGATCTATAGCTCCTATAACAGCTAACTCACGTCCTGTAATTCCAGAAGCTCCCCAACCATAAATACCATTATCTGTTTCTATTTTAACATTAAGTTGACTTCTACCTGCAATATTTACTGGAAATACTTTTATATCTTTTATTTTCATTATTCGATGTCTTTAGTTTTCTTTTTCTTCTTTCAATTCTATTCTTTTAACTTTACCAACCACAAACAAAAACGAAAGAAACCCGATAACAGTAAGCGCTCCTATAAAAAATAATGCCGAACTAAAATCTTTGTCTTCCCCTTGGTCATCTACTAAAACACCAATTACAAAAGGAACAATTACAGCTGATAAACCTCCTATTAAATTAAATACACCACCTACAAGTCCTATAATGCGTTTAGGTGCAATTAACGATACAAAAACCCAAGTAATAGATGCTAATCCATTGCCAAAAAAGGCTATAGTTAAAAAAAGAATAATTAAAAATGTACTGTCTGTAAAATTAGCACCAATTATCATTGTAGATAAAGCCAATCCTATTAACACAGGTGTTTTTCTTGCAAACTCTGGTGTACGCCCTTTTTTTACTAAATAATCTGAAGAAAAGCCCGCTAAAAGAACACCGCAGAACGCTGCCAGAAATGGAATAGATGCTAAGAATCCTGATTTTATAAAATCAAGTCCACGGTATTCTACTAAATATGTTGGAAACCATGTTAAAAAAAATATAGACATAGATCCCATACAAAATTGACCTAAGTATATGCCCCATAATTTTTTATGTTTGAAGGCTTCAAAGAAATCATCCCAATTAAATTTTTCTTTTTCATTTGATTTTTCAGTTTTTTTTGCAAATCCACCACCATCTTTAATCAATTTAAGTTCCTCGTCACTAACAGTTTTATGCTGATCTGGATCACGATAAAATATATACCAAACACCAGCCCAAACAATACCTATTATACCTGATATTATAAGTAGACCTCTCCAGCCTACTTTATCTTGAATTAAAGTTAAAACTGGAAATAAAAATGCTAAACCAATAAATTGTCCTGAAGTATAAATAGCAATAGCTGAAGCACGTTCATGCTCAGGAAACCATTTGGTAACTATGGCATTATTAGCTGGGTATGAAGGCGCTTCGAACATCCCTATACTTGCTCTAAGACCTAATAATAGCTTAAAAGAATTAACAAACCCTTGAAACAATGTTGCTATAGACCACATAAGTAACATAAACGCATATAAAAAACGTAATCGCACCTTATCAACTATAATCCCTCCAGGTATTTGTAAAGCTGCATAAGCAATTCCAAAAACTGAAAAAATAGCTCCCATTTGAATTGAACTTAAGTCTAAGGATTCACTTATTGCTGATGCTGCTACAGATATATTTGTTCTATCTAAGTAATTTATAACAACAGTACCAAAAATCAAGGCTAGTATGTTATATCGTTTTTTTGTTGTAGTTGATTTTAATGCCAATTTAGTTTTAGTTTTAGTTTAATTTAGTTTTAGTGTTAGATTTTATTAGCTTATACAACTAAGATAAAGCATTTAAGCCTTTGTTCTTTATGCAAAAAAGCTACTTCTACAAATTAAACAAATTCTTGTTATTTTATATAAATGAAATTTACCTAAGCATAACTTTATTTTACCCCATATAGATAATCAAATTCTCTTTTTCAATATTTCACACCACATTAACACTTTTTTAACTATAATGGTAAAATTTGATAAGTTATAGGTAAGACATCTATATCTCTAACAGATTAATTTTGGTTCATTTGTTAAATTATGACAAAATCTTGCAAAATATGGTCAATAATTCAAGTTAATTCATTTAAAAATCAATTAATCATAAAATTTATAATTACCCACTTAAGCTTGTCTTAAAAAAATAATCTGGAAAGGGTATTACAAAGTGCAAATGTAAAGCTTGGCACCCATCTCAATAACCTACTCTAAAAATATAGAAAATTACAAGAAACCATATGTCACAAGAAATAACTTAATAAAAATACAATAACAACTAATACTTACTTTAAACTTAAAACAATATTATTTAAGTTATTAAGTAAAAGAAATTATAAAGCTTGACTAATAATATCATAAATAACAATGATTTATTTTTCAACTTGAATATTCTTAATTTAACAGAAATAATTTAAATTATGATTACACTTAAAATTAATGGAAAAGAACACACTGTAGACACAGATCCTACAATGCCCCTATTATGGGTAATACGAGATATTATTGGATTTACAGGAACTAAATACGGTTGCGGTAAAGGCTTATGTGGCGCATGTATGGTATTAATGGATGGCAATGCTATTAACTCTTGCCAAATGCCGGTTTCGGTAGTACAAGGAAAAGAATTAATTACTATTGAAGGTGAAACCGAAAACCTCCAACTTTTACAAAAATCTTGGGCTGAATTAAATGTTCCACAATGTGGGTTTTGTCAATCTGGACAATTAATTACAGCTACGGCTTTATTAAATAATAATCCTAACCCTAGCGAAACGGACATAGATAACAATATGATTCGTAATATTTGTAGATGTGGTACATACCCTCGTATTAAAAGTGCCATTAATCATTCTGTTGAACTAAAAAATAAAGGTTAAAAATGGGATCAATAAAAAATATAAGCAGAAGAGGTTTTATTAAAGGTATTGGTTTAGCCTCTGGTGGACTAGTTATAGCATCTTCAACAAGCCTATTATCTAGTTTTACAACTACAGATATTGAGGTTTTAGAATTTAACCCAAACTTGTTTGTTCAATTAAACTCTGATGGCAGTTTAATTTTAGTGGCTTCGCGATCTGAAATGGGACAAGGTATTAGAACATCATTAACCTCTGTAATTGCAGATGAAATGGAAGCAAACTGGGATAAAGTAATCATAAAACAAGCTACCGGAGATACCAAATATGGTAATCAAAATACAGATGGCTCTAGAAGTATAAGAACCTTATACCAGAAAATGCGTCAAATGGGGGCTACTGTTAAATCTGTCCTTATAACTGCAGCTGCTAAATCATGGAATGTACCAGAATCTGAATGTAAAGCGGAAAATCATTTTATACTACACAGTAGCGGAAAAAAAATAGCTTTCGGTGATTTAGTAGAAATTGCAAAAGGCTTAGAAGTTCCTAAAAAAGTTAAATTAAAATCCCCTAAAGATTTTAAATATATAGGAAAGACATTACCGAGTAAAGATGTTGAAAACTTATCTAATGGTAGTGCCATTTTTGGTTTAGACAAACGTCTACCTAACATGAAATTTGCAGCTATTAAACGTTGCCCTGTAGCATTAGGAGCTGTAAAGTCTTTTGATAAAACAGAAATTTTAAAAATTAATGGTGTTATAGATGTTATTGAAGTTCCTTCAATAATAAGACCTTTTGGTTCTTTAGGAGGTGTCGCGGTTATTGCAACAAATACTTGGGCCGCTTTTAAAGGGAGAGACGCCCTAAAAGTTGAATGGGATTATGGAAAAAACAAAAGCTATAATTCTGAAAATTTCATGAATAACATTACGGAAAACATTCATAAAACAGGTCATGTTGAAAAAAGCATAGGTAGTGTTGATGATGCCTTCAAAAAAACCAATAAAGCTATAGAGGCCACTTATCAATTGCCACATTTAGCTCACACGCCCATGGAAGTCCCTAACGCTGTTGCATATGCAAAAGGAGACACTTGCGAGATATGGGCTCCAATACAAGCACCACAAGCTGCACGAAGAGAGGTTGCAAAACTCTTAAATACAGATCAAGCCAATGTTACCATTAATGTTACTTTTTTAGGTGGTGGTTTTGGCAGAAAATCTAAGCCAGATTATATTGTTGAAGCTGCCGCAGTATCTAAAGCAATCAACGGTCCAGTTCAAGTTGTTTGGTCTCGTGAAGACGATATACAACATAGTTATTATCATACTGTTTCTGCGCAATATATGAAAGGTGGGCTAGATAAAAATGGTAACGTTAATAGTTGGTTACACCGTTTCGCTTTACCTACTATTGGGTCTACATTTAAACCAGGTTCAAATTTACCGCAACCGTGGGAAGCAAAAAGTGCTACTGACTTGCCTTATGACATCCCAAATATGCAAGTCGAAACATGTAAAGCGGATGCTCATGTTAGAATAGGATGGCTACGTTCGGTTATAAATATCCCTCATTCTTTTGCTATAAATTCTTTTGCAGATGAATTGGCTCATGAAGCAGGTATGGATGCTTTAGAATTTAGATTAAACTTAATTGGAGATGATCGTATTCAACAAACAAAAGACAAATATAAATACGATACTGCTAAATTAAAAAATGTACTAAAAACTGCTGCTAAAAATGCTGGATGGGGCAAAAAACTACCTAAAGGGCATGCTATTGGATTAGCTGTACATTATAGTTTTTATTCTCATGTAGCTGCAGCTGTAGAGGTTTCTATTATAGATGGTAAAGTAAAAGTACATCATGTGCATATGGCTATAGATTGCGGAACTACAATTAATAAAGATACTGTAATTGCTCAAATGCAAGGTTCTGTTATATTTGGAATGTCACTAGCTTTCTACGGAAAAATCACAGCTAAAGATGGAGCTATTGAACAAAGCAATTTCCACGATTATCAAATGATTAGAATGCCAAATGCTCCTGAGATTCATGTAGATATTATCAAAAGTAATAACAAACCAACTGGCGTAGGAGAGCCTGGTGTTCCTGTGATAGCTCCTGCTCTAGTTAATGCTATTTTCAAAGCTACAGGTAAACGCTATAGAAGCTTACCTTTATCAGATCATGGACTCGTTTAAATTATATAAACCATTTTAAATATTATGAATTTTATGCCATTAGCTCGTTCTAAATATCAAATATGTTTTTTGAGTTTAACCATGCTATTTCAGGTTTCTTGCAAGACATCTGGAGGCATACATAATATACCAAAAATACTCCCCCAACAGATTATAACAGCTATTCCAGGACAAAACCCTGAAGGTATCGAATATAACAAAAATAAAAATGTTTTTTATTTAAGCGCCATAAACAAAACACCCTCAATAGCTTCTGTTAATTTTGAAGGGCAAGCAAAAACTTTCTCTAATGATAGTGAGTTAAAATCAAAAGCTAGCTTTGGTTTACAAATAGATTATAACAACAATAGGCTCTTAGCATGTACGAATAAAGGTAAGTCTGGCAATGTTCATATTTACAGTCTATCAACAGGAAAGTTAGAACACACTATTAATGTATCTTCTTTATCTCCTAAAAGTAAAAAACATCAAGCTAATGATCTAGTAGTTAGCCCTAAAAACATCATTTTTGTTACTGGGCGATTGGAGAATATTATTTATAAAATCAACAAACAATTAAAGCCTTCTGTTTTCTTTAAGAAGGAAGGTTTTAATAAACCTAATGGTATTGTTTATCATCCCGACGGATACTTATTAGTAACCTTTACTAATAAGAATTCTAAGCTAGTTAAAATACCCGTTAATAATCCTAATGACTTTAAAATAATAGACATTAAGAATTTCGATTTTAATGGTTGTGATGGTATGATTTTAAACGAAAAAGGACATATTGTTGCCGTAGGTTTAACACCTGAAGGAAAAACAACTTTAGCATTAGAGTTAGCTAGTAACGATCAATGGGAAACAGCAACAGTAATAAATAAAAAGACGATTAAACGTAGTACTACAATTACACAAGTTAGACAAGGTACTTATTACGTTATTAATCAAGATTGGAAAAATAGAAATGCGGAAAAGTGGATTCTTGAAAAAGTAGAATTCTAAATATAATTTACACTAATTAATATAAATAAGGTAAATGTTTAGATTTTAAAGTAACGAATCGACACAAAGTATACTCCAAATATTTAATAAAATTAAAAGAGGTTGAATTACAATAATTCAACCTCTTTTTTAATAATTGAGTGACTAATTCAAAAATTATTATCTTCTATTTTTTTCTTACTTCCTTTATTGTTTTAACCTCAATAAGCCCTCCTTTATTACCCCAACTATTTCTAATATAATTTAACACATCTGCTACTTCTTGATCACTTAAAGCTCCATAAGCAACCATAGCTCCATAATAAGAAACTCCATTTACTTTCATTTCACCAGAAACACCTTCTATAATATTTTTGGCTGCGCGTTTTGTATTTTCCATTAAATAATCAGACTTTGCTAATGGAGGAAAAGCACCTGTGATGCCTTCTCCGTTAGCCATATGGCAAGCAACACAATTTGTTGTATAAATACTTTCACCACGTTTTTTGCTCTCTTCAAGACTGCCTTGCGCAATGGTGTTAACAGATATAAACATTACTACTATAATTAAAAGTGTATTAATTTTGTTTTTCTTTATCATATATTTAAAATTGTAATTGTAAATTTTTATTCCCAAACAATAGGCATCCAAACCGTCATTTCACTCCTACCTCTATTTGACCATGCAAAATAAGGAACAAAAGAAGTTTCTGTCTTTTTCCAATTAGGTTCTTGTAGTTTACGATACATACCTGTTGCTAAATCTGGACGTAATAATACTTCACCGTCAATTGTTGAAACTCCTCCTAAAAAATCTGGACGATGATTAGCTTTTAACTCAGCTTTTTTTGAGACATAAACATCTAAAATTTTAGTATTTTCTGGAAGGTCTGGAGACTCAATACAATACACTAAAGGACCGCGTTTAATAGCTACTTGATTTCTAACCTCCTCAATAAGAGGGTGTCCTTCAATAAAATCTATATCCATTGGTATGTCTAAAGTAATAATATCTTCTGCTTTCCATAAACGTTCTATTTTCGCGAATGTTCCTGGCACAATTTTATTATCAACTTCTGTGCCATTAATCATTATTTTAGTCCCCTCAGCCCATTCAGGAATTCTAAATAATATTTCAAATTTCTCTTTTTTAGCTTCTTTAATAGTTACTGTCACATCACCATCCCAAGGATAGTTTGTTTCTTGTTTAAGTTTAAGTTTCGAACCGTCTAATAATACTGTTTCAAGGACATTCCCTCCGTAAAGATTTACTGCAATTCCATTTTTAGATTTACTATAAGCCCAACCTGATAATTTAGCAATCGTCCTTGCTAAATTTGGTGGACAACAAAATACAGGTATATATGGAACACGTTCTGCACGCTCTGTTGTTGCAGATTCATAATTTCTTTCTCCATCTCCTTTATTCATTCTAAGTGGATTGGCATAAAAATAATCCTTACCCTCAACACTAATTCCTACTAAAGCACTATTATACATCACCAACTCCATAATATCTCCATATTTAGCATCCCCTTTTACTGAAAGCAGGCGGTAATTAAACATTGCATTAGAAATATTAGCACAAGTTTCATTATATGCTGTACTATTTGGCATTAAATAATCTTCTTGAAAAGCTTCATGTACCATATCAAACCTTCCACTAGCACCATGATGCGTTTGCCCCTGGGCTCCTGTTAAATACATCTTTTTTTCTACTGCGCTAGACCAAATTCTTTCAAGCGCATCAATAATAGCTTGTTCTCCTGTTTCAGCATAAACATCTGCTGCTCCTGCCCATAAGTAATTCGCTAAAACAGCATGACCTACTGCTTCTTTTGCTTCTCTAAGCGGTGTACGCATTTGATTATGGTCTCCAATAAACATATATGGAACTGTACTATGTTCTGTAGCTTCTACAGATCCTCTCATATTAACAAAAATTTCAGCTAACTCAAGATATTTTTTATCTTTTGTTGTACGATACAATTCAACTAATCCCATTATTTGTGAAGGGTTAAACCCGAAACGTGCCATTTCGGGTTTTTGAGGTTGAAAAACAGAATAGATATAATTTGCATTTTTAATAGCAATATCTAAAAAATTAGTTTTCCCGGTTACTCTATAATGAATTGATGCACTAGTATATAAATGTCCGCAATTATATAGTTCATGCTGAAGTATATTATCCCACCTTTTAGCTTTTTTTATTTGAACATGAGTAGATAGATATCCATCTTCTTCTTGTGCTTTTCCAATGATTTCAATGATTTCATCTAAATCATCCATTAGCTTTTCATCTCCATTCTGGGCATATAAATACATATTTGCCTCCATCCATTTATAAAAATCTCCATCATGCCACCATTTCCCTCCAGCTTCACCTTCTTTTAGTCCTGCTGCCTTTTTAAAATTATCATAAGCAAAGCCTATATCTCCTTTAAAAAGAGTTCCCATGTGAGGAATCATTATCTCTTCGGCCATTTTAAACTTATCGGCCCAAAATCCTTCTGTCCATTTACAATCTCCTATTTCAATACTCTTTAATTTTATATGAGGGCTACTATTATGGTTTACTATTCCACCACTTCTATCGTAATTTACAGCTAATTTTTTAGTCGTAGTATCCTCTTTTTTTTGGTCTGTACATGAAAAAATTAACACCAATGCACTAAAAGTAATAATTCTTAATTTTATCATAATTATAAAACTCAGCTATAAATTTTAATCAACACACCCACTTAAACTAAACATTTCTTATTTTTTTAACACAATAAACAAGGAAAGCATAAAACATATACTTACAAATTTAATATCATATTATAACTAAACACTTGTTATAATTACCCTGTAGATAACGTATTTTATCTTTTTAGAATACAAATATTTGAGAAAGAAAGTTTTATACTATTTTATTTTTGAAATTTCTTATAGCAGTTGTTTTCTTTAATTTACACAAAAATTCTACTTATTTTTTGAACAATTCTAAAAATAAAATAATAAATAAAAAATAGCTTAATACTACATGAACAATTTACATGTAATATTAAGCTATTGTAAAAATATATACTAAATAACTTATTTTACCAAACTACTGGCATAAATACGGTCATTTCTGCTTGTCCTCTATTACTCCAAGCAAAATAAGGTACTAATTGTGTTTTGTATGGCTTTAAAACTGGTTTTGTAACTACCGAATACATTTCATCTCCTTTACCTTCTCGTAATTGCAACTCTGTATTAATTACAGTAACTCCGCCTAAGAAATCTGCTTTATGCTCTGCTTCTAGTTTTGCATCTGCATTAATATATACATCCAGAATAGAAATGTCTTTTGGTAAATCTGGAGTTTCAATACAATATACAATTGGACCTCTTTTAATAGCAATTTGGTTTCTTACCTCTTCTATTCTGTTATGTCCTTCCATACGTACAGACTCCATTGGCATATCCAATACGATAGTATCTCCAACTTTCCAAGTACGATCAATAACTGCAAACTCTCCTGGAGTTACAGCTACACCTGCATCTTCTCCGTTTACTTTCAAAGTACTACCTACTGCCCATTTTGGAATTCTTACCTTAATATCAAAAGCTGTACTCTTACATGCATCTACAGTTATTTTTACTAATCCTTTCCAAGGATATTCTGTATCTTGAGATAATTTCAATTCAGAACCATCTAACATTGTAGTATCTAAATTATTTCCTCCAAATAATACTACCGCTACTCCATTTTCCGATAGGTTATAAGCCCAACCAGAACTCTTACAAATCGTTCTTACCAAGTTAGGAGGACAACAGAAACACTCTAAATAAGGTTGTCTTACAGGACTTTCTGTTACATCGGCATGAGAATCGTAATTTCTAGAGTTATTTACCATTCTTAATGGGTTAGAATAAAAGTAATCTTTACCTTCTATACTAATTCCTGATAATCCACTATTATATAATACTAATTCTATAATATCTGCATATCTAGACTCTTCTTTAATACCCATCATTCTACTACTAAACATGGCATTACAAAGATTTGCACATGTTTCGTTATAGGCAGTCATATTAGGCATCATATAAGCATCTATAAAACCTTCTTCGATCATATCTAAGCTTGTAGAAGCTCCGTAATGCGCTTGTCCTACAGCTCCTGTAACGTACATTTTTTTATCCGTTACATTTCCCCATAATTTATCTAAGGTATCTATTAATGCTTTTTCTCCTGTTTCTGCGTAAACATCAGCAGCTCCTGCATAGTAATATAATGCTAATACTGCATGTCCTACAGCTTCTTCAGACTCGCGAAAAGGTGTACGCTCTTGTACCATATCTCCAATAGGATATCCTTCTGTAGTTGAATGATGCTCAATTTTAAAAGTACCTCTACGGTTAATAAATTTTTCTGCAAGTTCTAAGTATTTTTTATCTTTTACCGTTCTATACAATTCTACCAATCCCATGATTTGAGTTTGATTGAAACCAAAACGCTGATAATGCGTTGTATCTGGCATAAAGTAAACATGTAATAAATCTGCTTGCTTAATAGCAATATCTAAAAAATTACGTTTTCCTGTTAAACGGAAATGTACACTAGCTGCTATAAATAAATGCCCGTAGTTATACATCTCATGATATTTTCTATTCGAAAATCTTTCTGCTCCTTCAGTAATTTGGATGTGTGTATGAATGTAACCGTCTTCTTCTTGAGCTTTACCAATCCACTCAATATATTCGTCTAATTCCTTTAATAGATTTTCATCTTTAGTTAAAGCATAGATGTACATTTTGGCTTCCATAAATTTATAAAAATCACCATCGTGCCAATAAAAACCTTTATGTTCACCTTCTTTTTCTCCTGCGGCAATCTTAAAGTTATTTAACCCATGACCTACATCTCCACATAAAACGTCTCCCATATAAGGTAACATTCTCTCTGCTGCTGCCTTTTCTTTTTCTGCCCAAAATCCCGAATTCCACTTACAGTCTCCGAAATTAATACTCTTTAATTTTACAAAAGGACTATCTGAAGTATTAGTAATTGCTTCAGTATGTTTTTTAACTGTGCTCATTTTTATTTATTCTATTTTTTAGATACTTTTCTATTTTTTACAAAGAAATTATTTTACCGCTTTAATTACAATATCATCTATAAATAATTTCGCTGCTCTTGTTTTTGGTAAATCAGCTTTATTAATTTCAATAGCAATCGCATCTTTTTTACCTGACGCAACCTTTCTTGAAATTTTAGTTTCTACAGTTATCCATTCTCTTCTTGGAAGCTTTCTAAGATCTGTAAAAGACACTTCTAATTCTGGGTCTTGTAAAACAATACTAATTTTATCTGCTATAACACCTTGGTCTAACCAAACTTTAGCAGATATTGTATATTCTCCTGCTTCAAGTTTTAAAGAACCTTCTGGAGCCATTGCCACTGCTTTTGGTACTTCTAAACTTTCTGTTTTACTAAAACCAGCAAATTTTAAACTATTTACACCTTTGTGATAATCTCCATATGCTATTGATAAATATTTTGCTGAACCTTCATCTATATTCCAAAATTTCTGATAATCATCTGGCACAGAGCTCTCTGGTAATAAGGTTAATGGTCTTCCGTTTTCTTCAAATAAAATTGGCCCTTCAAAACCATAAAAAGCAGCATCTTCTGCTAACAAATTATCTGTTGGCTTTTGCCAAACTCTCATGTATTCTATTTCGAAATCTACTGGTAATTCTTCTTTATGAGGTAAGCCTAACCAGAAAAATATTTCTGAATCTAACCAAATTTCCATAGGGTTATTTAATACAAACGAAGTACCCAATTGGTCTTGTGTAAAATGACGAATCATTTTACCATCAATAAATAATTTTAAATAATCTACACCCCACTCTGCTCCGTATACATGAAAATCATCAGCAGTTCTAAAATCTAAATTTTCTACGTGATTGAATATTTTTGTAGGTCTTTGAGCTGGTGGACTCCAATCGTGAGCTGTTGCTAAATAAGAATCTTCTCTAATGTTTCCTTTTTTGTTTTTAGGGTTCCCCATTAACTCATAAACATCTAATTCTTGTTCATGACCAATTGCCCAAAATGCCCCTGTAATTGCAGCATTTCCAACTTTAGATTTCACTTCCATATATCCATATAAAAAGCGTTTGTGAGTTAACACTCCTGCTGTTGTAACAGGCATTGCGCTCCCATCTTTATAAACACCATATCTTGAAGACCCCATATTACCATCTCCGTAAGATTCATTTACAAATTTATAGTCTGGCTCCCAAGCTGTTCTTAATTTTAAATTACCATCTTCTACAATAACATTGTGAGGAACAAATTGAGAAGGCGCGCGCCCTTTCCAGATATAATATTTATCATTTAAACCTTCTACAAACCATCTTGTTGTGTCTATCTCAGTTCCTTCAAATTCATCACTCAATTCTTCATTCAGCACCCAACCCCCTTCATTTTGCAAATCACTAAAAGGCATTGGCCCTGTTACCTTTGTAATAGTGCTAGTAACAACCTTATTTTCACTCTTTTTCTCTTGACAACTTATATTTACAAATACAAATAATCCAAATAAAGTGATTAATATGTAATTTTTGAATGTTTTTATTTTCATTCTTTTAATTTTTTATTTTGTTTTAATTATGGCTATATCATCTATATAGAATTTGGCCGCTTTTGTTTCAGGTAAATCTTCTTTATGAATTCCTATTTCTATGCCATCATTTTTACTAGATGCTTCAGTTCTTGAAAACTCTGTCTCTACTGTTACCCATTCTAGCCTAGGCAGTTCTTTTAATCCTGTAAATAATAATTCTGATTTAGGATTCATTAATGTAACGTGAATAGTATCTGTAATTCGACCTTGATCTAACCAAATTTTAGCTGAAAGTTTATAATTTCCTACTGGAATGTTTAGAGATCCTTCTGGTGTTTTAGCAACAACCTTAGGTACATTAAGAGAATCATTTTTTCCATATCCAAAAAACTGAAGTGCTTCAACACCACTTGCATAGTGACCTTCTGTAATTTTTAAATATTTTTCTGAACCTTCGCTAAACAACCAAAATTTTTGATAATCGTTTGCATTAGAATCTTCTGGAACCATATCTAATGGTCTTGGATTTTCTTCGAATAAAATTGGACCTTCAAAACTGTAAAAAGCTCTATCTTTTGCTAATAAATTATCTGATGGTTTTTGCCAAACTCTCACATATTCTACTTCAAAAGTTGCTGGCAACTCTTCCTTATGTGGTACACCTAACCATTTAAAAATTTCTGAATCTACCCAAATTTCCATAGGGTTGTTTAGTACCCAATCTGTACCTAATTCATCTTGTGTAAATCCGTGAATAAACTTACCATCTCTATAAATTTTAAGATAATCTTCTCCCCATTCAACTCCATAAACGTGAAAATCATCAGAAGTGACATAAGGTAAATCTTCATCATAGCCAAATGCTTTTGTTGGTCTAACAGCTGGTGGACTCCAATCGTGAATAGCAGTTCTATTAGTATTGCTACTTATTGAGCCTTCTTTAGCAATTTTTGGAACTGCTAATTGCTCGTACATATCTAATTCTTGCTCATAACCAATAGCCCAAAATGCCGCAGTCATTGCTGCATGTGGTGCTTTCGATTTTATCTCCATGTAACCATTTAAAAACCTTTTTTTGCTTACTATAGCCGCTGTTGTTACTGGCAGTGGCTTACCTTCATGAATACCATAGGTATCTTTATGAGCACCATCTGCATAACTTTCTTTTGCAAAATTATAATCTGGTTCCCATTGTGTTTTTAAAATTAAATTCCCATTTTCAACTATAACATTGTGAGGTGCATATTGAGAAGGAGCTCTACCTTTCCAAATATAGTAGTCACCATTTTGTCCTTCAACAAACCACTTAGTAGTATCAATAGTTGTTCCTTCAAATTCATCACTAATCTCTTCATTAAGTACCCAACCTCCTGTGTTTTCAAGATCGGAATATGGATAAAATTTAGATTCCTTAACTGATGGTTTTTCAGCTATCTCTTCTTTTTGAATTGATTCACCTTCCTTTTTTTGATCACAACTTATATTTATAAGTGCGAATAAAGCTAATAAGGCAAACATGTAATTTCTAATATGCTTCATCATTATCTATTTATTTAGTTTTATTTACTTTTTTGAAGTTTTGCTTGAATCTCTTCAATAGACATATTTTTTGTTTCTGGTAAAAATTTATAGAGTATTAATACTCATATAAACAAGGTGCTAGCATAGAATAAAAAGATGGTAACAGCTCCCATTGTTTCTAACTTTCCAAAGAAAAAATTTATATACCAAACAACTTACTCTTTAAGGTGGTTGTTTTTCTTTCCATATTTATTGCTTTCAAATGTTAACAAAGTTAAAGCTATAAAAACTCCAATCATTGGAGCTGATCCAACTGTTCTTACTTCAAAATCTGATAACCCAAATTCTACCATTATAAAATTTAATTTACTGTGCCAGAAATTAAAGCTATATCTAAACTAAAGAAGAATACTCCCATAACAACGATGGTAATATAAATAAAAGCATTCTTCTTGCAAGAATTCATTGTTAATTATTTTTATCTTGTAAGCTTAGCCTGAATTTCTTCTAAAGAAAGGCCTTTAGTTTCTACAAGATATTTGTACAGTATAGCTAAACCAACAACTACAATACCTGCGTATATTATAAAAGTTGTAGCTGCTCCAAAGTTTTCCATTTCTAATGGGAATAAGTATTGAACCAAAGCACTAACAGTACTAGAAATTAACGCAAATAAAGGGATAGCAACTCCTCTGTTTGAGATAGGAAAAATTTCTGAGAGTAATACCCACATAATTGGTCCTATAGAAAAATTGAATGCAGCAATAAAAGTTAAAATACTTAATAGTATTAATAATGAATTCATATGTGCTGTTTCTTTAAAAATAACACCTGAATTATCACGAACTGATTCTACTCCTAAAATTTCAGTTAACGATTTTTTGAATTTAATGTCACTATCAAACTCTTTTCCAACGATGGTATTTAATTTTTCTATTTCAGGAATATCTTTCATTTTAACAATAGCATTTTCAGTAACCGTATATGTAGCTTGCTTAAATCCAAACGACACCATTGAAATACTTAAAACTATTAAAGCCAAACCACCAATAACTAAAGGTCTACGACCAAATTTATCAATTAATGATAATGAAAGTAACGTTGATACTAAACCAATTACACCAATCCAAATAGTACTAGAAAATGCTGCATCTGTTCCTAATCCTAATTGCTCAAACATAGTTGGAGCATAAATCATTACTGCATTCATACCTGTAAATTGTTGAACAACTGCTAGAGTAAAAGCCAATATTAAAACGACTCTCATCTTCTTACTAAAAATCTCTTTTAATTGCCCCGCTGTAGAACCACTACTCTCCGACTCTTCAACACTCTTTACCATTCGTTGAATCTGTGTGTCAACTTCATTTTCTGGATATACTTTAGATAACGATTTTTTCGCCTCATCAGTTCTACCTTTATAAATTAACCAAGCTGGACTTTTAGGAATAATCATTAATAGTAAAAACCATAACATTGCAGGAATAATTTCAATACCCAGCATCCAACGCCAACCTGTATTTGCTAGATTATAGTCTTGCACCCACTGCGCATCGGATCCCATTTTTTGTAAAATCCAATAATTAATTAAATAGGCAGCAGTAAAACCAATTCCCATATTTATTTGTAATGTAGATACCAGTTTACCTCTTTGTTTTACCGGAGCTATTTCTCCAATATACATAGAGGCTATAGTTACAGAACTAAACGCTAGTCCTCCTAAAAATCTAAACCAAAACAAGGAAAGAAACGAAGCTGCAAAAGCGGAACCAACGGCTGAAACTATATAAAAAACAGCTATAATTTGAAGCGTTAACTTTCTTCCTAATTTATCACTTGAAAATGCTGTTAAAGGTAATGCTATTAACACTCCTATACCTGGAGCAGAACCGATGAGACCTACTTGCGAAGGTGTTAAATTAAACTCTTGAGTGATAAATTTAAATCCTCCTGAAATTAATACCGCATCCAAACCAAAGACAAACGATCCTAAGGCTACAATGACGGCATAAATAAATGCATTTTTTTTATATGATCCCATGTTATTTAATTAGTTAAATAGCAGTATTAAAAGAATTAACACTGCTATTTATTTATTATTGATTTTTATTTGATAGACTAGTTACTTTTTTAATTCGCTAGTTATATCCTTAAATGTATTCATTATTAAACCTACATCTACTGCATAAGAAATATATTGTACTCCAATATCTTTCCACATTTTAGCTTTTTCTGGAGATTCTGTAAACGTACCAACTGCTTTCCCATATTTTTTAGCTGTTTCAACAGCACCTTTCATAGCATCTACTACTTTTGGATCGTTTACTTGACCAGGAACACCACAAGATTGCGATAAATCATAAGGACCCAAAAAGATTACATCAATACCATCTACTTTTACAATTTCTTCTAAATTATTTATCCCCTCCATTCCTTCAATATGAATAATAGTGGTTACACTATCATTTGCTTTTCCAAAATGATCTGCAGAAGTAATATTTGTGTATTCAGCGGCTCTAACATAGCGACACATACCTCGTTCTCCTTTAGGATAGAACTTAGTTGCTTTAACTAATTTATCTGCATCTGCTTTAGTACATATTTGCGGAACTTGAATGCATTTTGCTCCTATATCTAAAGTTCTTAAAATTAAAGTTTCTGAATTCTCTGTAACTCTAACTACTGGTGTAATACCTCTAGCTTCAGCTGCTCTAATCATATTTTGGGCAGACTCAATGCTATAAGGTCCGTGCTCCATATCTATAATTACAAAATCGAAACCACTTAAGGCTGCTATTTCAACAATAGCAGGGTCTTGCATTTTACAAAAAGGACCAAATACTGTTTTGCCTTCATTAAGGCTATCTTTTAATATGTTTTTACTCATAATTATATTGCTGTAGATACACGTTTTTTAACTAAGTAATCGTCTAATGCTAAATGAGAACAATCATGTCCTATTCCACTATTTTTGAATCCTCCATGAGGTAAGTAGATTGCGTATTTAACACCATTAATTTGAATTTCTCCAAATTCTAATTCTTCAGTAAATCTTTCAATTCTTTTGTGATCGTTTGTAAAAATATATGATGCTAATCCAAATTCTGTATCATTAGCTAGTTCTAAAACTTCATCATCTGTTTCAAAAGACATTACACCAGCTACTGGACCAAATGTTTCTTCTTTAAAAACCTTCATATCTGCAGTTGCTCCAGACACAATTGTTGGTTCTATCCAGTTTCCTCCTTCTGGTAAGCCTTCTGGTATTTTTCCTCCAAATTCTAATTTAGCTCCTTTACTAACGGCATCTTCAACAATTTCGAACATTCTATCTCTAGCTTCTCTGGAAGCTAAAGGTCCCATAAAGACATCTTCATTCTCTTTGATTCCAAAACCAACTTTAATTTCTGAGGCTCTTTTTACGTATTCTTTTAAGAACTTATCGTATATACTCTTATGTACAAAAATTCTATTAGCTGCTACGCAAATTTGACCTGTATTACCAAACTTTAATCCAATTGCTAAATCTAACGCTTTGTCCAAATCTGCATCATCAAATACAATAAAAGGTGCATTACCTCCTAATTCCATTCCTAACTTTTTAATAGATGTTGTACTATCTGCTATTACTCGTTGTCCTGTTTGTGTAGAGCCTATCATTGTTAAAACTGCTGGAATTTTACTAGTAGTCATAGGTGTTGCCACTTCTCTACTTGATCCGGCTAAAATATTAACTACGCCAGCAGGAAAGTTTATACTGTGCAAAATTTCGCCCACCATATAGGTTGATAATGGTGATAGTGTTGATGGCTTAATAATTAATGAACAACCTGAAGCTAGTGCTGGACCAATTTTATAGCCTACATTTAATAAAGGAAAATTCCAAGCCAAATAAGCTACTGCAACACCTGCTGGTTTAGAAATCATTTTGTGGGTATGCGTGTTGTCGTGATCTGGAATTTGTTCTTCTCTTAAATTCTGCATTGCATTAGGATACCACTCTAAAGCCTCTGTTAGCCTATCAATATCCTCTTGAGATCCCGCATAAGTTTTACCCATTTCGTGTACCATTGCTGTTCTTAATTCATGCTCTTTTTCCAATATAGCATCTTTAAGTTTAAGCATCCACGTCGTTCTATCTGCTAAAGATAATTTTGACCAATATTTAAATCCTTTTTGAGCCGATTGTAATGCTTTTTCTGCATCTTCCTTTCCTGCCTTTGCTACTTGCGCAATAACTTCTCCTGTTGCTGGACAAATCACATCTTCTCTTTTACCACTTACTGCATCGACTAATTGACCGTCAATGTATAATTTTTTATATCCGAAATTCTCTGTTTTCATTTGTGTTTTTTCTTTTTACAATTACATGTAACTTTTGACGTCTAAATTAATGATTCCTTATAGAATTTTAAAGATTATTTTAGACTTATTTAGTTTCATTCTACTTTAAAATTTTCTGCATGACACTATCATTATCAACAGCATTACTAATTGTATACTCTCTTAAGACATCTTCGTCTACATCTATACCTAAACCTGGCCTGTTTGGTACTTCTATATATCCATCTTTCATTTCAATTGAAGGGAATGTTAGCTTCTCACGAAGTCCATTTTCTGTTTGATCATACTCTATTAAGAAATCTGGCTGATACATTCTTCCTGGAACAGACTCTATGTTTGCAATAAAGTGTAATGCAACATGAATACCTATAGAGGTTCCCCAAGTATGAGGTATTAAGTCTACTCCATTCGCACTCGCTAGAGCTCCAATTCGTTTTGCTTCCGTTAAACCTCCACTTGCACAAATATCTGGTTGGATTATATCTACAGATTTATTTTTTATTAACTGTTGGAATCCAAATCTTAAATATTCACATTCACCTCCAGCAATAGGAATGGTTGTTTTTTGCCTCAGCTCATTGTATTGATCATAAAACTCAGGAGATAACGGCTCTTCAAACCAACCTATATTGTACTTTTCTATTTCTCTTGCAAGTTGAGTTGCTTCTCTCAGCGTATAGGCATGGTTAGAATCTACCATTAATTCTATATCATCTCCAATGATTTCACGTATCATTTTCACATGCTCTACATCCTTTTTAATCCCTAATCCAACTTTCATCTTAATTGCTTTGAAACCTTGAGAAACATATAGCTTAGCTTCTTCTTCAAAATTTTTAGAAGGGTTGTCATGATCTGTAAAGTACAAACCAGTTGCATATGGTTTTATTTTAGTTCGATGAGCTCCTCCCAATAATGTTGATACTGGTTGATTAAGGATTTTACCTTTTAAATCCCATATAGCAATATCAATAGCACTCATAGACGCTGCTAAAACACCTCTTCTAGCAAAATCCAACGTCTTTCTATACATAGTATTCCAAACAACCTCATTTTCTAATGCGTTTTGTCCAATTACAAAAGGTTCTAACAATTTAATTCCTGCTTCCAAAACAGTTGCTGGCCCATAACCTTCTCCCCATCCATATTGTCCATTCGTTGCAGTTACCTTCACAACACATATACATCTCTCAGAATACTCCCATTGAGAAAAGAAAAAGCTATTAGACAGCTTATCCTTAAGTATAAATGTTTCTATTTTTTCAATTATCATATTTCATATTTTGTTTATAAAAATCTCCTAGTTAATCATATAAAAACCAAGTGTTTATATTTAAAAAACACATCAATCTTAATCGCCTACTAAATTAAGTGATATCCTATTTTTTTTACATATATAAATTACCCTAGAGATAATCTATTTTACCTAATTACAAGGAAGACAATCCTAGCATTCATGAGTATTAAACTCATTAAAAATAACAAACTTGAAATACCATTATTAATAAACTCAATTCAAATATCTTTTTTGTAAGGTGAGAAATCCTTCGAAGAAGTAATTTTATTTTTGCTTAAATTTCACATTACTTAATGAAATTATTAAATAAAGTCATAAACATCTTTTATAATTATACATCAGTGCAATAAATCTAATTTCTATATTTATTACACTCCACCAACATAAATCACCAATATCCAACACCCTAAATCATTTCAACAATACTATATGAGTTTATATAAAATCTAACTTTTTGGCTCAACTTTAAATAAAAAAAGGAGGCTATCATTTAAGACAACCCCCTTTTCCTTAATTAAATAACTCTTTAGTAATTAATAACCAAAATTCTGATCAAAAACATCAACTCCTACTCTATCTATTTCAGCTTGAGGGATAGGTAAATAGTAATGTCTCTCAAAAAATGGACGGGTTGGGTTATTAGGATCTGCATCAACTATTTCAAACGTTAAAGATCCATCAACTTGTTTAGTCCATTGTAAACCTTTTTCATCATAACCACCTAAGTGCGCCTCATTCATCCATCGTCTTTCATCAAAGAAATTATGTCTTTCAAAACACAATTCGATTCTTCTTTCTCTTTTAATGGCTTCCAAAAGCTCAGCACCTGATTTTGTAATTTCTGGTTGCATTGCTCTAGTAGACACTTTATTTAGGAATGTTCTTGCTTCAACTTCATCTCCTACATGATACATAGCTTCAGCATAATTCAAATAAATTTCAGCTAATCGGTAAATAATAAAAGGTCTATCTGGAGATATGTCGGCAACACCTACACTTTCATCTTGAAACTTTCTAATATTATATGCTGTTTTAGAAAAATGTCTAAAATTACCTGGCTTACTTGTATCATCAGTATCTAAACCATTATTTCCTGAATCTCCATCAATTGTAGATTTAAAATATTCAATATTTCTACCTCTAAATGGTGCTCCATTGTAAAGAATATCTGCGTAATATCTCAATTCTCTGTTATCATTAGGCACAGAAGGATCATAACTAGTTCCCGCTTCACTAGTAGTAGTACCATCAGCCATATTGAACAATTGCACAAAATTATGAGTAGGTGTAGATAAACCCCATCCTTCGTCTCCCTTAGGACCTAAAGCTTGATTGGGTAAAGTAGCAGCAAGTGCACTATTATCATAAAGTACATTACCAAAAGCTCTAGCAAATAATATATCAGGATTACTTTCTGTTAAAAATAAATCTTGATAATCTTTTGCAGTGCTTACAGGTGTTAAATCTCTGGCGTTAACAGCATCAATTAAATCCTTTGCTGCATCAGCTGCATCTTGCCACTTTGTTCCCTTTGTATAATCGTAAAGCGGACCACTTGGCGTTGTGCTTGGATCATGTAATCTACTTGCAGCATATAATAGTACACGTGATTTAGCAGCCATTGCAGAAAGCTTGGTAGCTCTACCAAATTCTTCATTTGGTCTTGCTTCTGGTAGTGCAGCTATAGCTGCATCTAAATTAGCTACGATGAAATCAACACAATCCTCATAAGAATCTCTACTGCGTACAAAATCGCCTTCTAAAAACGCTATAGGCTCATCTAAAATCGGAACTCCTCCAAAATAATTAATTAATTGAAAGTAAGTATTCCCCATTAGAAATTGCATTTCCCCTTTCAAAATTGCAGCCTCTTCAGGATTAGATTGCATAACCGAACTATCATCTATTTGTGACAAAAAACCACCAATATCTCGTACATAAGCAAAATAATCTCTCCAAGTTCCAAAAAAGTCTCCAACATTATTAGAATTCCAACCTGCTTTTATTCTAAATCTATCCAAATTTCTAAAATTAAACCTCGCTTCAAAAGAAATCTGTTCAAGATTTACATATCTAGGCCAGAATCTTCTTCTAGTTAACCCCCAAGATCCTGTACTGTTATATGCTGATGCTACTACAAGATCAGCTAGTTCTATATTATTGAAGACAGCAACGCCAGTAAAACCAGATCTGTCATCAGGCTCCAATACTTCTTCACAATTTAAAAATGCCACAGACACAAATAGTAGTGTTGTAAAAAGTATACTAATATTTTTTATTCTTTTCATTGTAATTAATTATTTTGTTAAAAACTAATGTTAGCACCTATAGTGTAGGTCTTTAATGTTCCGTAATTAGTACCTGCAAAACCATTATAACTCGTAACCTCAGGATCTAAACCTAAATCAGCTATATCAGAGAAAAAGGTAAATAGATTAAACCCTCTTGCAAAAATCCTGATATCTGCTCCTAATTTAGTATTTTCATTTTTAAGTGTATAAGACAGCTCTAATTCTTTTAACCTTACAAAAGAAGAATCCATAAGCCAAGTCTCAGCAAAATTTTGACCTCCAGTAGTATCACCTAAACTTGTATTAATATCACTACTTTGTTGGTCGATATCTCCAAATGCTCTAGGAAACTGTGCACCTCTGTTATTTGGTGTCCACCTTCCATCAAAAAGGTGTTTAGGTTTAACAACACTATTAAAGTACACTAGGGTTTTAGCTCTAGCTTGTCCTTGGAATAAGAAATTTAAACCAAAGTTATTCCATTGCACGCCTCCTGCTATACCAAACTGTATTTCAGGTACATTTGAAAAATTAGCTCTTACTCTATCATCATTATTAAGTACTCCATCGTCATTAGTGTCAACATAACGAATATCACCCTCTCGAGAAACAAATGCTGGAGGACCAGTAGGAGTATTATCTGCAATCAACTGATTTTGAGCATCTACTTGTCCTTGAGATATCAATAAACCATTTGTAGGGAAAAACAATGGTGCAAACAAAGGGTTGCCTTCTTGCTTAAGCGACTCGAGTAATCCAGGTGGATCGATACCCTCAATAACTTTACTTCTTGCGAACGTCAAATTACCTCCTATATTATAGTTTACACTACCTATTTGATCATTCCATGATAATTGAAAATCAAATCCTTTGTTTTCAACGACACCAATATTTTGATTTGGAAGATCATTACCTCCAGCAGATAACCCTAAGTAAAGCGGAGTATCCCCAGTAGCTGGAACTAAAATATCATCTCTAGTTTCAGTAAAGTAATTTACTTCAGCAGATAATCTTCTATCAAATAAAGTAAAATTTAAGCCTATATTTAGCATTTCTGAATTTTCCCAGGTAACAGCAGGATTTGGCTCTGTACCTTGTGTTAGACCAAAAATCAAATTACCATCAGTTCCTTGAATAAAAGTATTAGGAATAGGTTCATTAAAATTAAGCGTACCATTATTAAGAGATGGTCCTAACCTATAACGTTCTGTAAACTGGAATCTAGGTATTCTATCATTACCTAACCTAGCCCAAGATCCACTTAATTTTAACTCATCTAACCAATTAACATTTTCTAAAAACTTTTCCTTACTTAAAACCCATGATCCAGAAATACTAGGAAACGTACCAAACTGATTTCCAGATCCAAAAATATCTGAACCATCACTTCGTAATGTAAGATCTAAGAAATACTTCTTCTTATAATCGTATGATAAAGACCCAAAAGCACTAATTCTATTAGCCACACCAGATGCACCAGTTGCACTTACTCCATCGTTACTACCTGAAAACAATTCTGGTAAGCTAGCTGATGGAAATCCACCAACTTTTCTAGCTTCGAAATTATTATTTTCGTCTTTTTGACGTTCAACTCCAATAAAAGCATTAATAGAATGATTATCTTTAAATTTTGTATTATAACGTAATGTTGCGTTTAGTAGCAAGTTATCATTTTGCTGAAGTCTCTCTGTTAAAGTTCTTTCTGGACCTTCTCTACCTCTACCTGTTTGAGGTATAAAATCGTTATTAACTTCATCATAAAGATAATATGTCCAAGGAGTATACCAGTCTTTAGTATGCGTATTTATCTTACGCAAACCTGCATAAGCGTTAATACTTAATCCTTTAACTAACCTATCTAATTTCCAATCAAAAGAGAATCTCCCTCTTAAGTTTGATCCATCTTGGTTAATAAAGCCAGTTTTGTTACTAGATAAAAGTACAGGGTTTTGTCCGAATTCTAAAGTACCAGGTCCTGGTAAACCATTTGGAAAAACAGCTACATCTGTTGGGAGACTCTGATAAATACTTTGAAAAATAAGGTTTGTTGGAATACCAGGGGTATTTCTATCTGAAAATTGACCTGAAACATCTACACCTACTTTAATATCATCCGTTATTTTAATATCAAAATTGGTTCTGAACTGGTCTTGTTTAAAATTCACATCCCCAGATTTAAATAAACTTTCTTGATTATAGCTATCTACACTTACATGGTACTTTATATATTCACTACCACCAGAAACACTAATTCTATGTCTTGTTTCAGGAGAACTATTTGCTATAGTTTCATCAAACCAATCTGTGTCAGGAGATGTAAAAGGATTTGTTCCTATGGCATCTATTTGCGCTTGAGTAAACTCTGGAGTTCCTCCAGTTCTAGCAATGATTTCGTTTTGATAAGTAGCATACTCTCTTCCATTAATAAGACGAACTGGAGCTGCTAAAGAAGATGTATTATACTCAGTAGTTATACTAACTTTAGGTTTACCTGTTCTACCTCTTTTAGTGGTAACTAATATTACTCCATTTGCTGCTCTAGCTCCATATATAGCAGCTGTACCATCCTTTAATACTGATAAAGAAGCGATATCATCTGGCGACAATCTACTTAACTCAGCTTCTCCAGACACAATACCATCTATAAGTATTAGTGCTGAATTGTTACCAGTAGTAGATCTACCTCTAACAAAAATCTGTCTTGCATCATTTCCATTTCCTCCTGGGAAACCACCTCTATCTACAACTACCAAACCAGGCGCTCTACCTGCTAAAGATTTGGTAATATCTTTACTTGAACCTTGCTGAATATCCTTACCTCCTATTGTGGCAACCGCTCCTGTTAGTTCTCCTCTTGTTTTTGTGGTATAACCAACTACAACAACCTCATCAAGACCTGCTATATCTTGCTCTAAAACAACATCTACAATTCCTGCACTTGACACAGCAACTTCTTTTGTTTTATAGCCCACATAAGAAAACACAAGTGTTGCACTACTATTACTTAAAGAAATTGAATACTTACCATCAAAATCTGTCTGGGCTCCAGAAGCTGTTCCTTTCACAGATATATTAACTCCTGGTAATGGACCATCTACATCTGAAACTGTTCCTGAAACTACAGTTTGCTGATTTGCTAATGTAATTTCATCATTTGTCAAAATCTCCGTACTCGTTTTAAGCTTATCGTCAGATTTTTTGCTGGAATCTGCATTCACCTGAGTAAAGCTAACAGAAAAACAGAAAACCGCTAATAACGCTTTCTTAATTAACTTGTTAAACGCAAAACCCGCCAGCTTAAAGCTGCCGTTTTGCCTTTCAAGTTTTTTTAATTCTTTCATAAAATTTAGTTTAAGTTTGAATTAGTTAATTGATAAATATTTGATATGTTAAAAAACATAACCGTAGTTTAACACGAAATTAACAGAATAGCACTCTTCTAAGTTAATAAAAATTACCCTAGATCTTCATAATTTTACCCCGTTTTTAGTCAAATCATTAAAAATCTCACATAAAAATAAAGAAATATATTTTTTTGGATTTTTTTTCTTACACAATATATAAATAAATCTGTATATTTTTTTAATATTTTATTAACATTTTTATTAATATGAAACATTACTCTGAAATAGAATTAAATAACAACTACTAGCTTTGCTAAATTCCTTTGAAGTTTTATATTGAAATTTCAAAAAAAAAGAGTAGCTACTAAAATTCAGCAACTACTCCTCCCAGTATATAGAACCTACTTTTAGTAAGCATTTATCATAAACTCAAAACTATATTGCCCTGGATTAATAAGATAATGTGGTAAAGTCTCGGACAACGTCCCTCCAATCCCCATCTGTAATAAATCTAAATTTAATGTATAATACCCTTGCTTCCTCAAATCATAAGGATGTTTAGCTTTTTCTATGTTAGCAGCTGAATATGGCCATATTGAAAAACCAAATTCAGGGATACCATATATTTTAATTCCAGATTTACCTTTATTAGAAGCTAGATTTAACCATCTAGCATCACTACGATTTGAGTTTTCTTGCGGCTTAATATAATTGTAAAAAAGATTATCCGTCTTAAAACTATACTCACCTACTTCTGCCCCTCTTTTTCTATCGAGATAATTTTCCCATGGCCCTTTCCCATAAAAAGTTGTTTTTTTATATAAATCAGGCACACCCAGAGTTACACCATAACGAATAAGGCATGGTAACGATTTATCTACATCAATACTCATTTTCACTTGAATCTTACCATCATTTAAAAATAAATATTTGATTTCTAGTTTAACTTTATTATCAAAATTTTGCTTTACAAGAACCTGAACAGAACTATTTACATTAGAAACACTTACATCTGTATTTTTCACTAAGTTTTTACCCATATTCTTCCAAACTTTACTTGAAGCCATAAATAATTTACGACTTGCTCCTCTTATATCATTATCTATTGGTGGGCGATAAAAATTAGGACATAAAGGTGATATTAATTGCTCTTTTCCATTCACAATATAAGAAACTAACTGTCCATTGTTTTTTAAAACTTTAGCTGAAAAATGTTTCCCTTTAATTACTACGTCATTGTCCCCATCGTCAACTATTAGAATTTCTTTTGACTTTGATACATATATATTATCTAACTTTCTAGGCTTTAACAATATTTGATCTTTAGCAATTTCATATCCTTTTTTAGCCCACAAACGATCCTCTTTTTCATGTACACTCAACCTTAACCAGTATTCTGAATTTTCTTTAAAAGCAATCTTTTTAAAGGGCACATAAATAACTCCTACTTTACCTGCTTCTACTAATTGGGATTTAAGTATCCCTGACTGTAAATCTTTACCATTTTCTGAAAGCTTCCATCTTACTTCATAATTTGATAAATTTGAAAAACTAAAACGATTAACAACTCTAATCTCTCCATTTTTAACATCTTTATCTTCAAAAGAAAAAGGCTGAAAAATATATTTACACTCCCAAGCATGTGGGTTTGGTTTTCTATCTGGAGAAAAGACCCCATTAATACAAAAGTTTTCATCATTAGGTTCGTCTCCAAAATCACCTCCATAAGCATAAAACTTCTCTCCATTTTTATTGGTTCTTTCAAGTCCCTGATCTATCATATCCCAAATAAAACCTCCAATTAAATTTGGATTAGCTCTAATATAATCCCAGTAATCTCCTAAGCTACCAATAGAATTACCCATAGCATGCGCATATTCACACATTATAATAGGGCGATCTATATGTTTACTATTTACCATACTTTTTAATTGATAAAGTTCTGGATACATTCTACTTAGAACATCTACATAATCTGGATCATCAGGATTTGCATGAGCTACCCCTCTAAAGACTCTTTGACCTTCATCTCCCTCTTTATAAGCAGGATCTGTTGGATCTCCCTGAGCCCCTTCGTAATGAATAAAACGTGATGGGTCAAAATCTTTAATCCAACCAGCTGCTGCTGCAAATGCAGGTCCCGTACCTGCTTCATTACCCATAGACCAAGAAATAATAGATGGATGATTTTTATCACGCTCTACCATACGTATTACTCTACTTAAAATTGGCGCCGTCCAATTTGGTTGTTGCGGTATATAACTTCCTAAATGATGACATTCTATATTAGCCTCATCCATAACATATATACCGTATTCATTACACAATTGATAAAAATAAGGGTCATTTGGATAATGCGAGGTTCTTACCGCATTAAAATTAAATAACTTTAACAGCTCTACATCTTTACGTAAGTCTTCTCGTGATAAAACTTTACCTTTTATTGGATGGTGATCATGACGATTAACCCCAATTATTTTAACTACCTCTCCGTTAATTAAAAGCTCATTATTATTACTAAACTCTACATGTCTAAACCCTATACTATGTGATCTAGCCTCTACAACTTCTCCTTTTGGATTTTCAACTGTAAAAACCAATTTATATAAATAAGGATCTTCTGCAGACCATTTTCTAGGTTGCTTTATTGTTGCTTCTAAAAAAGCAAACTTAGTTATATCTCGTTGTGCCCATCTCTCATTGTAAATAGCATCTATTGACGCAGACAAAGGCAGATTTAAAACTTCTTTTTTATTTGCATCATATAACTGCGCTTTAATTTTCCATCCTTTAAGATCATGAGGAGAATAATCTTGAACCCACATTTCTGGGCGTATTTCTAATTTAGCATTTTGTAATTGCGAATCAAACTTTGTCCTAATAAAAAAATCATTTAAAGCTATCTTAGGTTGTGCCATTAACATAACTTCACGATGAATACCGCTTAAACGCCACATGTCTTGATCTTCTAGATAACTACCATCACTCCACCTAAAAACTTGTATTGCAACACGGTTTTTGCCTGGTTTCACATAATTTGTTATATCAAATTCTGCTGCGAGCCTACTTCCTTGACTATAACCAACTTTCTCTCCATTGACCCAAATATAAAATGCTGATGAAACCCCTCCAAAATGCATAATAATAGACTGATCTTTCCATTCTAAAGGTACTTCAAAATCTCTAAAATAACTTCCCACAGGATTATCTCTATAAATTTTTGGAGGTCTAGGGGGTAATGGCCCCATATAAGTTTGTTGACTTTTTGGTATGTTTAATATGTTTGGCGTAAATGGATAAATAATGTTTGAATAAATAGGTTGACCAAAACCTTCCAATTCCCAATTAGAAGGCACAGGTATATTACTCCAGCCTTTCCCTTCAAAATCTCTAGATATAAAATCGACTGGCCTATCTTCAGATTTAGCTACATACTTAAATTTCCAATTACCATTTAGCGATTGTATTCTAGCCTTATTTCTATTTCCAATTAAAGCATCTTCTGCTTTTTCGAATGAATAACTTGCAACTCTAGCATACATTTTATTCTTCTCAAACACTGATTCATTCTCCCAATCGTTTTGGGCCGAAATAAATTGTGTAATAATCAATAAGACCAATCCTAAAACTATAAGTTTTTTATTCATTATACTACTTTTATATGTTTTTAAATTCAAAATACAATATCAAATTTTCTTAATACAAATCCGAAAATTAGGGTTCTTAATTTAATCTCATCACTTCGATAACTTAAACATAGGTTTTCAAGTCCCACTCTTAAACTTTGTCCTTTCTACAAAAATAGATTAATGAAGCACCTATTTTTTATCTTATCTAAAAGAAGAGTATCCAATCGATTGGATATTACACTATAAATATAGCTCAAAATTTAACAAAAAAAATACCAGATAATAATTTTATATAATATCTGGTGTTTTATATTTAAAAACCTATTAAGGTTTAATACTCTTAAGTAAACTTAACTAATACAATCTAGTATTTATTAAGGTTATTTTTGTGAAAATTAATTATATTTTACTTATCTCTTTACGCATTCTAACAAGAAATGGTTCAAGCTCTCTTTGAAGCACACCTGTTATTTTAGTAAATGATTCGTTAAACCCTCTATTTACTGCTTGGAT
Organism: Flavivirga aquatica; assembly: GCF_001747085.1. Taxonomy (GTDB): domain Bacteria; phylum Bacteroidota; class Bacteroidia; order Flavobacteriales; family Flavobacteriaceae; genus Algibacter_C; species Algibacter_C aquatica. Next base: position 802,656 of record NZ_MDJD01000054.1, read on the forward strand.
TTTGGCTTTTTTTTGATCTTTAGATAAACCTCCATTTTTAAAGTCCTTGGTAGTGTTCATATAGTCTTTTATATATTTACGACGAGCCCTCAATAACTTTTTATATTGATTTAAATTTAATGTATATTCTTTGACCGCACTTTTTACAAAATAATAAATTTTCTCCTCACTATTATTTGGTTTTTGACCATAAATATTTGAAAATGAAACCACTAAAAACAGTAACACAAGAATTTTCTTCATAGTATAAAATTTAATGTTAATAATATTTAATTTACTTGTTTAATTTATTTGCTAAATGTAATTATTTCTTTTGCCAAACACGCACATATTCTATCTCAAAATCAACAATTCCATCATCTTTTTTACCTTCTGGACTATTTAACTCTAAATCTTCTTTACTATCTGGGACACCATGCCAGGGAAATGTTTCTTGGTCTAACCAAATATGAATAGGACCTTTCATAACCCAACCATTAGGTAAATTTTCACCTTTAGCATAAGCATTAACCTGTTCTTTAGTCGCTTGAGTTTTTAATTTACCATCAACATAAAGTTTAAGTCCATTTTCATCCCATTCTATACCATATACATGAAAGTCATCTGCTACTCTAAAACCATAATCTAAATGCTCAGTATAAACAGTCTTGCCTTTTCCTTCTTTACTCCAATCATGTATGGACCACCAAAGCTCATTATCTTTATCTAATTTATCTGGTTGCCTATGATCACCAAACTGTTCAAAAATATCTAATTCTGTTTGACTACCCGTAGCCCAAAACGCACTAGTAACCTCTGCATCTGCAGCTTTACTTTTTATTTCCATATAGCCATATTTAAACTCCCTTCGACCTATAAAACAAGCTGTAGTAATATTTTCAAATTTTTCAATTTTCTTGTCTGGTCCCCATGTTTGCTTATTATCATCTGCAAAAGGAAAATCTGGCTCCCAACGTGTTTCAAGTATTAACTTACCATTCTCTAACCTGTAGTTTCTACCTGAAAATTGAGATGGAGCACGACCTTTCCAAACCTTTTTACCTGGTTTATCTGGATGTTTATAAATAGGTTTTCCTCTTTTAAATTTCCCAACTATATACCATTTATTCTCATCAATAGTCTCATCATCAAACTCATCACTTACATTTGTATTAAGCTCCCAATTACCAGTGTTGTTTGGATCTGAAAACGGATACACTGCTACAGTATATACTTCCTTTTTAGATTTCTCCGAAATATCTTGACTTCGACAGTTAAAAAAAGTAACCAGTATAGTTAATACAGATAAAAAAGCAGACATCTTTTTCATTAAAATCATTTTATATAATTATTTCACTTTTATTTATTTTTACAAATATTTCTATATCTATTTTTTTTGCCAAACTCTTAAATATTCAATTTCAAAATCTACACTTCCATCTCCGCCTACTTCTTGCATAGAGTCTGGTACACCATGCCATGGAAATGTTTCTTGATCAAACCAAATTTTTATTGCTTTTGTAATTACAAAATTTTCCTTTGCTCCATTACCTCCTTCTTTTGTATCATCATAAGCATTAATTTCTGCTCTAGTCACATTCTTAAATAACTTACCATCTATATATATTATAACCCCATCTGCACTCCACTCATACCCATAAACATGAAAGTCATCAGCAACTCTAAACCCTAAATCATGATGCTCTGTATAAGTTGTATTATTTTTTTCTGAACTAGACCAATCATGAATAGACCACCAAAGTTCTCTATCTTTATCTAATTTATTTGTTTGCTTATGATCACCAAACATTTCAAAAAAATCGAACTCTGTATTATTTCCTGTAGCCCAAAAAGAACTCGTAATCTCTGCGTCTGCAGCTTTAGACTTTACCTCCATGTAACCATAAGTAAACTCCTTTTTTGTAATCACTGCTGCTGTTGTAATATTCTCATATTTCGTACCATCTTTAGCTACCTTTGGAGAAAAATTATAATTTGGTTCCCATCTAGTTTCTAACTTTAGTTTACCATCTTCTAAACGCACATTATCTGTTGAAAACTGAGAAGGAGCTCTTCCTACAAAATTAGATTGGAACTCTCCATTTCTTCCTTGTATAAGCCATTTAGTTTCATCTAGTGTGGCACCCTCAAATTCATCACTAACCTCCGTATTTAAAACCCAATTTCCTGAATTTTCTTGATCTGATAATGGATAATCTGGGTTTGATGTATTATCATCTGGTTTTGGATCTTCATTAATTATTTCCTTTTCCTCCTCTGCTGGAGAATCAGAATCCTCACTAGAACAAGAAAAAAATGTAATCATTAATACTATACATAAAACCCACTTCAATATTTTCTTTAATTCAATCATATAATTATTTTAAATTTTTAATCATAATTAAGTTTTTATTTCAAACTCCTACTTATTACTTTTTTTATTTTACAAGCATTATTCTTGATATCAAATAATTATTGTTTTTAAAAGGCAGTTCTAAGGCTAATTACTTCTAAGCATTTTCAAATTCACTTTTTTATAACCTAAAAATTTAAATATTCATCATCTACAAATGCTTAAAAACAACCACCACATATAAAACTAAAAACTCATTTTAAGCTGCTCTTTTATAAGAAAACGAATAAAATTATGTTAATTTTTAGAATATAATTAAGCAAAATAAGAATAAAATTGCCGTTTTTAACTTAAAGAAATTACCCAAGTTATACATTATTTTACCTCGACAACACATATTTCTTAAATATGAAAGAAAAATATACATGAATCTACACTTTATATAGACTTAAAAAAAACGGAATGGTTTAAAACCCCAAAAGGTTTAACAGAAAAACCCCTAATAAACCAGAAACCCCCATAACAAGTGATTGTACTGTAAACGTTTTATAGAGTGTTCTAGGAGGTACTTCATGCAATCGATTTAATAGCCAAAAAAAACTTGAATTAGCATGAAATACACAAAATGAACCACAGCCAATTAAAGCAGCTACCATTTCTGGAGAAACTGGTAAACTACTAACCATAGGAGCTAACATAGAAGCACTCCCTACTAATGAAACTGTTATTGACCCTGTGGAAATTGTAAGAATTGAAGCTACTGCAAAAGGGAGTAAAATACCTAGAAACGGGAAATTAGCAAACACACTTACTATCTCATTTTGAATACCTGTTTCTTTAATTACATAACCTAATGCTCCCCCTGCTCCAGTTATCATAATAACCAATGCCGATTTTAAAATAGCTTGCTCAACCAAAGTATTTAACTTCGTTGATTTGTCAGTTTTTTTTAATTGGAATATAGCTATAAAAGCTCCTACCATTACAGCTATTAATGGTAATGTTAAGAAATTAAATATAGTAGTAAAAATGTTTGATGATTCTAGTTTTATAAATGACCCAGTAGCTATTAACATTATAGGAACTATTATTGGCAAAAGGTCAAATAAAACATTCCCTGAATTTGATTTACCTAAAGAGAGTTCATCAGTTTCTTTTAATGAATCTTTAAGTTTCTCATCATAATTGAGCCATGAGTTTTTTAAAAAGAATATCACCCAAAAAACACCTCCCATCATAGCAAAAACAGCTACAATTATATTAATAAGTAACATTCTTCCAATATCAAGATTTAATAATTCTGCTACTGCTAATGGTCCTGGAGTTGGAGGTATTAAAGTATGAGAAACCGTTAAACCTGCAGCTAAAGCCAATCCTATATATAATACTGGCTTTTTGCTTTTAACTGCTAAAGACTCTGTAACAGGTTGCAATAAAATATACGCAACATCAATAAAAACAGGAATAGACACTATATAGCCTGTTAGCCCCATAGCCCAAGGAAGCTTTTTTTTACCCACTCCCTTTACAATGCTATTAGATATACGAAAGGCTCCTCCTGTATCTTGCAAAACTTCACCTATAAAGGCTCCTATTATAATAATTATAGCAATACCTTTCAAGGTACCACTAAAACCTTTCAATACAACATCTACAGTTTCCTTTCCTCCAAAGCCAAATGACAAACCTAAAGCTATAGCTATTAGAATTAAAGCTATAAATGGATGTACTTTCCATTTAGATATTGCAAAAATTAAAAACAAAAGGAAGAATAATAAAATCGAAAGGCTTAGAAACATACTTAAAATATTATTTTCCTGTTTAGTTTTTAAAAAGATATTTATCTATATTTATCCATACGATCTATATCAAACTTCTCAAACTTCTTTTTAAGTTGCCACAAAGGTCGCTCTAAAGTTAATTCCCATTCAAAAATCTGCTTATACATTTCTTTAACTTTTTCTGGATATTTATTAGCCAAATTATTGTGTTCAGAAATGTCTTCTTCAATGTTGTAAAGTTCTGCAGGTCTATCTGGAAAACGAATTAATTTCCAATCTCCTTTTCTTAAAGCCGCACGTGCATCTTTCTTCCAATATAGTGATTCATGAGGTCTATTCTTATTAACACCACTAATATAAGGAAACAAATCTACTCCATCAATATTTTTTAAATCGCTAACTTTTCCTCCCCCTGCAACATATAGAGTTGGCAATAAATCAAGTGTAGAAATAGGGTAGTTATATTTACTGCTTTCTTTTATTTTATTTGGCCATTTCATTAAAAATGGCACTCTAATTCCTCCTTCTAAGTGATTAGATTTTGTGCCACTTAAAGGTTTATTTACTGATGCATTTTTATCTGTTGGCCCTCCATTATCATTTGTAAAAACAATAATAGTATTTTCATCCAACTTCAAGGCTTTTAATTTATCTAATATATTCCCACACGCACGGTCTAATGCCAATGTCATAGCAGCTACAGTTTTCCTTTTTCCTGTTAAATTAGGAAATTGTTTCAAATCTTTCTCATCTCCATCCATTGGTGTATGTACAGCATTAAAAGACATTACTATAAAGAATGGGTCGTTTTTATTTTTATCAATAAAAGATATAGCATTTTCTGCTAAAACATCTGTCAAGTATCCCTCATGTTCTTCAAAATTACCAAAACCACGCTCCATTTTATCTAAATGACTTGCAGGCAAATTCTCGTAAGGAAAGTAACTACGAGCTCCTCCTCGGAATCCATAAAACTCATCAAAACCTCTTTTTAATGGGTGAAATCTATCTGCCCCTCCTAAATGCCATTTGCCATAAAAAGCTGTCTTATAATCTAATTTTTTCATGTAATCAGCAATGGTTACTTCTTCTAATGGCACTCCCATATCATCTCCTGTTAAACCTGACTTACTCATATATCCTGGCACATTATTTTCTTCAAAACCAAACTTTTGTTGATATCTCCCAGTAATCAAACCAGCTCTTGAGGGACCACATGTTGGATCGGACACATAACCTTGAGTAAACATTACGCTTTCTTTTGCCAATTTATCCAAACGTGGCGTTTTCATGATTTTACTTCCTTGAAATCCAAAATCCGCATAACCTGCATCATCAGACACTATTAATATAATATTTGGTTTATTTTGTCCGTATATAGTAATACTCCATTGAAACACTATTGTGAATAAAATAAAATGTTTTATAACTCTCATAAATCTATTAATGGATTAAATAATCTATTATTCAAATTGATTGAAAGCAAATTTAAATAAATTACTATTTCTCTAGTAATAAAAGTTATCCTTTAATTACATTCTTTTACCCTTAATACTATAAAATAGATTTTTAATTTAATGAAATATTACAGTTTATACCTATAACTTTTTGGAGTACTACCTATAATTTGTTTAAACTGCTTGTTAAAATTAGGAATAGACTTATAACCAACCATGTAGCAAATTTCTGAAATTGGTAGGTTTTCTTGAACTAACATACGCGCTGCATTTCTAATACGTACTTCATTTAAAAATTCTGTAAAAGATTTATTTGTCATTTTTTTAAAAAATCGACAAAAAGAATTTGTTGTCATACAAGCTATATTTGCCACATCTCCCAAACTAATTTCACTTTTGTAATTGTCCGATATGTATTTAATCACAGTATCTAAACGATCAGGGTTTTCAGTTGAAAATTGACGCATATCTGTAGATGATAATATTTTTTTATCCTCCTCTTTACATAATGACAGCCTAAACAAAATACTAAGTAGACTTATTGATTGCTCTCCTTTAGATAAATCCAAAATTGCAATAAGTTCATCATGCATTTCCCTACTTATTTTTTTCCGAAAGGATACGCCAAATTTCGATTGCTCAAGTAGTTTATCTATTTCTGCAAATTCAGGATTCCCAAATGTACCTTCTCCCATGAAATTTTTAGTAAACTTCATAACTATAGTTTTCACCATTAAACTCCCATCCTTTTTATAATAGGATTCATCATTCCTCCAAAGATGAGGCAAATAAGGACCTACTAAAACCAATTCTCCTGGAAAAAAATGTGATACATTATCCCCAACAAATCTAATACCACTACTTTTTGAAATATACAAAAGCTCGTATTGAGAATGATAATGCCATGATGAATCTAAACAAGGAACTTCCTTTTTTAAGATGTTAACTCTTTTGTTTACAAAATTTTCGGTGTTCTTTAATACTAATTTCATAAAATACAGATATTGAGAGAATTAGAGAGATTTTGCAGAATGTGATTTCTACATAACATATAATATTTTCTGTCACTTTATTTAATATGAGGGCTAGCTAAACAGAATACGAAGATAGCAATTTTATAACATAATTTTAATTAATTTAACATTTTAACAACCAAAATCTTATTAAAAAGGCATTTTATTAACACGAAAACATATATAAACAACTGAAAAACAAAAAGATACAACAAAACTAACTTAAAAACCACTTATGGATAAAATGACTATGAAACTACATCTATTTACCCTCAATAACTAGTTATCTGTTAGAAAAATTTCATGAACAAAAACTATTTATACATATATTATATTAATCAAATCTATAAAACAGACTACTTAAAGAGAATACTTTTAATAAAAAAACTTATAATTCTATATCAATATAAGACAGCTTTAGTAAATAATTCTCGAAGCAAGAGTACCGAGGTATTATTAAAAAAGGTTCAACTGGTCAGTTTTATGTAATACTTAATATTTACCTTAGTTTTTTGACATACTGAGCTATTATATTCTCATTACTATGATATCCAAACTTATTAATGTAAAGTCCACCTAGAATAAAAAAAGCTGCAAACTTTAAAAGTTTGCAGCTTTTTTTACTAATAGAATATAGACCTAAGGTCTCATCTCATTAATAATTAATTTTAAATTATCAATATAAAATGTTTGGTATCCTGCTGGAACAGTTCCATTATCTCCATTTCGTATAACAAAATTTAAATTTCCTCCAACATTATCTGTAAATACTCTTTCTGTTTCTACTGTTACCCACTCACCTTTAGTAACACCTGTTAAATCTACAACTGTATTATCTGAATTTGCAAAAGCAACAAATACTCCATTAATTGTTGATGTTTCTTCAATAAATACATCAAAAGTAAAAGTATACGATCCTGCTGGAGCATTAGATGAACCTAGTATCGTATTTGTTAAACCAGGACCACCTGCAAGCGGAAATAAAGCATGAACCTTAACTGATGCTCCGCCATCACTTGATCTTTCTGTTGATCTAGAGTAAATATAAGTATTATCAGGGTTTTGTCTTCCACCAAAAGTTCTGTGTCCAAAAAGCAAGGCTATTATTGGATTAGAACTAGCTGTCTCAAAACTTGGATTTGAAGCACTTTGAAGGAAATTTTTCCTTAAAGGATCTACAATAACATTATCAAATGTATTAAGCTCTCTTGTATCTATAGAAGTTATTGTTGTCCCATTATATGAAAGTGTAACTGTATCTGTGTTATATATAGGTTCTTCTAAAATTAACTCTACAACTGTCGCATCTTTTCTACTCACTTTTGCAGATACTACTGCTAAATTAGCATTAAAACCAGTATTCGTAACATTAACTATAAATTCATCTTCAGCACCAACAAAAGGTTCAAGTTCACCATTTATACTAAAATTAATAATATTTGTTCCTAAAACAGGGCTATCATCTGTAGCTACAGCATTTCCTGAAATAATAAGAGGTTGTGTAGAAGGAATTACTTTAATTAAAAGAGGTATAGTTTTTGTTTGTTCTGCAGCACGCAAAGAACCAGCTTGTCTATCTCTAGTAGTAGTAATATCAACAGTATAATCACCTAACCTGTTAAAAGACACAATTTCCACATCATTAGCACTTGTAGCAGGATTTCCTCCTTCAAAATTCCAAACTCTACCTGTTGGCTGACCAACAGTTGATAAGTCTGTAAAGGTTAAACTAGTACCTGCTTCAATAGTTATTGTTTCGAAACTAGAAGAATTAGCTTTATCTGGGTTTTGACTAGCCGTCAATTTACCTAACTCAACACTTCCATCTGCATTAGAAATAGAAGCCTCAGCGTTTAAATCTTCAAAAACATTATAAGTAAATATGTTTTCTAAAACCCATAAATCACCTTCTTGAACAGCATCCTTACCCAAGAAATTTACTGGTGAATTAAAACTCTGCTTTAATGTTATTTCTTTAACACCAGGAGTTGTAAATAATGCGTGAATAGTTTGAGCTGAATTAGCTCTTCCTAAATTTTTATCTATAAAAGGTGCTAGATTTAAACTATCTTCTCTTTTAAATTCTGAATCAAGATAAAAAACACCTTCATCAATAGTCCATGTTCTAGAAACTAATCCTTGTGAAACATCAGAAATTGAACTAAAATCATTAATTGCAATAGGAATTTCATTTGTTATTGAAGTTTCATTCAGTTCATTAATACTAGGCGTAAATAATTGTGGCTTTGAAAAATCTGATATTTTTTCAAAATCATCCTTTTCACAACTTAATATTGTGAATAAGGCTAATAAAATTAAACTATATTTTTTCATAATCCTTTTTTTTAAATACCGTTATTGTTCAACACTTCATCTGCAGGAATAGGAAGATACCCATTATTTCTATTAAAATTAGCAGAAGAACCTTCAAACTCTTTAAATAATATATCAAGATTCCCTGGAGGATTCGCTGAGTCATATAACTTTATAGTACCATTAGCTCTACTCGTCTGTCCTCCTCTAGCTAAATCAGCATTAGGAGCCTCATATTGTATAGGCTGATATGTTCTACTAGCTAAATCATTAAATCTAGTTTGTGCTACATTCCATCTTCTTAAATCAATTGTTCTAATTGCATGGCCTTCCGCAGAAAGCTCCAAAGGTTTCTCTATAAACATTAAATGTTGCATTAATGTTGTTTGATCATAAGCTATTCCATCAAAACTAGCTGAAGGATTACCAGTTCCTAACTTTATAAGCCCCCAACGACTACGAACTATATTTAACATACTTAAAGCATCATCAACTTTATTTTGACGAATATAACATTCAGCTAAATTAATATATGCTTCAGACAATCGATTTACAATAACATTTTTCCCTGATTTATTACGGTCTTTTGAAGGCGTTAACGTCTCATTTGTTGCAATATCATGATTAGAATATTTCTTAAACATAGATATTACAAAATTTCCATTTCCTCCCCCTAAGTTACCTGCTTGCAAAGTGTTTGGGCTTAGATAAAGTGGTGTATCTAAATCATCATTTAAAGCTACCATTGCCGAAGCTCGCATTGAAACACGTCTTGTAACTAAAGAACCATTCCCTCCAGTAATCGTATTCCTTGAATCAGTAGGGTCTAATTCTTCATTAAGATATTCTAGAATTAACCATGATGCAGGTAAAAATCTCTGTTGCCCTCCAAAAGCAAAAGGAACACTTCTAGCAGCAAGTCTATTATGTAAACTGTTTTCATCAAAAGCATTATCACCAAGGTTAATTTCAGTTGTATAAGGAATTTCAAATATAGATTCACTATTAAATTCACCATCAGTTGTAAACATTTTACTCATATCTGTCTCCAACAAGTACCCAAAATCATTAATTATTTCCTCGTAAAGTGTTGCCGCATTAGCAATAGCTCCATCCGTACCCTCATACAAATAACTATTAGCCAAAATCATAGTAGCCGTACCTTTAGTTATTCGTCCTCTTTCAGTAATCTCTGAAGGAGAAGGTAAATATACTAGCGCTTCTTCTAAATCTTTTCTAAAAAAAGCTCTAACTTCTTCTGAAGGTGAAACATCTACATTACGTTTACTAAGATCGTCTTCGTAACCATCTCTAATTATTACATTTCCATTATTAAAAGTAGAATGTAAATAAAAGTGATACAAACCTCTAAAAAACTTAGCTTCAGCTGCCTGCTTATTCCACTCATCAATTTCTTCATCTGTAATCAATGAAGATTTTATCTTATCTAAACCGAATAAAGCTTGATTAGCAAAGAAAATTCCACGGTATAAAGCAGCCCATTTTCTCGTAATTTCTCTAGTACTAGAATTAAATTCATTTCTGTACCAAATTAATCTATCCAATGGGTTATTTCCCCCATTACTTCTATTCCCTACTGAACCTTGATCTGATCTTAAAGCCTCTTCTTCAATACTCAATAAATAATGATTATATAATGTATTGTAGACTCCGTTTACAAGCTTATTTGTATCCTCTAATGACTGAATAGCATCTGGAAACACTGGCGAGTTTGGGTTTGGTTCTTCTAAATATTCTTCACATGAGAATACGAGTATACTACAAAAAATTGTAAATATTAATTTTATTTTTTTCATTTTCTTAGAAATTTAATCTTAAACCTAAATTATAACTAGCAGTAATTGGAAGTACACCACTATCTAATCCTTTTCTTTGAATATTATTTCCTCCAACTTCCGGATCTAATCCAGTATAATCTGTAATAGTTAGTACGTTTTGACCATTAGCATAAAAATTAATTCTACTAAACCCTAACTTTTCTGAAACGTCTTTAGGTAGTGTATAAGCAACAACTACATTACGTAATCTAACAAAGGATCCATCCTCTATAAATAAATCTGTATCTGGTCTAAAATTATTATGTAATGGAGTACGCCCTCTATAAGTCGGTATATTTGTATCCTCATTAACCCCAGGTATAAATTGATAAATAAGATCTTTAGATCGTCTATCATTAATCGCATTAGCCCTAGTTGCATTGTAAACTTCATTTCCTACTGACGCAAACCAATTAGTAGCAAAATAAAAGTTTTTATAAGTAGCACTAAGGTTTAAGCCTACTTCAAAATCTGGTAAGCCACTACCTTTATACACTCGATCTCCTTCATTACGTATTACTCCATCTCCATCTGTATCAACATATTTTAAATCACCAACTTCTGCATTAGTTCCAAATTGAGCATTATATGCATTTACCTCTGTTTCTGTTTTTAATAAACCATCTGTTGGGAATAATAAAAACGATCCTGCTTCTCTACCAACTTTTAATCCATTAGCTATTGAAACACCGTCTCCAAACACTGGGAAAATATTATTAAATAATAATTGATCTACGTTTCCGTCAATATTTTTAACCTCATTTTTATTAGTAGTAAAAGTTCCTAGAATATTCCATCTTACGTTACCTGTCTTTGGACGGTATCTAATTGAAGTTTCAAAACCTTGATTTGTTAAATCACCAATATTAAACGTTGTATTACGTTGTCCTGCCTGAATATCACCAGGAGGCACTGCACCAAAACTAGAATTAATAGGCACTCCTACTAACAAATCTTTTTTCTCACTATTATAATAATCAGCAGTTACAACCAATTTGTTTTTCCAAAAACTTAGGTCTAATCCAATATTTCTTTGAGTAGTTACCTCCCACTTTAAATCTGGATTAGCAAATCGAGATTGCCCCACTCCTGGATTTAAAATACTTGAATTATCTTCTTGGTTTTGAAATGCAACATCAAAACCTGTTATAACTACACTTTTAAAAGAGTTAGTAGCGAATCTATCATTTCCAGTCGTACCAATACTAGCTCTTAATTTCAAACTACTTATTAAAGGTTTTATGTTTTCCCAGAACTTTTCTTCTGATACATTCCATCCTAATGAAGCAGAAGGGAAAAATGCAAATCTATTATCTGTTGAGAATTGGTTAGATCCATCTAATCTACCACTAACACTTAACAAGTATTTACCATCATAATCATAAAGAACTCTACCTATGGTACCTATTCTTTTCGTTCTAAAATCTGGAGATATAATAGGAGTTCCTCTATTTAATAATCCATTTGAAGTTGCATTAGCATCAACTGCACCTAATGATAAATTTCTTGGATTATTAAAAGTTAAACCTTGAACAAAAGCACCAATAGAAGTGAAATTATCTTCTTCAATAGACGCTAAAGCTAAACCCGTAAAATTATGCTTACCGAATTGCTGATTATAGTTAATACTACCATTCCAGTTAATAAGTATTCTTCTGCTTCTAGATTCATAAACAAAATTATCAAACTCACTACGTGTAGGGTTTCCTTCTTGATCAAAAACCTGAAAAGCTGGTTGTACCTGTTTTTCAAATTCATTAGTAACTACTCCACTAATCAATGTTTTTAATTCCAAATGATCGTTAATTTTATACCCTATATTCGAACTTGCTTCAAATCTATATCTACCTAATTCACGTGTTCTTGTTAACGCTCCAAGTATCCCATTTAAGTTAGATAAACGTTCATTATCTCCACTATCATCTATAATGTTATTAGAATTCTCATCAACTTTATCTAAATAAGGAAAAGCCCTTTGACTTAGTAATAATAAATTAAAGTTAGGTCTTTCCCTATCATCAATAGTGAATCCAAAACCGTTATTAATAGTCCATTTATTTTTTGATACTTGAACATTAGATCTTAAGTTATAACGTTGCAATCTAGAATTAAGTACACTTCCTTCTTGATCAAAATATCCTAATACAAAACTATAATTTGAATCTTTTGTTCCTCCTGTAATACTAAGATTATATCTTGAAATAGTAGCAAAATTGTTTTGAACTAAATCCCTAGCATCATTATCATTTAATAAACTAAATCTATCAAAACGAGCTGGAGAAAGGGCTGTTCCTCTACTTTGGTCATTCGAATCAAAAAATATTTGTTCTTCGGTATTCATTAAAGGGGTTTCTCTAGTTATTCTTTGGATACCGCTATTAATGTTTAAATCAATTTTTGTATTACCTTCTTGACCTCTTTTTGTTGTAATTAAAATAACTCCACCTGCAGCCCTAGTACCATAAATAGAAGCAGAAGCTGCATCTTTTAAAATATCTATCGTTTCAATTTCATTAGGATTTAAACCTGGATCTCCTGCTTGTGGCACACCATCTACAACAAATAACGGACTATTAGATCCAGTTAGAGATGATATACCTCTAATTAAGATTCCGGACCCTTCCCCTGGCTCTCCTCCATTAGCTGTTACACTTACCCCAGCTACTTGACCTTGTAGTGCACTACTAATATCACCAGTGATTACATTCTCTATTTCTGAAGCTTTTACTTGAGCAACTGCACCTATTATTTCTTTCTTTTTAACAGCACCGAAACCAATTACAACAACAGTATCTAATTCGTCAATATCTTCTCGTAAAACGACATTTAGCTGAGCTCCCTCTATTTTCACTTTTTGAGAAATCATACCTAAATAAGTAAACATTAGAATATCTCCAACGTTAGCCTCAATAGAATATGCACCATCAAAATCTGAAATAGCACCAGTTTGTTTACCATTTTTTTCTAAAAGAATAGAAACTCCAGGAATAGGCAAGCTATTTTCTCCTGTAACAATTCCTCTTACGATTAACTTATCGGTTTGTGCAGATAAGCCACAATGCAAAGCTAAAAACATAATGAGCATGTATTTACCCAAAATAGTTTTAGTAATTAATCCATTTTTAAATTTCATTTGTTTAAATTTAATTAACTTAGTTTATTATCATCAATAATATCAAAATATATTTACAAAGACAAAAACTGTACTTAGAAAGACAAATTTTCAACTTTAAATACATAAAACATTAATGCTAATTGGTAAAAATAATGGTTATTAGGAAAAAGAAAACACTGATATTTACCCTTAACATATCAAAAATTACCTATGCAAATAAAGCAATATTTAATTAATCTTGATGTTGTAATTCATTAAATAAATACAATAGATAACCAAAAAAGCCATATAAATTTCTTTATATGGCTTTTTTAATTTATTTAGTTTTTAATTATAATTTAATAATCTTCTCAAATGCAGAATTACCATCTGCTTTAACTCTTAATATATACATCCCATGAGGCAAACCAGAAGCATCTATTCTTGGCTTATCTGCATTAGTACCAATTACTTTTTTAACAGACTTGCCATCCATTGTTAATATTTCTAGTTCCAATTTATTAATTGGCTCGTTAAAATTTAAATTAAAATAATTAGAAGAAGGATTTGGAGAAACACTAAATTCAGAACTAAAAGCATCTTCAACACCCAAAGCTAATTCTGAGCTACCAAACAATCTATCATATCCGGGTAATGCTTCAGTATCAAACCAATGAACTCTATGAGGGTGCCCACCATTACGTTCATTATCAAACCAAGCTGGCTTCTGATCTTTAAATTCCTTAACCCATTCTACAGCTTTTTCTAATATATTATCTATAATTTCTTGAGCATTTGGCAAGACTCCAGCAAGGTTATTAGCTTCTTCTATATCATTTGTCAAATCAAATAAATTCCAATCACCACCATCTCCTTTTTTAACAATTTTATATTTTCCACAATTTATAGAAGCGTTATGAAAACCGTTTTGAGGTCTCATTACATATATACAATCATCTACTCTAGCATCTTCTCCTGCTATTATTTTATCCATCACGCTTTTACCATCTATAATCTTACCAGCAGGAATTGTACCTCCAGCCAAATCAACAAAAGTTGGATATAAATCTAAAGCACTTAAAAGGTGGCTATATGTTTGCCCTCCTGAAATTTTATTGGGCCAGTGAAAAAACATAGGTACACGATGTCCTCCTTCATTTACACTACCTTTCCATTGTGCTAATGGATGATTTACAGCACCCGAAGTGAATACCTTACCTCCATTATCGCTTAAAAATACAATTAACGTATTATTAAATACATTAATATCTTTTTTAAGTTCATCTACAACTCTACCAATATTAGTATCCATATTAGTTACCATCGTAGCATAATTTATACGTGCCTCAACTATCTCCTCTATTTTTGCAGGTTGATCAGCAACAGGTAATTTAGTAACAGGTGTAGAGTTTGTTACATAAGTACTATTTCTTACTAAATCTTCAAAATCAGGATTATCTATTTTAAATTGAGCTATTTCTGCATCTGGAGCCTGTAATGGTGTATGAGGTGCATTATAAGCTAAATACATAAAAAACGGATTAGGATCAGCAGTGTATTCACTTATATACTTAATAGCCTCATCTGTAAGAACATCTGTTAAATAATCCTCATTAGGAGCATTACTAAACTCTGCTCTATCTACATAGCTTCTATCTCTTTGTAACGGATCTTGATATTCATTAATTACAGGATTAGTACCACCTTGCCTTCTATAAAAAGAATCCTCATATCTCTCTTCAAAGTAATTTTTCCCACCACCTAGGAAACCAAAAAAATCATCAAAACCTCTATCAAGAGGCTGGTAACTATCTTCTTTAAAACCTAAATGCCATTTTCCTACCGCTGCTGTATTATAGTTGTTATCCTGAAGTACTTTAGAAAAAAACACCTCTGATGTTGGAATACCTAACTCTGAAGTTATATCATTAGGTAAATTATACTGCGCACCAATTCTATGAGGGTAGATACCTGTTAGTAATGCAGCTCTACTTGGTCCACAAAATGGATGAACAACATGACCATCAGTACAGATTATTCCGTTTGTTGCCAACGCATCCAAATTGGGTGTTGGTATTACCCCTTTATCTGCAGGAAAACCAGAACCTCTATTAAATCCCACATCAGCATACCCTAAATCATCTGCCAAAATTAAAATTATATTGGGTTTTGTTCCTTGGGTTTGCGCTACCCCTCCTATTGTAACTCCTAAACAAGCCAAGGTTAACAATCGCATTTTAAGACTTTTAAATGTATTTTTTCTTTTCATCTATTTATTATTAACAATTTATTTAATATTTTACTAAGTATCTATGTTAGACAATATCTTTTTTACAAACCCTTACCTAAAGATTACCTTAATTAACCTTATTTTTTACAAAAACATGCCAAATTCTAAGTATTTAACATTTATTTCACTAAATAAGTTAAGCTTCTCATTCTAACAAATTAAAGAGCAATCATAAAAAAAACACTAAAACAATAATTAAATATAATTTAATTCGTACAATTTATTTTTATACAAATATAACATTAACTCTAACTTAAATAATTCAAAACTTACCCATAGATTATTTGTTTTTATCCTAAAAAATAGAAAACATCGACCAAGTGATGTTTTCTTTAACATAACGAAAGAAAAAACCTACTATTTAAATTTTAAAAAAATCGTTGGAAACCCATAAGAATTAAAAATTAAGTATAAAAAAACCCATATAAATTAAATTTACATGGGTTTTTTTATACTTAATTACAAAGCTTAACTAACTTCTAACTTATCTTTCATTTTTTTCAATAAAACTAGCTCTCTTTGTATTTCTTCTTTTCTTTTATTAAACTTCATAAGTTTTTTATCACGTATTTTTTGATTTTCATCACGTCGCTTTAACCTTTCCTCCTTTTTCTTCAATTCTTTATTCATCTTACTTGTTTGCCTTGCTTTTTCCATAGCAACCGAAAAATAAGAATATCCATACATGCTTAAAAATAATAATGCAATTATTCCCAATATCAAATAACCATTTTCCATATCTTTTTCTAAATAAGTGATCAACAAAAACTAAAGCGCTTAATTATTTAATAATCAAAACGTTTTCACTTAAATATAAAAAAAATCATCTTTTTATTAAAAATAAAAAGATGAAGTGCATAAAAAACAGATGAACGTACTAAAATTCGACAAAAAATACATTTACCATTTGATTACCAACAATATAAGCTTAATCAAGATCAACTAATTCACCTTCCCACTCTAAAATACCTCCTTCTAAATTATAAGCATTTTCGAAACCTAATTCTTCCATAATATTACAAGCTTGTCCGCTTCTATTTCCAGAACGACAATACACATAATAACTCTTACTTTTATCTAACTCTTCTATCTCATTTATAAAATCTTGACCTTTGTATATATCAATATGAATTGCATTTTTAATAACCCCTTCAGCAACTTCAGCATCAGTTCTTACATCTAATACAATCGCATTATCATCTTTAGCTAATTGAGATACCCATTCTTCTTGTGTTAAATCTTCCATTAATTATAAATATTTATATATCAGACAAATTTAACACATCTTATCAAATTATAGACAAAAAAATCCGAAGTATCACACCCCAGATTTTATCCATTACAATAACAACTCGCTATACCTTAATAGAACACCCAATAGCCTTAGTCTCCTTTTGCTTCACTTCTCTTCCTACGAGCAAAGCATCTACAGCATGCTCTACATATTTAGTTTTTACAGCAGAAGCGTCTTTATAATTATCGTCAATTGCTCCAATATACTTAACTACATTCCCTTTGTTTGTTTTCTTAAGAATATATACATGCGGTGTTTTAGTAGCTCCAAATTTAGGATATACATTTTGACCTTCGTCCATTAAGTATGGAAAATCAAAACCTTTATCTTCTGCCCTTTTCTTCATCGCCTGCATATTATCTCCAGGTTTCACATTAATGTTATTAGGCATAATTGCAATTACAGGATATCCCTTTGATGCATATTTTTTATTTAATGCTATAATTCTATCCTCATACATAACAGCATACGGACATGTATTACAAGTAAACACCACAATAAAGCCTTTAGCATCTTTATACCCTGCTAAAGACACCATTTTTCCATCTACGTTTTTAAGTGTAAAATCCTCAGCTACATCTCCTATTTTATAACCTTTTCCTAACAACGTATCCGTCTCTACAAACGAACTTACAAAAAACACAATGAGTGCTCCTAAAACTAATTGAATTGATTTTTTCATTTTTTCTATATTAATTAATAAAACGCATTACTTCCAACTCTAATTCTTCATACGTAAATGATCGTTCAAAGAATTTCTTATTATCATTCCTATATATAATAGTAGCTGGAATAGATCCAGACCATTTATCATCCACTTTAGGTATCCAAGTATTCATATCAACATCATCCAAAGCGATTACTTTCGATATCAATTTTCTTTCCTTAATAAATGGCTTCAATTTAGAATCGTATAAATGAGGAAAATCTAAACTCACCAAAATAACCTCCACATTTTTATCATTATATAATTCATTTAATTTTTCAAAATAAGGCAACTCTTTAACACAAGGCGCACACCAAGTTGCCCAAAAATTAATAACATACACCTTATCATCTTTTAAGTTTAAAAATTTTTCGAACGCTTTAAAATTGTAAACTTCTAATTTAACATTACTGGAATTAACAATAAGATTCAATTTTTTATTCTCATCTTCTTTAATTTCAACAGTTTCCTGATCAACATGCTTACAACTTGCAATTATCAATATTGCAATAAATAACGCTTTTAATTTCATACCGCTAAATTTAATCAATAATCGAATAGATATATTATAGTTTAACAAACTTTTACACAAAAAATGCTTTAAACTTTTTGTATAATTATATTTTCATCTTTATATTTGAACACATAATTAAAGAAATGAAATTAAATTTAAATAATACTTGGTGGTGGTGCTTTTCAAACTTAACTTTTGTGAAGTAGAAACCTAGTATATTTAAAACTCAAATATCATAAGGCTTGTCATTCACGACAAGCCTTTTTTTTAATAAAAAATTGAAATACTGAAAATAAATTCAGCATAAATGAAAACATATAATTTATTTACCCATTACAAAAGAATTTTAACTGATACCATTACCCCAGTAACGGTATACTATAAAATACGCGATAAATATCCCAACAGTATTCTTTTAGAAAGTGGCGATTATCATAGAAATCACAAGAATTTCTCGTACATCTGCTTTAACCCAATCGCATCCATTAAAGTAGAAAACGAAACAATTTCTCAAACTTTTCCAGATGGGAGTTCAACTAATATAGAAATCACTGGAGATGTTAATGTAGCAGCAGAAATTAATAAATTCACAAAACGATTTGACGTCACTTCCGAAGAAAACTTCAAATTTATAAACAACGGTATTTTTGGCTATACCGCATACGATGCCGTACGCTATTTTGAAGATGTAGAAATCACCAAAAAAGAAGATTCCCTTACCATTCCAGATGCATATTATGCTGTTTATCAAAACATCATAGCCATCAATCATTTTAAAAATGAAGCCTATATTTTTGCGCACTGTTACGATACAGAAAATAATATAGATGCTATAGATGAGCTTATAAACGTTCAAAATTTCTCATCATACAACTTTAATTCAAAAGGAGAGATAACATCAAACCTTACCGATAACGAGTTTAAAGAACACGTAGAATTAGCAAAAAAACACTGCGCTCGCGGAGACGTTTTTCAACTCGTACTCTCAAAAAGTTTTGCACAAGAATTTACAGGAGACGATTTTAATGTATACAGAGCCTTAAGAAGTATAAACCCATCACCATACTTGTTCTATTTCGATTATGGCGATTTCAAAATTTTTGGAAGCTCACCAGAAGCCCAACTTATTGTAACCGATGGATTAGCAGAAATCCACCCCATAGCCGGAACATTTAAACGCACAGGAGACGAAGAAAAAGATGAAGCATTGGCCGAAGCCCTAAAATTAGACGACAAAGAAAATGCCGAACACGTCATGCTAGTCGATTTAGCACGAAACGATTTAAGCAGACACGGCAGTCAAGTAAACGTAGAAACCTATCGCGAAGTCCAGTTTTTCTCACACGTTATTCACCTAGTAAGTAAAGTAACTGGGCAAAAACACGAAGACACATCTACCATGCAAGTTGTAGCAGATACATTCCCCGCAGGAACATTAAGTGGCGCACCAAAACACAGAGCCATGCAACTTATAGAACAATACGAAAAAACAAGTCGCTCATTTTACGGCGGAGCTATTGGGTTTATGGATTTCAATGGTAATTTTAACCATGCCATCATGATTAGAACCTTTTTAAGTAAAGACCATAAATTAAATTGGCAAGCCGGAGCCGGGTTAGTCTCAAAATCTAATCCAGATAGCGAATTACAAGAAGTATATAACAAATTAGGCGCATTAACCAAAGCTATTAAATTAGCCGAAGACATATAAAATAAGGGCGTTACCACAAGGGTCGGGCTTTCGCAAGTCGCTCTCTGCGAGGAGCTCCAACAATTGCTCAATCCCTAACGCAACGCCATCAGCAGTTTTTAAGAAACCGTTGATACAACTAATAAAAAACAAGTCCAGAAAACACTCGTGAATTCGTGGCAAAATAAAAATGAAAAAAATATTAGTTATAGACAATTACGACAGTTTTACATACAATCTAGTACATTACTTAGAAGACCTAAACTGTGATGTCACCGTAGTAAGAAACGATAAACTAACACTAGAAGACGTTCAACCCTTCGATAAAATAGTATTATCCCCAGGACCAGGAATTCCAGACGAAGCAGGTCTACTAAAACCTATCATAAAAAAATACGCACCAACAAAAAGTATTTTAGGCGTGTGTTTAGGGCAACAAGCCATAGGAGAGGTATTTGGAGGCTCACTAGTAAATTTAGACGAAGTATACCACGGCGTAGCTACCAAAGTAGAAATATGCGTTGATGACGAAACGCTATTTACTGGCTTAGATAAAAATATCGAAGTAGGGCGCTACCACTCATGGGTAGTAAACGCAAATCTTCCAGAAAGTTTAGAAGCCACATCTTTAGATGAAAACGGACAAATCATGTCATTAAGACATAAAGAATACGATGTAAAAGGCGTACAATACCACCCAGAATCTGTATTGACACCACACGGAAAACAAATTTTAGAAAATTGGATTAATAATTAATACCATTAACCCAAACACAAGTCAAACTAAATACATTCCTCCTAAAAAAGGAATAAAAAGCATGAAAGACGTACTAAACAGACTAATAAATCACGAAACCCTCTCAAGCGAGGAGGCAAAACAGGTTATATTTAACATATCCAATGACATATATAACCCTAGTCAAATAACATGCTTCCTATCTGTTTTTATGATGCGAAGTATTACAGTAAAAGAATTAAAAGGATTTAGAGATGCTCTTTTAGAACTTTGTATACCTATAGACTTGAGCAATTTTAACGCTATAGACATTGTTGGTACAGGAGGTGATGGCAAAAACACATTCAATATCTCTACCTTATCATCCTTTATAACCGCAGGCGCAGGAGTTAATGTTTCCAAGCATGGTAATTATGGCGTATCATCAACTTCTGGCTCTTCAAATGTTATGGAACATTTAGGTGTAAAATTCTCCAATAATCAAGATTTTTTAAAACGCTGTTTAGACAATGCTGGAATATGTATATTACATGCTCCATTATTTCATCCAGCTATGAAAAACGTGGCACCTATAAGAAAAGAACTAGGTATAAAAACCTTTTTTAATATATTAGGACCTTTGGTTAACCCTTCATTTCCAAAAAATCAACTGTTAGGTGTTTTTAGTTTAGAACTTTTACGCCTGTATAGTTTTTTATATCAAAACACAGATAAGAACTATAATATTGTTTATGCTTTAGATGGTTACGATGAAATTTCATTAACAGGAAAAGCAAAAATTATTTCTAATCATTCAGAAAAACTTTTTTCTCCAGAAGACTTAGGAGTAACTAAAATTAAGCAAGAGTCTATTTTTGGAGGAAACACCATTAAAGATGCAGCAAAAATATTTGTAGACATTATTAGCGGTAAAGGCACAGAAGCTCAAAACAATGTTGTTTGCGCTAATGCAGGTTTAGCCATTGCTACAACAAAACAAATAAACCACAAACAAGGATTCGAAATAGCAAAAGAATCTTTACTATCAGGAAAAGCAAAAACCAGTTTAGATAAATTAATTGAATTAAGTAAATAGAATTACTAGTTACAACATTCCATTAATAGTGATTATTGAAATAAAAATGAACATACTAGATAAAATAGTAATAGATAAAAGAAAAGAAGTTACACTTCGTAAAAACCTCATTCCTATAAAACAATTAGAACAATCTGTTTTATTCGAAAGAGAAACCGTTTCATTAGCAAATAATTTAAGAAACAGTAAATCTGGAATTATAGCAGAACACAAACGTAGGTCACCCTCAAAATCTGTTATCAATAACACATTAAACGTCCAAGATGTAGCAAGCGGTTACGAAAATGCAGGCGTATGCGGCATGTCTGTACTAACCGATGGAAAATACTTTGGAGGCTCGTTAGACGATTTATTAACAGCCAGAGCAAGTTGTAACCTACCTTTATTACGTAAAGAGTTTATTATAGATCAATATCAGCTTTTAGAAGCTAAAGCCTACGGAGCAGACGTTATCTTATTAATAGCAGCTATTCTAACCAAAGCAGAGATAAAACAATTTTCGGAATTTGCAAAAAATCTAAAATTAGATGTTTTATTAGAAGTACATAACGAAGAAGAATTGCATAAATCTATTATGCCAAGTTTAGATATGTTAGGCGTTAATAATAGAAACTTAAAAACCTTCGATGTTAGCTTAGAAACCAGCAAAACATTAAGTCAACTTATCCCAGACGATTTTGTAAAAGTATCAGAAAGCGGCATTAGCAACATAGAAGCCATAAAAGAACTACAACCCTACGGATATCAAGGTTTTTTAATAGGTGAAAACTTTATGAAAACAGATAACCCAGGACAAAGCGCTACCCAATTCATTAAAAATTTAGAACCATGAAACTCAAGGTTTGCGGTATGAAATATCAAGATAACATGGCTCAGGTTGCAGCATTGCAACCAGACTATCTTGGCTTTATTTTTTATAAAAAATCATCCAGACATTTTGATACAATTATTCCCAAAATACCAGAAACTATAAAAAAGACAGGCGTTTTTGTAAATGAAGACTTAAATACTGTTTTAGAAAAAATAAATACGCATCATTTACAAGCTGTTCAATTACATGGAGAAGAAACTCCAGAATATTGCAAAGATTTACACAAAGCATATCAATCTGAGCACAACCAAAAGCTAGAAATTATAAAAGTATTTTCAATAAAAGACGAATTTAATTTTGAGGTTTTAAAACCTTATGAAAATGTGTGCGATTATTACTTATTTGACACAAAAGGAATGCTACCAGGAGGAAACGGTTACACCTTCGACTGGAATGTACTAAACAAGTACCCTTCAACCAAACCCTTCTTTTTAAGTGGCGGCATAGGTATTAACCAAATAGAAGATATAAAAAAATTTCAGCAAAGCAAAGCTTCAAAATACTGTTATGCTTTAGATGTAAATAGTAAGTTTGAAATTGAACCAGGATTAAAAAATATAGACGAATTACAAAAGTTTAAAGAAACTTTGTCATTCCGTATTTAATACGGAATCCATTATAAATTATAACTAAAATAAAACAGATTCCTGCCTTTGCAGGAATGACAAAAAACATGGAAAATTATAACGTAAACGAAAAAGGCTACTACGGCGAATTTGGAGGAGCTTATATTCCAGAAATGCTTTATCCAAACGTAGAAGAGTTACGCCAAAACTATTTAAAAATTATGGCAGAACCAGGCTTTCAAAAAGAGTTTAACCAATTATTAAAAGATTATGTAGGTCGCCCTTCTCCCCTTTATTTTGCTAAGCGTCTTTCAGAAAAATATAATACCAAAATCTATTTAAAACGCGAAGATTTAAATCATACAGGCGCACATAAAATAAACAATACCATAGGACAAATACTTATGGCTAAACGTTTAGGTAAACACCGCATTATTGCCGAAACAGGTGCAGGACAACACGGTGTTGCCACAGCAACTGTTTGTGCTTTAATGGGGCTTGAATGTATTGTTTATATGGGTGAAATAGACATTACAAGGCAAGCACCAAACGTAGCCAGAATGAAAATGTTAGGAGCCAAAGTTGTTCCAGCATTATCTGGTAGTAGAACATTAAAAGACGCCACTAACGAAGCTATTAGAGATTGGATTAACAATCCCGTAAATACACACTATATTATAGGTTCTGCCATAGGGCCTCATCCTTATCCAGATATGGTAACCAAATTTCAATCCGTAATATCTGCAGAAATAAAATGGCAATTAAAAGAACATGAAGGACGAGAAAATCCAGATTACGTTGTTGCTTGTATAGGCGGTGGCAGTAATGCTGCTGGTACTTATTACCACTATTTACATGAAGAAGAAGTAGGTATTATTGCAGTAGAAGCTGCTGGTTTAGGTGTAAATTCTGGAGAAAGCGCAGCAACATCTGTTCTTGGAAAAGAAGGTGTTATTCACGGGTGTAAAACACTATTAATGCAAACTCAAGACGGGCAAATAACAGAACCTTATTCTATTTCTGCAGGTTTAGATTATCCTGGAGTTGGTCCTATGCATGCACATTTATGTAAAACAGGGCGCGCAGAATTCATTTCAATAAAAGATGATGAAGCTATGACTGCTGGTTTAGACCTTTGTAAATTAGAAGGTATTATTCCAGCTATAGAAAGTTCTCATGCTCTTGCCATTTTCGAACAAAGAGCCTTTAAACCAGAAGACGTTGTTGTAGTAAGTTTATCTGGTCGTGGCGATAAAGATTTGCAAAATTATATTGAATATTTCAAAATTTAATTCCATTTTTTTCATTTCCGCGAAAGCGAAAAATAGAATTATGAATAAAAAGAAATCTTTTTCGAAATATACTTAACAATAAAAAATTCTCTCTTTAGAGGGGATGAAAAATTTATTTTTCAAAATGAACAGAATACATCAAAAATTACAAGAAAATAAAAAGTTACTTTCCATATACTTCACAGCAGGCTATCCTACTATTAACGACACCGTTTCAATTATTCAAGATTTAGAAAAAAACGGAGTAGATATGATAGAAATAGGCTTACCTTTTAGTGATCCATTAGCAGATGGTCCAACTATACAAGCCAGCTCAACACAAGCCTTAAAAAATGGTATGACTACAGAGGTACTTTTTGACCAACTTAAAGACATTAGAAAATCTGTAAACATCCCTTTAATTATTATGGGATATTTTAACCCTATGTTACAATATGGTGTTGAAGCTTTTTGTAAAAAATGCCAAGAAATAGGTATAGATGGATTAATAATACCTGATTTACCTGTAGATGAATATCATGATGAGTATAAAGCTATTTTTGACAAATATGGCCTTATAAACGTTTTCTTAATAACACCTCAAACCTCTGTAGAACGTATTAATTTTATAGATTCTATATCTAACGGATTTATTTATATGGTTAGTAGTGCCAGTGTAACAGGAAGTCAGTCTGGTTTTGGCGATGAGCAAACCAACTACTTTAAACGTATTGCCGACATGAACCTTAAAAATCCGCAAGTAATTGGTTTTGGTATTTCAGATAATAAAACATTTACGCAAGCTACAAATTATGCTAAAGGTGCTATTATTGGTAGTGCTTTTATTAAGCATGTAACTAATGAGGGGATAAATACTATTAATACATTTGTAAAATCTATTTTAGAATAAGTTTTATGAAATGGTTTTTAAAGGTTTTAATAGATAATTATGCTAACTTCTCTGGTAGAGCTAGACGTAAAGAGTATTGGATGTTTGCTTTATTTCAAATTATAATATTCATTATCATTATCTTTTTAGGTAATTTCATTAACGATCTTTTTGACATTGAGATATTTAATATATCTTTTCTCATATATTTTTTAGCAACACTTATTCCTTGGTTTGCCGTTAATGTAAGGCGACTGCATGACACTGGTAAAAGCGGTGGTTATCTATTTATCAATTTTATTCCTTTGGTTGGTAGAATATGGTATATTGTATTAATGGCTAGTGAAGGCGGTATTGAGGCAAATAAATACGGATTAAACCCTAAAGCTCCAAATTTTAGCGAAATAGAAGAAATAGGAAAAGACCTATAAAACAAGTAATTAGACGTAATAAACTTTTGAATGCTCGATAATTTAGATATATTTGACTTCACAAATCAATAATTAACTAACCAAAATTTAATATTATGAAATGGTATTTAAAAGTAGTACGCGATAATTACGCAAATTTTAAAGGTAGAGCTAGACGAAAAGAATATTGGATGTTCTTTTTATTTCATTTAATTTTTATCTATGGAGGTATGTTTGCTCTTGGAGCTCTTGCCTTTGCTATTGAAAGTCCTGCCATTTTATTTGTAATTTATATTTACATATTCGCTACAATGATTCCATCTCTGGCGGTTGGAGTGAGAAGAATGCATGATGTGGGTAAAAGCGGATGGTACCTTTTAATTCCTATTTACAGTTTAATACTTGCTGTTACAGAAGGAGAAAGTGGATCGAACCAATATGGTGCAGACCCTAAAGGAGCAAATAATGAAGAAATTAGCGAGATTGGAAAACCTCAAATAGAAGCATAAAACAATTACTAAATAACAATAAAGCCTATTCTTTTTGAATAGGTTTTATTTGTTTATAAAATAGCCTTAATACAAAATTATGCCTTTAAACATTGTTCTTATAGAACCAGAAATTCCAAACAATACGGGTAATATTGGCCGTTTAGCTTTGGCATCTGGTTCGCATTTACACCTTGTAAAACCATTTGGTTTTAAGATTGATGATAGCCGTTTAAAACGAGCTGGTTTAGATTATTGGCAACACTTATCTGTTACATATTATGAGAATATAGAGGAGTTTTTTGAGATAAATAAAAATCAAAATATGGTATTTATGTCTAGTCATGGCACAAAAAATCATTGGAATATACCTTTTAAAGACAATATGTTCTTTATATTTGGAAAAGAATCTGTGGGATTGCCCAAACAAATTATTGAAAAATACGCAGATCAACTTTATAAAATCCCTCTTTATAGTAAACATGTTAGAAGCCTAAATCTAGCCAATGCTGTTAGTATTGTTGTTTATGAAGGCTTAAAAACAATCAAATAAATTTTTAATCTTAAAAAAAATAGATTAAGAATTAGTATTATTACCTTAAATTAAAAAAACGAGAAAAAATGGAATTAAAAGCCCTAAAACTGAGTCTATTAGCATTTGGATTATTTGCTTTCTCACAACCTACATCTGCTCAAGAAAGCAAGAAACCTAGTTACGACAAGATTTTTAAAAGTTATGACACCAATAAAGATGGGTCTATTAGCTTTGATGAATATAAAAAAGATAACGATATTGACACTGTTGAAGAAATAAAGAAAATGTTTGATAGAATAGATAGCGACTCTAATAATACTATTTCGTTAGAAGAACTTAATTATTGGTATTCTTTAAAGAGATAATAATATGCATATATTTCAAACAAAAAAGAGCTAATTAAAATTAGCTCTTTTTTGTTTGAGTATTGTCATCTACTGAAATAAGTAACATAAAACCAAGTTATCTATTAAATTATTTTCTATTTCTATTATCCAGCATACGTAAATACATTATTTCTACTTTAGCTCTAGCCCAAGGTGTCCTTCTTAAAAACTTTAAACTAGATTTCACAGATGGGTTATCAGTAAAACATTTTATTTTTATATTGTATCCCATATATTCCCAACCATAATAATCTAACAAATCATTAATAATTTGCTCCAGCTTAATACCATGTAAAGGATTATTAGGTTGTGTTTCCATATACAATTTTAGGTTTTTATTTAAAAAGAAGCTATCTATCAGAACAAATCTTAAGGTTTTATCTCTCTAAAACAATTACAATACAACAAATAACAACCACTTACTTTAATTTAAGTACGATTGTTATTACTACTTCTTCTATTATTCCTCTTGGGTTTTCTTGAATTATTTCTAGATGCTATATTTTCGCCTTTTGACTTATTTCTATTTTGTCCATTCCTACTCTGGCGTTGTTGCCTCTTTTCTGGTAATGTAGAAGCATTTGGGTCTGGTTCAAAACCTTCTATAACTTCACTAGGTATTTTCATACCAACTAGCTTTTCAATATCACGTAAATATGTCGTTTCATCTGCACTTACTAAAGACAAAGCTTCTCCACTTGCCCCTGCCCTTCCTGTTCTTCCTATTCTATGGACATAATCTTCAGAAATATTAGGTAATTCAAAATTCACAACATGAGGTAATAATGGAATATCTAACCCTCGGGCTGCAATATCTGTAGCAACCAATACATTAACACTTCCGTTTTTAAAACCAGATAATGCTTTTGTTCTGGCTCCTTGACTTTTATTCCCATGGATAGCCGCAGCAGTTATGCCCGAGTTTATCATTTTTTTACAAAGTTTATTAGCTCCGTGTTTAGTGCGTGTAAAAACAAGAACTTGCTTCCATTTCCCTTCAGAAATTAACTTAATTATTAAGCCTGTTTTTAATCCCTTTGCCACTCTATATACCTTCTGAGTAATAGCTTCAACAGTAGAGTTTTCTGGCTCTGCTTCAACTTGAACAGGATGATTTAAAATACCATGAGCTAGTTTCTTTATATCTTTCGAAAATGTAGCTGAAAACATTAAATTTTGTCTTTTGTCTGGCATTAATTTAATAGTACGCTCTATATCACGTAAAAACCCCATATCTAACATACGGTCGGCTTCATCTAAAACAAAAATCTCAATACGCTTAAGAGACAATACGCCTTGATTTTGTAAATCTAATAACCGTCCTGGTGTCGCAACCAATACATCAATACCTTGGCGAAGCGTTGCTATTTGCGGTTTTTGATTTACTCCTCCAAAAATTACCGCACTCCTTAACTTTAAGAATTCACTATACTCTTTTACATTAGCATAAACCTGTGCTGCCAATTCGCGAGTTGGTGTTAAAATTAAAGCGCGTATAGGTCTATATTTTTCTTTGGGATTTTCAGAAAGTATGTGCAATAGGGGTAATGTAAATCCTGCTGTTTTTCCTGTTCCTGTTTGTGCCGAGGCTAAAACATCTTTTCCTTCTAATACAGGGGGAATCGCTTTTTGTTGTATAGGTGATGGTGTTGTATAACCTTTCTTACTAATAGCTTTTAGTAAGGCTTCAGATAAGCCCAATGATTGAAATGACATAAGTTATGTTTATGAAGTAAACACTATTTATTAGGTCACTCCTTTAATTTTAGCAAATGTACAGTTATTTATTTGATATTATATTTATCTCTGTATTTTGATAAAATATTAAAGCTAAAAATAAAAAAATATTATTCACAACTATATTTTCATCAGAAATCGAACACACTCTCAAAATGTATTCAATTTAGTATTTTAGGTTTTAATAATAAAATATTCATACATTTGTACTGTAATATTATTTAATACATTACAAAATTGATCAAAAGTAAATTTTCTATATCCCTACATATAATGACTTTACTTGCGGTACATAAAGATGACTGGCTAACATCTACTCTTATTGCTAGTAGTTTAAATATTAACCCTGTTTTAGTTAGAAAAGAAATTTCTAACCTAAAAAAAGGAGACTTAATTGAAAGTAAGGAAGGTAAAAATGGAGGTATTCGCTTATTAAAAGATCCAAATATTATTTATTTATCTGATATTTTTATTTTAGCGAAAGGTAATGATCATGTATTATCCTTATCTAATAATACTCCAAACCCCAAGTGTAGAGTTGGAAAAAAAATTAATGATAGATTGAAAGTTGTATTAAAAAACATAGACCAATCTATTAATGAATCACTAAAAAAACAAACATTAGAATCATTTAAAAATCAATTTTGATTTTTTTTAACAAAAACTGTAATATTTTTAATTATAGATTAAACGATAAAATAATAATAATTATGAAAATCACAATTATAGGAGCTGGAGGAAACATTGGCAAAAGAATAGTAAAAGAGGCTGCCGCTAGAAACCATGAATTAAACCTTATCACTTCAAAATCATTATAATATTTTAAATTTGATAACCCGAACAATGTTAAAATACAATTAGCAGATATTTTTAATACAGAAGCTTTAGCCAATCTATTTAAAGGTAGTGATGTTGTTATTAGTGCTTACGCTCCCCCTCAAGACAATAATAATATTCTTATTGATGCTAGTAAATCATTAGTTGATGCTGCTAAAAAAGCAAAAGTTAGACTGATTGCAATTGGTGGTGCTGGAAGTCTAAAAGTAACTGAAGATTTATTATTAATTGATGCACCTGCTTTTCCTAAAGAATACAAAAATATTGCAAAAGCACATCTTGAAACACTAGTTGGTATTTTAAACGAAGTAAATGATGCTAAATTTATAAAAAAACGTTTTACAATAGGATATTAGTTCTTGTTTTAATAAAGGCTTTTTCTAAACTCATTAAATTTAGAAAAAGCCTTTTTATTTATACTCTATATTATAATTACAAGGAGTTATATATCAAATTAAGAATTTTACAGTATATCTAAAGATTTTGTTATAACTATACTGTTTATGAATAAAAGTATTTTTTATACATAATTATCTCCTCACTCAAAAAATTATTAAATATTTTTCAATACAAATAATTCTTTTATCTTTTTAATGTAAAATGAGATTTAAATTGCTCTCTCTTTGAATCTAATGAGTACTCAACAACAAACCAATAATCACTTGATGGCATGTTTTTTCCTTTGTATGTTCCATCCCACCCTAAATTCATCGACGTTATTTCTTTTAATAATTTCCCATAGCGATTATATATATAAATACGAGTATCTGGTTGATTAGCTAAACTATTAATATTCCAATTATCGTTAATACCATCTGCGTTCGGTGTAAAAAACTTTGGATAATCTAATATTAGAACCTCTTTGCTTATAGCTTCTGAACATCCGTTAGCATCACTTACAGTTATAGTATGTCTTCCAGAAGATACATTTTCAAAAACATTACTTAATTGCGGTGTCTCTGTGTCTAATTGATATTCATAATTACTTACACCAGAAGTATTAACAATTATTCTTCGATCTCCAGAAAAAGCTTCACCTATATCGATAGAAAAATCTACAATTGTTGGTTGATTTACCGTAATTGTGATGGTTTGAGGTACAACACATACACTGGTATTTGGGGTAAAAATATAATCACCACTACTCATATTATCTACTACAGAAGGACTCCATGAACCTGTAATACCATTTAGAGATGTTACATTTAATACTGGAGCAGTGTCTCCAGCACATATAGAGGATAATATATTAAATTCAGGCACAACAGGTCTGTTTACAATAATTCCAAGGCTTGCTATGTCGCTACATTGCCCAGCATCTGGTGTAAAAGTATACAATGTAGTAGCTCTGTTATCTAATGCTGGTGACCATGTGCCCGTTATACCTTCTAATGAACTATTTGGTAATGGTGTTAACATATCTCCTGAGCAGATATCGGTAATAGGTGTAAATGTAGGCGTTATTAAAGAATTTACAGTTATGGTTAACTGTGTTAATGCTGCTGAAGTACATTGACCAACATCTGGTGTAAACGTATATGTTGTTGTAACTGTATTATCTAATTCTGGGAACCATGTTCCAGTAACCCCTTCTATAGACCTGACTGGTAAAGGATCCAATGGATCTCCTGAACATATCGGGTTAATGCTTTTAAATGTAGGTGTTATAGTTCCAGATGTAACAGTTATGGTTAAATCTGTTAAAATAGAAGATGCACATTGGCCAATATCTGGGGTAAAAGTATAAGTTGTAGTAACCATATTATTTAATACCGGAGACCATGTACCTGTTATACCTTCTAACGATGTGGTTGGTAAAGGTGCTAATGAATCTCCTGAGCATATTGGAGTAATTGGAGCAAACGTAGCTGTCGTACTTGGATTGACTGTTATAGTCATATCTACAGTATTTGCACATTGAATACCTAATGCAGTTAAACTAATATCATCTATTCCAAAGTCATTACCAAAAGAATCTGTATTTCTATCGAAAATACATATCTCTGCAGAGGTAGCTGCTCCAGAATTCCATGGAATTGAATTTTGAACCCAATTACACGTTGAAAAATCTAAGTCATTGGTGCCTATAGAAATACCATTTATTTCAACTTCAAATCTAGCAGGGCTACCTGAGGACACTGATTGTGTATAATAACTAAATACAAAATTTTCTCCTGGAGTAACTGGTATGGTTTGGCACCATACTTTATCATTACCTCCATTAGTAGTCGAAGCATCTACAACCATAAAATTACCAGTTCCACTATTATCTAGACAAGAGGATAATGAGCTAAACCATAAACTAGAGTTTGTTGTAATACCATAAACACCTTGTCTAGTACCATTTGAATTCGAAATATTTGTATAATCTGTAGTAAATCCAACATTTCCTTTAGAAAAATCACCATTAAATACTAAATTAGGATTTGCACTCGAATCTGGAGTAAATGTATAAGTTTTTGTAGTCGTGTTATCTAATACAGGAGACCAAGTACCTACGACTCCATTATTTGATATTATAGGCAAAGGATTTAAAACCTCACCTACACATATAGGGTTTACCTGAGTAAACAATGGTATTACAGTAGGTTTTATAACAACTGCAACTGACTTTGTATCACTACATGTAGCTCCTGAAGAGCTTTTAATATAATATGTTCCACTTATACTTATTGATGCCGGATTAGTTAAAGGCAGTGTCGCTAAAGCATCTGTCCAATATGTTAATGTACCCCCTCCTATACTTCCTGCTGTTACAGCTGGTAAAGTAATATCAACTGTGTTGGGTTCACATACTGGGTCTGGGTTATTTATTGATAAAATAGTAGGTGTACAAAGCTGTAAAGAAACCTCTAAATCATCAAGAATAAAATCATTTCCTCCTGAATTTAAGTTAATATTTACTAAATTTATATTTACACAAGGTCCTGTGGGAACAAACCTATAGATAACTTGCTGCCAGTCTTCTGAAGGTAAACCAATAGTTGGGTTTCCTAAAATAATAGTACCTGTGGCATTGGTAAAGTTAGGAACAATATTAGGCTGCGTTGTAGCGTCAACTGTAGTTGAAGAAACTGTACGCACCCAATAACTAAACGTATAAGATGAGCCTACTGTAAGCCCGCAAAGCCCCGTAGCATTATTTCCAGCACTCCAAAATGAAGCATTTGCATTGGTACTTCCATCAATAACCATCATAGTATTTCCTGACCCCGGTGAATGGTCCATAATTGAAGGAATAAAATATCGATTTAATGCCGATGGATTACTACTTATAGCATAACTACCTGGATAGGTATCCCCTGTTGTCGAAGTATATAGTGTATAATTAGGCACAGTAAAGCCTGTTCCTGCTCCTCCTGCTTCAAAATCACCATTTATTAAAAGATTTTGTCCAATGGCATGTACTGTAAATAATAAATTAATAAGGATAAAAAGTTTACTAATACTTTTCATAAATGTTTTAGTTTGTATATTTAGAGTTAATAGAAATACATAATCACAATGTATTTTGTAACCATATACGACATTATGACAAGAAAAGACTATGGGAATATTAAGAAATAACTTGGATTGTTTTTTAATAATGAACTCATCTTGACTTTTGTTTTTAATCGAAAATGAGTTGAAATTTGTTCAGATTAAGCACTTTTTGAAAGATATAGGTGTAAAAAAGTAATGAAATATAAGCGAATTTCAGACATTTTTTAGGAAATAGAAAAAGTCAAGATGAGTTCAATATATTAATTAGGTTTAATTCATTAAAAGATTGATTTTCTTCAATATGAAATTATAAATATTTTACTTTCAATACATTAAGTGTTTTTCTTTTTTTTTAAATCACTACAATACAAATCGAAAATTAATGTAACAAATCTTGATATTAATATATCTATACGCTTAGAACTAAAAAAACTCACGATACTGCATTACCCTAAAATCGAACGTATTGAATTTTGGGTTCTTAGATTTTAGTTGTTTATATAGCTCCGTTTTACTTATAGAAATATTGGCAGCTCCTGAACCTGATGTTAAGGAAACCGTTTTTATTATTCTTAATTTTTGATTTTCTGAATCTAATTTAAATTGATGTATTCTAGGAGTTTCATTTGAAACTAATTCTAATTTAATATTATAGTCTCTAATGTGTTTCCTAAAAAAATATTCTGGTCCATTTTTACTATTCCCACCAGTAAACAATAATGTATTAATACTTGGGTATTGTTTTAAATAGCCTATAACATCACGAAGTCTAATTTTTTTCATACCCAAATCTGAAGCATCAATTTTATCGCGTTCTGCACTTTCAACTATATCGCAAATACCTATTTTATGTTCTATTAAAAACTGTTTACGTTCTTCTATAGCTTCCTTAGAATTATCGTATCTTAAATTTAAATTATGAATTTTATCAATAAACAACCATAAAGAATTATAATAACTACCATAACAAAAATTAACATCTTTCTCTAATAAATCCCCTGTTGAAAACCTTGGAGGCGGCAATGTACCAACTATTAATTTTGTAGTATCTTTTTTTATAAATGGTTGGTATGGATGCTTATGAAGAAACATTAAAAACTTTTTAGCAATTTTTCAACTTTTAATATTGTTATTCTAAAAAGCCTTTTGTTAAGTTTTGTCATATGTTGAGATTCTGTATATATCTCCTCTAGTATATTTTTGGTTTCTGCTTTTTTACTTCTTCTCAATAAAAATTCAGCGTATATTAACCGCTCTTCATAAAAAGAGTAACGGATATCTATTTGCTTTAAATTATGTTCTGCTTCGTCTAACTTCTCTTCTTTTTCTAAAGCTAGTCCATACAAAAACTGTGTTCTTGATTTTATAAACTCTTTATATCCTTTTATTTGTTCGGCATATAGAATATTATCTTCTAAATAAAAATAAGCTTCAATTAATTGAGTAATTAGATAAAAGTTATTTTGAGAACCATCCTCCAGGGCTTCTAAATAATGAGAAATAGCATTATTATAATCTTTTATTTCTAAATACGCATCTGCTAAATTTACTCTATTTTGATAAGATTCTGAAAATTGTAATTTTTTTTCTAAATCCTTAATTTTTTTTGTTGGGTTTATAAGATGTGTAATTTCACTGGTTATTTTTTCTGCATCTCGTTTATTAAAAACATGAGTTATTAGGTAAATAACCCCACCAACTGGAATAAAAAATATTAAAAAAAACCAATAATAAGGTTTTCTATGTTTATACAAATGATATATACAAAATACTTGTAGTGCTACTATTAAATAATAATGCATTTAAGGTTTATTTTTTATACAAAATCCTAGCTAGTTATGTACTACACAACTATCTTATAAAGGTTAATTCATCTTTATAAGACATGGATTCGCTAAAATTATATCCTCCGTAATTAAACCCCTTTAAATCGTCAATAGTTTTAGCATCTTTATCAATAACATATCGAGCCATTAAACCTCGTGCTTCTTTAGCAAAGAATGAAATAATTTTATATTCACCATTCTTTAAATCTTTAAAATTAGCTGTCACTACAGGTACTTTCAAAGCTTTAACATCAACAGCTTTGAAATACTCATTACTCGCTAAGTTTAAAAACAATTCATCATCTTCCAATTCTTCGTTTAAAGCGTTTGTAATTTTTTGCTTCCAAAATTCATATAAATTTTTGTTCACACCAACGGGTAATTTCGTTCCCATTTCTAAACGATAAGGTTGAATTAAATCTATAGGTTTTAATAAACCATATAAACCAGAAAGAATACGTACTGTATTTTGAAGGATCTCTATTTTTTCTTCTGGTATACTATATGCATCTAAACCTCTATAAACATCGCCACTAAAACTATAAACTGCAGGTCTTGCATTTTCTCTTGAAAAAGGTAACTCCCACTGTAGATTACGCTCATAATTTAACTGTCCTAGGGCATCAGAAATATTCATAAGTTTAGATAAACTTTTAGCCGATTTCTTTTTAAGTAATTTATTTAAACGTTCTGATTGTTTTAAAAACTGAGCTTTTGTATTTAATTCCGTAGGTAACTCGCTTTCAAAATCTAATGATTTTGCTGGTGATATAACTAATTTCATAAATAGTTTGTATTTATTATTATCCGTATTTAACTTATATTCTCAATAAACTTTAACGGAAATATCTTCTTTTTTTACTTCAAATTTACAATTCCTAATTTAGTATTAAAATCTTACTAAATATTTTTTTACAATAGAATCATTAATTCCATTGATACTTATTTTAATACTTAATGAACTCATCTTTTCTTTTTAAAAATTAAGAAAGAAAGCTAATTTAGTTTTTGTGTAATTTACTAAAATGAAGAGATCTTATCTATAAAGGTATAATTTTAAACAAAAAACGAATCATACCTATTACCTCCTATTCAATAACACTAATTATTATAAATCTTGATGCTTTGTATAAGTCTTCCATTTTTCAATACATAGCTGCATATCATCTGGAATTGCAGTATTAAACTGCATAAATTCACCAGTCTTTGGATGTGTAAACCCTAATGTTTTTGCATGTAATGCTTGACGGGGTAAAACTTTAAAACAGTTCTCTACAAATTGTTTGTACTTCGTAAATGTTGTTCCTTTTAATATTTTTTCGCCACCATAACGCTCATCATTAAACAGCGTATGTCCAATATGCTTCATATGAACACGTATCTGGTGTGTACGTCCTGTTTCTAACTTACAGGATACTAAAGTAACGTAACCTAAACGTTCTAAAACTTTATAATGAGTTACAGCTGGCTTACCATTATCTGCTTCATCATCTAGAAAAACAGTATTCTGTAATCGATTTTTAGGATGACGTCCTATATTACCTTCTATAGTACCTTCTTCTTCTTTTATATTTCCCCAAACAATAGCAATATATTCGCGTTTACTCGTTTTTTCAGCAAATTGTAATGATAAATGTGCCATAGCTTGCTCTGTTTTGGCAACAACTAATAGACCACTTGTGTCTTTATCTATTCTATGCACCAAACCTGGGCGCTCACTAGAGTTATTAGGTAGATTATCGAGTCTATAAATTAAAGCATTTATTAAAGTCCCCGAATAGTTCCCATGCCCAGGATGTACCACCATACCTGCTGGTTTATTAACTACTAAGAGCTCATCATCTTCATAAATCACATCAATATCAATATCCTCACCTACCAATAAATTCTCAAAAGGTGGATGTGCAAATAATACTCGGATAGCATCAAAAGGTTTTACTTTGTAATTAGATTTAACAGCAACATTATTAACAAAAACACTTCCATTTTTTGCTGCTGCTTGTATTTTGTTACGAGTAGCATTCTCGACAAAATTCATCAAGTATTTATCTATTCTAAGAGGAGCTTGTCCTTTATCTACTGTAAATGCATGATGCTCATAAAGATCATCATCTTTATCTGGTAATTGAGGTGTATAATCTTCCATATTTTATGGTCTCTTTCCATTACCTAATACCAAATCTATTACAGAAGTTTTGGCTAATTTGGCTCCTGGTTGAATGGTTTTTCCTTTATGTTTTAATTTTAAAACCATATCTTTTCCTATGTTATCTACATAAGTTTTTTTTCCTATTTTAAAACCTAAAGCTTCCAATGTTGGCTTTACTTGTCTAAAAGTTTTATCTATTAACCCCTCTGGAATATTAACTTTTCTATAACCTGAAGGATTTAACGTTATGTATATTTTTCTAGACTTTTTAACTTTGGTTCCTGCCAAAGGCTCTTGCTCTATAACAGAAAACTTAGGGTAATTAGGGTTATAATTTGCTGAGTCTTGAATTTTCATAACCAACTTATTCTCCTCTAATTCTAATTGCGCAACATTTATAGACTTACCTTTTAAATCTGGAACTGTTTCAAAATTACCATGGTTAGTTGTTACATTTAGCCATTTTAACAAAGCAAAACATAAAACAACTAAAGCGACAACTGCCAATAAAATTTGTTTAAAAAAGATTTTACTGGTAAAGAATTTTATGATACTCATTTGTAGATTTTTCTATTAGGCAAATATATAAAAAACAGAACTGTTTTTTCTTTTGCAATATATATGATATTTTAGCTTATCTAATAAGAAATACGTTTTATTATTAGTTTTAGGCTGACAATTATAATTAAAAAGCTTTCCGTTTTACGGAAAAAAATAAATATGCTTACAAAAAAAAATATTGCCATTATTATGGGAGGGTATTCTAACGAATATAAAATCTCATTAAAAAGCGGAAATGTTGTTTATGAAACACTTAATTCCTCAAAATACGATGCTTATAGAATTCATGTATTTAAAGATAAGTGGGTTTATGTTGACACTAATAATGCTGAGTTCCCTATTAACAAAAATGATTTTTCAGTTAATATAGAGAACCAAATTATTAAGTTTGACTGCGTTTTTAATGCTATACATGGATCTCCTGGTGAAGATGGTTATATGCAAGGGTATTTTGACCTACTCAATATTCCTCATACAAGTTGTGACATGTATCAGGCTGGTTTAACTTTTAATAAGCGGGACTGTTTAAGTGTATTAAAACCGTATGGAATATTAACTGCTGAATCTTTTTACTTAAACCAAGGAGATATTATTAATAATGACGATATTATTAATAAGGTAGGTTTGCCTTGTTTTGTCAAGGCAAATAAAGCAGGTAGCAGTTTTGGAATTACTAAAGTTTTTAAAAAAGAAGATTTACAACACGCTATTAATATTGCGTTTAAGGAAGATGACGAAATTATAATTGAATCTTTTTTAGATGGTACCGAAGTATCTGTAGGCGTTATTACATATAAAGGAGAAACCAAGGTATTACCTATTACAGAAATAGTAAGCGAAAATGATTTTTTTGATTATGAAGCAAAATACTCAGGAAAATCTCAAGAAATTACTCCTGCTCGTTTAACTAAAATACAAGAAGAAAAAATAAATACTTTAGCTAAAAAGATTTATGAGATTTTAAAAATGAAAGGCTTCTCGAGAAGTGAATTCATTTTTAAGGATAATGAACCTCACCTATTAGAAATAAATACGGTTCCTGGATTAACTAAAGAAAGTATATTACCGCAACAAGCTGCTGTAGCAAATATTTCTTTGGAAGATTTATTTGACAATGCTATTCAAGAGGCTTTGAAAAAATAAATATTTATATTTGATTATTAATTAATCCTATTCATTTTTTGAGCTATAGCTTAAAAACAGAAATAACAAATCTTTATATGAAACGCGCCATATTCCCAGGATCTTTTGACCCTTTAACATTAGGACATTACGATATTATTAAGCGAGGAGTAACTCTTTTTGATGAGATTATAGTTGCTATAGGTGTAAATGGCTCTAAAAAGTATATGTTCTCTCTTGAAGAGCGAAAAACATTTATTGAAGATGCTTTTAAAGATGAACCTAAAATAAAAGTTGTTACTTATGAAGGTTTAACTGTAGATTTTTGTAAAAAAAATGGAGTTGAATTTATTTTACGTGGATTAAGAAACCCTGCCGATTTTGAATTTGAAAAAGCTATTGCTCATACTAATAGAGATCTTGCTCCAATAGAAACAGTTTTCCTTTTAACAGCAGCAAGCACGTCTTATATCGCTTCTTCTATTGTACGTGATGTAATTAGAAATAACGGAGATTATACTAAACTAGTTCCGGATAGTGTTAGGGTAAACTAATTACACTTATTTAAGCCACAATTATAAAATTAGCGACAACTTGATTTTAATATAAAAAACAGGCTACCTCATTAAGTGAAGTAGCCTATTTTTTTAATTATTTTTACTATAAAAATTACGATTGTATTTTTACAGTAAAAGTAATTCTTCCTGTAGATCCATCACCAGGAACAATATTTGTTATTTTCATTAAGCCTTTTTTTCCATATTTAGTAACAACTTCTACAATATCACCTGCTTTTAAACCATTAACTCTTTGTTTTGTAGGCGATGTTATTACATTTAATTCAGAACTACTTTTGATAGCATCAAAAGATCTTTCTGTAAACGATGTTGATAATGCAAAGTATGTTGCATTTAATTCTTCATCTGCAACTTTAGAAACTTCAGGTACATTTATAACATTATTAGGGTAATCTTTTGTTGAAGCGAAAGAAGCCTTTAAAGATGCCCCATAAAAATACCCTAAATCCCATAAAGCTGCGGTTTCTTCCCCTTCGCTAATCATGTATTTTTCACCATCAAATAAAGACATAAATGTATTAGACCTTTCATCTGCCAATGGAGCCGCTAACATTATTGCTATATATTCTCTAAGATCCGACTCTGTATTAGAACCTCCTCCATTTACAGTAATAGTACCTATAGCATTTGCATCTATAGCATTTCTTTTAGAAATATCTCTAAAATCTCCACGTCCAGTAGTTGCCCAGAAAGTATAAACGATACTTCCTTCATTCATAGCTGGTGCAGGTAAATCTATTTGAAATTCGAAGTCTTTTTTATCTCCTGACCCTAAATCTAATGAGCCATCTGCTTTTTCATCAACTTCTTGATTAGTAAACACAAAAGGAACTGCTGCTGCTCCATTAACTTCTTGTGTTATATACAGTCTACGCATTGGGTCTGTAGTTGTAGAAAATTTAACTTTAGATTTAATCGATGTTCCTGTATTAACATTTACAGATGTTGTTACATTTCTCATATCATTTCCTGCCTCCGATACAAAAAGTTCTGCATCAAAAGATGAACCATCTGGTATCTCTAAATCTGTATTATCATCTGAACTACAATTAAAAGCCATTAAGGCTAGTGAAAATGCTACTAAAATCGATTTGGATTTAAAAAAATTACTCATAATAAAATTTAAATTATTTTGCGGCAAATGTATATAGATTACCTGGACTATTTTTGTTTTTATATCCTTTTTTAAACAATTATTTTCTAAAATCTTATAAAAACCACTTTGTAATTTCGATATTGTAACAATATATATTTACACACTTATAGATATACATTTACAATAAACATTATGCTCTATAAAATCGAATACTTTCTTTTTAAATTAAAACTCATTTAACCTTCCAGAAGTACTATCTTATTCTGGGTTCAAACTAATGAAATTGAAAAACTAGAGTATGCTTTAAAACATGTAAACTATAAAACACGTAAACTTTCGGCTGAAGCTTTAGAACAAATAGCTAAACCTCCTTCAATTCCTGTGCTTCTTCAAGCTATTAATGATAAGGTTCAAAAGTCTCTATCGCTGCTTTAAATGCTTTAGATAAAATATGTCATTCAGATGATCTCACTAAAATAATAATAAAGAAACGCTTTATATATTTAAAAGAAAAGCGTGAAAAAGACATTATATTTGAAGCTAATAAAGGAAAAAAGTATCGCATAATTCACTAAAAACATTCAATTTAAAAATAATTTAACCGAGTAAAAGAGCAATTAAAAAAGCCTATGAGGTAAACTTTTAATTGCTTTTATAAATTTTAAGTACTACACAACAGACTCATTAACTTTTTGCATAACCTTGTTTATAATCTCTACAAATTCGGCATTAATAAATGGTTTTAGTATATAACCATCCATATCACAACCATGTATTTTTGCTTCTACTTCTTCTGAAGATGCTGCAGTTAGTGCTATAATTGGAATATTAGTATTAAATTCTCTAATACGTTTTGTTGTTTCATAACCATCTATCTCAGGCATATGCAAATCCATTAAAATACAGTCAAAGTGCTCTCTTTTTACAGCTTCTATTGCTTTTATTCCACAGTCTACTGTTTTAGACTTTATATCTAATTGGTCTAATACTTTTCGAGTAACTAATTGATTAATTTTATTATCGTCTACAATTAAAATTGTACAGTCTTGGATATATTGTAATTGATTTTCATAAACTTCAATTTCTAAATTAGCTTTATTACTTTTTTGAAAAACGAGTTCAAATAAAAACGTAGATCCTTCATCTTCTTTACTTATCACATTTATATCACTATTCATCGCAACAAGCATTCTTTTAACTATAGACAACCCTAATCCTGTTCCTTTATAAGATTTTGAATTTTTAGCATGCTCTTGATAAAAATC
Source organism: Flavivirga aquatica (assembly GCF_001747085.1). Classification (GTDB taxonomy): domain Bacteria; phylum Bacteroidota; class Bacteroidia; order Flavobacteriales; family Flavobacteriaceae; genus Algibacter_C; species Algibacter_C aquatica. The sequence continues at coordinate 844,859 of NZ_MDJD01000054.1, forward strand.
CTCGAATATTTGGGTTTGTTTTTCTGTTGAAATTCCTAGTCCATTATCTGAAACTTTAAAATACACCTTTACATCTTCATCAAGCTCTTCTACCTTATTTATAATAACATCTACATGACCGTCATTAGTGAATTTTATAGCATTTGAGATTAGGTTAATTAATACTTGTGATAGCTTTAACGAATCTCCCACCAATAAATTTGGAATACTATTATCATACTTTAGACTTATAGTATTATTACTATCCCTTAATGCATACTCTAAGCTATCAATAATATTAGAAATAAGATTTTTTAAATCGAAATCTAATAACTGGAGTTTCATTTTTCCAGATTCAACTCTATTCAATTCAAGTACATTATTTATTAATGACATTAAATGATTACCAGAAAATTTAAGAGACTCTAAATATTCTTTATGTTTTGCATTTACATTTTCTTTTAACAACAATCCAGATAACTCTATTACAGCATATAGTGGAGTACGAAGCTCATGACTAATTTCTGAATAAAAATCACTTTTAACTTTAGATAAATTTTCGGCTTTATCTTTAGCTAGCTTTAACTGCTGATTTTTTTTATGTATCCAAAAAGCAAATAATAACAGCATTACTATAAATAGTACTAGAGCTATATTAAATATCCTAGATTTAGCTATTATAGAATCTTGAATTGCTTTTTCTTTTTCAATAAGCTTTAACTTTATCTCATTTTCTCTTAAAAAATTGTCTGCTTCAATCTGTTTAGCTGCCTCATATTCTTGAAGTGAATAAAGAGAATCATATGTGTCTATATATTTTTCTAAAGTACGATACGCATTTTCAAAGTCATTTTTCTCTTCATTTATATAAGCCCTTGCATAGTGTGCTTCTGCTAAAACATCTAAATAATTATGTTTTTTAGTAAACTCAACCGTTTTATTGTAATAGGCTATAGACTCTTCCTGATAACCTAACTTATTATAAACAAAACTTAAGGCTTCAAATACTTCTCCAACAATACTTTCTCTTATCTTAAATTTTTCGGCGATCTCTTCTCCCCTTTTAAGGTATTCTAAACTTTTAACATAGTCATTATCTTTATCACGAAAATGATACATTAAGTTTAAACCAATATTAAAAAGAGGATATATTAACTCCTTACGAGGACTAGTGCTTTCTGCTAATTCTAAAGATTTTTTAAAAAATAGATCTGACTCTTTAACACTATCTACTGCTCTATAATTTTCTCCAATATTATTGTAGACAACAATTATTTTAGCTGTATCCTTTATTTTAACAAATAAATCTTTAGCTTTAAATAAGTAATCAAAACTCAATGAATTGTTATTAGCATAAAAATGAGCATTACCTAAAACATTATAGGCTTTGGCTTTTAAATAATCATCATCTATTCTATTTGAATATTCTAAAACTTTCGTACCGACCTCAATAGCCTCACCATATTTATTTATTTGATTAAGGTTAAATGCCCTATCAATTTCCAAATAAATAGAATCTAAAGAAATATTAGGTTTTTGCTGACAATATGTAGGGAAAGCAAACCCTAATATAGCAATTAAGCTATAATAGAAGAACTTCATTATAAGTAGGTTTTTGTTATTGCAATTTAACAAAAAAACTAACAAATATGCGTTTCATCGTTAAAAAATACAGTTTTATCGAATATTATAAAGTTCTATTCTAGAATTAATACTATAATTTATATTCTGATAATGATTTAGTGAATTTCTCTGGATTGGCAGCTAAATGATATCTAGGATCATCAATATCTTCAATAATGAACTCTCTGAATTTTGGGCTAGATTTATACAATATAATCTTACAATCTTCACTTAAATGTTTCAATTTAATCTGCTTACCTGCTGCTTCATATTTATTAACTAAATTAAAAATTGCTTCTATAGCAGAATGATCGCTAATCCTAGATTCAACAAAATCTATTTCTATTTTATCTGGATCGTTCTTTATATCAAACTTATCATTAAATGCTAATATAGAACCAAAAAATAGAGGTCCCCATATTTCATATACCTTCGTACCATCTTCACGGATACGTTTTCTAGCTCTAATACGTTTTGCGTTTTCCCAAGAAAAAACTAAGGCACTAATTATAACTCCAGAAATTACAGCTATTGCTAAATCAAAAATAACAGTTAAAGCAGATACTGCTATTAAAACAATAACATCACTTAACGGTATTTTATTTAGAATTCTAAAACTACTCCACGCAAACGTACCAATAACGACCATAAACATAACTCCCACTAGAGCAGCAATAGGCACCTGCTCTATAAGTCCAGATGCAAAAAGAATAAATATTAATAATAAAACAGCAGCTACAATTCCAGATAACCTTGTTCTCCCTCCTGATTTTATATTAATTAAAGACTGTCCAATCATAGCACAACCTCCCATACCACCAAAAAAACCAGTAATTATATTAGCTCCACCTTGCGCTATACACTCTCTATTAGTATCCCCTCTCGTTTCCGTTAATTCATCCACTAAGTTCAAGGTCATTAAAGATTCTATTAAACCAATTGCTGCAAGAATTAAAGCATAAGGACCAATAAACCATAAGGTTTGTAAATTAAAAGGTACTTTATTGAAAATATCTGTTTGAAATTGAGGTAAACCTCCTTTTAAACCTTCTCCGCCTCCTTCTTTTATAAAACTACCTACTGTAGCTACATCTAAATTTCCAAAAATCACAATAGCCGACACTACTAAAATGGCAACTAAAGCTTCTGGTAATTTTTTGGTGAGCTTAGGTAATCCAAACATGATAGCCATTGTAAGTCCTACTAGTCCTAACATTGTCCAGAAACTACCGTTAGTGAATAAACTGTTAAATAATTCGCTAAACCAAGCATCCATATTTCCCCAAAAAGTAATTTCTTCAGGAATTAAATTTGGAAACATCCCTAATTGCGATAAAAATATCACAATAGCAAGTCCATTTACAAATCCCATCATAACTGGGTGTGGAATCAATCTTACAAATTTACCTAGTTTAAAAACACCAGCTAGCATTTGTATTATTCCCATTAAAATCACTGTAGCAAATAAATAATAAAGACCAAGACTTTCTGTTTCTGCTCCCATAGCATTTCCTTCTGCTACTAAACTTACCATAACTACAGCTAAAGCACCTGTAGCTCCGCTAATCATACCTGGACGACCACCAAAAACAGATGTTATTAAACCAATCATGAACGCAGCATATAAACCTACCAATGGATCTACACCTGCAACAAAAGCAAATGCTACCGCTTCGGGAACCAAAGCAAGTGCTACAGTTACACCACTTAAAATATCATTTTTTGCATTGGCTGCTCGTTTTCTAATAAATTCAGTCATGAGTTATTTTTTGGAAGTGCAAATTTACAGTTAATATAAAGATGAGCAAGAAGTAATCTTTAATTTGACAAACATTCCACACTAAAACGTTTGAATACATTACTTAACAAAAAATCATCACTCTATTAGTTAAGTTAAAACAACTTGTCTTGATACAGATAATTTTATATTTCAACCTTCATTTTATTAACATGTATTAAGGTTTCTGTAGATATTAACCTTGCTTTTAAAGTTATAACTACTTTTGCAATTTTATTTCTAATATCAAAAATAGCCCTAAATGACAGTTAATAACTTTTCATGATGCTATAATTTTGATTGAATCAATTAAAACTACCTCTACCTATTTTAACAACAAGAGTTCCTCATAAAGCTATAGCATTATTAAAAAAACTAAATTAAAAAGTGAGTTTGAACACCCTAAAAATATTCAACATTATTTTGTAATAATTGATATGCCCAATTAATTTAGATACATAAACAAACTAAAAACAACAACAATTATTAAATAAGTGCTTTAATATTGGCATAAGAATTATCAAGTGCTTTAGCAACTTCTTCGCTATTTAACCATTCTACTTTAGTAATACCTTCCTCTTCTTGAGCATGCAAATCACCTTTAAAACTAGTTTTCATTTCAAACCAATAGGTGATTTTTATTTTATAGCGACCATTACGCTTAAAGATATGATATGTAGTCTCTAAAGGTTTAGTTATCTGCAACCCAGTAACTCCTGTTTCTTCAGTAACCTCTCTAATAGCAGTTTCTTCAATAGTCTCCTTTCTTTCTGTTTTCCCCTTTGGCAAATCCCATTTATCATTTCTATATATAAATAAAATATCACCATTATCATTATAAACTTTCCCACCTCCTGCTACAACATTAGGAAGCTTTTTCAAAAACTTTTTTATAAGTTTTTCTTCCTTTTTATGAATTAAACGTACTTCAGCTAAAGACGTTTTTGTATTAAGCTTCCTTATAACCTTTTTAATATTTACTGTTTTAAGTAAATAGTTTTTAAAGTTAGATTCTTTCTCTACTACTGTAGTCAAAATTATTGGCTTATCTCCAACAAAAACTTTATACATATATCTATTCTAATTAACAATTTTGATATCGTAAAAATATCATTTTTAGTAACAACCTAAGCATTCTTGAAAAAAATAATAAACTAAAACAGATAAAATTAAATTTATATGTAATTTTACCGCATGATTTTTAATAAACATACTGCCAAAAAAACTGCTGAAGTTTTATTGCAAATTAACGCTATAAAACTTAGCCCTCAAGATCCTTTTACTTGGGCTTCAGGATGGAAATCTCCAATTTATTGTGATAATCGTATCATATTATCATTTCCTCCCATTCGAAATTATATTCGTGAAACCATGGGAAAACATATTGAAGAACAATATGGTAAACCAGATGTTATTGCAGGCGTAGCTACAGGCGCTATTGGTATAGGTATACTAGTAGCAGAATATTTAGGTCTTCCTTTTATTTATGTAAGACCAGATGCAAAAGGACACGGACGCAAAAATCAAATTGAAGGATTTGTTGAAAGCGGACAAAATGTTGTTGTTGTTGAAGATTTAATTAGTACTGGTAAAAGTAGCTTAAATGCTGTAAAAGCTTTAAAAGAAGCAGGTATTAATGTAAAAGGTATGGTTGCTATTTTTACATATGGATTTGATGTTTCTGCTAAAAACTTCGAAAAAGAAAATATTATTTTACAAACCTTAAGTAACTACGAAAATCTATTAGAAGAAGCTTTAGAAACTAATTATATTTCAGAAAAAGAATTAAAAACATTATCTGAATGGAATACCAATCCTAGTGAATGGAATGCTAATTGATATAAATAATAAGGTATATTGTTTAGCTGTAGAGCAATCTACAATTGAAAACCATAACAAATAATACACTCAATAAATATTATGAATTTAGAATCCCCAAAAATTAGTGTTAGCAAACCATCAAAAGATGTATTTAGTTTTTTAACTAATGTTAAAAACTTTAAATCTTTAATGCCTGAAAATATTAGCAAATTTGAAGTTTTAAATGAAGATGAATTTCTTTTTGCATTAAAAGGCATGCCAGAGATTGTTCTTAAAAAAAAAGAAGCAATAGCTTCAAGTAAAATTGTTTTAGGAGCTGCTGGGGGAAAGTTAGATTTTTCACTTTCAGGAGATATTATTGAAACATCTCATAGCTCATGTGAAGTACAATTAAAGTTTTCTGGTGATTTCAATCCTATGATGGCCATGATGATAAAAGGTCCTATTAGCAAGTTTATTGAAACTTTAGCTACAAATATCCCTAAATCTGTTTAATACAAAAGTGTTATTTCTTTTAAATCAAATTCTCTTATAATATTATCTTCTAACAAAACCTGAAGATTTCCAAAATCGGAAATACTTTTTATAAAACCTGAAAAAACAAAACCTTTGGCATCTTTAAATGTTGAAGGTTTATTTTTTCTAAAAAGGAATTTTTCGTATTCAAACTTCAAAACATCATAATGCCCTTCTTTTAACAACAAAAAATAAGTTTCTAAGTTTTTAATAAAAACATGTAGTATTTCATCTAAATCATAAATCCTTCCTGATATAATTTTTAATGATGACGCTTGTGGTAAACCTTCAAATTCTGTTTGATTTACATTTAATCCAATTCCAATAACAGAAGCATTAATCTGATTTTTTTTTATGACATTTTCAATTAAAATACCGCAAATCTTCTTATTCTCTGACAAAATGTCGTTAGGCCATTTTATACTTAATTTAGAAATTGAGAAAAATTGAAGCGTCTTTAATAAGGCTAAAGATGTCACAATACTAATGTAAAAAGGATATTCTAAATACAACTTAGATACATCTTTAAAAACGCTAAAGGTTAGGTTTTTAGACGATCGAGAAGCCCAAACCGTTCCCATCTGCCCTCTTCCTTTTGTTTGTTCATTTGCAACCACCGTAGTATAATCATCCATATTTTCTACAGCAATAAGTTTTCGCAAATAGCTATTTGTAGAATCGATGGCATCAAGTTTGATTATACGCATATTTATGTTATTATGGTAATATAAAATCTTATGATTATTTTAAAGCATAAAGAACTAAAAAAATAATAACTTTGCACAAATATTAAATAAAATTAATGGCGAAAGAAAATATAAGCGCAGACCAATTAATTTCTGTAGTAATTAATGGCATTGAAGATGTCAAAGGGAAAGAAATAAAGATTCTAGATTTAAGAGATATTGAAAACACGGTTTGTGATTACTTTATTATTTGTGAAGGAACTTCAAACACGCAGGTAAACGCCATTGTTAATTCTATACAAAAAAAGGTTAGCAAAGAACTTAAGGACAATCCTTGGCATACTGAAGGTATCGATAATGCTGAATGGGTGTTAATAGATTATGTAAATGTTGTTGTACACGTATTTCAAAAACATATTAGAGAGTATTATGATATAGAGAGTCTTTGGGGTGATGCAAAAACAACTGTTATAGAAACTAGCTACTAAAAAAATCAAATGGCAAACGATAAAAAAAATACAAAAGACAAGAAACCTAAATTTAGTCCTTATTGGATTTACGGTATAATTATAGCCCTTTTTGTAGGCTTTCATTTATTCAATAATAATACTTACCAAGAAGGCAACAAGACTACGCCTTCAGACTTTTTTAAATTTTTAGAAGCTGGTGATGTTGAAAAAGTTGATATTGTAAAAAATACTAGAGTTGCAAGAGTTTATTTAACAAAAGAAGCTCAAGAAAAAGAGGTTCATAAAAACTCTAAGCCTACAGCTTTTTTAACTTCTACAAAATTACCAAACTATAAATTTGAGTTTGGAGATCTTCAAAATTTCGAAAATCAATTAAATGAAATTAATAAAGACCTAAATACTAAACCTATTATTAGTTTTGATACTGAAACTAACGATTGGGGCAACTTATTAATGGGAATTTTACCATTTATCTTATTAATTGGTGTCTGGATTTTTATTATGCGCCGTATGTCTGGAGGTGCTGGCGGAGGTGCTGGTGGTCAGATTTTTAATATAGGTAAATCTAAAGCTAAACTTTTTGATCAAAACACAGATGTTAAAATATCATTCAAAGATGTAGCAGGTTTAGAAGGCGCTAAAGAAGAAGTTCAAGAAATTGTAGATTTTCTTAAATTTCCAGAAAAATACACTACACTTGGCGGAAAAATTCCAAAAGGTGCATTATTAGTGGGACCTCCTGGAACAGGAAAAACTTTATTAGCTAAAGCAGTTGCTGGTGAAGCCAAAGTGCCATTTTTCTCTTTATCTGGTTCAGATTTTGTTGAAATGTTTGTTGGTGTAGGTGCATCACGTGTTCGTGATTTATTTAAACAAGCTAAAGAAAAATCACCTTCTATTATTTTTATAGATGAAATTGATGCTATTGGTCGTGCTAGAGGAAAAAACGCTATGTCTGGGAGTAATGATGAGCGTGAAAATACATTAAACCAACTGCTAACAGAAATGGATGGTTTTGGCACAAATACAAATGTTATTGTAATTGCTGCAACCAATAGAGCTGATATTTTAGACAAAGCCTTAATGCGTGCTGGTCGTTTTGATAGACAAATTTTTGTTGATTTACCTAACTTAACAGAGCGAAAAGCTATTTTTGAAGTACACCTTAGACCTTTAAAAAAAGCAAAAGGGCTAGATATAGATTTTTTATCAAAACAAACCCCTGGTTTTTCCGGAGCAGATATTGCAAATCTTTGTAATGAGGCTGCATTAATTGCGGCAAGAACAAATAAAAAAGCCGTTGAAAAACAAGACTTTTTAGATGCTGTAGACAGAATTGTAGGTGGTTTAGAAAAGAGAAGTAACTTATTTTCTGTTGAAGAAAAAAAGACGATTGCTTATCATGAAGCTGGACATGCTGTTGTAAGTTGGTTTTTAGAACATGCAGATCCTTTAGTAAAAGTTACCATCGTACCCAGAGGAAGATCATTAGGAGCTGCTTGGTATTTACCTCAAGAAGCATATATAACAAGAACCAATAAATTTCTTGACGAAATATGTGTAACCATGGGTGGTAGAGCTGCAGAACAAATAATTTTTAATGAAATATCTACTGGAGCATTAGGTGACTTAGAAAGTGTTACTAAAAAAGCTAAGGCTATGGTAATGATATATGGTTTAAATGATAAAGTAGGTAATATAACTTATTATGACCCTGCTGGTGAAAATGGATTTGTTAAACCATATAGCGAAAAAACTGCAGAAATAATAGATAATGAAATTAAAAACATCATTGAAACTCAATTTCAAAGAGCTTTAGAGTTGCTAACAACGAAAAAGGATTTATTGGATAAATTAGCCAATAGATTAATTGAAAGAGAAGTTATCTTTAAAGATGATTTAGAAGAACTTTTAGGTATATCACCTTTCAAAAAAAGTTCAACTATAGTCCTTGAAGAAGAATAATAAATTTTTTATCATTTAATAAAACATTTTTATACAAAATCTTAAATTAATCGCATGGTTAATTTAAGATTTTTTATATTTGGTAAATCTCAAAAGAATTTTATTAATAGTAATAAACTGGATGAGTCTTTTTAGAAAAATCTTTGGTTCCAAATCTGAACGACCAAGAGAAGAATTAAAATCTGATAACCGCGGCAAATATATGCCCGAAATTAAGCTGCCTATAGATGAAAGGTTTACTATAAACTTTAAAGCTAATGGTGGTAAGTTCTTATATTGTGAAAACCTTAATGAAATATTCAAAAACCTAAACCACATTATTGAAGAAAATAATTGGGGAGATAAAAAAGTTTTACTTCTTGATAATAATTTAGAAAACAAGTTTAAAAATTCAAACTTAAAGTCTACAAAAAAGATAAGTGAATCAGCTTTTCTTTTAACAACTTGCGAAAATTTAATTGCTAATGATGGTTCTCTTCTTATTTCTTCAAAACAAATCTTTGAAAAGAAACTTCCTGAATTACCTACAAACTTTATAGTCTTTGCTACAACAAGTCAAATTGTTGATAACATAGGAGAAGGTTTACGTGGCATAAAATCTAAAAACAAGCAAAAAATTCCAACCAATATTACAACCATTAAACATTTTAAATCTGGTGACGAAAAAGATTTTTTAAGTTATGGCAGTAGTGCTAAAAACCTCTATCTACTCCTTTTAGAAGATTTATAGAATGAAAGAAATTCTTACCCGGTCATTTTCCGGTTTACTTTATGTTGCTTTATTAATTATCAGTTTAAAGTTTGAACAGGCATTAATAGCTCTTTTTTTCATATTCGGCTTAATTAGTTTAGGAGAGTTTAAAAAACTCATTCAACTTAAAAGCTATATTCCTTATTTCATTTTTATAGTATTGTATTCTATTTTCGGGTATTGGCAAACTGTTTTAAATACAGATACTGGTCTAGATGAAGCTACGCAAATACTAATGGTACTTACTATTTTTGTTGAATTGTTTTTAATAAAAGACCTGTTTTCAGAAAAAAAAATCCCCCTATTTGTTACAAAACGTTTTATACTTACAACATTCTATTTATCTAGTTCTTTTGTTTTTCTAATTTTAATCACCAATTATCACAAAAATTATAACCCTAATATATTACTAGGATCTTTTATTTTAATATGGGTAAATGATACTTTTGCATATTTAGTAGGTAAAAATTTTGGTAAACAAAAACTTTTCGAAAAAATTTCACCTAAAAAAACTGTAGAAGGATTCTTAGGAGGTTTATTTTTTTCATGCGTAGCAAGCTATTTTATTGCTACCTTTACAGAGACTTTAAACTTTACAAGTTGGCTAATTTTAAGTATTATAATTAGTGTATTTGGTACATTAGGCGATTTAATAGAGTCAAAGTTTAAAAGACAAGCAAGCGTTAAAGACAGTGGCGTAATAATGCCTGGTCATGGAGGACTGTTAGATCGATTAGATAGCATTATTTTTGCTGCCCCATTTATATATTTATTTTTAAGAATTTTATATTATGTTTCATAAAGAAGGTCATAAAATTATACTTATAACACTTGTTATTGTTATAGGGTGTTTTTTATTAGTTGATAATTTTATAACCATTGCATGGTTAAGAACAATTGTTATGACTGTTCTGTTAATATTTTTAATACTTATTCTTCAGTTTTTTAGAAATCCTAAACGGAATACGTCTATAAATGACAAACAAGTAGTATCTCCTGTCGACGGAAAAGTTGTTGTAATTGAAGAAGTCTTTGAAAAAGAATATTTTAAAGAAAAACGTTTACAAGTTAGTGTTTTTATGTCTCCTATAAACGTTCATGTTACACGCTACCCTATAGCAGGACATGTTATTTTTAGTAAATACCACCCTGGCAAGTATTTAGTAGCATGGCACCCTAAAGCTAGCGAAGAAAATGAACGTACTACTGTCGTTGTAGAAAATGAAACTTATGGAAAAGTATTATATAGACAAATTGCTGGTGCACTTGCTAAGCGTATTGTAAACTATGCAAAACTTAATGATAAAACAACTCAAGGTGGTGAATCTGGATTTATAAAATTTGGATCAAGAGTTGATTTATTTCTACCACTAGATACAAATATAAAAGTTGAATTAAATCAAAAAGTTCGCGGAGGCGAAAGCATTATTGCAGAAGTTAATGATTAATGACAAACTAAATATAGAATTTGAACGAGCCGTCGATAGGGTAAATGACCACACAGAACCATTCCCTGCAGACACGCTTTTAAAACTATATGCCTACTATAAAAAAGCTACTAATGATTATGGCAAACCTAAAAGCAAAAAGCCTATTATTAATGCTTTTAAGACTAATGCTCTATTTCAAGCCAAAAATATTAGCGAAGATGAGGCTAAACGTATGTATATTGATTTGGTAGACAATTACTTTTTATATAGAGAATAAAAATTCATAGAAAATATAGACCTCAAAAGAAATAAAAGAAAATGAACACTTACTCATATAAATTTCTTCTATTTTTAATGGTTTGTTTATTTAATCAAATACTACCTGCCCAAGAATACAAACTTTCGTTAGAAGAAAGACCTCTCTATAAAGCCAAAAAGACAAATACTAAAATAGTTATTGATGGCAAAATGGATGAAGAAGTATGGGAGAAAAGTGAAGCAAGAACTTTAGATTATCACTACTTAACTCAAACACCAACAGATAAACAGAAAACAGCATCTAGAATGTTGTGGGACAATAAAACGATATATCTATTTTACAAAAGCGAGTATAAATATCTTACTGCCAATGAAAAAAACAGAGATAGTAAACCTTACTTAGATGATTGTGCTGAAATATTCTTTATTCCCGTACCTAATAGTTTAAACATGCACTTTTGCTTTGAAATTAATCTGTACAAAGCAAAAAATGATCTCGTTTTTATTAATAATTATTACGATAATAAAAATGCCACTATTAAAGCTTATAATCCTGACTATAAAGTAGAAAACGCTTTTAAAGGTTCCACTAATTTATACCCTATAAAGAAAGGTACAAAATAGGCCTTTTTAGCATTAAGGCAAAGCAGAAACGAACTCAAAATAGGTAGAAGGTGTATGTCTAGCATCTTTCCTATTGATAATATTGAGGAAGGCGTACATCAACCCAACATGTTTGGTTTGGTTGAGTTTACTGAATAGATTTATTTAAACAAGACTATGCTAATTCAGGTTTTATAATAAATAAAATTAAATATCAAATCTCCCCTCATGATTAAACCAATCTATTTTATTTAAGTCTAACTTTAAAACATTTTAATCCTATAACAATAAATTAGTAATTATATTTTTAAACTCTCAAATCAATTATCTTAAAAATGATCAAAAAACTTATTCTGTTTATTATATTTATTACATTTTTATCTTTTTCTGCCTTTAACAACTTTAGAGAGTTAGTACTCGAAAAACTTGAAGTTCATAGTAAAAATTTTCCTGAAAAAGTATACGTACAAACAGACAAACCTTATTATACAACGGGTGAAGATATTTGGTATACAGCCTATCTAGTGAATGGAACCACTCATAAAAGATCTACTAAAAGTCGTGTTATTTATGTTGAATTGATTAACGAAATAGATAGTATCATTTTAAAAAAACAACTTTATACTAATGATCTTAGTGCTTCTGGAGATTTTAAGATAAGAAAAGGATTAGCGCCAGGTAATTATATGCTTAGAGCATATACTAATTACATGCGAAATGAAAATCCAGATTACTTTTTTCAAAAACAAATTCCTATATGGAACATAAGCAAAAATGACAGCTTAAACTTTGCTACAACAAATACAAACAAAACACTAATTAAAAAAACAGAATTAACAACTACACCTGAAATAAATTTTTACCCAGAAAGTGGTTATTTAGTTAATGGAATTACCTCTAAAATAGGTATAAAAGTTAAAGACAAATACCATAGAGATATTATTGTAAAAGGAAATATTAAAGACTCTGATGATAATATTATAAGCAAATTTGAAACTTTAAAATTTGGTTTAGCCCTTATTACATTATTACCTGAAGCTAATAAAACATATTATGCTAGCATAATTGTTAATAATAAAGAATTAAAATATCCGCTACCTAAAGCCCTACCTAATGGCTATAATTTAAATATTGTTAATTATGGAAATCAAATTATTTTAAAAGCATCATCAAATAATGCTATTGGTTTAAAAAACACATTCTTAGTCGCACACCAAAGAGGTGCTTTAATTTATGAAAAATTAGAAACTGAAAGCACAAATTCGTATTCAATAAAACTAAAAACCAATACATTACCAGACGGAGTTACAAATTTCACATTATTTGACAATAATGGCAAACCTGTTTGTGAAAGATTAATTTACATTGATAACCCTGACAATGAAGTGATTGTAAATCTTAACATAGATAAAAAAAATCCTAAAACCAGAGATAAAGTATCAATGAAATTAGGTTTAAAAGATAAATTTGGAAACAATACCTCTGGAAACCTATCAATGTCAATAACAGATATTGATGCTATTGGGCATAGCACAAAAAATGAAAACATAAAAACACATCTTTTACTAAATTCAGATTTAAGAGGACATATTGATAACCCTGGTTATTTCTTTGAAAAGGAGAACGACCCCAAAAGACGTTATATATTAGATCTATTAATGATGACTCATGGTTGGAGACGTTTTACTTGGAATGACATTTTATATAATAATTCTAAAAAAACTAATAAATTCGCTCCAGAAAAAGGTATTTATATTACAGGACACACAAATGCCTTAAAAAAAGATAAACAGAAAATATCTGCAGCTACCAGACTTACTTTTATGGGGACTAGTCCTTATCAAGAAAAAAAGCAATCGGATAAAAATGGGACATTCAAATACGGTCCTTACGTTTTTAATGACACCATAAGCACACTTATTGAAGCAAGAGTTAAAGACTTTAAATCTGATGAGGACAGAAAAAACAGATTCGTCTCAATTTATTTAAATGACAATTTTTATGACAGCCCAGAAGTTACCCGAAATACAGTTTTAAAACCTAATACAAGTGACAGTATTAAAATAACAAACTTTATAAAACAAGCTGAGCGTATTTCTAAAATTGACACAGAATTTGAAGGATCTACTAGGGTTCTTGATGAAGTTATTATTACTGCTCAATTAAAATCTGAAGCAGATAAAAGGAGAGACTCATTAAATAGTAGAACGGACTATGGTCATCCAACCAATAGAATAGACATGAAAGATTTTGAAGACTTAGAATCTTTAACAATTTTCGATTTACTTAGTACACTTCCTGGGGTTAGTGTAGCAAACGACTCTATTTCTATACGAAACCAAGGTACTCCTAGTATATTTCTAGATGGTGTTAGAGTACAATTAGATGAGATTACCCATATAACAGGTGCCGATGTTGAATTTATTGATGTTTTAAAAGGTAATGATGCTGCTTTTTATAGCAATAGCAGTAACGGCGTTATTGCTATTTATTCTAGAACTGGCGCTAATATTAGATCTAGAAATATAAAACGCAAACCAGGAATTATAGACTTTACAGCCATTGGCTTTTATACGGCTAGGGAGTTTTATGCTCCAGACCATATTAATGGTTTTGACGAAGTCTTAAAACGAGATATTCGAACCACATTACATTGGGAACCCAAAATAATGCTTACAGACAAATCACATGATGCTGAGATTTCATTTTTTACAAGTGACTCTAGAAGTAATTATGCTATTAAAATAGAAGGTATAACAGATACAGGTGTCCCTATATATCATATATCTACACTTGAAGTAGATTAATTACTTATTGTCAAATAAAAAGCCTTATAAACTATACATTTATAAGGCTTTTATTTATAAACTCATTTTAAAATAAGTATTTTCAATCTTCTTTTTAACATAATCTTTAATTGAAATCTCATTAATTATCACATCCTCCAAGACAGCTTCTCCGTTTTTCACATAAACTAAAGCATATGTATTATTTGGTAAAGAATCTTGTTGTGCTTTTCTAACTGCTACCTCTGCATCATAAGCCTTACTTTCTTCCATATAGTAACGATTAAAAGGCAAGCTTATATTCAATTCACCTGAATAAGTATTATACCAATTCACTTTAGTTTTAATAAAGTCTTTATCCTTTATATTCTAACACAGCAAAAAAGGACGTTACATGAAAGCTAAGCGACAAAGTACTGTAGAGCCTGTTTTTGGTACACTCACTCAATTTTTAGGGATGAGAAAAGTGAATAACCTTGGGTTTAAAACAAGCCAATAAGTGCATGCAGCTTTCTGCTGTAGCTTATAATTTAAAGAAATACTTAAAATTTATAAAAAACAGTCCTAAAAGTGTTGCTGGAGTTCTCAATGCCATTCAAAGTAGTCTAAATCTCCATATGAGGCCTCATATACTTGATTTTAATAACTCTTAATTATAGGTGAATTATAAATTCACAAAAAAAAGGCCTTAAAATCAAGTAAATATCAGTTTTGGTGAGTTTTTTTAGAGGGGTGTGCAACGGTTACCATTGTTAGGCAACGTTATACTGTCTATCGGGTTTAAGAAGATTGTATCTAAATCAATTTTCTCATTCTTTCTAATGTCTACAAACCGGTATTCATCTTTATACCCTTCTTTTTTAAAAATGATAGCAAAATTATTATCTCCTTTCATTTCCATTCTTTTTATTTCAAACTCAAATTCCCCATTTTTTTTTAAAACCAAATCTGTTCTTTTAGCATACTTAGAATGCATTGGAGAGTATAATATTTTTGAACCAATTTCTATATTTGAAGCAGGAATATTTTTATTAGTATAAATAAAACCACTTATTTTTGTCTCTATCTTATTTTTACAGCTAAAAAAAGAAATAAGAACGAATATTATAAAATATTTCATTTTAATTCTATTTTAGTTAACCAAAGTAAACTTAAAACATCTTTTTCTGAAGAAATCACTCTATTATAGTCATATCTTGTTGGGGAATTATTATAATATTTCATTAAATCAATTTCTCCTGAAAAAGGATAATTTTCACCCGAAGTTTCTTCCATGAAATCTCTATTTATATATTCCTCTTTAAAAGATTCTTTACCAAGAGGCTTAGTATCTTGGGGTAAATAATAAGAACTACCTTTGTGTTGCCAAGAATAAATTGTTCCTCCAAAGGATTGTAATATTTCGTGACCTATTTCGTGTGCTGAGGTGAATTTAAATTCTTTTTGCTCATCACTTTCATTATAGTATTGCCAACCCTCTAGTTTATATAACCAGTGTGTTTCATCTAAATCTTCCCAATTAGAATATTGAATATATCCAACATTGTAAGAAATACGCTGTACAACACCATCTGGTAGTAATCTAGCCAATTCATCCATTTTATTGCCATCACCTAAGGTACTTGTTCCAGGGTTTCCACTTCGAGACCAAGGATTGTTTGTATTATAAATCAATGGAATATCGTTTAAGCTAATTTCTGAATTAACTTCGTTTATTGCATTTACAAAGACTTCGTATAGTTCTCCATCTATATCTACGCCTTCGCCTATATTTCCTTTATGTCTACTCCAATACTTATTTATACCATCTAAGGTTAATTGTTTTAAATCTTCAAATGTTTTAGTCCTTGTTGATTTTATAGGTGTTTTTTTATAAAAAGAGAAAGCTTCCTTTGGTATTTTATCCCAAGGGCAAATTTTTACAATTGGGGCATTACGAGATTTACCTAATTCATAACATTCTTTTTCAGTTCCTTGTTCTCCTCCATCTTTTAAGTTTACACGAAGAGTAATATCAATACGTTTGGCATTTTTGTCAATTATTGTGTCAACCCAATTTACTTCTTTATATTCAAAAGAAAACTCATCAGTTTTTCGCTCATTTATTTTTCCGCCTAATGTTCCTGTAACTTTTGCTCTTAATTTTCCTGTTGTAAAAACAGTACTGTCGTAAATACCGTTATCATCAAATCCGTTCCAACCAAAATAATGTTTCCCAATGGCGTGTTCTTCTTTGCAGTCTAAACTTCTTATTATTTTTCCATTATGAAATATTTCAAGCTTTATTCCTTCAATTGGGCTTTTAAGAACTTCTACTTCAAATTTTATGATTTGGTTTTCCTCTTTACCTTTAAACAAAGGAATACCTAAAGGAACAAAAGTTTTACCACCAACGAGTTTAATATTTATTTTAAATTCTAATGATTTAAAAAGTTTTGGTTCTTTTGATTCGTATTCTCCAAAGACAATATCTTTTTTTGCCGAATATTTGACTGATTTAGCTGAATTGAAAGTAATATCACCATTATGAGCATTTAATGTAATACGTTCAGCTGTTTCTGTAATTCTTTTTGCTATTTTCAGTATTCTTCCTCCCATAATGTTGAGTTTTAATGTTGCCTAACGTGTTTGTGTATGATTAATGGCGTGTTTAAGCACCTAATTTAGTAAACCAAAAACCGAATAGAAAATCCACGAGGATTTTCGTAAATAGGCGAGAATCAGCCATTAATTATACACGGTGTGCCTGTTGCACAACGCCTTTCGAAATATAGCGAAATTTCGTATATTAATACATGCAAGAAAGTAAAATATATCAAGAAAAATTATTCAACAGTTTTCAGTTGAGCAATCGTGTTCCAAAAGACAATTTTTACAGGAGACTATCAGAGGTTTTAGATTTAGAATTTTTGCATAAAAAAACGAAAGTTTATTATGGCTCCTGTGGACAAAAAAGTATAAATCCCGTGGTGTTTTTTAAATTCTGTCTGGTAGGTTATTTAGAAAATATTATAAGTGATCGTAAACTGATATCACATTGTAGTATGCGTATGGATCTTCTCTATTTTTTAGGTTATGATATCGATGAAGAATTACCATGGCACTCTACAATAAGCAGGACGCGTCAACTCTATCCAGAATCTGTTTTTGAGAGTCTCTTTAGTCATGTCTTTAAAATGTGTGTTACCAATCGTATGGTTAGTGGTCATACTCAGGCTATAGACTCCGCACCAGTAAAGATCAATACCTCTATGGATAGCTTAGAGCTAAAAGTACCAGAGGAAGATTTATCAGCCCACTTATTAAAACTACGTCATATTAGCGATAGAGATAAACCAGAAGTCATTCGCCGTGCCAAGACCAATAAAGCAGCTAAATCTCAACAAATTCTATCTGCTAATACTCATGAATTACAAGCTATAAAAAGTAGAAACAAAAAATGGTCAACAGATCAAAACCACCGTCCTAGAGCAGGTAATAAAGGAAGTCGTTATACTAGTAATAAGACACATTATAGTCCTACCGATCCCGATGCTCGCATTAGTGTAAAACCAGGCAAGGCAAGAAAGTTAAATTACCAAAGCCAGCTCACGGTAGATATAGCACACCATGTTATAAGTGATATCAAGGCCTATCATGCAGATGCAAAAGATAATCAACAATTATCAGACATCATACTTAGAGTTCAAAGGCGTTTATGAGAATCTGAACTAAAAATAGACATTTGTATAGCAGATACAGGTTATAGTAGCGGTGAGAACTATGCTTTTTTAGAGCAGCAAAATATTGAAAGTTATATTCCGCCACATGGCACCTACAAGGGCGGGCCAGATGGTTTTATTTATCAGGAACAAGAGGATTGTTATATCTGTCCGCAGGGAAAAGTTATTCCTTTTACCAAGGTATTTTATGAGAAGAAGAACAATACAAAAAAGAAGGAATACCGGGCTTAAAAAAAGGTTTGTATAGCTTGTCCAATACGTAGTAAGTGTTTAGAGGAATCTGCATAAGAGAAGAAGTTTAATATCACCTATTATCGTCCCGAGTACGAGCGTAATATAGCTAGAGTAAACAGTAAAAAAGGACGTTACATGAAAGCTAAGCGACAAAGTACTGTAGAGCCTGTTTTGGTACATTCACTCAATTTTTAGGGATGAGAAAAGTGAATACCTTGGGTTTAAAACAAGCCAATAAGTGCATGCAGCTTTCTGCTGTAGCTTATAATTTAAAGAAATACTTGAAATTTATAAAAAACAGTCCTAAAAGTGTTGCTGGAGTTCTCAATGCCATTCAAAGTAGTCTAAATCTCCATATGAGGCCTCATATACTTGATTTTAATAACTCTTAATTATAGGTGAATTTATAAATTCACACTCACCTGCATTGCATCGTGCCCAAAGGAGGTGTTACTAAATCAGGGTATTGGAAAAAGGCAAAAGGCAAAGACCATTTTCTTTTTAGTGTGAAGGCTTTAAGTAAAAAGTTCAGAGGCCTTTTTGTCTCTAAACTAAGAAAGCAACTCCCTGGAATTCCGCAGGCATTGTATGATAAATTATTTTCTAAGAAATGGGTGGTTTATGCCAAAGCCCCTTTTGGTAAACCTGAACATGTTATTGAATATTTAGGACGCTACACACATAAAATAGCGATTAGTAATCATAGAATATTAAACATAGATACCACTAATAGAACCGTAACATTTAGTTTAAAAAATTACCGTAATCAAGGTGAGAAAACAACACAAACCTTATCTACACAGAACTTTATTAAACGTTTTCAAAATCATATTCTACCTAAAGGATTTACAAGAATTCGGCATTACGGATTTTTAAGTAGCAGCTGGAAAAAGGAAAAATTACCAAGACTACAACTCCAATTATTAGATAAAGATCTAGAAACGACAGCTGTATTAACTCATCAAGAGACCTCGTTACATCGACGTTGTAGACATTGTAAAAAAGGGATTTTAATCACCTTACTAACTTTTGATAGTCGTGGACCGCCATTTGATTACAAAAAAATAGCAACACGTAAAATACAGAAATATAAAAATTAAGGCTATGACCATGTGCTCATACAGGATAACTATGGACTAAATTCAAATAATTAGACTAAAATACTGACTTAAAGAATATTGTGAATGAAAATAGTTTATAAAATACACGTTTTAATGTCTTAACTAAGTTGCTCTTAGTACTCCTTATGTGATTTCTGCTTTAATAAATACTTTCAAGAAAACGTTTTCCTCCTTATTTAAGTAACGGATCAGTCAACAAGACATATAGCATTGGCCTATCGGCACGCCATATGCTTAGTTATTACAAAACGTTATTTTTTTAATACTCTGTGAATAAGGAAACCTATTCCTCCTCCTATTAAAGCTCCTATAAGTCCCATTAATGTTATATTCATTATATCTGATGAAGTTGTGTTTTTCCAAAAATTAACAGGGCAATCTTGACAAGCTCCACGAATTTCGGATAATTCCCAAAGAATACTGAACACAGGTAGAAATAATCCTATTAACATGCCTATAATACCTAACGTTATTATTGATATTTTCATAATTATTCTTTTACAACAATTGTAGGGTAATAATTTAAAGATTCATCTCGATAGTCTAAAAGAATTAGCATTTTTTTATTCTTACGCCATAATTTTATTATTTTATCTGCCGTATTTTTCCAAGCCTTGTTTGTCGTTTCATCGTCATAATCATCATCGTCTGATGCTTTGATAGCAAATTCAGGTGTGGCATATATATCTTGTTTTTGAATATAACCAAAACAACCATAAGAGCCTCCTATAGATGAAACCCCATTAGCCTCATATGTCCCGCCTACATGTATCATAACATCTGTGGCTAAATTTTCAACACTTCTAGCTGAAGTAATAGATGTACCATCTAGTTTTTTTTGAGTTTTTAATGGTTTGGCGGGGATTTTTCGTTTTCCAAAACGTGTAAAAATAAAAGCGTCTAATCCACTTGGTAAATATGTTGTTGATATTGGATTTGGATAACTAGGCATCCACTCTGCACCATATAAGTTTTGTTCATAATTCTCAGGAACAAATGCTCTATTGAGTAATTTGTGTTCATCTTTTTCATTTTTACCTAAACTATACCAAGCATCTCTTGTTAAGTCAAATGAAAATTGTAATTCTTCCTCTTCTTCTCCTTTAGCTAGGACTACATTTGCTTTGTAAGTAGGTACGACTACAGCAGGAGTATATATAGCAAGTTTAGATGTTCCTAAGCCTTTTAATTCTCGAATTGTATAACCAGTAATTTCATTAGTAATGATAACTTTAGGAATTATAAGAGTGATTTCAATACAGGCTTCTTTATCAGGATTCCACACATATGCATAAATTTTAGTATTAGTATATTTTTTATAGGTGTATTTATAACATACATTTTTGTCCTCATCTAAATATGGGTTTTCTCCTTTTTTGTATTCGAGGTCTATATTTCTCCATTATCTATTTGTTCAGCAAACCAAATATGTTTTATTGGTGTAAAAGTTGATTCTTTAAATTTGGTGGCTTTGAAAACATATGTTTTATCAACTTCCATTTCATCTACAAGTTCATTATTCTCATCGAAAGGCCCTTCTATGTTTTCTACTAATGGTTTTGCAAACTTTAATTCAGCAGGTTTTTGAGCAGCAGGAGCTATTTTCCAATTTGCGTTAGGGTCAGATGGGCGAACAGTAATTCTCAATACGCTAAATTCTTCTTTAATACGTGGAGGGTCTTTCTTTTCTGTTATTTTTATTGTGTTATCAGCCATTTTTGAGTGTGCTGAGTAATGTTTTGTAACAAAAATATATAGTGATTAACTAATATAGTAAATCTTTTAGATTTTTAAACTTTTTATAAAAAAGAGGATTATAATTCTATTAAACTAAATTATTTCATAAAAAAAGACATCAACTGCATACCATTTTACTGATTGTACAACTGATGTCTTTTATGTGAACTGATTAATAGCATTTTAAAGCTACAACTATTTAGTCTTAGAATAAATAAATTTTCGATTAACTGTTATTAAAAAAGATTAAGCACCAAAAATTTAATTATTAAACTTAATTCATTTAATTTCTCACTTAAAATACAATATTTGGGAATTGTAATTCAATATTTTTTATTTTATCCTGTAAATTTTGAAGAAATTTTTGATGTGCCTGAGATTTTGGATTAAATGGTTTATGCTTAAGCCCTTTTTGAATAGTATTAATATCCTCCATTGTTTTTGAAACGCTTTCTAAAATCCAAACATTTTTAAAAGCTTCCCAAATATAATTTATAGCAGTTTGATTTGGATGGATCATGTCTTCTTTATAAAAACGATAATCTCTAAGCTCATCCATCATAATCTCATAGGAAGGAAAATAAAATAATTCTCCATCGACAATTGATGTTTCTTGATTTAAATACCTGTGTATAGCCGTTATTAAATGTGCTTTGCTTTTCGTATTTTCTATAAAACCATCTTTTAAATGGCGTACAGGGGATACTGTAAATATAATAGAAACCTTATCGTTTACTTTTCTAACTAAATCTGTTATATTATTTAATGATTCACAAATAGCATCAACAGATAACAGTGTTTTATTAAATTGTTTTTGCGGTACTTTATGGCAATTAGCTACTACTTTACCTGTCTCAACAAAACGATATACCCAAGCTGTACCTATAGTGATAATAATATGCGTTGATTCTTTTATTTGCTTATGTGTTAATCTTACATTTTTATTTAAATCGATTAACAAGTCTTCTTTATATGAATGACTTAACTTTGAATGGGCATTAAAACAATGCCACTGTTCATTATGATAAAAGACATCACTTTCTGAATATTCTTTATCTTTTACAGCATCACTTATTAATGCTTCTATAGCTTTAGGATGGAATAATATCCCGAATGGATTTTGAACATTCTTAAACTTATAGTATGTTAATTTTTTACCAATATTTTCTGAGAAACAAGATCCCAACAATAACACATTAGATTTGTAATCTATTAATTTTTTAGGTGTTTTTTCTAATGGTATTTTGGTTTGAAGGTTCATTGTTATTTATTTCGTAATTAGACCTCATAAAGGAACAAAATTCTTCTTATTCCAAATTTTTATAAGTGGGCTATTAAAATTAATTAACAGCCCATATTTTAAAACCATCGGGGTTAAATAAGTTAACAACTATGCTTATTTACGCACTACTATTTCAAGTAATCTTTAGCCACTTTCAATGCCTCATCAATCCCCTTAGGTTTCTTACCTCCTGCTGTTGCAAAAAACGGCTGTCCGCCGCCGCCGCCTTGAATGTATTTACCAAGTTCACGTACTACTTGACCAGCATTTAAACCTTTTTCTGCTACTATTTCTTTTGAGATGTAACAAGATAATAAGGCTTTTCCTTTTTGCTCTGTTGCAAATAATAAGAATAAATTATTAAACTGACTTCCCAACTCAAAAGCCACATCTTTTATCCCACCTGCATCTAAATCTAATTTCTTTGCTAAAAACTGAATACCATTTACATCTTCTAATTCTGCTTTAAGCTCTACTTTTATATTTTTAGCTTTATCTTTTAATAAAGTTTCTATCTGTTTCTTTAAACTTGTATTCTCATCTTGTAAGTTTTGAAGTGCTTTTACAGGCTCTTTAGCATTATTAAGTAAATCTTTCATTTCAAAATAAGCTCTGTTATTTTCAAAATAAAAATCTTTTACCGCATCATTAGTAATCGCTTCAATACGTCTAATTCCAGATGCCACTGCGCCTTCAGAAACAATTTTAAAATGCCAAATATCGCTGGTATTTTTAACATGAGTTCCTCCACATAATTCTATAGATTGCCCAAAACGTATAGCACGAACGGTATCTCCATATTTTTCTCCAAATAAACTCATAGCTCCATCTGCTATAGCTTCTTCTTTAGGAATATTTCGTTTTTCAATTAAAGGTAGTTTACCTTCTATTCGGGCATTTACAAAATTTTCTACATCGCGCAATTCTTCAACAGTCATTTTAGAAAAGTGTGAAAAATCAAATCGTAAATATTTAGAATGTACTGCACTACCCTTCTGCTCTACATGTGTTCCTAAAACTTCTCTTAATGCTTGATGTAATAAATGGGTTGCCGTATGATTACACTCTGTTCTGTAACGTTGTTTTTCATCTACAACAGCCTTAAAACTTTCATTAATATGCTTTGGTAAATTCTTAGCAAAATGGATAATAACATTATTTTCCTTTTTGGTATCTAGAATGTATACAACGTCTCCATGGGCATCTTCTAAATAACCTTTATCTCCTACTTGCCCTCCTCCTTCTGCATAAAAAGGTGTTAAATTAAATACCATTTGATACATTTCACCATCTTTTTTAGAGGTCACTTTTCTGTATCTAGTTAATTTTACTTGAGCTTCTAATGTATCGTAGCCTACAAATTCTTCATCTGTATCATTTACTAAAACAATCCAATCATCCGTAGACATTTCACTAGCTGCTCTCGAACGATTTTTTTGCTTTTGTAATTCTGTCTCAAACCCTTCTTCATCAAGCTTTAATCCCTTTTCAAAAAGAATTAGAGCTGTTAAATCTTTTGGGAAACCATACGTATCATATAATTCGAATGCTTTTTCTCCAGAGACAATATCGTCTTTTGTTTCTTCTACGATTCTATTTAATAAAATTAACCCTTGGTCTAATGTTCTTAAAAATGATTGTTCTTCTTCTTTAATAACATTTTCAATAAGTTGCTTTTGAGCTTTCAATTCGGGGAATGCATCTCCCATTTTATTACTTAATACCTCAACCAACCTGTAAATAAAAGGTTCTTTCTTATCTAAAAAAGTAAATCCATAACGTACAGCTCGACGCAAGATTCTCCTAATTACGTAACCAGCTCCCGTATTACTTGGCAACTGCCCATCTGCTATTGAAAATGCAACAGCACGAACATGATCTGAAATAACACGAATAGCTATATCTATCTTTTCATCTTTACCATAACTTTTATTCGTTATGGTTTCAATTTCTCTAATTATAGGTGTAAACACATCAGTATCATAATTAGATTGCACACCTTGTAATACCATACACAAACGCTCAAAGCCCATTCCTGTATCTATATGCTTATTTGGCAATGGCTCTAAACTCTTATTTGCTTTACGGTTATATTGCATGAATACCAAGTTCCATATCTCAACCACTTGAGGATGATCCATGTTTACTAAATCTTTACCAGACACTTTAGCTTTTTCTTCGACAGAACGAATATCAACATGTATCTCACTACAAGGTCCACAAGGTCCTTGCTCTCCCATTTCCCAGAAATTATCTTTTTTATTTCCTTTTAAAATACGGTCTTCAGAAATAAACTGCTTCCATAAATCATAAGCCTCTGTATCCATATCAAGGTTATCTACATCATCACTCCCCTCGAAAACAGTTACATAAAGAATATCTTTATCAATATTAAAAACTTCGGTAAGTAATTCCCAAGCCCAAGCTATAGCCTCCTTTTTAAAGTAATCTCCAAAACTCCAGTTACCTAACATTTCAAATAAAGTATGATGATAGGTATCATACCCCACTTCTTCTAAGTCATTATGCTTACCTGAAACACGTAAACATTTTTGAGAGTCTGCTATACGGTTATTTTTAGGTTGCGCATTTCCTAAAAAGTATTCTTTAAAAGGAGCCATACCTGAGTTTACAAACATTAAGGTAGGGTCATTTTTTAAAACCATAGGAGCAGAAGGCACTATACTATGCTTCTTTTCTTCAAAAAAACTTAAAAACTTCGATCTTATGTCTTGTGATTTCATTTGGTAATTCTTATTGTTTTTCAGTAATTAAATATAACACCTAATTAAAGAGTTCTTTTTCTATTGAACTCTATTAATAAATGTTACATCTATTCTATCTAAATATCTTGTTCCCAATTATATTATTTTTAATAAGAAACATTTTATATATTGTACTTACAAATCTATCTTAAACTTAGGCTATATTTTAACCTATAAAGCGAGCATATGCTACACTAATTATAATAATTTTTTGTAGGTTTGCCCGTTTCTTTACAAAGAGCAGTTGCTAATGCTGCCAAAATTTAATTGCAAAAATAGTATAATTTAAGACATGAGTAAGGTAAAATATTATTATGATGCAGATACGCTTTCATATAGAAAAATAGAGCGTAAAAAAAGAACAACTTTTAAGTATGCATCTTTGTTTTTTTTAGCAACAGCATTTTTTGCTTTTATTTTAGTTTTTATAGCTAGTCAATACGTGGAATCTCCTAAAGAAAGAGCTTTAAAAAGAGAATTGCATAACACGCAATTACAATTTGAATTGCTTAATAAAAAAATGGCTCATGCTGAGACTGTTTTAAACAATATTGCTGATAGAGATAATAATATTTACCGCGTTTATTTTGAAGCAAATCCTATACCAGACGAACAACGTAAGGCTGGGTTTGGTGGTATTAATAGATATAAGGATTTAGAAGGTTTTGACAATTCTAAATTAATTATAGAAAGTAGTAAACGCTTAGATATTTTGCAAAAGCAAATTGTAGTGCAATCTAAATCACTTGACGAAATTGCAAAACTTGCAGAAGAAAAAGAAAAGCTACTAGCTGCTATACCTGCTATACAGCCAGTTAGCAATGAAGATTTAACACGTATGGCTTCTGGATACGGTATGCGATCTGATCCGTTTACTAAAATTAGAAAAATGCATTGGGGTATGGATTTCACAGCACATAGAGGCACTCCTGTTTACGCTAGTGGTGATGGGGTTATTGCACGTGCCGATAGTAACTCATCTGGTTATGGAAAGCATATAAGAATAAACCATGGTTATGGTTATACTAGTTTATATGCACATTTATACAAATATAATGTTAGAAAAAACCAAAAGGTTAAACGCGGTGATTTAATAGGATTTGTTGGTAGTACGGGGCGTTCTCAAGGGCCTCATTTACATTATGAAATATTTAAAGACGGCCAACGCATTAACCCAATAAACTTTTACTATGGTAGTTTAACTGCTGAAGAATTTAATAAACTCTTGGAGCATGCTACTTTAGAAAACCAATCTTTAGACTAATGCATATTGATTTACCTGAAAAACGATATTACTCTATTGGTGAAGTTGCCAAAGCCTTTGACGTAAACACGTCTTTAATACGTTTTTGGGAAAAAGAGTTTGATGTGCTTAAACCTAAAAAAAATGCGAAAGGTAACAGAAAATTCACCCCTGAAGATATAAAAAACCTTAAATTTATATATCATTTAGTAAAAGAACGTGGTTTCACACTAGAAGGAGCCAAAACACATTTAAAAGAAGAAAAAAAGGAAACGCTTTCTAATTTTGAAATTATCAGTAAATTAGAAAACATTAAAAATCAACTTATTAAAATAAAACAACACCTTTAAAAACTTAATATTATGAAAAAATGGTTACCATTAATTGTTATAGGTATTCTTGCAATTGGTTTATACTCTTGGGGAAAAGGATTTAATAATACAGCTGTAGAATATGAAGCTGATGCTAAAACAGCTTGGTCTAATGTTGAAAGTGCTTATCAACGTCGTGCAGATTTAATCCCTAATCTAGTATCCACTGTAAAAGGCTATGCTGCTCATGAAAAAGAAACTTTAGAGGGCGTTATTAAAGCCCGTTCTGAAGCTACAAAAACCAATATTAATGTTGGTGACTTAACCCCTGAAAAAATGGCTCAATTTCAGCAAGCTCAACAAGGTTTAAGTGGTGCTTTATCAAAATTATTAGTAACGGTTGAGCGTTATCCTGAGTTAAAAGCCGATAGAGGCTTTTTAGAATTACAATCGCAACTTGAAGGTACCGAAAATAGAATTAATGTAACAAGAGATCGATTTAATAAATCGGTTAATATTTACGATAAGTTCACAAAAAAATTCCCAGGAAAACTATTAGCTAGTTTATTTGGTTTTGAAGAAATGGCTAGATTTAAAAGTTCTGCTGGTAGTGAGAACGCTCCTAAAGTAGAATTTTAATGTCAAAAATTGAAGCCTTTCTTACTGCAACCGAAGAACAAGAAGTTGTTGAAGCTATTAGATTAGCAGAGTTAAATACATCTGGAGAAATACGTGTTCATATAGAAAAAACTTCTAATGGCAACCCTACAAAACGTGCTTTGGAACTGTTTTATGCTTTAAAAATGGACAATACAAAACTTCAAAATGCAGTACTTATTTATGTCGCTGTTAATGAAAAATCTTTTTCCATATATGGAGACAAAGGCATTAACGATGTTGTAACGAACAATTTCTGGGATAGCACTAAAGATATTATGCAAACTTATTTTAAGTCTGGAAATTTTAAACAAGGTTTAATTGAAGGTATTTTAAAATCTGGTGAGCAACTCAAACAGTATTTTCCGTATACAGACTCAGATACTAATGAGCTCTCAAACGAAATTTCTAAAGGATAGACTTTAAAAGTATGCAGTATTTGGTAAGTAGTAAACAGTATTCAACAGGTAGTGTTCTTGATGCAATGAGTAGTGAGCAGTTATTATATGGCATAAAAAATAAGTTTCATGACCTTGCTTTATTAATAATGCTTTTTGTTTTTGGGTTTTCTTATGCACAGTTTGATATTCCTGAAAAGCCTAAATCCCAAACCAGTGTTTACGACTATGTTAATTTACTTTCTGTATCTCAAAGATATAGCTTAGAGCAAAAACTCATTAAATATTCAGACTCTACTTCTACTCAAATAGTTGTAGCTATTATTAATTCTACCGAAGGGGAAAACATTAATTTTCTAGGTGCCCAATGGGGACAAAAATGGGGTATTGGTCAAGCTAAAAAAGATAATGGTATTTTAATCTTACTCGCTAAAAATGACAGACGGATAGCCATTAATACTGGATACGGAATAGAACATCTTTTAACTGATGCCTTATCAAAACGTATTATTGAAAGGGATATTATTCCTTTTTTTAAGCAAAATAACTATTACGGCGGTTTAAATAAAGGTTGTGATACTATTTTTCAAGTTCTTAATGGAGAATATAAAGGTACTCGAAAATCGTCAAACAGTGAGCTCCCTATTGGCTTTATATTCTTTCTCATCATTGTATTCATAATCATTCTTATTTCTATCTCTAAAAACAGACGTGGCGGAGGAGGTAATAACAGAGGTAACAGATCTGGAGGTCTTTTTGAAGCGATTATACTTAGTAATATGGGGCGTGGAAACTATAACCGAGGCTCATCTGGTGGTTTTGGTGGCGGCTTTGGAGGAAGTTCTGGCGGAGGTGGTTTTGGCGGCGGCTTTGGAGGCGGCGGCTTTGGAGGTGGCGGCGCTTCTGGCGGATGGTAATCTTTAAAGCCTATACTCATTTTTATAAAAACAAACACCAACCCTTCTCATTAGACCTTAAAAGCACCTCATTTCAAATAAATTTCAAAATGATTGAAGTAAATTTGAATTATTTTTTGTTCAAATAAAATAAAAAATCTAAGTAAAAAGAAACTAATTGAACTGGCTATTTTGAAATTTACTTACTGTAAAAGCATTCTCTGATTCAATTATAAAATTAGAAAGAAAAAAGATATTCTATTCTAAGAATTTCAATATGAAAATGGAACTTAAACCATATTAACACTTAAAATACGCTATTTACACAAACAAACAACTCATCCTATTAACCATGATAATATCTATTATTTCTATTAGAATTACCCGATCCTTTGTTTAACTTCCAACTAAAATTTAACATAAAGTAACGCTTTAATATATTCGTTTGAGAATCCTCAATATAATTGGCGCTTGCTACACGTCTAGCATTAGTATTTTGATTAAGTAAATCGTAAACTTTTAGTGTTAACGTACCTTTATCCTCAAACATGGAATAAGAAAGTGTTGAATTCCAAAACCATGAGCTTTTTTGAAAACCATCAGCTACATTGGGATTATAATTATAACTTATATTATTTCTCCAATCTAATCGTTTTGATGCTAGTGTAGCCGTTCGAAGCCCCAAACTATGTCTTAAAAATTCTTGATCTTCAAACTGATCTATATCAAAACTGGTATTGGTATATGATAAATTATAATTAGGTGTTAATTCAAAAAGATCATTTAATGTAAATGTAATTCGAATATTTGGTGATAATTCTGTGTTTTTAGAAGCGTATTTTACATCATTGTTAAAATTAATATTTTTATTTGTACTAAATCTAAATCCAACACCATAACGAATACTTCCAATGGTATCTATTTTTATAGTCTTTCTAAGACCAGTATTTATGCCTAAATTATAATTCCCATTAACATTTGCATAAGTTGTATTTCTTGAAAAATTTTCGTCTACTGTTGTTTTTGACACTATTTGATTACTCACAACAGTTCCGTTTGCAAATGCATAAAAACTTGTTTTCTTTCGAAAATTAAAATTACGATACCCTAAATTTAACCTATGATTATTTGTTGGTGCTAATTCTGGATTACCAACTATTGTATTTAATGGGTTTGAAACATCTTTAAATGTTTGTAATTGACTTAATTGAGGAGATCTATTATCTAAACCATAATTAGCATTTAGAGATGCACTTTTACTTATCTTATATCTAAAGCTAACACCTGTCTGTATAGCGTTAAAACGCTTACCTAAACTACGTTCAGATATTAATGCGTCTTTATTATCTAAAACCCTTGATATGTAGTTTACAGAAGCTGTTGTAGACAACTTCTTTTTTTTATACACTAATTCAACTCCTGCTTGATTTGACTCATCTGTATACTTAAAATCTGAACTTAAATCTGTATTTATAAAATCATTATAGAGACTCGTAACTTCATCAAAATCATAAGTATTTCGTTTATTTTCTTGCTTGTTGTTATTATAAATATAAGATGCATCTAAAAACATGGCATTAGCAATTAAAGGAAACCTGTAAGTTACCCCTAAACGTAAATTTTCATCTGTATTTTTACTATCAGCTATTTGATTTCTTATGATGCTATCTTGTAACGTATTTACATTTGTTAAGAGATCGTAATCATAAAACTTAGTCTTAGACTCCAACTCACTATCTTCTTCATCTTCATTATAAGATGTAGATACGTCAAACTTTAAAAAAGATCCTTTTTTACCAAATAACTTGGTAACATCTATGCTATTTTGAAAACTTTTATTGTTGCTTTTAGAAAAAGAAAAAGCATTCGATGTATTTGTTAAAATTCTATCTTCGTTTAAGGTTTCTTCATCATCTTGAGAACCATCTTTAGAATTTGAAAAATTAAAACTAGGCGTTATATTTATAAGTAAAGTAGCCCCTAATTCTATCTCTAGATCAAAAGTTGCATTATGATTATTGATTTCTGAAAATGAATTCGATTCTGAGTTAGAAAAATATCTAGAATCTGGTAATATATTTTCTCTTTGAGAAGATCTCTTACTATCTAAATCACTTCCCGAATAAAAATAATCTGCATTAACTCCTATAGTTTCAATAATCTGATTCCCATAAGTAAAACCTCCGTTTTTAGATGTTGTTATACCTTGAGATAAACCGCCTCCAAATCCCCCTCTTCCCCTTCTTCTTCCTGTCGAAATATTATCAATACCTCCAAAACTAAAACCTGTCGAGTTAATATTATTCCCGCCAGCTAATACACTAAGGTGTCTGTCATTATTAAATGAATTTAGCATTCCTGAAAACTCATACCTATCGTCTGTTCCAACTCCAGCAGCTACAGTTCCAAAACTTCCTTTGTTATTTTCTTCCTTTATAGTAAAATTTATTGTTTTATTAGATTGACTTCCCTCTTCTCCCGAAAAAGCTTCTGCTTTTGTTTTTGTGTCTGTAATTTGGATTTTTTCTATAATGTCTTTTGTTAAGTTTCTTGTAGTTATAGTTGGGTCGTTTCCAAAAAAGGTCTTACCGTTAACTAATACTTTATTAACATCTTTACCATTTACCATAATTTTACCTTGAGCATCAACTTCTACTCCTGGAAGTTTTTTTAGTAAATCTTCAATTTTTGCATTCTTTTTTGTTTTAAAAGAACTTACATTAAATTCAAGAGTATCTTTTTTAACTGTTATAGGTGCTGTACTTGTTATTACAACTTCAGCTAAAGCATTGCTATCGGTTTTAAGCATGATTTCACCTAAATCAATATCTTTTTTACTTATATCTATAACTTTCTTAAGTGTTTCGTAGCCCACATATGATATAAACAAATTTAAAGAGGCATCACTTGTTTTATCCTCTAATACAAATTCTCCATTTTTATCTGCAATAGTATATGTCACCAATGAGGCATCCTTAACACGCTCTAAATGTATGGTCGCAGATTCTAGAGGAAGTTTTTCTTCTTCAGAAATTAAAGTCCCAGTTACAACAAAAGATTTTGATTGAGAAAAAGCTAAAACACTACAAAAAAAGGCTATAGTAAAAAATATTTGTTTCATTGAATTAGGGTTGATTGAAGTTGATAACTTCATTAATTCAGCGAAAGTAGTACAGTTTACCTATGCCTCTTCTTAAAAAAAGTATAAATTATATATAATGATATGTTATTTTTATTAAAACAAGTTTAAAAAAAACACTATCAAGCTTATAATAGCGCAATTATTTTTTACGCATATACACACTAATAGGTACACCTTTAAAATCAAAATGCTCGCGCAATTTGTTTTCTAAAAAACGTTTATACCCATCTTTTACATATTGCGGTAAGTTACAGAAAAACGCAAATTGAGGTTGTGGTGTTGGCAATTGCATGATGTATTTAATTTTTACATACTTTGCTTTATACGCTGGCGGCGGATAATTTTCTATTATTGGCAATAGAATTTCATTAAGCTTACTTGTTTTTATTTTTTTCGATCTGTTTTTATAGACCTCTACAGCTGTTTCAATAGCTTTAAAAATACGTTGTTTTGTCAATACCGAGATAAACACGACAGGCACATCTGTAAAGGGCTCCATTTGTTTTCTTATAGCCTTTTCATACTCCTTCATAGATTTATGATCCTTCTCTACCAAGTCCCATTTATTTACCAAAACAACCATACCTTTTCGGTTACGTTCTGCAAGCCAAAAAATGTTTTGCACTTGTCCATCAAAACCTCTAGTAGCATCTAATACTAACAAGCAAACATCACTATGTTCAATAGCTCGAACACTTCGCATTACAGAATAAAATTCTAAATCTTCTTTTACCTTAGCTTTTCTACGAATTCCAGCAGTATCTACTAAATTAAATTCAAAGCCAAAACGATTATATTTTGTATCTATTGAATCTCTTGTTGTTCCTGCTATATCTGTAACAATATATCGATCTTCACCTATCAATGCATTTATAAATGATGATTTCCCTGCATTAGGGCGACCCACTACTGCAAAACGAGGCAATTCTTCTTCAACAACTTCTTCTTTTTCTGGCAAAGCCTCAACTAGTGCATCTAGCAATTCTCCTGTACCACTACCATTAATACTTGCTACGGTATAATAATCTCCAAGACCTAATGAGTAAAACTCTACAGCATCTTTAGAGCGTTTAGCATTATCAACTTTATTTACAACTAGAAACACTGGCTTACTAACTTTACGAAGTAATTTCGCAACATCTTCATCCATGCCTGTTACACCGTTTTCAACATCAACCATAAAAATAATAGCATCTGCTTCATCAATCGCTAATTCTACCTGTTTATCTATTTCTGCCTCAAAAACATCATCACTTCCTAATACATAACCACCTGTATCTATTAAAGAAAATTCTTTTCCATTCCAATCACTCTTCCCATAATGACGGTCTCTAGTAACCCCACTTACTGCATCAACAATAGCTTCTCTGCGTTGAATTAAACGATTGAAAAACGTTGATTTACCTACATTTGGTCTTCCTACTATAGCTACTATATTACTCATAATCTTTAAATTGTCTACAACAGTCTAAGTCTGATTTCTTTATCTTTCTTTGTCTCTTGAATATTTTGCAAAAATAGGAAATATACTCTATGCAAAACCTTTTTTTAGTAAAGATTGAAACTATTTATATTTTAAATTAAAAATAGTAATTTAATATCCTAAAATTAAACCTAATGCCGTTATCTAATGATATTGTTTTAAGACCTAGATTTAAAATAGAAATACCTAGAAATAACAAATCTGTTTTAAGTGATTTTGAAAACACTAAAATTACACAATCTAAATTTATTGTAAGCAGAGTCGATGATCATGTATTTATAAGATTTCCAAAACATAAACAGCGTTTTTGGTCTCCTCAATTACATCTACAAATTAATGAGATAAATAAGGAGTCATGTATGCTTCGTGGTTTATTTGGGCCAAACCCAACAGTTTGGACACTTTTTATATTTCTACATTTCATGATTGCTGTATTATTTATTGCCTTCGGAATATGGACATATACTAAATGGTCTTTAAATCAAAATTTTGTACTTCAAATTAGTTTAACCATTTTAATGATAACTATTTGGATTGCTTTATACTTTGCTGGTAGTATTGGAAAAGCCTCTAGCACCAGTGAAATGCGTTTATTAAATAATTTCATGTATCAAGTTTTAGAAAAGGAAAAACGCCTTAATAACTAAACTAAAGCGCTTTTAACCAATTATCGATCAAATAAAATTAATAACTATTGAACATTTTCATAAAAACTAATAGTACCACTGTCTTCATTAGATACTACTAGCAAATCTTTTCCATTTGGACTATCTTCAGCATTTATAACTAATAAACCTTCTGGAGCCTCATCTCCTGTATGCGATAATATGTCTAAAAATATAGGAGCTATTGGGTTTGTAACATCATACATTAACACTTGGTCATTTCTTTCTAAACCAACAAATAAAATATATCGTTCGTTCCCTATATTTAAAACTTCAACTGCTTCTGGTTCTGCTCCTTTATCATCACTTCTTTTATCATTATCATTGAAACGAGCAGGTGTAGCTTTTAAAGTTTCGACAGCAATACTATTTCCACTATCGTAAAGCAAATTTCCATTAGCAGACCAAACACTAAATGAACGCGCTCCATAGCTATATATTTGGTCTATATCACCATCGTTATCTATATCTCCTAATGTAGTTGTTGTTTTTAGCCTTCCTAGGTTAGCTTCATTTTGAAAATCGCTAGACACAGGGTAAATTGTTTCGTCAAGCGTTAAATCGTCGACACGTTCTTCTTCGCTAAATCCATCATAATCTCTTGAATCTCCTTCATTAGCCGAAAAAACGTATTCTACCCCATTAATACTTGCAGAAGTAATTGCATCTGGTTGATATATTCCTAAAACAGGCCAATTTTTAAGTTCTGTAACATTATCTTTATCACTTGCATCAATATTGTTACCTGTAGCATTATAGTCTTTATAACCTAAAGGATAAATAGCTTCTATAATTTTTGAAGTTAAATTAACCTTAGCTATTCCATTATTTTCTTGTAATGACACCCAAGCTGTATTAGAATCTTCTGAAACAGTTATATATTCTGGCTCTATATCTTGAGCTAAAGTAGCCCCTGGACCAAATACTCTAAAACCCTGTGCTTCTAATGATGCTTTTTGAGAATTAAATGATGTAAAATCTAAAGTTTTCACAGAATCATCTAATAAATCTATAATACTAATTGTTCCCATTGGATCAATCGTATAATCTTTATTTGGCTCCCCTTCATTGGCAGAAATAATTAAATTCCCATTCTTAGAAAATGTTACCATATCTGGTAAAGCTCCAACTGTAAATTGTTTTAGCAATGAATTATCTGCAGTATTGTATACTAATATTTTCCCTGGATTTTGCTTTGGATCTGCTTCAACAGCAACTGCTAATTTGCCATCGTACACGGCAACACTATTAGGCGAGCCAAAAGAAGAAACATCTATTGGTGTTTCTTTTACTGGCGCATTTATATTCGAAATATTATTAACAGAAATTTGAGTAGACTCTACATTAACTGTAAATAGTTTTTTTGAAACTGCATCATAAGCTGAAATCTCTGAAGCTCCTTCTCCTCCTACATTAATTGTTGTTTTATATTGAAAGTTTACAGTTGTATCAACTGGCTCACTTTTTGAATTATCATCGTCATTTTTACATCCAAAAACTGCGACAATACTAACCGCATAAATAAGTGATTTTTTAAGTTTCATAGTCTGATTAATTAATTTCGACAAATATGAAACCTAAACTTTATGTTAATGTTACCTAATCAAAAAACTATCATTAGCTTTTACTAATTATTATAACCAAAACGCTTTAACTGATTTTGATTACTTCGCCAGTTTTTATTCACTTTAACATATAATTCTAAATGAATTTGCTTGCCAAAAAAAGCCTCTAAATCTTTTCTAGCTTCTATACCTACGCGTTTTAATGCATTTCCTTTATGACCAATTATAATACCTTTTTGAGTTTCTCGCTCTACCATAATAACCGAGCGTATTCTAATAATTTTTTCTTCCTCAAAAAACTCTTCTGTTTCTATCTCTACAGCATATGGTATTTCTTTTTTATAATGAAGAAGAATTTTTTCTCGTATGGTTTCATTTATAAAAAAGCGTTCTGGCTTGTCTGTTAATTGATCTTTTGGATAAAAAGGAGGTGACTCTGGCAGCAATTCAATAATTCTATCAAATACTTCCTTTACTTGAAAGCCTTGTAAAGCCGAAATTGGAATAATTTCTGCCTCTGGTACTTTTTGTGCCCACAATTGTACCTGATTTTCCAACTGCTCTTGGTCTGATATATCTATTTTATTTAATAATAATAAAACGGGAATCTTTGAATTTGTAATTTTTTTAAAGAAAGTCTCATCTTTTAATGCTTGCTCTCCTATTTCGACCATATAAATCAAAACATCTGCATCTTCAAAAGCAGATTTAACAAAGCCCATCATAGACTCTTGTAACTGATAAGCTGGTTTTATAATTCCCGGAGTATCACTTAAAACAACTTGAAAATTATCACCATTTACTATTCCTAGAATACGATGTCTTGTTGTTTGGGCTTTTGAAGTTATAATAGATAATTTCTCTCCTACAAAGGCATTCATTAATGTAGATTTCCCTACATTAGGATTTCCTATAATATTTACAAAACCTGCTTTATGGTTCATTTTCTTTTTATTTAAGATATTGCAAAGTTACAATCTTGAATTGTTAATACCACTAATCGATTAAATTTACTGTAATAAAAAATATCATATACAAAAAAACAGGAAGCTAAGCTTCCTGTTTTAAATATTTTAAAGTAAATAAAACTTATATTACTTTACTATTTCAATTAATTCTACATCAAAAATTAATGCTGCGTAAGGCTTAATTGCTCCTCCTGGTCTAGGGTTAGCGCCATATGCTAATTCTTGAGGAATAAAGAATTTATATTTTGAACCTACAGACATTAATTGTAAACCTTCTGTCCATCCTTTTATAACTTGAGTAACACCAAATTCAGCTGGAGTACCTCTATCTACAGAACTATCAAATACAGTTCCATCAATTAATGTACCATGGTAGTGTACTTTTACTTTAGACTCTGTTGTTGGTTTCTCTCCATTTCCTTCATTAAGAACTATATATTGTAAACCACTTTCTGTTGTTTTAACACCAGCTTTAGTTTTATTTTCTTCTAAAAACTTAACACCTACTTCTTGGTTTTTCTTCCCTTCTTCTTCAAGCTTAGCAGCTTCTTCTTGTTGTTTTTTCTGGAAGTAAGCTCTAACTATTGCTTGAGCTTTTGCTTCTTCTAATAAAATATTAGTAGAATCTGAAACATTAGAATACCCTTGAACGAAAAAATCATTATCAAATTCAGTAAAAGTAGCTTTTACATTTTTTGCCACATCCATCCCTATAGCATAACTAACAGAGTCTAACTGAGTTTTTAATGGCTTATTTGTAACGCCACCTTCTTTATTACAAGATGCTGCTAGCATAGTTATTGTTGCTAGACTTAAAAATTTCATTATTTTCATTTTTAGTTTATTTTTATTTAATTCTTTTTTTATTACGATGCCAAAAGTAACAAATTTATAGTCAGTAAAAAAGAAAAAAAAAGACTACTAAACTTAGTTCCATTTTATATCGAACTACTATAGCTCATTTCTCATTAAAACCATGTAAATCAATATGTAAAAATAAAAAGAGCCACATAACTGTAGCTCTTAATTTAATCTTAGCTTTGTTAATAAGCTAATTATTTTCTAACCGATTTTACTATGGCTAATGCTTTTTTAACATCCTCCTCTAACTTAGCATAATCTTGATTAGCTATAATTTCTTTTGAAATTAATTTAGATCCCATACCAACACAAGTAACGCCTGCATCAAACCATCCTTTTAAATTCTCTTCTGTTGGCGAAACACCTCCTGTAGGCATAACGCTTGTCCATGGTTGTGGTCCTTTAATTCCCTTTACAAATTGTGGCCCATAGATATCCCCTGGGAATAATTTTACTATCTCACAACCTAATTCCTCAGCTCTTGTTATTTCTGTTAAGGTTCCACATCCTGGAGACCAAAGTACTTTTTTACGGTTACAAGCAATAGCAATGTCTTCTCTTAATACTGGAGTTACTATAAAGTTGGCTCCTAAAGCCATATATAATGAAGCTGCTGCACCATCGGTTACAGAACCAACGCCCATAATCATTCCTGGTAATTCAGCAATTGCGTATTTTGTTAATTCTCCAAAAACTTCATGAGCAAAGTCTCCACGGGCTGTAAACTCCATTAAACGTGCACCACCATCATAACATGCTTTTAATACCTTTTTACTTAGCTCTAAATCATTATTAAAAAACAAAGGAATCATCCCTGTATCTTTCATTGCTTGAGCAACTTCTAATCTTGTAAATTGTGCCATTTTATTAAATGTTTAATTGTTGATTCGTGTAGTTGTTGAACTGTTAAACCTATTAAATGACTCAACAGATCAACAATTAAACACTTATATTATCTAGCTACACGACCTGATGCGTCGCCACCCATTAATTTTTGAACTTCTTCTACTGTTACTAAGTTAGCATCACCTTTTATAGTGTGTTTTAAACATGATGCAGCTACAGCAAAATCTAAAGCGTTTTGATCATCTTCTGGGTATTTTAATAATCCGTAGATTAAACCTCCCATAAAAGAATCTCCTCCACCTACTCTATCTACGATATCTGTAATTTGGTATTGGCGTGTTTCATACATTTTTTTACCATCATATAAAACTCCAGCCCATGTATTATGAGATGCAGAAATAGATCCTCTTAAAGTTGTGATTACCTTTTTAGCTTTTGGAAATTTATCCATCATTTGCTTACAAACAGATAGGAAAGCTTCTGCTTTTACATCATGCCCTTGAGTTGTAATATCTAAACCTTCTGGTTTAATGTTAAAGTGTTTCTCAGCATCTTCTTCATTTCCTAAAACAACATCACAATAAGATGTTAAATCTGTCATTACAGATTCTCTGTGTGCATCGCCACAATAGTTCCATAATTTAGCACGATAGTTTAAATCTGTAGAAATTGTAATTCCTTTTTCACTAGCGGCTTTTACAGCTTCTAAGCAAACATCTGCAGCTCCTTGAGAAATTGCTGGAGTAATACCTGTCCAGTGAAACCACTCAACACCATCAAAAACAGCATCCCAATCAATCATTCCTGATTCAATCTCAGCAATAGCAGAATGTGCTCTATCATAAACAACTTTACTACCTCTTGAAACTGCTCCAGTTTCTAAAAAATAAATACCTAAACGGTCACCTCCATAAACAATCTTGTCTACACCAACACCTCTTTTACGCATTTCCATCATAGCACATTCTCCAATATCATTCTTTGGTAAACGCGTTACAAAATCTACAGGAACACCATAATTAGCTAGTGATACTGCTACGTTTGACTCTCCTCCTCCATAAACTACATCAAAATTGTTAGCTTGAGAAAATCTTAAAAATCCTTGAGGTGCTAAGCGTAGCATAATTTCCCCAAAAGTGACTACTTTTTTCATTTTTAAATTATTAATTAGTTTTAATACCTATTTGCTTAAACGTTTAAGCATATTGCTTTAAATAAAATCAAAACAGTTAAAGAGTTAGCTATTTTGATTATAAAAACTAAGATGTTATATTTGCTTAAACGTTTAAGCACAAATATATAAAAATTTGACTAATAAAAAAAAAGCGACTATAAAAGATATTGCTAACGTCTTAAACATATCTCCGGCGGCTGTATCAAAAGCGCTTCATGACGACTCTCGAATAAGCACAAAAACAAAAGAGGCCGTTAAAAAAGTGGCTAAAGATTTAAATTATCAACCCAATCACCTAGCTAGTGCATTACGAAAAGGGAAGAGTCATTTAGTTGGTGTTATTGTTCCCAGAACTAATAGTAACTTCTTTTCTTCTGTAATTCAAAACATTGAAGAAGTTTTAAATAAGGAAGGTTATAATATCATTATAACACAATCCAATGAATCTTATAAAAAAGAGTGCAATAATATTGATACTTTATTATTTACTCAAGTTGATGGTATTATAGCTTCAATGGCTAATGAAACTATTGATTTAGAGTATTATAAAAAAGTAAAATCGAAAGGTATTCCTTTAATTTTATTTGACCGTGGTGAAAACGATTTAAATGTCGATTATATTGGTATTAATGATTATGATAGTAGCCATATGATTGTTGAACATCTGGTGAAACAAGGTTGTAAACGTATTGCTCATATTGGTGGCTACAAACATACCCGTATTTTTAATAATAGAATTAGAGGCTATGTTGATGCCTTAAAAAAATACGACTTACCTCTTGACAATGAACTTCTTATAGAGAGTAGTTTGACTATTAAAGATGGAAGAGAAAAAATGTTGCAACTACTAAGCCTTAAAAATAGACCTGATGCTGTTTATGTTGCTGGAGATTATGCAGCACTAGGTGCTCTTCAAATATTAAACGAACAACATATTAATATGCCCAAAGATATGGCCTTAGTTGGTTTTGGAAATGAACCTTTTACTTCAATGGTTACTCCTACAATTTCTAGTATTAATCAACATAGTGCTGAAATAGGAAAACTAGCTGCTAAAACATTTTTAGAACACGCAAAAAAGGCAACTATAAAACAATCTTTAAATAAAATAATTTTAGATGCTGAATTGATTGTTAGGGATTCTTCTAGTATTATTAAAAAGTAGTAATTCTCAAAGTAATTATCTGTTCCTGAATTTATTTAAGAAATACCTACTTATATAAAGTTCCTTTTCTGTAACTTTTAGGAGAAACCCCTACATATCTTTTAAAAAACTTAACAAAATAAGATGCGTCTTCAAAACCTACTTTAAACGCTATTTCACCTATCTGTAAAGAAGTAAATCGAAGTAATCGCTTTGCTTCTAGAATAATTCTTTCTGATATTAACTTAGATGCAGATTTACCTGTTACGGCATTAGTAATGGTTGTAAGTGTCTTTGATGAAATACTAAGCAGTTTAGCATAATCATTTACAGAAACCCCTTTATTATAGTTTTCTTCTATAAGCTCTTTATACTTGGCAAATTGAAGTTCGTAATGATTATTAAATTGAAGATGAATATTCTCATCATTTCTATGTATGCGCTCTAGACTTATAAGTAATGATTTTAATGAAAAGCGTATAACCTCTTCATACCCAAAAGCGCCTTTACTAGAAAGTTCTTTTCTAATTAGATTAATATAAGATGTTGCTGTTATTACTGTTTCTTTATCAATTACATAGCAAGGGTTTTCTCGTGAGTTGAATACATTATATTTTAAAAAGACATCGACATCATTATGCATAAAAAAACTCTCATTAAAATGAATAAGCCACCCTTGCACATCTAGATTACTATCAAAAGCGTGAATATGATCTTTAGAAATGAATAGAATTGTATTTTTTTTAATCTTATAGGTTTTAAAATCTACAATATGTTCGCCTCCATCTTCAAAAAACCAAATGATTTGATAATAACTATGTGAATGAGCTATAGTTGCTTTTTCACCATGCTTCTTGAGATACCCATTTAAATTATATACTTCAAACTGAAGTTTTTCTGGGTGCTTTCTATGAAGATGATATTTTTCTATCTTAGTATTAAGATTTTTCACTTGGCTTCTTATAATTAATTTTTTTAAAAATAAGGAATCTCTAGGCTTCACACCTTAAAACATATCAAATATTTAAAGCGTTATTTTTATTAAGATTTACTTAATAGGTTTTTAGCTGCTTTAACACCACTATATACAGCTCCATCCATATAACCGCCATATACAGAAGAAGTTTCCGTTCCTGAAAAAAGTACTTTTCCATTCAAATAAAAACTTTCAAATTTTGAATTTCCATAACGGGGACTCATATAAATAGATTTGATTGTTTCACATGAAGTATTTCTATCTTTCGACCAATCTTTTTCTTTATATGTTATATAATCAAGAACTTCTTCTCCTAAATGTTTTTGTAAATAGTTTAAAACTTTTGTTTTGCGCTCAACTTTAGAGACATCTCTTAATCCTTCATTTATAAAACCCATTAATGCGTGCGTTTTTTCATTTACATCACTATGATCATATAATTCTGTAACGGCTCCTGTTTGACCAATAATCATTCCTGACATATATTTATGTCTCCAAAATGGTGACCTAAAGGTAAGACCTACTTTTATAGCATTACTCATCCAAGTATGAGTATTGTTTATTGTCTTAATTAACGACTCTGGTAATTCTGGATTAAATAAAATACGTGGTGCAATACGTGGTGGTATGGTAATTATTATTTTTTCTGCTTTATACCGCCCTTTATTAGTTGTAAGTAGTACGCCATCTTTTTCCTCTTTAATTTCTAAAACCGTAGTAGCTGTTTTTATTTTAGTCTCAATACCCGAAGCAAGGGCATTAATCATTGCCATAGAACCACCAACTACTCTAAAAGCTGATGGAGTATTGGAATCTTTCTCAAAATAATGTGCTGGCCCCATAGTATTATATACTAAAACACTTTTTCCTTTACTGTATTGGTGAAACTTATCAATATTTAAATTATTAATTAGATCTATTACATTTTCATGATCGTTTTGAAACCAAGTAGCACCAAAATCAATCTCGTTTTCTGTTAAGATACGTCCTCCAATACGATCTCTAGATTCTAAAACAAAAAAATCAGTTTCACCTTGCCTATTTAGTACATAAGCAGAAGTGAGTCCTGAGAGACCTGCTCCAACTATAATATATTTAGCCTTATTATTTGTCATTAATTTCTTTTTAAACACCTACACTAAAAGCTACTACGTTTTTAAACTATATAAATATACTACAATAATATTTAGTTTCTCCCAGACATTACACCTCCATCTGTATCCCATATAGCTCCAGTTACCCATCCCGCTTTATCAGAAAGTAAATAAGAAATTGTATCTGCGACATCTTGTGCTTTTCCATTGCGACCTATTGGATGAAATCCATGAAAGTTTTGTAATGCATCTTGAGTTTCTTGTTTTCCGCCAAAAACACTTTCGTAAACTGGGGTTTCTACAACTGCTGGAGACACTGCATTAACTCTAATTTTATGATCTGCTAATTCCATTGCAAGGTGTTGTGTTAATGAATGTAAACCTGCTTTTTGCATAGAATATGCAGACGATGGTGTTGCT
This sequence comes from Flavivirga aquatica, assembly GCF_001747085.1. Lineage (GTDB taxonomy): Bacteria > Bacteroidota > Bacteroidia > Flavobacteriales > Flavobacteriaceae > Algibacter_C > Algibacter_C aquatica. Next base: position 888,228 of record NZ_MDJD01000054.1, read on the forward strand.
TTCACGGCTTGTTTAGCCCACATAGATCCTACATTAACGATAACACCTCCACCTGTCGCGCTCATTTTTTTAGCTGCAGATTGTGTAATAAAAAAGAACCCCCTATTTAAATCTTGATATGAATCGTAATCTGCTACAGTATGGTCTAAAAACGATTTTGGAGCAAAAATCCCTGATGCATTTACTAGATAATCTAAATTATCAAATTCATTAATTCTTTCATTTAAAGTTGCTACTTCTGCTGTATTTGTAATATTTACTTTATGCGTAATTAAATCTCCTACAGCCTCGTTTTTAAACACTTGTAATTTAGTCTCATTTGTACCTATTACATGTACTTTAACTCCTTGTTCCAATAAATTTTTCGCTGTTGCTTTTCCTATACCACTACTTCCTCCTATAATTAATGCTCTTTTACTCATAATATATATTTAAATAATTGTCACCTTAACAAAGGTATATATCTAATATATTGGCAAATAGTAATAAAAAGAGAATAAATGGTAATTTTAAGAAACCTGTATTAAATACTAAAATCATATAATCAACTAATTGATTTTGAAGCATAAAAAAGACATCCTTTTAAAAGCAGTCTCTTCCGTTCTTTTAATTTTTGAATATACTCTATTCTGTAGGTGTAAAACTAATATCTTTACTTAAAATAAATTTATCTAACTCAAAACCATCTTCAGGCATAGAAAAAGTTATTTTACTAAATCTACCTGTTAGGCATTAAATTTTACAACACAAAAAAGAAAAAAAACCATAAAATGTTATTTAGATTATACGCTTTGTAATTCTGTTTCATAAAAATAGGTTAATTAAAATTGGGATTATATAACCTAATATAAAATCATCTTGACTTTTTATTTTTAACCAAAAATCAGTGAGAATTTGTTCAGATAAAGTTATTTTTGCTACCACTTGAATACTGCAATATCTAATTTCATCCCCTTTAAAAGCTACCATAAACACATTATTTATAGCTACATGATGAATTTAAACATAAAACAATTACTTAGAGTTATTTATTTTACCTACAGCACAATTAACGTAAGACTTTGCCCTACTAACAATAGTATTAGGATCTCCTGTTATTGGATATCCCATATCTGCCAGTTCCATACGTAATCCCTCCATAGCGTTATGAGTTGCATAATCAAAACTCACATGACTCGTAGTAATATCTACCTCAACATTAGAGATACCTTCTACTTTATTTAATTTAATTATTACTGCATTTTTACAACCATCGCATTTCATATTCTGTATGCTTACTGTGGTTCTCATTATTATCTTATTTAGATCGTAAACTTAAGAGGTATACCAACTATAAAAAATGATTTATATCAGTTTTACAAAAAAACAGAATGACTTTTATCATCTTTTCCATAGAAGAAAGCTGGTACTTTTGTCCTATAAACCCAATAAACCTATACCTATGAAAACTATAATTGTACCTATAGACTTCTCAAAATATTCTGAAAACGCATTAAAAGTAGCTGCTCAACTTGCTAAAGAACAAAATGCAGAAATTGTGGCTGTACACATGATGGGCTTAAGTGATGCCAATTTTATAAAAGGAGACAATGCTATGGAGGAGGGCATGTTTTTTATTAAACTTACACAAAAACGTTTTAACAAATTTCTAGATAAAGAATATTTAGAAGGTATTACTATTCATCAAACAGTAAAAAATTACAAGATTTTTAGCGAATTAGATGATATTTCAAAAGAGTACAAAGGAGACCTTATAGTAATGGGATCTCATGGTAGTAGTGGACTTCAAGAAGTATTTGTTGGCTCCAACACAGAAAAAGTAGTCCGTAGCGCAAGTGTTCCTGTACTCGTTATTAAAGAAGATGATGATTTCACCGTTACTAAGTCTGTTCTTGCTTGCAATTTTAAATTAGAAAGTATTGAGGTTTTTAAGAAAGCTATTAACCTTTTTAAACTCTTAAATATTGAAATAAAACTGCTCTATGTAAACCTTCCTGGAGAAAACTATAAGAGTACATCACAAATTGAAGAGCAAATTTTAGATTTTATAACTCACTTAGATAAGGCATATAAAATCTCACTAAAAGACGTTACGGTTTTTAATGATTTTTCTGTTGAACTTGGTGTTTTTAACTATGCAGAAAAAGTAAATGCAAATATCATTGCTATTCCTACACATGGACGCCAAGGACTAGCTCATTTCTTTTCGGGGAGTATTAGTGAAGATATTGTAAATCATTCCAAAATACCTGTTGTAACATTTAAAATTTAAAAAATCTATATTGAATTTATCTTGACTTTTTATTTTTAACCTAAAATGAGTAAAAATTTGTTCCGATAAAGTTATTTTAAAAGGCATAGTATCTCTACGCATGAGAAAACAACTAAAATATTGGCGAATTTTGAACATTTTTTAGAAAATAGAAAAAGTCAAGATAAGTTCATTAATAAAACCTCAATACATAAACTTAATAAACTAATTTTTGATAACAATGGGACCAAATAAAAACATAGAAGCCGATTACAACCCAATGCAACAATTTCAAAAATGGTTTTATGAAGCAGATAATTTGTATCATGAGCGCGAGCCAAATGCTATGTCTATAACCACAATAGGTATCGATAATTACCCTAAAAGTAGAATGGTACTATTAAAAAAGTACACATGGGAAGGTTTTGTTTTTTATACCAATTACAAAAGTGATAAAGCAATTGCTATTAATATAAACCCAAAAGTTAATATATTATTTAATTGGGGAAATTCTGGTAGAATGATACAAGTCTATGGAATTGCTTCAAAAATTACTAGAACAGAATCTGAGAATTATTTTGACCTGAGACCTAGAGGTAGTAAAATAAGTGCTTGGGCATCTCAACAAAGTAAACCTGTTGCATCAAGAATTGTTTTAGAAAAACAATTAGAAACCTATGAAAGACAATTTAAAAATAAAGAAATACCTAAACCAGAATATTGGGGTGGTTTCATAGTAAAACCTAAAGAGTTTCACTTTTTTGAAGCTAATTTTGGAGGTATTCGCTTGCATGAAAGCTATAGATTACAAGAAGATTATTCTTGGTCTAAAAACACAGAACTTAATTTAACTATTCATTAATACTATATAGGCAGGTATAAATAATAATAATAGATAAATAAAAGTAATAGATCCATCTGATTTTGAGAAAACTAAAAACCTTCTATTAATCTATATAAAGCTTTATCATCTTCTATTTTAATACGCTTTCCGTCTGTAATAATCCAACCTTCTTTTTTAAAACTTGTTAGCGTACGAATACATGCTTCTTTAGCAGCACCTACAACATTAGCAATATCTTCACGACTAAGTGTCATAGCAATATAACCTTCTTCGTCTGTTTTAAAATTCTTTTCTAGATACCTTAAGGTTTCGGCTATACGTTGTTTTACACTTTTTTGAGCCATATTAACAATAACATCATCTGCAAATTTAAGATCCTCTGCCATTTGAACCAGAATAGCTTTTGTAAAAGCTACATTATTGCTAATATTATCCGTAAGATGATTTTTAGAGATATAACAAACTTCCATATCATTAAGAGCCACAGCACTTAAGTTTGTTTTTTCTTCAGCAATTACAGAACGTTGACCAAGAACTTCACCTTTAGTAGCTATTTTAACTATTTGGTCTTTACCATTGTCACTCATCTTAGATAACTTGGAAACACCATTTCGCACACAAAAAACACCATTAAGTTTTTCTCCCTCTTCAAAAATAACATCTCCTTTCTTTATAGACTTTGTCACTTTAGTATCCGAGATTAGTTTAAGCTCTTCTTTACTTAATGCTTTGAGTGAATTTAATTGTCTTATAATACAATTTTCACATCGCCCTTCTTGGTGATCTTCCATAGATTTAAACTAATATAATTATACAAATGTAGTAGAAGTAAAATTAGTACCAAAACATTTAAACCTCAATAGAACACTAATAACTAACAATCAAATAGTTATATATAAATAAATAATATAAATATTACAATAAAAAACACTTTCATTAAAAAAACTTTCTTAAAATAAGATTTAACCTTCAATTGTTTTTAATTATAATTTAAAAATTTTTAGGGTGACAAAAGTCATCTTTTAAGGGTAGATATTTATTCAATTTTGCTTTAGGTATAATAGACTTTATAAGTCTGAGCAAATTAAATAACTATGGAAAATTGTTTCCATTGTGGTGACGAGTGCAGGAATACTGTAATCTCACATCATGGCAAATCATTTTGTTGTCATGGCTGCAAAACTGTTTTTGATATTCTTAACGATAATAACCTCTCATATTATTACGACCTTGAGCGTGCACCAGGTATGTCTCCTATTGAACAAGAGGGGAAGTTTGAGTTTCTAAAAAACGAGGAAATAGTCACCAAACTTCTGGAGTTTAATGAACAAGGCACGCAAGTCGTTTCATTATTAATCCCCTCAATTCACTGCAGCTCTTGCATTTGGGTTCTCGAAAATTTAAATAAGCTTAATTCAGCAATTAAAACTGCACAAGTTAATTTCCCAAAAAAGACAGTTAGAATCACCTTTTCTTCAAAATCATTAACACTTCAAAATCTAGCTATTCTACTTTCAAGAATAGGCTACGAACCCTATATATCATTAGATGATATAACCGAAAATAAATCACACATAGACCGAAGTTTAATTTATAAACTAGGTGTTGCTGGTTTTGCTTTTGGTAATATTATGTTCCTCTCATTCCCAGAGTATTTTGAAGTTAATGAATTTTGGTTAGAAAAGTTTAAACACATTTTCCGTTGGTTAATATTTGCTTTTGCTGTTCCTGTTGCAGTTTACTCAGGTCGAGATTATTTTATATCTGCGTATAAAGGTTTACGTTCAAAAATATTAAACATTGATGTTCCTATAGCTATTGGTATTTCGGTATTATTTATTCGTTCTACTATTGAGATTGTAATGAATTGGGGTACTGGTTTTTTTGATAGTATGGTTGGACTTGTATTTTTCCTTTTACTTGGTAAGTTCTTTCAGCAAAAAACCTATGCCTTCCTCTCATTTGAACGTGACTACAAGTCTTATTTCCCTATAGCCGTTACTCGATTAACACGAAATAAAGACAAATCTACTTTAGAAACATCAAAAACCGAAGAACAAGTACAAGTATACAAACTTGTAAAAGGAGATAGAATTTTAATTAGAAATTCAGAATTATTACCTGTAGACTCCATTCTTATTAAAGGAACTGCTTTAATAGATTATAGTTTTGTAACAGGTGAAGCAGAACCTGTTACAAAAAAATCTGGTGATCAATTATTTGCTGGAGGTCACCAACAAGCTGGCTCTATAGAAGTTGAAGTTTTAAAACCTATAGAACAAAGTTATTTAACACAATTATGGTCTAACGAGATCTTTAGTAAAAATAAACAAAGTGTATTTGAGTCTTTAACAGATAATATTAGTAAGCGTTTTACAATTAGTCTATTATCTATTGCAATTATAGCAACCACTATTTGGTTATTTATTGATATACCTATTGCATTAAATGTATTTACAGCCGTACTTATTGTTGCTTGCCCATGTGCCATTGCACTAGCCGCTCCTTTTACTTTAGGGAATTTACTACGCATTTTTGGTCGTTATAAACTTTATATAAAAGACAGTTCAATTATTGAGCAATTAACACATATTGATACGGTCGTTTTTGATAAAACAGGAACACTTACTACCAATACTAAAAATACAATTACTTACGAAGGCATCTCTTTAAACAAAGAAGAACAATCTTTATTAACAAGTACACTTCGTGCTTCAAACCATCCCCTAAGTCGCTCTTTATATGATATTTTAGACAAAAACAACATCCAAACACTTGACGATTTTAAAGAAGACATTGGTCAAGGTATTACAGGTGTAATTAATAATCGTAGTATTAAAGTTGGAGCTTACGGATTTGTTGATTCTAAACAAGAAAAAACAAATAAACAAACCCACAAAAGAACAGCTGTCCATATTAGCACAAATAACAAATACAAAGGGTGTTACGTATTTTACAACGAATACAGAAATGGAGTAAAAACCGTATTTGACCAATTGAAGACTTCTAAAAAAATAGTCATTCTCTCTGGTGATAATGATGGAGAAAAAGAACACCTCTCCAAATTACTTCCCAAAAATACCACGCTACTTTTCAACCAAAAGCCAGAAGACAAACTCAACTACATTAAGCAACAACAAAAAAAAGGAAGAAATGTACTTATGATAGGAGATGGTCTTAACGATGCAGGAGCACTTGCGCAAAGTAATGTAGGCATTTCTATCTCAGAAAACATTAATGTATTCTCACCTGCTTGCGATGGAATTTTAGATGCTTCAAAATTTCAAGATATTCCAAAATTTTTATCGCTTTCACAAAAAGGAACACAAATCATTAAATACGCATTTATCTTTTCGTTATTCTATAATTTAATTGGTTTAGCATTTGCTCTCACTGGAAATCTAGCTCCTGTAATAGCTGCCATTCTAATGCCTTTAAGCTCTATAAGTATTGTTGTATTTACTACAATAGCCACTTATCTTTCAGGAAAACAACTCCATAAACCAACCTATAAATAATCAGTACCATGAATACAGTTATAAACCATTTTACAAATCAAAATAATCTTGCTGGTTTTGTTTTTGCTTCAGAACAACTCACTATTCAAGAAATGGTTTTAAAATTCTATGAACAAGTTTCAAACAAAGGAGAAAAGACATGTTCGTTTGTAAAAAACTTTAAAAAACAACTAAAACACATTAAGCAAAATATGTACGAACACCTTTTTTCAAATTGCGAAACTATCATATTACAATTACGTAAAATAACAGTAAAAATAGTAGAAGCTATAATGGAATGTGAGCGCCTTTTTAAAACTAAAAAAGAAACTATAAAAACATCAAAAAACAAAATGCTTGAAGACTTACAACAACTACGTCTGGATGTTTCCATGATCCGATTATACCTTGAAGTCTAATTATATCCTCCTTGTAATTTACAATATAACAATAGCCCTAAAATATAACTAAAACATATAAGTATAATGCAAAAACATTCATTTCACATACCAGTAATGGGCATTGGCTTTACAGCAGATACACCTGCAAAAGTTGCTCATTTAGGAATTGATTCTGTGATTTCTTTAGTAGATGATGAATTACTAGAAAAATTAAGAAAAGTATATTCCGAAAATTTAAAACTTCCATTTACAGAAATTAAAAGCTCTTTTGAAGATTTTAGAGCTAAGCGTATTACATCGTATTTAAATTTAATTCAAACCATTGCTGAAGAAAAATTTAATACCATAAAAAACATAAATGAAGACTATAGTAAAGACCTAAAACAATACTTGTCTTTATTACCTAATAGCGCACAATTAAAAGCAAAGTTTAAAAAGTTTTATGAAAGCACATCAAATAAAGATGCTATTAAAAAATGGTTAGATGATACACTTTCTATGGGTAGCATTGATGTTAACATCATGACCAAAGTAGATAAAGAAAATTATCAAGATGGCGAAAAACTAGACAATACTTATAATGATGCTCATGCTGCCTTAAGAGGTTTTGCTAAAAGTAACTTAAACTCATCACTAGTGTTATCGGCAGGTATGAACCCCCGTTTATATGGTTATATTGAAACTTTTGAAGATTTTTATCCTGATGAAAACGGTGTAATAAAAAAGAAAATTGTTCTTAAAGTAAGTGATTACCGCTCTGCTTTAATTCAAGGAAAATTTTTAGCCAAAAAAGGTATTTGGGTTTCAGAATTTCGTATTGAATCAGGGTTAAATTGTGGTGGTCATGCTTTTGCTACAGATGGGTATTTAATGGGTCCCATTTTAGCTCAATTTAGAGACTCCAAACAAGAATTAACTAAAACTTTATATGATATTTTAAAAAAGGCTTTAATCCAAAAAGGAAAACCCGAACCAAATACCATATTACCAATTAAAATTAGTGCTCAAGGAGGTGTAGGCACCACAGAAGAGCATCAATTTTTACAGGAACACTATAATGTAGATTCTGTAGGCTGGGGAAGCCCATTTTTATTAGTACCAGAAGCAACCTTAGTGGATACTCCTACTCGTGAAAAACTAGAAAAAGCTCAAGAAAAAGATATTTACCTAAGCGATATCTCCCCTTTAGGCATTCCTTTTAATAATTTAAGAGGCAACACTAAGGATGCAGAAAAAGAAGCATACATTAACAAAGGGAGACCTGGTAGTTCTTGTCCTAAAAAGTTTGTGAGTTTAAACAAAGAATTTGACGAAAAAGGACTATGTACAGCTTCACGCCAATATCAATTTTTAAAATTGAAAGCATTAGATGAAAAAGGGCTTCCTAAAAAAGAATACGAAAAACAATTTAATAAAATCACAGAAAAATCATGTACTTGTGTTGGTTTAGGAACAGCCGCTTTATTAGTAAATAATATAGACACTAAGGTAGAAGGCTCTGGTGTATCTATTTGTCCAGGACCAAACCTAGCCTATTTTTCAAAGACCATGAAACTTAAAGAAATGGTAGATCACATTTACCATAAAAATAATGTTATAGATCGTAAAGACCGTCCTAACATATTCATTAAAGAATTAAGTATTTACATGGAATATTTAAAAAAACAAATAGATGAACATAAAGAAAACCTTAATATAAAACAGCATAAATATTTATCTGTTTTTATAAAAAACATGATAGAAGGCGTGTCTTATTACCAACAACTTTTCTCTCAAGAAATTAATGTTTTTAAAACATTAAAATCGGTAATTTTTAATGTTTTAGAAAAAGAAAAAAACACCCTTCTAATTTATCAAAATCAAATTAATTATTTAAACCCTAAAAAACAACTTTAAATGAGTTGTTTTAATATGATTTTCAACAACTAACAAACCCCTCTAAAGTTGATAAAAATCATCTTTTTTTAAAATCATCAACAGTAATTTTGCTATATAATCCAGGTAGGTATGAGTATTATTTATATGCTTTTGGCAATTAGTGTCATTGTAGCACTTATCTTTTTTGCTGCTTTTATTTTTTCAGTAAAAAAGGGACAGTACGATGACACCTATACACCATCAATTAGAATGCTCTTTGAAGATGAAATTGTCAAAGAACACACAACTCCTACCCAACCAAAAACAACAAAAAATAATCATTCTTAAATGATTTACTAATTAACTATGGAAGTACAACAATTTTATTACGACAACAAAATCGTACGTAAATTCATCGTCGCTACTATGTTCTGGGGCATTATAGGGATGAGTGTAGGCTTACTATTAGCCTTTATGTTTTTATTCCCCAACCTCACAGACGGCATATCTTGGCTAAGCTTTGGGCGTCTACGTCCTTTACATACCAACGCCGTTATTTTTGCTTTTGTAGGCAATGCTATTTTTGCTGGTGTATATTACTCTACACAACGCCTTCTTAAAGCACGTATGTGGAAAGACTGGCTTAGCAACCTAAATTTTTGGGGATGGCAAGCCATTATTATTGGAGCCGCAATTACCTTACCATTAGGCTATACAACATCAAAAGAATATGCCGAATTAGAATGGCCTTTTGATATTGCTATTGCTTTAATCTGGGTAGCCTTTGGCGCCAACTTAATTGGTACTATTTTAAAAAGGAGACAACGCCACCTATATGTTGCTATTTGGTTTTATTTAGGAACCTTTGTAACCGTAGCTGTGCTCCATATTGTAAATAGTATGGAATTACCTATTAGTGCATTAAAAAGTTATTCCATGTATGCAGGTGTACAAGATGCCTTAGTACAATGGTGGTACGGTCATAACGCAGTAGCATTTTTCTTGACGACACCTTTCTTAGGGCTCATGTATTATTTTGTTCCTAAAGCAGCAAACAGACCTGTATATTCATATAGACTTTCTATTGTACACTTTTGGTCATTAATTTTTATATACATCTGGGCAGGACCTCATCACTTATTATATTCAGCACTACCAGATTGGGCACAAAACTTAGGAGTAGCCTTCTCAATAATGTTAATTGCACCTTCTTGGGGAGGTATGATTAATGGACTTTTAACCCTACGTGGAGCTTGGGATAAAGTACGTACAGATCCTGTTTTAAAATTTATGGTTGTCGCTATTACTGGTTATGGTATGGCTACTTTTGAAGGCCCAATGTTATCACTTAAAAACGTTAATGCCATTGCACACTTTAGCGACTGGGTAATTGCCCACGTTCATGTAGGCGCATTAGCCTGGAATGGATTTCTAACTTTTGGTATGGTATATTGGATGGTTCCTAAATTATTCAAAACAACACTTTGGTCTAATAAATTAGCAAATGCTCATTTCTGGATAGGCACACTAGGTATTATATTATACGCATTGCCTATGTATGTTGCTGGATTTGTACAAGCTTCTATGTGGAAACAATTCAATCCAGATGGCACATTAACTTACGGTAATTTCTTAGAAACTGTTAGTGAAATTATTCCAATGTACTGGATGCGCGCTATAGGAGGAACCATGTTTATAGTTGGTGCTTTAATAGGTGTGTATAACATTATTATGACTGCTCGCTCTGGACAAAAAGTAACTGATGAATTAGCTGAGGCTACACCACTTCAAAAAGTAACTAAACAACGTACTAGTAAAGAAGGGTATCATACTTGGTTAGAAAGACGACCAGTAAAATTAACCATTTTCGCTACCATTGCTATCTTAATTGGAGGCATGGTACAGATTATTCCATCATTAATAGTAGATGATTATGTGCCTGTTATTTCAAGCGTAAAACCATACTCCCCTTTAGAATTAGAAGGTCGTGATATCTACATAAGAGAAAGTTGTGTCTCTTGTCACTCACAAATGGTTCGTCCATTTAGAAGTGAAGTTGAACGTTATGGCGAATACTCTAAAGCTGGTGAGTATGTATATGACCACCCATTCTTATGGGGAAGTAAACGTACTGGGCCAGACCTTATGCGTATAGGAGGAAAATATAGTGACAATTGGCACTTAAATCACTTCTACGATCCTCAAAGTACTTCATCTGGCTCTATAATGCCTTCATACAAATGGTTAATTAAAAATAAACTAGACAAAGGTAGTACAGAAACTAAGATGAAAGCCATGGTAACATTAGGAGTACCTTACACAGATGACGATATTGCACGTGCTCAAGAATGGATGACAGCTCAAGGAACCGAAATTGAGAAAAACCTATATAACGATCCAGACTTCGCTAAAACTTATGAGGCAGATAAAAAATATGCTAAAGATAATGGTGAAGAATTCATAGAAATGCGTAATCGAGAAGTCGTAGCATTAATTGCCTACATACAACGCCTAGGAACAGATATTAAAATTAAAAACGCAAAAGATACTGCGTCTAACGTAAACGAATAAGGCCATGCTAAAATTTATAAAAGGAAACTTAGAAAACATAGATAGAGTTGAAATTTATCCTATTATCTCGCTATTAATATTCTTCATCTTTTTTGCAGCACTATTCTGGTGGGTATTCACTGCTAAAAAAGCACACATACAATCGGTAAGTAACATCCCGTTAGATGATGCTACTATAACTTTAAACGACTCAAAATTATGAGAACAATAGCATCTTATTTAAGAGTACTAGGTTTTTCGGTTTTAGGATACCTCTTTCTTGATTTTATAGGTTCGACAGGAGAAACTTCTATCTTCATAGAGCAACCTTGGGTATGGGTAGTTTTAGGAGTATTAATCCTTTTTCATATCGCAGGAGAAATCTGCGCAGCTGCTTTAAAAAGCATTTTGTATAGAGCTTTAAATCCCGAAGCAAAAATAAAGTACGATAAAAAAATTGCTTTCGAGAAAGCAAATAAATTTAAGTGGTTTCGAGAAACGTACAAGAAAATGCTAGGTAGTAAAGCTATTGAAGAAGAAGATGAAATTATACTCGATCATAACTATGATGGTATTAAAGAACTGGATAATAACCTCCCGCCTTGGTGGGTATACAGCTTCTATGCAACTATCATTTTTGCCATAATTTATATGGTTCGTTTTGAAGTTTTTAATGATTACAATCAAGATGAAGAATATGAAATTGAAGTAACAGAAGCTAAAAGACAGATAGAGGAATGGAAAAAAACAGCTAAAGATTTAGTTGATGTAAATACTGTAATATTACTTACTGATGCTTCAGATTTAAAAGCAGGACAAACTATTTTCAACAATAACTGTGTTGCTTGTCATAAAACTGACGGAGGTGGTGGAATTGGCCCTAATTTAACTGATGAATACTGGATTCTAGGAGGTGGTATTAAAAATGTATTTAATACTATTTCTGAAGGTGGTCGCGATGGTAAAGGTATGATTGCATGGAAAACAGACCTCAAACCTGCCGAAATAGCCCAAGTTGCCAGTTATGTACTAAGTTTTCAAGGCACTACTCCTGCCGAACCTAAAGAAGCTCAAGGAGAAATCTGGGTAAATCCAGAAGCACCTGACGAAACAAAAGAAACAATACCTGTTATTACAAATGACTCTACAGCAATTCAAGTTACATCAAATCAATAATTAGCAAAAAACAGATCCTACTCATTCATTATGGCAGAACAAGGGCAAGATAATTTTAGAGATACTATAGGCACGCTTAGCGAAGATGGGAAGCGTGCTTGGGTATTCCCTAAAAAACCTGATGGAAAATGGTATGAGTACCGTAAATATGTAAGTTACGCACTATTAGTTTTTTTGTTTTCTGCTCCATTTATTAAAATTAGCGGTAACCAATTCTTGATGTTTAATGTATTAGAACGTCGTTTTAATATTTTTGGTTTTCCTTTCTGGCCACAGGACTTTCACTTATTCGTAATTATGATACTAGTGGGAGTCGTTTTTATTATTCTATTTACTGTTGCCTTTGGTCGTCTATTTTGTGGATGGATATGCCCACAAACCATTTTTATGGAAATGGTTTTTCGTCGTATTGAATACTGGATTGATGGGGACAGAGGCAAACAAATTCGATTAAAAAAAATGCCATGGAATGCCGAAAAGATAAAAAAGAGAACTTTTAAATGGAGTATTTTCTTTATCATTTCATTCCTTATTGCGAATGTATTCCTAGCCTATCTTATTGGTAGCGATCAATTGATTCGTTACATCACAGATGGGCCTCTAAAACACATTAGTACATTAATATCTCTTTTAATTTTTACAAGTGTCTTTTACTTTGTATTTGCATGGTTTAGAGAGCAAGTATGCATTATTGCTTGTCCTTACGGAAGGTTGCAAGGTGTACTATTAGATAATAAATCCATTGTAGTTGCTTACGACCATAAACGTGGTGAAAAAGAAAAAGGAAGAGCTAAATTCAAAAAAAATGAAGATAGAGATTCTACTGGCAAAGGAGATTGCATTGATTGTTTTCAATGTGTTAACGTGTGTCCTACGGGTATTGACATTAGAAATGGTACACAATTAGAATGTGTTAATTGCACTGCTTGTATCGATGTTTGCGACCACATGATGGAAAGTGTCAATCTACAAAAAGGATTGATACGTTATACCAGCGAAAACAACATTGAAAAGAAAGAAAAATTCAAGTTTACACCACGATTAAAAGGGTATATGGTAGTACTTGGAATGCTTACTACTATACTCATTGGAATGCTCTTTTTACGAAATGATATTGAAGCTCATATTTTAAGATTACCAGGACAATTATACGAACGTAAGGCAGATAATATTATTAGTAATGTATACACCTTTAAATTAGTCAACAAAACAATAGACGACATTGAAAATGTGCATTTTAAACTTTTGTCTCACAAAGGCATTATCAAACTTGTATCTCACAATAATTTTAAAGTTGATGGACAAGGTCTTGCAGAAGGCACCTTATTTATTGAAGTAAATGCAAGTGCACTTAAAGGAGATAAAGATAGATTAGAAATAGGTGTATACAGTGGGAATCATTTAATAGAAACCACTACTACAGCCTTTTTAGGGCCAAGGAATTATAAATAAAAAATATCTATATCATTAATTTGAAAATATAAAACCAAAAAATTGAATACAACTAAAAAGAAAAAATGTTGCGAAGGATGTAAAAAAGGGCAACTAGGACAAAATCCAACCTGTAAAACGAAATTAATGATAGAGAAACTAGAACAGAACAGAGAAACCATTAATAACAAGTGAGTTATCAAAAATAATATATATAAATAGTTTCTTTTTTAGTTTATCAAGTCAATTTATTAATCAACCATTTTGAAATACATTTGGTATAAAACGGAATAGTTATGAAATGGAATTGGGGAAAAAGTCTTGTTGTTGGAATGCTCGCTTTTATGAGCTTTATTATGTACTTCGTAATAACAATGAGTACAGACAAAAAATACAAACACGACTTAGTAACTGAAGAGTATTACGCCAAAGAAATGGCATATCAAACAGAAATTGATGCAGAAACTAACACATATAATCTAAAAGAAAGAATAGAAAACAGAAAAACTCAAGAAGGCTGGTTAATAACTTTTCCTAAAGAGTTAGAAACTTCAAAAATTAAAGGAAGAGTGTTCCTATATAGACCGTCTAACCAGAAACTGGATTTTGACTTACCTATAGTCCTTTCCGGGTCTAATTTGCTCGTACCTGACAACAAGATGGTTGGCGGTCGTTGGAACATTACTATTGAATTTAAATACAACGAAGAAAATTACTTGTACAAAAAATCTATTATTTATTAATCATGCTATACTCTGCCCTCATATTTGGTTTATTAGGTAGTTTTCACTGCGTGGGAATGTGCGGACCTATTGCTTTTTTATTACCGGTAGATCGTAAAAACCCTAAAAAACGATTTTTTCAATTATTAAGTTATCATATTGGTCGGGTTTTTATGTATGCCATATTAGGTTTAATTTTTGGTCTAGTAGGCAAAAGTTTAAACTTGTTTGGGGTACAACAGCAATTATCTATTGGCATAGGCATACTTATGATTACCATTATCTTAATCCCATCAAAATTGTTTAATCGTTATAATTTCTCTAAACCTATCTATAAAGTTGTTAGTAAAATAAAAAACGGAATTGGTAATAAACTTAAAAATAAAAACTCTAGAACCTTTTTTACTATAGGTTACCTTAACGGACTACTACCTTGCGGTTTAGTATACATGGCAATTTTTGGGGCTATTGCCACAGGTAATGCTTTGCAAGGTAGTTTATATATGTTAATTTTTGGATCAGGCACTATACCTCTTATGACTACAGCTATTTATTTAGGTAATTTTTTAACAGGAAAAGTTAAACAACGTATTTTAAAAATAATACCTGTTTTTGTATTTATTGTAGGCTTACTATTTATTTTAAGAGGTTTAGGATTAGGTATCCCTTATGTTTCACCTTCTAAAATGGTAACCATTGAACAGGTATCTCCTAAACACCATTGTCATTAATAATTATTAAACTCTAAAATATGAAAAATCTAATAATACCTTTAGTTAACTGGGGCATAGGAACCATTTTTATTGGCGTATTTGCTTTGGTTTGTGTTGTACTAGCTCTTGTTGTATACAATATGGCTAATAGCGATAAAAAAAATAACGATTCTAATGATCTTGATATATAAATTTTAAACTTAATTAAAAACAAAAAAAGGAAAGCTTTTACACTTTCCTTTTCCCCATCTATTAACTATTTAATTAACCTAAACTGTCATTGAAAAAAGTTTTGTTTCTGGCTTTTTACGTTGTAAACGCATATCAAAAGGCAAACACACATTCCTTACAAAAGGACGCCCTTTTTCAGTTACAGTTATCTTTTTAGAGTCGACCTCTATAAGCTCGTCTCTCTCTAGCTCTTTTAGTTTTATTAATACATCTGAAAGTTCTGGAAACCATAATGAAGGGTCTTCCCATGAGGTTTCAAATGTACACATCAAATTGAGGATATGTTTACGTATAATTAAATCTTCTGAAGTGAGAATATGTCCCCTAAAAACAGGCAGTATATTATCCTCTATTAAATTTTGATATTCTTCTATATTCTTTACATTTTGGGCAAAACTATACCAACTATCACTTATTGCAGAAACCCCTAACCCAATCATAACTTGTGTTTTACTTGAGTTATACCCCATAAAATTACGGTGTATTTCACCACTTTCTTGAGCAATGTATAATGTATCTGTTTTTAAAGCAAAGTGATCCATTCCTATTTCTACATAACCCGCTTCTATAAGCATCTTTTTACCTAACTCATACTGCACTCGCTTTAAATCTGCACTAGGTAAATCTTCTTCTTTAAATCCTCTTTGTCCATTGCCTTTCATCCATGGTACATGCGCATAACTATAAAATGCAATTCGGTCTGGACGTAACGTGATAGTCTTATTTATAGTATTAATCACATCGTCTTGTGTTTGAAATGGTAACCCATAAATAATATCGTGCCCTACCGAATTATAGCCTTCTTCTCTAGCCTCTTTAGTGGCTCTTAATACGTTTTCATAGGGTTGTATTCTATTTATTGCTTTTTGTACTGTTAAATTATAATCCTGTACACCATAACACACTCGATTAAAGCCTTTTTTTGCTAATGTTTTTAAGTGCTCTTTTGTGGTATTATTTGGATGACCTTCAAAACTTAATTCACAATTTTCAGCCTTACTACCTATTGTAAAAATGCCATGAAGTAACCTGTTTAAATGTTCTGGCGAAAAAAATGTAGGTGTTCCTCCTCCTAAATGTAATTGTTTAATTTTTGGTTTTTCATTAAACAGCTCATAATACATTATAAATTCCTTAATAACAGATTTTATATAGGGAACTTCTACATCATGATTTTTTGTGATGCGCTTATTGCATCCACAAAACGTACACATACTTTCGCAATATGGTAAATGAATATATAAACTAATCCCCTCTTTAGTATTACTCTCTAAAAAACTTGCTTGTAATGTTTCTTTCCAAGCATGTAATGAAAAAGTTTCTTCATTCCAATAGGGAACCGTAGGGTAACTTGTATATCTAGGTCCAGCCACATTATATTTTGAAATAAGTGTACTCATAAACTTTTTACTTTAAAGAATAACCTTGTGAATATTACGATTTAGTGTTTCTTTTATATTTTCAAAAGTATATGGTAGTAAGTAAATAAAAGCTGATTTTTATCAGCTTTAGTAAAATATCTATGTATTATAGAGAGGTATTATTTTTAGATACTTAAGTTAAAATAATTTATTTTTTACTACCCAAAAGCCATACTTAACAAAAATTAAATATTATAAAATCATAAAAATCAAATAGTTAAAAACACCGCTTCTTAAAAGTTCAACCATAAATAAATACAAACCTATTTTTAAAGATTGTATCTTTATACAAAACACCTACATTAAAGAAAAAACAACTCTAAATAACGATTTATCCTATTTTAAGTATATTAGTAGTCTGTTTATCTTTATTCCATTGTTCTATAAAATAGCATCATACAAATATTGCTTTTGTTCCGTACATTATAAAATGAGGAACAATATTAGGTATTTACAAGTTTACATACTCCTTTTTACAACACTTTTAACTAACACTATATCTTGGAGTCAACAAGATTCACTTTCTAATATAGAATCAGGTTATACTTATCATTCTAGTATCGATATAACGGAAGTTTCTGGAAACACATTATCTGTTAATTATAAAACCCTTCCTGCAAATCAGGCTGGTAAACTCCAAAATAAATTATGGATATGGAGAGCTTCCGAAGTTCCTTGGCAATACCCACCCATGAAAGAACAACTCTTACAAGAAGATGCTACTCAAAGTGGATCTTATGTTTTAGAGAATTTAAAAATTGCTATATCTACAGAATATATTGTGTGCTATTCGGTGGGGCCAGAAGTTACACAAATTTGTACTTGCGCTACTCTAAGTGTAAATAAAGACACTATAAATAAACAATGGGTTGAAATTTCGCTACTTAATATTAGTAGGAACTCCATTAGCTTCAGTTACAAAACGCTAAAAGGCTACCTTCCAAAAACGTATCAAAATTGGTTTGGATTATGGGAAGGACAAGCATCCCCTTATAACTTAGATATTCCAATAGCCAAAGATAATGTTTCTAGTGACTCCAATATATCCAGTGGTGGACTCAATAATTTATCACTAGATATTGGTCAAATCTACACCCTTATCTATTTCACAGGCAGCCAAGAAGCAAATGCAGCTGCCATGATACGATTTAAAGTATATTAAACACATCAGGTATTAACACCTGATTATTCAGGTATTAATACCTGATTATTAGATGTATTGACTTACAAATTATTGCTTTTTCATATCTTGTCTATCCCAAAAGAAGATATCACTTACGTTTAAAAATATTAATTCATTTAAATCTAAAAATTATGTCTACAAAAACAGAAAACGCTACGGCTGTACAAAATCCAACAACCGAAATAAAAGTCTCGGCGATAGTTGGAAATCAACTTCAAGTTCAATATACGGGATTACCTGGTAACCGACCAAACACTTACGGAAACTATCTTGTAGTTTGGAGAAATCAAAATTCTATTCCTTATAACGATCCTAATCCAGATGGTTACGTTGAGATTACTGGAGATTCATCTCAAGGTTCACAAGTATTTGAAGAAGTTAAAATACAAGTAGGCGTTACTTATGTAGTTGGATACGCTGTAGGACCTAAATTATCTTCTGGACAAGATTGGGGTAACGTTTGTACAACCTGTTTTATAGATACGTCACAGCAATCTAGTTATATAGAACCAGAAATTACAGATTTGGTTGCATCAACAGATTCAGTTACCATGAATTATAAATTACCAAACGGGGCAAGTCCACAAGAAAATGGAGCTTGGGTAGGTATTTGGCAAACAGGAAACGCTTCTTACGACACACCTCCTATTGCAGTTAATTCTATAAATAATCCAAGTAGTATTGGTGGAGCTGCAATTAATGGAGTTACAATTTTAATTGGCCAAATATACACAGTTGCATTATTTACTAGTGGTTGGAAAGCAGGACCTGGAGGAACTAATGTACAAACAGCAATGGCTTGTACTGCTACAATTACAACTTAAGCTAATGTTTAAGTATTCTACATATACTATATAAATATAAAAAGGTGTTGGGATTTAACCAACACCTTTTTGTGCTCAATATACTGTCTATGAACAATGCTACTTTTCAACCTGAAAAGCTCATTATTTACTGTTCATTGATCTGCTTGTAATAAGTTTATTCATAATAGTTCCATTATCACCTGTAAGACACTAATAATATGTCCTTTTTTAATGTTTCCTTAAATAATCAACTTTATGTTACCCCAACAACTGGTAAAGATCAAGGTTTTTCCGCATTCCTACTCCCCAAACCTCCTTCTAGTCCAGAATCAGGATATGATATTTCTCAAGCTTTAACAGATACTACTTTAAACGGAAGTTTTATCTTATCTGCCTACACTCCTAATCTGGAAACGCAAAACAGCACAGATTTATTTGTAAAACAAGCCTTAGCGCTTTTAGGAACAGGACGATATATTATTTGGATATTGGATATCAATGATTTTAGCGCTACTAAAAATACCATATTTATGACCATTGCAGGAAATGGATCATCAAGCATTCAAGGCGTTACAATCCCTATGGTTTCAGGTATTTCACTACAAATACAAAGTGGTATAAAACTAACAGCTACAGATAATTCTATCGACTTAGGCAGCACAAGTGGCAACAACTCTAAACTTATATTTACTGGACCAGATGCTCCCGATTCTAATAGTACTTATGCCACATCGGGAAGTATCCCTCTTAGCGGAATCTATCGTGGCAGTGTTAATTTTTCTGCTTTTATAGAACGAAACTCATTATCAAGTGGTTTTAACTGGGGTTTCCAAATGCTCATTCCTTTAGAAGACAACCCTAATCAAACTGCTAGATCAGAATATTTCCCTTTAGCCAGTGGTCAATATCCATCGCCCACTGATGCTATAGGCTTCAATATTTTTATTGACCCTACAGACATCTTTAATCAAGCTTTTAATTGTTCTAACTCATGCTCTATTACAGATCAATACAATTCTAGAAGAACCGTATTTAATTTCACCGGATCCAATAAAGATCAAAGCGAATCTGTACTTAACGCCTATTATTTTACTGTTTGGGGAAGCAACATTAAATTAATACCTGTAGGTAATAACAACAATAATGAATTACAAGCGCGACTCACCTTTAATAATGGTGAATTATATAGCGCCAATGCGCATCAAAAACATTTTGCTCCAGAAGGCGATTTTATAATAGAAATAAACGGTGTGACTTCCAATGAAAGTATACCGCTTCAATGCGGCTTACAAGGTACCGAGTTTTTTAATGTTCAACCTCGCGTTAATGGTAATCCAGGTGATAGATTACGTTTTATCACCAACCAACCTGCCTACGCTCCTGTATACCCATTACCTGTATCATCACCAGTCACAGCACCAGTTAATCCAAATGCATCTCTATTAGATATTACTTACCAAACATCTTGGTGTACTTTAGTTATTGGAGAAAATAGTATTATCCCTTCATATGTTGCTCAACCAAAAGGATCTGCTTTATTTAGTAACTCGACAGTTGTTGGGTCTACAATTCTAGAGCATTCAACTCCAAATTTTACATTTACACCAAACAATACAGTACTATTTCCAATGCTTCCTTATGCAGATGTTAAACCAAATTTAAATACAGAAGGATTCAATAAAGAAGAAATAGAAGATTTTGAAAAATTATTTATATCACAAATTAGAAAACAAAACATCAATTCTATATTAATTAATGCTCAAACTAAAGCAAAAGAATCTTACTTAAAATCTACAAATAAAGTTACCGATGCTGGAACGAATGTAACAACTCCCTCGGGACTCATTGCTAACTTATTAGGATCAAACAACAACCCTGTATGGAATGCTATTTATCTTGCTCAAAACCAAACAACTTCTCAAAGCTCGTTTGAAAAAATGTATTTTGAAGATCCTAGCGAGGATCTCATCCAAGCCTTTCAAACAAGTGATTTGTTTTTAGTTATAGCTAATAATGAAAAACTTGGTTCTACAGATCCAACAGCATCTGGAGCAAAATTCCTCAATAAAATGTTTATTGGAGACTGGACAATGGAAGCCAATACAGGAACCCAAAGTAAATACAATGATTATAATAATATCATTATTGTAAAAGGAAAAAAAGGAAAGCTATACGATCCTGATAATTCTGATAATAGTTTAATTTCCAACTGGCAAAAATGGACAGCCAAAGACACCTTTGCTGCACCATCAATATTAAATAACAACAATGATTTACTTCCTCCAGATAACTCCCAATTAGTAATCCTTTCTCAATGGATGCAATCGTATTTTGAGGATGCTAAAAATCAAACTGACACTGCTTATTTTGGAAATTTTAATGCTTTAGTACAAGACGAAAATTGGACAGGTATTCTTATTCTTCGTATGGATATTTCAGGCTTACCAGATAACCTTACTGGAATATTATCTGGTGTTAGAGATCCTGCTGGGTTTAGAGCACATCATTTTGGAATTAACATTACTCCTGTAGAAAAAGGAAGTAACGGCCCAGAAATTAATAATCCAAGTTCTATGTTTGGGCTTATCTATTATAATGATCCCGATTTTATACAACAAGAACCTCCTCAACCTATTCAGCCCGACTTATCCGAAACTTACGATTTTGTCCTGCTAAACTTAAAAGTTCTATTTGAAAATACAGCTGTAAAAAGCTTTCAAAGTTATGCTCAACTCACTACGAATAATTACTTTGGTTCACCCGTAGATCATATGGGAGATGGTGGAAATAAATTCAATACCATGATCCTTAAAGGTGCACTTCAATTTAAAGGAAACGAAGCGCTTTATAGTTTAAGTACAGATGGAGTTAACGCATTCTATTTTAATAATCCAGCGGTAAACAAAATCGAAATATCCAATGTTAATTTCAGTACTGCCCAAAGTGATCCTAATGGCAATATTGTAAGTAACTTTTCTATTAATGGATATTGGGACTTCAAGGAGTTAATGATTCCTGCAGATGAAAATGACCCTGCTGTAGATTTTGATATATTATCTTTTGGAAATACCGATGGTACAGATGCATCCAATAAAGGGTTAATTTTCAACAATCTACTCATAAACATGGTATCTCCCCCTTATACGCCTGGACAAACAGAACAATTACCTAAAACGATGACGTTTGTGACTTCTCAAATAACCTTTGATCAAGCAAGAAGCACACCACGTCCAAATAGTATGTATGTTAACTTTGCTCTTAATTTACAAGGCTTAACTCAAGGAAGCTCCGACTCTCCTCCCTCACAAAATGGATACCTTACTGTAATAACAGACTTAAAGGTTAGTCCTATAGATGGATCGTCGTGGGTAGGCTTAATATATAAATTAAACATGGGGACTCCAGGAGAATTGGCTGGTAATATAGGGTTAACCTCTACATTATTAACCGCTTGGAATCCTACAGCTACAGATGATGGTTCTGCTCCTGCTGTACTCGTTGGAATTACGCTTCCTGGAACTGGTGGTGGTGCTAAACTAATTAGTCTACAGACGGTATTAAAATTGTCCATCGGACAAATACGTTTAGCATATGACTCAGATAAGTCCTCTTTCTTATTGATGTTTACCGAAATTGCGCTGAAATTTTTTGGTTTACTAAAAATTCCACCAAACGGATCGTCATTATTCTATCTCTTCGGAAATCCAAAATCGAACGATAAAGCATCTGGTTTAGGCTGGTATGCTATGTATAATAAGGAAAACTCTAAGTAAGATAAAATTGATTATACCAATATAACGCAACAAAATATGAACTTTTCAAGTATATTTCAAGCCATAGTAGACTATTTTACCACAACCAAACAAGAAGGTCAATTATCTGATTCTTTAGCTTTATTTACAGAATATCTTAACGGACCAGACAATAGCACTATTCGTATGTGGGTTTCTGATGCTCCTGGTTATGGCCATCAAACCAATACTACAAATCTATTATATCAATTAACCAACAGTAATTCAAAAAATGGTTTCGAATATAAAGGTGCTATTGAAGTCTATTATCTTGAAGATAAAGATAAGATCATATTAACAAAATTATATCAGTTACTTCCAGAACTAAATAATAAACCAGAAGGAGAAATCAATGGAGCTAATGTCAAACTCATTGAATGGAAATCTGGAGAAACACCTCCTAATCCTGTAGTTAACTTAGGGTTCACTGGTGCCGAAGACCAAATTGATAATAACGGTTCCATCACTTCTCCACAACTAGCAAAACGATTAAATACTAATTATTTTTTAAGGTTAGAACCTTATTTATGGACAACACCAGAAGAAATTCAGTTCTTAAATTCTTCAAGAAAATCCATTTCATTAACAAAACAAAAGTTATTAGACTATGGCGCTTTTAAACAACGTGCCTATTGGGAAGAAATACCTGTACCAGTACCAGACTGGAATTACTATAAAGATAATGGATACGCAAATCAAGTCGCTATTTTACAAAGTTTACTCGCAAAAATAGATAGCTACGATTTAGGCGTTGCATACAGCATTCGTACCTCTGGAAATTACGAATTAGCACCTCCTCCAGAAGAACGTATGTTTGAAGTTATTACAGGTTATATGGCTTCACAAATGAGCGGAAACAATATTCGATCTGGAGCTAAACCCATTGTGGTTTTATCTATGGATAATTTCTCTAACAGAACTAGTGGTGCAGAAACACCTATATCTCAATTAATAGAAGGCGGCATGTCTGCCCAAGAATCAAGTTGGGAAACAACCTTAAAAGTTGGAGGAAATGGAATCGATCAATATAGCCAACGCAAACTAGATCAAATACGTCAATATTTAAAACCTAGTAGCTACAGAAAAAGTTATCTTGAAAGTGTAGATGCTCCTTCCCGAATAGAATACGAATGGACTCCAACACAATCTAACGTTGAAAGTAAATACAACTGGTTAAACCAAGCCAAAAATAGAG
Source organism: Flavivirga aquatica (assembly GCF_001747085.1). Taxonomy (GTDB): domain Bacteria; phylum Bacteroidota; class Bacteroidia; order Flavobacteriales; family Flavobacteriaceae; genus Algibacter_C; species Algibacter_C aquatica. The sequence continues at coordinate 912,297 of NZ_MDJD01000054.1, forward strand.
TTTTATTTATTCAATTAGGAAGAGTCCCTGCTCCTATATTCAACTATTTAATGTACAAATCTGCTATGCCTCCCGTTTTTGAAGGTCAAAATACAGGAAATCTAGCATTACAATTTGGTCAACCTTATTTTCATGTAGCTCGTCCTAATTCAGGTAATGTACAATACCCTACGACACTTTTAGGCTATACAGATTTTAATGCATACGAAGACTATACAAATATTTACATGCCTGTAGTATATGTGCCTACTATTGTATATAAAATGCAGCAAATTGCAAATAAAATTAACTTCCCTATATACCAATGGCCTAGTAAAATTAATGAAAATCCATCTGAAATTATAGGCTCTTTTATTAGAGAGTATAAAGAATCATCTGTAGGAGATTATCAAACTTATTACAATACAATTAAAAGCTTCTATCAAAATCCAGCCAATGATAAATTTAGAATAGCCACTAGCTATCTTGGATATATATTACAAGCAGATGGTATTATAAAAGCTTCTAATAAAATTATGGCCACATCATACGCAACAGCAGATGTGGGAGTTTTAGATGCAGAACCTTATTATGGTGATACTATTATTGATACTAATGATGGAGATGACGCTACGCCATTGGAATCTCTATTAGCTAAATTGTATGATAATTTAAATGCAGACAACATTCTAAATTTATTCCCTGGTGTATACAGCGCTGGACCTATTTTCGATTTTATATCTGGATTATTAGGTGTAAAGCTAACCTTAACAAATACAACCATATCTCCCGCAAAGGGCACTGCAAATCCCGAAAAAATTGTAGTAACAGGTAATAGCAGTGCACTTCAAGATACGCCTTTAAAATTCACCATTACGTTTACTGCTCCAGACGGTAGTATTGTATCCGATTGGAAAATGACATACACAGGAGATTGGTTAACAGAACAATTACCTTGGTTGCAATTTGAAAATCCATATATATCTTTACAAGTAGCCGATTCCTTTGTACCTGCTCAAGGTAGTGTTGGTGGTACTTTGCAAGGCTTAGAATTAGACTTAGATATTACTTTACCTATAAATGAAGGTTTATGGCAACTAACGGGACATTTTGCAGAACCTGCAAGTATTTCAAAATTCTATCAATTAGCAGGAGGTGTTAATCTAGTTCAAGCATTACCAAGCCCATTCAATGCCTTTACAGCCATAGGTGTAACAGATTTGCAATTGGCATACAGCACTAAAGAAAACAATATCCAATACCTAAGTTTTGTAATGTCTACCAATGAAAAGGTAACCCTTATGACAGGTTTAGACATGGATAGTGTCACGCTAAACGTATTAATTCAAGATCCAGGATCACTAGCCAAACGTAGTACAAGTTGGAGTGCTAAAGGTAAATTCACGATAGGTACTGGAGATAATGCAGGTGTGATTATTACGAGTATGAATTACCCAGAAACGGTTATTCAAGGTCAATTGGCAAGTGGTGTAATTCGTGTAACAGACTTATTTAACCTTTTCCTTCCAGGAACCGTTTTTAATCCACAAGGATACAGTCCAGAAATTACAGAATTTAATGCATCTTTTGCAGGAACAACAGGTAATTACAGCGTAAGCGCTAATTTAAATTTCGACTGGACTTTTCAAATTATATCAGGAGCACCATCAATTACAATTAATAATGTTGGTGTACGCGTACAAAGTGAAAATAAAGAATTACAAGGAGGGCTTTCTGGTGGGTTTACTTTTGGTGAAGGAATTACTAAATTCTCAATTTCATTATCTGCAGATTATAGTACTACTGGTGGTTGGGTTTTTAAAGGAGAACAAAATACAGAAACTCCACTACAATTAACAGCTTTAGCAAATCAATTACTGCCTTCAAATTGGCAAATTCCAAGTGAATATAATTATTCTTTAGTTGGTTTAAATTTCTCATTTACTGAAAACAAAAAATATTATGAAATTGGTGGTGCAACAGAAGGTTACTGGAAAATACCATTTATTAACTTAAACGTTAAAGCCGATCTTAAGTTTGGTTATGGCACATATACCAATCAATCATCAAGTACCAAGCAATTAACCACTTCTACAAAAGCTTTAACTGTTAGTACCGATGACAAAGTGGGGTATTACTGTACCTTAAATGCAGATATCGAATGGATTGGTATTAAAATGAAACTGTTCTACAATTACAATCCAGATGTACAAACGTTTAGTTTTACTTGGAACTTCCTTACAGGTACTATAGTTGAAAAAGAAGTAGAAAAAGGGCAACCTAAACATTGGATTGGAACACTTAAATTTACAGAATCTACGAGCTTAGGATCTATTATTGAAGATGCTATAAGCTGGGCTACTGGCTATAAATTTGGCTTAGGCGCACCTTGGAGCTTACTCAATAGTTTATCATTAGATAAACTGGAACTGGAATATGATTTCACATCAAAAACAGTAGCTTTTAATGTCAATATTGGTGAAATTAACTTAGGATTCTGCAAAATCACATCCATTGGATTAAATTATCAATCTGGACAACCAAAAGCAGAAGATAATGGTGTATTCATGACACTTAACGGTAGTTTCTTCTGGATTACCGATGATAATAAAGATAATGGTCTTTCTTCAGATCAAATTAAATGGGATGCCACTAAACCAGAAAACACACCTTCACCTTCGGGACAAGGAAACAAATACCTCGACTTGCGATTATTGGCAATGGGACAGCATGTTACAATTCCAGGTATCACCGCTGTAAATAGTGTTCAAGATGCTATTAAATTAATGGCCGATCTACCTAATACAGATCCAGGAGAAATTCCTAATATTACATTCGACCCTAATAGTTCTTGGTTAGTAGGCATGGACTTTGGAATATTAAAACTACAAGAAGACGATAAAAAGAGTTCTAGTACAGAAGTTGCTACAACAGACAGTGGAGATTCTGGTTATTTTATAGACATGCAAATTGTCTTTAACGACCCCAATTTATATGGATTACGCATAGCATTAAATGGTGGTCCGGCACGTATTTTTAAAGGGTTAGATTTTCAAATACTTTATAGAAAAATAAGTGACTCGGTAGGTGTGTATCAAGCACAAATTACCTTACCAGATGCCATGCGAAAAATACAATTGGGACAGGTAAACATTACCTTACCTGTTTTTGGTATTGAAATATACACCAACGGCGATTTCCTTATTGATCTTGGATTTCCATACAATTCAGACTTTACCAGATCCTTTACGCTACAAACCATTATTTACGTTCCATTCCCAATTCCTGTAATGGGATCTGCAGGGTTATACTTTGGTAAAAAATCTAGTGCAACCTCTACAGAAGTACCACAAATTACTAACGGTACTTTTAACCCTGTTATTCTATTAGGTGTTGGTATTCAATTTGGATTAGGATACGATTTTAATGCTGGTATTTTGTCTGCTGGATTTAGTTTAACAATAGTTACTATTATTGAAGGTATACTTGCTAAATTTAATCCATACCAGCCAGAAAACACAGAAAATGGTAATCAAGCAGATATTGCTCCTTCTTATTATTATAGTATAAAAGGAGTTGTTGGAATACAAGGAAAACTATATGGTTATGTTGACTTTAAAATCATTAAAGCCGAAGTTAATGTATTACTAAGTATTCTTGCTGATATTACAATTACTGCTTACGAGCCAATACTGTTAGGTATTACGGCTAGAGTAAGCGTAGAGGTTTCAGTGAAAATTAATTTAGGATTGTTCAAAATTAAGATTAGCTTCAGCTTCGATCTTACTCTAAGAGAATCTTTCGAAATAAAAGTTGGAGGCGGTTCATCTCCATGGCAAATTGCCGAAAGTACAGAAGAAAGTATGACTATGCTAAGATCTGCTTCTCCTAGACGCATGGCAAGAATGCATGCAGATAGCTTCTTATTAGCAGTTACAGATAATTTTAACGATCAACCAGATTGGAGTAATTTAACAGCTCCATCAAACAAACAATCTTTAACAGGTTATATTGGATTTGGACTTAGTATTGCGGGAGATCTAGCTCAAAAACCAACAGACCAAATGGCTGTTTATTCTGCTATGTTATTTTTAGAATCGACTGCTTCTACCAAAGATGATCCAAATTCTGCAAAACTAAAAGCGCAAGGAGCTACAACCGATACATCTTTTGAATATCTAGGAAAATTAGTATTCCGTTGGGTAATTGCTGCCTTCCATAATGGAAGCATTAGTGCCGATGAAATAGATCAATTACCTATTAGTGAAACGCGTCTTCAAGAAATTTACGAATACCTAAACGACGCTAATAATACATCTCCAATACCTATTGATGCTATTGATAGCTTATTAAATACTCAAGTTAGTATGACGGTATCACACCCTTCAGATCAAGATTCTGAATCTGATGCTGCTTACTTCCCAATGATACCTCAACTATCTATTACTTTACCAGCCTTTGAGGGTCAAAAGGCTTTAGAATACGCCTTCTCAGATTATAATAGTTTGAGTGACACATACATTGATGAACTCCGTGTTTATTTTGATGATTTAGCTGTTCAATTACAACAACAAAATGGTGATGCATATACTCAAAACAGTGTTCAGATTACCAATGATACCGAATCAATGGCTTCGTTTATTTATTCTGATTATTTCCTATTACTAGCGAAACAAATGGTAGATAACGCGCAGAATGCGTTAAAAGCTTTTCAATATCAAATTCAAGATGCACAAACTGTAGCAGATATTCTCACATGGGTTAACAATCACGGGCAGTTTACTGGTAATTATACTTATACTATTGACTACTTATTTGAAAGTAATAAATCGCATATTTTAAATTCTAATAAATCTGTAGAAGTTGACTCTGCAATTTACAACACTATAGCTAACGATACTTTTGATAGTATTAGTAAAAAATCTATTTATAACAATCAAATTACCGCAAATGATTTAGCAACATTTAATGCCAACGACACCACCATATTACAAGGAGGTATTGTTATAGATTATTCTGGAAAAACATCTATAGTTATTCAGTCTGGAAATTCATTAAACACCTTAGCTACAGACTTTGAAGTATCATTAAATGATTTATTAACAAATACAGATATATTAACAAAAGAAGGACTAATTATGCCTTCATCTAAATTAAACCTACCAAACTTTAAAGCTTTAACCCAAGAAGGCGATACTTTAATTACATTCTCTGCGAGATACGGAGTAAGTATTTCTACCCTTTCGATAACAACCAATGAAAGTATTAGTGGTTTATTTAGCAGTAGCGATAATAATGGACAGTTAGTATTAAATGATCTTCCACAATTTGAAGTTGGAGAATTAATAACAGAAATTCAAGCCGATAGCGGGTTACAACAATTGTCTGGTATGGCATCCCGTTATTATTTATCAGGATTACGATTACCAACTTCTGGCATTACTCCAAATTATCAAGGCATGTGGTTAGATGATAAGTTAACTTACCAACAAACTACAGCTGGATTATTTGCTTTAACTGGACAACAATTCCCTTTACCAACCTTACAGAGTAAAGCATCTTACGATATTACGTTTAAAATCCCAACCGATGTGACTTGGTTAGATTTCGAAACAACAGGTAAAACTATGACCATTGAAATCGCTGATGATTCTTCATCTTATGAGCAAATTAATACGGTTAGAAGTTATGCTACTCAAAACTATTTAGATTTAGATATTAAACATTTAGGTTTAGGTGATATGTTTAGTAATAATTGTGAACATTATACCTTTAGTACAGTAAGTCTCTGGAAAGCAGGTTCGGCAATTGTATTGCCATATGCAGGAACAACTAACGAATCTCAAACTTTAAATATCTGGACTTTACCAGCAAATTTAATGGAAATGGCTAACCCTATTGGTAGAGCTGTACAACCCAGATTTTCTGTAGTTACTGGTGCTGTAGATCCAACAACAAACGCAATGAAATCAACCCCAGTATCTAATTATAGTTGGGGTACTCAAGTAACATTTACCATTAAAAAAGTGCCACCTGTTGCAGATAGTCCTGCTTCGTTAACCACATACGAAATAAGCGGTGCAGATGGTAACAATGCCTTATTGTTAGAACAAATGGTTACCTATTTGCAAAATAACGACGATTTAATTAATCAACTCGCTTTTGGTTATTTACCAAACCAATCTAATGGAGATAATCCTGGAATACAAACAGATCCTATTGGAAATTTAACCATAGGAATTGCTCAAGCCAATCTTTCTACATTCACAAGACCAGATGGTATTATGATGGATACATTTACCAGAACATTACAAACAGAAAGCGAAGCCAGTAACCTATTAAATAAACCAACAGATTTAATTACTCTACTATGGCAAGCTAGTATTACCAGAGATGGTGGCTATTATTTATACTATTATAATAGTGAAAACGGAGAAGGTTTACCAGATCATATCTTTAATGACAAAGGAGAAGCGAACCTATCATTAATGGTTTTATATACTGCTTCTACAATTAGCGATGAGCAAAACTTATTACAACCATACATGAATGCCTTTGTAACAGGCGAAGCTATTAATGTAAATAATAGTTCTGTATACGCTAAAGCTAATCCGGTAACCAAAACTGTAACATTTAACACAGGAGATACACTTAGTAATATTGCTTATCAATATTTCACCAATATAGCAAATGTTGTAGAAGATAACCCTGATGCTACATTAACATCTGGATTATCTATAGATGTTGCCGAAGGCACCTATCAAGTTGGTCAAGATGGTAGCGGACAAGGTGAATCATTACAAGCCATTGCTACTAAATTTGGAACCACAATAGATGCCATTAAAGCTGTCAACCCGTTAGTAACTACATGGCCTGACGTTTTACCTCTATATTTTGGTTTAAGGCTGCCAGTTTTAACAGTTACCTCGGGAGGAACAAATAGTAAAACGCTAACCGCTATAGCCACTTATTATGGTATGGATTTAGCGGCGTTAGCACATTACAATAGTCAATTAGAGAACTTATTTACTAACGGTACACAATTAACCATGATTGGCGGTCCAATAACACGTATCGCTTCTGTACCTGCTGGAGTTGTATCCTTAGAAGGTATTCGTACTGAACCCGCTCCTGTTCCAGATAAATATAGCGATACCGATTATGCTAAAATATTCCTGCAAAATGATTTCTCTATATTAAGTTTCTATTTAACAGGAAATTATTGGTTTAATGCCAGTAAACCTAGTTTACCAACAGGGCCAACTAAACCAACATCTAGCGATAATGATACCTGCGGAACTCCAATTGATACTAATGGAAAATGGATGTTTCAACAATCGGTACCATATAGCAAATTTGCAAATACACCACAAAGTAAATCCACCAACGGTTTACCCGATGTATCAACCAGCCCATATAAAGGTATAGGTTACCTTGTACAACCAGATTTTATGTGGATGGATATCTATGGAAATACAACATTAACCACAATTTCTCAACCACCAAGTACTCCTGACGATATTATTAATGAAACACCAATATTAACAGGTTATACAGATCCTATTTTAGGACTAAACCAATGGCCTTCTGTTTCTTCTGAATGGATCACAACTAAGGAGACTTCAACAGAAATTCAAATTTCATTAACATTTGATGTTTCGGCTTATAGTGGATTATTAACAACTAAAGCTAGTGATAGTAAAACCATATTATTAACTTTTACAGAAACCTTAGATACTAGCACAGCCGAATCGTTAAGTAATTATGAAATTAGCCCAACACTTACAATTACCAATGCAAGTGTAGGTACAGATGATAAAACTGTAACACTTACTGTTAATGAAATGTCTGAAGGCGTTGTATACACTTTGGGTATTGGTAACATTCAAAACAAAGCAAAAGATACCACATTTAACGGTCAGGCAACATATAGTTATCCAGATGTAGCAGAAAATGATTCCTCATCCTTATTACAACAAGCTAACAGCGATTTCGGCACTTATGAAAGACTATGGTATCAACTTACAGATCCTAATGGTATAGCAATGACAATGCAAACCAGTTTATTTAACACAACTTTTAATGTCGATGCTAGCACCTTTACAGATTTAATAGATAATTGGATCACATCAATTTACAATTTCCTTCAAGACAGATCGCAAGGTGGTACTTCTGTAGCAGCACCTGCTTCTATATTTACGTTTAAATTTGAAATTGATCCTACAAAAGTAGTTAGTGACCAAATTGTTGAGCTAACACTTAACATGACCATTACCAGAACAGGTGGAGCGGTTATGGGTGAATTTGAAACCACAGGAGGTATTAAAAAGGTTACTACTGAAATTTCACCGTCTACAGATAATAGTGAAGACAATTCTAGAGCTTTAAATAATTTTGCTGAAGCCTTTGAATCTGTAATGTCTGTCGATAATCAATATTACTTAAAAATTGCTACAGGAGCCAATCGAGAAAATAACGATCAACAACCAGATCGCACTATTTGGGCAGTACACTTAGGAGTTAATGACTCTACTCCTATTTCATATAAAGTAAATACACCTGGAACTCCACAATTGTTCGCTCCACGACCAGTATCTAATAAACTAGAAAGCAGAAACGGCGTAGATATCTATAATTATACTACAGGAACAGGAATTAGTACCCAACCAGATTATCAAAAAGACTTTACCGAAATAGATATGGACCATTGGGTAGCACAGTTATTTACTGCTATTGATGGTATTTTAACCCCTGAATTCACGAGTTCAATACAATTAATTGATAAAAAATTAAGCGCAACTAATCTGGATAGAATTCAAGAATCAAAGGAGTCGTTAGCTGAGACTACTAAAACATTAATGGTGCATGTTTTTGAAAATGAAAATGGTAGCGCAACTAGCATACAAGAAGCCTTTAAACAATCCTTATTATCACAATTATCGAACTTGTATAATACGAGTTCTGGAATCCAATTTGATGTAAGTATTAAAGCAGATCCGTCGCAAGGTACACCTCCTAACCTATTTGGTAATGTTATCCAGAACACCATATTTGAAGGCGCTATTTCTACCGAAGAAAAATTAACAACAGTAAACCTCTTTTTTAGTGGTCCTTTAGATAAAACAAGTGCAGAAAGCACTAGTAACTATAGCTTAACAGATCCGTTAACTGTAAAATCTGCTGTATTGTCTGAAGATTCAAAAAGTGTCCTATTAAGTACTTCGGGTAACATTACACTCAATAGTACTACAGTCACTATTGGTAGTGATTTAAAAGATGCTAACCTTAGAGCTATTCAAGGAAATAAAACCTATACGATAACTACCAATTTTGTGAGTTATGCCAAACCAGACCAGTTAACCATTACTTCTGCTAAAATCCAACTAGACGAAAGCAAAGAGCAATCGTTAGCTTTCCTAATAAATACTCCAGAAATTGTTCGTAGTGCAGATGGTGAAGTATTATCTAAAATAGACTTAAATCTGAATTATAAGGGAACCAATATTGAACATCAAATTGCAGAACCTATTAATGGGTTTACGCCTTCTACATGGTTAAATTTTGTTATTCCAGACAAAGACATGCCTTTAGAAGATGAATTAGGAGGATTTGAAGTACCAATGATTTTAAGAGCCTTCCCTCAAAATCCATCTTTAGTCAATCAAACTGGTGAAGCCTCTTCTCCAGAAACAAGTGACATTAGTAAATTACTGGAATGGAATTATGGTTTTGAATATTCCCAAGCTTTCCATTATCCACAGGATACACTTTATTTCAATGTAGAATTTAATATTGAAGTTAATAATATCACGGCCATGTTTAAGGAAATAGACATCTTTAATGCTATAGCTGAATTTATTACTGTTTACCCTAATGTTGATAAAGATTTAAAAGCCTATGTAACCAAAATAGACGCCGAAGTATATAACGAAGATAGTTCTAGTGCTACAGAACTCTTTAAAAATGCAGGGGTGGCAGTTAGCTCATTTGCTCAATTAATAGAAACTGTTGCCAATTCTGCTAGTCAAGCAGGTGGATTATTTGTTAATAACACCAATAATATCTATGCTGCAAGTAATGTAGATCTTTCATATAATTTCGAAATTAGAGAAGGCGGTCAAAGTTTAACCGTTGGGACAGATGTAGAACAGGTACAAGTAATTACCGTTTACGGAACACCTCCTAGTGGTGTGAGCATTCCCGAAGTTCATATTAAAGGATATACTATGAATGTATGGACACAAGGTAACTGTGATGGTGTAGCTTGTTACTATTATACTAACACTTCTACTGGAGAACCATTACTAAGTGATATAGCACAAAGTATACAGGCTCGTACAATCATTTTACCAAAATTAAATATCTTACAACGTCAAGATGCCATGACTTCGGTACACTTAACTCGTAATGAAGGGTTGATACCTGGTAAAACTATAAATTCACAGTTTGTATACAGTACAGGAGAATTATCCTTCTCTAACCCGTTATTACCAACAATAACAAATACACAAACTATAGAAATTGCTAATTTACCTAATAATCAAGGGTCTCCAACTGTTAGATCTCTATTTGAACAATTGCAAGTTTTAATGCAAACGTTATTAAAGGAAAATACAGAACCAACGTTGCGCTTCCAAATGACGTGTAATTATGATTATCAAATTAATAGTGGTTTGAGTCCTATTAGTTTACCTGTATTAATGCAATCGCTACTTAGTGTTGATCTTGCTAGTGGATTAGATCCTATGTTACAAAGTTGGGCTAATGCGATTAACGATTGGTTTATCAACAATAAACCTAGTAAGGTTAGTGGTATTTTAAATTTTGATTTGGTAATTTTCTCCAATCTTACTCAACAACCATATCCGTTATTACAGTTAACTAATTTAACATTAAACTTAAATTATATTAAACCAGCATTGGGATAACATGAGTTATAATGTTAATACATAATTTAGTAAGATTAAAAAAAGAAGTTTAAGTTTATAATTATGCAATATTGTAGGTAAAAACCATTATTATTAACTACCATATGCTCCCTACATTAAGTAGGGCTAACTAACTTTAAACAACATTACACTTGAAAAAACAAAAACTAAAAAATTACTTAAAATTAGCAATTCTAATCTTTGGACTTTTTTTACTTACTACAAATTGCCAAAATGAAGACGATTCTATTATTGAAAAAGGTACCACGAACAAGGCTTTTCTTGATAAAGTAAAACAAAAGAATATTGCTTTTGATAATTTAAAGACCGACCCTAAACTTTATCAGATTTTTGAACAGACTCTGGATAAATCAAAACATACAACTATTAGAAAAATTTCTACCAAAAGTAAAAAACAAACAGAAGTTTTCAATTTGATTCTAACATAAAAAAATACACTTTAGACAATTATACATCATATACTATTGCTGTTAAAAACACTACTGGAGATGTATCTAGTTTTCAAAACATTGTAATAGAGACAGATGATGCTAGAGAAGCTAGTTATTTAATAACCTATTATCCTGACGAAACTTACCAAGAATTTATAAGGCTAGGATATATTCGTGATGGAGCAGATATTGATTTTTCTGGAAACAGCAAAATTGACGTACTCTATTATAAAGGCAAGTTACCCCCTACAACCAAAGTCTCGTCGACCAATAAATATAATGAAAAGTCTTCGCATTTGAATCAAAAAAGTAATACTGAAATAACTTGTCTTTGGTCTTGTGGTACAGTACATACACCTCCTAGAAATTGTACAGCAGGAGGAAATCATTCGCCAGAAGAGATAAATGAATGTGAAGGAAGTCCTGGACAATTACCAAGTGCTGGAGAAATACAAGCTTACTGTTTTGAATATGGTTGTACAACAGAAGGTGGAGGTTCTAATGAGAACACCAATACGTCTTCTCCCCAAGGATCAACAACAGGTTCTTCTCCTTTTACACCAGTACCAACACCTAAAGGTTGGACACCAGAGTATGTTTGTGTAAAAACAGACCCTATTAATGGAAGTTGCGTAGAAACAGTACCTTATACCCCTATTATTTCTAGCCCTGTTATACCTAATGATTTAGGTATTAAATTATATGAGGCATTAAATATTGAAGTATCTAGTAATGAATACGATTGGTTAGAAGCTCATCATTTTGAACGTAGAAGAGTCAGTGAGTTTTTAATAGATAACGGGTTTTCTAGTGAAGCTGTAACTGAAGTTAGTATGCGTATCAAAACTGAAATGGTAAATGATGCAGATCCAACTACACCTCAATGGAATTTTTCAAAAAAAGGTACATATTTAAATAGAGAAGCTTTAAAGTATAAAGCAACCTCAGATGTTTTAGGGACTTTTGGCACAGAAAAAATGTATCTGCTTGAAAATGGCTTAGTTTTATACGTTGCCAACGGGAAAAAGAGAATTAATAAAGCATCTGTTAGCTTACCTTCTTCTGAAGTTAGTAATGAAGGTTATCATTATATATACAGCTTTGATACCAAGAAATATTATGAATACAGATTACCTCCTACTTCATACCAAAATGCAGATATAAATTTTTTACTAGACGCCTTTTGGGCTGGTACAAAAACAGTAGCCAAATATGCAACTCCTCTGGAAGACGCTATTATATTATTAGATGGTAAAGATTTTGATGGTGTTGCACAAAGTAAAGTACAAACTGCAGGATTTATGCTTGTTGGGTTTATTCCTGGTGGAAAAATTTTAAAACCTGTTAGTAAAATTGTTAAAAATAGCAATGCCGCATTAGCAGGCTGGAAAATAATTACGAAAATAGGTGATGATACTGTTTCTCTTTCTTTTAAAGTTATTAATGGTGTAGTAGAATTTGGTAACCGAAGTAAACTAACAAAAATAATAAAAACGACGTCCTTAGAGGAAGCTCACCATATAATCCCTTGGAATAAATTAGATAATGAAGTTATTCAAGAAGCAGCTTATGCTGGCTTTCATATGAATGCTAAAATTAACGGCAGAGCATTGCAGAAGTTTTCTTCTTTGACAGGAGATGGACTTCATGGGAATCACCCAGCTTATGATAAGTATGTTCAAAAAAGACTAAACGACTTTATTTGGAAAACTTCCAAAGAAGCAAGAAATTTTTTAGAAGAGATATTAATTCCAGAACTGAATGAACATATTGATGATGCTGTTGATTCTACTATGAATTTAAATGCATATTTTAGAGACGTTATTAACCCTGCAAATGGTATTGATTAAATGAAATATTATTCAATAGGAATATCCGATGACCCTAAGGTAATCGGATATTATCCTCAATTAAAATTCAAAAAAGATTACAATCCAAGCCTTTCGGACGGATATTACAATGTTTCAAACAATAAATTTCCAGATTTTGTTCCTAATTATGAATTAGAGCTACACAGTAAAGCAAATTTAGTAAACCTTTTACCATTGTACCCTGAAGGCAAGGGGTTATTAGTAGATGAAAAGGTTAGGCAAATATTGAAAAAACATTGCTTACCATCTCATGCTTTTTACCCTATGAAGTTACATCATAAAGGAAATATACTAGATTATTATTGGTTTCATTATATCCCAAATGATTTCTGGAATTTAATCGATTCTGATAATTCATATGCAGAAGTGGTAAAGATAGAAAAGGGACAAGTTTCTGTTATTAAAAAGATTAAAATAAGGTCTTTAGATCAAATCAACCAAGAAAAAAATATATATACAGGGCGTACCCCAATAAGGTTAGGGCAATTAAAAATGTTTACTGAATTTTGTCAATATGACTTCTATAAAACAGGAGCTTTTAATCATATTATCATTAGTGAGAAGCTAAAAAATGCATTAGAACATAATGATGTCACTGGTTATAAAGTTAAATTATTCGAGAAGATAACTATTAATAAATTAGATTCAAAATGAATAATAAGTGTTATAAAATTTTACCGTTAAATATACCAACTCAAAATGAATTGAGACAAAACTAAAATCAAATGCGTTTAAAACAAGTTTTTATTACAATTGCAACCATTTTTATAACTACAAATGGCATAGCTCAATCAAAAGAAGATATTAATTTACCAGAAGGAGGAGATGACTTATCTTTTTATGGAACAATTGAAGTTTTTATAACTAAAAATCAAGAAGTTTTTAATAAAGAAAAAAAGTTTAATTTTTATGATGATATATCTAATTTTATACTGAATAAGTCCAAACTTCCAATGCTAGAAAGAAGAGTCTTACTATATGCAGATAATAAAGTAAAATATTCTTTTATAGATAAAATAAAACAAGAAATAGCGCTAGTGGAAAAAATGTTGTTTTTAATGACAGATACAATTGAGAAGCCAAAAAAGGGATACTCGATTTATTTAAATAGTTATTTGAATAGAGGCAAGGAACAGACTTCTATATTAACACTAGAACAAGATCTGAAAAATGAAGCTTTCAACTCTATGGTTCCTCCACCACCACTTCCGCCTCCAAGTATGTGGTATCATGAATTTGAAGATATATTATACTCAGGTAAAAAAGAAATTATTGAAGATGTTTTAAAAAAACATTCTTACAAAACGTTAAACGTAACATCAAATAAAGTACTCAAATATAAGCAGGAAATAATTAATAATAATGATCTTACAAAAGTTTTGAAAGAGAATGATATAGTTCTTTTAAAATTTGATAAAGACATTTATTATGAAGATTATATTTATGCTATTCAAGAAATTAAAAAACTAAAAAGTCTAGAGAAATCAAGAACTTACATTGTTGAAATATCCTATGAATTAGAAAACTTATTAAATAAAATAAATGTGAGTATAGATTGATTTTTGTATAATATTTACATAAGAAGTTATGCGAAATCTAAGAGTTCAATACCGCATCCAGTGCATCATCTTGATCTTTATGAATGAAATTGGTCTGATAATTAATCGTGGATTTTAGACCTAAATTAGGGATAGAACTTCTATAATAACAAGATAAGAGAAATTTTATCTCCTACTACATTACCAAATGTGTGACGTTCAATTTGATTCAACAGGTTCTTTTCTATGTCACATTTTTTGCAGTTTCCTTAAGATGTGTATTGAAAAGGTCATTGAAATTAAGGTTTTTAACAAATACATCATACGGATTATTCGGGTTCGATTCTTGCAAAAACGGAAACACGAAATCCGTATTGGTTGTTTTGTACTTTTTATAGAAAGTTAAAATATTCTTTGCTTTGTCTGGGATTTTGAGGCTAATGAGCTTTTCATTTTTATTCATTTAATAGAATAGCCAGTCGCCGACAAAATCAGCCCATTTCATTTCTACTACATTGAATATGCAAATCCTTATTTTATAAACCTTAACCAAAGCATGATAAATAAGTGAAAAAATGAAGAGAATTTTAAAAAAACTTATTTACCCAAACATCCTTTTTATTCAAAAAAAGTTTATCATAATAACCAACCTATTAAAATATTATTGGATTCAAAAGAATCTTAATTTGGAAATTGTTATAACTACAGTTATTGTTCAAAATACCGTTCCTATTTCATCTCACAATCAAATTATTAAAGAAAAAGGAAACTATAATTCCCTAATATAATTTAAGAATTGAAGAGATTAAAATAAAAAAAGAGTTTCCTATTAGTTTCCTATTAGTATGATTTTTATGAATTAGGATGTTTTAGTTAGACTCTATTTCCTGTATTTTAGCAATTATTTTCAATTAGATATGGCAAAAACATTACGTCCTATTATGTTTGTAGGCACAGGTTCAGATGTTGGTAAAAGTATTATTACTACAGGAATATGTCGCGTTTTAAAACAATTAGGATATCATCCAGCTCCATTTAAAGCGCAAAACATGTCTTTAAATAGTTTTGTTACTAAAGATGGCTTAGAAATAGGAAGAGCTCAAGCTGTTCAAGCCGAAGCTGCTGGAATTGATTGCTCTACCGAAATGAATCCTGTGCTATTAAAACCTTCTGGACAGCATAAATCTCAAGTCGTTTTACATGGCAAACCTATTGGAGATCAAACTGCTCGTTCTTACTTTTTAGGAGATAATAAACAACATCTTTTTGAAGAAGCTAAAAAGGCTTTTAAAAAATTACAATCAAAATATAACCCTATAGTTCTGGAAGGTGCAGGTAGCATTAGCGAGCTTAATTTAAAACATCAAGATATTGTAAATATGCGCATGGCGCAAGCTGTAAATGCCGATGTTTATTTAGTTGCAGATATTGATAGAGGTGGCGTTTTTGCAAGTGTTTATGGAAGCATTGCTTTACTGGACGAAACTGAAAAAAAATTAATAAAAGGAATTATTATAAATAAATTTAGAGGTGATATTTCCTTATTTGAAGACGGGAAAAAAATATTAGAGTCACTCACTAATGTTCCTGTTTTAGGTATTGTTCCTTTTGCTAAAGATATTTATATTGAAGAAGAAGACTCATTAGGCCTTGCTAATAAACATAAAATAGCTTCCCAAAATAAAATTAATATTGCAGTAATCTTACTGCCATACATTTCAAATTTCACCGATTTTAATAGACTCGAAAAAGATTCTAGAGTACATTTATTTTACACTAGAAACCCCGAAGATATTAAAACAGCCGATGTTATTATTATCCCAGGTAGTAAAAACACAATTGCAGATATGCAGTTTTTAAGAACATCTCAACTGGCTCAAGAAATCTTAAAGGCGCATGAAAACAACAGTTTTGTTATTGGGATATGTGGCGGATTTCAAATGCTAGGAAAGTCTATTTCAGATCCTCATCATGTTGAAAATGATATCCACTCCATTCCTGGTTTAGGTATTATTCCTACGCATACAACATTAGCTTCCGAAAAAACAACAAAGCAATGCGCTTTTCAATTTAAAGACAAAGAAGCCTATTGTACTGGTTATGAAATACATATGGGAATTACTACTTTCGAAAAACAGCAACCACTTAATATAATTAACGCACATGAAGAAGGTTACTTAGCAAAAAACTGTTGGGGAACTTATATTCATGGTCTTTTTGATAACACTATTATTATTGACGATTTATTATCACATTTTAATATTAATCACACTTCTAATACTATAGATTACCAAGCTTATAAAGAAGAAAATTATAATAAATTGGCAACACATTTAAAAACACATATAAACATAGATACTATTTTAAAAAATATGACAGTATCTCATTTAGAAAAATAGTTTAAATACACCTATGGATTACGGACACGGAGACGACCTTTACAAATATGAAGCTGTTAATTTCAAAGCTAATTTCAGCTCTAATGTATGGCATCAAGGAGCTGCAAAACCATTAGTAAGCTTTCTTAAAGAACAGCTTAATACCATAGAGAATTATCCAGCACCTAGTGCCGAAAGTCTTACAAAATCTATAGAAAAACATCATCATTTACCCAATCAATCTACATTGGTTACAAATGGAGCTACAGAAGCTTTCTACCTTATCACTAACACATTCCATAGCGATTCAGTTACTATATGTACACCCTCTTTTTCTGAATATGAACAAGCTTCAAAAGCAAATCATTTAAAGTTACATTTTATAGATAGAGCCTCTATATTACAACATCAATTCAACACAACATTAGCATTTATATGCAACCCTAATAACCCTGATGGTTTTGAAAACAGTATCGAAGACATAGAGCAACTTGCTAAGAGTTTCCCTAATACTTATTTTATTATTGACGAAGCTTACACAGAATTTACAAACTCTAATATTTCCTGTATATCGCTGGTAAATTTATACCCAAATATTGTTCTCATAAAATCACTAACAAAACTATTTTGTATTCCAGGATTACGGTTAGGTTATATTATTAGTAATCCCAATTTCATTTCAAAATTAATGCAACATAAAATGCCTTGGAATGTTAATAGTTTAGCGTTGCATGCGGGTGAATTTATTTTTAAAAATTACGATGCATTAGCTCCTAATTTCAATACCTGTTTTAAAAATCTTGCTATTCTAAAAAAAGAAATAAATGAGTTGGATGGTTTTGAAGTTATTCCATCAAATACAAGTTATTTTTTAATACGTATGAATCAACCAAAAGCTACCGAATTAAAAAAACACCTTATACATAAACATCAATTATTAATAAGAGATGCATCTAATTTTAGAACTTTAGATCCGCATTATATTCGTATCGCAAGTCAAAGCTTAAAACAAAACAAATTATTAATCAATGCATTAAAACAATGGAACAACTAACCAGTATTCTTCCGTTATTTCTAGCTTATTTTATTGATTTGCTTTTAGGAGATCCGCGTTGGTTACCACACCCTATTCGTTTGTTTGGAAATTTAATTGCTTATGGAGAAAAACTTTTAAATAAAAATAATTTAAGATTTTTTAAAGGCTTAATACTCGTTCTTATTTTAACAACAAGTACTTTTATGTTCTTTTACTATATAGAACAAGCTTTAAAACCTTACTTATGGGCAACTATTATTTTTAAAACGCTTTTTTTATTTTATGCTATTGCTAATAAAAGTTTAGTTAGTGAAGGTAAAGCCGTTTTTAAAGCTCTAAAAGAAGGCATTAAACAAGGGCGATCAAGACTTTCTTGGATTGTTGGTCGAGATACATCTCAACTTAACGAACAGGAAATAAAAACAGCTGTGTTTGAAACGTTATCAGAAAATTTGAGCGATGGTGTTATCGCTCCTCTTTTCTTCTTTGCTATTTTAGGCATACCGGGAGCTATGCTCTACAAAATGGTAAATACCTTAGATTCTATGATAGGTTACAAAAATGAACGCTATTATCATTTTGGCAAATTTGCTGCAAAACTAGATGATGTTTTCAATTATATCCCTTCTAGACTAACAGCTTTATATATGTTATTAATTAACTTTAAATTAAATAAAACGCTGTTTGTTTTTAAACATGGAAAAAAACATTCTAGCCCTAATGCTGGCTACCCAGAAGCTGCTTTAGCTATCATATTAAACTGTCGTTTTGGAGGCTCTAATTATTATCATGGTGTTTTAGTAGACAAACCTTATATAGGTACTAACCATAGAATAATAAAAAATTCTGAATTTAAACGTGTTGCTAAAATTAATCATGCTACTACAGCTCTTTTTGTAATTAGTATAACTTTATGTTTTTATTTTTTTCTCTAAATGAAACGATACATTATAACTGGTGCACCAGGAACAGGTAAAACAACATTAATTAATGCTTTACGCAAAAAAGGTTTTACTTGTTTTGAAGAAGTTTCTAGACGCATTATAAAACAACAACAAGCTATTAACGGAACAAAAACACCTTGGCAAGATGTTAACGGTTTTACCCAATTAGTATACAATACAACCACTAAAGAACTTAACACCTCAACCAACACGATTACATTTGTAGACAGAAGTTTAGCAGATAATATTGCATATTTACAACTAAAAAACTGTGCTATAAATGAGGAGTTAGCAACGTTTAATTACCATAAACATTACCATAACATTGTTTTCTTTCTTCCTATTTGGAAAGCTATATATGTACAAGACAATCAAAGAATCCAATCCTTTGAAGACGCCAAGAAATTAGACCTCCTTTTATATAAAACCTACCAAGAATTAGGCTTTAAAATAATTGTTTTAGACAAAGATACAGTCTCTAATAGAGAACTTCAAATTACAAATCTTGTCAAATAAAAAACCTATATTCGCATCACTTTTAATGGTTTTTTAAATTACACTAAAAATTAAAAGGGAATTTGGTGAAACTCCAAAACTGTTCCCGCAACTGTAAAATTTATAAAAACAGCATTTAAAATACCACTGTAACTAAAGTTATGGGAAGGTTAATGCTTGTTGAATTAAGTCAGGAGACCTGCCATTTAAAGCTAAATATTTATTAACTCTCGGGTAAAGAGTTAGAAAATTGTATTTTAAAACATTTTCTTTCCTTACCTGCATAATATCTTTTTTTAAATGTTAAAAAAAATGATTTTTTGCAGTGTTTGTGTGGTATTACTATCATTAACCATACACGCTCAAAACAATACTCCCTTAAAAGGTAGAGTAACAGATGCCGATACTAATATTGGTATAAGTAATGTAGCTATAAAACTATTAGCTACTGCCAATGGAACCTTAACTAATAATGATGGAAGTTACAGCATTACCTTAGCAAGTATTCCTGCTAAACTAGAGTTTTCAATTTTAGGCTATCAACCTAAAACCGTTATTGTAAAGGAACAATTAGAAAACTTAAACATATCTATAAAAAAAACAGCTACCGAATTATCCGAAATAGTTATTAGCTCTTCCGCAGAAAAAATTTTAGGAACGCATAAGACATCAAAAATTTCCTTACAATTAATGCCTATAAGTAGTGCTCAAGATTTATTAAAAACCATACCCGGATTATTTATTGCCCAACATGCTGGAGGAGGAAAAGCTGAACAAATATTTTTACGTGGTTTTGATAATGACCACGGAACCGACTTCGCTGTAATGGTAGACGATATTCCTGCTAATCTATCGTCTCATGCTCACGGACAAGGATATGCAGACTTACACTTTTTAATACCAGAAACAATTAAAGATGCTGATTATTACAAAGGCCCTCATGAAAGCTCTTTAGGTAATTTTGCTGTTTCGGGAGCAGCTAAATTTAGCTCAAAAAACAGGTTACATCGTAACCTTCTAAAAATAGAATATGGGCAATATGATTTTATAAGAGCTTTAGCAATGGTTTCTCTTATAAATGAAAAAAACGTTCTAACTAAAAATAATGAAAGCGCATACATAGCTATAGAAGGCACTTATAATAAAAGCTTCTTTAATAGCCCTCAAAATTTAAGACGATTAAACACCTTTACAAAATACAATGTAGACTTATCTAACACCAGTACTTTATCAACATCTATCTCTACATTTCATAGCGACTGGAATGCTTCTGGGCAAATACCTTTAAGAGCCGTAGAATTAGGACTTATTAATCGTTTTGATGCTATAGATAACCAAGAAGGAGGTGATACAAAAAGGATACATATAAACACGCAATTAGATACTAAAATATCAGAAAACATACGTTTAAAAAATCAAATGTATTATGTTTCTAATCGTTATAATTTATTTTCTAATTTTTCATTCTACCAAAACAATCCAATAGATGGAGATATGATTCATCAGGAAGAGAATCGTCATATATATGCCTATCAAGGAAGCATAACTACCAAAAAACTTTTTCAAATAAATAAGAGTAATACAACCTTAGGGTGGCAAGTGCAGCATAACAATAACAAAATAGGATTAAATAACACTATTGGCAGAACATTTAGAGATATTGTTAATCATTCTAAAATAAAGGAAACCAACTATGCGCTTTATTTAAAAGAACGTTTACAAGCAACATCCAGACTTACTGTTTTAGCTGGTTTAAGAGCAGATTATTTTCGTTTTAATTTAGCAGAAATTGTTCCTACCCCTCAAAAAGGAGACAATACTGCTTTTAGATGGAGTCCTAAACTTAGTTTATTCTATGATTTTACTAAAAACTTTCAACTATACGCCAAAGCCAGTTCTGGATTTCATTCTAATTATACAAACGCCGCTGTAAAAAATAAAACTGTACATGCATTACCAAAAGCTATTGGGTACGATTTAGGAACAGAATTTAAAATTGGTAATAATCTAATAGGTAACCTTGCTACTTGGTATTTAGAAAGTGATGCTGAATTTGTATTCGTTGCAGATAGTTTTGAATTTGAAAACAAAGGACGCTCTAAACGCATAGGAGGTGAAGCTTCTTTTAGATACCAACCTTTTTCTTATTTCTGGTTAGATACAGATTTAAACTATAGTTACGGCACATTATTGGATACTCCTAAAGCTGAAAATAAAATTCCTAGCGCTCCTCGATTTTCCTCTACTGGTGGAGCAACTTTACAATTACAAAACAGATTAAAAGGATCTTTACGTTATCGTTATTTAGGAGAACGTCCTTTAATAGAAGATGAGTCTGTTATTGCTCAAGATTATTTTATTTTAGATGCTGCAATTAATTATACCAAACCTTCATACGAAATAGGTTTATCTATAGAAAATGTATTTAATCAAAAATGGAGAGAAGCCATTTTTTATGATTCTTCTCAATTACAAACAGAAGCAAATCCTGTAGACGATATTCATTTTACACCAGGAACTCCTTTTTTAGCAAAACTTAGCTTAACTTACTTCTTTTAAATTATGGGAAAAGATATCACTAAAATAACAACCACTTTCGAATTTTGTGATGGTGGATCATGTCAAAAAGCAAAAAGCGAACTTGCTGTTCGAGAAGCTAGAGCCTATTTAAGAAATGAAAAACTTTGGGATACCACACACACTATACGTACCAGATGTAATGGTCGTTGTGAAGATGCTCCAACTTGGATTGTACAACCCGGTAATTATTGGTATAAAAACCTTACTCCAGAAAAAGCGGTTACCATTGTTAAGTCTCATATAGAAAAACAAGAACCTATTAAAGACTTTTTACTATACAAAGCAGGAGATACTGTTTTAAATACTGAAAATGAAAAAACAGTAAAACCTATTGTATTCAAAGAGAAAACCGACACAGATTATGGAGACGCCTTAGTTGCTAGAGCATTTGCTTCAGATCAATATATTTACCCCCTATTTCAAAAACTTTTTAACACAGAAAACAATCTTGAAATAATTTTTTCTGGTGAAAAACACTTTATAGACATACCTTTAACTGTTAATTACACAGATGATTTCGACATCACTATAAAAGGACATAATATTAATTTCAAACTAGCCATTGGAGCCATTACAAAAGCCATGGAAGAAAAAATCGCTCCAGAAATCTTAGAGCGAAAGCTTGGTGTTTCTGAAGTTATTTGGTTAAAAAATAATCCTACTTTAATAGGAGCTATTCGTTTAAAAAACAGAAAAGGAAAACATTTATTGACTATAAATATCCCTAAAGAAAACACATCCATTTGGAATTACATTTTAGAAATTTATTTATCAATGGATCTTCAAAATCCGAGAATAATTAGTAACCTCAGCACTCATGAATCTTAAACAAATTAGCATTATAGGCTCTGGTTGGTTAGGCACACCTTTAGCTGTTAAACTACTATCTCAAGGTTATACCGTTAAAAGTTCGACAACCTCTAGCAACAAAACAGCAGAGTTAAAAAAACAAGGTTTAACTCCATACGTATTTACTTTAGGTAATCCCGATAAAGATGAAGTTATTCCAGATTTCTTAAACTCTAGCGATATTATAATTATCAACTTCCCGCCTAAAAGAATACCTAATATAGAGACGGTTTACGTAAATCAAGTTAGCGCTATTCTTCCCTATTTAAATCCTAAACAAAACGTACTTTTTATTAGTTCTACCTCGGTTTACCAAAACAATAATAATTGGGTAAAAGAAGATATGGTCGTTGCACCAGAAAAAAAATCTGGAGAAGCGGTATATGCCGTAGAAAAGTTATTAAGAGATACTTTAAAAGAACGCTTAACAATTTTACGTTTCTCTGGTTTAATTGGGTATGATAGGTTACCTGGTCGATTTTTAGCAAATAAAACCAATATAGCTAATGGAAAAGCACCTATTAATGTAATACATAGAGACGATTGCATTGGACTAATTAATGCTATTATTAAACAAAATTGTTGGGGAGAAGTTATTAATGGAAGCACAGATGAACACCCTTTAAGAGAAGATTTTTATACCTTAGCAGCAGAAAAAATTGGACTAACACCTCCTACTTTTTTAAAACAAGAAAACATACTATTTAAAAAGGTTTGTAATACTAAAAGTAAAACACTCCTAAATTATAAATATCAACACCCAGATCCTTTAAAATTAATTGCGTAGTATTTTTATTCTTGGAATTAAACCTTTAATTAAATTACAATGAAAGAAGGCATATTACTTTGCGGCCATGGTACTAGAAGACAAGCTGGAGTTAATTCGTTTAAAGAATTAGTTCGTGTATTACGAGAACGTTATGAAGATAAATATGAAGTTGATTATGGCTTTTTAGAATTCAATCACCCAACTTATGAAGCTGCTGTTGAGCGTATGTACTTAAATGGAGTGCGTAAAATATATGCGCTTCCTGTTATTCTTTTTGCTGGTTCGCATGCCAAAAATGATATTCCTTTTGAATTAAATACGCTTCAAGGCTATCATGATGATTTAACCATTTCTATGGGAAAACATATTGGTGTGAGTTCTTTTTTACTAGACTTGGCTGTAAAACGTATCGAAGAAACCGAAAATAAATTCCCGAAAATAGACAGAAAAGATACGTGTTTAGTTGTTGTTGGTAGAGGCACCACAGATCCAGATGCTAATAGTGATGTTGCTAAACTAACTAGTATGCTTTGGGATGGTATGGGCTTTGGCTTTGCAACAACCGCTTACAGTGGCACTGCATATCCTAAAATTGACGAAGGCTTAAACATGGTTAATAAACTAGGGTTTAAACGCACTATCGTTATTCCATTTTTCTTTTTTACAGGTGTTTTGTTAGAACGCATTTATAAGCATGTATCCGAAATGAATGCGGCATCCAATCTTGAGTATATTTATACAGATCCTTTTGGTGCAGACGAACTTATTCTAAAAGCTTTTGATGAGCGTTTAGATGAAGCAAAAAATGGCATAGCTAATATGAATTGTCAACTATGTAAATACCGAAAACAAGTTGTTGGTTTCGAAGAAGACCTAGGAAAAGAGCAGGTAGGTCATCACTTAAACGTAAAAGGTATTTTGTTTGAAGAAGATGAAAAACCTGGTGCTAAAAAGAACACTCTAGGCTCTAAGATTAAGAAAATATTAGGGATTTAATCTTCAAAAACTTTTATTCCACTATACTTTCCCCTTCCATGTATAAATCTTCTAACTGTTGCTTTATCTCATCTGAAGGATTTTGCCACATACCACGTTGAATAGCTTCTAATAATCGCTCACTCATATCTTTTAATGCCCAAGGATTATTTTGCTTTATAAAGGCTTTATTTTCTGGATTTAATAAATAACTTTCTGTAACACCTTCGTACATAAAATC
The DNA here is from genome assembly GCF_001747085.1 of Flavivirga aquatica. Classification (GTDB taxonomy): domain Bacteria; phylum Bacteroidota; class Bacteroidia; order Flavobacteriales; family Flavobacteriaceae; genus Algibacter_C; species Algibacter_C aquatica. Next base: position 937,332 of record NZ_MDJD01000054.1, read on the forward strand.
ATCAATTAAATTCGTAGTAGCATCATAAGCAAATAAATAATCTAAGGTAGCGGCCATTTCAAATGCGCCTTTATAACCATGACGTTGCACGCCTGCTATCCATTTCGGATTAATAACTCGGGATCGATATACTTTTAACAGTTCTTCTTTTAGGCTTTTTACCTTCGGGTTTTCTGGACGCGAATGGTCTCCAAAATAAATATCGGCTTCACTCCCTTTTACCGTTTTTACAGCATTAGCTAAACCACCTTGAAACTGATAATAATCGTCACTATCTAAAATATCATGCTCTCTATTATCTTGATTTTGCATAACTATTTGCATAGCTTGCAAACGGTGCTGAAACGATTCGTGTGCAGACACACCTTTTTTAGCATTTCCATAAGCATAACCACTCCAATTAATATACACTTTAGCTAAATCGTCTTGAGTTTCCCAATTTTTCTCATCAATTACGGCTTGTAAACCTGCTCCATATGCTCCGGGCTTAGACCCAAAAACTCTATATAAAGAGCGGTTATTAGCTTCTGCTTTATCTAATCCTTGAGATTGCCAATGGGTACTTTCTTCTAAATATCTTTTACGAATAGGGTTATCTTCTTCGGGTTCTTCTAACTGGGCTACTCGCGTAACTGCTGCATTAAATAAATTAATAACATCTGGAAAAGCATCTCTAAAAAAACCTGAAATACGTAATGTAACGTCTATTCTTGGTCTTCCTAATTTCACCAAAGGAATAACTTCAAAATCACTCACTCTACGATTTGCATTTCTCCATATAGGCTTTACTCCCATTAATGCAAAAGCTTGAGCAATATCATCGCCTCCTGTTCGCATCGTTGATGTTCCCCAAACGGAAATACCAATCGTTTCTGGGTACTCACCATGCTCTTGCAGATATCTATCTATAATTAACTGCGCACTTTTTTCTCCTAATTTAAATGCTGTTTCGGTAGGAATGGTTCGTACATCTACCGAATAAAAATTCCTTCCTGTAGGTAATAAATCTAAACGTCCACGAGTTGGTGCTCCCGAAGGTCCAGATGGCACATATGCACCATTTAATCCTGCTATTAAATTGGTAATTTCTTCTGTAGTATTATTTACAGCTACTAACGTTTTTGCTTTTAAAATCTTTAAAATGGCATTCGTTTTAGCATATTCATTATTTAATACTTCTGTATCTAAATATGTTATGAGTAACTCTTTTGCTAATAATTCTAACTGTTCTACAACTTGACCTACAGTTTTACAAACTACAGTGTTTATAGTAGCTTCTAACTTATCTGAATATTCTAGAGATAAAATATTTTTAGTAATACCAAAATCTTCTGCCAAGGCTTGTGTAATGCCTTGTTGCTGATAAGTTGGCACTCTATGTAAAGCTATTAGCAAATCTATTAATTGTTCGTTAATTGGTGCTTTTCCAAAAATATGGAGTCCGTCTCTTATTTGTGCTTCTTTCAATTCACACAAATAACCATCTAACTTCACTAATAGTTCATCTAAATCATTAGAAACTATACCTAAATCTACATTTAACTTGGTTTCTGTAACTAAATTAGCTATTTCCTTTTCTAATACTTTTGATCTTTTTGGATCAAGGTTTGAAGCCTCATAATACTCGTCTACCAAATGTTCCAACTTCATTAAACTTCCATAGCTTTCGGCTCTAGTCATTGGAGGTATTAAGTGATCTATAATTACGGCTTGATTTCTTCTTTTGGCTTGTGTTCCTTCCCCTGGATCATTAATTATAAATGGATAAAAATGAGGTAAAGCATCAAATAATGCTGCGGGAAAACAAGTTTCTGGATCAAGAGATACACTTTTTCCTGGCAACCATTCTAAATTTCCGTGCTTTCCTAAATGAATAACCGCATCGGCTTTATAAGTATCTTGCAACCAGAAATAATAGGCTAAATATTGATATGTTGGTGGTAAATCTGGTGAATGATAAATGGCTTGCGGATCTTGATTATATCCTCTTGATGGTTGGATACTCACAAAAACATTTCCTAATAAAAAACCTGCTATTATAAATCCTTTTTCTGTAAAATACGGGTCGTTATCTGGTGTTCCCCATTGCGTAATTATCTTCTCTTGTAATATGGGTGATAATACTGCAAATCGTTTTTCAAAAGCCTTAATATCATAACATATAGCATGAGGTCTTGTAATGGTTGTACTCACATCATTAGTGGTTACTTGCGTAACCCAATGCATTAATGCTGTTCCGCTTTCTGGCAATTGTTCGCCTAGTGTGTATCCTTGCTTTTGCAATTCGTGTAATAGAACAATACAACTTTCTGGAGTATCTAGTCCTACCCCATTTGCTAAACGACTATCCTTATTTGGGTAGTTTGGTAATATTACTGCTACTTTTTTATCTTCATTTTTTTTATGCTGAAGGTTAATCCAGTTTTTAGCTAAGCGTACCATAAACTCACATGCTGGAATATGTGCTTCGTATTTTATAATAGAACTGTCGGTTAATGGATCTTTAGCAACTTCTTTTTTAAAGGAAACCGCTCTTCCTATAATACGGCCATCTATTTCTGGTAAAGCGATATTCATAGCAATATCTGTTGGTGGTAATCCAAAAAGCCCTTCTTCCCAAACGGTTTTATTACTTGTTGAAAAAATAGCCTGTAATACTGGGACTTTTAATCTTTCAAAAATAAAATCACTATCATCGGAAGATTTTATAGTGAATCCTGTTGTATTTAAAATAGCATGAATGTCTCGGCTATGAGAATTTGTTATGAGATTTTCTAAATTAACTAACACATTAGCATCTCTTAAATTGTTCGCAAAAACAATTATAGGGTTCATCCCTTCTTCTATTAAAGCTTTACTCAAAGCTTTTAAAGGCTCCATATTGCCTGCCAAATAATGCGTTCTATATGCCAACAAAACAACATTTGGTTGTTTCGTGTTTAAAGCGCTTTCTAGTATTTCTTGTGTTACTATTCCTTTTTCAACAGTATATAAAAAGAGTTCTTCTATTGCTTTAGGAGCTGTTACTTCTACTTCAATATTAAAAAAACGATGTTGTAAATAATTTAATAAGGCAATTGAATTTTCTTTTCCGCCTTCTTGTAAATATTGTCTACAATGATGTACTTGTTCTAAGGGTACAGATGATAATTTCATCAATTCGTAATCTGGCTCGTGAGCAGGAATAAAAATTAATGTATTATTTACTTTCTCTTGTAATTCTACTAAAGATTCTACTAAGTATTTATAATAGCTTATTCCCCCCAATAAACTACAAACAATAACTTTAGCTTTTTCAAGAACATCTTCTACATAATTATCTATAGTCAACTCTTGTTTAAGATAAACTAAATTCGTCATCCGTAAACTTGGTAGCTCACCATCTTTTTGGTTATAAAGCGCTTTATAAGCTTCATTCATTGTATGAATTTCGGTATCACCAGCGCTTAAAAAAACGATATCTCCAGGTTCTTGTTCTATATAAAAAATACCATCATCGTCGGGATTCCACCCTCCTGGTATTGTAGCTATTAAATGCATAGTTAGTTTAGTATTCAATGGGGTTAACCCCATTGGCAAACGCAGGATTCGATTAACTGAGTAGTTTCCTCACCCCAACGTTCTTGGTGTTTGTAATGATTGTTTCTAATATAATGGGTTACTCTATCTATAGAACCATCAGTTTTTGAGATTTTTTTTCTATTGAATTTCTGAACCCAAACATGCTGCGCTCCTTTTTCCCATTCCTTATAGCGTTGATACTTAAACGAAGTAAACCCTTTTAATTTCTGAATTTGTAAGTTTAAATCTTTTTCATCTTTTGCTTTCAACATAACATGAATATGGTCTGGTAATATATTAAAACACAGCACTTCCATTTCATACTTTTTAAAAGCTTCTTGAAATAGATTAAACATTTTTTTTAAATCTTCCCCTTGAAAAGTTAAAGCATCCAAATTCTTGATAAATTCTCTGGAGTTGTACTTTACCATTCTATCTGAAATTCTAGATTTCGCGGTAGCAAAGGTTACGAAGTAGATCTCTTCTCTAGTTCCAATGGGTTGAAACCCATTGGCAATCTTAGCAAGATTGGTAACAACATCATTAGACAACCATTTAAAATTACCTGCTCCCCAATACAAATGAATGTAACTTGCTAATACATTTTTGTATTGGTATAATTTGGTGTCTATTTCTTTATTTCTAGCTGTAAAAACTTCAGCTTTGGAAATCTCCTTTGTGTCATTTATTATTTTTGAATAATGAAATTCATGTCCCCATAATTCATCATCTTTAAACACGACTCTACGATAGCCTAATCGTAGTTTTTTATGTTCCATTGTTGTGCTAAAATCAAAAACATTTGCCATCGGATATTCAATACCTTCAGCCGTAAAAATGCTTTTTCCCAAATACATCATTCCTCCACATTCTGCTAAAATTTTTATTCCAGCATTTGCCGCTTTTTTAATTGCAGCTTTCATAATTATGTTTGCGGATAGCTTTTCTAAATATAACTCTGGATAACCCCCTGCTAAATATATAATATCTGCTTCTGGTAGTTCTTTATCATGAATAGGACTAAAAAAGGTAACTTCTCCTAATTCTTTTAAATAGTTTAGGTTTTCTACGTAAGTAAAAGTGAACGCTTCGTCTTTTGCTACTGCGATTTTTTTAACTACTCCATGGGAATTACCACTCTTCGTCAACTCTTTTTCAAGGGAATTAATCCCCTTGTCGTCATCTAAGTTAATGGATTTAGCGCAACTCAATAACTCTTTTAAATCAATATGTTTACTAATATGACTGGCAGCATTTTCTATTAAGGACTCAAAAGAATCATCTATATGTAATCCTAAATGCCTTGATGGAATAGCTATATCTTCATTAGGAGGTATATATCCTAAAGATTTTAATCCTACGGTTTCACAGGCTTCTTTTAAAAAAGCGTAATGAGATTCGGTTTTTACAAAATTGAAAATAACACCTGCAATTTGTACTTCGGGATCGAATGTTTTTAAGCCGTGTAAAATGGGAGCTACGGTATACGCCATAGCTTTGGCATTGACTACTAAAATGACAGGTATGTTTAGCTTTTTAGCTATTTCTGCTGAGCTTCCTTTATCTTTTACAGAGCCATCAAAAAGGCCCATAACGCCTTCTACAATGTTAATGTCTGCTTTTTTACTATGCTTAGTAAAAACATCATGTAAATGCGCATCTGGCATCATAACGGTATCTAAATTGATACTTGATGTTCTTGCTGCTGTGGTATGATGTATGGTATCTATATAATCTGGCCCGCATTTAAAAGGTTGCGTAGCAAACCCTTGATTACTAAAATATCTAGCTAAACCCAATGTTATAGTTGTTTTACCAGAATTACTCCAAGGTGCAGCTATTAAAAAGGCTTTAGAAGTTTGCATAGCTTATAAGGATGAAAGTGGTATATAACGCACTTGTAATCTTTGCGCTAATTGCTCAGCTTTTTTCAATTTCACAAAACTATTTTCTGTATCTATAATTGTGGTGTTTGATAGTTTAGATAAATATGTTTTATAAGTGTTTATTGCATATTCAAGCGGATTATCTGTTCCTGCATTTGCTTTCCCGTCTGTAAGAACAAATAATTGCACTGTTTTTTTGGGGATTGATTTTAGCAATTCGAATACTTTAAAAAATGCACTTCCTAAGTTTGTTTTACCTCCTGCCGAAAGTTTATAATTCTCATCGGTTATTATAGATGTATTGCTGGTAAAGTGTTGTACAATCTTTGCTGATTTATTTTCTAAACCTACAATCGCATATTGTACTTTTTGCATAGGATGTTTTTCTATTGTTTTTTGAATAACACCTTTTATATACCCCAATTGTTTATCCAAAGCCATAGAAGCACTAGTATCAACTAAAAAAACAATTCTTGCAACTGCTTTTTTTATTTTATTTTGATAAATGGGTTTAAAATTCTGATTTAAAACATAGTGTTTTATTGTTTTTACAAGTGCTATTGATTCTTGCTTGTCACTTGTAAAAGGAACACTTTGTAGAGCTTCTAAGTTTTCTAATTTAACGTCTTTTTTTTTACTGTTTCCTTCTATTGAAAAATGCAAGGTTTTGTTTATCGACTCTGGCAATTGAAAATAACTTTGCGATGCTCCTGCTTTACTTTCTTGCTCTTTCTTTTCTTCTCTTTCTGTATTAGAATGAGAATTATCGTCTTCATTCTTAGTATTGTTGGGTGGTGTATAGTCTTTACTTCTATGTTGCAATACAAAAGGCTCTATTTTGTGTAACATATCCAAAGTAATTTTTGTTTCACCTAGATACGCTGCATAAGCTCTTACTGTTTTTAATAGTAAAATATCTGCACGCATACCTTCAACATTATTGTTTAATGTAAGTTGCGCTGCTTGCTCTTGAATATTTTCAGGTATTTCAATGGTATTTAATGCTTTTCTAGCTTGTATTATATTACTTTTTATAGCTGCTTCTGTGGTATTATATGCTTTATAAAAAGCTTCAGGGTTAGAATCAAAAGTTAAACGTTGTAAAGCAATTTGTTTACGGATCTTTATATCTTTTGGAGTTATAATATTAACACTTAATCCAAATCGATCTATTAATTGAGGTCTTAATTCGCCTTCTTCAGGATTCATAGTTCCTACCAAACAGAAACGACTATCTAACCATTGAGAAATACCTTCTCGCTCTAGATGATATCCTCCAGAGGAAGCTGCATCTAGTAACACATCCATTAAATAATCATTTAATAAATTAACCTCATCTATATACAAAAAACCTTGATGCGCTTTGGCTAATAAACCTTTGTCTACAATGGTTTTCTTTTGATTAATTAGTGCTTCTAAATTAACACTTCCTAAAACCCTATCTTCTGTTGCTCCTATTGGTAAATTTATAAAAGGAAAATCTTCTCCCATTAATTGACTAAGTGCTCTTACTGCTGTTGTTTTCCCTGTGCCTTTATCTCCTGTTGCTAAAACTCCACCAATACTTGGGTCTATTAACATTAATTGTAAACATAGTTTAAAATCGTCTTGACCAATGATGGCTGAAAACGGAAAGTTGTATTTAGATTTCATAAGCATGATTTTAAACGCTATTTAATTATTCGAAAACTACGCTTTGTAATAATAACAGACCTACTACAATAGATATTACGCCAACAATACCATTCATCCATTTAAAAATAGACATATTACGTTCTATAAAACGGCTCATGGTATGTATTAAAACATAGCTGTAAATAGCCATAGATAAAATAATTCCTATAGATTCTATAATTAATATTAAAACAGCTTCTGAAATGGTACTTGCACTTATAATTAATGCTGAAGTTAAAGCGCCTCCTGTTCCTGCTAAGCCATGTAACATACCAATCCAAAAAGATTTATTTATGGGGTTCATTGCTATTTCTTCACCCCTTTTGCCATGTAAATGTATCGGGTTACTTGCTGCATGCTCATGCTCCTCTATCTTTTTATGGTCTGCCATCATATCATTTATTTTATGATTTCTTCTTATGGCAACTACGCCCAACCAAACCATAATTGGACCAACACTGGCTTCTGCCCAAAATGAAATATTTTCTATAAATGCTAATAAAGCCGATCTAAAAAATAATGCGATACCTCCAAATAATAACAATGTTACAGAATGCCCCAATGCCCATTGCGATGCTGTAAATACTGTTTTAAAAGTTACTTTCTTTTTTTGTATTGCATTTTCTGCTGCTAATACGGAAACTGCAGACATATGGTCTGCTTCAAAAGAATGTAATATACCAGCAATTAGTGGTCTGGTTAAATTCATTAAGTTCATAATGTATATTTAATATGTTCGCCGTTATTATTAATTAAAAATAGGTTTAAGCTAATATTGGGGGCTATTTTTTTACAGTGGGAATAGCATTTTTGTAATAATAATTGATAGAATTTTTCTTGTTGTGCAAAAATAAATATTTCTCGTAAGCGGCCTGCCATATTTAGCGTTAAAATACTCTCGGTTATTTTGTTAGAATAACCTGCTTCTTTAGCTAATTCTGATATAAAATGTTTGTCCCAAGTTGTTTTTCCGCTATGTGTATTCATATCTCCTTTTGCTAACTTTGCTGCTTTACCTAGCATAATACCCATATTAACTTCTGTTATTTCTGGAATACTATTTATTTTCTCAAAAGTTTCTTGAATCCAATTTCCATAATGTATACATGCTGTTTCTGGTGTATTAGGAAATAGTTTTCGTATTATTTTTTCGCTTCTAGCTCCCGAATTAATTAGTAATGTTGTTGTTTTATTTGCTATAGCTACATCAATACCTTGTTTTATACTTGCTATATACGATGCTGCCGAAAAAGGGGTTACTATACCTGAGGTTCCTAATATTGAAATCCCATATAAAATACCTAATCTACTATTTAGTGTTTTTTTTGCTATACGTTCACCTTCTTTTACCGAAATTATAATGGTTACTCCATGTGTTTCTAAGTTATAATCTGATAAAATCTTTTTACACACTGTTGCCATCATTTTTCTTGGCACTGGATTTATAGCGGGTTCTCCAACTGCTATTTCTAATCCTGGAAGTGTTACTAAACCGACGCCTTCTCCTCTTTTAAAAATAATTTCTTTTGTATTATTTAATACTACTGTAGCTGTTATTTCGGCTAAGTGTGTTACATCTGGATCGTCTCCAGCATCTTTAATTGTAGTACAAGTACATTGGTTTTCACTTATAAAAAAATCTTTTAATTGAAAATTTACGGTTTCTCCAATAGGCAATGTTACTGCTACTTCCTTGTTAATCTCTTGAGTAACTAAACCTAACAACGCTCCTTTTACACAGGCTGTTGCACAAGCACCTGTTGTATATCCTCTACGTAATGGTTTATCTGGTATGTCTTGTAATTCACTCAAGGATAGCTTCTTTCAAAATAGTTATTAATTGCGTTTCATTGTTTACACAAATATACTTTTTTGATAGCAATGGCTTATTAATAATTACAATTGATGTATTTGTTGTTATTGCTGCTGTTATTTTTTGTTCTAATTTTCCATTTGTGCCACTTTCTTTTGTTAAAATAACATCTGGATTTAGCTCCTTATATAATAAAACTTCTTCATGACTAGATTGAGGGTAACCAAATAATAAGTTCTCACTAGGAAAACCTGATTTTTGAGCTATAGCTCTAGAGCTTTCTCTGTCTAAAATACGAAACCACGTTTTATTTTGTTTCCAAAAACTAGTGAGTTTTTGAATGGTTTGTACTCCAGATAAGGCTAATAATTTTTTATACTTATTGTTTTTTAAAAGCTGAATAGCTTCCTTAAAACCATCTACATAATGTACAAGTTCATGATTTGTCTTTTCAGGAAAAAATCGTTCGAATCTAATTAATGGAATACTCAAACTATTATTTGCAATAGTTTTATGAAGTTCTTCTGCAAAAGGATGCGACGCGTTTATAATATGGCTCACTTTATTTTCTATACAGAAACGCTCAATATCTAGAACATCCATTGCTCCAGATATAGGCTTTCCCATACCATTAAAATCAATCTTAGTTTTTGTAGAATAATAATATGGCAACTGTAAATCGTCTAAAATTGACGCTACTTGTTTGCCTTCTGTTGTTCCTCCAAAAACTAAAATCATTTTACTGTTTTTTTCCAAGGGGTTTAAACCCCTTGCTTTTTTTTCTAAAAATATGTTGCCATTTATCATCGTATAACCACGATCTATTTTTACGAGCTCCAACAGCTTCTCCAACTACAATTAACACGGTACGTGTTAATTTATTTTCTTTAATAATGGAGGTTAATTCTTTTAAAGTACCTGTCCAAACCTGTTCGTCTTCCCAACTTACTCGATATAAAACTGCCAAAGGCGTATCTTCTGGATAATGTTCTAATAATTCTGCTTGCGTTTTTTTAGCAATTCCTGCACTCAAGAAAATACACATTGTGGCTCTTAATTTTGCCATATCTGCTATATTCTCGTGCTTAGGTGTTGGTGTATTTCCTTCGCCTCTTGTTAAAATAATAGTTTGTGCTACTTCTGGAATTGTAAATTCCGATTTTAAATAGGCTGCTGCTGCTTGAAACGATGAAATTCCTGGTACAATATAATAATCGTATCCTTTTGCATCGAAAATTGTCATTTGCTCTTGTATAGCTCCATAAATTGATGGATCTCCAGAGTGTAAACGTACTATACTTTTTCCTTGTGCATAATATGTATCTATAATAGACATCTGCTCTTCTAACGTCATTGATGCCGAATTACGAACCAATGCGCCTTCTTTTGCCATATGGGTTAAGGCTTCTGGAACCAAACTACCCGCGTACAAGATACAATCTGCTTTTTCTAAAATAGTTTGTCCTTTTAGAGTTAATAATTCTGGATCTCCCGAACCTGCTCCAACAATAGCTATAATAGCTTTTCGTTTATAGCCTGACGATATCGATAAAGCATAAGTGAATTTCTTACCAGACAGTGTTATTACTTTTGTTTTTTCGACCAACCATTCTTGAATGCCACTTATTAAAACAGCTGAAGCTTCGGAAACACCATAAACACCAACTTTAGCTTTTACAATTTCTGATGGATTTGCTACTTCTACAGTATTTAACTCTTCTCCATTATAAGTTATAAATGGTATTTCATATTTTAAAGCAAAATCTAAATAGGCTTGTTCGTTAGCTTTAATATCTGCCGAACCTATAGCGTAAACACTTTCTATTGCTATGCCTTGTTTTATTAATTCTTCCTGAAGCCCCATTTCTAATAATGGAGGTTCAATAGCTTTAGCACAACCGCTTCCTAATGCTATACAAGGTGCATAAAAGGCTAAAGAAACTATGTTTACTTCTATATTCTCATAACCTACATATAGCAATAACTCATATTTACTCGTATCTACATCTTCTACTTTATAATAAATAGTAACAAAGTCTGGAACTGTTTTTTCTAAGATTTCCGTGCCTTTATCTGCTACTTTTAACACTAATGCTGTTGGCTTTCTATTTACAAATAGTGAAATCGCTTCATTAAAATTAGCATCCTTTTTTGTTTTCCAATTATATTGTTCTGCTAACGTATCTAAACTCCATATGTTTTGCAAATCACTAGAGGTAGAAATAACGGCTTGTGCTTGTAATATTCTACTAATTTGATTTGTTAAGTTATTTGCTTTACCAATATGTCCACTAAGTACAGATTGTACAAATTGTCCTTGATCGTCTATATTAATTACTGCTGGATCTGTTTTTTTGTCTTCAATATAGGTTGCTATACTGCGCACACAAATACCTAAAGCGCCTACAAAAAACCAAGCGTCATATTTTTGAAAAGAGAGTTTCATTAATTCATCTACAGAATCAATTTTCTTTCGATCTTTAGTTTCTTCTACTATTCGTGTTGTAAATAGTTTACTCCTATAAAATTCATTTTGTAACGTTTTAGCTATTTCTAACCCTTGATCTGTAAAACTAATTATCGCTACTTTTAACACGCGCTCTGCCATACTATCTACTTCTTAATTTTTTACTGCTTTTAATAACCGTATTGGGTTATGCAAATCTAAGCTTATATTTAAATCTTGTGTAATGGACCATCCCATGTTTTTACAACTTTCTATAAAAACGGTCTTACTTTTTTCTTGTACTGCGTTAATAACAATACGTGTTCCTAATGCTATTTGGTTATCTAATAATTGTAATAGTTCTTTTAATCGTCCTCCATGGCCGCCAATAAAAACAGCTTCTGGTTTTGTGTATTTTATAATGTCTTGTTCAAAAAAATCTCCAATAACCATTTCTATTCCTGGAACTCCAAACTGTTGTTGATTTTTTAATAGAATTGTTTCGCAAACTTCTCGCTTTTCAAACGCTATTATTTCTAAATCGGGATTTTTAAGCTTTGCTTCTATGCTTATTGATCCTGTACAAAACCCAATATCCCATAGTGTTTTTATTTGTAAAACATCTAATAAATGTAAGGTTGTTAACCTAATAGGCATTTTGGTTATCATATTTGGCCGCCCTTCCAGACCTATAAAGTCTGTATCTTTTATACCAAATTGTTGTTTACTGTCTGTTACTTTATGTAGCAAAATACAGTTTAAAGTATGGTACTTTTTTGTTACTGCTTCTTTTAAAGAGATTGTTTGGATAAGCTCATTTTTTCCTTCTAAATCTTCACCTATAGTTATCTTATAGTTATCGCAACCATAGCGCAATAATCGCTCTGCTATTGTTTTAGGGTTTTTTAAGCCATCTGTTAAAACGCCTATTAAAGGCAATTGTTTAATTAAAGCTGAATCTAAAGCTTTCCATGGTCGACCATGTACACTAACGGTTACAAGTTCGTTACTATTTGTATTTGTTTTATTAGTAAGTAATTGTATTGAACTAAAATAGGGTGCTGTATAAATTATTGCTTTCGGATATTTATTCTTTAACGTATTCGAAAAACCATAAAACAAGGGGTTTCCTGAAGCAAAAATAATTACAGGAACCTCAATTTTTTCATATGCATCGAAAACAGATTGCATAGGACTTGCAATAGGAATCCATTTAAAGTCTTTTGGCAAAAAAGGTTTAACCCATGTTAAATGTCGTTTTCCTCCACTAAAGTACTTGGTTTCCCGTATTAATTCTTGTTGAATTACGGTAAACTTAGGTGCTTTATTACCTATACCTATTACATAAAAAGTCATTTTTAGTATTTTTCTTGTATTACTACATCTTCTTGTAGCTTTTTATAATCCCATTTCTTGATTTCAAGCTCGGGTTTATTATAAAACATGTCTGTATACCCAAAACACAAATAGCCTATTAATTCATTTTCTTTTGGGGCATTTAGTATAGACTTAACTTTATTGGGATCTAAAATACTTACCCAACCCATTCCTACATTAAGAGATCTTGCCATTAACCACATATTTTGTATGGCACACACCACACTGTACTTACCCATATTAGGCATACTTGTTTGCCCTAAAACTGGTGTGTTTTTAGGTTTATAAAAAACCGCCATATTTAATGGTGATTCTGTTATGCCTTCTAATTTTAATTTTATGTATTCTTTTTGCTTTTCATTAGAGAATTGCTTTACTGCTTTTTCTGTTTCTTCAGCAAATGTTTCTTTAATAGCTTGTTTTGTTACTTCATCTTTAATTAAAACAAATTCCCATGGCTGCGAAAAACCTACAGATGGTGCCGTTAATCCTGCTTGAATAATTTTATTTATTACTCCCTTGGGTATAGCTTCTTTTTTAAAATGATTACCACGAACATCTCTTCTATGCAACAGTACTTCTTCTAATAGTTGTTGTTCTTCTTCATAAAAAAAGCGTTGTTGGCTATGTGTCATTAATTTGTTAATTCTAATTTTTCTACTTCATCTAATGTAAATGCGGCATTAACTATTGCTGCTGCAAAATTACTCCCGCCTCTTTTTTCTTTTATAAGTGCATATGGTGTGTTGCTAAGCATTTTTAATCGCTCTTTAGACTCTATAACATTTATAAAACCAACAGGTGCGCCAATAACACCAGTTGGTTGTAATGTACCTTCATGAATTTGATCTACAATTTCTATCAAAGCTGTTGGTGCATTGCCTACTACAAATAAGGCTTCTGGATGTTTTTTTGCTGCCAACTTTATTCCTACTTGAGATCGTGTTAATCCTTCTTTTGTTGCTATTTCTAAGGCTTCTGGATCGTTTAATAAACATACTATTTGATTATTATACTTACCTGTAAATGCTTTTGTAATTCCTGCTTGTACCATGGTAACGTCTGTAACAATGGTTCCTCCTTTTTTTAAATAATCATGCCATTTTAATATGGCATTTTTTGAGGTTTCTAAATACTTAATATATTCGAAATCTCCCGATGTATGTATGCAACGTATTGCTGCCCATAAATGATCTTTATCTAAATTGTTTGGAGGTAAATTATTTGTTATTTCCTTAAAACTGGCTACTTGTATTTCTTGTCCTGTTACAGGTTTTCTGTCTAAATAACCTCTTGGTGTTATTAAGTTTTTTTTATATTTAAATGTTTGACTGTTTCCAATCATTACTACACTAAACATATCTACATCTTCTACATTTAAATCGCCTAATGTTATTATGGTTATTTGCTCTTCTTCTCTCCCTAATTGTTTACATATAGCTACTGGTGTATTGGCTGCTCTATGTTGTAAATAAATATCTTTTAATGCTTTTAATTGCCAATAGCGTTTTTTACTTCTTGGGTTATATAAACCGGTAACAAAATCGCCTATTGCTGCGGCTTTAATTCTTTTTTCTATGGTTGTCCAAGGTGTCATTAAATCAGACAACGAAATACAGCAAAAATCGTGTCCTAAAATAGCTCCTAATTTGCTTCCTGCTGTAATAAATGCAGAAATTCCTGGTACGGTTTCTACTTCTACATCCAGTTTATCTTCTGCTACTTTTTGGTATACTAAAGATGCCATGGCATAAATACTAGCGTCTCCAGAGCCTATTACTACTACATTTTCACCTTTTAAAGCGTATTCTACTGCTATTTCGGCTCTTTTTTCTTCTTCACTCAATTCTTTACCTATACATACGGCATTAGGATTGATAATATGCTGAATAAATTGAAAGTAATAATGGTATCCTATAATTACAGTAGCTTCTGCTACTGCTAATGAAGCCATGGGTATTATATATTTTTGATGTCCTGGACCTAAGCCTACAACTTTAATCATCTTTACGATTCTTTTTAATAATTAATAGCGAAAAATATGGTATTTCTCTTTTTGAAACTTCTTGTAAGTCTGTGGTTATAAATTCTTGGTCTGTACCTAAACGTTCACAATAATAACAGGTTAAGTTTTGCTGTATTAGTGCTTTTTCAAAATGTTGCCATCCAGATCGTATTTTCATTAATACCAAAGTATCAAAGTTTTTAAAATAGGTATTAATTTCTTCCATAGTATTTACTCTAGGAATAATTGCTATTTTATCGTTTAATAAGCTTAATGGTACTTGATGTTTTGCTGCACCTAGTGTAAACGAATTAATACCTGGAATTAAATTAACGGGTAAATTTAAGGTTTGTAATTCGTTTAGTATATACGAAAATGAAGCGTATAAACTTATATCGCCTTCGCAAACTACACATACTTTTTTTCCTTGGGCATATACTTTCTCTATCTGTTTTACTGTATTGGAATAGACTTCTTTGGCAGAAGTTCTATTATCAGACATTTCTAAATAAAAGCCAACAAGTTCTTTGTTTTCTAAATTATGGTATGCTAATAAAGGATATACGAAGCTTTTCTTTTTACCTTGATGCAATGAGCCTGGGTAAAAAATAACATCTGCTTCCTTTAATAAACGTAATCCTTTTAATGTTAGTAACTCTGGATCTCCTGGCCCTAGAGCTACACCGTGTATTGTTTGCAAAATACTTAACTCTTTTTCTTCTTCTTTTTATATAAGAATAATTGCCATTTTTCTTCGGGAACTCCTGTTTTATCCATTTCTGAACGAGACATTGTAAAGAATAAATCTGACATTCTATTAATGTATGCCATAATATATTCTTCTACACATTCTGGATCTTCCTGCATTAAAGTAACCAATGTACGTTCGCCTCTTCTTATTTGTGTTCTACACACATGACATAAGGCTGAAATTTCATTCCCTCCTGGTAAAATAAAGTAATCTGAAGGGGAACTTATATTTGCCTCCAACTCATCTAACCATTCCTCACAAAACGTAGCACCGTCTACAGGTTTTGGGTTTGGATTTTCTTTTTTAGAGTCTGATGGTCTTGCCAAATGCGACATCATATCCATCATATCTTTTTGTATACGATGTAAATTGGCTTGCCATTGGTGCTCATTTCCTAATTTAGCTCTTAACAAACCTATGGTAGAGTTTACCTCATCTAGAGTACCAATACATTCTATTCTTGCAGAGTTTTTATATTCTCGCTTACCTCCAAAAACACCAGTTTTACCTGTATCTCCTTTACGTGTGTATATTTTCATGAGCTTTAATTAAACAGAAACAGTTAATTTATTTTCTAACGCGTTAAGAATTTTACTTTCTTCTAATTCTTCTCCTATTATTACTAACCTTGTTGCTTTTAATTCGTTTTCGTTCCATTTTCTATCGAAATAATTTTCGAAACGACTGGCAACACCTTGCACTATCATACGCATTGGTTTTCCTGGTACATGTATGATACCTTTAACTCTATATATTTCGAATTCTGAAACTAGGGCTTCTAAAGCTTTTATCAATTCCTTTGGTGTATGTGGTGTTTCTACTGTTATAACAATAGAGTTTATAGTATCGTCATGATCGTGATCGTGATGATGATGATCTCCATCATGATCATGATGGTGGTGGTGATGTTCTTCATGGTGTGAATGTTTACTATCTACATAATCCTCTGATTTTGCATCGATACCTAGTAACACATCTACAGGAATATTTCCTTTTACGGCAGATACCATTTTAATTTGATTTCCTACTTTATTTTGAATAATAGTACTTACTTCATTAAATGATTTCTCGTCAATTAAATCGGCTTTTGTCATTATAATTAAATCGGCACATGATAATTGATCTTCAAATAATTCTTCTATAGAGGATTCATGATCTAAACTATCGTCTTCCAAACGTTGGTTTTGTACTTTTTCTCTATCGCAAATCTCTCCTGTTGCTTGTCCTACAGCATCTACTACTGTAATAACAGCATCTACAGTAATTTGTGGTTTTAAATCTGGCCAATTAAATGCTTTTATTAATGGTTTTGGTAAGGCTAAACCAGAGGTTTCTATAATAATATGGTCTATATCTTCCTTACGTTCCATAAGTTGTAACATGGTTGGTAAAAATTCTTCTTGAACCGTACAACATAAACACCCATTACTTAATTCTAAAATATTTTCTTCTTCACAACCACAATCGTTTCCTTTTAATATTTCACCATCCATTCCTAACTCTCCAAACTCGTTTACTATAATTGCTAAACGTCTTCCATTTGCATTTTTTGCTATTTGGTGTATTAATGTTGTTTTTCCAGATCCTAAAAAACCAGTGATTATAGTTACGGGTATCTTTTGTGTATGAATTGCCATTCTCTTTTAATTTTTAATCAAAAATAGGGTTTTTATATCTTTATTATGGACACAAAAAAACATTTAGTACAGAAAGCAGATTGTAGTTTTTTATTGTTTGTTTTATGCTTGTTTTAGGAAAGGAATAATACAAGTAACTGATTACTGGACTTGCAATAAAAAACTGACAACTAATTGCGAGATTTAAGTTGCTACATTTCGGTTATATATTTCAGTTTCAATTTATACCCTAAAGTAGAGTGTATTTTTCTTTTATTGCACCAAGCTTTAATCCAACTAAAGGTTTGCAATTCAGATTTTTATCTGTAATTGTATTTGTGTTTATACACCCATTCTGTTTTTAAGCTTTTAAAGAAGGATTCTGCTACAGCATTATCCCAACAGTTAAATTATCTGATGTTTTTAATGATTTTTCTAAGCTTTATTGTCTGTCTAGTTTGATATTATGCCCATATTCCAAATCTATAAATAACAACTAGATCGGGTTTTTTCTATATCAAAAATATGGGATTAAGTGAAGAGTTCTTTGAAGATTTCATTAAAAACATCAGGTAATTTTTATAATTCAAGTCTGGAAGAAAGGCGTAAAATGGTTTGCGATGAACTTCCTTTAATAGGTTATACAGAATTGAATGAAGAAAGTACTGCAATTGCTTTAAAGACTAAAATAACGCCAGATATGTGCATGAAATATACTTGGACAAAAGATAATGTGTATCCAAACGAACGGTTTAACAAGCTGTGGAAAGCTTATCAGGAAAAAGTCTCAGAACTTGCTAAAAAAATCATCACTTTGATTCGATTTGTATTAAATGAGGAAAAATCATTTCCAAGGATTAGTTGAAAAAGATAGTGATATCAGTTTCACCGATTTTCTTCGAAATATGTCTGTCATGTATTGCAACAAAAATTAGGTATTCAATTCTTGATCTTATTATTTAACCCGCAAACCTATAATATGAAAGAAATTTTCCTAAGTGAATTACTCTTTAATCGAAATTTAAAAAAAAGGAGTTGGCTCTTCTACCAATGAATTTGAATTTAATGGTAATAGCGTTGACCTTTCCCAGAAACTTGATAAAATGCATTATGAATCATGGGTTAATCTAAAAAATGTTGCCGAAATAAAGAGAAAGTGTACTCAAATTGATATTCAAAAATTGGTTGATTACAACACTGTCACGCATTCTCAATATATCGATTTAAATACAACTTTAAATGTTACTGATTTAGGTAAGGGTTACGTTAAATTTAATAATACCTATCAACAGTTGGTATTGGAAGCCAATCAACTGGGGTATTACGCAAACAATATGTCTACCATGCGTGTTTATCATATTTTTCCTGACATTGTAGAACAGGTTTTGAACCGAGAAACTTCAACTATTTGGTATTGGCAAAATTTAAAATCGAAAGAGTCAATGAATTTTTTGCAAAGCGTGTAGCCTTCACTTTATTTTCAACTGAGCACTAATCATTAAATATTGTAATTATTGAAGGAGTATATCTGGTGCCTAGAGTAACTACTTTAGTTTGTACATTTTTTAGAACCTATATAATTATTGATTTAGTAGATAGAAAATTAGCTGAACAGTCATTAAGTAAAGATATAACTGCAGAAAAACATTGGATTGTCCTTCTTTAGGTTAATCCAATGTTTTACGTAAACAATCTATTTGAAGGTTCTTAGAGTACAATTTAGAAAGATACTTTTAAAGATAAACATGAGTTTTTTTTTATTCGTGTGTATAAAACATTTCATAACAATTAAAATGCTAAGATTCTTTGTTCTTTAAAAAGTCTTTTAATAGGCCTCTTATATATCAACTTATCCTCCTCGATATTTCGAATCAATTTGTTTGTTTCATCAGATGCAAAGGAAGCATAATTAATTTCAATTAGTCACAGATTATTATTTTATATAACACTCTTTTTAAGCCGATTATAGCGTTTTATTTGAAAAATACGTGCTTACTCTTTATCATTTACCCCTTCGATAGCTTTTCTTTTTCTAAAAAACTCAATAACTAATTTCAGGTCTTCATAATAGGCATCAAAAGGGAGTTTTGTTCTTCCTTTTCCTCATTTGTATAGGTTTTCTACTAAGGTACGAACGTATGCTTTCGAGAGGCTTTAGCTCTAATAATTCATCACATAAATTCACCAAGTAAAACTCGTCGCTATTTTGAATATTAAGGAGACCTTATTCCTTTTCTATCAAACATATTAATATCGTGCATTAGCTTTTCAAGAATTCCTACAAACTTCCATCCGTGGTCGGTTGGGTAATAGTAATGTGGACTAATAAAACAGAGGCATATTAACTACAGAACTAATTAAATCAATTACAAGGTATCAATTATATATAAATCTATTTTATGAAAATTTTTAAAGTTAAAAGGGTATAATTGATCCTGTGAAAATTGCATTTAACAATAGTAATAGTGTACAACAAACTCAAAATGAATTATCTCATACACCTAAGAAAATAACAATTTTAATCTCAAAAGAATTTGATTTTTTATTTGAAGTTTCAAGATCTGTCTCAGTTGAAAAAGTTTCTTTACAATTAAGCTGAAGAGAATGGTCAATATATATAATCTTGATAAAATATACCCTACAGGTCGTGATTCTCATTTTAAAATCTTAATCAAAAACTTAGATTTTTAGAAGATTGAAAAAAATAAATATTTTTTCATCAATAAAGGGTAGGGTAAAGTGAAAGTGAAACGTTTTAGATAAGTAAACTCTTAAAAACTTTAAAATAAAAACTTTACAAAATGAAAAAATTAAATTTATTATTCAGTACGCTTATCGCTTTATTAGTATTTACCGCTTGTGAAAAGGACAATGAAGCATTGTCTGATACTTCATCT
This sequence comes from Flavivirga aquatica, assembly GCF_001747085.1. Lineage (GTDB taxonomy): Bacteria > Bacteroidota > Bacteroidia > Flavobacteriales > Flavobacteriaceae > Algibacter_C > Algibacter_C aquatica. Next base: position 957,358 of record NZ_MDJD01000054.1, read on the forward strand.
AATATAGATAAAATTGATAATTCAGCATCTATATCTTCCAGTAAGTCATCAGGTTTTATTACAAATGAAAACGCATCATCAATTATTGATTTGTTAACAAGTAATAATGGAGCTGCTTGGAACATTGTGTCGTTTAACGGTGACACTACGCTTTTAGAAGGAACAAGTCTTTCTTTTGAATTATCTCAATTTTCTGCAACCGGTTTAGATGTAGATGTAACTCTAACTAATGATAATGGAACAGTTAATGGAGGAAGAATGAATATTCCAGCTTTTTTCTCTGATATTAACAGTCCTGCTCAATTAATCTCTTTCATTCAGGTAGCTGAAGTTTCACCTTATTTATCTGGTCTTTTTAATGTTTCTTCTCAATCTAATGAGTCTAAACTTATTCTTAGCGGGATTTTCGGAGGACAAGAAATAATTTTAGAAAGATCTTAGTTTAGGTCTTTTCTTTTAGAAAAAGATTTGCTCTATAAATTGGCATTTAAAAATCTTGATTAAATAGAGATAAATTAATAATTAATAACAAAAAAAAAGAGTCTACTAAAAAAGAGGCTGTCTAAAAAAAATACTTAGGCAGTCTTTTTTATTGGTTTTAAAATTAGTTAAAACTATACGCTTTAGTGGATTTTGCTTTTAGCGTTTAAAAATATTATCTTCATAGTATGCCCCATGATCAGTGCTCAAATAATCATAAGATAAGTTGGTTAATCGTTCATATTGTTTTGGAGTATAGAATATAGATATTCAGTACTTATACTACAAGTGATATTAAACATTTTTGTCACAAAATTTTCAAACAAGTTTGTAAAGCAGAAGACACTTATTTCTAAAAGAAGTAACTTGAGTGAATCATATGCATATTGAATATAGTCCCTGATCGAGTATAATTGATATTGTAAAGAAGCTAAAAGGCAAAAATTCTAAAATTCAACAAGACCATTTTAGAGCTAAACAAAAAGTACTGGAGAAGTCATTTTTCAGCTATTAATTATGGATGCTGGAGTATAGGAAATATCACCAATGAATAGTATAAGAGTATTTGGAACATCATAGAAAAGAAGATGATGACAAAAGTAATTTTATATTAGAATGACTTTTAGTCATTAAAAAACTATGAGCTTCCAAGTATGGGCTGGCTTAGTTTAAATCAATAAAACCCCATGATTCACAATTAACTTGTTTTCAGAATAGTACCTTACAAGGAACGTTTTTTTTATAAAATAACGTAGAAATTGCACAGGATTTCGCATGAGTTTATGAATAATAATTAGACTTAAAATAGCCACTCGAAAGTAAAATTTTTGTTTTTTTTTGAACTAGTTCAATGTTTTTGATTAGTTATTGCTAGAATTTTGTATCAACAAAAAACATTTAAAATGAAAAATTTAAAATCACTAATTATTTTAACTAGTATTGTATTCGGATTGGTGTCATGTAATAATGGTGATGACGTACCTAACAATAATAAAGAAGAAATTAACAAGCGTATCGTTTTAGAAGCTATTAAAAAAGTTTTTGACGGACAAAATCTTACGCTTGTAAATAAGTATTATGCTAATGGATATATACAGCACAATCCAACAATTGCAGATGGAAAGGCTGGATTAGTTGCTACTCTACAGAACTTCATAAATAATGGTATTAGTATTGAACGTGATCTTTCTCGCGTAGTAGCACAAGGGGATCGTGTTTTTATTCATTCAAGAGTTAAGTTTATCCAGAATGAAGCTATAATTAATGCCGTCATTATTGGAGACATTTTTAGAATTGAAAACGAAAAAATTAAAGAACATTGGGATGTTATCCAACAAGAACCCAACCCATCAGTTTCAGCAGCGAATGGAAACACTATGATAGATGGAGCAGGAAACCCAGATTATAATATTTCTGAAACAGATTTAAATAGAAATATAAATACTGCTTCTAGTATAATGAACAAAGTTTTAGGAGATGGACAATTAAATTTGGTTCCTACACTTTTCCAAGAGCCTTATATACAACATAACCCAAATATACCTAATGGCACAGATGCACTAGTAAATTTCTTAACTAATAATGGCCCTTTAAATCTAGAAACAAAACAAATAATTGCAGAAGGAGATTTAGTGGTAACATTTAATCATATTATGTCTTTTAACAATGCCAATATAGATATGTTTCGCCTTAATGAAGAAGGAAAAGCCAATGAACACTGGGATATCATTCAATCTATTCCATCAGAAGATGATTTTGCTCACGACAACGGTTTTTTTTAAGAGTACAAATTTATTAAACAAATTATATATTATAAATGCAAATACTTTTGCCATAGTATCAAAACAAAAATCATGAAAGCAATACAACATTTAACAATAATTTCTATCACATTAATCGCAACAATTATGAACTCACAAGAATTAAATCTTAAAATATTTAGAGCAGAAGCTGATAGTTTTCATGTAGCTTCTGTAATCATAGAAGGTGAAAAAGAAGCTGTTTTAATTGACGCTCAGTTTACTTTAGCTAATGCCTATAGAGTTCTGGCTAATTTAAAAGAAGGTGGTAAATCACTCAAAACCATATACATTAGTCATGGTGATCCAGATTATTATTTTGGATTGGAAGTAATAACTCAAGCTTTTCCAGATGCTATAGTTTATGCAACAGAACAAACAGTTAAACATATCAAACATACCTATCAAAAAAAGTTAAGTGTATGGGGACCAAAACTTGGCAGTAATGGAACCAAAAATGTTACCATTCCTAGAATTATTGAAGGAAGCTCTATTGAATTAGAAGGAAAGAAAATAGAAATAAGAGGGCTTGAAGGTAAGTCTGCTAAACGTTCATATTTATGGATTCCCTCTTTAAAAGCAATAGTCGGCGGTGTAAATGTTTATAATAATTTACATTTATGGATAGCCGATGCAGGTTCAACTCAAGAAAGAAATGATTGGATTAATATTCTAACGGAAATGGAAAAATTACAACCTAAAACTGTAATTCCTGCGCACGCACTTACAGATGAAAACAATACCATAGAAGCCATCACATTTTCTAAAAAGTATTTACAAGCGTATCAAGCAACAGATGCTAAAACAAAAAATTCTGAAGAATTAATAGACTCTATGAAAGCATTATACCCAAATGCACAACTAGACATAGCGTTACAATTAGGAGCAAAAGTAGCAAAAGGGGAAATGAAATGGTAATCAAAAAAGTAATTGCAATACTCAGCTTGTCTACAATCATATTAATGAGTTGTTTAAGCACTGATACGCAAATGATCAATTTAGAAAAAGTAAAGAGTACGCACAAAGAGAAAAATTCAGTTGAGAATAGTGAAAATCTAAAAAAGTTTGTCGATAGCAAGCCTGTTATTGATGCTATGAAAATGAATAAAATGAAAAAGTTAATTTATGTAATGGATCCACACTGTGGATGGTGCTACGGAAATAGTAAAAATATAGAAACGGTAGCAGAGCAATTTAAAGATAAGCTAAACATACAGTTGATGGTTGGTGGAATGTGGTTAGAAGGAAATGCCCCTAATGGAGGAGAGGAGTTTAGTCGTTTTATTGCAAAACATTCTCCTCAAATGGAAGCTACTACTGGTGCGTTTGTAAGCTCAATTTTTTTTGAATTAACAAAGGATAGCACTTATACCTTTAGTAGTCTAGAACCTTGCTGTGCTATAAATTTGGTAAAGGAGCTTAAACCAAATATGGCAATTACTTTTGCCAAAGAAGTTCAAAAAGCCATTTTCGCAGAAGGTAAGCGATTAGATAATATAGAAACTTATCTACCTATCATTAAAGGTCTAAATATTAATGCAAAACAATTTCAATTGCGCTGGATGAAAGACGACAATCTTTCTAAAACAAAGGAAGAATTTGATTATACGAAACAATTAGTCAATGGATTTCCTACGCTTTTATTGTATGATGAAAATCAAATTCAAATTATCGCTTCAGGCTATTTTAACACTAAACAAATTATAGAGAAAATAAAAAATTTAACAACTATAAAAAACTAGAAATATGAACAAAAATAACGATTTAGGATTATTGATTATTCGCCTTTCAATTGGTATACTCATGTTATTACATGGTATAGCTAAACTAAAAGGCGTATCATTTATTGAGGGTATGCTATCAGATAAAGGACTACCATCATTTTTAGCATATGGAGTTTATGTTACAGAGATTATTGCGCCTATATCAATAATTGTAGGTTACAGAACTCGCTTAGCAGGATTTTTATTAGCTTTTGGAGTATTATTCGCAATGTTATTAGTACACTCATCTGATATAGTGTCTTTAAACCAGCATGGAGGTTGGGGTGTAGAACTTTTAGGCTTATACTTGTTTGGAGTTGTTGCGTTATTTTTTACTGGCTCTGGGAAATATGCTATTTCTTCAACTCATAAGTGGGATTAATTAACTTTATCGAATATCCATCCCTTATCTGAACTTGAATAAGAAATGGTTTTATAGGCATAGAGGGTTCTTCAACTTAGTATTTCATCTGAAGAATTATGTGTTTAAACAAAAAAACGGCGTTCCCATCCTACGGGAATCGCCGTTCTATCCTACACCATATGTCATAATCAAGAGAATTTTACTGACAAAGGTATTTAAAGTCGTTAATATCTTTAAACTAAGTGTATTTAGGTTTTCATTCATACTGAAATTATGTAGGCTCGCTCCTCTTGGGCTTTTCAATAAAACTTTGTCTTTTAACAGTTCTTTGAATCGATCTAAAACTCTATCTGTACTAGGGAACCTTTAGAAAACAATTAACTTTTAAATGGTGATGAAAATTCCCTTCTAAACCTTCTATGCAATCACCTCAATTATTTGATGGGATTCCAATTGTCTGTTAATCTCTTTAAATAACGGCTTATAAGAATTCGCATTAGTCATGATACTTCTAAAGCGACTTAGGGTACTATAGTCTGCTGCCACCTGATCAATATGTAATCTACAAAAGTAACTAAAGGAAATACTGTCGTTTACCCGATCCTCTACTTCATAATAACTTAAACCATACCAAGTTTGTAATAAACTCATTTTTAAAAGTAATAATCCACTATAACTAAGCTGACCTTGCAGTTTCACCTTATGTCTAATGTTTTTTAAAAACCGATATAATGGGATTCCAATCTATTAAGGTGTTAATTTGAGTAAAAAAAGTACACTTTATTATGCGGGAACGTATATCGCATATGCTATCTGTTAAAGTCAGATGTTTTTGTAATTCCATAATAGTAAGCTACGAAATTTTTAGATATTCCCCCACCTCTTTTCCCACTAATTGTTTTATACGAGTTAAAAGGATTAATTTTTATCAAATTCTTAACAACTATCGCATCACTGTTTTCTTTTTTTAATAAATAATTCACTAAGTATTTCATTTAGTGAAGTAAAACGATTTTCTATACTGAAATAAAACCAAAACAATTATAAATCATCATTAAACAGAAAATATCGAAAAAAAGTCTTGATGGAGTAGGGTAATATTTTTCTGAATCGTTATACTATAAAATACCTATGAATTATATTTAAGTATATGAGTGTTTTTATTATGTCTATCCCCCAAAAAGCAAAAAAGGATAATTACAGTTTAAACATTTTTTCTTATCCCAAATTCACTTGAAACGAATTAATTTTATCTTAAATTCCTAAAAATCATGAAACTATCATTAATTAACTATTTCTACAAACAATTCCTAAGGACTAATTTGTTTATTGATTTAACTAAAGGTCTATTAAAACATAAACAAATATTAGGGTTATTTCTTATTTGTTTTTTTATTCAACCATTTGTATACGGACAAACTAAACCTGTTAATAACATGCCTATAGGGCATCAATTATATAAAAGTTTAAAACTAAAAAGTAAACAAAACCAAAAAAACGATAAAACAGCATCTCAGATTGATAAATTTTCACAAAGATTATTTTATGAGTTTGATCACACTTGTAACCCTATAACCCGTGAAGTTCCTAAAGATATTCATAAAAAGGAAGAGAAATTTGTTCAGAGCAAAAAATCTATGACATACTCTGGTCTTACTAACAAAAAAGCTATATCCAAATGGACAAATAGAGGACCATATAATATTGGAGGGCGTACTCGCGCATTAGCAATAGATATATCAAATGAAAACATCATACTTGCCGGTGGAGTATCTGGGGGTTTATGGCGCACGGAAGATGGTGGTAAAAATTGGAATAGAGTAACTCGAAAATTTCAAAACCCAAGTATTACTGCTATTGTTCAAGATTCTAGACCAGGTTATCAACATATTTGGTATTATGGAGGAGGAGAAAAATCTGGAAATTCAGCATCAGTAGATCCTTTAAACTTTCAGGGTATTTATACAGGGGCTGGAATATATAAATCACAAGATAATGGGCGCACATGGGAATTACTACCTTCAACAGTTGATAATTTAGTTGGTACCATTTCCACTTTTGACATAGTAAATAGCATGGTTGTAAATCCAATAAATGGAGATCTATATGTGGCGACCTTCAATAGTATTCAACGATCTCAAGATGGTGGTAAAACTTTTCAAGAAGTATTCTCAGATGGAATTGATTACAGCACTGAAATCGCTGTAACGTCTAAAGGGAAATTTTATATATCCTCTGCAAAAAGAATAAATTCGTTTCTTTATACAAACATGGTATATACATCTGATAATGGCACTAATTGGTCTCCAATAACTGAAAATTTACCATTAATTAATAATGCAATTAGAACAATTTTCGCTATAAACCCATCAAATGAAGATGAAGTTTATTTTTTCTCAGCTGGTACATTTTTTAATTCTTTATATAGATACAATGCATTCGATCAAACTTTTGTTGATCTTACTGACAAGACACCTATTTCTTTTTCTTATGGATCCATTGACGGGTTAATTACGCAAGGTGGCTATAATATGGTAATAGCTGTACATCCTAAAAATCCTGATTTTATTATTATAGGAGGGACTAATCTATTTAGAACCATAGACGGTTTTAAAACGAATCTAATGAATACCCCAAACCATTGGATAGGAGGATATTCTCCGCTTAATGATGTTTCTATTTATCCAAATAACCATCCAGATAATCACTCTATTAAGTTTTTTCCTTCTAACCCCAATAAAGTACTAAATGCTAATGATGGAGGCGTTTTTATTACTGAAGATATTACATCTAGTAATTCTTTTGAAGAACCTGTAAAGTGGGGTTCTTTAAATAATGGATATATTACAACCCAACCATATGCTATATCCTTTGATCCGACATCCAAAAATGAAGATTTACTCGCAGGTTTTCAAGATAATGGGTCTTGGTTTACAGATCAATCAAATATTGATGCAGTCTGGAAAGAACAATTTAGTGGAGATGGTTCTTATTCTGCTTTTGCAGATAATGGACGAACCCGTTATATCTCATCACAATTTGGGAATATCTTACGTTTTAATCTTGATGATAACGGTAATACTGAATCAATAGCTTTTGTACAACCAGCAGGTCTGGGCCCGCGCTCTTTTAGCTTTATCAATCCTTTTGTTCTGGATCCTAATAATGATAACGTAATCTATTTGCCTGCCAAACGTAAATTATTTAGAAATAGTAATCTTGATGAATTACCAACAGCTAGTGAGATTTATGACCTAAAACCTTCTGAGATTAATTGGTCGCAAATAGCCGAAGTTGAAGAATCTATAACAGATCAGTTTGGAAGAGAACTTAATGTAATTACTGCAATTGATGTTGCTACCTTTCCAGAAGCAAACAAAGTGTATTATGGTACTGGTCAAGGCCAAGTTTTTAGATTGGATTTCGCAGATTTAACATCCAGTAAACCTGTTGATATTTTTACAGGGAAAGGCTTACCTGAAAAGAGTTACCTGAGCAGTATACATGTAGATCCAAATGATTCAGACAGGGTAGTGATTTCTTTCTCTAATTACAATATCCCTAGTATTTTTTATACAAAAGATGCTGGAGAAACTTGGATCGATATTAGTGGTAATTTAGAAGAAAAGAGAGATGGAACTGGTAATGGCCCTTCCGTTCGATGGGTTTCTTTTTTAGGAAACAAAGATGGAATTTTAGCAGGTACTAGTTCAGGCTTGTATTATAGTGATAGAATTAATGAAAAAAATACTGTTTGGAGATTAGAAAACAACCAGATAGGAAATGGTGTGGTAGTTCAGGTAAGAACTAGACAAGATGGGTTTGCAGCAGTTGCTGTTCACGGAAATGGAGTGTTTAGTAAAAAATTTGATGTCACACCTCCTTCAGGCAAAAACACTCTATTTGTTAATAAAAAACCAGAAAACATAGAATTGCCTACACAAGAAACACCAGAATTTATAACTTTAGACCTTAGTGAAGTCTTTAAAGAAGAGCAAGGTAATAATATTGATATTACAATTGAAAACTTAGATAAAAATGGTGACTTTATCAGACATGAATTTTTCAATAATCAATTAGATATTTATTTCCCAAAGGCAAATAGTGATATTCCAAATATAGATAAAGAAGGAGAGAGTATTATAAGATTAATAGCTACTTCTGGTATTCAGAAAGTAGCTACAGAAATTAAAATAAAGGTATTTTATAAACCTTTATTAGATCGATTCGATCCAGATAAAAGAACTATTAATTTAGCACGACCTTCTACACAAGCAGAAGCTACGAGTTTTACTAATTCAGAACCTATATCTGTAGAAGTTGCAGATATATTTAATGTTCCTAAAGGAGAATCTTGGTCTATAGAAAGAATGAAAATAATAGGAAAAACTACATCATTTTCTAGCTTCTCTACTCCTGGAAATCGTGCCAGAGTAAGAATATATAAAGACGATAATGGTCGTCCAGGAGAACAAATTGCTGACATATTGGATGTATTGATTAAAAACCCTTTGATTTTTTCTTTAGATACATCAGAATTAGATTTTTTCTTCCCAAGTATAGTCGAATTAAAAGAAGGAAAATATTGGATTTCTTTTGCCAGATTAGATGAGATATATAATCGTAATAATGTTTCTTGGCAATTACAGATTAGATTAGCAGAAAATCCAGAATTTGTTAATGAGATAGAAGCTGATTTTGAAAACAAACCCAATCCACATGTTCGAGTAGTAGAAGGAAAACTTTCGTCATTTACTGGGATAACTAAAGAGTGGAAGGCTTTTGAAAATGTACCAAATTCTAATTTCTTCCCTAATGATGGAAAGTCATATAAAGCACAATTAGTATTTTCTTTATTTGGAGAAGTAAAAGACTTAAATAGTGTTGAAAAACCAGTGGATAGAAAAGTTTCTATTATACCAAATCCTACAAATGGGAGATTTAAACTTGATTTTGATCACAAGTTAAACGAGAATGTTTTGATTAGAATAATTAACATGACAGACAACGAGGTTTTTAGAAAGAAATTTGATAGTAAAGAACGTAATTACGAAATTGATTGTTCTAGTTTAGAACCTGGAATTTATGTGGTGGTTGTAAAAGGAAAAACAATAGAAAAGAGAATGAAAATGGTTTATTACTAAAACCATTTAAATTTAAAATCTTATACAATGACTAAATATTGTAAAACAGATAAACAAAGTTAAAGGTAATGTTGGCAGATATATATTAGAAGTCTCTCACTCTTTGAAGAATGATGCTCCACGAATATCCCAAACTTCCTAAGAATAAAAAATTATAACAAAAAAGGCCGCCTGAAAAGTATTAGGCTGTCTTTTTTGTTTTGATATATGTTCTGTTTTTTAGATTTTAAAATGAGAAAATTATTGACTCTTAGCTCGTTAATTAGACATTCCTTAAAATTACACTATTTATCATCTAATCCCACAACTTTTTGACTTGATCCATTATAGCAAGGGATTTAAGAGGTGATAAAAGAAAAAAGTCAGAAAAAATGCTGACTTTTCTTCTTTAGTAGCGGGAACTGGACTCGAACCAGTGACCTTCGAGTCACAAGAATAATCACTCAAAATTATATTTTAAAGCATTGATGATTAATTTTTATACCTAAGAAATTAGGGACTCCTTATCCTAAGTTAAAAAATATCGCGTTTTATAGTTTATAATAATCATAAATAACTATTTCCGTGCTCAAAAAAAACATGTTATAAAAAAAATTTACACTATATTTTTGTCAATTTTTTTATACCAACTCAGTTTTTCTCAAATTACACATGTATTAAATATTAATGACGGTGCATCAAGTTCAAATCCCTCGTCGATGATTATTTTTAACGGAAAAACTTATTTCGGAGCAGATGATGGAAGTGGTGTTAATTCTGGTGGAACAGATTTTGGAAAAGAATTATGAACCTCAGATGAAACTGTATCAGGAACAGTAAAATAGATCTTTTTCCTAGGATTGGAGAAGCCGTACAATGCCACTATTGGGAATGAATTATATGAATATAATCCAGCAACAGATTTTTTTTCGTTGGTAAAAGATATTGATTTAGGTGCTGGAGATTCTAGTATTAGTTGGTTAACCACTCTAGGTACAAAATAGTACAGATTTAAAATGTAGTTTTCCAGCAATTGAAACAGAATCCTCTGTACTATGTTCTCTATTTTTAAACATATTTATAGTATGTATTTTTAATATACTATCATTAATAATAATTCCACTCATAACTAATCCCTACTATAATAAGTTCAGAATTAATAGATTCAATTTCAAATCGAGAGTCTGATAATTTAAGATTAAATATTTTATTATCTATAAACCTTTCAAACAACTCATTAAAATTTGTACCTGTATTTTTTAAATAGAATTTTAGATATTCCCCCACTTCTTTTCCCACTAATTGTTTTATACGAGTTAAAAGGATTAATTTTTATCAAATTCTTAACAACTATCGCATCACTGTTTTCTTTTTTTAATAAATAATTCACTAAGTATTTCATTTAGTGAAGTAAAACGATTTTCTATACTGAAATAAAACCAAAACAATTATAAATCACCATTAAACAGAAAATATCGAAAAAAAGTCTTGATGGAGTAGGGTAATATTTTTCTGAATCGTTATACTATAAAATACCTATGAATTATATTTAAGTATATGAGTGTTTTTATTATGTCTATCCCCCAAAAAGCAAAAAAGGATAATTACAGTTTAAACATTTTTTCTTATCCCAAATTCACTTGAAACGAATTAATTTTATCTTAAATTCCTAAAAATCATGAAACTATCATTAATTAACTATTTCTACAAACAATTCCTAAGGACTAATTTGTTTATTGATTTAACTAAAGGTCTATTAAAACATAAACAAATATTAGGGTTATTTCTTATTTGTTTTTTTATTCAACCATTTGTATACGCACAAACTAAACCTGTTAATAACATGCCTATAGGGCATCAATTATATAAAAGTTTAAAACTAAAAAGTAAACAAAACCAAAAAAACGATAAAACAGCATCTCAGATTGATAAATTTTCACAAAGATTATTTTATGAGTTTGATCACACTTGTAACCCTATAACCCGTGAAGTTCCTAAAGATATTCATAAAAAGGAAGAGAAATTTGTTCAGAGCAAAAAATCTATGACATACTCTGGTCTTACTAACAAAAAAGCTATATCCAAATGGACAAATAGAGGACCATATAATATTGGAGGGCGTACTCGCGCATTAGCAATAGATATATCAAATGAAAACATCATACTTGCCGGTGGAGTATCTGGGGGTTTATGGCGCACGGAAAATGGTGGTAAAAATTGGAATAGAGTAACTCGAAAATTTCAAAACCCAAGTATTACTGCTATTGTTCAAGATTCTAGACCAGGTTATCAACATATTTGGTATTATGGAGGAGGAGAAAAATCTGGAAATTCAGCATCAGTAGATCCTTTAAACTTTCAGGGTATTTATACAGGGGCTGGAATATATAAATCACAAGATAATGGGCGCACATGGGAATTACTACCTTCAACAGTTGATAATTTAGTTGGTACCATTTCCACTTTTGACATAGTAAATAGCATGGTTGTAAATCCAATAAATGGAGATCTATATGTGGCGACCTTCAATAGTATTCAACGATCTCAAGATGGTGGTAAAACTTTTCAAGAAGTATTCTCAGATGGAATTGATTACAGCACTGAAATCGCTGTAACGTCTAAAGGGAAATTTTATATATCCTCTGCAAAAAGAATAAATCCGTCTTTTTCTACAAACATGGTATATACATCTGATAATGGTACTAATTGGTCTCCAATAGCTGAAAATTTACCATTAATTAATAATGCAATTAGAACAATTTTCGCTATAAACCCATCAAATGAAGATGAAGTTTATTTTTTCTCAGCAGGTGTATCATTCAACTCTTTATATAAATACAATGCATTCGATCAAACTTTTGTTGATCTTACTGACAAGATACCTCCTGCTTTTTCTCTTATAAGATTCATTGACGGGTTAATTACGCAAAGGGGTTATAATATGGTAATAGCTGTACATCCTAAAAATCCTGATTTTATTATTATAGGAGGGACTAATCTATTTAGAACCATAGACGGTTTTAAAACGAATCTAACGAATACCCCAAACCATTGGATAGGAGGATATTCTCCGCTTAATGATGTTTCTATTTATCCAAATAACCATCCAGATAATCACTCTATTAAGTTTTTTCCTTCTAACCCCAATAAAGTACTAAATGCTAATGATGGAGGCGTTTTTATTACTGAAGATATTACATCTAGTAATTCTTTTGAAGAGCCTGTAAAGTGGGGTTCTTTAAATAATGGATATATTACAACCCAACCATATGCTATATCCTTTGATCCGACATCCAAAAATGAAGATTTACTCGCAGGTTTTCAAGATAATGGGTCTTGGTTTACAGATCAATCAAATATTGATGCAGTCTGGAAAGAACAATTTAGTGGAGATGGTTCTTATTCTGCTTTTGCAGATAATGGACGAACCCGTTATATCTCATCACAATTTGGGAATATCTTCCGTTTTAATCTTGATGATAATGGTAATATTGAATCAGCAGCATCTGCAACACCGGCAGGTCTGCGTCCGAGATCTTTTAGCTTTATCAATCCTTTTGTTCTGGATCCTAATAATGATAACGTAATCTATTTGCCTGCCAAACGTAAATTATTTAGAAATAGTAATCTTGATGAATTACCAACAACTAGTAATGCTGTTGACGTAAAACCTTCTGAGATTAATTGGTCGCAAATAGCCGAAGTTGAAGAATCTATAATAGATCAGTTTGGAAGAGAACTTAATGTAATTACTGCAATTGATGTTGCTACCTTTCCAGAAGCAAACAAAGTGTATTATGGTACTGGTCAAGGCCAAGTTTTTAGATTGGATTTCGCAGATTTAACATCCAGTAAACCTGTTGATATTTTTACAGGGAAAGGCTTACCTGAAAAGAGTTACCTGAGCAGTATACATGTAGATCCAAATGATTCAGACAGGGTAGTGATTTCTTTCTCTAATTACAATATCCCTAGTATTTTTTATACAAAAGATGCTGGAGAAACTTGGATCGATATTAGTGGTAATTTAGAAGAAAAGAGAGATGGAACTGGTAATGGCCCTTCCGTTCGATGGGTTTCTTTTTTAGGAAACAAAGATGGAATTTTAGCAGGTACTAGTTCAGGCTTGTATTATAGTGATAGAATTAATGAAAAAAATACTGTTTGGAGATTAGAAAACAACCAGATAGGAAATGGTGTGGTAGTTCAGGTAAGAACTAGACAAGATGGGTTTGCAGCAGTTGCTGTTCACGGAAATGGAGTGTTTAGTAAAAAATTTGATGTCACACCTCCTTCAGGCAAAAACACTCTATTTGTTAATAAAAAACCAGAAAACATAGAATTGCCTACACAAGAAACACCAGAATTTATAACTTTAGACCTTAGTGAAGTCTTTAAAGAAGAGCAAGGTAATAATATTGATATTACAATTGAAAACTTAGATAAAAATGGTGACTTTATCAGACATGAATTTTTCAATAATCAATTAGATATTTATTTCCCAAAGGCAAATAGTGATATTCCAAATATAGATAAAGAAGGAGAGAGTATTATAAGATTAATAGCTACTTCTGGTATTCAGAAAGTAGCTACAGAAATTAAAATAAAGGTATTTTATAAACCTTTATTAGATCGATTCGATCCAGATAAAAGAACTATTAATTTAGAACGACCTTCTACACAAGCAGAAGCTACGAGTTTTATTAATCCAGCACCTTTATCTGTAGAAGTTGCAGATATATTTAATGTTCCTAAAGGAGAATCTTGGTCTATAGAAAGAATGAAAATAATAGGAAAAACTACACCATTTTCTAGCTTCTCTACTCCTGGAAATCGTGCCAGAGTAAGAATATATAAAGACGATAATGGTCGCCCAGGAGAACAAATTGCTGACATATTGGATGTATTGATTAAAAACCCTTTGATTTTTTCTTTAGATACATCAGAATTAGATTTTTTCTTCCCAAGTATAGTCGAATTAAAAGAAGGAAAATATTGGATTTCTTTTGCCAGATTAGATGAAATATATAATCGTAATAATGTTTCTTGGCAATTACAGATTAGATTAGCCCAAAATCCAGAATTTGTTAATGCAATAGGATCTAATTTCGAAAACAAACCCAATCCACATGTTCGAGTAGTAGAAGGAAAAATTCCGTTTATCACAGAGGTTACTAAAGAGTGGAAGGCTTTTGAAAATATAACAAAGCCTGATTTCTTCCCTAATGATGGAAAGTCATATAAAGCACAATTAGTATTTTCTTTATTTGGAGAAGTAAAAGACTTAAATAGTGTTGAAAAACCAGTGGATAGAAAAGTTTCTATTATACCAAATCCTACAAATGGGAGATTTAAACTTGATTTTGATAACAAGTTAAACGAGAATGTTTTGATTAGAATAATTAACATGACAGACAACGAGGTTTTTAGAAAGAAATTTGATAGTAAAGAACGTAATTACGAAATTGATTGTTCTAGTTTAGAACCTGGAATTTATGTGGTGGTTGTAAAAGGAAAAACAATAGAAAAGAGAATGAAAATGGTTTATTACTAAAACCATTTAAATTTAAAATCTTATACAATGACTAAATATTGTAAAACAGATAAACAAAGTTAAAGGTAATGTTGGCAGATATATATTAGAAGTCTCTCACTCTTTGAAGAATGATGCTCCACGAATATCCCAAACTTCCTAAGAATAAAAAATTATAACAAAAAAGGCCGCCTGAAAAGTATTAGGCTGTCTTTTTTGTTTTGATATATGTTCTGTTTTTTAGATTTTAAAATGAGAAAATTATTGACTCTTAGCTCGTTAATTAGACATTCCTTAAAATTACACTATTTATCATCTAATCCCAAAACTTTTTGACTTGATCCCTTACCGGAATATTTGCATAAACATAACAATTGGGCTTGATCCGTCAAATACTATTATGAATAAGATAAATAGCTAAATTCTGTACTATGTGAAATAAAAAAGCCTTTCAATTTCTTGAAAGGCTTAGTTTTACTAGTAGCGGGAACTGGACTCGAACCAGTGACCTTCGGGTTATGAGCTTAAAGGTAGCAAGACACTAAACACCTCATTTCCTAGCAAAATCCATGTTATTCAGTACTTTACATTTTAAACGATAGCATTTAAATACAATTAAAATCAAATCATTCTGTACTTATTCTGTACTGACTATTTTAAAATTGATTATCTTTATATTCTAAGTTAAGTGATTATGGCGATTATTAAAATAGTACTTCGGAAAAATATGATTCGCAAAGATAAAACTATCCCACTTGCAATTCGTATTAGTGAAAATTACAAGACAAATTATAAATGGCTTGGACAGTATGTGCTAGAAAAAGATTGGGATAAAGATGCAGGAAGAGTAAAAAAAACACATCCAAACGCTAAAAAACTTAATAATTTTCTTTTAAAAAAACTTACTGAAGCTAATGATGTTTACTTTGATTCTAAAGACAAAATCACACCAAAGCAGGTCAAGTTAAAATTGAAAGGTGCTGGTGGTTCTAAATCATTTTTCAATGTTGCCTCAGACAGAATTAAAAGCAAATATGAACGTGATGTGTTTTCAGTTGCAAAATCTGAATTATCAATTTTATACAACTTAGAAGAATTTTTAAACCATAATAACTCACAAGAAAAAAATGTAGTTATTAACGGAATTAAAGAACGTAGAAAGACACGAGTTAGTAAAGGAAGAAAAGGTGAGCATACTTTTATGGATTCTGTTGAACACTTTAAAAAGAATAAGTCATTAAAGTTTCAAGATATTAATGAATCTTTCTTGGATAGGTATAAAGATTTTTGTGCAGTCTATCTTGAACAAAAAACACGCACCATCACTAATCAACTCATATTTATACGGACTCTTTTTAACAAGGCTATTAAAAATGGAATAGTTGATTCCAAATTCTATCCGTTTGGTGGTGAAAAAGAAAAGATTCGGATTGGCTCTAGTCATAAGATAGGTTTGATTGTAAATGAGGTAGAGCAGATTGAACTTTTAGAATTAGAACCTGACACCTCAATATGGCACACTAAAAACGTATGGCTATTTGCTTTTTACTTTGCTGGAATAAGAATTTCGGATGCGATAAAACTAAAATGGTCAGATTTCAAAGATGGTCGTTTGTTCTACGTAATGAATAAAAATGAGAAACCACTAAGCCTTAAAGTATCTGAGAAAGCAGAAGTAATACTCGAATATTACAAACAAGAGAAAGATGATAATAATGGATTTATCTTTCCTTTTCTGAAAGATGTGGATGAATCTGATACTGAAGATATTTTTAGAAAAACTAGGAACGCAACTAAATTGCTTAACAAATATTTGAAGCGAATTGGCGATATGTGTGAGATTGACAAAAACTTGTCTAACCATATTGCTCGACACAGTTTTGGAAATATCGCTGGCAATAAGATTCATCCTAGAATGCTTCAAAAACTATACAGACACAGCGATTTAAAAACGACTTTAATATATCAAGCTAATTTTATCCATGAAGAAGCTGATGATGCCTTAGAAGAAGTAATCAACTTTTAAGTTATTTTGAAAGCTCTTCGGAATAATAAAAATTTGCCGGTAAGCCACCTGTATGCCAAAAGAGCACATTAGAGTTTTTTTCTATCTTATTATTTTTAAGATGATCTATCATCCCGTAAAAAGCTCTACCAGAATAAACAGGGTCTAACAATATACCCTCACTTTGAGCCAATTGCTTTATGGCCATCTTTTCGTTTTCAGTAATTACTCCATAACCAGGTTTATCATAATCTCTAATAAGTGTTGCATCTTTAATTGAGTACGTTTTTTGAATACTCAATTCTTTTTGACCTTGATGCAGTATCTCTAAAACAGCATCGTCTAGTGTTTTATCTCCTAAACCAATTTTATCTATACTAATTGGCATTAGTTTTATATCAAGATCGTATAAATCTATACCAAGTTTAAGCCCAGCTTGTGTTCCGCCAGAACTTGATGCAAAGAAAATGTAATCGATTTTCAAGTTATTTTCTAAAAGTTGTTCCTTCAATTCTTTAACAGCATCTACAAAGCCGTAAGCTCCAAGTAAATTAGATCCACCATAAGGAATTTCGTAAACATTTCTTTTCTGTATTTCTAAATCTTGCTTTAATTTAATTATATCTTCCCCTTTTCTATTATCTCCAGTAAAATGAATTTTAGCTCCTAATAAATGAGAAAGCAATAAATTACCATTGTAATTTTTAGGCTTCTTACCACCTAACAGTAGATGGCATTCTAGTCCTGCTTTAGCACAAGCTGCTGCTGTTTGTCGGCAATGATTAGATTGTTGGGCTCCAGCTGTAATAATCGTATCACATCCTTTACTTAAAGCTTCATAAATAAAAAACTGAAGCTTTCTTACTTTGTTTCCGCCAGATGCTAAACCTGAGTTATCATCTCTTTTGATATACAAATTATAGTTTGGATAGACTTTGGATAAGTTATCCATTCTCTCCAAAGCCGTAGGGAAAAGACCTAGTTTATACTTGTTATTCAGCATTTTACGCTTTATAATTTTTGATTCACACTAAGATAAGTTATATTTAGTACTCTCGGAATTTTAAGTTAAAATATTGTTGTACATGTGGTTATATGTTTTACTTAATTCAAAAATATCGATTTGTCCCAGAATACACCTACGCTTCTTCTATGCATTGGGTGGTGCTTTTCTTGTGCATAGTTATTAGCATAATCATAATTTTTCAACTTTTTAATATTGGATTTGGTAAGCGTCAAAACATTAAATCTAAGTATCGATATCTAATTTTAGCTATTATTTTTCTACTATATAATCTTTTGAATGGTTTACTACCAGACGATAACTTTCCTGGTCCTAGATTCCTTCAATACATAATAACTTATTCAATTTCAATTGTAATGTGCATCTATCTAGTTTGGTATTTATATAAAGAATTTAATATTAAAACACCAAATACATTTTTCAAAATAAAGAACTTAATTATCATTCTTTCCCTTTGTTTTACATTACTTTTTATAATCCCCTATTACTATACAGGCTCTCTAGATTTCGCTAGAAGTCTATTTCTAATTTTCCCTACTATACTTTCCATAGTTTTTATTGTATATTTCTTTCTAGTGATTAAAAAGAAAACTAAAAGAGACCGCTATTTTAAAATTCAAACGAATCTAGGTTTAAGTTCAATTTTCTCTTTAGTTATGCTTCCTGCATTAACTTATTTCGGCGATTTTCAGCCCATAACGCATTCCATAATGACGTCATCATTTTTTTTCGTTACTATAATGGAAGTAAATAGCTATTTATATCGATTAAAGAACACCTACAAATTAGATCAAGATATTGCAGACCTATACGGTCTTACAAATAGAGAAAATGAAATTGTACTTCAGATAATAGAAGGCTACAGTTATAAAAAAATAGCTGAAAATATGTTTATATCCTATGGTACAGTTAGAAAGCACGCTTCTAACATCTTTAACAAATCAAACTGTTCGAGCAGACAAGAACTTATTGATAAAGTGAATTAATAAACTAATCTCAATAGCATTTATGAATTGTGTATAAAATTCACATAGCAAATACGCAAAATTTACACAGTTTATTGTCCTTCATTTATGTATTTCTAACCATCTTTATTAAACTAACCTAAAATCTACCAAATACTATTAAAAGTCAATAGATAATCTATTGGGCACCGCGTGTATAACTAAACTTTTGTGATGGATTTTACTTTACGCAATACTATCTACACTAAGGAACTTGAAAAAATCGAACAAAGTTCTTTATCCATCCTTGACACGTCCAGACAAATCATAATTCTATCTCGCAACACTTTAAATGATTTTAAAAAAGCTATTATTAAAATGGATTTTGTTTCAGTTCCAAAGGAAGTAGAATTCTTCAAACATCAAAAACAAACCTCTTTAATTCAACTTATCTATTATACCGAAATACGTTCTTTTGAACTTCAGTTTCCAAAATCAAATGTTCAAGACCAAGAAAAAGCTTTAAAGAAAAAACTTCGAAAGCTTAATCGGTTCTATTTATACAATATTGATTTCAACCAATATGTTGAAGATAAACTCTATCACTTTGATAAGCAATATTATACCAGAGGTCATTTAGACAGTTTCTCGATCTCATCATCAAAATTCTATTTTCAAGATCCTGATTTTAGTACTCCTCGTGATATGCTTTTAGGTAAGATTAAAGCCTACAAGCTTTTTATGAATTACCTAAAATTAAGGCTTGATAAAATCAAAAATAGAAATTCAACCAATTACGTAAATAATACAAATCTAAAATGGACATCTTCTAAATCTGCACTAACAGAATTAATCTATGCACTTTATTTTAATCGTGTAATAAATAATGGAAACGTCGATATAAAAGAAATAGCAATTGCATTACAAAAAGTATTACAATTTGACCTTGGGGATTTCTACAAAATATTCTCTGAAATTAAATCTCGAAAAATAAGCAGAACTAAATTTTTGGATGATTTATCCAATGGTTTGCTTCTACAAATGGATAGCGCAGAAGAATAAAATATCTTCTTTTTTTAAACCACATACGGTTGACCTCCTGCTTTTATAACTTTGTTATAATTATCTTCTTTTTTAAATCTAAAATTCACTTATTACAACCCCAAAACGCACCAAATAGCATCAAATTTAATAATGTTAAAATTTGACCGTACTCTGGTCGTACTTGTGATTAAAATCCATCAATACTATTCAAATTTGTAGAACGAAAGTCAAATCAGGTCAAGGGCTATCATTTTAGTCGAAAGCAAAATGGTAGTTCTTTTCTAAAAATAGTTCTACTATGCCAGCAACAATTATTACTACAGATGATCTTAGGGATTTTAAACTTGAATTGCTCGATGACATCAAAAAACTTTTAAGCAAACAAGCGCAAGGTAAACTAAAGAAATATCTAAAATCTTCAGAACTCATGGACTTACTGCAAATTAGCCCTGGCACTCTACAGAATCTTCGAATTAAAGGCACACTACCCTATACAAAGGTTGGTGGAATTATTTTTTATGATTCCGAAGAAATCCAAAAGGTTATGGACAACAACCGTGTGCATCATAAAACGGTATAAATATGTATGAATTATATAAAACATCTCAATGCTGTATTTCAAAAATTCTATGCAGACAAAAGGCTAAACACAACTCATGTCAGCTTGTATATGGCTTTGTTTCAGTTTTGGAATTTAAACCGATTTCGAGAAGAATTTTACATAGACAGGCAAGAAGTTATGGAACTCTCAAAAATTGGTTCGACAGCAACCTATCATCGCTGTTTAAAACAGATGGATTCATGGAATTATCTAAAATATTTCCCTTCACACAATCCATATAAAGGCAGTAAAATCAAGTTGTTCAATTTCGGTACAACCTCTGAACAAGCTGTGAATGAGTTTGAAACAACTACTGAACAAGCATTGATACATAATACAAACAGTAATAAACAAATAGAAAACATAAATAAAACTAAGCTACCAAAAAATGAATTTGAAGTGATTGATTTTTTTAAAAAGAAAAGATGGCCTGCTAATGAAGCCCAGAAATTCTACAACCACTATCAAGGCATCGGATGGAAAATTGGTGGCAAAATAAAAATTGAAGATTGGCATGCTACAGCGAATAATTGGATGCTAAAAGCCAACGAATTTGAAACTACAGATGCTGTTCAAAAAAAAACGGACAACCTGAGAACCAATAAAAACAAAGATTATGGTCAACCCTTGTAAAATAGTCGAAGAACACAAAACGTATGACATTGGCACGTTTGATGGCAAAGAAGTGATATACGATTTTGAAAAAATCTTAATCTACCTCGATGTTAAAGGAAAAATACTCTTTGGTAACCAATTTAAAATCTACGAAGAAGACCGACCAATCATCTTAAAACTCTGCCATTATTTCATAAAAGACAAAGAAAATTGCGAGAAAAATGAGATTGACCCAAATAAAGGCATTTTACTTTCTGGACCTGTTGGATGTGGCAAAACAAGCTTAATGATTCTACTAAAAAACATTGTTCCATTGCAAAAACCATACATCTTAATTCCTTCCAGAAATATCGTATTTGGTTTCAATCACATTGGCTACAAAACGATTGAAGATTATGGTTGTAGGCAGTTTTTCTGTTTTGATGATTTAGGCGTTGAACCTATTGGAAGACACTACGGAAAGGACTGTAACGTCATGGGCGAAATCTTACTCTCACGTCATGAACTTTTTATAAATCATCATATAAAAACCCATGGAACTACAAACCTAAATGCTGAAGAATTGGAAGATTTATATGGCAATAGAGTCCGAAGCAGAATGCGAGAATTATTTAACCTCGTAGCATTCGATCAAGATACCAGCGATAAACGAAAATAAAAATTTAGAAATTATGAAAATAGCAACTTTTAATGTTCAGAACTTATTTCACAGGGACAGAAGCCTGTTAGAAAAATTAACCAAAAATTTAACTGTCGATTGGACAATAGAGCTTGACAAACTCATGGTCGAACCTTCTAAATCATTAACCCAACAAGATCGGATTAGAGAACTCTCATTTTTAATAGGTTTTGAAAAATCAAGTCCACGACCTTATGCCATTTTAAGACGAAAAGCAGGTTTTCTATTTATGAAAGGTCTTAGCCGTTCTATTGACAATAAAGCTGGTAATCTCACAGATTGGAATGGATGGATAAAACTTCAAACCGTTCCTATACATCCAAAGTCCACACAACATAAAGCCCAGGTTATCGCCAATGTAAATCCAGATATTTTACTGCTACAAGAAATTGAGGACAGAGCATCGTTTGAGGATTTTAACCAGCTCATTCTGCCAGAATTCGACTGCAAACCTTTTAATAACTCTTTTGTGATTCAAGGCAATGATATGGATAGTTTAGAAATGGGAATAGCATTGCGCCAAGGCTATAATCTCGATGCAGTTAGAACTCACAATATCAATGCAGCAACTAATGACGACTATAAAAATTTGATTGAATATGAAATTAGCACACCATCAAAAGAAACCATTTGGTTATTAAATGCTTATCTAAAAAAGCCAACAAAAGACAGGAAGCTATCCGATAAGATTAGAAAAAAACAAGTTTATAAGATTGCTGAAGTTTATAAAAAGCTAATAGCTGAAGGTAAAACCAATGTCGTCATCGCAGGTACATTTAACGCGCCATCTTATTGTAATTCTTTATCGCCTTTAATTCAAGACACAGACTTAAAAGATATTACAAAACATCTCTCTTTTGAAGTGGATATTGATAAGGGAAATGATGGCACTTATTTTCGATTAGGTGCTTACAGAATGGGTGTTAATATTAAGCAGAAAGATTACATGTTGTTCTCTCCAACTTTATTTAATAAGATGAAAGATAGTGGCTTAAATCGTAAAGCGATGTGGCCAGAAAAACATCCGCAATGGTCTATCTACAAATCCGTTTCTAAAAGAAATGTTGCTGCTAGTGAGCATCCTTTGGTTTGGGGGAAATTAGATAGTGTATAAAATTTTCGTTTAGTTCTGTTCCAAGTCAGCAGCAGTATTTTCATCATCATTATATGGGTGGAAATCTTTTAATTTACCATTAGGCTCAATCTCAATTCTATAATAATGTCCATCAACATAGATGCTTCTTCTTCCCATTCTTCTGAAGGATCTATTTGGTGTTTGCTTAAAATGTTCTTGAATCTCATCATTTACAGACTCAACCACCATTTTTATAACTCTAATTATATCATCGAATTTATATTGGAATACAGATTTATCATTTACAAACTTCTCTCCAATTTGGGTCTCTGCGACATGTCTAGCATAAATGTGAACAAATCTTTCGAACTCTAAAAACACCGTTTTCTCTCCAAAAGCAATTACTTTTTCATCAAATCCTCTGCAAATCTTCTTTAAGTTTTCTAGAGCACTACCGTAAGTATCTGAAATTTCATTAATCCTCTCTGTTGAATGTGCTATTTCCTTTTCTATAATCTCATTTTTGTAAATTATTTCTTTAACAACAAGTTTTGCGAATTCTTCTATTTCTTCTTCAACTATAGTTAATTCTTGATATTTCGCTCGAAGTTCTTCTAATCTTATTTTTTCTTTAAGCGCTTCGTCTCCATTTTCAAAAACTTCCTTAAAATCATCCTTATCAATATTGATATTAAAGTGTTTTCTAAAAGCCCAATATTGAACTAATTCTTGTGGCGATAAGTTTTGACCTTTAGAGTAACGAGAATTCAAAAAACCAAATCTAACTCTGTTCAATTCTTCCCAACCACTAAACTCAGGTGCTTTTATATGCATTACATTCTGAATTTCCTTTTTACCTAATTCCCTAAATCTATTTTGTTTAGGTAAATCTAAAGTTGAAACTGTATGAATGCTGCTTACTAAAATACCATCCCTATCTAAATCTGTTTTTTGGTCATTAGTTAATTCTTCAAGTTCCGAAGGGGAAAATTTAATTTTTCTATCAGTTCTTTGAATTTCATCTTTTTGTAAAATTTTCTCCAGTTCCACTCTATCGTCCAAATCAAATAGAAAAGTTCCCATGAGTCTGAACCCAAATTTCTCATATTCGTCACTATTGTATTCAAATTCAAGAGTTACGAATTTATCATACTGTCCATACATTGAATAAATTTCTTCTAGCGAAAAGTTCATCTTGTTTTAGTCTTAATGATATGGTATAATTATAGTTCTACTTTTGATTACCTCATTTATCAGGCACCAAACAAAAAAACTATTAGTCGATTTCTGAAATTTCCAAATCTGTAATTTCAAAATCAGAATAAACTTCATCTCTTTCCATGTCAAAGTTGAAGTAAATCTTAAATATGACATTTTTCTCTGCGACACTTGTATGTCTATCTTCTCCAGGGTCTCTAACAGAATTATACTCAAGTATCTCCACTTCACAAGAAGCATATACTATTCCAGAAATAAGTGCGGTTTCTGATATTATTTCATGTTCAATTTCGTCACAATCTAGTATTTCACAACCATAACTTATTAGTTGCCCATCAAAGAAATAATCCGCAGAAATTAAATCCGAAGGGTTTAGGTTATCAATTTTAAGATGCATTTTATCTTCGATAATTTTTTCAAAATTATTTCTAATTATATCTAGTACAAAATTTTGCGATATATCAATTTGATTAACATATGCTTGAAATTTATGTTCAGGACTTTCAAGAACACTTGCGTAGTTTTTTATAAATTCAAATGATTTATTTACAACAGAAAATTTATTAGTATCAGTAATTAATTCTGCATGAATTTTAGATTTATCTTTTTTTTCGCAAAAATCAGAAGTGTTATTTGTTAATAGAATACAATCCGTAGAATTATTAGTTTCAACATACTCTGAATAAGTTTTCCAGATAATTGCATCTTTTAATTCTGATTTTTCTTCAGTAAAAGGTTTTCTTCGGTTAATAGCTCTGTCAACAATATCAGGTAAAAAATCGTTTTTGTATTTCAATATGCAAAAATTGTCATACATCTTAAGCTTGTTATAAAATTTATCAAATTTTGTAAATTGTTTACTTATTGAAATTTCACTAATCTCGCTCTCTAATTTTAGTCTTTTGGAACCCTTAATTATCTTTTTTATTATTCTATTTTTTTCTTCAATCTCTTTTTGAAATTGTCTTCTCAACTCTAATCTTACTATCTCAGACATAAATAGATTTATTAGTCCTTCGTCACAATATTCGAGTAATTTTTTATTTGATTTATTTTCAAAAAAGTAATCTTGATATAAGATATTTGAGTCTATGAATATATTCATTCTGTTATTAAATCTAACTAATGTGTAAAGATGCAATTTACATAATTGTTTATTCAAAATAAAATCAAGTAGTTCAAAAAACCTAAGAAATTTAACAAGGTTTGTTATCTCTATTTTTATTTAAAATATTTTTATATATAGCTATCAATATTTCCTTAATATTCTTTACAAACTCTAAATACAACTCACTCATAGCCCTAAAAATTTAATAATCGATTGAAGTATAACCAAAGCAACAGCACTTTGAGACTCTTCTTTAGATAAATATATCGCCTCATCAGTTTGAGATAAAAATCCAAGTTCTAAAAGAACCGTTGCATTACTATTGTCGTTATCTCGTAACACCTGAAAATTTCCATATTTTAATCCTCTGTTTTTAATGCCAAGTATATCTGCCAATCCTTTTTGTATCATAAATCCTAAATAGGCAGATTCTTCGGCTTGCACTTCGCTTTTAGGATGAATGAAAACTTCTGTTCCTGATGCTGTTCTGTTTATGGCTTGATTACAATGTAACGAAATAAATATATCAGCTTTTAGTTTTTTGGATAGTTCTGTTCTATCGCCTAGAGATATTAATGTGTCTTTATATCTAGTGAGATATAACATTAAAAGGTTTTCAAATAAGGTATTATTGAGTACCACTATTTTAGAAGCAACATCCAAAGTAATATCTTTTTCCTTTATACCATTTCTGCTCGTTGCACCAGCATCTTTTCCACCATGACCAGGATCTATTATTACAATAGGATTCCTTGCTTGGTCTTTAACATTTTGTGCATAAGTAAGATTTAAAAAAACTGTACAGAATAGTAAGAGTGTAATTTGATTTAATGTGTTCATAATAATCGTTTTAGATTACACAATATTCAAGAAATCAATCACTTCCTTAATAATCTTCAAAAGTTTAACACCATCTAGCGTTAAAATTTAGAGATTTTCTTCCTTCATCTTCATTTCATAATAGATTTCACAAAATAAAATTAGAAACTGCCTCTACAGGCTAAACCAAATAATTATGAAAAAATCAATTTTTATCTTACTCACATTCTTGATGACATCAGCATCAAGCTTTGCACAAATTGGTGGTATTGAAGATTCTGTAAACGATGTTTCAGATACCATTAGAACCATTTTCCCAATCATTCTAGGTGTCATCTTTCTTGTTGGATTCCTATTTAATGCTGGTCATTTCTTTGGCGAGAACGCAGACCTTAAAAAAGGTATTACTCGTGTTTTAGTATTTGTTCTCATCGCTGGTGCCGTGGTAGGCATCTTCACTTACTTAATAACTATCGTAGTTTAATGAAGCGATACGAAGTCTATAAAAATATTAGGAAACGGGCAGTCATTTTTGGATTGCCCATTTCCCTGTTTGCCTTAATGATGGTTTCAATTCTTGCCTCATTATTAATCATCATTTTCTCTTTCAGTTTTGGGTTGATAATTGGCATTCTGATTTTCAATTCAGCCTTATATGTTGCCTTGACTCGCATAACCAACAATCCACAACTTTTTCAGATGGCAAAAGCCTTTCCAAAAATTATAAGCAACAAAAGAAATTCCGGCTTCGATTATGAACAAGATTAATATTTCAACATATCAACCCATTTTAGATATTCAAGACAATATCGTATTTGCCAACAATGGCAATGTGATTCTATGTTATGAAGGGAATCTACCAGAAATCTATTCCTTGTCCGAAAAGGATTTTGAGGATATGCATGGTGCATGGTTTCAAGCTTTGAAATCGTTACCTATTGGAACTGTTGTCCATAAACAAGACATCTACCTTAAGAAATCTTATTCTTCAGAAAAACTTCCAAACACCACCTTTTTAGAAAAAGCAACACACGAGTATTTTAGAGGTCGTGGACACATAGAACATAAATGTTATTTGTTCTTTATTTTAACTAAGAACAAAGCACTCAACAATCCGAAATACGTCAATCCCTTCAGAAAAATTTCAAAGGGAATTGTACAAGAATTGGATGATAACATTAAGAGCTTCGCTAATTCTGTAAACGATTCGGTTTCCTTTATAAATAATAGTAGAAAAATAGAATTTCTTCCGCTAAATGCAGAAGATATTCAGCAATTAACAAGTAGTTATTTTAATGGTTTCAATGAAGGATTTGATACCGATATTTTATTGGAAAAGAAAAGCGTCAATATTGGCGAAAACCACTTTGATGCGCTCGCCATCAACAGCGAATTATGCTTTGGCGAAAATGTTCAAAGTAGCAAAACCAATGAGAAATTCACTTCGGACGATTTTGTATTTCATCAAGGGTTTATTGATGGCTTAGGACTTACACTTAATGAAAACCATATTGTTAACCAAATTCTTTATTTGGATGACAAACAAAAGTGGCGCAAGCTATTGGATAAGAAAATAGAAGAACTTAATAAAAGTTCCAATTTTGGTTCACAGAACAAAGTGGTTCTTACAAAAATTCAACACATTCTAGATCAAATCAATGCAGATGACAATTCACGTATTATACGTGGTCATCTCAATATTGTCTATTGGTCGAAAGATGTCAAAAAACTAGACAAAATCACTTCTAAAATAAAAACCGAATTCAAGGAATTAGATATCATTCCTTATTATCCAAGAGGCGAAGAACGCAAAAATTATATCCTAAATAGTTACTGTTGCTTCTCTTCCAATTTTTCAAACAATGATTTATACGTAACCGATTTAAAACATGCACTTTGTCTCTTCATAAATAACACCAATTACAAATCGGATAAAACAGGCATTATCTTTAATGATAGAGAACATAACATTCCGGTATTAAAAGATGTTTGGGATGAAAAAAAGAAGCGAATCAAAGCTAGAAATTTTGCCATTTTTGCGCCTACTGGCGAAGGAAAATCCTTTTTGGCGAATAACATTCTACGCCAATATTTTGAAAGTGGTGTAAGATTGGTCATCATAGATTTGGGTGGCTCATACACCAAATTTGCCAAGCTCTATCCTGAAAAATATACGGTATTAAGATACGAAAGCGGAAAAAACTTAGGTATCAATCCCTTTTATATTAGTGACATAAAGGATTTAACACCTGAGCGACTTGAAGATTTATCGGTATTTCTTTTTGAATTGTTTGCTTCAGATTTAAAAGTAACCAAGGCGCAATCGGTTTCCGTTAAAAAGATTCTGCGTCATTATTACAATAGCACTTCAGAAAATCATTCTTTGGAAGGCTATTACAACTTTATAGAAAGGAATCAGGAAGATCTTCTGAGTACCTTAAAAATCCATCCTGACTACTTTAATGTTACGAGCTTCTTGCATGTGATGTCTGAGTACGTTGGCGATGGTCTATATAGCTTTCTATTTGAAGTTAGCGAAGACCAAACTTATAAAATAGAAGACAAACGATTGATTGTTTTTGAACTCGACGAAGTAAAGGACAATAAGGAAATTTTGTCCGTAATGTTGAAGCTGATTAAATCAGCCATCCAGAGAACCATTTGGAAGAATCGAGCAGAAAAAGGCATCATCTTATTTGATGAGTTTGCCAAACAACTGAAGTTTGAAAATGTTCTTGAAAGTGTAGAGTTCTACTATCAAGCTATCCGAAAACAAAATGGCGCTATTGGTATTATTCTGCAATCCATTAATCAGTTGCCTAACAATTCCACATCTGCAAGCATATTAGAAAACACGCAAGTTATCTACAGTCTGAATAATGAAAAAGGCTATGACGAACTGGTTAAAAGACTCAATCTATCTAGCCATGATCTGAACCAATTAAAATCTATAAAAAACAATCTTTCTGGTCCAAGGAAGTACACCGAAATGTTCATCAAAATCGGAAAAGAAAGCAACATTTTTAGGCTCGAAGTTCCAAAAGAAGTGTATGCAGCCTATTTAACCGATGGACGAGAAAATGAGGACATCATGAAGCTCTACGAAGCCCATCACGATATGCAAAAAGCAATAATTCAATTCACATCTAAAAATTAAAAGCTATGAAAACAAAAATCAAAACAGTAGTAATCGGGTTAATCTTTAGTATTGCCTTTTTATTGCCTGGCGCTGCTACCGCCCAAGGTATGCCCACTTATGACAATACCAATTTTATCAGTTTGGTAAAACAACTTGTAGAATCAGGTAAACAGACCGCTCAAATGATAAAGTCTGTGAAATTTCTAAAAGACGCCAAAGAAGCCATAGAAAAAGTGTCGAGTGTGGTACAACAACTTAGAGCAGTTGAGGAAATTGCGCAAAACAACCAGCGACTTATTCAGGTTATGCAAAACGATTTGCAAGACATTTTGAACTCGCCTTATATAAAACCAGAGGAAGTTACACGAATTGCAGAATCATTCGATGCGATAGTCCAAAACTCATTGGACACCGTTGAATTTATGGGCGAAATTTTATCCAGCGACAATCTTAAAATGACCGATGCCGAACGTGCAGAAGTTCTTAAAAAGAAGGAACAGGAATCCAAAGAGATGGTTTCAAATATCACTACAAAAACGAAACGATATAGAGATATTATTTCCTTCAGAAAAATGCAAGATAAAGTTAATAATCGCGAAACAAATTATTAGAAATGACCGCAACCATCATTTTAGGAATTGGTCTAGAGTATATCGATACGGTATTTCAAACCATACAGAACAGCAGTTTTTCGCAATATACCATTGCAGGAATGAAAACGCTTGCTGTACTTTTTTTTCTGGTCAATATCCTAAAAAAATACAATGAAGGTATTGCGGATAAAGATGGCTATTCTTGGGGATTGAGTCCAGGCGAACTCGCAAAGAATTTTGCTGTGGTAATCTTGGTTATTTTTTCAACGCAGGTGTTAGGGTTTTTCGATGGAATTTTAGTTGCCATTGAAGGACAATATCGAGGGACTGCACCTGCGTTACTACCATTACAATTACAGGATTTACCGCTTGAAGAAGAAGTCGGTTTATTAGATGCTGCAAGTATGGCAATGACTTTACTTTATGAAGCTTTAGTCACACCTCTTTATGGATTCAAGATATTAGCTTTTATGCTGAGTACCATTTTATGGATTCTTGACCTGTTTATCTACCCTCTATTTTTAGCAGAACGCTTCTTTCTTTTAGGCATTATGCAAGCATTTTTCCCATTGGTTATAAGTTTAGCTGTATTTGAAAAATTCCGCTCTCTTGCCTACACATTTTTCAAACTCTATGCAGCAGTTTATATGTTAGTGCCAGCATTTTTTCTGGTCAATGTATTTGTCAATGCTATCTATACTGAAATAAACACCAACTTCTGGACCAACTTGTTTGGTACCGATTTTGGCCAGGGCTTTTTTGCACCTGTTGTTCAATTAGGCTCGGTAGGCTTTATCGTATTCCTGAAGTTCAAGTTATATAAACGCGCTACATCTTTCACTCTTAGATTGTTTACCAGCTAATTCAACTCACAATGAAAACACCTTACAAAAACATATACAACGTTCTAAAATTGAATCGATTTATCGTTTTGGCAGTAGTCGTTTGCGCATTGCTATCTAGTACTTTTTCGGTTTGGATGGCATTTAATACAAATAAAAATGCGATGAATAGTGCTTTTGCCATTAATACAGATGGCAGTATCATTCCGCTGAAACTCGTCAACCAAAAAGAAAATTTTAAGGTTGAAGCTTTGGCACATTTAGAACTGTTTCACAATTACTTCTATAATATTGATGCAAGCAATTATGAAAAAAATCTTAAAAAGGCACTTTGGCTTGGTAATAGTTCAGTCGATAACTTATATCGTCAGAAAAAAGCGGATGGTGTCTATAATCGATTATTGCAATATTCATTAGTTCAAAAAGTACTGAGCATCGAGTCACAGATAACAGAAAATAATGGCTCGTATGGTTTTACTACAACAACCATTTTTGAAATCAACAGAGGTTCAATAATCGACACATATGAATTGGTTTCCACCGGAAACCTAATTATGGTTGACCGCAACTTCCCAAACAATCCGCACGGATTGTTAATTACAAATTATTTCGAAAACACTTTAAAAAAAATGAACAATGAAAACCCATAATGGGCATTTAAATACCACTCTTATGAAAGTACAAAAGAACAAAATAGTATTTGCAGCTGTATTAGCCATTGTCTTTATATTCATTATTTCCTATTCCGTGATGGTAATGGGCGATGACGAAAGCGAGAATGACAACCTTGAACAAACCTTGATACCTGATTTAGAAGAAAATCAAAAAGAGTATGATTCTAAGTTAGATGCTCTTAATGATTTAAAGGAAGTGCGTGAAAACAATGCACCCAGCATCTATGATGAAAAATTAATTGATTCTTTAGGCTATTACGATCCAGATCTTCCAGAACGTGAAAGAAAACGTATTGTAGATAGTATTTATGATGCAGGTAAAATTCAATACTCAGATAAAAAATATCAAAACTTCGGACAGAAGAAAGTCGAAAAGAAGCAACCTATAGAAATTGATTCTTCAGAAATACTTAGAGAACTTAAAATTCAAGCTAAAGAATTAGGCTTGGAGCATCAACTGTTTTTTGCAGCTGCACCAAAACCCAATGAACTTTCTATTATTGGCAATACGGATGCTACCATTTACGTGGTTGTTGATGGCGACCAAATTGTAAAGGCAAACACCAGATTGAGAATGCGACTTACCAAAGCTGCAACAATCAACAGTAAACTAATGCCCAAGAACACACTTGTATTTGGTTTCATCAGCTTTCAACCCAATCGTGCTTTAATTGAAATTGAGAATATCAATCATCATCCCACAAAACTCAAAGCTTTCGATTTACAAGATGGTAGTGAAGGTATTTATGTGGAAAATAACTTTAGAGCTGAAGCGACAGGTGAAGTTCTGGATGATGTTATTGGCGATATCAATATTCCAACTGTTCCGCAAGTAGGCGGTATCACTAAAGTCCTTAGACGTAGTAATCGAAATGTGAAGGTTACTGTACTGAACAATTATAAACTTATTCTAAAACCAAAATTATGAGACCAATACTATTAATATTAGCTATGATAATTTCCACTTTCATGGAAGCACAAACAAGAATACTTGACACCATTTATGCTAATGACACCAAAAATGTGGCACTCTTTTTTCCTGAGCCTATACGTCAAGGTATAACTGGCTCAGAAAATTTTGTATTCACTTACAATCGTGAAAAAGAACAATATTTTGGTTTACTACAAGCTAAACAAGGAAAAGAAAGTAATCTACTGGTAATCAATAGAAATGGTTCGATTTTTTCGTATATTGTAAGGTATAAAGCGCAGCTTTCAAAGCTCAATTATTTCATCCCGATGACAAGTAGTATTGGGAATGAAAAACCAAAAGTAAAAGACTCAATTCAGACTGAGACTTTTGAAAAAAAGATTGATAACAGTACGTATTATTATCAAAAATTCTGCTCTTATCTTCTCGATAGAAGACAATATCTAGGAAGATATACAAGGCGAAATAGCGGTGTTATCATGAGGCTTGAAAATATTGTTTTTGATAAAGAAGAGCTCTACTTCGTTATTCAAATTAGGAATAATTCTACTTTGGATTATGATTTGAATTTCCTTAACCTTTCCGTTGAAACACGACAAAAAGGAAAAAAGAAATCTTTACAACGTTTGTACATAGAGCCTATTTTTAAACATCATCTGCCTTCTAAAATTGTGGTAAATGAAACGGTAAGATTTATATATGTTATGCCTAAATTTTCACTATCCAATGACAGAAGGATAATTTTAGAATTAAATGAGAAAGATGGTGAACGAAATATTGAAATGAAAGTGTCGCATAAATATATCAATAACCCAAATTAATAATATCATGAAAAAAAATGCCATTTACTCGCTTCTAGCCTTATTTATTTCTTGTGCTGGAACAACGAATTCAGATCCTGCATCCGTTGCAGAAATCGTTGCAGAAAGCTTTTATCAAGGAAAAGAAGCCATGCTTAAAAAGCACACAACACCAGAAGGTTTTGCCACATTTTCCAACCTTCAAAAAATGTTTGCTAAACCTAAAGGTTCAGAATCTAATTTTAAAATTATCGATGAAGTTACTGAAGGCGATGTCGCTTGGGTAAAATACTCGACCTCTTATGATAAAACACCAGGCATTTTTAAATTGGTAAAGCAAGATGGTGTATGGAAAGTAACGGTTAGAGATCCTAAGGAAAAAGCGCCTTTTTAGATAAAATAACTGTATTCTTTAAGTAATTAGTCGTTAAAGAAATTTAATTTACGGTGTTTACTTATTTATTCTAGTTGTTTAAATCAATTACATCACTTCGTTTTTTATTTAATTCTTTGACTATATGCTTCATTGAATAAACATCATCTTTAATATATTTAAAAATATCTTCCGGTAGGTTGTCTCCAGTTCTTTGGCAACTAATATATTGTCCAGCAACAAACATTCCACTAGAATATTTTGACTTAAAATCATATCCAAGATATGAACTTACCTCTTTTAATCCATAACCTTTAGTTGGAAAAACATAACTAGCTTTTAAAAGATTGCATAAGTCCAAATGAATTAAATTCTTGAAGTAAGATGGATTCAAATTATATCGCTCTAATGAATTATAAACTACATTTTCATCAAATCTATTACCTGAGTAGCTCATTAGTATTGGATTACTAATTTTTCTTAAGTAAAGAATAAACTCTTTCAATATCCTTCTCTCTTCGTTCCAGTTTTCGGCATAAAACACTTTATATTCTCTATTAAATAATAAAGCAATTGACCACACTTTTTTTTCTTTTATTGAAGAGTTTAGATCAGTTTCTATATCATAGTAGATAAGGTTACCTTTCGGGATTTCTAATAATTTCTTTTTATAAATCTTATTTTCCATTTGTGATAGTGCAAAGGTTTTAAGATTTAAAATTGACTCAGAAGAAATACCAACATTTTTTAATTTTACTGAAGTATCAAAATTCAATAGATTATCAATATTAGTAATATCTAAATTTTCAAGAATTTTAAGTGTATTTGAACCAACTCTATAAAGAGAATTAAGTGAGATTTTTATATTTTCATAATTGACGCCATGAGATATATATTTACTTATGCCTTTATTTCCTGATTTTTTATATTTAGTGTTGACAGTATCATCATCTGTCTTATAAAACATTGTAGATGTTACACCTATTAGACGCAACTCTTTTTCCACCCTCATCACATCATCCACATCAAGCCAATTATATGTATAAACACAAATAACTTTTTCATTTTTGGATGTCTCATTTGGATTAGATTTAGCTGTAGCTGATTTTGCTCCAGTTCCTAAATTACCTTTTTCTGTCGCCTCTTTAATTATTACCCAAATTTTGTCTAATTCATTAATATTCACGAAAAACAACCATTTACCTCTTTTTAATCGATTGTATTTTCTAGGATGCTCTTTTTTTATAGTAGCACGATTATGAACCCAAAACTCGCTTGTAATTTTTGATGGATTATCGCTAAAAATATTATCAGAGTCTTTTTTCAGGGTTTTAATTTATTAATGTAGTTAATGTTTTGTTGCACTTCTTACTTATATTTCCATTAAGTTTTTCCTATCTTTCAAATAATAATATTTTTCCTTTCCAGAACTAAAGTACATATTCCGAGTGGCTTTAAATTCCATTTTCTTTAAGTCTATATTCATTGTTAAAGCTCTTATTTCTCCACCATCTTTGTGTTGAATAATAAATGTTGAAATTGTAAATCCGTGTTCGGACAATCCTGTAAAATATTTAATATCAATTATTTTTGAGCCAGGTTCAAAACCTTTCTTTATCATTTCTCTTGTGATATGGTCTTTACCATAATCAAATATGACTTGAATATCGTTTAAACGTTCTTTCCTTTCAGCCTCAGATAGTTTTGTCCACATTCGATAATCATCCATAAACATAAACTTCGTTTTCCGAATTAAATCTGAAGCTTCAAATTTAGATTCATCTTTTGATTTGTTTTGGACATTAATTTTATTTCCTTTTTTCTTTTTTGAAATCAGCTTATAAATCCAATAGAATGGAAGTCCGAGAAAGAATAATATTAATAAAATAAGTAGAATTCCTGTCATTGGTTATTTACTCATATTAATTTCCCAATAACCTCTAGTACCATCTTTTCGTTCTAAATAGCCTTTTTCTTTAATAGCATTTATATGTTTACCAACAGCAGATTCATTGATACCTAAAACTTCAGCTATTTCATTATAAGTTATGGTTTTATTTTCAGCAATTAGTTTAAGTACTTCTTTTTGCCTTTTAGTCAATTTAGAATTATCGTCTATTTCACTACCTATTACACCACCTATTACACCACCTATTGCACCACCTTCTCCATTATCTTCTTTATCATCTACTTTAGTAGTAAGTTCTTTAGTAACAAAAGCCATTCTAAGAAAGTTTTCAGAAAAATTAAAACTCTCTTTACCATAATGATCTAAAATACGTGGAATACCAGAACCCAATTGCTCTACTAACTCCAGGTCTTTAAATATGCGCATCAGTTCTTTGTTACGAGGGACTGAAAACCCTTCAAAAAATTCTTGCTGACTCAATCCTTCAGGTAAACCTCCAGCAGATGTAATTTCAATTCTATCTGAAAAAATCTCAAACTTGGGCGGTACTTCATTGGTATAATCATTATGTACAAAAGCATTAATAATGGCTTCACGTAATGCAATAGGATTCCATAGGTGACTTTGTTCTCTCTCCTTTGAAGTGATTTTTGTAGCTATTCTATTTTCTACAGCAATTTTATCTATGACTTGTTTAGTTGCCTTTGCTAAACACTCATTGCCATACTCATTACTTTCTATTAAATCTGTTCGATTTGTACCAGAATATTTAGCAACTTTAATAGACGTATTATTCTTATCTGCCAAAAGATAAGCTGCATAATTATATGCGCCATCTTCAGTAAGTAGTTCTAAATTTTTAGCAAATGCGTTGCCTAGTTTATAGCCTGATTCTTCATAATATATTTTCAGTTGGCTAAAAGTCAAGTCTTGTGTCGTTGCTTTGATTTTACTTATGGAATTTCGAGTACGTTTAGAAAAAAGCGTATCAATCATTTTTTGAGGCATTGGTTCTGCAGCAGTTCCAATTCGTATAAAGCACCCCTTTTCACTCATACCATATTTTCTTAAATGATATGGTTTTTCTGGTCCACTTGCTACAATAATTTTTATGATATCCTTACCCTCACGTTCTTCACTAACAATATCAAATAAGCCTAATGCAGATGGTTTAATATTGTGTTTCAACCGATCCTTTATCTTTAATTGGTCACTATCTGAATCTGCCAAACCATAAGTTTTTCCTGTTTTATCAATACCTATATAGATAATGCCACCTTCGCGATAGTTCAGAAAAGCAATGACTTCTTTTTCTAATCCTTCAGTAAGCTCTTGTTTGTATTCTATACGATTGGTCTCGGTCATGAAAATTGAAATGGTCTAACTAATTACGCTATAAAGATACTGATATTAATTTTTGAAAATCGATCTAACTTCTTTATAAACTCTATCAAAATTAGCTTGTAAATCAGCATCAGAATAGTTCCGCTGCTTTGTTGGTAGTCGCTTTTCAATTTTAGGCAATTTAAATTGAACTTTTCTGTCCTTTCCATCTGCAAACGTGATAAACTCGCCTTCTTTTAGTCTGAAAAACACATCAGCTCTAATTTTTGCAACCTCACGCTCTCCTGTTGTAATTCGTGTGTCAAAATTAAGATTATGACCTCTGTTTACGCTTGTGGTTTCTTTCTTTACAATTTCAAAAAAGCGTTCGTAATATTTAGCTGTGTCTGGATCGTTTACCTTTCCGAAGAATTGATATGATAAATTACTTAAAATTGCTTTACTTGCTTTGTCGCCATACATCATATCATTCTGTATTTTGTCTTGCATTACATAAATCGTGGCAATATCATAACTTCGCAATGTCGCTGGGATTCTGTGCATATTTAATAATCTGATTGTTGGTGCTTCTTCCATTAATAAAAATGAGGCATTTGAATTTCGTACACTCATTTGCTTTGTAATGGTATGAATGATAGTTGCGATAATTGGCGAATAGGCTGTTTCATATTTCGGATTATTGACTACTGAAATCGCTAAAGGTTTGTCCTGGCTATTTATGTCGAGCGGAACATCATCTGCGGATAAAGCCATAAAAATACGTTGTGTACTTATTTTTTTGAGCGCGTTGGCCAAAGTGCTTTTTACACCAGCGGTTTGTCTGTCGGAATCCTTACCACTAATAAAAGCGTCAGCCATCGCTCTCGATGTTGTATTCTTACTTAAAAATGCAATTAGACTTGAAGTGTTGAGATATTGGTAAACAGCTATTAAGTGAGGTAATGTACAATATTGTGGATGCGAGGTTCTTAACTTCCAAATCAATCCACTAATTAAGCCTTCAGCTGCATCATTAAAAAATTTTGTTGTTCCTATACTTCCGGATTCTCTTTGTTCTAATAGGTTTTCTATAAGCACTCTAGCGACCTCATTTACGCTTTCTTCATTGGTCATATATCTTGGTGCTATTGGATTCACTCGGTCATGAATGTTATCGAATGAAATTACTTTAAAATCAATCTCATTTTTTTCAAATAAAGGAAATGCCATTTCTGTGATTTCAAAGTTTTTATAATCGTGAATTACACCAGAAAATTTATGTTTGCTGAAATGCTGAAGGAAATTAAAAACCACGCTTTCAGTTTTTCCACTTCCTGCAGAACCAATAATTGAAGCGCCTCGTTTGATGTTATTAATTTTGAAACTCCCTCGTTTTACTTTGAAATGAACTTGGTGCTTATCATTAGAATCCAAAATGTCATTCTCCTTGTGAAGAAACACATATAATACTGTATTGATGAGCAAAAGCGGACAACCGATATATAGAATCTGGATAACCCAATGCATTAAATACGGACTCAATTTAAAAAGCAATCCTAAACAAACTATTGTCAAAATTATGTTTATAAAAAAAGCATATCTTGTTATTTTGAAAAGACTTGAAAACACCAAGCTCATTCCAAACAGTAATCCAATAGTAAATGTGATTCCTTGTATTTCCATGTTATATACCTATTGAACCCGATTTAATTGCCACATCCAGACCTCGTTTTAAATACTTTATGGTTTTAAGTGCCAACTGCACTTGACTGGTTGGAATACTCGCCATAGGGACTCCAGATTTTGCAAGCATTTTAAAAGCTACTGCTTTTTCACTTGCTGGCAATCCCAATAAAGTTGTGAAGTACAGTTTTGGATTTTTAATGAAATCTTTTTTCGATTTATAGGATTCTGCATAGTTGCGTTTGTAACCAAAAGTTTTATCAAAAGTGCTTTCGGCTTTTGTGAAAAACGCATCCCTATCAAAACCACGTTTTACAATTTTACCATGCATCTCAACTTCCGAACCTTTGTATTTAGATCCTGGCGATAAACTCACAGAATTTGAGGCATCTTTTCGGCTCACGATAATATGAATATGACTTTGATTACCTGCTTTTTTCATTCCTTGAACAATCCGTTTACCATTTTGTTGATGTGGTGCTTCGGCTTCGAGTTTGCTAATTTGAGATTTCATTTTCTTTATATTCCCATCTAATTGACCTTGTTCAATTTTCCGAATATCAGTTTTTAGCTGAAGTATTTTAGTGGCAAAAGGTTGGTTCTCTTTTACCTGTTTATCTGTGCCTTTGAATGTTCTTTGATGCTCAATTTTTGCAAAATATTTTATGTCGTCAACAGTTATTGGTTTACCATTAATTTCTCGATTAAAGGACGTTGCATAATCGTTCATTATGGCTCTGGTATATTTCTTTAAATCTTCAGAATTATTCTGTAATTTTCTCAATTCATATTTACTTGGACTAACTGTAATGGAATAAAATTTTGGTTCTTTCTTTTTGAGTTTAGCCGTATTGCCATCGATTTCTTTTACCACATCTTTGGCTTCAATTTCGTCTCCATATTGATTAAAAAAATGCTCCACATCTTCTTGTTCCAAACCTTGATTTTCTTTCTCCAGATACTCAACAAAATCCACAGAACTTTGTGAATAATCTCCTCCTAATTTTTGAGCTGTGATTGTGATATACATAATACTATAATTGATTACTTGAATCATTTTTTTCTACAATTAACACTTCCTTCTCTTCAACTTCTTTTTCTAAAATCAACTTTTCTTGCTTTGGTTCAAACTCCATAAACAAAGATTGTAACATCGCAGTTGTGGGTTTATCATGGTTCTTTTCTATGTCTTTTATAATGGCAATTACCGCATTGATTCGCTTCTTAATTTCACTTTCCAATGTTTGCATATTTGGCCCCAAAGTTTCATTTGGGGAAATGCCATTGTCCTCGAAAAAGTCCAGCATCAGAAGCAAAGTCATCGATTGTGATTTAGATAATTTTTTACAAAACACTCGAAAACGCTCTGCTACTGAGGTTTTAATACCGAGCTTCTCAAATCGCTCTTTTTCATATCCTTTATCCATTTTTTCTGAAAAAATTTGTTGTTTTTATTGGGCTGCGAGGATTTTTTCTGAAAAAACGTTGTCCTAAATTCAAAAATCAAAACAATCAATCGCCGAAAGGTGTTGATTTTATTAGGGTTTTGAAAAAACTGAAAATCGAAACATCGCGCTAGCGTGTTACCCTCTTGCTATTCCTTTTCGTCCAGCTCGCTGGACAAAAAAATACCATTACATCCAAAAATGTAATGGCTTTTTCTGTAATACGAATTGAAATTAGATTTTTTAAGAGTGTTTCAATTGAAGTTTAAAAGTATCTTTAACAAACCACTCTTTTTGTTGCAGAATATAAAATATGGGCATAAAAAAAGACCTCTGAAATTTTCAAAGGTCTTACAATTTTTAAGAACGTTTATATATTAAACACGTATGTGTAACTATATAAATTTCTTATTGCTTCTTCGTCTAGCATCTTGTCCAAATTTTGATTATTAGCAGATGCATATTCGATAATGTCCTTTCCATATTTATGCTTAACATCTTCTTTAGAATTGTTAAGCAAACGCTCTTGCGCTTCTTCACTCAAATCGGTAAAATTTATATAAATCATAGCTTTTCGTTTTATAAAATTCCGTTATCTGAAAAACTATAATAATCTCCATCAGGTGCAAAAATCAAATGGTCGAGAAGCTTAATGTCAAATAATTTTGCAGCGTTCTTAATCTTCTTCGTAAGGCTTTTATCAGCTTCACTAGGTATCAATTTTCCACTTGGATGATTGTGGGTTAAAATAATGGCTACCGATAGCGATTTTAAAATGACTGCAAATAAAATTCTCAAATCAACTAACGTTCCGACAATTCCACCTTGCGAAATTTGATACACACCTTTTACCTTATTGCTATTATTTAAAAGCACAACTTTAAAGACCTCTTGTAATGCAATGGTATCTTTATCCCAATCCTCAAACAACAATTCGGCTGCATCTTGAGAACTGTTTATTTTTTGCCACATAGATGATTTTAAACCGCCTTTGTAGCTAATTTTTATTTCATTAACTTTGTTCTTCATTGTTTCTATTATTAGTTATAGTGAGAATGAAAAAGAGGGCGCATCTTTCCACAGGAACGCCCTCTTTTAATTTCAATTATTCAGTAGCGTTATCCTCGCCTTTAATTCCCAAAAGCAGAATTTCATCAATTACCACTTCGGTAACATATCTTTTTTCTCCCTCTTTGGTTTCATAAGAGCGTGAGGTCAATTTACCCTCTAGTGCTACTTCTTTTCCTTTGCCTACATATTTTTCTACGATTTCGGCAATCTTTCCCCATGCTACAATATTGTGCCATTGGGTATTTGTCACTTTTTCTCCCTTAGAATCTTTGTAAGATTCATTGGTTGCGATTGAAAATTTTGCAACTTTCTTTCCGCTTTCAAGGTTTGTGATTTCTGGCTCGTTTCCTACGTTACCAATTAACTGTACTTTGTTTCTTAGAGTACTCATAATTAAAAAATTTAAAGATTAATATTGACCTATCTGAACCATTCAGAAAGGCTTTGTTATTGATTTACTTATTATATCCAGAGCGTTTTCCTTTTTTTGTTTTTTTAACTTTTGTTCCGCTTCCTTTTTATTGATTTTGTAAGATTTCATAAGATTCATTTTAGATTTACTTCCCATAGAGCCGACGCTGTTACCTTCTTTTTGTTGCTTGGTGCTGTCCAATATTCAGCTTTGTTTAGACATATAAAAAGTGCGAGGCACGAGCCTGGTTATGCTGTCGTTCAAAGCTGAATGTTGTTATTTTGCTGTCAAAAAAAGGTATGACGGTGTTGGATTACGGAAGTGAACCTAAATTCTTTGTGAAATACAAAATCATAGGAATTGGAACAAAATGCAAATAATTTTTTCCTATTTAGCGGACTTAATTCGCACTTTTTACTTGAAAATGAAGTGTGCCTTTCCAGAGCAACGGAAAGGGTTAACGGAATGAAAAGTCAAAAGTGTGGATTATGTCCAAGACTTATTATAATGAAGCTCTTTTTCTGGAATGAAGTTTTTACGGAATGAAAGGAAATGTGCTGAATGACTTAGGTAAATAAAATGTTGTCAAATATTACTGTACTTTCTAGGTAAGAGTAATCTTTATTTTTAAATTAGGTGATTCACTTAAATTCAATTAAAATCGAGTCCGAAATATTAGACATAAATCAATTGTATGACCATCTTGTTCTTACTAAAGAAGAAGGTATGGTAATCTATATCTTAGATTCAAGGATTAAAGCAGGTAAAGTTTCTAAATACTTTACTTATCGTGATATTGAGAAGTGCATTAATGAAAGTGCTAAAATAGAAGTTGGCTCTATACCACAAACAGAAAAAATTGTTAGAAACTTACTTCATTTTTATATTGAAAGACCACCAAATGAAGAGTTGAAATTTGCGCTTACCAACTATGCGAAAAAATTTATCGATTTAATCCATAAAAAACTTCATAGTCCACTTAAACATTTTCCACTTAAGAAAACGTTTCAGAAATATGCAGATTTTAAATCTTCGGAAATTGAAACTATAGCTGATTTTGAATTATGGTACGATTTACAATTTCACAATAACAGTAAACAAACCATTATTGACCACCTTGAAGCTTTAAAGGATGTTGTCAATTCATCCATAAGCCGACTTAATGATTTATTGAAAAATGAATCAGAAGACCTTTTGACCATTACAAAAGAATTTACATTAATCTTTGATGAAATTGGGCTAAAGTCCGAGGAAATAAAATATACTCTTCGTTTAGGAAACACTCTAAATATTGAAATTGAAAAAGTCGTTGATTTTTTCTATAAACAAATAGATGAGTTTAAGCATCCTGAAAATAGTACTGAACGAGAAAAATTTGAAAAACTAAACGATGACTACAAAAAGGCTTTGCATATAAAAACAGAAGTAACTGATTTTTTCTATGATGTAGATTATCGATTAAAGCAATTGATGGATAAGTCATTATATGCTAATAACCAATTAACAAATCTTCAAAATAGCTTTAGAAACCAATCAAGGATAAGAATAAATTTAAAGAAATTATTGAAATTCACATTAGAGCAAGCTTCGTATTCCAATAAACACATTATCACTTTACCTAAATCCTTTCCAATAAAATCAATACCTATTGAGAGATTTAAATTTATAGAAGTACCTTATTACCACACGTATGGAATTCAGAGAAACGAAATACTACCAGCTCATTACGACAATGAATATGCAAGGTCTGAAAGAGAAAAGGTAGAAAAAGACCTTTTTAGGCAAGAGAGTGCTGCAAAATTACTTAGAGAGTATAAAAGTATTCTCGAAGAGAAAAAAGAACTGAATTTCACAGAGCATTTCTATAAAATTCTAGAACGTGAAAATGATAGTGAAATAGCTTTAAGCGTTGGTTTTGACCTTTTCCAATTTGCAAACAGCAATCCCAGATATCAAATAGAAATTACAAAGGATTTGCCAGAGGCATATTCCGAACAAAAAATATTAGTATGGAACATGAAAATAAACCAAATTCTTTAGAACATCCTTTTAAGTTTTTAGAAAATAATGATGTTAAAGAAAAATTTGCAAACCTTAACATAGAACTTTTAAGTGGCAGACACATTCAAAAGGACTCAAATTAT
The DNA here is from genome assembly GCF_001747085.1 of Flavivirga aquatica. Classification (GTDB taxonomy): domain Bacteria; phylum Bacteroidota; class Bacteroidia; order Flavobacteriales; family Flavobacteriaceae; genus Algibacter_C; species Algibacter_C aquatica. The sequence continues at coordinate 1,000,891 of NZ_MDJD01000054.1, forward strand.
TACCTCTACCAGTTACTAAAAAAATATTTTGAAGAACTAAAGTTCTACTATGCCAACTTCTATGGTTTAGAGTTAGAAAGAGACTATAAAGATGACATCACATTTTATTTTCTTGATTTTACAGAAGATTCAAAGGGTGCTTTAAGCTCAACGAGAAGACATAAAGAATTATCCAGCTTACAGACCGTAATGGGCATAATGCTATTAAATATGTATTATGACAGGTACTTTGAAAATATTAAGGAAATAACATTTCCAGATATTAAAAAGGAAATTTTATCTGGTGAAAACAGTAAGCATTTCAAAAAATTATGGTTTAAAGAAATAAGAGATGAATATTCGCCCAACGAATGGAAGCGTGTGATTACCAATATTAAAAATACTATACGAGATTTTGAAAAATTAGGATGGGTAGAATCTATGGCTAAAGACGAGGGTGAAGACATCCACTTTAAGCTAAAAGAACCTATTTATCGTTTTCAAAAATTATATGAAAAAGAAATAACCCACATTGATGAATTTATAGAGAACTACTTATTACAGACAAATGATTAAATACCCACGAATATATTCTTTTTCTACAGTTGGAATCATAATGCATTTTAACCAAGATTATTTATTACACCCTATTAGGACAGATTTCACAGGAAAGAACGGAATAGGGAAATCACTTATTGCCGACCTTTTTCAAATTCTTTTTATCTCAGATAAGCAAAAAATAGCGTTTGGTACTGAAAGCTTCAAGAACAATACGCGATTACTTCACACACTTCCTTATAAAACTTCAGACGCTTATATTTTTATTAATATTGAAGTAGAAAAAGATAGCTTTATCACTTTAGGCGTTAACATACCCAATAAAAAAAGCAGACCACTCAAATCATTTTGGATTCTTAATAAAGCTCATGGTATAAATGATAATAATGAATTAAGTGATTTAAGCATTGCTAAAAACAACATACCATTTTTTAAAGATTTTATTCATGATAATAGTATCCCACCAATAGAGAAACTTGCCATTAAACTAAGGGATGAAAAACAAATATATCTTAGAAGCTTTTCAGATAAGAATCAAAAAAATGAACTTTACACTTTCCTATTTGAAAATAGAGTATTACCAATCGACCTTTCTATAGAATCAAATCTTGATGCTTTCGCAAAAGTCATACAGTCATTCTCGAAAGCAAAAACTCTAGACACGGATAGTGACGATAGCTTAAAAAACTTTCTTTTTGAAGATAAAACAGATAGCCTTCAATCTGAATATGAAAAACATAAAACAGACCTAGAGAAACTAATTAATGATTACAAAGACCTTGAAGAATTAATTACCGACATTGAGAACAAACAAGAACGTCTTACTAATTTAAGTTCTTTAAACAGCCTCTATCTCAATTCATTTAAAGAACATCTTTTAGTAGATTTTACATATACTGAAGACGAAATTTCAAAAAAGAATCAGTCATTAAAGGATATTAATACTCAAGTATTTGAAGAAAATAAACAGATTAAGTCATTACAAAAAAACAATCCAAAAATTCAAAAATCGGCTCAAAAAGCAAAAAAAGATTATGACAATCTTGATAAGACCATTAAACACCTAAAAGAATACAGCGAAATTTATAATAAAGTAGAAGCATTAAAATCTCAGATAAATGAATTAGAAAATATCAAGTTACCAGCAATTGAAAATGAGGCAATCGTCACTATTGAAAATATCGAAGCTTACGAAATTGCTGAAATAAAACGTAGAATATCACATTTTACAAGTGTTTTTGAAAATTATGGTTCTCTTGAAAGCATCGAGCAAACGATTGAATTACAAAAAGACGCACTTGATAACCGTAAGAGTTCACTTAAATCAAAAAAAGCGGACATTCGCGAATTACTGAATCTGCTTTCTAAAAACAAGAAAAATTCTCTATTTGCTCAACTTTTATCTCAACAAAAAACATTGACTGAAAGTCAAGAGGCCATCCTATTTGCAATTTTAAAAAATATTCATTGGAAGAAGCCAAAAGACGTAACTGCTGGTATTAAATATGTTGAAAGTTTAGAATTTATGAATGAAAAATTCATTGAAAATGATTCTGCAAATAATGGGTATTGGTTTAATTTGGGCGGTCTAAAAGAGTTTGTACCATCAACCAAAGAAAAACAGCTATTTAAAGATAAAGATAAACTTGAGAAAGCACTTTCAAATCAAACAACAAAGCTGAACAACGAAATTAGTAGTATTGACAAAGAACTTTCACAGATTGAAGCTTTTATTAGAGGCGAAAAATTTGAACAAAAATCAATACACATTGACCAAAAGTTAGACCAAAGGCTTAATGATTTTTCTAAGTTGAAAGATTTAAAACTGTCATTAGGATTGATTCAAAACCTGGAAGTTAAAAAACAGGGTTTAAACACTCAAATTTCTAAAGAAGAAAAAGAAATAAAAAAAGTCGAACTAAAAATTAGTGTTCCAATTGAAAAAAAGAACCTTTCTAATCAATTGGAAAAACTTCAAGAAGAGTTAGAATCTATTGATAAAAATGAACGTGAATTAACTGCTCAATATAATACAGACAAAAGCAAATTGGAAGAAAAATTAAAGTTCTTACCTAGGCTTAAAAATCAACCGTCGGAATTAGAAAAATCCCTTACAGATTTAAATAATCAAAAGAATAAGATAGTTGCTGATTTTTCTTCATATTTTCCAGATTTAGAAATCGAAAATATAGATAAAACTGAATACAAAAGCATTGAAAGAAATCCTTTATTTACAGAATTTCAATCAAATAAAACCAATTATATAGGCGACTACAAAGCAATTATAAGTTCATTTGAACAAATAAAAAACGACCCAGAAATTAACGAACAAATTGCAAAAGGAACGTATAATTTTGAAATTCTTGAGCGTGTTCTTTTAGGACCTAAAATAAAACACTCAGCTAATATTTCAGAAGAACTCAAACAACTCAATAGCAGTAGATTTAGAATGTTTGGTGCCATACACGAAACAATGCTCAGTATTTTTAAGCAAACCAAAGGAAAGTTTGATGAATACCACGAGACCATAAAAGCTTTAAATAAATTTTTTAAAGGAAAGAAAATTAGTGGTAAATATTATTTTCAATTGGAATTTAATCAGCCATCAGATTTTGATATTAACTGGATTAATGATTTACAAGCCACTTCCCAACAAGTGTATAGTGCAGGCGAACTTCCTCTGGGTGAATCTGTAGAAAGTTTTGTCGAGAATTTTTTCATGAAAACAACAAGTTTTAATCAAAAAATTAAATTTTCCAATTTACTAGACCCGAAAACGTATTTTGAGTTAAGAACAAAATTCACGGATGAGTTTGACAATGAAAAAGCTGGTGGTAGCACAGGCGAAAGTTATGCAGCTATTGTACTGCTAGGAATTGGTAGATTATCAGTAGTTTTAAACGCAGATTTACCAGGACTTCGATTCCTTATTTTGGAAGAAGTTTCAAATTTAGACAACTTGAATTTTAGTACTTTCCCAAATATTGCTGAAGAATTTGGCTATCAAATCCTTACAATGACACCACGACCATTCGGCTCAGATACCGAACAAGGTTGGTATTTACATCATTTAATAGAGGGTGCTGGCGATAAAAATATTAATTACCCAATTCCAAATAGTTACTTTAAAACAAATGAAGGTAGACAAGATTTAGAAACCTATCTAAAAGCACAATCAAATTAAAAATGAATTGGACTGTCCTTAAATCATTACACCAACTCTATATAGAGCGAAAGACTAAAATCAAACCTTCACTAACGGAAGATTCTTCCATTCAATTATTGATATCAAATAAAGAAATCATTGAGGTAGGCAAATATTATCTTCCAGGAACACATTACGATTCATATTATACTAAACATCGTTTAAATCTATTCCCAATTTATTTTGACTTTTTAGAAGTTAATAACCTTTTAACCAAACGATTTGAAGAAGAGGATATAAAAACTCTAATTGAATTACAATCAAAAAAACAAAATGATAATCTAATACCTACTAGAGAACAACTAATTGAAGCACAAGAAACCGTTAGAGGATTCTCAACAATGTTTTTTAAAAATGACAAATATTTAGATAATAAAGACTCGTTAATTAAAGCCATTAATCAAATACTTGATATTACACTTGTAGAGAACAAAGACCAACAGTATCTATACATACTTCAATGTGAAAAACCAGAATTAATTGTTCTTTGCGAAAATTTAGACTTTTTAAGAAAAGACAAAATGCCTCGTGAGAATAATTATGAACTTTGGTACGCAGGTGGAAAAAATGTTCCCAAATTAAAATACGCAGATACGAGAGGACTTCCCATTTTTTATTCAGCGGATTGGGATGCAGATGGTTTAGAAATTTATGAGTTAGCCAAAGAAAAAATTCCGGAACTTCAACTTTTATTCCCAACGGCCATATCAAAAAGTATTGTTGATACTGAACATAGTAGTCATTGGAAAAATCAAGATAAACCAGAAGCACTTTCAAATTTAAGTTCTCATTTGTATTCAGAGAAGTACAAAGCAAAGATTAAAAAACTTATAGAGACGAATCATTGGATTATTGAGGAATCTAACGACTTAAAAAAAATGATTCAAAACAGTTTCTCTTGAATATCTAAAATACCATCGTCTTTTGACACTTTATTCTTTTTCAAAATTCCCTTAAGCGCTTTTCTTCGCTTATCATAAATCCATAATCTCAGATTTTTTAAGAGTCCTTTTTCATAATCCGACAGTTCTTTTGGTGCTATTTCAATCATAGCTTCTAATTGGTCTTTACTTTTGGTCTGTATTGCATATTGAAGTCCTAGCCATGTATAAATATTTACCCATTCTGTTTGCATGGGTGCTTCAAAAGTTCTTGGCATCATGTAGGCTAAAGTCTCTGTAAGCGATGCCATTTTATCTCCTGTCATTGAGCACATTATTCTTGATAATTTTATTTTACCTAGAATGTCTTTTGGTATGGTGTCTTGCCATGCGCATTTAAAAACTATTATTGGACTCGCAAGGCAATCCATAAAATCGAAAACGAAATCGCTCTTTTCCTTTTTAGTTGGTTTTACTACCTTTTCCTTTATTATAATCGGCTTACATTCAAAACCGAAATCGAACTGAACTACTTTTAAATTTTCCATGATGTGAGATTTTAGGTTAAACAATTAGTTAATAATACCTGGTAATTTTCAGGATGCTTTTCCCTGTAATAAGCCAAATGACTTTCTCCACTATCGACATCGTAATTTTCACTACTTACTCGATAATGTTCTTCTGCTTCTTGTAATGAGATGCTGGGTTTTTCAGATACTTGTTTCATAATTCTAAGATTTTTTGATTAAACAATATTTGAGCAGTACCTAAACGGAAGCTAAAATCACAGCTCAAAAGGAAACGGAATAAATAAGCGTTGGATGATGCGTAGGCTTTATGCTGTAGTCTTTTGATGGGTGTATTTTACGAGTTTAACTTTGCGCTGATATTGATTGAATAGGTTCTACTTTCCCTTTTTTATGAAGAACTATATAAAAAAATAAGAGCCAGCACGAATGCTGACCCTTACTTCCAACAACAAAAGCTAATCGTTTAATTCCTGAATTTTCTTTTCAAGTTTCTCTATGCGCTCTTTCAAACGTGCTTCACGCTTGTTTCTCTCTTCTGCATATTCCTTTTCAATATTGGCAATTTTAGTTTTATAATACCCTTGCATCGCATTGTAGAATGAAATGTTCGTTAAGTTATTAACGTGATTGCTTTCGCCAAAATGTACTTGCTTGGTAAGGATATACCGAATCAACTTATAAAAGGTTTCCTTTTTGAAATTCTTTTTGAAGTTCTCGACAGTTTCCACATCAGTCTTTTTAGATGTGTTACCCAATAATTTTGAAAAGTGTTTTTGCCGACCTACATAATCCACATTGTTTTCATATAGGGTTAATGAGAAAGCTACCATTTCATCTACCGAAAGTGATTTCTTATTTTCGATATAATCGGTTTGACGAATCATCTGAACTATGTCTTCAAATTGCTTGTTGTGCTCAATATGTCGCTTTCTGATTTCTCTTTCGTTGATTTTAACGATTTGCTCTTCAGGCGAACACTCTGCCATTTTTCTATTTGCTAACGGTTCAGAGTATGTAGAATTTACAGTTTTTGAATCTTCTATTACCTTCACAAAGATTGCTTTGTGAACATACGTTTTTGGATGAAACATAATACCTTTTACGAATCCATTTTCTTTTGCGGAATTATACACTTCCAATTCTTCCTTGTAATTATCAACCGCTTCTTCAAGTTCAGCTTTCAGCTCATCTTCAGAATAGTCGTAATGTTGGTATTCTGTCTTAATTGCTTCCATTGTAGGTTCAATAGGTTCCTCGATTATTTCAACATCGTCCAGAAGATAGACTTTCAATCCATTTTTTTCCAATTGCGAAATAATGAGCTGGTTATTCTCGTCATCTGCCCAGTATTTGCGAATTTCAGGAATCAACAGCATATTCTCTTTCTTCGATTTTTCTATCAGGTTCAAAAATGACTTGCTTTTCTTCGTTTCATAACAAGCTGATTTTGTACACACCATTTTATCATCGCCGAATAAATTGCCTTGATTTGCTGCGTTGAACGGACATGTTGTACAGGCACCAGCTTTTGTTATTAATTTTTCATCGACCACATCGAAAGGTGCATTCTCCAAATCATAAGTCTGGTTTTTAATCATCTGATTAATTTGATGGGCATTAAAATCCTCTCCCATTGTTTCCAGCATCATTTGCTGTTCCTCTGGCTCGAAAAGCGCCACACCTACACCTAACGAAATCGTCATTTCGCCATTACGAACAAAGACTTTAAAACCTTCAATTAGACCTGCTAATTTTAAACGTTGCCTTACAAAGTTTTCTGTTCTTCCTAACCGTTTTGAAATCTCCGTTGGCGCATATTTTTCGCTCAGGAATGCTACAGCTTCGGCTTCTTCAGTAGGTTCAACATCTTGTCTTTGCAGATTTTCGATAATTTGAATTTCCAGAACATCATTATTATCGAATGCTCTAACGATGCTCGGAATGGTTTTCTTTTTCGCCAATTTGCTTGCGCGATATCGACGTTCGCCCATGACGATGATGTAATCTTTTCCAGATTTTCGGACCGTAATAGGTTGTAGGACACCGTGTTCTTCGATGCTTTCAGCCAGTTGTTTTAGAGCTTCCTCGTTAAAGGTTTTTCTTGGTTGCATTGGGTCAGGAATAATCCTTCCGATAGGTAGTTCTTGAACTTGAAGTCCAATGGCGCCTTGTGTCAATTTCTTCTTGACTTCATTTTTCATGGTGGCTGTTGCCTTTCCGTTTTTGCTTGTAGTACTTGCTTTTGTTGTCATAATACTTAAATTTTAGATTAAACAATATTTTTGCAGAACCCAAACAGAAGACAAAATTTCTGCTCAAAAGGAAACGGAATAAATGAGTTGTGGGCGAAGCGTTGGCTTTATGCCGTAGTCTTTTGATGATAATATTTTGCGAGTTTATCTTTGTACCAATATTGATATAGATATCTCTCCCCTTTTTTAACAGAAATAAAGTATGAATCTAAAAAATGCTCTAGTTTTAAGGTACTAGAGCAACCTTTAATTATTGGATATTAAACCATTTCATATATTTCATTGAATAGTTTTTTATCCCACTTTTCTTGTTGTGAAAATGTCTTCTTCAATGTATTGTGTAACATGGAATTGAAGGCATTGTAGCCTAACCATAAATTCGGTTCCTCGTTTAGCAGTAGTGCTTCGTAGTTCAAGGTTTCAATAACTTCACGGGATTTCTTTGAAGGCTCTTCGTTTTTATCACTACATTCATATTTGAACAGCTTAGTTTTATCCAAAATTGCTTTTACAAATTCTTTTGTGTCGATGATTTTAAAGTCTTTCATCTTTTCAAATTTCTTGACGATGGTATAAAACTCATTGTTCAGGAACTTATCGAATAAGCCATTCATTCTTGGCATAATCAATTCTGTATTATTTTTGCTATGCTTTATGGAAAACTCAATTTCTGCTTGCGAAACGTGCAGTCCATTTGAGCATACTTTTCTGTAAAAACCAAAATGTCCGGAAGTCTTCTCACTACCATCATAAGAATTTTTAAATCGTAGCATGGGTAGTATTAAATCTTCCTTGTTTTTCAATTTAAACTGATTGCTATCTTCAATGATAAAATCTATTATGAAAGACCTATCATTTCTATTAACGCTTCGTTTGTGATAGTTTAGTCCAGCATCCAAAAGCATCTGTTCCGCTTTTTTGAAGAATAATTGATTGGGAATATGGCCATAACTGTTTGATACCACATTAACGATTTTACCATTTGAGATAATGGCATTTTCAAGTCCTCTACGAGATTCCATCTGCGTGAGGCTTTTTAAGGATTTCATTTCTGAAGAAACAAAAATCTCATCTTGTTGTAAATTACTTAAATACATAATATTTGATTTTAGATTAAACAATATTTAAGCTAGAACCAAACGGAAGCTGAAATCACAGCTCAAAAGGAAACGGAATAAATAAGCGTTGGATATTGCAATGGCTTTATGCCGTAGTCTTTTGATGGGTGTATTTTACGAGTTTAACTTGCTTCACATATTGTATGAATAACTCTTTTTTTTAATAACGCTCTTGTTACTAAATATAGATTAATAAAATAAAAATCAGGTATAATTTAAAAACTAAAAACCCTCACAATTGTGAGGGTTTTTAGTTTACAAAAATACGCTTCAATAAGCTTTAATCAACCCATTTCATGCGCTGTAATCTAACAGCATTCAATATTGCTAACAATGCAACACCAACATCTGCAAAAACCGCTTCCCACATAGTTGCTAAACCACCTGCACCTAATATTAGAACAATTACTTTTACACCGAATGCTAATATGATATTTTGCCATACAATTTTGCGAGTGGAACGACTAATTTTAATAGCCCTAACTACTTTTGAAGGTTGGTCTGTTTGAATAATAACATCTGCGGTTTCTATTGCGACATCACTTCCCAATCCACCCATTGCAATTCCTACATCACTTGCTGCTAAAACTGGTGCATCATTAATGCCATCGCCTATAAAAGCAATCTTATTATTAGGGTTTTGTTTTAAAATTTCAACTTCATTTAGCTTATCTTCTGGTAACAAACCGCCTTTAGCGATTTCGATATTTAACTCGGAAGCTACTTTTTGAGTAATGGAATCCTTATCGCCAGAGAGCATCATTATATTTTTGACACCTACTTTATGTAATGCTGTAATCGTTTCTTTTGCATCCTCTTTTAATTCATCTGCAATAACCACATAGCCTGCAAATGTATTGTCTATAGATACCAAAACAATCGATTCTACAATAGTTTCTGTTTCTTCTAAAACATTAATATTATTGGCTGTCATTAGGGCTTTGTTACCAACTAAAACAGTCTTACCGTTTACGATACCTTTTAGGCCTTTACCTGCTATTTCAGATACTTCTGAAGCTTCATAATCTGTACCTTCATCTTTATATTCTAAAATGGCTTTTGCGATTGGATGTGTGGATTGTTCTTCCATCGCCATCAGGTATTTCATAAACTCTTTCTCATCCCAATTGATAGCTTCAATCTTTTTAATTTTAAAGACGCCTTTCGTAACCGTCCCTGTCTTATCCATTACCAATGTATTTATCTTGGTCATGGCATCTAAAAATGAAGCGCCTTTAAACAAAATTCCGTTTTTTGAAGCTGCTCCCAATCCCCCGAAATAACCCAACGGAATGGATATAACCAAAGCACAAGGACAAGAAATTACCAAGAAAATTAAGGCTCTGTATAACCAATCTCTAAACACATAATCATCTACAAAAAAGTATGGTAAAAATGTAACTGCAATAGCTAGAAACACAACTATTGGCGTATAAATTCGAGCAAATTGTCTAATGAATAATTCTGTTTTCGATTTACGAGCTGTTGCATTCTGCACCATATCGAGGATACGTGCAATGGAACTATCCTTAAATTCTTTGGTGGTTTCTATTTCAATAACTCCATCCATATTAATACTTCCTGCAAATACTTTTTCGCCTTTTGCAATCGTATCAGGTTTGCTTTCGCCTGTCAATGCCGCTGTATTAAATGAGCCTTTTTCGGAAAGCAGAATACCATCTAAAGGGATTTTTTCTCCAACACGGACTTGAACTTTTTCTCCAATTTCAACCGTTTCTGGGCTTACAGAAATGTAATCATTATTGCGATATACCAAAGCTTCATTAGGACGAACATCGAGCAAAGCTTTAATATTACCCTTTGCTTTATTTACTGCTGCACTCTGAAATAATTCTCCAACCGCATAGAATAACATTACTGCTACTCCTTCAGGGTATTCGCCAATCACGAATGCACCTATGGTTGCTATAGACATTAAGAAAAACTCTGTAAAAACATCTCCTTTTTTAATGCTTTTCCACCCTTCCTTTATAACAGGAAAACCTACGGGAATATATGCCATAACATACCAAAGTATGCGAATCCATCCTTTAAAATATGGGAACATATCGAAATAGTCGATTGCAATACCAATCATTAACATTACAAAACTGAAAATTGCCGGCAAATAAATATTAAACTTCCCTATGTTCTCTGAACTACTATGATTGTGACCATCGTTTTGATTGTGATCTATTTCAGAATTTGGTTTTATATCTCGTAAATTGACTTTCTTTTTTTTCATTTGGTTTCCTTACTTATTGAAATTATTTTGTTAGCAGCAGCAGTTTTTTCCTTTTTGAATTGGCGGACATGGAACCGTTCCAAAAGAACAATACACACAACAATCTCCTTCATTCGGTTTCAAAACCGTTTTACATTTCTCGCATTCGTAGAAAAACTGACAAGCGTTTGTTGGCATCTCTTCAACCTTTTTATGTTTGCAATTTGGACAAGTAATTTCTGATTTTAATATGACTTCCATTAATTCTGTTTTTTGTTAATTACTTTATAACCTGTTGCGTTAATTGCAATTTCAACTTCAGTTTCATTGGTTTTAGTTCTGTCGAACTCAACAACTGCATTTCCATTTTCGTAGGACGCTTTTGAGCTTAGAATTCCATTAAGTTTATTTACTTCGTGATTTACATGCTCTTCACAACTCGTACAAGTCATTCCGCTAATTTGAAATTTAGTTGTTTTAATGTCCGATTTGTCAACTACGACTATTTGCTTCTCTGTATTTGAGTAAAAAAATTTTGAATAAAATGGAAAAGCCAACATCACAATTGCAAAAACAGTTACTATTCCTAAAAACGCTTTTGACTGTATAAATTTCGAGTTTTCTTCAGTATCACATTCGCAGTCAATTTTCTTTTGAGGTCTTAGTTTTTGATACCAAGCAAAACCAAGAATTAAAATTGTTAACCCTATTAGATAAGGTCTAAAAGGTTCTATCCAAGAAAACATTGAAGCAATCCCGCTTGTACCTGCAATCATTGCTAAAAAAGGTGTTATACAACACAATGAAGCTGCGATTGCTGAAATTAAACTCGTCCCTATTAATTTACTTTTCATCATTATTGTACTTAATTAAAACAAAGATGAGTTAAAATACAATGCAACGGAAGTGCATTTATAATCCACTACATTTATCACAAACACCTTTTACAACCAAGTTTATGTCTTCGGAAATAAAGCCATTTGGCACTTTTATTTGTGGAATTTTATGCTCGGTAAGACAAACCGTTTCGTTGCAGTTATTACAATGAAAATGTAAGTGTAAATCGGTTTCAATATCACAGTTACAGCCTTTTTCACAAAGCGCATATTTAGTAATGCCTGTGCCATCATCTATTTGATGTACAATCGTACTTTCTTCAAATGTTTTTACTGTTCTATACAATGTAGTTCTATCTGCTTTATCAAAAGCATTTTCGATATCACTTAATGTTACTGCTACTTGTTTCTCAGCAAGAAATTTATAAATTAATAAACGCATTGCCGTAACACGTATATTTTTTGACTCTAATAATTGTTCTATGGTTTGCATAATTAATGTTCGTGTTCTGCTTCTCCTTTTTTCATTTCAGCAATTAAATAATACGCATTATTATAAGCGAATTTTGTGGCTTTATCTTGTTCTTCAGCAAATTTAACCGCTATCCAATTACCATCTTTTTCTCCTAAAAGCACTTCAACTGGCTTAAAACTCCAATCGTCATTTTCTTTTTCTACTGAAAAGACATAAAATCTATCGCCTTCTTTTATAATTGCGCTTTCTGGCAATGCATGAGTTTCTGCGTTCTCAACTTGAATTTTACCTTTAATATACATTCCTGGAATTAGATTCCCTTTTTTGTTTTCAATTTCAGCATGGACGTGTAGTGCTTTAGGATTATCTTCAAAAGTTTTGCTTACCGAATAGATTTCTGCTGTAAGATCTTCGTCTGTATTAGATTGTAAATTGAAAATCACTTTTTGACCTTTCTTTACTTTATAAACGTCTTTTTCGAACACCATTAAATCTGCATGAACGTGATGCGTGTTTACGATTTCAAAAAGTTCGGTTTGCGGTTCTACATATTGTCCTGTTTTTACTTCAACTTTTTGGACAAAGCCTTCTATTGGACTACGTAATGATATACTTTGAGCAATGGTTCCATTTCGTACTGATGACGTGTTTATGTTTAATAGTCTCAATTGAGCTTCCAATCCATTTACCATAGCTTTAGAGGCATCATATTCTGCTTCGGCTTTTTGAAAACTTGCACCAGAGCCAACTCCTGCATCATATAATTTTTGCTGACGTTCATAGTTCTTCTTTAAAAAATTACTGTTGCTAAAAGCATTTAAATAATCGGTCTGCATTTTTATAATATTAGGATGAGATAAATATGCAACCACTTGACCTTTATTAACTTTATCGCCTTCAATAACTTTTATTGATACCACATTTGCACCAACTACAGAAGTTATTGCTGCTTCGTTTTGTGGTGGTACTTCTAATGTGCCATTGGCTTCTACATAACCGCTCATATTACGCAATGCTAGGGTGTCTGTTTTCATTTTTAAGGCATCAAACTGTTGTTGTGATAGCATCACTTCTTCTTCATCACTATGAGCTTCTTCGGCTTCTGGCTTTACATCTTCATTGTGTGCATGACCATCGCCTTCTTTATGGCTTTCTTTATTTCCACAGGCAACTACTAAAAGTGAAACTGTTAGTAATGTTAAGATTATATATCGTGTGTTTTTCATTTTCTTATTTATTAAAATATTGTAGTTGAAATGTGCTTTCTAAATAATTTATTAATGCTTCTTGAGCTTGTAATTCAGATTGAATAGCTTCTTTTATGAGTTGTGTAAACCCTGTATAATCTATCTCTCCTTCTTTATAGGCAAATAAAGCCCCCAATTTTTGTTCTTTCACAAGTGGTAACACCTCATTTTTATAGAAAAACCAAGACGTTTTCCATTTTTGATAATTCTCTTTTGATTGTACAAACTTGGATTGTACTTCTTGTTTTTTGAACTGAATGTTCGTATCAGCAATTTCCTTATCGATTTTTGCGGTTTTAACCTTTGCTTTATTTGTACCAGACAAAAAAGGAATGGAAACACCTGCTTGATAGGTATAAAACCCTGAATTACCATTTAAGTTTTGTAAACCACCTTGAAAATTTAACTTGGGTAAATTATCTGCTTTGGCAGCTTTATATGTGGCTTCTGCTTCTGTTACCTGTAATTGTGCTATACCATATAAGGGATGTTCTTCTAAGTTAAAAGTATCAACATCAATTTCACTAGTGATTTCAAAATCATTGGGAACGGTATAGAATGTATCAGAAACCAACCATAGGTTTAACTGTTGTAATGCAATACTATATTCACTTTTTGATTGCATAAATTTATTTTGAATCTGTAAAGCTTGATTTTTAGCTGCTGAATATTCTAACCTTGAAATCGCTTCTACTTCATAATTTAATGCTACTGCTTTTTCAAAATTGGTATAAATTGAATCTAACTCTCTGTATAAATTATAATTCCTTTTACTCTGCAAGGCATTTGCCCAGGCTTTTTTCACTTCCAATTCTAAATCTAATTCTGAAAGTTGAAACGCTTTTTGAGCTAGTTGAATGCGTTGTTCTTGCAATCGTTTTTTTGCAGAAATACCAAACACATCAATGTTGCTTTGACCAATTCCTATAGTTGTATAAATACCATTTCTGTTATTAATTTCCTCGCCTCCAGTAAAAATTTGAGTCGTTCCAAAATCATAAGCTGTACTTTTTAACTGCTCTTGTTTGCTGATTTCTAATTGCTTTTGTTTTAAAAGTGGAAAATTTTCTTTTGATAATTTAACCGCTTCATTCATCGAAATGATTGGCAACGTATCGTTAACTTCTTGGGCGTTTCCTGTTATTGGTAACAAAAACATAAAAGCTACCATAGCAGTAACTGTAATCACTTTTTTGTCTGCTCTAAACTTGAATGATTTGTTTTCTACCCAATGATATAATATAGGTAAAACGAACAATGTTAATAGTGTAGATGTTAATAAACCACCAATTACAACCGTTGCTAAAGGCCGTTGTACTTCTGCACCAGCTGATGCCGAAATTGCCATAGGTAAAAAGCCTAAAACATCTGTAAAAGCGGTTAGCATAATTGGTCTAATTCTTCGTTTTGTTCCCTCTATAATTCTATCTTTAAGATTGGTAACACCTTCATCTTTCAACTCATTCAAATCACTAATCATTACTAATCCATTTAAAACCGCAACACCAAATAAAACGATAAAACCGACTCCTGCCGAAATACTAAATGGCATATCTCGTAACCACAACGCTACGACACCACCAATGGTTGCCATAGGAATTGCGATATAAATCATTAAGGTTTGTGGCAATGATTTTAAAGCAAAATAAATAAGTACAAAAATGAGCAATAACGCAATTGGTACAACTGTTTGCAGTCTATTACTAGCACGTTCTAAATTTTCAAAAGCACCACCATAACGAATAAAATAACCTGATGGCAACTCTAGTTTAGCATCTAACTTGGATTTTATTTCTGTTACCAATGATTTTACATCACGTCCCCTTACATTAATACCAACATAGGTTCTTCTGTTTGTATTATCCCTACTTATTTGCATTGGACCGGCTTTGTAGCTTATATCTGCAACTTCCCGAAGTGGAATTTGAGTACCAGACGGTAAGTTGATGTACAAATTTTGAACATCTGAAATATCCTTTCGATTTTGGGAATTTAATCTTACTACTAAATCGAATCGTTTTTCGCCTTCAAAAATAATTCCTGCTGTACCACCTGCAAAAGCCGATTGCACAATTTGATTTAAGGTGTTTATTTGCAGTCCGTATTGGGCTAATTTATTTCTATTGTAAGTAATAGTCATTTGTGGCAACCCTGTTGTGGCTTCGGCTTTCATATCTCCAATACCTTCAGTTCCTGCAATGATTTTGGATATTTCTTCTGCTTTTTGAGACAGGACATTTATATCTTCTCCATAAAGTTTTATGGCAATGTCTTCTCTAACACCTTCCAGCAATTCATTAAAACGCATTTCGATAGGTTGTGTAAATTCATAGTTAACACCTGGAACCATTTCTACCGCTTCTTTCATCTTCTCTATTAATTCATCTTTTGTAGTGGCTGTTGTCCATTCGCTTTTTGGTTTTAAAATCACAAAAACATCGGCTAAATCCATTGGCATTGGGTCTGTTGGGATTTCTGCAACACCAATTCGACTTACAATTTTTTCGACTTCTGGAAACTTTGCTTTTACAATTTGTTCAATTTTTGTGGTCGTTTCAATCGTTTCTGTAAGCGAGCTTCCAGGTTTTAAAATGGCGTGAAATGCAATATCTCCTTCATCGAGTTGTGGGATGAATTCGCCTCCCATTCGACTAAACATAAAAACTGTTAGTCCGAATAGCACGACTGCAATGCCTATAATCCATTTTCCTTTTTGTATCGCTTTAACTAATAAAGGTTGGTATTTTTCTTCTACCCAATGCACAAATTTATCGCCATAAGATTCTTTGTCTGACTTTGGTGCTCTTAAAACCAAGGCAGACATCATTGGCACATACGTCAAACAAAGTACCATTGCACCAATCATTGCAAAAATGAAAGTCAATGCCATCGGTTTGAACATTTTTCCTTCAATCCCTTCTAATGCCAAAATAGGCAGAAAGACAATTAGAATAATTAGCTGACCAAAAAAGGCTGCATTCATCATTTTTTTTGAAGCATTAGAAGCCACTTTATCTCTTTCTTTTGCAGTAAGTTTCTTCTTTTTTAGCACTTGTGATGCAATAAGAAAAACGGTACTTTCTACTATAATTACTGCACCATCGACAATAATACCGAAATCTATTGCTCCTAAGCTCATTAAATTAGCCCAAACATCAAACACATTCATAAGGATAAATGCAAACAACAACGATAACGGAATAGTGGATGCCACTATTAAACCACCTCTCCAATTTCCTAATAAAAAGATGAGTACAAATATTACTATTAATGCACCTTCAATAAGGTTTGTTGCTACAGTTGATGTAGTTTCTGCTATTAACTTACTTCGGTCTAATAAAGGTTCAATAATCACACCTTCTGGTAATGACTTTTCTATTAGAGCCATGCGTTCTTTTACATTCTCGATAACATCGTTTGAGTTTGCGCCTTTAAGCATCATTACCAAACCACCTACAACTTCTCCTTCTCCATCTTGTGTTAATGCGCCATAACGAATAGCAGACCCAAATTGTACTTTGGCAATGTCGCCAATAGTTATAGGAATATTATTGGTGTTTTTTACTGTGATTTTTTTAATATCATCCAAACTACGCACTAAGCCTTCGCCACGAATAAAATTAGCTTGATGATTTTTTTCAATATATGCACCACCTGTATTTTGATTATTGTTTTCCAACGCTTCAAAGATATCGGTAATTGTTAATCCGATTGCTCGCAACTCATTTGGATCAACAGCGACTTCATATTGCTTAATTTTTCCGCCAATAGCATTAACTTCAACAACACCTTCTACCATTGCCATTTGACGTTGTACAATCCAATCTTGCATGGTGCGCAAATCAGTAACTGAATATTTCTCTTTGTATTCTGGTTTGACTTTAAGTGTGTATTGATATATTTCTCCTAGACCAGATGAAATAGGACCCATTGAAGGTTCTCCAAATCCCTCGGGAATTTGTTCTTTGATGTCGTTGAGTTTTTCAGCGACTAATTGACGTGGCAGATACGTTCCCATATCATCGTCAAAAACAATGGTAACAACTGATAAGCCAAAACGAGAAATTGAACGAATTTCTTGGACATTAGGTAGATTGCTCATTGCTACCTCTACTGGATAGGTTATGATTTGCTCAATATCCTCTGTTCCTAAATTTGGTGCTTGCGTAATGACTTGTACTTGGTTGTTGGTAATATCTGGTACCGCATCTATAGGTACTTGAGTCATACTCCAAATACCAGCTCCAACAATGGTAAGCGTTAGCAAACCAATAATGAATTTGTTATTGATTGAAAAATCAATGATTTTATTAATCATAGAATTATAGTTATAATGAATTTATAAATAAAGAATAGTTACCAAAGAGTATCGATGGTAGCATAGATTTATAATACACCTGCGAAGCAGGTGCTCATTACACTTGTGGTGGTTGTAAAACGGAATTCGTGAAGTCTTTTTCTGAACCGCTTAGGTATAAAACATCTTTTGTGGAAATAAAAGATAATTCTAATTTTAAATCCGGTATATCAAAATGCACAGCACTTACATGGCAGCATTGACAAATACAAAAAGGCGAACATAAATCTGAATCTTGATGTTGATGGTCATTGTCCATTCCTTGTGAAATTTCTGTTTGAACCTCATTATCAAGCGTAACATTATCTTCGCAGGGTGCTAAATTAAGCGCGAAAATATAAATTGATAATATAAAAGCTAAAAATTTCATCGTAGCAAAGATATAAATTATTTAATGCAATGGTATTGCAAATAACGTTAGTATGATTTTTTTATAATAGAAGAGCCTTAAATAACAAGGCTCTTCTAAATTTATTATTAATGGTCATGGTCTGAATGATCCTCTTCCTTTATCTCCTTATTGATTCATCATCATTTCGTGGTCGTATTGACAACATTCTGGTAGGTTACTGTAAGCATCTTCATCTCCTGAAACTTTTTCTGTATCGTAACCTGATGCTGCTATTGCTTTGTGAATTGCCATTGCATCTGTTTTAGCATCATCAAAAGACACATCTATTTTCTTTTTATCGACATCCCATGTTGCATTAGCAACACCTTCAACTTTGTTAGCAGCTTTTTCGATAGTTTTTTTACACATTCCGCAATTACCTCTAACACCAAAAGATATGTCTACCATAGCCATGTCTTTAGATACTTCCGTTTTTGTTTCTGTTGTTTCTTGCTTGGTTTCGTTTTTGCAACTCGTTAAACCTATAGCCATAATTACAGCTACACTTAAAATTACTTTTTTCATTGTTAAAAAATTTAATTGTTATTATTTGATTTTTATTATTCTATGACTTGTTTTACTTCTCCACAGGTTAGCATTGCACCACCAAAATATGGATTGATTACTTTTTCTTCCCTGCTCAACCAGTACGCACCAATATTATCGTCTACCATCGGACAAAACTCAACAAAGACTTTTTCATTGATACCAAATGTCTGAATCGTGCTAATTAAATGTGATGAAAGATGCTTAAAATGATTTCGTTGTGATTCAATATTTGATGCATTTGAAATTGATGTGGCAGATGCTTTTATTTCTTTTTCTAATGACATCCAATGACCATGAGCCTCTTTATCTTTTAATAGCTTCATATCAACTTTAGATAAATTACCCAGTAGTCTTTTCGATTCAGTTATTACATTATTAGATTCATCTTTAAGTAAAGCATCTTTTAATTTGATATAATCATTAAAAACGACTTTCAATTGATTCTGAAAACCCTTGGACACTTTTACCCTCTCATTCATATTAGAATGATTCGCGTTATTTGCTGAAGGATTATTTTCCATTCCAAGATGTCCTTCATGACCAGTCATAACTTTACCACCTTCTTTATTCATCATTGATTTTTTGCCTTGTAATTGCGCTGCTGCATCAACGGTAAATGTTCCATTTGTTACTATCTCATCGTCAATTTTCAAACCATCTAACACTTCATAATTGTCGCCAATTTGATTCCCTAATGTAATTTTTCGCATTTCAAAAACAGGTTGAGCAGGGTCTGTTTTTATATAAACAACTGAACGTTCTCCAGTCCATAAAACGGCTGTGGATGGAATGGTTAATGCTTGTTCTTTACTTGAAGTCACTCCTTTAATTTTCCCTTCAACAAACATTCCTGGCTTAAAAACGTTCTGTTTATTATTAAGTACCGCTCTTAATTTCACAGTTCTTGTTCTTGTATCTAAAACAGGGTCAATAAAATCTACTTTAGCTTTAAATTCTTTATTAGCATAAGTATTGGTAGTGACTGAAATCTCTTGTCCTTTTTTAAATAAATCGATTTGATTTTCATACACATCAAAATTTGCCCAAACCGTGTTTAGATTAGCTATTTTAAGTAAAGGTTGACCTTGTTTGATATAATCGCCCTGTTCGACTAATTTCTCAGAAACCGTACCTGAAACCGTTGCATATACCGGAAAATTTTCTTTAACCTTACCAGAAGTTTCAATTTGATTAATTTGATTTTCTGAGAGCTTCCACAATTTTAATTTGTTGCGCACAGCTTTGTATAATGCAGGTTGTGATTCTTTTAATGAAGCTGCTGTAATAAGTTCTTGTTGTGCTGCATATAATTCAGGCGAATAGATAGTTGCCAATAACTGCCCTTTTCTAACTTCCTCGCCTGTAAAACTCACATTTAGACGTTCTATTCTTCCTGAAAAATAACTGACTTGAACGGCATTCGCTTCTTCATTCTCTACAATTTTTCCAGATAATTTAACTGTACTATCTTCTGTTTTACCATTGCCTACAATTGACGTTTGAATATTTGCCAAAGCCATTGCGTTTTCTGTTAGCTTGAATTGGTCTGCCATTAAACCATCTGCACTACTTTCGGCAGGTATTAAATCCATACCACAAATAGGACAATCCCCTGGTTCTGGTTGCATAATCTGTGGATGCATAGAACACGTCCACATTTGATTGGTTTCTGCAACCGCATCGTGATTATGCTCTGTCTCTTTTTTTGATGAGCCACCAAAAATCAACCATCCCAATAACAATCCAACTATCAATATTCCGAAGTAAATTATATATTTTTTCATTTTATTATATTTTAATATTTCTTAATCGTAATGCATTTACTATTACTGAAACAGAGCTAAAACTCATTGCTAAAGCTGCTATCATTGGCGACAATAAAATGCCAAAAAACGGGAATAATACGCCCGCTGCAATAGGTACTCCTAACGTGTTGTAGATAAGAGCAAAAAATAAATTTTGCTTTATGTTTCTCATTACAGAATGACTTAAATTTTTAGCCTTTACAATACCGTGTAAATCACCTTTTACCAAGGTTATCATTGCACTTTCGATAGCTACAGATGTTCCTGTACCCATTGCAATGCCGACGTCACTTTTTGCCAATGCTGGTGCATCATTAATACCATCACCTGCCATAGCAACTACTTTGCCTTTTTCTTGCAGTTTCTCTACTTCTTTGAGTTTATCTTCTGGTAGCATACTGGCTTTAAAATCTGCAAGATTTAATTCAGAAGCTACTGCCTGTGCTGTATCGTGATTATCGCCTGTAAGCATTACAACATCAATGCCTTTATCTTGTAGTGTTTTAATTGCTTTGGCACTTGTTTCTTTTATTTTATCTCCAATAACTACATAGCCAACAACGGTTTTATCTATCGACAAATAAGAAACTGTCTTACCTTGTTTTTGGTAAGATTTAGCTTCGTCTTTCATTTTAGAAGTAATGTCTGCTTTGGCATATTCCATCATTTTAGGATTTCCTAATGCTACTTTTTTATCGTTTATTATAGCTTCAACACCTTTTCCTGTGATAGCACTAAAGTTTTCAGATTTTATTATTTCAGCGTTATGTTCCTTTCCATATTTAACAGTAGCTTCTGCTAATGGGTGTTCACTATTCGTATTTAATGAAACGATATATTGTAGTAGCTCTTTTTCTTTTAGAGTATCACTAAAAACACCTACTGTTTCTACTGTTGGTTTTCCTTCTGTAATTGTTCCTGTTTTATCAACTATAAGTGTATTTACCTTATCCATTTTTTCAAGTGCTTCAGCATTTTTAATCAATACACCATTTTGAGCACCTTTACCAACACCAACCATTACTGACATAGGTGTTGCCAATCCCAATGCACAAGGACAAGCTATTATCAAAACAGCAATAGCATTCACAAACGCAAACACATAAACGGGTTCTGGTCCCCAAATTGCCCAAACCGCAAAAGTTAGTAATGAGATAATGACCACAACAGGCACAAAATAACCTGATACTTTATCGGCTAAATTTTGAATTGGCGCACGACTTCTACTGGCATTATTAACCATGTGGATGATTTGAGAGAGTAGTGTATCGCTCCCCACTTTTTCAGCTTGCATTAAAAAAGATTGGTTGCCGTTTATTGTTCCGCTACTTACTTTATCATTTACTGTTTTATTAACAGGAATTGGCTCTCCTGTAATCATAGATTCGTCAATGGTTGTATCTCCTTCTGTTATCGAGCCATCCACAGGAATCTTATCGCCTGGTTTTACTTTTAGAATATCATTTAATTCAATAGCATCGATGGTTACTTCAACATCTTCGCCATCTACTATTTTTATAGCTTTATTGGGTGCTAACTTTAATAATTCTTTTACTGCTGAATTGGTTTTACTATGCGCACGAGCTTCTAAAAGTTGACCTAAAAGCACCAATGTTAGAATGACGGTTGCTGCTTCAAAATAGACATGTACTGCTCCAGATTCTGTTTTAAACTGACTTGGAAAAATATCTGGAAAAAACATACCAAAAACACTAAATAACCAAGCGATGCCTGCACCTATTCCTATGAGTGTAAACATATTAAGATTCCATGTTTTTATGCTTTTATAGGCACGCTCAAAAAACATCCACGTCGCATAAAACACAACTGGAATTGATAGGACAAACTGAATCCAATTCCAATATTTTTGTTCCATTATATCGTATAATGGATTGTTGGAAAACATTTCACTCATTACGATTAAGAATATTGGCAATGTGAACACTACAGCAATCTTAAACTTCTTTAATAATTTTTTATAGGTTTTCTCTTCTGCTGAACTATCTGCTTCCATTGGTACTAAATCCATTCCGCATTTAGGACAAGAACCTGCTTCATCTTTAATTATTTCTGGATGCATGGGGCACGTCCATTGTTCTGATGAAGATGTGGACAAATTTTGTTCTTCAACTAAATCCATTCCGCAGACAGGACAATCGCCTGGTTTATCATAGTTTTTATCGCCTTCGCAATGCATAGGACAATAAAAAGTACCTGTTCCTGCTTTTGGTGGCTGTTTTTCCTTTTCTACTTTGTTATGGTGGTGTTCTCCTAATTTATGAATACTATAATTTCCGCTATCCTTCTCTAAAGCTTCTTGAAGTCTTTCTATGGGAATATGAGATTCCATTTCGATTGTTGCTTCTGCTCTTTCTAAATCAACTGAAGCCTTTGAAACACCTTCCACTTTTGAAAGTTTTTCTTCTACGTGACTGCGACAACCGTTGCAAGTCATTCCGTGTATGTGATATGTATGTTTCATTATTGCTGTGTTAAATAATTAATAATTGTGGTTTGCACATAGTAAGTTTTAACAGACTCAATTTGATTCATTTGAAACTTCAATTGCAATTCTTGTATGTCCAAAACGTCATTAAAATCAATCGTTCCTGTTTCGTAATTTTTAATAAGAATCTCTTCAGCATCTTTAGCTTGCTTTAAGTTCTTCGTTTGGGTTGCATAACTTATTCTTGCTGAAATCTTATCGTTTACTGCTTTATCCAATAGTATTTCTAATGCATTTGTGCGCTCTTGTTTTTGTGCCAAAATCTCTTGCTGTTGCAACTCATTTTGTTTGGTTTGGGATTTGTACTTATTATTAAATATGGGAATTGATACTGATACCATTGGCATAATTATATCTTTTCCATTGTCACTAAAATCCATGTTAGGACGTTCATCAACATTGATATAATCTAAACCGAAACCAATCATTGGACTACTTTCTTTTTGATTCAATAATTCAGATTGCTCTACCGACTGATAGAGTTTATCGAATTTTAGTAATTCAGGATGTAGAGATAAATTCCCAGAATTGATTTCAAAATCTTCTGAAGGAATTATTAACTCATTAATAACAGAAACTTGTACATCCTTATTACGATTTAAAAGCTTATTAAAAGTAGTTTGTTCTGCTAAAAATTGTTGAACCAAAACATCTAACAATTGCTGCATTTCATTTTGACGTATTTGCAATCGTAATACATCTACAGCTGAAGCTTTGCCAACTTCAACCGATGTTAAAGCCAATGTTTCATAGGTTTTAAGTAGTTTAATATTCTCACTTAAAACTTCTTGTTTTGCTTTATTAGCGTAAAGATTATAATAGGATTGCGATACCGAAGCCATCAGTTTTCTTTTGGCAATAACAATGTCTTCATATTTAGCATCTGCCAAAGCACTCACATAGTTTTCTCTTGCGGTTATGTTCCCAAACCAAGGCAACATTTGTTTTGCTGATACTTTGAAGCGTTGCGCTCCTGTTCGGGTTTCTGGTTCGCTTACGAAGTAACCCACACCAAATTCGGTATTAGGTAATGTATTTACTTCATTCACTTTTTCGGAAGCAATACTATACTGTAATTCAAACTTTTGAATTTCAGGATTGTTATTTAATGCTTCATTAATAAGCGTTTCTAATTCTTGTGCATTAGAAACACTAAAAGCTAATAAACCTATGAGTGTATAAATTATTCTTTTCATTTGTTTGCTCTTTTCAATTTAAACTCTTCTCTCCAGCTATATAATACCGGTACAATAAAATAAGAGGTAATATCTATAACCATTCCGCCAAATATTGGAATTGCCATAGGTATCATAATATCACTTCCTTTTCCTGTGGATGTCAATACTGGTAACAGCGCTAAAATGGTAGTTACAGTAGTCATCAAACACGGACGAATACGTTTTTCGGCTGCTTGTAAAGCGGAAGCTCTAATGCTCTTTTTATCAGAAGGTTTTTCACGCTCAAAAGTTTGCGTGAGGTATGTTGCCATAACGACACCATCATCTGTAGCAATACCAAATAATGCTATAAAACCTACCCAAACCGCAACACTTAAATTGATAGTTTTCATATTGAAAAGGTCTCGCATATTCTCTCCAAACAAACTAAAATTGAAAAACCAATCTTGACCGTAAAGCCATATCATTATAAAACCACCCGCAAAAGCAACTGTTATTCCTGTAAAAACCATGAGTGACGTAGTAACAGATTTGAATTGGAAATATAGAATCAAGAAAATAATAGCAAGTGCTAATGGAACGACAACAGAAAGCGTTTTTTCTGCTCGTAACTGATTTTCATAAGTGCCTGTAAATTTATAGCTGATGCCCTTTGGAACAGTTAATTCTCCTGAATCTATTTTCTGTTGAAATAAAGCTTGCGCATTTTCAACAACATCAACTTCTGCAAACCCATCTAATTTATCAAACAACACATAGCCAACTAAAAAGGTATCTTCACTTTTTATGACTTGTGGACCTTGCTCATACCGAATCGTCGCTAATTCACTTAATGGAATAGGACTTCCTTTTTCAACAGGAATATAGATGCCTTTTATATCTTCAGGATTACCTCGTAGCTCTCTAGGGTATCGCACTCTAACAGCATAGCGTTCTCTTCCTTCTACAGTTTGAGTAATAGCCATACCGCCAATTGCTACTTTCAGCACACTTTGTACATCTTCTATAGATACACCATAACGTGCTATTTTTTCTCTATCAATATCAATAAGTAAATAAGGTTTCCCTACAATTCTATCTGCAAAAACAGCTTGCTCTTTTACACCTTCTGCTTGTTTAAGAATGGTTTCTAACTGCAATCCAAACGCTTCAATTTGTTTTAAATCTTGTCCTTTTACTTTTATTCCCATCGGTGCACGCATTCCTGTTTGAAGCATTACCAATCTGGTTTCTATCGGTTGTAATTTTGGTGCAGAAGTAACTCCTGGTAATTTGGTAACTCTAACTATTTCATTCCAAATATCATCAGGACTATTAATTTCTGGTCGCCAATTACGATAGAATTCGCCATCATTATCTTCGATAAGTTGAGCATGTATAACTTTTGTAAAAACAACATTTTCGGAATTATTAGGATTGGCGATAAATGTTCCATCTTTCAATTCAAAAGCACCATCATCGTTTACTTTGTAACGTTGTCTTTTTCCTTTTGAGTTACGCATGTATTCAGACTTATACTGAATCATGTTTTCGTACATAGATAAAGGCGCAGGATCTAATGCAGATTCTGTTCTACCAGACTTTCCTACTACGGTTTCAATTTCTGGAATAGTGGCTACAGCCATATCCAATTGCTGAAGCACACGTTTATTTTCCTCAACACCTGAGTGTGGTAATGAGGTTGGCATTAATAGAAAAGAACCTTCGTTTAGAGATGGCATAAATTCTTTTCCTGTATTGTTCATAATCCATCCTCCAGAAACAAGCACAGTTGCCGGAATAATTAAAAACAATAACTTGTTTGCTAAAGCCCAATTTAAAATTTGACCATAATACTTTCTGAAAATTGAAAATATTCCTAAAATTCCGAAGCAAATAATAGCTACAAAAATAAGATTGACTAAAATACTTCTGTCAAAGCCTAGTGGTCTCCAATATTCGGCAAGTAAAAAAATAATGGCAGTACACGAAATAATAATATTTACAAGATTGCTGTTTTTCTTATTTAGTTTACCCAAGACTCCAAGTAAACTAGTAATACCAAAAGCAATTAAAATAATCCCTAACCAATATCCAGTAACCATAATTGCTATTCCAGCAATTATTAAAGCACCATTTATGATGTATTTAAATGACTTTTTAAATGATGTTTTTCTGAATAAATAAGCTGCTAATGGTGGGATTAGAAATAAGGCAATAACCAAAGATGCTGATAACGCCATCGTTTTGGTAAATGCTAATGGTCTAAACAATTTTCCTTCTGCACCAATCATTGTAAATACAGGAACGAAGCTGATAATTGTAGTTAATACCGCAGTTAAAATCGCTCCAGAAACTTCGGCAGTCGCATTATAAACTACTTCATTCGTAGTTAACTCTGTACCATCTTCTCGTAATCGTAATTTGTCATCATCGAGATGGCGAATCATATTTTCTGCGAGAATGACGCCTACATCTACCATAGTTCCAATTGCAATAGCAATACCAGAAAGTGCTACAATATTGGCATCTACGTTAAACAGTTTCATGGTAACAAATACCATTAATACGGCGACAGGCAACAATCCAGAAATTAAAATAGAAGCTCTTAAATTGAAAACCATAACAATAATAACCAAAATGGTAATTAATATTTCTAGTGTCAACGCTTCATTAAGCGTGTCTAATGTTTCTTCAATAAGCTCGGTACGATCATAGAAAGGAACAACTGTTAATTGAGATGTTCGTCCATCTGCCAATACCTTTGAAGGTAATCCGCCTTTCAGCTCCTCAATTTGCGCCTTTACATTATTAATGACTTCCATTGGATTTGCACCATATCGTGCCACTACAACACCACCAACGACTTCCGCACCTTCTTTATCCAATAAACCTCTTCGTGTTGCTGGACCTAATGATACTTTACCAATGTCTTTAATCTTAATTGAAGTAAAATCCTCTGAAGTAACTACAGCATTTTCAATATCTTCAACAGATTTCACATAACCCAAACCACGTACTAAATATTCAGCTTGATTAATTTCTATAGTCTGCGCACCAATATCTTGATTACTACTTTTAACCGCTTTTACAATCTGGTTTAAACTAATGTTATATTGACGCATCAGCTCTGGATTGACATCCACCTGATACTCCTGTACATAACCACCAATGGAAGCGACTTCAGAAACACCGCTTGCAGTAGATAAAGCATATTTCACATAGTAATCTTGAATGCTACGCAGTTCGTGTAAATCCCAACCACCAGTAACATTTCCATTTTCATCTCTACCTTCAAGAGTGTACCAAAATATTTGTCCCAAACCTGTGGCATCTGGTCCCAATGCAGGATTAACACCTTCTGGTAATAATCCACTTGGTAATGAATTGAGTTTTTCTAGAATACGACTGCGACTCCAATAGAATTCTATATCTTCTTCAAAAATGATATAGATACTTGAAAACCCAAACATAGAAGAACTACGAATGGTTTTTACTCCTGGAATACCGAGTAAAGAAGTCGTTAATGGATAAGTGATTTGGTCTTCTATATCTTGTGGCGAACGACCATCCCACTTTGTGAATACAATTTGTTGGTTTTCTCCAATATCTGGAATGGCGTCAACCGCTACAGGGTTGCTTGGCAAAAATCCTGTATCCCAATTAAAAGGTGCGTTTACAGTTCCCCATCCTACAAAAAGGACGAGTAACAGAACTGCTACGAGTTTATTTTCTATTAAAAATTTGATGCTTTTATTTAGCATTGGCTTTGATTATTAAACAGTTAGACATTGGCGTTAGAAAAACACCGAATACAGCAAATTATCCTTATGACATAAAGTCATAGGATAAATCAGTCTATTGTTTAAAAATCAAATTAAATACGTCTCGTCAATTTTGTAGAGTTGCCTTATGACGAGTGGCGGTTTGTATTCTTCAAAAGAAGATACATTGTTATCTAAACCTTCAAAAAGGTTAATATAAGTATAAACAAATGAAGCGATGAATACTTGTTGTTCAAAAGAAATTTTGTCAACTTGTAATTGTAGTTCGTCTTGACCATCAACTACCAATTGTTCATCATTACAACAATTCTTTTTTGTAATAGAACAACCTTCAGTTGAAGAATTATCCATTTCCATTCCGCATCCTTCAGCTTTATGGAACATAGCAGTTTCTACCAAAGTATCTCCACAATAATGCATACTGAGCGTAAATGACATTGTAGAGAGTAACACTACAAAAGCCATTGCCAAAGACATTGCTTTATGGAATACTTGTTTCATATTGAGTACAAAGGTATAAAATTTTAACAACTCCTAAATTTTGTTTAACAGAAGTTTAGATATAAAACTGCAAAAAACAAATAACCAATTTACCACTTACCCATTTTTGATAGCACCTTTTTGTACTTCAACATTTGGATATCGTCTTTACAATATGGATGTTCTAAAAGTTCTTTAAGTTTACCTATAAACTCTTTTGAAACAAACCCTTTTTTCTTTAAAACATCAAATAAAACGAGGGCTTGCTCTGCCCTGTATTTAGCTTTTTTCAAAAACTCTTCTCCATTTTCTGGGTTTTCATAATGGTTTTGAATATCAAAATGTTTATCAATATCTCCTTTGTATGCTACTAATAAGTTTTCAGCATTCTGTTGTGTAACTCCATTTGTTGTAAATACATAGTCTCTGTCTTGAGTAAGTCTATTAATTCTCGTTTGTCCATCTGCGTAATCATTAGGATGAATCTCTAAATAATGTGAACGATCCAAGGGTAAAGTAATAACTGCTTTGGGATCATATAAACCTTGAAATTTATTAGTTTCAAAATACCTAATTGAAACTGGATTATCGCAAGTAATTATTGGCGCATTTGAATCTTCTATTTTAATTACATTTATTGTACAATCGTATTTGTATTTAACAAAGTTTCCCCATTGTTCAAGATGGTTAACTAAAAAGGCAGTTCTTGAACGTTCATCGTACTGTTTTTTAACCTCCTCTATTTCATCAATATGAAATTCCATTTTCTCTCCAAATAAATTCATTTTTATCAAACCATGTTCATTTGCTGTATGAGCTGCCCTATCAAAGATTTGTTTATTCATACCTTTTTGAAGATTTAAAATTCTTGGTGTACGAAAATATAATGATAGACATACATATAGTATTTGAATTTTTTGCTCTTGACTAACTGTCAATACCTTTTCATCAACAAGTAATTTATATATTTTTGGAAACTCGCTATCAACATTTTCAGCATAATGTTTTTCTAAGGCGTATTTTACTTCATCTGATTCAGCAGGAATTGTATAAATGTTTTTTTCAAAACAAATATCTTTTGTGCTTATTTGCTCTAAAAGCATACCATTGTCCATTTTATAAACATCGACAAAATAATTTCTTTTTCTTCCTTCAACTGAAAAGTTCTTTAAATATGAACGTGGTATATAATGTTGCTTTATTGGATTTGACATTATTCTATTCTTTTGTTGAGACTTCTTGTTTCATTAAAACTCGCCACGTTAAAGGAAAAGGTTGGCTTTTGTAGTGCCTACTTGCAACGTGAGCAACAATATCGAAACTATGTTTAAAAATTTTAAAGTCCTTTTCTGGTCCGAAGAGTTCCATTTCTGATACCATTTCTTTTTTGTACTCTTCTACATTCTCGTATAGTGTTACAGAATGTTTTAGTGTTCCTTCGCCACGACTATAATCCTGAACACATATTTTATTTTCCATTTCTTCAAGTGGAAACCATATTTGTAAGTTCAAATCTGGAAAAAGTTCAGTAGGGATCTTGCGAACAAACTGATATAGGTCTTCATCCTTTAAAACTAAAGTGTATTCTGCCAATATAAGAACTATCATTGAAGACTGAATTTCACATTCTTCATCTCCATTATGAATATCCACCAGCTTATCATAACTTTTTCTAAACAATGGGAAAAACTTATTTATTTTATATCTGTTATTAAAACCTAAAGTCATTTCAGAAATCCATTTTTTGGCTGGGTTAAAGTTTCTTGTAAAATTCATTAAGTTAAGTGCTAAAGCTATTTCAATACTATGCACATCGTATTCTGGATATTTTGAAGGTGGATTGTTTTTTATAAACAAACATAATCCATTGCTAATTGAAAGAGCACTTTGGTAATATGTTTGAGCATCCTCTTCATTACCTTCTCTATAATGGATTCTAAACTCTTGTATTTCCGTTAACCCTATTATTGCTATAATTCCTATTTCTTCCCAAACATTAAGACTGTACTCTAGACTATTTCTGCTGTATTTATATATACTGTGCTCTGTTTTGTAATGTTTAGCAACTTTGTTAAAATAATAGACACCTATATTTCTTTTTAAAGAATGGGTTTTGTAAAATTCCTGTCTTACAAAATTTTTCTTCAAATGATTACCTTCTTGCATAAAGTGCCAGCTTAGTAACAAACATCGTTCACTTGCATAAATTGAAGGTTTCAAATTATTATTGTCTTGAGACCATTTATATATAATGTTAAGGCATAATCGTACCAGTCTTAACTTTTTTAATATTTGTCTTTTTTGTTTGGGTTGTTTGTCTAAAATTTTTTGAATCAGCGTATAGAAATGTGATAAATCATAATCAGGTAAATCTAAAAATGCCAAAGACTTTCTTAATAATGATTGATATTCTTGTGGAAATAGTTTTTCACTAACAAGATAGTCGTCAAGCATTGCAGTTATTTCCCCTGTACCCCAAAAATCATATTCAACAGCATCTGTAGTATTCTGGTCGATATATTGTGTCCAATCAACTAAAACATTTTGATTTATAACACCATTAGTACAAACTATTATTTTTTTAGGAAGTTTTTTTAAACGATTTGTAAGTGATGTTGGAATAAACGTGTCTTTAATTTGGTTTAGAGTTGAGCGTATGGCGTTGACATCTCCATCCCATGTGGTTCTTGTTAGATTACCTTGTTTTACAGCGAACAAAAACACCTTCTTAATACCATCTTCTGGATCTATACCTACAGCTGAAATATCTACACCAAATTGACGACCTTTCATTGGCTTTGATATAGTTGTGAATTTCATTCCAACTAGCAAATCAGTCAACAATGCATCAAGCTCTTTATCCTCTTTTAAAAGATTAATATATTCACTCAGTAAAAATCTCATTGTCTTCTTTTAAAATTTTGCCATAGTAACCGTTCTGTAGCTTGACCTATGGGGTCTATAAATTCTCCTCTTGGCATTTCGCCACTATGCGAAATAAGTGCTGGTGTCATCTTTTCGGTGTATTTGCCTTGGTATTTTGAAAATGTAGACTTTCCCGTTCTGTAATTGATATTCGTAATCATACTTAAAAATGATGAACTTTCTGACTCACTATCTTTATAGGATTTATTAAATTTTCTATTCTGTATTTTATTATAATATATCATTCTTCTCTCTGAAGGCGCAAATTCTTTTAGGTTTTCTAGATCTGAGTACGCCTTGTATTTATCTTCCCCTTCATCAACAATATCTTTTATTATTTTTTTAAGTTTTCTATTGGCAGTCTTCTTTTTTAAATTTAAAAACTCAATAGTTGAATAATAATTAAAAATTAAGTGGTTAATAAATAAATCAGCTAAGAAAATTACAACCTCTTTATTGTCTACTTTTTGTTCGAGTATGGAATATATCAAAGATAAAGAGGTGTCTTTATCATAAACATAGGCAAGTATTTTGTACGTGATATATTCAATATCGTAATCTGAAAAGTCCTTTATTAGAACTTCTGAAACCGTCAATCCTGATAAATCTCTCATATATCTAGCACTATTCATTTCAAAAATGGCAATATGAAAATTTGGATTGTCTTTATTTAACCAATTTGTATATAGCTTTTGGAAATCTGAATAAAAATCATCGCAAAGTGTATTCAGCAATTGGCTGAAATATTCTATTTTTCTAGCATTTTTTGGACTTATCCCTACCCAATCTGTAATAAAACCAACTACCAAATCTAAATTGGTTTTAGCCACATTTTCCAATCGATAAGCCAATTGATTATACGCTCCTGCATGTTCAAGGTCAATATGAAGTAGTAACGGAAGATATTTTTCAAATAGTTTCATTTCCTTTTCTAAATCTAGATTGTGATCTAAAAAGTAAATTAGTTCTAATTGAATGCTGATAGTTTTTATACTTGACAGTTTATCAATAATAGCTTCAGCATTTTTCAGTACATTTCTTTTAATTCTTACTGTAAAGAAAATTGATGGCCATAACTCGGCTAGTGTTTCATTATTCGCAATATCATTTAATCGTTTATTAATCCAGCCGATAAAGGCTTTTGGCGTTCCTTTATCTAACAAATCTATCTTGGCTATAGATTGTATGCCAATTCTGCTTAGACTTAACTCAACATCGCTAATTAAGCTTTTGATTATAGTTATTGTAAACTTTTGGTCCGATTTATACAAACCACAGATAATATCTGTTAGAGAATCATATAAATACGGATTCTGAACCTCCAATATATTTGCATAAATTTCTTTGCCAAAGGAACTATCCTCTTTTGATTGAATTTCTAGCGCTACTCTAAGGTCTCTATGTGCATAGTTGTTTTCTAGCTTTTTCAATAAAGCTGGTAATGCTTCAATAAATAGGCTTCTATCAACTTTACTAATGTCCTTACAAAAATCTCTATATTCCTTCCACCAATTATCTGGCTCTTTGTTATTTAATAAGTCTTGTAGAAATTGCAAATGAAAAGAATTAAATTTTTGACTAAAGTTAAAAAAGTATAGAAGCCAATGAGAAAAATTGCAAGGTATTTTTAATATTAATTCTCTATTCTTCAATTTTCACAGAAAAATATAGTTTGAATTTTATTTCACATACTAAATAAAATCAAATTAAGTCAAATACTATTATGAAGAAGATAAATAGCTAAATTCTGTACTTATTCTGTACTATGTGAAATAAAAAAGCCTTTCAAGAAATTGAAAGGCTTGATTTTGCTAGTAGCGGGAACTGGACTCGAACCAGTGACCTTCGGGTTATGAGCCCGACGAGCTACCTACTGCTCTATCCCGCGATATAATTTAAAAATAATTTACTTAGCTTTTAACTTTCGGTTCATAATGCCGACCAAATCATTTCCGAATGCAAATATACAACCCTTTTTAGGTTTCTACAAGCATAAAATTAAAAAAAATGTCTATTCGATGCTATCTACTTGAAAACCTAGTAATTCGGAATCAAAAAAATGTAAAGAAATTTGAATAGAATTACAACAAAACTCACAATCTTCTATATAAGACTGTTCATTAATCGAATTATCTAACAGCATAGATATATTTCCCAACAATAAGGACAAGTAAAATAATGTTCTAGCATAAAATACTATTAAAACGGAAAACAGCTACCAGTTAATAACTGATAGCTGTTTTCCGTTTTAATGAAAATTTATATAATTATCATTTTCAATATCTCTTTGTTACTTTTATTTTATTATAATATGTAAATTAAAGTATCATTTTTAGGTTTTTACAAAGCTTACGTAATTATTGGCAATTATATAAACTTTTTAAATGTTATAAAATGTAGATTTTTAATTTAACAAACTTCATTTGGAGTCTTTCTTATTAAAAAATTACTTTTTAATAAAAGTTCTCTTAAATCTGCTAATCTTATTAACGATTCTCTTGTATTCTTAATAAGTCTATTGTTATTATTAATTCTTATGTATTTCAAATTTTTTAATTCGCCTAGTTCAGAAGGTATGTGTCCGTTAAAAGCATTTATAAACAATTCTAAAGATATTAATTCTTTTAAATTCTTTAGAGATGGAGGAATTTTTCCTGATAGTTTATTGAAACCTAAATTAATTTTCCTTAAATGAATTAAATTACCTATTTCTTTAGGTAATTGACCATTAAGGTTATTAAACTGAAGGTTAATTTCAACTATTCTATCATTTTCTACCGTAACACCATGCCAAGTATCTATAGGTGTATTAAAATCCCAAGTAGAATTCCATTTATCTCCATTAGTTGCATTATGCAATGCTATTAAAGCACTCTTTTCTTCTAAAGAAATGTTAGCAAATGAATAAGATGTTACAAAAAAGCAAATTATTAGTAGTTTTAAAGTCTTCATTTTTTTGGTTAGATGGAGGGCGGTTGATTCGTTATCAAAAATAGACTATAATCGGATTAAAAACTATTTTAATCGATAAAATACATTAAATTTTAACATTTAAAGCTGTTAAAATTTTTCTATTTCTAGTTGAATGACTTCCCATTTTTCCATATACCCCTGTAAATCTATCTTCTTTTTTTGATAATTATCAAAAAAATCGGGTTTCGAGGTTACTTCTTCATAATTAACTTCAAGCTCCAAGTCTATAGCCTTAATATCGCGCTCTAATTGGTTAATTTTTGCTTCAACATTACTTAACTTATTATTTAAAGACTTTATTTTTTTTTGATCTTCATAAGATTGTTGCTTCTTTTCTTTCGGGGTTTCTTTTATAACTGTTCTTTTTTCAACCTCACGTAAACTTTCAACCTTTCTCTGCTCTAAATAATAATCAATATCACCTAGATACTCTTTTAATTTATGGTCTTTAAACTCATATACTTTATTTGTTAATCCTTGTAAAAAATCTCTATCATGCGATACTAATATTAAAGTCCCTTCAAATCGTTTTAAAGCCTCTTTTAATACATTCTTAGATTTTATATCTAAGTGATTAGTAGGCTCATCCATTATTAATACGTTAAATGGCTGTAGCATTAATTTAGCTAATGCTAAACGATTACGTTCTCCTCCAGATAGTACTCTTACATATTTATCGGCTTCATCCCCTCTAAACAAAAAAGATCCTAAAATATCACGAACTTTACTTCTATTGGTTTCATTAGCTGCATCTACCATGGTATTATATACGGTTTTATTTCCATCTAAATACTCTGCTTGATTTTGAGCAAAATATCCTATTTGAACATTATGCCCTAATTTCAATCCTCCATCATATTTTATATCTCCAACTATAATTTTTGCTAATGTAGATTTACCTTGACCATTTTGCCCAACAAATGCTGTTTTACTTTCTCTTTCAATAAGTAAGTCTATTTGCTTTAAAACCTGATTATCTCCATAGTTTTTTGAAATTTTATCTGTTTCTACAACTACTTTTCCTGGTGTTATTGATACAGGAAAATTAAGGGTCATTACACTATTATCATCTTCATCAACCTCTATTCTATCTATCTTATCTAGCTTTTTAATTAATGATTGTGCCATAGTTGCTTTAGAAGCTTTGGCACGAAATTTTTCTATTAACTTTTCAGTTTGTTCTATTTGCTTTTGTTGATTTTTTTGCGAGGCTAATTGTTGAGTTCTTAATTCTTCACGTAAAACCAAATATTTAGAATAAGGCTTAGGATAATCATAAATTCTTCCTAAAGAAATTTCAATGGTTCTATTTGTTACATTATCCAAAAACATTTTATCATGAGATACTATTGCTACTGCCCCTGCATACCTCTTTAAAAAATCCTCTAACCAAATAATAGATTCAATATCCAAGTGATTTGTTGGCTCATCCAATAATAGTATATCATTGTTTTGAAGTAATAATTTAGCTAATTCAATTCGCATACGCCAACCTCCTGAAAAGGTATCTGTTAACTTATTAAAATCTGGGCGTTTAAACCCTAATCCTTGAAGAATTTTTTCAGTATTACCTTGATAATTGTAACCTCCTAAAATTTCGTATTGGTGTTGATGCTCATTAATGTCAATCATTAATTGGTTATAGCCCTCGCTTTCATAATCGGTACGTTCTGCTAACTGCATATTAATAGCTTCCATTTTCACTTCTAGCTCCTTAATTTCTGTAAAGGCTTCATAAGCTTCTTCAAGTACAGTTCTACCCAAAACAAAATCAATATCTTGCTTTAAAAAACCAATTTTAAGTTCTTTATCTGCTGCAATTTGCCCCGTATCTGGTTCCATTTCTTTAGATAAAATTTTAAGCATAGTAGATTTACCTGCTCCGTTTTTGCCAATAAGCCCTACTCTATCTCCATTTCCTAATTTAAAAGTAATGTCTTCAAACAGATATTCTCCTTGAAATGAAATCGATAAATTGTGAATGTTCATCATAGAAATGTAACTTATATTACTGAGTGTTTATTATTAAACGCTTATTTTTGTTTTAGATTTTCGACTTTACTGAAACCAATTCAGTACAAATACGGAATAGCAATTAAAAAAGACGTCTAGACTTCTAGGTCTAAATAACTTTTCTCAATGCGCTTGCAAAAATACATTAAATTATATGTTTAAAAAAGGAACAAAATTATATAGTATTTTAACTGGCTCTTGCCCAAAATGTCATGAGGAATCTATGTTTAAAAATAAAAACCCTTACATACTCTCAAAAGCTTTAAGCATGCATGAAAATTGCAGCAATTGTAATACGAAATACAAAATAGAGCCTTCTTTTTTTTACGGCTCTATGTATGTAAGTTACCCAGTTGGGATTGCCTTTGCTACTACTGCTTTTTTTATTTCTTTTTTTATTTTTAATGCAAGCATACATGTGATTTTTATATCAATAATATTGACATTAATTGTTTTTATGCCAATTATTTTAAGGCTTTCAAGAAATATTTGGATTAATTTTTTTATGAGTTATGACAAATCACTTGCTAAAAAATAATTTATCTTTTTAATTTACAACGAGTACTTTGCGTATCAATTTCGTTGATCTATTTTTTTCTACAACTCTTAACACAAATTAAAGATTAGAAACTTTTAAAATTTAAAACGAATAATATCAATTTCTTTATCTAAAGGCATGTTGTTTTCAATAAAATTAAATAATTGATTTGCGACATAAGGTCCTATCATGACACCCCGAGTACCTAAACCATTAAGCACATACATATTTTTACACGTACTATGCTGACCTACCAAAGGTCTTCTGTCTTTAACCGTGGGTCTAACTCCTGCTACTTGATTAACGACTTTAAAAGGGCTTTTAATAAACTTTTCTAGTTTCTTTAAAAGCTCATCTTTTGCTTTTACTGTAATTTTATTACTTAAATCTTTCCATTCATAAGTAGCTCCAACGATATATAAGTCATTATCCAAAGGAATTAAAAAAACACCTGCTTTTAGGACATAGTAAATCTTTAAGTCTGGTGCATGTATAGTTACTAATTCTCCTTTTGCTGGTATTAGAGGTAAGTAATTAAAATAAGGGTTATCCTTAATTCCGTAACCTTCAGCAAAAATTATATTTGTACTAATTATATTTTTATAATGAATACTCTTAGCTTCAGTTTTTAATTTATCGTAATCAAAAGGTTCTTCAAATAATAACTCTTTTTCAAGTAAATCTGCTTTGTAAGCATCAATCATGGTTTTCACATCTATTCTTCCTGTATGCATAACCTTACCGAATCCAAAAGAAGCATCAATAGCATTATTATTATTCTTAATAATATCTGTTGAAAGGTAATCTGAAAGTAACGATTTATCTGATGCCATAAACCAATCATTTTGTTCTTCTAGTGAAGCAAACTTTCTATATACTGGAATTTTATAGTCCAATTTAACATTAAGAGCCTTTTCTAGCTTTTTATATAGAGGCAAGGCTATCTCTAACTGCTCTTTACTTTTCCATACAGATGTAAAGCGTTTTAAAACTACTGGGTTATATAATCCACCTGCTACTGTTGATGATTTCTGAGACTTATCGTCAAATACCACAAATGTTTTATTATTAGCCTTTAATTGCTCACAAAAACTAATTCCTCCTATACCAATCCCTACAACTATATAATCTACTTTCATATTGGCACGAAGATACTGAGAAAATGAATTTTTATTAAAAAAAAAGAGATTGTCTTTCTTGAAAACAATCTCTTTTTAAACTTATTATTTGATTTAACTTAATATGTCCACATATCAAGTTCGAAATCTCTAATTTTATCTTTAATCCTTTCAGATTCCAATAATTGCATTAAAGCATTTTCTGAAACATATTCCTTAATTTCTCTATCTCCATGCACATTCTCTTCTTTATAGATATATCCATGAAAACGTCTTGAATTTAAAACATGATCAAAAGAAAAAGGAATAGAACTATTTTCATTATTGAACGATTTAGCTTCGTGCAAAACTGTTCTTGCATCTGGAAAAAATATCCAAAACAAAGGTACTAAATCTGGCTCTGCATCATCAATAAAGTTAACATCTGGAGCAACAGGAGCAATACCTAACAACCTATATTTCATTTCAGCTTGACGCTTATCGAAATACCAAAGTCCTTTTATATGATATTCTTTAATATCTGCTGCTGTAATATCTCTTCTATTAATATATTCTGGAGATATTGGTTCTCCAGCATTCCATTGCTCAATACCAAATTCTGTGGTATCAATCCTAACTAAAGCCGCTTCAATATCTTTTAAAGTTCTTTTTGTTGTAAAATAAGAATCGTCATATATATTTTCTATCTTTCCTTTTTTAATACTTTTCATAAGTACATCATATAATGATCTTCTATCATTACCAATGTTATTAGTATCTGTAGGGTAGTATAACGGAAAATTCGAACGTTCATCAAGAACAATTTTTTCCCATGTCATTTTAGAAAACAAAATATCTCTATCATCAACATAACCATATTCCAAAGGTTTGTCGTTATCTACAGCTTTTTGTTCTTCTGTTCTTACTCCAATTTCTTCTGGACTTTTGGCATTCAATATATTTGCTTGAGCATATATACTTGATACTGCAAAAACAGTAGTTACTGTTAATAAAAAACTTCTTAAATTCATGTTCTTATTTTTATTGTTTCTTTCTCAATGTTCAATTTTCAATGTAACATCCATATTTTTTTAACTAATCTTAGCTTCAAAGCCATATGGATGTTTCATTCTTAATTTTATCTTATTAGGTATGTATTATTTATTAGAACTCCTTCTTTACCTAATGTTATTTTAATTTGTTATCTCAACAAAAACTGGAGATACTTTTTTAAGCTTTACACTAACTCCAGTAGCTCTCGCTACAATATCAAATATTTGAACACCAGATCCACGCTTAGCTTTTCGTAATGCACCTTTAGCTCTGCTATCTAACTTATTTCCTTTAACACTTATTGTAGGCTGACCAGGAACTTTAAATTTAAATGACGTCACTCTTAATGGTAATTCAAAATCAAAATCATCAAATTTAGCACCTATAGTAGATATTTGAAGACTTGTACGTTGCATTTTTAATGCACCGTCTTCACCTCTTAAAGTACCTGTTGGTTTTGGTAAATCTTTAATTCTAAACTTAGCTCTATCACTAACTTTTTGTCCATCAGGTAAAGTTCCAGAAACATTTATAGTTACTTCTCTACCTTTTATTCTTGTAGCATCCATAATGTATTTGCTACCAGACTTTCTTGATAAACCTTGAGCACTAGCAGAAACTTTGTTATCTGGCACACCAGCAAATGATATAGTCATTGGGTTTTTAACACCACGATAAACAACATTCATTTTATCTGCAGAAATAGTTGCAGCATTTGGTTTAGATACGGTTGCAAATGATGAGTTTACTGCTACTTCAATTTCTTCACCATCTTCACCAAAAATTAAATTACCAGTTATTTTATGTTCACCTGGTCTTCCTGTACCTATGTTTAATTTTACTTTACCATCTTCTATAGTATATTGATCTTCTTTAAGATCTCTACCATCTAATTGTAATTCTACTCTTTTAGGTTTTGTAGAAGCATCTTTACGACCTAAAACGATCTGTCCATCAAACTTCTCTCCATTAAAATAAGCAGATTTAGTTGTTTCCATTAAAGTTGTATAATTAGTCATAGAAACCTCACTTGAAAGTGTTCCTTGTAACATATTAGACAACACTTCAGATTCTGTAGTTTTAATATCAGCTTGAAGTTGGGTCATTTTAGTTAAAGAAGCTACTAATGGAAATCCTTTATAGTTATAATCTAACCAATCAATTTTTATTCCATCTCTATTAGTTTCTTCTTCTGTACTAAATTTCTCTTTAACATCTTTTACGATGTCTTCCATACCTTTTTGGTCTTGTAATAACGTAACAACACCTTCTCTAAAAGAATTTACTTTACTTAAAAATTCTTCTCCTGCTGGTTTTAGTTTGTCTCCTTTAAAGAAATTTTGGTCAAGGTAATCTCCTTTATCCATAATTTCATAATCTGTGGGATCATCAACAGTTGAAGTCATTTTACCTTTTAAATCTTCAAGATAAGTATTAAAATCAGAAGCTAATTTATCCAATTGATGTGCTTTATCTTTTAGAGGTTCATACTTCTCTGGTTGATCCGTTGCTTTTTGGTCTAAACCAGCTACGAAACTTTCATTACGAACAGTTGCTGCTTCATTAGATTCTGTAAGCTTTTGGTTCATTAATCCGAATGCTGAAAGTACTTCTTTTGACATATTTAAAGCTAACATTGCTATAAATATCAAATACATCAGATTAATCATTTTCTGTCTAGGTGATAAATTTCCTCCTGCCATAGTTAATTAGGGTTTTTGGTTAATTGATAGTGTATTTAGGATTAACCCCTAATTAGTTCTTGTTCATTGCAGATAACATACCTCCATATACACCATTTAATGATGATAAGTTAGACGCTAAAGATTGCATTTGCTCTTTTAATTTTGCAGCATTTTCTACAGACTCCTGATTTATAGTAGCTTGTTTGTTTACACTTTCTAACTGTACTTTATATAATCCATTTAAAGATTCCATTTGAGCTGCAGCTAATGATAATTCTTCACCATATTTTTTAGTTGCTTCTATAGAGTTTACAGTTGGTGACATATTTTTAGCAGCACCTTCAAAGTTTTTAATACTTTCTCCTAAGCTAGAAATTAACTCTCCATCTATTTTAGCTTCTTTTAATAAATCATCTAATTTTTTAGATAATAATCCTTGAGCATCTTGTTTTTCTTCTTTAGAGTTAGCTTGTCCTCCTGCTAATTCTGGATAAACTAAAGACCAATCTAATTCATTATCAACTGGTTCGAATGCTGATAATGCAAAAATGATTGCTTCTGTTACTAGACCAATAGTTAACATTACGTTACCTGTTAAAGGTCCTATTTCAAAGTGAATAATTTTAAATAAAGCTCCAACAATTACAATTGCTGCTCCTAAGCCGTAGGCCATATTCATGAATCTTTTACTTGCTTTTGACTGTGCCATAGTTTTTGGTTTTTAATTTAAGTATAAATACTTAAGTAGGTTAATTAAGGTTATTTATTATTGATTTGATTTTAAAATTTTATTTATCTCCCCCGTTTTTTGTAACTTGTGTCCCCATGTAATCTTGAACGGTTCTGAAACCAATATAACTTCTTGCTGAATCTGCATATTCATAATCTCTTGAACTTACTTGTAAAAAGTATGCTACATCTTTCCAAGAACCACCTCTTACAATTTTACGTGTATTCTCTTCATCGTTAACATTTGGATTAATTGTAGATGTATATTGATATGATGAAGGGTCATAAGATGCATTTACCCATTCACTAACATTACCTGCCATATTGTATAAATTATAATCATTAGGATCATAAGATTTAGCTTCAACAGTATATAATGCTTGATCTGCAGCATAATCACCTCTTACAGGTTTGAAGTTAGCCATAAAGCATCCTCTATCACTTTTTGTATAAGGTCCACCCCATGGGTAAGTTGCTGCTTGAAGACCTCCTCTAGCGGCATATTCCCATTCTGCTTCAGATGGTAATCTGAATGTATTAACCATTGCAGAACCTCTTTTAGACTTCTGATAAGTGTTTTTATTTATTGTTCTCCACTCACAAAATGCTTTGGCTTGTTTCCAAGTTACTCCAACAACAGGGTAATCTCCATAAGCATCGTGCCAAAAATAATCATTATGCATTGGTTCATTATAAGAGTATGAGAAATCTCTTATCCACACTGTAGTGTCTGGATAAATTTCTACTTCTTCTTTAATAATAACGTCTTTACGTTTTACACCTCTGTTTCTTGCTGCTTCTTGTATATCCATATAGTTATACTGAAACTTAAACTTTTTTACATCCCATGTACGTTTACCATTATATGATTCTTCTAAAGGCAAATACATCGTATCCATAACTTCAGTATAATATTCATCTGGATATTCTGCTGTATCATAAACTAAATCAACATCTTTATTTAATTTTCGTCCTTCATATCCTGTTTCTCCTAGACCAGTATAATTTTCAAACATATACTTTTCGTAAACAGACATATTTGCTGTATCTGCATCTTTAAATGCATACTCTCCAATACCTCCATCTTCTGGAACTTTACCAACTTCGTCTGCTAAAATAGCAAGCTTAGTTCTAAGTATTGAATCTCTAACCCAATTAACAAATTGGCGATACTCGCTATTTGTTATTTCTGTTGCGTCCATATAAAAGGCTCTAACTGTAACTGTTTTTGCGGGGGCATCATGGACACCAGCTAGATCATCATCTGCTTTACCCATAATAAATGCACCACCAGGAATTAGCTCCATACCATAAGGCTTTTCTGGATGCCATTTTTTTCCTTTAACGCCAACCAGCTCACCTCTATCTTTAGAGCCACAACTGGCTAGTATTGCTAATACTGCGGTTAATAACATAAACTTCTTCATATACATAGAAAACTCGAGGTTAATTATTTAGCTTCATTTTTGAGAGCGTAAACATATTTATATATTTTTTAATAAACAACTTTTTTGTGAAAAAAATTACATTTCATCGTTAAAAAATAGCGCTTCACCGATGAAATTGACATTTTTAACTATTCATTAACACTAAACTGAATTCTTTTGGAACGCTTTGTACCATCTATCCGGTACCTTATTATTACAAGCGTCTAAATAATCTTGATGCATGCAAGGTAATAACGTATGTCTTTTCAATTTATTATTGACTTCTGCTAAAAAAGGTATTTCAATCCACCATCGCCCAGTTTTAGTACTCTTATAAAACACCAATTCCTGAGACTCAACTAATGTTATAAACTTTTGATAGCTTCTTTCATCAGAAAAATCATCGTCTTTAATTCTAAAATTGACTCCTTCTATAAAATACCATAGTATTTGAGAAATTAACATAGAAGTAATTTCATCATCTTTTGATGACTTATATTCATAAATACCAAAAGAACTTACTTTGTTACTAATACCTGCATAACGCGCAATAGCACAAATTTCTTTTCCATCCAAACCATTTGGAGAGTACTTCTGTCTTAAACTAACTTCAGCTCCTTTTACAGAAGTTAAATCTACACTAACAATATTAGCATCTCTTAATGCTGGCTCCACTATTGATATATCGTTAGAGACATGCCCTAACCTATAAGATTCAAAATAAAGTCCATCCATTAAATCTTTTTCTTCTTGCGAATTAAAATAGGTTTGATACCCTATAGTTGCATAATTAAAAAGATTATATGGTTCTTCTATAATTATTTTTCCAACAAAACTATTATTCTTAATTGGTTTTGTAGAATCTCCTAAATCAAACTTAGCATCTATATTTACTATATTCACCATAGGAATTAAATCATCATAAGCTCTATAATTAGCATATGTAAGATCCTGAGTTCCTCCCAATATTACAGGGATGATATTCTTTTTAATTAGAATACGAACTGTTTCCTTTAAAGCAAAATAAGTATCCTCAACTCTTTCTCCTTTATTGATATCCCCTAAATCTGCTATGGTAGTATTCCATATTCCTGGAAAAAGACCGTAAAAAGATTTACGTATTTCATCTAAACCAAACTCTTCTCCTATATAATCAAC
The DNA here is from genome assembly GCF_001747085.1 of Flavivirga aquatica. Lineage (GTDB taxonomy): Bacteria > Bacteroidota > Bacteroidia > Flavobacteriales > Flavobacteriaceae > Algibacter_C > Algibacter_C aquatica. The sequence goes on from NZ_MDJD01000054.1 coordinate 1,044,824, forward strand.
ATCATTCCTATTTTCTAAAACACCAAAAATAGCAATAGTAACATTTTCTAAATCTGGAACACCATTTTGTATAGAATGAATTTTAATCTTTCTTCCTAATGCTTGAGGCGAAAGTAACTCATTATGCGCCATCACTAAATCTGAAACAGGAGAAAGGAAATTAAGATCCATAAAGTAATTCGTATTGTTATTTTATTATTTAAGCAAAAACTCACTTTGTAGCTCTACATTCAATTACAGAACTACCATTTATACTATTTCTTTTTTGCTGCTGTTTTTTTAGCAGGAGCCTTTTTCTTAGCTGGGGCTTTTTTCTTAACAGCCTTTTTCTTTGGCGTATTAGCCTCTATAATTCCTTTAGCTTCTTCCAAAGTCATTTCTGAAACATCTACAGTTTTAGGTAATTCAACTTTTACTTTACCTTTTAAAACATTATGTCTACCCCAACGTGCTTTTTCAACACGAATTCCTTCTTCTTCCCAATTATGAATAACCTTATCTATCTCTTTTTGAATTTTAGTTTCAATTAATTCAATAACATCTTGATCTGATAGGTTATCCCAATCGTATTTTTTATTTACATTTATAAACATATTGTTCCATTTTATAAATGGTCCAAAACGCCCTTTACCTTTTTGTACTGGTAAATCTTTATACATATATATAGGAGCATCTGCTTTTTGCTTTTCTTTAATTAAAACAATAGCATCGTCCAGTTCTACACTTAATGGATCGACTCCTTTTGGAAGTGAAACATACGCTGCACCAAACTTTACATAAGGCCCAAAACGTCCATTATTTACTACAACTTCTTCTTCTTCATATACTCCAAGATTTTTAGGTAGTTGAAACAAATCTATGGCCTCTTCATAAGTAATAGTATTTAGCTGTTGGTCTGGACTTAAACTAGCAAACTGTGGTTTCTCCTCATCATCAACCGTTCCTATTTGCACCATTGGTCCAAACTTACCTAAACGCACACTTACTTGTTTTCCCGTTTTAGGGTCTGTTCCTAAAATACGCTCTCCAGATTCTCTTTCCGCATTTTCCTTCACATCTTCAACTACTGGGTGAAAATCTTTATAAAATGATTTCATCACCTTGGTCCAGTCTTCATTCCCTTCTGCTATTTCATCAAAATCTGCTTCTACTTTAGCTGTGAAGTTATAATCTAAAATAGTTTCAAAATGATTTACCAAAAAGTCTGTTACAATCATTCCTATATCTGTAGGAACTAATTTTCCTTTATCTGAACCTACTTTTTCACTTAACGTCTTATCTTTTACTACGCCTTCTTTTAATCTAAGCTGTACATATTTGCGTTCTACACCATCAACAGCTCCTTTTTCTACATAATTTCTATTTTGTATAGTTGAAATCGTTGGTGCGTATGTTGACGGGCGCCCAATTCCTAACTCTTCTAATTTCTTAACTAGTGATGCTTCTGTATATCTTGACGGTGGTCTTGTATAACGCTCTGTAGCTGTAATATAATTATTAAGTAACGCCTCATTTGTTCGCATTGCTGGTAACATACCTTCTTGCTCTACATCCTCATCATCAGTTCCTTCTAAATAGACTTTTAAAAATCCATCAAAAGTTATAACCTCTCCGTTAGCCGTAAAGGTTTCGTTATGTGTTGACGCTTTTATTTTTACATTGGTACGCTCCAACTCTGCTTCACTCATTTGCGATGATATGGCACGTTTCCAAATTAAATCATATAAGCGTGCTTGATCTCTATCTATATCTACTGAATGTCTGGAAAAATCTGTTGGACGAATAGCCTCATGCGCTTCTTGTGCTCCTTTGGCTTTCCCTTTATAGTTTCTAGGTTTACTATATTGTGAACCATAAGCATTTTCTATTTCTGCCTGTGCTCCTTGCCTAGCTTCATCAGATAAATTTACACTATCTGTTCTCATATAAGTAATCAAACCTGCTTCATAAAGGCGTTGCGCCATAGTCATGGTTTTGCTTACTGAGAAATATAACTTTCTTGATGCTTCTTGTTGTAGTGTAGATGTTGTAAATGGTGCTGCTGGCGATTTTTTTGCTGGTTTCTTTTGTAAATCTGAAACTTTAAAATCTGCCGTAGCATTTTGTTCTAAAAATTTTTGTGCTTCTTCTTTAGTTGAAAAATTCTTAGGTAGTTTTGCTTTAAATGTTTGTCCTTTTTCATTTGAAAACTCTGCATCAACCCTATAAGATCCCACAGGACTAAACCCTTGAATATCTCTTTCTTTTTCTACAATTAAACGCACGGAAACAGATTGTACTCTTCCTGCAGAAAGACCACCTTTCACTTTTCTCCAAAGTACTGGTGACAACTCGTACCCTACAATTCTATCTAATACACGACGTGCTTGTTGTGCATCTACTAAATCATAATCGATACCTCTTGGATTCTCTATAGCTTTTTTAATAGCAGCTTTAGTGATTTCGTGAAAAACAATACGCTTCGTTCTATCTTTATCTAGTTTTAGTGCTTCTGCTAAGTGCCATGCAATAGCTTCTCCTTCTCGATCCTCATCACTTGCTAACCAAACCATTTCCGCTTTTTTAGCTAAATCCTTCAGTTTTTTTACTACTGCTTTTTTATCTTTAGAAACTTCATATTTTGGTTTAAAATCACCTTCAACATCAACCCCTAATTCTTTGGAAGGTAAATCGGAAATATGTCCGAAACTAGATTCAACTTTAAAATCTTTTCCTAGAAATTTTTCAATGGTTTTTGCCTTTGCAGGGGACTCTACTATCACTAAATTCTTCGCCATACTTCAATTTTTAAGTCTACAAATGTATATGAAAAAAAGTTTATCTACCGCATTTTCCAGATTATCTGTTTATTTTTTAAATAAAAAGAACTGTTTTTAATACACTAAAAAAACAGTCTAAGCTATTAAAATTTCAAATTAATAATCTGAATTATCTCTAATTCCAATTTTCTCTATTTCACTATTATTATTAAAACCAACAACTTGTTTATATATAAAAAACACAGGTAAATAAACTATTGATATGGTAAACAAAAGCCCTATCCCACAGGCTACTATACCAAGCATTCCTAAAAGCCCAGCAACAAACATAGTTCCGAAAGTAATAAACCACTTTTTGTTACCTAATTTGAAACTTGCTTTAACTATTTCTACTTCACTTAAATCTGGGTTACTAGAAAAAATTATTGCAAAATAAGCTAATGGAATATACACATAAATATATGGAATAAACAACATAAGTTGAGCAATTGCTGCTATTCCTGAATAAATAATGCCTAACATTAATATTTTAGAAAAATATATTTTTTTAAAAAAATATAAGTAATCATCGGTCGCATTTTCTCCTAAATCCACACTTTTACATATCCTATAAAAAGCAGCAACAAAAGCTAAGTTTACAGTACTTATAAGAATAGTTTGAGGTATACTATACAATATGTTCGTGTAATAAAAACTGGTATAGGTGTCTAAATTAAAACCATCGTTAAACATATAATTTGCTTTAGAAGAAAGTCCTATTAACTCAAACAAAAAAGCTATTCCAATAGCAGATACCATAACAAATAGAATAACTAAAAACCCTTTTAGCCAAACCTTTTTATACATCTCTAGAACACTATCAAATATATTTCCAAAATCTAATTGCTTTGCTCGTTCTATTTTATCTAATAAGTTAAGAAATGTATTCATTCGTTACTACGTGTTTTCTGATTAATAATTTAGCCTCAAATATAAGTTCATTTTAATTAAAATTAAAACATAATTAAACAACACTATTTTTCATTAGAAATTACGACTAAACACCAATGTACCATACGAATGACTTGTAGATGTTGGAGTCTCTTTAGTATTAAAATTATAAATAAATTTAATGATTGTACGTTTAGCTTTTAACACACCTCCTATTTTAAGTTTAAAAAGGTGTGGAGACATTGTAGTAGTAAACAACACATCATTATAATCTAGACTTCCTTGAATTAAAGTATTATGAGCAACATATTTATAACCTAAATAAATAAAACCAAAAAGCTCATTTTTAAGAGTTTTATCAATAGTTTCAATTCTTGAAGAATTTCTTAAATCATTAAATTTCCCAAAATAATAACCTAATCCATTTTCTATAAAAACATCTTTTGTTCCTAATGAAGGCTCTAACACATAATGCAAAGCATGATGTTTACTAATAAGCTTACTAATTATATATCTAGCTTTTAAGTTTACTAAAAATTTAAATTCAATTTCTTGAACCCAAGTTGGATTATCATTTCCAAAAATCTCATGTGCTTTAGTTTGTATTTTCCCCGCTAAAGATTCCTCTCCAGTAATTCCCATTTCTAAAGCTAACAACAAAGCATTAGCACCTTTTATCTTGCCTATTTCTGTTTTTAGAAAAAACCAACCCGCATAAGGTCTATCAAAATCAATAGGATTAATCGATGCTAAATTTGTTGGCGTATAAGTTTCATTGCCCAAAGCCACATTTAACTGCAAAACATTATTACCTTCTTTTTTAAATATAAAATTGTTTCGTAAAATTTTTCTATAAGTTAAAAACAAACCACTAGTATAGTATTTATCAACCATAACCAGTTTGTCATTTTCGATTTTAACTTCAATTTCCTGATTATTTTTTTGAGAAAACATATCAGTATAAGCACATATTAAAAACAAAAAAATGGTTAGTTTTCGCAAAATCAATTAGCTTATTAGTTCATATTAGCAAGTAAGTAATAAAAAGTACTTTATATTTTATAAAAAAACAAACTTAACATTTAGTGCTGGTAATTTGTATTAAATTACCAGCACTAAATGTTAAGCACGCATGTTTCTAAACAAAAGTTACTCAAAATAATGCAACCTTTAATTTATTTTGTCGTTACAAAAGTTAATACATAACTTTCTAACACATTTTAACATAAGAAACTCCTATTCAAACAATGCTTTAATTAAAAATATCATAGCTTGTAAGAACTAATTGGTTTAACTTCATTTGCAACATATTCATATTGATAGAGAATGTTATCACCTATCATTAATAATGTATTTTCTAAGGGAATTACATCTTTAGAATTAACATTTTTAAATGATTTTATTAAACTAATATCTAACGGATCCTCTTTATTAAATAGTTTTAATCCAGATGTACCATCACATACAAATAAAGTATTCCCTTTAACACCTAATCCATAAGGATTATCTAACTCATAACGTTTTTTCAAAATCGGATTTGATTTATCTCTTATATCAATAACCTCCAAGATACTTTCTAATTGTCCACAAGCATTACCTCCTCTTAATGTTAAATACGCATAATCCCCATCAACAACTACAGGATCACAACCTTCCCAATGCGCAAATTCTGAAACAAATTCTGGCAATGACGGATTAACTAAATTATAAATATACATACCGTTAGTACTTCCTAAATACAAATAATTATCCGCTTGAAACATCGTTTCTATATTCCACCCTGCATATTGAGTGTTCGCTAATACTGGCTCTTTTAAGTTTTGAATGTTAAAAATGGACATTTGATAACTTCCTACAGTATATAAATAATTATCAACTATTTGAAAACGCGCTAAAGAACCGCCAACCCCTGTTATTGATTCATTAGAATTTGATGAAACATTATCAACAGCAAAAATATCAACGAATCTTTCATCTATTTTTTTTCGTCTTTCTGTAACTACTGTCCATCCTACAATAATTTCTTCCTCAAAATCCACTTTATTATAATCAATAGCTTCTGCTTCGACAGGAATATTATAATTATAAACTGTAAACACGTCTTCCAATCGTTCCACTAAAGACACTGTGCTAATATCTGAAATATCAAAAACTAATAAATCTGTTGCGCTATCGACATATAAGAAATCATCTTTCACAGAAACATCTTCATTACCCAGAATTTCAATATATTTAATAGCTTTTGGCAATCTCGGGTTTGAATTATCTATAATGTGAACACCTTTATTTATATCGCTCACAAAAATATAATCTTTGTAAACATATATCTTACCAGCTTTTTCTATGTTTCTAGGCTCTTTAATATTAACAGAACTCCTAAAAGCATCTTTACTCATTATTTGTGGGGTTGCTACTTGAACCCATTCATAATCGGCATTATCATTATTATCACAGGACACAGTAAATATTAAAACTAAGAACAAGAAAAGGTATTTAAATTTCATAACATTGATTGTTTTTATTCAAGATGAAGAAATAAAAGAAAGGTTGCGTAAACTAGAATAAACATTTAAAAAAATAGATATAAATTTAAACTGCCACTTTGTCACTTAATACAAATAAATTGTATCTTTGCACACTTATTGACTGCTATCGGTTTCAGTATACTATGGAAAAAATTATAGACGAAAATAAACAAGGTGAATCCTTGGTTTTAGAGCAAAAAAAAGACAATAAACGCAAACTTTTTATTGAAAGTTATGGATGTGCTATGAATTTTAGCGACAGTGAAATTGTTGCTTCCATTATGGCAAATCAAGGTTTTAACACGACTCAAAACTTAGAAGATGCTGATTTAGTTCTAGTTAACACCTGCTCCATTCGTGATAAAGCAGAGCAAACAATACGTAAACGTTTAGAAAAATATAATGCTGTAAAGCGAGACCATAATCCTAAAATGAAAGTTGGGGTTTTGGGTTGTATGGCCGAGCGTTTAAAAACTAAATTTCTTGAAGAAGAAAAAATTGTTGATTTGGTTGTTGGACCAGATGCTTATAAAGATTTACCTAATCTTTTAGCTGAAGTTGATGAAGGCAGAGATGCTATTAATGTGATTCTCTCCAAAGAAGAAACTTATGGAGACATTTCCCCTGTTCGTTTAAACACCAATGGTGTTAATGCTTTTGTATCTATTACGCGTGGTTGTGACAATATGTGTACCTTCTGTGTTGTTCCTTTTACAAGAGGTCGTGAACGCAGTAGAGACCCTCAAAGTATTCTTGAAGAAGTTAATGATTTATGGCAAAGAGGCTATAAAGAAATTACTTTACTAGGGCAAAATGTAGATAGCTACCTTTGGTATGGTGGCGGTCTTAAAAAAGATTTTGAAAAAGCTAATGATATGCAAAAAGCGACTTCTATAGATTTTTCTAAATTATTGGATCTTTGTGCAAAAGCTCAACCTAAAATGCGTATTCGCTTTTCAACATCTAACCCACAAGATTTAACTTTAGATGTTATAAAAACAATGGCAAAGCATCAAAATATTTGCAATCATATACATTTACCTGTACAAAGTGGAAGTAATCGTATTTTAAAAGAAATGAATCGTCTGCATACACGTGAAGAGTATATGACGTTGATAGACAATATTCGAGATATTATTCCAAATTGTGCTATTAGTCAAGATATGATTGTCGGGTTTCCTACAGAAACTGAAGCAGATTTCCAAGATACCTTTTCACTTATGGAATATGTAAAATATAACTTTGGATATATGTTTACTTATTCTGAACGTCCAGGCACTATGGCTGAGCGCAAAATGGATGATGATGTTCCTGAGAAAACAAAAAAACGAAGGCTTCAAGATATTGTAGACTTACAAAGGGTACATAGTGAAATTAGAACTAAAGAACACTTAAACACTATTGTGGAAGTTTTAATTGAAAAAGAATCTAAAAAATCTAACACACAGTGGTCTGGACGTACGCAACAGAATATAGTAGCTGTATTTCCTAAAGGTGATTATAAAATTGGTGATTTTGTAAATGTAAAAATTACTGGCTGTACAAGTGCAACACTTATAGGTGAAGCTGTAGAATATTCTAAAAACAATGAAAATTTATAAATTAAATTAACAATCAAAACAATGAAAAACTTATTTATTCTATTAAGCCTTGGCTTCTTCTTAAATTCTTGCTCTTCAGACGATAGTAACAGTAACGATAGCAGTTCAGGAGAAGAATTAGACTTAACGCATTACATTTTAAAGTACCCTTCTGGTAACGTTACTCAGCATAATTTTGATGGGTCTAAAGGCATTAATGCAGAAAGGAATGGTAAGGAAATTGTAAGTTTTGAATATAATACTAACAATAAAATATCAAAATATATCAAATATGACTCTAATGGTGACATTGAAGAATCTTATACTTTTAATTATGATAGCTCAGGAAAAATGATTTCTGTTGACGAATTTCATGACAATCCATTCCTTATTCCTGAAAATTTCACACGTACTCTAACTTACGAAGGCAATTCAATAAAAACCACTTTCCCTAAAGACGATACAGTTAACTACAACGAAGAATTTATTTTAAATGACGAAGGGTTAATTAAAGAATATATTAAATTGGATTTCGATAATACTTTTGAATCTAAATTGGCTTTTGAATATGATAATAATAAAAACTGTACTACAGTTAGCGCAACTAACTTAACATTTTCTAATGAGCAATTTACATCAGTATACAAATACGTTTACGATAATAACCCAAATCCTTTATATCTACATTTTAAAGATAATTATATAGCAAGTTTAATTATTCATACACGCTCATTATTCTTAGATATTCAATTACGTAATCTTATAAGAACGTTTGGAAAAAATAATCATATTCAAACTATTTTTCCTGATGGTACCCCCGAAAATGGTAAATTTTCCTATGAATATAAATACAATAGTGCTAAATATCCAGAAAAAGTCACTACTAAAAACATTGGTATAGGCGCAACAACTGTAGAGACAGAATTTTTCTATAAATAATAAAATTAATGTCAGAATTCAACTTTAACAACAAAACATTTTCTTTAATAGAAAATTCTGAAAATGGGAAAGTAGATTCTGAAACTATATTTAAATATAAACAAGAAGGCCATTTAGTTACAGCAGATTATTACGGAGGCACTATTAAATATGGTAAAATAATCGCGCATTTAAGTAACAATACGCTTAATATGTTATACCAATGTATAACAACAGAAAATGAATTAAAAGCCGGAAAAGCTATTGCTCAAATAAGTTTAACTAAGGACAATAAAATGAAATTAAAACTTAATTGGGAATGGTTAGGAGAAAAACATGAAAGTGGAATTTCTGAATATATTGAGAATTAAAAATAAAAATCAATGGAATCCATTCAAGCTATAAAACAACGTTTTGGTATTATTGGTAATACCCCTTCATTAAATCGTGCTATTGAAAAAGCGATTCAAGTAGCACCTACAGATATTTCGGTATTAGTAACAGGTGAAAGTGGTGTTGGTAAAGAAAGTATTCCAAAAATAATACATCAATTATCACACAGAAAACACAATAAATATATTGCGGTAAACTGTGGAGCTATACCTGAAGGCACAATAGATAGTGAGCTTTTTGGTCATGAAAAAGGTGCTTTTACAGGTGCAACACAAACTCGCGAAGGCTATTTTGAAGTTGCAGATGGTGGTACTATTTTTCTAGATGAAGTTGGTGAACTACCACTCACCACTCAAGTACGTTTATTACGTGTTTTAGAAAATGGCGAATTTTTAAAAGTAGGTTCAAGTAAAGTACAAAAAACCAATGTCCGTATTGTAGCAGCAACAAACGTTAACATGTTTGAAGCTATACAAAAAGAAAAATTCCGTGAAGATTTATATTATAGATTAAGTACGGTAGACATTAACTTACCTCCACTACGTGAGCGCCAAGAAGACATTCATTTGTTATTTAGAAAGTTTGCTAGTGATTTTGCTCTTAAATATAAAATGCCAACCGTAAAGTTAACAGATAACGCTGTTCAAACACTTATAAAACACCGTTGGGGAGGGAATATTCGTCAATTACGAAATATTGCTGAGCAAGTATCTGTTCTAGAACAAAACAGAACAATTACTGCAGATACTTTAAAAAGTTACTTACCTACTTATGGAACCAATTTACCTGCTGTTATTAAAACATCAAAGGAGGAAAGTGATTTTAGTAATGAACGTGAAATTTTATATAAAGTCCTTTTCGATATGAAAAGCGACTTAAATGATCTAAAGAAACTTACTTTAGAACTCATGAAAAATGACAACACTAAAGATGTTGAGAAAGATAATGAAAGTCTCATTCAAAAAATCTATGGCAGTTCTGATGAGAAAGATATTTCCTTTGAATCTCCTTCTGAAAACAATGACATTCTTGCTATTTCCGAACATGCTACAGATAATGAAGAGATCATAACTGTTCAAGACAAATATCATTTTGCTGAAGAAATTGAAGAAGAAGAAACCTTATCACTTCATGATAAAGAATTAGAATTGATAAAAAAATCCCTTGAACGCCACCATGGAAAACGTAAATTAGCTGCTAACGAGCTCGGTATTAGTGAACGTACATTATACCGAAAGATTAAACAATACGATTTATAAGTAATCGTTATAAAAATACTTGTTATCAATATAAAAAATACAAACAAAAACAAATGAGATACATAACATACGTTTTTTTATTTTTGATTACCATAACTCTAACAAATTGCGGTATATACTCTTTTACAGGAGCATCTATCCCACCTGGTACAGAGACCTATCAAGTAAATCGTTTTGAGAACACATCCATATTAGTAGAACCTGGAATAGAACGGGACTTTAAATTAGCTCTTGAAGATTTAATACAAAACCAAACTAACTTAAACCTTGTTCCTTCAAATGGTGATTTAACTTACGAAGGCGAGATAACAGAATATAGAATTTCGCCAACAACAGCTACATCTCAAAATACTGCCGCACAAAACAGACTAACAATTAGTGTGAAACTTCGATTCTTTAATAGAAAAAAAGCTGAAGATGATTTAGAAAAATCATTTTCGTTTTTCTTTGATTTTGAAGGAAGCTCCCTGTTAACTGGTGCAAAAAAAGCTGAGGCACATGAAGCCATATTTGAACGTATCACACAAGATATTTTTAATGCTACATTAGCCAAATGGTAATTTATTTATAGTTTTTAGTAACAAATATTAAAAGACAAAAGAAACCAATGAATCTAACAGATTTCACACACATACTTCAACACCCTCAAGTTATAACACATGAGCAAACTGAAGCTGTAAAATCTATCATTGAAGAGTTTCCTTATTTTCAACCTGCACGAGCTATTTATCTCAAAGGTTTAAAAGACCTAAATAGTTTTAAATACAATCAAGAACTAAAAACAACTGCAGCTTATACTACGGATAGAAGTATTTTATTCGAATTTATTACTTCAGATGCATTTGTTCAAAATGAAATATCTCAATTCATTAAACAAAATGACACTTCTTTAAAAGATATAGAGGTTGACATTGAAGATATTTCAGTTCAAAAAAATGTAACTATTGATGACATATTAAAACAACAAATAAAAGATACAGATGGTGTTTTAGATCCTACATTGTTTCAACCCAAAGAGGAACGTCCAAAAAAAACTATTAGTAATATCCCTTTAGACAAACCTAAAAATATTATTAATAGTACTAATGAAGAAACTAAATCTCAAGAAAAAAGACAAGAGATACCTGCGAATGATGTATTAAATCTTGGCAAGCCTTTCGAATTTAATAAAAAAGAAACTCACTCTTTTAACGAATGGCTTAAACTAACTCACTTTTCTCCTATTGAAAGACCAGAAGATGAAGAAAAAGAAGACAACAAGGAAAAGGAAGAAATCAAAAATGATAACAAAATAATTGAAAAAGAAGTTACTAAGAAAAAAACTACAGACACTTTAGATAAAGAAAAAAAGTTTCAACTTATTGATCAATTTATTATTAAGAACCCAAAAATACGACCTATAAAACCTATTACCCAAAAAGGTAATTTAGCAAAAGCACAAATGATACAACCAGAGTCGCTAATGACAGAGACTCTAGCACGTATTTATGTAGAACAAAAAAACTATAAAAAAGCAATTCAATCTTATAAAGTTTTAAGTTTGAAATATCCAGAAAAAAGTGGTTTATTTGCAAACCAGATCAAAGCAATAGAACAATTACAAGAACAAAACAATAAAGAATAATGAGTACGTTTACAATATTTTTAGTCCTGATAGTAGTCGTAGCATTTTTACTAATCGTAGTAATTATGGTACAAAACCCTAAAGGTGGAGGTTTATCATCGTCTTTTGGCGGTGGTGGCACACAACAATTGGGTGGTGTAAAAAAGACAACCGATTTTTTAGATAAAAGCACATGGACATTAGCAACGGTATTATTAGTATTAATATTAGTATCTAATGTAGCTATTAACAGAGGTCCAGGAGGAGTAGAATCTAAAGCATTAGATCCTGATGCAACAACAACAGCTCCAGCTTTACCAACAGCTCCAGCGCAAACAACTAACGATGCTGCAACTGCAACACCAAAAGATTCTTTATAAGAATTTATTATTATGATAAATAAACAAAAAATGCCAACTTTTTAAGTTGGCATTTTTTGTTGCTGCCTGTCTAAATAGGAAGGTCTGAAAGTTTGTCAGTTCAAAGTAATTGGCACATTTTTAGTACAACGCATAAGCGTTAAGATTAATTTAAAAATACAAAATACACACATGGCATTAAACATTAAACCATTAGCAGATCGTGTTCTTATAGAACCAGCTGCTGCTGAAACTAAAACAGCTTCAGGAATTATTATCCCTGATAACGCTAAAGAAAAACCACAAAAAGGGACTGTTGTTGCTGCTGGTAAAGGTACCAAAGACGAGCCTATTACTGTACAAGTTGGTGATACTGTTTTATATGGAAAATATGCAGGAACAGAACTTAAGCTAGAAGGAAAAGATTATTTAATCATGCGTGAGAGTGACATATTAGCAATTATCTAATTGTAAATTCTAATAAATAAAATAAATTCCAAATAACTTTCAAATATCAACTTATCCTAAATTTGGGTTTTGTTTTTAAAATTGAAAGTTCAAACTAAATTTTTCAAAAATGGCAAAAGATATAAAATTTGATATTGAAGCACGTGATGGATTAAAACGTGGTGTAGATGCATTAGCCAATGCAGTAAAAGTAACATTAGGCCCTAAAGGACGTAACGTAATTATCAGTAAATCATTTGGTGCGCCACAAGTCACTAAAGATGGTGTTTCTGTTGCTAAAGAAATTGAGTTAGAAAACCCACACGAAAATATGGGTGCTCAAATGGTAAAAGAAGTTGCTTCTAAAACTAACGATTTAGCTGGTGATGGTACTACAACAGCTACTGTATTAGCTCAAGCTATTGTTAAAGAAGGTTTAAAAAATGTTGCTGCGGGAGCAAATCCTATGGATTTAAAACGCGGTATTGATAAAGCAGTTGTTGCTATTACTGAAGATTTAGAAAAACAAGCTAAGCAAGTTGGTAATTCTTCTGAAAAAATAAAACAAGTTGCTGCTATTTCTGCTAACAATGATGATACTATTGGTGAGTTAATATCAAAAGCTTTCGAAAAAGTTGGTAAAGAAGGTGTTATCACTGTTGAAGAAGCTAAAGGTATGGAAACATACGTTGATGTTGTTGAAGGTATGCAATTCGACAGAGGATACTTATCACCTTACTTCGTTACAGATTCTGATAAAATGATTGCAGATTTAGAAAATCCATACATTTTATTGTTTGATAAAAAGATATCTAACTTACAAGAAATCCTTCCAATATTAGAGCCTGTAGCTCAATCTGGACGTCCATTGTTAATTATAGCAGAAGACGTTGATGGACAAGCATTAGCAACTTTAGTAGTTAATAAATTACGTGGTGGATTAAAAATAGCTGCTGTTAAAGCTCCTGGATTTGGTGACAGACGTAAAGCAATGCTTGAAGATATTGCTATTTTAACAGGTGGTACTGTAATTTCTGAAGAAAGAGGATTTACTCTTGAAAATGCAGATTTAAGCATGTTAGGTACTGCTGAAACAGTAACTGTTGATAAGGACAATACTACTATCGTAAATGGCGAAGGTAAAGCTGATGATATTAAAGCTAGAGTAAACCAAATAAAAGCTCAAATTGAAACAACAACTTCAGATTACGATAAAGAAAAACTTCAAGAACGTTTAGCTAAATTAGCTGGAGGTGTTGCTGTACTTTATGTAGGAGCTGCTAGTGAAGTTGAAATGAAAGAAAAGAAAGATCGTGTTGACGATGCCTTACATGCAACTCGTGCAGCTGTAGAAGAAGGTATTGTAGCTGGTGGTGGTGTAGCTTTAGTGAGAGCTAAATCGGTGCTAGAAGCAATTACTACTGAAAACCTTGACGAAGTTACTGGTATTCAAATTGTAGCTCGTGCTATCGAAGCTCCTTTACGTACTATTGTTGAAAATGCAGGTGGAGAAGGTAGTGTTGTAATTTCTAAAGTATTAGAAGGTAACAAAGATTTTGGTTACGATGCTAAATCTGAAGCCTATGTAGATATGCTTAAGGCAGGTATTATTGATCCTAAAAAAGTAACACGTATCGCTTTAGAAAATGCTGCATCTGTTGCAGGTATGATCTTAACTACAGAATGTGCTTTAATTGATATTAAAGAAGCCGATGCTGGACATGCTCACCCTCCAATGGGTGGAGGTATGCCAGGAATGATGTAATTTAAACTCGAAAACCTCAGCATACAAATTATATGAAAACGCTTTTCTTATTAAAAAGAAAAGCGTTTTTTATTTTTAATAAATTTTCTTTTTTATCTTTATCTTAAGTTCATCGTTCTAAATTAAACGATTTCTAAAATTTATAGTTTTATCTCCTTTTTAAATACTTAGTTACACCTATTATATAACCACTTTTCACATAGCTTTACCCTTCCTTTTTAATACAGTAATTATCTAAAAAGTTCTTATTTATGATATAGGCATATCATACAACTTCATTTGTTAATAATTTCAACTATTTTCCAACACGTATAAATACTTCTTTTGTGAAACAAGTGTTTTTACGTGTTTTATCATCACTACTGATATCTAAATTAGCAGAAAAGTATTACAATAAATAACAACCTCTTCTCTAAGAACTTTAAAATATATAGTTATGGAATCAACTACATTGAATTACGTTAGGCATTTAAATATTACAGAAAATGAATGGTTAAAAAAAAATAAAACCCAATCTATATGGAGGCAACAACATCAATTAAACTTTGGATCCGTATTTAACTTAAAAAATATTTCATACACTGCCCAAAGATATTTAATAGAAAATGATGTTCTTATTGAAAAGAAAAGTTGGATGAAAAGGTTTAGTATCAGACTAAATGATATAAACATTAAAGCTAATAAAAAAGGTCATATTGATATAGAAATAGAAATTCAAGGAAGCTTTATGGAATTCAATATTCCAGCTAATACCATTTTAAGAGGTAGTATTAATCCTAAAATGCTAAAATTAGTAGAAAAAGAAGATAAAGCTCATAAAATTATTGATATCATAATCAATTTAAATAAAGTAGATTGGATAGATATAGAAATCACAGAGCATGATGCCATATCCTCTAATCTTCTTATTAAAATAATGACCATTTTTACTGGTAAATACTTTTTACTAAATTCAATGGTATTTCCAACAACAATTTCAAACATTAAAATACCAAGTCCTTCATTATCCGATATTGTTATTTATATAAACCATAAATACAATACATTATGTATTGGATTCATTGATAGAAGTTTTAAACCAACAGATGGTAATCAAGAATATCAATACATTCTAAATAACTTATCCAAAGAAATTTTAAAAGACAAAAGTCTTATTACTATAACTAAAATAAGTAATTATTACTTGATTAATGAGTTGATAAATTTTTCAAATCAGATTCTAAAAAAATATATAGAAGAAAAATCATCTGCACTATACCTCAACAATTTTAATACATATTTTATAAATGGGGTTGATGCTCATCAAAGTATGCTTAAAAAGTATGGGAAAGCCCCTATTAACACTATAATATCGGACAAATTAGTTTCAATTAATAATATTATTGTTTCAATTGGATTTGATAACTCTGAGGAATTATATGTTCGGTTTTTGGTAGAAGTTGATAGTAAAGTAATTGGACTTAATGTAGATTCGGTTAAAGGCGGAGCTACAGCTAAAATTAAAATGGATTATAACACCTCCAAACACTGTCCTAGTTTTGATATAAATATCGATTTCATTCACACTAGTATTAAAAATTGGTTTGAAACACTACTTGAAGGTTATTTTTCTTTTTTCATTAAACTTTTGACGTCTAAAATAACATTTCAAATTAATGAAAAAATCAATCATGCTATTTCCGAAAATTTAATTATTCCTAATTCTTTTTTAAAACATGCCAAAATAAAACATTTTACTAGCAACTCTATAACTCGCGATATTTGGACTCAAATAGACATCCAAATGGATTAATTAGCACTTATAACATCCAAATTATTACACTTATTTTATAAAAACTAGACTAATACATAGGCATTATATTGATTAGAGTACTCCATTGAATTGAAGCAAAGCGCCCAAATTAATTAATTTGAGCGCTTTTTTTACATATTATTTACTCTTATTTTTCTTACTTATGATCCTCTTGCACTACTTGATCTCGATATTTACAACAAGGATGTACTTTTGCATAAGCTTCATCTGTCGCTTTTATATTTTTGGTATCATGACCTACTGCTAGTATTTTAGATTGAATCGTTTTTAAATCTGTTTTGCGTTCATCATAAATCAATTTCAACTCATGTGTTTTCACATTCCACACAGCAGACTTAACCCCTTTTGTATTTAAACTTGCTTTTTCAATTCTAGTTTTACACATTAAACAAACCCCATCAACTTCCATAGAGGCCTTTGCATTCTTGTTTTGTGCAAATGCTACTGTTGTTACAAATAACACAATAATAATTATTAATTTTTTCATAGTTTTATTTTATTTTAAATCTTAATCCTGCATAATACAAACTTCCAAATATAGGCCCATATACAAAAGTACTATCAAAATTTGATCCAAAAGGGTTATCAGCTCCTAATATAGGATTATTCTGCCTTATATTGGTAATATTTTCACCTCCTAAATATATTTCAAATTTAGGAGAAAACACTCTTGTTACTTGTACATTTAAAGTTCCTAGCGTTGGGGTATATTTTGGCAATTGATATTGAACAGGGCTACTTATTGTAGATGAAAATCGTTGTTTACTTAACCAATTATATGTAACATCAAATTTCCATTGTTTAATGCTATCTGCATGCATGTGCGTTTCATAAGAAGCGTTTGCAAATAAACGATGTTTAGGAGTTAAAGGTTTCGATAATTTCCCAGAATTATAATCTGTTTTCACATCATAATATTTATAAGCTAGTCTTAAATTAAAATGCTCAAAAACATTATAATTAATTTCCGTTTGAAAACTATTCGCAAAACTATCGCCTTCTAAATTATAAAAATTAACTTCTTGAGGATTTTCATAATCGACTACTACTTGATTTTTAAAATCAGTTTTATAATAATCTAACATAATATCTGCTTTTCGTCCAAAAAGATTAAATCCTTGTAAATAAGAAACACCATAATTCCATGCTATTTCTGGGTCTAAACCATAAATCTTCCCTGTCCCATTTATAATATTAATCGTTCTTGAGGTAGAAAACATTTGTTGGTTTTCTGCAAAAATATTAGCACTACGTTTACCTCGACCAAAAGAAGCTCTTAAGGCTGACTTTTCCCAAGGTGTGTAGCGTATATGCAACCTAGGAGTGACAAAGTTCCCTAATAAATTATGATTGTCAATCCGTATTCCTGCAGTTAAGTTCAATTTATCCAAATTATCCAAATTGTATTCAAAAAAAGCACCAACAGATTCTTCTGTCCTTTCATAATCTGTATTATTTACGAACTCATCATAATTATCATAAGTATAACTCACTCCTGTTTTAATTTTATGCCTAGAATCGCTAATTATAGAATTATAAATAGCATTTGTATAAAAACTATTATGCTTAATATCATATTGATTTAAACCAAAATACGATTCCTGTTTATGATTACTAAATGCTGTTTGAATCCCTAAACTTTGATATGGAATTTCAGGATTCACATAACCTAATTTGGCAGAAATTTCATAACGTCTTGTATCTATCTCACTTCCCCAAGCATTTGTTGTTAACTTATCTCTATCTGAATCAAAATCTAACGCTCCAGTTTCTTTTTCATCATTTAAAAATTTCAAATTAATAAAGCTCACAAATCCTTTTTCGGCATTGGTATATTGCCAGCGATTCATCATATTAATTTGATTGTACTTGGGCATATCTAAAAAGCCATCACTATTCACATCATGTTCATTATTATGAATGTTTCCATGCAAATACAACCCTGTATCCCATTTGTTACTCACTTTTGTATTTATATGAGTATTTAGCTCAAATCGCTCACTAGAAGCTCCATATAGATTAACAAATAGCTTATCGTCTGTTGATGGCTTAACCAATTCGGCATTAATTTGACCCGCAATACTCTCGTAACCATTAACTACACTACCTGCTCCTTTTGTTATTTGAATACTCTCTACCCAAGTACCTGGAATAAAACTTAATCCATAAGCTTGAGAAGCGCCTCGAATAGACGGAATATTCTCTGTAGCAATTAAAATATATGGACTTGTAAGCCCTAACATTCTAATTTGACGTGTTCCTGTAACAGCATCTGCAAAATTAACATCAATAGAAGGGTTTGTTTCAAAACTTTCAGATAGGTTACAACATGCTGCTTTTAATAACTCATCACTACTTACCGTAACCACATTTGTAGCTTGCAAATATGATTTTGTGGTAGTTTGCTTTCTTGATGTAACTGTAATAGCTTCTAAATCATCCATAGATTGTAACCAATGGCGTACTTCTTTAGGTTCTGTAATAGTTAATGTATCTGTTTTAAAACCAATATAACTAACTACTAATTTTTTATATTCCTTTTTATATGAAAGTTCAAAACTCCCATCAATATCTGTTACAACTCCAACAGTAGTGTTGAGCCAATATACATTAGCTCCAACTAAACCAATGGTTTTATTTTTTTCATTAGCTTCCATTATTATTCCTGTAATTTTTTCTTGTGAAAATAGAAAAGTGGGAAGTAATAATATTATGTATAGTAGGTATTTCATTTTTTATATTCGCTAATATGCGTTTATGTATTTTTTTAGGTTTAAGTTTTTCGAATTCTTGTTAATTCAAGAATAACAGTATTATTTAATTAACATCATAATTGCCATAATAATCATAA
This sequence comes from Flavivirga aquatica, assembly GCF_001747085.1. Taxonomy (GTDB): domain Bacteria; phylum Bacteroidota; class Bacteroidia; order Flavobacteriales; family Flavobacteriaceae; genus Algibacter_C; species Algibacter_C aquatica. Next base: position 1,064,026 of record NZ_MDJD01000054.1, read on the forward strand.
TACTATTTTCAATAAATGTTGCTTGTGTCATGGGTAATTTTAAAGCCGTACCTAAACAGGCACATTGGATAGATTTCTTATCTAACAATGTTTTGATGACACCTATAGTAGTGATTCCTAAAATGATTAGCGTAACCATCAATGCTATTGAAATTTCAATACGCATTAAAAAAAGCACACCTAAAACTACCTCTATAAATGGATAAATCCAACCATAAAAAGGTATTGCTCTTGCTAATGGATCGTACATTCTAAACGACTCTGGAAATCCTTTTAAATCTAATAACTTGAAAAAACTAAATACAATATAAAATAAGCCCATAAAATCCAGCATAAACCCATTAATCTCCCAAGGCTTGATGTTGAGTAAAATAGATGTTATTGTTATATAACCAAATATTAAAAACAATGGGAATAGCTGTTGCAACTCACTTTTTTCTATAATTTTAGAATCTAAGCTAGAAATGGTTTTTTCTGAAATAGAATATTTACTAGGTAAAACGTCTTGCAATATTTTTGCTGAAAAGGGTTGAGATATTTCTACAATTGCTTCAGAAGTTTCTAAATTAACAAAAGCTTTTTCAACTTCTGGAATTTCATTTAGAGTATCTTCAACAAAAGTTCTACAACCATTACAGGTCATTCCTGTAATTGTATACGTATGTTTCATTTTTGAAAATAATTTGAATTATAAATAATTTATATACTCTCTTTCTTAAAGAGAATAGCAAAAAAATCTATTTATCAAATAATAAAGACTTGGTCTAAAACTTGGATATTTGTAACCAAATTAGGGGGAGAATAATCTTTATGAGGAATAATTTCCTTTTGTAGGTATTCTAAGAGGTTAGTATATGAGTAAGTATATACTATAATAAATCGTTGTTGCTCTAAATCTAAATCATCAAACGAGGACATTTTTAATTCGTCTTGTCCTTTTACAACATCTATTTTATCTTTACAACAGGGTATTTTTGTGATTTTTTCTAAAGCTATTTCATAAGCTTCCATAGCACATTTCTCTACTTCAGTAAAAATAGATACATCTACTAATACATCGCCACAAAAATGTTTTTCAATAGTGAAAGACACTGTTGAAAACAAAACAAGTAATGCTAAAATAGCAGAAAAGCCTTTATGTAATAATACTTTAATCACAAAACAAAAATACTAAAAATTAAAATCTAAACAGTTTTTTTTATAAATGATTAACACTTATTTGTGAAGTTTATGATAGTAAAAAGCAGGTAATAATAAAATTAAAATAATGGGTTGAATTAAAAACCTACGTACATTAAAAAACATATAATAATCTTCTTGCCTTGGGTTAATTACAAAATACATATATACTATTAAAAGTAAAGCAAATGCAATAGTATATATAATTACAGAGAACTTAATAATACTTTTATCTTTAAATACAATATATAAGATAGCTAATGAAGTTATTGTATTTAATACATAACGCAACATTGTATTGCTTACCAGTTTTATTAACTCTCGTCTGGGACTATCCATGTAGAGATAATCATTTTCAAAAAAAGTTAAATACGGATCGTAAAATAAATCATTTTCAAAAAACCGGATTAAAACCAATAGTCCGAATAAAATAAAAAGCAATATGTATTTAATCACTTTATGCATTTTTCTTATTCAATTTTGAAAACCTATTCACCCAAAAAAACCATAGGAAAAAGACCATACCATAAATAACTATAGGGAAAACAACATTGTGTAATATACTTTCATATTTTGGATAATGATACATTCCCATTGTTAAAACTACGATACGTAACACATTACCTATATAAATTAAAATACTACCTAAAATAAGATAAATCAAAGTAGCTCTTGCCTTTCCCGAAAAAGCAAGAATAAAGGAAATAAACAGGATAATGACACTAAATGCATTACAACCTTCTATAACTCGAACTAAATACCTATTATTAACAATCACTTTTATTGAAGGTTCATCTGGATGTGGTAAAACCTCTGCTCTATAACCAATAATATTAAGCAAAGCTTCTACCTGTTTAGAAACCATATGTGTTACATAATCGGGATAAAATTTAACTCCATTAGAGTATTGCAAATACAACTTATATAAAATTGATAATATTATGTACACTAATAAAAACGTAAGTATAAATTTTATTACCGACTTGTATTTTATAAAGAGTTCTTTCAATTATTTTACAAATATTTTTTGTTTCCTAAAAAAGGAAATCTGTTAAAATTATTAAAACCGAATATCGAAATTACACCTTTTTAAATACTTTTACCAAAACTTTTAAATTTATGATTTTCGAGGAACTAAAACCCCAAATAGAAACTATTGTTCTTAATACTAAAAAAACAGTTAACGAACGCCTTTTAAACATTTGTGAATTATTAGAAACAAATATAAAGTATTATAATTGGGTTGGTTTTTATTTTAGAAATGGAAACAAAGAAGAATTACTCTTAGGACCATATGTTGGAGCGCCAACCGACCACACAGTGATTCCTTTTGGAAAAGGTATTTGCGGACAGGTGGCTGTAAATAATGAAAACTTCATTGTACCTGATGTCACTGCTCAAGATAACTATATAGCTTGTAGCATTACTGTTAAAGCTGAAATTGTGGTGCCCATTTTTGTTAATGGCAAAAATATTGGACAAATTGATATCGACTCTAATACTCCAAATCCTTTTAGTAAAGCAGATGAACATTTTTTAGAATTTATATGTAAAAAAATAGCAGAGATATTATAAAGTATCTTAAATCATTTTAAACAAAAAAACCTTTGTAGAAATACAAAGGTTTTTTTGTTTAAAAGAAGTATTAATTATTTTAATTTGTTAATCTAATCTACTAGCAATTTAGATTGAACTGTAGCTTTACCTTCTCCAGAAATTGAAACTAAATATAATCCAGAAGCAAAATGTGTTAATTCAATTGAAATTTCATCATTTGCTACTTGTTTATGAAACAATGTTTTACCTGTAAGGTTACTAATTCTAATAACATCTCCAGTTGTTAAACCTTCTATATTCACCTTATCTCTTGATGGATTAGGGAACAATAAAATAGAATTTTCTTGTTCATTAATCTCATCAACAGATAATCTTGCAGTATTATCAACCAAAACTATTTTCCATTTCTGATTTACATTACTCTTATGATAAGTGTGAGTAATCACATTTGTATTTAATTGCCCAAAATTACGATCTAGACCTTGCCCTAAACAATGAGCAGGTTTTAAACCATAGATAGCGTTCCCATTTTTAACAACTTTCCATTTTTGATGATCTCCACGTACTTCGTCATATGTAGACACCTGCTCTCCATCTTTACACGCTGCAAAAGGAACTTCTAAAAATCTTTGAGTTCGTTTATTTTTAATTGTATAAATATTATCTCCCAAGTGCTTAAAAATCCATTGTTGCTCATTTTTTCCACTTGGGTTAACCATATATGCATCATGATTATTCTTATTTTCAACCGATCTTAATCGTTGGTTAGAGGTCGTTGATGTTAAAAAATACAAATCATTATCAATCAATTGATCTGTTGGTGTTGGATCTGGATCTGGAGTTCCTCCTTGCCCTTTTAATAATGCTAACGAAGTATATGGCTGCAACGTAACACTTCCTGTATAAGAGACATTTTTAGCATCTACATAATTAGTACTCCCTAAATTTATCTGTTTTACACTACCCGTATTATTAACCTCAAACCTAATAATAGAGTTTGGGTTTACCGAAGCGTTAAACTTAACAGGCGCATTAACACCTTTCTTCTCATAATTTGGATATGTAGATTTAAACTCCGATAAAACATATGAGTTTTCACGTCTACCTACTCGAATACTTATTTCTTTACCACCATTAAAAGGTTGGCAGTAATAATTATTATTTACTTCACCTAAAAAAGTATTAAATCCAGATTCGGTAATTTGATTGGTATACCTAGCACAAACTTGAGATGATTTTCTATTAAAGAAAATATTTCTTAAAACTTTATTATCAGTTGCTTTTGCTGTATTTCCTCCTGCTGCAAAACTATTTGGATATGTAGATAGAACTAAGCCAATACTACAGTTATAAACGGTATTATCTCTAATAGTGCTTTTGCTAGATAGGTTAGCCATTAAGCCCCAACCTACAACATTATAAACTGTGTTTTTGTAAATCAATTGGTTTTGCGAATCGTTATCAATATAAATACCAGCAGTTTTAACACCTCTACCAGCAGGAATCCCTCTTATTGCTCCAGGAGAATCATGAACAATATTTCCATGAATTCTATTATTAGCATCATGAGTTCCAACAGTATAAATACCTCCTCCATCATCTTTTGTATAACAGTAATCCTGAATATCGTTATATCTTATTTTGAAATTTCCTCCACTAAAATTTAAAGCGTGATACCCTATTTTATTTAATGTGTTTTTTTCTATAATATTTTCCGATGCTCCAGAACGGCTAATAAATCGAACACCAGTATATCCAATAAAACTTCGTGCCCCCATTCCTGAACGCATTCCTATATTTGTTATTTTGTTATTAGAGAAATTAAGGCCACTACATCCCTCTAACCTCATACCAACATTATTACTTTCATTTATCGTGTTATTTGTAAATGTTATATTAGTTAAGGTGAAACCTAAAATCAAATAATTATTACCATTGTAAAAATAGCACCCAGAAACATTTACATTTTGTGCACCACTTAACGCAAAAGTACTAGATAAACTACCTTCAAATCTTAAATCTTCTATATTAATATACTTCGCATTATTAATAGCAATTGTATTTTCACTGTTTGGCACCTCAACACTTAAACCATTAGGATTTGTATTACTGTATAAGTATAATACTCCAGTATTAATATCATGAGCCCATTCACCATTAAGATCCAATGCTTTAACATGGTTCTGAAAAAAATAACCAAAATTATCTTCAATTTTATTTTCAAAATTATCACCAGGCTTCTCTAAACTAAAATTCACCGTATTTCCTGAGTGTGATATTATGGTTTCAACCTTTACATTATCATCTGTAGTTCTAATAACTATTTCTCCACCTTTAAATCTATTCGCTGCATAAGGTAAACCTGAAGATTCAGAAATTGATCTGTTGTTTTGCGCATGACTATTTATAGTTCTATACCCTCCGTTTGCTGCCGATGTATTTGGCTCTCGACCAATTTGTTGAGCTTTATTATTTAAAAATAATGAAGGCGTTCTACTATTATTAATCTTGGGTAAATTTGCTTTCCAAATATTTCCACTATGCAACCTCCAATTATTTATTTTTCGAGAAGCCCTAATTACTGGTCGATCTCCAGAACCATATGATTTTAAAACAATAGGCTGAGCTGCTGTACCGCTTTTCCCTTTAAAATCAAGAGTACCATAAAAAATATCTCCACGTTTAAAATTAATAATATCTCCAGCTTGAAAAGATCTTTTATTACTATTTACTTTCGTTAACGTTTTCCACGCAGTAGCAGGTGAGGTTCCATTATTTGAATCGTTACCAGATGAGCTCACGTAATATTTTTTTTGCGAGTAGCCTGAGCCGGTAAAAAAGACTACTAACAAGAGTGATAAAATTGTTTTAAATAATTTTTTTTTCATAGTTAATGATTTTTGTTATTAAAAATTTTGGGTTTTAGTTCATCTATTTATATAACCATTTTATTTTCAAACGATTATCTTTATGATTAAAGAAATAACTTACTTATTTATTTATACGAATAAATACGCAAAATAGATCTTTTGTATTAAATAATTATGTGAATAAATTTCATATTAATTTAAAATATTAAAACTTAGCATAAAGAAGTCTTAAAGCTTTTAAAGTTAACACTTAGTAAAGCTATTCAATTAAGTTAAAATCTTATGAATAAATTTAAAAGTTACACTCTCTTTTTTAATCAAAATAGCTACTTTTGCATTTTATAAAAATCACGTATTTAATTTTAACTTAAAATAACATGAAACCCTCATTTTCAAAACAATGGGAGTTTCAATAACTGAACATCAATGAGCAACGAAAAAACCATTAAATCGGCATTAATATCTGTATTTAGTAAAGACGGCTTAGAACCTATTGTAAAAAAACTAAACGAACAAGGAGTTACTATTTACTCTACTGGAGGTACTGAAAAATTTATAAATGATTTAGGTATTGATGTTGTTCCTGTTGAAGATGTTACTTCATACCCTTCAATTCTTGGTGGTCGTGTAAAAACGTTACACCCTAAAGTATTTGGTGGAATTTTAAACAGACAAAACCATTCTGGTGATGTTGCTGAATTAGCTGAATATAATATTCCACAAATAGATGTGGTTATTGTTGATTTATATCCTTTTGAAAAAACAGTAGCATCTGGTGCTAGCACTCAAGATATTATTGAAAAAATTGATATTGGTGGTATTTCTTTAATTCGTGCAGCTGCAAAAAATTATGCAGATGTTATTTGTGTGTCTTCAGTCAATGATTATGCTGAATTTTTAGATGTTATTTCTGAAAATAACGGTAGCATATCTGAAGAAAATAGAAAACGTTTTGCTGGAAAAGCTTTTAATGTATCCTCACATTACGATACAGCTATTTTTAATTACTTTAATCAAAATCATGATGAAACTGTATTAAAAATTAGTGAAACTAATGGTAAAGTATTACGTTACGGCGAAAACCCACACCAAAAAGGTTTTTTCTTTGGAAACTTTGATGAATTGTTCACAAAACTTCATGGAAAAGAATTAAGTTACAACAATCTACTTGATGTTGATGCTGCGGTTAACTTAATGAATGAGTTTAAAAACGATGCTCCTACATTTGCTATTCTTAAACACAATAATGCTTGTGGATTAGCACAACGCGACAATTTACACCAAGCCTATGTGGATGCTTTAGCTGGTGATCCTGTTTCTGCTTTTGGTGGCGTATTAATTAGCAATAAAGAAATCGACCTAGCAACTGCAGAAGAAATTCATAAACTTTTCTGTGAAGTAGTAATTGCTCCTTCGTTTGCTCCAGAAGCATTAGAATTATTGAAAGGAAAAAAGAACAGGATTTTATTAGTAATTCATGATATTGAATTACCAAAAATGAATGTTAGAAGTTGTTTAAATGGTGTTTTACTTCAAGATAGAAATAATATTACAGATACTGCTGAAGGACTAAAGAATGTTACAAATACTGCTCCAACAACAAGCGAAATAGAAGATTTAATTTTTGCTTCAAAAATTTGTAAACACACAAAATCCAACACTATTGTTTTAACCAAAAACAAACAGTTATGTGCTAGCGGGACAGGACAAACAAGTCGTGTAGATGCCTTACAACAAGCAATACATAAAGCAGAATCTTTTAATTTCGATTTAAATGGTGCTGCTATGGCAAGTGATGCTTTTTTCCCATTTCCTGACTGTGTAGAAATAGCTAATAAAGCTGGTATTAAAGCTGTTATTCAACCAGGTGGATCTATAAAAGATCAATTAAGTATTGATTATTGTAATGAAAATAATGTTGCTATGGTAATGACAGGAACGCGTCATTTCAAACATTAAAACAACAAAAACATATTTTAAAAAAGAGCACTGTAACGGTGCTCTTTTCTTTTAAAATAAATTTATATGGTTAACCAACTCCCTAGCTAGTTATAATATCAAATTTTATATCAAACTAAAACCTCTTATAACAACCTAGTTCGATACCTATGTTTCTACAACTAAAGAGGTCTCCCTTTTAAAATGGTTCATTAAAAAACTGATTTACTTTTTTCGATTCACCTATACTTTAAATCTATTCAAAGCTCAACTTTTATCATTTTAAAACTCTTTATTATATAGAAACTAACTGAACCAAACGATATATTAAGAGTATTAATTGAAGTACAACAGCTAATATAATCAAGCACATAAAGTACTCTGTTACAGTTTTTCGGGTTTTGATTATGGACATTTTAAATTTATCTTTTGGTTTGTTTTTGTTAGTAAAGTTTTTTTCAGAATACATTTTTACATTATTAAAGCGTTCTGTATTATTCTTATCTTATTTCTGAATAAATCTACTAATAACCAACCTGTTATTTAAAAAAATGAGCATAAGGCAGGTATTCTTAGTCACAAGAGAGGTAAAATAAAACACATAAACACATCCTTGATCTATTTCCTACAAAAACTCCAACATAAAAACCTATTAAATAGATAGATAACATCAATTTTTAACATAAAAATATAAGCCAAGAATCTACCAAGAAAACCACAAAATCAGCTTTATTTATAACCTCTTTTATTCTGAAAAAAGAACGCTTATTACAAAAACTTAACCCTACATTTATTTTAAAGTGCGTATCTTTTTTAAGATATCTTTATAAGTATCACTTAATGTTGCCTTGTAGTTTCCAGATAAGATAATGAGATTATCTGCTGGAATAATTTCTATGATTTTTTCTGTATTTACAATATAATTTCTATGCGTTCTACAGAACATAGCATCGTCTAACAATTTCAAGATTTTTGTCAACGATATAAGGATCACAAATTTTTCTTTTTCTGTTATTATATTACAGTATTTCTCTTCTACTTCTATATATATAATATCTGTAATTAGAACCTTTTTTAAAGATTTTCCTTTTTTTATAAATAAGTATTCTGCACTAATAATAGTATCTTCTTCTTCACTTAAAAACACATTGGGTTGTGCATAAAATTTTTCCACAGCCATTTCTAAAGCATAAAGAATTTCTAATTCATTAAAAGGCTTCATTAAATAACTAAAAGGCTGTGTTACTTTAGCTCTTTCAAATATTTGTCGATCTGTAGAACTGGTTAAAAACACAAATGGCTTTGATGGATTTGGACTAACACTTATTGTTTCTGCAAAAGAGATACCATCTGGGTTACCATTTAAAAAAATATCAATGATGGTAATATCAACTGCATTATGATAAAATAACTCTAATGCTTCTTTAAAACTAGTAGCAACTCCAACAACATTGTAATTATTAGTTTGAAGTACTTTTATTAGGGCATCACTTTCAGAAGGTGTATCTTCAATAATAAGTACATTTACTTTATCCATTTAATACTATTTTAGGTAAATATACAATCATTTTTGTACCTCAGCAATTGTAAAGATTATGTCGTCCAATGTTTTTACGTCACTACGAAGTGGTATAACTTGGCAATTTGTTTACTTATAGTTACTTCTCATGAGATTAATTCAGTCGTTATTACCTCGTAATGACCTAAGCCTTCTTAAGTAAAGACACAATCATTTTCGTTCCTTTCCCTAATTCACTTTCTATAGAGAATTTTCCTTTGTTTTTTTGAATCATAGATTTACACAACTGTAAACCTAATCCAGTCCCAATACTATTTTCATTTTCTTTTTTAGAAAGCAACTCAGATTCTTTAAGAAGCCCTGCCCGAGTCGTTTCGTTCATACCAATTCCAGAATCTTCAATAACTAAATCGCAGTAAGCTTCATCTGTCTGTTGCGTATAGATTTTAATAGATCCATTAACTTCAGAAAACTTAATAGCATTATCTAGTAAGTTTCTTAATATTATTTTTAAAGATTCTTGGTCTGCAAAAACGAGATCGCTCTTTAAAACAGTACTTTCAAAAGCGATGTTTTTATCCAACATAAGCGGTTTATAGTTATAAATCACTTGTTCTACTATAAAAAACAAACGCAAAGATGTTATTTCAAAATACGATTGCTTGGTTTGCAACAACGCCCAATGCAGTAAATTATCCAATAAATTATACGCACCATTTACAATAGCACTATTATTATGAAGCAAACCATCTAATACCTCTAAATTCTTAGCCTCCAAATTATCTAATAATTTGGTATTACTTGTTTTTAAGGCATTAACAGAAGACCGTAAATCATGACTTACAATAGAGAAGAGCTTATCTTTAGTAGCATTTAAATCATCTAACCCTTCTTTTTGAGCCACTATAATTTTGTTTGTTTTTATTTTTTCTTTGTAGAAATAAATGGTTGTTCCTAATAAAAATAACAGAATTAATGCCGAATAAAACAAACCATTTCGTTCTACTATCTTAGCTTTGTTTTCAGTTTGCAATAAGCTTACCTCTTTTTGTTTTTCTTTTACTGCAAATTGTTTTTCAAGTTGAGCAACTTCCCATATTTTATTTTGATCGTTTAAAGAATCTTTCCATTTTTCGTATTCTTTTCTGTATACTAATGCCTTTTTAAAGTCTTTACGATTTTCTTCTACTATAGCCATATTAAGAGCTGTATTTTGCTTAGACTTATAATCTTTTGTTCTTTTAGAAAGTTGATAAGCTTTTTCAAAATAAGGAATGGCTAAATCATCTTTATATTGCTCATAGTATAAATTAGCAATATCTCCATATGCCCATATAGTTTCTAAAGTATCTTTTTGTTGTTCTTGTAATCTTACACTTTTAACCAAATAGGGTTCTGCCTCTTTAAATTGATTTAAATGTAGGTGACATAGTCCCAAATTATGAAGTACATTTCTTTTTTTTAAATAAAAATAGTGTTTATCAGATAATTTTGTTAATTCTTCGAAATAGGAAATAGCTTTTTTAAACTGACCCTGTTCCAAAGCAATTTCACCTAAACATTTCTTAACAAGGAAATAAAAATCAAATTCAGGAGATATTAAATCAAATTCTTTTTGAGCTTCTTTTAATAACTTTTTTTGGTCAAAACTATAACCCCTATAATAATGAGAATAATCTGCTAAATCTCTATTTTTTTTTGATACGTTAAGCTGTTTCATAGAGTGTACCAAAGTAGAATCCCAGTTTTTCTCTATAAAATATAAAGTAGCGCTATAAAAAAAAGTGTTGTTTTTATACTCATATGCTTTTTTTTTAATTTCTAGGTGAAATGATTCGCTTTTAAATTGATCTTGAGAAAAAAGAGAATATCCCGAAAACATTAAAATTAATAACCATTTAATTTTAATCATTGTATCCTTAAAAATTTTCATGAATACAAATATATCTAAAAAAATCCATGAGCTTTTATACTTATGGATTTTCTCTAAAACAAATGTTTTTTAATCTTTTCTTACAGTAGTTACTGTCCCTCTAGAAGTCACAGGATCCTCATCCCAAAGGTAAGTTTCTATTTGCGCTAAATCTTCAGGAGGATTTTCGATAACAAAATCAACACGGTAAGCATTAAATGTTTGATAGCTTACTTCTGGAGCGTCGTATATTATAAAAAAATCTAATTGCGTTTCTCCAGCGTCAGAAATAACAGATTCTTGATTAACAGAAGATATCTCAGCTCTTTCTATTGAAGACGCAATAAAAACAACAGCACTAATTTGTAGTTTTCTATCTGGACTAAAACTTACTTGAACAAGCGGTTGTAAAGGTTTTATAGTTGTTGAATTATAGCTAAAACTAATTTGAGAATCTAATGGTGTAACAGTTACATTTTTTGAGTTAATAGGTCTTCCGGGTGGTTTTTTAATACTCGCATCTTGAGTGCTCATTGTAATTCGGTTTTAAATTAATATTTTAGGTTTGTTTATATTTATTTTTATAGATCATACTTATTAAAACAATTCCTTTCTTTAAAATAAGAATAACTCTACAAAACTTCTATCAAATAAACAATAAAATATTTAAGAAAAAAAGAATGAAACAAGAAATTACTAGCTCAAAATCATCAAAACATATCATGAAATGAAAATTTCATATTAACATTTACAGGTGTTACTAAAACAATTATTACTAGGTTAATTTTTATAAAAAGCACATTTTATGTCATTACATCAAAAATTTCTAAAAAATATATTAAAAAAAGCACGCCCATTTTAATCTTTTTAAAATCTATAATTCTTTCATTCTTAACATCACCCTGCACTACTACACTTTTATTTAAAACCATAAAAAACAACTAGTTAAACAAAACCCTTACTTACTAATAAAAATAAAAACAAAAAAATATCTCTCTTTTTCAAATTTTTATATTTTTTATATTGCATCAAAACATATTTTTTAATTTAAGAATGCTCTCACACTAAGAAAATTAATTACATAACAAACAACAATAAACTCCTTTTTTTTCGTTAGTTTTATTACTTTTACATCAACTCAATATTAACTTCATAAATTACTACTTAATACATGGGATTTTTTGATTTCTTAACAGAAGAAATTGCAATAGATTTAGGTACTGCAAATACACTTATTATTCACAATGACAAGGTTGTTGTTGATGCTCCATCTATTGTTGCACGAGATAGAGTCACAGGTAAAATAACCCATGTTGGTCAACAAGCCAGTTTAATGCAAGGAAAAACCCATGAGAATATTAAAACTATTCGTCCGTTAAAAGATGGGGTTATTGCAGATTTTGATGCTTCCGAGCAAATGATAAGTATGTTTATAAGAAACATACCTGCTTTAAAAAAGAAGTTTTTCACACCTGCTTTAAGAATGGTTATTTGTATTCCATCAGGAATTACAGAAGTAGAGATGCGAGCTGTTAAAGAAAGTGCAGAACGTGTTAATGGTAAAGAAGTCTATTTAATTCATGAACCTATGGCTGCGGCTATTGGTATTGGAGTAGATATTATGCAACCTAAAGGAAATATGGTGGTTGATATAGGTGGCGGAACTACTGAAATTGCTGTTATTGCATTAGGTGGTATTGTTTGTGATAAATCTGTTAAAATTGCTGGGGATGTTTTCACTAACGATATTGTTTATTACATGCGTACACAACATAATTTATATGTCGGCGAACGTACTGCTGAAAAAATAAAGATTCAAATTGGTGCTGCTACCGAAGATTTAGAACTTCCTCCTGAAGACATGAGTGTTCAAGGTCGTGATTTATTAACAGGAAAACCAAAGCAAGTATCCATCTCGTATAGAGAAATAGCAAAAGCTTTAGATAAATCTATATTACGTATTGAAGATGCTGTTATGGAAACCTTATCGCAAACCCCTCCAGAATTAGCGGCAGATATTTATAATACTGGGATATATTTAGCTGGTGGTGGTTCTATGCTGCGTGGTTTAGACAAGCGTTTATCTCAAAAAACAGATTTGCCGGTTTACATTGCAGAAGACCCGTTACGTGCTGTTGTTAGAGGTACTGGTATTACACTTAAAAATCTACCTAAGTATAAAAGTGTATTAATAGGCAAGTAATAAGTCATGCAACAAATAGTAAACTTTATAATAAAGAACAAAAATTTTTTGTTGTTCTTTTTCTTGTTTTCTATATCTATCTTGTTCACGATTCAGTCGCATTCTTACCATAAAAGTAAGTTTATTAATTCTGCTAATTTTTTAACTGGCGGCATATATAATTCGGTAAATAACATTAGTGTTTATCTTAATTTAAAGTCTCAAAACCAGCTATTAGTAGAAGAAAATAACAGATTGAGATCTTTGGTACTTAATTCTGGAATAGAAATAGATTCGACCTATATAGACAGTACATCTTTTAATAATATATATAACGTTTATAATGCCAATATTATAAAGAACAACTATTCGTTAACAGATAACATACTAACAATTAACAAAGGAAATAACGATAGTATTAAACAAGATTTTGGTGTTATTTCATCAAAAGGTATTATAGGCATAATAGATAGAACAAGCAATAATTATGCTACTGTAATATCAATTTTAAATACAACTAGTAAAATTAGTGCGCAGTTAAAAAAAACCAATCACTTTGGAACTTTAATTTGGAATGCTAAATCTCCCGAATTCGTTCAATTAATAGATATTCCCAAAATAGCTCCCGTTAAAACTGGAGACACCATAATTACTTCTGGTCGTTCTTCTATTTTCCCTAAAGGAATTCCAGTTGGGGTTATTTCTAATTTTCAACTTGACACCTCCGAAAATTATTACGAAATTAATATCCAACTGTTTAATGACATGACTAACCTTGAGCATACATATATTATAAAAAACAAAAACGCTAAGGAAATTAATAAATTGCAAAAAGAAAACTAAATGAACAGTATTAGATCTATACATACCATTCGTTTTTTTTTACTTATATTGGTACAGGTATTAATATTAAATCACATTGATTTTTTAGGATATATAAACCCTTATATCTACATCTTATTTATTGCTTTATTTCCTGTTAAAAAAAACCGAACAACTGTCATTTTTTTAGGTTTTTTAACAGGTCTTACTATTGATTTATTTCAAGATACAGGAGGTATTCATGCTGCTGCATGTGTTTTAATAGCCTATTTAAGACCTATAGCTCTAAAATTTTCATTTGGTACTATTTATGAACACCAAACTATAAAATTTAATACTGTAGATTTTGGATCTAAACTTATATACATTACATTATTAGTTATTATACATCATCTCATTTTATTTCTGTTAGAAATATTTAGCCTGTCCAAAATAATTTTAGTGCTACAAAAAACGTTATTTTCTAGTATATTTACTATTGTACTAAGCATCATTATAATTATTATTTTTAGTAAAAAAACTAAATGAGACAATTTTTACTTTTCGCTTCTATAATTCTTGTTGGGCTTTTATTTATTTCTAGGCTTTTTTACCTACAGATATATAACTCAAGCGCACACAACTTATTCGATGATAATGCTATTAGAAAAGTGTACGATTACCCTAAACGCGGTTTTGTTTACGACAGAAATGGTGAACTTTTAGTAGCTAATCAACCATCTTATGATGTCATGGTTATTCCTCGCGAGGTAGAACCTTTAGATACCATTGAATTTTGTTCGTTACTAAAAATAAATAAAGAACAATTTATTAAAAAATATAATAGGGCTTATAGATATTCTCCAAGGTTACGATCTGTTTTTGTTTCACATCTATCAAAAGAAGATCATGCAGTTTTACAAGAAAAAATGAGAAAATATAGCGGGTTCTATATTCAAAAACGTTCGTTAAGACTTTATCAGACCAGCATTGGCGCCAATGTTCTAGGAGATATTGGAGAAGTTAACAATTCTAATATTAGAAAAGATGCTTATTATAAAATGGGCGATTTAATAGGCAAACAAGGTGTAGAAGCTTCTTATGAATCGACATTACGTGGTGTAAAAGGTATTAAATTTATTCAAAAAGATAGATTTAATAGAAATATTGGACCTTATAAAGATGGTAAATTTGATACTATTCCGAAACCAGGAAAAGACATTACCATAACTATTGATTCAAAATTACAAGCTTATGGTGAATTGCTTATGCAAAATAAACGAGGTGGTATTATAGCTATAGAACCTAGTAGTGGGGAAATACTTGCTATGGTTGCTGCTCCAACCTACGACCCTAATATTTTAGTAGGAAGGAAACGTTCTAAAAACTTTACTAAACTTCATAACGACTCTATAGCAAAACCACTATTTAACAGAAGTTTAAAAGGTGTTTACGAACCTGGTTCTCCTTTTAAATTAATGAATGCCTTAATTGCTCTTCAAGAAAACGTAATTTCTCCTACCGAAAGAGTAACCTGCTATAAAGGTTATAAATACGGTAATCGCTTTATGAAATGTCATTGTAATTATGGCACTAAGAATGATATGATTAGTGGTATACAAAGATCTTGTAATGCTTATTTCTCAAATGCTTATAGAAAAATTTTAGATAAAGACGGTAATGCTTCTAAAGGCATTGATAATTGGAGTAACCATGCTAAAAGTTTTGGTTTAGGTAAATATTTAAATAACGATTTATATGTAGGTGCTAAAGGAAGAATACCTAATAGAGAGTACTATAAATATGCATACCCAAAAACGTTTTATTCTACCTATACCATATCGAATGCTATTGGGCAAGGAGAAGTGGCGACTACTCCTATACAATTAGCTAATATGGTTGCAGCTATAGCAAATAGAGGTCATTATTACACACCTCACATTATAAAATCTATAGAAGACGAAAAACTTCCTGAACAATTCACAAAACCAAAACATACAACTATAAACAAAGAACATTTTGAACCTGTAATAGAAGGTATGCTACAAGTATATAAAAAAGGGACAGCAGCTACTTTACAAGTAAAAGATATTGACATTTGTGGAAAAACAGGAACTGTAGAAAACTTTGCTATTATAGATAGTTTAAAAACACAACTTACAGATCATTCTATTTTTGTTGCTTTTGCACCAAAAGACAACCCTAAAATTGCACTTGCAGTATTTGTTGAAAACGGCTATTGGGGAAGTCGTTTTGCTGGTAGAATTGCCAGTTTACTCATAGAAAAACATATTAAAGGCTACATTACAAGAAAAGATTTAGAAGAATGGATTTTAAAGCATAGTTTGGAAAATGAATATGCTAAACCATATTCTGGAGAACCTTTTTTAATTAATGGTAGAACAACTTTACAAACCATTGAAGACTCAGAATACCAACAACTTCAAGAACATTTAAAAAAATTACAAAACCCATAAATTAATGGTTAGGGAAACTAACAGAAATTTTAAATTTGATTGGATTACAATCATTCTCTTTTTTTTACTAGTCGCTTTTGGTTGGTTAAATATATTATCTGCTTCACACACAGGAGACCTTATAAACTATTTAGATATTTCTCACCCTTACGGAAAGCAAACTGTTTTTATTTTTTTAACCTTCGGACTTATTATTGTATTACTAGCCATTGATGCTAAATTTTACGAACGCTTTTCCAGTATCATATACTTAGTCTCCATGGTATCCCTCGTTGGACTTTTTATATTTGGAAAAAATGTAAATGGAGCCACTTCTTGGTATGCTATAGGAGGCATGACCTTACAACCAAGTGAGTTTGCTAAAACAGCAACAGCTCTAGCTGTGGCTAAATATATTAGTGATTTAAACACTAACATTAAGAATCTTAAAGACCAAATACAAACCTTTGTTATTATCTCTATACCTGCCCTTTTAGTACTACTTCAAAATGATACAGGTAGTACTATTGTTTATGGCGCCTTCTTTTTTGTATTATATAGAGAAGGCTTACCTAAATATTATTTAACAATAGCTATATCTGCCATTCTTTTATCTATTCTAGCTTTAAAATTTGGTGCTATTATAACATCTGTAATTGCAGCAATTTTCATTTTTGGTTATCATTTTTTTAACAAGAAGAAATTACGTTTTGCGCAAACCATATTCATTTTTATTGCTGCTTTATGTATTTCATTTGGTGTAAAATATTTTTATCAAAGTATTTTAAAGCCTCATCAACAAGATCGAATAAGTTTATGGTTACGCTTAGAAAAAGATCCAGTAAAGCTTGAGAAAATGAAAAAAACGTTTGCCTATAATTTAAATGAATCTGAAAAAGCTATTGGTTCTGGTGGATTCTCAGGCAAAGGTTTTATGGAGGGCACCAGAACAACAGGAAAGTTTGTTCCAGAACAACATACAGATTATATTTTTAGCACCGTTGGCGAAGAATGGGGCTTTTTAGGCTGCTCCTTTGTGGTTATTGTATTCGTTTTGCTTTTACTACGTATTCTCCATCTAGCTGAATTACAAAAATCTCAATTTAGTAGAGTTTATGGCTATGGTGTAGCTTCCATTATTTTTATACATTTCCTTATTAATATTGGTATGGTTATGGGCTTAATACCAACTATTGGTATTCCATTACCCCTATTTAGTTATGGTGGTTCTGGACTCTGGGCTTTTACTATTTTAATTTTTATCTTTATTAAATTAGATTCTAATAGAATAAACGAATGGTAGCCAATAATTAAATTGGTTTTTAATTATTTCATATGCTTATGAAAAACTTTGCTTTTTTAATTCTTATACTGCTTTTAATTTCAGCTTGTTCAAGCTCGAAAAGTGCCTTTAAAAACACTTTTTCTCCCAAAGAAATTCATTTAATTTCTAATGGTGATAACTTAAAACCTATGCGAATTTATAAAATAACGAATAAGAAAGACTCTCTTTTACTTAGAACAAAAAGTACTTATATAAAACCTAACCTCAATAACCCAATTTTAAAAAACTTTGTAAAAAGGCTTTACGCCACAGTTAGGGATAGTATGTCTATGGGGATTGGTATAGCTGCTCCTCAAGTTGGTATTTTAAAAAATATTATTTGGGTACAACGTTTTGATAAAAAAAATTTTCCGTTTGAAGTGTACTTAAACCCAAAAATTATCAAATATTCAGAAAAAAAACAAACATATAGAGAAGGCTGTTTATCTATCCCCAACAGAACAGATACTTTGAATAATAGATCTCATAGTATTTCAATAGAATATGATACCATGAATAGTATACATAAAACAGAAACAATCGAAGGCTTTACAGCTATTATCTTCCAGCATGAAATAGATCACTTAAATGGTATTTTGTATTTAGACCATTTAGAGAAAGACATTAGAGACTCTAAATAAGAAAGAAAATATATTTTTCTTATAAAACATATTAATTATACTACATATAAATCGAGCTAGCCTAAGAGCAGCTCGATAATTAATTAAGGGAAATATTGGCATTATCTCATAAACTGTGTAAGTTTTAAAAACTCAGATAAATAATTTAGCTGAGATTTTTTTATTGATTAATTTTAAATTTTACACAGAAATGAAACCAGAAGATTTATTAAACGACGATTTTTTAAAACAATTTAAAAACGGACCAGAACTAACCAGCTTTTTAGAAGAGCTTCACAAACGCGGTGTAGAAAAGATTTTAGAAGGAGAACTTGATGCGCATTTAGACTATGCAAAGCATCAAAAAAGTAAATCTATTAATCTTAGAAATGGTTATTCTAAAAAGAAACTAAAAACTACTTTAGGCGAAACAGAAATACAAGTACCTCGTGATCGTGATAGCTCTTTTAACCCAATGATAGTAAAGAAAAGAGAAAGTACATCCCAAGGCATTGAAAACATTATTATATCTCTTTATGCCAAGGGTATGAGCAATAGTGATATTGAAGAGCAAATACGAGAACTTTACGATTTTAACATCTCCACAAGTACTATCTCTAGAATCACAGATAGTATAACTAATGACATTATTTCTTGGAAAAACAGACCCTTAGAAGCTACCTATTTAATTGTTTGGATGGACGGTATTGTTTTTAAAGTTAGAGAAAACTCTAAAGTAATAAATAAGACCATTTACATTGCAGTTGGACTTAGAACAGATGGTAAAAAAGAAGTATTAGGCCTATGGTTAGGAAAAAACGAATCCTCCGCCTTTTGGATGAGTGTTTTAACCGATATAAAAGCTAGAGGTACACAAGATATATTAATAACAGCAACCGATAATCTAAACGGATTTACAGATACCATAAAAACCATTTTCCCAAACTCTGTAACTCAAATATGTGTAGTACACCAAATTAGAAACTCCTGTCGTTACGTAGTCTGGAAAGATAAAAAAGAATTTACCAGAGACATGAAACAAATCTATACAGCTCCAACAAAAGAAGCTGCAAAAGCAGCATTAGAAGATTTTAAAAATAAATGGAACTCTAAATATTCTTATGCTATTAGAAGTTGGCAAAACAACTGGGATGAACTTAATGTATTCTTCGACTTTCCGATAGAAATAAGAACTATTATTTGGAGTTCCTAGTAAATTTGGTAGTATTTTTTAAGCGACTTTTTTATATTTTTTCATTCTGATTTTGAGTTCCATTTCTGCCGGTGTTAAATAGCCAATACTAGAATGTAACCTTTCATAATTGTACCAATTTATATAATTTTCGATAATTTTATGAGCGAATAATCTACTTTTGAATACATATCTATTAGTGCATTCATATTTAAGTGTTTTAAAAAAAGATTCCGCCACGGCATTATCCCAACAATTTCCTTTTCTACTCATAGATTGAGTAATTTTGAGATTACTTGTAAACAGATTTTTCATTTTGTTAGAAGCATATTGTACACCTCGGTCAGAGTGAAAAACGTGATTTAAGGTTATTTGTCTGATTTGTATTGCTTTTAACCAAGTTTTGTAAACCGTATTTTCAGTGGTCATGTCATCACTTAATGTCCATGCAACGATTTTTCTATCAGCTAAATCTAATATTGTCGTAACATAATTCCATTTCCCAGCTATTTGAATATAGGTAATATCGGATACCCATTTTTCACCTAATTCTGTACTGTCAAAATTTCTATTTAATATATTTTTAGTAATGGGAAAATGATGATTAGAATCAGTAGTATTTACTCTAAATTTTTTAGGGTGTATACTTTTAATTTTCAATTGTTTCATCAGATAAGCAACATAAGAGCGATGTAAAATAACTCCCTCTCTTTCCTGTTGCTTTTGAATACGAATTGAACCGTAGGTTTTTCTACTAGCTTCCCAAACTTGTTGAATTCGTTTTTTATAAAAACTTGTTTTTGATTTCGGTTTAAGCTTATCCTTAGTTCTTAACCAGTTATAGTAAGAATTAACACTTACTTCCATACATTTACACATCTTCTCAACAACATAGGTTTTTGAGTTTCGTTTTATAAACTCATATCTTATTTGTCTCTCACGGAGAAGATGCTTACTGCCTTTTTTAAGATATCTCGCTCTTCTTGAGCATCTTTTAATTGCTTTTTAAGCGCTTTGATCTCTTTTTCGTAAGCAAGGATAGATTCATCTTTAAAAGCGCCAGTCTCTGTTTTAAATTCTTTGAGCCACCTGTAAACGGTCGCTTTTTTTAAATTGTATTCTTCGCATATTTCTTCTACGCTTTTAGGTTCGTCGAGCGATAGTAAATCTACAATCGTTTGTTTAAATTCTTTGTCGTAATTAGATCATAAGTAAGTAAATTTAAGATTTATTCGCTTAAATAATCCTACCAGCTAAACTAGACATTCCAATTTATACAACTAATCTTATTGAAAATCTCAATGGCAAGATTAGAAAATACACTAAAAATAAACTCTCATTCCCAACGGATGAAGCTGTAATGAAATCAGTTTATTTAGCATTAAGAGAAAGTACTAAAAAATGGACTATGCCTATTAGAAATTGGGGCATTATTCTAAATCAATTTTTAGCTATATTTGAAAACAGGATTAAATTATAAATAATCTAATCCTGAGTTTTTTTAACTTACACAGATTTTAGGATAGTGTCGAAATATTAAATACTTAATAAATAGTTTATTATTCGTTCTCAAACACAACTTCATTCAAAAAAAGGATAGTCAGTATAACCTCTATGATCTCCTCCATAAAACATTTTCATATCCCAACACATTCTATTAGGTGTATTTTGCTTAAAACACTCTGGTAAATCAGGATTAGCGATAAAGAAACCTCTAATTTAATAGTAGAACAAATTACATACGCTCAGGAACTTGAATACCTAGTAAACTAAAACCGTTTTTTATAGTATTAGCTACTGTAGTAGAAAGCTGAACTCTAAACGTCTTTTCATTATCATTATCTGCTCCAAGAATAGATACATTTTGATAAAAAGAGTTAAATTCTTTTACTAAATCGTAAGTGTAATTAGCTATTAAAGCAGGACTGTGGTTTTCGGCTGCATTTTGAACAACCTCTGGAAATAATTGAATTTGTTTGATAAGCTCTCTTTCCTTATCATGAAGTAAAGAATCTGTTGCATTTAAAACAATATTAGAATCTACATCTGCTTTTCTTAAAATAGACTGAATTCTAGCATAGGTATACTGTATAAATGGCCCAGTATTCCCTTGAAAATCAATAGACTCTTTAGGATCGAATAAAATACGTTTTTTAGGATCTACTTTTAGTATGTAATATTTTAGAGCTCCTAAACCTATAGTCTTATAAAGTTCTTCTTTTTCTTCACCTGAATAGCCATCAAGTTTCCCTAATTCTTCAGAAATCTCTCCTGCTGTTTTTGCCATATCAGCTATTAAATCATCAGCATCAACAACAGTTCCTTCTCTACTTTTCATTTTTCCACTAGGCAAATCCACCATACCATAACTTAAATGATATAAGTTTTTAGCCCAATCGAATCCTAATTTCTTCAGAATTAAAAACAATACTTGAAAATGATAATCTTGCTCATTTCCAACGGTATAAACCATACCTCCTACATCTGGAAAATCTTTTATACGTTGTATAGCCGTACCAATATCTTGGGTCATATAAACCGATGTCCCATCTGCACGTTGTACTATTTTTTTATCTAATCCATCTTCCGTTAAATCACACCAAACAGAACCATCCTCTTCTTTATGAAAAACACCCGATTTTAACCCTTCCGTTACAAGCTCTTTTCCTAATAAATAAGTATCACTTTCATAATGCAAAATGTCGAAATCAACCCCTAAATTTTTATAACTTTCATCAAAACCTTTATACACCCATCCATTCATCATTTTCCATAAAGCAACAGTTTCTTCATCACCTGCTTCCCATTTTAAAAGCATTTTTTGAGCTTGTAGTAAAATTGAAGCATTCTTTTTGGCTTCCGCTTCTGTACTACCTTCCTCAATTAAACTTTGAATTTCTTTCTTATATTCTTGATCAAACTTTACATAGTAATTGCCTACCAATTTATCTCCCTTCAAACCTGTGTTTTCTGGAGTTTCATTATTACCAAACAATTTCCATGCTAACATACTTTTACATATATGTATACCTCTATCGTTTATAATTTGAGTTTTATAAACTTTTTTACCTGATGCTTTTATTATTTCGGCAACACTATACCCTAAAAGGTTATTTCTTATATGCCCTAAATGCAGTGGTTTATTAGTGTTTGGTGAAGAATACTCTACCATAACGGCCTTCTCTTCTGTATTTGGAGATATAAATCCATAAGTCTCTTTATCTTTAATACTGTTAAAAAAGTTTATATAATAAGAATCATTTATTTCTACATTTAAAAAACCTTTTACAACATTAAATGCTTTTACATCATCTACCTTTTCTACTAAATAGTTCCCAATAGTTTCTCCAATTTGTACTGGATTTCCTTTAATAAAACGTAGCATTGGAAAAATAACAACCGTAATATCTCCTGCAAACTCTTTTCTAGTTGCCTGAAATTCTACTGTTTCTAATTCTATACTAAAATTTTCTTTTACTGCTTTCTTAACGTAATTTGATAAGGTATCCTGAAGATTCATTTTTTGTCTTGGTATTATAAGCTGACAAAGATAGAACTTTTATTAATTTTTTAAATAAAATAGACAAGACTTAATTGCTCTATTCTGAATATCAAATAAAATTTAAAATTTAAAAAAGAAGCTTTCTTTTTTCTCATAAAGAGGTTCTTTTTCTATGATTTTTGCCGTTAATCTATTAATCGATTTTTACTGTATTTTTCTTACAACATTTCAACTAATTTATTGGTATTAAAACGCAGAAATTAGATTTTGGCTAGTCTTTTTCCAACTTTTGTTTATGTAAAAGCTATTAATCCACTCATTTGGATAGACTTAAAAACTAACAAATGGTTATTACTTGATAAAAACAGTCTTATTTCTCTCAACTTAAGACAACTCTCAAACTAATGTTTTATCACGTATTATAACCTACGTGTTGTATGAGGAAAGTAATAACATTAATTGTATATTTATTTATATCAATTAGTTTTTCGCAAACTAATGATATAGACAGTCTTTCTATACAATTAGCTTACCAAAATCAAGATTCTTTAAAAGTAGATACATCTTTAAAGCTTATAAAATCACTTTATAAAATTAATGATTATGATAGAGCTCTAAAGTATATCATTGAAAGTGAAAAACTTTCTCTTAACCTAAATTATAAAAAAGGTATTGCAGAAATCACCTATTACAAGGCTTTAATTTATGCTCAAAAAAACGATTATATAAACGCTACTAGTGGATACACCAAATCGAAAGCCCTTTATACTGCTTTAAAAGATACACTAGGGATAGCAAAAGTTAATAATGGAATAGGTTTAATTGAAATAAAGAGAGGTAATTATGCCAAAGGTTTACAATTTTCTCTTGCTGCTATTAACGAATTAGAAAAACGACACCTTATAAGTGATCTTAATTTAGCTTATAGTAACTTAGCTAAGGCTTATTACAATGTTAACGCTTATGAAAAAGCTTTAGAAAATTATTTAAAAGCTTTAGAAAATCAAGAACAATTAAATGATGAAATAGGTATTAATGAATCTCATAGTAAATTAGCAGAACTTTACTCATTAAAAAATGAGCATAGAAAAGCTATAGAATATTATGAAAAAATTATAGATAGAAATACATCCAATAAAGATTCTATTAATGGTTCTGTATTTCCTAAATTAGGTGGGGAATATTTAAAATTCAATGATTATAACAACGCTACCAAATACCTTGTTAAAGGTTTAAATATTAACAGACGTAGAAATAGCAAAAAGGATTTATTAATAGCCTTAAATAATTTAGGAGACCTTAACTTACAACAGGATCGATTAGTTGTAGCCGAAAAACAACTTCTTGAAGCTGGTGATATAGCTAAAAGCATTGACAATAAAACAGAATTACTTAAGCATTACAAGTTAATGAAATCTCTGGATTCCACAAAGGAGCGATTTGATAAAGCTTTTCTATGGCAACGCGAATATTACGACCTCAAGAGTAAACTTAATAGAATTGAGAAAAGCACACAAAAACCTATAGAACTAGAGTTAAATCCTGATTTTGATAAAACAACTACTAATATAAATGACGTACCTATTAGTAGATCGCAACCAGAAGAAAATCCCAATAAATTTAATTTAATTTTTTATGGATTACTAGCTGCCTTAACTATTGTGTCTACCTTTTTAATTTTAATTTACTTAAAAAGAAATAACAATATTAAATATACTCAAGAACTTGAAGAAAAGAATATTAAAATTGAATTACAAAACGAAGCTTTTTCTGAACAAACAAAACATCTTGAGAATGTTAACAATGTAAAGGATAAATTATTTTCTATTGTATCGCATGATTTAAAAGATTCTCTTTCTTCAATTAATGGTTTTATAGATTTACTAAAAGATGGCTCTTTATCTAGAGAAGAATTTGATAATTTAATTCCTGAATTAAGTGAAAATGCAAATAATGCATCATTACTTTTATTTAATTTACTAAACTGGTCTAAATCGCAAATGCAATCTTTAGAGCCCAAACCTAGCCTATTTGATATTCAAGAAGTTTTTGAAAATAAGGTGAAACTTATTGAACAACGTATAGAAAATAAAGGCATCTCATTAATAGACCATTCTTTACGTGATTTTGCTTATGCAGATAGGAGTATGTTTGAAATTGTTGTTCAAAATTTACTAGCAAATGCCTTAAAGTTTTGTAAAAATGGAGATACCATTACGATTTCAAATCATATTAGCAATGGAAGTTGCATTATAAGCGTTGCAGATACTGGTATTGGCATTTCTAAAGATAATATAGAAAAGCTATTTCAGAACAGCTCATATACAACTGTAGGCACTAACAATGAAAAAGGCACTGGTTTAGGACTTTCTATTTGTAAAGAATTAGTAGAATTAAATAATGGTAAAATCTGGGTAGAAAGCAAAAAAGATGTGGGTAGTACGTTTTATGTACAACTACCCAAATCTAAACCATCTTAAATAATTAAAATTAAGTATTTTTTGGTAAAAATACTTCTGCCATCATACAACGAGCGCTACCTCCTCCACATGCTTCAATAGTATCTAAAGAGCTCGATAATATTTTTGTATGCATTTCAAGCGAATTAATTTGCGACTTTGTTAAAGCATTATATGCGGCTTGACTCATAATTAAATGAGGCGTATCATTTGTTCCTTTTACTTGTAACATGTTACCAGCAAAATTATTCACCTGTTCTTCCGTAATATCTATAATTTCTTTTTCGTCTTCTTTTAAATGATTGATAATATTCTTGCGCTCTTTTTTATCATCAATACTACTTAAACAAATCACAGCAAAAGTCTCTCCCAAACACATCATAACATTTGTATGGTAAATTGCTTTACGCTCTCCATTAGTGGTTTGATTTGCTGTAAAAACAACTGGAGTATATTCAAAATCTTCGCAAAATTCTATAAATAAATCTTCTTCTGCTCGTGGTGATAAAGCACAATAAGCTTTACGATTTACACGATCTAATATAAGACTCCCTGTTCCTTCTAGAAAAACATGTTCTGCTTCAGCATTGGTATAATCTATTATATTATTTATAGTAAAACCTTTTGTTTCTATAGTTTCTAAAATATCTTCTCGACGCTCTAAACGCCTATTTTCTGCAAACATAGGATACAACCCCACATTTCCATTTTCATGAAAAGACACCCAATTATTAGGGAAAATAGAATCTGGTGTATCTGTTTCTAAAGTATCATCTACCACAATAACATTCACTCCTATACTTCTAAGTTTTTCTACATACGCATCAAACTCCTGTTGTGCTTTAGCGTTTACAGTTTCTGGTAATACATTATCTAACACTTTTTGATAATAATTATTCACTGCTGTTTGCTCATTCATCCTAAAATTTACTGGACGAATCATTAAAATAGTATTTGTAATTTGCTGCATTGTGTTCAAAATTATATATAAATTAATCTCTTATCAAAGGCATCGTAGTGCAACGTAATAAACCTTCTTGTTTAGATATTTCTGCATAAGGAACTTCTTCAACTGTAAAACCCTGCTCTCGTAACCATGTATTTAGCCTTGTAAAATTCTTTTCTGAAATTATAACTTCTTCAGATATTGAAAATATGTTACTATTCATATTATACATCTCATCTTTAGTAATTTCAAATATATTTTCCTTTCCAAAAAAATCAACTAACCATTCATATTCACTTTCAACTAAAAACCCATTTTTATGTATAATTGCTTTATCTTTTCCTACAGGTTGAAAACAACAATCTAAATGCAATGCATTCTCTTTAGCATTTGTATTTGATTTTCTAAGTTCAAATGATTTCACCGTTTTCTCAGGAAAAAGTTCTTGAATAGCTATCACTGCGTCCATGTTCGTTCTAGCAGTTATATAGTCTGGATAATCTTCACCAGAATAAGTACCAATAAAAATATAATCATTCCAAGGCATAACATCTCCCCCTTCTACATGACACTCTTCTGGTAAAACAATTCTATTTTCATCTTTTATTTGATTCCAAACTGACTCAATAGCCTCAATTTCTTTTTCTCTGTCTGGTAAAATATTAGCCCTAATAATTTTCTCTTCTATCACAAAAGCAATATCTCTTGAAAATATTTGATTGCAATCTTCAATAATTTTGGGTCTAAAAACAGTTACGTCATATTTTTTAAAAACTTCAGCTACCGCTTCCATTTCCAAAATCATATCCAATTCCTTAGGGTATGTTCCTGCTAAAACATGTTCAACACTCTTCGGGTCATAACAATCTTCAACTTTCGGTGTTGGACCGTTACTTTTTGCTGTTCCAAGAACCACTGCACGCAATCTAGATGTTTCGTTTTTGATATTTAATTCTAACATACCTAATATCTAAAAAATGTTTAATTATTAATGAGCCAAAACTAATAATAATTAAACAATTTTTACATTATTCTAAAAAATATTGCTTTATAAAAAAGAAAAGTTTCATGAATAAACATGAAACTTAACAATATTATAAAATTATGTTAAATTTTATCTTTCTTCAATTGACACAAAAGCTCTTTCTGTTTCTCCTGTATAAATCTGTCTTGGTCTTCCAATTGGCTCTTTACGTAAACGCATTTCTCTCCACTGTGCAATCCAACCTGGTAAACGACCTAGAGCAAACATTACTGTAAACATATCTGTAGATATGCCCATGCCTCTATATATGATTCCTGAATAAAAATCTACATTAGGATACAATTTTCTGTCTACAAAATATTGATCCTCTAATGCCTCTTTTTCAAGACCTTTAGCTATATCCAAAATAGGATCTTCAATACCTAAATTTCCTAACACTTCATCTGCTGCTTTTTTAATAATCTTAGCACGCGGATCAAAGTTTTTATATACACGATGTCCAAAGCCCATTAAACGGAATGGATCATTTTTATCCTTAGCCTTAGCCATATACTTCTTAGTATCCCCACCATCTTCTTTAATAGCTTCTAACATTTCTAACACAGCTTGGTTAGCTCCACCATGTAATGGCCCCCAAAGTGCAGAAATTCCAGCCGAAATTGAAGCAAATAATCCAGCATGTGATGAACCTACTATTCTTACTGTAGAAGTCGAACAGTTTTGCTCATGATCTGCATGCAAAATTAAAAGCTTATCTAAAGCATCTACTAAAATTTTACTTTGAGTATAATCTCCATTAGGCTTTTTAAACATCATCTTTAAAATATTCTCAACATACCCTAAAGAATTATCTCCATAATCAAGTGGTAAACCTTGTTTTTTACGAAGTGTCCATGCTACTAACACAGGAAACTTTCCTAAGATTCTTACTACTGATTTGTACATTTCTTCCTCAGAATCTACATTAACCGAAGATGGATTAAATGCAGTTAACGCACTTGTCAAAGACGATATAACACCCATTGGATGTGCCGATTTAGGAAAAGCATCTAATATCTTTTTTATATCCTCGTCTACGATAGACTGTGCTTTTATATCTGAATGAAATTTTTCGTTTTGTTCTTTTGTTGGAAGCTCTCCAAAAATCAAAAGGTAAGCTACTTCTAAAAAATCAGCTTTTTCTGCTAATTCTTCTATAGAATAACCCCTATATCTCAAAATACCTTTTTCACCATCTAAAAAAGTAACGGCGCTTTGGCAAGAGCCTGTATTTTTATAACCTGGATCTATAGTAATTACGCCACCTGTAGCTCCCCTAAGCTTGGTAATATCTATTGCAACTTCATTTTCTGTTCCTTCTACTAAAGGGAATTCATTTTTTTGACCGTTTATTTCTAAGGTAGCAGTATTCGCCATATGTTTGAGAAATTTATTTATTTTTATTGGATTGCTAATTTACGAAATCTCTTAGTATTTATAAAGGCTTATAACAAAGATTTAATCAATTAGTATATTGTTAAAATTAATGATAAAAAAAAGCGATTATTAAAATTAATAATCGCTTTTTTTATAAAAATTCAATCGAACTTTTTATTTTATTTTAAATGCATTCTCCTGTGGAAAATAAGCAACTTCACCTAATTCTTCTTCAATACGAAGTAATTGATTGTATTTAGCCATACGATCACTACGAGAAGCAGAACCCGTTTTTATTTGTCCGCAATTTAATGCTACAGCTAAATCTGCAATAGTATTATCCTCAGTTTCACCAGATCGGTGAGACATTACAGATGTATAACCTGCATTATGAGCCATGTTTACAGCTGCAATAGTTTCAGTTAATGTTCCAATCTGGTTTACTTTAATTAATATTGAATTTGCAATACCTTCTTTAATACCGCGAGATAAACGCTCTACGTTAGTAACAAATAAATCATCACCGACTAATTGTACTTTATCACCAATTTTTTCAGTTAAATATTTCCAACCAGCCCAATCATTTTCATCCATACCATCTTCAATAGAAATGATTGGATATTTAGCAGCTAATTCAGCTAAATAATCTGCTTGCTCTTCACTTGTTCTAATAACTCCAGAATCACCTTCAAATTTCTTGTAATCATATTTTCCATCTACAAAAAATTCAGCAGCAGCACAATCTAAAGCAATCTTGATATCATCACCAAAAGTGTAACCTGCATTAGTTACAGCAAGTTTAATAGAATCTAAAGCATCTTCTGTACCTCCTTCTAAGTTTGGAGCAAATCCTCCTTCATCACCAACAGCTGTACTTAAACCACGGTCATGTAATACTTTTTTAAGATTATGGAAAATTTCTGTCCCCATTTGCATAGCATGAGTAAAGTTTTTAGCCTTAACAGGCATAACCATAAATTCTTGAAATGCAATAGGTGCATCACTATGAGAACCTCCGTTAATGATATTCATCATTGGAACAGGTAATGTATTAGCAGAAACTCCGCCAACGTAACGATATAATGGTAAACCTAACTCTCCTGCTGCTGCTTTAGCTACAGCTAAAGAAACGCCTAAAATAGCGTTAGCTCCTAATTTTGATTTATTTGGAGTTCCATCTAAATCAATCATTATTTTATCAATTAGGTTTTGTTCGAATACAGAAACACCTAATAATTCTTGAGCAATTATAGAATTTACATTATCAACGGCTTTCGAAACGCCTTTACCCATATATGCATCACCACCATCACGTAACTCTACCGCTTCATGTTCTCCTGTTGATGCTCCTGATGGTACAGCAGCTCTACCTAATATATCATTTTCAGTTACAACATCTACTTCTACAGTAGGGTTTCCTCTTGAATCTAGAATTTGTCTTGCGTGGATATTAATTATAACACTCATAGTCTGGTTTATTTTAAACTTTTTAATATGTCAAATTTACGGCTAAATCTTATTTGTTTTTAGATGTTCTTTAAGAAATAAACAAAAAAACATCTATAACGTTTTAGTTAACCTAAACCTCAAGAATAGACTAGTATCCTTAAGGTTTATATATAATTTTATTTTTTGATATTTTGAATAAATTGATCAAATAAATATGATGAATCATGCGGTCCTGGACTTGCTTCTGGATGGTATTGCACCGAAAAACAATTTTTATTTTTCATCGCCAAACCTGCAACTGTATTATCATTTAAATGTACATGTGTAATCTCTAAATCTGGATGCGATTCTGCTTCTTCTCTATTAACTGCAAATCCATGGTTTTGAGATGTTATTTCACCTTTGCCTGTAATAAGATTTTTAACAGGGTGATTAATTCCTCTATGCCCATTATGCATCTTATATGTAGAAATTCCATTCGCTATTGCAATAACCTGATGCCCCAGACAAATACCAAATAATGGTAAATCTCTCTTTATAATCTCTTTAGCTACTTCTTGAGCACTTACTAAAGGTTCTGGATCCCCTGGTCCATTTGATAAGAAATAACCATCTGGTTTAAATGCTTCTAAATCCTCAAACTTTGCATCATAAGGAAACACTTTTATATAAGCATCTCTTTCTGCTATGTTTCTAAGAATGTTCTTTTTAATTCCAATATCCAAAGCTGCAACTCTATATGTGGCATTTTCATTTCCAAAAAAATAAGGTTCTTTAGTAGATACTTGAGATGCCAGTTCTAAACCTTCCATCTTAGGCACTTCAGCCAATTGTTTTTTTAACCCTTCGATATTATCAACTTCTGTAGAAATAACAGCATTCATAGCTCCGTTATCTCTAATGTAGCTTACCAAAGCTCTGGTATCTACATCAGATATCGCTAATAAGTTATTTTTATCCAGAAAATCTTCTAACGAACTATCCGCTATATCTCTAGAATATTCATAACTAAAATTTTTAACTATAAGCCCAGCAATTTTAATTGAATCTGACTCAATCTCATCTACATTTGTTCCGTAATTACCAATATGTGCATTAGTAGCTACCATTAATTGTCCAAAATAAGAAGGGTCTGTAAAAATCTCTTGATATCCAGTCATACCAGTGTTAAAACAGACTTCTCCAAAAGAAGTTCCTTGCTTATTACCTACTGCTTTACCGTAAAAAACGGTACCATCTGCTAGAAGTACGATGGCTTTTTGTCTTTTTTGATATTTCATCTATGTGCTAATATTTTTTTCAATATTATATGAGTATTCTGTAATCTTTTCTATACAGTAAAACTTATAGCTGTGAATCTTTCATATTAATTTGAAAAGTTTAACAAAATTGCATAAAAAAAAGGATAAACTAAAATAGTTTATCCTTTATATTTTAAATGCTTATTAACATTTATTCTTCTTCTTCGTTTGTTGCTTTAGCCTCTACAACAGGAGCAACAGCTGGTTTAGAACCACCTCTTCTACTTCTTCTTGTAGTTTTCTTCTTAGCCTTATCTGCATTGTAAATTTCATTGTAATCTACAAGCTCTATCATAGCCATATCTGCATTATCTCCTAAACGATTTCCAAGTTTAATAATTCTTGTATATCCTCCTGGTCTATCTGCAACTTTAGCAGCAACATCTCTAAACAATTCGGCAACTGCTTCTTTTTGTCTAAGGCGAGCCATCACAATACGTCTGTTATGCGTTGTATCTTCTTTAGACTTAGTAATCATTGGCTCTACAAATTGTTTTAGAGCTTTTGCTTTAGCTACAGTTGTATTAATACGCTTATGTTCAATTAATGAACATGCCATATTAGCCAGCATTGACTTTCTGTGAGCAGTTTTTCTACCTAAATGGTTTACTTTTTTTCCGTGTCTCATGACTTTTGTTTTATCATCTTGCTACCATACTCTTTTAATAGAGGAGCAAAATATGATTAATTAATTCTAGTTGATCTTTTTGGTTATATCGTCTAAATGAAGATTAGAAATCCTAAGCTATACATTTACATTTACAACCTAAAATCCTTTACTAGTCTTTATCTAATTTATATTTGCTTAAATCCATTCCGAAATTTAATCCTTTAACATTTACAAGCTCTTCAAGCTCTGTTAAAGATTTTTTACCAAAATTTCTAAATTTCATTAAATCATTTTTATTGAATGATACTAAATCACCTAAAGTATCAACTTCAGCAGCTTTTAAACAATTAAGTGCACGTACAGATAAATCCATATCGATTAACTTAGTCTTAAGCAACTGTCTCATATGAAGTGATTCTTCATCATAAGTTTCAGTTTGCGCAATTTCATCCGCTTCTAATGTAATTCGCTCATCAGAGAATAACATAAAGTGGTGAATTAAAGTTTTAGCACCTTCAGTTAAAGCATCTTGTGGAGTAATAGAACCATCTGTAATGATTTCAAAAACTAATTTTTCATAATCAGTTTTTTGCTCAACACGATAATTTTCAATACTATACTTAACGTTTTTTATAGGTGTATAAATTGAATCTGTAAAAATTGTCCCTATTGGTGCAGCAGCTTTTTTATTTTCTTCTGCAGGTACATAACCTCTACCTTTTTCAATAGTGATTTCCATGTTAAAATTAACTTTAGGATCTAAGTTACAGATAACTAATTCTGTATTCAATACTTG
Source organism: Flavivirga aquatica (assembly GCF_001747085.1). GTDB lineage: Bacteria > Bacteroidota > Bacteroidia > Flavobacteriales > Flavobacteriaceae > Algibacter_C > Algibacter_C aquatica. The sequence continues at coordinate 1,097,040 of NZ_MDJD01000054.1, forward strand.
GAATCCTGAAATAAACTTTTGAAAATCTCCAGCAACAATACGATCTTGACCAGAAATTGAAATTGAAATTGATTCATTATCAATATCTTCAATTTGTCTTTTAAAACGTACTTGTTTTAAATTCAAGATAATTTCTGTTACATCTTCAACCACACCAGCTATAGCTGAAAATTCATGATCTACTCCTTCTATTCTAACCGATGTAATTGCAAAACCTTCCAAAGAAGAAAGTAATACTCTTCTTAATGCATTACCTACTGTTAATCCGTAACCAGGTTCTAAAGGGCGAAATTCGAATTTCCCTTCAAAATCTGTTGAATCAATCATTATTACTTTGTCGGGCTTTTGAAAATTAAATACTGCCATACTTTCTTCGTTTTAATTGTTATTTAGTTGCGCGATCTAAAAGTTTGAAGAAGACTAATAGATCCTTTGGCCAAATACCAATATGATTAATTTATTATTTAGAATATAATTCTACTATGAATTGCTCGTTTATGTTTTCAGGAATTTGAATTCTTGCAGGTACAGAAACATAAGTTCCTTGCTTCGTGTCATCATTCCAAGTAATCCACTCATAAACATGACTTGAGTTTGAAAGAGATCTATCAATTGCCTCAAGTGATTTTGATTTTTCTCTAACCGCTACAACATCTCCTGCTTTTAAAGAATATGAAGGTATATTTACTAACTCTCCATTAACTGTAATGTGTCTGTGAGATACTAATTGTCTAGCACCACTTCTAGAAGGAGATATTCCCATTCTATATACCACATTATCTAATCTGGACTCACAAAGTTGTAATAAAACTTCACCTGTAATACCTTGTGCAGCTCTAGCCTTTTTAAATAACCCTCTAAATTGACGCTCTAATATACCATAAGTATATTTAGCTTTTTGCTTTTCCATTAATTGGATTGCATATTCAGATTTTTTTCCACGACGTCTAGCGTTACCGTGTTGACCTGGAGGGTAATTTCTTTTTTCAAAAGATTTATCATCTCCAAAAATAGCTTCGCCGAATTTACGTGCTATTTTAGTTTTAGGACCAGTATATCTTGCCATAATAAATTTGTTTTAAAGAGTGATTATGAATTAAGGTCTTAATCTTATCCTTCGATAATCATCGATCTCTTGTTTGATACTTGTTAATTATTTTTTCAGTTTGCAAATTTATACAAAAAATTAATACCATCTAAAATCAGATGATATTAATTTTTTAAAATTGCTTTATTTAAATCTCGTTAATTATAACTCGATTAAACTCTCCTACGTTTTGGAGGACGACATCCATTGTGTGGTAATGGAGTAACATCGATAATTTCTGTTACTTCTATACCTGCATTATGAATAGAACGAATAGCAGATTCTCTACCATTTCCTGGTCCTTTAACATATACTTTTACTTTCTTTAAGCCAGCTTCTTGAGCTACACGAGCAGCATCTTCAGCAGCTAATTGAGCAGCATAAGGTGTGTTTTTTTTGGAACCTCTGAATCCCATTTTACCAGCAGATGACCATGATATAACGTCACCTTTTTTGTTAGTAAGCGAAATAATAATGTTATTGAAAGAAGCTGTTACGTGTGCTTCTCCAACAGAGTCAACAATAACTTTACGTTTTTTTGTGCTTGTTTTTGCCATATTTTCTAGTACTTAGTTTTAGTGATAGTCGCTAGAATCCTAAACCTTATAATTTCAAACAGATTCCTTCCAACGTCTAAAGACTAAAGACTAAAATTTCTAATTATTACTTAGTTGCCTTTTTCTTGTTAGCAACTGTTTTTCTTCTACCTTTTCTAGTTCTAGAGTTATTTTTAGTACGTTGCCCTCTTAATGGAAGACCTGATCTATGACGAATACCTCTGTAACATCCAATATCCATTAATCTCTTAATGTTTAATTGTGTTTCAGAACGTAATTCACCTTCGATTGTAAAAGTTCCAACAGCTTCACGAATACCACTAATTTGGTCATCGGTCCAATCTTGAACTTTAATACTCTCATCAACTTTAGCAGCTACTAAAATTTCTTTTGCTCTACTTCTACCTATTCCATAGATATAAGTTAAAGAGATAACTCCTCTTTTGTTTTTTGGTATGTCTACACCTGCAATTCTTGCCATAATTACCCTTGTCTTTGTTTAAATCTAGGATTCTTTTTGTTTATCACGTAAAGTCTACCTTTTCTACGCACGATTTTACAATCGGCGCTTCTCTTTTTTATTGATGCTCTTACTTTCATCGTATTCGTATTAGTATCTATAAGTTATTCGAGCCTTAGTTAAATCGTAAGGACTCATTTCTAATTTCACTTTATCACCTGGTAACAATTTAATGTAATGCATACGCATTTTTCCAGAGATATGTGCAGTCACAATGTGACCATTTTCCAATTCAACACGAAACATAGCATTAGATAATGCTTCTATAATTGTTCCATCTTGTTCTATTGCTGCTTGTTTTGCCATAGTATAAATTTTTAAGCTACTGCTTTTCTATTTTTACCTGTCTTCATCAAACCGTCATAGTGTCTATTTAACAGATAAGAATTTACCTGTTGCATAGTGTCAATTGCAACTCCAACCATAATTAATAATGAAGTTCCTCCGAAAAATAAAGCCCAACCTTGTTGTACTCCCATAAGTTTAACAATAAATGCTGGAAACACAGCAAGAAGTGCTAAAAATACAGAACCTGGTAAGGTTATTTGAGACATTATTTTATCTAAATACTCAGATGTTTCAGAACCTGGACGAATACCAGGAATGAAACCACCACTACGTTTTAAATCATCAGCCATTTTATTAGTAGGTACCGTAATTGCAGTATAAAAATATGTAAATACAATAATTAGTAAAGCAAAAGTAATGTTATATGCTAGTCCAAAAATATCAGAATAATTAGTTTGCAACCATGTTCCTACAGCAGTTTCTTTTAATAAAGCAGAACCACCAATTAAACTTGGTACAAACATAATAGCCTGAGCAAATATTATAGGCATAACTCCAGAAGCATTAAGCTTTAATGGAATATATTGTCTTGAACCAGCAACAGCACTTTTTTCATAACCACCAGTAGCGGTTCTTCTTGCATATTGTACAGCTATCTTTCTAACACCCATTACTAACATAATAGCTGCAAGAATGATAACAAACCATATTACTAATTCAAAAAGAATTAACATTACATTATTTCCTTCTAATCTAGTTGCTGCATTTTGTAAAAATACTTGAGGTAAACTAGCAATAATACCTACCATAATTAATAAAGAGATACCATTACCAATACCTTTATCCGTTATCTTTTCTCCTAGCCACATTGCAAAAATACAGCCTGTAACTAAAATACTAACTGAAGAAAAATAAAATAAAGGTCCTGTTCCTAATAAAAATGCGCTTTGAGGAATCCCTAAAGCAGGTAAGCTTGCTAGATAACCTGGGGCTTGTAATAAACAGATCGCAATGGTTAACCAACGCGTAATCTGATTTATTTTCTTTTGACCACTAGCTCCTTCTTTTTGCAATTTTTGCAAATAAGGTATGGCAATACCCATTAATTGTACAACAATAGAAGCAGAAATGTAAGGCATAATACCCAGTGCAAATACAGAAGCATTAGCAAATGCTCCTCCTGTGAAGGCATTGAGCAAACCTAGTAAACCGCTATCTGTTTTATCTGCTATACCTCCTAATTGAGAGGCATCAATACCAGGTAAAACAACTTGTGCACCAAAACGATAAACTAATAACAAACTCAAAGTTACTATGATTCTGTTTCTTAGTTCTTCTATTTTCCAAACATTCTTTAATGATTCTATAAATTTCATACTTATAATGAGTCTTATAATGTTATAGCTTCTCCGCCAGCAGCTTCAATAGCAGCTTTTGCTGAAGCAGTAAACTTGTGAGCAGATACTTTTAATTTTGCTTTTAATTCACCTCTACCTAAAATTTTAACTAGATCATTCTTTCCAGCTAAACGGTTTGAGAATAATGTATCAAAATCCACAGTATCCTTAATTTTCTTATCATCAACCAATTGTTGTAAGGTATCTAAATTGATGCCTTGATATTCAACACGGTTAATATTAGTAAAACCAAATTTAGGAACACGTCTTTGAAGTGGCATTTGACCACCTTCAAATCCTAGTTTCTTAGAATAACCAGAACGCGATTTAGCTCCTTTGTGACCACGTGTAGCAGTACCACCTTTACCAGAACCTTGCCCTCTACCTATTCTTTTTCCTTGGTTTTTTACTGAACCTTCTGCAGGTTTTAAATTACTTAAATCCATTTTCAGTTTATTTTTTAAGCTTCTTCTACAGAAACTAAATGTGAAACTTTAGCAACCATACCAAGAATATTTGGTGTAGCTTCATGCTCTTTTACCTGACCAATCTTTTTAAGACCCAGAGCTTCTAAAGTTCTTTTTTGTCTTAGCGTACGATTGATTGCGCTTTTAACTTTTTTTACTTTAATCTTTGCCATCTGTGATGTTATTAAGCGTTAAAAACTTGTTCAAGTGAAATACCTCTATCTCTAGCTATAGTATTCGCATCTCTTAATTGTAATAAAGCATCAAAAGTTGCCTTTACTACGTTATGAGGATTTGAAGAACCTTGAGATTTAGATAATACATCGTGTATTCCAACTGCTTCAAGTACTGTTCTAACAGCACCTCCAGCGATTACACCTGTACCAGGAGCAGCAGGAATAATATTTACTCTTGCTCCACCATATTTACCTTTTTGTTCATGTGGTAAAGTTCCTTTAATAATAGGAATTCTAACTAGGTTTTTCTTAGCATCTTCGACAGCCTTTGCAATTGCACTAGCAACGTCTTTAGATTTACCTAAACCTTGTCCTACAACACCTGCTTCGTCACCAACTACTACAATTGCTGAAAAACCAAATGCTCTACCACCTTTAGTTACTTTTGTAACTCTTTGTACACCAACTAAACGATCTTTAAGATCTAATCCACCTGGTTTTACTAACTCTGCACTTTTATATTTTTGAAACATAATTTCTTAGAATTTAAGTCCTGCTTCTCTAGCTCCTTCAGCTAATGATTTTATTCTACCGTGATATAAATATCCACCTCTATCAAAAGCTATAGTTTCTATACCTGCTTTTAAAGCTTTTTCAGCAAGTGCTTTACCTACTAATTTAGCTACTTCTGATTTAGTTGCTTTCACAGAACTAATGTCTTTATCTCTTGAAGATGCAGCACTGATAGTATTACCAGTGACGTCATCTACAATTTGAGCATAAATTTCTTTATTACTTCTAAAAACAGCTAATCTTGGTCTAGCTTCTGTTCCAGAAACTATCTTACGAATTCTGTTTTTTATTCTTAGTCTTCTTTCGTTCTTTGTCAATGCCATAACTTAATTATTAAGCTGATTTACCTGCTTTTCTTCTTATTATCTCACCTACAAACTTAATCCCTTTACCTTTATAAGGCTCTGGTCTTCTAAAACCACGAATTTTTGCTGCTACCTGACCAACAAGTTGTTTATCATGAGAAGTTAATTTAATGATTGGGTTTTTTCCTTTTTCAGAAACTGTTTCAACTTTAACTTCTGGAGCTAAGTTCATAACAATACTATGAGAAAAACCTAATGCTAAATCTAATTTTTGACCTTGGTTAGATGCTCTATAACCTACACCAACCAATTCTAATTCTTTAGTCCATCCTTTAGATACACCTTCGATCATGTTATTCATAAGTGATCTATAAAGACCATGCTTAGCTTTTTGATCTTTAGAATCAGAAGAACGTGTTACTAAAACATTTCCTTCTTCAACTTTGATTTCTACAGAGTCGTAATTTTGTGTTAACTCTCCTAATTTTCCTTTTACAGTTACAACGTTATCTTTAACTTCAACTGTTACACCTTCTGGAATGGCTACTGGATTATTTCCTATTCTTGACATTTCTTTCTGGCTTTAAATTAGTAAACGTAACATAAAACTTCTCCACCTACATTGTCTCTCTTAGCTTGTTTACCTGTCATCACACCGTGAGATGTAGAGACAATAGCAATACCAAGACCATTAAGGATTCTAGGTAAATCATTAGCACCAGCATACTGACGTAAACCTGGTGTACTAATTCTTTGAAGTTTCTTAATTACTGGTTCTTTTGTTTCTTTGTTGTACTTAAGTGCTATTTTAATAGTCCCTTGTACAGACGAATCATCAAATTTATAACTTAAAATATATCCTTGTTCGAATAATATTTTAGTGATGTCTTTTTTTAAATTAGATGCAGGTATCTCAACCACTCTGTGGTTAGCACGCACTGCATTTCTAATTCTTGTCAAATAATCCGCAATTGGATCTGAGTACATAATGAATTGATTTTGTGATTTTGGTTTTCAGTTTATTCTGAACCTAAAATCTGATTATTTAAATAATATTACCAACTAGCTTTTCTTACTCCAGGGATAAGTCCTTGATTAGCCATTTCCCTAAATGTTACACGAGAAATACCAAAAGTTCTCATATATCCTTTTGGTCTTCCTGTTAATTTACATCTATTATGCATACGAACTGGAGAAGCATTTTTTGGTAACTTTTGCAATGCATCATAATCTCCAGCTTCTTTTAAAGCTTTACGTTTTTCAGCATACTTAGCTACTGTTTTAGCTCTTTTTACCTCACGGGCTTTCATTGATTCTTTAGCCATAACTTAGTTCTTTTTAAAAGGTAACCCTAATTCAGTTAATAATGATTTTGCTTCTTTATCAGTATCCGCAGTTGTTACAAATGTAATATCCATTCCAGAAATTTTGTTGACTTTGTCAATATTTATTTCTGGGAATATAATTTGCTCAGTAACCCCTAAATTGTAGTTACCTCTTCCGTCAAACCCTGTAGCTTTAATTCCGTTAAAATCTCTAACACGTGGAAGTGCTGAAGTTACTAAACGATCTAAAAACTCATACATCATTTCTCCTCGTAAAGTTACTTTTGCTCCAATTGGCATACCTTTACGTAATTTAAATGATGCAACATCCTTTTTAGATAATGTAGATATCGCTTTTTGTCCAGATATAGTAGTTAATTCTTCTACAGCGTAGTCAATTAACTTTTTGTCTGCAACAGCTCCTCCAACACCTTTAGATATTACTATCTTAGTTAGTTTAGGAACTTGCATTACATTATTATATCCAAATTCTTCTGTAAGAGCTGCAATTACTCTGCTTTTATACTCTTCTTTAAGTCTAGGTGAATATGCCATAACTATATTACTTCATTAGATTTTGTTGAAAATCTTACTTTTTTATCGCCTTCTATTCTATAACCAACTCTAGTTGTTTCTCCTTTTGAAGTTAACAATGATAAGTTAGAAATATGAATAGCTGCTTCTTTCTCTACGATTCCTCCTTGAGGGTTTTGTGCACTTGGTTTAGTATGTTTCTTAACCATGTTCACTCCCTCAACTATCGCTTTGTTCTTTTCTATTAATACCTTTTGCACTTTACCTTCAGATCCTTTATGATCTCCAGCAATTACTTTTACAGTATCTCCAGTTTTTATTTTAAGCTTTGTCATCTTAAATATAATGTATTAAAGCACCTCAGGTGCTAATGATACAATCTTCATGAATTGTTTATCACGAAGCTCTCTAGCAACAGGACCAAATACACGTGTTCCTCTCATTTCACCCGTTGGGTTTAATAAAACACAAGCATTATCATCAAATCTTATATAAGATCCATCTGGTCTTCTTACTTCTTTCTTAGTACGCACAACAACTGCTGTAGAAACTGCTTTTTTCTTAATGTTTCCATTAGGAGTTGCATCTTTAACAGAAACAACTATCTTATCTCCAACAGAAGCATATCTTCTTTTAGTACCTCCTAAAACACGGATAACTAAAACTTCTTTTGCCCCAGTGTTGTCTGCTACTTTTATTCTTGATTCTTGTTGTAACATAATTATTTAGCTCTTTCTAGGATTTCTACTAATCTCCAACATTTAGATTTACTTAAAGGTCTTGTTTCCATGATCTTTACTGTATCACCAATATTACAATCGTTTGTTTCGTCGTGTGCAACGTATTTTTTCGTTTTTAACACGAACTTACCATACATAGGATGTTTTACTTTTTTAACTTCTGCAACAACTATTGATTTTTGCATTTTGTTACTTGTAACAACTCCTATACGTTCTTTTCTTAAATTTCTTGTTTCCATCTTTCAGCAGAATTATTGTAATTCTCTTTTAGTTAATTCAGTCGCAATTCTAGCTACACTTCTTCTAATAGAACGTAATTGAATTGGATTTTCTAAAGGAGATATTGCATGAGCCAATTTTAGGTCTGAATAACTCTTTTTTGTTTCACCAAGTTTTTCTTGTAACTCAGCTACAGATAATTCTTTAATTTCTGATTGTTTCATAATATCAAATAAATTATGCTTCGTAATCTCTAGCGATTAAAAACTTAGTTTTAACAGGCAGTTTTTGTGCTGCTAAACGTAATGCTTCTTTAGCAACGTCTAATGGCACTCCACCAATTTCAAATAATACACGACCTGGTCTGCAAACAGCTACCCAATATTCAACGGCACCTTTTCCTTTACCCATACGTACTTCAAGAGGTTTTTTAGTAATAGGCTTGTCTGGAAATATTTTAATCCAAAGTTGCCCTTCTCTTTTCATGTAACGTGTAGCGGCAATACGAGCTGCTTCAATTTGACGTGATGTTATAAAAGTTGCGTCTAATGCTTTTATTCCAAAAGTACCGTTTGAAAGTTGATGTCCTCTTCCAGAGAGACCTTTCATACGTCCTTTTTGTTGCTTACGAAATTTTGTTTTTTTAGGCTGTAACATTTTTCTTTACTTTATAAAAAATTACTTTCTACGACGAGGGTTAGATTTGTTTCCACCACGTCCTCCGGCTCCACCTTTTCCTTGCTTCTTAGATAATCCAACAAGCGGAGAAAGTTCTCTTTTACCATATACTTCACCTTTCATGATCCATACTTTAACACCCAATCTACCATAAGTAGTGTGTGCCTCAACTAAAGCATAATCAATATCGGCTCTAAAGGTTGACAAAGGAATACGTCCCTCTTTGTAGTGTTCAGAACGTGCCATTTCAGCACCATTTAAACGACCACTAATCTGGATTTTTATTCCTTCAGCGTTCATACGCATTGTAGCAGCAATAGCCATCTTAATTGCACGTCTGTATGAAATTCTATTTTCAATTTGACGAGCGATACTTGATCCTACTAAAAATGCATCAAGTTCAGGTCTTTTAATCTCAAAGATATTAATCTGAACTTCCTTTCCAGTAATTTTCTTAAGCTCTTCTTTTAACTTGTCTACCTCTTGACCGCCTTTCCCAATAATAATACCTGGTCTTGCAGTAGTGATAGTAACGGTTACAAGTTTTAAAGTTCTTTCAATAATTACTCTACTTACACTAGCTTTAGATAAACGTGCATGAACGTATTTTCTAATTTTATCGTCTTCGGCAAGCTTATCTCCATAATCATTACCTCCGTACCAGTTAGATTCCCATCCTCTGATAATTCCTAAGCGATTTCCGATTGGATTTGTCTTTTGTCCCATATCTATCTTAGCTTTGTGTATTATTGTTTGCTCCAACTACGATTGTTACGTGGTTTGAACGTTTTCTTATTCTGTGTGCACGACCTTGAGGTGCTGGACGCAATCTTTTTAACATTGATCCACCATCAACTCTAATCTCTTTTATAATTAACTCAGCCTCTTCTAGATTAGCTTCTTCGTTTTTAGATTGCCAGTTTGCAATTGCAGACAATAACAATTTCTCTAAACGACCAGATGCTTCCTTTTGGTTGAATTTTAAGATATTAAGTGCTTTTTCTACTTTTTCACCTCTTACTAAATCGGCTACTAAACGCATTTTTCTTGGTGATGTAGGACAATTATTAAGTTTAGCAAAAGCAACTTGCTTTTTCCCTTCCTTAATAGCGTCTGCCATTTGTTTTTTACGACTTCCCATAGCTTACTACTTTTTACCTTTATTTTTAGCACCTGCATGTCCACGGAATGAACGTGTTGGTGAAAATTCTCCTAATTTATGACCTACCATGTTTTCTGTAACATATACTGGTACGAATTGGCGGCCATTGTGTACTGCTATTGTTTGTCCAACAAAATCAGGTGTAATCATACTAGCTCTAGACCAAGTCTTGATTACTGTTTTTTTGTTATTTTCAACATTTACAGCTACTTTCTTCTCTAATTTATAATGAACGTAAGGTCCTTTTTTTAGTGATCTTGCCATGTCTTATTTCTTTCTACGTTCTACAATATATTTATTACTTGCTTTAGTCTTAGAACGGGTTCTATAACCTTTAGCTGGTATACCGTTTCTAGAACGAGGATGTCCACCTGAAGATTTACCTTCACCACCACCCATTGGGTGATCAACTGGATTCATTACTACCGGTCTAGTACGTGGTCTTCTACCTAACCATCTTGTTCTACCTGCTTTACCAGATACTAACAATTGATGATCTGAGTTAGAAACAACACCTATTGTAGCCATACAGTTAACAAGAATTAGTCTTGTTTCACCAGATGGTAATTTAACCGTAGCAAACTTACCATCTCTTGCCATTAGTTGAGCAAAAGCACCAGCACTACGCGCCATAATAGCTCCTTGCCCTGGACGTAACTCTACACAAGAAATAATTGTTCCTAATGGAATTTCACTTAGAGGCATTGTATTTCCAATTTCTGGAGCTACACCTGTTGAACCAGACACTACATTTTGACCAACTTGTAAACCATTTTGAGCAATAATGTATCTTTTTTCACCATCTTGATAATTCAATAATGCGATAAAAGCTGTTCTGTTTGGATCGTATTGAATCGATTTAACTTCAGCAGGGATTCCTGCTTTGTCTCTTTTAAAATCGATAATACGATACTTTCTTTTATGACCACCACCGATATAGCGCATGGTCATTTTTCCTTGACTGTTTCTACCACCAGACCTTTTGTTCGGAACGAGTAAACTCTTTTCCGGCTTATCAGTAGTTATGGCGTCAAATCCATTTACTACTCTAAATCGCTGTCCTGGTGTGATTGGTTTTAATTTTCTTACTGACATTTTTTGTCTAATTACATGTTACTGTATAAATCAATCATTTCACCTTCCGCCAGTTGTACAATTGCTTTTTTAACAGCATTTGTTTTACCATATTGAATACCAGTTTTTGTGTGTTTGGTACTACGATCTGGACGGACATTTATAGTACGAACTTTTTCAACAGAAACACCATAAACAGCTTCCACTGCCTTTTTGATTTCTACCTTGTTCGCCTTTGTCTTCACTGCGAAAGTATAGCAGTTTCTTAACTCGCTATCTGCAGTCGCTTTTTCTGTGATTATAGGTTTAATTAAGATACTCATTGCTTCTATTTACTTAAGTTTGTTTCAATTCCTGCTATAGCTCCTTCTAAAAGCACTACTTGATTTGCATTTAAAATCTTGTAAGTGCTTAATTCTGAGCTAGTTAAAACCTCAGAGCTTTTTAAATTACGCGATGACAAATATACGTTATTATTTGACCCACCCAACACAAAGAGCGTTTTTTTGTTTTCCAGATCTAAAGCCTTTAAAACTGCTGTGAAATTCTTAGTCTTCACAGTATCAAAGTTAAAGTCCTCTATAACTGTAATTGATTTCTCTCCTGCTTTGATACTTAATGCAGATTTACGAGCTAAGCGTTTTACGTTTTTATTAAGTTTAAAACTGTAATTTCTAGGTCTTGGACCGAACATACGACCACCACCTTTAAAAACACCAGACTTAATACTACCTGCTCTTGCTGTACCAGTTCCTTTTTGCTTCTTAATCTTACGTGTACTTCCAGAAATCTCAGCTCTTTCTTTAGATTTGTGAGTTCCCTGTCTTTGGTTTGCTAAATATTGCTTAACATCCAAGTATACAGCATGATTATTAGGTTCAATAGCAAACACATCTTTAGAAAGGTCTGCCTTTCTACCTGTGTCTTTTCCGTTTATATCTAAAACTGCTACTTTCATTATTTCTGAATAATTACATAAGAGTTTTTATGACCAGGAACACATCCTTTAACCACAAGTAGATTCTTTTCAGCAACTACTTTTAAAACTCTTAAATTTTGAACTTTAACTGTGTCTCCACCCATTCTTCCTGCCATTTTCATTCCTTTGAAAACTCTTGCAGGGTAAGATGCAGCTCCAATAGATCCTGGTGCTCTTAAACGATTATGCTGACCGTGAGTAGCTTGACCTACACCACCGAAACCATGACGTTTTACAACCCCTTGAAACCCTTTTCCTTTAGATGTTCCTGCTACATCAACAAATTCACCTTCAGTGAAATGTTCAACAGTGATTGCATCTCCTAATTTGTACTCCTCATCAAAACTTTTAAATTCAACGACTTTGCGTTTTACAGAAGTACCCGCTTTTTTAGCATGACCTAAGTCTGCTTTAGTAGCGCTCTTTTCTGTCGCGTCATCGAAACCAAGTTGAATAGCTTCATAACCATCAACTTCTTCAGTTCTGACTTGGGTAACGATACATGGTCCAGCTTCGATTACTGTACAAGGAATATTTTTCCCGTTTTCATCAAAGATGCTGGTCATACCGATTTTCTTTCCAATTAACCCAGACATAATTATTTATTTAATTTATTACTATTTGTTATTAAAATTCAAGGCTGAAAAATACGTTTCAGCCTTGAATTGTATTTTTACCGTTTTTCCCTCGCTCGCAGCTTAGGACATGTGAGTTTATTACTAAACTTTGATTTCTACTTCAACACCACTTGGCAATTCAAGTTTCATTAACGCATCAATAGTTTTTGATGATGAAGAGTAAATATCAAGTAAACGCTTATAAGAGCTTAATTGAAATTGTTCTCTTGACTTCTTGTTTACGTGTGGAGAACGTAGTACAGTGAAAATTTTCTTGTGTGTTGGTAATGGAATTGGTCCAGTTACAACAGCTCCAGTACTTTTTACCGTTTTTACAATCTTATCAGCAGACTTATCTACTAAGTTATGATCGTAAGACTTTAATTTTATTCTGATTTTTTGACTCATTTTCTTAACTTTTAAGATTGATCTCCTTTAGCTGCTTTAATAACTTCTTCAGATATATTTGAAGGTGTTTCAGCATAATGTGAAAATTCCATTGTTGACGTTGCACGACCTGATGATAATGTTCTTAATGTTGTAACATATCCAAACATTTCTGATAATGGCACAGTAGCTTTTACAGTTTTTGCTCCTGCCCTATCTCCCATATCACTTACCTGTCCTCTTCTTCTATTTAAATCTCCAACAATATCTCCCATGTTTTCTTCAGGAGTAATCACCTCAAGTTTCATAATAGGCTCCATAATTACCGCTTTAGCTGCTTTAGCACAGTTTTTGAATCCTAACTTAGCTGCTAATTCGAAAGATAATTGATCAGAATCCACATCGTGGTAAGATCCATCTTTTAAAGTAACTTTCATCGCATCGATCTCGTAACCTGCTAAAGGTCCGTTTACCATTGCCATTTTAAATCCTTTTTCAATAGAAGGAATAAATTCCTTAGGAACGTTACCACCTTTAATAATAGATTCAAACTGAAGTCCAACTTGACCTTCTTCTGCTGGTTCAACTGTAAATACAATATCAGCAAATTTACCACGACCACCAGATTGTTTTTTATAAACCTCTCTATGATCAGCACTTTGAGTAATAGCCTCTTTGTACTCTACTTGTGGTTGTCCTTGGTTAACCTCTACTTTGAACTCTCTTTTTAAACGATCTACAATTACATCTAAGTGAAGCTCACCCATTCCTGAAATAATTGTTTGACCTGAAGCTTCATCAGAACGTACTGTAAATGTAGGATCTTCTTCAGCTAGTTTAGCTAAGCCCATTCCTAACTTATCAACATCTGCTTTAGTTTTAGGTTCAACCGCAATACCAATTACTGGATCAGGGAAGTCCATCGATTCTAAAACAATAGGATGCTTTTCAGCTGAAAGTGTATCTCCTGTTTTAATAGATTTAAATCCAACAGCAGCTCCAATATCTCCAGCTTCTATATATTCAATTGCATTTTGCTTGTTAGCATGCATTTGATAAATACGAGAAATACGTTCTTTTTTACCTGAACGGTTATTTAACACATAAGAACCAGCATCTAAACGACCAGAATATGCTCTAAAAAAGGCTAAACGACCTACAAAAGGATCTGTAGCAATTTTAAATGCTAAAGCAGCAAACGGCTCCTTTACATCTGGTTTACGTAAAATCTCTTCTCCTGAATCTGGATCTGTACCTACAATACCTTCTTTATCAGTTGGAGATGGTAAATAACGACATACAGCATCTAATAAGAATTGTACACCTTTATTTTTAAATGCAGATCCACAAATCATTGGGATGATGGCCATATCCATTACAGCAGCTCTAAGTGCAGCATGCACTTCTTCTTCTGTAATAGAATCTTCATCTTCCATGAATTTTTCTAAAAGATTCTCATCATAACCTGCTACTTCTTCTATAAGTAATGCACGATATTTACGAGCTTCTTCTTTTAAATCTTCTGGAATCTCAATAACATCAAAAGTTGCTCCTTGAGTTTCATCATGCCATACAATAGCACGATTTTTAACTAAATCAATAATACCTTTAAAATCATCTTCGTCACCAATGTTTAAAACGATTGGCACCGCGTTAGATTTCAACATATCTTTTACTTGTTGACAAACACCTAAAAAGTCAGATCCTTGACGGTCCATTTTATTAACGAAACCAATTCTTGGCACTTTATAGTTATCAGCTAGTCTCCAGTTGGTTTCAGATTGTGGTTCAACACCATCAACTGCACTAAACAAGAATACTAAACCATCAAGCACACGTAAAGAACGATTTACTTCAACCGTAAAATCTACGTGACCTGGTGTGTCAATTATATTAAAATGATAGCCTTTAGTATCCGGTGTTGGGTTTCCATTCTCAATAGGGAATTTCCACTCACAAGTTGTAGCTGCCGAAGTAATTGTAATACCTCTTTCTTGCTCTTGCTCCATCCAGTCCATTGTAGCAGCACCATCATGTACTTCTCCAATTTTATGCGAAACACCTGTATAATAAAGAATACGTTCTGTAGTAGTAGTTTTTCCTGCATCAATATGTGCAGCAATACCTATATTTCTAGTAAATTTTAAATCTCTTGCCATTTCCTATTAAAATCTAAAGTGAGAGAATGCTTTGTTTGCTTCTGCCATTTTGTGAGTATCAACTCTTTTCTTAACAGCTGCTCCTTCTTCTTTAGCTGCTGCTAAAACCTCTGAAGCTAAACGTAATGCCATAGATTTTTCATTTCTTTTACGTGAAAAGCTAATTAGCCATTTCATTGCCGTTGAAACTTTACGATCTGGACGAATTTGCATTGGTATTTGAAATGTTGCACCACCAACTCTACGACTACGTACTTCTACGTGAGGCATAACGTTAGATAAAGCATCTTTCCAAATTTCTAAAGCTGTTTTCTCTTCGTCAGTTTTCTTTGATTCTACAATGTCAATAGCATCGTAAAATACTTTAAAAGCGATAGACTTTTTACCATCCCACATCATCATATTAACGAAACGAGTTACTAACTGATCGTTAAAACGAGGATCCGGTAAAAGTGGTCTCTTTTTTGCTGCTCTTTTTCTCATGTCTTCTTCTTAAAAGTTTTAATTACTTCTTAGGGCGTTTAGCACCATACTTAGATCTACGTTGCGTTCTACCCGAAACACCTGCTGTGTCTAAAGCACCACGTACAATGTGATATCTAACTCCTGGCAAATCTTTTACCCTTCCACCTCTAACCAATACTATCGAGTGCTCTTGTAGATTATGTCCTTCTCCACCGATGTATGCATTAACCTCGTTGCCGTTTGTTAAACGAACCCTTGCTACCTTACGCATTGCTGAGTTAGGTTTTTTAGGAGTTGTTGTGTAAACACGAGTACACACACCACGTCTTTGCGGACAAGAATCTAAAGCAGCCGATTTACTCTTCTTGGTTATTTTGGCTCTTCCTATTCTTACTAATTGTGAAATTGTTGGCATATATATTATATATAAATTTTAATAATCCTCTTCTAAGAGGGCTGCAAAGGTAGTAATTAAAATGAATAATTCAAACCCTAAACCATTAATTTTCAATAGAATTTAAAAATTATTCTTTTAACTATATCATAAGGATATATTTTCCGTTAGATTTACAAAACAAATAGCCAGTTAAAAGTGCGAAAAACTTCTTTTTTAATACTTATAATATATATATATTTCTCTTCAAGTTTAATTTGTCAAAATTTAAACTTAAGAATTGATGGACAAACCAAACAAGAAACATTGATAATTGATTCTTTGAATTACTCAAAAAAACATAAAGACTACAAATCCATTGAGCTTGAAATAGACTTTGTTCAAAAAAGGCTTTTCAAAATGGGATATATTGAAAATAAATTAGAGGAAACAAAAAAAGCAAACGATTCTACATTTATAACTAGCCTCAATTTAAAAAGAAAGTTTAACACTATATACATATATTATGATAAAACCACATTAAATATCAATACACTAAAGAGTGTGTCGAAAAAAGTTTTTGACAATTATTTTGAATTAAAATTCTCCGAAATTGAAAAGACCTTAAATTACATTAATTCCAAAACCTCAGAAAACGGCTATCCGTTTTCTAAATTATATTTATCAAATATTAGCATTCAAGATGAATCAAATTTAAAAGCTAATTTAATAATAGAAGTTCCAAAGCAAAAAAGAAGCATAAACAATATTATAATTAAAGGCTACGAAAAATTTCCAAAATCTTATTTAAAACATTATTTAAAAATAAAGCCATCTCAGGTTTTTGATTTAAATACTATAAAAAGCAAAACCGAGCAACTCAACAACCTAACCTTTACTAATGAAATAAAATCACCTGAAGTTTTATTCTCTAAAGACTCTACAACTTTATACTTATATCTTGAAAAAACTAAGAGTAATTCTTTTGATGGTTTTTTAGGTTTTGGAACAAATGAAAAAACAAGTAAATTAGAATTTGATGGCTACCTAAGCTTAAACCTCACAAACAACCTTAATTATGGTGAATCATTTAGTCTACTATATAAGAGCGATGAAAATGACCAAAAAACTTTTCAGGCAGACATTACATCACCTTACTTATTCAACTCACCAGTTGGTGCAGATTTTCTATTACGTATTTTTAAAAAAGATTCTTCTTTTACAACTATTAACCAGTCTGCAAAACTACATTATCAAATAAACTCAAGACATAAAATATATGGAGGAATCATTTCTACTGAATCAAATAATTTACTAACAGAAAACATAACTTCAACAATAACTGACTACAAAACACAATACTACACATTCGCATATCAATTTCTAAATCCTCAATCCTACAATCTTCTTTTCCCAATAAAATCCAAGGTATATCTAGAAGCAAATTTTGGAAAAAGAAAAACATCCATCAACTCGGAAAAACAATCACAACTTACTATTGACGTTTTTAAAATTTTTAATTTAAATCAAAAAAACAGCTTCTATTTTAGACTAAATGGTTCAAATTTAATTTCAGATACTTATTTTGAAAATGAACTTTTAAGATTTGGTGGTATTAATTCTATTAGAGGTTTTGAAGAAAACAGCCTCTTCTCTACTCTTAATGGCGTAATCAATTCAGAATACAGGCTTCAACTTAACAACTCAATTTACATACACTCAATAACAGATATTGCTTATTTTGAAAACAAAACAAACAATATCAAAGAAAAACTTTTCGGATATGGATTTGGATTTGGCATTCTAACTAAAGCTGGATTATTTAAATTTAATTACGCTAATGGCAAAACCGAGAACACCAAATTCAAACTCTCCAATTCTAAAATACATCTAAGTTTAATAGCTACATTTTAACACCACAATAACGTAAAACCAAAACACTTTCTCGCTTTTTTACACAAAACTTAAATTTTACATCAAAAACAGTAAGAATTAACAACTTTAATTAATTGTTTTGTAGGTTTTTAATACTAAAAAATTAATTAATTTCTGTATAAAAATAAGACGTCAAAAATGAATTATTAACAAAAAAACAACAAAAATAACATATTATAACCATAAAAAACACGTTTTTTTTACCAAAAACCCACTACTTTATCAGTTTTTAATTATGATTTTTGAATCGACTAATTTAAATAAATTATAATATGAAAACACAATTCAGTGGAATACTAACATTATTATTAGCATTTGTCGTGCAAATAACTTTCGCACAAGAAAAGACAATCTCTGGCATAATAACAGATAGTTCAGGTTTACCACTTCCAGGAGCAACTATATTAATTAAAGGAACCTCCTCAGGCTCATCATCAGACTTTGATGGCAAATATTCAATATCAGCAAAACAGGGAGGCATCCTGATTTTCAGTTTTGTTGGATACACTACTCAAGAAACCCCAATAAACTCTTCCAACACAATTAACATCACAATGAAGGAAGATACCGAATCCTTAGAAGAAGTAGTTATTACCGCATTAGGCGTATCTAGAGAAAAAAAATCTTTAGGATACTCAACTCAAAAAGTAAAAGGAGACGAATTAACCGCTGTAAAAAGCGGAAATTTTGTTAATGCTCTATCCGGCAAAGCTTCTGGTATAAAAATAACCAAAACCACTAACATGGGTGGATCAACTAATGTCTTAATTAGAGGAAACACATCTCTTACAGGCAACAATCAAGCATTATTTGTTATTGATGGCGTACCAATTAGCAACAGAAATACAAACACAAGAGCCCAACAACAAGCTCAAGGCGGAAATTATGATTATGGTAATGCCGCTTCAGACATAAATCCAGACAACATTGAATCTGTTAACGTCTTAAAAGGAGCAGCAGCATCAGCCTTATACGGCTCAAGAGCTGCTAATGGAGTTATTATGATTACCACAAAAAAGGGCAAAAAATCTAAAGGTTACGGAGTTACTATAAATTCTGGCGTTACTTTTGGCTCTATTGATAAAAGTACGTTTACAAAATACCAAAATGAATATGGAGCTGGCTACGGCCCTTATTATGGAGATTGCGAATGCTTATACCTAAATAATCATATTGACATTAATGGAGATGGAATACCAGACACCTCAGTACCTTTTACAGAAGATGGATCTTATGGAGCTAGGTTCAACCCTAACTTACTAGTATATCAATGGGACTCTTTAGATCCTGACAACCCAAATTTTGGAAAACCAACTCCTTGGGTTAGTGCCAAAAATGGTCCAATTTCATTTTTTGAAACACCAATTACAATAACAAACTCAGTATCCTTAGATAAAGCTGGCGAAAATGGTTCCTTTAGAATTAATTACACAAATTTTGATCAAAAAGGACTAATGCCAAACAGTTCCATAAAAAAACACAACCTCGCTATGAGCGGAAGTCATGATTTTAATAAAAAGTTACACGCTACAGGATACGCAAACTATATTAAAACAAATGGGCTTGGCAGAAATTCTACAGGTTACAATGATAATATTGTTTCTGGTTTTAAACAATGGTGGCAAACTAATGTTGACATTCAACAACAAAAAGATATTTATTTTGCCACAAGAAGAAATATAACATGGAACCCAAGTAGCTCTAATGATCTAACTCCTATTTATTGGGACAACCCTTATTGGACTAGATATGAAAATTATCAAACAGACGAAAGGAACAGGTTTATTGGTAATACGTCTTTAACTTACGATTTAAAAGATTGGTTAACTATAACTGGTAGAGTTGCTACCGATACATATAATGAATTACAAGAAGAAAGAAGACAAGTAGGCAGTGTACCAACCGCCTTTGGAATAGGCTCTGGCATTGATGGCAGCATAAACAGAAACACTGTTGATTCTGGCTACATGAGAAGAGACATCACAGCCACAGAATCTAACTACGATTTATTTTTCAACATTAACAAAGATTTAAGCGATTCATTTAACCTAAAATCAATTTTTGGTGTAAATATTAATAGAAATGAATTTAGCAGATTAACTTCCGCAACACAAGGAGGTATTAGCGTACCTGGTCTTTATGCTTTAAAAAACAGCAAAGACCCTTTAGCTCTACCAGTGGAAACCGTTTGGAAAAATGGTACTGATGGTCTATACGGTAGCATATCCCTAGGATATAAAAACACTTACTACATAGATGCAACCATGAGAAAAGACCACGTATCAACATTACCAAAAAACAACAGTACTTTTTATTACCCAGGGATATCTGGTAGCTTTATATTTAGTAAATTAATAACAATTGACTGGTTATCTTTTGGTAAACTTAGCGCTAATTATGCAGAAGTTGGAAATGGAGCAAGCGGAGCAAATCAATTACAAGATTTCTTCGATATAAACACCCCTATTGGATCAGCAAGTACATCTGTTAGCAATACCAAAAATAACCCAGACTTAAAACCAGAAAGAACAAACAGTTATGAATTTGGCTTAGAATTAGACTTCTTAAAAAACCGTTTTGGGGCGGATATCACTTATTACCAATCCAAATCAATAGATCAAATTGTCGGAGTTAGAGTTTCCGAAGCTACGGGTTATTTATATAAAATAGTGAATGCTGGCGAAATAGAAAACAAAGGTTTAGAATTATCTCTATCTGGAACACCAATAAAGGCAGATAATTTTAACTGGAATGTTAACGTGAACTGGACAAGAAACAGAAACAAGGTATTATCCTTACCAGAAGGATTACAAACCCTACAGTTAGGAAGCTTTCAAGGAGGCATTACAATAAACGCTCAAGTTGGTCAACCATATGGTGTTATTTACGGTTCCGATTACACCTACCTAAACCCAGAAAACCCTATAGCTAGCGAACGTCTAATTAACCCTACAAGTGGAGAGTACATAAAAACGAGCACTTCCAACAATATTATTGGAGATTCTAATCCAGATTGGCAAATGGGTATTAGCAACAACTTCAACTACAAAAATCTTTCTTTTAGTTTTTTAATTGATATTCAAAAAGGAGGAAGCATATGGTCTCTTGATCAATACTATGGACTAGCTACTGGACTACCAGAAGAAACTGCATTTACGAATGACTTAGGAAATCCTGTAAGAAACACACTAGCAGATGGCGGAGGGTTCATAAACCAAGGTGTTAATCCTGACGGTTCTGTTAACACAACACGTATTAGAGCAGATCGTTTTGGAGCTTTTGGCTACAGAAGAGGCTTACCTGACAAAGCTTTTTCTTATGATGCGGGATACGTAAAACTAAGAGAAGTTGCTTTAACCTATAACCTACCTGAATCTATTCTAAAAAATTCTTTCATTACTGGAGCAACGTTTAGCATAATAGGGTCTAATTTATGGATAATAGATAAAAGCCTCCCTCATGCAGATCCCGAATCTGGCTTAGGAGCAGGTAATATTCAAGGTTACTCTGTCGGCTCCCTTCCATCTACACGAGATTTTGGGTTCAATGTTAAATTACAATTTTAAAAATTTAAACTATGAAAAAAATATTATTAATAGCTATAGCAATTACAATAACCGCTTGCTCAAGCAACCTAGAAAACCTAAACAAGAACACCAAAGACCCCGATGCCGTATCTGGAGAATCTTTATTTACTGGAGCCCAAAAAGCCTTAGTTGATCAAATTGTTCACATCAACGTAAATGAAAACAACACCAAACTTTGGTCTCAATTCTTACAAGAAACCACATATACAGACGAGAGTAACTACGATCAAGTAACAAGAACAATACCTGAAAATCTTTGGAGTGCTATATACAAAGATGTTCTTAAAGACTTAGATGAGGCAAGCAAAGTTATTACCAAAACAACATATACCAGTCCTGAAGATCAAAATACCAATAACAAATTGATGATTATTGAAATCATGAAGGTTTACGCTTACAGTCATTTAGTTGAAACTTTTGGGAATATTCCTTATTCTGAAGCACTTAATATTGACATATTAAGTCCAGCTTATGATGATGGTTTGACAATCTATAAAGATTTAATTGATAGATTATCAACAGCTGTTAATAGCTTAGATATTAACAATGGTAGCTTTACACTTGAAGACAATATTTATACAGGAGATGTAGACGCTTGGAGAAAATTCGGCAATTCGTTAAAATTAAGAATGGGCATGTTACTTGCAGATGTTGACAACACATTTGCTCAAATCACAGTTGAATCAGCAATAGCAGATGGCATTATAATGAGCAGTAATGATAATACCCATATACACTATCTTACATCAGCTCCCAATACCCACCCTGTACACAACGAAGTCATACTAAGTGGACGTAAAGATTTTATTGCTGGCGCTACACTAATTGACATAATGAACACTCTAAAAGACCCAAGAAGACCTCTATGGTTTAAAACAGTTAACGAAAACTATGTAGGAGGAGAAATAGGCTCCCCTTCCTCCTATTCAAGCCACTCTTCTTTATCTTCTCAAGTTACAGCAGCAGATGCTCCTGGAGTAATAATGTCCTACTCTGAAATTCAATTTTTATTAGCAGAAGGTGCTGCCAGAGGATATACCACAGGAGACACAGCAGAAAATCATTACAAAAACGGTATTATATCTTCAATTCTTGAATGGGGAGGCAACAATACAGATGCTACAGATTATTTAGCTCAGTCAACCGTAGACTACAATACTCTCATAACTACTAGTACTGCAACAACACCTTGGAAAGAAGTTATTGGTACTCAAAAATGGATATCCTTATTCAACAGAGGTCCAGAAGCCTGGACATCAATTAGAATAATGGATTACCCAGTATTAGCCACTCCAACTGAAGCTGTATCTGGATTCCCCAACAGATACACCTACCCAATTGTTGAGCAAACCATTAACGCCGCTAACTACAACGCAGCCTCCAAAGCTATTGGTGGTGACTTAGCTGAAACTAAATTATTTTGGGATAAATTTTAGGTTTAAGCTTAATAAAAAATGGCAAATAAGGAAACTGTATTAATTAATAGAGTTTCCTTATTTGCCATTAATAACACCTCATAACTCAAAGAAAAAATCAACCTACTATTATATCAATTTAATTAAAAAATTAGCACCCAAAAACCACAAAATATAATACTAATAATTATTTAGTGAATTTATTAGTGTTTCCGCACCACAAACACTCAAACACTAAATTTTAACTGTTTTTTATTGTTTTTTTAACTTTTTATTATGATTTTTGAATTGACTAATTCAAATAAATTATAACATGAAAACAAAGTTTAGTGGAATGCTAACGCTTTTCATAGCGTTTGTCGTGCAAATAAGTTTTGCACAAGAAAAGACAATTTCAGGTACAGTAATAGACAATTCTGGCCTACCGCTTCCTGGAGCAACCATCATAATCAAAGACACCTCTTCAGGCACATCTTCCGATTTTGACGGTAAATATTCAATCTCAGCTAAACAAGGGGCTACTCTTGTTTTTAGTTTTGTTGGATACACAACACAAGAAGTTCCCATAGGCGCTTCCAATACTCTTAACGTTACATTAACAGAAGACGCAGAATCCTTAGAAGAAATTGTTGTAACCGCTCAGGGTATTAAAAGAGAGAAAAAATCTCTCGGCTATGCTGTCTCTACTGTAAAGCAAGAAAGTATTCAAGAACGTGCTGAGGGAGATATCGCAAGAGTTCTTAGTGGCAAGCTCGCCGGAGTTAATATTACTTCTAGTAATGGGATCTCAGGTTCTGGAACCAATATTATAATACGTGGTTTCAATTCTATTACAGGTAGTAATCAACCTTTATTTGTTGTAGATGGTGTTCCTTTTGGCTCTGACACCAACAATCAATCAAGTTTCTTAGATGGCCAAGGAGAATCCAGTCGCTTCTTAGATTTGGATCCAAACTCTATTGAAAACATTAGTGTCCTAAAAGGACTGAGTGCCACCGTATTATACGGAAACAAAGGTAGTAATGGGGTAATTCTAATCACTACTAAAAATGCTTCTTCAGGTGATTTAACTAAAAAAACAGAAGTATCCATAAGCCAATCTGCATTTGTGTCTAACGCTATTTTACCTAAATACCAAAACAATTATGGTGGTGGGTTCCATCAAGGTTTTGGGTTTTTCTTTAGTAACTGGGGATCTCGTTTTGATAGAACAGACGATGATGGTATTGGTAACGCACTACAGTATACTGGTAATGATGCTGCTAACGGTAATGCTATACTACTCCATCCATTCAATTTTATTGGAGATCAAAGCTTAGTAACAGGTTACGAAAATCTATTAACACAACCTTATGAGTATAAAGCATACGCTAATAATGTAAAAGATTTTTTTAGAACAGGCTATGTAACCAGTACATCTATTAATGTTCGAGGTGGTAGTGAAAACGCTAACTTTAATGCCAATTATGGACGCCTAGAGGATGAAGGAATAACTAGAGGAAACAAACTTGTTCGAAATACATTTTCTATTGGAGGTAATGCTAAGCTAAGTAATAAGTTTTCTGTAAACGGCGTTTTTAATTTCTCAAGAACAGACTTTAAAGCTCCTCCAGTATCCGCTAGTACAGGTAGTGGTGCTGCTTTTGATGGAACAAGTGTTTTTGGGGATATCTTATACACACCTAGAAGTGTAGATTTAACAAATATCCCTTTTCAGACTGTCGACGGAAGAAGTCTTTATTATCGCTCAGGAAATGATTTACAAAACCCATACTGGACAGTAGAAAACGCTAAAGTTGTTCAAGTTACAGATCGATTTTTTAGCAATATGGGAATAACATTTGCTTTAAACGATTGGTCTAACATTTCTTATCGCCTAGGGTTAGATACTTATACAGAATTAAATTCATACGGTCAAAATAAAGGCGGTATAGATGGCGACCCTACTGGACTACTAAGAACTATTAGTGTAAGAAGTACAATATGGGACAACACATTAAGTTGGATTGCTAATAGAGAGCTTTCAGAAAATTTAAAGTTAAGTATTAATACAGGTATAAACTCAAGAAGAGATACTTTTGTTCAAGATGGAATTGAAAGTACAGGACAATTAGTATTTGGTGTTTTAGAGCATTTTAATTTTACTACAGCATCTTCTGAAAATTCTTTTGTTGACACAAATCCTGCTCTTGCATTTAAAGATGAGCAAAACCAATTAGGTGTATTTGCAGATATAACATTAGATTTTAAAAATTATTTATTCTTTAATGCTGTAGCAAGAAACGATTGGTATTCCACTTTAGAGACCAAGAACAATTCCATATTATACCCTGGCGCCAGTGTTTCTTTTATACCAACAGCAGCTTTTGACAATTTAAAAGGAGATGCTTTAAACTATTTAAAAGCTAGAGCAGCCTATGGATCTTCTGCAAGTACAGCACTACCATTTAATACACGTAATAAGTTACGTATATCTAGTAGAGATCTTTTTGACATAAATGGTAACGTAATTTCCTCAAATTCTGTTGATAATAATTTAGGTAACCCAGACCTAAAACCAGAACGTCTAGAGGAATTTGAAATTGGAATTGACTCTAGATTCTTTAATCGTTTAAACTTTAATTTAAGTATTTACCAAAAAACAACAACAGATGTATTAAACGATATTCCTCTTGATGATGCAACTGGAAATGATAATATTTTATTTAATATAGGAGAAATTCAAACCGAAGGTATTGAAATTGATTATGATCTAGATATCATAAAAAGTAGTAGCCAAGGCTTAGCTTTAAACATTGCTGGTAATTTCTCTGCTTACGAGAGTACCGTTACCAAATTAATTGATGGTGTTGATAACATCCCTTTAACAGATTTCGTTATTGGTGAAGCTGCAAATTTTGCAGTAGAAGGTAGACCTTATGGCGTACTACTAGGAACAACAGTATTAAGGGATGCTAATGGTAATAGAATAGTTGGAAACAATGGTCGCTATCTACTAAACAATCAAAGAGTTGAAATAGGTGATCCTAACCCAGATTGGACTTCTAGCTTAATACCAACTATTAAGTATAAAGGCTTTAAACTTTCTGCTCAATTACAATATCGTCACGGCGGAGATATATACTCTAACACAGCTGCAGCTTTATTAGGACGTGGCGTTGTAGATGCAAACACCCCACTTTGTAGAGAATGTAATTATGTTTTACCAGGTGTATTACAAAATGGCAACCCTAACAATATAGCTATAACAGCCACTAATTTACAATATCACACCTATTTTGCAGATGGCATTAATGAACATTCTATATTCGACGGATCAACAATTAGACTTCAAGAAGCATCTTTAAGCTACTCGTTATCTAAAAAACAGTTAGAGAGAACCCCTTTTGGTAATCTAACATTTACCCTATCAGGAAATAACCTTTGGTTTAAAGCGCTTCATTTTCCAGATGACGTAAATTATGACACTAATTCTGCGAGTACTGGTGTAGGTAACGGACAAGGTATTGATTTTATTAGCGGACCTAGTTCTAGACGTTATGGTTTCAGTGTAAAAGCTACATTTTAATTAAAAAAAACAAATTATGAAGAAAATATTTATAAAATCTTTTGTATTAACGTCCCTTTTAGCTGGGTTGCTCATAATCCACAGTTGTGAGACACTAGATCTAAATGTAGTTGAAGACCCAAATGCAGTTAGTCCTGGAGCGGCCGATCCAGATTTATTCTTAAACTCTATCCAAATAACACTTTCTGAAATTATTAGCGGTAAAGAAGGAGGTGCCGAAGATGGATTAAGCGAATTTGGAATGGAACCCGTAAGAATGTTACATGGTTTTGGACCTTCTTATCGTGAATTAAATGACCCAGGTGATTTTGCTGATGTCTGGGCAGATTCATACTCCAATGCACTAATAGATATTAAAACAATGAATGTCTTAGCAGAAGAAAAAGGACTTTATACCCATATAGCTATTGGACAAATTATAGAATCGTACATCATGATGACTTTAGTCGATTTTTTCGGAGATGTTCCTTACAGCCAAGCACTAAAAGGCTCTGAACTCCTTCTAAATCCTGATGTCGACTCTGGCGCTTCAATTTATGAAGCTGTAGATTTATTATTACTAGACGCTGTCTCCAATTTAGCTAAAGATGAGACTGCTGCACCTGCTGTAGACTTATATTATAATGGAAGCGAAACGAGCTGGAGAAAATTAGCTAACACTTTACGTCTTAAATTACATTTACAACAAAAACTAGTAAACAAAACAGCATCTACCGCCGCTATTAATGCATTAATAAGTGATGATGATCTTATTACATCTGCGTCTCGCGATTTTCAGTTTCAATATAGCACAAATGCTGCTGCTCCAGATAGCAGGCATCCATATTTTGAAAAAAACTATACAGGGAGTCCTGATTCTGACTTTTATATGAGTAATTATTACATGAGCTTATTAGCAAATAATTATTCTATTGCAGACCCAAGAACGCGTTATTACTTTTACAGACAACAGAGTGACTTTTCTGCCGCTAATGTTGTTACAAAAGATTGCGTTACACAAGACAGACCAACTTGGTATAACGCTAACGATAGTCACTGTACCGTATCTGACGTAAATGGGTTTAATGGATTGTGGGGTAGAGATCATTTAGATCCAGATGGTATTCCACCAGATGATCAATTAAGAACTTTCCCAGGCATCTATCCAGCCGGTGGAGATTTTGACAGCGATTCTTTCAATAATTATTCAGGTGCTGCAGCAGCAAGTGCTGGATTAGCTGGAGCTGGAATCACTCCTATTATGCTAAGCTCTTTTACTAATTTCATGTTAGCTGAAGCAGCCTTAACGCTTAACACTACAGGTAATCCTGTTGTATATCTTGAAGCTGGTATTCGCGAATCTATTTCTAAAGTTATGAATTTTGGAGCTAACGTTGCTGGTTCCTCAAGCACAATACCAACAAGCACTGATATTGAAACTTATATTACTGAGGTTTTAGCCGAATACAACGGTGGCTCCGATGAGGATAAATTAAAAGTAATAGTTGAACAGTATTTCATTGCGCTTTGGGGTAATGGTATAGAAGCTTATAACACGTATAGAAGAACAGGACAACCATCAGACATTCAACCTTCTGTCGAACTAGAAGACCCTGGTACATTCCTTAGATCAAACTGGTATCCATCAAGTGCAGCTGATAATAATCAAAATATCACACAAAAAGATGGCGTTGAAGAACCTGTATTTTGGGATACGCATCCAGCTGGTTTTGTAGATTAATTTAAAAAAATTAAAATGAAAAAAATGAAAACTATACTTAAATATTTTTGCCTATTATTTATTGTTGGCAGTATTTTTTCTTGCCAAGATGATGACAAAGAACAATTTCAATTGTTTAAAGGCAATGACGCACCATTTGTTAATATAATTCTCAACAAAACACTAATAGGTAAAACAGCCGCTCTTGATGAAGAGGTTATGGTTGGAGTAATCGATGCCCCTGGTAAAAATGTAGACTCTTACACTTTAAGTGTAAGAGTAACAGGAAGTACAACTACAAATTCTGTAGATTTAACTACCATAACTACATTTCCTACCACGGTAACTTATTCAACTATTGAATTAGCGTCTGCATTAGGAATTTCTTTAAACGACTTAGAACCCGCAGACGAGTTTGAATTTTCTGGTGTTTCTACAGGGAGAGGATTTACACTAACTAGTAATAATCTGGCACCAGATTTGTTTGGTCAACCAGAGCAAAACCAAGCATATGATTTCTCTTTAACTTTGTTTTGTAGCCCAGCTCAAGGAAATGTTACAGGGGATTGGACACTGGATTTAACAGATACCTTTGGTGATGGTTGGGATGGCGCTTTTATTACCGCTACAATTGACGGAGTGGACACCAACTATACTATTAGCGGTGGAGCTAGTGAGCAGCATATTGTTAACGTTGCCTCAGGCTCATCTGTTATATGGACATACACACAAGGTTCATTTGAAGAAGAACACATCTGGTCTATGACTGGTCCAGATGGAACAGTCTACGGACCTTTCGATGGTAACAATGATATCCCTTTTTGTTTCTTTTAAGAAAAAAATAGTTTAAATAAAAAAACCGAGAATTATAATTCTCGGTTTTTTTATTTAACATTTGTCCCTTTAAAAGATATTCAAAATATAACTACATAAGATTATATATTTTAATCATTCACCTGAATAATATTATATTGAAATCATCTTGACTTTTTCTATATCCTAAAAACACCCAAAATTCTCCCATGTTTCAGTTATTTTCTCATGCATAGCACATGTTATGCTTTTTTAAAAATAACTTTATCTGAACAAATTTTAACTCATTTTCGTTTAAAAATAAAAAGTCAAGATAAGTTCAATCACAAAAATAATTCTTGTGAAAAACACTTCAAAAACTAATAATCAAAATACACAAATTCTTCAATTGTAAAATAGGCAGTATTTACAGACATCAAATTTTTATATAATAATAGCCCAAACACAAAGTCTAATATTAAATAAGAAAATACTTATTATAATTAAATATTTGTAGCTTTTTATTTGCTGAATATCAAATAGTTGCTACTCTTTAAGAAACTCAGGAATTAATTATTATTTATTAGTAAAAATGTAGTAAAAGACAAAACAAATTTGTAAGACACTATATTTTAAATAATTACAAATTAACTCATGTCATTACATTTTTACCCATTATTAAGTATTCGTTTCTATAAGAAAATTTAACCATTATTTATTGTTTTATTAACTTTTAATTGTGACTTTTGGCGACGACTAATTCAAATAATTATAAAATGAAAACAAAGTTTAGTGGAATTCTAACGCTATTACTAGCGTTTGTCGTGCAAATAAGTTTTGCACAAGGAAAGACAATTTCAGGTACGGTCTCAGACGATTCTGGTTTACCGCTACCAGGAGCAACTGTCTTAATTAAAGGCTCAACCACAGGTACATCTTCAGATTTTGATGGTAAGTATTCAATTACAGCTAATGAAGGAGCAACTCTGGTTTTTAGCTTTGTTGGGTACACTACTCAAGAAATCCCAGTAGGTCAATCAAATAATATAAATGTAATTCTTTTAGAAGATGCTCAATCCCTAGAAGAAGTTGTTGTTGTAGGTTACGGAACTTCAACAAAAAAATCATTTACTGGAACTGCAACAACTATTAACTCTGAAAATATTGATGCAAAATCTACACCCAACATTTCTCAAGCTCTTACAGGAGAAGTCGCTGGTATTACTGTCATAAATTCTTCAGGGCAACCAGGAAATGTATCTACTGTTCGTATTCGTGGATACGGTTCTATTAATGGAAACAGAAACCCGCTTTATGTTATTGATGGAGTACCATTAACTGTACCTCGTTTAAGAAATAGTGCAGTTGGAGATGATAATCAAGAAGCCGATTTTAATAACACAATTAGCCCTTTAAATTCTATTAACCCTCAAGATATAGAAAGCACTACAGTCTTAAAAGATGCAGCTGCAACAGCTATATATGGGTCAAGAGGAGCAAATGGAGTTATTTTAATAACAACAAAAAAAGGTAAAATTGGAGAATCTTCTATTGAAGTCGATGTTAAAAGTGGATTAAACACTCAATTAATACCTAGATATGATGTAATTACTTCTCCAGAAGAATCTATAGGATATATATGGGAAGGTATTTATAATAGAGGTATAGGTGAAGGCGAAGCTGACCCTGTGGCTTATGCTAATTCATTATTATTTACTACAGATTATATAGATCCTGCATATAATTTATGGAATGTGTCTAACGCAAGTGATCTAATTGACCCTACAACTCGTACAGTAAGACCAGGTGTTACAAGAAAATACACTCCTGAAAGTTTTAGAGACTTAAGTTTTCAAACTTCTTTTAGAACTGAAGCTAATTTACGCATAAGTGGAGGAAACGAAAAGACTAAATACTTTGCTTCGGCTGGAGTATTAGAAGATAAAGGCTATGCTATAAAAACAGGATACAAAAGATACAATACCAGATTAAACGTATCATCAAAAGCTAAGAAATGGTTAAAAGTAGGATCAAATATAACATATGCATTCTCAGAGAGTTTAAATAATGGTCAAGCAGTAGGTTCTGAAAATCTATTCGAATTTGCAGACAAAAACCCTCCTATTTTTCCTGTTTTTTTAAGAGATGATGATGGAAATCTAGTTCCAGATGATATATTTGGTGGTAATCAATATGATTTTGGTTCTGCTTCTCCTCATGGAAGAGAAAGAAAAAGCGCTAATTTACTTAATCCTATAGGTAGTGCTAATTATGATTTCTTAGGTAGTAAACGCCATGATTTTATTGGTAATTTTTCTGCTGAGATTTTATTTAGTAGTAATTTAACTTTTGAAACAAAATTCGGTCTTCAATATTCAAAAGATAGACAAAAAAGTTATAACAACCCTTTTTATGGTTCAGAAGTAAATTCTGGAGGGTCACTTTTTCAACGTGACAATCAAGATGTCAGCAAAAACTTTTTACAATTATTAAGATACAAAAAAAGCTTTGATTTACATAGCTTGAGCTTTTTAATAGCTCATGAAAGCAATGAATATAGTAGAGAAAGAAATACAGTTCAAAAACGTGAAGCTGCAATTCCAGGGTTACTTGAATTAACAAATTTTGTTGTTCCACAAGGTTCTCCTTCTGGCTTTTTAGAAGAAGCAGCAATTGAATCGTATTTTTCTCAATTAAACTATAATTTTAAAGACACTTACTTCTTATCTGGTTCTATTAGACGAGATGGTTCTTCTCGTTTCTTAAATGAAAAATGGGGAACATTTGGTTCTATAGGTGCTTCATGGATAGTAAGCAATGAAGACTTCTTAATAAACAATAACACAATATCATATTTAAAATTAAAAACATCTTATGGTATTATTGGTGATCAAGATGGTATAGACTTTTACCAATCATCAGACACGTTTAACATAAATAATCTTAATGATCAAGTTTCTTTATCTCAACGCTTAAATGGAAACCCTGATTTAACTTGGGAAACATCTAAAATGTTTCAAATAGGTGTAGAAACATCTTTAACTAAATTTATTGATCTTGATATAGATTATTACATTAAAAATACTGAAAATCTATTTTTTAATAGAAGAGTAGGTTCTTCACAAGGTATATCTTCTATTACTGTAAATGATGGTGTTTTACAAAACCGTGGTCTAGAATTTAATTTAACTGCTCATTTAATAAAAACAGAAAATGCTTATTTAGATTTTACAATTAATGGAGAGCGTATAAAAAATGAAATTACGAAAATGCCTATAGAGCCTTCAACTAATAAGCCTAGAATTATTGATACTTCGGCTCTTTATTATGGTTATTCAGAAGGAAGTTCAATATTTGATTTTTTCCTTCGCGAATGGGCTGGTGTAGACTCTAACACAGGAGTAAGTACGTGGAATCAGTATTTTGATGACGCTAATAGTAATGGTACTTTAGATACAGGAGAAGAACTAAATGTTAATTTGACTCAATATTTAAATGATAATCCTAATGCTAATATTGAAAAACAAACAACTACAAATTTTTCAGATGCCACTCTTAAGTATGTTGGGAAATCTAGTATTCCTAAATTACGTGGTGCATTTAGATTATCTGGCCAATATAAAAATTTCAGCTTAAGTACTCAATTTACTTATAGTCTAGGAGGATGGGCTTTTGATGCTCAATATGCTGAATTAATGAATGATCGCTTTGGAGCTGGCGCAAATAACTTCCATAAAGACATTTCTCAAAGATGGCAACAACCTGGAGATATTACAGATGTTCCTAGAATATCTGATAATTTTGATACTAATGTTGGTTCAGCATCTACAAGATGGTTAATTAAATCTGATTACTTGGCATTAAACAATATCCGCTTTGGTTATTCTTTACCAAGTAAATTTCTTAAGAATACAGGAATAAATAGTGTAAACTTATCTTTAACAGGGGATAATTTATTTGTTACTTCAGCTAGAAAAGGTTTTAATCCTATAACATCTGAAACAGGTAATACAGGAAGACGTTTATATGCTCCTTTAAGTAATTTAAGCTTAGGTGCACGTGTTAAATTTTAAAAAAAGCAATATGAAAAATAAATTTTCAATTTCAATATTAATAGCAACTGTTACAGTTATTTTTTGCAGTTGTGAAAAGGACTTTTTAGAAAAAGAGCCTACTGAATTTTTTACTCAAGCACAAATAACTGAAGCAGGCGAAACTGATCCAGGTGTTATTGCTGCAACAGTGAGAGGTATTTATTCCCAAATGGTAGAAGCTGAATCCGGTGGAACAACAGGTGATGATGATTTTGGTCAAAAAGGTTATGATATTTTTAGTGATATGCTTTGCGGAGATATGGCTTTATCTCAAAGCTCTTTTGGATGGTATAAAGCTAGTATAACAGAGTTTCAGGGCACACAAGATTTCACTTTCGCTGATAACAGACAAGTATGGAGATATTACTATCGTATTATACGATCTGCTAATGCTACAATTGGTGCTTTAGGTGGCAATGACGCTATTCCTGAATTACAACAAAATAAATACTTACTAGGACAAGCAAAAGCAATTCGTGCACATTCTTATTTTTATTTAACTCAATTTTATACGAATGATTATAATCCTAGTGCAGAAATTTTACCATTTTACGATGATATTGATGATTTAAATGGTCCAAAAGTAACTACTAAATTTATTTACGATTTCATGGAAAACGATTTAAAGTCTTCTATTTCTTTACTTGAAGGTTTTAGTGGTGCTAAAAATGAAATAAATAAAGCTGTGGCTCAAGGCATCTTAGCCTACGTTCTTGGATCGAAACGCGATAGTTGGACAGAAGTTGCTACTTTAACTAATAACATAATTAACAATGGAGGGTATCCTCTAATGAGTTCAGAAGAAGTAACAGGAGGATTCAATAGTGTTAATACTCCTGGATGGATGTGGGGTATCGATTTGACTCTTGAAATTGGTTTAGATCTTGTTTCTTGGTGGGGACAAGTGGACTCTTTTACTTTTAGTTATGCTTGGGCTGGCGATCGTAAATCTATTGATCAAGATTTATATGATGCTATACCAGAAAATGATATTAGAAAAGAACAATTTAGAGATGATGAATATCCTGGTAGGTTTCTACAACCTTTAAATAAATTTTATGATCCTAATAGAGTTATTGGAGGACAAAGAAATGTTGAAACAGACTATGTATTTATGCGTATTGCTGAAATGTATCTTTTAAATGCAGAAGCTTCAGCAAAATCTGGAAATGAAGCAAATGCTATAGCTATTCTAAAAGAATTATTAAGCAACAGATTACTTCCTATTGACGATGACAATGACCCTAATACACCTCCTATTCCTGCAGACATTAATTATGTTGATGGTTTGAGTGGTCAAGCTTTACTTGATGAAATTTACTTACAAACTCGAATTGAATTATGGGGTGAAGGCAAAAGTTATTTAGCTATGAAAAGAAATAAAGCTACTGTTACAAGAGGCTCTAATCACCTTTCATTTGTTGGAGAACCAATACCTTATAATGACGAAAGATTATCTTTTGAAATTCCTGAGTTGGAAATTCAAAATAATCCTTTCATTGATAGTCAAAATGAATAAAATTTCATTCTGTTATTAATTACACTAGTTTTTATGAAAAACTATTTCAGGACGAAACAAATTTTAGATAAAAAAACCACCTTAATTTAAGAGGCTACTGAAAAAGTATAGATATACTAAAAAAGGGGAAGAATTTTAAAAATTCTTCCCCTTTTTGTATTTTTAGTTATGCTATCACAACAACATACTCTTTCTCTAAGTGAATATAGTTCACTTTATGATTTAATAGTTCCTCAAGATAATTTATTGAGGAAAATCAACGATTTAATAGACTTAAATTTTATTTACGAAGAACTTCTATCTAAATACTCTCCAGACCAAGGTAGAGTTGCTGAATGTCCAGTCAAATTATTTAAATACTTATTACTAAAAGTGATTTACACCTTATCAGATGTTGATGTGGTGGAGCCTTCTAGATATGATATGTCTTTCAAGTATTTTTTAGAAATGTTACCCGAACAAGGAGTTATCAACCCCAGTACTTTAACAAAGTTTCGTAGACAACGTCTTAAGGATACGAATCTATTAGATTTATTAATTAACAAAACTGTTAGTATTGCTGTTGAGAAAGGTATTATCCGTTCTAACTCTATCATTGTAGATGCTACACATACTCTGTCTAAATCTAATCTTGTTTCTGCTATTGATGTTTTACGAGAAAGATCCAAACCTGTTTAATAGGTATCAAGAAGATTGGAAAGAGAAAATGCCCACTAAAAATGATAGTTATGATTTAGAATAAGAAATAACTTATAGCAAGGAATTAGAAACTTTATTAGAGGCCTCTCTCTCCTGTGATTAGAGAAGTTCCTTCTATAAAAGAAAAATTGAATTTATTAAAAGAATCTATTGATGATATAGAAGCCCAGAGTCAGGGCGTTATCTCTAAAGATATGGATGCTAGAATAGGACACAAATCAGCAGACACTTCCTTCTTTGGATTTAAAACTCATTTGGCAATGACCCAAGAAAGAATTATTACTGAAGCAGTTGTTACCTCGGGTGAAAAAGGAGATGGTCCTATTTTACCATTACTTATAGAACAAAGTCAAAATAATGGTTTAGCTGTAGATACAGTCATTGGAGATGCTGCTTATTCGGGAAATAAAAATTTAGAATTAGCCAAAGAAAAAACATTCAGATAGTCGCAAAATTAAATTCTATTATTAGTCAAGGAATTAGAAAGAAACAGGATGCCGTTTGATTATAATAAAGATGCAAACATGTTTGTTTGCCCTGCAGGACATATGGCGGTAAGAAAAGCAATGAATAAAAAAACAAAATTATTCATATCTAAAAAAGAGACTTTACATTTTTTACATGTAAAGTCTCTTTTTTAGCCTAATTGACAGAATAAGGTTGTTTTTTCAGTGGCCTCTTAATTTAAGGTGGTTTTTTTATACCTTTACCCCATGCAAGAGCAAACACAAATTTTTGGTATTAGAGCAATTATAGAAGCTATCAATTCTAATGAAACTATAGATAAAGTCTTTCTTCAAAAAGGATTGAAAGGAGAATTATATAGCGAATTAGAATCTTTAGTTAATAAAAAATCAATTAACAAGTCTTATGTACCTGTTGAAAAACTTAATAGATTAACAAATAAGAACCACCAAGGTGCCGTTGCACAAATATCTCCTATAGAATTTCACGATATAGAAAGCTTAGTGTCAAGTGTTATAGAATCTGGTAAAACACCTCTTTTTTTATTACTTGATCAATTGAGTGATGTTAGAAACTTTGGAGCAATTATACGTACTGCCGAATGTACTGGTGTAAACGGTATTATTATACAGAAAAAAGGTGGTGCTCCGGTAAATGGTGATACTATTAAAACTAGTGCTGGTGCGGTATTTAAAGTTCCTATTTGTAAAGTAGACCATATTAAGGATGCTGTGTTTTTCATGCAAGCTTCAGAGATAAAAGTAATTGCCGCGACTGAGAAAACAGATAAAACCATATATGATGTCTCCTTTACTGAACCTTGTGCTATAATTATGGGATCTGAAGGCAGGGGTATAAACCCTTCAACACTTAAAGTTGTAGATGCTAAAGCTAAACTTCCTCTACTTGGAGAAATTGAATCTTTAAATGTTTCTGTTGCTTGCGGCGCTTTTTTATATGAAGCTATTAGACAACGTCTTTAATCATCTTTATTTTCTTTATAAGTATAATTAATATGTATTATATCATGAGCTTCTAGATCCTCTGGTTCTATAGGCTCTATACTTTCTATAAAATTCCCTTCTTCATCAAAGTGTTTTAAAAACGGATCATTGTCTTCATCATAATTTTCTTGTTCCCATACATACTTTTTAGGTTTCGCTATTTCTTTTCTAAAAAATAGTGCAAATATTAATCCCGTAATTAATCCTCCCATATGCCCTTCCCAAGAAATACCTTCTTCGATAGGTAAGGTATACCAAATCATACTTCCATAAAGAAAAATAACGAGAAGAGATAACGCTATAAGCCTATAATGCTTTGCAAATACTCCTTTAAAAAAAGTAAAACTTACTAATACATATATTAACCCACTAACTCCTATATGGTATGACGACCTACCAATACACCAGGTAAAAAGACCTGAAAATAAAATCCCCAAAAAAACAACTTTCCATGCAATAGGGCGATAGAAGTAAAACAACGCCATGGATAATACAAATAAAGGAATTGTATTGTGATAAATATGTTGAATATCTCCATGAATAAAAGGGCTTAATAAAACACCTCTTAAACCTTTTACAGTCTGCGGATATATACCATATCTACTAAAATTGAACCCAAAACGAACCTCAAACCAAAATACCAACCAAATGATAAGCACAAAAAAAACGGGGTATGCAACAACACCTGTTGAAAATTTAAATTGCTCTTGTGTTCTCATCTAATAAATTATTAATTTAATGTATCTAATTAATCTCATAATAAATTCAGTGACTTATATTGAGATACTTAATTATATCTATAACCTTAATTAAAGATAACAAATAGCTAACCAACTTAGTACTTAATGCTATAATGGCAGACATCCCTAACCTATAATAAAATAGTTAATATATTTGGTTATACACAACGTAAACTAAGCCACATATATTTTTATAAGATCAACATAAATAAACCTTACACAAATAAAGTACTGTCCTGTTTTACAAAAGGACACGTTAAAAACAAAAAAATATACTAATTTTACTTTATGAATGAACCATTAGCTGAACGATTAAGACCTAAGATTTTAGATGACTATGTGAGTCAATCACATTTAGTTGGGAAACAAGGGCTACTAACGCAGCACATTAAACAAGGTTTAATACCGTCAATGATTTTTTGGGGACCTCCCGGTACTGGAAAAACAACACTTGCTAACATTATTGCTACTGCATCTGGCAGACCTTTTTATACATTAAGTGCTATAAATTCTGGTGTTAAAGATATTAGAGAGGTTATTGAAAAAGCAAAACAAAGCGGGGGTTTATTCACTACTAAAAACCCTATTTTGTTTATTGATGAAATTCATAGATTTAGTAAATCTCAACAAGACTCCTTATTACAGGCTGTAGAAAAAGGTTGGATTACATTAATTGGGGCAACTACTGAAAATCCAAGCTTTGAAGTTATATCTGCACTTTTATCTCGTTGCCAAGTATACATTTTAAATGCTTTTGATAAAAATGATTTAGAAACACTTTTAAGACGTGCTATTGAAAATGATGAATATATATCTAAAAAAAATATAACGCTTAAAGAAACAAAAGCACTTTTAAAAGTCTCTGGAGGTGATGCTAGAAAGCTTCTTAATGTATTTGAACTTATAGTAAATTCTTATGACTCGGATAACATAGTAATTACTGACGATGTCGTTTTACAAAAAATTCAAAACAACACCGTACGTTATGATAAAACTGGCGAACAACATTACGATATTATTTCAGCATTTATAAAATCCATACGGGGCAGTGATCCTAATGCAGCCGTTTATTGGCTTGCTCGGATGATTGAAGGTGGTGAAGATGTAAAATTTATAGCTAGACGTTTACTTATTTCGGCTAGTGAAGATATTGGTAATGCAAATCCAACAGCTTTAGTTATTGCTAACAATACGTTTCAAGCTGTTTCAACTATTGGTTTTCCTGAATCAAGAATCATACTTAGCCAATGCGCTACTTATTTAGCTTGTTCTCCAAAAAGCAATGCTGCATATATGGCTATTGGTAAAGCGCAACAACTTGTAAAGGAAACAGGGGATTTAAGTGTTCCGTTAGAAATTAGGAATGCTCCAACCAAACTCATGAAAGAGCTTGGGTATGGTGATAATTATAAGTATGCTCATAATTATGAATCTAATTTTGCTGATCAAGAATTTCTACCCGAAGAAATTAAAAACACAAAGCTTTATGAACCTGGAAGTAACGCTAGAGAACATGCACATCGCGAATTTTTAAAACAGCGCTGGAAGGAAAAGTATAATTATTAATTTATTTATTGTAGTAACTTAAGATTATTTTTTAATTAGAATTTAATATTCAATACAAACTGCCTTACAACATTATCTGTATAATATTCTATAACCCAATCGTCTCCTTTTTTATATATAATAGCACTTTTATTTTCAACTAAATAGACCTCTTTTAATTGAGTACTTTTAATTTTATAAATCACTTTTGGAGAACTATCTACCAATTGAAATCCATTTTCAATTTCCTGCGCATATAACACTTTTTTCTCCGCTTTCATAGACTCTTCAACGACTGTTTCAGGTTCTTGCTTTAC
Source organism: Flavivirga aquatica (assembly GCF_001747085.1). Classification (GTDB taxonomy): domain Bacteria; phylum Bacteroidota; class Bacteroidia; order Flavobacteriales; family Flavobacteriaceae; genus Algibacter_C; species Algibacter_C aquatica. Next base: position 1,136,501 of record NZ_MDJD01000054.1, read on the forward strand.
AACCACAGAAGCTTCTTCTTCCTTTGAAACTACGGCTTCTTTCTCTTTTTTTAAACTCTGTATTTCTTCTCTTAATTGTTGTATTTCTTCAGCAACTTCACTTTTAACAGGATTAACTTTAGGTGTTCCTAAAGACGTTATACTTTCGGTTGGTTTATATTTATAGTTAAGCGCTTCAATTGATTTAAAGGCTGCTCTTATAGCTAAGTTATAAGCTGTCTTATATTCTTTTTCTCGACTTTCTCCTGCTCCTGATGTATAAACTACTTTATCATTACAATCTTTAAGTACTACATTCAGTTTTGTTTTAAAAAGACCAGATCCTTTAATAACATTAGATCTTAATGCTAAACATCTGTTTCTAACTAGATCTTCAGGATAATTTTGACCTTCAACTAAAGCTTCAAACCCATATTTATTAAATAAAAACTTTGTTAATGAATTTAATTGATATTGGTCTTTTTGTTTTAAAAAATCAAATTTATTTGGAACAATAATATATTTATAATTATTTAAATTTGATTGAGAAAATACAGTTGTTACAATGAAACATGTTATAACAATAGAAAAAAATTTAGTCTTCATTTTTATTAAATATATAATTAAATCCAAATTGTAAAGATACACTTTGTACATTATATACATTTCTATATTCTATAAAATTATCTGCCATAAGATAAAAGTTAGCACCTCCTAAATGAGCAGAAAGCCCTAAACCAATATTATTAAAAGAATATGAATCTATAGTGTATGTTGCTTTTACTCGTAACCCATTAAAAAGTCTTCTATAATAATAAGCAGTTAAAGCTAATTGCGGGCTTTTTGGCCTTTTAATAGCATATAATTGAGCTCCTACAGCATTTAAATAAGGACTGTCTTCCATTATACAATTACAATCCTCACTTAGCTTCTCACCAAATGCATAATTTAAAGACGCATTAAACTTTACAGGACGCCATGTCGTATATTTTGTGGCTGTGGTATCTACAGTAAATAAATCTTCAAATTCTTCTTCTATATCAGTCCAATATTCATCTGCTGTCTGCCCTTGCTCTGTTGGTACAATAAGTGGATCTACCCCTTCAAAAACAAAACGATCCTTTACTTTATAACTTTCTACATCTTTAGAATGCCTAATAAACCCTATATCTAATAAACTAGAATCGAAAGTCAATTGATCTGTTATTTGATATGTAAACCCTAAATCCATTCCTAAACCTAGATTACCTCCAAACATGAGTCGTTTTCTAATCGTTTTTATATTCTCATTTTCATCATAATCCTCTTCACTATTATCATCTACTAAACTTGCGATACCAGATGTTCTTGCTTCTAAATCTAAATCGAAAACATGATTATATATATTATTTTGTCCAGGCACAGTAATAAAGCTCCCTTTATTTTTTACTGAATTAATATTAGCTATACTGGAATAAATTTTACCTCTTACGCCATAAGTAAATTTAGAGTTTACTTTTTTATTATAGCCAACGTGAAATACAGAAAGAACATCTGCACTTAAGCTTAAATGGTCTAATTTAAAAGGTTTATTTATATTACTTTGGTTACCCTCTAAAGCCAAAATAGCATAATCTTTAGGAAAATATGCAATAAAATCTAATTCCTGATAAAGCCCAAAACTTAAGTATTCGCTTTTTTCATGAGTATTTCCAAACTCAAATCCTCCTGAAAAAATTTCTAGCTGCTGCGTAGCAGTAAAAAAATCTTCTGGTTTCATATTATTTACAACGTTTTCTAACTTAGTGTTAAAATCGATACCATCGTCTGCAAATAAATCGTAAGCAGAAACTCCAGAAGAACCTATATTTAGATGTAAGTGTGACAATAATGGTATTCCAAAATACCCCTTGTTTTCTGATATTTTACCTCCAGGATTTAACAATAAGGATTGTGGTATTTCTGAAAAACCATATAACAACTGCTTATTTTGCGAAAAACTTAGGCCTGTAAAAAATATAAGTAAAAAGGGGGCTATCTTCATTATTATGATTCTATGTTTAAATAAAAAACACCTTTAGATTGTAAATTAATTTCTCCTACGGTATTTAATGTTATTGGGGTTCCTGAAAGCATCGTTAATGTAATTACTAATGATTTAGTATTTTTTAAATCCGTCAACGAATCCCCTTCAAAAACTTCTGTATGTGTTGTAACTACATCTTGATTAGAAGGAGAAGCGGGTGCTGTAAACGTAAGTGTATGGTGTACTTCATTTATTTCATTTAAAAAATCTATTTGCATTGAAAAACCTCTATTAAAAGAGTTTGTCGATTCAAAAACAAATTCGGACTTCACTAGATTGTCCTGAATAAAATCATCATCAAAAACACTAATACTAATAGCGTCTTGAATTACACTTACCTCACTTCCTCCAGCAAAAAAATTACTAGCAGTTCCTTTAAAGAACACTATACTAGACTCTACAACTGGCTCTATTTTTAAATCATCTGCCTGATTAAAATCTACAGCCTTCGTGCAACTAAACATAATTGCTAGTAGAAGACTTAATATTATATACTTTCCTTTTTGTTTTAACATTTTTATACTATAAACGATTTTAAGAGTTACTTATAAATAATCCTTTAAGTCCAATAAATTAGTTACTCTTTTGATATTTGTATTTAAAGTTACAGTATTAATGTCAAAAAAAATAGCTTCCATTCCAAAATTTAACGCTCCCGTAATATCAGCTTCATAACTATCCCCAATCATAATACTAGATTCTATTTTTGCCCCGGCTTTATTTAACGCATATTCAAAAATTATTGGATTTGGTTTTTTAGCACCTGCTAATTCGGAATTAGTAACTGTTTTAAAATATTTATCTATTTTAGATTTTTCCAATTTCCCCTGCTGTACCTCATCAAATCCATTAGTAATAATATGTAGTTTGTAATTAGAACTTAAATAATCTAAAATTTCAGAAGTATTCTCTATTAAATGGTTATAGGAAGTTAAATAAATTATATAATCCTCAGATAATTTATATATCAAATCATCATCTACATGAAAACCAACAGCTTTAAATGTATCGTTCAATCTACAAAAACGCAATGCCTTTTTTTCAATTTTATCTTCTCTGTAAAGCTTCCAATACTTTAAGTTTATGTAAATATAATGAGTCAGGAAATCGTTTACATTAATATTTACGTTATTTATTTTGAAAATTTTCTCAAATGTTAAAGCTGAGTTTTTATCAAAATCCCATAAAGTATGATCTAAATCAAAAAAAACATCTGTAATTCCTTTAAGCTTCATCTACTGATTCTAAAATAATATTAAACAACTCTTTAAATCCTTTCCAGTTTCCTAAATCGTTAAACGTATAATTATGAAACACAGGAATAAACTCACCATTTACCTGTTTTACTTGGTTAATGATTTCATTTAAAACTTTCTTTTTATCTAATAATGATCGATTTTTTAATAGCGCATAATCCATAGTATGGTATGAATTAATCATTAAAGGCGTTTGTACTTCATAACCCAAATCATAAAACAAAAAAGGTGTACAAGAACCTGCTCTAAATCCTACATGATCTACATATCCCATAGTATAATCTTCTTGAATTTCTAATTCCACAAGATTTCTATACGCTTCTGGTAAATTAAGTTTTGAAAAAGATTGTCTCGAAGCCTTTAATGTGGTATTCAAAATATCTTCCATTCGTGATTTTTCTTTTTTTAAAATAGATATTTTATCTATACCAAAAAAAGATATTTTCACTCCTACCCTAGAATAATCTGCAACGCGCTTAATAAGTGATGCAAATTTCTTTTTATTGGGATTAATCCCTTTATCATAAGTTGAATAATCTCCTACTAAAAAAAAGAATAAAAATTTAAACTTAGTCTGTTTTTGTTTATTTATTATATATTTAAAAGTATCAAAAGGATCATGTTGAAAACCTAAAATCACTACAAACCTAATATATAAATTTTTAAATTTAAATCTAGTTAAATCTCTAATAGAACCTCCTAAGGTTCTTATAATACTTTTCAACTTATAATTATATGCACTGGGCACATCAATAATAGGTTTTATACTATACTTTTTTGTTGGAAATTTAAATTTCGAAAACTGTTTTTGCAACGCTTCTTTAAATTTATAAGCCCAAATATCTACAACAGGTTGTTCCAAAAACCCTTCTTTATATGCTAAACTTTCTATTGCAATAAAACGTCCATATTCATCCTTAACATGAGGTAAATACTCTTCATATCGTGATAACAAATAAAAGGCTGCCGAAAAAATATCGAAAGGAATTGCACTTTTATCACCATTGAAAAAAAAGCACTTTGTTTCATCCCAATTCTGAATATTAATCTCTATCTCACTAAGGCCTTGTTCAAATAATATATCATGACTTTTAACAAAAAACTCATTTCCTAGCTGTTGCTTAGTATATGACATTTTCATATTGTCATGAGCAATAAACTCTTCTATTTTTGTAGTAAACCCAACCTTAATACCTAAAACTCTTGTGCAAATATGCTTAAAAACATATTTTAATCTAGGTGATATTTTGTGAGTATAAACTAATAACATTCTTAGTGGACAATTTTTAATATTAAATTAATTTACAAAATTCCTTGATCTGCAAAACTAAAATATGCTTTTTCTGTTATAATTAGGTGATCTAAGACTTTTATATCTAAACTTTGTGCTGCAATTTTTAATTTTTGAGTAATTTGTTTATCTGCTTCACTAGGGTTTAAAGCTTCAGAAGGGTGATTATGTGCCAATATTAATCCAACAGCCCCTACTTCTAATGCATTTTTTAAAACCAAACGCACATCTACTAAAGTTCCCGTAATACTACCTTTGCTTAATTGATTTTTTTGAATGACTTTATTAGAGTTATTTAAATAGATAATCCAAAACTCTTCATGTTGAAGCTCGCCTATAACGGGCTGCATAAGCTCAAAAACCGAGTTACTTGATTCTATTTTCACTTTCTCTAAAGCCTCCTCTTCTCTTCTCCTTCTCCCTAACTCTAAAGCTCCTGCAATCGCTACTGCTTTAGCCTCTCCAATACCATTAAACTCCTTAAGTTGTTTAATAGACAATTTACCTAATGCACTTAAATTATTATTTACTGTTGCTAAAATACGTTTACTTAACCCTACAGCACTTTCATTTCTATTACCTGAACCAATTAATATGGCTATTAATTCGGCATCACTTAATGTTTCTTTTCCTTTATTTAGTAGTTTTTCTCGAGGTCGATCATTTTCTGCCCAATCTTTTATTGAAAATGACAATGGCTTGTCTTGCATTTGATAAATATAAATATTGTTAATATGAGAAGCAATTTAATCACTATAGAACGTCTATTCTTTTATAAAATTACTGATACTATATAAAAGTTCAGATTTTGGTGCTACTTGGACTAATATTACTGGCAACTTAGGAGTACGTATTACATCTTCTTCAAATGGAGGGTTTGACAATCCTGCTGGAATAGATAACTTTAGTGTTGGAGATAAATATTATAGAGCCATATCGTACTGGTTAGGTATTCCAAAAGCAAGTGCTAAATCTACATATAATCAATTACCTCCATCTAATATTCTTGCAGTATATAATCGTTTAGTGGTTAACCCTAATAATGAAAATGAAATTTATATTTCTTTTAATGCTAAGCACGATTTTACATTTGAGCCTAGGGACGTCTGGAAAACTGAAGATGGCGGAAATAACTGGTTTCCTTGTGCTAGATCTAGCAGTTATTGGTACAGCTCTAGAGATGATGCTTATTGGACTTCAAGAAACAGTCCAAACAATGTAAATGTAAAATTTTCACATTTAGAAAGAGAACTTCAAGAACGCAATGAAATTTCTGGTAATCGTTTTTTAGAAACTAATTGCTAATGGAAATGTATTTATTAGTATTGATCAACAAACTTTACGATCAAATAATGGAGGTGCTAGTTGGGGTCCTGTAGATAATTTTGAAACGTCAATTGGAAGCAAAAAATGGATTGGACGGGGAGACAGTAATCTACCTGGTCGATTTTTATTGTTAGAAACAGGAGTTCCTAATCGTAAACTATTATGTAGTGGAGAACATGGTCTTTGGCAAACTACCGATACAACTGGATTCCCTAATGTAGATGATTTAACTGTGGCTGTTCAACAAATTGAAGGTCAAGTACATCATGGAGGTGCCAAATCTATAGCTTCTGTTGCAATACATCCTAATGACCCTAATACGATTTTCACATTGCAATTTCGTCAAAATCATAGAGGCTATTTACGTAAAACTACAGATGGTGGAGTGACTTGGAATAATTTTGCTTTTGCTTTTGATGGTGACTACTCAGGAACCAATGAATCTTTAGATCATATTTTTCAATACAACCTTCTTATTAATCCAAAGAAACCTGAAAGAATGTATTTCTGCACCATGGCTAACCCTATTGCCGAAGTTAATTCTGCTTTCAGGATAACAACACTTCCTGAGGATCTTGGTGTAAAAAGAAGTTTTGATGGTGGACTCACTTGGCAAACTTCAAATAGTGGTATGCCTGCAGACATGAGTGTTCGTAGAATTACATTTAATCCTAAAAAACCATGGCAAATGTATCCTGCCTTAAATGAATCTAAAAATGGTGCTCCTGGTGGTTTATATTTTTCTGATAATAGTGGACAATTCTGGAATAAAGTTATTATCCCTTCTGAAATAAAAGCGGTAAACAATGTGTTTGTAGATAAAGCTACTGAAGATATTTTTATATCATGTGGGCGATTTACCAGTGGAAATGTTAATGAAGGTGGCGTTTGGAAAAACTCTGATGCTGGAGTAACATGGATTAAAATTTTTGATATGCCTTACGTTTGGCAATCTGAGACCTCTCCACTAAACCCTAATTTAATTACTGTTAATGTTGCTTTACAAAATGCCAAAAACAATAATTCTGTAACCCTATTTAACCCTAGTGCTTATGTCTCATTTGATGTGGCAGTACTTGGTTAAAAATTAGTAATAATTTAGGTCAACCCGATGTTATTACCGACTTAAAACCAGATCCAGAAAATTTAAATGTTTTCTGGCTTGCATTAAAAGGAAGTGCTTGGGCTAAGGGTTTGTATACTGGCAACAATCCTTTATCAAATAAATTGAGTATTTCTCCTGTAAAAAAAACGATTAAATTATGTCCAAATCCATCTAATAGCAAAGAGGTTTATCTAGAAAGTATTTTATTTAAATGTAGTCATTCAATGGATTTAGGTATCTATAACATAGAAGGTAAATTAATATTAAATCACAAGGGTTTAAAAATTCAAACTAATAGCTCTAGAATTAAAGTTCCAACTAAAAATCTAGATAAAGGTATTTATTTAATGAAAATAACTTTAAACAATAAAGAGTATATAAAACGTCTAGTTAATAAGTAAACCTATAATTAATTTAATAGAAGGTTGAAAATTTAAAACAATCCTTTTACCTCATCAAAATCCAAACCTCCATAATTACCAGAACTCATCAAGAGCAGAGCTTTGTTATCAAAATTTTGATTAAATAAAAACGTTTTAAAATCGTCTGGGTTAGTATAAATAATTAAATCATCACGCTCAAATGCTGTAGCAATTTGATCATGAGTGACTTTTTCAAGTTTTTTAATTTCTACAGCATCTGGTGAATAAAACACTACAGCTACATCTGCGGCATCTAATGCGCCTTTGTATTCTTTTAAAAACTCTGCATTTAAACTACTATAGGTATGCAATTCTAAACAAGCTACCAATGTTCGGTTCTCGTACTGTTCTTTTACGGCTTTGGTAGTCGCTTCTACCTTACTTGGTGAGTGCGCAAAGTCTTTATAAGCTACACTTGCGTTACTTTCTGCTATTTTTTCTAAACGCTTGCTTGCACCTTTAAATGTTGCAATGGCTTCATAAAAATCGTCTTCGTCAATACCCATATGCTGACAAATCCATTTAGCACCTGCCAGATTATTTAAATTATGTTTTCCGAATACTTCTATTGGTAAAGGACCTTCTGGAGTGTCTATAAGTGTTTCTCCATTTTCAATTGTATATTCTGGAGTTTGATATGCTATTTTTCTAATAGGGTTTTGCGATGCTTCTACAACACGTTTTACTTCTCGGTCTTCTTCGTTATAGTTAATACTTCCTCCATCTACTATAGAATCTACAAAAATTCTAAACTGCTCTACATAATTTTCATAGGTTGGAAATACGTTTATATGATCCCAAGCAATACCGCTTAATAAAGCGATATTAGGTTTGTATAAATGAAATTTTGGTCGCCTGTCTATTGGTGAGCTTAAATATTCATCGCCTTCTAGAACAATAAAATCATTATTACTTGTGAGCTTAACCATGACATCAAACCCTTCTAATTGTGCACCTACCATATAATCGACATCTCTATCGTGATAATGCATAACGTGAAGAATCATCGAAGTTATGGTTGTTTTACCATGACTTCCTCCTATTACAACTCTTGTTTTATGCTTGGACTGCTCGTATAAGAACTCTGGATAACTATATATTTTTAAGCCTAATTCTTGGGCTTTTAATAACTCTAGGTTATCTGCTTTGGCATGCATACCCAATACTATAGCATCTAAACTACTCGTTACTTTTTCTGGATACCAACCAAATGCTTCTGGTAATAAGCCTTTTACTTCTAACCTTGATTTTGAAGGTTCAAATATAGCATCATCACTTCCAGTTACTTGATATCCTTTATTTTGTAGTGCTAAAGCTAAGTTGTGCATTGCCGCTCCACCTATAGCTATAAAATGTACGTTCATGAGTTGTTTTTGAATATTTCAAATATAGTTTTTTCACTTCGAATTCTCGAATAATTAATCTTGAAATTGCTTTTGATTCTTTTTTTTAGAAAAAAGTCTTGACTTAAAATTATAATTATACTTGCGCGTTAGGGATTGAAATGAAAATCCTTTTTGTGAGGTACAAACAAAAAGATTGTAATGTAAAGCCCGACCCTTGGGGAACGTCCAAATATTAGAGATTCAAAATTTTCTCTTTATGCGTCTTAAATGGTTTTATTTCTGGAAGTTCCTTAATAGCTAAATTAATATACTTCAATGCTTTTTCTTTATTTTTTTGATGCATATGTATTTGTGCCAAACGGTAATGTGCCCAAGCGATAGGAACACCATCTTTAGCTGAATAATTTTTTAAATAGGTTAACAAGCATTGCTCGCCTTTTTGTAATTCGATATTATATTCTGCAGCTACTTTTCCTATTTGATAATGAAGTGCGTTTCGCTGAAGTTTTTGCTGCGCTTCTTCAATATTTTTAATAGCTTTTTCGGGTTTGTTTTCTTTTTTATAAAAACTAGTGAGTTTATTAAAACAGTTTAACGAACCGCCTTCTTTTATTGCTAATTTATAATATTTCTCGGCCAACTCGGGTTCATCGTCATATTCGTAAACATAGCCTTTTGCTAAATAACCATCTACCTTGGAGAGGTTTTCTAATTCGGCTGCGTAGTGTAATGATTTTTCTTTACTGCCTCCAATAATAGCTGGTAACTGCATATATAATTCTACTAATGCCCAGCGGGATTCTATATGATTTGAATCTAATTCTGCTGCTTTTAAAAATGCGCTTTTCACGTCTCCAATAATACCAAGTGCTTTTATTTTATTTATAGATAGTGCTTTCATGCCTAAAGCTCCTCCATGTTTATAATGATAATTAGCACTATTTTGATTTTTGTCTACTAACTTTTTATATTGTTTAATAGCATCGTCCCATTTTTTTTGGTGCCCATATGTATCTCCTAATAATTCTAATGCTTTTATATTATCTGGGTGAGTTTTTAAATATTTAGTGATTAAACTTTCGGCTTTTTTAAACTCCTTTTTTTTAAAATACACATCCACCTCATCCAGATTTGTAGATTGACAAATGGCCACGATAGGGAATAGAAGTATGAGCAAAAGTTTATTCATAATGATTTAGTAATTATCGCAAAAATAAGATTTCAATTGAAACTCTTAAATATTAAAAATTAAGATTTGCTTTTTAATAACATAAACATCTTATTTTTACTATAATTATAAAAATTTAATTACTTTTTACTCATAAAAAACCTACTTTCACTCAACCAAAGATACTGTTTACGCATTCAAGTCGTTTTGGTATAACTTTTGAAAGTATCTTAGAGTGACTATTTAAATAAATACTGAACTAAATTCAGCATAAATGAAACAGATATTATCCATATTAATAATTATACTTATTGCTAACTTTTCTAATTCGCAAACCAAAAATTATAATGATTTGTGGACTAAAGTTAAACAATTTGAAGCTGATGGTTTACCTAAATCTGCTTTAAAAGTTGTTGAAGACATTGAAAAACAAGCTGTAAAAGACAAAAACAATCCACAGCTTATAAAGATCATGCTTTTTAAAAGCAAATTTGCTTTGACTCTAGAGGAAAACGCACAGCTAAAAATTATTAATACTTTTAAAAAGCAAATAGAAGTTAGCGAGTTCCCAATTAAAAACGTTTTGGAAAACATACTTGCCAATTTATATTGGCAATATTTTAAAGAAAATAGATGGCAATTTTATAATAGAACCAAAACAGAAGAGAAGGTAGACTTAGTAGACTTTAGAACTTGGGATTTGCAAACTCTTTTCAATGAAATACATATACATTATCAAAATTCGTTACAAAACGGATTAATGCTTCAGCAGGAAAAACTAGATACCTATAATACTTTATTAACTGAAGAAAAAGAATCTAAAATTTATAGACCCACATTATTTGATTTCTTAAGCCATAATGCATTAGAATTCTATAAAACAAATGAAACAACTATTACAAAACCTGCATATAAATTTGAAGTTGACAATACAGGTTTATTAGCTAATTCGGAAGCATTTTCAACTTTAAATATAGCGTCTAAAGACTCAACTTCGCTACAACTAAATGCATTAAAAATTTATAAAGATTTAATTAGGTTTCATTTAAAAGATGAAGCGCCTTTTGCTTTAGTTGATGTAAACATTGAGCGTTTAAAATTTGTAACCCAATATGCTACTTTTAATGATAAACAATCACTTCTATTAAATACTTTAAAAACAGAAAGTGAGCTATTAAAAACTCATAAAGCTTCTGCTTTATACAATTATGAGATTGCCGCTATTTACTTTGAACAAAGCAAAGACTATCAACCAAAAACTAAGGCTGAAAATAGATGGAAAGCAAAAGAAGCTATTGAAACCTGTGATGCTATTATTACTAAATTCCCAAAAAGCAAAGGTGCTAAAAAAAGTATTGCTCTAAAACAAGAAATTAAGCAACAGTCATTACATATTTTAACTGAAGATTTTTTACCAATACAACAAGATTCTCGCTTATTAATTATTTACAAGAACATAGAAGCCCTTCAATTAAAAGTTTATGAACTCTCTAAAAATAAATTAGAAAAATTTAATAAAATTTATATAAAAGAAGAGCAATTAGCATTTATAAAAAAATTAAAAGCGTCTAATACATGGAGTAACAATTTGCGCAATGAAAAAGATTACCAAACACACCGAACAGAGGTTTTAATCCCAAAACTTGATAATGGTAACTATTTAATTGTGGCTTCTTTAAAAGATAATGAAAATACTTTTGCTTATGGCTCTATACAGGTTACCAATATGGCTTTGGTTGAAACTGAAACGCCACAGCACAAAATATTCCAACTTATTGATAGAAATAATGGTGCCCCAATTACAAACGCGAATGTAGAATTATCCTATTACCACAAAAATTATAATAATAGAACCTCAAAAAACTTTACGACCAATAATTTAGGTGAAGTTAAAATTGAAAAAACTCAAAAACCTTATAGAGATATTAATGTTAAGGTAACTAAAGATGGTGAGTTAGCATATTTTGGAAATTATTATGCTAACCAACAGTATAATGATAGAGAAGAAACAACACAATATACTTCATTTTTATTTACAGATAGAAGTATTTACCGTCCTGGACAAAACATATACTTTAAATCTATACTTGTAAAGAAAGATAATATAAACACAGAACCTTTTACTAATGAAACTGTATTCGCTACGTTACACAATACAAATGATGAAAAAGTTTCAGAATTAGATTTAAAATCTAATGAATATGGTTCTGTTTCTGGTGAATTTATTTTACCAAATGGTGGTTTAAATGGTCAATATTATATTGAAATTCAAGCTTCAAAAAAAGCTTTAAGGCAAAGACATTATTTTTCTGTTGAAGAATATAAACGTCCAAAATTTGAAACCAAGTTCACACCTGTTACAGAAACGTTTAAAATTAACGACTCTATAACTATAAAAGGGCTTGCTTTAGCTTATGCTGGAAGTAAAATTACAGATGCCAAAGTAGTGTATCGGGTACACCGCAGGATACAATATCCAAGATGGTATTTTTGGTATCGTCCATGGACTAATAGCGAACCTCAAGAAATCACACATGGTAAGAGTATAACTAACGATAACGGCGAATTTAAAATTACATTTAAAGCTATTCCTGATAATAGTGTAGATCAATCTAGTTTACCTATTTTTAATTATGAAGTTACTGCAGATGTTACAGATTTAAATGGAGAAATCAGAAGTACTACTACAATAATAAATGTTGGTTACCATGCGTTAACAGCTAATATTATTGTCGACACTCTTTTAGATAAAACAAAAAAAGACCACACACTTAGCATTGACACAAAAAATTTAAATGGTGAATATGTACCTGCTAAAGGAACCATAAAAATCTACAAACTAAAGGCTCCAAATACAGTTATAAGACAACGCCCGTGGGAGGCTCCAGATTACCAAGAGTTATCTAAAGAAACCTTTAAAAAACTATTTCCTCATGAGGCTTATAACAACGAGCACTTTCCTGATAATTGGGAAAAAGGTAAGTTAGTTTTTGATGAATTTTTCGATACAGAAAAATCTAAAGCTATTAAATTAGGTAAAATTAAAAAATGGCAATCTGGACAATATCTAATCACTTTAGAAAGTAAAGATAAATTTGGACAATTAGTTAAAGACGAAATTAAAACAACACTGTTTAGTAATAGTGACAAAACATTAGCAGACAAGCAATTGTTTAGTTTATCAACAAATAAATCTTCCTATAATATTGGAGACAATGCTTTAGTAACATTTGCATCTGCTTCCAAAAATATATCTATCACTGTTTATATTGAAAAGGATAAAAAAGTAATTCACACAGAAATAGTTAAACTTAACAATAGCAAACAAACGATAAGTATTCCTGTAACAGCAAATGACCTAGGAGGCTTTACTGTAAACTATAGCTTTGCAGCTTTTAATAGCTACAAATTTGGTTCCCAAATAATATCTGTCCCCTACCAAAAAACAGATTTAGATATTGAAACAAAAACCTTTAGAGATAAACTACAACCAGGAACAGATGAAACTTGGAGTTTTAAAATTAAAGGAGCTCAAGGAAATAAAGTAGCAGCAGAATTATTGGCTAGTATGTATGATGCCTCTTTAGATCAATTTAAAAACCATACATGGAATTTTCACCCAATACAAAAATCAACTTACTACTCACATAGTTATAGTCGTTCCAACAAAAGTTTTGGTACCAGAAACTTTAGAGTTTACTATAATTATGTACACCCCAATTACCCACAAACTCGTTATGATCAATTAAACTGGTTTGGGTTTTATTTTGGAAGTAATAATTCCAGAAAAAGTAGAAGAATGGCAAATGCTCCAGCTGCTCTTAGAGGAAGAATGTCAGGATTGAATCTTGCTGAAGATAATATGGAACTGGAAGAAATTGTTATGACTGAATCTGATTCTAGTGTTAAAAAGAATGTTTCAGGTGCATCAATAGCAGTTAATGAACCCTCATCTAATTCGAAAAAAGAAGATGTAAACTTTGATAATATCAAGATCCGTAAAAACCTTAATGAAACCGCTTTCTTTTTCCCTCATTTAAAAACAGATACAGAAGGTAACGTTAGTTTTAGTTTTACAACACCAGAAGCTTTAACCCAATGGAAATTACAATTGCTAGCCCACACCAAAACTTTAGAAAGCGCTACAAAAACATTAACCACAGTAACGCAAAAAGAATTAATGGTAATACCTAACGCTCCAAGGTTTTTAAGAACAGATGATCAAATTAGTATAAGTACAAAAATTGCTAACATTTCTGAAAAACAACTTTCAGGTCAAGCTATTTTACAACTATTTGATGCTATTTCTGGAATCGCTATAGATAGTAAACTAAATAATTCTGAAAACAATAAACCATTTACTGTTGATGCCAAAGGCAATACTCAAGTATCTTGGAATTTATCTATTCCAGATAATATACAAGCTGTTCAATATAAGGTTATAGCCAAAGCTGGAAATTTTAGTGATGGTGAACAAAATGTCTTACCTATATTATCTAACAGAATGTTAGTTACCGAGACTTTACCTATGTGGGTTAGAAGTAATCAAACCAAAACGTTTACTTTAGATAAACTGAAAAATAACGCATCTACCACACTTAAAAATCATAAATTAACTCTGGAAGTAACATCTAACCCTGCATGGTATGCTGTTCAAGCACTACCCTATTTAATGGAATATCCTTACGAGTGTAATGAACAAACATTCTCGCGTTATTACGCCAATGCGTTAGCGAGTCATATTGCGAATTCTAACCCAAGAATTCAAGATGTATTTAACCAGTGGAAAAACACAGATGCCCTACTTTCTAATCTAGAAAAGAATGAGGAACTAAAATCAATTCTCATACAAGAAACACCTTGGCTTCGTGATGCTCAAAGTGAAACAGAACAGAAAAAACGTATCGCCCTATTATTCGATTTGAATAAAATGAATAATGAATTACAGTCTGCCATAAATAAACTTAAAACAAACCAAATGAATTCTGGTGCTTGGGCATGGTTTAATGGAGGAAGAAATAACAGATACATTACCCAACATATTATCACAGGCTTTGGTCATTTAAAACAGCTTTCTGTTTCTTCCAATACAAATGAGACTTCGCTAATGATCAAAAAAGCCCTAAAATATTTAGATACTCAATTTATAAAAGAATATAAAGACATTAAAAAGTATAAAAAGAATGTTGATTTAACTAAAGATCATTTAAGCTATACACAATTGCATTATTTATACATGCGTAGCTTCTTCCCTAACATAGAAAAATCGAAAGAAGTCGAACAAATCATTGCGTATTACCAAACTCAAATACAAAAGTATTGGCTAAAAAGGTCATTATACTCAAAAGGCTTAATGGCATTAGTTGCACATAGAGGCAATCACCCAAAAACCGCAACTAAAATCTTGAAATCTTTAAGAGAAACAAGTATCACTTCAGAGGAACTGGGGATGTATTGGAAAGCAAACACCAACTCATGGTACTGGTATCAAGCCCCTATTGAAACACAAGCGCTTTTAATTGAAGCTTTTGCTGAAATTGAAAATAACATACAAACTATTGATAACTTAAAAATTTGGTTACTTAAAAATAAACAAACCAATCGTTGGAAAACAACCAAAGCAACTACCGAAGCTGTTTATGCCTTATTACTTCAAGGTAGTGATTGGTTAAACGTAACCGATATGGTTGATGTGATTATAGGCGGACAAAAAATAAACCCTTCAAAATTAGAAGCTGTTAAAATTGAAGCAGGCACGGGTTATTATAAAACCTCTTGGAACACTTCAGAAATTAAACCTGAAATGGCAGAAGTAAAACTTACTAAAAAAGGTAATGGTATTGCTTGGGGTGGATTATATTGGCAATATTTTGAAGATTTAGATAAAATTACCTCTGCGGAAACACCATTAAAACTTAAAAAGAAGTTATTTCTTAAAAAGAATATAGATACAGGTGAAGAGATTTCAGAAATCACAAAAAACACTAATTTACAAGTGGGGGATTTGGTTCGAGTTAGAATAGAATTACGTAGTGATAGAAATATGGAATTTCTACATATGAAAGATATGAGAGCATCTGGTTTAGAGCCTACAAATATATTATCTAAATACAAATGGCAAGATGGCTTGGGCTATTATGAAAGTACTAAAGATGCAAGTACCAATTTCTTTTTTGACTATTTACCAAAAGGCGTTTACGTTTTTGAATACGATTTAAGAGTCAATAATACTGGTAATATGAGTAATGGTATTACAACCATACAAAGTATGTATGCGCCAGAATTTAGTAGCCATAGTGAAGGCAGTAGAATTAGTATTAAGTAACCCTTATAACTATTCTAAACAAAATGAGGCGTCTTTAAATTAAAGATTCTTCATTTTGTTCAGAATAACTGTTGTAACACACAATTAAACACCTCATTTCCAGACACCAAGTACAGTATTTGTTTTTATTTTACTATATTACAGACTACTAACTAATAAATATATTATTATGAATTCAAAAGTTTTTATGGCTATAAGAATTATACTTGGGCTATTTGTATTGGTTTTTGGGCTTAATAAATTTTTACATTTTATTCCAATGGAAGACCCAACCGGAGTGATTAGCGACTATTTTGCCGCTTTAATTAATTCAAAAACATTAACATTAGTTGCAATTGTTGAAATAGTAGCAGGATTAGCACTAATATTCAACAAATTTGGAGCTTTATTAGCTCTAATTTTAATGAGTGTTTCTGTTAATGCTGTATTATTCCATGCTACATTAGATCCAGAAAACATTGCACCAGCAATAAGTTTACTTGTTTTAAACATTATTGCGCTTTATAGCTATAAAGACAAATATAAAAACCTACTTAACTAAGCAAACTTTCAGATAAAAAGAGGTTTAAAAGCCTCTTTTTTTATGCCTAATTTAAAAACAATCGTATAGTACCGAAAATATTTTTAATTCTTAAATTTACCAAAAACACAATTTATCCTACAAAATTTTAATGTTTTGAAACTACAAACTAAACAAAGAAAATTAAACACCATTATAATATTATTTTTTTTATATTTTTTTAGTTCTTGTGGCATTAATAAAAATATTACAGCAGATCAACCTTCAATTGAAAAAAAACCAAAAATTCTCTTTTTAAATTATGGCATTAAAAAAACTTCTAATAATCTTAGAAGTGTTAAGTTTATAAGTAAAATAATTACTGAAGGGAAACTGAAAAACAACAAATCGATAAAACAAGTAACCTCTGGAGATTTGGAATGCCTACAACTTGATAAAAAATCGAAAATATTAGATCGTATCATTATAAAAAACCCACTAACTAAAAATATTGAATATATTAATGATGTAAAATTATTTCAAACCAAACAAATAGACTTAGACAGTACTATATTTTCAATAAGGCTCCAATTAGAGCCTGACACAAAATACATAAGTATTCGTAATTTCGATCATTCCAAAAAACAAATAAAAGCACTAATAAAAACCCCGCTTTATTAATGAAAAAACCACTTTTATTCCACATTCTATTCTTAATTAACACCCTATATATTTCTTCTCAAGTTTTTGAAAAGGAACCTATTAAAATTTCTGGTGATGATGATAAGAGAATTAACCTCATTATTTTAAGTGATGGCTACCAAACTCACGAATTGCCTCTATTTGTAACTGACGCAACTAATTTCACTAACGACATGTTTAGTCAGTCGCCATTCATAGAATATGCTAATTACTTTAATGTATATGCCATAAAAGTACCATCTAACGAAAGTGGTGCAGACCATCCTGCCTCGGCTACCGATGTTACTGAACCTCTGTCTCCAATAAAAAATGTAGACACCTATTTTAATGCTACTTTTGATGCTTATGGATTCCACAGACTTCTTTTTCACGAAATAGACGGAAACAGCGCAAACAATACGCAACTAAAAATAAACACGGTTTTAGCAAATAACTTCCCAAACTACGACCAAACCCTAATATTGGTGAATTCAAATGTTTATGGTGGTAGTGGAGGTGAATTCCCTATGTCTTCTACAGGAACTAGCGCCAATGAAATAGCAATACACGAATTAGGACATTCTTTATTTAATTTAAAAGATGAATATTACCCTGGAGATACTCAAGCTGCAGAAGCCATTAATATGACTCAAGAAACGAATCCTAGTTTAGTAAAATGGAAAAACTGGATAGGTACTAATGGCATAGGTATTTATCCTTATGGTGTATCTGGAACTTCTGCTTCATGGAATAGACCTCATCAAGCCTGTAAAATGCAGTTTTTGGGTTCCCCTTTTTGTTCTGTTTGCAAAGAAGGAATTATTGAAAAAATACATAATTTAGTTTCTCCTATTAATGATTATTCTCCCAATAATGATACTACAATTAATACACCTACATTTCCTTTAAATTTTCAATTAGATTTAATTAAACCCATACCCAATACTTTAGAAAATACATGGACATTAAATTCAACAAATTATGCTAATAATGTAGATGATGTCTCTATTTTAGAAGCTAATTTAGTAAAAGGGTTAAACACATTAACTGTAGTTATAAATGATAATACGCCTTTGTTAAGAGTTGATAATCATCAGACATTTCACCTAAACACAATTACATGGGCTATAAATTATACAACTTTAGGTATTGAAGATATTAAAAGTAGTGTTAATGATTTAAGAATTACCATGTCTCCAAACCCTACTAATCATATTATTAACTTAAAATTTGAAAACACTAAAGACTTCAGCTTAAAAATGGATATTATAAGTATTGAAGGCAAAAAAATAAAAACAATATCTATTTCAAATCACGAAAACCAACAGATTGATATTAGCAGTTTTAATAAAGGAATTTACATTACAAATTTCTATTCAAATCAAGTACTTCTTGCTAGTAAAAAATTGGTTATAAATTAGATAATTGAATAGTCTGTGTTGGAGACGGAAACTATGCAACTCCTAGAAAAGCTACAGTAACTGACTCTGATATTAACAATTAGCACTGTTAACCAAACAAAAAGGTCGACTCTTAAAGCTAATATAACCAACAGAAGGATTATGGCACATAATATAATTTTTCATAAAATAGTTGATTATGCTGATTTAACAGACACACATACAGCTAAGTATAAATTTAAAATACCTTATGCTATTTAGTACTTCTAATATTTATTTTAATGGACAGACCGTTGAAGGAGGTCTTTTTTGTATGGGATGGATCTACTACTCAATTAGGTTATGGCTTAGCTTTTCAGTAGGTTATTAACCCATTCAACCCAGACTATAAAAATTACGTTATTGGGATGAAACTGATTGGTAACCTTTAGGAGAGAATTTAGAGCCAGATAATGAATATCATACTATAGAGTTTCATTTATCTGTTCTAAATACAGAGGCGTATTTAAAAAATGTATTCTCTCAAACTACAAAAACAGGATTTGATACTACCGTAGATGTTAGGCTTGAAACTGAGGCTGTAAGTATATTTCCATCCCAAACTGGAACGGTACCTTCACAAAAAAATTGGAGCTGGAATGGTCAAACAATGCCATTGTATAACATTTATACTATTTTTCATACAACATAAGTACTGTCAATATTAAACCTTAAACCAAAAACTGAAACAAATCAGGTTTATTATTCAAATAATCACCATAAAAATTAAATTCTTTCATTTTAGCTATTAACGGCTTTAAATCTGAAGCTGATTTTAATTGTACGCCAACTACTGCAGATCCATTTTCTCGATTTGTTTTTTTAGCATACTGGAAATAAGTGATATCATCGTTTTCTCCTAAAATATCAACCACAAATTCTTTTAAAGCACCTGCTCGTTGTGGAAACTTAACTATAAAATAATGCTTTAAATTAGCATATAACAAAGCGCGTTCTTTAATTTCGGAAGTTCTTGTAATATCATTGTTACTTCCACTAACCACACAAACTACATTTTTACCTTTAATCTCTTCAGCATAAAAATCTAAAGCAGAAATACTCAAAGCTCCTGCAGGTTCAACAACAATGGCATCTTTATTATAAAGCTCTAATATCGTTGCACATACTTTACCTTCGGGTACCGTAATCATCTCATCTAAATTTTCTTTACAAATAGCAAAAGTTAAATCTCCAACACGCTTTACCGCTGCTCCATCAATAAATTTTTCAATATGCTCTAATTCTGTATTTCTATTATTTTTTATAGAAACAGACATAGAAGGTGCACCTTCTGGTTCTACTCCTATAATTTTTGTATTAGGAGATAATGTTTTAAAAACTGTTGATAAACCTGATGCTAAACCTCCACCACCAACGGCTATAAACACATAGTCTATAGGTTTAGTTGATTGCTCTAAAATTTCCAAAGCTATAGTAGCTTGCCCTTCAATAACTTTTTCATCATTAAAAGGGTGAATAAAGTTTTTTTTTAGCTGCTCACACTCTAACATTGCTGCATGATAAGCATCATCAAAAGTGTCTCCAATAAGTTTGATATCGATAAAATTCTCACCAAACATTTTAACCTGCTCTACTTTTTGATTAGGCGTAGGTGCTGGCATATAAATAGTCCCTTTTATCTTTAATAATTTACATGATAACGCCACACCTTGAGCATGGTTTCCTGCGCTAGCACAAACTACTCCATGATTAGATTCTTCCTTAGTAAGTGAACTAATTTTATTAAAGGCGCCTCTAATCTTATAAGACCGTACTTGTTGTAAATCTTCACGCTTTAAAAAGATACTTGCATCATATTGTTTTGAATACCTTAAGCTAGGGCCTAAAGGCGTAACTGCCGATACGTTTTTTATCGTATCGGCAGCTACTTTAATATTATTAATACTAGGAAAATAGGTTTTGTCCTCCTTGTTCATAATATATCTTTATAAAACCTACGAGGTATTTGAAAGACCTTGTAGATTAAAATTTATTATTTTAAACTATTGGCTTCATAGCCGTCATAGATGATCTTAAAAACTCACCTACTTTTTCTACAGGGTGATCTCTTAAAACTTTATTGATTTCAATAAGTTTGGCGTTATCTACACCTTCACCATTATCTTTAGCATATGCTTTACCTATAACATCAGTCTTGATATTCTTCATAAAATCTGTTAATAAAGGCTTACAAGCATGATCAAATAAGTAACAACCGTACTCAGCAGTATCAGAAATTACACTGTTCATTTCATATAACTTCTTTCTAGCAATAGTATTTGCAATAAGTGGCGTTTCATGTAATGATTCGTAATATGCAGATGCATCAATAATACCAGAATCTGTCATAGCTTCAAACGCTAATTCTACTCCTGCTCTTACCATAGCAACCATTAACACACCATTGTCATAGTATTCTTGCTCAGAGATTTCAACATCTCCAGCAGGCGTTTTTTCGAAAGCAGTTTCAGCTGTAGCTGCTCTCCATCCTAATAAGTTTTTATCATCGTTAGCCCAATCTTCCATCATACCAGCAGAAAAACGACCTTCAATAATATCATCCATATGCTTTTGGAATAATGGACGCATAATATCTTTTAACTCTTCAGATAATTCAAAAGCTTTAATTTTAGCTGGGTTAGATAAACGATCCATCATGTTTGTTACACCACCATATTTAAGACCTTCTGTTACAGTTTCCCAACCGTATTGAATTAATTTTGAAGCGTAACCTGCATCAATACCTTCTTCAACCATTTTATCAAAACAGAGGATAGATCCTGTTTGCAACAAACCACAAAGAATAGTTTGTTCTCCCATTAAATCAGACTTTACCTCAGCAATAAAAGAAGATTCTAACACTCCTGCTTTGTCACCTCCAGTAGCTACAGCATAAGCCTTAGCTTGTGCCCATCCTTTTCCTTCTGGATCATTTTCTTCGTGTACCGCAATTAAAGTTGGCACACCAAAACCACGCTTATATTCCTCACGAACCTCAGAACCAGGAGACTTAGGAGCCACCATGATTACAGTAAGATCTTTACGAACTTGCATACCTTCCTCAACAATATTAAATCCATGAGAATAAGATAATGTAGCGCCTTGCTTCATTAAAGGCATAACAGTATTAACAGCATTAGTATGTTGCTTATCTGGTGTTAAATTTAACACGACATCTGCAGTAGGGATTAACTCTTGGTAATTACCAACTGTAAATCCATTTTCTGATGCATTTATAAAAGACTGACGTTTTTCTGCTATTGCTGCATCACGTAACGCATAAGAAATATCTAAACCAGAATCTCTCATATTTAACCCTTGGTTTAAACCTTGAGCACCGCATCCTACGATAACAATTTTCTTTCCTTTTAAAGCATTTACTCCGTCCGCAAACTCAGAAGCGTCCATAAATCTACACTTCGATAATTGATCTAATTTATCTCTTAACGATAATGTGTTAAAATAATTTCCCATTTTACTTTTTCTTATTATTAATTATTGAATGCTGATAGCATTTCGGTTATTTTCATTTCTTCTTTGGTTACAGATATACGTCCTGAACGTACAAACTGCATAATCCCAAAAATATTTAAATCGCGTCGTAAAGATTCTATTTCATTTCTTCTACCAGATTTTTCTAACACAAAAAACTCTTTATTCACGGTAACAATTCTTGCATTACTTTCTTTTATTATATTCTGAATTTGTGGTTCTTCAAATAATAAATCAGATTTTATTTTAAACATACAAGATTCCTGATAGATAGTCTCTTCGTCTGTATGATAATAGGCACGAATAACTTCTATTTGCTTTTCAAATTGCTTAACAATTTTTTCAGCTTGTGCCTCAGTAATATTTACAACAATAACAAATCTGTTAACGTTTTCAATTTCAGATTGCGATGTTGTTAAACTTTCAATATTTATTGTTCTACGTTGAAAAATTGCAGAAATACGATTAAGCAAACCGATATTATTCTCGGTATATATTGAAATCGTGTATGGCTTTATTTCTTCGTTCATTTCTTTTCTAAATTTAGCTTAAACGTACATCTGAAACTGATGCTCCCGAAGGAATCATTGGAAATACATTATCTTCTTTTTCTACACAAACCTCTAAGAAATAAGAGTCCTTAGACTGAATCATTTCTTTAACGGCATCGGCTAAATCCTCACGTTTTACTACTTTTCTAGCTTTAATATAATAGCCTTCTGCTATAGCAACGAAATTTGGATTTGTCATTTCTGTTGAGGCATAACGCTTATCAAAAAACAATTGTTGCCATTGACGTACCATCCCTAAAAATTCATTATTCAAGACTACTATTTTTACAGGTACTTTTTGCTGAAAAATGGTTCCTAACTCCTGAATATTCATTTGGTAACCACCATCACCTATAATGGCTACAACTTCACGATCTGGCGCTGCCATTTTAGCACCTATAGCTGCTGGTAAAGCAAATCCCATAGTCCCTAGACCTCCTGATGTAATATTACTTTTGGTAATATTAAATTCGGAATAACGACAAGCAATCATTTGATGTTGACCAACGTCTGATACTATCGCTGCATTTCCTTTACTTTCTATATTAATTTGTTTTAATACCTCTCCCATGGTTAAACCTTCCTTACTTGGAGAAATATCATTTTTAATTACCTTTTCATATTCTATAGCATATAAATCTTTAAACTCTTGATGCCATGCATCATGAGAGTTTTTATTTAATTGCTCCAATAATAAGGCTAAACTTTCTTTAGCGTTACCTAATACAGCTATATCTGCTTTTACATTTTTATTAATCTCAGCTGGATCAATATCAAAATGAATTACTTTGGCTTGTTTTGCATAACTATTTAAATTTCCTGTAACACGATCATCAAAACGCATACCTATAGCAATAAGCACATCACATTCATTAGTTAGTTTATTAGGCGCATAATTACCATGCATACCAACCATACCAACATTTAATGGATGGGAAGTAGGTAAAGCAGAAGCTCCAAGAATAGTCCATGCTGCAGGCAAGCCTGCTTTTTCAACTACTGCTTTAAATTCATTTTCAGCTTCTCCTAAAATAACACCTTGCCCCCAAACAATTAGCGGTTTTTTAGCATTATTAATTAGGTTTGCTGCTGCTTTAACCGATTCTGGATCGGTTTCTGGTACAGCTTTATAACTTCTTACAACTTTGCATTTTTCGTATTTAAAATCAAATTCCTCAAACTGCGCATCTTTAGTTATATCAATTAGTACAGGACCTGGACGTCCACTTCTTGCTATATAAAAAGCTTTAGCTAAAACTTCTGGTATCTGTGACGCTTTAGTAATTTGATGATTCCATTTAGTTACAGGTGTAGAAATACCAACAATATCAGTTTCTTGAAAAGCATCACTTCCTAATAAAGGCGATGGTACTTGCCCTGTTATACAGACTAATGGTGTAGAATCTATTTGAGCATCTGCTATCCCTGTTACTAAATTTGTAGCACCTGGACCTGATGTGGCCATGGCAACACCAACTTTACCAGAAATTCTTGCAAACCCTTGAGCTGCATGTGCTGCACCTTGCTCATGACGTGTTAATACATGATGAATTCTATCTCTATATTTATATAACTCATCGTAAACTGGCATAATAGCACCTCCTGGGTATCCATAAAGAATATCTACGCCTTCTGCTATTAAGCATTTTATTATAGCTTCGGCACCTGTAATACGTTCTGTTTGTCCTGCCACTTCTTTTGTTTTATTTGCGGTTTGTGTATCCATACTCACAATATTTATTTTCGCTTTCGCGGAAATGAAAAATTCTATTTAAAACTCATCAGTAACACATCCTTTAGATGCTGATGATACTGATCTTGCGTATTTATAAAGTACTCCTCTTTCAAACTTTAATTTTGGAGCAATCCAGTTTTGTCTTCTTTTTTGTAATTCTTCTTCTGAAACTTCTAAAGAAATTGAATTTGTTTCTGCATCAATAGTAATCATATCTCCATCTTTAACAAAAGCAATAGTACCACCTTCTTGAGCTTCAGGAGTTATATGTCCTACCACAAAACCATGTGTTCCACCAGAAAAACGTCCATCTGTAATTAATGCAACATCTTTTCCTAAACCTGCTCCCATTATAGCTGCAGTTGGTTTTAACATTTCTGGCATACCAGGCCCTCCTTTTGGTCCTTCGTAACGAATAACAACCACATCACCTTTTTCTACTAACCCATCACGAATACCATCATTTGCAGCATATTCACCGTCAAAAACTTTAGCTTTTCCTATAAAGCTTAAGCCTTCTTTACCTGTTATTTTTGCAACACTACCATCTGTAGCAAGGTTACCATAAAGCATACGTAAGTGCCCAGTAACTTTAATAGGTTCTTCTAATGGTTTAATAACGTCTTGACCTTCTGCTAAATCTTTAACATCTAATAAATTTTCAGCTAATGTTTTTCCTGTTACGGTTAAACAATCGCCATGTAATAACCCTTTATTTAAAAGATATTTTAATACCGCTGGAATACCTCCTACATTATGCAAATCTTCCATAAGGTATTGACCACTTGGTTTTAAATCTGCTAAAAACGGTGTATTGTCACTTATATCTTGAAAGTCTTTAAGCGTAAAATCTATTTGTGCTGCTCTTGCTATTGCTAAAAAGTGTAATACGGCATTTGTAGATCCTCCTAAAATAGTTACTAAACGTATCGCATTTTCTAAAGATTTGCGCGTAACGATATCTGAAGGTTTAATATCTTTCTCTATTAATAAACGCATTGCCTCTCCTGCTCTTACCGATTCTTCTTTTTTAGCATCACTACTAGCTGGGTTAGACCCGTTAAATGGTAATGCCATACCTAAGGCTTCTATTGCAGATGCCATAGTATTAGCTGTATACATACCACCACATGCTCCTGCTCCTGGAATAGATTTTTTTATGATACTTTTATATTCTTCTTCCTCCATAGTTCCAGCTACTTTGCTTCCCCATGCTTCAAAAGAAGATACAATATCTAATTTTTTCTTATTATGACAACCAGAATCTGTAGTTCCTCCAAATACTAAAATAGATGGTCTATTTAATCGAATCATTGCTATTAAAGCACCTGGCATATTTTTATCACAGCCAACTACAGTAATCAATCCGTCATAACTCATTGCTTGTACTACAGTTTCCATAGAATCTGCAATAATATCTCTCGATGGTAAAGAATAACGCATACCCGGTGTTCCCATAGAAATACCATCACTCACACCAATGGTATTAAAGATTAAACCAACCAAGTCTTCATTCTTAGTACCCTGCTTAACCAACTTAGCTAAATCGTTAAGGTGCATGTTACATGGGTTACCTTCGTAACCCGTACTTGCAATACCAATTAAAGGTTTAAAGAAGTCTTCATCTGAAAAGCCAATAGCATACAACATCGATTGTGCTGCTGGCTGAGTTGAATCCTGAGTTACTGTTTTACTGTATTTATTAAGTTCCTTCATTTTTATTACAGATAATTTTACGTTTTATCTTATTCTAATTTAAGATTCTAGGTGATTTGTGATTTTTAATAAAAATTTCACAAATTAGCTTCGAAATTAATTTATTAGGTTTTTATATAGATCTCTCTTTACTTCTTAAGGTTAAACTCACGGCCACAAAAAACAACATAAACACCTAAAAAACAATCATTTAGATATATATTTTTATGATGTTCAAAAATGAAAAATAATCCATAAAAAAGCCCTCCATTTTAGGAAGGCTTTTAAAATTTATTTTCGTTTTTATATACCCTTTCCCTTATCCTTGCGAAATAATCACAATGAGGATGACAGAAATGATATTTAAAATTTTATTTTTCATTTAATTACGCAATATTACTAATTTTTTTCGACATTCATTTTTTTTTTGAAAAAAAGAAAAACTAGCCTTGTTCTTCTTTTATTTTTTTATTTTTGCCAACACAAATAATAGAGGAAAGATTTGACTGATTGCAACCTCTTTATATTGAACTTATCTTAACCAAAAATACCAAAACAAGTTCAGTATAAACAAAAATGCTAAAGGCAGTGTAAACTTCCTGAGACGTTATCGTCAAATCTTATAATAAATTTTAAAATATGGCTTATTTATTCACTTCAGAAAGTGTTTCTGAAGGACACCCAGATAAGGTCGCAGATCAAATTAGTGATGCACTTATTGACAATTTTTTAGCTTTTGATAAAGATTCTAAAGTTGCTTGTGAAACCTTAGTAACAACAGGTCAAGTAGTTCTTGCTGGTGAAGTAAAATCGACTACATACTTAGACGTTCAAAAAATTGCTAGGGATACCATTAATAAAATTGGTTATACCAAAGGCGAATATATGTTTGATGGTAATTCATGTGGAGTACTTTCTGCTATTCACGAACAATCAGACGATATAAACAGAGGTGTTGATCGTGCGAGTAAAGAACAACAAGGTGCTGGTGACCAAGGAATGATGTTTGGTTACGCTACTAATGAAACTGAAAACTTTATGCCTTTGGCTTTAGATTTGTCTCATCTTATTCTTATAGAATTAGCTTCTTTACGTAAAGAAAATAAGGACATCACTTATTTAAGACCAGACTCTAAAAGTCAGGTAACTATTGAATATAGTGACGACAATATCCCACAACGTATTGATGCTATTGTAGTTTCTACACAGCATGATGATTTTGGTGACGATGAGACTATGCTTAACAAAATTAGAAAAGACATTGTTGATATTCTAATACCTAGAGTAATTGCTAAACTTCCAGAATCTATCCAAAAATTATTTAATGATGATATTAAATATCACATTAATCCAACTGGAAAGTTTGTTATTGGAGGCCCTCATGGAGACACGGGACTAACTGGTCGTAAAATTATTGTGGATACTTATGGTGGAAAAGGTGCACATGGCGGTGGTGCTTTTTCTGGAAAAGACCCTAGTAAAGTAGATAGAAGTGCAGCGTATGCGACTAGACATATTGCTAAAAATTTAGTGGCTGCCGGTGTTGCTAATGAAATTTTAGTACAAGTTAGTTACGCTATTGGGGTTGTAGAACCTATGGGAGTTTTTGTTGAGACCTATGGTACTTGCCCTTTTAATATGACAGATGGAGAAATTGCAGAAAAAGTATCTCAAATATTTGATATGCGTCCATTTGCTATTGAAGAACGTTTAAAATTACGTGCTCCTATGTACAGCGAAACTGCAGCTTACGGACATATGGGACGTAAAAACGAAACAGTTTCAAAAACATTTAAACAACCAAATGGCGAATCTAAAACTCTTGATGTAGAATTATTTACTTGGGAAAAACTAGATTATGTTAATAAAGTAAAAGAAGCGTTTAAGTTGTAAAACTTAGTCATTAAATACACAAGCCTCATAATTAAATTTATGAGGCTTTTTGTTTTATATGGGATTACAATCGAAGTAAAAAATAAGACACGAAACTATTATACCATTTCGGATATAAAATGATTTTACTATCTTTGTGTTATATGTGAAAAGTATTAAATACACCAATATCAGAAACATTAGAAGAACTAAATAGTTACAAGACAGAGGTTCATAATTATAAATCATCAAAGCAATTAGACTGCTTACTCCTATTTAAGAAAAACAAATACCTTCGCTTAGAAGTATTAGCCTTAGAATTAGAAATAAGCGTCACTACTTTACGCAGATGGCTAAATAAATATCGTTCAAAAGGTATTGTTGATTTTTTAAAGAAAGAGACTCGTAACCGTCCTTATTCAATTATTACAGAGGAAATTCATGAAGGCTTAAAAAAAAGACTTCATGATCCAGAGAACTCATTTAATGGGTTTTGGGATGCTCAAAAATGGATAGAAGAAACTTATGGAGTTAAAGTAAATTATAAATCATTGTGGAGCCATATTACTCACAAATTAAATGGTAGCTTAAAAATTCCAAGGAAGAGTAATGTAAAAAAGAACAAAGAAGCAGAAGCTGAGTTTTTTAAAACTCCCTAATACACTCACCGACCTTAGAAATAGTCTAAATAAAGATAAGTTTGATACTATCAATCTATATTTTCAAGATGAGGCTCGGTTTGGCTTAAAAACAATTGTTGGTTATTGTTTGTCAGCAATAGGAGTGCGTCCAAAAGTGAATTATCAACACAAATTTGCTAACACGTATTTATGGGGAAGCTATTCTCCAATTAATGGAGATTGTTTTGTCTGGGAAATAAATGGAGTAGATTCTCATATATTTGAGATGTATTTAAAAGAATTTTCTAAACAAAACCCCAGAGAATTCAAAATAGTTGTTATTGATAACGCTGGCTTTCATGCTTCTCAAAATTTAGAAATTCCAGAAAATATTTATCTTTTAAGAATCCCGCCATATAGTCCAGAATTAAATCCTTGTGAACAAATATGGCAGTATATAAAACAACGTTTTAAAAATAAACAATTTGAAAATATTGAACTATTAAAAAAATGGTTATATCAAATGGTTTATGATATGGATGCTAATTTGAGTAAATCGATTGTAAGCAATCATCATTATAACGATATATTCAATAAAATCATATTAAAATAGAAATGGTATTATTCATAAAATAAAGAATAGAATATTTAGTTGATCAATTATTTTTAATAATACGTTAATCGAAATTTTGACAAAAAGTAAAAACCAACCTCTCCCATTAGCTTCTGTTTTTAAGCGCTTAAATACGTTTGCTTGGAATTCATAATATTTCGCCCTATTTTAACCAAAACAAAAATACAACCACTTCAATTTACTCAAAAATGAAATCAACATTACAAAACTCAATTGTGAGCGTATTGTTATTGTTAGGATTGTCTTTAACAACAATAAGCGCCCAACAAGCAGATAAAAAATCTCAAGAATTGTTAGATGCATTAATAAAATTAAATGGAGGCTATGAGCATTTAGCAAGTAAAAAAGATGTTGAATTCACCTATGTATATGAAGTTCTTGGAAAAGGAAAAGATGTTTCTCTTGAGCGCTATATTTTTAATGGAGAACACTCTTGGGCTAAATACGAACAACACGAAAGACATGTTTTACCAAAACATAAGGGAATTGCTATTCAATCTTCAGTTAATGGTGTCTCTAAAATTACTTTAGACGGAAAAGAAATTAAAGACCCTAATGAAGTGAAATGGACTATTTTTCTACGTAAAGTAAATTTCTATTGGTTTAGCATGATGCATAAACTAATGGACCCTGGAACAGTTTATAAATATTTAGGTACCGAAAAAGTAAATGGTATTACCTACGACAAAGTTAGTTTGAAGTATGAGTCGAGTGTTACCAAAAAAAAATATAATGATGAGTTCATTTTGTATTTCAACCCTAAAACACATTTAATTGACGAATTTTATTTTACAATAGCTGAATTTGGATTTACAAAACCAGAAATGCGTATGACTGTGACTTACAATAAACTTGATGGCTTGTATATTCCTACTGAAAGAAAATCGTATCACGAAAATGGAAAAGTAAAAGGCATTTACACTTTTAAAGACATCAAATTCAATAACGGTTTTAAAGCAGAGAATTTTAAAATATAATAATTCAAATATGAAATTCAAAAACTTAACAATAATCATAGCAATATGCTTTTTAGCACTTACTGTAAATGCTCAAAAAACAGACGATAAATCAAAAGAACTATTAGACAACTTATTTAAAGTTAATGGAGGTTACAAACATTTAGCGAGCAAAAAAGATGTTGAATTCACTTATGAATATCGCCTATATGGAGAAGTAAAAGACATTTCCTTAGAACGTCATATTTTTAATGGAGAACACTCTTGGGGAAGGTATGATTTCCACGATCACCATGTATTGCCTAACAGAAAAGGGGTCGCCATTCAATCTTTAGTTCATGGAAAACCTTCAATCACTTTAGATGGAAAAAAAATAACAGATAAAAAAGCAATCGAAGGCACAGTTTTTCTTCGTAAAGTAAACTTATATTGGTTTGCCATGATGTACAAACTACAAGATCTTGGAACAATTTATAAGTACTTAGGGACTCAAACAATAGAAAAAACTACTTACCACAAAGTAAGTTTAAGTTATGATGAAAGTGTAACCAAAAAGAAATTCAATGATGAATATATTTTATACTTCAATCCTGAAACACATTTAATTGATGAATTTTATTTTTCATTACCTGAAATGGGCTTCAATAAGCCAACCATTAGAATGTCTTTAGAATATAAACTTATTGATGGCTTATATGTTGCTACGATTAGAAAGATATATGACAAAAAAGGAAAAGTTAGAGGACACTATACAACAAAGAATATTAAATTTAATAATGGCTTCAAAGCAGAGGATTTTAAATTATAGTAATAATGAATATTATAGATTTAAAATTAGACACTCTAATGTACATTTAAAAACAGTCTATTAAAGTTGTATAAGAAAACAATAAAGATTTAACACATAATAAAATTCCCTAGCTCTAATTACTAATATAATTAGAGCTAGATATATAATAATCATTCAAGAAGTTAAAACAAAAACTCCTGATTATATAGCTACTTTTCCTTTAATATGCGGATGTGGATTATAATCTATTAAAGTAAAATCTTCAAAAGTAAAATCAAAAATATCTTTTACATCTGGGTTAATTTCAATTTTTGGTAATGGTCTCAATTCTCTTGAAAGCTGTAATTCTAATTGTTCATAGTGGTTACTATAAATATGCGCATCTCCAAACGTATGAATAAATTCCCCAGCTTCATAACCACAAACTTGAGCCATCATCATAGTAAATAATGCATAAGATGCTATATTAAAAGGAACACCTAAAAAAATATCTGCACTACGTTGATACAATTGACAAGATAATTTACCATTTGCTACATAAAATTGAAAAAAAGCATGACAAGGCGGTAACGCTGCTTTACCATTTGCTACATTTTCATCAAAAGATTTAGAAGTATCTGGTAACACCGATGGATTCCAAGCAGAAACTAACATTCTACGGCTATTAGGATTGTTTTTTAACGAATAAATAACTTCTTTTATTTGATCTATTTCATCACTATTCCAATTACGCCATTGGTGACCGTAAACAGGTCCTAAATCTCCATTTTTATCAGCCCATTCATTCCAAATACGCACACCATTTTCAGTTAAATACTTAATATTTGTATCTCCCTTTAAAAACCAAAGTAACTCATAAACAATAGATTTTAAGTGTAATTTTTTAGTGGTTACCATAGGAAACCCTTCTCTCAAATCGAATCGCATTTGATAACCAAAAACACTTTTTGTTCCTGTTCCTGTACGATCTCCTTTTTCGTTACCTTGCTCTAAAACGTGTTTTACTAAGTCGTGATATTGCTGCATATTATTTACTACATTCGACTCCCTAAACACAAACTTAGACAGGAATCTTATTAAATTATAATGAAACTTTAATTAGGGTTAAAAATAAAAAAAACAGCATATATAAATCTTAGATACTTCAATATATATTATAAAGTTATCAACTATTGGTAGAAGCATCTGTTGTCTATATAAGAATTAAATTACCCTATAATCATTCCGGCAATAGTTGCCGAAATTAAAGAAGCTATAGTACCTCCAATTAAAGCTTTCATTCCAAATTTAGATAATGTTTTTCGTTGCCCAGGTGCTAAAGAACCAATACCTCCAATTTGAATCCCTATAGATGCAAAATTAGCAAAACCACATAGCATATAAGTTGCCATGATTATAGATTTCTCATAATTTAAATGAATCGCATTCGTAACATTTTTTAAATCTGCTAATTGTATATATCCTATAAATTCACTTGCTGCCAATTTTATACCTAAAAGTTGCCCCATTAAAGCCATATCTTCTCTAGCAACCCCAATAAGCCACATAAGAGGAGCAAAAGCATAGCCTAAAATAAGTTCAAGCGATAAGCTTTTATACGATGTATTACTTGCAATCCAGTTATTTATAGATGATACATCTCCAACCCAACCCAAAATACCATTAAACATAGCTATAAATGCGACGAATACCAAAAGCATTGCTCCTACATTAACAGCAAGCTTTAAGCCTTCTGTAGTACCATTAGCAATAGCATCTAAAAAGTTTGAACCTATTTTATCTTGAGATACCGAAACATCTGTATTAACATTTTCGGTTTGTGGATAAAGTATTTTTGAAATCACTATAGCTCCTGGAGCTGCCATAACGGAAGCTGCTAAAAGATGTTTTGCATAAAACAATCTTAAAACAGGATCGTCACCACCCAAAAAGCCAATATAAGCTGCTAGCACAGCTCCAGCAACGGTTGCCATACCACC
This sequence comes from Flavivirga aquatica, assembly GCF_001747085.1. Classification (GTDB taxonomy): domain Bacteria; phylum Bacteroidota; class Bacteroidia; order Flavobacteriales; family Flavobacteriaceae; genus Algibacter_C; species Algibacter_C aquatica. The sequence continues at coordinate 1,169,727 of NZ_MDJD01000054.1, forward strand.
AATCATAACTAAAAGCATTTCGGACTTATTCATTTTTTCTAAATAAGCCTTAATTAAAAGAGGTGCTTCAGTTTGTCCTAAAAAGATATTTCCTGCAACACTTAAACTTTCCGCTCCAGATATTTTTAAAGCTTTAGAAAGCAACCAAGCCATAACTCTTACTACTCTTTGAATAATTCCTAAATAAAACAATACAGATGTTAAAGCTGAAAAGAATATAATGGTTGGTAATACTTGAAAAGCAAAAATGAATCCAAAAGTATCCATATCAACAACTAAACCTTCAAATAAAAATTTACTTCCTGCTCTTGTAAAATCTAAAACACTAACAAATAGACCTCCCACAAATTCAAAAATACTTTTAATGAATTCTACCTTTAAAACACCTATCGCAATCAATAACTGGAAAGCTAATCCTATGCCAACAATTTTCCAATTAATAGCTTTCTTATTACTACTAAAAAGAAATGCAATAAATACTAAAGAAATCATTCCTAAAATACCTCGCCACAAACTATTTATTGAAAACCCTTGACTTGAAATTATAGCACCTTCAGCTACATCTACTGTTCTTATTTCAGAGACATCTTCTTTTTTTATATTTAATTTGCTAGTTTCAATTGAGTCAGTTTCTACAAGAACTATAGAAGTTTCCTGTACAGCATCTAATTTTACAGTTTTGTCTAAATTTTGCGCTATAAGAGTATTAAGACCTAAAAAGATTGCAATAAAAAGCAAAAATAACTTTCTCATAATTTTAAATAGGTACTATCCTCTTTTAGAGATTTCATCACGAATATGTGCTGCCTTTTCATAATCTTCATCATTAACGGCTTCTTCCAGTAATTGATGTAATTCTTCTAAGGTTTTTTCTTTGAAACTTTCTGAGGGAGAATCTGTTTCTAATTCACTAGAAACTAGATCGTCCATTAAAATACTATCTTGATTTTCTTCGTTTTCATCTTCCTTTTTAGGGTTTACTTTTAAGTAAATACCTGCTTTATCAAGAATGTTTTTATAGGTGAAAATGGGTGCTTGAAAACGAAGCGCTAAAGCTATAGCATCACTAGTTCTAGCATCGATAATCTCTTCAATCTTATCTCGCTCGCATATTAAGCTTGAATAAAAAACGCCATCAACTAATTTATGAATGATAACTTGCTTTACAACAATATCGAATCTATCTGCAAAATTTTTAAACAAATCGTGCGTTAACGGTCTTGGTGGACTAATCTCTTTCTCCAAAGCTATAGCAATAGATTGTGCCTCAAAAGCACCAATAACAATTGGAAGTTTGCGATCGCCATCTACTTCATTTAAAATTAAAGCGTAAGCGCCATTTTGTGTTTGGCTATAGGATATGCCTTTTATGTTTAATCTTACTAGACTCATAATTTATGAAAACGCAAAGAACTGCTTAAATTAGAACTTTACCAAACTGTTTCTTACAGATTTAAGTATTAAATGCTAATTTAAGTAGTTCTTAAGGACTTTACAATGTATAAAAAAAATAATACCAAATAAACTTCTAAATGATTTATTATGAATCTGATATTATTGCTGTGCTTTAAAAGCTTTTAATTTTTCTATTAATTCTGGAACAACTTGAAAAGCATCTCCAACCACACCATAATCTGCTGCTTTAAAGAAAGGAGCCTCTGTATCTGTATTTATAACTACTTTTACTTTTGATGCATTAATTCCTGCCAAATGCTGAATAGCTCCAGAAATACCAATAGCTATATAAAGGTTTGAAGCTACAGGCTTTCCTGTTTGTCCTACGTGCTCACTGTGCGGTCTCCATCCTAAATCTGAAACAGGCTTAGAGCATGCAGTAGCAGCACCTAAGACATCTGCTAATTCTTCAATCATACCCCAATTTTCAGGACCTTTTAAACCACGACCAGCAGAAACAACAATTTCAGCATCTGCTATGGTAACTTTGTCTGTAGCTTTATCTACAGATTCTACAGTAATCCCTAAATCTGGAATTGAAGGCGTAAAGTCTTCCGCGGAAGCGCTACCTGCACTTTCAACCAATCCAAAAGAATTATTAGAAACACCTACAATTTTTACCTCAGTATTTATTTGAGTCCTTTCAAATGCTTTATTTGTAAAAGCTGAACGTTTTACAATAAAAGGATTTGTATTTGAAGGCACTTCGACAACATTAGAAACGTAGCCCGCATTTAAACCAACAGCTAAAAGTGGCGCAAGATATTTACTATCTGCACTAGAACTAACAACTATTACCTTTGCTCCTTCACTTTCTGCGGCTTGTTTTATAACTTCTGCATAAGCATTAGCGTTAAATGCATCTAGTTGAGTATTCTTTACATTTAAAACTTTATCTGTACCATAAGCACCTAAAGCATTAGTATCGTTTGCGTTTATTGCTAGAGCAGTAACTGTAGTTCCTAATTCATTTGCAATAGCTTTTGCATAAGATGCAACTTCTAAAGCTGTTTTTTTAAACGCTCCTTGTTCTGATTCTGTATATACTAAAACGGACATAAATCTTTAATTTTTAAAATTCAAGAACCAAATTCCAAATATCAAGTATTTGGTTTTAGGTTTTGAGTATTGGAATTTGTTTTAAATCACTTTTGCTTCGTTATGAAGTAAGCTTACTAATTCATCTAAATTATCTGAAGAAACTAAAGTTACTGCACCTTTTGGAGCAGGTTTCTCAAATGACACCGATGTTGTCTCTACATCTGTATCTATAGGCTCTACCACAGTTAGAGGTTTTTTACGCGCCATCATAATACCTCTCATATTTGGTATACGTAAATCGCTTTCTTCAACCAATCCTTTTTGTCCTCCAATAACTAAAGGAAGTGTTGTAGTAACACTTTCTTTACCTCCATCAATTTCTCTTGTAGCCTTAACAGAAACCCCATCTATTTCAAGACTAATACAATTAGTTACAAAATTAGCTTGAAGTAAGCCTGCTAAAACACCAGGCACCATACCTCCATTATAATCTATAGATTCTCGCCCTGCAATAACTAAATCGTAAGCACCATCTTTAACAACATTTGCCAATTGTTTTGCAACAGAGAAACCATCTACTGCTGGTGTGTTTACACGAATTGCAGCATCAGCACCTATAGCTAAAGCTTTACGTAGTGTTGGTTCTGTTTCTGCTCCACCAACATTAACAACAGTAACATTTGCTCCTTGTTTTTCTTTGAACCACATGGCACGAGTTAAACCGAACTCATCATTGGGGTTAATTACAAACTGTACACCATTGGTATCAAATTTAGTATCACCTTCAGTGAAATTAATTTTAGAAGTGGTGTCAGGAACATGACTAATGCACACTAATATTTTCATATTATAACAATTTAATTGTTTAGTTTTTTACTTAAATTAATTGGTTTATTTTGTTATATCAATAATTTAAATTAACAATATAAATACCACAAACACTAACTTATTTTAGAGGTTACGAAGTTAATTATTTTATTTCGATTATTTGTTATGCGTGCATAATAAATAATCGAAAAAACGCTATTGTTTTTGATAAAATTTAAAGTATCTGTTGCTATTGCTTTAAAAATTTAAAGACTTTACTATGACCTGATGAAGGATTGTATACTTTTATAAAATAGATTCCACTTGTAAGCGTGGTAATATCTATGTCGTTATTCTTTAACACTCTTTTTGCGTACAATGTTTTTCCGTTTACTGATTTGATTTCAACATAAAATTCTTTGTTTTTAGTGTTTTTAACTTGCAGATAAGGGTTGTTTTTTGTTTCGTAAAACTTTAAATTATTTTGAAAAAAACTTTCCGTTGATAGTCTTTCTTCTTCAAAAGTTATTTCTAAAAAACCAAATACAGGTGTACTCCCAGAAAGTTTCAATACACTCTTTTCTGTATCAATGAAAGATTGTATATATCCGAGAGTAGTGATATTGCTACATGATATTTCTAGAATAGCATATAGAGCTTCTTCTATTTCACAATAAGTTTCTGTACTTAAATTTGGTATAGCAGTATTTACCTTCCATATGGTAAAATTATTGTTTGTAATTCCTTTAATAACTATTGAAAATGAATTTCCGCAAGGTGTTTCATCAACATTTTGCATTATCAATGAATCATCATCTGAGTTGTAATTAAATTCAACTTTTAAATCAAAATCATTAGGTACATTTTCTTTTTCTCTGTAAACTCCATCTGACCAGTTAATGAAAGATTGAATAATACTGAATTTTTTACCGTCTACAAATTCAATAAATTCATTGTTAATATGAGCTACAGTATAGCTATTATATGCAGTATAACCATATATGATAGAAATAGTTTCAGGATCAACTTTTTCTGATAATTCGATTATTAAATCTTTATTATTAAAAGTTATAGCATACCATTTACCTCAGAAAGATTAAATATCTCATACTTAGCAAAAATATCTGTCACTAATTGCTCTTTATGAGTTAAAGTAATAGTACCATCATTGTTATTCGTGATAGTTGGTAAATCCTTAAAAAACAAAGTCTCTTTAATTTCGGGACACAAAATTGGGTTTTGAGCAAATCAGAAAGAAGAAATAAAAAGAATTAAAACTATTTTTAAGTAAGAGATCTTCATTATTTGTATGTAGTTTCTACAAATGTAATAATTTTTATTTGCAAATAATTTTACTGTTAGTTTTTATGTAAAACTATAATCAATAATTCTTATTTTTGCAATTCGATTTAAAATTATATTTAATGAAGACAATTCAATTTAGAGAAGCTATATGTGAAGCCATGAGTGAGGAAATGCGCAAAGATGAAAGCGTTTACTTAATGGGAGAAGAAGTAGCAGAATATAATGGTGCTTACAAAGCATCAAAAGGGATGTTAGATGAATTTGGAGCAAAACGTGTTATTGATACACCTATTGCTGAGCTTGGTTTTGCTGGTATAGCTATTGGCTCTACAATGACAGGTAATAGACCTATTGTTGAGTACATGACCTTTAACTTTTCTCTTGTTGGAATTGATCAAATTATAAATAATGCTGCTAAGATTAGACAAATGTCTGGTGGTCAATTTAAATGTCCAATTGTATTTCGTGGTCCAACAGCCTCAGCTGGTCAATTAGGAGCAACTCACTCGCAAGCATTTGAAAATTGGTTTGCTAATACACCTGGTTTAAAAGTGGTAGTCCCATCAAATCCTTATGACGCTAAAGGCTTATTAAAAGCTGCTATACGAGATGATGATCCAGTTATTTTTATGGAAAGTGAGCAAATGTATGGTGACAAGGGAGAAGTTCCAGAAGGAGAATATATTATTCCTTTAGGTGTTGCAGAGATTAAACGAGAAGGAACAGATGTTACTGTTGTATCTTTTGGTAAAATAATTAAAGAAGCTTACAAAGCTGCGGATGAATTAGAAAAAGAAGGTATTTCTTGTGAAATTATAGATTTACGTACAGTACGTCCCTTAGATAGAAAAGCAATTTTAGAGTCTGTTAAAAAAACTAATCGCCTAGTAATCTTAGAAGAAGCATGGCCTTTTGGAAATGTGGCTACTGAAATTACTTATTTAGTACAAAATGAAGCATTCGATTATTTAGATGCTCCAATTCAAAAAATTAATACTGCAGATACACCTGCACCCTATTCTCCTGTTTTATTAGCTGAATGGTTACCAAATAGTAACGATGTTGTGAAAGCAGTAAAAAAGGTTTTATATAAATAAAATAAGATTTTTTACGTTATATAAACTTCATTAGCACGATTGTTGATGAAGTTTTTTTTGTTTCAAAAATATGTCTGTATGAATACAAGATTACTTGTTGTATGTTTTTTCCTCATAAGCCTTTCTACGTATGCGCAAACCAAAGTTAGCGGCTATGTATTTGATGAATTTAAAAAACCTATATCTTTTGCTAATGTTATTTTTAAAGGATCTACACTTGGTACTATTACCAATGAAGATGGTAAGTTTTATTTAGAATCTGATGAAACTTGGAAAACTTTAACGCTATCCTTTATTGGCTATAAAACACTTGAAGTAGATTTAAATAAAAAAGTAAATTACGATTTAAAATTTACACTAAAAGAAGAAACTGCTCAATTAAATCAAGTCTTAATTGTTACAGGAAAGCAATCTAAGAAGAACAATCCAGCCATTGATTTACTTAGAAAAATTTGGGCTAACAAACGCAGTAATGGTTTAAAACAATTTAACCAATACGAATACGATAAGTACGAAAAAGTAGAATTTGATATAAATACCATAGATAGTGCCCTTATTAAAAGTAAACTTTTTAGAGGTATGGAATTTGTATTTAATGAAGTAGATACCTCTAGAGTTACAGGTAAGACTTACTTGCCAATGTTTATTAATGAAGCAGTTTCAAAAGTTTATGGAGATAACATCAATAATAAGAACAAAGAAGTTTTAAAAGGCAATAAAAACTCTGGTTTTAGTGATAACCAAGTGGTTATTGATTTTGTTGATGATTTATATTCAGATTTTAATGTTTATGATAATTACTTAAAATTCTTTGACAAAAGTTTTGTAAGTCCACTTTCTAAAACAGGAATTAACACTTATAATTATGTATTATCAGATAGTGCTTTTGTCGATAATAAATGGTGTTATAATGTTGTTTATTATCCTAGACGTAAAAATGAATTAACCTTTAAGGGTGATTTTTGGGTAGCAGACACCACTTACGCCATTAAAGAAATTAATCTTCAAGCGTCAAAAAGTGCTAACATAAACTGGGTAAAAGAAATTTATATAGAACAAGAGTTTGATGTATTAAATGACTCTTTGTTTCTTGTAAAACGTGATTATATGCTGTCCGATTTTGCATTTAATAAAAAAGAAAAATCACGTGGCGTTTATGGTAAGAGAACGACATTATACAATAATTATAAATTTGACATAGAAAAAGACAAAAAGTTTTACGAAACTGAAGTTTATAACTATGATAAAGATGTTTATGATAGAGACGACACTTTTTGGTCTGAAAACCGACTAGAAGAGCTAAATAAAGATGAGAAAGGGGTTTATAAAATGTTAGACACATTAAAAACCGTAAAAAAGTTTAAGCGTCTTTATAATTTAGGGAGCATTTTAGCTTCGGGATATGTTGAATTTAGTTCATTAAATTTAGATTACGGACCCATTTTTTCAACCTTTGGTTTTAATGAAGTTGAAGGTTTACGTTTACGAGCTGGAGGACGTACTTATTTTGGCAGAAACGATCTTTGGAGATTGCAAGGTTTTTTAGCTTATGGGTTTAGAGATGATAAGTTTAAATATGGTATTTCTGGTAAATGGTTATTAGATAAAAAGAGTAGACTTATTATTTCTGGTGGTAATAGACGTGATGTCGAGCAGATAGGCGCTAGCTTAACAACATCTACAGATGTTTTAGGTAGAAGTTTAGCATCATCATCTGTTGTAGGAACTGCGACAAATGATAAATTAACTTCAATAAACTTAACCAGTTTAGCTATTGAGGCTGAACCTTGGAGAAATGTCATTTTTAGATTAAGCGGAAATTATAGAACCTTAGAATCTGCTTCATCTACGTTTAGTTTAGACTATATAGATACTGATTCACCTACGGGTATTGAATCTGAAATTAAGCAGTATGAATCATCATTATCTGTATCTTATTTTCCTAAACGAAAAATGACAGGTTTTGGTGTTGAACGCAAAATAGCAAACGATAATTTTGCCCGTCTTTTTGCTCAAGTGAGTCGTGGAGATAAAACGGTATTAAATAGTGATTTTGATTATACAAAAGTACAATTCTCTTATATACAGCCATGGCAACTAGGAGGTTTTGGTAGATTAATAACTACTTTTGAAGCTGGTAAAACTTTTGGAGAAGTCCCTTTAGGCTTGTTAAGTGTTATCCCTGGTAATCAATCTTATTTTTCTATTTATAATACATTTTCTCAGTTAGATTTTTACGAATTTGTATCTGACACCTATACATCATTCCATTTTGAACATAATTTTAATGGTCGCATATTTTCAAGAATACCTTTACTAAGAAAACTTAATTTACGAGAAATTATAAGTGTAAGAGGTGTTTGGGGTGAATTATCAAATGAAAACATAGCACTTAGCTCTACAGGTAGTCCTAATAGTATTCCTTTAATAGCCCCAACAAATAAACCTTATTACGAATATGGTTTTGGTGTCGGTAACATTTTTAAAGTCTTTCGTATAGATTTTAATTTTAGAGGTAATTACCTAAATAAAATACAAAACCCAGATGCTAGAAAATTTGGTATTACAGGGACTTTTGGTTTTTATTTTTAACAAGAATCTATCGCTTATTTATAGATAATTACAACTTTACATTAAATATAAAAAAGTTGAAATTATTTGTCTGGAAACCTACAAGTTGTTTTGAACGTTTACATATCATTAAACGTTTCTTTTAAAAATTGATCTATCAATATTGTATATTGATTCAAAAAAGGGGCTTTATTCCATTCTGCATGTTTAGCATTTGGCACTATTTTAAATTTATTAATTATCCCCTTTTTATTAAGTTTTTTTATAAATTCAGTATATCTCTCACCAGGCTTATCTTTACCTCCATCAATAATTAAAATGGGCTTCATATGTTTTGTTATATGATTAATTGGGGATCCTTCCCTATAATTTTTTGCTTTTTCTGGATACCCACCACCAAAAAACATATAAGCATTTTTTATATATTTATATTTAGCTTTTTTCACTCTAGCTACTTGATTTACACCTGATCCCATAATAACCGTAGCTTGTAATTCCCCCGATACTTCTGGATAATTCCCTCTTCCGTTAAACTTTTTAGAGTGTCCTGTAAGGGATGCCATAGAAATTAAATGCCCTCCAGCCGACCCTCCAATACCTGAAATTTTATTTGAGTCTACATTAAATTTTTCTGCATTTGTTCTTAACCAGCGAACTGCAGCTTTAACATCTTGAACTGCTCCAGGAAATTTAGCTTCTCCAGCCAAACGGTAATCAATATTTGCTACCACATATCCTTTTTCAACTAAACTAATAGCCATAGGCTTGTAACCTTTTCGTGTACCTCTTACCCAACCTCCTCCATGCACTAATATGATAGCTGGATAAATGCCCTTTTTCTTAGGCATATATAAATCCAAGAGAACAGACTTCCCATTAAAAATAGCGTATTCAATCTCTAAAATTTCAGTGTAATTTTCTTTTTGAGAAAATATTGTATTAGGAATAAAAATTATACTTAAAAAGAGAATGAGACAGTTTTTAATTTTAATCATAATGTCAAAATATTTCTTTGTACCAAGTACTATGACACAAATTAAATAATAAAAAATAGCTGCTTTTTTTTTACTTAATTTTTTTTATAAAAATACATAAAGTTAATTTTTTAACAAAAAAATATTCCAAAATATTAAAGCATAAAATTCTTTTATTTTCTTATCCCTAACTATTCCAATTAACAAAAATATCCTACTGATAAAGAGCCTAAAACAATACATGTACCTCATCCTTTTATATACAAATAAAACCTTTCAAAAAGTCCTTTTATTTTCAATAACTTTATTCTCTATAATTCCAACTGTTTTGTTTCCCTTATAAACACATAAGTTTTCCTTAATTTTTATTCATATCTGTAATTTTATAATTTATATTATAGAAATCATCTTGATTTTTTTAACCGAAAACAAATTGGAATTTGTTTATACTAAGCTCTTTTTAAAAGACATAGCATCGCTACGTGTAAAAAAGTAATGAAATATGAGCGAATTTCAGACATTTTATAGGAAATAGAAGAAGTAAAGGTGAGTTCATACTCAAAAAAAAGTTTTAAAATTAGCTTCTATGTTAATTTTAAAAAAGATAAAAACCTTGTAATTGACTTTATAAAATTTTTATACTTTAAATTTATTCAATAAAAAATGCAATAACTTTAAAAAGCTTCGTCTTTCTAATTGAAGACCCTTTAAAAAAGTCTTTTTAAATGAACTCGAAATCTGAAAATAATAAAGAAAAACTCAACGATTTTTTTAAAGAAGAATATCATTCTCTTAAAGCTTATGTTAACTCAAAGCTCAAAGCAAGTATAAATCGCGATGCCGAGGATATTATCCAAGATGTGGCATTAAAATTATTTTCTGGAGCAGATAGATATTCCCCAATAAATAACGTTGCTGGTTTTGTATATCATTCAATTAAAAATAAAATCATTGATATTATGAGAATGAATAGATCTGTAATTAACTATAAAGATCAAAACGAAACGAAGTTAATAGAATTCACAGAACTAATATATGACAAATCAGATAGCAACTATTCGGAACAATTAAAAGATGAATTGAAGAAAAGCATATTAAGTTTAAAACCAAATTATAGAGATGTTATAATTGCAATAGATTTTGAAGGATATACTTATAAAGACATCTCTTTAGAAACAGGTATTCCCTTAGGAACATTAATGTCTAGACGGCATAGAGCTATTTCATTACTCTATAAAAAACTAGAAACAAAAAATATTAATTAAAATAAATAAAAAATGACAAATTTCTTTAAACATAAAATGAGAGGAAAATCTCCCATAGAAATTGCTGGATTAATTGTTTTCGGAACAATTTTTATAGCTGGATTAGCCATATTACTTGGTTTTATTATCATGTGGCTTTGGAATTGGTTGATGCCCGAAATATTTGGTTTAACAACACTTACATACTGGCAGTCTGTTGGAATTTTCATATTATTTAAAATCCTTCTTGGTGGCTGTGGTAGTGGTAGTAAAAAAGGCTCCAAACACTCAAAATCATCATGTAAAGAAGACTCTAAAAGTGATTTCAATAAATGGAAACATTACGATGAGTTTTGGAAAGAAGAAGGTGATTTGGCTTATAAAAATTATGTTGAACGCATAGGTAAAGAGCTAAACGAAGACTCTACTGAGTAATCAACCTAATCAATTAATAAAACTATATATGAACTTATTAATATTTAGAACAGATATAAAAACAAAGAAAAAAGTTAAAATAATAAAACCTCTTTTTAACAATCATTCTAGTATAATCAAATGGTCTATAGATATTGAAGATATAGATAACGTTTTAAAAATTGAGGCTACCAAAAATTTAAATGAAAACGATATAATTAACTTAATAAGAACAAAAGGGTTTTACTGTAAACCTCTATAAAGATAATATGAGTATAATAAAAAAGTCTGCATAAATGCAGACTTTTTAAGTTAAAGTGGGGAGAGCAGGATTCGAACCTGCGAAGACGTAGTCAGCAGATTTACAGTCTGCCCTCGTTGGCCGCTTGAGTATCTCCCCTAAAACCGTATGCAAATATATTACAGTTATTGAATATTATCAAATAAAAATGTTCGATTCTTTATAATAAAAATTGTTATTCTACAAAAAGCACTTATTATCAACATGATATCGATTAAACAAAAAATTATTTTTCTTTAAATTGGTTTGATTTTTGTATTTTTCAAACCTATATGAAGCATATTATTCATCTTTTTCTACTTTTCACATTACCAATATTCGCCCAAAAGACTATTGAAACCTCTTTTATTAAAAAAATAGGTTTCAACGCAGATACAATTATTACCATTGATAACTTTGAAACGACATATTATATAAGTAATAATGTATTTAACAAAAAAGGTATCGCAAAAACCATAACTTATAATAATTTACAATTAGGAGATCTAAATTCAGCAAATGCATTTAATTCACTAAAAATCAATCTATTTTATAAAGATTTCAATACTGTTATTATACTAGATAATAGATTAGCTGAAATATTTAAGATAGATTTTAATACACTTACAGAATATAAAAGTGTTTCTCACGTTTCTACAGGGCATGATAATACGCTATGGATATTTAATCAAGATTTTCAAAAGTTAGAACTTTTTGACTATAAATCTCAAACAACACGTGCTCAAACTGTACCTATACAAAGTAATATTTTAGATTTAAAAAGTAATTACAATTATTGCTGGTTATTAACAGAAGATTATCTTTATATCTATAATTACTTTGGTAGCTTAGTAAAAAAACTTAAAAACATAGGCTATACATCATTAATGGAAAGCAATGGGAATATCATCTTAAAAAAAGAAAATACACTATTTTATTTGAAAAAAAATAGTGATACTTCTATACCTATTAAAACACCAAATTTATTAATAGATCAGTTTTTTGTAACCAACGAAACCTTGTATATTTACAGTAACAAAACCTTACAACAATTCCATTTAAAAATTAACTAAGACTATGCATATTGCTATTGCCGGAAACATTGGCGCTGGAAAAACTACGCTTACCAAATTACTAGCAAAACATTATAATTGGGAAGCTCAACTGGAAGATGTAGTAGATAATCCATATTTAGATGATTTCTATAATCAAATGGAACGTTGGAGTTTTAATTTACAAGTTTACTTTTTAAATAGTCGATTTCGCCAAGTATTACAAATTCGTAAAAGCGGTAAAGACATTATACAAGATCGAACTATTTACGAAGATGCTCATATTTTTGCACCCAACTTGCATGCTATGGGCTTGATGACAAATCGTGATTATGAAAACTACAAATCGCTCTTTGATTTAATGGAGTCTCTTGTTCAAGGTCCAGATATATTAATTTATTTAAGAAGTTCTATTCCTAATTTAGTTTCTCAAATTCACAAACGCGGTCGAGATTATGAAAATTCAATAAGCATTGATTATTTAAGTAGATTGAATGAACGATATGAAGCTTGGATACATGGTTATAATAAAGGAAAACTATTAATTATAGACATTGATAATTTAAATTTCGTTGATAATCCAGAAGACTTAGGAACCGTTATCAATACTATTGATGCTGAAATTAATGGACTATTTTAAAACTAATATCTCTTAATAAAACTATTAAAACAAATCAACTTACCGTTTTTTAATCTAACTGAGCTTACAACTATCACCTTCTTTTCAATTCTAAAACCACTATAGAAACTCTAGCTATTAGAGCATTTGGTTTACCAGTCATTATAATACTTCAAATTATCCTAGTTATAGGTTCTCCATACAGGTTAAACTCCAATTTTTTACCATTACTTTATAATCTCAGACATTTAGGTATTAGCATGCTTATTACCACAGTTATTCATAAAGTTTATCAATATTTCAATTTCATGCTTTAGGAGGTACTAATCCTGAATATATTTCAAGTGATGTAAACACCAAAGATGTAGAAGCAGTAACTATTAGTCGTCATGATAATTTTATGCTATGGAGTTTTAGCTCATCTCCTGATTATTATGACAGAAGAAGTAAAAAAGGTGTTTACTAATGCTATTGTTTATATGAAACAGTTTAAAGTTTATATAAATGATTTCCTCCTTAAACAAAAACGAAAGAGTTAAAACTATAAAACAAAAAACCACGCTAATTACGTGGTTTTTGTTTTATTTAAATTATTTTTTGAATATCCGTAATTACTAATAATTGATTAAAAATGCTTATTTTGTTAAAAAAACAAGTCATGAATATTTTTAGTTTTACCGCCCATTTTGATAGTGAAGAAGCTTGTCGTACTCATTTTAAGCAAGAAAGAGATAAGATAGGAGTTAAATGCCAGCGTTGTGGTCATACTCATCACTATTGGATAAAGGCTGTTTGGAGCTATGAGTGCAAATCTTGTAGAGCCCGTACATCTTTGAGAAGTGGTACTATTATGCAAAATTCTAATCTATCTTTTATGATATGGTATAAGACAATGTTTTTGATGACTACTACCAAGAAAGGATTTTCTTCTAAAGAAATCCAGAAACAGCTTGGTTTAAAAAGGTATGAACCTGTCTGGGCGATGGTTCATAAACTTCGTAAAGCAATGGGTAACAGAGATGCCCGCTATACTTTAGAAGGTATGATTGAAATGGATGAAGGTTATTTTACGGTCGAATCTTCTGAAATAGAGCAACAAAAAGGAAAAAGAGGTCGTGGTGCAGTAGGAAAGCAAAACGTAATGATAATGGCAGAATCCACTCCCTTAGAAGACCCGAAAACCAACAAGAAGGATCGCCAATGTCGCTACTTTAAAGCCAAAGTGCTGACAGATCATAAGGCTGATGGTGTAAATGATACTGTTAAAGAGTCTTTAGACGAACAAAGCATTGTTTTTACTGATAAAAGTACTTCATATGTTGATATTGCTGATTTTGTAGAACTACATATTAGTGAAAAATCAGATAAACAAACTACTAAAGAGACCTTGAAATGGGTACATATTACCATAAGCAATGCCAAACGAAACTTACTTGGAAATTATCACAAAATTAAAGGCAAATACCTACAACTCTACCTAAACGAATTTGTTTACAAACTCAATCGAAGATATTTTGAGGAAAAACTATTCGATAGACTAGTAATAGCTGGAATTACTGGATTATGAGTAAAAACGGATATTCAATAATTATTTAAAACTTCACCAAAACTATACATTATCGTTTTTTACAACACCTATGCTTTTAATTAACTATTTTGAAATACTACCCCCTAAAGTGTACTTATCTTAGTTCTTACCTCTGCCTCAGTACCTTTAAAGGTTTCATAACTTGTTGTTACTTCTCCTGCTTCAGTAGTAATTGTAGTAACTATAGCTTTCGCTGTACCATCATCACTTGTATTCATTTCTACTTTAACTTCTTTTGAAACATTATTTACAATTTCAGTATCATTTTTTTCAGAAACATAAGCAGTCACAACTTCAGTAGTTAATGCTATACTAGGCGCTATTACCAAAGCAACAACGCTCATTAATTTTAATAAAATATTTAAAGAAGGCCCGGAAGTATCTTTAAATGGATCACCAACTGTATCTCCTACAACTGCAGCTTTATGAGCATCTGTTCCTTTTTTACCTTGTTCTTCAATAGTTTTTTTAGCATTATCCCAAGCACCTCCTGCGTTAGATTGAAAAATAGCCATAAGTACACCACACGTGGTAACACCTGCAAGTAAACCTCCAAGCATTTCAGCGCCTCCAATGAACCCAACAGCTACAGGAACAGCAATTGCCAACAAACCTGGAAATACCATCTCTCTAATAGATGCTTTTGTTGAAATATCAACACACTTATCATATTCCGCATATCCATCGGCAGCATCAAATATTTTTCTATCAGCTTCAGAAGCTTTACTCATATCAGAATCATATTTACGCATAACTTCAAGAGCTGCTTTTAACTGCGGGATATCTCTAAACTGGCGACGTACCTCTTCAATCATAGCCATGGCTGCACGACCAACAGCATTCATTGATAAAGCTGAAAACACAAATGGCAACATCCCTCCTACTAATAATCCTGCCATAATTTGAGGCTGTGACACATCAATGGCTCTAACATTAGCTGTTTTCATAAAGGCAGCAAACAGCGCTAATGCTGTTAAAGCCGCAGAAGCAATAGCAAATCCTTTTCCTATAGCAGCCGTCGTATTTCCTACAGCATCTAATTTATCTGTACGCTCGCGAACTTCACTAGGTAGCTCTGCCATTTCAGCAATACCACCAGCGTTATCAGAAATTGGTCCGTAAGCATCAACAGCCAATTGAATACCTGTATTAGCTAACATCCCAACCGCAGCAATCGCAATACCATATAAACCTGCAAAGTAATGTGATACTAAAATAGCAGCAGCTATTAAAAGAATAGGAATCGCTGTAGACATCATACCAATACCTAAACCAGCAATAATGTTTGTTGCTGCTCCGGTTTCAGACTGTCTTACTATAGAGTTTACAGGTCCTTTTCCTGTTGCTGTATAATATTCAGTTACTTTACCAACTGCTAAACCAGCTACTAAACCGGCAATAGTTGCCCAAAACACACCCATTGCACCAAAAGGTAGTTCAGCATGAAATTCAGGAATTAAGGCATTAATAATAAAATAAGATGCTATAACCATTAACCCTGCCGAACCAAATTCCCCAATATTTAATGCGGTTTGCGGATTACCTCCATCTTTTACTCTTACAAAAAAAGTTCCTATTATAGACATAATAATTCCAACAGCTGCTAAAACCAAAGGTAAGTACACTGCTCCCAATCCATTAAAATCTGGTGTTAAAATAAATGCTCCTAATACCATGGTACCAATAATTGAGCCTACATAAGATTCAAATAAATCTGCTCCCATTCCAGCAACATCTCCAACATTATCTCCAACATTATCTGCTATAGTTGCAGGGTTTAATGGGTGATCTTCTGGAATACCAGCTTCAACTTTCCCTACTAAATCGGCTCCTACATCGGCAGCCTTGGTATAAATACCTCCTCCAACACGGGCAAATAATGCAATAGACGATGCACCTAATGAAAATCCTGAAAGCACATTAAGCACTTCATTAATCCCCCAACCTTGGGCACTATAAATTATAAACAAACCACTAAGTCCTAAAACACCAAGACCAACAACTCCTAACCCCATAACAGCTCCACCTGCAAAAGCAACTTCTAAAGCTTTCCCTAGAGAGGTTCTAGCCGCACTTGTTGTTCTAACATTAGCTTTTGTTGCCACTTTCATCCCTATAAATCCTGCCAGAGCAGAACATATAGCACCTACGATAAAGGAAATAGCTACCATGCCATTAGAGCCTTCCTCAGTATTCCCTTTAAAGAATAATAAGATTGCTACTGCAATCACAAATATTGATAAAATTTTGTATTCTGCCTTAAGAAAAGACATGGCACCATCTGCAATGCTTTTGGCAATCCTTTTCATCTTTTCATCGCCTTGATCTTGTTTTGTGACCCAAGCACTTTTAATAAACACAAAAGCTAATGCTAACACACCAAAAAGTGGTAAAAATTTCACTATTATTTCCATATTAATACGTTGGTTTTTAGTTATTAATTTTTTAACTGAGTTAAAAGTAGGAAAATAAAAGTGATAAAAAAAACCACCTTAAATTTAAGATGGCTTATTGTTTTTGTCTATATTTTATGACATATTAAACTAAATAGTGAAAGTTCTCTTTTTCTTATGTTCACTTGCATCATAACGTTCTACACATTCGTTATATATTTTCACAGCTTCTTCTGCATCTCCCCATCCACCTGTGTCAACTTTCTTTTCTTCTAAATCTTTATATACTTGAAAAAAATGCTCTATTTCTTTAAGTCTATGTGGATTAATATCTGTAATATCTGTTTTCTTACTCCAAATAGGGTCTGAAACTGGTACACATATTATTTTCTCATCTGGTCCTTTTTCATCAGTCATATGAAAAACGCCTATTGGTCTAACTTCCATAACTACCATTGGATAAGTTGGTTGGTGACCTAAAACTAAAACATCTAAAGGATCCTTATCTAAGGCTAATGTTTCTGGAATAAAACCATAATCACCAGGATACATCATTGATGAAAATAACATGCGATCAAAACGAATTTTATGTAGTGTAAAATCGTATTCATACTTATTTCTACTCCCTTTTGGAATTTCTATTAAAACATCAAAAGTTAATGGGGTTTCTTTGCTCATAATTATAATTTTCGGTGTTCAAAGGTACTGAACACTTCTTCTTTAAGCAACAAAAACTACTTGTTTTCTAACTTTTAACAAAAGGTTAAACATTCCTTAATCTCTCAGATAATTTATTAAAAAAGCGTATGAATATTTACTATATTGTGCAAGACTAATTCAATTAATCACAAAAAATCATGCGCTTTTTTCTTTATCTTTTTTTAACACTTTTCTCATCATCAATCCTTAACGCACAAAACCAACCCTGGCAAGGTAAATTCGAGCCCATAGATCGTATTATTGCTCCTCCTAACATATATAGGACAGCAAGTGGAGCCCCTGGAAAAGCCTATTGGCAACAACGTGCTAATTATAAAATAAAAGCGACTCTAGACGAAAAAAATAATACCTTAACTGGAGAAGAAACCATTACCTATTTTAATAATTCCCCTGACAATTTAAGTTACTTATGGATTCAGCTTGAGCAAAATGTAAATAAAAAAGAAAATGAAGATTTTGGAGCTGTAAATAATCGCATAAAAGATTCAATAACTACTAGGCAAATGCAGTTTCTCACTAGGCCTATAGATTTCCCTGCAGGCTACACCATAAAATATGTGAAAGATAATGATGGTAAGGCTATAAAAACCATGGTTAACAATACCATGATGAAAGTGAAATTGAATACTGTTCTTAAATCTGGTGAATCTACAAACATATCCATAGCATGGTCTTACCCAATAACAGATAGAAGTTTATTTTTATTATCTAGAGAAGGTTATGAATACTTTCCCGAAGATGATAATACTGTTTATCTTATAGCGCATTGGTTCCCTAGAATGGCGGTTTATAATGATACGGAAGGTTGGCAAAATCAGCAATTTCATAAATTAGGTGAATTTGCATTAGAGTTTGGAGACTATGAAGTTGAAATCACAGTTCCTGAAAACCATATTGTGGCTTCTACTGGTTTACTTCAAAATAGTGAATCTGTGCTAACTAAAACGCAGCGTAAAAGAATGGATAAGGCTAAAAAATCTTTTGATAAACCTATTATGATTATTACTAAGAAGGAAGCTGAGTTCAATGAAAAAGAAAAATCTTCTAAACAAAAAACTTGGAAGTTTAGCGCTAAAAATGTTAGAGATTTTGCATTTGCATCTTCACGAAAATTTATGTGGGATGCACAAGCCGTTAAACTACCTACTAATACCGTAATGGCTATGTCATTCTACCCTAAGGAAGGCTTACCTGTATGGCAAGGAGAATCTACTAAAGCCATAGTGCATGCTCTTGAAGTCTATTCGGAAGCTACTTTCGATTACCCTTATCCTGTTGCGATTTCAGTTAATACTTCAAATATAGGTATGGAGTTTCCTATGATTAGTTTTAATGGAGGTCGACCAAAAAATGGAAAAATAAGTGATGCAGCCAAAGCGAGTATGATAGGCACTATTATTCATGAAGTTGGGCACAATTGGTTTCCTATGATTGTAAGTTCTGATGAACGTAAATGGATGTGGATGGATGAAGGTTTAAATACCTTTTTACACCATAGAACACTGGCTGAAAGATACCCTAATTTTAATAGTGTAACACCTAAAAGTATCGTACCATTTATGAGTGGCGATAAAAATATTTTACGCCCAATAATGACGACTTCAGATAATGAATTACTGTCTCAATTTGGTGCCAATTTTTATTTAAAACCTACTGTTGGTTTACAAATGCTACGAAACTCTATTATTGGAAAAGAACTCTTTGACGATGCCTTTAAAGAATATGCCAACAGATGGAAATATAAACATCCCAATCCTGCCGATTTATTTAGAACTATAGAAGATGCTACTGCAACCAATTTAGATTGGTTTTACAGAGGTTGGTTTTTCACTACCGATCATGTAGATATGGAACTTAACAATGTAAAATGGTTTCAAGTTCATGAAGAAAACATTAATATTGAAGACCAACAGAAAGCTCGTAAATTAAAAATAGAATCTAATAATAATAACAATGAGTTAGCTAAAGATTTTTCTAGTGGACCAGAAGTAATAACTATGACCTCTACACCTGATGCATCTTATGGTCAGTTTTTATCAAGATTAAATGAACCTGAAATACGCAAACAATTATCTGGTAAAAACATTTATGAAGTTACCATAAAAAATGTAGGTGGATTAGTTATGCCAATAACTATTGAATGGATTTTTACCGATGGAACAACCGAAATAGATAGACTACCTGCTGAAATATGGCGTAGAAATGAATACGAAACACAACAAACATTTATAAAAAACAAAGAAGTTAGTAAAATTAACTTAGATCCCAATTTTGAATTCGCCGATACCAATGTAAAAAATAACAGTTTCCCTAAAACCAAAGCCAAATCAGGTTTTGATGTTTTTAAAACTAAAAAAGCCAAAAATTGATTTTACATCAGCCTCATTATTATTTTAAATTAAATATGATAAAGAACACCTTTTTAATACTCGCTTTAATATTATTTTCCGCATGCGCGAATAATAATAATAATAATAAAGAAAACATTGTATTTATTCTAGTAGACGATTTAGGCTGGACAGATTTAGGATATTCAGGAAGTACATTTCACGAAACGCCAAACATTGATGCTTTTAGTAAAGAAAGCATTCAATTTACTAATGCTTATGCCTCTGCATCTGTATGCTCACCTTCAAGAGCTGCTTTAATGACAGGAAAACATCCTGCCAGATTAAATATTACAGATTGGATACCTGGCTATATCCCCGACAATGAAAAATTAAAAGGACCAAATATATTAAATGAACTCCCACTTTCTGAAACTACACTTCCAGAAGTTTTTAAAGCCCATGGTTATAAAACTTTTTTCGCTGGCAAATGGCATTTAGGTAATACTGGTTTTTTTCCAGAAGATCAAGGTTTCGATATTAATATTGGAGGGCACCATAAAGGAAGCCCTCCGGGGGGCTATTACTCGCCATATAAAAACCCTAAACTATTAAACGGTCCAAAAGGCGAATATTTAACAGATAGATTAACCAATGAGTCTATTAATTTTCTAGACACTATTGATAATACCCCCTTCTTCTTATATTTAAGTTATTATACAGTACACACTCCTATTCAACCAAACACGCAATACATTAACAAGTTCAATAAAAAGTTAGCAGATACAAAAGAAGATATGTCTTCTACTTTTAAAGATGAACGAAGAGGCAAAACAGCTTTAAAACAAAATAATCCAGCTTATGCTTCTATGTTATATGCTTTAGATAAAAATATTGGTAAACTCATTACGAAACTCAAGAAAAAGGGTTTATACAATAATACTACTTTAGTTTTCACATCGGATAATGGTGGGCTTTCTACAGTCCTAAAAAATAAAAAGCAAAAAGCACCTACAGCAGTAGTTCCTTTAAGAGGTGGTAAAGGTTGGCTATACGAAGGCGGAATTAGAATTCCGTTATTAATTAAACCTTCTAATTATTCTGGCGAAAGCAAAATTATTGATACACCTGTAATTAGCCATGACTTCTATCCTACGCTACTTTCATTAGCGGACATAAAAACGGGTGCTGCATCTAATCTTATAGACGGTATCGATTTAAGCCCTATTTTAATTACCAACAACAATTCAATTGACAGAAAGGAACTATTTTGGCATTACCCTCACTATCACGCTAGTGGTTGGGCTCCTGGTGCTGCCATAAGACAAAATAATTGGAAACTAATCGAATTTTACGACTCTAGCACATTAGAGCTTTACAATTTATCTGAAGATATTTCTGAAACTCATGATTTATCTTTAAAATACCCTAAAAAAGTAAAGGCGCTTCAAAACAGATTACATGAACTTCAAAAATCAATGAATGCCAATACTGTTAGTAATAATATAGATTATAAAATGGGGGAATTAAAAAGTCAATAACTTTATTGAATATCCGTAATTACTAATAATTGATTAAAAATGCTTATTTTGTTAAAAAAACAAGTCATGAATATTTTTAGTTTTACCGCCCATTTTGATAGTGAAGAAGCTTGTCGTACTCATTTTAAGCAAGAAAGAGATAAGATAGGAGTTAAATGCCAGCGTTGTGGTCATACTCATCACTATTGGATAAAGGCTGTTTGGAGCTATGAGTGCAAATCTTGTAGAGCCCGTACATCTTTGAGAAGTGGTACTATTATGCAAAATTCTAATCTATCTTTTATGATATGGTATAAGACAATGTTTTTGATGACTACTACCAAGAAAGGATTTTCTTCTAAAGAAATCCAGAAACAGCTTGGTTTAAAAAGGTATGAACCTGTCTGGGCGATGGTTCATAAACTTCGTAAAGCAATGGGTAACAGAGATGCCCGCTATACTTTAGAAGGTATGATTGAAATGGATGAAGGTTATTTTACGGTCGAATCTTCTGAAATAGAGCAACAAAAAGGAAAAAGAGGTCGTGGTGCAGTAGGAAAGCAAAACGTAATGATAATGGCAGAATCCACTCCCTTAGAAGACCCGAAAACCAACAAGAAGGATCGCCAATGTCGCTACTTTAAAGCCAAAGTGCTGACAGATCATAAGGCTGATGGTGTAAATGATACTGTTAAAGAGTCTTTAGACGAACAAAGCATTGTTTTTACTGATAAAAGTACTTCATATGTTGATATTGCTGATTTTGTAGAACTACATATTAGTGAAAAATCAGATAAACAAACTACTAAAGAGACCTTGAAATGGGTACATATTACCATAAGCAATGCCAAACGAAACTTACTTGGAAATTATCACAAAATTAAAGGCAAATACCTACAACTCTACCTAAACGAATTTGTTTACAAACTCAATCGAAGATATTTTGAGGAAAAACTATTCGATAGACTAGTAATAGCTGGAATTACTGGATTATGAGTAAAAACGGATATTCAAAATAACTTTTAAGTAATATCAAAAATTAAAACTATTTTATTTAAAACTCAATAATTAAATGCTATAAAATTTCAGTACGAAATATCTTTATCACAAAATAATACCAATTATAATTTAAAACAAGCCTTAAAAGTTTTTATATAAAATTCAGATTTTACAATGTTGATTATATTATTGTTGATTTGTGTTTTTACAGTTTGATTTAACCAATGTTTAAGCTCTTTGATATTTTCAAATGTTCTGTTTTTAAATCGTTCTTTTAAATATTGCTATACTTTTTCGCAAGGATTTAATTCCGGGGTATATGGAGGTATTCTAATAAGCTTAATATTATCTGGGGTATTTATATGAAAACCTGCATTGTCAATGATCAGAACCTTTAATTCTTCGGGTCAAAAAAGAGATAGCGCTTTAAAATAAGCTTCAAAAATCAGGGTATCAACGCCTTCTACTTCCCAGGTAAAATGACTCCCATCAATTGGAGAATAGCTTCCGTACAAATATGAAACTGTATTAGCAGTAGCGACACGTGTTATACTATTTTTTATTTTAATTTTCTCAAAAAAAATTATATCTTTATATTATGGCAAAAATAATTGATATTCAGATTTCTGAGAGTGAATTAAAGTTGAAACAACTTTACAATAAGGAAACAAGTAGGTTAAAACGTAGTAGGTTAAAAGCATTGCTATTGATAAAGCAAGGAAAATGTAAATACACCAAAGAAGTTGCTAAAAAAGTAAAATATGACCGTCGTAGCATATACAATTGGTTAAAAATGTATGAAGAAGGCGGTCTGGATAATTTATGTACCGTTTCAAGTGGCGGTAACAATACAAAATTACTTAAAGAATCAACAATTAAAGAGATAGACAGATTATTAAATAATCCTAATAGTACTATTACCAGTTATGTAGAGTTATTGTCTATTCTGACTGAAACCACCCAAAAGGACATAACCTATTCAGCACTATATCAACATTGTAAGTCAAAGCACTATTCTAAATTAAAAGTAGCAAGAAAATCACATCATAAAAAAGATGAGCAGGCTGTAGAGGCTTTTAAAAAAACTCCCCAACCTATTAACTAATATTAGAATGCGTCTTAATAAAGATAAGTATGATAGTATTGATATAATGTTTCAAGATGAGGCTAGATTTCGGTTGATGACTCATCAGAAAAGAACCCTCACCGCTAGAGGAGTTCAAGCAAAAGTACACTACCAACATAGCTATAAATATGTATGGCTTTGGGGTAGTTTTTCACCAATAACGGGACATGCCTTTTACTGGGAAACACCAATTGTAAACAATGCTATATTTGAGAGCTATTTAAAAGAACTTAGCCAACAAAACCCAAGAGAGTATAAAATTTTAGTAATAGACAATGCTGGTTTTCATGCTTGTAAAAATATAGAAATACCAGAAAACATTTATCTTTTAAATATACCTCCTTATTCTCCAGAGCTAAATCCAGCAGAAAAAGTATGGCAATGGATGAAGGATAGAATAGCTATGAAGTTTTTTGAATCCATAGAGGATTTACAAAATAGGATAACAGAGACTATACAATTGATGGACGCAAAAATAATTAAATCAATTACAGGATACGAGTTATACACTAAACCTTTTATTGAGAAAATTCAAATACGAAATTGTATTACCCTAGTTGTTGGGGATTATCTTATTGGTAAAACTAATTTATTGCTTGATAAAGATGCTGTAGATAGGTTGGTAAGGATTTCTGAACTTAATGAAGATAACAAAACCTTTATCCTTAATATGATTGATATGGCTTTACGTGACTTTAAAACTAAAAAAGCTTACGCATAAAAAAAGCTACCTGTTACAGTAGCTTTAATTCTTATTTTTTTTTGATTACTCTATACGGCACTCGACACAGTCGTAGCGCTAGCGTTTACTCAGTCGAGCGCGAGGGGAGTAGTTTTGTATCAGAAAAAATTTCATGCCAAAACATTTTCTCTTTAGTAAACAAAAACGAAATCGGATTAAAAGGGAATAAACGAATAATTGTCCTAATAAAAATCGCTATAAACATATTCAATGAACTTGACTTATTAACAATTACTTTAAACTTAAAAAGTTTTTTACCAATAGTAACAAGAAAAAAATACTCACATAAAATAAAGTAACTAAAATAACTTATAAAATAATTTAATAAGCTAGATGAATTAGAACTATTTCCAGTAATAAAAATAGCATCCTGTTGAATTGGCGCTCCTAACCAATCACTACCATCGTGATTCCATTTAATACCATCAGTTACTGTTCCTGGCAATACACCTTTAACACAGTCTTCTCCTTTTTTATTCGTACACCCACTACTAGGGTCTACATTAGATGCTGGATTATTCCCCATAAGGGTCAGGACTTATCCAACGCCCAATACGAGAATCATACAATCTTAGCTGAAAAGAATTAATTCCACTACCTATTTCAGGTTCTTTCTCTGCATACTCACCTTGATATCCGTAACGGTAATCACCTTCAACATTCCTATTAGGCATTGGCATACCAAAGGGATAACACCCTATATACTATTTTTAGGAGTTACTTTATTTAAAAGAACGTATGATTAATCTTAACGTTAATCAAAATCTAAGATATAAAAAACCACCTAGATGCTAGATGGTTTTACATTAATTTTTATGTGGTAATTACTTTATTTACGAAGTTTTAAAGGATTCTGATAAGTATCAAAAACTTGAAGTATTTTTATTTCATCATCATTAACTGGTTTGTAGATAATTTTAAAATGTCTTACTACCATTCTACGGTATGGCTCACCCAAAAATTCATCTACTTGATACTGTTTTACGTAATGAATATTTATACCAGCATCATATATGTCACTGATAACATTTCGGGCTAGGTTTTCAGATTTGGTTTTCTTTTTTACTCTTTTAAAAATATGCCTTATATCCTGTTCAGCATTTTCAGACCATTCAATTTTCAAACCCATTTACCAAGACTGCATTCGCTTTTTTAATTCTTCTGATGAAATAAAGTTGCCTTTTTCTGCATCTTTAACCTTTTGAATATACTTCTTTTTTGTTAAAGGTTCGCCTTGAACTGTGTAAGCAACAATTTCATCTTTACTACTATGCTCTTCTATATAGCGCAAAACACCTTGTAGCATCGAAGAATCCTCAATAGCATTGAGTTTATTTAAAATAGTATTTCTTAATTCTATTGCTCCCATAATTACAAATATACAAATTATTAAATTTTTATGCTTTTTTATCTTATTAATCATAATAGCATAGCACTTGCAGATGCAAAAACGCTCTATAATATTTTATTTGATTCTGTTTGGCAGACGCTTTGCTGTTTTGCTAAGAATCCCAAGCACTTAGGAGCAAAAATGGGTATGATTGCCGTCTTACATACTTGGGGACAAAATTTAAGTCTACATCCTCACCTGCATTGCATCGTGCCCAAAGGAGGTGTTACTAAATCAGGGTATTGGAAAAAGGCAAAAGGCAAAGACCATTTTCTTTTTAGTGTGAAGGCTTTAAGTAAAAAGTTCAGAGGCCTTTTTGTCTCTAAACTAAGAAAGCAACTCCCTGGAATTCCGCAGGCATTGTATGATAAATTATTTTCTAAGAAATGGGTGGTTTATGCCAAAGCTCCTTTTGGTAAACCTGAACATGTTATTGAATATTTAGGACGCTACACACATAAAATAGCGATTAGTAATCATAGAATATTAAACATAGATACCACTAATAGAACCGTAACATTTAGTTTAAAAAATTACCGTAATCAAGGTGAGAAAACAACACAAACCTTATCTAAACAGAACTTTATTAAACGTTTTCAAAATCATATTCTACCTAAAGGATTTACAAGAATTCGGCATTACGGATTTTTAAGTAGCAGCTGGAAAAAGGAAAAATTACCAAGACTACAACTCCAATTATTAGATAAAGATCTAGAAACGACAGCTGTATTAACTCATCAAGAGACCTCGTTACATCGACGTTGTAGACATTGTAAAAAAGGGATTTTAATCACCTTACTAACTTTTGATAGTCGTGGACCGCCATTTGATTACAAAAAAATAGCAACACGTAAAATACAGAAATATAAAAATTAAGGCTATGACCATGTGCTCATACAGGATAACTATGGACTAAATTTAAATAATTAGAATAAAATACTGACTTAAAGAAGATTGTGAATGAAAATAGTTTGTAAAATACACGTTTTAATGTCTTAACTAAGTTGCTCTTAGTACTCCTTATGTGATTTCTGCTTTAATAAATACTTTCAAGAAAACGTTTTCCCCCTTATTTAAGTAACGGATCAGTCAACAAGACATATAGCATTGGCCTATCGGCACGCCATATGCTTAGTTAATAGGTTGCCTTTTTTAGTTACTCCTAACTGTTTTTGGTGTAATAAGGTTACCAAATTGGTTAACTGCAAAAACTGTTTAATTTGTTTATAATCTTCATCGAAATACCTCGCTATATTTAATTGCTCCAAATGTGGATTTACTACGTTTACGGGTTTTAATTCCCGGAAAACGAATTGTAGTAATTTTATTGAGTTTTCAACCTCGGTTTCATTTATCAACCCGCCACATTTTTTAATGGCTTGGGTGGTGATGGCTTGTTTTATGGCTTTTGGATTGGTAAGTGGTAGCGTAACCACATTATCAGATTTAAGCAACTCGTTATAACCAGTATTGGTGCTACTGATAAAACTTAGATTCCCGTTTACCAATCTGTTTTTGGCTCTATAAGTGCCTTCTATGGTGTTTTCACTTACCAGTCTATCGACCTGACCTTGTGTAATAAGTTCCGTTAGCGCAGTATTATTTTTACCAAGTTTATCGATGGTTGGCAACAGTAGTACTTTGTTATTCCAATAATTTCTATCAGGTACATAATACAGCACATTATCACTTATAGAAGTTTTAAAACGATTCACCTCAATTGGTAATACTTTTGAAAATGATTGTATTAGTTCGTTTGTTAGCTCTGTATTACCCTGTAGTATACCATGTGTGGTATTTGGTAATTTACTGCTAAGAGCAATTAAAAATAGCTGTAATCCAATCTTAGGACTGGCTACGCCAGATTTAACCAATAGTTGTTGTAAATCTTCTGTTAGCGTATCGCTTCTAAGTATCTTATCTACCTTTTTGGAAACCTTGGGTTGTGGTGATGCAATGGCATGTGTTTCTGGAATATAGGTGGATTTATCTTTACGGTACTGTTCCAGTCGTTCTATGACATCGTAAACGAAATTAGTAATTTTAGTTTCGTCTTCCTTTAACCTTATTTGCGCATTTTTTATAAAGTGCTGTACATTTCTTTCGTCATACAAATCCACATTATTGCGATGTACATCGGATGCATTTTGATTTGGTCTTTTACTTATTTTAAGTAATACGTTAAACCTTGTAACCACTTGGTTGTTTCTGAATCCTATAACTTCTATCTGAAGATTTTCATCTGTATAGCTAATACTATTTTTTTATTTTAATTTTCTCAAAAAAATTTATATCTTTATATTATGGCAAAAATAATTGATATTCAGATTTCTGAGAGTGAATTAAAGTTGAAACAACTTTACAATAAGGAAACAAGTAGGTTAAAACGTAGTAGGTTAAAAGCATTGCTATTGATAAAGCAAGGAAAATGTAAATACACCAAAGAAGTTGCTAAAAAATAAAATATGACCGTCGTAGCATATACAATTGGTTAAAAATGTATGAAGAAGGCGGTCTGGATAATTTATGTACCGTTTCAAGTGGCGGTAACAATACAAAATTACTTAAAGAATCAACAATTAAAGAGATAGACAGATTATTAAATAATCCTAATAGTACTATTACCAGTTATGTAGAATTATTGTCTATTCTGACTGAAACCACCCAAAAGGACATAACCTATTCAGCACTATATCAACATTGTAAGTCAAAGCACTATTCTAAATTAAAAGTAGCAAGAAAATCACATCATAAAAAAGATGAGCAGGCTGTAGAGGCTTTTAAAAAAACTCCCCAACCTATTAACTAATATTAGAATGCGTCTTAATAAAGATAAGTATGATAGTATTGATATAATGTTTCAAGATGAGGCTAGATTTCGGTTGATGACTCATCAGAAAAGAACCCTCACCGCTAGAGGAGTTCAAGCAAAAGTATACTACCAACATAGCTATAAATATGTATGGCTTTGGGGTAGTTTTTCACCAATAACAGGACATGCCTTTTACTGGGAAACACCAATTGTAAACAATGCTATATTTGAGAGCTATTTAAAAGAACTTAGCCAACAAAACCCAAGAGAGTATAAAATTTTAGTAATAGACAATGCTGGTTTTTATGCTTGTAAAAATATAGAAATACCAGAAAACATTTATCTTTTAAATATACCTCCTTATTCTCCAGAGCTAAATCCAGCAGAAAAAGTATGGCAATGGATGAAGGATAGAATAGCTATGAAGTTTTTTGAATCCATAGAGGATTTACAAAATAGGATAACAGAGACTATACAATTGATGGACGCAAAAATAATTAAATCAATTACAGGATACGAGTTATACACTAAACCTTTTATTGAGAAAATTCAAATATGAAATTGTATAACTTTTATTTTAAAGAACGTATGATTAATCTTAAATTAATCGAAATCTAAGATATAAAAAACCACCTAGAAACTAGATGGTTTTACATTAAATATTTAAAGGTGATTTCTCTATTTATGAATTTTCCTTTGGTAAATCTTCAGGATGTATTTTTACTACTTTTCCGTCTTCTGAAATCACCAAAGGTGTATTTTTATGCTTTTTGAATTTAAGCATTTTTTCATAAGCTCCTTCAAGCCCCTTGGCTATTTTATCTTCTAATTCCTGTAACTGTTCCTTAACTCCCATAATACTTTTTTATTAATTCATTCCAAAGCTCTTGGTCTTTGATAATTCTTTCATCATTAGCTCCTTCGGCTATAAAATTAAAGCTTTTTTCTGAATTATCAACTAAAATCCATTTATCCACAATAGCTATATACCTTTGAAACAAGTTTTTCAAACCATTTTCATACCGTCTTCTTATAACGTTTTCTGGTATATTGTGTCCGCCTTCCATTACTCTGATTTTTACTCTTTCTATAGCTAATTCTTGTGAATCCAATCTTAAAAACAACAGAATAATTTCATATCCATTCGCTTTGGCTTTCTTTATAAAACTAACGTAACTTTTAGTTGATAACGTTGTTTCTAATGCAAAAGTCTTGCCATCATCCAATAATTCATTAATACGATTCAACATAATCCTACCAGCATGAAAAGCTACCATATCAGGATTGAATGGTGAAAGCCCTCTGGCTATTTCATCTGCGTTAACAAACTCGTTACAATCAAATATTTCAGGTAATATCGTATATGAAGCTGTTGTTTTTCCAGCTCCATTGGGTCCAGCTATTATATATAGTCTTTTCATTGCCACAAATATAGTATTAATTATATCGCCATTTTCTCCATCGGATGATGAAATTCCAGCTTTTTCTGTAAATCATCAATACTTTTAAAATCATACCGCTGTACACTGGTTACATATCGATAACCACCTAAATACTGCGCTTCCCTTAATCCCAATTCCTTCACCCAAATCGTTACCCTAGACTGTTTTAGTTGCTGAAAATCCCTGATATAATGGAACTCCTGTTTCAGTCTGGTTATCATTCTGCCTAATGCACCATCTAAATTAGTTGCTACGCCCGAACTAAAAAACAAATTATTGGTTTCGCGTCTGAACTGTTTTAGCAGCATTGGTCTAATATCATATATATAATTTGACAAATGCAATATCTGTTTTGGGTGAAGGCTAATCCATCTTTCATTTGAAATAGTGGTTGCTGGCACATATAAGCGTCCTTCTTCCAAATCCAAATAGTTTAGCTGTAACGACTGTAATTCTTTGCGTTGTAATCCCAAAAACACCGTCGTACCCAACGTACACCTATCGCGTTTCTGTACCAATGTATTAGCTTTGGTTTCGCGGTAGGTGGTCTTTAAAAATTCTTCGTCCAATAACTGTGTTGGTGTGGTTTTATCGTTTTTAACCAGATGCGCCATAAGCATCGGATTTGTTTTCATACCAATACTATGGTTAAAATGTGTTATGATACCTTTATAACCTTTTACGGTGGAATGTGCATCACCTCGTTGCTATCTATAGGCTATAAAATCGTAGCTTTCCTGTAAGGTTATTTTTTTAGGTTTGATGCTACTATCCTTTAACCAATCTAAATAGCTGTTTAGGCTATTCTTATAGCCCGTACA
The DNA here is from genome assembly GCF_001747085.1 of Flavivirga aquatica. Taxonomy (GTDB): domain Bacteria; phylum Bacteroidota; class Bacteroidia; order Flavobacteriales; family Flavobacteriaceae; genus Algibacter_C; species Algibacter_C aquatica. The sequence goes on from NZ_MDJD01000054.1 coordinate 1,200,466, forward strand.
GGTTCTGTACTGTAATCCTAAATCGTTTAACGCATAGCGTTCAAATTTTCTTATTAACTTATCTCTATCCATAATACTCGTGTTTTAAATGGGTATATATCATGGTGCTATCCAAGTTTCGATGTCCTAGGAATTGTGCTATATCCTGTAACGGTAAAAATCTATGTAAGTGGGTGGCAATTGAATGCCTCCGCAGATGGCGTGTGATTTTCTTATCAATACTAACCTTTTTATTTAACTTATCCATGATTTTAGCTAATGTACTATTTCTGATGGCTCTACCTTGTTCTGAAATAAATACACTTGTTAGCGTACTATTGGAATCTAGCATACGGTTTCTAACATTAAACAGATAATCTTCGATGTGTTGTTGCGCGTTTTTCGTCATAGGAATATCTCTAGCATATCTTGTTTTGGGTTCCTCTATGTGGATTCTACCTTTATTCGGGTCAATATCATTCATTTCCAATGTTAATAGTTCTTTTCTACGCAATCCGCAACCATATAGCAAGCTAATAATGGCTTTATCTCGAATCCCATGGATCCGATTGTCGCATGCGTTAAATACTTCTTTTACTTCATCTTCTAACAGAATAACTTTTGGTGTGGTTTTACTTTTAATAAGTCGGATGCGAATACCACTTTCTCCTTTACCAACTTCTACACCTGTTAATCCTACATGCGAATTCTATAAAACATAATACAGATTCACGATGTTTCATCAAATAACCATCTGACGTACCGCCAGCTTTGGTTTCCAGTGGTCTGTTTCGCAAATACTCAAAATACTTATTTACCAACTTCTGGTTTATCTGGCTTAGTTTGGTTTTACCATTTTGTTCCGTGTAATACAAAAACTCTTTTACCAAATTGGTTTTTAATGTATTGCTGGTCTGTGGATGCACCTTGTGTTTGCAACCTGATTCTAAATTTCTCTAATCCGTTTTGAAACTCTACATTTTCTAATTTTAACTTTTTCATCTTTTCTTTTTTCTAATTCTTTAATAATTTTTATAGAGGTCAGTATTTAAATGCGTATCTTATTGCTAATAAATATATTGAATTATGGACATATTTCAAGGTCAAAATCTTCTAGATTTCTCTGATCGCTTCAAAACGGACGATAATTGTAAAGAATATTTAGCTCAAATCAAGGCTAAAATTCCTTTTAAATGTACTAGGTGTAATCGTACAGCTTGTCAAACTCTCATTGATTATTCTCGTCAATGTAATATTTGTAGACATACAGAATCTGCTACTGCTGAGACACTTTTTCGCAAAGTAAAGTTTGGTGTTCGAAAAGCATTTTTCATTTGTTTTGGGATGGCCACAAGCACAAAAAGTTTATCAGCGAGTTATGTGGGAGTCCGTTATGGTATCACAGAGAAAACGGCTAGATTATTTATGTTAAAAATTAGAGAAGCAATGTCTTCTAGTGGAAATAATCCAATGGATGGAGAAGTTCATGTAGATGAATTTGTACTTGGTGGTAGAGAAGAAGGAAAAACGGGTAGAAGTTATGATGGGGGGAACTAATCTATGGCATTTTTTAAAGGCGTACTTTCGTTTTTCTTAGAAGTGCTTCAAAAATTTATTTAAAAGAACGTATGCTTTTTCAAGCCTTGTAAATATAGTATTTTCTTATAAATCCCACGGCACGCCAACCCAAATATTTTGTACCAAAACAGCCCTTGTTTTGGCATGCCTTCCCTTGCCACGATATGTTACATAATTGGCATTATAAGTCCGCTCCGCACAGTTTTTAACCCTTATTATTTTTTGCTGTTTAAAAACTGTCGTTATAATGTAAATTATGTAAAATACTTCCTTTCGCCTGACTTCCGACGCTCGGTTTTGAACTTCAATTGATGTTTTTGGATTTGATTTTAAAAGTTTATGAATACTAACGCCTTTCAGTTGTTCCATTCCAATAAATGAACAATCCCAACCGCATAAAACCACTTCGTAGATTGTTCATTTATCGGAACGTTTTCAGAAGCATCAAACGTTTTAAAAAGATGAAGATTTACAAGCCTATAATTTCGGGTTAAGAAACGACCTTAATCAATCTTCATCTTTTTAAAATGAGATAAACGATAGTGCGTCAGCTTTTGTGTTCTGAAGTTTCTGATTTGTTCGGATGTTTCTTTTGTGTTCTGAAGTGAGCGTGGGCAAAGCTGGACATTTTACATAATAGCAGTTATAGCTATCGCCCGTAACAATAAAAAATCGCCGAAGGCAACCAAAAAGGAAAGTACTATAACTTCTATTATGTAACTTGGCTTGGGGTAATTTTTGGCTTTTTAGCGGTGGATACAGCTCTTTGCTTTTTTGTCGATAACCGACTTTTAAATAATAAATTCTATTGCAAAAAAGCAATGTGCTGTAATAGTTCGGATAGACAAAAATTACATTTAGCGGTGGCGCGCGGAACAAAACAAAAGACAGAGGGTTTTTGCTTTTCGCAAAAAACTGGGTTTTGTTTTGTGGGGATTATTTAATGTTCTAAAGGTTCTCTTTTTGTGTGTCGAACTCGTAATATTCTAATTTCAGATTTTGTTATTTGATAAGCGATTCGATAACTATAAACTTCAAAAGCTCTAATTGTGCCATCGTTATTTTTACGATATTTATCAAGTGGATAAATCTCTGGATTATGTTTTAGATTTTCTGCTTTATCGAAGATTTCTTCACGTACTTTTTTAGCAGATTGTAATGATTCTTTTTTGATGTAGTTGTAAGCTTTATTTAGTTGTTTTAAAGCTATTTTTCGCCAAACAACTTCTACCATTGACTTGCTATTTTCCGAGCTTCGTCTTGCGTGTAAAAATTTCCATTTTCAACATCCTCAATAGCTTCGTCAATTTCTTTATTATATTGCTCTAAACTAATTCTTTTAGGCTCTTTGGCTTCTTTATTTATAATAGTTTCTAACTTTTCAAAAAGCGTTTCATTTACATTAAATAGCTTTTGTATAAACTCGTATTTTCTTGCTTCTAAATCCATGATATTTTTCTTTTTACTAATGTAAAGATACAATTTCTGTTCCATATTTCTTAATTTATCCTATTGGGTGGTATTTATTAATGTCTTCTTGTAAATCGTCTAAATCATTGATTAAATAGGCTTCTGTTGAACTTACATAGCGATGTCCAGCCATATATTGTACTTCTCGGAGATTGTAATGTTTTAACCATTGTGTAATAACACTTGTTCGTATTTGATGCACGCTTTCAATGTTTCTGTTCAGCTTTTTTAACTTTGGTAAGAACTTACTAATGATGTTATTGAACTTTGTACTTACTCCAAAACTGGTAAATAATAAATCGGTGTCCTTTCCTGTTTCTTTTAAAATGGCTTTCCTCGTTTGTAACGTATATTCCATAAAATCTAAGATTTGATGTGATTCCAGTTTTAAGGTTCTTTCGTTACTGTTTCGTGTGCCTTTTATAAATATATTTCCTTCTCTAAGCTTTAAATCCTGTATTGTTAATTGTGCTAAATCGGTACTGCTTAAACCTTGATAGACCAATAAACTTAAGATAATTTCATTGCGTTTTTTGGCCAGTTTTTCTGATTCAATACTTTTAAAATCATTATATAGTTTCTCTAAATCTTGTTTGTTTAAAACATTGTAAAGTTTTCGCCTTTTAATGCCTTTAATATTCACGTTTGATGTTGGATTATCATTCCTAAACTCTCTTTCTATAAGCCACTTAAAATAGTGTTTTAAGCTGTTCATGGTTTGTTGTATGGAACGCTGTTGCAAACCTCGATTTTTTAGACTTTGAACATAGCTAATGATTTCATTATAACTGCTTTGTTCAACTTCTATTTGGTTATTTTCTGCCCAAACAATGTATTGCAATAAACCTTTATTATAACTTTTCGTAGTTTCAGTACTGTAGCCTTTTGAGAGTAGATAGTTTTTAAATGTTCCCATTTTGTTCTGCTAATAAATGTGTGTAAATCTGTGTCGATTCTAAAGAACTGTGTCCTAAAAACCTGCTTATCTTTTCTAATGACATGCCATTTTGAAGTAGATGTGTTGCGATGCTATGACGTAATACATGCAGTCTTAAATTCTTTTGTTGTAATGCTATATCGTTGGTTCGTTGTTGCAACAGCTTTAAACGGATTGCCATACTTTGGGTTTGCATACGCACACCTTTTTGACTTATAAAAAGGGCATCTTCTTTTTTGTCGTGAACGATTATTGGTCTCCAATCGTAAACATATTGTTCTAAGTATTTTAAGTTAGTTTTATTGAGTGGAACAAAACGTTCTTTATAGCCTTTTCCTTGTTTTACGTGCAATATTGATTTATCCCAATAAATATCTGACAGGTTTAAATGATAGCCTTCGTTTCTTCGTAAACCACAACCATAGAAAATGGTTAATATCGCTCTGTCTCTAGCGCAGAATGGTTCCCATTTGGTGTTTTCGTGATAACCGTAGGTTGATTTGTAAAGTAGCTGTATGTCTTCTATAGTTAGGATTTCTATTTGTGTAGTACTGTTGTTTTCCCAATCTATGGTTAGTATGGGTAAAATCATTCTTCCACTTTGGCGCAGGTATTCCGTAAACTTATAAAGCGCCTGTAAATGTTTGTTTAAATAGGCGTTGCTTAAGCCACCGCCTTGACGTTCATTTCCTCTTATTTTTAGGTTATTGTAATAGGATTTAATGATTTGATTGTCGAGTTGTTTGATATCATTGATGTTGTGTTGCTCCAGGTAATAAAACAGTTCTCTAATGTGATTGGGAAGATTGTAAACCGTGGTTTCTGCATAGCCCAAAGTGTCGAGCCATTCTCTAAAACTCTTTTCAATGTATTGGAAGCTTTCGTTTTTAAGTGTTAGTTTCTTCATGATTTGCGTGTCGAGGCTCTCGACTTTTTATAGTCCACTTATACTTTTTTGTGGAACTGCGGAACGGTTGGTTTAACTTGCTGTTTTTGTTTTGGTTAACCGTTCCATTTTAGTTTTGGAACGCTTTGGAACGGTGGAACGCTCAATATCCTTTAAACAATCTTCTAAAACGGTTTGTATTTGGGCTTCCAATTCTTTGTATTCCTTTTCATTAGTTAGTTCAAAACGATTAGTTTGCTTTCCTTTTTGTACAATTGTCTTAATCAAACAACTATCGTTTAATTGTTTATGGTAACGCCATTGTGTGGTTTTGGGAAGTCGTAATTGTCTGCGGATTTCCAAAGCGGTAAACTGTTTTTTCTTTTGGGCTTTTAAATAAGTTTTAAGGCTTTCCAAATAGTTTCGGCAACTTCCTGTAAGTTCATCACTTTTACGTAGTAACACTTCCTTTAAAAGCATATTTGCATTAGATATATCTTCCAAAGTGGTTTCAATATATTCTTCGCCTGTTTCTTTATCAAACTGTCTTTCTCGTTGAAATTGATAGTAAAATGTAATGGCTTCTATAAACTGTAAATAATGGTTATTGGTTCTTCGTGGTTTAAATACGGATTGTGGAAGATTGAGTTTATTGGCAAAAGGATTTCTAACGGTTATCGGTTTTAAAATACGTTGTGTATTTTGTAAAAATTCTTGGAGTTCTTTTTGCTCGTAAAAATTGATTTCGCCACTTGATATTTGGCGTTGATACTGCATTATTTTTTCGTCTTGTTCTTGGCTTTCATCCAAGTAGAGCAGGAAGCTACGGTTTGCGTTATCTTCATAAATATGCTCCTTTGTGGTACAACCTGCAACGCATACAGGACCTTCCACCACTAAATATTTGGTTTTGGTTTCGCCTTTATTGTTCTTGCTTGCTATCGTTTTTACTATTCTTTTTTTAGTTTGTAGTTCTCGAAGTGGGTAAAGTGCATTTTCTGCTCCATCCAAATCCTCGATTAAAATAACTTTGTGTTTCAGTTCTTGTTTACCGAAGTAATAAAAAGCGTTTTCACTCAATGTGGTTATGCTTACTCGTTCTTCTTCTGGAATGAGCTCGCCTACTTTTTCTTGTAAATGGGTTTTTCCTGTTCCGCTACTTCCTAAACTTACTATATGTAATAGTTGTTCTCGTTTTCTGCTTGTGAAGATGATATACATTAACAAACGGTTTATTTCTTCTCCTATTACACCGCTTTTTCCAATGAGTTCGTTGGTTTTGGTTAGTAAATCGTTTGATTTAAGGAAGCTTTCAGCTTCTTCGATTTCTCCTAAATTCAGTTTCCTGAACTTTGGCTTTAAGGTTTCTTCTTGCTCTTTTATTTTTTGCAATCTGTAATTCTCCAATATTTCCGTGAGTTCGCTTAAACTTGCCGATATAATACTTGTGCCTATTTCCAAACGTTCTGCACATTTTCTTATGAACTTTTCCAGTTGGGTGTCGTTATATAAATCTAGGTTGTGTCTTACTGGTGGACGTACACTATTGTTTAGTTCTATTTTTAAAGTGGTTCGCATTCTGTCTAAGCCTTCTAATCGAACACCTCCCAAAACGGTTAGTTTTAATAGGTCGTTTTCGTAAATGAGTTGTTCTGGATTGTCGGATTGAAGTTTATTTGCCATTTTGTTGATAAATTTATTTTCTGACCTATTTATCACAAAACTAAAACATTTATCAGATTTAAACAAGATTTATATACCTTTGTTATGATATTTATATCATCTATATTTGTTAAAACCTTATTATATATAGCATTTTAACGACTTTTAAGTATGACTTTAGGAGAACATATCACACAATTGCGTAAACAGAAAAAACTGTCCCAAAACGATTTGGGTAAAAAAGTTGGAACTTCTGGAGATATTATTGGACGTTACGAACGTGATGAAGTAAAACCATCGATTGAAGTAGCTTCTAAGATTGCAGATGTTTTAAATGTGTCTTTAGACTTTTTGGTTGGTAAGGTTGCTGTTGAAGTGGATAGCGAACTCTTAAAACGTATTATTGATATACAGCAAATGAATACTGAAGATAAAGATCATATTCTTTACACCCTTGATGCGCTTATTAAATCTGTAAAATTTAAGGCTATTGCTTAAAAAAAGCCTTTACATTGCTGTAAAAGCTTTCTGTTTTATTTTTTCTTACTCGTACCGCCACTAGTTTTTAAACTAGCGGTAGCGGGGGGATTATTTGGTTGGTAAAACCGAACTATTAATTGATGAAGCTATTTCCAAAAGGGTTCTAACCATACAAAAGTTTCCTGAAGAAGACCGCAAACATATCTTATTCGCTATTGATGCCATGATTAGAGACACAAAAGCTCGTTTAGCTTATTCATAAAAAAAAGCCCTTACATCTCTGTAAAAGCTTTTTAAAATTTTAGTTTTTGCCACTCTTTTTTACTCACTCTTGCCGCCACTAGCTACAACCTTAAATCCGTAAGTCTATCTACATTAGGTTTAAATTGGTTTTGTTTTCAAGGAAAAAGGAACAATTTTATTTAGATGCGGTATTATTATATTTTTATACCAAACCTACAATTAGGTTTTTTAACATAAGCTATAATGAAGACAATAAGTACCTACCCAAGTTTTATTGGTTTTTGTTTTTTAGTAAATAAATCCAGAGGTTTTTTGTATTACTTATGTTTTAAAATGAATATTGCCATATATTCTTAGCTTATATTGTCTGGATGTTTTAATCCATTTTGCAGGGACTGTAATGAACCTAAAAATAAATTTCTTTATTCTAAAATTTGCTTTTAAAAACTTATATTTTTCAGAAAAAAGCGTAATAATATGATGATATAAATTTCTACAAATGGCTGTAAATATCATAAAAACAGTATTTTGCTCTAGCTTAGAAAAAGGCAGGTTTTTCCATCCAAAATCATTTTTTAAAACGTCAAATTCTTTTTCAATTGTTCCTCTTTGATTATAAAAATATACCACATCATCACAACTCTTTTGATTGTCATTAGTAAGAATAGCAGAATAGAGATAAGCCTCATTTGTAAATAAGTTTATTTGCTTATCGTTTCTTTCAATTTTAGAGACTATTAAGCGATGTGTTTTTAGTGGTTTTTTAGATTTTGACTCTCTATGAGTCTTAATAAAAGGTTTATACTGGATTTCTCCGCGATAGATTGTTTCAGTAGCTGTTTCTATTTTTTCCCAATGTTGTATATCATTAATTGCCCTAGCCACAGCAGCATTCATACGTGCTTTTATATAAAAATAATCTGATTTCTGTTCTACTAAACACAATACCTTATACAAATAAGAAGCACTATCTGCTCTAAATGCTTTAATTTTTATATCCTGTTCATCCAAGAGATAAAACATTCTACACAGAGTTTCCTCTTGTAAAGTCCTAGGGTTACTGTTGCCGTTTCTATTTTCTAGATAAACAACGTTGTTACCAATAATCCCTACTCCTAGGCAGTATCCATATTCCTTTTTGTATGTGTTGGCACTATCTGCTTTGTTATTAAATATCAAAGTGTTATCATAATCAAGAGTTAACTCTTTTGTTGATAAGGCATTTAAAATAGTTAATATCTTTAAATTAAGCCTATTGAGGTCTTGATTCATACTGAATTCATGTATACGCTTTCCTCGTGGGCTTTTCAATAAAACTTTGTTTTTTGATAGTTCTTTGAATCGATCTAGAATCCTATCTGGGCTAGGAACTTTTAGAAACCGGTTACTTTTTAAATGATGATGAAAATTACCTGCTAAGTCTTCTATACAATCACCACCGCAGAAGTATATCGACCAAAAAGAAAACAATAAATCTTTCCATGAATATTTACATTGATTAGGTAATAATGGTAAATATTCTTTTAATAAATCACCTATCTTTTTGTTTTCAAACTCTTCTAAAACAAAATTTAGACCTCCGAAAGGACTTATGTGAGTAGAATTTAGTATTTTCATCTTTAGTGTTTTGTGAAACACCAAGTTAGGTGAAAATACTAAAAACCGCAAACCTTTTATTTATGAGACTTTGCGGTTGTTTTTTATAAGAAACTTACGGATTTAAGGTTTTAAACTAGCGGTAGCGGGGTCTCGAAATCAGGTTTTTAAGTTTATAATTAAGTCTTTTAAATTAATTTCTATTGGAGTCATTCCCCAATCGTTATTATTTTCTAGACTAGCATTTAAGTTTAGTTTGATATTATGTTCATTTTTTTCTGAAAAAACCATATTTAATTGTTTAACAAAATATCTATGTTTGCCTAAACTCAAAAAATTCTGATAAGGGTATTCGATATTAAAATTATAAGAAGTATTACACATTTCTTCAATAGAATGTATCTCATCAAGAATTTTTCTAAATTCAAACCTAAAATCATAACCATTAGAATTACCTATTATAACTAAATTCCATTCAAATTTTCCAGAAAGTGACTCATACCTTTTATTCAATGTAGTATTTTCTATTAAGGAATTTTTGTCATTTACTATTATCACTTTGTTTTCCATATCGTTTTTATAACATCATCACTTAAAACACCTGCTTCTTCTAGCAATTTAATGGTAGCTTCAAACTGTTTTGGGTTAGGTAAATAATGCCCACTTCCGTTTGTGATTTTTATGATTTTTCCATTTTTAATAACCATTCCCCCTGCATGTTGAACATGACTTGCAGCTCCAGACATATGTGAATGTCCTTTACCAATAAAAAGTTTTCCTGCATGGTCAACAACGAAATCTACCCATTCTCCTTTAGTGTCTACTAGTCTAGCCACTCCATCATCCCCTTTCGAAAGGATATGCTTTGCAAAAAAACCAGCAGCTTTTTTAATAAAGTTGTCCCCAGCTTGAGGTAAAGTCGACTTAAGAGTAATTACTCCAATATCATCAGATATACTAGCAGCTGCACTTGAAATTGAAATAGACTTACTTGTAATCGATGGTACAGGAACACCACCTACAAGCCAAGCTCCTGCGAATGTATTTACAAATGCTCCTGCAAAATGTAATATCTCACCATTGAATTCATTTATATGAAGGTTGGTTAAATTAATTACATCTTCTGCGGTTCCATGCTTAAGAGCTATTTTAAACATTTCTTCATAATATTCTCCCTCTTTTGTGCCTTTTTGTTCAAAATAATATTGCCTTTTTGAAAAATCTAAAAGTTGAGAAATTATTGCTGAATTATCCGAGATAGCCTGAACCCATGGATTTTGATACAATTCTTTAGAAGGTGCATTATTTAGAACTTTTGCAGAACCATAATGTTTGTGTAATTGCCAATAAACGATAGCTGCATATTCTTGATGAGCTTCAATCTCGGTAGCCTCAAGCCCTTCTAGTTCGACACGGTCAATCACCCTGTTTTCAGAAAAAGCATAAGGGCTATTCCAAGGATATTTCCTTTCCAACGGGTCAATCGCAAAGAATCGTCCAATCCTTGGGTCATGCATTCTGTATTTGTAATTCAAGTTATTCCCTTCTCCTTTAACTTCATCATCCTTCTCTTGTCCTTGGAAGCCGTATCTATATGAGTCCGAGCTACCATGCCTATTGGGTAGCAGCATACCAAAGGGGAACTAATCTATTGCATTTTTTAAAGGCATGCTTTCGTTTTTCTTAGAGCCTGCTTCAAAAATTTATTTAAAAGAACGTATGCTTTTTCAAGCCTTGTAAATATAGTATTTTCTTATAAATCCCACGGCACGCCAACCCAAATATTTTGTACCAAAACAGCCCTTGTTTTGGCATGCCTTCCCTTGCCACGATATGTTACATAATTGGCATTATAAGTCCGCTCCGCACAGTTTTTAACCCTTATTATTTTTTGCTGTTTAAAAACTGTCGTTATAATGTAAATTATGTAAAATACTTCCTTTCGCCTGACTTCCGACGCTCGGTTTTGAACTTCAATTGATGTTTTTGGATTTGATTTTAAAAGTTTATGAATACTAACGCCTTTCAGTTGTTCCATTCCAATAAATGAACAATCCCAACCGCATAAAACCACTTCGTAGATTGTTCATTTATCGGAACGTTTTCAGAAGCATCAAACGTTTTAAAAAGATGAAGATTTACAAGCCTATAATTTCGGGTTAAGAAACGACCTTAATCAATCTTCATCTTTTTAAAATGAGATAAACGATAGTGCGTCAGCTTTTGTGTTCTGAAGTTTCTGATTTGTTCGGATGTTTCTTTTGTGTTCTGAAGTGAGCGTGGGCAAAGCTGGACATTTTACATAATAGCAGTTATAGCTATCGCCCGTAACAATAAAAAATCGCCGAAGGCAACCAAAAAGGAAAGTACTATAACTTCTATTATGTAACTTGGCTTGGGGTAATTTTTGGCTTTTTAGCGGTGGATACAGCTCTTTGCTTTTTTGTCGATAACCGACTTTTAAATAATAAATTCTATTGCAAAAAAGCAATGTGCTGTAATAGTTCGGATAGACAAAAATTACATTTAGCGGTGGCGCGCGGAACAAAACAAAAGACAGAGGGTTTTTGCTTTTCGCAAAAAACTGGGTTTTGTTTTGTGGGGATTATTTAATGTTCTAAAGGTTCTCTTTTTGTGTGTCGAACTCGTAATATTCTAATTTCAGATTTTGTTATTTGATAAGCGATTCGATAACTATAAACTTCAAAAGCTCTAATTGTGCCATCGTTATTTTTACGATATTTATCAAGTGGATAAATCTCTGGATTATGTTTTAGATTTTCTGCTTTATCGAAGATTTCTTCACGTACTTTTTTAGCAGATTGTAATGATTCTTTTTTGATGTAGTTGTAAGCTTTATTTAGTTGTTTTAAAGCTATTTTTCGCCAAACAACTTCTACCATTGACTTGCTATTTTCCGAGCTTCGTCTTGCGTGTAAAAATTTCCATTTTCAACATCCTCAATAGCTTCGTCAATTTCTTTATTATATTGCTCTAAACTAATTCTTTTAGGCTCTTTGGCTTCTTTATTTATAATAGTTTCTAACTTTTCAAAAAGCGTTTCATTTACATTAAATAGCTTTTGTATAAACTCGTATTTTCTTGCTTCTAAATCCATGATATTTTTCTTTTTACTAATGTAAAGATACAATTTCTGTTCCATATTTCTTAATTTATCCTATTGGGTGGTATTTATTAATGTCTTCTTGTAAATCGTCTAAATCATTGATTAAATAGGCTTCTGTTGAACTTACATAGCGATGTCCAGCCATATATTGTACTTCTCGGAGATTGTAATGTTTTAACCATTGTGTAATAACACTTGTTCGTATTTGATGCACGCTTTCAATGTTTCTGTTCAGCTTTTTTAACTTTGGTAAGAACTTACTAATGATGTTATTGAACTTTGTACTTACTCCAAAACTGGTAAATAATAAATCGGTGTCCTTTCCTGTTTCTTTTAAAATGGCTTTCCTCGTTTGTAACGTATATTCCATAAAATCTAAGATTTGATGTGATTCCAGTTTTAAGGTTCTTTCGTTACTGTTTCGTGTGCCTTTTATAAATATATTTCCTTCTCTAAGCTTTAAATCCTGTATTGTTAATTGTGCTAAATCGGTACTGCTTAAACCTTGATAGACCAATAAACTTAAGATAATTTCATTGCGTTTTTTGGCCAGTTTTTCTGATTCAATACTTTTAAAATCATTATATAGTTTCTCTAAATCTTGTTTGTTTAAAACATTGTAAAGTTTTCGCCTTTTAATGCCTTTAATATTCACGTTTGATGTTGGATTATCATTCCTAAACTCTCTTTCTATAAGCCACTTAAAATAGTGTTTTAAGCTGTTCATGGTTTGTTGTATGGAACGCTGTTGCAAACCTCGATTTTTTAGACTTTGAACATAGCTAATGATTTCATTATAACTGCTTTGTTCAACTTCTATTTGGTTATTTTCTGCCCAAACAATGTATTGCAATAAACCTTTATTATAACTTTTCGTAGTTTCAGTACTGTAGCCTTTTGAGAGTAGATAGTTTTTAAATGTTCCCATTTTGTTCTGCTAATAAATGTGTGTAAATCTGTGTCGATTCTAAAGAACTGTGTCCTAAAAACCTGCTTATCTTTTCTAATGACATGCCATTTTGAAGTAGATGTGTTGCGATGCTATGACGTAATACATGCAGTCTTAAATTCTTTTGTTGTAATGCTATATCGTTGGTTCGTTGTTGCAACAGCTTTAAACGGATTGCCATACTTTGGGTTTGCATACGCACACCTTTTTGACTTATAAAAAGGGCATCTTCTTTTTTGTCGTGAACGATTATTGGTCTCCAATCGTAAACATATTGTTCTAAGTATTTTAAGTTAGTTTTATTGAGTGGAACAAAACGTTCTTTATAGCCTTTTCCTTGTTTTACGTGCAATATTGATTTATCCCAATAAATATCTGACAGGTTTAAATGATAGCCTTCGTTTCTTCGTAAACCACAACCATAGAAAATGGTTAATATCGCTCTGTCTCTAGCGCAGAATGGTTCCCATTTGGTGTTTTCGTGATAACCGTAGGTTGATTTGTAAAGTAGCTGTATGTCTTCTATAGTTAGGATTTCTATTTGTGTAGTACTGTTGTTTTCCCAATCTATGGTTAGTATGGGTAAAATCATTCTTCCACTTTGGCGCAGGTATTCCGTAAACTTATAAAGCGCCTGTAAATGTTTGTTTAAATAGGCGTTGCTTAAGCCACCGCCTTGACGTTCATTTCCTCTTATTTTTAGGTTATTGTAATAGGATTTAATGATTTGATTGTCGAGTTGTTTGATATCATTGATGTTGTGTTGCTCCAGGTAATAAAACAGTTCTCTAATGTGATTGGGAAGATTGTAAACCGTGGTTTCTGCATAGCCCAAAGTGTCGAGCCATTCTCTAAAACTCTTTTCAATGTATTGGAAGCTTTCGTTTTTAAGTGTTAGTTTCTTCATGATTTGCGTGTCGAGGCTCTCGACTTTTTATAGTCCACTTATACTTTTTTGTGGAACTGCGGAACGGTTGGTTTAACTTGCTGTTTTTGTTTTGGTTAACCGTTCCATTTTAGTTTTGGAACGCTTTGGAACGGTGGAACGCTCAATATCCTTTAAACAATCTTCTAAAACGGTTTGTATTTGGGCTTCCAATTCTTTGTATTCCTTTTCATTAGTTAGTTCAAAACGATTAGTTTGCTTTCCTTTTTGTACAATTGTCTTAATCAAACAACTATCGTTTAATTGTTTATGGTAACGCCATTGTGTGGTTTTGGGAAGTCGTAATTGTCTGCGGATTTCCAAAGCGGTAAACTGTTTTTTCTTTTGGGCTTTTAAATAAGTTTTAAGGCTTTCCAAATAGTTTCGGCAACTTCCTGTAAGTTCATCACTTTTACGTAGTAACACTTCCTTTAAAAGCATATTTGCATTAGATATATCTTCCAAAGTGGTTTCAATATATTCTTCGCCTGTTTCTTTATCAAACTGTCTTTCTCGTTGAAATTGATAGTAAAATGTAATGGCTTCTATAAACTGTAAATAATGGTTATTGGTTCTTCGTGGTTTAAATACGGATTGTGGAAGATTGAGTTTATTGGCAAAAGGATTTCTAACGGTTATCGGTTTTAAAATACGTTGTGTATTTTGTAAAAATTCTTGGAGTTCTTTTTGCTCGTAAAAATTGATTTCGCCACTTGATATTTGGCGTTGATACTGCATTATTTTTTCGTCTTGTTCTTGGCTTTCATCCAAGTAGAGCAGGAAGCTACGGTTTGCGTTATCTTCATAAATATGCTCCTTTGTGGTACAACCTGCAACGCATACAGGACCTTCCACCACTAAATATTTGGTTTTGGTTTCGCCTTTATTGTTCTTGCTTGCTATCGTTTTTACTATTCTTTTTTTAGTTTGTAGTTCTCGAAGTGGGTAAAGTGCATTTTCTGCTCCATCCAAATCCTCGATTAAAATAACTTTGTGTTTCAGTTCTTGTTTACCGAAGTAATAAAAAGCGTTTTCACTCAATGTGGTTATGCTTACTCGTTCTTCTTCTGGAATGAGCTCGCCTACTTTTTCTTGTAAATGGGTTTTTCCTGTTCCGCTACTTCCTAAACTTACTATATGTAATAGTTGTTCTCGTTTTCTGCTTGTGAAGATGATATACATTAACAAACGGTTTATTTCTTCTCCTATTACACCGCTTTTTCCAATGAGTTCGTTGGTTTTGGTTAGTAAATCGTTTGATTTAAGGAAGCTTTCAGCTTCTTCGATTTCTCCTAAATTCAGTTTCCTGAACTTTGGCTTTAAGGTTTCTTCTTGCTCTTTTATTTTTTGCAATCTGTAATTCTCCAATATTTCCGTGAGTTCGCTTAAACTTGCCGATATAATACTTGTGCCTATTTCCAAACGTTCTGCACATTTTCTTATGAACTTTTCCAGTTGGGTGTCGTTATATAAATCTAGGTTGTGTCTTACTGGTGGACGTACACTATTGTTTAGTTCTATTTTTAAAGTGGTTCGCATTCTGTCTAAGCCTTCTAATCGAACACCTCCCAAAACGGTTAGTTTTAATAGGTCGTTTTCGTAAATGAGTTGTTCTGGATTGTCGGATTGAAGTTTATTTGCCATTTTGTTGATAAATTTATTTTCTGACCTATTTATCACAAAACTAAAACATTTATCAGATTTAAACAAGATTTATATACCTTTGTTATGATATTTATATCATCTATATTTGTTAAAACCTTATTATATATAGCATTTTAACGACTTTTAAGTATGACTTTAGGAGAACATATCACACAATTGCGTAAACAGAAAAAACTGTCCCAAAACGATTTGGGTAAAAAAGTTGGAACTTCTGGAGATATTATTGGACGTTACGAACGTGATGAAGTAAAACCATCGATTGAAGTAGCTTCTAAGATTGCAGATGTTTTAAATGTGTCTTTAGACTTTTTGGTTGGTAAGGTTGCTGTTGAAGTGGATAGCGAACTCTTAAAACGTATTATTGATATACAGCAAATGAATACTGAAGATAAAGATCATATTCTTTACACCCTTGATGCGCTTATTAAATCTGTGAAGCTTAAGGCTATTGCTTAAAAAAAGCCTCTACATTTCTGTAAAAGCTTTTGTTTTTATATTCTGTTTACTTACTCGATACGGCACTAGTTACAAACTAGCGCTAGCGGGGGGGAACTACAAAAAAATCTTTTTCTAAAAAATAATTAAATGCAATAACTCTAGTTGAATCTTTATGAGGTTTTAAATAATTTTTTTCTTTCATTTTAATCAAAATTGAGTTATTACCCAAAATAGTAGGTGTATAATAAAATGAAAATAATATAGTGTCATTAATTTTACTTGAAGGAGGTAATACAGAATCACATTTTTTATCAAAATCCCTTCTCATTTCTAATAATTTTTTCTTTGGACTAAATATAAGACAAGCATCAATTACTTTAAAATCTTCATCTGTAAAATTAATACTATCATTAAAAGGATGAAAAAATGCTATTTCGATTTTTTGCTTTTTATTTAATTTTAAAGTATCACTTAAAGTTATTTCCACAAAAGCATTATCAGAAGAGGTTTCTTTATTATCTATATAACTTTTAGAGTCTTTTTTCTCCACAAGATTACAACTAGCCAACGCAATAAACAATAAACAACCACAAAAATTAATATATATATATTTCATTATAAACTCTTATCTTTTTTTAAAACTCATCATATTTTCGTTTAAACCTAGCTTTATCTATACTGTCAACTTTCCTTTTATTTTCTTCAGTATCTAAAAAAGTTGTATCAGAAGTACTTACACTTACGCCGTATCTTCCATTTCTTATATGTATCCTACTAGCTTTCGAGCTTTCCTTTACTATAGGAATTGTTATTGTTTGCTTAGTGCTATTTGGAGTATTAAGCACACCACTTTCTCCTACAGCTTTTATAACATTAACTATTGCTTTTTTTCCATCTGCTATTTGTCCTTTAACGGTTTGTCCCTGAGGTGTTCTCTTGTCAATTTTAAACCCTC
Organism: Flavivirga aquatica; assembly: GCF_001747085.1. Classification (GTDB taxonomy): domain Bacteria; phylum Bacteroidota; class Bacteroidia; order Flavobacteriales; family Flavobacteriaceae; genus Algibacter_C; species Algibacter_C aquatica. The sequence goes on from NZ_MDJD01000054.1 coordinate 1,217,356, forward strand.
TACTTGTTGGAGCCTTAAGACTTTTATTAATACTAGTGAAAGCAAATAATCCTCCTCCTAAATCAAACCAAGCTAAAATTTCACCTTTACGACCTGCTACCCATCCATCTGTACTAAACCCTCCATCACTAAATGCAAAACCAGCTTTTGGAGTTAAAAAATCTAAAATACCACTAGACCAATTAACTGAACCGTCTTTTGGATTTGCTCTTCCTGAAGAAGTTGCTCCTCCCCAATTTATCTCAAAAGATATGGGCTTTGTCGTAAAATCTGGTGTCAATGTACCAAATACATTCACTTCATGGTCAACTTCGGAATTTAAATCACTCCAAATAGGATTATTTACATCATACATATCACTATTCCCCCAATCTCCAACATCTTTATAATAATTCTCATTTTGAGCAACTATATCTGTCCATGTAACTGGATTTTGAAGAGTATAACCATACATTAATTGTGTCAACGGGTTATTTACATCTTGAGCTATATATGTAGGTCCAACTATTCCTGGCTGTATAGTGTATCCTACTAAAATTCCATTTTGTACAATTGGTTCTAATCCCTCTAGTTCTGTAGACATTATAGGTGTATTTCCACTAAACTGATATGGAGAATACCAAGGATAACCATGTACCAATGGGTCAACAGCAAAAAACCTACCCACTCTTGGGTCATGCATCCTGTAGTTATAGTTCAAAGAATTTCCTTCGCCTTTAATTTCATCATCCTTCTCTTGTCCTTGGAAGCCGTATCTATATGAGTCCGAGCTACCATGCCTATTGGGTAGCAGCATACCAAATGGATAGTAGTCATTGCGTTTTTTCACAAAAAATCACTTTTTTTTAACGCATACCCTATATAAAAGTACCTTTCTAAAATTTTTAAGAACGTAGTGCCTTTCAGCATCATAAATATAGTACTTTATCATAAATCCATCGCAGGTAAAATCCAGTTTTTTGTAAGCAAAAAGCCTCGGCATGTTACATAATTGGCATTATAAGTTCGCTTCGCACAGTTTTTGATGTGTTATTTTTTGCTGTTTAAAAACTGTCGTTATAATGTAAATTATGTAAAATACTCCCTCTCGCCCAACTTCCGACGCTCACTTCTGAACTTCGATTACTATTTTTAGTTTTTATTGGAGAAGATTATGAAGACTAACGCCCTGCGGTTGTTGCATTTTAAAAAGCTGAAGATTTACAAACTTAAAACTTCGGGATTAGCACCTTGTCTTAATCAATCTTCAGCTTTTTAAAATGTTAGATTAAGCGACGATTGAGCGTCACGTAGTAATGACGGAACGAGTTGTACAAAAAAACAAGCAAAGAAGTAAGGCAAGCTTTTTCGCTTGATGTCTTTTTGCGACGTTTTTTTGTGCAAATTCGGTGCGATGGCTTACGAAGTAAATAAATATGTTTTCCTAGTGCGCTGGCAGAAGTGGCGGCTAAAAGCGCAAAAGCATAGCGGCAATTTTACATAATAGCAGTTATAACTACGCCCGCAACAATAAAAAATCGCCGAAGGCAACCAAAAAGGGATGCTATTATAACTACTATTATGTAACGTTGCTTGGGGCGGTTTTTGGCTTTTTAGCGGTGGATGTAGCTCTTTGTGATTGTGAGGTACGAACAATTGCAATGTGCTGCAATAGCTTGGATAGACAAAAATTGCTGTGCGGTGGCGAGGGGTGGCTTTTGTTTTATAAGGATTTTATTTTCCGTAATGATAACGACAAGCTGCGATTAACAACTGTTCGCTTTCATATTTATAAACTAAACGATGTTCTGATGTTATTCTTCTTGACCAATAACCTTGTAAATCTCCTTTTAAAGCTTCTGGTTTTCCTATGCCTTCAAAAGGTGTTCGCATACAACTTTTAATGAGTTCGTTAATTCGTTTTACTAGTTTCTTATCGACTTTTTGCCAATACAAATAATCTTCCCAAGAAGATGTAGACCAAGTTAATTTCATTTATTCAATTAAGTCTTTTTCAATGCCTTTTCCTGCTTCTAATTCTTTTATAGAGTTTAATAAAACATCTCTGTTTTTTCCTGTTAGCAGATAGGTCGTTTCTTTTAATGAATTGTATTCATCCAATGATATTAAAACGAGATCTTTACCGCTTTTACGCTTGATAACGATATCGCTTACATCATTGATTACTTTATCGAACCAATGTTTTAAGTTTGAACGAAAGTCTGTGTAATTTACTGTTTCCATAATACAAAGATAATAAAAAGTACTTAAAAAAGTACTTTTTATATTACTATTATTTTAACTTGTTAATTACGACTTTGGTAAGACCTGTATATTCTATGATTTTTTCAATAGGTTCTCTGTTCACTTTCATGATTTTTGCCATTTCTTTTTTACCTTGCTTAACACCTTCTTCTTTTCCTTTGTCTAAAGCTGCTTTTTCAAACCGTCTTTTAAGCTCAAAAGCAGGTACATACTTTGTACTAGCTTCTAGTTCTTTTAAAAGACCTGTTGCTGCAAAACTATAACAAGTACTTTCAGTGATAATTAAATGTTCTAGTACTGGAACTTTCATAATCCTACCCACTTGTATCATATGATCAGTAATATCTTTATCGGCTTCCGATGGTTTTAGTGTGCCTGACGGGTGATTATGAACCAATATTAACTTTACAGCTCGTTTCTGTAAAGGAATACTAAAAACCTCCATCGGTTCTACAATCGTAGCTTTAAAGCTCCCCATACTTACCAATTCGATGTTTAATATTTTATTGGCGTTATCTAAACTTATCGTCCAAAAGTGTTCTCTACCTCTATCTACTTTTTGTTCTCGTAACAAAATACGCTGCATAACTCCATAAATATCATCGGCATCTTGTATCTTGATTTTTGTTTTCTCAGTCAATCTTATATTCATTTTGATGAAGTGTAAAGTTAGTATTTGTTTTTTATTTAAAGGGATGGAAGTTATTTACGGTTTCGTGTAGACTTTCTAAATCGTCTTGCTCATACCTTTCTGTGGAACTTATGTATTTATGTCCTGCTAAATATTGAGTTTTTCGTAATCCGTTTTGTTTTAACCAATGAATAATAACACTTGTTCTTATCTGCTTTACATCTATAAAACTGTTATTGATTTCTTTTAATTCTTTAGCTAGTTTATAGATTGTATTATGTAGTTTAAAGCTCTTGCCGATTGGTAACAATAATTGTTCGGTGGCTTTATTGGTTTCTTGTAAAATTTTTGGTCTAATCTCATTTATATACTCCATAAATTCCATGAGTTGGAACGGTTTTAATTCGATTTCGCGTGAGTTACTTTTTTTAGTTCCTGGCACTTCTATTTTACCTTTATAAAGCTGTATATTTTCTACTTCTAATAATTGTAAATCTCTTGTGTTTAATCCTTGATAAACTAATAAACCTATAATTATTTTATTACGTTTTCTTGCTATTTCTTTCCCTTTATTTATGGGATAACTATAATATAAACCTTCCAATTCTTCGTACTCTAAATAATTGCTAATAACGGACTTTTTAACACCTTTTATATTGAGTTCTTTTATGATGTTTTGCGCTCTGTAATTTCCTTCTACTAAATAATCAAAATAGGTTTTTAGATTACCAACATACGTTTTTAGCGTTATTGGTTTTAACTTTCCTTTTCGTAAATATTCTATGTATTTTAAAAAAGTTTTATAATCTATAGTTTCTGCTGTTGTTCCATAACTTACACACCATTTATTAAATCTAGTGACGTTTCTTTGATAGGTAATAATGGTTTTTTCATTATAACCATTCTTTTCAAGATAATGAGTGTATTTATTTGCAGTATTTGCCATCGCGCCAGCTGGCTCATTCGCTAAAAATGTACACTGTACATTTTCTTTACGCTCTGCCCTGTAACCGTTTTTCTCTAAATAATGTTCGTACGTTTTCATCGCCTGTGAGTTCTAAAAAGTGTGTGTAAATTTGTGTAGATTCTAATGATGCATGTCCTAAAAATGTGCTGATATGCTCTATGTCTGCCCCTTGTTCTAATAGATGTGTTGCTATGCTATGCCGTAAGCTGTGAAGTGTAATATTACGTTCTTGTAAATCTTTATTTTCTGTTACTTTTATAATGGCTTTTAGTCGGTTTGCAAAGCTCATTCCTAATAATCTGCCGCCTCGGTAATTGATGAATAAGGCTTCTGTTTCTTTACTTTTATAAAATTCTGTGCGCCAATCGTAAATATAGGTTTCGAGGATTTTTAAACTATGATTATTAAGCGGTACAAAACGTTCTTTATAATTCTTACCTTTTCTAACAAATAAACGTTGTTTATCAAAAAGGATGTCACTTATATTTAAATGTACTAGTTCATTTCTTCGTAATCCACAACTATAACCGCATACTAAAATAGCTTTATCTCGATGTCTTATTTTATCATCTCCATGACTATAATTTGTGGCTTCAAAAAGTTGTTTGATTTCTTCTTGTGTTAGCACATTTAAACTATCCTTTTCGTTTCTTTCTTCTCGTTTTAGGTGAATATTAATGCCTTTATGATTGTGTTGTTTTAAGTATTCTCTAAACTTATAAAGTGCTTGTTGGTGTTTATTTAAATGTCCTTTGCTTATTCCTCCTGCTCGCCTTTGGTTGGGTCGAGATTTTAAGTGATTATAATACGCTGTTACATGCTGGGTCTGTATGTGATTGATTTGATTTATGCTTTTATTTTCTAAGTAATTAAAAAACTCTCGTAAGTGAATAGGTAGTAAATAAACCGTGTTTTCTGAATAACCTAAAATATCTAACCATGTCTTAAAGGCTATTAATAATTCTTTATAACTAGGGTTATTTAGGTTTAAATTTTTCATAATTATCTACTAGATTTTTATTTAGGTATCTGTTTTTTGAACTTTCATGAACTACTCAGTTAACTATCTGATTATCAAAAACACTATTCGTCCATTTTATCCTTTGAACTATCATGAACTCCTTGAACTACTAATTCTTGTATCGTTGATTCTAAAACCTCTTGTATTTGTTTATATGTAGCTTCGTAATCATCATAGGTAACAACTTCATATTGATAGCCTTTTCTTTTATCACCCTTAGGCTTTCTGTACTAAATTTGCTAATTGTAATTGTTGCATATAGCGTTTTTGATTACTTGGATTAACACGTAGTATTCTACGGATTTCTACATTAGTAAAAAGATTTTGGTTTTCCTTTTTTAAATACGCTTTAAGACATTCAAAAAAATATCTACAAGCTCCATTTAGTAAATCACTTTTGTGTAATAAAACATCTTTAATTAACTCGTTGGCTTCTTGTATATCTTCGATTGTTGTTTCTATATATTCTTCGCCAGTTTCTTTATGGTATTGATTTTCTCTTTGCTGTTGCTTATAAAAAGTAATCGCTTCTATAAATTGTAAATAATGACTATTGGTTCTTCGGGGTTTAAATACAGATTGTGGTAACTCTAAATATTCTGCATAAGGATTAATGACTTTTATTGGTTTTAATACGCGTTGAACATTTTGTAATATATCTTTAGCTTCTATTTGCTCTTGTTCATTAAGTTTTCCTGCACTTAAAAAACGCTGGTATTGCATGATTTTTTGATCTTGCTCTTCGCTTTCGTCTATGTACAATAAAAAGGAACGATTGCTATTATCTTCGTAAATACTTTCTTGTGTAGTACAGCCTGCTACGCTTACAGGACCTTCAACCGTTAGATGGATGGTTTTTGTATTTCCTTTTCGGTCTTTGTGAACTACTGTTTTTGTAATGCGCTTTTTAGATTGTAATTCGCGAAGTGGATAGAGTACAGATTCTGCCCCGTCTAAATCTTCTATCAATATTAATTTATGTTGTAGTTCTGTTCTATTAAAGTAATAAAAGGCGTTTGCACTTAATACTGTAATTTCTACTTTATCTTCTTCGGGTATCAGTTCTGCTACTTTAGATTGTAAATGCGTTTTTCCAACTCCAGAACTTCCTAGACTTATACAATGTAAAGGATTCTTTGTTTTTCTTGATGTAAATATTAAGTACATTAAGATTCTATTATCAACTTCCCCTATTACTCCAGATTTACCGATTAATTCGTTGGTCTTTTCTAATAGGTTGTTGCTTTGTAAAAATTGGATCGCTTCTTTTTCTTCTTTTGCCGTGAGTGTCTTACTAAATGGTTTTTGTAATTCTGCTTGTTTTGAAGTTAGTAAAAAACGATAGTTCTCTAATTCTTTGGTTAGTTCTTGTAATGTTTTTCTAATAACACTTGTTCCTATTTCTAAACGTTCTGCACATTTGCGTACTAACTTTTCTACTTGGTTATCATTGTATAAATCGATACTTTGTCTTAATATATTTAATACAGCTTTGGTTTTGGTTAACTTTTCTATACTTAATGTTACTCGTAAACTTTCTAATTTACTTAACTGTAAACCTCCTAAAATGTCTAATTCTATGGCTTTGGTTTTATAGATGTAGTTGTTTGGGTTTTGAGTGTCGAGATTGTTCATAATTTGTAAACCTGCTAATATTTGGTACAAATCTATAAAATATTATTATTTATCAAAATAATATTTGATTTTATTATATAATTTATTAGCAATATATTTGCCGTTTAAGTGAATAAACCCTTATTACATACCAAATATTAGTTACAATGCAGAGTTTCGGTAAAAAATTACGTGAATGTAGAGAAGTCAAAAAAATTTCTCAAAATGAATTAGCTAAACTTATTGAAGCTCATCATTCTATTATCGGTAAGTACGAACGTGATGAAGTTAAACCTTCTATAGATGTTGTTGTTAAAATTGCTAACACATTAAATACAACTGTTGGTTATTTACTTGGAGAGACTAAAGATAATAATGCTTTACAGGATCCTTTAATGCTTAAACATCTTAATGAAATAAACAACCTACCTAATAAAGAAAAAGAAGCTTTATTACTTACTCTTGATGCTTTTTTAAGAGATTTTAAAACTAAACAAGCTTTCTCTTCTTAAAACTAAAAAAAGCCTCTACATCTCTGTAAAAGCTTTCTCTTTTTTATTACTCCTATCTGCCAATCTTTAACGCTACTAGGTACAACCTAGCAGTAGCAGCCTATGGAACAGCGGGGGAAAAAGAAGCCCTTAACGAACTTCTTTTCTTTTTACTTTTTTATATTAAAACTTTAATTGCAATGGCCTTTTTTTTAAACCCCTCATTTACAACACAATCCCATTTATGGAACACGTTTTTGTAAAAGGTTCGTAGAGATTGCAGGCCAACACGTGCTACCTTAGCGGGGGAAAACTGTTGCTTAAATTTTATTAATTTTCACTTGTTTTTATCATGGAAATCGTTTTTTTTTAATGACTAAATTATTATTTACTTTTATAATAGCTAAACTATCTCCCTTAAAATATTCGATATTTTCTAAAAATATACTTTTTTTATTAAAGAAATTATTAAATGGTATTTTTAATCCTATGGTATCTTTTTTTCTAAACTCAATAATGACTATATCTTTTTCAAATGTAGAATTTATATTTAAACCATATTTTTTAAAAAATTTGGGAGGTTCTCCCCCATTTATTATTAAAATATCATGAGATAATACAATTTCTTTACTTTTGTTATCTTTTATAATTTCTGATATTTTTATTGCGTCAGATAATTCAGAATTCCTGTTACTCATACAGGAATTCATAAAAAAAAACAAATATTAATACAATAAAATTAATTAGTCTTTTCTGGAGGGGTATAAAGCCCTTTATCTTTTTCATTGAATCCATTTAAATCTGTTTTATCTAAATTTGCTTTTGCTTTTTTATATTACTCATCAGTTAATTTTGTTAATTCAATAGTATACCCATTTTCTGTTTTCTTTGCTGTATAAAAGCCTTCCTTATGAAATTCTTCTAACACTCTTAATGCCAATTCTTTTCTATTAAGGTTATTTTGCTTTTGTTTTAATTTATCTGAAATCTTTCTACCTAATCTATTATTTAATAAATCAATAACTTCATCAGCCTGAAACAAATTTTTAAATTCTGTTGTATAAACATTTTCTCCTAATAATAAATCAGCATTAGGGTTGCTCTCATGAGTATATCCTATCAACTCCGCTTCTTTAGAACTTATTTCATAAGCTATTGACGCTTGCCAAAGAACATGACGATATGCATTTCTTAAATTGCCGTCTACATTTTTACCCAAATGCACATTTGTCGAAAAAACACCTGCACTTGTTGATAAATCACCATCTCCTCCCCAGTCAGGGGTTCCAACTTTCCATTTTGAATTAAGTGAGGCTGATGGATGGGAAGCACCTTTTTTTGTTAAAAAATTATAATCTAAACGAGTATACCAACCTGGAGAAGTAAAAAAGCCTCCATTATGATATTTAAGAGAATAACCACCACGACTTGTTGACTTCTTAACTGACTGTCCTTCAACAGGATTTAAAGGTAATTTGTTTATATAATAGCGAGAACCTTTTGCTACTGGAGTAGGTTCCAAACCTTCAAGTTCAATCATATCTACAACCCTATTTCCACTAAAGGAATATGGAGAATAAAAAGCATACATTGATGTTAACGGGTCAACCGCAAAGAACCTCCCCACCCGTGGGTCATGCATCCTATAATTGTAATTCAAGCTATTCCCTTCGCCTTTAATTTCATTATCCATTTCCTGCCCTTGGAAGCCATACCTGTAAGAACTTGGTCCCTCACTACTACCATTACGATTAGGCAGCAGCATACCAAAAGGAAAGAAGTTAATGCGTTTTTTAGCAAAAAATCACTTTTTTCTGCGCATACCTTACCTAAAAAGCTATTCAAAAATTTTAAAGAACGTATTGCCTTTCAGCTTCGTAAAGATAACAATATTTCTCACTCGGAAGATATCCGCGCAGACAAAACCCAGTATTTTCGTTCCTCAAAAACCTCTGTGTTTCGCCTGCTTCCTGTCCTCGGTATGTTACATAAAACGGGTTATAATACATTCCCTAAAAAGTCCGACGCTTCGCCACTTGTAGTTATAACCAGTTTTATGTAAAATACTCCCATTCGCCTTTCTGCCAACGCTTTTTTAGCTCGTTTGTGGTTACTAACGCCTTTCAGTTGTTTCATTTTAAAAGCTGATGCAACCCAACCGCATTTGCAACCTCTGTTACATCAACTTTTAAAACGTAAAGTCATTTCCGCAAGAGTAAAAACGTTTTTAAAAGATGAAGATTTAGGCGGTGGATTTTCAAGCGCAAAGGCAATCTTCAGCTTTTAAAAATGCTAGAGGTTTTGCGACGATTGAGCAAAATAATTATCGTTTCCTAGTGCGTGGGCAGAAGTGGCTGGATTCAGCGTTGGAAGAGCGGATATTTTACATAATAGCAGTTATAACGACGATTTTTTATCTTTCTAAATATAAACGCCTAAAAATTGTGCGAAGCGAACTTATAACTACTATTATGTAACATAGCTTGGGGCATTTTTTGGCTTTCGGCGGTGGGAACAGCTCTTTACTTTTTTAAGATTTCCTATTTCTAATAATTGACTAATTTTCTTAAAAAAGTAATGTGCTGTGTGAGCGCTTTTGGCAAGCCAATAAAATGCAGAAGTGTGGCGCGCGGAACAAAACAAAAGACAGAGATTTTTTGCCTTTTTCGGCAATAAACTGGCTTTTGTTTTGTGGGGACTTTTTAGCTAAATGGATGGAAGTTGTTTACTGTTTCGTGCAGACTTTCTAAATCGTCTTGTACATATCTTTCCGTAGAACTAATGTATTTATGTCCTGCTAAATATTGAGTTCTTCGCAGTCCGTGGATTTTCAACCAACTAATGATTACACTTGTTCTAATCTGTTTCACATCTGTAAAACTGTTGTTGATTTCTTTTAGTTCTTTAGCTAGTTTGCCAATAGTATTATGAAGTTTAAAACTCTTTCCGATTGGTAATAATAGTTGTTCTGTTGCTTTGTTTGTTTCTCGTAAAATCTTTGGCCTAACTTCGTTAATGTATTCCATAAACTCCATTAATTGGAACGGTTTTAATTCGATTTCTCGTGTTTTACTTTTTTTAGTTCCTGGCACTTCTATTTTACCTTTGTAGAGTTGTATGTTTTCTACTTCTAATAATTGTAAGTCTCTTGTATTCAAGCCTTGATAAACGAGTAAACCAATAATTATTTTATTACGCTTTCTTGCTATTTCTTTACCTTTATTTGTTGGGTAACTGTAATATAAATCTTCTAGTTCTTCGAACTCTAAAAAGTTATTTATGATGGATTTTTTAACGCCTTTTATATTCAGTTCTTTAATGATATTCTGCTGTCTGTAATTTTCTTCTACCAAATAATCAAAGTAAATTTTAAGATTACCAACATAGGTTTTTAAGGTTCTTGCTTTTAATTTCCCTTTTCGTAGATGTTCAATGTATTTTAAAAAGGTTTTGTAATCAATAGTTTCGGCTGTTATTCCGTACTTTTCACACCATTTATTAAATCTAGTAACGCTTCTTTGGTATGTTGTGATAGTCTTGCTGTTGTAACCGTTTTTCTCTAAATAATGTTCGTATGTGTTCATCGCCTGTGAGTTCTAAAAAGTGTGTGTAAATTTGTGTAGATTCTAATGATGCGTGTCCTAAAAAAGTACTGATTTGCTCAATGTCTGCGCCTTTTTCTAGTAAATGCGTAGCAATACTGTGTCGCAAGCTGTGAAGTGTAATATTTCTACTTTGTAAATCTTTGTTTTCTGTTGATTTTATAATGGCTTTCAGACGATTTGCAAAGCTCATTCCTCTCAATCTGCCACCTCTGTAATTAATAAATAAAGCTTCTGTTTCCTTGTATTTATAGAACTCTGTTCGCCAATCGTAAATATATTCTTCCAGTATTCGTAAACTGTGATTATTTAGTGGAACAAATCGTTCTTTATAGTTCTTTCCTTTACTAACAAATAAGCGTTGTTTGTCAAAAATTATGTCGCTTACATCCAAGTGTATTAATTCATTTCTTCGTAATCCACAACTATAACAGCACACTAAAATAGCTTTGTCTCTGTATCGTATTTTATCATCTTGATTACTGTAACTTGTAGCTTCAAAAAGTTGTTTGATTTCTTCTTGCGATAATACATTTAAACTGTCCTTTTCTTTTCGTTCTTCTCGCTTTAAATGAATATTAATGCCTTTGTGATTATGTGCTTTTAAGTATTCTCTAAACTTATATAATGCTTGCTGATGTTTGTTTAAATGTCCTTTGCTTATTCCACCTTCTCGTCTTTGGTTTGGTCTGGATTTTAAGTATTTATAGTAATCTGTTACGTGGTTAGTTTGTATATGATTTAGTTGATTTATATTGACACTTTCCAGATAATTAAAGAACTCTTGTAAATGGATTGGTAACCTGTAAACCGTTGTTTCTGCATATCCTAAAATATCTAACCATTGTCTAAAATCTTGTAATAGGACTTTATAACTGTGATTATTTAGATTTAGATTTTTCATTAGGTATGTGTTTTTCGGGTTCTTGTGGTTAGGTTAACTTAAACAACTGATAATCTTATTATTAACTTAACCATTTTAATAGTGGTTAAGTAGTGGTTATGCGGTTAAGTTGATACTCGCTAAACAGTTTTGTAACGCTTTGTTTATCTGTGTTTTAAGTTCTTGATATTCATTAATATTGATAATCTCAAAATGATAGGTTTGTCCTTTTTTACCCTTGATTTTCTTAATGTAACCTTCTTCTAAAAGTTGTTTATTATAGCGTTGTAAAGTGGTTTGTTTTACTCGTAATCGTCTGCGTATTTCTGCATTTGTAAATGTGGTTTGATTATTTACTTTCAAGTAGTTTTTAAGGCTTTCTAAATGATTTCTGCAAGCTCCTGTGATTGTGTCACTTTTACGTAGTAAAACTACTGTTATGAGTTCGTTTGCTTCTTGTATATCTTCGATTTCAGTTTCTATGTATTCTTCGCCTGTTTGCTCGTCATATTTACGCTCTCGTTGGTATTGTTTGTAAAATGTAATCGCTTCTATAAATTGTAAATAGTGGCTGTTGGTTCTTCGTGGTTTAAATACAGATTGTGGTAATTCTAAATATTCTGCATAAGGATTGATTACTTTGATTGGTTTTAATATCCTTTGAACATTTTGTAATATTTCTTTGGCTTCTATTTGTTCTTGTTCGTTGAGTTTTCCAGCACTTAAAAAACGTTGGTATTGCATTATTCTAATATCTTGTTCTGCACTTTCATCGATGTACAAAAGGAAGCTTCTATTTGAGTTATCTTCGTAAACACTTTCTTGTGTGGTACAACCTGCAACACTTACAGGACCTTCAACCGTTAGATGGATGGTTTTTGTATTTCCTTTTCGGTCTTTGTGAACTACTGTTTTTGTAATGCGCTTTTTAGATTGTAATTCGCGAAGTGGATAGAGTACAGATTCTGCCCCGTCTAAATCTTCTATCAATATTAATTTATGTTGTAGTTCGGTTCTATTGAAGTAATAAAAGGCATTGGCAGATAATACCGTGATTTCTACTTTATCTTCTTCGGGTATGAGTTCTGATACTTTAGATTGTAAATAGGTTTTTCCAACACCCGAACTTCCTAAACTGATGCAATGTAAAGGATTCTTTGTTTTTCTTGATGTAAATATTAAGTACATTAAGATTCTATTATCAACTTCCCCTATTACTCCAGATTTACCGATTAATTCGTTGGTCTTTTCTAATAGGTTGTTGCTTTGTAAAAATTGGATCGCTTCTTTTTCTTCTTTTGCCGTGAGTGTCTTACTAAATGGTTTTTGTAATTCTGCTTGTTTTGAAGTTAGTAAAAAACGATAGTTCTCTAATTCTTTGGTTAGTTCTTGTAATGTTTTTCTAATAACACTTGTTCCTATTTCTAAACGTTCTGCACATTTGCGTACTAACTTTTCTACTTGGTTATCATTGTATAAATCGATACTTTGTCTTAATATATTTAATACAGCTTTGGTTTTGGTTAACTTTTCTATACTTAATGTTACTCGTAAACTTTCTAATTTACTTAACTGTAAACCTCCTAAAATGTCTAATTCTATGGCTTTGGTTTTATAGATGTAGTTGTTTGGGTTTTGAGTGTCGAGATTGTTCATAATTTGTAAACCTGCTAATATTTGGTACAAATCTATAAAATATTATTATTTATCAAAATAATATTTGATTTTATTATATAATTTATTAGCAATATATTTGCCGTTTAAGTGAATAAACCCTTATTACATACCAAATATTAGTTACAATGCAGAGTTTCGGTAAAAAATTACGTGAATGTAGAGAAGTCAAAAAAATTTCTCAAAATGAATTAGCTAAACTTATTGAAGCTCATCATTCTATTATCGGTAAGTACGAACGTGATGAAGTTAAACCTTCTATAGATGTTGTTGTTAAAATTGCTAACACATTAAATACAACTGTTGGTTATTTACTTGGAGAGACTAAAGATAATAATGCTTTACAAGATCCTTTAATGCTTAAACGTCTTAATGAAATAAACAACCTACCTAATAAAGAAAAAGAAGCTTTATTACTTACTCTTGATGCTTTTTTAAGAGATTTTAAAACTAAACAAGCTTTCTCTTCTTAAAACTAAAAAAAGCCTCTACATCTCTGTAAAAGCTTTCTCTTTTTTATTACTCCTATCTGCCAATCTTTAACGCTACTAGGTACAACCTAGCAGTAGCGACACGTGGTAACCTAGCGGGGGGAGATTTAACTATTTTATAAAGTCTCCTAGAAAATCATCAAAATTTGATAATTCTATATATCTTCCTTTTTCTCTAAAACATTCTTTTAAGATTTTATCTTGTTCGATGTTTTCTTTTCTTTTATCAGTAGCAGAAAAAATTCCTGTGAACCTAATATTATCATACTTATTATTAAGAATTTCGTTTAACAATTCAAATTGTGTTTTAGTTTTTGGATATCCCATAATGATAATTTTACGTGATTTTAAGGCTAAAATTTCATTAGTAATCAAACTATTAATATCTTCATTTTTTAACAATTCCCCTTTCCCTAAGCTATTGTTCATAGATAAGCCTATTGATGTTTCTTTAGAAATTTCGTTTTTCATTAAATCAGGAAAAAAAACTATATCATACTTATTTAGAGATGCTATTTTTTCTACCTTATCATAAAGATACCTAGAAAAGGAACAATTAATTGAGATTACATCCATAGTATGAAGTTATTGCTTTGATGGGGTGAAAATAACATTAATTATACCGTCTGCGGATTCATCAACTATTGGCGTTCCTCCATAACCTGCTTTCTGGGCTGCTCTTCCTGTTGGTGTGTTTAATGCAGCATTTGTTGTGCTCATAGTTTTTCTGTTTTTCATAAAACTAGTATAATTTGTTGACGGTTTTCCGTTAAAATTGCGTTTCCAAGTCCCTATAATTCGGGTTGGATTATATTTGTCTACACTAGCTTTCATAACTGCCGATAAAACTCCTTTTCTTCTTAAGTCCTTCGGAACAGTAATATCCAAAACTAAATCAAAACCATCAACATCAATATCACCTAAACTTGTATTCTTATAAGATACAAGGTTATAATCACTTCCTTCCATTACGTTTTTTAATTTAATATCTGCTGAAGTGACTTTAGGTATTTGCTCATCAGCAATACCAATTATAATTTTAGGTTTTTTCCTTTTAGCATTACCAAGAATCTTTTTTCCATTTTTAGCTATATTTCTAAAACCATCATACAAGAAGAAGACTCCCATAGCCATCTCTAATTTACCTCCAAGTTCTTCCATAACTTTTAGGGCTCCTCCCATTTCTGCTTCGGAATCGGCTATATCTCCTTGATTGAGTATATTAAATACTTCTTCTACATTAGCTCCTAACTTATCCGTACTTTGATTTAAAATCTTATCTGGTAATACATGCCAATGTCCATCAGAACCTTTTACATAATTTTTTCCTTGTATACCACCTCCAATTTTTTTACCTACAACAGATTCCATTCCTTGACCAACCTGATGGACTTCAACTAATTGAAAATAATTACCTCCATCAATTTCTTTCATACCCAACATATAGAAAGAACTTTCTAATCCTTCCCTTTCTATTCGATCTATTACTCTATTCTCGCTAAAAGCATATGGTGAGTTATGCGGATATTCAGGTGCTAAAGGGTCTACAGCGAAAAATCTTCCTACCCTAGGGTCATGCATTCTATACTTGTAGTTTACAGAATTCCCTTCTCCCTTAATCTCATCATCTTTTTCCTGCCCTTGGAAACCATATCTATACGACTCTAACGGATTTTTAGAACGCTTTTACCATTTTCTCTAAAGCACTTTATCAAAATTTTATAAAAGAACGTATGTCTCTCGACCTTGTAAATATAGGTTTTTAACATTAAATCCTCGCAGTAGCAACCCAGTTTTTTCGTTTCTCAAAAACCTCTGTCTTGCTACTGCTCCCTTTTCCTCGGTATGTTACATAATTAGCATTATAAGTTCGCTCCGCACAGTTTTTAACGGATTATTTTTTGTTGTTTAAAAACTGTCGTTATAATGTAAATTATGTAAAATACTCCCATTCGCCTGACTTCAGACGCTCACTTTTGAACTTCGATTGATGTTTTTAGTTTTGATTGTAAAAGTTTGTGAATACTAACGCCTTTCAGTTGTTCCATTCCAATAAATGAACAATCCCAACCGCATAAAACCACTTCGTAGATTATTCCTTTATCGGAACGCTTGCAGAAGCATCAAACGTTTTAAAAAGATGAAGATTTACAGGTCTATAATTTCAGGATTAAGAAACAACCTAAATCAATCTTCAGCTTTTTAAAATGTGACAAACGATAGTGCGTTCAGCTTGTTAGCTCTGAAGTTTCTTATTTAGTTCGGGTTTGTGCGGTTGGTATGTCGGCAATTTTACATAATAGCAGTTATAACTATCGCCCGCAACAATAATAACACGCCGAAGGCAACCAAAAGGGAAGTATTATAACTTCTATTATGTAACGTTGCTTGGGGCGGTTTTTGGCTTTTTAGCGATGGATGCAGCTCTTTGCAATTGTGAGGCACGAACAACTTGTAATGTGCTGCAATAGCTGGGGTAGACAAAAATTGCAATGCGGTGGCGAGGGGTGGCGTTTATTTCTTCTCATAAAGAACAAGTGCTAATTCGTCTACTTTTTTAAACTCAATATCCGAAGTAATCAATGGAAAATCTAAATACAATGCTGTTGCAATAATAATACTATCTGGAAGCTTTGTATTATATGTTTTTCTAATTCTTATGGTTTCTTGTTTTACTGCACTATTTATCGTTATGGTTTTGCATTGTGATACAAATTCATTGATAACTTTTTCTTCTTTGACTGTAATGCCTTTATAGGCCAACAATTCCAGTTCTGTAATCACAGAAATATATAATTGCTTTCCGTTTAATAATTCGGCTAGTGTTTCATCTCCATTTAATAAATAGAGAATAATATTGGTGTCTAAAAACAGCTTATTCCCATTCATTACGAAGCTCTCTTTGTATGTTTAAAGCATCTTTTTTTAAGCTGATTTTTCCAACATATTTATATACGTCAACGCCTTTAGGCTTTAACTCTTTTGCTAAGTTCTCTAATATACTTCTGATGCTTTTTTTAGTAGCACCTTGTCTTAATGTCGTTACCATAATTCTTCTTTTATATTACAAAGGTAATTTAATGTTTTTTATTGTTTTTAAGTCTTAATATTTAACAAAAATAACAACTTGGTATCACAATTTGTGATACCAAGTTTACTTTTCATCAAGGTTTTAACCATTCTGATAGCCCATCAAGTTCTGTATTTGGGTAACTGATTAAAAGTATTTTACACAGCCAATAAATAGCACTTTGCAGCTGTTCACTTTTATAATGTCTTTTTTCTAATTGGGTTAACAGCACTATGTTTTCTAATAATGATTCTTGCATATAGATAAGTTCACTTAAATCAGTAATAGGTAGTTTTATATAATTCTGTTTTGTTTTGGGGTCTGTTTGCAAGGTATGTAGATACCTTGTCTTAAATTCATGTGATGTCATTTTGGTAATGTTTTAGGATTAAAAACCCTGCTTAGGCTTCCTATGCACATTACCGTGCACTGAGATTGTTTCCTAACTCAAGCCATACAGGGCGTAACTTTAATTGTAACTTAAAAGTGGTAATGTTTAAGGAATAAAAGTAATATTATCTTTTATATTTCTATGGACTGTTATTCTTTATTTTCATCTCTCATATTTTTTTATCGTAAGGGGTGGAAGTTGTTTATGGTTTCATGCAGACTTTCTAAATCGTCTTGTTGGTAGCGTTCGGTTGAACTTATATATTTATGTCCTGTCAGATATTGGGCTTTTCGCAGTCCGTTTTGTTTGAGCCAGTGGATGATAACACTTGTTCTTATTTGTTTTACATCGGTAAAACTGTTATTGATTTACTTTAGTTCTTTAGCTAATTTATGTATCGTATTATGAAGCTTGTAACTCCTTCCTATTGGTAGTAATAATTGTTCGGTTACTTTATTGGTTTCTTTTAAAATCCTTGGCCTAACTTCGTTAATGTATTCCATAAATTCCATGAGTTGGAACGGTTTGAGTTCAATATCCCTTGTGTTACTTTTTCTTGTTCCTGGAACTGTGATTTTACCTTTGTAAAGCTGTATGTTTTCCACTTCCAATAATTGTAAATCCCTTGTATTTAAACCTTGATAAACGAGCAGTCCAATGATGATTTTATTTCGCTTTCTTGCTATTTCCTTGCCTTTATTGATTGGATAACTATAATATAAATCTTCCAGTTCCTCGAACTCTAAAATGTTGTGTATAATATGACGTTTTACTCCTTTTATATTCAGGTCTTTTATATCGTTCTTTTCTCTGTGGTTTTCTTCTGTGAGGTAATTAAAATAGATTTTTAGATTACCTATATAGGTTTGCAGGGTTCTTGGTTTTAGCTGTGATGCTCGTAAATACGCTATGTATTGCAAAAACGTTTTGTAATCTATGGTTTCTGCATGTGTTCCATAGCTTTCGCACCAATCGTTAAACCTTGTTACGCTTCTTTGATAGGTGGCTATACTCTTGTCGTTGTAACCGTTTTTCTCTAAATAATCCTCGTACGGCGGTGAGCCACCGCAGGCAATCATTTTCTTTTGTTCCATTTTTGTGGTGGTTTATTTGTAAATTTAACATCACTTGGCATTGCCAAGAAATGTGTATAAATCTGTGTGCTTTCTAATGAGGTATGCCCTAAAAATTTACTTATCTGCTCTATGTCTGCACCTTGTTCGAGTAAATGGGTTGCAATGCTATGGCGTAGACTGTGTAATGTGATGTTGCGTTCTTGTAGATTTGGATTTTTGGTTGCTTTAATTATCGCCTTTAAGCGGTTTGCAAAACTCATTCCTAGTAATCTGCCTCCTCTGTAATTAATAAACAGACTTTCGGTTTTTTTGTAATTGTAAAACTGTGTTCTATAATCATAGATATAGGTTTCCAATATATCCAAGCTGTGCCTGTTAAGTGGCACAAAGCGTTCTTTATAGTTCTTGCCCTGTCGTACAAACAAGCGTTGTTTATCAAAAAGGATGTCGCTTGTATTGAGGTGTACTATTTCATTTCGCCGCAGCCCACAACTGTAACAGCATACTAATATGGCTTTGTCCCTGTAACGTATTTTATGGTCTGGATTACTGTCATTGGTAGCTTCAAAGAGTTCCTTTATTTCCGATTGTGTCAATACATTTAAGCTGTCCTTATCGTTTTTCTCCTCGTGTTTTAGGTGTATGTTAATCCCTTTATGATTGTGCTGTTTTAGGTATTCCCTAAACTTGTACAATGCTTGCTGGTGCTTGTTTAGATGCCCTTTGCTTAATGCTCCTGTTCTCCGTTGATTAGGGCGTTCTTTTAAATGTTTGTAGTAATCTATTACGGTTTGGGTGGTTATATGATTGATTTGATTGATGTCTTTACTTTCCAAGTAATTAAAGAACTCTCGTAAGTGTATGGGTAAGTTGTAAACCGTTGTTTCTGCATAACCCAATATATCCAACCACGCCTTAAAGGCGATTAACAGCTCTTTATAACTATGGTTTTTTATGGATAAATTTTTCATCACTTGACCTTTTTTGGGTTTGTATGGCGAACTTGGATTAACTAACTGGTTTCCTATATTTTAACTTCGCCATTTTCATGATAGCGAACTTCTGGCGATGTGGCGAGGTCGATACTTGTTAAACAATTCTCTAAAGCTATATTTATCTGCTCCTTTAGGTTAGTATATTCATCAATATCAACGATTTCATAATGGTAGAGCTGTCCTTTTTTGCCTTTTATTTTTCGTATATAATCTTCTGCCAATAATTGTTTGTTGTAACGTCTTAAAGTGGTTTCTTTTACTCGTAGGTTTCTGCGGATTTCAGCATTTGTAAATGTGGTTTGGCTTTGTTCTGTCAAGTAAGCTTTAAGCCTTTCAAGATGGTTTCGTGTTGCTCCTGTGATTGTGTCGCTTTTTCGCAATAAAACTTCTGTAATCAGTTCGTTGGCTTCTTGTATATCTTCGATTCGAGTTTCTATATATTCTTCTCCTGTTTCCTCATTATACTGTTTCTCTCTTTGCTGTTGTTTGTAAAATGTGATGGCTTCTATAAACTGTAAATAATGGCTATTGGTTCTACGTGGTTTAAATACGGATTGTGGCAGTTCTAAATATTCTGCATAAGGATTGATTACTTTTATTGGCTTTAAAATCCGTTGTACGTTTTGCAATAATTCTTTAGCTTCAATCTGTTCTTGTTCATTCAATTTTCCAGCACTTAAAAAGCGTTGATACTGCATTATTCTGCTGTCTTGTTCCTCGCTTTCATCGATATATAAAAGGAAGCTTCGGTTTGAGTTATCTTCGTAAATACTTTCTTGTGTGGTACAGCCTGCAACACTTACAGGACCTTCTACTGTTAAGTGTATGGTTTTTGTAATGCGCTTTTTGGATTGTAGTTCGCGAAGTGGATAGAGTACAGATTCTGCACCATCTAAATCCTCGATTAATATTAATTTGTGTTGTAATTCGGTTCGGTTGAAGTAATAAAAGGCGTTTGCAGATAATACCGTTATTTCTACTTTGTCTTCTTCGGGTATCAGTTCCGATACCTTGCTTTGCAGATGTGTCTTGCCAACGCCACTACTTCCTAAACTTATACAGTGCAATGGGTTGTTTGTTTTTCTTGATGTAAAAATCAAGTACATTAATAGTCTGTTATCGACTTCGCCAATAACTCCACTTTTACCAATTAGCTCATTTGTTTTTTCTAGTAGGTTTTTAGACTGCAAAAATTTAATCGCTTCTTGTTCTTCTAGTTTTGTTAGGTGTTTACTAAATGGCTTTTGTAACTCGTTTTGTTTATCGTTCAATAAAAATCTATGACTTTCTAAAGCTTTGGTTAGTTCTTGTAATGTTTTCCTAATAACACTAGTGCCTATTTCTAAGCGTTCTGCACATTTTCTAACTAACTTTTCTACTTGGTTATCGTTATATAAATCGATGCTTTGTCTTAAAATATTTAATACGGCTTTGGTCTTGGTTAGCTTTTCAATACTTAAT
The DNA here is from genome assembly GCF_001747085.1 of Flavivirga aquatica. GTDB lineage: Bacteria > Bacteroidota > Bacteroidia > Flavobacteriales > Flavobacteriaceae > Algibacter_C > Algibacter_C aquatica. Next base: position 1,237,967 of record NZ_MDJD01000054.1, read on the forward strand.
GTTACTCGCAAGCTCTCCAATTTGTTTAACTGTAAACCGCCCAATACGTGCAACTCTATGTCTTTTGTTTTATAACAGTAGTTGTTTGGGTTTTGAGTATCGAGATTGTTCATAAGTTTTTACTAATCGTTTTCACTTACAAACATAGCGAATTTGATTTATTTAACTAATCTTATTTGATTTTATTTATTCACAACAATAGTATTATTTGCTGTTCTATTTGTAGATTTGTACAGCATTTAGACATTATTTGTCTTGTTAACAAGTTTAAAGACTATGAGTGATTTCGGTTCTATATTAAAAAGTCTGCGTAGTGAAAAGGGTTTTTCGCAGGAAGCTTTTGCAGGTAAAATTGGTGTTCACGTTACTAATCTTTCTAAATATGAGCGTAACCTTTCGATTCCTTCTTTAGAAGTTGCCAAACGTATGGCGGAAGTATTGGAGATTTCTTTGGATAGATTGGTTCACGGCGAGAACATAGCACAGGACACCATAGAGGATATAGATTTGCTTACATTATTTAACAAGGCTCAAAAACTCTCCAAAAAACAAAAGGAAACCGTTAAAGATTTCCTCTCTGCTTTTGTGCTTAAAGCCGACCTTACACAAAAATTAAGTAAATAAAAAAGCCTTTACATCTCTGTAAAAGCTTTCTGTTTTTTATTCTATTATTCTATTATTTACTCGGTACGGCACTAGTTACAAACTAGCGCTAGCCGGGGTACATGACTGGGCATAAAACAATAACAGTACAGCTCCATGCCTTTTTCTTTCCTGCAATAGTTTACACTCTCTGCCAATACATTAAAATACAATTGCCGCGTAAATACATCCAACCAATAAACCGTTGCAAAACTTACAAAGTACAGACCGCCCTTGTTATGGAACTTGTATTTTCTGCTCATCCTACCAAAATACAAAAAGCTACGCTTTATAGCATAGCTTTTTGTTATTCTTAGCTTTGACGGCACTCGTTACAAACGAGCGCTAGCCGGGGGTCAACGCTTCCTTTGATAAAAAAACGGTACAACGTTTACAAGATATTCTTGATTTAGATAAGGAAACTCAAAATGTTTTATTTAGACTTATTGATACTATGATTAGAGATACTAAAGCTAAAAAAGCTTACTCATAAAAAAAGCCTCTACATCTCTGTAAAAGCTTTCTCTTTTTTATTTATTACTCTTATCTACCAATCTTTAATGCTACTAGATACAACCTAGCAGTAACGACACGTGTTACCCTAACGGGGTATCATTGATGTTATTATTTACTTTACTTACTCTTACCGCCACTAGTCACAGACTAGCGGTAGCGGGGATTAACTATAATTGCTCATTAAGAGCTTTTCTTAAAAACTCCAACAAATCATTACTTATATATTCAAGTTCTCCTATGGGTTCATCACTTAAAGAGGGATTCCAAACATAAATACTACCATAAGTTGTGCTGTTTTTAGAACAATCTAAAACAAAATACTCTTGATCACCAGAATCTGATATAACAATCAAATTATTATTTAACCCTCCTTCTCTTAAATCTTTATTTACATATATAATGTTAACTGGAGTTTTTAAATAAATATCTAAATTGGGTTTAGCACCTAAAAAATCAATAAATCCTATTTTCCCAGAACCAAATTCATGTAAAAAATGTTTATAAACTTCTGGCAATTTCACTCCTAATTCTGTTTCAATTAAGTTAACAGTAGAAGTATTAATTTTTCCATTCGACTTTGTTCCTTCAATCCCTGTTTCTATATTTTTTATAAACTCTTTTATACTATTCATTATCCTCCGTTATTATTAGATTTTGATTGTTGAATTTGAGATGCTCTATTTTGCCAGTATTCTTTTTTAAACTTGTTAAATTCAGATCTACTAAATTGGAAATCTTGTGGTTTTTTATTTCCAGCACCACCAGTCCATATATGTAATGTTCCATGATTGTCTTTATGAAATTTACCATCTACCTCTGCAAATGGACCATTTCTGTGCTGAATCATATGATGTATATCTACCTTATACTCTTTACCGTCTTTGTGCATTACTACAGGTGAATCTCCATCTTCCATTCTTTTCAAATTTGTTCTACCATCTAAAGACACATAGTCAGCATCAAAAGTATCATCTTTTCTATAAACCCTACCGCTTAATCCATTTGATGCTTCAAATTCTGTATCATTGTCTTTCTTATAGAATTTTCTCTTATTAAGATTACTTGTAGCTTGCTTTTGAGTTTTAGATTTTGGAGAAGAACCTACTCTTGAACGCCTAATTCTTGTCATGGCATATCTTTCTCCAAAACCAGTAGCATTTAATGCAATACCCATTGCAGCAGATCCAATAAGTCTTTGATTAAGCGTTTCTCCAAATTGTTGAAGTTCAGCAGCTCTCATTTGATGGAAGTATTCAGGGTTAATGATAAAATCATACATCCCTTCAAAACTTCCATGTGGACTTCCTACAGAGTAATTGACTTCTGACATACCTTCTGGAAAAACAACACCTGCTTTTTCATAAAAAGCCCACTCTGCACCTTTATAATTAATGTGTATAGATTCTGTTTGAAGATTTCTATCTATCCAATCATTTTCTGCAGAAGTTAGAGTTAAATTAGGACTTCCATCTTCGTTGAGAGTAAGCGTATAATGCAATTGCTCTAAACCTTCCAGTTCTATCGCATCTATAACTCTGTTCTCTGCAAAAGAGTAAGGACTATTCCATGGAAAACTAGCTTTTAATGGGTCTTCTGCAAAAAACCTACCTATCCTAGGGTCGTGCATCCTATATTTGAAGTTTACAGAATTCCCTTCTCCCTTAATCTCATTATCCACTTCCTGTCCTTGGAAACCATATCTGTAAGAGTCAGAGCTTCCATGTCTATTAGGTAAGAGTTGACCAAATGAAAACTAATCTTACGCTTTTTTTGAAGCAGTCGACCGATTTTCCCTAAAGCCTTATTTTCAAAATTTTATTAAAGAACGTATGTCTTTCGACCTTGCTAAGATAACAATATTTCTCACTCACAAGATGTC